>NZ_CP093313.1:2400000-4800000 GCF_025264625.1 Occallatibacter riparius
CGGCGGCATCTCCAGAAACAGCAGCACCACCGGATAGCTCGTCGGCGGAATCACGTTCCGGTAGGCCTCGGTGATGGCGTGCAGCAGCAGCCGGTCGCGGATAAGCCGCTTGTTGACAAAGATATAGATGGAATTGCGGTTCAGCTTCTGCAGCTCGGGCTTCGAGTAGAAGCCAGACAGCCGGAGCTGTCCAGGATCGCGGGCCGGCTCATCAGGGTCACGTTTCCACGGAGGCGGCTCGGGCAGTCCGGCACGATCGAGCTTGGTCTCGGCAGCCACCGGCAGAAGCTGGGCCAGCGTCTCCTTCCCGAAAATCTGATAAATCCGCTCAGCCGTGCGGGTCACCGGCGGTGCCGACACCAGCGTGTGGCTCGAGGAAACCAGCTCGAAGTGCTTCTCGGGGTGGACCAGCGCGTAATGCGTCACGAGCGCTGTCACGTGAGCCAGTTCAGTCGATTCCGCCCGCAGAAACTTGCGTCTCGCCGGCGTATTGAAGAACAAATCGGCGATGGAGAGAGTCGTGCCGCGCGGAACAGCCGCATCGTCAACATGAAGGATGTTGCCGCCGGCAATCTCGAGCCGCGTGCCCGTCTCCTCCGGCTCTCCGGTCGACGTCTCCAGGGTGACCCGCGAAACCGACGCAATCGAGGGCAGCGCCTCGCCGCGGAATCCGAGCGTGGCGATCGACAGCAAGTCGTTGGCGGTGCGTAGCTTTGAGGTGGCATGGCGCTCGAAAGCCAGCAGCGCATCGTCCCGGCTCATGCCGCAGCCATCGTCGGCGATACGAATAAGCTTGCGCCCGCCCGCCTCGACTTCCACGCGGATACGGTTCGCCCCCGCATCCAGCGAGTTCTCAAGCAGCTCCTTGACCACCGACGCGGGCCGGTCCACCACCTCGCCCGCGGCGATCTGGTTGGCCACCTGGTCAGAAAGTACTCGAATGCGCCCCATGAAGGATCAGGTTAACGCACGTCCCGGTGGGAAACGGCGGCAAAACCCTGGAAACCAGGAGCAGGGAATCGGAATCGGGAGCAGGCGATAGGATGGACTTCGGGAGACCCCACCATGTTCACGCCAAAGCCGATCGGATTTGTTCGCAGCCCCTACAGCCAGACCACCGCCGTTCCCAGAGGACTAGGCGCAAAGCACGATGCCGAGGGCGAACTCGAAATCCTGCCGGAATTCGAGGCAGGCCTCCAGGACATCGAGGGCTTCTCGCACCTCTTCGTGATCTGGGTGTTCGACCGTTCCGAGACGGCGGCTTTGGTGGGGCCCACCCCGATCGATGGCATTCCCCACGGAGTGTTCGCGACCCGCTCCCCGTTCCGTCCAAATCCCCTCGGGCTGACCGTAGTCGAGCTGCTGGGCCGCGAAGGAAACAGGCTGCGTGTAAGAGGCGTAGACATGCTCGAAGGCACGGCGATCCTCGACATCAAGCCGTATCTCTCTGGAATCGCAGCCGATAAGCTGCGCCGCGGCTGGCTCGACGCCGCCGAATCGAAGGCTAAGGCCTGAAACAGAAATGCCGCCCGCAGGCGGCATTTTCTATGAACTGAAAACTACGAGCTCTAAATTCCAACCCCGTACTCAGCCGCCGCACTGTTATCCGAATGCGGATAGAAGTCGTAAGGCGTACGCTTCTTGAACTTGTACCAGCTGCGCAATTCGAAGCCCAGGAAGATCCCAAGACTGGCCGCTGCCATGCCCACAGAGAACCATCCGATGGCGCGTAACGCCTTGTGTTCGCTGATCCTTTCGATGGTCGCTTCCATTTCGGGCTCGTTCGCCATGGGCACCTTCCTTGTCAAGAATGATACCGCACATGTTTGCATGGCGGCCTTGGGCCTTAGACCCGCAATGTGAAGATTTGTTTACCCGATTGATTCGATACGGGCCGTCCAGGAAGCCTTTTCCACTTCGGGAAGAAAGCTCGCCTCTATCGAGTTCGATGCAAGCCGGCGCAGTTCGTCGCGGGTGAATCCCTGTTCGGTGTGCGCCAGCATATACTCGCCTTCCAGGTCCGATCCGAAGAAGGCTGGATCGTCGGAGTTGAGCGTGACCAGCAGCCCCAGATCGAAGTAGCGGCGCAGCGGATGCTCCGCCCAGGAGGCGCAGACCCCGGTCCGGACATTAGAGGTTGGATTCAGCTCCAGCGGAGTACTCCGTACCTTCAACTCCTCGAGAAGTTCGGAGTCCTGCACAGCCGACAGCGCATGCCCGATGCGCTCGGAACCGATAGCCAGCGCTTCTCGAATCGCCTCAGGCGGGGTGGTCTCTCCGGCATGGTTGGTCAGCCGCAGACCAGCGGCCCTGGCCTCGGCATACAGCTCGCGGAACGGCTCCGACCCGCAGCGGCGCTCGTCGCCGCCGAGACCAATGCCAATGATCGACGTGTACTCGCAGCGCATCTCGATCGCCTTGCGGAAGACGCGAGCAGCCTCTTCGAGCGTGAAGTGCCGCACGGCGTCGAAGATCCAGTAGAGGGAGATTCCAAGCTCCCGCTGTGCCCGGACACGGGCCTGCTCCAGCCCTGCAAAGATCGGCTCGAAGCACTCCGGATCGTGGTTGCGCCAGACGTAGATGACGCCGACTGAGATGTAAACCTCGGCGTGCACAATCCCCTGCTGGGCGAGCCGCTGGGCCATGCGCCAGGCTGCGAGTTCGTAGTCTGCCGGCCCGACCAAGCGGTTGGTGACCGCCTTGAATGCGTCGAGGAACCCCGAGAAGTCCTGGAAGCGGTAAAGCGCTTCGGCCTCAGCCTGCGTCAGCGGCTCGCGGTCATGCCGCTGGCTCAGCTCGACGAGAGTGGCCGGAGCGATTGTGCCTTCGAGGTGGAGGTGAAGCTCAGCTTTGGGAAGGCGGCGGATGAAATCCGCAACGTCGTTCATGAGACAAGTTTATCGGGCTGACGCGGCCAGATAAGCTGCGGCCAGGCGGATCAGCTCAGCGCGATACGATTCCTGCAGCTTGTGCGGCGCGGGCGACTCGATCAGCCGCCGTGCGGTGCCCGTGAAAACGCCGTAGAGCATCTCGGCCAGGCGTAGCGGTTCGGTGCAGAACTGGACGGGCGCGGTGGCGAGCATCCCCGCGACCGCGTCGCAGGCGCGGCTAGCCATCTCGCGGCCTATCCGTGCGCCGTCCACGTCATTGGCGATCGCGTAAAGGGCGGTGCTGGTGCGGACATTCTTCAGCTTGGCGTCGAGGAATCCGTTGACCAGCCCGGACGCCATCTCCTCCAGCGGCCGGCCGTGGTGTTCCAGGCAGGCACGCTGGACCGCGGAAACCACCTCGCCCAGGTGCCGCTCCAGGACCGCCCTTAGCAGCGCCTGCTTGTTAGGAAAGTACTGGTACAGCGTTCCCACCGATACCCCGGCACGGGCGGCGACCCGCGTGGTGGTCAGGTTCTCCTGCCCGACGGCGAGCAAAACCTGAACAGTTGCGGACAGGATGGCATCCACCGTCGCAGTGGAGCGAGCCTGCACAGGCGTTTTTCGCGGGTCCAGAAGTGGTGCTGCGGCGCGGGGCAAATGCGAACTCCAAACCTGAAGGTTCCTTCATCAAAACACCGGAAGCAAGCGGCAGGCAAATAAGCCGGCTTCCGAGAGGATTTGCAATGACGAAGACGAATGAGCTGGGTGGCGTGTTCACGTTTCCGGGAACCGACATGACGGTGAACCGCATGGGCTATGGCGCAATGCAACTGGCGGGGCCGCAGGTGTTCGGCCCGCCGAGGGACCGCGCCGAAGCGATCGCGGTGGTCCGTGAGGCGGTCGAGTCGGGTGTGAACCACATCGACACATCGGACTTCTACGGTCCGCACGTGGTGAACGAGATTCTGCGCGAGGCGCTGCACCCCTATCCGGCCGGGCTGACGCTGGTCACCAAGGTGGGCGCAAAGCGCGGGCCGAATGCCGAGTGGATCCAGAGTCTCGATCGCGAGCTCCTGGTCCAGTCGGTTGAGGACAACCTGCGCAACTTGGGCGTGGACGCGCTCGACGTAGTGAACCTGCGCGGCAGCGGCTTGATGACTCCGGATGGCTCGTCGATGGTCGGCGGTATGGAGGTGCTGGCCGAGCTGCAGCAGCAGGGTAAGATCCGCCACATCGGCCTCAGTAACGTGTCGCGCGAGCAGTTTGTGGAGGCGCGCAAGGTGGCGCCGGTCGTGACCGTGCAGAACTTCTACAACGTCGCGAACCGTGCGGATGATGCCTTCATCGACGAACTGGCCGCGGAGGGAATCGCGTATGTGCCGTTCTTCCCGTTGGGCGGATTCTCGCCCCTGCAATCAGGGACGCTGAACGAGGTTGCCGCCGAAGTTGGCGCGACGCCCATGCAGGTGGCGCTCGCGCGGCTTCTCCAGCGCTCGCCAAACATCCTGCTGATTCCGGGCACTTCGACGCGCGTCCATTTGCGCGAGAACCTGGCGGCGGCGGCACTTCGTCTGTCTGACGATCTGCTCGTGAAGCTGGACGACGTAGCGAAGGATGCCGTGCGCGCGGAATTCCACTTGGCGACCGCCAGCGCGCACTGACGGACGCCTGTGCTACCGCCCCGGATGCAGCGCGGGCTTAACCGCCGGCTTCGCCTTCGCAGGCACACTGGCGGCGGGTAATGCCTGCCGCACCGCGGGCCCACCCGCCGGCGGCCTCGGCGCTGGAACAACACCCGGCTTCGTCGAAGGTGCTGCATTCACCGTCTTCGGCGCACCCTGCGCCGGCACAGCTGTCACCGTCTTCGCACCCGATCCAGCCACGGGCGGTCTTGGCGCCGCAGCGGCTCCAGCCATGGCCGCCGGCTTGCTCATACTAGGCCGCGCTCCAGTCTTCACCGGCGCGGCCGCACCTGCGGCCGAAGCCTGCAGCAGCGGAGCCTTCTGCTCTCCCTGGTCGCCCAGGAACTTCTCGTTGTCCTTGCCCACGATGGCCTGCTTCATCACCGCCATCCAGATGGGTAGCGCAGCCTTGGCCCCCGTCTCCTTCTCTCCAAGCGACTCCCGGCTGTCAAATCCCACCCAGACGCCGCATGTGACAGACGGCGAAAAACCGAGGAACCACGCGTCGGTGTAATCGCTGGTCGTTCCCGTCTTGCCGCCTAGCGGGTGATTCAACTGCGAGGCCGCTGCGCCCGTACCGTGCGCCGTCACTGCCCGCAACAGCGTCATCATGGTTCGCGCCGTCTGCTGACTGATCACTTCCTTCACCTGCGGCGGATCCTCCCACAGGGTGATCCCGTCCGCATTCGATACCTTGCGGATCAGCCTTGGCTGCACGCGGATCCCGTCATTGGGAAACACCGAGTACGACGCCACCTGCTCTTCCAGCGTGATTTCCGCAGCACCCAGCGCCACAGGCAGATACGCCGGAATGTTGGACGTGACGCCGAACCGGTGCGCCATGTCGATCACCTTGTGAATGCCCACGCGCGCCGCCAGCTTCAGGGCCGGAATGTTCCGCGACTCCGCGAACGCGTTCGTAATCGTCATCGCGCCCTTGTAGTCGTTCTCGTAGTTGTGCGGCGTGTAGCTGCCAAAGCTCACTGGCCCATCGACGATCACGTCATCCGGCTTCACGCCGTCTTCCACCGCCGTGGTATACACATACGGCTTGAAGCTCGATCCCGTCTGCCGCTCCGCCTGCGTTGCCCGGTTGAACACGCTGACCGAGTAATCGCGCCCGCCCACCATGGCCAGAACATCGCCCGTGGTGTTGTCCATCATCATCAGCGCGCCCTGCGCGCCGGAATCCTGCTCGAGCGTCGCCTTGCGCCCCCCGCCCTCAAACCCATCCTGCAGATGCACGTAGATCACGTCGCCCGGCTTCAACAGCGCATCCGCATAGCGCTGCCCGGTCCACTGCCAGTCGGCCGGCTGCATAAACACTTCTTCCGACCCGATCCGCGCCCGCACCATCGTCGGCAGCACAGAAGTCACAACGGCATGCACATAGTCCCCGGGGCTATACTTCAGCGCCCAGTCGGGATGTTTGTAGCTCTCCATGTCGTTGCCATCGGCGATGACGTTGTCGAGCTTGCCGTTCCACCCGTGCCGCCGCTCGTACGTTGCCACCCCATCCAGCACGGCTTGGTTCGCCGTCTTCTGCAGATCGAGATCGAGCGTGGTATCCACTCGCAGACCGGACTCGTGCACCTGCTCGCTCCCGAACTGCTTCTCCAACTCGCGCCGCACCTCTTCCTGGAACCACGGAGCCACCGACCCTTCGGGCTGCGTCAGCTTCAGTCCCAGACCGGTTCCGCGCGCGGCTCCGGCTTCGGCATGCGTGATCAGTCCATCCGATTCCATCTCGCTGATCACCAGGTTGCGCCTCTTCAGCGCCTTCTCCGGGTTCAGAATCGGCGAGTAGGCATACGGCCCCTTGGGCAGCCCGGCTAGCAGCGCGGCCTGGGTCAGCGTCAAATCCTTCGCATGCGCCCCAAAGTAGAACTGGCTGGCCGCTTCGAATCCATACATTCCGCTGCCCAGGTAAATCTGGTTTCCATACAGGGTGAAGATCTGTTCCTTGGTGAATGTCCGCTCAATCTGGATGGCCAGGAATGCTTCCTGGATCTTCCGCATCCCGCTCACGGAGCGGGCCAGGTCCGCAGAGAAGAACAGGTTGCGTGCCAGTTGCATGGTCAGCGTCGATGCCCCTTGCGCCCGCCCCTTGCTGCGGATGTCATGCCAGGCCGCGCCCCAGATGCGCCAGAAGTTGATCCCCCCGTGCGACTCGAAGTCCTTGTCCTCGATGGAAACCACAGCCTTACGCAGAATGGGAGCAAAGTCGTTGTAGTTCACCACGATGCGCCGCTGCAGTGCGAACGCGCCGATCACCCGGCCCTTCTGGTCGTAAAGATCGGTTGTAGTGGAAGGCCGGTACCGCTCCAGGTCCTCGATCTGCGGCAAATCCGACGAGTACACCAGCGTCAACCCGGCCAGCGAGCCCGTCACCACTGAGAGCACTATCAGGATCGCCAGCGCCGCCTTGCCCGCCAGCTTGCGGCGCGGTTTTTGCGCCCGCGGCTTCTTGGGCGCTTTAACCGGCTTGTCTTCAGGATCAGGCTCGCGCCGATGGCTTCGGCCCAGCGTCTGCGGTTCTTCTACATATTGAATGGGGGTAGCCAAGCGCGTCTCGCCTCAAGGCAATCTCTCTGCGAGCGAGTGGAGAATGCTGAATACCTCAGAGCGTACCACGCATTCGGCGCCCCAACCGTGACAAACCGCACCCCGGTACCTCCGAGTGCAATTGCGGGAAGACGGTTCCCTCAGACACACGAAAGCCCCGCGCTCATGCGAACGCGGGGCTTTTGATTTTCTTGCAGGTGCTAGCTGTTCTTGCTCTTCAGAATCGACAGCGCCTTATCCAGCGACTTGTCGTCCTTGTCGGGCGTCTCGTCCTGAATGTCCCCATCGGGATTCGTCCCCGCCTGCACATTCGGATTCACCGCCTCGTCCTGGATCTTCTTCCCATCCGGACCCTGGTACTTGGCCACGGTCAGCAGCAGCGCCGCGCCATCCGGCAGGTCGATCGTCTTCTGCACCGATCCCTCGCCGAACGTCCGCTCGCCCACCACGTCACCGCGTTTCGCCGACTCAATCGCCGAGGCCGCAAGCTCTGCAGGTCCATAGGATCCGCGGTTCACCAGCACCACCAGCGGCGCATTCGTCAGGAACTTCGACGCATCGGCAGCGAACGTCACCTTGGGATACTTTTGCCCCTCCAGCGACGCCAGCGTGCCCTTCTCGACGAAGAAGTTCGCCAGGCGCAGGCCCGCTTCCTCGTCGCCGCCCGTGTCGCGCAGATCCAGCACAATCTTCTTGCCTTTGTTGGCCTTGATCTTGGCCGCAAGCTGGTCCATCCGGTCGTTGTTGATCACCACGGGCTTCAGATAGAGAACGCTCGAATCCAAATACTGCTGCTCGCCCATCGCCGGCTCAGGAACAATTGCCCGGGTCAGCGTCAGCTTGTCAGGATCGGGCTTGCGCGGCTTCACCAGCGTGATCGTCACGTTCGTGCCCGGCTTGCCTTCAAGCATCAGCCGGATCACCGCCAGCGACAGCTCCCGCGTCGACGTATCGCCAATTGCCTCAATCACATCGCCATCGGCAACATGCTCGTGGTCGGCAGGCGACCCCGGCAGCACATTCACCACCGTCGCGTACCCGTAGCGCTTTGAGACCGTAATGCCAACCTGCGCCACGCCCGTCGTCGGCCGTTCCTTCCAGATCTTGTACTCGGTCGCCGTCAAGTAGCTCGAGTCGGAATCCAGGCTCTCGAGCAAGCCATGCAGCGCGCCCGTCGTCACGGTCGTCATATTCGGATCCGTTACGTAGTCGCTCTGGATCCGCCGCAAAACCTGCTGGTATACGTGGATCTGGTTATACGCGCCGTCCTGTTCGCCGCCGGCATGCACGCCGAACCATCCCAGCTCGCCCAGGGCGAAGCCCAGGCCCAGTGCCGCAAACACCGCCGCGCCCAGCACAAAGATCAGTCGTTGAAAGAGTCGAGACACAAACACCTCAGCGGCCAGGGAAGCCACTTCCTATATAGACGCAATCATACTCCAACCGTCGTTTTTTCCCTTGCCCAACCGCAACCAACCACATCTTTGTCATCCTGAGCCGCAGGCGAAAGACTCGCTGTCTCCAGCTACCCCACCGGCAGACAACTGATAAAACCAAACACTCCATGACATTCACGACGTAACCGGGGTAAAGTGTCTGCGTGACCCCCGACGCGCCCGAAATACTGCGCGCCCTCGAAGCTGGCGAGTTCTTTCCTGTTTTTCAGCCGCTCGTCGAGCTCCGCACCGGCCAACTCGCCGGTTTCGAGGTGCTTGCGCGCTGGCAATCGCCGCACTCCGGCCTCGTCATGCCCGACGATTTCATTCCCGCGTTCGAGCACTCCGGTTTCATCGACACCCTCACCCACCAACTCCTCGGTAAGACCTTTGACGCTCTCTCCCTCACGGGGCGCCCCCTCATGATCTCCGTCAACCTCTCCCCCACCCAGTTGCTCGACGCGGGCCTCCCCGCGAGACTTGAAACCCTTGCCCGTGCCTGGAAGTTCCCTCTCGATCGCCTCACGTTGGAAATCACTGAAAGCGCGCTGGTCGACGACCTGCCCCGCGCCACCTCGGTAGCCCAGGACCTCAAATCCCTCCAGTGCCGTCTGGCCCTCGACGACTTTGGCACCGGCTACTCCAGCCTTCGCCACCTGCAGGCCCTGCCGTTCGACGAGCTCAAGGTCGATCGCAGCTTCGTGCGATTCATGGACACCGACCGCGAATGCCGCAAGATTGTGGCGTCGGTCGTCGGCCTTGGCCAGAGCCTCGGACTCATGACGATTGCCGAAGGGGTCGAGGACTCAGCGCAGGCGGAAATGCTGCGCTGGCTCTCCTGCGATCTCGCCCAGGGGTGGCTTTTCGGACATCCCGTACCCGCCGGCGAACTGCCTGCTATCCTCGCCCGCCCCCACTGGGACAGCCTCCCGGCCTCTTTTGACGGTACTCAGAGCACGTCCCGCTTTCAGGGTGACGCCGTCCCCGCCCATCGCCTTGCGCAGCTCCAGGCCATCTATGACGGCGCCCCGGTCGGTCTTTGCTTCCTCGATCGCAATCTCCGCTACGTCAATCTCAATCGGCAACTCGCCGAGATGAACGGCGTCCCCGCTGCTGCCCACGTCGGCCGCTCCGTCGAGGAGGTCATTCCGCACATCTTTCCGTCCGTCGAGCCATTCATTCGCCGCGCCCTTCAAGGTGAGGCCACAAACGGGGTCGAAGTCACCAAGCCGCCCGGCACTCCCGGGTCTCAGCCCCAGACCGTCATGCTCTCTTATCACCCCGTGCGCGACGAGGCCGGAGACGTCCTCGGTGTCTCGGTCGCCATCATGGACATCAGCGATCAGAAGAACACCGAGGAGGCCCTGCGCCGCAGCGAGGACCACTACCGCCACTGGATCAGCCTATCTCCGAACGTCCCCTGGGTGCTCGACGGAGACGGCAAAGTGGTGGATGCTAGCTCCCGCTGGACCGAGTTCACTGGCCAGCCTATCGACCAAGCCATGGGCGATGGCTGGCTCCGCATGCTGCACCCGGACGATGTGGAACCCACCCGCGATGCCATTCGGAACGGCCTGCACACTCATCTTCCCGTGGACGTCAAATACCGCGTCCGCCGCCCCGGCGAGGACTGGAGCTGGATGCGTTCGCGCGGCTCACCGCGTCTCGATGCCGAGGGCCGCATCCTCTCGATCTATGGAGTGGTGGAGCCCATCGTGCCCCGGAAAGAGATCAGCTCCGAGTGCGCATTCTTCGAGTCAGAGCTGAACATCGCCCTCGACGCTATGCCTGTCGGCATGATTCTGGCCGATGGCAATGACGGAGTGATCTTCAAGGTCAACGCCTGCGCACATCAGTTCTTCGGCAACTGCGCCTTCCCCGGCCAGAGGCTCGACGAGTATGTCTGCATGGGCCTGCTCGATGAGCACGGCCGGGCCTTCACTATGGAAGAACACCCCCTTGCGCGCTCCATTCTGCGCGGGGACCGGCTTGAGTCACTCCCGGTCCTCCATCGACAGCCCGACGGATCCCTCGCCCACCTCTATGTCTCCAGCCGCCCCATCTTCTCTGACCAGCAAAAGATCGTCGGCGGCATGATGATGGTCCGCGGCGCCTGAGCCCGGTGCGATCTGCCGGATAGCGTTAGCGCCGCCGCATCAGCAGAAATCCCACCGCAACAACAATGACCA
Source organism: Occallatibacter riparius (assembly GCF_025264625.1). Taxonomy (NCBI): domain Bacteria; kingdom Pseudomonadati; phylum Acidobacteriota; class Terriglobia; order Terriglobales; family Acidobacteriaceae; genus Occallatibacter; species Occallatibacter riparius. The sequence continues at coordinate 2,410,743 of NZ_CP093313.1, forward strand.
AAAGAACGATACCTCCGATAGCAATCATGCTGTACCACCTCCCACGCAAGCGCTTTCTTGGATGACGCCTATCCACGAATGGCTTGTTCCTCACGGAAGCTCGTGGAGGCAATCGGCGATCACGCAGGGAATATCCAACGCCGGCAAAGCGCCCATGAGCCGACAAATCGGTCTGAGCCTTCTTCATGAAAGATGAGGACCTTCTGTGAGCGGGAAGCGAGCATCTGCTGCATGCAATGCTTGGTGGCGGAGGACAGGATCGAACTGTCGACCTACGGGTTATGAATCCGTCGCTCTAACCATCTGAGCTACTCCGCCCGAGGAGAAACGCACCAACCCGCCAGGGCGGCGGGCCTACATCTATGCGTCAAGTCTTGATGATACGGTTCGGCGCATGCGAGGTCAAACCTCGCCACACCCTGCGCCCCCTCTCTTCACCGTATCTAAAGCTTTTTCGGCCAAATCAATCGGAAACAGCCTTATGATGGTGAGCAATTTCAACTCTGAGGGGGAATATGGCCATCTACAAGCGGTGTTCCAAGGGCGTGTGCGATGAGACTAAACCGAATCCGAGCCTGATCCCCGGCAAGCCGGGCAAACCGGCCAACATGGTCTACCAGTGCGTCTCGAACGCTACGGCTCCATGTCCGCCCACCGGCGCTTCCTGCCAGTGTTTCATCGTGGTTAGCCACCACAACTCCGGAATCACCGATGATGAGGTCAAGGACGAGGAATACTTCCCCGCAGCGCCTGATCCAACCGCGAAAAGCCCTTACAAGGGGATGCTCACGCAAGCCGATGTCAATAAGAACTACAAACAAATCGGCCGCAATCCCAACGGTGGGGAGAAGCAGGAGTACTGGGTGATCGGCTGCCGATGCCTCCAGACCGACTCCAGTGGAGATCCACTGACAGCTCTGCGGGTTCAGATCACCGTCCCCGGCGAGGCCTACGCTTCAGTCCTGCGGAAGCTCGAGAAGAAATACGGCGCCGCCAACGTGTCCCTCATTCCACCACCGCCCGACCCGCCAGCGAAGAGCGGAAGAGCCTCTCGAAAGCCTCAAAGAGCGACGGCGACTAAAAAGTCGCCGGGCCGCGCCGGAAAGCGCGCCAAGAAAACCCGTCGCTAGCGCCTGTCGGACCGATTTCCTCACACGCCAATTTTTTGCAGAGGGGAGCAACCATCCTGACAGGCGCAGGCATCCCAATAAGTGCAAGCCCTCTCCCTCGGGCCCCTGTTCAAGTCCCGCTCTCCCCCTGAGCGGGACTTTCGCTTTTAGAGCCAGATTCATACCGCGCGGCGGCTGAGCAGGACGGCTTCGGCGCGGGCGAGGTCTTCTTCGGTATCGACGCCGATGGTATCGTGGGGCGCGGCGGCGACGTAGATGTCGATGCCGTGTTCAAGCAGCCGAAGCTGCTCCAGGCGCTCGATTTGTTCCAGAGGCGAGGGCGGCAGGGCGGCGAAGCGCTCGAGGGCCGCAGCGCGGTAGGCGTAGATGCCGAGGTGCTTGCGGTAGCCGATAAACCCTGCTGCATCACGGTCGTAAGGGATAGTCGAGCGCGAGAAATAAAGCGCACGACCGTCGGCGGCGGTGACGACTTTGACGACGTTGGGATTGGCGATATCTTCGGGGGCGCAGCGGACGGCAAGCGTCGCGACATGGACTTCAGGGCGATCGAAGAGCGCCAGCAGCGGGGGAAAGAAGTCAGGCGTGAGCGTGGGCTCGTCGCCCTGGATGTTGACGTAAATGTCGGCTGGGAGGTGGGCGGCGACCTCGCGCACGCGGTCGGAGCCGGAGGCGCAGTCGGGCGAGGTCATCTCGACAGGAATTTTGCGGTCGCGGCAAGCGGCGGCAACTTCTTCAGAGTCAGTAGCGATGAGGACCGGGTTCATAACGCCCGACTCGGCGGCGGCGCGGTAGACCCATTCGACCATGGGCCGGCCGGCGATGGTGCGAAGGACCTTGCGGCTGAGGCGCGTGGAGCCAAGGCGCGCGGGAATGATGCCGGCGACGGTGGTCATGGGATTGATTGTAGAAGGGCGGGCGCAGGTCTTCGGGCGGCTTGCGCAAGTCGGCTGGCCAAGAACACTGAAGGAGAGAGGAGGCGAGAGCTGCGATGGCTTCTTCTGTTTACTACTACCTAACATCGGTGATTTGCTGTCCAGATTTTGCCTATGATATTTTGTAGATTGCTAAGTTCATCATATTGAATTGCTTGTCCAAAATTTGGACCTAAAAAGCGAATATAAGGAGAAGTAAAAACAGGGGGGAGGGGTAGCTAATTTTCTAGTAAACTTTCGCTCTTTTCGTGAGCGGGTGAGAGGTCCAGACGAAATACCACCTGTGGGATGAGATTAGCTTGTTTCGGAACTGGTGTCCGTGACGGCTGTCACGTGTGAGAGGCAGTTTTCAGTTGCCAGTCTTCAGTTAGCCGGGGCCAGGGGACCTCGCGGGAGCTGAATCGTATGGGGGATAACAGCTGTTCGTTCATTCTCAGGTGCGGCGAAGTGATCATGACCACCTGACCACTCGATCACCGGAACACCTACAATCGGAATTACCCGCAAGAATCGGAGTGTACGCGTCCGCGATTGGCGCGAACATCAGCACATGAACACGACACTCCAGCCCGCCGCCAAGCCGACCATTGATACCGAATCTGCCTGGGCGCAGGTCCTCGCCCGCGACCCGCAGGCCACCATCTTTTACGCCGTGCTCACGACGGGGGTTTTCTGCCGCCCCGCCTGCACCAGCCGCCGCCCGTTGCGCGAGAATGTCCGCTTCTTCGCCTCGCCCGGGGACGCGCAGGCTGCAGGCTTTCGGGCCTGCCTCCGCTGCAAACCCAGCGCTGCGCGCGGCAACTCTCTGGATCAGGTTCGCAAGCATCTGGAGGCCAACCTCGATCGCCGCGTGGGCCTCGACGAACTCGGACGCGTCGCGGGACAGAGCCCCTTCACGGTCCAGCGCACGTTCAAGCAGGCCATGGGCGTGAGCCCCAGCCAGTATCAGCGCGCTCTGCGCGCCGGCTCGCTGCGTTCGGAGCTCAAGAACGGAGCCTCCGTCACCGAAGCCATCTACAACGCCGGCTTCAACTCATCGAGCCGCGCCTACGAGGCCGATCCACTCGGCATGACGCCTGCCAAATTCGCCTCCGGCGGCCGCGGCGAGCGCATTGGTTACGCCACGGCGTCCTCTCCCTTCGGTTGGATGATCGTGGGTGGCACGGAACGCGGCCTCTGCTGGCTGGCCCTGGCCGACACCGAAGCCGCCGCTGAGCAAACCCTTCGCGACGAGTTCCCCGCGGCGGAAATCCACCGCGATCCGTCGCTCGCCGAGTTGGTGATCGCCGCGCTAGATTCTGTGCGCGAGGGCCGCGACCTAAGCGAAACCCTCAGCTCGAAGAGCGCTCTCGACCTACGCGGTACCGTGTTCCAGCTACGCGTGTGGCAGGCGCTGCGCCAGATTCCGCGTGGCCAGACCCGCAGCTACTCGCAGCTTGCCGCCGATCTGGGCGATGCCAACGCCACCCGTGCCGTGGCCCGGGCCTGCGCCACCAACCGCGTCGCCATTCTTGTCCCGTGCCACCGCGTGGTTGGCGCGTCCGGCTCGCTTACCGGCTACCGGTGGGGCGTGGAGCGCAAGCGGAGCCTGCTTGAGGCCGAAGGAATTCACAGCTCGTAATTCAGAGTTCCCACTGTTTGTAAATTTGCGCGGCGTCGCCGATTCGGGACTAGAATGAGTGCGCCGCGCATACGGCGACAGAGAGGAGAGTCTGCCATGAACGGCTACTCCATCTTGTTTACGGCTGTGCTTATCGTTATATTGGCCGGCACCGCGGGAGCCCTGAGCTGGGGAATGATCCGCGGAGTGTCCGCCTTGGCGCATCATCCGCTCCGCCGCCGCACGCACCGCAGCTGATCCAGCTTCGGCGCAACCCGCCTGACGGAGAGAACCGATGACCGGCCTTGTGGTGATCTTTGTGGTTGTCTTCGTGCTTGTGCTTGCCGGCATGTGTGCGCTGCTGGTGATGCGCATGCTTGGTCCGCTTCAGCTGCGTGACAGCCCGCCTTTTCCGCACCGCACGCGTCATCACCATGCGAGGCCTACGTCGCCAGCCGCTGACCAACGTGTAGAACCCGAACATCTGGCAGAAAAGCCCTGAAAGGTGAGCGGCGCGGACAAATCAGGCGCGGGGGGGCCGCGCCTTACCTGCTTCCTTGCTTCCTGATTACAGCCGGAAACCGCCCGACGCGTGAATCGCCTGCCCGTTGATCCAGGCAGAGTCTTCAGATGCAAGGAATGCCGCCGCGGTGGCGATGTCCTGCGGCTGGCCGATGCGGCCGAGAGGCGTGCGCGAGACCGTATCCTTCTGGAAGTCGCTGCCGATGAAGCCGGCGGCGTGCGTGCCTTCAGTTTCGATCATGCCCGGGTTCAGCGAATTGACGCGGATCTTCTTCGCGCCCAGTTCCTTTGCCAGCGAGGCTGTGATCGCATCCACCGCGCCCTTGGTGGCGCTGTAAACCGCCGCCCCCGGCACGCCGTCGACCACCACCGAGCTGATGTTGACGATGCTGCCGCCCTGCGGGTTGAAGTGCTTAAGCGCTGCCTGCGTCGTGAGCAGCAGACCTAGCACGTTCACGTCGAACTGCTTCCGGAAATGCTCCGGCGTGACGGCCTCGATGGGACCGAACTCGTAGATGCCGGCGTTGTTGATCAGTACGTCGATCGGGCCGAGCTTCGCGGCGGTTTCGTCGACGAGCGGCCCGATGGCTGCAGGATCGGCCACGCTGCCCTTGACCGCGATTGCCTTGCCGCCGGCTTCTTCAATCTGCTTGACTACCTTCTCCGCTTCAGCCTTGCTGCTGGAGTAGTTGACCGCGACCGCTGCGCCGCGCGCCGCCAGTTCCTTCGCAATTCCCGCGCCAATACCCTTCGAAGCGCCCGTCACCAATGCCACTTTGCCCTTCAAGCTGCCCATCGTTCTCTCCTTCGATCGACTGCCGAATCTCTTCGACATTTCGATAACTGTCGAATTGATTGCGGACGGTGGCGAAAGGATTCAGGACGATTGTGAATTTTTAGCGGGGCTGGCGGAGTTAGCGGTGTTAGCGAAGCCAGTCAGGCCCGCCGGCTTGTCAGGATCGGCCGCAATTCGGCCGGGCCAGCGAGGCGAGTCCTTCGGCTATGGCCTCCAGCACATGAGGCTTTATCGACAGGAACGCGAACTTGCCTTCGCGCCGTACGTCGATGAGGCCGCTGGTGTGAAGCTCTTTTATGTGATGGGAGAGCGTGGCCGGGGCAATCGCCAGCGCCTCCATCGCTTCACTGCAGCCGAGGGGGCACTGCGAACGTGCAATGCGCTCCAGCAGCTCGAAGCGCTTGGGGTCGGCGAGTGCTTTCAGGATGGAGGTGCGCTGCGCGCGTGTGAGGCGCGGCGTTTTCCCGGCTTGCGGAGTTTCACTTGCAGCGGATTTGGCCCTTGGCGTCATGTGCTCTTGGTATTGGATTCAGATTATCGCAGCGCGGACGCCAAGCCCCGGCTTGTCCGCTAGCGAGCCTTGACCTCGTACCGCGCCACCATGCCGGCCAGCATATGGTCGCTGATATGGCAGTGATAGAGCCAGATGCCCGCCGCATCGGGATTCATGTCCGCGGTGATCATTTGTGCGGACGTAACCGCTAGAACGTCGGTCCGCTGGCCGTCGACGAGGACGGTATTGCCGTGCCAGTGGGGCGTGTGTGCGTTGTTGAAGTCGCCCAGAGTGGTTACATACCAGCGCACGTGGTCGCCCTTGCGCATTGTCATCATGGGCATGTTGCCGAAGATGTAGCCATTGATGGACCACTTGGTGTTCGTGGAGATGAACCCGGTGTTGGCGACGGGCGTATTGAAACCTGTCGCGGTTAGCAGGCCGGGTTCGTCCTTCTTCACACCCTTGGGATCATGCAGTGAGCCTGGATGTTTTCGTCCAGATACCAGCTCTGATTTTCATTGACTGCAATAAACATCGTGACAAATTCGTGCTCGATTCCCTTCGGGCGTCCGTCCGGCAGCGCTTCTCCTAGCCGCGTGACGACGAAGCCGCCGAACAGGCCTGAGGCGACGTCGCGAATCTCGTCGCAATGGGAGTGGTAGAGCCAGAAGATGGAGCTGGGGTCTCTCGGCCCTGGACCGGCGCGCTCGGGGATTTGCCAGGTATAGGTATGGGTTGCGCCGGGAGCGACACAGCCATCCTCTTTGTCTTTCCCCGCGGTCGAATCATTGTAGTCAGCGCCTTCCGAGTCCTTTTCATAGAGCACGCCGTGGGGATGCATGCTGTACGGATGCGTGGCATGGTTCCGGAAGATGATTTTGAATGTGTCTCCCACCTCGCCATGGAAGATGGGGCCCATCATGCCGAGGTACTGATCTTCAGCACTGCGAGGCTTGAGAGTCGTGAAAGTGGCGTCGGTGTACTCGCGATACACGGCCTTCTTGTTAACGCGGCCGATCTGGTGCGGACCAGACTCTGTGAAGCCCTTGGCCACTGGATCGAAATCCATGCCCATGGCCTCGTCACGGCCTGAGGGCGCGTAGTCCCAATTCACTTCGTCGGCAGCGACGTAGTAGGTGCGTGTCTTTCCGGTTTCCGGCGGAGCCTGTGCCTTGAGCGTGAGCGATGATGCAGCCAGGTAGATGAGGGCCAGGGAAGACACAGATTTCAGTGCAAGATTTTTGCAGCGCATGAGCGAGCCCCTCGGGAGAATCAACGTGCGGTTCTGTTACAGGGGAACGGATGGGGATGGACGCAAGTCTGCTCGGCAGACAATCTTCTTCACCTGGGGATCGTGAGCCGGATTCGAAATGATGTTCCGCGGGCGTGTCAAGGAGAAATGCGGCTAGGTTTACTGAGGCTTCACCGCGATCCCCAGCAGCGTCTGGAACTGTGGGGCGTCTGGGTCGCGGTCGACGACAGCGACTTCGGGCTTGCTGAAGCCAGCTTCCGTCAGCATCTGCTCCAGCTCCGCTTCGCCGAAGCCTAACCATTCGTCGGCGTAGAGCTCGCGGGCTTCCTCGAAGCGGTGCTTCGCCAGATCGAGGACCACCACGCGGCCTCCGGCCTTGAGGATCCGGAACGCCTCTGCGAGGGCGCGCTTGGGATGCAGCGCGTGATGCAGCGATTGCGAGAAGAACGCGAGCTCCACGCTGCCCGACTCGATCGGCAGCTCTTCCACGTCGCCCTGACGGAAATCGACATTCCGCACGCCCTGCCGGGCGGCCTGCTCGCGCGCCACTTCCAGCATCTTCGCGGAACTGTCGACGGCGATCACGTGCTGTGCGGTCTGCGAGAACAGGAGCGCCAGGCTCCCGTCGCCGGCGCCCAGATCGGCCACCGTCGTCGGCGGCAGCAGGCGGAGCAGCGCCACCACCAGGCTCTTCCACGATTTGCCAGGGACGTAGTCCTTGCCCAGCCGTCCCGCCATCTCGTCGAAGAAGCTGCGCATCCGTTCCTGGCGCTTCTTCACGACGCGACGCATCTCCGCCTGGTCCGCCGCGGCCTCCGGGACCTCTTTGTCGGCCAGAGCCAGCATCGCTGTCAGCAGGCCATCGCCGCCGCCAGGCAAAATCCGGTAAAGGCTGCTCTTGCCGGCCTTGCGGTCTTCGACGAGGCCTGCCTGCTTCAACTGCGCCAGATGGGACGAAATCGTGCTCTGCCCCAGAGTCAGGATCTCCTGGAGCTCGGCCACCGACAGCTCTTCCTCCTCTAGAACCAGCAGGATACGCAGCCGGGTGGGATCGGCTGCCGCGCGCAATGTTTTCAGGATTGACGTCATGGCTTGCTTCTGGTACATATCAACATATCACGATTGGTCGATGGAAAGCTCTAAAGCAAGGAAGCTGGATCCGGCCAGACAGCAGATTTTGAGAGCAGAAGAGAGGGTTTTGAGATGGCAACAACGCTGGAAATCACGGCAGCCGATTACAAAGTGGCAGACATGTCCCTGGCCGACTGGGGCCGGAAGGAGATCGCGATCGCCGAGCACGAGATGCCCGGCCTGATGGCCATCCGCAACAAGTACGCCGCCGAGAAGCCCCTGGCAGGCGTCCGCGTCACTGGCTCGCTGCACATGACGATTCAGACCGCCGTGCTAATCGAGACGTTGACCAGCCTGGGCGCGGAAGTTCGCTGGGCGAGCTGCAATATCTTCTCCACCCAGGACCATGCGGCCGCGGCAATTGCCGCCGCCGGCGTGCCGGTGTTCGCCTGGAAGGGCGAGACGCTGGAAGAGTACTGGGACTGCACCTTTGCGGCGCTGAGCCACAAGGGCGGCAAGGGCCCGCAGCTCGTAGTCGACGATGGCGGAGACGTCACCCTGCTCATCCACAAAGGCTACGAGCTCGAAAACGGCGACGGCTGGGTCAACACTCCCAGCGGCAACCACGAAGAGCAGGTGATCAAGGACCTGCTGAAACGTGTTTACGCGGGAGATCCGCAGCACTGGCACAAGGTTGTGAAGGAGTGGCGCGGCGTGTCTGAGGAGACGACCACGGGTGTGCACCGCCTCTACCAGATGGTGGAGAAGGGCAAGCTGCTGGTGCCCGCCATCAACGTCAACGACTCGGTGACCAAGTCCAAGTTCGACAACCTCTACGGCTGCCGCGAGTCGCTGGCCGACGGCATCAAACGCGCCACCGACGTGATGGTCGCCGGCAAGGTTGCTGTCATCTGCGGCTACGGCGACGTGGGTAAGGGCTGCGCGCACTCGCTGCGGGGCATGGGCGCACGCGTGATCGTGACGGAGATCGATCCGATCAATGCGCTGCAGGCCGCCATGGAAGGATTTGAGGTCACGACGCTTGAGGACACGCTGGGCCGCGGCGACATCTACGTTACCTGCACTGGCAACGTGGACATCATCACCCTCGAGCATATGCACAAGATGAAGGACCAGGCCATTGTGTGCAACATCGGCCACTTCGACAACGAAATCCAGATGGACCGGCTGAACGGCGACAAGACCGCCACGAAGATCAACATCAAGCCGCAGGTGGATAAGTACCACTTCGAAGACGGACACGAGATCTTCATCCTGGCCGAGGGCCGCCTGGTGAACCTGGGCTGCGCGACGGGGCATCCGAGCTTCGTGATGTCGAACAGCTTCGCCAACCAGACGCTGGCCCAGATCGATCTGTGGAAGAACAAGGACACCTACAAGATCGCGGTCTACACGCTGCCCAAGAAGCTGGACGAGGAAGTGGCTCGGCTGCACCTTGAGAAGATCGGCGTGAAGCTCACGCAGCTCTCCGAGCGCCAGGCCGACTACATCGGGGTGCCGGTGGAAGGGCCGTTCAAGCCGGAGTTCTATCGCTATTAGTTTTCATTTGTCAGCGATGACACTTGCTACATGCCCCAACCGTGCGATTACGGTTGGGGCTACTATCAATCGGGAGCTGTTGGGCCATGAAATACGATGATGCAAGTTGGCACTACGGCGGCAATTTCCCTAGTGGCCTGCCGGACAAAGCCGGAGCCACTCATGCGGGTATGTTTGTCGCTTGGGCGCTTCTGAGCGGCTTGGCCGGCGAGCTCATCGTTGATGAATTTCCGCAGTTTATCGAAAAGCTTCGTGATCGCTCTCTTACTCCTGGCCAACTCTTCTTCAATCTATGCGACGGTAAGTTCATAGACGAAGACTTGAACGACGTCGGCAATGCGTTTGCGCAAGACTATTTCAATTTTCAAAAAGGCAAGTACCTAAAGGATTACGAGGCGACGCTCGGAGAAGGGGCTGCCACCCTGTACCACGTAGCAGACAGTTGGGAGAATTTCGATCGCCTCAAGCCTGTGCTTGATCGCCGATTTACGGAATGGAAAGCCAAATGAAGTCCACATCGCGATTCTCGTTCGAGCTGTTCCCGCCGCGCACGCCTGAGGGTGTGGCCAAACTGCCGGGCGTGGTGGCGCAACTGGCTGAGTTGCGGCCGGAGTATTTCTCCGTCACGCATGGTGCCGGCGGTTCCGACCAGGATGGCACCTACGAGACGCTGCTTACCGTTGTGCGCGAGACCGGCATCGAAGCCGCGCCCCACCTCACCTGCATTGGATCGACGCGCGCCAACATTGCTGCTCTTCTCGACAAATATCGCGCCGCCGGTGTAAAGCGCATCGTGGCCTTGCGCGGCGATTTGCCTGCCACAGCGCTGAGCCCAGCCGCTCCCGGCGAATTCCACTACGCCAGCGAACTCGTATGCTTCATCCGCGAGACGCACGGCGATCACTTCCGCATTGAAGTTGCGGCGTATCCCGAGATGCATCCTCAGGCGTCCAATCCCGCCGCGGACTTCGACAACTTCGTGCACAAGGTGGAGTGCGGCGCGGACTCGGCCCTCACGCAGCTCTTTTACAACGCCGATGCTTACTTCGATTTCGTCGAGCGCTGCGAGAAAGCTGGCCTGCGGATTCCCATCGTTCCCGGCATCATGCCCATCACCAGCTTCGACAAGACGCTGCGCTTCTGCAATGGCTGCGGGGCCGATCTGCCGCGCTGGGTAAGGCTGCGCCTGGAGGAACTGCAGAACGACCGTGATGCGCTGCTCGACTTCGGCCTGGGTGTGGTTACACGCCTTTGTGAGACGCTCCTGCGCAGCGGTGCGCCGGGATTGCACTTCTATACGATCAACCAAGCCGGGCCGACGCTTCGGCTTTGGGAGAGCCTCAAGTTGTCAGTGATGGCTTAAGTGCGCGGGCGCTTGCCGTTACGGCCCAATAGGCGGTGCCATACGCGGGTGACGGGGCTGTGCATCAGGCGCATCTGCTCGGCTTTGAGGGCGGCGTAGGAGTTGCGCACATACTCATCGAATTCCGGCGGCCACCCAATCGTCGACCGCCGCTCGGTGAAGTCGCCGTCGGCCCACTTGCGTAGTACTGCTTTGTAGCCCACCACGTGGGTGACGAAATCGAGCAGGCACTGCGGCATCTTCTCTTCTACGATCAGGTGCGCCTTGTCGATGATGATCTTCTCGCGGATCTCGTTTAGCGGGATGAAGATGGTTCGCATCCACAGGACCCACTCCTTCAGGTCCTCGTCGCGGATAGGCTCGCTCTGCAGCTTGCCCTGCTTGTTGAGCAGCGACCGGTAAGCGATGTTGCCAGCTTCTGAGGCGACGTAAAGCGGCCCGTAAAGCTCATTCAGTCGTTTATTCACCAACTTGAGCTTGTCGCGCCGGCGTGCCAGCATGTGTGCGCTCATGAACGTGATCATGTAGCCAGTGAGAGCCACGAAGATGGTCAGGATCGCCGCGTCATGCAGAATGCTCGGGATGTTCGACAGAACAGAGAATTCCATAGCTGTATGTTGGCCATGAGTATAGCCGCGAGATTGGACTCGCGGTGTGACGCAGGACAGGGAAGAGTAGCAGGGAGCAGGGAATAGGGAATAGATAAGAACGAGACTCGACGGCCCGGTGATCGGGCGCTTCGGGACGGTTCCCTACTTCTTTGGCTTTTGAATCGGAACGACCTTGATCTCGAACAGCTTCGGCCAGAGCTTGCCGGTTACAAAGAGGCGGTCTTTGCTTGCGTCATACGCAATGCCGTTCAGCACGGCTTCAGGCGAGCTCTTCTGATCGGCAGGAAGCAACCCGGCCAGATCGATCCAGCCCAGCACCTTGCCTGTGGCCGGCGAGATGCGCGCAATGCGGTCGGAGTGCCAGACATTCGCCCAGATCTGTCCCTTGATGTACTCGAGCTCATTCAGTTCGGTTACTGGCTTTCCGCGGTCCTTCACTTCGACGTGCCGCCGCTCCTTCATCGTCTCCGGATCGAGGAAGTGCAGCGTCGCAGTTCCATCGCTGAGGATGAGCGAGTGCCCGTCGCTGGTCAGCCCCCAACCCTCCCAGGGATAGCTCATGGTGCGCAACTGCCGGAAGCTGAACCGGTCATAGACGAACGCGGTGTGCGACTGCCACGTGAGCTGAACCAGGGTGCTGCCCCAGGTGCTGAGGCCCTCGGCGAAGTACTGGGCGGCGACTGGGACCTGCTGCTCAGCCCGGCCAGTCTCCAGGTTCACCATGCGCAGCGTCGATTGGCCATTCTCGCCCGTGCTCTCGTAGAGATGGCCATTGGCGAACAGAAGTCCCTGGGTGAAGGCCTGTGGATCATGCGGATAGGTCCGCACCACACGATAGGTCTCCACGGGAGCGGACCAGGCGACGGTCATTGGCATGAAGAGGCTAAGAAGCGCGAAGGCGCGCAAACGGAGTCGCATCAGCTCCGAGTCTAGCGCTTACATGAGCTGACGGTTCAGGGCCGAGGGCGGGCGGCTGCCTCAATTCACGTCGTTCGCGATCACCACATTCACAGGCGGATTGCTGGTGAGCTGGCTGTCGATCATCACCACGGTGCGAACTTCTCCGCCGCTGAGGGCCAGTGGAGTCGACGTGTACTTCACCTTCGTGGTGCCCGTCGGCGTGATCACCATGGTCACCGTCTGTGACTTGAAGCTGATGTAGCCGCAGGTCTGGCCTACCGGGATCTTGGTGCAGATGGGTATCGTGTTCGCGAGAGTCGTGTCCGCAGGAACCATGTAGACGTCGAGCGCACCGGTTCGTGGAGCCTGGTTGAGAAAGCGGAAATCGGAGTGCCCGCTGGCTGCGGCAATGCTCTGATCTTCCAGCACTGTCAGGCTATAGAGCGTGGGCGTGGAGCCGTTGTCTGTCAAAAAGACCGAGTGATGTGCTCCGGGCTTGAGCGTGACGGCCGCCGAGACCAGCACAGCTCCGCCAGTGGCCGCTGTGGCCGTCACGGTCGCGGCGGTGGAAGGCGCCGCGGTGCCGTAGTTGCCGACGAACCCTTCGCCCACGTTGCTGGCGAAGATGGTCTTTTCCACGTATATGTTCACAGCGGGAGCGATATAGGAAGCGTTGATGACCCGAACCAGACTGGGCTGTGAGAACCCGGCAACGACCTGACAGGCGGAGATTCCCAGTGCAATGGCCAGCGACGCGCCCGCAACCGCTACCAGCCGCGCCGCGGTCAAAGCGTCCTTCAACTTCCCGATCCTCATCTCCCGCTCTCCCGCGAAGCGCTCCAAAACACGCACGTAACTGTTCCACTCATCGTACAGGTCAATGTTGACCAGATTTTACGACTTTTGAGCTACTTCTACACATTGGCAACAGTCGACGGCGGAGCACAGGACGTGCACAAGTGGTTACCCGACTCCCAGGTAGATGAACCGGGCCAGAAAGAGCGCGGCAAGAATGTAGAGCAGCCAGTCCTGGCGGCGAAATTTCCCCGTGAAGAGGTGCAGCACCGCCCAGGCGATTACGCCAAAGCCAAGGCCGTTGGCGATGGAGTAGGTGAGGGGAATCAGCACGAGGGTCAGGAACGCCGGCACGGCCACCAACGGATCGTGCCAGCGTATCTCCGTGACCGTGCCGACCATCAGAGCGCCGACGATGATCAGTGCGGGAGCCGTGGCGGCTGCGGGCACCATGCCGACGATCGGGACCGCGGCAATGGCGCAAAGGAACAGAACGCCGGTGACGATCGCCGTGACGCCTGATCGTCCACCCGCTGCTACGCCCGCCGTTGACTCCACGTAGCTGGTCACCGTCGAAGTGCCGGTCAGCGATCCGAAGACCGTAGAGACGGCGTCGGTGAACAGGATCCGGTTCAGGCGCGGTACCGTGTTGTCAGCTTCGATGAGTCCGGCGCGCTTGGTCACAGCGACCAGCGTGCCCAGGTTGTCGAACAGGTCCACAAAGAAGAAGACGAAAATGATCTCGAGCAGCCCCTCGCCGAGCGCGCCGCGGATATCCAAATGCAGCGCCGTGTCGCGCAGTGGACCGAATCCGCCCGCAAGCGGTGTCCAGTGCACCAGGCCGAATGCCCAGGCGAGAGCGGTCACGCTGAGCACGCCGATGAGGATGGCTCCGCGCACCTGCTTCACTTCAAGCACTACCATGATCAGCAACCCAAGCAGCGCGAGGACGGATGAGGGATTGCGGATGTTGCCCATCGTCACCATGGTGTTGGGGTCGGCGGCGATGAGCCCGGCATGCTGGAAGCCGATGAAGGCGATAAAGAGTCCGATTCCTCCGGCGACGGCAGCGTACAACTCGGGCGGAATGGCGCGCAGGATCATCTGCCGTACGCCTGCTGCCGTCAGCAGCAGGAACAGCACGCCGGAGAAGAAAACCGCGCCCAGCGCGATCTGCCAGGGGATGTGCATCTTCAGGCAGACGGTGTAGGTGAAGTAGGCGTTCAGTCCCATGCCCGGCGCGAGCGCAAGCGGGTAACGCGCGAACACGCCCATCAGGATGGAGGCGAATCCAGCTGAAAGGCAGGTTGCTGCGGTTACCGCGGCCAGCGGCATGCCGGTTTCGTGCAGGATATTCGGATTCACGAGCACGATGTAGGCCATCGTGAGGAACGTAGTCAGGCCGGCGACAATTTCGGTTCGCCAGTTGGTTCCGAGCCGCTGGAATTCAAAGTAGCCTTCGAGCTGTTTGAGCATGCGTGGATTTAGAAGAGCATACCGGACGTGCGCTTGAAAGTGATTTGTCTCGGGCTGTCGCCGGACTACACGTGAGCCACGTCTTGGCGGGTCCGACGGGTCATCATCACGTGCATCGATCCGCCCTGCACCAGGATGGAGAACACAACGACCAAGTAGGTCGCGCCGAGGATCCAGGAACCGCCAATGGCTGGCGGGATTGAGAGGGCGAGCGCGATCGAGATGCCTCCGCGCAGTCCGCCCCACGTCATCAGGAAGACTGCGCGACGGCGCTGTTTCTGGCACAGATGAATGATGAGCGCGCAAACCGCGACTACCGCGAAGCGCACCAGGTTCGCGGCGACGATCGCCGATCCGCCGGCCCGGATCGACAGCGGGTTCAGGGTCACGGAGATCACCTCGAGTCCGAGCAGGACGAAGAGCAGTGAGTTCTGCACCTCGTCGGTCATCGTCCAGAACTCGTCGAGGCGGTCGTCAGCGATGCGGCCCTGCGGCTGCTTGCGGTTGAAGTGGCGCAATGCGAGTCCCGCGACCACTGCCTCGAGTGGCGCCGAGAGACGCCAATTGGCGGCGAGAACGTAGCCGCCGAGTGCTAATGACAGGGAGAGCAGGATATCGATCTGATAGGAGAGCACCCGGCACATCAACTGCGATGTGATCCAGGCGGCGGCAATGCCGAGCAGGATGGCTCCGCCGGCCTGGAGCAGCAGCAGCCAGCCGACGGACCAGGCGGTGGGAGCGGCTCCACGCGCGATCGCGATCATGGTGAGGAACAGCACCGCGCCGATACCGTCGTTGAACAGCGACTCGCCGGCGAGCTGCGACTCGATGGATTTGCTGATACCAACGCGGCGCAGCATCTCCAGCACGGCGACGGGATCTGTGGGCGAGATCACAGCGCCGAAAATCAGGCACTCCATCCACGACGCGTGTGCGCCCATCAGCAGCTTCATCAAACCGGCTACAGAAAGAAACGTGATGACAGTGCCAGGGACCGCGAGCAGCGCGACCGGCAGCTTTTCACGCGCGAGCTGGTCGAGATCGAGCAGGAACGCCCCCGCGAAGAGCAGCAGAGGAAGCATGCCGCGGAGGATGACGTCTTCGAAGTCGATCTGGTTCGCGAGCTGCTCGGCCCACGAGTGCACGCCGGGCGCGAGTGGGCCGAGGTTGGCCAGTACCAGCGAGACGATCACCGTGAGCAGCATCGTGCCGATGGTGATTGGGACGCGCAGCACGCGCACACTCAGCCAGCCGAATACAGCGGCCGTAGCCACTAGCAGACTGACTAGCTCGAGCGTCCTCACGCGATCCTCGCAGACATGAAACTACTTTAGCGAAGTTGTGAGCTGCACGTCAGAGCAGGGACAGAGGGACAAAGGGACAAGGGACACAGTGAAGAAGGCCATCGCCCGATTTGGTCAGAAGCAGCCCTTAGTGCCGAGGCCGGAGGCGGATCAGGGCGACGCCTTGGCGTTCCAACTGCAGCGTCAACGAAGTTCGGCCTTTTTCGCCTTTCCCCCAGAGAACCGGCTTGTCCGATGTGACTTCCTGCAGCGCTCCTGCTGATCTGAGTCGCAGTGTCTGCTGTTTGTCGAGGTGTTCGGGGCTGCCCATTTTCAGCCATGCGGAGTAGCTGTTGCTGTGCTCCTTATCGACCAGATACTCGGATTCGAGGAGGTCACCCTTTAAGCCGTCGATCTGGAGCGTGATCGTGGCTGGCGGAGCTTTGACATCTGCGTCGTGATAGTTCCAGAGGAGAATGTCGACTTCGTCGCCGTTGCGGGTTGCGACTGCGTTCACGTCAGGTGCGCCGGTGACTCCGTTGCCTAGGATGTCGTTGAGTGATCGGGCGCCGTCACTGGAGACGGCGAGCCATTGCGCGCCCGGTTTGCCGAGCATCGACATCATTTGGAAGACATTGAACACAGGCTTGTCGACGCCGTTGGTGGCCAGCTCGCGATAGCCGGCGAAGGCGGGCTGATCCTCGAACTCGAAGGCCCAGGTGACCGCGCCTTGCAGGTTGACGCGGTTGCGCCGGGCCAGTTCGTAGAGGCGCATCTCGGCTTCAGCCACGCTGACGCCGTAGAGGGTTCCGTTGCGGTAGGCGTTCTGCGGGCCTTTGCAGGCGGCGCAGCCTTCGGGGTCGAACTCGCCGAGAATGATGGGCGTGTTGCGCCAGCGTGGGTCGGAGGCCAGGATCTTCATGCCGCGCTCGGCGGCGCGAAGCTGCGCGGCGACGCTCATAGTCACATGGCCGTCGGCGAACTTAGGATTGCCCTTGGGGTGGTAGCTGATGAAATCGAGCGGTGCGCCGGTCTCGCCCGTGGCCGCGTTCGCGCCATGCGCGCAGTGATCGAGAAACTGGCGCAGGAACGGCTCGGATTTGTCGCTGATCCCGGTCGCCTCAGGCCCGCCGATCTTAGCCTCGGGCAGCGCCTTGCGTATGGCCGCGGCACTCAGGTCGTAGAGGCGGTTGTATTCGTCCCATGTGGCGTGCCAGTAGGGAATGTCGGGCTCGTTCCACACTTCCCAAAGCCAGTCATGCACCTGCGCGCCGTAACGATCCCGGAGGTGCCCGGCGTAGACCTCGACCAGCTTCGACCACTTCGCTTCATCTTTGGGCGGATAAGTCCAGCCGGTGAAGATATCGCCTTTGGGGAAGGTGTGCCGGTAGGGCTCAGGGTGCGTTGAGAGCACTTCCGGCATGAATCCGATTTCAACGAGAGGGCGGACGTGGGCGGCGATCAGCGTGTCGAAGATACGGTCGGTGATCGTGAAGTCGTAGACCGGCGTGCCGTCAGGCTTCTCGGTGTAGACGTTGGTGGAGCCCCACTTGAGCGAGCTGTCGCCGTTGCCCGTGGTGAAGAGATTGTGTGTGCGGAAATAGACCGGTGCGGAGCCGAGATGTCCGAGTTCGGTGAGGAACTGTTTACCGTTGGGCGCGTAGGTGTAATTGGGCTCATCCGCGCCGAAGTAGTTCCAGATGGGAGCGTAGGAACCGGTGGTCTGCGCGGCGTGAACCTGGATGGTGAACGGCTGCGTGCTTTGAGCAGAAGGGTTCTGCGCGATGGCCGTGAGCGGGAGCAGGAAGCAAGTGGACAGGGCGCGAACCGTGGGCCGGTGCATATGCTCACGATAACGGAGCAGACCGGCCCGCCGCGCTGATGGTGCGCTTTACAGCAGCTTTGCAGCGTCCTTGGCGAAGTAGGTGACGATGAAGTCGGCGCCGGCGCGGCGGATGCCGAGGAGCGACTCGAGCATGGTGCGGTTCTGGTCGAGCCAGCCACGCTGGAAGGCAGCGTGGAGCATAGAGTATTCGCCGGATACCTGGTAAGCGCCCATGGGCACGTCGAAGCGGTCGCGGGCGGCGCGCACGATGTCGAGGTAGGGCATGGCGGGTTTCATCAGGATCATGTCCGCGCCTTCAGCGAGGTCGAGCTCGATCTCGCGCATGGCTTCACGGGCGTTGGCTCCGTCCATTTGGTAGCTGCGACGGTCGCCGAACTGGGGGGCGGAGTCGGCGGCTTCGCGGAACGGGCCGTAGAACGCGGACGCGAACTTCGATGCGTAGCTGAGGATCGGCGTGTTGGAGAAGCCCGCGCCGTCGAGCCCCTTGCGGATAGCGGCGACGCGGCCGTCCATCATGTCGCTCGGGGCGACGACGTCTGCGCCGGCGCGCGCCTGGCTCACGGCAGTTTTTGCCAGCAGAGCGAGCGACGGATCGTTCTCGACGTCCCATTCCTCGCCTGTCTGCTTGATGACGCCGCAGTGGCCGTGGCTGGTGTATTCGCAGAGGCAGGCGTCGGCCATCAGGACAAGCTTCTTGGATGCGCTCGACTGCTTGAGGGCTTGGAGCGCCTGCTGCACGATGCCATCGTCCGACCAGGCGCCGGTGGCCTCTTCATCTTTCGACTCGGGCAGGCCGAAGAGCAACAATCCGCCGATACCAAGGCTGGCGGCTTCTTCCGCTTCGCGAACGGCTTCATCGATGGATAGATTGAAGACGCCGGGCATGGAGCTGACAGGATTGCGGACGCCCTCGCCGGGGCAGATGAAAAGGGGGTAGATCAGGTCGCCGGGCTCGAGGGCGGTTTCACGGACGAGAGCGCGCAGCGATTCATTGCGGCGCAGACGGCGCATACGGACGTCGGGAAAGCTCATGGTTCAAGTTTACGGCGCGAAAGGCACGTGGCGTGTGACGGATGACAGCGATGCCGCGCCGGTAGCCGGTAGCCGACAGCCGGTAGCTCTGGAAGCTCGAGAGGCTACTGGCTAGAAGCTACTCGCCCCGCTGTTCACGCTTGGGTCAGGCGATCGTAGAGGGTGGTGTTGCGGTAGCCCAGAAGCATCACCAGGGTCCAAATGGCGATGGCGGTGCCGAAGGGGAACTTGATCAGGTTGACAACGGCCGCGATGATAGCCACGATTCGGCCCCATGGGGCGCGTTCCATCAGGCCATAGCCCGCCATGATGGCGAGGCCGGCGCGCGCAATCACGTACATCCAGCCGAAGCGAATGATCTGGGGACCAAACCAGAAGGGGAAGCCTCCGTGGGCAAAGGGGCCGTGCATCCAGAAGCCCCGGTTGGCGAGCCATGCATCCGCGAAGGCCATGCCGATGACGCCAAAGACCAGCGCAAGGGCGCCGTAGATAAACCAGACGGTGCTCAAGGCGCGCATCTTGCTGGCATAGGCGGCGAGTTCGAACTGGAATCCCGGATAGGTAGGCGGCGGCACGCTCATCAAGGGCGCTCCGCAGCGGGGGCAGGCTGCCATTCCTGGAGTCAATCCATTACCACATGAGCTGCAAAACATACCGCCTCCTTGCCGCGTTAGGGAGTACGCGCGACGGTCTTGGTTCGTTCCCACTTTTCTTCATGCCGGTCGTCGCGGAAGACCAGGCCGGTGACGCGGCCCTGAGCGTCGCGCTCGACCACGAGGCGGGTCCAGACGCTGCCGTTGGGGTAGAAGAACGACGACTGCGACTCGGCCTCAAGCTCGGTGATCTCGCCGTGGGGATCCTTCTCGAGGAGCTGATCGCCCTGGCGGAAGAGGGTTGCGGCGATATGGCCGGCAGAGTCGCGGTATTCGCCGACGAGCGCGTCGAGTATCGCGGGCGGGAGTTTCTGCGGCGCGGGATGGATGGGGATCAGGAGGCGTTCGGTGGCAGGCTGTGGCTCAGGCTTGGGATTCAGCCGGTGCGCGAGGAGCCATTTGGGCAGTTCGGGTTCGTTGTAGGCGCGGGCCCAAGAGTCGTGGTGCAGGCCCTGGTAGATCCAAAGGCGCACGTTGCCGTTGGCCTTCAGGGCGGTGTACATCAACTCGGCTTCGCGGGGCGGGACAACGTTGTCTTCGCTGCCGTGGAACATCCAGACCGGGGTGCGGCCGACGGCGCGGGCGTACTCGCCGGGCAGGGTAGCGGCCTGCTGCCAGCGCTCCGGCGCGTAGCTCCAGAAGGGGCCGCCGGCGGCGATGGCGATGGCGGCCCATTTGCGCGGATACATTTTGGCGAGCTCCCAGGCACCGTATCCGCCCATGGAAATACCAGTCAGATAGGTACGGAGCGGGTCCGCGTGAAGCTCCGCCGTCTCCTGATCGAGGGCGGCGATGGCCATTGTGAGCATTTCCGGGTCGGTCCAGAAATTCGGATAGCGGCACTGTGGCATGACGATGATGAACGGCCAGCGCTCCGGATGATCGCGCACCTGAAGAGGGAGGCCGATTTGCGTTTGCCACATGCCCTCGCCGCCACGCTCGCCGCGCCCGTGCAGGAAGAGAATGATGGGCCACTGCTTGCGGTCGTCCCGGCGGAAGTCTTCGGGAAGGTAGATCTGGAACTTGTAGGTGACGCCCTTGATCACCACTTTACGGTTCAGGAAGCCGGTCTCCTGCGACGCCGGGGCGGGCTTGCTTTTGGCGCGCGCGATTTGGCCGCCGGCGAGCAGAAGGAGAGCTACCCCGATGCAGAAGAGGCCAGGAGATGTTTTCCGATCAGGGCGCATGTCTTCAAATTTCATCATACGAGGGACAAAGGGATAAAGGGACAGAGTTACGAAGTTACAAGTGGCAGAGTGGCAGCAGGTCTGTCCCGGCCTTCATGCAACAATCGATTTAAGACATCCATGCCTGAGCCTGGCGACATTCTCGATCACTACCGCTTCGATGCAGTCGTGGCGCACAGCGGTATGGGCACCCTGCTTCGGGCTACGGATCTGCGGGATGGCAAGACCGTTGCGGTAAAGATTCCGCACCCCGAGATGGAGAACGATCCAGTGCTGCTGGAACGCTTCCGACGCGAAGAGGAGATCGGGCATCTGCTCGATCATCCCGGAATTGTAAAGACGCTGGACGGCGAGCAGCGCAGTCAGCTCTACATGGTGCTGGAGTGGGTAGGCGGGCGCCTGTTGCGCACCGTGCTGAATGAGGAGCGTCCGCTTGATGTGGACCGCGCGGTGGCGCTTACGTTGCTGCTCTGTGATGCGTTGGACGCCATGCACAAGCGGGGAATTGTGCACCGGGATCTGAAGCCGGAGAACGTGATGGTCACGGCTGGGGATCAAATAAAGATTATTGACTTCGGCATTGCGATGAAAGAGGACGCGCGGCGCATCACGCATGTGGGTGCGACGTCGCTGCTGGGTACGCCCGACTACATTTCGCCGGAGCAGGTGCAGGGCAAGCGGGGCGACCAGCGGTCCGACATTTATGCGATGGGCATCATGTTCTACGAGATGCTTACGGGACGTGTGCCGTTCTCGGGACCGAATCCGCTGGCGGTGATGAATGATCGACTGGTGATCGAGCCTCCGTCGCCGCGGGCGATCAATCCGAAAGTTACGCCGGAGCTTGAAGAGATCATTTATCGCGCGCTGGAGCGGGATCCGCGTCATCGCTACTCGAACGCGCACGAGATGCAGTGGGATCTCGAGAATCAGGAACAGGTGGGCGCGGAGCCGCGCGGGCAGAGTTCGCAGCGGAAGGTGAACGTTCCGCTGGCAAAACGGATCAATAAGAAGACGCTACTGTATGCGTGCCTGCTGCTGGTGCCGGTGGCGCTGTTCGGGCTGATGCTGGTGCTGGCGAAGCACTGAGGTTTCGCACCCTGTCGCCAGAAAGAAAGCGACAGGATGGGGCACGGAAGGCTTCGCCGTTTAGGCTAGCTGGGCAGCCGTTTCAGAAGCGCGGCGGCGCGGCGAAACTGAGGGCGTTCACGGCGGCGCAGGTAGCCGGGCATCGTGGGTTTCTTGTCCAGCACTTTGCGAACCCACTGTCGGGCTTCGCCGCCGCGGCCCTGGGAGGCAAGGAACTCCGCGAAGTTCAGATAGCCCTCAGAGGACGTGGATCGCTCGACGGATCGCTGGAACCAAGCTTCGGCCTTTTCGGTTTGTCCGGTTTTGGCACAGGCCTGGGCGAAGGCTCCGGCGGCACGATCGAAGTCGAAACCCGGTTCCTTGCTTACGACCATTTCGAGATCGGGCAGAGCGGTTGCGGCGTCGCCGAGAGCCAGAGTGCAGGCGCCTCGCCGGTAGAAGCAATCGAGGCTGCTGGAACGAGCGGAGATGGCCTTGTCGTAGGCCTCACGAGCTTCGCGCAGTTTACCGTCTTCCCTGTATAGATCGGCCAGTTCTTCGTAGTTGCCGGCGGAGGGGTTGTCGTGGATCTCCAGTTTCAGGCGGCCGATCCGTTTGCGGCGCGGGAAGGCTTTGAACGAGCCGCCCAGCAGGCTGGCGTCAGGTACAACTTCGACGGCGATGTAGACGAGCGCTCCGACCGGTCCAAGGAAAAGAACGATGTAAAGCCAGTAGGTGTCAGGCCGCCGGCGAATGAAATGGATGATGGCTGCAACCTGCAGCACCAAGCCCCATGGATAGAAGAGTCCCGTGAGATAGCCCATGCGATTTCTATATTGAATCGAGGGCAGTTAGACGCGCAATGACGCGTTTGAGGGATGTTATTGCGCGGGTTGAGCTTTGGCTGTGGGCAGGTCGGGCGCGGAGATCGTTACGGCGCTGAGGTCGCCGGTGATGTGTATGGGCTGCTCGGCCGGTCCGTATTGGTGAAGCACATGCGGTTCCTTGTGGGTCGGTGGCCAGTTATTCGGCCCATTGGAGATCTCGCGGTATTCGACATCGGAGGCGCCGTCGACGCGCAGGATGTAATCGCCTTCCGGAACAAAGCTGAAGTTGAAGATGTCGTCGTCATCCGTGAGAGCTGTGACGGCGACCATGCTCTTGTCGTCCGGGTAGAGTAGCTGAAGCGATCCGCCATTTAGTACGTGGCCGTCGTGGGCGGCGAGGATATTGCCGCGGACGGTGTGGAGCTTGCTGACCGGAATTTCGATGTCGACCCCGCGCCGCTCTTCGCCCAAGGTGAGGTCGAAGGGCTCTGCGTCCTTCTCGCGCATCGTGCTGCCGTTGTAGATCTCTAGCGAATAACCGTTGCCTGATGAGGTGTAGCTGCCGCCATGCTCGTCTACTTTGTAGGTCGTTTTAGAGAGGCGTAAATCCGCTTGGAGAAGATACTTTCCGGCGGGAAGGCCGGTGAGGCGGTAGTGGCCCTGGTCGTCTGTATGCACGAAAAAACCTGAGCCTGAAACGGGGCTGCTGAACATGATCGTGGTCCAGCCGTTTTTTTCGTGGGTAAGCAGGCTTACCTGGATTCCGCTTGCGGGGCTGCCGTCGTCGTAGAGGACGTTGCCGCTTACTCCTGCGCCGCGTTCGATGGTCACGTTGACTGCGACCGGGAGATTGCCTTCAACGGTGATGCGCGGCGCTGATGGAGGGGCTTCCTTCTTCTGGTCTTTCGGCAAAGGGTCGTCCGCACCCATGTAGCGCACGGCGAGCGGAGAGATGTACCCGGCCTGCGACGCGATGACGTAGTAGGTCCCAGGGGCGACGTGCTGGATGGTGAAGCTGCCGTCCATCGAGGTTTGCGCTGTCTCGCCGCTCGACGAGATAGTTTTGGGCTCGCCGGGAGTGATGGCGTCAACGGCGTCGGCGGGCTGGAGGATGACAGTAGCCATGCGGGCAGGCGCGTTGGTGTCGGCGCAGTAGACGTGGCCGGAGACGGTGGCTGTTGGGGCTGCTGGATTGGCGGTCTGCTTCTGCGCCCAGGTAGGTGTGGTGCATGCGACGAGACAGACGAGGCGGGCCCATGGGATTTTCATGTTGCCAAAGATATCGCAGTTGAGATTGAGTTCTGCGTGCGCTGTGTTAAGTCAAGCGCGGGTGAGGACACCCGCGCTACAGCCGGTCAGGAGACCGGCGCTACTCACTTTCGATTCGTGCTCACTGACTTGCGCCGAGTCCGATCTAATGAGCGTATTCTTGTCGGTTGCGGGAGGATACGAGCTATTCACGTTGATTCCTGCGAGGTATCCGTATGAGGCGCTCGACTGTTGCTTTGGTGATGGTGTTGGTACTTATGCCCGTCCTCGCATTTGCGCAGACCAAGAAGAAAAAGAAGTCGGTTCCGGCGGTGTTCAGCAATGCGCACTATGTTTACGTGCAGGCCGAGGATGGAGACGCGTATACGCCGGGCTTGCTGAACGAGGATCGCGCGGCGATCGAGAATGTGCAGGGCGCAATCCGCGAGTGGAACCGGTATGCGCTGACCATGAGCGTGAATGAGGCCGAACTGGTGTTCGTGGTGCGGAAGGGCCGCGTGGCGAGCGGGCGCGTGGGCGGCTCGGTCGGCGTGGGTGCTCCTTATCCAGGGCAGCCTCCGACGACGCGGACTGCGGGAATGGGCGAAGCCGAGGTGGGCCCTCCCGACGACCTGCTGGAAGTGAAGATGCGGAATGCGGACGGTTCGCTGAGCGCGCCGATCTGGATCCGCACGCAATCAGAGGGCCTGGACCGGCCGCGTGTGCCGCTCTTCCAGATGCTCCGGGATGCGGTGGAGAGGGATTATCCGATGTAAAGGCAGAGAATAGGGGACAGGGAATAGGGAGTAGGAAAGGCAACAACCGCGCTTCCCGCTCTACTCCCTATTCCCTACTCCCTGTCTCACCGGTACGAGTCGTCGCGGTGGATGACGAATTCGGGGTAGGCGGCGCCGCCGAGTTCGTGGAGGTCCATGCCTAGGCGCTCGCCGTCGGGGTCGACGTGGAACGGGAGCAGTCGGTTGGCGACCGCGAAGATTCCATAGACAAGCGGAAGGAAGAAGCCGAGCAGGGCGGCGATGCCGACCATCTGGGCGAGGAATTCTCCGTGTTGGGGGGCGAAGAGGCCGGCGGCGAAGAGTCCCCAGAGGCCGCTGGCACCATGGACCGCGATGGCTCCGGTGGGGTCGTCGATGGAGATGGCGAGTTCGAGGACTTCGACGAGCAGCGGCGTGATGATTCCCGCGATGACGCCGGTGAAGAGGGCGGCGAGCGGCGATACGACGGCGGCGCAGGCGCTGGAGGTGACGAGGCCGGCGAGCCAGCCGTTGGCGCAGAGGCTGGCGTCGGGTTTGCCGAAGCGGTAGCGGGTGACGGTCAGCGTGGCGAGGGCGGCTCCCGAGGCGGCCAGAAGCGTGTTGAGGGCGGTGCCGATTAACGAGGGGGAGGCTGCCGGGGATTGCAGCCAGAGGAGCGATCCGGTTTCGTTGAGGGCGAGCCAGCCGACCGTGGCTACGAGACAGCCAAACAGGACATAGATGGTGTTATGAGCGGGCATGGCGGTCGCCAGGCCTTCGCGGGGGAACTTGCCTTTGCGGGGGCCGGTGATCCAGATGACGGCGAGGGCGGAGACGCCGCCGAGGACGTGGATGGCTCCGGCGCCGCCGGGGTCCAGGAAACCTGCGCCGAGGCCGAAGTTGATGCCGAGCTGGGCGAGCCAGCCGGACCAGATCCAGTGGGCGGCGAGGGGGAAGACGGCGACGGCCATGATGCCGCCGATGAGCCCGCCAGCGGAGAGGCGGAGGCGGTCAGAGCCCGCTCCCCAGGGGATGAGGCCGACCATTCCTGCGGCGAGGAGCTGGAAGAGCAGGCGGAGCTGATCGATGGGAGATGCGGAATGGGATCCGCCCAGGAGCCAGGGGCTGAGGCCGAGCCAGTTCCAGGGTTTGCCAGCGGCGGTGAAGACGGCCGAGTGCGTGGAGCCCGCAAAGATGGAGCCGATGGCGGCGAACCAGATGATGGCGGCGGCGAAGATGACGGTGGAACCGAGGAGAGCCTGAGCGGCGGAGCGGGAGCGGCCGAGGCCGGTGTTGACCAAGGCGAGTCCGGCGATGGCGAGGGGGGCCAGGAGGAGCAGGCCGAAGAGGAACGCGGAGGTGGTGTCGGGGAGCGGCTGGTTCATACGCTCTCTTTTCCTGAGTGTGGTCCCGTGTCTGGGCGGGAGTCGCGCTGGAGCATGGTGGCGCGGAGGGCGACGGCCAGGCCGAGGGCTTCGACGACGACTCCGCAGGCGACGAACAGCTCCCGGCGCGTGGGGTCGGGGAAGAGCACCAAGGCGGCGAGGACCAGGAAGAATCCTGCCGGCATGACGAGAACACCTGCTGCTTTCATGGGCCTTTGGTCTCCTGCGCTTTGGCTGGTGAGCCCGGGAGAGGAGTGCTGTGCCGGGCGGCGCCGCATGGGTTCCGCGAGGGTGTTGGTGGTGGCGGGGGCGAAATGAACCGGTGTTGATGGAATTTTAATGCAGAGCCTATTAGGATCGGCTGAGTTTGTGCGGATTTTATTGATTTCAGGAGCTTTCAGTGATGAATGGAGTGCGGGAGGTGCTGGATCGTCTGGTGGCGAATCCGGTGGGGGCCCTGGTGGTGCTTTCGATTGCGGCGCTGCTGGAGGCTTGGGGGGACTCGTGGTTTCAGACCGGGTTCTACCGGTCGTCGGGAGGGGGGAGGGCGGTGGCCCTCGTCGCCGGCACCGTGGTGCTGGCGCTGTATGGGTCGGTGGTGAATGTGCCGCGGTGGGATTTCGGTAAGTTGCTTGGAATGTATGTGGTGCTGTTCTTTCTGGCGGCCCAGGTGCTGGCGCGGGTGCGGTTTGGGCAGTCGCCGACGCTGCCGGTGTGGTGCGGGGGCGGGCTGATTGTGGCGGGCGGGCTGGTGATTGCTGTGTGGAGATAAAAGCAGGGAGTAGGGAGTAGGGAATAGGGAGTAGAAGGCAGCTGATTTTGGGCAGGGATATCCTGTGCGGCCTTTGAGCGTGGGGTGAAGCGGCAGGGGGGTGGGTGGGTCAGGGGGCTCCTTTTTAGAGACGGTGGGAGTTGCAGAGTTGCAAGGTTACAGAGTTACAGAGTGCGCGAGGCAGCTATGGCTGCAGCTTGTCCCGTTGTGGTGAGGGGGGAGGGGGGTGCCTTCTTCCAGGGAGCTAAGGGGGGCTCAGGGATGGTCTTGCCCGATAGGATCTGTTCGAGCATGGCCTGGACGTAGTTTGCGTCGTCCTTTGAAGCCTTTGCAGGCGGCTGCCGGAGGGTCGCGGCTGGGGGGAGGGGGGTAGGTGCAGGGGTTGCGGAGTTACAGGGTGACAGAGTTACAGAGTGGGTTGGCGAGGGAGCCGGTTTGGGTTCGAGGTCTCCCACATCTCCGGACGGTGAGGCTGTCCGGAGATATGGGGCACCCGCGGTCTGTGCGGGAAGAGGGAGGGGGGAGGGGGTGGCGGCTGCCGGTTGGGTTTGGTGGGGTTTGGATTGCTGATGGGCGGAGCGGCGGGAGCCTACGGCGATCTGGGTGGCGTAGAGGAGCTTGGCGGCCTCGGCGGTGGTGAAGATTTCGAGGACCAGGCCGTGGGTGACGCAGGCGAGGAAGGCGTCGATGGTGGCGGGGGTGAGGAAGGGCATGGCGCGGCGGTAGGCGCGGTTGACGTGGGCGAGGGATTCAGGACTGTGATCGTGGCGTGCGTCGTCTTCGGCGCAGGCTTTGTTGTAGGCGTCGAGACAGTGCTGTACGGCTTGTTCTGGAGCGGTCATGATTGTTTCCTTTTGTGTTTTGTCGGTTGAGGTTTCTCACCGGGCGGTGAGGTTGGTGCGGCAGTGGGAATCCCTCCCCGGTCCCCAAAAGCGAGGGACCGGGGGGCACCCGGCTGGGTGGGTTTTGTGGTTTCCCACCCTGTCGCCAGCAAAAAGGCGACAGGATGGGGCACGGTTGGCTGGTGGTGAGTGAAGTTCCCGGTGTCCGGATTGGGTTTCGGGCAAAGAAAAGCCCGCCGGTTTGGCGCCGGCGGGCGTTGTTTTTTCTGGTTAATTTAAGTGTGGCATATTTCGCATATAAATCGGCAATTATTTGCGACTTGTATATGGCTGATTCTTTTACCGCTTACAAACTATTTTTCAAAAAGGGGCTTGACAAGATTTCCACAGGCACCTGCGGTGCGGCCAACTGCGGCACCTGCGGCTTCGCCGCCATTCGCGGCTGGGATGGGGATCAGACATCGGCCTCATGGCCCTCGCCGGTTTCAGTTAGTCTCTCGCGAATTAAGGTGACGACTCTGCGGATCTGTACCATGGCTGCATCATCTGGCGTACGGCCGTAATGATTCCAGCGCCTTTGTTCAAAAAAGAGATGAGCCCGTAACAGAACCAGGCTGCTATCGGCGGGAATGCTCGCTAAGTCTCTAATCTCAAGTTTGAAAGGGTCCTTCTCCGTCCTATCAAATGTCAGAGCGAACCTTCCAATGGTTTGCCACGGAGGCGTCTCATCCCGACCGGACCATGGGGCTGACACATCAGGCACATCAGACAGGGCGAGATCTTTCGTCGAGATAACTGGCGGGAATTTAGACATTTGTCTCCTATTCGGCTATGCCGCCTTCAAATTCGCAAGGACAAAGTTGTGGGGGAGCAAAAGCGGATTCCTCCACTCCGTTCAGCAATGCCAAATTCTTGGGGAGGGGGCAGAAGGCAACTGCGGGTCCCTCGGTCCGCTGAAGAAGACTCGCGGACTCTCGGGATGACACCTCAATGGGGGGGGACGTCACCTCCCAACGGTGGGTGGAACGGGGCAAGTGATTTGAGGGGAACGAGGGTTGACGGGGTTGTGGCGGATCGTGGTACGGTGAGGCTGGATGTACCAGTCTCTGAGACATTTGGGCTCGGGGATGCGATGGTGTTCATCCCCGATTCAGGTTTATCACAACCTGTTTTGTTTTCAAGGGCTTAGCTGGGCCACTTCCCTGAAAAAAATTTGCGCATAGCGACTTTTCGTGCCGCCAAGGCACGGGTGTCGGCTGCTATATTTGTTTTTCGGAGTCAGATGCTCCAAATAGCTCTTCTGACTCTAGATCAAGCTTGCAGTTCAGGTATGTGACGGCGCGCACAGCCGGTTCATGCCTCACTACACAGCCCACCCCAAAAACCAGCGCAGCAGAGTAGGAACGTATTCATGGCGCAGATATTTGACCGCAGCTCCAATGCTTTGGCTCGCATGAGCCTTGTGTTGTCGGGGCTGATCATCATTGCCCTGGGAGTAACGCTTGATCAGTTGCAGCGTTCTCCGTGGGTGACCCGGCAGGGGCAGCGACCGGACCAGCCGGTTCCGTTCAGCCATAAGCACCACGTGCAGGGACTGGGATTGCAGTGCCAGTACTGTCACACGACGGTGGAGAAGTCGAGCTACGCGGGGATTCCGCCGACCAAGACTTGCATTAACTGTCATGCGCAGATCTGGACGAATGCGCAACTGCTGGAGCCGGTGCGGCATAGCTGGGCGACGGGCGAGTCGATCAAGTGGACCAAGGTTCACGATCTGCCGGATTTTGCATACTTCAATCACTCCATTCACGTGAACAAGGGCATTGGGTGCGCGAGCTGCCATGGCCGCGTGGACCAGATGCCGCTGATGTATATGCAGAACACGCTGCAGATGGAGTGGTGCCTGGACTGCCATCGCAATCCCGCGAAGAATCTGCGGCCGACGAGCCAGATCTACAACATGGCCTGGGAAGCTCCGAATGAGGACCGGCCGGTGTGGTGCTCGGTGAATGACAAGGCCGATGTGCCGACGGCGCAGCAGGTGGATTGCGTGACGAAGGATCCGACGGGCGCTGGTCCGCAGATGGCCGCGTTGCAGGCGGGTCCGCCATACAGCTCGCCCGAGGCGAAGGCGCCGACGGGAGATGTGAAGAGCTCGATGGTTCCGGTGCCGGCGAATTATCAGAAGTTCACGAGCCAGGATCAGCTGGGGCATTTCCTGCTGCAGCACTACAAGATCCGCACTCCGCAAGAGCTGACCAGCTGCGAGGTTTGCCACCGATGAGTGAGCGTGATTGGAACCCTGGCACGGATGGGAAAGAGCAGATCGTGAGTCAAAAAGATACCTCAGGGGCTAAAGCCCCCGGTCATTTGGCGGGCGGAAATGCCGGGGATAAATCCCCGGCCTACCTCAAATCGGATGGTGTTGCCGGGTCTGAAGCCCCGGCCTACCAGCCCGCGGCCTATCTCAATGCTGACGCGGGTGTGCAGAGCGGCGCGGCGGAGGAGTCGTGCTGTGGGTCGGGTTGCACTTGCGGTAGCGGGAATGCTGAGCCGACGAGCCAGTTTCTGACGCTGGACGCGGTGCGGGCGAAGCTGAAGGGCGTGAAGGGCAAGCGCTACTGGCGCAGCGTGGATGAGCTGGCGGGGACGCCGGAGTTCCAGGCGGCGGTAGAGCGCGAGTTTCCGGCGGCGGCGCAGGAGTGGGTCGATCCTGTGTCGCGGCGCGGCTTCATGAAGTTGATGGGTGCATCCATGGCGCTGGCCGGACTGGCCGGCTGCACGAAGCAGCCCGATGAGCCGATCATGGGGTACATCAAGCAGCCGGAAGACCTGATTCTGGGCAAGCCGAACTTCTTTGCTTCGGCGAATCCGTTCCCGACGGGCGCGGTTCCGGTGCTGGTGAAGAGCGACGAGTATCGCCCGATTAAGGTGGACGGCAATCCCGAGCACCCGTACAACGTGGGCTCGAGCGATGTGTTTACGCAGGGCTCGCTGCTGGACATGTACGATCCGGATCGCGCGGGGCGGGTGACGTTCCGCGGCGAGAACAGCTCGTGGGGCGAGTTTGCGGGCAAGTTCCGCGACGCAGTGAGCGCGACGAAGGACGGATCGGGCGTTTACTTCCTGAGCTCGACGGTGACTTCGCCGACGCTGGCTCGGCAGTGGCAAGCGGTTCAGAAAGCCTATCCCAAGGCGAAGCTGGTGCAGTATGACCCGGCGATTGCGGGGACGGCGCTGGCGAGCGGCCCGGTGCCGGTGTATTCGCTGGCGGACGCTGATGTGATTGTTTCGCTGGATGCGGATTTCCTGTCGGGCGCGGCGTACCCGGGATTCCACAAGCTGGTGCGCGAGTATGCGGCACGGCGCAAGGATCCGAACAAGCTGAACCGGCTTTACACGATTGAGAGCTCGCCGACGACGACGGGCTTCAAGGCGGAGCACCGGCTGGGTCTGCGGGCGAGCGAGGTTCCGGCATTTGCAGCGGCACTGGCGGCGGCGGTTGGCGCGAGCGGAATCAGCGCGCCGAACTATAGCTGGACGGATGAGCAGCAGAAGTATCTGCAGGCCTTGGCGAAGGATTTGAAGGCGCATGCGGGACGCAGTGCTGTGATTGCCGGTCTCTACCAGGATGCGAGCGTTGCAGCGAGCGCAGCGGCCATCAACCAGGCGCTGGGCAACGTGGGCAAGACAGTGGCGAATCCGAGCCAGCCGCTGAATCCGTTGCCGAGCGATCAGATTGCCGATCTGAAGGGGCTGGTTGCGGATCTGAATGCGGGCAAGGTGCAGTGGCTCGTGATTATGAATGCGAACCCGGTGTACACGGCGCCGGCCGATCTCTACTTCGCGGATGCGATGGAGAGAGCGACGAACGTTGTGCATCTCGGCTCGCACGTGGATGAGACGGGACTGGTTTCTGAGTGGCACATTCCGGCGGCGCATGCGCTGGAGTCGTGGAGCGACGCGCGGAGCTACGACGGCACGGTTTCGATTGTGCAGCCGATGATTGAGCCGCTGTATGGCGGCCGGAGCGCGCACGATGTGCTGCAGGCGCTGCTGGACGAGCCGATGATGAGCGCGTACTCGGCTGTGCAGGAGACCTGGAAGCCGGTCATCAAGGGCGATTTCGACGCAGGCTGGCGCAAGGCTCTGCACGATGGATGGATCGCGGATACGGCGTTTGATACGAAGGGTGGAGCTGCTCCCGCGTTTAAGGGGCAGGTGCCGACACCGGCGGGGAAGGATGCGTTTGAGGTTATCTTCCGGCCGGATCCGAATATCTATGACGGACGGTTGTCGAACGTGGGCTGGCTGCAGGAGCTGCCGAAGCCGGTAGTGAACCTGAGCTGGGATAACGCGGCGATTGTTTCCGGCGCGACGCTGACGAAGCTGGGACTCGAGGAAGACGACATTGTCGAGATCTCGGTTGCGAACGGCAAGGTGAAGGCGCCGGTGATTGTGGCGCCGGGTCATCCTGATAACTCGGTGACGGTGTACCTGGGCTATGGACGCGAGGTCGGGCGCGTGGCGGGCGGTGCCGGATTCAACGCGTACCTGATCCGCACGAGCGACTCGCCGTTTGTGGCGACGGGTTCGATCAAGAAAGCGGACGGCAAGTGGGGCACGGCGATCACGAAGAGCCACTACCAAGATCATCGCGGCGAAGCAGCCGGCGGTGAGCACGGCGGCGAGCACGCGGGGCTGAATCATTCCCTGGAAGGCAACGAGGCGCTGGAGCGCGGCATCATTCGCTACGCGACTCTTGCGGAGTATAAGCAGAATCCGGGATTTGCGAACGAGGGCGAGGGTCACGAGAAGACCGACACGGGGACGACGCTGTTCCCGAACTGGGTCTACAAGGACAACGCCTGGGGTATGTCGATCGACATGAACAGCTGCACGGGCTGCAATGCATGCATCGTGAGCTGCTATGCCGAGAACAATATCGCGGTGGTGGGCAAGGAGCAGGTGCGGATCGGACGCAACATGCAGTGGCTGCGTATCGACACGTACTACGAAGGCGATTTGGCTGCGCCGAAGGCGCACTACCAGCCGATGATGTGCCAGCACTGCGAGAACGCGCCGTGCGAGCAGGTTTGCCCGGTGGGCGCGACGGTGCACACGCCGGAAGGCCTGAACTCGATGGTCTACAACCGCTGTGTGGGTACTCGGTACTGCTCGAACAACTGCCCGTACAAGGTGCGGCGCTTCAACTTCCTGCTGTACTCCGACTTTGAGACGGAGAGCCTGAAGCTGATGCGGAATCCGGATGTATCGGTACGCAGCAGAGGCGTGATGGAGAAGTGCAGCTACTGCGTGCAGCGGATCCAGGAAGCGAAGATCACGTCGGACAAGGAAAACCGCGCGATCAAGGATGGCGAGATCCAGACGGCATGCCAGCAGGCTTGCCCGGCGCAGGCGATCACGTTCGGCAACATCAACGACAAGGACAGCCGGGTGGCGAAGCTGAGGAACGATGAGCGGACCTACCAGGTGCTGGCGGATCTGAATACGCGTCCGCGGACAACGTACGTGGCCCCGGTGGTGAATCCGAACGAAGAGCTGGAGCCGGCGATGGTGGAGCACAAAGGATAGTGGTCAGAGGGACAAAGCTACAGAGTGGCAAAGTTGCAGAGTGACAAAGTGGCAGAGTTCCGAGGGAAAAGGCATTAGGCATTAGGGAGTAGGCATTAGGCCCGGATGCTTGGACAACGAGCACTGATAACTGAAAACAGAGAACCGCACTGATGGCAACGAGTGATCTGAAACCAAACAATCCCGAGTACGCGAAGTGGGTTGATCCTGCTACCGGGGAATTCCGTGTACTTGAGCCGGGGCAGACGTTCAAGTCTGTCACGAACAAGATCACGCGGATTGTTCTTACGCCGCATACGCCGCTGGGCTGGTTTGCGATGTTCGGCATCTTCGGCGCGATCGCGATGTTGCTGCTGACCGCGGTGACGTGGCTGTTCCTGAAGGGCGTGGGAATCTGGGCGATCACGCAGCCGGTGGCGTGGGGCTTCGCGATCATCAACTTCGTGTGGTGGATCGGTATCGGCCACGCAGGGACGCTGATCTCGGCGATTCTGCTGCTGTTCAAGCAGGGGTGGCGCAACTCGATCAACCGCTTCGCGGAAGCGATGACGATTTTCGCGGTGGTCTGCGCGGGCATGTTCCCGCTGATCCACGTGGGCCGTCCGTGGTTGGGTTACTGGCTGTTCCCGTATCCGAGCACGATGACGGTGTGGCCGCAGTTCCGGTCGCCGCTGCTGTGGGACGTGTTCGCGGTATCGACGTACGCGACGATCTCGGTGGTGTTCTGGTACATCGGCATGGTTCCCGATTTTGGAACGATGCGCGACCGGGCGAAGACACGCTTCGCGCAGTACGTATACGGGATTATCTCTCTGGGCTGGCGCGGATCGATTCGGCACTGGGTGCGGTATGAGACGGCATCGCTGCTGCTGGCAGGTCTGGCTACGCCGCTCGTGCTTTCGGTGCACACGGTCATCAGCTTCGACTTCGCGGTGGCGGTTCTGCCGGGCTGGCATACGACGATCTTCCCGCCATACTTTGTGGCCGGCGCTATCTACTCGGGCTTCGCGATGGTGCTGACGCTGGCGATTCCGCTGCGCAAGTTCTATGGGCTCGAGGGCCTGGTGACGGAGCGGCACATCGACAACATGGGCAAGGTCATGCTGGCGACGGGCTTCATTGTGGCCTACGGCTACGGCATGGAAGCGTTCATGGCGTGGTACTCGGCATCGCACTGGGAGTGGTTCATGTTCTGGAACCGCGTCTTCGGTCCGATGGGCTGGTCGTACGCACTGCTGATCCTGTTCAACCTGCTGATTCCGCTGACGACGCTGTGGTCGCGCAAGCTGCGGACGAACATCAGCTTCATGTTCTTCATCTCGATCGTGGTGAACACGGGCATGTGGTTTGAGCGCTTCGTGATTGTTGTGACGAGCTTGTACCGCGACTTCCTGCCGTCTTCGTGGGGCACGTATCGCGCGACGAAGTGGGATTACATGACGTACATCGGAACGCTGGGGCTGTTCACGACGCTGTTCCTGTTGTTCGTGCGGTTCCTGCCCATGATCCCGATGAACGAAATCAAGATGATGCTGCCGGGCGCGAAGATCAAGCCCAAGGTAGCAGCCGAGAGTGGAGATTAAGCATGCCTCCTCGTGAAGGGACGTACGGCCTGCTGGCCGAATTCGACAATCCGAGCGACCTGGTGAGGGCGACGCAAAAGGCGCGGCACGACGGGTGGCGACGGATGGACTGCTATACGCCTTATCCAGTGGAAGAGGCGGCGGACGCAATCGGGTTTCACAGGAACAAGGTTCCGCTCGTGACGCTGATCGGCGGCCTGATGGGCCTTACGGCGATGTTCCTGCTGGAAGTGTGGATCAATACGCTGGCGTATCCGTTGAACATCGCGGGCCGTCCGCTGTACTCGTGGCCGGCGTTTGTTGTGCCGGCGTATGAGTGGACGATTTTGTGGGCGGGCTTGTCTGCTGCGTTTGGAATGCTGGCGCTGAATGGACTGCCGTCGCTCTATCACCCGGTGTTCAATGCGCCGAACTTCCGCAATGGCGCGAGCGACGACAAGTTTTTCCTGTGCCTGGAAGCGCTAGATCCGAAGTTCGACCTGCTGGAAACGAAGAAGTACCTGGAAGGGATGCAGCCGCTTTCGGTTGTGGAGGTGGAGTACTAATGAGCAGGGAACAGGCAACAGGGAACAGGGAACAGGGAGTGATCAGTGGCCCGCGGTCAGTGATCAGGTTCCTTGGCTCCGTTCGCTCCACAGGCTCTCCACTGACGGGCAAGGTAGCGATGCTGCTGGGTGCTTCGGCGCTGTTGTTGATGGCTGGGTGCCGGCAGGATATGCATAACCAGCCGAAGATGATTCCGCAGCGCGGGTCGGAGATGTTTGCCGATGGACGCGGCGCGCGGCCGCAGGTGGTGAACACGGTGGCACGCGGACAACTGGACGAGACCAGCTACTACTACACCGGCGTGGTGCAGGGCGCGAACGGCTATCGCGAAGAGAAGGATCAGTTGCCCTTCCCGGTGACGCTGGACGTTTTGCATCGCGGCGAAGAGCGATTCAACATCTACTGCACGCCTTGCCACTCGCGCGTGGGCAACGGGCTGGGCGAGATTGTGCAGCGTGGCTACAAGCCGGCGGCGAATCTGCACGACCAGGTGCGTACGGCGCAGCCTCTGTCGCACTACTTCTACGTGATGACGCATGGGTATGGCGCGATGCCGGACTACTCGGCGCAGTTGACGCCGGCAGACCGGTGGGCAGTGGCAGCGTATATCCGCGCACTGCAACTGAGCCAGGCGGCGAACCAGAGCGATGTGCCCGCGGGCACGCAGGTGGAGAGCCTGAAGGACGTGGCGGCGCAGGAGAAGCTACCGGACTCGTTCGCGCAGGCGTGGAATCTGCCAGGGACAGCAGTTTATGCGAACCAGGCGCCGGCGCAGAAGGAAGGCACTCCGGCGATGGGCCCGGCCAACACGGCGGATCCGGTGCAGATCAACAAGGGCGCCGCAGGCAAGAAGTAAGGAACGGAATCAGAAGGAACTGGAATGGCTCATACATCTCACGCCAAGACGCTGCCGGCAGATCTGAACGCGCCACCGATGGTGAGCGCATGGCAGACGCGCGCTCTCATTATTGGTGTTGTCTTCTCTATCGTTGCGGTCATCCTGGGATTTCTGGGACAGGCGCAGGATCAACTCGGGTGGGATCACGTGCTGCGTGCATGGGACCTGGGCCTGATGATCACCTTCGGATTCTGCGTGGGCGGGCTGGCGCTGCTGATGGTGCAGTACTGCTCGGGCGGCAAGTGGGGCCTGCTGCTGCGGAGGCCGCTGGAGGCGATGAGCCGCACGCTGCCGTTGGTGTTTGTGTTCTTCGTGCCGATCGCGATATTCCAGGGCCGACTGTTCATGTGGGCGAATCACGGGCTGGTCGACAAGGCATTCAGCCTGGGGCAGATCAACAAGGACCAGGTTGAGGTGATCGACCACGCGATCCAGTGGAAGCACCCGATGCTGAACCCGACGACGATGGTTGTGGTCAGCGTGATCTGCTTCCTGATCTGGGGCTACTACACGTGGCGGCTGAACGGCCTGAGCCTGAAGCGCGACCGCGACACGATTGCGAACACGCCGTACTGGATCAAGAAGCTGGAGAACATCAGCGGACCGGGCATCGTGGTGTACTCGCTGACGATGACGGCGGCGGCAATCTACTGGGTGATGTCGCTGGATGTGACCTGGTACTCGTCGATTTATGGATTGCTCTTCCTGGTGGGACAGGGCTACTCGGTACTGGCGCTGTCGATTATCACGTCGGTCAAGCTCTCGGAGAGCGAGCCGTATGCGACGATTCTGCGGCCGGTGGAGCAGCACGACCTGGGCAAGATGACGTTCGCATTCGTCATGCTGAACATCTACCTCGCATTCGGACAGTTCCTGATTATCTGGTCGGGCAACCTGCCGGAAGAGATCAACTGGTATCTGGATCGTATTCGCGGAGATTGGGGCATCATCATCACGCTGGACTTCATCTTCCACTGGGTGATTCCGTTCAGCATGCTGCTGAGCCGCGACATCAAGCGCAACAAGAAGCGCCTGGTGCGGTTGTGCCAGTTCATGATTTTTGCGCGGTGCTGGGACATGTTCTGGCTGATCGAGCCGAACTTCCGGGATGCGGCGCGGAACCTGCACTTCAGCTGGGGAATTCTCGAGTACATCGCGGTGCCGGCGGCGATGATTTCGTTCTGGATGTGGTACTACTTCGCGAAACTTAAGACGCGGCCGCTGGTGCAAGTTAACGATCCGCACCTGGCGGAGATTCTGGAGCCCGAACATGCCACTGCATGAAGACAACAAACTGCCGTCGCACGGTGATAGCCTGCCGCCGCACGGCTCCGGGAAGATCGACGCATCGCATGGATACGAGCGGTCGGACGTTCGCGTCACGGGCATCGTGGTGTTCCTCACCGCACTGGGCATCTTTGTCGCGGTGACGGGTGCGCTCTGCTGGCTGATCGGCAAGGGCATCAACGTAGCGATGCTGCACGAAGACAAGGCGACGTATCCGAACACGAAGTGGACCAGGGACGAGGACAAGCAAATTCGTGAGCTTGGGAATCTGCCGTCGAGCCCGGCGCTGCAGAACAAGGTGGCGGAGCTGACGAAGGAGTTTCCCACGCCGCGCGTGCAGACGGACGACGGCAACCAGGATGTGAGCGACCTGCATGCGCGCGAGGATCTGTTGCTCGATCACTACACGCGAATCGACGGGCAGGCGGGGAAGGTACGGATTCCGATTGAGCGCGCGATGGAGTTGATTGCGCAGCGCGGATTGCCGGTGGCACCAGCGGAGAACGAGACGCTGATGGCGGGCGATCAGAAGCCAACGGTTCATGCGCCGCTGACTTCGGGATTTGCGCGGACCGCTTATGAGCTGGAGCAGGAGCGCGGCGAGGGTGGGCACGCGGAGCGGCCGCCGAGCGCGAAGTAGTAAAGCAGGGAATAGGGAGTAGGGAGTAGGAAATGCAGAATGTGGGCACAATCCGGAAGAGGTTGCTGACGGGGGCGCTTAGCGCTGCCGCCGCGATTGTGTTGGTCGCTGGTGCGATGGCGCCTGCGATGGCGCAGGTGTCGGGGTATGGCGACAAGCAGGCGGGGCCGGCGAACGAGAAGTCGCGGATTCTGGACAAGGTGGGAATTTCGCAGCATCTCGACCAGCAGTTGCCGTTGAATACGACTTTCACGGATGACGCGGGCAAGCAGGTCGAGCTCGGCGGTTACTTCGGGAAGAAGCCGGCGATTCTGGCGCTGGTGTACTACCAGTGCCCGATGCTGTGCAGCGAAGAGCTGAATGGGCTGGTGAGCGCGCTCCTGATGGTGGACGAGGTTCCGGGAAGGGACTTCAACATCGTAGTGGTGAGCATCGATCCGAGCGAAGGCACCGACCTGGCGGCCGCGAAGAAGCGCAGCTACGTGAAGCGCTACGGCAAGCCGCAGACCGCGGATGGATGGCACTTCCTGACGGGGACGCAGCCGAACATCGATGCGCTGACGAAGGCCGTGGGGTTTGGGTACACGAAGATTCCAGGGCCTGATGGAAAGCTGACGCAGTTTGCGCATGCCAGCGCGATTCAGCTGGTGACGCCCGAGGGCAAGCTGGCGCAGTACTACATGGGCGTGGAGTATTCGCCGAAGGATTTGCGGCTGGGGCTGGTTGAGTCGTCGCACGGGAAGATTGGATCGCCGGTCGACAACATTCTGACCTACTGCTATCACTACGATCCGGGGACGAACAAGCACTCGCTGATTGTGGCCCGCGTGGTGCAGCTGGGCGGCCTGGTAACGATGGTTTCCCTGGGCGGATTCATGTTCCTGATGTTCCGCCGTGATTACCGGCTGGAACACGAAGTCACAGAAAAACAGGATTCAGGCAACGATTCAGGCAGCAAGGTGAACGGATAACGGAATGGATCACATCAGCCACGTACTTTGGCAATTCCTCGTCAAATGGATGACGGACTTCGCGCTGTTTCCGCCGGAGGCGTCGAAGATCGCGCCGCAGATGGACGCGCTGTACTTCTTCATGGTGCTGGTCAGCCTGGTGGGACTCACGATCGTGGTCCTGCTGCTGGTCAGCTTCTCGATCATGTACAGCAAGAAGCGCCACCCGGTAGCGGTGCAGATCGAAGGCTCGACGCTGCTTGAAGCGACGTGGACGATCATTCCGCTCGGCCTGTTCCTGATCATGTTCGTGTGGGGCTCATTGATTTACTTCCGCATTTACACGCCGCCGGCGAACGCGATGAACATCTACGTGGTGGGCAAGCAGTGGATGTGGAAGGCGGAGCATCCGGGCGGCCAGCACGAGATCAATTCGCTGCACATTCCGACGGGCAGGGCAATCCAGCTCACGCTGATTTCGCAGGATGTGTTTCACAGCTTCTCGATTCCGGCGTTTCGCGTGAAGCGCGAGGCGATTCCGGGGCGCTACACCAATGTGTGGTTTGAGGCGACGACGCCGGGAACGTATCACCTGTTTTGCACGCAGTATTGCGGTACGAACCACTCGGCGATGGTGGGCGACATCGTAGTGCTCACGCCGGACGACTACAAGAAGTGGCTGGCGGAGTCGACCAGCGGCGCGAGCCTGGCGCAGAACGGGGAACGGTTGTTCGCGAGCCTGAGCTGCAATGCGTGCCACAACGGTCAGGCGAACTCGAGGGGCCCAAGCCTGGCGGGCGTGTACGGATCGCACCTGACGCTGGCAAACGGCGGAACGCAGCTTGCGGATGAGGCTTATCTGCGCGACGCAATTCTGAATCCTTCAGATCACGTGACGCAGGGATTTGCGCCGATTATGCCGACGTACCAGGGACAGATCAGTGAGGATGGCGTGATCTCGCTGGTGGAATATATCAAGTCGTTGAACACGAATTACCGCGTTGAACAGACGCTGAACACAAGCACCTTGCTGCCGGAAGGCGAAGGCAAGGCAACGCCGGCGGGCCAGCAATCCGGCGGAGCGAAGCAGGGCGCGTCAGCCGGAAAGGGAACTTCCGGCCAGGGGGTTGTTAAACAATGAGCACCGATACAATCGTTCGACTTCCCGACCAGGCGACGGCCAGGATTCCGAAGGTTAACTTTCTCTCCAAAGAGAACGGACTTCTGAGCTGGCTGTTGACGAGCGATCACAAGCGGATTGCAACGCTCTACCTGATCTCGATTACGTTCTTCTTCGCGATCGGGGGCACGCTGGCAGGCCTGATCCGACTGGAACTGCTGACACCGCAGAGCGACCTGATGGCGGCGGACACCTATAACAAGGTGTTCTCGATGCACGGCATCATCATGGTGTTCCTGTTCCTGGTGCCATCAGTACCGGCGACGCTGGGGAACTTCCTGATCCCGATCATGATTGGGGCGAAAGACCTGGCGCTGCCGAAGGTGAACCTGCTGAGCTGGTATCTGTACATGATCGCCGGCGTGATGGTTCTGTACTCGATGATCACGGGCGGCGTGGATACGGGCTGGACGTTCACGGTGCCGTTGTCGACACACTACGTGAACACGAATGTGATCACGACGGGGCTGGCGATCTTCGTGGCGGGATTCAGCTCGGTGTTCACGGGGCTGAACTTCATCGTGACGATCCACAAGATGCGCGCGCCGGGCATGACATGGTTCCGGCTGCCGCTGTTTGTGTGGTCGAACTATGCGGCTTCGATCCTGATGGTGCTGGGCACGCCGGTTCTGGCGATCACGCTGGTGCTGGTGGTTCTGGAGCGCGGATTCGGCATCGGCGTGTTCGATCCGTCAAAGGGCGGCGACCCGATCCTGTTCCAGCACTTGTTCTGGTTCTACTCGCATCCGGCCGTGTACATCATGATTCTGCCGGGCATGGGCGTAATCAGCGAAGTGGTGTCGACGTTCGCACGCAAGCGGGTGTTCGGCTACACGGCGGTGGCGTTCAGCTCGGTGGCGATCGCGGTGTTCGCATTCTTCGTCTGGGAACACCACATGTTCATCATGGGCGTGTCGAACTACTCGACGCTGGTGTTCAGCCTGCTGACGATGCTGGTGGCGGTGCCTTCGGCGATCAAGATCTTCAACTGGTCGTTCACGCTGTATAAGGGCTCGATCACGTTTGAGACGCCGATGCTGTACTCGTTCGGGTTCATGGGGCTGTTCACGATCGGCGGATTGACGGGCGTGTTCCTGGCTTCGACGGGAACCGATATTCATCTGACCGAGACGTACTTCATCGTGGCGCACTTCCACTTTGTGATGGTGGGCGGCATGCTGATGGCGTTCCTTTCGGGCATCCATTTCTGGTGGCCGAAGTGGACGGGCAGGATGTATCCCGAGAAGATTTCTCAGCTGGCTGCGCTGATTACGTTCATCGGGTTCAACTTCACATTCTTCCCGCAGTTCCTTTTGGGAACGCTGGGCATGCCGCGGCGGTATGCGGCATATCCGGCGGAGTTCCAGGTGCTGAACGTGTTCTCGACGGCGGGCGCATCGATTCTTGGAATTGGGTATCTGCTTCCGATCCTGTATCTGACGTGGTCGCTCAAGTATGGCGAGATTGCCGGCGATAATCCGTGGCAGGCAACGGGTCTCGAGTGGCAGATCCAGTCGCCGCCGCTGACGGAGAACTTTACCGAGATTCCGGTTGTGGATCATGACGCGTACGACTACGAGTGGCTCGAGAAAAAAGAGAAAGAGGTAAGCAGTGTCGGATAGCACTGTGACGGTCCAAGGCGCTCACACGGCGCACGAGCACCCGCCGTATCAGCGGCACCATTTCGCCAGCATGGAGCAGCAGGTGGATACCACCAGCTTCGCCATGTGGCTGTTCCTGCTGACGGAAATCATGTTCTTCGGAGGCTTGTTCTGCTCCTACCTGATCTTCCGCAACTGGTACTACCCGGCCTTTGTGGAAGCGTCGCACCAGCTCAATATTTTCTGGGGTACGCTGAACACGGGCGTGCTGATCACGTCGTCGTTCACCATGGCCATGGGCGTGTGGTGCGCGGAAATGCGGAAGAAGAGCGCGCTGGTTCTGTGCCTGGTTCTGACCTTCGTGCTGGGCCTGGTGTTCCTTGGCATCAAGTACATCGAGTACAGCGAGAAGTGGGAGAAGCACCACGTACCTGGGTTCCACTACAGCCTGCAGTCGTTCACCAATCCGGCGTCGGATGCGGAAGTGCACAAGGAGTATCCCGATGACAAGCCGCTGGGTGTGGATATGGCGCGGCACACGGAGCTCTATTTCTCACTCTACTTTGCGATGACGGGTATGCACGCGCTGCACATGATTATCGGTATCTCTCTGCTGGGGTATTTGATCTTCCGGGCGCAGCAGGGGGCATACACGACGGGACATGTGACATTCGTCCACAATTTTGGCCTGTACTGGCACTTTGTCGACATCATCTGGATCTTCCTGTTCCCGCTGCTGTATTTGATCAGCAGACACTCGTGACAAAAGCAGGGAATAGGGAACAGGCAATAGTGATTAGGAACAGAGGACGCGCATGAGCAAAGAACACGATCAGAACCAGCACCATGACCATACCGGCCACGATCACGATCCGGGCGAGCAGGACGTACACGACTCGCTGAACCACATTGTTCCGCCGCGGATCTACATCATCATCGGAGCCTCGCTGCTGGTGTTGACGGGCGTGACGGTGTGGGCATCGTTCGTCGACATGGGCGTGTTTAACCCCGTGGTGGCGCTGGCTATTGCCTGCTTCAAGGCGTCGCTCGTGGTGCTGTTCTTCATGCATGTGAAGTACAGCTCGAAGTTGACCAAGCTGACGGTGTTCTCAGGGCTGTTTACATTCGCCGTCCTGATCGCGCTTACGCTGGCGGACTATGCCACGCGGGCTTGGGGACGGTGGTAAAAGGCAGGGACTAGGGAATAGGGAGTAGGGAATAGACGAAAGGCCGCCGCGTGGCGGCCTTTTGCTTTGGGCGCGAGGTGGGGCCGATGGGCCGGTTCAGGGGTGGCGAGGTTGCTGGGGAGAGCTCTGGCAGATGAGGTTGGACAGGTCGTCGATGAGGAGGTCGCTGGCGGCGAGTTTCCGTCTAGACTGCTCAACACGGTCGCGGGTCTGGGTCAGGGTCGATTCAAGCTCGCGGATGGCGTCGCGGGCCTGCTGGGCCGAGTGGGCGGCGAATAGAACGAAAGCATCGAGTGAGCGGGGAGACCAGGATTGCGTGTAGGCGCGCGCCATGATGCCGCCTTGGATGGCGGGGGCGGGGTTGGGGTGGCCTGGGAGAGGCGGAGAACAGGCAACAGGGAACAGAAAAGCAGGGGACGGGGGGACAAAGGGACAGAGTGACAAAGTTACACAGTTACAAAGTTGCAAAGGGTGGTCTGACGTCAGGGGTGGTCTTTTTTGATGTTTGATAGTCCAATGGTCAGCCAGGGTGATGGGCTCGAGGGAAGCAGGCGAGCGTTGGGGCGTGCGTAATCCGATCATTTCTTTGAAGAAGGATGCCGGGACGATGTTCATGGTTCCTAAATTGCTGCGGAAGGTGAAGGCAGGGGCGGCCCTCGCTGTAATGGCGGGATTGCTCGCGGGTGCGGGCGCTGGACTGGCTCACGCCCAGGCTAGCTACTCGGAAGCTGACTACGTTGGGAGTTGGCACCTGATGTTCCAGGGAAAGGCGTTCGCCACGTTGACGATCCAAAAGCAGGGTACAGAGTTGAGCGGATCGCTTACGGGTGTCTCGATCGAGATGGACGATAACGGCAAGCTCACAAATGCGACGGCGAATAATGGGCCGGCGTCCACGCTGCATGCCGCGATGGAGGACGGCGTCCTGCACGTGTCGGAGAAGGATGGCGACGACGTGATTGAGTGGACGATGACGCTGACTTCGGCGAAGACAGGCGAGCTGCGGTTTGCGCGGGGTGTGCCGGCCAATGCAGAGGCGATTCGGCTGGAAAAGCTTTGGTCGGAACCGCCGGTGCAGAATTAGCCAGAAAAACAGGGCTTAGGGTTTAGGAGGGCCGCCGCGGGCGGCCTTTTGATTTGGTGGGACCGTGCTTGTGAGGGGCTCAGGGCTGCGCGCGAAAGAGGATGGTCCAGTGGCTGGACTGCGGGTCGTGGGAGTTGGCCTGGGTGAGCCATTCGGGGTAGGTGGGCGCGAGGGCTATCCGGTTGGGGAGGGCTTCGACCAGGGCGGGCCAGCCGTGCATCTGCTCGTCGAGGACGACGATGTTGTGGGGGTCGGAGATGGCGACGGAGGCGACCGGGGCGGTGAGGACGTCGCGGCGGAAGGCGACGATTCGATTGACCTTGTCCCAGTGGATGGCGAGGGTGCGGATGGAGCCGTCGGTGAAGTGAGCTGTGCGGCGCACGGCGGAGGCGTCGGCCTGGATCTCGGCGCGGTCGAGGGCGATGCGCAGCTGCACGGGTTGCGAGGGGCCGGCGGGGATCTCCATTGGGGTGAAGGATAGCACCTGCGGTGCGGCCACTGCGCCTTCGGCGGCACCTGCGGTGCGGCTGACTGCGGCTTCGCCGCCATTCGTGCCGCGATGAACGTTCATGGCGGGGCGGGATTTGCTTTGACATTGTCGCAGCGGCGGGGGATTGTTCGGTGGGTGGCACCTGCGGTGCGGCCACTGCGCCTTCAGCGCCGATGTGGGGTCAGCAGGATTTGATTTCATGCCGTGGCAGCCTCGCTGCGGGATTGTGCGACGGGCGAAAACGCAAGGCTGAGGCGGAATCGGTTGGGGCTGTGCGCGGGGGAGAATTAGATCTGGCTGGATCGACGTCCGCTTTCCCAACCTGTCGACAGAAAAAAGTCGACAGGATGGGGCACGGGGATCTCCCGGCGGGGGCGAACGGCGTTAAAAGCAGATTCCCTCGCGGGAATGACAGAAAGAAAAGCAAGTGCAAACTGCAGATCCTTCGCTTCGCTCAGGAGGTTCTTCGCCTTCGGCTCAGAA
This sequence comes from Occallatibacter riparius, assembly GCF_025264625.1. Lineage (NCBI taxonomy): Bacteria > Pseudomonadati > Acidobacteriota > Terriglobia > Terriglobales > Acidobacteriaceae > Occallatibacter > Occallatibacter riparius. The sequence goes on from NZ_CP093313.1 coordinate 2,455,669, forward strand.
TGACAAATTCGTGGTGGTGTCGAAGTGTGGTGATGACGAAGCTATTGAGATTTCGCAGTGGTGGTGAGGGTCAGGAGGCGGCGGCGGTGGCTAGTTTTTCTACTGCTGCGATGTTGGGGAGGAGGGCGGCATCGAAGGCATGACGGGTTTGGAGCCAAGCGGGGTCGTTCCAGGAGATGGTGACGCGGCCGGACTGGTTTTCGGCTACGAGGATTTTGAGTGGGAGGTCGAGGGCGGTGCTGGGCGCGGAGAGCATGAGCGGCGTGCCAGCGGCGGGGTTGCCGAAGATGAGCAGCTTGGTATCGGGCATGGGCAAGCCGGCTTTGGCGGCTTCTCCGCTGTGGTCGATGACGGCGAAGAGGGTGATGCCTTTGGCTTCGAGGGCGGCGCGGAGGCGGGCTACGGTTTCGGGTGCAGTGTGGGCGCTGGGTATGGAGGAAATTCCATTCGAAGAGGTTTGCGGCATCTGATTCCCCTGATTGAGATACCGATGGGATGCGGCGCATCCTGTGTCGATGCGGAGAGTTTCTGATTGCGTGGGAATGAGGCAGTGCCCGAGGAGATTGCGCGGCTGTCAGAGCAGCCGCGGGTGACGGTGAGGCGCGGCGGTGCGCCGCGGCGGAATGGAGAGTGCGTCGTCTACTGGATGCAGCGGGCGATGCGGATCTGGGACAATCCCGCGCTGGATGCGGCGATTGCGGCGGGGAACCATCTTGGGCTGCCGGTGGTGGTGTACTTCTCGGTGATTCCGAATTATCCGCATGCGAATCTGCGGCACTACCACTTCATGCAGCAGGGGCTGCGGGATGCGGCGGCGGACGCGGCGGAGCGCGGGGTGGGGTTCGTACTGCGGCGGGCGCCGGGGAATCGGCTGGAGAAGCTTCTGGAGGAAGTGCGGGCAGCGATGGTGGTGGGGGATGAGAATCCACTGCGCGAGCCAGAGCGGTGGCGGCAGGCGCTGGCTAAAAAGCTTCGGATTCCTTACTGGACGGTGGATGCGGACGTGGTGGTTCCGTCAAAGGTGTTTGGGCGGACGTATTTTCTGCTGCATCATTTTCGGCCGCACCTGGAGCGCGAGCTGCCGGGGTTCCTGGTGGAGCCGGGGAATCTGAGGCCGGCTTCGGCGTGGAAACAGAAGGTCGATAGCTGGCCGGTGGAGCGAGACATCACCGAAGGGTTCGCGAAGCTGGACCGCTCGGTGGGGCCGGTGGAGAGCTTTACGGGTGGCGCCCATGCAGCGATGAAGCGGCTGCGGCAGTTTGTGGATGGGGAACTTGCGGAGTACGAGAAGACGCGCAACAAGCCGGAGGTGAAGGGGACGAGCCGGCTGTCGCCGTATCTGCATTTTGGAAATATTTCGCCGGTGCGGATCGCGCTCGAGGTGAAGCGGGCGGTGGAGCAGGGTAAGGCGAGGAAGAGCGCGGCGGACAGCTATCTGAACGAGATGATCGGGTGGCGGGAGCTGTCGGTCCTGTTTGTGCGGCACAACGAGCACTATGACAGTTGGGAATGTGCGGAGCCGTGGGCGCGGCGGACGCTGGAGGAGCATGCGGGCGACCTGCGTCCGCGGAGGTATTCGCTGGCGAAGCTGGAGCAGGGGCACACCTATGACGAGTTGTGGAATGCGGCGCAGATGGAGATGGTTCGGCACGGCTGGATGCATAACTACATGCGGATGTACTGGGCGAAGAAGATTCTGGAGTGGACGCCGAACCCGGCGACGGCGTTTGACTGGGCGGTGGTGCTGAACGACAAATACGAACTGGACGGGCGCGATCCAAATGGGTACGCGGGGATTGCGTGGGCGATGGTTGGGAAGCACGACCGGCCGTGGTTCGACCGGCCGATCTTCGGGACGGTGCGGTATATGTCGGGTGCGTCGACGGGGAAGAAGTTTGATTCGGCTGCGTACGTGCGACAGAACGCGGGTGGGTGACTGACGAGCCGGGGATCACTCGCCGGATCCCTCCGTGGCCACTCCCCCGAGCTGTTCTGGACAAGGCGCCTTGTGGGCTGGAGCAAGGGCACCTGCCAAGATGAAGATGAATCCCAGAAAGCTCACATACATTGAGGGTCTTCGCTTCGCTTCAGCAACCCCGGTCCAGCCGACATGGCCGCTCGCAACGTACGAAGGGTATTGCACGCTGCTCAAGATCTCGATTCGGACAACACTGGGCATAAACCGGCCGTCATCCACATAGGTAGCGCGCACCGGTTGCTCAGGCCATGGGCCATCGATGACCGTGGTAAAGAGAATACGGTGGCCGGTTCCAGCTTCAATCAGCATGAAATCTGAATGCGACCGGTAAAACAGGCCTGAGGTTCTATTCGTTGCAAGCCCGGAGACGGTGCGTAAAGGTGCGCGAGCCGGGAGAGTCCTGACGAAATCGCAAGCCAGATCGATACAGACTCCAATCGAGCCGACAAGGCATAACAAGGTCCCGATGCGGCTATATGCTTTGTGGCCGCGCCATATCCAAAAGAGATACGCGGCCGCGAAAACGCACGAGAACAAGAGCCGCCAAATCATACGAAACCAAATCCGGACCTTTGATTAAGGCGAATTGTACAGCCGGATGACAACCTGTTGGGGAGAGGAGGCATGTGAGGTAGCTCACAGGTGTACTGGCCGTCACAGGAGGCGGTGTTTTCTTTGTCCTAAAATGGGCCGATTTTTCACTCCGGGAATCCGCAAACTTAGAAGGCTCTAATTTTTGGGGCTATTCGTCCACCGCGCCGGAATATTGCGCTCTGGGGGCCGGAACCGGATTCCGGATGATTTGGCCATGGGTGCAGGACAACTGAAGGTCTTTGGGGCGATGGGGGGCAGCAGCTCCCGGGCTCGTTTTTCCAATCGCACAACATATTTTTGGGGGCTGGTGCTGGTGCTGGCTGCGGCCGGCGTGTGCGCTTTGCCGGCGCAGCAGCGGGCGGCGGGGCCGGTTCCTCCGCGGGTGTTGCAGGCGCGGCGGTTTATGGCGGCGCGTGGTGGTGCAGGCGGCCGGATCCAGGCGCGTTCTTCTTCGCTGAGCGCGCTGGATGCGCCGGCGGCAGGGATGGGGCAGTGGGAGCCGCTGGGGCCGAAGGCGGTGATCACGCCGTATTTCGGGCTGGTGACGGGGCGGGTGTCGACGTTGGCGCTGGATCCCTCAGACACGACGGGGAACACGCTCTATGCGGGAACGACGGGCGGAGGCGTGTGGCTGAGCACGAACGCGGCGACGGGGGACGCGACGAAGGTTCGGTTCACGGCGCTGACGGACCTGGTGCCGGCGATGACGTCGGGGCGGTTTGCCTCCATCAGCATTGGGGCGTTGACGGTGCAGCCGGGCGGGACGGGTGTGGTGCTGGCGGGTACGGGCGATCCCAATGATGCGCTGGACTCGTATTACGGAGCTGGATTGCTTCGGTCGGCGGATGGCGGGAAGACGTGGGCGCTGATCCCAGGGACGACAGATAAGGCGACGGGGCAGGCGGCGAGCGAACACCTCTTTCTCGGCGAGGGGTTTGCCGGGTTTGCGTGGAGTACGGCGGATGCGCAGGTGGTGGTGGCGGCGGTATCGCAGTCGTATGAGAGCTCGCTGGTGAATGCCGGTGTGGCGGGTTTTAGCTGCGCGGGGCTGTACTACTCGACGGACGCGGGGGCGACCTGGCATTTCGCGGAGATCACGGATGGGGACGGGCAGAATGTGCAGGGGCCGGCCGATGTGTTTCCGGGCACGGAGGGCAACGCGGCGACGGCGGTGGTGTGGAACGCGCAGCGCGGGTTGTTCATCGCAGCGGTGCGATTCCACGGGTACTATTCGTCGCCGGACGGTGTGACGTGGACACGGATGGCGGCGCAGCCGGGGAGCGGGCTTACGACGGCGCTGTGTCCGGCGAATACGGGCCTTGCGGGGTCACCGGCGTGCCCGATTTTTCGCGGAGCGCTGGCGGTGAATCCGCTGACGGGCGACACCTTTGCGTGGACGGTGGACGAGAACAACCAGGACGTGGGGCTTTGGCAGGACTCCTGCAATGCCAGCGGGAAGACGTGCGGCAATGCGGAGATCAAGTTTGCGACGCAGGTGAATATGTCGGCGCTGGAAACCAGTACGCTGCAGGGAGCGCGGACGATCCGGAATGGCGACTATAACCTGGCGCTGGCGGCGGTTCCGGCTGACAAAGACACCGTTCTGCTGACGGGCGCGAACGACTGGTGGAAGTGCAGCCTGGCGGCGGGATGCAAGTGGAGGAACGTGACCAACTCCACCACATGCATGAGCGCGCAGGTGGGCGAGTATCAGCATGCGATCGAGTGGGACGCGGCGAATCCGCTGGAGATGTTCATCGGGAACGACAGCGGACTCTGGCGCTCGGAAGACGGAATGGCTGAGAGCGGCTCGGTGTGCTCAGCGAGCGATGCGGATCATTTTCAGAATTTGAATGGGGCGATTGGATCGCTGGCGGAGGTGGAGAGCGTATCGCAGGTGGGCGACTCGCCCTACACGCTGATGATGGGGCTGGGAGTGAACGGGACTGCCGGCGTGAAGGGCGGCGTGAATGGCACGGCGGGGCCGACGGACCAGTGGCCGCAGATTCTGGGCGGGGAGGGCGGCCCGGTAGCGGTGGATCCGACGGATGCGAACAAGTGGTATGTGAACAACGGGGCGGGTGTCTCGATTCATCTTTGCGACAGCAAGGACCCGTGTACGCCGGAGGCTTTTGGCGACGTGGCGGTGGTGGGAAACGCGGACGTGGGGAACGATGGGCTGACGATGACGACGCCGGCGCCGTTCGTGGTGGATGCGGGGGACGCGGCGCAACTGCTGGTGGCGACTTGCAGGATCTGGCGCGGCCCGGCGAGCGGGGGGTGGACGCAGGCGAACGCGGTGACTCCGATGCTGGGTGGCGGCGCGAGCGGATCGTATTGCGCGGGCAATGCGCTGATTCGCTCGGTTGCTGCGCTGGCGCTGAAGGACGGCGGCGAGATTGTTTACGCCGGGACGTATGGGACCGTGAACGGCGGCGCGAATTTGGGCGGGCATCTGCTGAAGGCCACGATGGGCGCAGACGGCACGTGGTCGGGATGGAGCGACCTTAGCGGGAACCCGGTGTCGAACGACAACTTCCCGTTCAACCATTTTGGGCTGGATATTTCGAGCGTGGTGATCGATGCGCACGATGCGACGGGCAACACGCTGTATGCGACGATTGCAGGAATTCCGAATCGGCCGCAGCCGGTGAAGCTGGTGTACAGGAGTGTGGACGGCGGGGCGCACTGGAAGGACGTGACGTCGAATTTGCTCTTTGCGCCGGTGAACGGACTGATTGTGGATCCGGTGGACGCGAACACGGTGTATGTCGCGACGGATCGCGGTGTGTATGCGACGCGGACGGTGACCACTTGCGGCGATTTGTTTGTTAGCTGCTGGTTCCCGCTGGGAGCTGGGTTGCCGGAGGCGCCGGTGACGGTGCTGAGTGCGTCGCCCACGACGGCCAGCCCCAATGTACTGGTGGCGGGGACGTATGGGCGGGGCGCTTGGCAGATTCCGCTGCTGACGGCCGGGCAGCAGATGACCACGGCGACGGTTTCGCCGACGTCGCTCACGTTCGCCGACCAGGGGCAGGGAACGACGAGCGATGCGCAGACGATTACGTTGACGAATACAAGCGCGATTGCGCTGGTGCCGACGCTGATCAGCACGACGGGAGATTTTGCGGAGACCGATAACTGCGCACAGCAGAGTGTCGATTACGAGGCGTCGTGCACGATCCAGGTGACGTTCTCGCCCACGCGGCTGGGGAGCCGCACGGGCAAGGTCACGGTTCAGGGAAACATCAGCGGCGGCAATATCGCGATCGACCTGACCGGCACGGGCGTGACGCCGCCGCAGGTGAGCCTGCAGCCGACATCGATTGATTTTGGCGACGTGGAGAGTGGAACGACTTCTGAAGCCCGGCAGGTTACGGCGGAGAACGCGGGCGGGGCCTCGGTCTCGATCAAGAGCGTGACGGTGACGGGGCCGTTTGTGCTGGGGAGCAATGGGTGCGGCACGGAGTCGCTGGCGCCGAACACCGATTGCCAGATGACGGTGAAGTTCGCGCCGGCATCGCCGGGGGCGGCCACGGGCGTGCTCACGATGGTGGACGGGGCTGGAACGCAGACGGTGAAGCTTTCAGGAAACGGGACCGCGCCGCCAACGGATACGTTGAGTGCGTCGTCGCTGACGTTTCCGGCGACTGTGATCGGCGTGACGTCGGCCGCGCAGACGGTGACGATTACGAACAGCGGAGGGAATCCGCTGACCAGTATTGCGGTTTCAGTGACTGGGGCGTTCCAGCAGAACAACAACTGTACGACGCAACTGGCGGCGCATGCTTCGTGCGCCATCAACGTGGTGTATCTTCCGACGGCAGCAGGCAAGGAGACCGGCACGCTGAGCGTGGGAGACATACTCAAGACGCAGACTGTGTCGCTTGCGGGAACGGGGCTGCTTCCGCCGGCGATTGCGGTGAGCCCGACTAGCCTGACGTTCAGCAATCAGCTAGTGAACACGACGAGCGCACCGCTGACCCTGACGGTGTCGAACACGGGTGGCGCACCGATGAGCGATGTGGGGTTCCAGATTTCGGGAACGTCGGCGTCGAACTTCGCGACGGGCGCGACGACATGCGGAGCAACGCTGGGCGAAGGCAAGAGCTGCACGGTCCAGCTGACGTTTACGCCGACGGCGACGGGCACGATGAGTGCGACGCTCACGGTGACTTCATCGAGCGCGCAGGTGAATCCCGTGAAGGTTCCGCTCAGTGGCAATGGGCAAGCGGATGGGGGGCTGAAGGCATCGCCGTCGCAGTTGATGTTTGCAGCGACGGCGTTGAGCCAGGCAAGCGCCGCGCAGAGTGTGACGATTACAAACGACGCGCACGATGCGGCCGAGGGGTTGAACCTGGCGACGACGGGGCCGTTCAGTCTTACGCAGAACACATGCGGTACTACGCTGGCCAGCGGCGCGAGCTGCACGACAGGTGTGGTGTTCACGCCGGCGCAGAAGGGCAGCCTGGCGGGCGCGCTGACGATTACATCAACCTCGGTGGTCATTCCTGCAACTGTGGCGCTGAGCGGAATCGGGGGACTGAATGGCGCTGTTCAGATGCAGCCCGCGCAGGTGGCGTTTCCGACGACAGGGGTGGGCACGAGCAGCAGCCCGGTTGCGGTGAGGCTGACCAACATCGGCGCGGGAGCGTTGGACAACTTTGTGCTGACGACATCGGCAGGCTTCACGGTAGCGAGCACGACGTGCAGCCCATCTCTGGCTGCGGGCGCGAATTGCGCGGTGAACGTGGTGTTCTCGCCAGCGGCGCCAGGAGCCGTGACGGGTGAGCTGTCGATCGCCTCAAGCGGGTTGGACGCGCCCGCAACCGTGCAGCTATCGGGGGTGGGATTCGACTTCAGCTCGGCTGCAACGGGTTCGACGAGCCAGACGGTGGCGAGCGGGCAGACTGCGACGTACACGCTGACGCTGACGCCGAACGGAGGCCAGACGAGCACGTTTGCGTTCCAGTGCAGCGGGCTGCCGGATTATGCGGCGTGCGTGTTTAATCCATCGAACCTGTCGGTGATGGCGGGCTCGACTGGTAGCGAGACGGTGCAGATTACAACGTCGCAGAGCTCGGCTGCGTTGGAGCGGCGGGACTGGCGTAGTGCGGCGCTGCCGGTTTCGTTTGGCGTGGGCCTGCTGCTGGTTCCGCTGGGGTGGCGGAGGCGGCGTGGGGCGTGGCTGGCCCTTGTGCTGATGGTGTGCGTGGGGGCGATTGCGGGGTGTGCTGGGTCGGGTGGAGGTGGAGGCGGCACGCCACCGCCGCCGACTACGCATAGCGTTGCGCCGGGAAGCTATGTTGTGTCGGTGGGGATTACGTCGAACGGTGTGCAGCACACGTTGAACCTGACGCTGGTGGTGGATTAGAGGCAGTGAACAGGGAACGGAAAAGCAGGGACACGAGGGACAAGGGGGACACGAGGGACAGGCGGGCTGCGGATATACTTTAGGTTCGGAGATCACTTCAGAATTTCGAGTGGAGCGGACGCAGAATGAGCGCCAGAGTCACGGTGGAAGAGGTGGAGCGGGTTGCGGAATTGGCGCATCTCGAACTCGCGGCGGAGGAGAAGCCGGGCATGGTTCGGGATCTGAACGCGATTCTGGACTACGTGGCTGAACTCAATGAGCTCGACACGGCGGGTGTGGTTCCGCTGGCGCAGGTGACGGAGCTGGAGGGCGCTGGCGGACTGGGTGCGCTGCGAACGGATGAGCTGCGGCCGTCGCTCGATCGCAGCGAGGTGATGAAACAGGCTCCGGAGACCGATGGCGCATTTTTCAAGGTGCCGAAGGTGATTGAGAGATAAGGCAGGCAGTAGGGAATAGGGAGTAGGGAATAGTCGCCTGATGAAGACTGCTGAAACATTTGTGGAGAAGCCGAAGACGCTGGCGGAGTTGCGGGCCGGGATTGAGTCGGGTGCGACAAAGGCCGCCGATATGGCTGCCACTTATTACGACCGTATTGCGGCGGTGAATCCGCAGCTCAACGTGTATCTCAGCCTGTCGAAGGAACGCGCCATGGAGCAGGCGGCGCGCGTGGATGCGATGGCGGCGAAGGGCGATCCGCTGCCGGCGCTGGCGGGCGTGCCGGTGGGCATCAAGGATGTGCTGACGATGCGCGGCGTTCCGGCGACCGCGGGGTCGAAGATTCTTGAGGGATATGAGCCGCCTTACGACTGCACGGCGGTGGCGAGGCTGGAGCAGGCCGGCGCGGTTCTGCTGGGGAAGATTAATTGCGATGAGTTCGCGATGGGCTCGTCGAATGAGAACTCGGCGTATGGGCCGGTGCGGAATCCGGTGGATCCGGAGCGCGTGCCGGGCGGGTCGAGCGGCGGATCGGCGGCGGCGGTGGCGGCGAACATGGCTGTGGCCACGCTGGGGACCGACACGGGCGGTTCGATCCGGCAGCCGGCGAGTTTTTGCGGCGTGGTGGGCGTGCTGCCCACGTGGGGACGGGTGTCGCGCTACGGGCTGATTGCGTTTGCTTCGTCGCTGGACCGCATTGGGCCGTTTGCGGGGAATGTACGTGATGCGGCAACGCTGCTGGGCGTGATTGCAGGGCAGGACGAGATGGATGCGACGAGCTCGCCGCAGCCGGTTCCGGATTATGCGGCGGAGAGCGACAAGGGCACAGAGGGATTGAGGATAGGCGTGCCGGCGGAGTATTTTGCCGAAGGGCTGGACCCGGAGGTTCGGGCGCAGATCGAGAAGGGGATTGATGCGCTGCGCGCGGCCGGATGCACGATCAAGCCGATCTCGCTGCCGCATACCAAGTACGCGATTCCGACTTACTACCTGGTGGCGACGGCGGAGGCGAGCGCGAACCTGGCGCGGTTTGATGGCGTGCGCTATGGGCATCGGTCGAAGACGGCGGAGACGCTGAGCGCGATGTACCGGAGCTCGCGTGATGAGGGATTTGGCGCCGAGGTGAAGCGGCGGATTCTGCTGGGGACCTATGCGCTGTCGGCGGGCTACTACGACGCGTACTACGGCAAGGCGCAACAGGTGCGCAGGTTGCTGGCCGAGGAGTTTCTGAGGGCGTTTGCCGAGGTGGATGCGATTGTGACGCCGACGTCGCCTATGCCGGCGTTCAAGCTGGGCGAGAAGACGGGCGATCCGCTGTCGATGTACCTGGCGGATATCTACACGGTGACGGCAAGTTTGGCGGGGATATGCGGAGTTTCGGTTCCGTGTGGCGCGACTGCGGCGGGACTGCCTGTGGGCATGCAGGTGCTGTCTAGCCATTTGCAGGAAGGAATGGCGTTCCGCGTGGCGCGGGCAGTTGAGGCGGCGGGGTTGTAGGCAGGTGATCATGTGGTCAGGTGATCAAGTGGTCAGGTGAGTCGTGGCTAGTGCTGAGTGGTTCGTTCCCCCAAAGTGAGGTCGAGATAGGATGTGACTCGCGATGCGCAGAGTCCCCATTGTGTGCCTCCTTTTTGGCGCGTTCGGTGCGCTGTTCCTGACAATTCCATTTGCTGCGGCTGCGCCGAAGAAGGTGCACGTGGTTGGCCTGGGCGCGGTGAAGAAGGTGCCGTACTCGAAGGCGGGCGATCCGGCGGGAGCGATGGCCGGCGAGGATTCGCTCAAGGTGCGTCCGCTTGTCGTGGATGGTGACGTAAAGGAGTGGACTACCGGAGAGTCGCACGATGTGACGGCGCGCAGCTTCGTGGTGCGAAGGGTCATCCGGCTGAATGATGAGCTGCCAGGGGAGAAGCCGACGACGCAAAAGGCCTGGGTGTGGCAGCGGGGGCCGTGGCTGCTGGTGGATCGCACGACGGGCCATGTGACCGCGCTGAAGCTGCCGGACTACGATCCGGGGGTGAGCCACGTGAGCTGGTTCCGCGACTACGGCGCGTACTGCGGCGTGACGGCAAGCGGGAAGAGCTTGTATGCCGTGGTGGCGCAACTGGCGGCGCGGAAGCCGGTGCTCAGCAAGAAGCTTGCGGCGTTCGAGGCCGCGAATGGGCCGGTGTGCGCGGAGCCGGAGTGGCAGAGGGATCCACTGCGGGTGACGTTTCATCCGGCGGGGAAGGACGGGGTGAGCTTCGAGATTGTGCCGGGGTCAGCGGTGCTGGTGGAGGATTCGCCGGATGAGGCGGAGGCGGCGGCGAAGCAGAATTAGGGCACTTCCTGAGTTCCTCGGTCCTCTTTGCTACCGTGCCGGATCCCCGCTCCGTGATGGTCGCGGAGACTTGAGAGCATCGGCTTCGGGAAACAGCACCCAGGAAATGCTTTAGCGGCGCGACTCGCGGACGAGGCGCCACAGGAACCAGAGCAGGAAAGCAATGCCGAAGGCGAAGGGGAGAAGAAGGCCGATTGCGGAGAGCGGGACGGACATGGAGAGCTCCAGACTGCGCCGCCTGGCAGGCGCAGATTCAGGAGACGCCGGAAGGCATAAACGGCGCAGAAACGGGGCGTAACTGGGGCGTATCTGGATTCGACGCGGCCCTACGGGACGCGCGGGGTGTGGCGACAGGAACCCAGGACAAGTCTTCGCATTGCTCAGACTTTGCCTGGGCGATTCTCGTGTCGCCCCTGCCGGGGCGTGAGGTGGAGAGTGCCATTAACAATGTCTTGCGGGGACGCCTTCTCTACGCAAAAAGGACGCTGATTTCGCAGGTTGCGCGGGGCTGGGCTTCTTGACATGCCATAGGCGCTGCGTATCTTATCTTCACAGGCATTCTTTTGGGGATTTCGTCCGGCAAAACGTGAGTGAAAGCCGCAATTTTACCGGGTGCGGAGTTTCCTCCAAGGGAAGCTGTGTCGAACAGGAAGCAGTCGGAGCGGGGTTGAGAGCAGGATGCGAAACGGCATCGGCTGGCCCTTGTTTCCGCGTCTCGGTCCCGCAGCGCGGGCGAGAGTTTTTCCCGGAGACAAATTTTTGAGAAGCGCCGGGCGTGAGCCTGAGTGTGCTTCAGCCTGAGCGAGAGCCTGGCGGCAAAGGATGAGTGTGGCAACACAGTTGGCGGCAACAAGTTTGGCGATGTTCGCGGCTGCGCCCGCGGGTGGAGGCGGCCTCATCACGATGCTGCCGATCCTTCTGATTCTCCCCGTGATGTATTTTCTGATGATCCGGCCGCAGCAAAAGAGGCAGAAACAGTGGCAGGAGATGCTGGGGAGCATCAAGTCGGGCGATCGGATCACGACGGCCGGCGGCATTCGCGGCACGATTCTTTCGATTAAGGACGACGTGGTGATCGTGAAGGTGGCTCCGGACGGAATCAAGATGGAGATTGCCAAGAGCGCGATTGCCTCGGTGACCACCCAGGAATCGGGCTCGTAGCTCTGTTGCTGCGGTTTGTATTTCGATCGGGGCGCCCTGGCGCTCAACCTCGTTGAAACAAGAGAAGCGGAACCATGAAGAAGAATTTAAAAGGCAGAATTGGGCTGATCGCGGCGGTACTTCTGATCTGCCTCTACGGAATTTTCGGCATCCCCTCGGGCTTGAGCGGCAAGAGCATTGTTGAGGCGCTCACGAATCGCATTCATCTGGGCCTGGACCTCAAGGGCGGCGCGCACCTGATTTTGCAGGTGCAGGTGAAGGAAGCTGTGAATGCGGAGACCGATAATACGGTGACGCGGCTGCAGCAGGACCTGAAGAAAGCGAACCTCGCGTTCAATTCCGCCCGCAAGCCCGATCCAAACAAGCCGACCGTTGTCACGGTCGACGGCACGGCGCCGACGGCTTCGAGCAGCGTGCGTTCACTGCTTGATACGAAGTACGGCAACGAGTACGACATAAGCAACGCCAACGGCACGTGGACGCTCACGATGAAGCCGAACGTGCAGCAGGATCTCGAGCGGCGCACGGTTTCGCAAGCCATCGAGACGATCCGCGACCGCGTGGACACGCTGGGCGTGAGCGAGCCGGTGATTCAGGAGTACAACCTGGGCGCGAACCAGATCCTGGTCGAGCTGCCGGGTATCTCCGATCTGGACCGCGTGAAGGGGATCATCCAGTCGACGGCTCGGCTTGAGATTCACCCGGTGGCGGGCGGCCCGTTCCCGAGCGAGCAGGCGGCACTGCAGAGCGTAGGTGGAACGCTGCCTCCGGAAGACATGATTTTGCCGTCGTCGGGCACGATCGGCGGACAGAGCGGCGATCAGTATTACGTTTTGCAGCGACTGGCGGTTGTTGCCGGCAGCGAGTTCCGTTCGGCTGATCCGTCAGTGAACCCTGACACGGGCCAGCGCATGGTGCGGTTCACGCTGACCAACGATGCGGGCGAGAAGTTTTACGAGTACACCAAGGCCAACGTAGGCAATCCCATGGCGGTGGTGATGGGCGGCACGGTTCGCGAAGTGGCGAACATCAAGAGCCCGATCCACGACCAGGGCGAGATTGAAGGAAGCTTCAACGAAGACGAAGTGACAGCCCTATCGAAGCTGCTGCGCACGGGCGCACTTCCGGCATCACTGAGCGAGATCGAGACGCGAACGGTGGGTGCATCGCTCGGAGCCGATTCGATCAAAGAAGGCGTTACTGCGGCGATTGTCGGCATGATCTGCGTGATGGCGTTCATGCTGGTGTACTACAAGGGCTCGGGGATCAATGCGGACTTGGCGCTGATCCTGAACCTGCTCATCCTGCTCGGCTTCATGGGCGGAGTGGGAGCGACGCTGACGCTGCCGGGCATTGCGGGCGTGATCCTGACGATTGGTATGGGCGTTGACTCGAACGTGCTGATCTTCGAGCGCATCCGTGAAGAGATTCGGGCGGGCAAGGCGGCTTCAGCGGCTGTGGACCAGGGCTTCGCGCATGCCTGGATCACGATTGTGGATACGCACGTGACGACGATTGTTTCGGCGGCCATCCTGTTCCTGTTCGGAACCGGGCCGGTGAAGGGCTTTGCGACGACGCTGACGTTCGGTCTGCTGGCCAACCTGTTCACGGCTGTGTTCGTGTCACGCACGATTTTCGATGCGCACCTGAACAAGATGAAGGCCGGGGAGATGGTGTCGATCTAACGGCAGGGAACAGGCAACAGGGAACAGAGAGCCGAACCGGCAAGAGGGTAGATTCAAGTGGAATTCTTTCATGGCGTGAACATCGACTGGCTTGGCAAGAAGTGGTATTTCCTTGCCTTCAGCCTCATTTTCAGTGTGGCCGGCATTCTTTCGATGGGCCACCGCTGGGCGACTCAGGGCACTCCCGTTCCGCTGGGCGTGGATTTCCGCGGGGGGACCGAGGTGCAGGTGCAGTTCCAGAACCATCCGGACATCGGGGCGATCCGCCAGGCTGTAGATGCGGCCGGAATCCGCGACGCGAAGATCCAGTACTTTGGCGGCGAGGCGAGCCGCAATGAGGTTCTGATCAGCCTGCCCGAGCAGAAGAACGAGAACTCGCTTGACGCGGGGCGGCAGGCCATTGTGGAAGCGCTGCAGCAGCACTACAACAACCCCTTTGACCCCGCGAAGGGCGTCAAGGTGGACGTGGTGGGACCGACCGTGGGGCATCAGCTCGAGCGGCAGGCCGGCCTGGCGACGCTTTATTCGCTTCTGGGCATGCTGGTGTACCTGTGGTTCCGCTTCCAGCTTATCTACGGCGTGGCGGCGGTTGTGGCGTGTTTTCACGACACTCTGATCACGGTGGGCTTCTTCTCACTGTTTAATTTGGAGATCAGCCTGACGGTGATCGCGGCGATTCTGACGCTGGTCGGTTACTCGATGAACGATACGATCGTGGTTTTCGACCGTATCCGCGAGAATCTGCGGCTGAGCCGGCGCGAGTCGCTGCCGGACGTGGTTAACCGAAGCATTAACCAGACGCTGAGCCGGACGGTTCTGACCTCGGGATTGACCTTCCTTACGGTGCTGTCGCTCTATATTTTTGGCGGGCAGGTCCTTAGGGGTTTCTCATTTGCCCTGGTTGTTGGTATTCTCATCGGAACTTATTCCTCGATCGCAATTGCCGCACCTATGCTGGTGGCCTGGCAGGAGTCGCGAGCGAGCAGCGGCAAAGCAGCAGTTCTACCAGCGGCAAAGCGGGCGCGCAGCTAGCGCCCGAGCCGGTTCCGGGCCACTTTCCCTGAGGTTTTTGCATCAGTCAGCGTGCATCTGGTATAGCTGGATGGCGCATTTTCGAGGCAGTCTGGGCGCCGGGAACATTAGCGGTCTCCTCGGTGTCTAAGTAAGTGGAAACCAACACCCGAATTCGAGGCTGGCCATGTTTGAAGACTCCACATTTGAATCCGGCGGAAAGATCAAGAGCAAAAGCAAGTACTGGATGCTCGTAACCTTCGGTATCAATGGTTCGATCCTCCTGCTGCTGATCCTGATCCCGCTGATCTACCCTGAGGCGCTGCCCAAGGCGATGATGCAGACGCTCCTGGTCGCACCGCCCCCGCCGCCTCCTCCGCCGCCACCACCGCCGCCGTCGGCACCTGTGCATGTGGTGCATGTGCAGTCGGAGATGATGAACAATCAGCTCGTAGCCCCGAGCAAGATTCCGAAAAACATCAAGAACGTGGCTGAAAAGGAAGCCCCGCCCTCCAGCTTCGGCGTGGCCGGAATGGAAGGCCTGGGTGGCGCGTCCGGTGGTGTGATTGGCGGCCTGTTCGCCGGCACCAGCACGCAGCCCAAGGTCAAGGCAGAGGCTCCCAAGAAGGTCAATATCTCGGCCGGTGTGGCTGCCGGTATGATCCTGCAGAAGACGCAGCCGACTTATCCGCCGATCGCCAAGGCCGCCCGCGTGTCGGGAACCGTGGTTCTTCAGGCGACAATCTCCAAGTCCGGCACCATCGAGAACCTGCGTGTAGTCAGCGGTCCGCCGATGCTGCAGCAGGCTGCTATGGACGCCGTGAAGACCTGGCGGTATCGTCCTTACCTGCTCAATAACGAGCCGGTTGAGGTTGAAACGACTGTAAACGTCATCTTCAGCCTAGGTGGATGAGAACTCCGCGGCCCTTTTGCCCATCTAAGGAAAAAGGGCCGTACGTTTTGGACCTGAATGCGGATCTCTGCGAACCGCATTCCCCACAGCAGCATTTCCGGAAAAGTTGAGGGCTCATCGGGATT
Organism: Occallatibacter riparius; assembly: GCF_025264625.1. NCBI lineage: Bacteria > Pseudomonadati > Acidobacteriota > Terriglobia > Terriglobales > Acidobacteriaceae > Occallatibacter > Occallatibacter riparius. The sequence continues at coordinate 2,471,262 of NZ_CP093313.1, forward strand.
TCAGGCCCAAACCCTGCATCCCGGGCTGGTTCTCTCGACCTCGACGTACTCTGAATGCGGTTTTACCGGCTGCACTTCAGACGCAGCACACAAGCAAACTCCTTAGGAGGAACGATTCAAGTGATTCTCGCTCAGCTCGCACATTTTGCTTCGCATACGGTCAGCTCCAGCCTGGCGTTTTTCCAGGAAGAAGGCGGCACAGTCAGCTTCAGCCCGATGGGTCTGTGGCAGCACATGGGATGGCTGGCCCGCGCGGTCGCGATCATCCTGTTCATCGAGTCGATCTGGTCGCTGGCCGTGATGATCGACCGCTACCTGTATTTCTCTGCGGCCCGCAAGCAGTCGCGCGAATTCGCTCCCAAGGTTGCCGGCGCCCTGAAGGACAGCAAGCTTGAAGAGGCGATCAAGATCGCCGACCGCAACAAGAAGTCGCATCTGGCCGAAGTTGTGACGGCCGGCCTGCAGGAATTCCGTGTTTCCTCGGGTATGGCCACCGAAGAGACCATCGAGAGCTCGCAGCGCGCCCTTGAGCGTGCCGAAGCCATCGTGCACGCCAAGCTGAAGAGGGGCCTCTCGGTTCTGGCCACCATCGGCTCGACCGCTCCGTTCGTCGGACTGTTCGGCACGGTCGTCGGCATTCTGAACGCCTTCCAGCAGATCGCCACGCAGAAGACTTCCGGTATCGGCGCAGTCGCCGGCGGTATCTCGGAAGCCCTGGTTACGACGGCCTTCGGTCTGCTCGTCGCCATCCCCGCCGTTATGGCCTTCAACTACTTCACTGGCCGCGTTGAAGCCTTCGACGTCGAGATGGATAACTCCTCGAGCGAACTGATCGACTACTTCATCAAGCAGAGCCATAAGCGGTAAACGAGCGGCATTCAGCTTGAGCGGGATCGTTCTTCAGGGCGGGAGAGCCCAAACTCTCTCCCGCCCGCGAGTTTGGTTCCCGGCAAATTGGTGCCAATGGTAAGCCGGAACATCTCCGGAAGAAAATTCTTGAGTACGGAGCCAGATTATGGCAATCGCAGTTAGAAACGAAGGGTCGAAGGTCAACTCCAACATCAACGTCACCCCGATGGTGGACGTGATGCTGGTGCTCCTGATCATCTTCATGGTCATCACCCCGATGCTCCAGAACAAGGTCCAGGTCGACATGGCCAAGGTGGACAATCCCACCGCGATGCCGGATGCCGACAAGGAAGACGCGATCGTTGTCGCAATTACGCGCGACGGCGGCGTATTTCTGGGCCAGGACAAGGTCGCGGTCTCCGAGCTCGGTTCCCGGGTCCGTGACAAGCTGGCAGACAAGCCGGGCAAGACCATCTTTGTCCGCGCCGATGCCCGAGCCCAGTTCCGCGCAGTTGAGGACGCGATTGACGCAGTCCGTACAGCGGGTGTGGAAGAAGTGGGCCTGCTGACGCAGAAGCGCGAGTCCGGAAACGCGGCGGGCGGCGAATAACGCTGCTCGACGTCAACGAGTTTTTTGAGCAATCGAGGAGTTTGAAGCCATGGCAATGACAGCCGGAGGTGGTGGCGGTGGCGCGATGGGCGACATCAACGTCACCCCGATGATTGATATTCTGCTTGTGCTGCTGATCATCTTTATGGTGATCGTGCCGGTTACGCCGAAGGGACTGGATGCGCTTGTGCCTCAGCCCCCCAAGAACCCGCAGCAGACGCAGCCGAACGACCGCACCATCGTTGTCCAGGTGCTCGGCAAGGGCGGGCAGAACCTGACCTACAAAATCAACGAGACCGACGTGAACAAGCGGGATCTTCTCGCCAAGCTCACGGAGATCTACGCGAATCGCGCCGAAAAGGTCATGTTCGTCAAGGGTGACGACGACGTGAACTTCGCTGCCATTGCGGACGTTATTGACGTCGCGCACTCGGCCAGCGTGGATCACATCGGCATCATGACGCCCAAGATCATGGCCGGCCAGTAGCCGGCCACGGCGGTGTGCAGCAGTCCCCTTACCGGGAGAAAGGGAGTGTGCGCCATGACGATGAGCAATTCGGGCAGCAAGTCAATGCAATCGGAAATCAACGTAACGCCGATGATTGATGTTCTGTTGGTTCTGCTGATCATATTCATGGTGATCGTTCCCATCGCGCCGAGAGGGGAAGCGGCATCGGTTCCGCAGCCGGCCACGCAGGCCGTGCCATCGCCGGGGAATCCTGTGGTCCTGGAGATCCTGAAGGGCAGCGAGGATGCGGCCCTATTCAGGATCAACCAGCAGGATGTCTCCTTTCAGGATCTGCGGGCTCGCCTGGCAGACATTTACGCCAACCGGGCACAGCGCGTGCTCTTCATCAAGGCTGACGATCAACTGAGCTTCCGGCAGATAGCGGAGGCGGTGGATATCAGCCATGCAGCAGGCATCGACCGTGTCGGGTTCATTACGCCCAGGCTCGCGCAGGGGCTGTAGAAAGCTCGAAAATCTGCTCCACGTTGTGTTCTGCGCCATGCGCGGACGGGGCACGACAGGAGTACAATTCACTTTCACCCTGGTTTCGGAAAGTTCCGCCACCCGGGGTTCCTGGAGGCAGGTACCCCGCGCTCAGAGCAAGCGGTGGCCAGTGTCATCAAGTTCCAGGCGCGCAAGGTAGAGGCACGACCTGAAGGAGAAGGATAGAGACATGAATCAACCCGCACGACTTATCGCTCTCGCGGTTGCCTTGGGGGGCATGGTGCTTTCCATGAGCGGGTGCGACCGCCTTGCCGCTCGCGACCAGCTGAACAAAGGCGTGGAGTCCTACAAGGCTGCTCGCTATGAAGAGGCAATCGGCCATTTCCAGAAGGCGACGGAACTCGACCCCAGTCTTCCCATGGCGAAGAGCTACCTTGCTACGGCCCTGGCGCAGAACGTGGTCCCCGGGCTCGACACCCCCGACAATTTGAAGACGGCGCAGCAGGCCATCAGCATTTTCCAGGAAGTGCTGGCGAAGGATCCGAACGACGTCAACAGCCTCAAGAACATCGCGTCCATTTACTTCAGCGTCAAGAAGCTCGACGAAGCCAAGGAATGGCAGAAGAAGGTTCTGGCTGTGGATCCCAAGGATCCCGAAGCGGCCTATACCATCGGCGTCATCAATTGGACCAAGGCGCATGAAAACGCTCTCAAGATCCTGGTTCCGGCCGGCATCAATGACGACGGCGAAGGCAATGTGAAGGCTCCCAAGAAGGTTCTGGAGCAAGTCAAGCAGGCGAACGATTCCCTGGTCTCCGAAGGGCTCCAGTATCTCAATCAGGCTGTAGCCAACCGTCCCAACTACGATGATGCGATGGCTTATCTGAACCTTACCTATCGCCGCAAGGCCGATGTCGACTTCGAGAATCCCGATGCAGTGAAGGACGATGTGGCCAAGGCCAAGGAGTGGAGCGCCAAGGCAATGGGCACCCGCAAGGCGAACGAAGAAGCAAAGGAAAAGAAGAACGCCGGCGGAATCGTCATGGATTCCAGCGGCAACATGAAGTAAGCCGGCTTATCGGCTGCAGATCAAACGGCCTCCGCTTCGGCGGAGGCCGTTCTTCGTTTGGGCAGCTCAGCACTGTTCCGGCTTGCGCGCATCTGAAGGAGCCATGGAAGGCAAGGACCTTGTGATCGCTCCTGTCTGCGAGGCGGCCTTATTGGCGCTGGTGGGGTTCGCGGGCTGGCTGACGCACCAACCCATGCTCTTCACCAGCCTGGGCCCAACCGCCTATGAACTGGTAGAGACGCCGCACCGGCCTACGGCGCGTCCTTACAGCATTCTCGTCGGACATCTGATCGCGGTGATTGGCGGGTATATCGCCCTGTGGGTGACGGGCGCGTGGCATGTAGCTCCGGTATCGACAGCTGAGTTGCTCCCGGCGCGTATCGGGGCCGCAGCTATCGCGGCTATGTTGACCGTCTTTGGCACGCTGTTTCTGAAGGCGAGCCAGCCTGCGGCGCTTTCCACAACCCTGCTGATCGCGTTGGGAACCATGCAGCGGCCGCGCGATGCCGCGGTCATCATGGCAGCGGTGGCCCTGATGAACTTGCTTGGAGAGCCGATACGCGCGGTGCGTCTGCGCACGCAGACGGAGAGGCAAGAACCGACGTAGTGAGAGGAGGCGCCCGACGGGCTATTGGGCGCCCTGCTTGAGAATCTGCTCGGCGAGGTAATTCTCCACCTTGGCGTCGTTGTGGAGCTTCTCGTAGTAGGCGGTTTGGAGGAGCTGGGTCTTGCGCCCGCGCAGTTCCTGGCGAATGGACTGCTGCACCCGCGGATCCTTCAGATCCCGCTGGCCAGCGACCTCACGGTTCAGCAATTTGTAGACGGCATATCCGATCAACTTGTGGCCGGGAACGCTGGGGTCGTAGACAGGTAAAGGTTGCGTAACCTGGTTCGGCTTGAGAGCGTCGATCGCGTTGAAAACTTCGAGATCGCCTTTAAGCTTCGACTCGGGAATAAAGCCCATGTCGCCGCCATTGGGAGCCAGGTTCGCGTTTTCGGAGAACTGAGCAGCCAACGTGCCGAAATCTTCCCCGCTATCGACACGGTTGCGGATGGACTGGATCTCCTTTTTTGCTTCCGCCTCATTGGGAGCATGTCGGGCCTGCGGTCCAGCGCCCTGCTGAGGAGGATTCCCGGTGACGACGATCTGCGCGATGTGATACTGGGGCTCTATGAAATTGAACTCGGCCTTATTGCTGTTGTAGTAGTCGGCAATCTCGGCGTCAGTGATATTGATCTTGGACTCAATCTCTTTGTTGATAAGCTTTGTCTGCGTCAGCCCGCGACGGATCTGGCGCTTCGCGTCGTCCAGTGTCAGACCGCGCTGCTTGAGCTGCGCCTCAAACTCTTCCTGCGTGAAACCGGCCTTGATCTCGGTTAGCTTGGAGTTCACGTCTTCGTCACTAGCGGCAAGGTTCAGCTTGGCTGCCCGCTGCTGAAGGATTTCATCGTCAATCATTCCATCCAGAGTTTTCAGGCGCACGATGTTGGCCTGCTCGGTCGAGGGCTCCTGCTGGGACTGATCGAGGTTGGCTTTGTAGATCTTCTCCAAGTCGGCGCGCATGATCTCCTTGCCGTTCACGGTGGCGACCACATCCGCGCTGGGGGCGCGGTGGCAGCCCGAAACGATCAGCAAGGTACCAAGGCCCAGAATGAAGACGGAACAGCGCGCTCGCGCGCCAACAACCCAATCGACTTGCAACCTGATCTCTCCCCTGAAAGCCGCAACAGCTTCCGGCACTACAGGATAACTCGCCTACCCGGGACAGGGGTAGGGCAAAACGCCTTTGTTCTCAGCAGCAAACCGCTGCTGGAACCACCTATTGTCCGGCCGGCTTCGGAGCGGGGGCCGGCTCCTGCTTTTGCGGCGGAGGCGGTTCGACGCCCGCTGCGCGAAGGGCCCGGTCGATGACGATCCAGAGTTGCTCTTCGGGCATAGCGCCGTTGATGCGTTCGCCTTCGATGAACAGGGCTGGGGTGCCTTCAATGCCCAGAGACTCTGCGAGGCTTGCGGATTGCTTCACCTTGCTCTCGTCCTGCTTGGTAATACAGGCATTCAGCTTGTCCATGTCGAGCTTGTCAACCGTGCCCTCGTCTTTGGCAATCCGATCGAGAGCCGCGAAACTTTTCTTGACGTCGCGATCCTGGCCTTCACCGTTGACTTCCTGGCCGTGCGAGTGCAGATAGTCGACGTACTTCCAATAGACGTCGCCGCTCTGATCCGCCAGACAATTCGCGTCCACTGCCGCATGCATGGCCCACGGATGGATTTCGGTCAGGGGGTCATCCTTATAGACGAACCGAACCTTGTCTTTGTAACGATTCAGCGTAGTGGGGAACAGCGACTGGTGCATGCGCGCGCAGTAAGGGCACTCGAGGTCGTCGAAATTGATCACCGTGACCTTGGCGTTGGGATTCCCACGCACCGGGCGGCCGCTGATGTCGATGTTCATGGCCGGGTTCTTGTCCAAACTGTAGGTTTCAAGCCGAGCCAGGGTCTTGTTGTCCTTGGAAATCAGAAACTTAAGCTCCTGCGAGCGGCTGCCGCGCGAGATCGTCACCGGCAGGTTGTCATAGCCGGGGAACTCGCTGGGCGTACGCTGTCCGATTGCGAGCGCGATGTCGGGCGGCATGCTGAACTGGGAGCGGACCATCACCTCGATTTTGCGGGTCAGGCCCGGATCGGCGGCGGTGGATTTGTCAGTCTGGGCTTTGCAGCCGGCGGCGAGGCCGAGCGCCAGAAGGCCGGCCATGATTCGAAAACGCAGCAAATTCATTTCCTCCGGCTTGATAGCCGTCCAGTGTCCGCGCCGGCAAAATCCGCTTCACAGCGCGGGTTTCAGAGCAGGTCGCACGGTGTCCTCAGGATACCACCGGGCAAAGTGCGGGCCGGTCGCGGGGCAGGTGTCCAAGTCTGAGACATTTGACAGTAGCGGAGGCAGGCGAGGCGGAACGACGATTTTGGTCAAGTGCCCGTACAAAGAGCGGCCAACCGCTGTTCCGTCCCTAACCTCATCTGGTGAGACGTTCCGGAGCACAGCGCATTATGCAGCCTCTGGGTCATTGGCTGGATAATGTGTCCCGTCCCCGCGCTGCAACACCCTCCCTCGTCGCCGCGAGTCCTTCGGGTCCACTCACTGAAGGGTTCGCGGTCCCGCCTTCCAAGTTAGTACGCAGGAATGGCGCCAGGGTCACGGAAGACGGCGTTTGAGCGGCGGATATCGCCCACAGAACCGAAGTTCGCCAGGGTGAAGCTGTAAAGATACTGCGTCTCATCCCGGACGGTTCCCAGGGCGAACCGGCGGTAGCCGACAGTGAGCCCGCAGCAGTCCCAGTTGTAAACAGCCTGGATGCCTCCGTACTGAAGGGCCCCGTTCACGAAGTCGTAGCCGCCGTTCATGGCGAGATTGAATCCCACGCGGTTCTGCCGGCCGATCTGGATGAACGGATCAAGCTGCTGGCTTTGGGAGAGGGAGGCCTTGCTGCCCTGCTCGTTGGGGGCGTTCAGCAGGGCATGGCCCACGCCGATGGTGGTGATGCCCCAGCTGTAGCCCGCAAAGACGTTGTCAGCGCCGAAGCGGCCAGGCTTGGGGTCGTAGTCCAGGTCCCACTCAACGCGCAGGTTGTGAATGGCCTCAAAGCGCAGCCGAGAAACCAGGGGGGACAGGTTGCGTGGTTCGGTCAGGAAAGCGACGCCAGTCAGGTCGAGCGTGGAGGAGAAGACGTTTCTGCGGCCGGGAATCAGCGCTCCGCCAAAAGTGGGGTCCAGGAAGTACCTCTGCAGGATCTGCCAGCTTGCCCATTCGCGAGGGCGGGAATCGCAACCCGGGTTCTCTGCTTTAGCAGCACCAGTACAGAGGCGCGGGCGTACGTAGAAGCGCTGCGTGAGCGAGAAGCCGACCTCGTTGGTGTCAGTGGGAATGTCCGTGGTGTCGACCAGGAGCACGTCCCGCGCCTTTTCGCCGATGCCGCCGACGAAGTGATAGGTCAGCTCAGGTTCAATGACGTGCCGCAGCACCTTGCCCGATTTGCCGATGGCGAAGTCACGTTCGAGCGCCGGCGGACGAAGATCGAGCGCGGCCTCGCCATAGAGACGGTGGAGAGGTTCGTGCCTGACCGCAGGAACGCCGGAGTGCGTTCCGACCAGGTCAGGAACCTGGCTGGTGGTGTACCAGGTGCCGCGCAACGCGACCTGGGGAACAATGCTCCAACCGGCGCCGACAATGGGTAAGGAGAGATGCGGATAGAAGTCGAGGCGCCCGTCGTTATGAGCGTGGAAGTTCGGCTCGGACCGGCTCATGTGGGCGATTGACGATCCCAGCCCCCAGTAGAGCGGCGAGGTCGGAGATTCGAGCGGGCGATCGAGAACATCGAAGCGCACACTGGGCAGGTGCAGGATGCGGACCTCGTTGAACTGCGAATCCGCGTCGCTGGGCGGTGCCGTCCCGTTGCCTGCATTGGGGCTGACGAATGTTTGCAGGCGTGCTGTCTCGACCGAGGGCACGTAGCCGTTATGCGCGCGGGTCCAGGCCAAGTCGCTCTTGACCTGTGAGTTGATGGCCTGCCAGTAGCTGTCGTTGAAGACCAGGCGGTAGGTGTAGTTGGAAAGGTACTCCACGTTGCCGGCGATGCGGGTCTCCGGCGAGAAATCTTTCCGCACAAGCGCATTGATGTCGGCACCGCCCTGATTGACGTGAACAGGAGGCGCATCGGGCTTGGGCTGGTAGTAGAAGCCGCGATCGAACAGCGCATTCCAACGGACGGTGAGGTGATCGAGTCCTGGGCCTTTGTAGCGGAAATCGCCGTTCGGCGCCCATCCGCGGCGGCTGTAGTACTCGGTGCCGACCACCATGTCCATGCTGCGGTTGAGTACGAGGTAGTACTGCTCGCCGAGCGTGAAGCCGCGAATGGATGAGCCTACGCTGAACACAGGGATCAGGAATCCGCTCTGGCGGCCGGTCTCCTCGGTCGGGTGCTTCATGTAAGGCAGATAAAACAGCGGCACGCCGAGGAATTTGAAATAGGTGTTCTTTGCGGACGCCTGGCCTTCTTTCACATTGATGGTTTTGGCGAGCAGCTGCCAGTCGGGGTTCGGCAGGCGGCAGTTGGTCATGGTGCCGTCGACGACGCGGTAGTCGCGCTCGCCGGCCTGGATGAGCACGCGCGCCGAGATGATGAAGGGATTGGCGGTGGAGTAGACGACGTTGCGGCCGGAGCCGCGCACGCCCATGGTGCCTGTGACGTCGTAGAAGCGCGCGGTGTGATCGTTGAGGCGCATGGTGCCGCGCGATGCGGTGAGCACTACGTCGTCGGGGCCGCCGCGCACCTCGAGGTGGCCTTCCGCCTCGAGCTCTGTGCTGACCTGGTTATAGGTGACCTTGTCTGCGCTGATCACGTAGTCGCGGTAGTGAAATTCCGTGACGCCGTAGAGCGTAGCGGTATTTGCGGCCCAGGTCTGGCGGTCCGCTTTCCAGCTGACGGGGACACCCGTTACCGGCGCTGGCTCGGGCTGTGCAACGGGGATTACTTCCTGGCCGGGATCGTCGGGCAGGCTGGAATTGGAGGGCTGATTTGAAGAGCTTGTTCCAGATTGCGCAGGGGGTAACGCATTGGTCAACGTCTGCGCCATCACAAAGGTGTGACAGAGCACTACGAGCGTGATACATAGGAAAAAGCGAGGACGCATCCGGAGACCAAGGCCAGCATAGCAAACCGCGGGCACAATCAATGGACGTACAACGCACGCTCTGGCTTCAGGACATTTCGGTTCAGCACGCCCGTTCGGATCGCTCGATCCGCATAAGGTCCTGTACTCACCTCCGCGCTTCCCATGCCTCTCGCATTGTCAATCTCCGCGGCGCCCTGCTCGCTGCCGCGGAACAACAGAGCGGATCGCAGCAAGCAGAGCCGCAACAAGGAATATGAAATTGAGCACACTCGGACAGCCCCATCCCGAGGCCGCGTGGAAGCAGGAAGTCGCTCGCCGCATTGCCGCGCATAAAAACCGCAAAGGAGCGTCCGCTCCCGAAGAGCCCGCGCAGGCGCACAACTTTGGCAGCAGCCTGGCTGCGCAGGCCGCGTCGCGCGTTGCCGCGCGCTTTGCCCAGGCTCCGAGCTATACAGAGATGCAGGCTGAGGAAGCGCGCCTCGCGGTGCGCGCCGCAGAGATCGCGACGAAGGTGGCGCTCGAAGCGCAGGCTGCGGCCGAAGAGGCGCTTGCCGAAATGCACGCCGCAGCAGCAGAGCAGAAACGCGGCCCCGCCGTGGTGGAGAGCATCGCAAGCGCCCGCGTTGAAGCGGTGGAGGAGATCGCCGTCTCGGTTGCGGAGCCGGAGATGGTCTCTGTGCCGGAGCCCGTGTGGATGAGCGAGGCGGTGGCTGAAGTTGTGTCCGAGCCTTTTGCCACAGTGCCTGTGCAGACGGCTGAGTCTGCCCCGGAGTCGGTGATCACGCAACACGTCGTGGATGGCCGGAGCTTTGGAATTCGCTGGGAGTCGGATGCGGCTGTGCGCGTATTGCAGCCAAGGCACGCGCCCGCTCCAGAGCCTTTTGAAATTGACCGTGAAGACTGGTGGACGCCGGCGGAGGTGAGCGCGACGCTGCGCAATGAGCCGATCGCCATAGAGTCTGACGCGGGCACCGCAAACCTGATCGCGTTCCCACGCGAGATTATCGCCACGCGCAAGATGCGCCCGCGCCTTGCGGAACCCGTGACTGCCGCCGCGACAGAGCGACAGCTCAGCATCTTTGAAGTCGATCCGGGTACCGTCTCGACTGAACCTGAGCCAGTGGCCGACCCCTGGCCTGCACAGGAGTGGGCGCCGGCTGGTTGGAACTCGGCGACAGTGTCTGAGACCGCGCACTGGCCAGTTGAGCAGGTGTCAGGGCCCAAGTGGTCGGGCATGGAGCTGGATGCCCACCCGGTGGTGGAACGCCGCACTGAGCCCGAGGCGGTGCGGGCAAAGCAGGAAGTTCACCTGGCCAGCCTGGGCTACCGCCTGATGGCGATGGCAGTGGACGGCGGCCTGATCCTGGCCGGCTTTTTTGCCGTGGCGATCATGCTTTCCTCCAGTGTGCAGCCGCTTTCGCCACGCTCAGCGGAGGTCTTCGCGGTGCTGGGCCTGGCTTTTGCAGGGTTAGCCTATAACGCGCTGTTCCTGGGATTGGGCGTGTCGACCCCCGGCATGCGTTATGCGGGGATCGCGCTGAGCACGTTCGAAGATGAAGTGCCGACGCGCGCGCAGTTGCGCCGCCGCCTGGGCGCGATGGTACTCTCGCTGGCTCCGGTGGCGCTGGGCCTGGTCTGGTCGGTGTTCGATGAAGATCACCTGAGCTGGCATGACCGGTTCTCGGAAACTTATCTGCGCAAGCGATAGCACTTGCGAGTGGCAGCTCACCTCTATAGTCTGTTCGAGTCTCAATGAGAAGCCGATCCGTTTCCGGGATCGGTTTTCTCGTTGTTTGCGTATCCCCGGACACAAGACACCGCCGGCGTGGCAGTCTGCTCGATGAGTGCGCGCGGCTTCCCTGAAAGAGGTGCGTCCTTGGCTACCCTTCTCGCCGACATCCGCCAATCCGTCCGCATGTTCTGGAAAAGCCCGGCCTTCACCATCGCGGTTCTAGCTGCGCTTGCGCTGGGCATCGGCGCCGATACTGCGATCTTCTCCGTGGTGAACGCGGTTTTGCTCAAGCCGCTCACGTATCCGGAGCCGGACCGGATCGTGCAGTTCCGGACGACCTCGCGGGACGGGGGCGAGTTCCAGGGAGCTTCGGTCACCAAGTTCCACATGTGGCAGGCGCAAACTGGCGTGGTGCAGGACGCGGCCGCGTACGACTTCGGCAGCAAGGGGATGAACCTGACGGGAAACGTCCCCGAGCAGGTGAAGGGTGTGCATGTATCGGAGGCGTACTTCCGGCTGTTCGGTGCGCGCATGACGCTTGGCCGCACCTTCACCCCGCAGGAAGACCTGCCGCATGGCGGAAATCTTGTGGTGATCAGCTACGGCTTCTGGAAGCGCAAGTTTGGCGGCGATCCTAACGTTATCGGGCGCACTCTGCCGCTCAGTGGAGAGCCTTACACCATCATCGGCGTCGTCGACCGCGACTTCGAGTCCGATCCTGCGGCCGACCTGTGGCTTCCGTTCCAGTTTCCGCCCAACTCGACCGACCAGGCGCACTACTTCCAGGCTGCGGCAAGATTGAAGCCGGGCGTGAGCCTCGGGCAGGCGCAGGCCCAGATGAAGCTGGGTTACTCGCAATTCAAGCGGCTCTATCCTGAGGCCGATCCCAACGACAGCTTTACCGTCAAGCCGCTGAAGGATGCCGTCGTTGGCGATATGCGTAAATCGCTGCTGGTGCTCATCGGCGCGGTCAGCTTCGTTCTGCTGATTGCGTGCGCCAATGTCGCGAACCTGCTGATGGTTCGCGCCGCAGGGCGCAAGCGAGAATTCGCCATCCGCGCGGCCATGGGTGCGAAGCGGATCCGCATGATTCAGCAGCTGCTCACGGAGAGCATCCTGCTGGCGCTGGTGGGCGGAGTGCTCGGGCTGGGCCTCGGCTTCATCGGCGTGCGCTGGCTGTTATCCGTGCGGCCCGGAGCGATACCGCGCATTGGCGAGGACGGCGCCGGGGTGTCCATTGACTGGCGCGTTGCGCTCTTCACCGTGGGTGTGTCGATTCTTACCGGTATCTTATTCGGGCTGATTCCTGCATTCGGCGCATCGCGTCCTGACCTGGCGGCGACAATGAACGAGGGTGGCAGCCGCAGCGGCTTCGGTCTGCGGCAGAGCAAGGCGCGGTCGATGCTGATCGTGAGCGAAGTTGGTCTGGCCCTGGTGCTGCTGGTGGGCGCCGCACTGCTCATTCGCACATTCATCGCGCTGCGCATGGTCAAGCCGGGATTCGATGCGCACAACGTGATCACCATGGAGATGTCGCTGACCGGCCAGCGCTACTCGACTACAGGCGGGGTGGCGCAACTCATCCGCGACAGCCGCGACCGAATCAAGGCGATTCCGGGCGTGGAGGAGGTCGGCGTCTCCGATACGCTGCCGCTCGATGGCGGATTCGGACTGCCGTTCATCATCGTGGGTCGCCCGCTCAAAGGGCCCGCGACCGGCGGATCTGAGTGGAAGTGTGCCTCGCCTGGGTATTTCGGAGCATTCCATATTCCCATCCTGCGCGGTCGCGACTTCACTGTGAACGATGTGAACGGCGCGCCGCCGGTGGTGTTGATCAGCGAAGCATTCGCCAAGGAAAACTGGAAGAACGGCGAGGACCCGATTGGACAGCAACTCATCATCGGCAAAGGAGTGGGCCCTGAATTCGAAGAGCCGGCGCGCACCATTATCGGCATCGTGGGCGATGTCCACGATCGCGCCCTGGATGATCCGGCAGGCCCGGTGATGATTGTTCCGCAGGCGCAGATGGGCGATGGTATCACGTTGCTGAATTCGCGGATCGCGCCGTTCATCTGGATCATTCGCACGCAAACGGACCCATACCAGGTGGTTCCCGCGGTGACCGAGCAACTGCGCATTGCCAGCGGCGGATTTCCGGTGGCGCACATCCGCACGATGGATGAGGTGGTGGTGCGATCGACCGCGAGGCAGGACTTCAACATGCTCCTGCTGTCGATCTTCGGCGGCTCTGCGCTGCTGCTGGCGGCGATCGGCATCTACGGCCTGATGGCTTACAGCGTGACGCAGCGAGTGCGGGAGATCGGCATACGAATGGCGCTGGGCGCGGACCGTGGCAATATTCGCAGCATGGTGGTGTGGCAGGGCATGCGACTGGCCATTGCAGGCGTTGTCCTGGGGGTGGGAGCAGCCTTTGCGCTGACGCGCCTGATCGCCAGCTCGCTTTACGGGGTGAAGAGCTGGGATCCGGCTGTGTTCATCACTGTGCCGATCGTGCTGAGCGCGGTGGCGCTGGCAGCGACATGGATGCCCGCGGTGCGCGCATCGCGGCTCGATCCGATGAAGGCGTTGCGTATCGACTGAACACCGGGCCTTGCACCCCAGAGAATTTCTTGTCGCCGATGGCCGCAATCGGGCTAGAATAAACGCGCTTTCCAATCAGTGTTTTCCCTTCATTCCTGCGTGCGCGGGGCGCGGGGTTCTTTGCTGCGCGTAAAGCCCTGCGTTGCGCACATGGATTGAGGGAAGGGCCCGGCTTCTTACATTCTCTGGAGGATTCATGCTGTCTCGTATGCAGATGTTCTCTCGGGGCCTGGTTCTCGCAGCCGCTGGGGTTGCCATCGCGGTCGCACAGACGAGTCTCTCAAAGTTCGGCGTCAACCTGAATGAGCTCAAGCCGCAGGTGGTCGAGTCGCTGCGGAACGGATTCATTCCGGCATACCCCAATCGCAAGGCGTATCAGGCTGCTCCGGTGGCTGCGCGCGTGGCGTTCGTGAATGAGGCCATGGCGTGGGCGAAGGCGTATACCGAGTCGGCCGCGTTTAAAGCGGATTATGACAAGCGGCGCATTGCGGCGAAGCCCGCAGCGCCCGAGGCTAAGGGAAGCGCGGACGACCAGTACAACAAGCTTTTGGCCGACCAGCGCAAGTCGCTGGAGGAGATGAAGAAGAACGTTGCCCAGATGTCTGCTGATATGCAGAAGCAGATGCAGCCGGTGATCAAGCAGATGGAAGAGACGATCGAGAAGACGGCGAAGGACCCGCAGATGGCCGGCATCATGAAGAACAGCTATTCGGCCCAGGCCACGTCTGACGAAGAACACTACAAGAAGGAGCTCGCCCGGTACGAGAAGGAGTTTCCGGCCGACCCCAAGGTGCTTATCACGAAGCGCCTGCGCGAGTTCATTGCGCTGTGCAACGACGTGAATTTTGACGCGAAGCTGGTGGGAACCGGCACCAATATGCGCTTCGCGGATCAGCAGTACGAGCAGAAATCTGACCAGTGGAAGCTGCTGTATCGCGCAGGCAAGGAGCCTACTGAGGCGGCGCGGGCGTATGCGGCGAATTGGTTGAAGCAGCTTGGAGGCTAGCGATCCCCAGCCGGCCTTCTACCATGTGAGCGCGCGCAACGCGCTCACCCCGGCTCCGATCAGGGCCGTCTCATCGTCTTCTTCCAGCACTTCGAGCGAGAAGCTCTGTAGCGGGCTCATCTTCACCATCGATTCCAGGTGCGCGCGCAGCATACTGAGTTCGAGGAACTTCACGTTGTGCCCGGTGAAGTAGAACTTGCCCGGGCCGGCGAGATGGATGAACGATGCTGTTGCGGCGGCCAGCGCACGATGCCATAGATCGACGAACTCCAGGCATTTGGAGTCGCCCTGCCGCGCCGCTGCGAAGACCTCTTCCGGTTCCTTGTCGAGAAAGCGTAGGCGCATGGCGCGATAGCCCATGATGCCTTCGAGGTGGCCCACGCCGCCGCATCCGCAGAAGCGCTCCTTGGGGTCGAGCGACACGGTGATGTGACCGCCTTCCCATACGCCTTCGACGTAGGGCCAGCGGCCGTAGCCAATGCCGTTACCGATGGTCCAAACGCGCGTGAGCCGGTTGAGGTGCCCGCGTGTAGCGGCGACACCGGCGGCGATGGCGTCGGCGTCGTTGGCAATGTGTACGGGGGCAGAGATGCCGCGCGATTGCAACAGGCGACCCAGCTCTTCGCCCATGTGGAGGCCTTTGATCTGTTGCAAATTGGGGCTGTCTTCAATGATGTTGTGGCGCACCACGCCTGGAACGGCAAGTCCAATCGCGTCGAGCTTTTCGCCGCTGTCGGCTGCGAGAGTGGCTACGAGCGAGGCAAGAATCTCAAGCAGATCGCCGCTGGGCATCGATGCAAGCTCATCGGTCTGCTCGCCTTCGCCGCGGTAGCGGATGGTGTTGCCAACCAGCTTGTGGTCCTCGAGCAGTCCAGCGACGATGTGCTCGGTCATGACCAACCCGATGGCGAGTGTCATGGAAATGCCTCCCTGCCGCTTACCCCTGGTACCGGTGCATCCGGCCCAGCCCATTGAACGCCGCCACCTTGTAGCACTCGGCCAGCGTGGGATAGTTGAATACCGTGTCGACGAAGTAGTCCACGGTTCCGTCGAAGGTCATGACGGCCTGGCCGATGTGCACCAGTTCGCTGGCGCCCTCGCCGATGATGTGCACGCCCAGCACTTTGCGCGTGTCGCGATGAAAGATCAGCTTGAGGCGTCCGGTGGTGTCGCCGCGAATCTGTCCGCGCGCCACTTCGCGATAGTAGGCCATGCCTACTTCGTAGGGGACGTCTTCGTCAGTGAGCTGCTCTTCGGTCTTGCCGATGAAGCTGATCTCGGGAATGGTGTAGATGCCGTAGGGATAGAAGCTCGGATTCGATGTAGTCTCGCCGTCGTCGAAGGCGCGGTGAGCTGCGATGCGACCCTGTTCCATTGAGACCGATGCCAGCGCCGGGAATCCCACTACGTCGCCTACGGCATAGATGTGCTCGACCTTGGTCTGATAGTGCTCGTCGACCGGGATGCGTCCGCGCGCGTCGGCTTCGATGCCGGTGGCGGCCAGGTTCAGATCATCCACCGCGCCCTGCCGCCCGACTGCATAGAGCAACGCATCGCCCGAAACCTTCTTCTTGCTTTGCAGGTTCGCGACTACGCCACCGTCGGGCAGCTCCTCGACGCTTTCTACCTCTTCGCCCAGGCGCATCGTCACGCGCGCGTCGCGCAGGTGATAGCTCAGTGCTTCGACGATTTCCTGGTCGGCAAACTCAAGCAGCTTGGCGCGCTTTTCGATCAGGGTGACGCGCACGCCGAGTGTGGCGAACATGCAGGCGTATTCCACGCCGATGACGCCGCCGCCCACGACGATGAGCGAGCGCGGGAGCGTGGGAAGATCGAGCACCTGATCGCTGTTGATGATGGTGCGGCCGTTGATGGGGACCTTCGGCGATGTCGAGGGCCTGGTGCCTACGGCAATGATGATGCGATCCGATTCGAGGGTGGTGTCACCGGCGGGCCCTTCCACCTTTACGTGCGTCGGGTCGATGAAATGGGCGATGCCATGTACCACGTCAATTCCGTTACGCGAGAGCTGTGCCTCGGTGACGTCCACCTCGGTCTTGATCACGGCTTGCACCCGGAATGCCAGGTCGGCCATGGTGATCTTTTCCTTGACGCGGTAGTTCATTCCATAGACGGAGCGGTAGTTATAGCCGGAGAGGTGAAGCACGGCCTCGCGCATGGTCTTGGAGGGGATTGTGCCGGTATTGATGCAGACGCCGCCGACAACCGAGCGCGATTCCACCACGGCTACCCGCTTCTTCATCTTGGAGGCGGCCACTGCGGCGCGCTGTCCGGAAGGCCCCGAGCCAATGACGGTCAGGTCGTACTTGGCGGCGCTCATGCGAGTCTCTCTCCCAGAACGATTCGATGCCTTGAGCCGGAAGGAGTTTCCGTGAGGGGAGTCACGAAGCCCTTCAACCGGAGGCTACCACACGAGCCTCCGCGAAAATACGACTTGTCCGAGCAGTTCGCGGATTCACAGAAAAAACGGCGCCCCGGTGTCTCGAGATGAAAGACACCGAAGCGCCGGGGAGAATCTTCTTAGAGTGGTTCAGGAGTGCGCGGAGCGCACACTCATTCCGGCCGGCTGCGGGCGGGCGCTGAATTTTCCGCCTTGCTGGTGATCGCCCTCCAGCTTGAATTCGCGGATCATGCTATCCAGGTCGCCGGCCAGAGAGGCCAGGTGCTTGAGCGCCTCCACAGTCTCTTCCGCCCCTTGCGTATTCTCCATCGCGAGTTGCGAAATCTGGCCGGCGGATTCGGAGATCTCACCGGACGCGGCCGTCTGCTCTGTCGCGGCCGTGGCGATGAGTTCGATCTGGTGCTCCACCTGTTTGGAGGACTCGATGATTGCTTCGAGGCTCTTGCGCGCGCGGTTGGTTTCGTTCAGGCCAGTTTCGACAGCAGTGCGGCTCTCGTCCATTACGGTGAGGGTTTCGCGCGTTTCTTCCTGGATGCTGCGAATGGTTGCTGCGATCTCTTCGGTCGCGCTCTTGGTGCGTTCGGCCAGCCTGCGCACCTCGCCTGCGACCACTGCAAACCCGCGGCCATGCTCGCCCGCGCGCGCCGCTTCGATCGCCGCATTCAGCGCGAGCAGGTTGGTTTGCTCGCTGATCTCCTGAATGACGTTGACCACCTTGCCGATCTCCTCGGATCGGGCGGCTAGCGACGTCATTTTTTCTGAAACCGAGCTGGTCGCGGCGGAGATGCGCTCCATGGTTTCAGCGGCCGACTGCATCACCGCTCCGCCCTGGTCGGCCGTCTCAGCAGACACGCGGCTGGCCTGTGCGGCATGCTCGGCGTTATGGCTGATCTCGCCGATCGTGACCGTCATTTCCTGGGCCGCGGCCGCGATCTGATTTGTCTTGCTGGATTGCGTATTGGCGTTGCCGGCGGCCTGAACCGCGCGGGCACTCATCTGGTTGGTCGAACTCGAGAGTGTTTCGGCAGTTCGACCCAGAGACTCCACCATGGCGCGCAAAGCGGCCACACTGGTGTTGAACGCCTCGTCCAGACGCCCGATCTCATCGCTGCCGGTCACATTCACATGAGCGGTCAGGTCTTTCACCGCCAACCTCTCCAGTGCGGCGGTGGCGCGCCCGATGCGCGGCGCGATAACGCGCGTCAATGTTGCGCCCACGAGAACGCACAGCCCCACGAGGAGCGCGGTTGCAACTACGGAAACCCATTCGGCGCGGGTGCTGGAACGCATGGTCGCGTTAGCACCTGAGGTGCCCTCGCGGACATTCAGGTCGAGATCTGCGCCAAGGTCCTTCAGAGTGTTGCCGAAAAGATTGACTGCCTCATCGCTGGTCAGCGCATCCATCGCATCCCCGATCTTGCCGGCAGAGACGAGATTCGCTCCGCGATTGCTCAGTTCGAGGTAACGCTGGAAGTCTGCAACGAACTTCTGGTAGAGCTCGCGCTCGCCCGGGTACGAGATCATGGCTTCGTATTTACGCAGATCGCTCTCGTACTCCTGGATGGCCTCCTGCCGGCCCTGCATGTGCTTTTCCAGGCATGCGGGGGTTTGGCAGACCAGGACATCGAAATCCTGCCTGCGCAGGGAGTTCATGGCAGCACGAATATCGCCGAGCTTAACTACCGATGGGAATGAGTTGAGGCTTACGTCCGAGCTGATCGCGGCGATGCTTCGCGACGTGAAGAAGGTGTAAGCACCCAAAGCCACACACAGCACGCATACGGTGCCAAATGCGATGTAAAACTTTTGGGAAATCGGGATATTGCGCGCGAGGGACATTCGACCGGACCTTTCGGAGTGAGATCAGTGAACCTCATCGGCGCGGTGTTGGGAGACTTGAGCAGATCAGACAAGCCACAACGCGCAGCTGTCCGGAATGAGGCGTGTTCCGCCGGGCCGATTGCGATAGAGCTGACGAACCGATATTCTTGCCGCGCATAGCAGTTTTGCTTTCTGAGGAATTTCTTATGTGTGCTGGCGCGCATATTCGTTTCACCTTCCGGGCCGCGGTCGCTGCTGTCCTAGCAATGCCTCTTACCTTCTTCGCACAAAGCAAGGCTCCTTGTCCTCCGCCTCCTGCCTCGCGGCCAGCGCCGGTCAAGCTGACGGCGGAGCAGGATCGAGCACGCATGCTGGAGCTGCTTGGATTGCGTGAGGACCAGATGCGCCGGCCGCCGGCGACTGATCCGAAATCGCCGAATGCTGCGAACTATGACGAGGCGAAGGCGAACGTCTATCCCAATCTGCCGGATGCGCTGAAGATGAAGAACGGTCAGAGCGTGACAACGGCGGACCGGTGGTGGAAGCAGCGGCGGCCCGAAATCGTGGCCGACTATGAGCGCGAGATACTGGGCCGCGCGCCGGAGAATCTGCCGCAGGTGACATGGGAAGTAGTGAGCGAGAAGCCCGAGAACTGGCGTGGCATCGACGTGATCACGAAGCGGCTGGTGGGTCACGTCGATAACTCCTCCTATCCGCAGATCACAGTCAATATCGACTTGATCCTTTACACGCCCGCGCATTCCGGCGGCCCGGTTCCGGTGCTGATGGAGATGGCGTTTGCGAGAGATTGGGAGCGCGCGCTGGCGCGGCCGTTTGTTGTGCCGCCTCCGCCGGGAACGCCGGGCCACTGGGGCGTGGATGGGTACGAAGCGCTCAAGCGTGG
The DNA here is from genome assembly GCF_025264625.1 of Occallatibacter riparius. NCBI lineage: Bacteria > Pseudomonadati > Acidobacteriota > Terriglobia > Terriglobales > Acidobacteriaceae > Occallatibacter > Occallatibacter riparius. The sequence goes on from NZ_CP093313.1 coordinate 2,490,896, forward strand.
TTGGGGATTCGCAGTGCTGAATCCGGTGAGCTTTCAGTCCGATGACGGCGATGGCCTGACGCAGGGCATCATCGGGCTGATGAACAAGGGCCAGCCGCGCGGATTGAATGACTGGGGCACGCTGCGCGCCTGGGCGTGGGGCGCGAGCCGCGCGCTCGATTATCTCGGGAGCGATGCGGCAGTGAATGCGAAGGAAGTGGGGCTAGTGGGGCACTCGCGCTTCGGGAAGGCCGTGCTGGTCACTATGGCGTATGATCCGCGCTTCGCGATCGCCTACTCGAGTTCGTCGGGCGAGGGCGGCGCGAAGCTCTATCGGCACATTTACGGCGAGCAGATGTCGAATCTGGCGTCTGCTTCGCTCTACCACTGGTTCTGCGGCAACTTCCTTCGCTATGGCGGTCCGCTTACGCCGGCGGATCTTCCCGTGGATAACCATGAACTGATCGCCCTGTCGGCGCCACGTCCGGTGTTCATCGGAGGCGGATCGAACGACGGCGATGGATACGCGATTCAGGGGGGCGATGCATGGGCTGATCCGAAGGGGATGTTTCTGGCGGAGGTGGCGGCGACCCCTGTGTACAAGCTGCTGGGCGGGAATGGGCTGGGCACGGCGGAGTTCCCTGCGGTCGGCACGACGATCGCAAATGGCGATCTGGCTTGGCGGCAGCATCAATTCGGCCACACGCCCGCGCCAAACTGGCCCGCGTTTCTTGATTTCGCTGCGAAGTACCTGCACACGCCGGCGGGCGAGAAGGTTCTTGCCCAGGCACAGTGACACGAAGCCCGGCTTGTGGCCAGTGCTTTCGGGGATACGGTTTACATCTGCGTTGTTCCGGCCGTGGCCGTCGTAGCTCCCTGGTCGCCGCTGTAATCGTCTTCCACCGGGTCCCAGGACTTGTCGGGATTGAACAGATCCATCGACTTGAACTGATCCAGCGTTGTCGGCCCGAGGTCCTTTTCGTAGACCACGCCGTCCTGGCTCACGATGAAGGTGCGGACGCCCGTCACCCGGTACTCGGCCGGAGCGGCAACGAGGGCAAATCCACCGATCATCGCGCCCTTCACCACGTAGTTCAACTTGCCAAGTGGGGCCGCTGGCCCCTGGCCCTTGAGGATCTTGAAGTAGTAGCCGTGGTACGGATTCAGCTTTTCCTCATAGCCCTGCTCGATGGCCTTGGCTACCTTCTCACCGACCGGGCCGTCCCAGGTGCCATCCGCGTTCTGCCAGGCAAGCCCGTCCTGATTGCCGGGAGTGCTGATGATTCGCTGGGCGAACTGGCTGGGCTCATAGGCCTGCCGCTGGCGGAAGGCGTAATCGTACTGCGCATCGACGTAGCCGTGGCAGACCGAGATCGCGTCGAGTTCATTCTCGCCCACGCGTCGGTAAAGGAGTTCCTTCTGGCCGGCCTTGGTGTCAAAGAACCACTTGGAACCACTCTTTACGATCGGCACGGGAAACGGCCAATCATTGTCTCCGATCACCAGGAAATACCGATTCTTGTTCTTTGGGTCCGCCGAGACGGATTTCTTCTGCTGGGCTTTGGCTGCGAACGCCGCGGCATGCTCGCGGTCCTGCGCAGGTTCTCCGCTGAAGATGAGCTTCTCGACGCTCGGCCCGAAGATCTTGATCATCTCATCCTGGTTGAAGTCGTTCGCCGCTGCAATCAGGGCGTCGGCGGCTTCATCCGCGTTGGCGAACGTTTTCTGACCGGCAACAGGTCCTGATACGGTCGCAGAGGGCTTTGCTGCGGGAGCCTTCGCCGCCGGCTTATCCGTGGCCGCAGGCTGTTGTCCCCGAGTAGATGGGGAACTGGCGCACACGCAGCCCACCGCGGCGAGAAGAACAATCTGCATAAGACGATTCATCTTTGGATCGGTATGTCTCATATCTCTGCCCCATCACCTTCCAGATGGATATCGGGTTCTTACCTGCGCCGTCCGCCGCCGCCACGGCTCATGCCGCCACCACCGCCACGGGATCCCATGCTCGACGATCCGCGGCTCGAGGAACTGCGGGCGCTTGCGCCGTCGAAGCCGCCGCCGCGGTTTCCGCCGCCGAAGGCATCACGATTGCCGCCGCCGCTGCGCGAGAGATCGCGGCCACCGATACTGTCGGCGCCGCCTCTGTTGCCGCCGCCCAAACCGCTATTTCCTCCACGATTGCCTCCGAGCCCGCCATTATTGCCGCCCAAGCCGCCTGCGCGATCGCCCGCGGTCCGGTTGCTGGGGAGATTACCGCCTTCGCGGCCGATCTGCTGCCGTGCGTTCGCCTGGCGGTTCGAGAGTGAGTCGCCGCGAGTGACACCGCCGAACTTATTGGCAGTGGCGCGATCACCATAGGGCGTTCCGCCGCGATGCGACGGATTGTGCTGCCATGAGCCTCCACCGCCGGCCGGCAGCTGCGATGCGCCGCCGCCGGGCCGGCCAGCACCGCCGACGCCACCTACTCCACCCGGGCCGCCCACGCCTCCTGCGCCTCCGACACCGCCCACTCCGCCGGCGCCACCCACTCCGCCAACTCCTCCGACGCCTCCTGCACCTCCGACGCCTCCAACTCCGCCTACACCTCCAACGCCGCCTACTCCGCCTGCGCCACCCACTCCGCCCACTCCACCGGGACGGCCTGCGCCGCCGCTGGGAAGCTGCGAAGGCCGGTTTCCGCGGCTGATGTTCGTGTTGCGATTGAAATTGTTATTTACGTTGATGTTGACGTCGTTGTGTCCCCAGCCGCAGCCGCAGCACCAGCCGCCGCCCCAGAACGCGCCCATGGCCACGCCGATGCCAAACGAGATCGCGATACCCGCCGCGTAATAGCCCGGCGGGGGGTAATAGATAGGCGGATAGGGATAAACAGGAGGACCGTACACAACTGTCGGGTTATACGAAGGCACGTAGATTACTTCGGGATTCGACTGCTGGACAACGATGACGCTTTTGTTCTCGATGACCTGGGTCTCCACCTTCTGCTGCTCGGTGGTCTTGAGGTTGCCCTTGTCCTGCGCCTTCTTGCGCATGCGCTGCACAGCGTCCATCACGTCGCTCTGCTGCGCGAGGAAGGCGTTCCCAAGATCGGTGGTCCACTGGATGTCGTCGGTGAGGCGCTTCACGAGATCAGGCAGGCCGGCCATGGACTGAACGCTGGGATCCCAGGGCTGCTTTGCAACCGCGTCCGAAAGCGCCTTGTCCTTGAGGGTCTTGTTCTTGTCGAGCCACTGCTGAAGCTGCACAAGTTCCAACGGATAAGTGGACGAGGCAAGGACCTGCGCCAGCAGCCCATCGGGATAGAGCGCGATGGGAGCGACGAGGGCGTCGAGCTGGTCGGGAGGTATCTTTGTGCCCTGGCTTGCACCGGCTGCCGGCGCTGTCTGCGCGGGTGCGGCCTGGGCAAGCGCTGCCTGTTGCGCTGCCGCAGAAGCCGGAAGCCCTGCCGGAATCATGGCGAAGCAACACACCACGGCCACGAAAGTCCTGAACAAGCTGGGTGTGCAATGTGGAGCAGACAGCTGCTTGCCGGAGGCATCAGCGCTCCGGCTAAATCCGAGTCGGCCTGACATGGAACGAACCTCGCTTCCGCGGAATGCCAGTTCGCATGTTCGGCTTTGGGTTTTGTGCAATCTACTGGCAGAAACGACAGCGGGATGCGAGGTGGACTGCCGTTTCTGCTGCGGACGATGCCTCCAGATTCAGGTACTCCTCAGCAGCGGCTAGGAAAATGTCCGGGCCGCACGCGTCCGGACATGCACTAGAGATCAGAGACTGCGAATCAGCACGGCTGTCGCATCGTCCTGTCGCTCGCGGAGTGGGCCGAAGCGGCGGACTTCGTCGATCAATCCGTCGACGCAGGCATCGGGAAGCTGGAAGTGCTCTAGAAGGCGAGCTGGTCCGAACTCCTCGTCTGCATCGTTCGATGCTTCCGTAATTCCGTCGCTGTAGAGCAGCAAACGCGTCTCGGCAGGCATGGCGATCGTGCGCTCCGGGTAAGCCGAGGTCCCGAGGCCGAGCGGCAGTCCAGTTTCGACGTCGAGGAACGAGCAGGCGCCGTTGGCGATCACCATCGGCCGGGGATGGCCGGCGCTGGCCAGCGTCAACATGCGGGTGCCGGCATCCAGCACCCCGTAAATCATGGTGACGAATTTTCCGATGGGGAAATCTTCCATCAAGCTGCGGTTGAGCTGGGCGAGAGTGGGCGCGGGCGAGGCGTGCAGGGGAGCGATCGACCGGAGCAGCGCGCGCGTGGCCGACATGAGCAACGCGGCGGACATGCCTTTACCCGAGACGTCGCCCAGGGCGATGCCGTAACGCTGGTTGCCCAAGTCGATGAAGTCGAACCAGTCACCGGCGGTAGATCCGGCGGGGCACCATGCCGTATCGAACTCGAAGCCCGGCACAACCGGCGTGGGCTTTAGGAAGAGCGCTTGCTGAATGGCGCGTGCGTCTTCTGATTCCTTTTGCAGACGGGCGCGCTGTTCGCGTTCGGAACGGAAGGCTCGGGCGTTCTCGAGCGCGATCGCGATATGTCCGGCGAGCGCTTCGAGAACCGTGATCTGGTCCTCTGAGAATGCGTCGAAATCCTGGTGGCTGACCGAGAGAACGCCGGAAATCTCACCGGCGACGAGTAGCGGAATTGCCGCTTCGGAGCGCGTTTCGGGCTCGCAGGCAATGTAGTAGGGGTCCTGCAATACATCCGGCGCATAGTGCGTGCGGCGAATGGAAGCGCAATGACCGACCATGCCCTGCATCGGGCCCAGCCGGTGGTGATGGCCCTTTTGATAGTGCGTGCAGCCGCAGACCTCCTGCAGCACCATGTCACCCGACTCTTCTTCGCGGAGCCACAGACACACCTCCACGTTGCCAACGGTTCCGGCAATGTCGTGTACCACGCGGCCGAGCAGCGTGTCGAGATCGAGTGTAGAGGCGATCCGGTGAGTGGCGCGCTGCACCTTGATGAGCAGTTGCGTGAATTCGCATGCGTCGCGGATGCGTGCGGGGAAAGGCTGAACGGCGGGAGTACCGACAGTGACGGTAGCCATGCGCGACTCCTCGAACCCGGATTACGGGCCGGATAGCTGATAGATGAATGGCTATGAGCGCCGATGCAAAGTGTTTCGCAATGCAGGAGAAGCCGGGGCGTCCATCGGACTCTTCGAACCGATTCTAAAGGGAGAACGGTGACCTTTCTCCAGAGTGAATTCCGACCCGAGCAGAAATTTACCACCTATAGCGGCTTCGACATGACGATGCAGTGGGTTTCGAGACCGTCCTTCAGCGGGTGCGGATACTCGAACGGCACGGCGCCGGTTTCGACAAAGCCGTAGGCGCGGTAGACAGGCGGCAACTCCGTGCGCAAGCTCAGAACCGTGATGTCGAGCGCCACGCAGCCGTGCGTGCGGAGATAGTCTTCCGCCGCCTTCATCATGCGGCTGCCGATCCCCAATCGCTGTTTGGCAGGCGAGACCGCGAGCATGCCCGCGTAGCCCCGTTCCCCGCGTACTTCGACATAGATGGACGCGACTAACTGCCCGAGGTGGTCTTCGGCGAGCAGGATTGCGCCTTTCTGCATGGAAGCGGCGAGGCGTTCAGGATCGGTGCGGGGTCCGGTCATGAACGTTTCGACGGAGAAAGCTTCATTGATGAGAGGGATGAGGCGGTCGCTGTCGGCGGCGGTGGCAATTCGGATTTGAAGAGGCTCCGGTGGCATATCCAGATCAGAATATGCCGCCGCCAGGCCCTGCGCCCGTCAGTCTGTCATGATCCCACGCTCGCGAAGAATGGCGAACACATCCTGGTGGGCGAGGTAGACGAGGATCTGCTGGGTGTGGGTGTCGATTAGGAAAGTGGAGTCGACTTCGAGAGGTTCGTCGGGGAGGCTGGGGCGGGTGAAGGTCATGCGCCAGCGGGTGCGGGCCAGGGTGTAACGCGAGTCGAGGTGAGTCTCGTCGAGTCCAACGAGTTGGCTGCCCCGGCTGCCGAGCTTCGCGAAGAGTTCCTTGCGTTTGGCGAGGGCGGGGCCGAAGAGAGCGGCAGGGACAGCTTTGGCACCGTCGGGTCCAACGGCAAGGAAGGTCTCCGCGAACTGGGCGAGCGTTTCCGCCTGGGTACCGTGATCGGAATTGTGCTGGAAGGTGGTGAAGAAGGCGGCGAGTGATTGGGATTTGGTTAAGGTCATGAGCAGGAATCTCCTTTTGTGCGGCACGCAGATAGATGACTTCAGAGCGCGACGGCACTTTAGTATTATATCAAAAACTTGCGATCAAGTCAAGCAGAATCAGCCGGTTAGTTGGGTGCGTATGCGTTGTGCTGCCATATGCCGCAACGGCTCGCGATCGGCGCATTGACGTGCCGGGTGCGGGGTCTTAGGCTCACTGTATGGAATTCAAGATTGCGGAGCTGGAGAGGGAGCCGATTGATTTCGGCCTCCAGTTCAAGCCTGGAGCGATCCAGTACGGAGAAGAGGCCCGCCAGACCGGTTCGTTGGCCACAGACGGACGGGCGGAGGTACTGCACGAGCATCGCGGCCCGAAGGACGTGGTTGCCGACATCCGGCTGAAGGGGCACTGGCAGGGCGACTTTCAGGTTCCCTGCGCGCGCTGCGTGGAGGATGTGGATATAGCGCTGCAGGGCGACTTCGACCTGATCTTCCGTCCGCTGGGAGCGGATTCGGGGCCGCAGGAGCGGTCCATCTCGGCAGTGGAAACCGAAATCGGGTATTATCAAAAAGACAGTCTGTTGCTTGAAGATGTGCTGAGGGAGCAGGTGCTTTTGTCTCTGCCGGTCCGCACCTTGTGCAAGGAAGACTGCAAGGGACTTTGTCCGCGCTGCGGAGGCAATCGCAACAACCAGGCGTGCTCCTGCGAGGAGGGTCAGACCGACCCCCGCTGGGAGGCCTTGGGCGAGCTTCGCGGACGGATCAAGTCTTGAGAGATTAACCCTTAGAATCAGGGTGTTACGCCGGTGGGCATTATCTCCCGCACCTTTGCCGAAAGGCAGGGAGGGATTGGGACGGCCGCGGCGGACGAAAGGAATTGCATCATGCCGAATCCGAAACGGCGCCACTCCGCGCGCCGCACTGCCAACCGCCGCGCTCACGACTTCCTTACGGCCACTGGTGTTTCCGAGTGCCCCAACTGCCACGAGAAGAAGCTGCCCCATCGCGCCTGCGCAAAGTGCGGCGAGTACAAGGGCCGCGCCGTGGTGGATGTGAAGGAAGCCAAGTAAGCCGAGGGCTCGGTTGAGCATGCTCATCGATATCGCGCTGGATGCCTACGGAAGTGACAAGGCCCCGGAGCCTGAAATTCGGGGCGCTATCCTCGCCTGCCGCACGCTGCCGGTACGGGTCCATTTGATTGGGCCGGAGCCGGAGGTGCGCGACCTGCTCGATGAGCACCTGGAAAACGAAGATTTGCCGATCTCGGTGGTTCACGCCTCCGAGCGCATTGGCATGGAAGAAAAAGCCGCCCACGCTGTCCGCCACAAGAAGGACAGCTCCATGCGTGTGGGGCTGAAGCTGGTGCGCGAGCGGAAGTGCGCGGGTTTCGTAACGGCCGGAAACACAGGCGCGGCGATGGCCACGGCCAAGATGGTGCTGGGAGCGCTGCCGGGTGTGGACAGACCTGCCCTTGCGACACCGATGCCGACCTCGAAGGGCAATCCGTGCGTGCTGCTGGATGTGGGGGCGAACGTCGATTGCAAGCCGCACAACCTGGAGCAGTTCGCGGTGATGGGCGAGATGTATGCCCGCAGCGTGCTGAAGATCCACAAGCCGCGCGTGGGGCTGTTGTCGATCGGCGAAGAAGAGAGCAAGGGCAATGATCTTACCCGCGATGCCTTGCCGCTGCTGAAGGCGCTGCCGATTCACTTCATCGGCAACGTCGAAGGCCGAGACATCTTTAACGGTAATGCGGACGTGATCGTTTGCGACGGCTTTGTAGGCAACGTGGCGCTGAAGACCAGCGAAGGCATTGGGCGGTTTGTGCGCGATGCGTTGCGCGAGTCGCTGACCAAGACGGTCACGGCTAAAGTGGGCGCGCTATTGTCACGCCAAGCGTTCAATGATTTCCGCCGCAGGCTGGATTACACCGAGTACGGCGGGGCGCCGCTGCTGGGCGTGCGCGGCGTGTGCATCATCGGCCACGGGTCGTCGAACGACAACGCGATCTACAACGGGATCCGCGTGGCATATGAGTTTGCCAAGGCGGGAACGAACGAGAAGATCGAGCGCGAGTTCGCGCAGCGTCCCACGCGCGGGCACGGGGCGCACACCGATCCCGAAGCGACCAACCCAGACGCGACCATCCAGTAGGCAGACGCGCCATGTCTGCCGATTCCTCTCCATCTGAATTTGAATTGCGCTTCGCGGAATTGCGGATGCTGCTAGCGTGCCCGGTGTGCCAGGGCGAGTTGCGGATTGATGGCCAGAGCGTGGTTTGCGTCGGCTGCGGGCGCGGCTATCCGATTGTGGATGGAATTCCGGTGATGATCGCGCAATAGATTCGGATTTAAACCCTTGTTTCAGCGGTCCGCTGCCAGCCCCACTTTGCGCGATCCTCCATGCGCGACGTCACGTGCGCCTCCCATTTACAGTGTTGTGCATGACCAAACGGTGATCCACGGACACCGCGCGAAAGCCCGCGTCCTGCGCGGCTTTCCGCCTCTTCCTCTGGTGTCCAGCAGTGCCCGCGCCGTCAGTTGCCTTACGCTGCCCAAAGCGTTTAGCGTCCAATCAAACACACAACCAATCACCACGCGATCCGCTGACCTTCCCCCGGTGTCCATTCGTGGTCAAAGAGGGAAGCCAGATGTTTGAGAAGTCCGGGAAGTTCTATGCCGATTGGCGCGACGCCAGCGGCAGCCGTCTCCGCAAATCTTTCACCAGCAAACGCGCCGCGCTCCAATACGAGGCCGAGCAGAAAGAGCTCGCCCACCCAAAAAAGCAGGCGCTCGGGTCACGTTGGCCGAAATCCTCAGCGCCGCATTCCTCGGCGAAGCGCAGGACCGCAACACCCACAACATCGCCATCGCCAAAGCCCTCATCGCTCAAGCTGGTGCACTCTCGCCGCAAAAGCTAAGCGCCGCGCACGTCATGGAGATTGACGCCACTTTCCGCGGGCGCCCTTACAGCACCTCGACGCGCTGGCACTACGCCACCGCACTCCGCTGGATGCTCCGTTGGCTGTGGGAGCATCACGGCGCCCCCAAGCTCGATCAAACGGTGCGCAAGTGGCCGCGGCCCCGCCCGCGCAATGTCACCGTGCACGACGACGAACGCGCCGCAATCCTCCGCGCGGCGCCCGATCACCTGCGGCTCTGGGTGCTACTGTGCTCAGACCTCGCCATCCGCTCAGGCACCGCAATCAACATCGGCCCGCCGCACTACAACGGCCAGCGCGGAACACTCTCGTTCACCACAAAGTGTGACGAGCACCTAACCCTCCCGGTCACCGCCGCAGTGCAAGAGTTGATCGATCAGTGCGACCCGAACGACCCCACGTCCTACGTGCGGCAACTCTGGTTTGCCTACAACCAGCGCAAAGGCAGGCGCGGCCCCGTCCTGCGCCTGGGCAACCTGAACGCACTCCGCCGCCAGTTCTCCGAGCTCTGCAAGTCGCTCGGCACTCGGCGCGTTACTCTCCACGACCACCGCCGCACAACGGCAGTCGCCATGCTCGAACACACGCGCGACGTCCGCGAGGTCCAAGCCCTACTTGGACACAAGGACCTGCACTCGACGTTCTGGTATCTCGACCACGCTCTACGTCCAATCCATCGCGAAACCCTCGAAGCCATCAAGCGCCCATTCCTCGTGAAGAAGGAGCACACCGCATGAGCCTAGCAATCCTCCACGCGCCGCCTGGGCGACTGGTGGACATATCCGCCAGCGCCCCGCCGCGCGACCGCACCAGCCGCACACAGAAAGCCCTAGACCACTGCAAGGCCGAATGGTCGAACGCCTACCAGATCGCGCAGGAGAAAGGCCTACCGGCGACCAAGGCCCTCCGCATGGCTCAGGTGGCCTACAAGCTGGCACTGCCCAAACTCGACGGCCTGCCAGCCATCCGCGCGCACATTGCCGCCGTCGCGCAAGGCGTCGCGCTCGAAGTGTTCACCGGGCGCGACGCCTCGCAACTCCTGTACGCCGCACAAGTTGCCCTCACCCTCCAGCAGAAAGGAACGAAGAAATGAGCGCCACCCCCACCCCCCACCCCAACGCGCCGGCCGATTTGCCGTACATCACCGCCGCGCCGGACCACACGCAACCCGTCGCCGGAATGGTGCGCGGCCAATCGCCGCGCGCCGCGCAGGTGTCCGCGATCCTGCACCGCTGCGCAACCGACCTGTGGGACATAGGGACCTACGACGATCCCGGCCAAATGTGGGAAGAAGCCCGCGCCGTCGCCAGCCGAATCCTTGCAGCCTGTCCCGCCGTCTAAACCGCAACATGTTGTGTGTGCTCCAATGGTACACACAACATGTGCTACACTCCTGCCGTGCCGCATCCGCTCGACAACGCCAGCCCCAAAGCCCAGGACACGACGCCAGCGCCCACCGCTGCCGCATGGCTGCGCGACCCCGGCGCGCCGCCCACTGAAAGCGCCAACTCGCGCCTCATCCGACAATGGGAAACCGAGCCCGAATGGAAGGACACCAGTGAGCAGCTTTGAAGCGCTCGCCGTCGCCGCCCTCCGTCGCTGGTGCTCTGAGCGCTCCGCGCTGCGCTCCGGTCTGACGGTCAACCTGCAAGCCAGCGGCTACACACCACGCCAGCAGCGCGCCCACGATTCACGGCTGGTGCGCGTCCTCAGCTTTGAACAGGTCTTCTCCACCCTCGCAGATCGCCAGCAGTCCGCTCTACTGCTGGCCTACCGGGACAACCTATCTCTCACCGCCCTTGCCTCCTGTTTGCGGTGCAGTGTCCCGGAAGCTCAGGCGCGCGTGTCCGGCGCGCGCCTGAGTCTCGCTGACGCCCTAGACCGCCGCGCCCTGCTTTAAACAAGCGGATATACTCTTGTCAGATTCCCCTGATGCAAGCCCAGGCCAATCCTAAGTGCTATGTTTGCGGCTCGCGGCTCCTTCGCCGTGTCCCCTGCACAGGCATGGTGCGCAAACTCCTGCTCGCGCCCTTGGGCTTCTATCCTTGGCGCTGTTCGTTTTGCGGCATAGTGAGCATTAAGCGGTCGCGGAACTCCCCTCTGCTGTGGTTCCCTGCAACCCGGCAGGCCAACGACCTAGACCGCCGCCACCTGCTGTAAAAAAGAGCGCGGCCAAACTGCTGCGCGCCTGCTACGATGCTTAAACAGCCCTCCCCATCGCGCGCGCCCAAGCGAGGCTTCCTATGGTGTGCCGTAGCTGTGGCTCGACGTCCTTCACGCGAAGACCCCGCATAGGCTTTCTCCGCAAGTACGTGCTCCCGCGTTTCGGCTTCTATCCGTGGCGCTGCGACTTATGCGATTATGAGGCCCTGTTCCGGCAGAGAAGCGCCCCCGTCCCCAATGAACAAACCCATCAATCAGCGCCGCGGCCACACGTCATGAAAAAGGGCGCTGCCGGCCGGTAGCGCCCTGATGCGTTCGTTCGCGTTGTGAGCGGTCTCGCGTCGTGCTCTCCCCCAGAACACCGGCGCGAGACGCTCGGGCCCAAACCTTGGGAATGCAATCAATCTAGACCCCGACACCACACCACGCAACAGCACCAACGCGGCAAGCCTGATGCTCGAACGTCACATTTGACAGTTACGGCAATTCTGCTAGCCAGGAGACGAACCGCACTCCTCCCTAGACCGCCGTCACCTGCTGTAGCGCTCTTTAATTCCGGCAATCTTCTGTTCAAGTTCGTAGGCTTTTCGAAAGTGATCAAGCGCCCTCTCGGCGGTATCCAAGTCAACGCTGGCTTGGAAGCGCTCCGCCGCTGTGAGCGTTATATCGTTTGCTACCGCACTAAGAGCTTGGACTTTCTGTTCGAGGAGAGCGATGTGTTCCTGCAGAGGTCGTTGCACCCTCTAAGAATAATCCGCGCGTGGCTTCCATTCCATCAAAATTGGATCGAAGTAACGTTCACCATGCAGGGGAATGAGTCACAACTAGGGTATTCCCCAACTAAGCCGCCAAGCCGCTGGATGCTACTGCGCTGCGAAAGCCTAGTCGCGATTCGCAAGGCAACCTTACCGGGCGAGCTCGCATCTCAATTCGCGAGATCATCCGCCATGAGCAAGCAGGAAGCTCTACCCGAGATCGGAGACCGCGTCTACCTCGACGCACGCGGAGGCGTGTACGTTGTGGTCGAGGTGAACGAAGAGACCCGGACAGTGTCGGTGCTGCCCGAGCCGGAAGTCATTACCGCGCCTGTCGACAAGCTTGTCCCGGCCGTCGACAACAAAGCTGACACCAGCATACATATCGTGAAGAAGCCAAACTAGCGAGCGTCAGGCATCACCAAAGGGTCCCCATCATGCCTCTAAAGCTTTATCGCGGAATCTGCGTTCGCCTGAAATCAGGTGGCCCCATGATGGTCATCTTCGGCATCGACGAAGCAGGAGTATATTGCCGCTGGCTGGAAGGCGGAAAGCTGAAAGACGACATCTTCGACGCCGCCGACCTCGAACCCGCTACACAGCGCGAGGTTGCAGCCGCACTGGACACCCCGCGCAAACCATAAAAGACCATAGATATCTATACCTCTACTCGGTGCGCCGCGCCCTCGGCACGTCCGGCGCCGCGCAAACGGCCGCGCGTCGTCGTCCGTGCAAGCGCGGCGGGCAATCTCGCCCGCTCGCACGCGCCGCTCGCGCCGATGAAGCCCGGCGCTCTATCCCGCCGCAAAGAGCGCGGCGGGCACTGCGGGCGGCTGGCTCGCTCCCCTCCGGGCCTGCGCGGCCCCTCGGCGGTCGGTCGTCCGCTTCGCTTCCTCCCTGCGCTCCATCCGTCGCGCCCCGCCGTCCCCCGCGCATCCGCTGCGCTTCGCTCCGCGGCGGGTGCGCTAACCACCGCGCACCCGGCCCTCCGCCCGCATCGCCGCCCGCCGCTGGGACCCCGGCCACCGACGCGAAGGGGAGGTGTGCCGCTCTGGTGTCCGCCCATCGGCGGGCGAAGCCATAAAGGGCAACGACAAAAGCAAAAGCCAGGCGCACGGCGCGCTCCGCGCGCCGCCCGCCATCGCAGCGAACCCGAAAGAATGTGAGGAATGAACTGATGTGTAGTGATTTAGAACACTCGAAAACATCTAAAAAAGTGACCGTGAGCACAGCCGAAACATGCTAGCATCGGCCTTAGGAAAGTGGACGCCGCCCGGTATCCACTGGTGTCCGAAAATAATCCGGACACCCCTCGGACACCAATGTTTACGCACCCCTGCACCATTTACAGTGTTGTGCATGACCAAGGTGCAGTCCTTTGCCGTTGTTTGTGCGCTGCTCTGTTCCCTCGCAGGCGTCCGGCCCTCTGCTTCTCAAACGGCTTCATCGGCGGGCTCGCAGCAGCTTGCGATTCTCGATACGGATATCGGCGATGATATTGACGATGCGTTTGCGCTGGCGCTCGTGCTGCACAGTCCTGAGATCAAGCTGCTGGGCATTGAGACCGCATTTGGCGATACCGAACTGCGGGCCCGGCTTGTCGACCGCTATCTGAAGGCGGTCGGGCGGACGGATATTCCCGTGCTGGCCGGCAAGGCGACGCCGCACAATAACGTGTTCACGCAGGCGGCTTATGCGGAGCGCGAGCCGGCGCACAAGCACAAGGATGGAGTGCAGTTTCTGCTTGACCAGGTCAAGGCGCATCCCGGGCAGGTGACGCTCATTGCGATCGGGCCGCTGGTGAATGTGGGCGAGGCGATCCGGCGCGATCCTGCGACGTTCAAAAAGCTGAAGCGCGTGGTGATGATGGGCGGTAGCGTGTACCGCGGGTATGGAAACGGACGGCCGCCGGAGCCCGAGTGGAATATCAAGCTCGATCCAGAAGGCGCAAAGCTGCTGTTCGGGGCGGGCGTACCGATAACCATGATGCCGCTGGATTCGACGCAGATTCCGCTTGACCAGGCGGAGCGCGACCGGCTGTTTTCCTTCGGGTCGCCGCTGACGGACCAGCTCACACTGCTGTATCACCAGTGGGCGACGTTAACCAAAACGGCCACTCCGACGCTGTTCGATCCGGTGGCTGCGGCCTACACGATCAGGCCGGAGCTGTGCCCGGCGAAGCCGCTGCGGATCGAGGTAGACGACAAGGGGATGACCAAGCCGATTGATGGGCAGCCCAATGCGAATGTCTGTGTCGAGTCGGATGCGAAGGGGTTTGTGGACTTTCTGGTGGGAAGGATTACGGCGGCGAAGTAGCTTCCTCGAGGGGTATTTACTGGTTAGTACAACGTGGCATTAGTTGTTGTGACGAGTTGTTTTGGGCCTATGGAATTTAGTATCTCTTTATCTCATTTAAGTTGTTTTTGTTAACCCTGATTTTGGCGAATATATGGAGAAGCAAAAACAGGGGGAGGGGTAGCTAATTTTCTAGTAAATACAGTGACTTATTAGTTACTCCCCGTTTGTGCTTGGTATCAGGCTTGCGGCCGGGCTTTTGAACGGTCTGTTTAATCGCCACGCCCATGATTTTTCGAGCTCCTGAACCGGTAGGCACACAAATCCCAACGTTCTCACGATAGAGGCCGGAGCTTGCCGTGTAAGTGATGGCGGTCACGGGTGATGAGAGGATGACAACTTGCGATTGGGGGGGCAAATTTGCCTATCCGGGGGGTTCGTTCGGAATGTGCCGCGTAGCCTGTGTTCACTCATCCTGGCCGTCTTTCATATCGAAGTGAACTGTGGCAAAGCACGCGCAATTCTCGACCGGACATCGCATCTCTCCACCCTTCGATAAGTCGTTTCCGTCATAGGCGGTGATGATGTGGGGATTGAAGGGATGACCGCATCGTTTGCAGTTGCCGTCCTCATCGTCCATGCTATCGGGCGGCAAGATGATGTCGTTTTCCAAATGTTTGCCTCGATGGGACTTTTCAGTCGATTTCAGTGTAGTGCCCGAGTTGGCGTCAGCTGAGAAACTGGACGAGGGTGTGGAACGGCACCGCAGTCATGCATGGCGCCTTGCGTTATCCGAGACAATGAAAATGAGAGACTGCAGGCGGTCTCCCGCGGGGGCTAAAGCCCAGACTCAATAGGATGAGCGGCTTGCGGCATGACTGAAGTCATGCCCTGATACAAGACCTGTTCCGAACGGCTATTTTCCGCAATCTGCGCAGAGTTGAGCCCTGACACGTTTCCGTACCCCAACTCAAGTTTTTCCGCAGCGTGTAGGGCCCGAAGTGGGTTCGTTCTTTGGCGGGTTGGCGTCCTTCGGACGTGGCAAGTTGGCAGGTTGGCGCGAAGTGGGGGGCGTGTCTGCATAAGGTGCCCTAGATGAGCCTTTCCCTTTTCCCCGATTCGAGGCGAGTGCAGGGGTGTGCCGTCCGTCACATTCAAAACCATTGACATCGGGAGAAATTGAGGAGAAAAATCTTGGGTCGATTCCCATCCACTCAGCGAAAGACCTGAACGGGCTGGGAAAGCCGTGCATGCGGCAGGCCGCGGACGAATGGTGCGGTATGGCGGGGTCGGCAAAGAGAGCAAACGAATTCAGGGAGGAGACAACGTGAAGAGCATCTTGAGAGTGTTTGCCTCGGGGGTCGTTACCGCTGGAGTTGCGGGACTTCTGATGACGGGGTGCAAGTCTGCGCCGGATTTGTCGAAGGACAACGCGGCGTCGCTGATCCAGTCGCACTATGACAGCCAGCCGCCGGCGGGAGTGACGATCACTGTAGACAAAAAGGGCCTTCAGCAGGGCCTGACAGCCGGGTATTGGAAGCTGACAAAGATCTATCCCAAGCAGCAGGGCTGGGCGGACTACACCGTGACTGATGAGGGCAAGAAGGCGTTTAAGCTGCAAAGCGGCGGCGATGTGATCGAGTGGCGGCCGGGTGCAGACGGGGAATATCACTTCCTGGTCACGACCTTGACGGCCACAACCATGCGCGCCAAGGACGTCAGTGATCCGCAGAATGAACACCTGGCCGACGCCAAGACAGCCAAGAGTGTCAAGTACACGGAAAGCGTGAATCTGACGGGCGTTCCCCAGCCGCTGCAGGACATCGCGCATAATGCGGGCAATAAGCTGAGCTCAAAGAAGCAGGCCGACCTGGCCTATGAGGACGGCGCGTGGAAGGTGCACGGGATTATCTAAGGCTTAGATGAACTCGCAACCAGGGGCCCTCGGGAACTCGCGATGTGATGGCAAAGTGAGAAAGCAGGGCGCATTCCGGATGCGGAATGCGCCCAGGCTTTTGTGCCGGTGTTCTTATTTAGATGGAGGCGCTTCTCAGAGACTCCCAGTTGCCAGCGTTGTCCTGGCTCTCCCAATACACGGAGAAGGGTCCGGTGACTGTTATCTCAAACGGACCCCGATATAGTTGCCAGCCCAGAGATGGGGAGCCGCCGCCGCTGATGTAGATCCAGGTGGCGGCGATTCCGCTGTACTGGTCGGATGCATTCAGCGTAATGAGGTACTTTCGCGTCGTAGCCCGGGGGAGCGTTGGCTGCCTCGAGATGGAAAGCAGGGTCTGGGGCGGAGTGTAGTCGTAGCAAATGGGCCCGTAGGAATAGGACTGTCCGAAGGAAGCGGTGGTCCAGCCCTCATTGTTCCAGCCAACCGCGTAAGCGGTATGGCAACCCTGGCTGACGCCTCCGGCGCAGCCGTTGGCCCCATTCACGAAGGAGAGGCAGCCGTTGACTGCATTCGGGTATTGGGGGCCACTGTAGAAGAGGTCTCCGGAGCCGCCATGTGCTTTGGTGGTTGAGTCGGTGGGAGGGGTATCCCAGGACTGCCAGAAGCCGGCAATCCCGGTGCCGTTCGGCCCCTCATTTCCCTTGTAGTCGTTGACGGTCCAGGAGACGGTCTGGCTGGTGTTGTACCAGTGGTTCACGGCCGGTCCGGTCCAGGTCAGGTAGGGCACGCCGTTGGCCGAGTGGGAGAGGAGCTCCCAGTTCAGTGACCACGCCAATTGCATCATGTTCGCCGTCCCCCAGCCGGTTACCAGGTCATAGCTGGAATGCGAGCAATAGGAGGTGAGGCTATAGGTCGCGGTCTGGTCATTGGAGTTGCAGCCAGTGGTGATGTCGTAGAAGGGGTTGTGCTGCGAACGGTTGTTCAGGCCCTCATCGTAAAGGGCAGCGTTGGGCTGACCATAGGGGGCGCAGGCCGAGTTATAGGAGGCGCCGCAGATACTACCAATGTAGAGCAGATAGGCGTTCTCCTGAGCGAAGAAACCGGCCATTTCAGGGGAGGCGATGCTGGTGCCGCCGGTCGGGTGGAGTCCGCCGCCAAAATAGTAGTTCTGCTCGGTAGCTCCCCACGCATTCAGGGAGATGTCGGGCACCAGGCGACCGGTCGCACCGGAGTAGTAGTCCTGGTAGGACGGCCGACCGAACACGACGCTTTGGCCTCCCCCGCTTCCGCCGTTGTTGTAGTAGCAGGAGTTGGCGGAGGTGCCGCCCTGCCAACCGGTTTCACTGACCCAGTTGCCGCTGGCATTGAGCGTGAGGGAAGTGCCGCCCACACCGACGAAGTCGGGGTCGGATGCGGGGTAGGCAACGGAAGTATGAGCCGGGTTGTTGAAGTAGCAGTCGTCCGTCGAGCCGCGGTCTCCGGAGGCCGTCAACAGCGTCCAGCCCTGGCCCACCATCGAGTTGAAGATCGTGTGCCAGGCATTGGTTGCGGTCGTGGAGCAGCCGGTGCTCTCCGTGCAACTCCAGCTGGTGGTGAACACGCGGGCATAGCCGTCGTTCAGCATCTGGTTGAACATATCGGCGTTGCCGGCCTGGCTCCACGTGCCGTCCATGTACACGTAAATGTGGGCTGTGTCGGCCCACGAGCCGTAGCTGTTTGCGGTGGCCGTGGTCCATTCGCTGTCGAGCATGGTCTCGCCATTGGGCCCGCCAGCGGGCTGGCCATCGATGTACCACCCGTTGAGGTTATAGGCGAGGCCGTACTGGGCGGCGAAGCCCTGGTAGTCGCTGATGCTCCAGTCTCCCCAGGCAGCGATAGCGATGGAGGATTCCTTGGGCGAGCCGCCGTCGACCGGGCCGGCGACGTGGAAAGGATTGCAGCAGTGACCGAGATTCCAAAGCCCGCCGTAGTTGTAGGTTTGGGAGCTGTAGATGTTCGAGGGATCGATGTAGCCGTTGGTCATGTTGGTGGCGGGTCCACCGGCGTTTGACGCTGGTGCGCCTGCCATCGGGGCGGCTTTGGCTTTGCCGTTGCCGTGCGCGGAGCCAGCCTCGGCATGGGCTGGGCCGGGAACGTAGTCAGCGAGCTTTGCGTCCCATTTAGGATTCGACGGGCGCATGCGCTGGATGGTGTTCATGCCCAGGACGGCGTTCACGATGGGGTGCAGGTTCGCCGGCAGAAGCGGATCGCGATCGTTGGAGTAGGCGACGTCGTTGCCCACCTTGTAGGAGTTGATAGTGACGCCGAAGACCTTCTCAAGGACGCCTGCAGGAGCCTCGAGGTCAACCAGCAGTCGATTGGGGTAGCGGTTCGTGATGGTGAGCCCCTGGGCTCTGGCCCAACTGAGCACCTGTTCCTCGTCGGCGGCAGAAGGGGAGAAGCGCGCGTTCCACTCCTCGGCGGTGAGGAAGTGGTGGAATTCGGGCGAGTTCTTGTCCGTCAGATCATGCAGGAACTGCTCTTCCTCGACAGGGTGTGGCGGCTTGAGCGCGACGGCCAGACGCAGCATCTTTTCAGGAGCGTAGTGGCCCGCGAAGATCGCCGTTCCGTTCGCGATCTGGGGCGGAGTGTGATCGGGTATGCGCAGGGTGGGCTCTGGTAAAGGCTGGTGGAATCCAGGGCGAGGAGTCTGGGCGCTCAGAGCCAGAGAGCTTGCGAGTAAGAAAGTGGCAGCGAGTGCCGGCCGGGCTTTGCTAAGCGCGGCGGTGATCGAAAGCGCGGATCGGGCACGAGAGGCGGCGACAGGGCGAGAGAGCATGAGGAGGTAACCTCCGTTTCAGGTTTTCGAGGGAGGGGCCCAACGATAATGCCGGAAGGAATAAAGGCGGAGGGTGGTATCAGTCAGGAAGAAAATGCATCCGCCGGACCTGCAGCCACGGCCTGAAAAGAGTTCGCCGCGGCAGAAGACATTAGGAAGCCATGGCGGCGCGCGCAACCTTCCGCTGCCGCTTACATCATCAAAGTGGACCGAAGCGATGGCTTGTGACAGAGCCCGATAAGAAAAAAGCGGAACTGCCAAAGTCGCGAAATCTCACTGGCCGGTGGGGGGATGGGTAGCCAGCGTCGGAAATGAAAATCCTGGAGAGAACGAAGAACAAGGTGATCTGGATGCCAAATTTCGGTGCCGTTTTTCATAAGGCCGCGGCTGCACGGGATTGTGCCAGAAAGAGGGGTGGTTCGGCCACAATTTATTTAGCTCGGCAAGGCCGAAAGTACCCGCGGCGTTTTGATCGGTGTTCAGAACCGGTGGATGGATCTGGGAGCGCCGTTCGAGGTGAATCCGACCGCCTGCAAAATGATCTAATTAAGTGAACAAGCGAACTCACATAGCAATTCGTTGACCCGACCTCAGTTTCTTGTTATTCTCAAAAGGTTCCGCAAGAACGTCTCTTTTGGTGTGCTTTAACGTAGAGAGGCGTACGGGAGACCCGGGCAGGAAAGTGAAGCGCGGGTTGGTCCTGCGGCCAGGCAGGGTAGAAGGCCGGCCAGACAGGCTCCGAAATCAGCTCTTATCTTGCAAGGGCAGGGGCAAAGCCGATCCGGGGCAGGGTCGAGACGAGCTTAAGTTGCTCATCTGCTTTGGGATCGCAAGTATCGCTACGGCGCTCGCGCGTTCTTCACCTTGAAGGGCTATGCGAGCCGGAACCGGCGAAACGGAGTTGGCCCCCAAGCATTAAAGGGGCGTACAGCCACCGTCCTGGTTCTCGTCTGAGATGGGAAGAAGACAGACGCGAAGCAGAACCGGGCTTCTGTGCGTTTGGAGCGGGCTGATGAGCTCATCCGATGCCAGAACGACCCGAAGAGTCTGCGCGCGACTGGCTGAACGAAGTGCAGGATCTGGGTAAGGAGTTTCGGTTTGCCTACTTTTAATCAACTTGTCCGCAAGGGGCGTACGGCCCCCCGCTACAAGACGGCGTCGCCAGCATTGCAGGCCTCGCCCCAGCGCCGCGGCGTTTGCACCCGCGTGTACACCCAGACGCCCAAGAAGCCGAACTCGGCGCTGCGTAAGGTGGCCCGCGTACGGTTGACCAACGGCATCGAGGTCACCACCTATATTCCCGGCATTGGCCACAATCTGCAGGAGCACTCGATTGTGCTTATCCGCGGCGGCCGTGTGAAGGATCTGCCGGGCGTGCGTTATCACGTGGTCCGCGGCACTCTGGACTCGGTGGGCGTAGCCAACCGGAAGCAGAGCCGTTCGAAGTACGGAGCCAAGCGCGCCAAGGGCGGTGCGGCGACTCCGGCGAAGAAGAAGTAACTGAGTTCGTAGTTCACAGTTTGTAGTTCGTAGCCGTGAAGTGCTGGGAATTAAGAACTGTGAACTGTGGTTTTTCGGTTCCCGGACGGAGTATAGGGCCGGGACTGGGGCAGTAGAAGACGCGCTTAAGTGCGCAAGAGAGTTTTGAGGAACTATGCCGAGAAAAGGGCACATTTCGAAGCGGGAAGTCGCGCCGGATCCGGTTTACGGGTCGACGCTCGTGACCAAGTTTGTGAACTCCATGATGTGGGGCGGCAAGAAGTCGACCGCGCAGGGCATCTTCTACCAGTCGATGAAGAACCTGGAGGAGAAGGGCGGCGGAGACGATGCGCTCAAGCTGTTCAAGAAGGCCGTGGAGAACGTGAAGCCGCTGCTCGAAGTCAAGACCCGCCGCGTGGGCGGTGCCAACTATCAGGTGCCGATCGAAGTGAATCCCGATCGCCGCACTTCGCTGGCGATCCGCTGGCTGATCAGCTATGGCCGCGCCCGCGGTGAGAAGGGCATGGTCGACAAGCTCACGAATGAGCTGCTCGATGCCGCCAATGGCCGCGGCGCCGCGATGAAGAAGAAGGAAGACGTGCACCGTATGGCAGAAGCCAACCGGGCGTTCGCGCACTACCGCTGGTAGAGCAGACATTGAGATTGGCCCGGATCGAAAGTGGTCCGGGCGCTGGATCGAAGGAAGTAAGAAGTTAACCGCGGGCATCCCCGCCCGCAAGGATTTGAGACTGTGGCTCGCAATATTCCTCTGAATCGTTGCCGGAACATCGGTATCATGGCGCACATCGACGCCGGAAAGACGACAGCGACAGAGCGCATCCTGTTCTACACGGGCATTACGCACCGCATCGGCGAAGTGCACGAAGGCACCGCGACCATGGACTACATGGAGCAGGAGCAGGAACGCGGCATCACTATTACTTCGGCTGCGACGACGTGCATGTGGAACAACTTCCGCATCAACATCATCGACACGCCGGGGCACGTCGACTTTACGGCCGAAGTGGAGCGCTCGCTGCGCGTTCTCGACGGCGCAGTCGCGGTGTTCGACTCTGTTTCCGGCGTTCAGCCGCAGACTGAGACCGTGTGGCGCCAGGGCGACAAGTACAAGGTTCCGCGTATCTGCTTCGTCAACAAGATGGACAAGAACGGCGCGGACTTCGAGCACGTGATGGACACGATCCGCAAGCGGCTGGGCGCGAAGCCTGTGGCTCTGCAGATTCCCATCGGCGCTGAAGCCAACTTCAAGGGCGTGGTCGACCTGATCGAGATGAAGGCGATCCTCTGGCACGACGAGACCATGGGTGCCAAGTACTCGGTCGAAGAGATCCCCGAGAATCTGAAGAAGAAGGCAGAAGCCTTCCGCATGCAGCTCATCGAGGTGATTGCCGAGACCGACGACGTTCTGCTCGAGAAGTTTCTGGAAGGCGAGACGCCGACCAAGGAAGAGCTCAAGGCAGGCATCCGCCAGGCCGTCATCGACCTGAAGGTGTTCCCGGTGATCTGCGGTTCGGCGTTCAAGAACAAGGGCGTGCAGACGCTGCTTGACGCGGTGGTGGATTATCTGCCTTCGCCGCTGGACAAGCCGCCGGTGGAAGGCATCAATCCTTCGCATCCGGACGAGAAGCTCTACCGCAAGGTGGATGACAGTGAGCCAATGTCGGCGCTGGTCTTCAAGCTGATCAACGATCCGTTCGGCAAGCTCTCGTTCATCCGCATCTACTCGGGTACGCTGAAGACGGGCGACACGATTGTCAACCCGCGTACCGGCAAGACGGAGCGCATCGGCCGCCTGGTGAAGATGCACGCCAACAAGCGTGAGGACATCACCGAGGTTCTGGCCGGCGACATCTGCGCCTGCGTGGGCTTGAAGGATCTGAAGACGGGCGACACGCTGAGCGATCCGCACCACGCGATTGCGCTCGGCGCCATCACCTTCCCGGAGCCTGTGATCTCGGTGGCGATTGAGCCGAAGACCAAGGCCGACCAGGAGAAGATGGGTATCGCGCTTTCACGCCTCGCGGATGAGGATCCGACCTTCAAGGTTCGCACCGACGAGGATTCGGGCCAGACAATCATCAGCGGTATGGGTGAACTGCACCTCGAAATTCTTGTGGATCGCATGAAGCGCGAGCACAAGGTCGAGGCCAATGTGGGCGAGCCCAAGGTTGCCTTCCGCGAGACGATCCGCAAGGCTGCAGAGGGTGAAGGCAAGTACATTCGCCAGACGGGCGGTTCGGGCAACTACGGCCACGCGAAGGTTCGCATCGAGCCGAACGAGCCGGGCAAGGGTTACGAGTTCGTCAACGACATCAAGGGTGGCGTGGTTCCGAAGGAATACATCAAGCCCATCGATCAGGGTGTGCAGGGTGCGCTGGAACTGGGCATTCTCGCTGGCTTCCCGGTGGTCGATGTCAAGGTGCATCTCTACGACGGCAGCTACCACGAAGTCGACTCGAACGAAATGGCATTCAAGTTTGCCGGCTCAATGGCATTCAAGGATGCGGCGAAGAAGGCCAGCCCGGTTCTGCTGGAGCCGGTGATGGCGGTCGAAGTGACGGTGCCCGAGGAGTTCATGGGAACCATCATCGGCGACATCAATTCGCGCCGCGGCCGCATCGAGGGCATGGAGCACGCGGGCGGTTCGCAGCTGATCAAGGCGATTGTGCCGCTGAAGGAGATGTTCGGTTACGTGAACGACATCCGCTCCAGCACACAGGGCCGCGCGTCGTACTCGATGCAGTTCGCTCGCTACGAAGAAGCGCCGCGCATGATCGCGGATGAGATCATTGGACGGGCGCAAGGAAAGTGATGAGCCGGTAGCTAGTAGCCGGTAGCCAGAAGCTAAGGGCTACGAGCTACAGGCTACGGGCCGGGTTTTGGGGCTGGAGCCGGATAGCCGGCGCCCCATGCGGAAAACGGGAAGCAAGAGCTACGAAAGGGATTCAGGACTTTTATGGCGAAGGAAAAATTTGATCGTTCGAAGCCTCACGTGAACGTGGGCACGATTGGACACATCGATCACGGCAAGACGACGTTGACGGCGGCGATCACGAAGGTATTGTCGAAGCACAACCCGAAGATCGCATTCCGTTCGTTCGACTCGATCGACAACGCACCTGAGGAGCGCGAGCGCGGTATCACGATCGCGACGGCGCACGTGGAGTACGAGACCAAGAACCGCCACTACGCGCACGTGGACTGCCCCGGCCACGCCGACTACATCAAGAACATGATCACGGGCGCGGCGCAGATGGACGGCGCCATTCTCGTTGTGGCAGCGACCGATGGTCCGATGCCGCAGACCAAGGAGCACGTGCTCCTGGCCCGCCAGGTGGGCGTGCCTTCGATGGTGGTGTTCCTGAACAAGTGCGATGCGGTGGAAGACACGGAACTGATTGACCTGGTGGAGATGGAAGTGCGCGAGCTTCTGTCGAAGTACCAGTTCCCGGGCGATGACGTTCCGGTGATCCGCGGCTCTGCTCTGGGCGCGCTGAACGGCGAAGCGCAGTGGGAACAGAAGATCGACGAGCTGATGGAGTCGGTGGACCAGTATGTTCCGCAGCCCAACCGCGCGGTGGATCTGCCGTTCCTGATGCCGATTGAAGACATCTTCTCGATCTCGGGCCGCGGCACCGTGGTGACGGGCCGTATCGAGCGCGGCAAGGTGAAGGTGGGCGAGGAAGTCGAGATCGTGGGCTTCCGCGAGACGCGCAAGACGGTTGTGACGGGCGTGGAAATGTTCAAGAAGCAGCTGGACGAAGGTCTGGCTGGGGACAACGCCGGCTTGCTGCTGCGCGGCATTCCCAAGGAAGACGTGGAGCGCGGGATGGTTCTGGCCAAGACCGGATCGATCACGCCGCACACCAACTTCAAGGGCACGGTGTACGTTCTGTCGAAGGAAGAGGGCGGCCGTCATACTCCGTTCTTCAAGGGCTACCGTCCGCAGTTCTACTTCCGTACGACCGACGTGACGGGAGTTGCGGAGTTGCCGGAAGGCACAGAGATGGTGATGCCGGGCGACAACGTGGAATTGACGATCGAGCTGATCACGCCTGTGGCTCTGGAAAAGGGTCTGCGCTTTGCTATCCGCGAAGGCGGACGCACGGTGGGCGCCGGCACGGTTGCGGAAATCATCAAGTAGGCGCTGGCCGCGCCGGGCGGACCGCCCTTCGGGCGAAAAGTTCGGTGCGGCAGCGAAATCTGATCAGCTCTCACTGATCACTTGGAAAGAAGAGCCATGGTAGGACAGAGAATTCGCATCCGGTTGAAGGCATACGACTATCGTGTGCTCGACACCTCTACCGGCGAGATCGTGGATACGGCCAAGCGCACGGGCGCCCAGGTTGCCGGACCGATTCCTTTGCCGACGATCAAGAACAAGTACTGCGTGCTGCGTTCGCCGCACGTGGACAAGAAGTCGCGCGAGGCTTTCGAGATTCGTACGCACAAGCGTCTGATCGACATTCTCGAGCCGACGCAGCAGACGGTGGACGCGCTGATGAAGCTCGATCTCCCGGCCGGCGTGGACGTCGAGATCAAGGCCTTTGAGAAATAGTGGTCAGTGATCAGTGGTCAGTGATCGAAACTGACGGCTGAATCGGACCGCGGTTTGGAAGTCCCGGCCTCTGGGCTCGTTTTAGATAGGCGGGGAAGTAGATAGGGATAACACAACAGGACGTTGTGACAGTGAGCCAGAGGCCGGATCGCAAAGCCGAAAGCCCACGGAACAAGTTCCGGCAGTGCGACGAGACAAGCGTCGCATGATGAGGTGAGAAGAACATGGCAGTTACGGGAATTCTAGGTAAAAAGATCGGTATGACGCAGGTCTTCGACGAAAAGGGCGATGTGCATCCGATTACGGTGCTGCAGGCCGGCCCATGCGTGGTGACGCAGTTGAAGACGATGGCCAAGGACGGCTACGAAGCCGCACAGATCGGACTGGTTGAGTTTGTGAAGGCCAGCAAGCTGACCAAGCCGGAAGCGGGCCATCTGGCCAAGACCGACGCTCCGCCGGTGAAGGAGATCCGCGAAGTGGCCGTTGAAGCCGCTGCGGAAGGCGAAGAGGGCACGAAGGCAGGCGACCGCGTGCTGGTGGACATCTTCAGCGACGCGAAGTTTGTAGACGTGATTGGCACGTCGAAGGGCCGCGGTTTCGCGGGCGTTGTGCGCCGCCACAATTTCGGCGGCGGCCCCAAGTCGCACGGCCATATGTTCCAGGTGCAGGGCTCGATCGGCGCTTCATCGTTCCCGTCGCGCGTGTTCCCCGGACAGAGGATGCCCGGTCACTTCGGGACCGATCAAATCACTGTTCGCAACCTGCGCATCCGTGGCATCGACCTGGACGAGAACCTGCTGATGGTGGAAGGTGCGGTACCTGGCCCTCGCGATGGCTATGTGTTCATCCGCAAGGCTGTGGCTCCGCCGCGTGAACGCCGTGGCTTCGCCGGATCCGGTACGGTCGATCCGCTGAAGGCTTCGAAGAAGGCGACTGCAAAGAGGAAATAAGCAGGCCTGACCAGAAATATGCGCCCGGATGGGTGCGACAAAGCTTGAGAGCTGACGGGCAAGTGAGTCAGCGGAAGAAGAAGAACATGGCACAAGTGGATGTAGTTAATCTGAATGGGGAAAAGGTGGGCTCGGTCGAGCTGGCCGATGCGGTGTTTGCCGCTGACCAGGTGAACGAAGCCCTGCTGTGGGAGGCGGTGAAGCATTATCGCGCCTCACTGCGCCAGGGCACGCACGCCACCAAGAACCGCAAGCTCGTGGCCGGCTCCGGCAAGAAGCTGTGGAAGCAGAAGGGCACGGGCAGGGCTCGCGTCGGCTCGGTGCGGTCTCCTTTGTGGAGACATGGCGGCACGGTCCACGGACCTCAGCCGCGCAGCTACGACTATGCCTTCCCGCGCAAGAAGCTGCTGGGCGCGCTGCGCTCGGCTCTCGCGGCCAAGCTGGCTGACGGCAAGCTGACGATCGTCGACTCGCTCGAGATCGCCGAGGCCAAGACCAAGCTCTACCACAACGCGCTGAAGAAGCTGGGCGTGACCCGTACGGCGCTGCTCGTGGAGAACGGCAAGACCCTCAGCAAGGGCCTGCTGCTCGGCGCGCGCAACCTGGACGGCGTGGAGCTGGTGCTGAACAACGAAGTGCATCCGTATGATCTGCTCCGCTATGACGTGGCCATCTTCTCGAAGGCCGCTATCGAGCAGCTCACGGAAGCTCTCGCGAAATCGGTGTCGAAGCGCAAGCTCGCGGCACAGACGGAGGCTGCGTAATGCCGACACTCTATACGACGATTCGCCGCCCCCTCATCACTGAGAAGGGCCTGAATGTAAAGGAAACCGAAGGGACGCTGGTGTTCGATGTGGCTCCCGAAGCGACCAAGACCGAAGTGAAGCAGGCTGTTGAGGCTCTGTTCAAGGTCAAGGTGGCAGCGGTTCGCACTTCCAACGTTCTGGGCAAGGAGCGCCGCCGCGGCAAGTTCGCGGGCTTCCGCCCCGACTGGAAGAAGGCATACGTCCGGCTCAAGGCCGGCGAGAAGATGCCGGAGTACGTGAGCAACCTGTAAAAGCAGGGAACAGGGAGTAGGGAGTAGAAAACCTACCGGCTCACAGCAAGGGATATCGGAACGCGATTGAGCGATCCGGAGAAACGGGGAGAGAGGCGCTGAAGACCGCGCGAATTCTCCAGGACTAAGACAATGGCAATCAAGACATACAGACCGATAACGCCGACGCTGCGGTTCAAGACGACGCAGGTGAACGACGATATCACTACGTCGACGCCGCATAAGCCGTTGCTGACGACGCGCAAGCGCACGGGCGGCCGCCGCAACTCGGGCGATCTGACCATCCGCCATCACGGCGGCGGCCACAAGCAGAAGATTCGCCTGATCGACTTCAAGCGTGACAAGGCCGGCGTTCCGGGCACGGTTGCGACGATCGAGTACGATCCAAACCGCTCGGCCCGCATTGCTCTGGTGCACTACGCCGACGGTGAGAAGCGCTACATCCTGCAGCCCGTGGGGCTGAAGGTGGGCGCCAAGGTGATGTCCGGTGCTGAGGCCGACATCCTGGTTGGCAACGCGCTGCCGCTGAAGAACATTCCCGCCGGCACTACGGTGCACGCGATCGAGCTTCGTCCCGGCAAGGGCGCGCAGATGGCGCGTTCGGCCGGTGCGCAGGCGCAGCTGGTGGCCAAGGAAGGCGACTACGCGCTGCTCAAGCTGCCTTCGGGCGAGACCCGCAAGGTGCTGGTGGAGTGCATGGCGACCATCGGCCAGGTGGGCAACACGGACCACGAGAACGTTTCGATCGGCAAGGCCGGACGCAACCGCTGGAAGGGCATTCGCCCGACCAACCGCGGCGTTTCGATGAACCCGGTCGACCACCCGCACGGCGGCGGTGAAGGTAAGACCTCAGGCGGCCGTCATCCGGTGACCCCGTGGGGCCAGCCGACGCGCGGATACAAGACACGCAACAACAAGCGGACCGATGCATTCATCGTCAACCGCCGGTCGAAGTAAAGGGAGCGGAGATTCATGGCACGTTCGACGAAAAAAGGACCGTTTGTAGACACGCACCTGATGGTGAAGGTCGAGGGAATGAATGCGGCCAACGATCGCAAGGTCATCAAGACCTGGTCGCGTCGCTCCACCATCTTCCCCGAGTTCGTGGGCCACACCATCGCCGTGCACAACGGCAAGAAGTTTGTTCCCGTGTACGTGACGGAGAACATGGTGGGCCACAAGCTGGGCGAGTTCGCGCCCACCCGCACGTTTAAGGGACACACGGCTGGCAGCAAGGCTGAGGCCGGCGCCAAGGCGCGGTAAAGACAGGAACTATGGACCAGGGAGCGCTCAGTCCCTGGCCGAGAGATTGAGGACAGACCAATGGCAG
The DNA here is from genome assembly GCF_025264625.1 of Occallatibacter riparius. Taxonomy (NCBI): domain Bacteria; kingdom Pseudomonadati; phylum Acidobacteriota; class Terriglobia; order Terriglobales; family Acidobacteriaceae; genus Occallatibacter; species Occallatibacter riparius. The sequence goes on from NZ_CP093313.1 coordinate 2,519,305, forward strand.
TCGAGACAAAAGAATACCGGGCCGAGGCCAAGTTTCAGCGCGTGTCGCCCCAGAAGGCGCGCCTGGTGCTCGACCTGATCAAGGGCCGGGGGATTCAGGAGGCGCTGGAGACGGCGGCCTTCACCAAGAAGCGCATTGCTCCGGTGATCCACAAGCTGCTCACCTCGGCGGTGGACAACGCCAAGTACGTGGCCGGCGAGCAGGGCATCGATCTGGACGTGGACAATCTCTACGTCAAGAACGCCCTGGCCAACGAAGGCCCGCGCATGAAGCGCATCCGCCCTGCCCCCATGGGCCGTGCTTATCGCTATCAGCGCCGGCTTGCACACATCATCGTATCGGTGGCAGAGCGCAATGGCGGAGCGAGCCTGGTGACGACGGTGGAAGAGCCGGCGAAGCCTGCAAAGAAGTCGGCCGGCAAGAAGACGGCTGTGAAGAAGGCTCCCGCGAAGAAAGCAGCAACCAAGAAGTCCGCGTCGGCAGCGCCGAAGGCGAAGAAGGCCGCCAAGTAGGCGACTGAGAGGAACTGATTATGGGACAGAAAGTCCATCCTTACGGATTCCGGCTGGGAGTGAACAAGCCCTGGCGCTCGCGCTGGTTCTCTGAGCGCGATTACGACAAGCTCCTTGTCGAGGACGTGAAGCTCAAGGCCGAGCTGCGCGACAAGCTGAAGGCCGCCGGCGTGAGCTCGGTGGAGATTGAGCGCCCCGGCAACAAGCTGCGCTTCATCATCCGCACGGCTCGTCCAGGTATCGTGATCGGCCGCAAGGGCGCCGAGATCGAGAAGCTCAAGACGGAGCTGGGCAAGCGCACCAACCGCGACGTGTTCATCGACATCGTCGAGGTGAACAAGCCGGAGCTCGATGCGCAGCTGGTGTCGGAGAATATTGCGCTGCAGCTCGAAAAGCGCGTCAGCTTCCGCCGCGCTATGAGAAAGTCTGTGGATTCGGCGCTGCGTTTCGGCTGCAAGGGCATCAAGGTTCGTGTATCGGGCCGCCTGAACGGCAACGAAATCGCCCGCTCCGAGTGGTATCTGCAGGGACGTTTGCCGCTGCACACGCTGAGGGCCGATATCGACTACGGCTTTAGCGAGGCGGAGACCACATATGGCCAGATCGGCGTAAAGGTGTGGATTTACCGCGGCGATATCTACGAGCAGAAGCGCCGGCGCGAGCAGCCCAACGTGGGTACGTCGGGAGTGTTTTAAAGGCAGGGAACAGGGATCAGGCAACAGGGAACAGAAGACCCGGTTGCGGGATCACGGCAAGTTTGTTTGGAAGAATCGTAAGTTGCCCGGGACGGGCGTTGGGCCGCGGATCGAACTGATCCCTGATCCCTGATCCCTGATCCCTGGTTTTGAGGGTTTCGCTATGTTGATGCCAAAGAAGGTAAAATATCGCAAGCAGCAGAAGGGCAAGCGCCGCGGTAAGGCGTGGCGTGGTTCTTCGCTTGCGTTCGGCGAATACGGACTGAAGGTCCTGGAGGCCGGCTATATCACCGATCGTCAGATCGAGGCCAGCCGTATCGCCATGACCCGGTTCATCAAGCGCGGTGGCAAGATCTGGCTGCGCCTGTTCCCGGATAAGCCGATCACCAAGAAGCCGGCCGAAGTCCGAATGGGCTCCGGTAAGGGTGCTCTGGATCACTGGGTGGCAGTTGTGCGCCCCGGCAAGATCCTGTTCGAGATGGAAGGTGTGGCCCCTGACGTTGCTCAGGAAGCTATGCGTCTAGCCTCGAACAAGCTGCCGCTCAAGGTGAAGTTCGTCCAGCGCCCCGGCGCAACTGAGAAGGCTGCTGCTGCTGCTTCCGCAGAGAAGACGCCGGCTGCATAAGCCGGGCGAGAAGACCGCGGTCACGTGCCCGTGAGGGAAGCGCACCGCAAAAGAGAGAATTGGAATGGAACTCAATAAGATTCGCAGCTTGAGCGACGACGAACTGGCGGCCCAGGAGAAGACCTCGGCCGAGCAGCTTTTCCGAATTCGCTTCCAGATGGCGATGGATCCGAGCTCGGGAGCGAAGAAGCTCCGTGAGCTGCGCAAGGACATCGCCCGCATCAAGACCGTAGCGCGGGAGCGCTCACTGGGCATTCGCGGCGCCAGCAAGGACGGCGCGACTGCAACGACCTCGGCGAAGGCCAAGAAGGGAGCACGCTAAATGGCGACTCAGGAAACACAGCAGACGCCGGCGGCAACTTCGCGGCGCAATGAGAAGGTCGGCAACGTGGTCTCGACCAAGATGCAGAAGACCATCGTGGTCGAAGTGGAAATGCGCAAGGCGCATCCGAAGTACAAGCGAATCATCAAGAGCTCCAAGAAGTTCTATGCCCACGATGAGCAGAACTCCGCTCGCGTTGGCGATGTGGTCCGCATCCGCGAGACCCGGCCCCTGAGCAAGCTGAAGCGCTGGACGCTGGAAGAGATCGTCCGCCGCTCCTCGCTCGGTCAGATTGAAGAAATCCAGACGCCGCAGGCTGCGAGCTAATCGAGCAAGGGAGAAGAGACCATGGCAGTACAAATGAGAACCATGCTCGCCGTCGCCGACAACTCCGGCGCGCGCAAGCTGCAGATGATCCTGCCGCTCGGCGGCGGCCTAGGCAAGAAGGCCTCGCTCGGCGACGTGATTACCGCCGCGGTGAAGGAAGCCTCGCCCGATGGCACCGTCAAGAAGGGCAAGGTTGTGAAGGCGGTTATCGTCCGCACCCGCAAGGAATATCGTCGTCGGGACGGAACCTACATCCGCTTCGATGAGAACGCGGCTGTTGTGATCGACGATGCGCACGAGCCGGTGGGCACCCGCGTATTCGGTCCCGTGGCCCGCGAACTGCGCGAAAAGAAGTTTTTGAAGATCGTTTCGCTGGCACCGGAAGTGGTCTAAAAGCAGCCGGTAGCCAGTAGCCGGTAGCTACGGGCTACAAGCTACAAGCTGTTTTGGAGAAATCATGCAGAGCTTGAACATTCATCGCAACGATACGGTCCAGGTCCTCACGGGCTCCGACCGCGGCAAGCAGGGCCGCGTGCTGCGCGTCTTCCCTGACAACGGCACGGTGCTCGTGGAGCACGTCCGCGTGGTCAAGAAGACCGTCTCCTCGAAGACCGGTAAGCGCACCAAGGGCGGCATCGCCGAGCAGGAATCGCCCATCAACGTGTCGAACGTTGCTTTGGTCTGCCCGAACTGTGGACCGACGCGCGTGGGCTACAAGAAGGACGGCGACACCAAGGTCCGCGTGTGCAAGAAGTGCGGACAGACTCTGGTCGCGAAGAAGTAGAAGAACAGCCGGTAGCCTGTAGCCCGCAGCTTGGAGCGCCAGTTACAGGGACCGACGCTGAAACAGCAAATACAGCGAATAGTCAGGATGCACGAGCTACAGGCTAATGGCTCCTGGCTACAGGCTGAATTGAACACCTACCGCAACGGTACACGGCATTAAGCCACTCCGAGACCGGTAGAAAGAGAGCAAAGACGAAATGGCAGCAAGGCTGAGAGAGAAGTATCACAAGGAGATCAAGCAGACTCTGCAGAAGGAACTCGGGCTCGAGAACCCGATGGCAGTGCCGAGGCTTGAGAAGATCGTGCTGAACATGGGCCTCGGCGAGGCTACGCAGAATAACAAGCTGCTCGATCCGCTGGTTGCGGATCTGGCCGCAATCGCCGGCCAGAAGCCTGTGACGACCAAGGCCAAGAAGTCCATCGCGGCCTTCAAGGTTCGCGAGGGCATGTCGATCGGCGCCATGGTTACACTGCGCCACGATCGCGCCTATGAGTTCCTGGATCGCCTGATCTCGACGGCTCTGCCGCGCGTTCGCGACTTCCGCGGCGTTTCGACGAAGAGCTTTGACGGGCGTGGCAATTACACGCTCGGTCTGCGCGACCAGCTGATCTTCCCGGAGATTGATTACTCCAAGGTTGAGAAGCTGAAGGGCATGAACATCACCATCGTGACCACGGCCCAGGACGACAACTCGGCGCGCGCGCTTCTGCGGGCCTTTGGCATGCCGTTCCGCCAGGGCGCGTAATGGCAGTTCATAGTTCACGGTTCACAGTTCGTAGTTGCGAGCCGCCAACTGAATCGCTGAGAACTACGAACTTAGGAACTACGAACTTTTGAGGATTTTATGGCAACCACTGCAAAAGCTGTGAAGGACGCGCGGAAGCCCAAGTTCAGCTCCCGCAAGCACAACCGCTGCAAGCTCTGCGGCCGCCCGCGCGGCTATCTGCGTAAGTTCGGCGTTTGCCGTCTGTGCTTCCGCGGCCTGGCGCTCAAGGGAGAGATCCCCGGCGTCGTGAAGTCGAGCTGGTAAAAGGCAGCTCGTAGCCAGGAGCCAGTAGCGAGAGCTGCAGGCTGCCGGCTGCGAGCTACAAGCTGTAGTAACCATTCCCGCGGGTTCTCTCAAAGTGCGAGAGCGAACGGGGAATGAAGGAGAAGGAATGAGTCTGACCGACCCCGTAGCAGATTTTCTGGCGCGCATCCGGAATGCGATCCGTGCCCGCCACCAGAAGCTGGACGTGCCGGCTTCGAAGCTGAAGACCGAGATTGCCCGCATTCTCAAGGAAGAGGGCTACATCTCGAACTACAAGACCCAGGAAGAGGAAGGCAAGCAGATCCTCCGCGTGTACCTGAAGTACGGCGGAACGGAATCGGCCATTCGCGACCTCGCCCGCATCTCCCGTCCCGGCTGCCGTGTCTACATCGGCCGCGATGAGATCAAGCGTGTACAGGGCGGACTGGGCATCTCGATCATGACTACCCCCAAAGGGGTTATGACCGGCCGTCAAGCGCGCCGTGAAGGCGTGGGCGGCGAAGTTCTTTGCGAAGTTTGGTAGGACTGGCCGTCCAGGCAACTGCCTTCGGCGGGCCTGAATGGATTCTTGTCGGAGCCAAGTAAGTTTTGTTCGACTGAGGGCGGCGCTCTCAGGGCTGCAGTGGAACGATGACTCAACTCGTCGGGACTCGCAAGCCAATAAGGATTTGAAGAATGTCGCGTATTGGAAAGAAGCCGATCCCGCTGGCGTCGGGCGTCAAGTACAAGGTTGAAGGCAACACCGTCACGGTGGAAGGGCCCAAGGGTAAGGTCACGGCGTTGATCGCTAATGGCATCACGCTCGAGACCAAGGACGGTCATCTGTTGGTGAACCGCCAGGATGACAAGTTCGCTGCCTTCCACGGCCTGACTCGCGCGCTGGTGTTCAACGCCGTGCAGGGCGTGACCGCAGGCTGGAAGAAGGAATTGGACATCGTCGGTATTGGATACCGCGCGGAGATGAAGGGCAAGAACACCGTGGTGTTCACGCTCGGCTACTCGCACCCGATTGAGTTCCCGTTGCCCACAGGCATTGAAGTGACGATCGACCCGAAGCAGACGCACCTGACGGTGAGCGGCATTGATCGCCAGAAGGTTGGCCAGGTTGCCGCCGATATGCGTTCGCTGCGCAAGCCTGATCCCTACAAGAACAAGGGCGTGCGCTACTCGGACGAGAAGCTGAAGAAGAAGGCCGGCAAGACGGGCGCGAAGTAACGGCTAGTAGCCGGTAGCCTGTAGCTCGAAACAGGAAAGCTACAAGCTGCTGGCTGCGAGCTACAAGCTGAATTACCCGAACGGATCCGCAAGGCGGTTCCGCTGATAGGAAAAGAGACTGAAATGATCACGCAGACCAAGAGAAACGAAATTCGCAAGCGCATTCACGCGCGCATCCGCCGCAAACTCGCCGGCACCGCCGAGCGTCCGCGCCTGAACGTGTACCGCTCGGTCAACCACATCTATGCGCAGGTGATCGACGATCACGCCGGCGTGACCATCGTTTCGGCTTCGTCGATCAAGGCGAAGACGGGCGGCAACGTTGCGGCTGCCAAGGAGATCGGCAAGACCATCGCCGAGCTCGCGAAGGAAAAGGGCGTGACCAAGGTCGTGTTCGACCGCGGCGGCTACCTGTATCACGGCCGCATCAAGGCGCTGGCCGACGCGGCGCGCGAAGCAGGCCTCGAGTTCTAAGTTCTGGCCAGAAGCCAGAAGCCTGTAGCTCGCAGCTTTGAAGGTGCTGGCTACAAGCTAAGGGCTATGAGCTATAAGCCAAGCACCTTCGGGTGCGGCTACTACGGCCGGGAGTTGCGGCCGGTTTCTATGAGAAGTTTCAGCAGAGGTTTCCAGGGTGACGCAGGGCGCGCCCGGAAGGAATAAAGAATGACGACGTTGAAGAAGAAGCTTGATGCCAACCAGTACAACCTGAAGGATCAGGTGGTGGCCATCAATCGCGTGACCAAGGTGGTCAAGGGCGGCAAGAACATGTCGTTCGCCGCACTGGTTGTGGTGGGCGACGCCGGTTCGGGCGTGGTGGGCTACGGTTCGGGCAAGGCCAAGGAAGTTCCCCAGGCGATCCGCAAGGGAATCGAGGCGGCCAAGAAGAACCTGGTCAAGATCAACCTGACGGACACCACGATTCCGCACCAGGTGCTGGGCCGCTTTGGCTCCGGCCACGTGCTGCTCAAGCCGGCTCCTGAAGGTACCGGTGTGATCGCGGGCGGCGCGGTGCGTGCGGTGATGACCTCGGCCGGCGTGCAGAATGTGCTCACCAAGAGCCTAGGCACCGCCAATCCCCACAACGTGATCAAGGCGACGTTCGATGCGCTCATCCAGCTGCGCGACAAGGCCGAAGTGGCCAACACGCGCGGCAAGACAGTTGAGGAGCTCTAATCATGGCCGAAAATAAGAAGATTCGCATTCAGTACTACCGTTCGGCCATTGCCACCCCGGTGAAACACAAGCTGGTGGTGAAGGGCCTCGGTTTCACCCGCCTGAACCAGATCGTCGAGCGTGAGGATACTCCCTCGGTGCGCGGCATGGTGAAGGCGATTCCGCACCTGGTGCGGATTGTTGAGAACTAGCTATTAGCCAACAGCCAGTAGCTCGTAGCTCTTGCTACTGGCTACCGGCTTCAAGCTAAGGGCTCACAACGCGAGTCGTGCTGGAACCCCTCCGGCCGGCGCTATTAGCGAGGAATATCATGGCAAAGAATCTATCGAACCTGCGCGCGCCCAAGAACGCCAATACGGCGCGCAAGCGTGTCGGCCGCGGTATGGGCTCCGGCATGGGCAAGACCTCGACCCGCGGCCACAAGGGCCAGGGTTCCCGTTCGGGCTCCAGCCTGATGCGCGGTTTTGAAGGCGGCCAGATGCCGCTGCACCGCCGTCTCCCGAAGCGCGGCTTCACCAACATCTTCCGCACCGAGTACACGGTTGTGAACCTGGACCGTATTGCTGAGCTCGAAGGCGTGAAGGAGATCGCGCTGGACGACTATCGCAAGCTCGGATTGGCCTCGCAGAAGAAGCCGCTGATCAAGATCCTCGGATCGGGCGAGCTGACGACTGCGGTCACCATCCACGCGCACAAGTTCTCTAAGTCGGCCCAGGAAAAGATCGAGAAGGCCGGCGGCAAGGTTGTGCTGCTGGGCGGAGCGCCTGCGGAAGCCAAGGCATAGAACACACTGCCCCACGTCCCCTAAATCGAGGGACTTGGGGCAGCAGCGTTCCACAAGCGCGACAGCAAACCTCATTCGCGCGTAAGATGGAAGCACACCCGTAAATTTCCGGCGCCCAGGCGCCTGAAGCTGGATACCTGAGCATGGTCGAGAAGTTCCTCAATATCTTCCGCATTCCGGATCTCCGCAAGCGAGTTCTGTTCACCCTTGGCATTCTGGCTGTGTACCGTCTCGGCGCGTGGCTTCCCACTCCCGGCGTGAACTTCACCCTGCTTGAACGGCTGTTCGATCAGCAGAGCGGTTCGGCTCTCGGCCTGATGAACCTGTTTGGCGGCGGCAACCTGCGCCGTATGACGATCTTCGCGCTGGGCATCATGCCGTACATCACGGCGTCGATCATCTTCCAGTTGCTGACGGTGGTCTATGAGCCGCTGGCCAGGATCCAGAAGGAAGGCGAGCTCGGCCGCCGGAAGATCACGCAGTGGACGCGCTACATGACGGTTGTTCTGGCAGCGCTGCAGTCGATCGGCATCGCGGCCATCCTCACTAAGCAGGGATTGGTTCTGCACCCGGGATTCGGCTTCATCCTACTGACGATTCTCACTCTCACCACCGGATCAGCCTTCATCATGTGGCTGGGCGAGCAGATTACGGATCGGGGCATCGGTAATGGCATGAGCTTGCTGATCTTCGCCGGCATCGTTGCCGGCCTGCCGCATGGCGTGGGCGAACTGGTCAATAAGATCCAGACGAATGCCTGGGGATCGTTCACGTTCCTCGGTATCATCCTGATGCTGGCTGCCATGATCCTGGTGGTTGCGTTCATCGTGTACGTCGAGCGCAGCGAACGCCGCATCCCCATCCAGAGCGCGCGCCGCATCGTCGGCCGCCGCATGATGGGCGGAGCCTCAAGCCACCTGCCGCTGAAGGTCAACTCGGGCGGCGTCATGCCCATCATCTTCGCCAGTTCAATTCTTTCGGCGCCGCTGTTGTTCTCGCAATCCGAGTGGGTGCAGAACAACCGGTTCTTCGAGCCGATCCTTCGGGCTTTGCAGCCGGGCTACCCCTGGTACGTCTTTTTGAACTTTGTAGGCATCATTTTCTTTGCGTACTTTTACGTGTCGATCGTGATGAAGCCCGATGACATCGCCGATAACTTCAGGAAGTCAGGTTCGTTCATCCCGGGCATTCGGCCCGGCAAGCGCACCTCGGACTTCATCAACGACATCCTCACCCGGATCACGCTGGTCGGCGCACTTTATTTGTTCCTGATCTATCTGATTCCGACCTACATGATTTCGGGTCTTCGTCTGGACCAGCTGTTCCTGGTGGGCCGTGTTTTCGAAAGCCTGCCCAATTGGGTGACTCATGGCTTCGGGGTCAACTTCTACTTTGGCGGCACGTCGCTGCTCATCGTAGTGGGTGTCGCCATGGACACCATCAACCAGATCGAGTCGCAGCTTATCATGCGTCACTATGAGGGCTTTTCCCCGCGTTCCGGTCGCATTCGGGGAAGGAAAACCTGGTAATGTCGTCATTGAGTTCTACGATTGAACATGGCTGGGAATTGAGTCGAAAGACCGTTCCCGGCCCGATTCTTTTGTTAGGCGCGCCTGGGGTTGGCAAGGGGACCCAGGCCAAGGAATTGGTGAAGATCTGGGATATTCCCCAGATCTCGACAGGGGATCTGCTCAGGGCCAACGTGGCCCAGGGCACGGAACTCGGCAAGATCGCCAAACAGACCATGGACTCGGGAAACCTGGTCCCGGATTCCCTGGTCAACGAGATGGTGGCGGTCCGACTGAAGCAGCCGGACACGGTTAACGGCTTCATTCTCGATGGTTTCCCGCGTACGCTGGGTCAGGCGGGATGGCTAGATGGGCGCCTTTCGGCACAGCCGGAGACACTGCCGGTGGTTGCTGTCAGCATCCAGGTCGACTATAATCAGTTATTGCGCCGGATTACCGGTCGCAGGAACTGTCCTGTCTGCCAGACCATCTACAACATCTACATGAAGCCGCCCGCGATGGTCGGCATCTGTGATGTAGAGGGTGCGGCTCTGGTCCAGCGAGCGGACGATACGGAAGAGGCTTTTACTGAGCGCATGCGCGTGTATGCTGCTCAAACCGCGCCCGTTATCGAGCACTACCGGGGACTGGGACGTTTCGCGGAAGTGGACGGAGACCGAGCCATCGATGTGGTGGCTGCCGGAATCATTGCCGCCGTTGAGCGGCTGCGCAAGGAGTAGCGCAGCTGAAACGGCGGGTTTGTGCGTGTGACGGCAGTTGTCAGTGGTCAGTTTTCAGTTGTCAGTCTCGGACTGGCAGCGGGGCTGACCGAGAATTGACGACTGAGAACTGAGAACTGTTTCGTGGCTGTTGTACTGAAGTCATCGCAAGAGATCGAGAAGATGCGCCGCGCGGGCCGTGTGGTCCGCGAGGTGCTCGAGCTCGTGCGCGGAATGGTTAAGCCTGGCGCTACGACTCTCGACCTGGAGAACGCTGCGGATAAGCGGATTGCGGAACTCGGCGCCAAGGCGGCATTCAAGGGCTACCATGGTTTTCCCGCGGTGCTGTGCACTTCGATCAACAGCGAGGTCGTCCACGGTATTCCTTCGGCGAAGCGGGTTCTGAAGGATGGCGACATCGTTTCGATCGACTGCGGGGCGATTATCGACGGCTATTACGGTGATGCGGCCATCACGGTTCCGGTGGGCGAAAAGATCGATCCGAAGACCGACCGGCTGCTGAAGGTGACGGAGCAATCGCTTCATGCGGGTATCGCGGCGGTGAAGCCAGGCGCCACGCTGGGCGATATCGGCGCGGCAGTACAGTCGGTGGTTGAAGCCGAAGGGTTTTCAGTAGTGCGTGATTTTGTGGGGCACGGCATTGGATCGAAGATGCACGAAGATCCGCAGGTGCCGAACTTTGGCGAGGCTGGTCGCGGCATGAAGCTGCGACCCGGCATGGTGATTGCCATCGAGCCCATGGTTAACGCCGGCAAGCCGGAAGTGCGCGTGCTGCGCGATGGCTGGACGGCAGTGACCGACGATGGAAGCATGAGTGCTCACTTTGAGCACACGGTGGCGGTGACCGACACCGGGTCAAGGATCCTGACCGACTGATTTCGGTCCAAAACCTTGGAGCGCGTGAGCGCCCAGAAGCGGGATATCGATTGTCGAAGGAAGATGCGATTGAGGTAATGGCAACGGTCATTGAGACGTTGCCCAATGCCATGTTCAAGGTCAAGCTCGAGAATAACCACGAGGTGTTGACCCATGTTTCCGGAAGAATGCGCAAGAACTTTATCCGCATCCTGCCTGGCGACAGGGTGGCGGTGGAACTGAGCCCCTACGATCTCAATCGCGGACGGATCGTTTACCGCTACAAATAGGTAGCCGGTAGCCTGCAGCCGGTAGCGAGTAGCGTCAAAGCTACGAGCTACAGGCTATGAGCTACAGGCTCGATACACCCCGCGTCGTCCTAAAGATGCGCGGAGAAGGGCAACAAAGCAGATGAAGGTCCGTGCATCAGTGAAGAAGATTTGCGTGAAGTGCAAGGTCATCAACCGCCGTGGGGTGGTTCGTGTGATCTGCGAGAACGCAAAGCACAAGCAGCGCCAGGGCTAATTAAGCCTGGTGTAGAAGGAAACTCCAGAAAGCAGGGAATAGGCAGTAGGGAATAGGGAGTAGAAGGCACGGCAATCAGTTTCTACTCCGTAAACACTCTTCCCAACTCCTGCAATTCAGGGGCTAGTTAGCTTGAGTCAAGGCTTGCGATGAACCCCGGAGGATTTCCGGATTAACCCGTGCGAACCGGTGCTAGGCCGGCGGCACATAACAAGAAGCAGCAAAGGAATCCAAATGGCACGTATTGCTGGCGTCGATCTGCCCCGCAACAAACAGGCACGGATCGCGCTTACGTACATCTACGGCATTGGTGACCCTCGCGCCAAGTCCATCCTCGAGAAGGCGAATGTTGACGCCTTCAAGAAGGTGCAGGACCTGAGCGAAGAAGAGGTCAACCACATCCGCCAGGTGATCGAGGACGAGGGTGATGTAGAGGGCGATCTCCGCAAGGACGTCCAGATGCACATCAAGCGCCTCATCGACATCCAGAGCTATCGCGGCAACCGGCACCGCCGTTCGCTGCCCGTGCGTGGACAGCGCACCCACACCAACGCCCGCACCCGTAAGGGACCGCGTAAGGGCACGGTGGCCAACAAGAAGAAAGCGACGGCGAAGACCTAATGGCGAAACCAGAGAAGGGCGCCGCCGGCAAGGCGGGCAAGAACAAGAAGTTCAAGAAGCGCGAACGAAAGAATGTGCCATACGGCATCTGCCACATTCAGGCCTCGTTCAACAACACAATCGTCACCATCACCGACCAGGTGGGCAACACCATCAGCTGGAAGAGCTCGGGTTCGCTCGGCTTCCGCGGTTCGCGCAAGGGAACTCCCTTCGCGGCGCAGCAGGCTGCTTCGAACGCTGCCGGCATGGCGCGCGATCACGGCCTTCGTGCCGTGGACGTTCGCGTTGCCGGTCCGGGGTCGGGCCGCGAGTCGGCTATCCGCGCGCTCGCAGCCGCGGGCATCGAAGTGAAGTCGATCCGCGACGTCACGCCGGTGCCGCACAACGGTTGCCGTCCTCCGAAGCGTCGGCGCGTGTAAGAACAGGGAATAGGGAACAGGGAGTAGGGAATAGAAAACGGAGTTTCGACTGGCCCGCAGCATTGGCTTTCTGCTCCCTATTCCCTACTGCCTACTCCCTCAAAACAATGGGCCGGGATGGAGTCTCATCCGAGAGATGTAAACCGGCCGTCATCCGAAGTCAGGAGAAGAAATGGCTCGTTATACCGGAGCAGTCTGCCGCCTTTGCCGTCGCGAAGGCACCAAGCTTTTTTTGAAGGGCACCAAGTGCCACTCCGATCGCTGCCCGATCGAGAAGCGCAACTTTCCCCCGGGACAGCACGGCAAGGACCGTAAGGCCAAGATCGTGGGCTACGGCCTGCAGCTGCATGAGAAGCAGAAGGCCAAGCGTATCTACTTCACGCTCGAAGGCCAGTTCCGCGCGTACTACGAGAAGGCCAACCGTGCACAGGGCGTCACTGGCGAACTGCTCATTCAGCAGCTCGAGCGCCGCCTGGACAACGTTGCCTATCGGCTCGGCTTTGCCATTTCGCGCCGCCAGGCTCGCCAGGTTGTGCGCCACGGCCACGTGCTTGTGAACGGCAAGAAGGTCAACATCCCGTCGTACCAGGTGAACGTGGGCGACGAGATCGCGATCCGTGAAGGCGCCAAGAAGCTTGTCGTGGTTGAGCAGGGCGTGCAGTACGCCGCGCAGAACCCCGTTCCGTCGTGGCTAGAACCGAACTTCGAGAACATGTCCGGCCGCGTTCTGCACTTGCCCAAGCGTCAGGATATTAACCTACCGATCAACGAACAGCTGATCGTCGAACTGTACAGCAAGTAAGGCAGCCTGCAGCTTGTAGCCAGTAGCCTGTAGCCAGAGTTCTGAGCTACCGGCTACAGGCCGCGAGCTACCGGCCCAATCCAACCAAGAAGGAGCACTTGCGCGGCCGCCGCAGAATGCTTCGCGACGTACTCGCCGCGCGGGAATTGAGAGATGAATATGCTTTGGAGAGGATTCCAAAAACCCAAGCGTCTGGCAGTTGATGCCGAGACACTGAGCGAAACCTACGGCAAGTTCAGCGCCCAGCCTTTCGAGCGCGGATTTGGCACCACGATCGGCAACGCACTGCGCCGTACGCTGCTGAGCAGCATCGAAGGCGCCGCCGTCACCGCGATCCGCATTGAAGGCGTGCTGCACGAGTTCCAGTCGATCCAGGGAGTGGTGGAAGACGCCACCGACATCATCCTGAACCTCAAGCAGGTTCCTTTCAAGCTCAATGGGGAAGGCCCCAAGGCGCTCTATCTGCGCGCTGACCAGCCCGGCGTCGTGACCTCCGGCATGATTGAAGCCGATGGCGACGTTGAGATCCTGGACAAGAACGTTTATCTCGCCACCGTTTCGGAAGGCGGCAAGCTCGAGATGGAAATGCGCCTGAAGCGCGGCCGCGGGTATGTTTCGGCCGACAAGAACTTCGATGGCGATCTCGGACTAGGCTTCATTCCCGTGGATTCGGTGCACTCGCCCGTGCGCCGCGTCAACTACGCGGTCGATGCTGCCCGTCTGGGACAGATCACCGACTACGACAAGCTCGGACTCGAAGTGTGGACCAACGGAGCTGTACTGCCCGCCGACGCTGTCGGCCTGGCCGCCAAGCTGCTGAAGGACCACATGAACATCTTCATCAACTTTGAAGAGGAGATGGATTCGGAAGCGCGTAGCGAAGCGGGTGGACCGATCATCCGCAACGACAATCTGAATCGCTCCGTGGAAGAGCTTGAACTCAGCGTCCGCAGCTACAACTGCCTGAAGAACGCCAACATTCAGACCATCGGCGAGCTGGTGCAGAAGACCGAAGCCGAGATGCTGAAGACCAAGAACTTCGGCCGCAAGAGCCTGAACGAGATCAAGGAAATTCTCGCGCAGATGGGCCTGAGCCTGGGCATGAAGATCGACGAGCAGGGCAACGCAGTCCCCGGACCGACGAGCATTCCTCCGGCCGCCGCGCTTGCCGCCAGCTACAACCGTTACGACGACGAAGACGAGCCGCTGGATTCGGTGGATCTTCAGTTGCCGACAGAGACCGAGAACTTCTGACAGTGATCAGTGGTCAGTTGTCAGTGATCAGTTCGCCGCGAGCAAGCCGGCGGCTGATCACTGGCAGACCCGGCCCGATTGGATCACTGATCACTGAATACTGATCACTGAGTCGAAAGAGAGTTTCACCATGCGCCATCGCAATGCCGGATTCAAGCTCGGACGCAACACCAGCCATCGTCGCGCGCTACTGCGCAACCTGGTCACGTCCGTTATCGTGGAAGACCGCGTGCACACCACCGTGGCCAAGGCCAAGGCGGTTCGCCCGCACGTGGAGAAGATGATCACCCTGGGCAAGAAGGGCGATCTGCACTCGCGCCGTCAGGCTCTCGCCTTCCTCCAGACCGACGAGGCCGTTACCCGCCTGTTCGAAACCGTGGCTCCGCGCTACGGCGATCGGCAGGGCGGCTATCTGCGTATCGTTCGCACTGGTTTCCAGCGCGGCGACGGCGCGGAGAAGGCATTCATCGAACTGCTCGGAGCCGAGAAGCAGCTCGAAGCCAAGGCTCAGAAGCGCGCCGACGCGAAGGCCAAGAAGCGCGAAGAGCTCGAGAAGCAGCTCGAAGAAGCCAAGAAGGAAGAAGGCGAAGGCGGCAACGAAGAAGCGGCCTAACGCTTCCTCTTGCGTCAGAGTCTCGACGGGGCACATCCTCTATGAGGATGTGCCCCGTTTTTCGCTCTATTACTTCGCGGCCACGCTTTCTCTTCCGACCAGTTCTCTCGCGTGTGCCAGCTCCGCGAGTTCGGCATCGGCATCCGGCCACGCTTTCAGGAACGCCTTGTAGGCTTCGCGTGCACCGGCGGCATCGCCCTGCAACTCCTTAACGTGCGCAAGGCCATACAGCGCGAAGCCTGAGTTCGGCCGCTCGGTCAACGCCGACTCATAAGCAGTCCGGGCTCCTGCATAGTCCTTCGCGCGCAGCAACGTGATGGCCTCTGTCTCGCCCACGGGACGGATATACATCGGCGGCTCGTGATATCCCAGCCGCTTCTCTTCCGCGTGGGCTGCCTCATAGAGCTTCTTCGCTTCGTCCAGCTTTCGTTGCGCTACCAGAATGCCGGCGCGCAACTCCAGCGACTGCACGCTGAGGCTCTTCAGAATTGGATCGGGTAAGGCGTCCGGCATTACCGGCTGAGTAGCGGACTCCTCATCCTTGCTGTCCTTCTTGCTTTCGTCCTTCTTGGCGGCTTTTTCATCGGCGACGCGCTGCTGCATCCTCCACAGTCCGGAGTCCATGGCGTCCGACGCCGTTTGCGCAGTGGTCACGTCTCCTGACTCCAGCGCTTTCATGCCTTTTGCGTAGTCACCCAGTTCTGCAGCCAGCGCGCGTAGATTGGCGGTATTTGCACCATCTGTCTTGGCCTGTGCGGCCATTGCTGCCACCGCTTCCCAGTCACCGAGGCGCAAGGCTACCGGAAGGCGATTGTTCAGGCGCGTCATTTGGTCGCGCGCCGACCAAATATAGAGCGAGGCCGACAGCTTTCCGCGCCCTTCCCGGGCGTGGTCGCTGAGCGCATTCGCCTGGCGCAGCTTTCCTTCTTCCATCAGGTTGGCGATTGCGTACATAAGGTTGTGAATGTAGTTCCAGTCGTCATCGGGGGAGACGTGCTGCTCGCGCATGTAACGCTCGTCCGCTTCCGTTGACTGCGCAAACCAGTGTTCCGCGGTCGCGTAATCGCCCACTCTGAAGTAGATGTGCCCCGGCATGTGCACCATGTGGCCGGACGTGGGCGCCAGGCTGGCGAGCTTCTCCGCCGCAGTCAGAGCCTGCTCGGGATGATTCCCCGGCTCGATTGCGTGGATCCAGTAATGGTTCGCGGCGGAGTCATTCGGAGCATCCTGCAACACGCCTTGCAGGATCATGATGCCCTCTTTCGATCCCGGCTTCGGCTCGTCCGCGTCGTCGTAGCCATCGCCTACAGCGTTCGCCAGAAATATCCGCGCCTCGATGTCATGGGGATTGTCGCTCACCAGCTTGCGGTATTGCGCGATAGCTTCAGGCGGAGTGTCTTCCTTCGCGTTCTGTTCAAGCCTGGCCGCCTCGATGTAGAGCTTGTCGGAGTCGCTGGCCTCGTTCTCCAGCTTCACAGCTTGAGCGAGAGCCCGCTTCGCGTATACCTTCGTCTCCGTTCCTCTGAAGCCTTCCGCCCTGGCCAGTCCCCACCAGCACATTGCGCATTTAGGATCGACGCGAATGCCCTGCTGGAAGGCCTTGGCTGCCTCGTAATCCCAGAAGTCGTGCGTGAGACTCAGCCCCTGGTCGAACCATGCCTGAGCTTCCGGCGTTGCCTTGATCTGGATATGGCTGTTGCCGATGCCTGTCATCTTGACGGGCACAGGCAGCTTCTCAGGCGGGTCGATGGGCTGCATCTCGCCCATGTCGTGAGTCATCTGCGAGAGCGCGACGTTTGTGCTGCTGAAAGCGGCAGTCAAAAGGGCCAGGGGAAGAAGGAAATGGCGCGGGAATCGCATGGCGAGAGTCTAGCCGAACAGCGACTCCCCGGACCATCACAAAAACGCGTGCTGACGGCCGATTGTCAGCGTAGCAGGGCAGTTACAGGCGAGCCGTCGTACTGAATTTCCTTGTCGACGGTCGCTTCCATCTGAGAGCCGGTGGCCTTGCCCGCTCCAACGACGATCACGCGGAAGGTGCGGGTCTTGGGCATGCCGGGATAGCTGCCTTCGCGTGCGCCGATCTTCAGCGTCGAAGATGCCTCGTCCCAGTGCAGCGCAATGGTGGCGTGCGCGCCCTTTTCGTAGTCGTAGGAATCGCCTTCGTCTTCGTACAGAGTGAAGTCTGCATCGGCGCCGCGATAGATGCGCAGCGTGATTGGGGCATCGGGCGATTGGGTCGCATATTCAATCTCCGGCCCGAGTGGCAGGATCGTGCCAGCCTTCACAAACAATGGAATCCGGTCGACCGGCGCGCCGGCGGTGATGGTCTTGTCGCCATCGAGTTTCGCACCGGTCCAGAAGTCATACCAGGCTGCAGCGGGCGGCAGATAGACGCGGCGACTGGTCGCGCCCTCTTCCGTTACCGGGATGACCAGGAACGCAGGTCCGAACATGTACTCATCGCCCATGTCGCGGACTTTCTCGTTGGTACGCCAGTCCATGATCAGCGGGCGCATGATCGTGTAGTCGTCGTTCGTCACCTTCCACGCCAGCGAGTAGATATACGGCAGCATGCGGTAGCGAAGCTTGTCATACGCGATGAGCGTGGGCACCTGCGGGCCATAGGAGAAGATCTCATTCGTGTTGTTCGAGCGGTGCCCGTGGGTGCGCATGATGGGGCAGAATGTGCCGAACTCGAACCAGCGCGCATAGAGCTCCTGGTAACGCGGATCGCGGGTGTCGCGCTCCCACGGCCAGCCGTAGCCGGCGATGTCAGTGGTCCAGTAGGGAATGCCGGAAAGCTCGAAGTTCAAGCCTGCGGGAATCTGTTTGCGAAATGTCGAGAATGTTCCTGTTACGTCCCCAGACCAGATCGTTGTTGCGTTTCGCTGCTGGCCGGCAAAGGCGGAGCGCGTGAGGATGAAGATGCGCCGCTTGTCGGTCTCCTTGCGCCAGTGGTCGTAGACGTTGCCTGAGTGCATCAGCGGGAAGATGTTGGTATAGCGGGCGCCGTTGCCGATGGAGAGCTTGTAGGAGTCGAGTGTTGCGTCGCTGAAGCCGTTGCAGCACTCGGGTTCCGCGCTGTCGAGCCAGAAGCCGTCCCAGCCCATTGCGTACATCTTGCCCATCAGCAGGTTCCAGTAGACCTCGCGCGCCTTGGGATTGGTGGCGTCGTAATCGTCTGTGCCGGAGATCGTGAGTCCTTCGGCCTCCATCTTCTTGTATGTGTCGGATTTCTTGTCGAGCACGGCCCAGACGGAGATGATGGTGTGCACGTGCTCGTCATGCAGCTTTTTGATCGCGCCTTCCACGTCGGGTTCGGGCTTCAGGTAATTCGGATCGAAGGTAGGGTCACCCTCGGTCTTCCACCAGAACCAGTCCTGCACGATGAGATCGAGAGGCGCGTGCTGCTCGCGATATTGTGCGGCGACGTCGAGCAGCTCTTTCGCGGAGCGGTAGCGGTCCTTGGACTGCACAAAGCCGTAGGCCCACTTTCCGAACAAAGGCGCGTGACCCGTCATGTCGCGGTACGTATGGATGATCTGGTCCATCTCCGGGCCGTAGATGAAGTAGTAATCGATGGCGTCGGCCGCTTCGGCGCTGAGCGTCAGCTCGCTGGGAAAGCGGTTGTCGAACCAGGAGTGGGAGGCGGTGTTCCACAAGATGCCATAGCCATTGGTGGAGACCAGCAGAGGCAACGCGACATCGGTGTTGGCCTGCGCAAGTTCCACGACGTTGCCGCGATAGTTGAATGCGCCGCTCTGGTGCTGGCCAAGGCCGTAGAAGCCCTCGGTGGCGCCGACGAAGAAGCGTGTTTTGACGCGCAAAACGTTTTCACCGTTGACCACGGCTGGCGTATAGGCGCGCGGCTTTCGGTCGGGCATTTCGGTGAGGAGTTGGTCGCCGGCTGGGTTGCGGAAGGAGATGGTGCTGTTCTTCAGGTTGACGCGCAACTGCAGAGCGGAGGTGCGCAGCGTGGCTTCTTTGTCGTCCTGCGAGAACTCGAATTGCCCCGGTTCGCACGGTTTCTGCACCCACGGAGTGAAGGGCGATGCGCCCTTCGGGTCGCCTGGGCCAGCCACGATGTGCAATACCGTTGGGCCGCATACGCTCACGTGCAGGGTCTCGTTGCCGTTGTGCATCACCAGACCTGCGGCGTCCTTGGCGACGGTGATGGCTGGTTCCTGTGATGTGGCTGTCAGCGTCGCCGCGCTCATAATTGCGAACAGGGCGGTGAGGTAGTTGCTGCGAATCGATCTCATGGTTCTTCCCTTGTGCACTGCGAAGGCGGTTCGGGCAGCCGCGGTACGCAAAATAACAGTCGGGAGAATTGTAAGGTGTGGCTGCAGAAAATCGATGTAGCGCGACGTGAGGCGCAGATTGCCCGAGCGCCTATGCGGCCTGCGCGATGGGATGGACACGGCGCATTCGGGCTACGGCGCAGGCAAGCAAAATGAAGATGAAGGCGCCGGTGCAGTCGAGCAGCACATCCCAGGGAGACGAGGTGCGGTTGGGCAGGAACGACTGATGAAACTCATCGCAACTCGCGATGACTGCCGTTGCGATCAGGGCGAAGAGGGCATCGATTCGGAAGCGCCATTGAGAACGGGTCATCCGCCAGGCGCGGAACCAGCTCAGGCCGACCAGTCCATAGCCGACGAAGTGGCCGGTCTTCCGCGTGAAGTGATGAACGATCTCCCAGCGGTCATCTGGCACCTGCCCGAAGATCAACTGAAAGATATAGCGCAACGGACCAGTCGTGTTATCTGAGCCGAAGGTCTGGGTCGATTCGGTGAAGATGATTGCGATCATCAGGACGACCGGCCACCAGACCCGGATCCAGCGGCCTACAGCGCTACTCGACATGGTAGTTGGGCGCCTCGCGGGTGATGATCACGTCGTGGACGTGGCTCTCGCGAAGGCCGGCACCGGATATGCGCACGAACTGCGCCTTCTCCTGCAACTCGGTTATGGTGCCGCAGCCCAGGTACCCCATGCCCGACTTGAGACCGCCGACGAGCTGGTAAACCATGGCTTCGAGAGGCCCGCGATAGGGGACACGGCCTTCGATACCCTCGGGTACGAACTTCGCGAGGCGGTTCTGGCCGTTGCGCTCGCGCTGGACCACGCCTTCGCTTGAATCCGCGGTAGCCATGTCCGCAGTGCTCTGGAAGTAGCGCTCGCCCGAACCCTGGCTCATGGCGGAAAGTGAACCCATGCCGCGATAGGTTTTGAAGCTGCGGCCCTGGTAGAGGATCGTTTCGCCCGGGCTCTCGTCCACACCTGCGAACAGCGAGCCGATCATGATGGTGCTGGCGCCGGCGGCGATAGCCTTCGTGATTTCGCCTGAGTACTTGATGCCACCGTCAGCTACGACGGGAATTCCGTGCTCGCTTGCTGCGCGATAGGCTTCAGCGATGGCCGTGATCTGCGGCATGCCCGCGCCAGTGACCATGCGCGTAGTGCAGATGGAGCCGGGACCGATGCCGACCTTCACGGCATCAGCGCCCGCATCGATGAGGGCCTTTGCGCCTTCGTAGGTGGCCACGTTTCCGGCGAGCAGACCGACGCTGGGGAATCGCTTCTTCACGTCGCGCACCGCTTCGAGGACGCGCGACGAATGTCCGTGCGCGGAATCGATGGCAAGCACGTCTACGCGGGCCTTGATCAGTTCGGCAGCGCGCTCGAGATAGTCCCCAGTTGCGCCGATTGCACCGCCGACGCGAAGACGGCCCTTTTCATCCTTGCTCGCGTTGGGATACTTCAGTTTCTTCTGAATGTCCTTGACGGTGATGAGGCCCTTCAACTCGTACTGGTCGTTCACGACGAGGAGCTTCTCCACACGGTGCTGATGCAGGATCAGCTCGGCCTCTTCGAGCGTGGTGCCCACGGGAACCGTGATCAGGTTCTCCTTGGTCATCACATCGCCGATGGGCACATCGGTGCGCGTCTCGAAACGCAGGTCGCGGTTGGTGAGAATGCCGACCAGCTTGCTTCCTTGAGTGACGGGCACGCCGGAGATTTTGTAACGGCGCATGACGTCGAGCGCGTCGGAGATCAGCTGCTCGGGGCCGATCGTGACGGGGTCAACGATCATGCCGCTCTCTGAGCGCTTGACCTTGTCAATCTCACCAGCCTGCTGCTCGATGCTGAGATTGCGATGCACGATGCCGATGCCGCCCTGCTGCGCCATGGCGATGGCCATGCGCGATTCGGTCACCGTGTCCATGGCCGACGAGAGCAGAGGCGTGTTCAGGACAATGTCGCGCGTGAGCTGCGTCTGTGTGCTCACCTGGGTCGGAACGACATCGCTGTAGGCGGGAACAAGGAGGACGTCGTCGAACGTCAGCGCTTCAGGAAGGTTTTTCGTGAGCATAATGCTTGGACGCGCCTGGCAGATGCGGGGATTCGGATCTCCGCTCTGACAGGCGCTTTTGTCTATTGTAACGGACCACCTGCGGTGGGGCAGACTGCTTTGCAGCAAAACAGAAAACTGAACGGACGAATCGTGAATTGCGCTACACGCCGACCGGGAAGGGCTTGGGGCTGGATTCCTCTTCCGTAATGGCACCGCTGCGCCAGCGCTCAAAGCGCCCCTGCAGAAGGCTCATCAGGCCTGTGTACCAGTAGCCGATGACGAACAGGATCAGGAAGGGCGCGGTGAAGTAGTTGTGGTTTGAGAAGCAGTAGATGATGGCGCCGAGGAAGTAGGTGCCGATGAAGAGCTCGATCCAGGGGGCGAGGACGAGGCGCTTGCGATATTTCTTGCCAGCGACGGACTTTTCGCCCTTCTTTGCGACGCGGTACTTGGGGGTGCGGGCGAAGGCGCTCTTGATACCGAACAGGGCCTCCATGACGGCCTTAGTGTTGGTCACGGTGAGGCCGACGCCCAAGGCCATCAGGAAGGGCAAGTAGAGGAAAGTCTTCATCCAGCCTTTCGGGAAGAGGACCCGCTGGCTGGCCACATAAAACACGGCGATGGAAAGAGTTGACGCGGTGAAGAGGGGCACGTCAATAAGCAGCATCTGAAACCAGCCCTGGTAGAAGCGGACGATCATGCTGGGAATGAGCAGGGCGGTCATGATGACCATGAGCGGGTAGCTCATGTTGGCGGTGAGGTGGTAGACCGACTCGACCTTGATCTTCCGCGGCACGTCAGAGCGGAACATCATGGGCAGGACCTTGATGCTGGTCTGGATGAGTCCCTTGGCCCAGCGCGCCTGCTGAGTTTTGAAGGCGGTCATTTCAATGGGCAGCTCGGCGGGGCACTCGATTTCGGGGAGATATTTGAACTTCCAGCCGGCCATCTGCGAGCGATAGCTCAGGTCGGTGTCCTCGGTGAGGGTGTCGTGCTGCCAGCCGCCGGCGTCGTCGATGGCCTGGCGGCGCCACATGCCCGCGGTTCCATTGAAGTTGAAGAACTGGCCAGAGCGTGCGCGGGCGCCGTGCTCGAGGACGAAGTGGCCGTCGAGGAGGATGGCTTCAATCTGCGTGAGGAGGCTGTAGTCGCGGTTGAGGTGGGTCCAGCGAGTCTGCACCATGCCGATGCCGGGCTCGGCGAAGTGGTGGACGATGCGCATGAGCCAGTCGGGCGGGGGGACGAAATCGGCGTCGAAGATGGCGACGAACTCGCCTTTGGCTACTTTGAGGCCCGCATCGAGGGCTCCTGCCTTGTAGCCGTGGCGATTGGTGCGGTGGATGTACTTGATGGGGTGGCCCAGGGCGGCGTAACGATCGACGATGCCGCGGGCGACCTCCTGGGTCTCATCGGTGGAGTCGTCGAGGACCTGGATCTCGAGCTTTTCGCGCGGGTACTCCATGGCGCAGACGGCCTCAATGAGGCGGTCGATGACGAACTGCTCGTTGAAGATAGGGAGCTGGACGGTGACGTTGGGAAGATCAGCGAAGTGGCTGGGAGGATTGGGGTTATAGTTCTTCCGGTATTTGAAGTAGTAGTAGCACATCGTGTAGCGGTGAATGCCGTAGGCCGCCAGCACGATCATGACGATGAAGTAGGGCAGTAGTAGAAGCGTGTCGAACCAGTTGAACGAGTGGTGCACCGTCGCGAATGGGTCAGTGAAGAGGGTCTTCAACTGATGGCGCAGACTGTTCTGGGGTGCAAAGGCCAGAGCCGGCGCGAGCCGCTCGATGGAACTGAAGGCGAGGCGGACGCTGGCTGCTGTGACGATCAACTGGGGGATCCTCCCTGTACGGGCTATCCAAATTGTACGCGAAGCGGAGGTTAGCCCGAGGAGAGGATTGTTCTGAAGCAATCTCAGAAGAGATGGAAGTTCACCGCGACGGTAATGGCGACGGGGACCGGATGGCCGTCCTTCATGGCGGGTTTGAAGCGATAGAGCTGAACAGCCTGGAGGGCCCTTTCGTCGAGACCCATGCCGAGGGGGTGGACGACGCGGACGTTGCGGGGATTCCCGTGGGCGTCGACGATGAGGGAGATCATGCAGACGCCCTGATACTTCTGGCGACGGGCTTCGTCGGAGAACTCGGCTTCCGGCTCGAAGAGGGGGACGGGCGGGGAGACCCCGTTGACGCCGGGAGAGTACACACCTGGGCCGTCGTCGGACCCCCAACCGCGGTTTCCTTTGCCGTTTCCGACGCCGCCATGTTTGCCGGAACCGATTCCGGCGTCAGAGCCGGGTCCGTTGGAGAGGACGACGGTGTTGGAGGAGCGGTAGACGCCGAGGTTGGGCAGGGTTGGGTTGTCGGGGAGTTTCACGTCGGGCGGAACGGCGATGGCGGGATTCAGGGCGAGGATCGGCTTGTCGAGCGCCTGGACTTGGGGAGGAATGATGGGAGTGCGCTGGAACTGGGGCAGACGGCCTTCAATTGCGGGGAGCAGGTCATGGTTGCCGCCGCCGTTTCCGCCGTGGGTGCTGGGTGGCGCGAAGAGAGTGTAGTCGTGCAGGCTCACGTGGCCGAGGCGGCTTACGAGCGGCAGAGGCGTCTTGCGGCCGAGTCCGATGCAGAGCAGCAAGGCAAGAATACTGCCGTTGACGATGACGGAGGTGCCGACGCTCCACGGATTGGTGTGCGTGGCTGCGTGCTGTTGAAAGAGCGAGTCCGATGCTGGCTCCAAGGACATGCATGCCTCCTCAGCGGCGGCGGGCGCCGGCCGGCTTTGGTGAAGTTTCCTGGAATCGCCGCGAACGAGTCTGTGGCATAGACGTGCGGAAGCGCACAGTCGTTATCAGATGAAAGCGTGTAAGGGGGCGGCTCAGCGGCCTAGGAAGCGCATGATGTTCGCTGGTGGGCGGCCGGCGCGAAGCTCGGAGGCCATGAACTGCATGAAGGGGTCGATGTGATGGAAAAAGTGCTTGTAGCCGGCGCAGAGGTAATTGAGTCCTGGTTCACCGTCGGGTGTGGTGAGGAAGCGGTGCTTGGGGCACTCGCCATTGCAGGCGAAGCGGACGTCGCACTGGCGGCACATGCGCGGGAGCATGTCGCGCTTGGCGAGGCCAAAGGCCCTCTGCTGCGCGGAGGAGGTCATCGCGCGCAGGCCGGTGTCGGCGATGTTGCCGAGTTTGTGTTCCGGGTAGACGAAGTGGTCGCAGGAGTAAAGGTCGCCATTGTGTTCGAGCGCGAGCGCTGAGCCGCAGGTGGGGCGGAAGACGCAGAGGCTTTGCTGAAGGCCGAGCCAGCTTTCGAGCGCGACGTCGAATTGCTGGATGAAAACTCGGCCGACATCCTGCTTGACCCACTCATCGAAGATGGCGGCGAGAAACTTGCCGTAGGCAAGCGGCTCGACGGACCAGTCCGTGACTTCGGCGGGCTGCGGTGAAGATGGCTGGATGAGGACGAGGCCGTCGCCGGCGGATTGCGCAGCCTTGCGCTCGACGACGGGTATGAACTGGATGAATCCGCTGCCTGCCTCTTTGAGAAAGCGATAGACGTCGAGGGGGTGCTGCGCATTCTTGCGGTGTACGACGGTGAGGGTATTGAACTCGACGTTGTGGGCTTTGAGGCGGGCGATTCCGCGCAGGACGCGATCGAACGTGGGAGCCTGGCCCTTGTCGACGCGGTAGCAGTCGTGCAGTTCGCGGGGACCGTCGATGGAGACGCCGACGAGGAAGTTGTGTTCGGCGAGGAATGCGGCCCATTCCTCGTCGACGAGCGTGGCGTTGGTCTGGAGTGCGTTGCGAATGACTTTGCCGGGGGTGTGTTTCTGCTGGAGGGTGACGATGTTGCGGAAGAAATCGAGGCCGAGGAGGGTGGGCTCACCGCCCTGCCAGGCGAAGTGGATTTCAGGAGCGTCAGGTGGCTGGGCGGCGATGTACTCGGAGATGTAGCGCTCGAGCACTTCGGGTGGCATGGCCCACTGGGTGGCGCCGGGATAAAGCTTTTCCTTTTCGAGATAGAAGCAGTAACTGCAGTCGAGATTGCAGAGAGGGCCGATGGGCTTGGTCATGATGTGAAAGCCGGGATCGGGCATGGGGTCTCCGCGTGTTCTGATGATACGCGGTGTGTGCGGCGTGATTGACACGGCGGGGGCGGCCCATCTATTCAGGTCGGGTCAGGTTTGTTCCTTGTTGTGAACCGGAAAGGCGGACATGGAATCTCGCAGGGATGTATTGAAGTACCTGGCCGGCGCAGTGGGCGCGACGGCGTGCGGCCTGGATGGGCTGGAGGCGCTTGCTCGCGAGGCGGGAAGCGGCGGCGCCAAGCCGAACATTCTGTGCGTTGTGGGCGAGGGCTTGCGCTGGGATGAGTTGTCGGCCACTGGAAACAAGCTCATCAAAACGCCGAACCTGGACAGGATCAGCCGCGAGGGATGCACTTTCCGCAACGGGTTTGTGGTGAATGCGCTGTGCCTGCCGTCGCGGGCGACGATGCTGACGGGAATGTACTCGCATACGACGGGTGCGGTGTCGAATGTGGAAGGCAAGATTCCAGCGCGCTTTCCGCTGGTTTCAGATCTGCTGCAGCAAGCGGGTTATGAGACTGCGTTTCTGGGCAAGTCGCATATCGTAGGCGCGCTGATGGAGCATCCTTGGGACTACTACTTCGGTTTTGTGGGGCAGGCGGATTACTACTTCCCGCGGATTACTGAAGGGGTGAAGGGCAAGTATGAGAAAGCGAAGCTGTATCCGGGCGAGTATGTGGACACGCTGCTGACGCGCAAGGCGGTGGAGTGGCTGCAACAGAAGCGGGACAAGCCATTCTGCATGTTCCTGTGGTTCTATGCGCCACATGCGCCGTTCTTCCGGCCGAAGGACTTGGTGAATGACTTGAATGGCGTGCCGATTCCCAAGCCGAAGTCGTTCGATGAGAACGTCGAGAACTATAAGGGTAAGCCACGCGCGGTGGCGGATGCAGATAACAAGGTCGGCTACTCCGAGGTGTACAGCGATGATCCTCGGTCGCTGGAAGAGCTGGTTAAGAATCACTACGTGGGTGTGGAGGATAACGATCGCAATGTGGGCGCGGTGTGGCAGGAACTGGAGCGGCAGGGGATTGCGAAAGACACCGCGGTGCTGCTGAGTTCAGACCATGGGTTCTTCCTTGGAGAGCATCATTTTTATGACAAGCGCCTGATGTATGAGCCGTCGATCAGGGTGCCGATGATGGTGCGTTATCCAGGGCGGGTGAAAGCCGGCACGACGCGCGACGAGATGGTGCTGAATCTGGATATGGCTCCTACGCTGTTGGATATTGCGGGCGTGGCTCCTGACACGGAGATGCAGGGCAAGAGCATGATGCCGCTGGCGGAAGGGAAGAAGGTCGGCTGGCGGAAAGACTGGCTGTATGAGTACTACGAGTATCCCGGGTTTGAGAATGTAAGGCCGTGCCGCGGCGTTAGGACGGATCGGTACAAGCTCATTCATTTCTTTGTTGAGCCGCAGGAGTTCGAGCTGTACGATCTGAAGGCCGATCCGGATGAGATGAACAATCTCTATGGGAAGGCGGGCTATGAGGAGATCACAGCGCGCCTCAAGGAGCGGCTGGAGGCGCTGCGGCGGGAGACGAAGGACACGTATGAGTACAAGCCGACGGGGTTACCGCTGCATCCGGGGGTTGGAGGAGGAGCGGAGTCGAATCTGGTGAGGCAGCCGAAGTGAAACGAGCCGGTTGAGCCGAGTACATATACGCAGCTGCGCCTTGCAACAGCAAGCATCCAAGTAGATCAGGACTGGACCTGGCCCCGGGTTGTGCGTTGGTGTTCTGACCGCGTAATGTTTTTGCAACCGGAGAATTCCCCACCATGAGTACTGTGACTGGACTGCCCGTGCTTGCTGCTGCCGGAGGGAGCTTTCTGCTCCAGACGCGCACGCCTGAAGAAGTGTTTACCCCTGAAGATTTGAACGAGGAGCAGAGGCAGATTGCCGCGACGGCGGCGAAGTTTGCTCGTGAGGAGATATTGCCGGCCGCCGAAGCGATTGAGGCGAAGGAACCGGGCGTGCTGCGGGAGATGATCCAGAAGGCGGCGGAACTTGGCTTCACGTCGGTGGATATTCCCGAGGAGTATGAAGGCGTTGGGATGGACAAGGTCACGTCGGCGTTGGTGACGGATCATATCTCGGCGCTGGCGAGTTTTTCGACCGCGTTCGGAGGACAAATCGGGATTGGAACACTGCCGCTGGTGTGGTACGGAACCGAGGAGCAGAAAAAGATCTATCTGCCGAAGCTGGCGAGCGCGGAGTGGGTTGCGGCGTATGCGCTGAGCGAGGCGACGTCGGGATCGGATGCGATGAACATCCGCACGCGTGCGACGTTGAGCCAGGATGGACGCCACTATCTGCTGAACGGCGAGAAGATGTGGATCACGAACGCTGCGATCGCGGATCTGTACACGGTCTTCGCAAAGATTGACGGCGAGAAGTTTTCGGCGTTCCTGGTGGAAAGGACGTTTCCGGGCCTGACGATTGGCGCCGAAGAACACAAGCTGGGAATTCGCGGATCGTCGACATGCCCGCTGGTTTTGCAGGATTGCAAGGTGCCGGTGGAGAACTTGCTGGGCGAGCCGGGCAAGGGGCATCACATCGCGTTCAACGTGCTGAATGTGGGGCGGTTCAAGCTGGGCATTGCGTGCGTGGGCGGGGCCCGCATGGCGATGACGCAGATGATCCAGTACGCGAAGGAGCGCAAGGCATTCCGGAAATCGATTTCGGAGTTCGGGCTGATTCAGCGGAAGATTGCGACTGCGTCGGCGCGCCTGTTTGCTGCGGAGAGCATGGCGTATCGCACCGTCGGCATGATGGACGCGGCGCTGGCCGATGTAGACGCGAATGATCCCAAAGAAGTGCAGAAGCGGATTGAAGAGTATGCGGTTGAGTGCTCGATTCTGAAGGTGTATGGCTCGGAGATGCTGAGTTATGTGGCCGATGAGCTGGTGGCGACGATGGGGGGCTACGGGTATGTAGAGGAGTATCCGGCGGAGCGGTTCTATCGCGATGCGAGGATTAATCGGATTTTCGAAGGTACGAATGAGATCAACCGGATGATCATCACCGGTTGGCTGATGAAGCGCGCGATGGCTGGAAAATTGGGACTGCTGCCGGCGATCAAGCAGGTGATGGACGAGGTGATGCAGCCGCCGTCGTTTGAATCGGGCGACGATACAGGTGAGGCGCTCGCGCACGAGTCGGAAGTGCTGGCGGCGACGCGGAAGGTGGCGCTGTTTGCAGCGGGTGTGGCGAGCCAGCGCTGGATGACGGCGCTGCAGGATCAGCAGGAGATCATGGCGGACCTGGCGGATATCATTGCGCAGGTGTATGCGCTGGAGTCGGCATTGCTGCGGGCGAAGAAGCTGGCGAGCGCGAAGAAGGCGGCGGCCAAAGTGGCTGCGGATATGACGGGCCTGCTTGCGGAGGAGACGCTGGCGCTGGCGGAGCAAGCTGCCAAGCGCGTGATGGCGGCGTGCGGCGAGGGCGACATGTTGCGCACGCAATTGGCGATTCTGCGCAGGCTGGTGAAGCAGACGCCAGCGGATGCGGTGGCGCTGAGCCGGAGTGTGGCACAGGCTTGCGTGAATGCGGATCGCTACCCTGTGTACGGCGCCTGACGGCGCGGGCATCCGGGAATCAGGCATTAGGGATTAGTAATTCCAGAATAGTGAAGGCCTCGTGCACTGAGTGTGTGAGGCCTTCTGCTTTTATGCGGCGCGTTGGCTTGCGTTGTTGCTGAGGTGTTCGATGATGGTGCGGCTGAAGGCGGGGATGTCGTCGGGCTTGCGGCTGAAGATGAACTGGCCGTCGGTGACAACTTCCTGGTCGACCCAGTTGGCGCCGGCGTTCTTCAGGTCGGTTTTGAGCGAAGGCCACGACGTGACGGTTTTGCCGCGGACCACGCCTGCTTCGACGAGGGTCCAAGGACCGTGGCAGATGGCGGCGGTAGTGCGGCCCGTTTCGACGAACTTCTTGACGAAGTTGACGGCCGCGGGATCCATCCGCAGGTGGTCGGGGTTGATGACGCCGCCGGGAAGCACGAGCCCGTCGTAGTCGTTGGGGTTGGCGTCGGCAAGTGCCTTGTCGACCTTGATGGTTTTGCCCCAGTCTTTCATGTCCCAGGCTTTAATCTCGCCTGACTTAGGGGAGATGACGATGGTGGTTGCGCCCGCTTCATCGAGTGCCTTGCGGGGATCCAGCAACTCCGCCTGTTCAAAACCGTCGGTGGCGAGAAAGGCGATCTTCTTTCCGCTTAAGGAAGCCATGAATTTCCTCCGTATCCGAGGGGTTAGGACGCCTTGGCGCAGAGCGAGGTTGCCGCACTAACCGGCTTGAGTAGGTAGTGGTCACGGAGTTAGAGCGCAAGCGAATTGCGACTTAGTCAAAACCAGATGGTTGCCGCCAGACATCCCGCTGCGGCCTTTCTTACATCTCAGTCCCGTTGGGCTACTTCCAGGATGGTGCAGTGTGACTCCGATACGGAGATTTGAGCCTGGACACTGCTTTGCGGCGACGCCGGTTAGGCCGGTGCGGCCGACTTTGTCCGCGCGAGCATTGCGCGGGTTCTCCCCAAATCAAAAACAACAACTATTACAGCCAACAGATTTTCTTAGGAGGCGCCATGCAATTATCTCTACGGACGAGGTTCATCCGTGTGCGAGCGAAGGGAGTTAGCAGCCGGGTAATTCTTTGGACCCTAGCACTGCTTCTGCTCTTATCTCCGCAACTAAGAGCGCAGTTCGGTTCCAGCTTGTCGGGAACGGTTCTGGATCCGAGCGGAGCAGCGATTCCCGGGGCGTCGGTGAGCCTGACGAACGCGGGCACGCAGCAGACCCAGACATCGACGACGAACGACACGGGATTTTTTCACTTTGGCGAACTGTCACCGGGCAACTACACCATCACGGTGACGGCCAACGGTTTCAAGAAGAATGTGATGAAAGACATTGGGATTGTCGCGGAGACACCTCGCAATGTGAATGTGCATTTGGAAACGGGCGGTGCGGTTGAGACGGTGGAGATCAATGCGAATGAAGGTCCCCAACTGCAGACCGCCGATGCGAGCATTGGATCGACGATCAGCACCGAGGAAGTGACGCGGCTGCCCATTGTGGGAGGAGATCCATATGAGCTGATTCGCACGGCGCCGGGGATCACGGGCGATGCGGCGCGGTCGAGCAACGGGAGCGCGGTGTTCTTGCCGAATGGCGCGGGGCCGGGCGGATCGAACAAGAGCGTGTTCCAGACCGAGAACGCGGTGCAGATCTCCGCGGATGGACAGCGGCAGGCGGATAACAATTTCATGATTGATGGCGTGAGCGTGAATTCGCTCACCCACGGCGGTAATGCAGTCGTGACGCCGAACGAAGAGGCCGTGGGACAGATGACGGTGGTATCCACGTCTTACGACGCATCGGACGGGCGCAACACCGGGGCGCAGATCAAGGTCGTGACGAAGAGTGGAACCAACTCTCTGCATGGCGGGGCGTTCTTTCTCTACGACCAACCCGGCCTGAATGCGTACAACAAGTATGCAGGGCCGGCCGGCTTGAATGGTGTGCCGCAACGCGTGGAGAATGCGCAGCGGACATGGGCAGCGTCACTGGGCGGCCCGGCGGTGAAGGACAAGCTGTTCTGGTTTGCATCGTGGTCAGGGTTTACCCTGCACAACAGCTCAATTGACAACGTGTGGGTGGAGACGCCCGAGTTCCGGAGTTTGATTGCGCAGGACAGGCCAGGCGGATTGAGTGCGGAGATTTTGAGTCTGCCTGGGATGGCGCCGCGCGTGGTGAGTGTGCTGAACTCCGACTGCTCAGACTATGCGAACAACCAGGGCCAGTATCCGGGGCAGACGGCGACGGGTGGCCCTTTTTGCCAGCCGACGGGATCGGGGATCGATGTGGGTTCGCCGACGCCGGGTGGGGCGTCGCAACTAGGGCAGTATCCGCGGCTGAGTTATGGGGCCGATCCGACGAACAACGTGGTGACGGGCGGCGGATTGGATGGGATTCCGGACATGCAGTTGGCGGCGATCCGGTCGCCCAACCAAGCGAGGGGCAACCAGTTCAACGCGCGCGGGGATTGGAACATCACTGGCAAGGACCTTCTGGCGGGCACGGTGTATTTCACCAAGCTGGACAGCAATGGGCCGAGCGGGACGAATGGGGCACGGCCCGCCGACGATGTTCCGTTCAAACCGCTGAACTCGGCTGCGACGGCGATCTATATTCACACTTTCTCGCCGACGTGGCTGAATGAGTTTCGTGCCAATATGACACGGTTTGCAGAGAACGGGGTTGTGGACGGCGGTAACCAGGTGGATTGGGGAATTCCCTACATCAACGTTCAGACCATGCCGTTCTCGAACAATCCGCAATATGGCGTGAACTGGTCGCAGACGACGCCGGCGGTATTCGCGGAGAACACGTATGAGGTACGCGACATGGTGACGCATACGTGGGGCGCGCATACGCTGCGGCTGGGCGTGGAGGTACGCGACGAGCAGGACAACGACAACCTGTCGGGTGAGAATCGGCCGATTTACGCGATGCAGGGCATCTGGTCGATGGTGAACGATGCGCCGATCTTCGAGCAGATCACGGCGAATCCCAACAATGGCGGGCTGGCGCTGACGCAGCGGTACTTCCGCAGCAAGAACATTGCGGCGTATGCGCAGCACGACTGGAAGGTGAGTCCAAACCTGACGCTGAACACTGGACTGCGGTGGGAGTATTTCGAGCCGCTGCATAACAAGGGGTTCCTGATCAATTATCCGAATCTGGGGCCAGCCGGTGCGGAACTGGGGGGCATGACACTGACTCCGCACAACCATCTGTGGAACTCGCAGTGGAGCAACTTCGGGCCGAAGTTCGGGATTGCGTATACGCCGCCGAACCTGGAGAACAAGATGGTGATCCGGGCGGGGTTTGCGATGGCGTATAACCACCTGGACATTGCGCTGTTCAATCCGGCGCTGGAGGATGGTCCGAACGTGGCGCTGTATAACCTGTGCTGCGGCACGAACCCGGCGGACTTTGGGACGCCGTTTGCGAACGGGTCGATTTTGTATGCGAGGGGCGCGACGCGGTCGCCGTATAGCTATCCGACGAATCCGGCGCTGGCGACGGGGGTGAATGCGGCGGGGTTCCCCAACCCGTTTGGCGGCGGCACGCAGACGGTGGAGGTGTATGGCGCGCCCATGGATATCAAGAACCCGCTGAGCTATTTGTTCTCGCTGGAGACGCAATACCAGCTTGCGCAAAATCTCACGGCGACGCTGGGGTACGCGGGCAGCGTGGGGCATCACTACGCGCGACTCGTGAACCAGAACTTTCTCTATGACAATGCGAATACGCCGGTGTTTGCTTCGTATTTTGCGCAGACCGACTCAGGGCTGAGCTACAACGCATTGAATGCGCGCCTGGCGCAGACAATGCGGCATGGGCTGGCGGCGAGCGTGAACTACACGTATTCGAAGAGCATGGACAATGTGTCGAACGGTGACCTGGCGAATGCGCTGGCGAACCAGACGAACCCAGCGAACAACGCAACCGAGTGGGGACCGTCAGACTACGACGTGAAGCACCGCATTACGGCGACAGCGATGTGGGAGGTTCCGCACGTCAAGCTGGACAGCAAGATTGCGAGCGCCCTTGTAAACGGATGGCAGGTGAACGGGATCTTCACGTGGCACACGGGATTCCCGTATACGCCGGTGACGTTCAACTTGACGACTTCGGCGTTTGTGCCAGGGTCGGGTGTGGTGAGCCCGACGCGTCCGCTGGCGTATTTCGGCGGAGCGAAGAGCGGCTGCTCCAACGATTTGTTTACGAACGGCAGCGACTTTCCGGACCGCGGAACCGATGGCACGGGCGGCGGGGCGGCGTACTTCAACACAACGCCGCCGACGAACTCGCATGCGTATGTTCCGGGTATTGGACGGAACAGCTTCCGTGGGCCGTGCTATCACAACATCGACCTGGGCGTGGCGAAGCAGTTTGCGTACGACTTTGGCGAGCACCACACGCTGCTGCGGCTGCAGGCGAACTTCTTCAACGCATTCAACCTGCTGCAGCTTACGCCATTCACGAATGGCAATTCGAACAATGCCGCCAATATCAACAACAAGTACTTCGGCATTGCGCAGTCGGCGGATGCGGGACGGGTGATCGAGTTATCGGGACGATTCCAATTCTGAAGGATGCAGGTGCACGAAGGCCCGGGTGGAGATTTCGCCCGGGCCTTTTCTTTCATTGCAGACGTTGGTGGCTGGCTAGCGAGTGGCCGCCACAATGTCGAGGACATCGGCAATGATGCGCGTGGTTGGGTTAAAGGCGACGACGTATCCCTGATAGTAGCCGTAGCGGTATCCGGGAGGCGGAGCTGCGACGACTCCGACCCAATAGCTTTGAGGCACGGGCTGCATGTAGTAGCCCTGCGGCACGTAGTGGCCGGGAACGAATACGGGGCGGTGGTGGCCGCGCCAGTGGTCTGCATCCTCGCGGTAATGGGAGTAAAAATGGTCGCGGTCTTCTTCGCGGAAGCGGAACTTCTTTGCCTGGCCCGGCGGCATGCCCTCGTCATAGCCGTGCTTCTTGGCTTGTCCGGGGGGCATTCCTCCGTGGCCGGGATTATCGTGGTCATGTCCAGGAGGGCCTTGGGCGAAGGCCGCATCCGAGACAGAAAGTACGGCGGCGCAGAGCACGAGTCGGGCGAGAGAGCGAGTGAGGTGCATTGGGACTCCTTGCATTGGGGGAGAATCAAGAGCCGAGGTCGATTATATTGCGGATCGCCGCGGCAGGCGCATTATTCGCGCACGCTGATGCCAAGCGCTTTCATCTTGCGGTAGAGATGGCTGCGCTCGAGGCCGAGGAGTTCGGCGGCGCGGCTGACGTTGTTGCGCGCTTCTTCAATTTTTTTGAGGATGTAGTCGCGTTCGTAGGCGTCGCGCGCCTGCTGCAGCGAGGAGAAGCCATCGCCGGTGCGGACGCTGGCTTTGTGGGTGAGCGGAGGCAGATGCTTGCGCTCGATGCGCAGCGCGCGCGGGTTGAGGATGAGCACGCGCTCGATGACATTCTTGAGTTCGCGGACGTTGCCAGGCCAGTGGTACTGGTGGAGGACTTCGAGGGCCTCGTTGCTGATCTCCATGCGGGGGCGGCCGTACTGGCGGCCGAAGTCGTTGAGGAATTCGCGGACAAGCGGGCCGATATCTTCCTTGCGCTCGCGGAGCGGCGGCACGGAGAACGGAACCACATTGAGGCGGTAGAAGAGGTCTTCGCGGAAGTTTCCTTTGGCGATTTCCTCTTCAAGGTCCTTGTTGGTGGACGCGATGAGGCGCACGTCGACGCGCAGTGGCTGCGTGCCGCCAACGGGCGTGAACATCTGGTCGTCAAGCGCGCTGAGAACCTTGGCCTGCGTCTTGAGACTCATATCGCCGACTTCATCGAGAAAGAGAGTGCCGGAGTCGGCGCGTTCCAATGTGCCGCGCTGTTCAGTTCTTCCGGTGGACGCACCGTGACGGACGCCGAACAACTCTGCCTCGATGTGCGCTTCAGGAATTGCGGCGCAGTTGAGCTCGAGGAAGACACGGTCGCGGCGGAGGCTTTCGGCGTGGATGGAACGCGCGATGAGCTCCTTGCCGGTGCCGGACTCGCCGTAAATGAGCACGCGGCCGTTGGTCGGCGCCATCAGGCGAATCTGCTGGCGCAGCGCCTTGAGAGGCACGCTCTCGCCAGTGAGCACAGAGTTAACGTTGAACTGGCGCTTGAACTCGAGGTTTTCCGAGCGCAGGCGTCGCGCTTCGACAGCGTTCTTTAGAACGATGAGCGTGCGATCGAGCGAGAGCGGTTTTTCGAGGAAGTCGTATGCGCCGAGCTTGGTGGCTTTGACGGCGGTTTCAATCGTGCCGTGGCCGCTGATCATGATCACTTCAGGGCGCGTCTCTGCGGGAAGCTGGTGGATTTCCTGGAGCACGTCGAGGCCGTCGCGATCGGGCAGCCAGATGTCGAGGAGCACGACATCATAAGGCGCGTCTTCAATGAGGATCTTGGCTTCAGCGGCGGTTGGAGCTGATGCGACGCCGTAGCCTTCTTCGCGCAGGATCTCTTCCAGAGATTCCCGGATATTGGCTTCGTCGTCGACGATCAGGACGTGGTTCATGAGTGAATTTCCTTTGTTTGTTCTCGATGCTCGGCGTCGGATGCGGAATCCATCAGCGGTATGCGCAAGAGGAAGCGAGCGCCCTTGGGTGCGTTGCTCTCAGCGCGGATGGAGCCGCCGTGCTCCTGCACTATTTTTGCAGCGATGGAAAGCCCCAGGCCCGTGCCGCGATGCTTTGTGGAGTAGAAGGGCAGAAAGAGGCGCTCGCGAATTTCGTCGTTGATGCCGTGGCCGGTATCGGAGACGGTGATCTCGACGGCGGAGCCGTCTTCGCTCATTGCAGTGGAGACGCAGAGCTCGCGCAGCAGGCTGCCCTGCATGGCCTCGGCGGCGTTGTCGATGAGATTAGCGAGAGCGCGGCGGATGGCGTCATGATCGGCCATTACCAGGGGCAGGTCCGGCGCGAGATCGCGCGTAACCGTGATGGTATCCATGCGCCCGGCGAAGAGTGCGAGGGCTTCTTCAGCAACCCGGTTGAGATCGCAGGGGCGCGGACGCGGCGCGGGAAACTGAGCAAGCGCGGAGAACTGGTCGACGAGGGTACGAAGTGTGCCGACACTGCCAAGGATGATCTCGCTGCATTTCCGAATGATGTTCAACGAGTCAGGCTGCGAGCCGTCCGGATACCGATCGAGGTGCCGCGTGATGCGTTCGGCGGAAAGCGCGATGGGTGTGAGCGGATTCTTGATCTCGTGCGCGACGCGCTGTGCGACTTCTTTCCATGCGAGCTGGCGCTGCACGCGGAGGAGCTCGCTGGTGTCTTCGACGACCAGCACAGTGCCCTGCTTGCCAGAAGCGATGTCGAGGCGTGCGCTGGTGACGGCGAGATGCAGCTTGCGGCCGTTGATACTGGGCTCGAGTTCAGTGGAGGCGGAGCCCATGCGCTGGCTGCGGCGAATGACGGTGGTGATCTCGTCGAGGGACTCCTGCGGAAGGAGTGACTCGATGCGTTCGCCGCGCAGGTCGTGGCCGGCATGATGGCCGATGACCGCGGCGAATGCGCGATTGGCCTGAAGCACAAGGCCGGAACCGTCGAGCGTGACGACGCCGTTGGGAATGGTTTCGAGGATGATTTCGAGCTCCCGGCGGCGCTCTTCGAGTGCCTGGTTGGCGCGGGTGAGCTGGGCGGAAGAAGAGGCCGCACGCTGGCGGCTGGTCTCGAGGTCGGCCGCCATGTGGTTGAACGAGCGGACCAACTCGGCGAGCTCGCCGGTGGTGAGCAGTTCGATGCGTTGTTCATATCTGCCGGCGGCGATGGCATTCATGGCGTCGGCAAGCGCAGCGACGGGACGCGTGATCTGCTTGGAGAGGAAGAGCGCGAGCCAGACTCCGGAGAAAAAGACGAACACCGTGACGACGAGAAGCAGAAGGAAGAAGTTGGAGCGGATCTGCTTGCGCATGCGGAAGAGCTGCCAGTAGGAGGTAGCTCCCGAGCGGATGCGCGCAGTGGTCTGGCTGAGTCCCTGAGGCATAGGCAGCGCAGCGATCACAATGATTCCTGTATTCGTGGATGCTTTGCCCAGTGCGTAGTCCTGTGTGCCGATGTGGAGCATGGCTTCGTTATCGCGCTGGGCGATGTTGAGCAGGTTTGCGTACAGCGCGCCCTGGACTGGGACGGGGGTCGCATCGCGAGCGTCATCGGCTCCGTTCGGCAACCACTGAATGATGCTGGCAGATGCGGTGTCGGGCGGCGCTGCGAAGGTGGTCAGGACAGTCCGGTTGCTCGAATAGATCACGACGAATCCGCCCTGCAGTGTCTGGCGGTGCGAATTGAGAACATCCCTGAGAGATGCTGCATCGCGATCGGCGGCGCCACTGGCGGCAATGGATGTCGCCTCGCTGCGGGCATTGCCGGCGACATACGCGGCGAGTTCGCGGGCGATGCGGATGGAATCGTCGCGGAGTTCGGTGGTGTTGGGCGAGAACCAGCGATCGATGGTCCGGTTCATGAGAAAGAAGCTGAACAGGAACATGAACGTGGCAGGCGTGACGGCGATGAGCGCGGCGCCGAGCACCATGCGTGTGCGCAGGCGAGCACCGAGCGCGCTGGAGCCCTGGTCGGCTGAGAGCTTGAGGAGGTTCCTCAGCAGCAGCATCAGCAGCGCGATGAGCAGGAGAAAGAGAACTACGGTGAGGCCGAAGAAGGCGAGGGTCTCGCCAGAGGTATCAGGAGTAAGGAAGGCGATGTGCGAGGTGTTGAAAGCCTGAAGAGCGCCGAAGAGCGCCGCGACCAGAACCGCTCCCGCGGCGAACAGGAAGACGAGGCGGAGCCGCGGATTCGGCTTCTCAGGCATGGGCCGATTATAGTTGCGGGCGGAGGGCACTGGCGCCGGCTCCCCAGGCAGCGCTTTCGGGGCTCCGCGGATCCTTCCACGGGGCGGCGCCGTCTACCTTCGTAGTACAGCAGGTATGCGAAATACGAGGGGGAGAAAAATGAAGCGAGCGATAGCGTTGGTTTTGTTGCTGAGCTCGGCATGGGCCTGGGGGCAGAAGACCCGTTACGGACAGGCGAATTACGTGCCAATCACCGTTCAGGTTCAATCATCACGCCTGGTGAACCGCTGCGATTCAGAGGGCCGCGTAACGGCATGTGGGTTCGCACAGCAGATCACCGCAGTGATCGATGGCAAGAAGCTGATTCTTGAGGAGAACGGATTTCGTAAAGCCCTTCTTTCGGCGGGCGAGTATCACGCGCGCATGGCCGATGTGCAGACAGCCGGCAAATACGAATCGGAGCGAACGATTGAACTGCAACTTCCCGACGGGAAGACGCGCTGGTACCTGGTGGTAGGTGAGAGCCAATAAAACGCCATCCTCGCGGGGCCGCGAGGATGGCTGGATTTTCAACTATTCGAGGACCGAGGCTGGCGCGGTGAACTCGCGCTGCTGGCTGTCAGCGACGCCTTTGTAGGTGATCTTGCCGGCGAAGGTGTTGAGGCCTTCGGCAAAGCCTGGGTCTTTCCGGAGCGCTTCCTTCGCGCCGAGGGTGGCGATGCGCATCACGTAGGGGAATGTGGCGTTGGTGAGCGCCAGCGTTGACGTGTGCGGCACCGCGCCGGGCATGTTGGTGACGCAGTAGTGAACCACCCCATCGACCGTGTAGCTGGGGTTGGAATGCGATGTGGGGCGCGCAGTTTCAACGCAGCCGCCCTGGTCGATGGCCACGTCGACGATGACCGCGCCCTTCTTCATGCGCGATACCATTTCGCGGGTGACGATTTTAGGGGCGGTTGCGCCGGGGATGAGCACGCCGCCGATGACGAGGTCGGCTTCGCGCGTGGCCTGAGCCACGTTGTAGCTGTTGGAAGCCAGGGTGTAGACGCGGCCATTGAAGATGTCGTCGATTTCACGCAGGCGGTTCAGGTTGAGATCAATGAGGGTGACCTTGGCCCCCATGCCGAGGGCGATTCGCGCCGCGTTGGTGCCGACTACGCCGCCGCCGATGACGGTGACATGCGCGGGAGGAACTCCGGGAACTCCGCCGAGGAGGATGCCGCGGCCACCCTTTTCTTTTTCGAGATAGCTGGCGCCGACCTGTACGCTCATGCGGCCGGCGACTTCGCTCATAGGGGTGAGCAGGGGAAGGGTGTTCTGGCGGTCGCGCACGGTCTCATAGGCGATGCCGGTGACCTTGGCGTCGAGGAGCTTGTTCGTGAGACCGGGAATCGGCGCGAGGTGCAGGTAGGTGAACAGGACGAGGTCGTCGCGAAAGTAGGGGTATTCTTTCTCGATGGGCTCCTTCACCTTAACGACCATGTCGGCCTTGCCCCAGCAGTAGCCCGCGTCACCGACGATCTCCGCGCCCGCGTTCTGGTAGTCCTCGTCGGGGAAGCTGGAGAGAGCGCCCGCGTTGGTTTCAACGAGCACCTTGTGGCCGGCCTCTGAGAGGGTTTTGACGCCCGCGGGAGTGATGCCGACGCGCGCTTCGTTGTCTTTGATCTCCTTGGGAACGCCAATGATCATGTTCTGCTCCTCGACTGCTGGTCTGCGACGGATTGGATGCCTTGCTGCCGGAAGAGTTTCGGGCCCGGTATCCGCAGCACTTTTCGCGTAACGAATTGGATGGTACTGCGCGAATGTAATTTGATGTGTGCAAAGTTCGTAGTAGAACTGCAGTATGGGAACGAAACGTGACGAAACGCAACATCCCGCGCACGAAACGGTCGCGGTGCCCCAAGCGCGGGGTATGGACGACCTCGACACCTCTATTTTGCAGTACCTGGAGCGGCATGGCAGGGCGACGAATTACGAGGTGGGCGAGGCGGTGGGGCTGTCGGCCTCGGCGGCGTCACGAAGGATTCAGGCGCTTGAGGCGATGGGTGCCATCCGCGGGTATCGCGCGTTGATAAACGATCGGCTGTTGGGCAAGCATATGACGGTGTTTGTGCGCGTGACGCTGGAGCGGCAGTCGGCCCCGGTGCTGGCTGCGTTCGAGGGGGCGGTGCGGCATACGCGCGGGATTGTGAGCTGCCACCTGATGGCGGGGCAGTATGACTACATGCTGGTGGCGCGGGTGGCGGATATCGATGATTATGGGCGGCTGCACCAGAATGAGTTGTCGCGGTTGCCTGGGGTGGTGAGGCTGGAGACTAGCTTTGCGCTTAGGGATGTGATGGAGAGTGGAAGGGCGTAAATCGGAAATCTTGGCCGATGACCGGAGCGCGACGAGAGCGTCAACGTCGGCGAGATGACAGAGCTCTGTACAATTGCGTGCAATCGGAGGTTAAAACGAATGGGCAAATTTGCCAACATCACCGAAATGGTTGGAAACACGCCGGTGGTACGAATCAACCGGCTAGCTCCGGAGGGAGTGAACCTGTTTGTCAAGGTGGAGGCTTTCAACCCGCTTGGTTCAGTGAAAGACCGGCTGGCGTTGGGGGTGATTGAAGAGGCCGAGCGGACGGGGAAGCTGAAGCCTGGGCAGACAGTGGTGGAGGCGACGAGCGGGAATACTGGAATTGGATTGGCGATGGTGTGTGCGGCGAAGGGGTATCCGCTGGTGGTGACGATGGCTGAAACATTCAGCATCGAGCGCCGCAAGCTGATGCGCTTTTTGGGTGCGAAGGTAGTGATCACCCCGGCCGCGGCGCGGGCGGTGGGGATGGTAAAGAAGACGGTGGAACTGGCGGAGAAACATGGGTGGTTCTTTACGCGCCAGTTTGAGAATGAGGCCAACCCCGATATCCATTCGGCCACAACGGCGCAAGAGATTCTCCGCGATTTTGAGGGCGAGCCGCTGAACTACTGGGTGACGGGATTCGGCACAGGTGGGACGCTGAAGGGCGTGGCGAGAGTTCTCGCCAAAGAGCGGCCCGAGACCAAAATCGTAGTGTGCGAACCGGAAGATGCTCCCATGCTCTCGAGCGGCATTGAGCAGCAGCGCAACGACGATGGAACGCCTAGCGCCGCGCATCCGAGTTGGAAGCCGCATCCGCTGCAAGGCTGGAGCCCCGATTTTGTGGCCAAGCTGGCGGGTGACGCGATGGCTTCAAAGGCGGTGAGCAAGATTGTGCGGATCAGCAACGCGGATGCGATGCGATGCAGCCGGGAACTCGCGCAGAAAGAAGGGCTGTTTGTGGGGATCACGTCAGGAGCCACGTTCGCGGGGGCGCTGCAGGTGGCGGCGGAGTCAGAGAAGGGGGCGACGATTCTTTGCATGCTGCCGGATACGGGTGAGCGCTACCTGAGCACGCCGCTATTTGCGGATGTGTCGGCCGATATGAATGAGGAGGAGTGGGAGATTGCACGATCAACACCGGGCTGCATTCTGGACCCGGCTAAGTAGGCCATCGGAACGGAGGTGCTCTGCGACGAGCTGATCGGCCCTGCGTGGGCAGAGGAGAAGTACATGCGCGGGAGATCGGCTAGGACTCGAGCCTTGGTTCCTCTCCGAATCTTGCGTGGCGGAGTCGGGCTGCTTGGATCGCTCGCCTTGACCGTGTTTCCTCAGATGATTCTTAGCTGCTTTGCGTTACCCTTGGAATCACCGCGAGTGCCTCACCAGTCACAAGGAGAATCCATGCCGTTGAAGCTTGCCGCTCGGCTTTGCTGTGTTGCTGCTTGTCTTTCGCTGTTCACGCCGGGCCTCGGTTCCGCGCAGGTGCCCACGCCTTCTTCCGTGCTGGGGCATACGCCGGGGGATGATTTCTACCTGGCGGACTACGAGGATACGGTGAAGTACTTTCATGCGCTGGCCGATGCAGCGCCGGACCGCATGAAGATGTTCACGGTGGGCAAGACCACGCAGGGCAGGAATATCGAGATCGGCGTTATCTCGTCTGCGGCGAATATTGCGAAGCTGGATGAGACGAAGCAGGTGGCCGGCCGGCTGGCGCATGCGACGGACCTGAACGACGACACAGCGCGGGAACTCGCGAGGACCAACAAAGTCATTGTGCACATTGACGGCGGGCTGCACGCGAGCGAAGTGGCGGGGCCGCAGCACACGATGATGCTGGCGTACAAGCTGCTTTCGGCGAAGAATGCCCCGCAGATCGATGCGATTTTAGACAACGTGGTGCTTGTTCTGTGGCCTACGCTCAACCCTGACGGGCAGGACATGGTCGTGCACTGGTACCGGCAGAACGTGGGAACGCAGTACGAGGTGAGCCCGCTTCCGATGCTCTACCAGGA
Source organism: Occallatibacter riparius (assembly GCF_025264625.1). Classification (NCBI taxonomy): domain Bacteria; kingdom Pseudomonadati; phylum Acidobacteriota; class Terriglobia; order Terriglobales; family Acidobacteriaceae; genus Occallatibacter; species Occallatibacter riparius. Next base: position 2,561,309 of record NZ_CP093313.1, read on the forward strand.
GTATGTGGGGCACGATAACAATCGCGACGGCTACATGCTCAACATGAAGGAAGAGCAGGTGGTGACGAAGGCGCAGCTCGAGTACAGCCCCGTGATCTTTTACTGCCAGCACCAGACGGCGCCGTTTCCAGCGCGCATCTGGATTCCGCCGTTTTCCGATCCGATCTCATCGAACATCAGCCCGTATGTGCGGAGTTGGCTGAACGTGGTGGGTACGAACATGGCGGCCTATCTGAATGCGCACAAAATGCCGGGTGCAATCTCTGAGTCGCGCTTCGACAACTGGTATGCGGGGTTCATGGACTGGGCACACGTGTTCCGCGGCGAGATTTCGTTCTTCACGGAGACGGCGCTGTATGAGTACGCTACCCCGCACTTCTACGCGGTGAGCGATTTCCCCAAGCAGTACCAGGACCTGCGCGCGCTGACGATGTATACGACGCCGTGGCAAGGCGGATGGTGGCACTTGCGCGACGCGGTGGACTACATGGTGGGCGGGTCGATGAGTGTGCTGGATCTCGCAGCGAAGAATCGCGAGACGCTGCTCTACAACCGCTACCAGGCGGCGCGCGACACGATTGAGCACTTCAAGAAAGAGCCTCCGTTTGCGTATGTGATCAGCGACAAGCAGACGGACGCGCCGGAGGCAGCGAAGCTGGCGCAGTTGATGATCGACAACGGGCTCGATGTGTATGCGACGAAGGATGGCTTCAAGGCGAACGGCGTGAGTTATCCGGCGGGATCATGGGTGATTCCGATGGACCAGGCCTTCTCCGAGATGGCCAAGGAGCTGTTCGAGAGGCAGAAGTATCCTGACGCGCTGGAGAACGGAACATCGAAATCGATCGATCTGCCGTATGACGTGACGGGATGGACGCTGCCGCTGCAGATGGGCGTGAACGTGGATGCGGTGACGGATCCGCTGGCTGTGGATCAGCGCTCGATGCTGACGAAGGTCAGTAAGGCAGAGGCTCCGGCGGCGACCGTTGATGGCGCCGGCACTGTATTTGCGTTGAGCCATCGGACGAATGCGTCCTTTGAGGTAGTGAATGCTGCGTTGAAAGAAGGGGCAACTGTGACGCTCGCCCAGGATGCGGTGAAGACCGCGAATGGCGCGGAGAAGGGCGCGTTCCTCATCAGCGGTATTACGCGCGACAAACTGGATAGTATCGCAAAGCAAAATGCGGTGGGCGCGATTGCGGTGAGCGCGCCGGCGCATACGCTGGCAATCAAGAAGGCGAAGATCGGTCTCTATCGACCGTGGGCGCCGGCGATTGATGAAGGCTGGACGCGGTGGATTCTGGAGAACTATGGCTTTGAGCCAAAGAGCCTGTATAACGCGGATATCCGCTCAAGCGGCCTGCGCACCCGGTATGACGTGATTGTGCTGCCGGATATGTCGTCGCGGCAGTTGATGGATGGCTTCAACGTGGGCGTGGTGCCGGGGCAGTATGCGGGCGGGCTGGGACAGGATGGCCTGAACAACGTGCGCGAGTTTGTGCGCGAAGGCGGAACGCTGGTGGCACTGAATCGCACGGCGGACGCGTTGATTCCTCTGCTGAGCTTACCGGTGGAGAACGTGATCAAGGGCGCGAAGAGCGACAAGTTCTTCTGCTCGGGCGCGCTTCTGCGCGTGGAAACGGAACATGCGGAACTGCCGACGAATTATGGAGTCACCGATTCACCTGTTGTGATGTTCCAGATGGGGCCGGCTTTCCAACCGCTGCCAGGATTCCATGGCGCGGTGCTGGCGCGGTATTCGAAGCAAACGAATCCGCTGGAGAGCGGGCTGCTGCTGCATCCCGAGGCGATTGAGGGCAAGGCTGCGGCGGTCGAGATGGCGTATGGTCGCGGGCGCATTGTGCTGTACGGGTTCAAGCCGCAATTCCGCGGGCAGTCGCACGCGACATACAAGTATCTGTTCAACGAGCTGTACGCGTATGAGCATCCGGATCTTCCGGCGGATTCGGCAGTACCTGCGAAGGAGAAGGAAGCTGCGCCGGTGATGAAAGCTGCGAAGGCGCAGGAAGAGGATGACGACGATTTCCCGGCCCAGCAGGAGCAGTGATTAGTGTATAGTGGGTGGTGGATCGTGAAAGGCCGCGGCTATGGGCCGCGGCCTTTCCCTTGAGGGGTGCTAAATCATCTTCATGCGGGCGGCGCGCCAGAGGTCGATGCCCACGTCGACTGCGTGAGGCTCGATCTCGGCGAGTTCCTCGGGCGTGAAGGTGACGTTGTTGAGCGCGTCGAGGGAGTTGTCGAGCTGCTCGACGTTGCGCGCACCGATGAGAGCCGAAGTCACGCGCTTGTCACGCAGCACCCATGCGATGGCCATCTGCGCGAGCGATTGGCCCCGCTTCTGTGCGAACTCATTCAGCTTACGGACGTGCGCAATGTTCTTCTCGTTCAGGAATTCATTGAGCAGGGAAGAATTGCCCAGAGCGGCGCGCGAGTCGGCAGGCACGCCATTGAGGTACTTCGTCGTCAGCATGCCTTGGGCCATTGGCGAGAATCCGATGCAGCCCACGCCGAGCTCTTCGAGCGTGTCGAGCAGGCCGTGCTCGATCCAGCGGTTGAGCATGGAGTACGAGGGCTGATGAATGAGCAGCGGGACATTCATACTTTTCAGGATGTCGTGGGCCTGGCGCGTGCGCTCGGGGCTGTAGGAAGAGATGCCGACGTAGAGTGCTTTGCCCTGCTGCACGGCAGTTGCGAGTGCGCCCATGGTCTCTTCGAGCGGCGTATCGGCCCAGGGGCGGTGGGCATAGAAGATGTCGACGTAGTCGACGCCCATGCGGTGGAGGCTGTCATCGAGCGAGGCCAGGAGGTACTTGCGCGAGGCGCCGATGCCGTACGGGCCGGGCCACATGTCCCAGCCGGCCTTGGTGGAGATGATGAGCTCATTGCGGAGGTTGCGGAAGTCCTTGCGCAAGATAGTGCCGAAGTTTTCTTCGGCGGAGCTGTAGGGCGGTCCGTAGTTGTTGGCGAGGTCGAAGTGGGTGACTCCGCGGTCGAAGGCGCGGCGGATCATCGCGCGGCCGGTTTCGAAGACATCGGCGCCGCCGAAGTTTTGCCACAAGCCGAGGGAGATGGGCGGCAGCACGATGCCGGAACGGCCGCAGCGGCGGAAGGTGGCGTCGTCGTAGCGGGATGGATTGGGGACGTAGGGCTTTTCCATGTCTTTTCTCTTTGATCCTACTCAGCGTTGTCGATCTGGGCGCGCTGGAGCTTGTCGCTGTAGTCGACGTAGACGGCCTTCCAGGTTGTGAAGAAGTCCAAGGCTTCGGAGCCTTCGCGGTGGCCGTTGCCGGTGTGCTTCACGCCGCCAAAAGGCAGGTGAACCTCGGCCCCGATGGTGGGCGCGTTGATGTAGGTGATGCCGGCTTCGAGATCGCGGATGGCGGTGAAGGCCTTGTTCAGGTCTTTGGTGTAGAGCGCCGAGGACAGGCCGTAGTCGATGGAATTGGCGATCTCGATGGCTTCCTCGAAGGTGTCGAACTCTAGGATGGAGAGCACGGGGCCGAAGACCTCTTCGCGGGCGATGCGCATCTCGCGCGTTACGCCGGAGAAGATGGTGGGAGCGAAAAAGGTTCCGTTGGCGTAAGGACCGTCGGTGAGCGCGTGGCCGCCGCACTCGAGCTTTGCGCCTTCGGATTTTGCGATCTCGACATAGTTCGTGGAGGTCTCGATCTGGCTGGCGTTGACCTGCGGGCCTACCTGCACGGATTCGTCGATTCCGTTGCCGACCTTGAGAGCCTTGGCGCGCTCGACGAGCTTGGGGATGAACTGTTTTGCGATGCCCATCTGCAGAAGGATGCGGCTGGTGGCGGTGCAGCGCTGGCCCGTGGTTCCAAAGGCGCCCCAGAGCGCGCCGTCAAGGGCGAGGTCGAGGTTGGCGTCGTTGAGGACGATCTGAGCGTTCTTGCCGCCCATTTCGAGCGAGACGGGCTTGAAGGTGGCGGCTGCACGCTGCGCCACGTGGGAGCCGATCTCGCTGGAGCCGGTGAAGCTGATGGCGCGGACGTCTTTGTGCTCGACCAGGGCGTTGCCGACCGCTCCGCCGCCGCCGCAGACGATGTTGAGCACGCCCGCGGGGACGCCGGCTTCGACCAGCGTATTCACCAGGTTGTAGACAGAAAGCGGCGTATCCGTGGCCGGCTTGATGACGCAAGCATTGCCCGCGACCAGGGCCGGGAAGAGCTTCCACGAGGGTATGGCCATGGGGAAGTTCCAGGGCGTGATCATGCCGACGACGCCGAGGGGCATCCGTATGGACATGGCGAACTTGCTCTGGAGCTCGCTGGGGGTCGTTTTGCCGAAGAGGCGGCGGCCTTCGCCGGCTACATAGAATGCTTCGTCGATGGCCTCCTGCACGTCGCCGCGGGTTTCGGCAAGGACTTTGCCCATTTCGCGGGTCATGTCCTGGGCAAACTGCTCCTTACGCTCGCGGAGAAGCTGGCCGGCGCGGAAGAGGATCTCGGCACGCTTGGGGGCGGGAACCAGTCGCCAGGTGGCGAAGGCTTTTTTGGCGGCGGCTACGGCCAGGTCGACGTCTTCGGCGCCGGAGGAGGGGAACTCGCCGACGATGTCGGAGTGGTCGGCTGGGTTTACATTCTTAAACGTTTTGCCGCTGCGGGCCGGCAGCCATTCGCCGCCGATGAGGTTCTGATAGGTCGTGATGGGCATGGAGGTCCTCGAAGAGCAGTTGTTAGTTCACAGTCCTGGTTCACAGTGGGCCGCGGTTTGCACCCGAAGAGGAGGGCCCGCATTAATTCCGACTAAGCGATTCAGTGTGCGTTGCGGCACACGCATTGCACTCAATCTGCTGTATGCTGAAAACACGGCAAACAGAGGAGAGTTTACAGCATTGGCGCGCTCTTTTGCTCGCGTCGGCTGTGGTCTGCCGTGCTGGTCTGCTGCCGTACAATACTCCTTGAGGTTGAACCAATCTTCCAATGTCTTTGAATGGCTATCCTTCGCGCACATCGCGCTCGCACGGCATTCGTTCGCTCTTCAGCATGTTTTCGAGCGACCTTGCGATTGACCTCGGCACCGCCAATACCCTGGTTTACGCGGCTGGAAAGGGCATCGTGGTCAACGAGCCTTCCATCGTGGCCATCAACAAGAACACCGGTGAGGTGGAGGCCGTAGGCAAGGAAGCCAAGGAGATGCTGGGCCGCACTCCCGGCAACATCGTGGCCATCAAGCCGATGAAAGACGGCGTCATCGCTGACTTCAAGGTCACCGAGAAGATGCTGAACTACTTCATCCAGAAGGCGCACAACCGCAAGATGCTGGTGCATCCGCGGATCGTGATCGGCGTACCGTCTGAAATCACGCAGGTGGAAAAGCGCGCGGTCGAGGACTCGGCCTATCGCGCCAAGGCCAGCGAAGTCTATCTCGTTGAGCAGGCGATGGTGGCTGCGATCGGCGCCGGGCTGCCCATCACCGAGCCTTCGGGCAACATGGTCGTCGATATTGGCGGTGGAACCACAGATATCGCGGTCATCTCGCTCTCGGGTATCGTCTACTCGCGCTCGGTGCGCATGGCCGGTAACCAGATGGACGAGGCTATCACCAACTATCTGAAGCGCAAGTACAACCTGCTGATCGGCGAGCGCACGGCTGAGCACATCAAAATGGAGATCGGCTCGGCGTTCCCGTTGGACAAGCCCCTGACGATGGAGATCAAGGGCCGCAACCTGATTGAGGGCGTGCCGAAGACCATCGCCATTGACGACTCGGAAATTCGCGAGGCCCTGGGCGAATGCATTGCCGTGATCATGAACGCGATCCGCGTGGCCTTGGAGCGGACCCCGCCCGAGCTTTCGGCCGATATTTCCGACCGAGGCATCGTGCTCACCGGCGGCGGCGCGCTTATCAAGAACCTCGACAAGCGCATCCGCGAGGAAACGGGACTTCCGGTATCGGTGGCGGACGATCCGCTGGCGTCAGTGGTGCTTGGAACCGGCAAGATGCTGTCGGATTTCAGGCTGCTGCGCAAAATTAAGATCGATTAGAGCCAGTAGGCGCGGGACGCATGAGGATCAGCCTCTTGCCTCCTGCGCCTGTTTACTATCCATCTGCAAGTTAGGCGTTCCAATAAGATCCAATCGCGAAACCCGATACACTGAAGGTGCTCCCGCCGCGCAATTTCTGATGCTTTGAAGCGGGAGTTGAGCCCCATGGAAAGCTTCTTCGTCCGCTACCGGAATCTCCTCGTACTGCTACTGCTGCTGATGGTCCAGATCATCGGGTTGGCCGTGCAGGTGCGCCGGAACGCGGGTGGAAAGAATGTCTACGATCCGGCAGATAGCTCGAGTGTGCGGCTGATCCGGCTATGGGCGAATGCCGCCGTCTCTCCGCCTGAACGGGCCGTGCAGACCTCGAAGACCGGGGTGGGCAGCATCTGGGAGAACTACTTTGCCCTGCGCAACGTCAGGCAGGAGAACAAGGAACTGCAGGAGACGGTGGACCGGTTGCGGGTGGAGCAGGCCGCCTTGCTTGAGGATGCGCGCCAGGGCCAGCGGCTTCAGCAGATGCTGGGCTTCCAGGAGAAGTACTTGTATGCGACGATGCCCGCGCAGGTGATCGGCACCAGCGGCTCCGACCAGTCCTGGGTGTTCACTATCAACAAGGGCGAAAAGGAAGGGCTGAAGCGCGACATGGCCGTCATTTCAGGCGACGGCATCGTAGGCAAGGTGCGCGAGGTATTTCCGCATACGGCGCAGGTGCTGGAGATCAATGACCAGTCGAGCGGGGCGGGCGTGATCCTGGAGCAGACGCGCATTCGCGGCATTCTGCGCGGCAATGCGCAGGGGCAGCCGCAGATTGTCGGCATTCTGGCGGACAACCGCATCAAGCCCGGCGAGAAGGTGCTGACGGGCGGCGGCGACCAGATTTTTCCCCGCGGGCTGCAGGTGGGCGTGGTGGACAAGGTGCTGCCCGACCCTGATCGCGACGGATTCATCCGGGTGATTGTGAAATCCGCGGCGCAGCTTGACAGGCTCGACGAGGTCCTGGTGATTACGAGCACGGAGCCGCGCTTCTCAGACCAGCAGCTGAAAGATATGGCGCAGAGCCAGGACCTGAAGGGCGCAGACGCCGCGGCGCTCGCGGAGCAGCGGAAGGCGTCAGAGATCATGGCGGAGAGGCTGCCGGGCCTGACCGATCCGAATGCTCCGCCGCCAACCGCTCCCAAGACGGCACAGGTGGGGCCCGATGGGCAGCCAGTTCCGGCCACGCCCGCGGTGGTGCCGAAGATCATTCCGCCCGCGCATCCGGACCGATTTACGCCGGGCAATGCGACTACTCCAAATGCGGGCGGGGCAGCGGCGGGGCAGACCGCTCCCAAGGCGAAGAAGCCTGCCGTGCCCAAGCCGGATGCTGAGCAAGGTAATCCGGGGGAGAATCCGCAGGCGACCCGGCCCGTGCCGAAGCCGAGCAATCCACCTGCGAGTCCGCAGCACCGGAGGGAGCGCTAGACGATGCCTGTGCTGATGGCGAACTCCCGCCGCGACCTGGAGATTCACAAGTACCCGGCCCCGCTCTATCTTTTCGTGATCGTGCTGGCGCTGGTGCTGCAGGCCATGCTGCCACGGGCGTTTGGGCAGAACCACATCTGGTTCGACTTCCCGCTGGTAATCACGATCTATTTCGCGCTCGGGCGGCGCAGCCCAATCCAGGGCATGCTGATCGGGGGCTTTGTGGGTATATTCGAGGACGCGCTGACCGGGCGGCCCCTCGGGGTGAACGGCATTGCCAAGACTCTTGCCGGCTACCTGGCAGCGTCCGTGGGTATCCGGATCGACGTGCAGAACTACCTGGTGCGGGTGATGCTGAACTTCGCGCTGACCCTGCTGTGCAATGCGGTTTACCTGTTCATCTATCGCGTGCTGCTGGGGATGGACCTGGAGTGGAACTGGCTGACTCCGCTGTTCCAGTCGATCGGGAATTCGATCATAGCGCTGATTCTGTTCCCCTTCCTGGATCGGTTCCAGATAAGGGATTAGGCGACTCGGACTTTGGCGTGAATCAGAATCGGGAGTGGTACGTCCAATAAGTAATTCCCCTGATCCAGCGCGAACAATCATGCGGCACTTGGGCGCTGAATGTGAGTTCGATTCGCTGTATCTTATATAGAGAAGCACATGTATTCCGACCGTAGTAACCGCGGCGAGAAGCTCTCCAGCTACAAATCGGCGGCAGTGCAATACGGCATCCTTTTGATGATGCTGGCGCTCGCTGCCGGCCTGTGGCGGCTTCAGGTGCTGGGCGCCACCAACTTCCGCGAACTGGCCGAGCAGAATCGCATCCGCAAGGTGCCTATTCTGGCGCCGCGCGGCAAGCTCTTCGATCGCGAAGGGCGGCTGATTGTCGACAACTACCCATCGGTCACGTGCTTCCTAGTTCGCGAGCAGAACAAGAATGTTGACGAAGACCTGCCGATGATCGCGCAGGGCCTGAACCTCGATCTCGACCAATTGAAGGCAACGCTGAAGCACTTCCGCAGCGCCGCGGGATATCAGCCAATTCCCATCAAGCAGGACATCACGGCCGACGAGCAGGCCTTCATCGAGGCGCACCGCAACGAGCTTCCGGAGCTGGAAACCATTGAAGAAGAGCGGCGGCTTTATCCGCGCGATGGCTTTGCGTCGCACCTCATTGGATACGTGGGCGAGGTCAGCGAAGACGACCTGAACAACAATCCACGTTACGCGGCTTATCAGCCGGGCGACGTAGTGGGCAAGGCCGGGATTGAGGAGACATACGACCAGATCCTGCGCGGCGAAGACGGTTCGCAGGACGTGATTGTCGACAGCCACGGGCGTGAGATGGGTGTTCTTGGCACGCAGCACGCCAAGCCCGGGCAGGACTTGAAGCTCACCATCGACCTCGACCTGCAGCGCGCGGCAGAGATCGGACTCGGCGAGAACAACGGTGCCGTCGTCGTCATGGATCCGAGGAACGGGGAGATCCTGGCGTTGGTGTCGCACCCCAGCTACGATCCGAATGCTTTTGCTGTGCGCATCAAGCGCGACGAGTGGAACAAGCTCATCACCGATCCTCGGCACCCGCTGATGAACAAGGCCATCCAGGACCAGCTCGCGCCGGGATCGACATTCAAGATCATCATGTCGGCTGCCGGCTTGCAAGAGGGTGTGGCGCAGGATATGCGCGTCAACTGCGCGGGCGGGGGCACGTTTTACGGGCGCTTCTTCCACTGCGACAAGCATCACGGCGTGCTGGCCATCCAGCAGGCGATTCCGCTCTCGTGCGACACGTTCTTTTATGCGCTGGCGCAGAAGCTGGGCATCGACACGATTGCGAAGTACGCGACCTCGTTCGGACTGAGCCAGAAGACCGGCATAGATCTGCCTAACGAGATGTCGGGCGTGATGCCATCAACGCAATGGGAATGGCGAAACTACCACCAGAAGTACTATGCCGGCAATACGATCTCGGTCGGCATCGGACAGGGCGAGACACAGGTAACGCCGATCCAGTTGCTGCGGGCGCTCTCGGGAATCGCTTCCGATGGGCACTTCGTGCGGCCGCATAGTGTAAATCCGGACCAGCTCCCGGCGGATTTCCGTTCCGCACTGATCGATAGCTTCCCGGGCTCGGGCGAAAAGACGGTGGCCCTCGATCCCGACACGTGGATGACCATTACTGACGGCATGGCAGCAGCGACGACGAGCGGGACCGCGGCGGCCAGCCATATCGAGGGTGTGGATTTTGCCGGCAAGACCGGCACCGCGCAGGTGGTGGGCGGCGGCGACACGCACACCAAGGGCGGCGCGCGCACGCCGAACTCGTGGTTCGTGGGCATGGTGCCAAGACGCAATCCAGAGCTGGCGGTGGTGGTGCTGCAGGAGCACGGCGACTGGGGCTCGAACTCGGCGCACATCGCGCAGGCTATCGTTGTCGACTACGTGAACAAACAGCGCAAGCGCGATAACAATCTGCTGCAGAAGGCGAGCGAGCCGACCAAACCGGTGGAAGTGGGCGCGGTGTGGTCAACGCCTGATAGTGGTGATCCGAAGCACGAGGCGGAGCAGCTTCACACTGGGCATTTCCTCGTGAACCCGAGCGAACCCGCGAAGCAGATCGCGATGAAGCCGCTGAGCCTCGGCGCGCTGTTGAATGCAATGCCGCTGCGCTGGAAAGAGGGTCTCCGATAGTGCGCAAGCTCATCAGCGTACGTGATTTCGATTGGGCTCTCCTGCTGATTGTCCTGCTTCTCTGCGGCATTTCGATCATGGAGATCCATTCGGCGACGCTGCACACAAAGTACATCGGCTTCGACAAAAAGCAGGTGGCCTGGGTGGCAGGCGGCCTGCTCGCGATGTTCATCTTCGCCAAGATCGACTACCACAAGCTCATCGACATCGTTCCATGGTTCTATGGTTTCTTCACTTTCGCATTGGCCGCCGTGTTGGTGCCGGGGATAGGACACAAGGCGCTCGGCGCGCGGCGATGGATCAAGCTCGGACCTATCCTCTTTCAGCCATCTGAGTGGATGAAGCTGGTGATGATCCTGATGGTGGCGCGCTACTTCGCCAACCTGGGCGGCCGGTCATTGAGCTGGAAGGAGATCTTCAAGGCCTTCGCTCTGGTGGGAGTTCCACTCCTGCTGATTCTGAAACAGCCAGATCTGGGCACTACCCTGACCTACGTGCCGGTTCTCATCGTAGGTCTCTTCCTCGGCGGGATCAATGTGAAGCAGGCGGCGATCCTGGTTACGGCGGCCCTGGTACTGGTTGTTGGTGGATGGTCGAGCGGCAAGCTGCTTAAGCCGTATCAAAAGGCGCGTCTGACCAGCTTTATCAATCCTGATAACGACCCACGCGGAGCCGGATACCAGATTCTGCAAGCCAAGATTGCCGTGGGCGCCGGGGGCATCTGGGGTAAAGGCACGGAGAAGGGGACCCAGACGCAGGGAGCGTTCATCCCGATTCCGCACGCGGACTTCATCTTCGCGGCATTTTGCGAAGAGCATGGGTTCGTGGGCGCGATATTTGTGCTGCTGCTATACTTCCTTGTATTGATGCGTTTGATTCAAAACGCTCAAACAGCCGCGGACCTTGCCGGTTCCCTCATTATTATGGGAATCGTGGCTGCGCTGACCTTCCAGATCATGGTCAACGTAGGCATGGTCATAGGCTTTATGCCGGTCACCGGAATCCCTTTACCGTTAATGAGTTACGGCGGATCTTCGGTTCTGTTTACCTTCCTGGCGCTGGGCGTGGCGAACAACGTGCGCATGCGCCGGTTCGTAAACTAGGTTGTATCAAACGGGTTTATTCAAAGGCGGCGCGAGGATGCGCCGCAGGTAAGAGTTTTCAATCACTTGGCCGGCCAGGTTCCAGCGGGAATCGCGGGCCCGGCAGGATTGGGTTCATGAGCACGCAGAAACGGGTAAGCGGTTGGCAGAATGTCCCGGAGCGCGCGGGAGGCAGGGCTATCACGGACCCCTCTCAGGTTGCGCGGTACGTCTGGGCATTGGCCGCCGGTATAACGGCCCCGTTCATGTCGACGGTTCTGTTGGCGTGGAGCTGGGCGGCCACAAAATTTCTGCACAAGGATCAGCCATATAGACATTTTGCTCAGCCGGTATTTGCGGTTGAGCTGCCTGGTTCACCGCCACCCCATCGGGTGCGGTCGCGTCAGCTGCGCCGGCATTTGGCCCGCCAGTTAACCGCCCGCGGTGTGCCAGAGTCTCCAGGTCGTCCTGCCATTCCCCTCTCTTCCGGATTCGCGCCATCTCGTCTGACCTTGCCGTATGTCCCGGCCAATATTTGCCGGGCGGAAAGGCACGATGGCAAAAGAGATTTGTATCTCCTCTACGCCGCATGAGACGCGGCTGGCGATTCTGGAAGACGACCAGCTCGCTGAAATTTATTACGAACGCGAAAACGAGTACACCCTAGCGGGCTCCATTTACAACGGGCGTGTGACCCGCGTGCTCCCCGGCATGCAGTCCGCCTTTGTTGACCTGGGACTGGAGCGGGACGCGTTCCTTTACGTCACGGATTTTCTGGAGCTTGAAGACCAGGAAGAGAGCGACGAAATTGAGAAGGCCGCCGTGTCCGGCGGCAACCAGGCTCCTCGTGAAGTGCGCCACGGCGGCGAACAGCAGCGCGAGGGCGACCGTGGTGAACGGAGCCGGCGTGATCGCGGCGGTCGTGACCGCGACCGTGAACAAGGCCGTGGCCGCGAGCGCGGCGAACAGCAGCGCCAGGTTCCCGAGCCGGGTATTGAGGTTGAGCCGGTCGAGACTGTGATCCAGGCACCCGCCGAGGCAGCGGATGCTGATACCGGCGAAGACATGGACGAAAGCGGCGCGAAGCGCTGGCGTGGACGGCGGCGCCGTCGCGGCGGCCGCGGCGGAGCGCAGCCAGTCCCCGATCCAATTGAGACCGAGGCGTCCGCCGAAACCTATCTTGATCCGAGTGTCCAGCCGGACCTCGACGTTTCCGGCGAGTTTCAGACTCCCCGTCCCGAGCCCTCGCATCGTGAGCAGACCGTGCAGCGCGAGCGGCCTGCGGCTCAGCCCGAGCCAGCCTCCTTTGTTCTGCCCGGCGAATCGCTTTCGAAGTACGGCGGCACACCGGCCGCCAGTGCACCCAAGCCGGAAGCCCCGGCGAGGCCCGTGAGCAGATCGAAGCCTTCGACGATGGTGGAGTCGCCGCTGAGCTGGGATGGTTCGGGGCTGCTTCCAGGGGAATCGCTGGCCCGGCACCGCCAGCCGGCTGCCGAGTCGGCGCAGGTTGAGGTGGATGGCGAGCCCCAGGGCATCTTCTCCGACGCTCCCGCGGCTCACACGCTGGAAATCGAGGAGACCGAAGAGTTCAATCCTGAAACCGACTCCATCGAATCGGTGTATGTCACGCCGGAAGAGCAGCCGCTTCAGGCGCACGAACTCGTTGAAGAGGAGCTGGTTGAAGAGGACCAGCCCCTCGAGAATCTACCCGGCGCTCCGGAGGAAGTAGCCTTCGTTGCAAACGAGACTGATCCTTTTGCCGATCCGTTCTTCACTGCCGATCCGCGCGCGGAGGGCCAGACGGAAGAGCATGCCACCACGGTGAGCGAGGAAGAAGCGCGCACGGCGGCTGTTGAAGAGTCTGCGCACGAGATTCCCGCGGAAGCTGCGTCGGGAACTGAGGAGCAGTCCGAGCACGAAGAGAAGGACCGGTCGGCTTCGCACCATGTTGACCCGCTGCCCCCGAGCGAGTTCCGGTTGTTCGGGTTGGGTGGCAAGAAGAAGAAGGATGATGCGCCTGAGTATCCCTCGGCTGTAGCAGTTCCGGCCGGCGACGAGCCGCAGAAGACCCGTACCGCGAGCGCCTCCTCGTACAGCCCCGGCACGGGCCTGGTGGAGGAGGAGACGATCGAGGAAGAAGAGTTCGACGCTCCCGGCCACGCGCATCACCGCCACGAAGAGGGTGACCTCGAAGACTACGAGGAAGAAGAGAAGCACCACACCTCAACCATCCGCTCGGGTGAACTGGGTGAGATGCTGCAGGAGGCCCACCTCGATCACAAGATTCAGCTCCGCTTCGACGACAAGAACGGCGGCGAAGAGGATGAGGACATCGCGGTTGAAGACGAGGACGAAGTCGACGAGGGAGATGAGCAGCAGGCTGCCGCCGAAGGCGCGCCCGCTCCCAGCCGTGATCGCCGCGACCGCAATGGGCGCGGACGCCGCGGGCAGCGTGGAACCGGCGACCGCGGCGAGCGCGGCAATCGTCGTGGCGGCCCGTCGCGCCGCTCTGCGCAGACCTCCGACCTGCCGATCATTTCGGATCTTCTGAAGCCGGGGCAGGAAATCCTGGTGCAGATCGCCAAGGAGCCCATCGCCAAGAAGGGTGCGCGCATCACGAGTCACATCGCGCTTCCTGGGCGGTTCCTGGTATTCATGCCGACGGTTTCGCACGTTGGCGTGAGCCGCAAGATCGCTTCCGACGAGGAGCGCCAGAGGCTGAAGCGGATCCTGATCAGCGAACGCGGCGAAACTGGCGGCGGATTCATTGTCCGCACGGCCGCCGAAGGAGCGAGCGAAGAAGAGCTTCGTGCTGACCTGCGCTTCCTGATTCACCTGTGGGAAGAGATCAAGGAGCGCAGCGAGAAGTCGAAGTCGCCGGCGCTGATTTACCACGATCTTTCGCTGATCGAGCGCATTCTGCGCGACCAGGTGAGCGAGAACTTCTCTGCGATCTGGGTTGACTCGCAGGATGACTACGAGCGCATCGTGCGCTTTCTCAACCGGTTCGCGCCCAACATGGTGCGCCGCGTCAAGCTTTATACCAAGGAGACGCCGCTCTTCGAGCACTTCGGCATTCAGGACGAAATCTCGAAGGCGCTGCGTTCGAAGGTGTGGCTCAAGTCCGGCGGGTCGATTGTGATCAACCAGACTGAAGCGCTGGTCGCCATCGACATCAACACCGGCAAGTACGTGGGCAAGACGGCGCGGCTGGAAGACACCATCGTGAAGACGAACCTGGACGCGATCCCTGAGATCGTGCGGCAAATCCGTCTACGCGATCTGGGCGGCATCATCGTCATCGACTTCATTGACATGGACGAGCGCAAGAATCGCTTCAAGGTTCTGGCAGCGCTCGAAGAGGCGTTGAAGGCTGATCGCGCTCCGACCAAGGTTCTGCAGTTCAACGACTTTGGTCTTGTGGCGATTACCCGCAAGCGCGTCAAGCAGTCGCTGGAGCGTACGCTGAGCGTGCCCTGTCCTACCTGCCAGGCGACCGGCATGGTGAAGAGCCCGTCCACGGTGGCGAACGAGATATACATCGAGCTCAGGAAGATGCGCCGCCACTTTGAGAACCCCGATGTGCTGGTCCGCGTGCACCCTGAAACCGTGAAGGTGCTCAAGGCCAACAACGCACGCTGGCTGACGGACTTCGAGGACCTGACGGGGAAGAACATTCTGGTGAAGAGCGATGCCACGCTGCATCCGGAGCAGTTCGATATTCAGGGGTGAAGCAGGGAATAGGGAATAGGGAGTAGGGAATAGAAAAGGCCGGAGCGATGCTCCGGCCTTTTTGTTTCAGGCGTTTGAAGGAGGGGCTTACTTCAGGGGTGAAGCGGAGCCGGCCAGCGTGGCGATGATGAGGAATGCGATGACGCACGCTGCGAAGATGAGGCCGGCGCTGGTAGCGCGGGATTCCAGTTTGCTCATGGTTCGTTAGCCCTCCGCCTGGGAACGACCGCGCGCTCAGGATTCGCGCGGTGTTCCAGCTCACTTGAACAAATACAGTTTGGCGGGTCTCAGCGGCTACTGGCAGTGATATCAGTCACACTTGGCACGTCGGGCGCCAGCTCGGTTCCGGAACGCCGCTCGATGTGAGCGCGAGGGGTCTCTTGATTCGAATGGATGCAAGTTCGGGTGTTTACTTATAAGTACAAAGGCCTCTTTCCTGTTTGAACAAGCTGTTTCGCTGGTATGAAATTTTGTAGACGTGTATGTGTTTTATTTTGTGCTAGTTGAATCGATCTTTGGCGAATATATGGAGAAGTAAAAACAGGGGGAGGGGTAGCTAATTTTCTAGTAACCCCAGTTGGTGATTAGTTAATCCCCTCAGCGTATCTCTTTCATCTTTCGGCTGGACGGGGTTTTTCGGTCCGGAGTGTGGGTAGACACAAATCACAACGTTCTCACGATACGAGAGCAGAGTTCTGCGAGTAAGTGATGGCGGTCACGAGTGGAAGCTGAAACGCCGGGGCTGAAGAGTCTGCGTGAGAACTGGCCCAGCGCGCCCCTCCTCAGTTGCGGGCTCGGACGATATGCCGCGATGCGGGCCGCGGTGGCTGATTTCTGTCGTCCCTTGTATCTCTGAATGAGCGGCAGTTTCGGTGAGACTGTTGCAGTGGGGGAGCCGAGGCATCGGCTCCCCCGCGGGCGGGCGGCTCCCGTACGTCCCCAGGTGATCGCTCACCGTCCCGGAGCATAGGGACCGCTGCCCAAGTCACGTACGACCGAACAGTCGCACGATCTCATTCGAACATACAAGGCAGGTTATCGTGACACAGATGGTTTGTGGCGTAGATGTTGCTTCCGAGTCCCTGGAAGTTCGCATTGGCCAGCAGGGTGCGGCAGGGTCTTTCCCCAACACCCCCGAAGGGATTATGGCGCTGGGCGCCTTTTGCCAGGCACATCAGGTTGAAATGGTGGCCATGGAAGCCACCGGCGGGTACGAACAACTGGCGTTTGCGCAGCTATCGGAACAAGGCCTTGCGGTGGCCATCGTGAACCCGCGCGCGGTGCGCCAGTTCGCTCAGAGCATGGGCTCACTGGAGAAGACCGATCGCATCGACGCCGCCATGATCGCCTGGTACGCCGAAGTGAAGAAGCCGCAGCCAGCCTGCCTGACGCCGCCCGGCCAGCAGCAGTTGCGGGCGCTGGTCACGCGTCTTCGCCAGCTGACCGATGTGCGTACGGCGCAACGCAACCAGCAGCGGTTGGTTACCGATCGCGCCGTGCAGGTTTCCTTCGCCAAGTTGCTGGCCTTCGTTGCCCGCCAGATCCGCGATCTGGAGCAGCGCATCGCCAGGCTGATCGAGCAGGACCCGCTGTGGCGGGAACTCAACCAGGCATTTCGCACCATCAAAGGCGTGGCCGACCGCACCGTGGCGCGGTTGATGGCGGAGATGCCGGAGATCGGCCTGCTGTCCAACAAGACCGTCTCCAAACTGGCCGGGCTGGCTCCTTTGGCCAACGACTCGGGAAAGCAGCAGGGCAAACGCGCGGTGCGGGGAGGACGCGCCGCGGTGCGCGACATCCTCTACCTCGTGGCTGGTGTGGCGGGCCGCTTCGAGCCGGACTTCACCGCCTTTCAGCAGCGCCTCCGCGCGGCCGGCAAGCCGCCCAAGGTCGTCCGCATTGCGCTCGCCCACAAGCTGCTGGTGCGGCTCAACGCCAAGGCCCGCGAGGTGCGCTGTCGGCTGGCGCTTCAGACCACTTCCTCCCGGGCTTGCGCCTGAACATGCTAATCTCCCACTCGCCGTAGCCGCTCGGTTGTGGGAAAGCGGGAAACGCGCTCTCTGCGTTTTCCGAGGCGCAGCGCGCCGTCTTTTCCAGCAACCCCTCCATGAACCCTTGACAAATCAGACAGTCGCTCCGGGGCTTAGAGGAGCATAGGGTCAGTTTCCCCGGATTCTCGTCCGCGCGTGGCGCGCGAACTTCATCCGGGGCTATTATCGTGCTGCACCTCCGGGGCGCTGCCGCTTCGCGGTCTGGTTCGATCTGTTCTCGCGCAGACACTAAAGCCCCGGTTCAGTCGAGGAGGAGCGCGTGCGGGCTGCCTGAAGGGAGCGCCTGATACGAAACCCGTCGCTAAGATTTCGAAGGGCGCTCACCAAGACTTCTTCTGCAAGCAGTGAAGTTGTGACCTTTCGCGAGACGGCCCCGATCGCTTTCTAGAAGTTCACCGTTACCTTCGCGGTCAGGGAGCGGGGTGTGACGTAGTGCGTGCCTGAGAACGTTGACAGGAAGTTATAGAGCGCGTAGGTGTTGGTGACGTTCACGGCGGTCAGGTTCATGTCGACCTTGTAGTGGTCGGTGTTGAAGATGTTGTCCTTGCCTACGGTGGTGTCGAAGAGATTGCGCGGAGCTATGCGCGGCGGGGCCTTGTCGTTGTTTCCGGTTCCCGGGGCCGGAATGCTGATCAACGACGAGGAGAACTCCGAGGCGAGGCAGGCGGCGGGGAGTGGGTGCCCCGGCGTAGCGCGCTGCCCGTTGCAGATGAGCCCTGCCTGGAACTGCTGATCGGCGGTGAGTTGGCTCAGGTCCACGGCGGGCTGACCGTTCAGCATTGTTGTGGTGCCATCGCAGGAACTGTTGGGGTCGTGCGAGATCGGGTTCCAGCAGGGCGCGGAACCGGCCACCTGGCCGGAGTCATAGCGCCAGTTGAATCCGCCCCAGAAGCCCTTGATGAAGCGGCCATGCGCGAAGGTGTACTGGAGGTGCGTGGTCTGGTTGAACTTCTCGTCGTGGTCGATGCGGAAGGGAAGCCCAGTCTGGCCCACGGTTGCGCCCGCGCCAGAGACCTGTGGCGGGAAGAACCGCGCTGCCACCGATGACATGACCGAGTACGCGCTGAAGTGGCGGAACTCGGGCACGTCGAGATGAAGTGCGTAGCCGGGGATCTTGGAGTTATGCCAGTCGATGGGGAAGGTAATGGGGGTGCTGCCCAGCACGCTGAAGTCGAAGGCGTTGTGCGTGTACTTCCAGATATATTCGCCGCTGGCGACCAGGTGCCTGCCGATGGCCTGCTGAATGCCGGCATGGAACTCATTGCGGTAGCCGGGCGCGGGGACATTGGAGGCGACACCTGGCGAGCAGCTTAGCAACGGCGAGAGCACGGGATCGGCGCAGCCCTCGCTGGAAAGCACGAGGTTCTCGTTGAAGGGCGTTTCGAGGCTCCGTGCGTAGGACACACTGAGCACAGTGCCGGTGCGCTTGATGTTGTATCCGACGCCGACGCGCGGCTGCGCCTGCTGGGCAGACGAGAGGCCGTTGTAGATGTCGCCACGGATACCGGCGTTGGCGGTCCAGTTGCCGGCCTTGATCTGATCCTGCACGTAAAGGCTCATGATCTTGATGTCGGCGCGACCGGCGTAGTGATAGAAGCCGCCGTTGCGGGTGAGGTCCCAGGGCGACAGCACCGGCAGGTAGTTCGGGTTCGCGCTCACTGCGCCGGCGCACGCTGACTGGCTGGAATAGCCAGCGACGGGGTTCCCGTTCGTGTCGACACAGGGCGCGTTATAGAACGGATCGACGATGCCGAGGCTGTCTCCCTCGCGCAGGAAGGTGGAGTTGTACTCGGCGCCGGCCTTGAAGGTGTGCACGCCGTGGACGTAGGAGATGTTCGCGTTGGCGCCGGTGTTCAGCAGTGAACGGGTCTGCGCGATGGAGGAGGTCTGGAGGTTAGCAGGCCCGCGGTCCGCCAGGGGATTGCCGCTGGGATAGTAGTGGTACTGATCCTTGCGCACGTAGGTGGTGAGGTTGAACACCGAATTGTTGCTGACCACGTGCGTGTAAGTGGGGGCGATGTTGAAGGTGAGGATCTGGGAGCGCTGATCGGCGTTGCCTACATTGTCGAAGACCGGCGTTGCGCTGGAACCGCCGGCAACCACGTTTTGCACGCTCAGATTGTCGTAGGCATTCGGATTCTGGAACCAGGAACGGCTGTAGTTCAGGTTCAGGTGCAGGGAATCAGCCTGGGTGAACGTATAATCGACGCGGTCGAAGAAGTTTTCCTCGTTGCCCTTGTCGTGCATCACGGCGAACTCCTGGGGATCGAGGAAGCGTCCGGTGTTCATGCCGTCGAGCTCGAGGAAGTTGCCCCAGTTCTTGCGGCCGTAGGAGAGGTCGAAGTTGGCGGTCGCGGTGCCGAAGCTTCCGTAGGAGGTGCTGAAGCTGCCGGTGGGCTTGGTGACTCCCTGGCCGGAGCGGGTGGTGGCGACGATGACCAGGCTGGTCTTGCCGCCGTACTCGGCCGGCGGCGCGCCGGAGATGACCTCGAGCGACTGGATGGAGTTGCTGGGGATCTGGTTGGAGAAGACTTTGCTCTGCTGGTCAGTGATGGACTGTCCGTCTACGGAGAAGGAGTTCTGGGCGTGATCGCCGAGGCCATGGAAGAGGCCATTCGAGTCGGCGGAGATGCCGGGGGTGGTCTGCGTCACCAGTGAGCTAAGCGAGGATGACTGGCTCTCGAGCGGAACCTTGATGAACAGGTCGCGGTCGACGTCCGTGTGGAATGTGGGGTCGTTCTCGACGAGGTCGCCCGAGCTGGCTTCGACTGTGACGGTGGAGGTCGCCGCGGAGATCTGCAGTACCGGCGTTACGCTGACGGCCACGCTCGAGCGGACGTCGAGAGACTGCTGGAAGCGCTGGAAGCCAGGTGCGCTGATGATCAGCTTGTAGGTGTTGAAGGGGAGGTTGCCGATATCGAACTGGCCGGTAGCATCGGAGGTGACGGTGCGGTCGAGGCCGCTGATGCTGTTGACCAGGCGCGCCGTGGCTCCAGGGATGACGGCGCCGGTGGGGTCGGTGACGGTTCCGTGGACGGTGCCTGCATTTCCGCTTTGAGCAGCGAAGGCTGCCGTCTCCGCGTTAAGGGCATATTGGCAAGAGAATAGAAAGACTGCAGCAAAACTGGTACGAGCGATGGCGCCAAAAGCTGGCATCTGCGATTTCTCCGAAGGGATGGGCCCTGAAAACCAGGGGGAATCTTTACGGCAAACGGACCCGCGGGTGCGGATCACCGGAGCGCCTTCAAAATTCCATCAGCTTCGAATGAGTGCGTTAGATTGGCATTCCTGGGGGAACGCCCTTATGAATCGACCCTGCAATGAAAGCTGAATAAGAAAATGGGGCGCTGCTTCAGCAGGCCGCCGGAGGGGGTCGTGTAAAGAGGGTCGGGTGCCAAGGCCGGAACGCCATGACGACTTGAACCGCCGGAGCGGTGTTTCCCAATTGAACCAGGATCACCAGCGCCGTTGTCATGGCAGCGGGCGCCGCTGCGTGCAGAACGATGCAGAGTTGGCAATGATCCGCGTCTGTGGCGGTGGAGTGGACGTGAGCCACCTGGACTACAGACAGAAAAAGCAGCAAGATCAGACACAAAGCCGCCGCGGCCACCGTAAATGTGCGCCTGCGCCGGTTCGTGCGGTCTAGCTGGAGTTGGTACAAAAGCCTGTAACCCCTCAAACTTCAAGGATACACAAAATTGGATGCCAAAGGCGCAGGAACGTTTACAGACGTTCCGAGGAAAGCATCCCACTTGTTGGACTTACATTCGTCTAAAATGTGACTGCCGCGGGGGCGTTATGGCCAGATTCGCTTTTCTACAGCCGGTTCTTCGTGTCGTTTTTGCTGTTCTGCTGGTTGCTGTGGCTTTGCCGGCCGTGGGGCAGAAGACGCTCCCGCTGAAGCAGGGTGCGCCGGGGGTGCAGACGAACCACCGGCTGATCCTGAAGGACGGCAGCTATCAGATAGTCCGGAAGTACGAGATTGTGGGCGACCGGTGCCGCTATATCTCCGTTGAGCGCAGCGGGGAATGGGAGGAGATGCCGGCCGATCTGATCGACTGGGACGCCACCAAGAAGTGGGATCGCGACCACGTGGAACCGGCCTATAGCAGCGAGTCTGAAGGGATGAAGGCGGCGGAGGAACTGGACAAGGAAGAGGCTGCCCGGCGCGCTGAACAGGACGCACGTATGCCGCAGGTAGCTCCGGGGCTGGAGCTGCCCGACCAGGACGCTGTGTTTGCGCTCGATACGTTCCAGGGCACGCCGGAGCTGGTGGAGCTACAGCCGGCCGAGCTTGCGGTGGATGCCAAGACGCATCATGGGCTCAGCAGCTTCAATCCGATGGCCGCCGCGAAGGCCAGCATTGAACTCCCCGGGTCGCATGCCAAAGTGCATCTGCACGTTAACGATCCGGCGATTTACCTGTCGCTAGATCTCGCCAGCGATGCGGAGGCGGCCTCGCACTCGATGACCGTGTATACGGGCGGCTCGAAGGAGGCGACGAACCGCAAGCGCGGCGCGCACTCCACGCAATCGGGATTCGCCATTGTGCGCGTGTCAGAGCGAAACAAGGTGCGCATTATTGGCGCGCTGCATATCAGCCGCAGCGGCGATGTTTCACAGGAAGAGAATCTTGTGCCGACAAAGGTGGAAGTGCTTCCGGGCAAACACTGGATCAAGGTGACCCCTGCGCAGCCGCTCGAGATTGGGGACTACGCGCTGGTGGAGATTCTTTCGCCGACGGACATTAACCAGACGGTGTGGGATTTCCGCGTCAATCCCATGCTGGGCGATAACACCGGGTCCCTCACGCCGATACTCAAGCAGAACTCGGATAGGCAATAGCGATCGGACGCGAGAATCAGTGGGCTGGCCTCCCCTAATGCAAGAAAGGGGACATGTATGGCGAATGTGTGGAAGTTGTCCTACGCTGAGTTGGCTCACGTGTGCCAGGTGCTTGGAGATGACTCGTCCGCCCAGGTGAGTCACGAGATTCGGGAGGAAGCACGCATCCTTTACGCCGCATGGAAGGACGCGCTGGCGATCGATCTTCACCAGGAAGGCGCAGCCACGAGGCAGGCCAGCATGATGCTGGGCCTGCGCAAGCGGACGATCGAACTACTTTTCAAGTCGGGCGTAGCGGTCTGATGCGACTGCGGCCGGACTGGCTCAGCCGTTTTCGGGCTCTCTGGCCTTGCTGATCCGCACCCGGCGCTTTTCCCACTCTTCCGAGGAGAAGATGCGGGGGCCGACTTCGATGAGCCTCGGCATCATGTTGAAGACTGCGATGCGGGTCCACGGGCGACCACTGCGCTGGCGAAAACCCTTCTCGTTGAGGTCGCTCACGATTGCGGAGTAAGAGAAGTCCTGGGCAAGCAGATCCATCATCAACAGCAGGGTCTGGTTCTCGCCCGGGTGCACCTCGAGCCGCTTGCAGTCGTCGGAGATGCGCAGCCCATAGGGGATTTCTTCGGCGAATGCGCCTTCGGTCGGCGCTTCAGAATCAGGCAGCTCGCGCCGCCATTCGATGTGTACCAATTGCCAGCCCGCTGCTGTTCTCTGGTCTATGATCTCGGGGCTGAACGGACCCGACAGCACATCCCGCACGCGCTCGAAATACGCCATCACACGCCTCCTTGCACCTACTGGGAATGTGCAGGGGCAATTTCGGAGCCAGATTCCGTGGGCGGAGGAAAAAGGCAAGGTGCTGATTTGGTTCAGATTACGGAATCGACCTGAGCGGGAGGGGCGCGGGTGGATGTCCGATTGCAGGGTGGGCTGTCCGCTTCCGCACACCCTCGGGTTGGATCCTGGCGGGCCGGTTGCGGTCCCTGGTCGCCCCAACACGGTTTCGAGTCGGTGCACGGCGACGGGCGCGTGCGCGCGGGGGATTGCGCAAGCGGACGATTTAGGTGCTTGGCGAGGTGCTGGTGAGGACGAGGGTGCTGGAGCTTGATCGGCTGGATCGAATGGGCAGATTTAATTCGTCCTGGCGGATGAGGATATCCGCCAGGACGAGGGTGGGGGAAGGTAATTTAGCTAGGTATAGGGCACACTTTTTATTTAGGTACACCTATAACTCGGCCGCTGAACTTAACGGGTAACTGGACGCCAGTTCGAGCGGATTAAATCTAAGTAACTTAAGAACCGAGTAAGTGGTACGGCAACAAACTAGCGCTGAACTTCGACCGTGAGGGTCAGTTCTTCGGGGACAGCTTTGTTGTTGAGAATTGCGGGAGTCCAGCGGAATTGCCGGACTGCGCTGACGACGCGTTGATCGATCTCGGTTGTGGCGGCGGGATGAAGGATCTGCACGTTCGTTGGGGTTCCGGTCTCGTCCAGGTTCACTTTCAACACGACCCGGGTGGAGCTGCCGATCGTTGTGGGCATCGCGCCAGCGGGAATGCTGAAATGCGCGGTAGAGACGAGGTGCGGGCTGGTAACTCCGGTGGAGATTGGGCGGGAGGATGCGGCAGAGGCGTCGTTCATTTGCGGGGCCGGGGAAGCCGCTGCGGTAAGAGTAAGGGATGAAAGCAGTACGGGGAGTAGTGCACGGCGCATGTTGTACCTCCTTTGCGTTAGTAGTTACCGACACCAGTATTGCCTGAGCTGAAGATGAGAGTCAATGGCTAAGTTGGTTGAAGCCACTTATCAAGCACTTAGGTGCGATATCGTACTTCATCGCGAGACTTGCATGAAGATCTGATAAAGAAATCTGACGGTAATTCATCGGGTATTTATTTCCGTGCCATTGGCACGATGAAGCTCAAGGAAAATCATCGGTGCGCAAAAACGGTATTGCCCTTCATTGCGCGTTATGGCAATATGGTGCGGCCACCCCCGGCGTCATCGTTTCCCCAGCGGCATTCGTTTGTGTTTCGAGCTTCGAGGGTCCAACTCGAAATCGCTTTCCATTCCAATCGAGCGAAGCAATCGTGTGGCGGTAAAGAAATACGAGCACGCTTCGCGATAGACCAATTGGGTTAGGAGCGCTCTATGCCCAGGACGATCAGCCTCGATCCGGTCCTTTCCAGCCGCATTCAATCCGCGATGGATCAACTAAGCAAGTTGCAGCCGGACCTTGCAGCCCGGATTGCAGCTTCAATGAACGACGCGCAGGCGCAGGCTATGCAGGTTTCGCAAACCAGAACTTTGCCGCCTGGTCCCACAGAAACCCACAGTCTGATGCTAGCCAGAAGCGCGATGACGAATGACGCGGAAGGATTCGTCAGCAACCTCGAAGCCGGAATCGTATTCGGCGTTGGACCGGATGGCTCGATCTGGGGCACCAACAAATGGGAACAGTTGGATCCGGGCTGGATCGAGGCGTTTGCGATCTTTCTCGAAAGCCTTCTGCCCATCATCGGTGGCAAGCATCGATTTGTGGATTCGCCTCCAACCATCCAAATCCCAAATCAAGTGAAGATCGCGATGGCGGGGGACTGGGGAACCGGCGAATGGCGTACCGTGAATAACCCTGCGCCCAGCACCAAGGTGGGTGCGGCCATCGCCAAGCTGACTCCCGATGTCACCATTCACCTGGGGGACGTCTACTATTCGGGCACGGCCGACCAGGAGAAGCATCTGCTCGTATCGCTGTGGCCGCAAGGGTCGCTGGGATCGTTCGCGCTCAACTCCAACCACGAGATGTACTCCGGATCGAAGCCCTATTTCAACGCGCTCAGCCAGGCGCCCTTTGCCCAGCAGAACGGATGCAGCTATTTCGCCCTGGAGAACGATAACTGGATCATTGTCGGAATGGACTCGGCTTACTTCTCTGAGGAAGGGGAACTCTACATGAACGGCGTATTGTTCCCGCAGAACTTCCCAAACAAGCAGCAGGCATTCCTCCAGGACAAAGGGCAAGAGGCGATGATGAAGGGCAAGAAGGTGATTGTTCTGACTCATCACAATGGGCTGGACGATCCTGGCGAGAAAACGAACCTGCTGTTCCAGCACGTAACGAACGCGTTTCCAAACAATGATGGACCCGCGTATTGGTATTGGGGACATCAGCACCTTGGAGTGGTCTATCAGCCTCAGGGCCTCGCGGGCGTTCGCTGCCGCTGCTGTGGACATGGGGCGCTTCCCTGCGGTGTAGCGAAGGTTCTGGAGAACCGTCGCCAGGTGATATGGCACGAGAAAGACCTGGCCGGCGACCCCGACATTCCTGAGCGCGTACTCAACGGGTTTGCGATGTTGACGCTCGACGGTCCGAACATTGAAGAAGCCTTCTATGACGAGAATGGCGCCTTGGCGTGGTCGAGTACCCAGGCTGCGTCTGCACCCGCGCTTACTTCCGCTGACTCGTGAACGGTGGTTCGCGCAAAAGTAGAGGGCCCGCTTCTCGTGGGAGAAGCGGGCCTTTCGTTTTGGTGCTTGAGTTTAGTTAGGCTTTCGCGGAAGTCAGGGCGCCGAGATCGGCAGCCATCTTCTCCGTGGTGAAGGCTTCGAGGATGTCGCCTTCCTTCAGATCGCTGAAGCCGTGGATGCCGATACCGCACTCCATGCCGTTGGTGACTTCGCGGACGTCGTCTTTAACGCGCTTGAGGGAGGCGATCTTGCCCTTGTGGATCTGCTCGCCGTCGCGGACGACCTTGATTTCGGCATCGCGGCGGATGACGCCATCGCGAACCGAACATCCAGCAATAGTTCCGACCTTCGGAATTCTGAAGATCTGGAGCACCTGGGCGCGGCCGATGTAATTCTCCTTGAACGTGGGTTCGAGGAGGCCCATCATGGCCAGTCGCATCTCGTCCTGCAGTTCGTAGATGATCGAGTGCAGTCGGATGTCTACGCCTTCCTGCTGCGCCAGTTCCGCGGCCTTGCGCTCGGGTCGCACGTTGAAGCCGATGATGATGGCGTTCGACGCGGTTGCGAGCAGCACGTCCGACTCGGTGATGGAGCCGACGCCCGAGCGGATGACCTTGACGCGCACCTTCTCGGTGGACATGCGGATGAGCGAGTCGCCCAGCACTTCGACCGAGCCGGTCACGTCGCCCTTGATGATGAGCGGCAGGTCCTTCACGCCGGCGGTGCGAATCTGCTCGGCGAGGCCTTCGAGCGAAACACGCGAGCTCTTGGCAAGTTGCGCTTCGCGCTCCTTCATCTTGCGGTAGGAGGCGATGCCCTTGGCCTTGTCGCGATCGCCGACGACGAGGAACGTGTCGCCGGAATCGGGCATGGCTTCGAGACCGAGTACTTCAACGGGGGTCGAGGGTCCTGCTTCTTCAATCGCCCTGCCGCGGTCATCGAACATGGCGCGGACCTTGCCGAAGGTGTTGCCGACGATGTAGCTCTCGTTCAGCTTCAGGGTACCGTCCTGAACAAGAACGGTGGCTACAGCGCCGCGGCCGCGATCGAGCTTGGCTTCGAGTACCGAGCCCACGGCCTTGCGGCCGGGAGTCGCCTTGGGGCCCTTGACGTCAGAGACGAGGCAGATCATTTCGAGCAGTCCGTCGAGGTTCACGCGCTTCTTTGCTGAGACCTTAACGTAGGGTGTGTCGCCGCCCCAATCGTCGGGAGTGAGACCGCGATCAGCAAGCTGCTTCATCACGCGGTCGGGGTTGGCTTCGGGCTTGTCGATTTTGTTGATGGCCACGATGATCGGCACGTCGGCAGCCTTGGCGTGATCGACGGCTTCGAGCGTCTGCGGCATGACGCCGTCATCCGCTGCAACAACGATCACAACGATATCTGTGACCTTGGCGCCGCGGGCACGCATGCGGGTAAACGCTTCGTGACCCGGGGTGTCGAGGAAGACGATTTCGCGGCCGGAGGCGGGCGAGCCTTCCTTGGTGAACTTCACCTTGTAGGCGCCGATGTGCTGTGTGATGCCGCCGGCTTCGCCGGCTGCAACGTCGGTCTCGCGGATCGCGTCGAGCAGGCTGGTCTTACCGTGGTCGACGTGACCCATGACTGTGACCACAGGCGCACGCGGCACTTCGACCATGTCGGTCTTGTCGGCCTCGAGCACCTCTTCGATGGCCTGATTCTCGAGTTCTTCTTCATAGGTGATGACGTTGGCTGCGGCGCCGAAGCGGGCGGCGACGTCCTTCACCGTGTCGGCGTCGAGGGTCTGGTTGACGGTGACGAAGATGCCGCGCATGAGCAGGATCGCGATGAGGTCCTTGGCGCGAATTTCGAGCTTCTCGGCCAGATCCTTCACGCTGATGCCTTCGGTCACGGTGATTTCACGCGTGATCGGCAGCGGCTCCATGGAGAAGTTGGCTGCCCCGCCAAAACGTGGCGGCGGGACAAAGCCCTTCATCGGGCCTTCCTTGGTCTTGGGGTACTGCTGGCGTCCACGGCCCTTGGGAGCCGAGGGACCACGCGACGGACGCGGAGCCTCGCCTGTAGGCGGCGCGCCGGCGCCCGGAGCACCGAATCCGCCGGGACGCGGGCCACCGAAACCACCGGGGCGGGGTCCGCCAAAGCCAGGACGCTGTCCGAAGCCGGGACGTCCGCCCGGACCACCGGGGCCGCCTGGCGTGAATCCGCCGGGAGCCGAACGCGTGGGATGCTTGGGACGAGGTCCGCCTGCGTATCCGCCCGGCCCACCTTGCGGGCGCTGGCCGAATCCACCCTGCTGCTGTTGGCCTGCGGGAGCGCCGGCGCGACGGTCGAAGATGGGACGGTTGCGCTGCAGATTGCCAGTAGGCGCATTGGCGCCGGGAGCGGCAGGGGGGATAATCGGGGCCTTGTAGACCGGACGCGGGCCGGTCTGCGGCATCACCACGCGGCGAACCGGGGGAGCCGGAGCGGCGGGGGGCGCAACTGGTTCCGCCGGGGCCTGGGGAGCGGGAGCCGGCACTTCGGGCGCTGCTGCAGCTTCGGGCGCGGCCTCCACAACAGGAGCGGGGGCTACTTTGGGCTCCTCGACGGGCGGAGCTTGAACAGGGGCTGGTCCGCTGACAATCTCAGGCGCAACTGGGGCCGGCGCAACCGGAGCGGGCGCGGCAGCCTGCTGAACAGGGGCCGGAGCGGCCGGTGCGGGCGCAGGAGGCGGAGCGACAACGACAGGAGGCTTCGCAGCGACGGGCGCGGCAGCTTCAGGGGCGCGCGGCGAAGCAGGCGGTGCAACGGGCGGCTTGACCACAACCGTGCCGGCGGGCGGCGCCGAAGCGACTGCAGGCCTCACCGCAGGAGCGGCTCCCGCAGGGGGCTTGGCCACAACTGCACCGGCAGGCGGTTTGGAGGCAATGGCCGGAGCCTTGGGAGGCGCAGAAATGATGGGCGGCGCCTGGCGCACGGGGGGCATGATCTTGCGCGGGGCAGGAGGCGCAGCCGGAGTTGCGACTGTCACGGGCGGCTTAGCTGCCACTGGAGCGGCAGGCTTGGCCGGAGGGGCTGCCGGGCGCACAGGCGCATGGCTGCGGCGTGCCGCTTCTTCCTCTTCCTGCTTCTTCGCCAGGATGGCCTTGACCACGTCGCCGGGCTTGTGGACATGCGAGAGATCTATCTTGGGCTGGAGGCCCTGGGGAGCCCGGGAACCTGCGCCGGCCTGACTGGAGCGTGCGGCTCCGCGGCCAAAATGCGAGCGGACCTTGTCCGCCTCGTGGTCCTCAATGGAGCTCGAGTGAGTGAGTTTTCCCTCACCCAGGCCCAATTCCGTCAGTGCGTCAAGAACCTGCCTGCTCTTGACTTCCATCTCGCGTGCGAGATCGTTGATTCGAACCTTGCTCATCCGCCTCTTTTCAGAATCTGCTACCCAAAGCCTTAAGTGCTCATAGCTACCTCATGGCATTGGCTGCTGCTCTTGGAGCTTTCCGTCAGGGAAACTCCATTATCGCCTGATTGGCCGTATTGCACGTTGCGCGATGCGCGCCCCGTGCTACTTGGCCGCTTCATCTTCCTGATCTTCCACTGCCGCTTCTTCGTCTGCGGCTTCATCTTGAATCTCGTGCACCAGGTCGTCTTCGTCCGGCGAGCCCTCAACCTCCGGGGCCAGCGTGTCCTCGACCTCGGCGGTCTCAAGGGGCTCTTCGCCATGCGGCTGTTCGGCTGCCTCGACGACGGCAACGGCGCCTTCCGCGGCGGGCTCGGCCGCCTCCTGCTCGCCGCCTGCTGCTGACGCTGCTTCCGACGCTACTTCTGCTCCGGGCTCGCCTTCTTCAAAGTGCCCGAAATAATGCCTTACAGCTACGCTGATGCGTTCCAGCGTCTTCTCGCCGATGCCCGGGATCTCCTCGAGCTGTTCTGGCGTCATGTCGGCCAGCGATTCGACGGTGGTGATTCCCGCGGCCACAAGTTTTTGGATGATGCCGTCGCCCAGTTCGGTAACCTGTTCGATCGGCGTGGTGGGGCCGCCGGAAAGCGCCTGCATCTGCTGTTCGACTTCCTGGCGCTTCTCTTCTTCGCTCTTGATGTCGATCTTCCAGCCCAGGAGCTTGGCCGCAAGCCGCACGTTCTGGCCCTTCTTGCCGATGGCGAGCGAAAGCTGGGTGTCGTCGACGATGACTTCGAGCTGCTTCTCGCCGAGGTCGGTGATGGAAACGCGGCTTACCTTCGCGGGCTGCAACGCCTTCTCTGCGAAGGTTGTGATCTCCTCAGAGAATTCGATGATGTCAATCTTCTCGCCGCGCAGCTCGCGAATGATCGACTGGACGCGCATGCCCTTCATGCCGACGCAGGCGCCGACGGGGTCGACATCCTTGTCGCGGCTCATGACGGCGATCTTGGTGCGCTCGCCGGCCTCGCGCGCAATGGCGCGGATCACGACGGTGCCATCGTAGATTTCAGGGACTTCCGACTGGAACAGGTTCTGCACCAACTCGGGAGCGGCTCGGCTGACGATGACCTGCGGTCCCTTGGCTGCGCGGTCGACCTTGAGCAGAACCACGCGGACGCGCTCGCCGATGGAGAAGGACTCGAGCCGCGACTGCTCGCGCTTGGGGCAACGGGCTTCGGCTTTGCCGAGGTCGAAGATGGTGTCCTGGCCCTCGACGCGCTTCACCGTGGCGGTGAGCACTTCCTTCTCGCGGTGTGCGTATTCCTGGAAAACCGTGTCGCGTTCGGCTTCGCGGACCTTCTGGAAGATGACCTGCTTGGCGAGCTGCGCGGCGATGCGGCCGAGCGGCGAGGTGTCCTTATACATGCGGATCTCGCTGCCGACCTCGGCGCCGGGAGCCAATTCGTTGGCTTCTTCCAGCGTGATCTGGTTTACCGGATCCTCGACTTCGTCATCGCCGGCGACAACGGTCTTGTAGACGTACGCCGTAATCTCGCCCGTCTCCTTGTTGAGCTCGCCGCGCATGTTTTCCTGCGTTTTGTAGAACTTGCGCGTTGCCAGGGCGATGGCTTCCTCGACCGCGCCAACCACGATCTCGGGCTCGATGCCCTTCTCCCGGCTGAGAAGCTCGATGCTTTGATACAAGGGACTGGCCATTCTTCCTTACTCTCTTTGCGATACGTTGCGGCGCGGTTAAAGCCGCGCCGGTTTGGGTTCCTCGGGAGATCCGGGGGTGTTACCGCGCCGGATCTTGCTTCAATGCCGCTCAAATCTCGGGGATCAGCTGCGCTTTTTCGATGTTGCTGAGCGCGATGTCCACGGTTGCTACGCCGGTCTTCCGGCTCTTGCTGTTCTGCTTGACTGCGGCCAAGTCGACCGTGATGCCGGGTGCGCCCGGGTTGCCGGTTTCGCTCAGGTCGGGGTGAAAGGCTGTCAGCCGGCCCTGCCAGTGGCGGTTATTGCGGATCGGCTCAAAGGTCTGGATTTTGACCAGGCTTCCGATAAACCGCCCAAATTCCTCAGCTTTGGTCAGCTTGCGATCAAGGCCGGGCGAACTTGCTTCAAGCGTGTACTCGCCGCCCGGGACCAGGTCTTCCACGTCCAGCAGCACGCCAAAGTCGCGGCTGAATTCGGTGCAGTCTTCATGTGTGATGCCGGAGAGCTGTTCGGGGCTCAGAGTGCCCTCGCGCAGCGCCTCGGGTAGTTCGTCGCCTCCGGCGGCAATCTCGCTCTTCAGGCGTTCGCGGCCTTCCGCGTTCTTTTCGAGGAAGACGCGCAGGATGCGGTCCTTGGCTGAGCCGGCGAATTCCACGTCGACAACATCCAGCCCGTGCGAAGCGGCTACCCGCTGCGCAGCGCCACGAATTGCATCCAGTGCGACTGCCATCTGCCTCATTTGCCGCAAGTTGCGGCGGCCGTGCCTTGCTCGTCCGGGCCCTCGTCCCGCTGTGTTCGCCGCGGGTTTTCAAGGGGAATTAGCGCCAAATAAAAAGTGGGCTGTTAGCCCACTCATCTCTCCGCCAGCCGGCAGAATCACGGCAAACCTGGCGGACAAACGCGTCTGCTCAAATAGAATACGTCCGATCGCCTCGGAAATTCAAGCACCTGGGCTGGGTTGGCTGTCGCTGCAGGGCTGAAGCGCCCGGCGACCGATTGAGACCTTCTCCACATACCGGATCCAAAGGGCTGCCAAAATCCCCGACGGCACCAGGCCGATCCAGACGATAGTGATCACGGCCAGCTCGAACGGCAGGGCCATGTCGGCTCCGAAGAGCACAGCGAAAACGGGAAAGCTCGCAAGGGCAAGGCCGCCGGCGATGCCGAGGGTCCAGCGCAGGCCAGATGCGTGTTTCCCCCCTGCGGGTAGTGCGATGGCCGCGAGCAGCATGGTCTTGGCAAGCAGCAGGTAGCCGAGATCTTCGAGCACCAGGAACAGACCGTGCGGATTGTACTGGGTGAGGATCGCGATGCCATCGTGCTCGTGGTGCGTCAGGCTGGGCTGCACGACGAGCACCTGCACGAAGTAGTCGAGCGCGATCAGGGTGGTTGCAGCAGTCGCGCAGCAGATTGCAAGCAGGGTCCAAAGCCGCCGCACTAGGGGGATGCAGAAGTGCATGCAGGCGGCGAGCGTCATGAAGAGCGGAGCTAGCGTGATGCCCGGCAGCATCCACCAATAGTCGCGGGGGAAGAACCGGCCCGCGTCGATGTAGGGATAGGCTGTGCAGTTGGCGGTGCACCAGGCACCCGAGCGGGGTGGCGTGATGATGCCGAGCCCGAAACCCGCGGCTGCCATGGCGGCAAGCAGCAGTCCCACGGCGAAGCCCAGGCGACGTGCGATTGCCGCTGCGGGATTTGCCTGGATCGAAGGGTTGGAGACCTGGGTAGCCATGCGCCTCCTTCAGAACGGAGCGGTTGGCGGCCTCAGAGGAAGCGCTGCCAGCATACGTCCAGTTCCGTCGACGGGCAAGAGGAGAGGGGAGTCAGCCGCACCGCAGGTGCCCTATCATCGAGTCATGGCAGACACTTTGACAGGTTTGACCACCTTTACCGATCACGCCCGAATTCTGGAACACGCCAAGAACGCCGCTGTTGAATATCTGAATGGCGTCCATAACCGCTCCATTGCCCCAGCGGCAGCGGCTATCGCCGCGCTCGACCAACTTGGTGGGCCGGTGCCGGAATCGCCGAGCGATCCGGATGCCGTGCTGGCGCTGCTCCATCAATATGGATCGCCGGCCACTATTGCGAATGGTGGTGGGCGCTACTTCGGATTCGTAAACGGCGGATGCGTTCCGGCCGCCATGGCCGCCGGCTGGATGGTGAACGCGTGGGACCAGAACGCCGCCATGCATGTGCAGTCGCCCGCCGCGGTTGGTATTGAAGAGATCGCCATCGAGTGGGTGCGCCAGCTTCTGGGGCTTCCCGACGGGACCGCGGGGGCGGTGGTGACCGGCGCGACCATGGCTAACTTCTGCTCGCTGGCTGCCGCACGGCATGCGCTGCTGGAGCGCGCGGGATGGGACGCTGAGAACGACGGCCTGTACGGTGCGCCAGAGCTGACCGTTGTGGTCGGCGAAGAGGCGCACTCGTCGGTAATCAAGGCACTAGGCATGCTAGGACTGGGCCGCAGGCGGGTGCTGCGCGTACCGGTGGACGGCGAAGGCCGCATGAGGGCCGATGCGCTGCCGCATCTGAACGAGCGGACCATTCTGGTGCTGCAGGCCGGCAACGTGAACACCGGTGCGTTCGATCCTGCCGCAGCGATATGTCCGGAGGCGAGGGCCGCCGGAGCATGGATCCACGTGGATGGAGCTTTTGGCTTGTGGGCAGCGGCGTCGCCCAAATATGCGCACCTGACGCATGGATACGATATGGCCGACTCGTGGGCCACTGACGCGCATAAATGGCCGAACGTGGGCTATGACTGCGGCATCGCGCTGCTGAGGGAGCCTGCGGCACTGCGGGGTGCGATGGAAGTGAAGGCCGCTTATCTGCATCCGGTGGAGGAGGTCCGCGAACCTGTGCACTACAACCCTGAGCTTTCGCGGCGCGCGCGGGGGGTGGAGTTGTGGGCGGGACTTCGATCGCTGGGCCGCGCCGGGATCGCGGAGATCGTGGAACGCACCAGCCGGCACGCCAGCCATTTCGCCGAAGGGCTGCGGGCCGCGGGCTTCCGCGTGTTGAACAAGGTGGCGATCAACCAGGTGCTGGTCGATTTCGGCTCGGCCGAGAAGACGCTGCGGACCGTCGCGGCTCTGCAAGAGGAAGGCACGTGCTGGTGCGGGTCGACTGTGTGGCAGGGGCATACGGCCATGCGGATCAGCGTGTCATCGTGGGCGACTACGGATGAGGATGTGGAGCGGAGTTTGGCGGCGATGATTGCGGCCGGGCGATAAGAATTTCTCCCGTAGCGTCCGCCTCTCAGCAGCCATGCAGCGCACGATGGGCCTTGCACTCTTTCAGCAGAGCTTCGAGATCCGCGGCCAGCCTCCTCTCTTCTTCAAACAATGGGCGGATCTGATCCCATGGCCACTTGTCGAGCCGCGCTCTTACTGTTCTGGAGAGAATCGCGTTCAACTTTGCCAAGCCGATCATGATGGCCCAATGCAGCCGGTCACGCTCCTGGCAGGGGACCGCGGAGGCGGGAGGGGCAGTTTTTGCAAAGTCGCCGATGCCTGAGACATCCTCGAGATCCCATTTTCCCGGCGGAGCGCCGCTGCTTTCATACCTCTGGCGACGCGACCGTTCCTGCTCAAGACGAGACTGTTCCCGGACGGACTGGGAGGATTCTCTCTCGAGCCGCGACCGCTCCCGCACAAGCTTTGATTGTTCGATGACAGCTCGGGCCTGCTCCTCAAGGAGGTTGGAAGCCGCCGTGACCCGGCGGGCCTCGTCGCGGGTCGCGCGGCAGGCGCGGATCAGCAGATCGAGTTCGCCAAGCCATCCAGCCGGCGAACGCTCTGCTGGAACAACAAGGTCGAAGATTGATGGGTCCGGCTGTCGCCCTGAACCGGCGAAGAAGACGAAGGGAATCCTGCGGCGCTCACGGGCGATCAAAACCGGATCGTATAGCAACGGCTCCCACGCTCCGGAGACCGCCACTGCTGCCGCATCTGGATCTTCGACGTGTATGTGCATCTCGCCCGGCGAGCCAAACGCATCCACCGAGTAGCCGGCGCTTTGAAGCATCGGGATGCAGCGACGAGTGTCCTGACCGAAAAAAAGAACCTTGGCTGCCACGTCGATCACCAGTGGGACATCCAGAAGCCATCCGGCCGCTGGGGGAAGACACGAGCATACAGACCTGCGCCCCGCACGCGCTACCATGGCCTTTCAGCCATGGATCCTGCCGGTTCCCAACCCGTCTCCCGGACCGATAGCGAATCGCTGATCGCCGCACTCGAGCACGGCGCGGTCGCCGGTGATCCATTGGGTCGCGCGGGCGTGTTCGGTCCTGACTCGGCCAGTTGGAAAATCAACCGGGAGTCGGCGCTGTTTCTCGGCGCGGGGCGGGCGGCGCTGCTACAGCTTGCGCATCCATGGGTGGCCACGGCGCTCGATCAGCACTCCAACGTGATGGAGCGCCCGGTCGCGCGCTTTCACTCAACGTTCCGCATTGTGTTCACGATGATCTTCGGCTCGGTTGCGCAGGCGACGGCCGCGGCGCGCCATTTGTACGAAGTACACACGTACATTCAGGGCGAGATGGCGGCGGACGTCTCTCGTTGGCGGCGCGGTTCGCACTACCAGGCCAATGAGGTTGCCGCCCTGCGGTGGGTGTTTGCGACGCTGATTGAGAGCGCGGTGCTGGCGTATGAGACGGTTCTGCCGCCGCTCACGCCTGCGGAGCTGGGCGCCTATTATGCCGACAGCGTCAGGCTGGCGGGCCTGTTCGGAATTCCGCCGGGCGCTCTCCCGGGGGATTGGGAGAGCTTTCTGATTTACTGTCGCGGAATGGAAGAGTCCGATGAGCTGGGCGTGACGGACTCGGCGCGCAGGATGGCGCATGACCTGTTGCGCGGGGCGAATGCGTGGATCAAGCCTCCGCGGTGGTATCGCGCGCTAACGACGGGCTGGCTTCCGGGGCGGTTCCGCAGCGAGTTTCAATTGCCATTTGGCGCGGAGGAAGAACGGGCGGTGGCTGCTGCGCGCGCACGTCTGCCCCGTTACTATCGCCGGTTGCCGAGGAGAGTTCGATTCGTTGGGCCATGGCAGGAGGCGCAGGCGCGGATCGGCGATCGCGGCACGGGGTTCGTCGCCCGGCTCAGTAATCGATTCTGGATCGGCGAGCCGGCGATGCCGTTCGCGTCCTGATTCCTTTTGCGCGCGGCCGCCATGAGCGCTGACAATAGCGGAATGCCAATGCTCAGGCCTCGTGTCCTCGCGCTTTTCGCGCTCGTCTGCGTTCTTCCCATACTGCATGCCCTCGAAAAGCAACCGGCGAGCACCTATCATGCGCGACGCGAAGCGTTGGCTGCAAAGCTTCATGGCGGAGTGGCTGTGCTGTTCGCTGCCGATGAGCCGCAGATGGAGTACCAGGATTATCGCCAGGACGAGGACTTCTTCTATTTAACGGGGTGGAACGAGCCCGGCGCGGCGCTGCTGGTGGCGGCGCCGTCTGATCCGCCGTCGGCTATGGCGGGCCCCCTCGATCCGCAGGGGCAGCGCGCGTATACCGAAATCTTGTTTTTGCCCACGCGCAACCTGCGGCTGGAGAAGTACACGGGCGTGAAGCTGGATGCCGCTACGCCCAACGCGGCGCAGACTGCCGGCGTGGATCGCGTGATGCAGATGACGGAACTGCTGAAGGTGCTGAGCGACATGATCGCTGCTGACCGACGCCTGAACTCGCGTGTCTGGGGGCAGGAGGGCAACGGCCAGGCTCAAGCGCTGCTCACGGTTACCGCTGCTACGCTCGGGTCGAGCACCGCGCCGGCGCTGCATGACATCGCCGCGATCACTACGCCGCTGCGCGAAATGAAGGATGCGGGCGAGATCGATCTGCTGCGCAAGGCCAGCGATGCTTCGATTGCTGCGCAGCGGGTGATGATGCGCGCGGTGAAGCCGGGCGTGACGGAGCGCGCCGTGGCGGGGCAGATGGACGCAGCGTGGCTGGAGCACGGCTGCGAGCGGTGGTCGTATCCCCCGATTGTGGGCTCGGGTCCGAACTCCACAACGCTGCACTACGCGGAGAACTCGCGGACGATTCAGGCGGGTGACGTGGTGGTGGTGGATGCGGCGTGCGAGTACTCGATGTATGCGTCGGATATTACGCGGACTGTCCCGGCGAGCGGCCACTTTACCGCGCGGCAGCGCGAGATCTACGACATCGTGCTGGGCGCGCAGAGGTCGGCGGTGGAGGCGTTTCTTGCGGGCAAGTCGAAGATCAATGACCGTGACCGCAGGGATCCTGACTCCCTCGACACGGTGGCGTACAACTACATAAACACGCACGGCAAGAGCCTGGACGGCAAGCCGCTGGGCCTGTATTGGCTGCACGGGCTGGGGCACATGGTGGGCATCGATGTGCACGATCCGGCTGAGTATCCTGCCGTGCTCAAGCCGGGCATGGTGTTCACGATCGAGCCGGGCGTTTACATTCCGGAAGAGAACCTGGGCGTGCGGGTGGAGTGCGTGTTCCTGGTGGGGCAGGACGGAAAGCTGATCGACTTGACCGCGGATTTACCCCACACGGCGGATGAAGTGGAAGCCGCGATGAAAGCGAAGTGAGGCGGTCTGCTGCTGGGATTCGCAGACCGCGCGAGTTATGTCCCGGAAGGCTCCAGGGCCCGCGTGAAGGTGTAGTTACCCGAGGAGTCAGTTAGCTGGAGTTCGGTATCTGACGCCCAGGCGCCGGTAACAGTTCTGGACCAGTCCTGGGTGCCGCCGCTGTGAAGGGGCATGCTCCAACCGAAGGAAAGCGTGACATTGGTCCCGTCGTTCGATCCCTTCGCCCATCCTGTCATCTGGTTGACGGGCGCGTTGTCGAAGGTCATATAGGCCCAGCCGGAGAAGTCGTTGTTTCCGGGTGACTGAGTCACGCTCACGGCGACCGATGTTACCCACTCCTCGGGATTGGAATTGCTCATCCAGTTACCGGAGATATTCAGCATCCTGTCTCCATTTAACTCAAAATGTTATGACTTGATGATGCGCAGGGGTGCGCAGAGGAAACATACCAAGCGTCCGCAGCGCCGTCAATGTCAAACTGGCGGTAGCTGGACCATAAGTACGAGATGAGTGCCTGACTGCGGGTGCGAGCCGAGGCAGGAAAGTGAAACAATGTTTGCGACGGAACAACATGGACTCTGAGCAGATTGAATCTCTAACGACCGCTTTTCGCGACCAGCTTCTGGCGTGCCTAGAAGAATGCGCGCACGGGCGACGCGGTCTCTTTGCCGAATACGAACACCTGGGCGAGGAGCACGCGTGGCCTGAGGCGGGGCGACTGCGGGAACTGGCTGCAGCTCTGCAGTCGATTCTTGCCCAGGACGAGGAGCGGGATGCGCTGATCGATGAGTTTCTCGATCTTTGCACCATGCACGGCGAGTACGATCCGGGCGAGCCACGGCTGGCGCGGGAATTCATGCGGCGTATCGATCGGGGAGAGGTGGGAACGCCTACGCAGAAGGAGCCGCCGTGGAAAGGGACAGGGAGTAGGGAGTAGGGAACAGAAAGGCAGGGGTTAGGTTTTAGGGCTTAGGGCTCGGCTCTACAGGAAGCTCCGCTCCCACCTTTCGCGATGACACTGCGCGAAAGGGTGGGAGCAGGAACACCAGATGCTGCTCTAGAACCGCAGGCCGAAGGAGACGGGCACGAGTTTGGTGCCTTCGCCGATGGTGATGGGGTTCAGTCCGTTTGGGGACTGGTTGAGGATGGCCGGCGAAAGCACATCGAGATAGCGCGCTTCCGCAAAGAGCGCCATCTTGCCGTCGCCATAGGCGCCTGCGAAGCGATGGCTGACGCCGCCTCCTACGCTCCATCCGCCCTGGTTGGACGAGAAGCTGCCCACCGTCTGCGGCACATAGCCGATGCTGCAATAGAAATAAGAACAGAACTGCTCAGGCGAGAGGACCTGGAAGTTTGTGGTCTTGCGATAGAAGCCGCCGCCGCCGGTCACATAGACGCTGGTGTTGTGGTGCGGCATGAGGTTGACAATCGGGTTCAGCGTGAACGACCAGATGTGCACATTGCCGCCGTCAACGCCAGCCTGAGCGGCGATATTACTGGGCATGCCGTCGCCAATGAACTGGTACATGGCCAGGAGGCTCACCATCTTGCTGAGATGGAACCCGCCACCAGCGTTGATCTGGTAGCCGGTGTTGATGTAGGGGCTGGTTTCGCTGGTGGGGATGTTGAATCCGCCTCCGACCTCGAATGCGAGCTTGCCCTTCCATCCGGAGCTGCTGCTGCTGGCCTTGTTGTCGTACTGACCGCCGCCCGCGGCCGGCGCCGGAGACGGGCTCGCGTCAGGATCGCTGGCTGCGTAGTTGAAATCGGTAGAGCTCGACTCGGTTGCCGAGATTGCCGCGTTGTGAGAGGTTTCAGGGAAAGACGAAGATTGAGCACTTACGACGCCAACGGACAACAAAGCTGCTACTCCGGCCAGAACGACTCGGCTTGGCAGAGACAGCCAACCAGCATAGGACATGATCAGGACCTCTGGATGTGAATTAGTGCGCTTGTTTCGGAATGTCACGGTTTCCTCACGGAGCGATCGGACGCAACTCCGCTAAGCGCTTAGACACAGAATTTGGGAATGGGTTGTGCTTGGCGGCCAGAGAGTTGGTACTTAGCGCGGGCTTGAAGAGAGTTTGCAGGGCCAACGATTGGCGAGGCAGCCATCGTCGGGGCCGGATTTCCGCATCACAATACCAAATGGGCAATTTCCTGCCCGGATGGGGGCCTGCTGTGCCGGATCAACCCGAGAGCCTGCGTGTCCTGGTCGTGGATGACGACATTCGAGTAGCCGACAGCATGGCCAAAATTCTCTCGGCCAGCGGACATGAGGCCGTGCCGGCCTACAGCGCGGAAGCCGCGATCAAACTGGCGGCGCGGATTGCGCCGCATGCCGTGATTTCGGACATTGTGATGGGGCCGGTGAGCGGCATCGAGCTGGCCAATCACATGCGCGAGCACTTTCCGGGCTGCAAGGTGCTGCTGATCTCAGGGCACGCTTCGGCTTCGGACTTCGGGCAGAAGCTGCTGCCACGGTCGTCGAGTTTGCAGTTTGCGCCGAAGCCGGTGGCGCCGGACCGGATTCTGGAGTTTGTGGCGTCGTGCCGCGCGCAGGATGCGTCGATGGAGCCGGCGGCGGGGGCGTGAGGCTGGAAGGAAGCGATCGGTCGCATCCTTCCACAATCCTCAATTTGCCTTATCGAGATCTGCGGACAGGTGGATGGTGGGACCACTCACATTCATCTTGCGCGTCCATGACGTGAATCCCCTCTTGAGAACGGTAATCTCGTGTTCACCGATTGCTACGTAGACGGTGGATGGCGTGCTGCCTACGAAGTTGCCGTCGACGTTGATATCCGCTCCGGAAGGTGTCGATTCGATGTAGACGCCAGCTTGACCTGCAGGAGCGGCGGTCGGGGTGGGTGCAGCGGCCACAGCGGGAGCCGCGCCGAATTTCATCATGTCCAGATGCATGTCACCCTGGACGAAGGCGGTGATTTCGGTTCCTTGCGGGATGGTGATGTCTTTGCCATGGATGAAGAGGAACAGAGGCGCGGCGGGAAAGAAGACGATGGATGTGGCGACCATTGCGCCTGTCATGGCCCCAATGTGGCCGCCGCCCTTGTTGTCTTGGACGGCGCGTAGTGCGGCTTTCTCCTGGTCGGCCAGGCGCGCATAGGTGATGCTGATGTTCAGCTTTCCACCGCGGCCCATGCTCTTTTTTGGATTCGCTTCCGTAACCGTGCCGATGGCCGTTGCCCCCTTGGGAAGTACGACGGTGTCGTCAACCTTGAGATCCTCAAGTACCTCAAATGGGATCTCCTGGCCAACTTTCGCATTGGCGGAAGAGATCGTCTGAGTGAGGCGCAGCTTGACGGGAGTTCCGTCGAGCAGCGTGTGGGGAGGGGGCGGCGTGGAGGGCACTGGGGGATTGTTCACTGTTCCCGGCGTAACGGCTGCTTGCTGGGCGAGAACTGAGGCAGAGAGGCTGACAAAGAGGCAAAATCGAACACACGTGCGGATCATTCTGGTCCTTTCCCGAGGGTCTATTGCTTTTTTGGGAGGCGAGGGAATGATCTACCTAGCGTGGCGGTCGATGCAAGTGTCTCTGATACGTCTTCTGTGTGATTTTCACTGACCAACGCAGCACAGCCCGCCGGAGCGATGCGGCGGGCTGTGTGCGAGTGCTTTGATGAAACGGGCTACTGTGCCATGCTGCGGACGCGGTCGCCGGTCTGGAAGCCCGTGCCGCTGACGGGTGAGCAGACGGCCGATGCATCATCGACGTCCGTGGCCCTGATCACGCCGACGGTGGAGGTGAGGCGGCGGATGACAGCGCCGGTCTCGGGGTCCTTGATTTCCTTGGTGACGCGAATGACTTCGAGCTGATCGCCGACGTTGACGCCGCCCTTCTTGCCGACGTTGAGAACGATCTGGCCGCCGTCAACCGCGGCTACGAGGCCGTCCACTGTGACCTTGTGGATAGCGACCTTGGGAGCGTCGGAGACGACCGACGCGGTCAGCGTGTCGACGGCCTGCTTGGTGGCCTCGCCGATGATGGTTTCCTGGAAGTTGGAGGAACCGAAGTCGACGGCGCCGTTGCCCCAACCGCTCCAGTTGCCGCCGCCGCCAAGCAGCGAGGTGGACGAACGTGCGGAAGTGCCCGCACCCTCAGCGATGGCGAGGATTTCGCCGGTTTCAACGTTCACGATACGCGCGGTGAGGCCGACGTTGGCATTGGACTTGGAGTGGCCCACGCCGCCGAGGCCGTAGCCGTGCCAGCCGCCTCCGCCTCCGCCCACGTTGGTCTTTTTGGTCTCGTTGCCGAACTGCGTGACGGAGCCAACGATGATGGCGTCAACGCCCAGCAGTTTGCCGAGTTTAGCGGCGCTGGAGGGATCGGCGCGCTGGGAGTTGTTGAAATTCTGCTCGGCCATGATCTTGTCGAGCGCGGAACGCTCAATGATGGAGTAGGTGCCGTTCTTGACGAGGCCGGCGATCAGGAGATCGGTGACTCCCTTGCCCACGTCGATATTGCTGCCGAACATGGCGGAGGAGTAGCTCTGCACGGTGGCGTAATCGAAGTCCATGACTGCTATGCGCGCCTTGCGCTGAGCCTGAGCGGAAAGGGCCGTGGTCACGGCCAGGAGAAGAGCCAATACGCGGACGGAGAGAAGCGATTTCATCATGAGCCTCGGCTATTTAGAGTTGGAGCCCAATGTCAATAGTGGAATCGAGCATCAGCGTCAATCGGATTGGCGCTGATGTCAAGGAAAAAGAGAGCGAGTCCCAGGGCTGCAGGGCTCAGAAATGCAGACGGAAGGCATTAGCTCGCTTCGATTCCCGTTCCAGTGTGGCGGTGGGGCGCGGATTGTGACGGGGAGGGGCGCTGACGGCGGTTTTCCACGGGCATGCACAGGCTTGAAGTGGTTTGCTCGGTGCGCACCGCTATGCTAACCTTTAGTTCTGTGCCGAAGAACGCGCGGAACGCTGGTGTGTCCGCTAATTTCTGAGGGTTCCGGGCGGTTTTCCGGAGTGGTCAAGAGGGCGATTCTGCTGGAAAAGCAGGGGCGCTCGAAGGGCTGGCGTAGCTCAGCTGGTAGAGCATCTGATTTGTAATCAGAGGGTCGGGGGTTCAAATCCCTTCGCCAGCTCCACTCAAGAGAACGATGGGGCTGAAGGCACTAGAGTTTTCCGATGCTGGAACGGTAAGCATCGGGCCTGTCCCTGCGGTGATCCCACCTCCAGGTGCATGCAGCGCAAAGGCCGGAGAAACGGTCCGGTGGAATGCTGGTGCGCGGAAAGGGTTTCCGAATGGGCGGGACGAGTTGCACAGGTGGCCGAGTGGTTAATGGCAGCAGACTGTAAATCTGCCGCTCCTTGGAGCTACGGAGGTTCGAATCCTCCCCTGTGCACCATGTTTTGGATCGGGGTTGGGCGAGAGGTTGAGCAATGCGCGATGAGCAGCAGGGAACGCGCAACGGTTCGGATCTCGAGCGGCGGTACCCGATAGCGCTGGCGATGTTCGGAGTGCTGGCGGTGCTGGTGTGGTTTACCATCGGTGAGGGCTCGGTTGTGGTGTTGGGCCGGCCAGTGGAAGTGCGATGGGTGGTGGAGTTCATCCTCGCCATGTTTGTCTTCCGCACGGTGATGGCCATGCAGGCCGACCGGATCCGGCGGGGTGGTAAGTAGGTTTAGAAGGGCTGATGTAGCTCAGTTGGTAGAGCACTCCCTTGGTAAGGGAGAGGTCACCGGTTCAATCCCGGTCATCAGCTCCAGAAATGCGAGTGATCAGTGGTCGGTGATCAGTGGTCAGCAAGCCCAGCGGATGTACGGGCCGATTCTGATCACTGAACACTGACCCCTAATCACTGGGTTTTTGCGGGAGTAACTCAGTGGTAGAGTCACAGCCTTCCAAGCTGTTGGTCGCGGGTTCGAGTCCCGTCTCCCGCTCCAAAGTTCAGTAGTTTTCGGCAAGAGCAAGTCCAGGCAGTGCAATTCCAGGCAGATCAGCAGCAGGGGTTGGAAGTGGCAAAGATGTTCGAGCAGGCGACGATCGCCGTCCAGGATCAGAAGGGGTATGCGCAGCTGCACTCGATGCTGGACGCAGCGTTTGCCCAGAGCGATGTGGAAGTGCTTCTGAACCGCGTGGTGAAGGCGAAGCTGCCCATCCGGGATTTCGAGACTGTTATTCAGCGTGGGTATCTAGGCAAGGATGCCCTGGCGGTTTATCAGAGCCTGCCGGTAAGCGACCAGGCACTGACCCGCGAGCGATACCTGAGACTGGTGGAGCAGGTGCCGGATGCGCTGCGGCAGCGGTATTTCAAGGCGTACGCGTACTACTGAGATAAGCAGTGGTCAGGGATCAGTGGTCAGTTGTCAGATTGACGACGAGGCTGGCCGAGTGGGCACTGCAAAGAGTTTGAACTGACGGCTGAGAGCTGAAGGCTGGTTTTGAAGTCCAACGAAAGGGACACGCAATGGCGAAGGAAAAATTTGATCGTTCGAAGCCTCACGTGAACGTGGGCACGATTGGACACATCGATCACGGCAAGACGACGTTGACGGCGGCGATCACGAAGGTATTGTCGAAGCACAACCCGAAGATCGCGTTCCGTTCGTTCGACTCGATCGATAACGCACCGGAAGAGCGGGAGCGCGGTATCACGATTGCGACGGCGCACGTGGAGTACGAGACCAAGAACCGCCACTACGCGCACGTGGACTGCCCCGGCCACGCCGACTACATCAAGAACATGATCACGGGCGCGGCGCAGATGGACGGCGCGATCCTGGTGGTTGCGGCCACTGACGGACCGATGCCGCAGACCAAGGAACACGTGCTTCTTGCCCGCCAGGTGGGCGTGCCGTCGATGGTGGTGTTCCTGAACAAGTGCGACGCGGTGGAAGACACGGAACTGATCGATCTGGTGGAGATGGAAGTTCGTGAGCTTCTGTCGAAGTACCAGTTCCCGGGCGATGATGTTCCGGTGATCCGCGGCTCTGCCCTGGGCGCGCTGAACGGCGAAGCGCAGTGGGAAGCGAAGATTGACGAGCTGATGGAGTCGGTGGACCAGTATGTTCCGCAGCCGAACCGCGCTGTGGATCTGCCGTTCCTAATGCCGATTGAAGACATTTTCTCGATCTCTGGCCGTGGCACCGTGGTGACGGGCCGTATCGAGCGCGGCAAGGTGAAGGTGGGCGAGGAAGTCGAGATCGTTGGCTTCCGCGAGACGCGCAAGACGGTTGTGACGGGCGTGGAAATGTTCAAGAAGCAGCTGGACGAAGGTCTAGCTGGCGACAACGCTGGTCTGTTGCTGCGCGGCATTCCCAAGGAAGACGTGGAGCGCGGCATGGTTCTGGCCAAGACCGGATCGATCACGCCGCACACCAACTTCAAGGGCACGGTGTACGTTCTGTCGAAGGAAGAAGGCGGCCGTCATACTCCGTTCTTCAAGGGCTACCGTCCGCAGTTCTACTTCCGTACGACCGATGTGACGGGAGTTGCGGAGCTGCCGGAAGGCACGGAGATGGTGATGCCGGGCGACAATGTGGAATTGACGATCGAGCTGATTACGCCTGTGGCTCTGGAAAAGGGTCTGCGCTTTGCTATCCGCGAAGGCGGACGCACGGTGGGCGCCGGCACGGTTGCGGAAATCATCAAGTAGGACTGACCGTCCAGGCGACTGCGCCCTCGCGGGCGCGGAAACCTGGGCTGGTCAGGTTAGCTGAATCAAAAGGATTTGCGGCGAACGGGAAGAAAATCGCCGAATCGGTTAGGATTGAGAAATGCGGGAAATTGTGACATTGCAGTGCACTGAGTGCAAGGAGCGGAACTACTCAACGACGAAGAACAAGAAGACGACCACGGGCCGTCTCGAGTTCAAGAAGTTCTGTAACCGCTGCCGCAAGCACCAGGCGCACAAGGAAACGAAGTAAAGCAGGGAACCGGGAGTAGGGAGTAGGGAATAGAAGACACGGCCGGTCTGGCACGATGATACTATTCCCTATTCCCTGATCCCTACTCCCT
Organism: Occallatibacter riparius; assembly: GCF_025264625.1. NCBI lineage: Bacteria > Pseudomonadati > Acidobacteriota > Terriglobia > Terriglobales > Acidobacteriaceae > Occallatibacter > Occallatibacter riparius. The sequence goes on from NZ_CP093313.1 coordinate 2,606,296, forward strand.
GCCCTTAGGGGCGTAAGCTCAACGGTTAAACTGTCGGTCTCCAAAACCGAACTTGGGGGTTCGAATCCCTCCGCCCCTGCCAGTTTAGGAATGATCCGGTTCGAAGCCGGACCGAAGGAAACAGCAGTATGTCAACGAAGGCAACAGTCATGAACGATGAACGGCCGCTGAAAAAGCAGGAACCCAACGCGGTCTCGAACTTCACGGGCAACGTGACGGGCACCTGGGGCAAGTTCACCAACTTTCTGAGTGACGTGCGCGCCGAGATGCGCAAAGTGGTGACGCCGAGCCGCAAGGAAGTGGAGTCGACCACGACCGTAGTGATCGTGGCCGTGTTCATCTTCGGATTGTTCTTCTTCGCGGTAGACGCCTTTTTCAGCCGTGTAGTCGAGCAGATTCTGCACAAGCTGGGCGCACAGTAAGGCTCCCCGATGACGCTGGAACAAGAGAGCAAGATGGCAGACGAAGTGGAACAATCCGCCGAGCAACCCACACCGGAGCAGCAGCCGGAAGGCCAGCCTGAAGCCAATCCACGCTTCAAGTGGTATATTCTGCATGCCTATTCAGGATTTGAGCGCAAGGTGCGGGAGTCGATCCAGAGCCGCGTGCAGGCGTTTGGGCTGGGCGACCGTGTCGGCCGCGTGATGATTCCTACCGAACCGGTGACCGAGATTGTCAACGGCAAGAAGCGCACGGTGGAGCGGGTGTTCCTGCCGGGCTACGTGCTGGTTGAGATGGAACTCGACAACAACCTTTGGCATGTTCTCAAAGAGACGCCGAAGGTGACTGGCTTCCTAGGTACGGGTGACAAGCCCGTGGCGTTGAGTGAGGAAGAAGTGAGTTCGATCCTCTTCCGCAGCGAGACCGTCAAAGACAAACCGCGGATGAAGATCAAGTTTGAAAAGAACGAGTCGGTGCGCATCACCGATGGTCCGTTCGCGAACTTCAACGGCGTGGTGGATGAGATCAATGAAGATCGCGAGACGCTGAAGGTCATGGTTACGATCTTCGGCCGCTCGACACCCGTCGAACTGGAGTTCGGCAAGGTCGAAAAGATTGAGTAGTTGCAGCTTCTAGCTATTAGCTTCTAGCTTCTAGCCGGTGCGAGGACCTAGCCGCCTCCGGTTTAGAGCGAACGCTCGAAGGGCAACACCAAAATTTGCAAGGAACAAAGAACAGCTAGAAGCTAGAGGCTAGGAGCTAGTAGCTGGTTCCAAAGGAAGCATCCATGGCACCTCCGAAGAAGGTATCTACTTACGTCAAGCTGCAGATTGAAGCCGGCAAGGCGACCCCGGCGCCGCCGGTCGGTCCCGCGCTCGGTCAGGCGCAGGTCAACATCATGGAGTTCTGCAAGCAGTTCAACGCTCGTACGCAGAACAAGGAGATGGCCGGACTGATCATCCCCGTGGTCATCACGGTGTATGCGGACCGCAGCTTCACCTTTGTGACCAAGACGCCTCCCGCAGCCATCCTGTTGAAGAAGGCGGCCGGCATCACCAAGGGCGCAGGCACCCCCAACAAGGACAAGGTGGGCAAGGTGACTGAGAAGCAGGTGCGCGAGATCGCCACCCAGAAGATGCCCGACCTGAACGCCGCGAGCGTCGAGACGGCCATCAAGAGCATCAAGGGCACTGCCCGCTCGATGGGGATCGAAGTCGTAGCGTAGTTTTTCTACTCCGCCCGCTGCAAGAGAGCACATGGAAAACGGCGCCGAGAGCGGCGGCGGAATGCAGTACAGGCAAGAGACACAGCAATGGCGGCTGCGAGATGCCTTCGCAGCCGCCATTCTGTTTATGGGCTCCGCCGCGTTTGTGGGTTGGCAAAACACGCGCGTCGCGGTGCTGTGGGATCTCGGGTATCTGCTCGATACGAGCTGGCGCATTGCGCTGGGGCAGATGCCGTACCGCGATTTTCCGCTTGTACATGCGCCGGTCACGTTTCTGATCCAGGCGGGGCTGATCAAGTTGTTTGGAAGGCACATGCTTGTGCCAGTGATTTATGCGGCAGTCGCCGGCGGGCTGGGTAGCGTAATCGCATGGCGAATCGTTCTGCAGACTCTGCGGGGCGCATGGTGGATATCGCTGGCGCTCTCCGCGCCACTGATCGTCGTCGGCATCTACGCGATCTATCCGTACCCGATTTATGACTGCGATTGCTCGCTGGCGATTCTCGTCGCGATGTTGCTGCTGATGAGGGTGGACGAGAGCCGTGGATGGGTGACTCCGTTCTGCGTCGGCGCGGCCTGCGTGCTGCCGCTGTTCGTGAAGCAGAACATGGGATTGCCGTTTCTGGCCGCGGTGACAGCCGCCGTGATTGCTCTGCTTGTGACGCACGGTTCGGTGCGCTCCGCAATCCGCTCAAGCTACGCGGTTGTGCTCCTTGGAATCATCGCAGCAATCTTTCTTGCTTTGGGACTTCTCAGCGCTACCGCAGGTCTGCACAACTACATTCATTGGACGGTGGAGTTCGCGGCACAGCGCCGGATGCCGGGGCTCTCTGCAATGCTTTCTGTCTACGAGCAGCCGTCACTTCTGTGGATGGCACCAATGCTTGCGGCGGGACTGGCGCTGTGCTGGTCTCGGTTTGCACATGCGACTTGGGGAAAGATTCTTGCATGTGCGTTGATGGCCGCGCCATTTGTCTACAGCTTGATCTTTCTGCTGATGGAAGATGACGCGGATGAGCGGGCTGATAACCTGCTGGCGCTGTGGCCGGTGTGGATGCTGGCGGCGGGCGCCATCGCGCTCTGGTCTCTGCGCCGCGGCCTGAACGTGCGGGCCGCGATACCGTTCATTGTGCTTGCCGGCATTCACGGAAGCTTCCTTTCTCAGCAGTTGTGGGGATCCACGTACGCGTTGTGGCCATTGCTCATGGTGTTGATCGCAGTCGTGCTGGCCGAGATGCCGCGCGCGGTGCGGCCGGCCGCGATCGGCGTGGCAGTAGTTGCGTGTGTCATCTTCGCTACGTGCGGCGGCTTGTATGCGGCTTCGCTCGAACGGCTGAATTACGTCGACATTCCCGAGGACGCTCCAGTCGAGTTGGCGCAGACTACGGCGTTGCGTGGCGCGGCGGATCGGGGTCCGTACCTCACGAACCTGGATGAATTAATCGCATTCGCTGATCGCGAAATTCCGGCCGGCGATGCTCTTGTGCTTTTGCCCGGTGAAGATCCGTTCTACTTTGCCACGGGCCGCGTGCCGCGGTTTCCGGTCACGCTGTTCGATCCCGCGACCGATCCGTATTCGCCGGCTCAATTGATGGCCGAAGCGCGCAGGCGCGACGTGCGCTGGGTGATCGTGAAGCGTGTGCTGCAGTCGAAGGCGAATGCCATGCCAGGCTTCGATGAGACGCTGCAGTTCGTTCGGCGCGATTTCGCGTTGTTTCAGTCGCTCGCAGGATATGACGTGTACCGGCGCAAGTGATGCCGCTCAAGGCAGCGGCCGCACGTAACGGAAATCCTCGACATCAATGTCCCAGATTCGATCGCTTTTGCAGGCTCCGTCCGGGAGCCAGCCATCGCGGCGATAGAAGCGCTCGCCGCGCACATTCCCTTTGAGCAGCCATAGGACCGCGGAGCCAAATCCCTGTTCGAGCAGATGAGCGCGTGCAGCTTCAATCAGAGCCAACCCAACGCCGCGGCCCCAGAACTCAGGCGCTAGATAGAGCGCACAAAGCTCGCCGCGATCTGGAAGGTCCTGCGACGGCATGGTTGTAGCGAATCCGCAGATTCCCTGTTGGATCTCAGCTACGATTGTGCGAGGTCTCAGAGGGGCAGTGTGGGAGAAGTCGTAGCGTGCGGCGCGGTCTTCGGGCCGCAGGCTGTCAAGGTACTCTGCGGGAAGAAGTCCCCGATAGGCTGCTTGCCAGGAGCGCACGTGAACGCGTGCGACTGCAAGTGCATCTTGAGGGACAGCCGGGCGGATCAGCATTTTGAGATTTTATCGGCCGCTGCCAGACTCACCCATTTGGCAGAAAATTGGAAAGCCCTCCCAGGGCGGGAGGGCTTTGTCATTTGGGCTGTGGCGTGAAAACTTCGCGCCGGCTTGGCTCTGGTTTCGGCTTCGGCTTGGGAGCCTTCTTGGTTTCCTTCTTGCCTTTGTCTTTATTCCCCATGCGTGACAGTTTGACACAAAAGCAGGGAAGAGGGAACAGGCAACAGGGAACAGCAAGCAGAGCGGTGCTGCTCCCTGAGACTGCTATTTCTTCTCCTCCGCTGCGGGTGTCTTCTCCAGATGGTCGTGATTGAGGATGGCATTGAATACCAGGCCGTATGTGCCGATGGTCTCGCCGCGATAGATGGGGTTGTTGGCAAACAGGAGCACGTTTCCCTGGCCCAGATGTGCGTCGACAACGATGGCGCGCTCCGCGATGCTGCCCGATTTGTCGAGAAGACCGGAGAGCAGAAGCGTCTTTGCGTCCGTGAAGCGCAGAATGACATCCGGCCGGTACTGCTCCGGAATCACGCTGGGATTGTTGCGCATCTGATCTTCATTCAGCTTCCGCGCTTCCCACGGCTTCTGTTTCTGGAGTGGCTCGGCTTCAATCGCTTTGCGGGCGATCGGCTCGTCGTTTTCCTCCAGGGTTCCGCGGCCCGTCGGCCGTTCTGAATAGGGATCCATGAGGATGCGTCCGCCCCCACGGCCTACGGTATTGGCGATATTGAAGGCCATCCCGCTCGCACTCATTACTGGAAGATTGGCATCGTAGCCGAAAGCGATCGGGCTTTCCTTGTTGACGAAGGTCGAGTTGAGCACGCTGCCGACCACGCGCGCATCCGCTGTGGACGCGACACTGACGCCGGGAGCGAGGCCGGTGTCGATAGCGAACTGCGCAGTATCTTCACACGTGATTAGCAGTCCGCCGTCCTCGACGAACTTTTTGAGGTGAGCGAGGCCCTCATAGCCGAGTCCCGGACGAACGTCGTCCGTCGAGTCGCCGCCCACTTCAAGATTCGGGGTGAGGTCAGTCTTCTTCCATGGCATGGCGTTGTGCCACATCGGCATGCCGTTGACGATGTCGTTAGCACTGACGCGCGATACCGGAGCGAAGATGATGACGTCGTACTTCGAGCGCAGGTCGTCAGTCTTCGCCGCTGTCTGCGTGCTGATGTAGTCAAAGGGCACGCCGGCTGTGTCGAATGCATAACGCCACCAGCCTTCGGTCTGCGTCGCGAGCCAGGTGTGCATCATGGCAACGCGCGGAGCCTTCACGTCGTGCGTCGTCACTTGCGGAGCCGCGCTCAGCCGCGATCCATCCAGTGCAAGGTCATGCAGAGACTTATTGAGTTGATCGTCCGATGCGCTGGAAACAAGCAGCGAGCCTGCGTTGAAGTGATTGCCGTCGGCATCAAAGGCCTTCTCCGCAACCTTGACGTTCGCATCCTTCAGCTTGAATAGCAGCGAGAGGAGGGTAGTCTGACCGGAGTTGTTGATCGCAAGCACCGAGCCCGAGCCCGTTACTTTGCCGGAGATCGACTCGGGATCGGTGAGCGGCTTCATCTCCGCTTTGAGGATTGCCGGATCGCTGATGCGCGTGACCTTCAGGTTGAACAGCGCGCTGAACGACCATCCAGTGTCGTCGTATGGGTGCTTCTGCGGATCATCAGGCGCCCAGTACTGTTTGTCGAGCAGGGCATCGGCAATGCGGGAGAAAGGCTGATCCATGCGCACAACGATGCTACCGGCCGGGAATGTCTGCGGCTTGGGTTTGTCCTCGCGCTTCTCGCCGGGGACATTGGCGGTTGCAGCGGAGGTGAGCTGCTGCACCTCAACGTGCTGCCGCTGGAGGGCCTTCAATAGTTCGACATCGCGGTTGGTGTGCGCGTCATCATTGGCGATGACGTAGGCAGCGGGGCCTTCGAGCGTGGGCTTCTGAACGGAGCGCTTGCTCTTCTGGTAGTAGTTCTCCAAGAAGTGCCGCGTGTTGTGCGAGAAGTACGAGAGCGTGGTCAGCAGCGCGGTCTGCTCGTAGTTGTTGTTGTCGCGCTGCGACCAGTTCACGATGGGCCACGGCGGATTCTGCCGATACCAGGTGCGCGAGTATTCTTCTGGCGTGAGGATGCGCTTCTCCGTGTCCGCGCCGCCGTTGCCGAAGGTCTCATAAAGCCGCGAGATGCCGTTGTGCATGGCGGCGATGAACATTAGGTAACCCGGGCTCCAGGTGTCGAAGTCACCATGCGTGAACACGCCAGGCATCCCGAACGACTGCATCTGCGCGATGTTGTTCCAGCCGAGTTCGGCCCATTCGTCGGTCAGCGTTGGATCGACCCATGCGTTGTAAGGGCCGTCGCCGACGGTGTTGTCGTAGAGGAACGGCACAGACTCGTGCAGGTCATGCAGGACTTGAGCGTGCCAATCCACAAAGGTGTTGGTGATGTTGCGCGTGAGGTCGAGCGTCATGCCCATGGCATCGCGATTGTTGTCATGCGCGACGTAGTGACCCCAGTAAAGCAGGCGCGGATAGTCCTTGCCCGGATTGGCCTTGTGCCATTTGTAGACGTCGACCATGCGATCGCGTCCGTCCACTTCGACCACCGGGGTGATCAGCACAATCATGTGCGAGCGGATGTACTTGATATAGGGCGAATCATCGACAGCGAGGCGATAGGCCAGTTCCATCAACGCCGTCGGCGCTCCGGTCTCCGGGGAGTGAATGGTGCCGGTGATGTAGTAGACGGGCACCGACTGATCGATGAGCGTGCGTGCCTTTGCATCGTCGAAGTTGATGGTGCGCGGATCGGCAAGCTGCGCGAGACGGGCCTTGTTGGCTTCGGCGTTCTTGAGCACTTCCGCGTCCGCGATCGCAGCGGCGATCTGCTCGCGGCCCTCCTCGGTGTGTCCGATGGCGTAGACCTTCACGCGCGGGCTGGCGGCCTCAAGCATGCGGAAGTATTTGTAGACGTCTTCCGCGTAGGGCAGAAAGTCGGGCGCGCCGGAGACATCGCCGAGCACCTTGGCCGGCGTGGGGACTGTCTTCGAAGCCGGCAAGTAGTCCACCAGAGGCGACACGAACGACGGATCGGTCGTGTACTTCTTGATGTGGTCTGTGTAGGACTGGTCGATGGGCTGTGCGGGATCACGCGCGTAGTTGCTGTCGAGATTGGGAAGCTGGCCCGAAGCCGCAAGTGCTGCGGCGCACAAGAGGGAGGCAGGCAGGAAAACCCGGAAGAGTCTCATAGTCCTCATTCGTCTGGTGTTTGAGCGGACGCGAACAAGCGCCGCAATGCGATGCCTAACAACCTACACGTCGGGGAGGGCGGAATTCAATGAAGACTCGGACGCCTACTCACGAAAGGCCCTGCCTGGCTACGCCGCCCAAGGTGTATAGTGCCGGTATTCACATCTCTTCTGTCAATCAAGGGAAGACGAGGTCGCTTCCTGCCGCTCATGAGAAGGCTGTTTCGGGTCGTCGTTGCTACCGTTCTGTTTTCGCTGGCGCACGTGGCGTGCGCGCAGACGGCGCTATTCGTCGCACCGGAACACTGCGTGTTCCGGGCGGGAGATGACGCCCGCTGGGCTGCGCCTGATCTCGACGAGTCCGGCTGGCGAGCGGCTTCGCAGTGGTCTGAAGACGCGAGTCTGGAATCGCATTTCTGGCTGCGGTGCCAGGTGGATCCCGCGAAGGTAACTCCAGCGGTCAAACCGGTGCTCCAGATCTCCGCCGATGCTTCCTACGAAGTTTTCATCAGCGGACAGCTCGTGGCGAGCTTTGGCAGCGTGAGCACGGGTGCGCACACGGTGGGCGTGGTCAATCAATATCAGTCCTCGGAGATCGCGGGCCCGAAGCCGTTCACGCTGGCCGTGCGGATCACGTACTCGCCCACGCTCTACGGGCAGCAGCCGCTGCCATGGATTCTACTGGGCGACGCGAACCTGCTGCGCGACAAGTATTCTGCGCACGTTCTTGAGGCGGTGCGCTCGCGCTGGATCATATGGCTGTGCAACGGCATCATGGCCGTCGCAGGGCTATTCTTCCTGGTGCTCTATCTCTTCGACCGCAGCCAGCGCGTATTGCTGTGGGCTGCTCTTACATGGCTCCTGCTCGCGCTCATTCGATTCGACGAATTCCTGGTTGCTGCATCGGTACATATCCCTTCGCGTGTGGAGTACCTGCTGTACTCCCTCGGGAATTCCGAGGCGATCTTCTACGTTGCGTTCTTTTTCGCGCTGGCGCGGCGACCCATAAGCAGGTTTTTCAGGGTGTTGATGCTCATCAATGCCGTAGATTGCGCGGCTATCATCGTTAGCGCAATGCTGCCGCTGCGCCTCAGCATTGCCTGGCGCTATTGGCTGGACGCATCGCCGGCGGTCAACTCTTTTCTAATGCCGGTGGACACACTGCTGTCTTTTGCGCCGCTGGCCGCATTCTGGCCCATCAACAAGTTGCCCCGCTCCCAGCTTGCGCTTTATTGCGTCTGCTCCTTCTGGATGGGCACGGATGTGCTCTACCTGGGCGCGCAGATTCCTTGGTTGAACTTGCCGAGCTATTTCTTCTTGTCGTTCCAGACGGTGCGGTCTGTTTCGATTGCGGCCGTTGTAATCGCATTGACGCTGATTCTCATTCAGCGCATTCGTCAGAACAACCGGGAGCGTGCGGCCCTGGCAACGGAGATGCGCGCGGCACAGGAGATTCAGAGGATCCTTGTACCGCGGGAGATGGATACGGCTCCGCAGATCCGCGCCGAGGCGGTCTTTCTGCCGGCGCAGCAGGTGGGCGGGGATTTCTATCGCTGTCGCGTGCTTGCGGACGGATCGCAGTGGCTGCTGCTGGGAGACGTGAGTGGCAAGGGCACGGCAGCCGGCATGACAGGGGCCATGCTGCTGGGCGCGAGCGAGCGCCATGAACATGAAGCTCCGGCGGAGATGCTCAGCCATTTGAATCAGGTGTTGTGTGCCAGCGGCGTAGGCGGCCTGGCCACCTGCCTGTGTGTTCGGATTGCGACCGATGGCACCTTCACGATCGCCAATGCGGGACACCTGCCGCCCTACAGAAATGGCCAGGACATGGAAGTAGAAAGCGGCCTGCCTCTTGGCGTCGCTCCCTCGGCGCAGTACGACGAAACGGAGATTCGGCTCGAGCCCTCAGACGTCCTCATGTTTATGTCCGACGGAGTGGTGGAATCGCAGAACGCAACCGGCGAACTCTTCGGGTTTGAACGCGCGCGTGCCATGGCGACACAGAGCGTGCAACAAATGGCAGAGGCCGCAAAGAGCTTCGGTCAGCAGGATGACATTACGGTGCTCAGCATTGCGTTCGAGCCGGCCGAGGCACTCACCCCGCGCACCTGAAAACGCATCGCCCGGATTGGGGACGGCGGGCGTGTGTTTCGTGCCGTCGAAGCGTTTACATACCGCCCTCGTCGAGGGTTGAGAGTTCAAAGGTGTCGAGGACGGTGCGATTGCCGACGACCTGCACCTCCGAGATCCGTTCGTCGCGAAACGCGAAACGCAGCAGGCGGAAAAGCCGGCCGCGCGGTGCGATGACGAGGCCGACGTCTCCGTTGATGAGGGCGGGGTGGGCATAGCGAGCGCCCTTGGCCTGCTTGACGGCCTCGCCGGCCCAAGTGGATGCGCCGTGCACTTCCACGTACTGGCCGGTGAACGCGGAGGCAGCATCGATGCGTACGACCACGTCCGGATCGAGCACGTCGAGCAATCCCTCGACGTTGCCGGCGCGCAGGGCGGTGAGGAATTTGCCGACGAGTTCGCGCTGCTGGGCGAGTTGAGTGGTGGGTTCGGCAGCACCGCGTACGCGCCGGCGGGCGCGGCTGGCAAGCTGGCGGGCGGCTTCAGGGGTGCGACTGACAATCCGGGCGATTTCCTCGAAGCTAAAATCGAACAGGTCGTGCAGCACAAAGGCGAGGCGTTCAGCGGGATTGAGGCGGTCGAGGACTACCAGCAGAGCGATACCGACAGAGTCGGCGAGCAACGCCTCCTGTTCGGGATTCGGATGGGTCGATGCGTGAGTCGCGGGTCCGGTAGGGGCGTTGGGCTCCAGCGGTTCTTCGCGGTGGGCGGTGCGGGAGCGGAGCATATCAAGGCAGACGCGGGAGACCACGGTGGTGAGCCAAGCGCGCAGGTTGTCAATTCCTTCGGCCCCGGAGCGGCTCAGGCGAAGCCAGGTTTCCTGCACCGCGTCCTCAGCTTCGGCGAGCGATCCGAGCATCCGGTAGGCGACGCCGCGAAGGTGTCCGCGGCTCGCTTCGAACTCGTCCGCCAGCCAAAGATTTTGATCCATCCGTCACATTCTCCCGTTGTGGTTCGTCATGGTGATGACGTACAAAACCAAGTCTATGTGACAAGGAGATCCCCGAATATGCAGGCACGTATGAAAAATCCCGTCATGGTCCTTCCTGAAGCTATGCCCCACCTTCTTGCTTTCAACAACGTGATCGAGAAGAGCGGGCTTTCCAAGAAGACTCGTGAGCTTGTTCATCTGCGTGTGAGCCAGATCAACGGCTGCGCAGTCTGCCTGGACATGCATGCACGCGAACTGGAGCGTGCAGGCGAGACGAATGAACGCCTGTTCGCGGTGTCGGCATGGCGTGAGGCGCCTTACTTCACCGATGCGGAGCGCGCCGCGCTGGCGGTGGCCGAAGCGGCGACGCGGCTGGCGGATCGGCCCGAGTCAGTTTCAGACGAGATCTGGAACGAAGCGGCGCGGCACTACAACGAGCGCGAACTGGCGGCGCTGGTGCTCTCGATCGCCGTGATCAATTTCTGGAACCGGGTGAATGCGACCACCCGGCAGATCGCGGGCGAGTGGGCCAAGTCCGACGAGGCGCGTAAGTGGGTGGAGGAGCGGCAGCACGCGCATGCGGGCTGAGGAAATCAGGAGCAACAAAAAAGCGCCGCTCAGTCAATATGAGCGGCGCTTCTATCTACAGATTAGGCGAGGTGATTACATCGCGCCGCCGGCGGTCATTCCGCGGCCCACGTAGACCTGCTGCGGAGCTGCGACCTTGGCGCCGTTGACCTTCACCTTCATGCTTCCCACTCCAGGCTTCGCGACCGGAGCAGTGAAGGCAACTTCGTACTGGTTATTGAGCCGGTGCTCGATGTCCTTGAAGTAGGGCTGGAACGAAACCGGATTGCCTAAGCCCTGCCAGTAGCTCTCGCCACCTGTGGCCTTGGTAACCTGCAGCAGCAGGTTCTGCCCGATGCTGTTCGCCATCCGGGTACGGTCGTAGCGGCCCTGGTTCTGCCAGTAGATGGAGTAGACAACCAGGCCGGAGCGAACCGAGTCCTTGATGGCAGCCTCCATGTACGGGTCCTGCAGATCGAATCCAGGGTTGTAGTAGTCCACGCCGTCCGTGATCATGACCACGATGCGGCGGGCGCTGCGATCCTGCGAGGGCCAATGCTTCGCCAGGTCAGACAGGCAGATGTACGCGCTGGCGTTCTGCCCGGGGAATCCCGACGGGATGCGCAGGCCCTTCAGCACCGCGTTACGGTCGGTGGTCAAAGGCGAAGCCAGCTTCACCGTTCCGTACTGCATGACGCCGAGCGTGGCCTTAGCATCGGGCGGCAGACTATTGATGAAGTTCTTGACGTCGCCGTATTGGGTTGCGAGGCTGGTGCGCGCGCCGCCGTCAAGCATCAACACGACCTCGAGGCGATCGCTCTCACCGCGCAACGGCTGCCAGTTCGTGATGGTGGCATCCTTGCCGTTCACCTTTACCTGGAGGTTCTGCTGCGAAACATTGGCTGCCGGGGCGTCCTTATCCTGCAGCACGGTAATCACGGCCTGCCCCTTGGTCTGGTTGTCGCCCTGGGCGAAAACCGGCACCGCGAGCAGTGCTGCTGCGGCGACCCCCGCCACCGCTGCTGTTCTGGTTCTAAGTCTAAGTAGATTCATCTCTACGGGTCTCCTTCTCGACCTTGTCGCACTTCTATAGATGAAATTCGGAGAAATATGTTGCGGCGCCAATTGGTTGCCTTGGGGTATGAAACGGGGTAGCTGGAAGTAGTTGTGAGCAAGGATCTTGCATTAGAGTCGACTTGAATTTCGCGGAATTATGAAGTGTTAAGAATTCTTGCGCAACCGCGCCGCTGTCCCCGTCGAAGCCGGGCCTGTTTGCAATCCAGGTTCCAATCCGATATGATCCGTAAATGTGTCCGGTGACGTTTGCCGGACCGTCAACTGCACCACGGCTTTTGGACTTCCGATCGTTTCAGATGAGGCGGGAAGTGGCCCCTGGATCGGGAGTTTCCTGAGTTTCAGGACTGGCAAATGCGGTGGGAGACGAGGGAACATGGCAAAGAAAGCCAGCAAGAATATTGCTAAGGCGCGCGCTGCTGTCACGCAGCCGGCCTATCATCTGCAGGACGCGGTCAGCCTTCTGCAGAAAGTCAAGTACGCCAAATTTGATGAGACCGTCGACCTGACCCTGCGTCTGGGCGTCGATACGCGTCACGCCGACCAGATGGTGCGTGGAACCGTGGTTCTGCCGCACGGACTGGGCAAGACCAAGACCGTGGCCGTGATCGCCACCGGCGATCGCCAGAAGGACGCGCAGGAAGCCGGCGCCGATTTCGTGGGCGGCGAAGAGATGGTCGACAAGATCCAGAAGGAAAACTGGACCGACTTCGATGCCCTGATCGCCACCCCCGACATGATGCGCGTGGTGGGCCGTCTGGGTAAGGTTCTCGGCCCCAAGGGCCTGATGCCGAACCCGAAGACCGGCACCGTGACCATGGATGTGGCCGCGGCCGTCAAGGAGATCAAGGCCGGTAAGGTGGAGTTCCGCGCCGACAAGACCAGCCTGGTGCACGTCCCCGTGGGCAAGCTGAGCTTTGACTCTCAGAAGCTGGTGGACAACGCGACCACGGTGGTGACGGCGATCGTTCGTGCCAAGCCTTCGGCGGCCAAGGGCAAGTACATCAAGAGCATGACGTTGAGCTCGACGATGGGCCCGGGAGTTCCGCTGGATCAGGCTGTAGCCGACGCGGCGGGCAAGCACTAAAAGGCAGGGAACAGGGAACAGGGAATAGGGGAACAGTTGGTTTGGCAGTTCCGTTTACCTTGTGCTCCGGTTCGTGAGTTTGAAGATTTGAATTTGTAGCAAGCGCCTGAGGGCGCTGGAGGGAGTCGGGAAAGAGGAAAGAGCGGATCGGTTTTTACTGTTCCCTGTTCCCTGTCCCCTATTCCCTGTCTGAGCGGAGCGAAGACATGGCGATTTCGAAAGCAAAGAAGCAGGAGAAGGTCCAGCTGCTAGCCAAGGAGCTGGAGACCTCGACGACCGCAATCATCGGCACCTTCAAGGCGCTGACCGTAGCCAAGGATTTCGAGCTGCGCAAGGTGATTCGCGAGGCGGGCGGCAAGTATCGCGTGGTGAAGAACAAGCTGGCCGCGGTTTCCAGCAAGGGCACCAAGGTTGAGGATGCTCTGAAGGGCCTGAAGGGCGTGAACTCGGTTGCGTTCACCTCTGGCGACCCTGTGGCTCTGGCCAAGGTGTTCGCGAAGTGGGCGGGCGAGAACGCGGAGTTTCAGTTCAAGCTGGGCATCGTGGACGGCAAGCTGCTGAACGTGGAAGATGTCAAGGCTCTGGCGACCATGCCGGGCAAGGAAGAGATCTTCTCGAAGCTGCTGTTCCTCATCAATGCTCCGGCGCAGCGGCTGGCCACGGTTCTCAACGCCACCGGCCGCGATCTGGCGGTGGTTCTCGGCCAGGGTGTCGAGAAGGAAAAGTTCACGGCAGCGTAGCTGCCGCAGTTCGTAGTTCATAGTTCGTAGTTCACAGTGGGCGATCGGAGCCGAAAACTGTGAAGTAAGAACTGAGGACTATGAACTCACAAGGTTTGGGCAGTAGAAGCGGGACGAGAGGGCGCAGGTCTGGCGCATCGGAAACTTTCGACCTCGGTTTTCTTCGGCCAGGGCAACACAAATTCTGATTTTGGAGAAGAAAAATGGCGGATCTCGCGCAGTTGGAAGAGCAGATTGTATCTCTGAGCCTGTTGGAAGCGGCGGCTCTGGTGAAGAAGCTGGAAGAGCGTCTTGGCGTTTCGGCGGCAGCGGCAGCCCCTGTGGTTGTGGCTGGCGGCGGCGGCGCGGCGGCGGCTCCGGCGGCTGAAGAAAAGACCGAGTTCCAGGTCATCCTCAAGGATGCCGGTGCGAACAAGATCAACACCATCAAGGCTGTACGCGAAGTCACTTCGCTCGGCCTGAAGGAAGCCAAGGACCTGGTGGACGGCGCCCCCAAGGCGCTCAAGGAGAATGCCACCAAGGATGAGGCTGAGGCGATCAAGAAGAAGTTCGAAGGCGTGGCGACGATCGAAGTCAAGTAGTTACGTCACCCGTCTGGCAACAGACTTGCAGGCCCGGACTGAACGCGCTACCATAATGGTTGCGCGTCTTTCCGTCTCATTCCGTACGTCACATGTGAATGGGGTGGAATCCGGGCTGCGCTTTTTGACATCAAACAGGCAACATTAAACCCGGCTGTCTGGAGCAGGGCCAAGCACTCGAGCGGCGGGTTTTGCGCGGATTTAACTGAAGTACCTCGGCGTCAACAGGTTAGGCGGAATCCTGGTGACGAAATGGCGTTGGGCGGCGGCGAGCGACAGAAGCGAGATTTGGGATCGGCGAGAGAGCAAGGATTGAGAATTCGGATGGGAGCATAGGCATCGAGCTACGCTCGTGAGGCATCGTGTCCTCGCGAGCTTTTCGTGTCTTCCCATCAGGTGGATCAGCGGCCTTCGGCTCTGAGATTCACCCGTAGCGCATAGGAACCCGGTTTTTGCGGCTTTCCTGGCGCGTCCTGCTCTCCGGATGTGCGCAGTCTAGCGCACTCCCCAAGCGGTCGGCAACGCCTTCGAGGTGGAAATCGGCGCGGTGTTTCAGGCAATCGGCTTGGCGCGTGGATTGTTGTGCAGGTAGTCCCTTTAGCGCAACGGTCAATGCTGGCATCGAGGCGAGCCAGCCAGGATAAACGAGTTCTTTCCCGTAATCAGTCGGCGCCACCCGAGACTCTGGCGCCGGCCCGGATCAGGCCCCAGCGGGGCGGCTTGTGTTCGGCACCCGAGAGCCTCAGGAGTGAAGCATGCCCAACGAGAAGCGCGCGATTCGCAGCCGGCTCGATTTTTCCAAGATTCCAACAGCAACGCAGATTCCCAACCTGATCGAAGTGCAGCGCCGTTCTTACGAGCGGTTTCTGCAGATGGACAAGCTGCCCAACGAGCGTGACGACTCCGGCCTCCAGTCGGTGTTTGTCTCCGTGTTCCCGATTACCGACTTCCGGGGCATCTCGCAGTTGGATTTTGTGGACTTCTCGATCGGCAACTGGGAGTGCAAGTGCGGCCACCTCAAGGGGCTCCATCACCTGCGTACGGCTTGTACGAACTGCGGATCGATGGTCATCACTGACCCGTTCCTTCCGGGCGACGTGCTCTGCTCCAAATGCGGACACTACAACAAAAACACCCCCGACTTCTGCAACAAGTGCGGCGACCCTGTCAGCCTGCAGCTGAAGTATGACCAGCAGGAGTGCGAAGAGCGCGGTATGACGTTCTCCGCGCCTTTGAAGGTCACGGTGCGCCTCACTATCTACGACAAGGACGCGGAGACAGGCAACAAGACCATCCGCGACATCAAGGAGCAGGAAGTCTTCTTCGGCGACATTCCGCTCATGACGCCCAACGGCACGTTCATCGTGAACGGCACCGAGCGCGTCATCGTGTCGCAGCTGCATCGTTCGCCCGGCGTCTTCTTCGAGACGGCGAACAACCGTACCTACTTCCTTGGCAAGATCATCCCCTACCGCGGCTCGTGGGTTGAGTTCGAGTACGACCAGAAGAACACCCTCTATGTCCGCATCGATCGCAAGCGCAAGTTCCTCGGCACCATCTTCCTGCGCGCACTCGGCCTGCGTTCGGACGAAGAGATTTTGAAGACCTTCTACACGGTCGACAAGATCCAGATCGCCGACGGAAAGCTGTTCTGGACGATCCCGCAGGATCCCAAGCAGCACACGCACCTGATCGGTTCGAAGCCGGCACATGCCGTGCTGCACGGTGGCGAAGAGATTGCGCACTCCGGCCGCAAGGTCACGCCGCACACCATGAAGGCGTTGCGCAACGCCGCCGTCGAGAAGGTCGAAGTTGAATCGGCCGAGTTGGACGGCGCGCTGACCGCTGCCGATGTGGTCGATATGGCCACCGGTGAAGTCATCGTCGAAGCCAACGTCGAGCTCACTGCCGACCGCCTGCACAAGGTGCTGGCGTCGGGTGCGACCACCTTCGAGGTGTTCTTCCCCGAGCGCGACGACGTGGGCAACATCATCACCAACACGCTGCGCCGCGACTCGATCCGCAAGCCGGAAGAGGCGCTGATCGAGATCTACCGCAAGCTGCGCCCGGGCGATCCGCCGACGCTCGACACCGCAACTGCCCTCTTCGAAGGCATGTTCTTCGATCCGCGCAAGTACGACTTCTCGCGCGTAGGCCGTTTGAAGTTCAACATCAAGCTGTATGAGAACCAGGACGCCACGCCGCTCGATCACCGCACGCTGACGCCCGAGGACTTCTACTCGACCATTCGCTACCTGTTGAAGCTGCGCAAGAACATCGGCATCGTGGATGACATCGACCACCTCGGCAACCGCCGCGTGCGCGCCGTGGGCGAGCTGATGGAAAACCAGTTCCGTATCGGATTGGTCCGTATGGAGCGCGCCATCAAGGAAAAGATGAGCGTCTATCAGGAGCTCTCGACGGCCATGCCGCACGACCTGATCAACGCCAAACCCGTGATGGCGGCCATCCGCGAGTTCTTCGGTTCGTCGCAGCTCTCGCAGTTCATGGACCAGACCAACCCGCTCTCGGAGATTACGCACAAGCGCCGTCTCTCCGCACTTGGACCGGGCGGTCTATCGCGTGAACGCGCGGGCTTCGAAGTCCGCGACGTGCACCCCACGCACTACGGCCGTATCTGCCCGATCGAGACGCCGGAAGGTCCGAACATCGGTCTGATCAGCTCGCTGTCGTGCTTCGCGCGCATCAACGAGTACGGCTTCATCGAGTCGCCCTACCGCAAGGTGAAGGACGCCAAGATTCTCGATTACGTGGAGATCTCAAACGCAGGTGATAGCGGCATGCGCGTGGGCGACCACATCGAGAAGGACGAGGCTGCGCGCCTGAACCAGCAGCTCAAGAAGGCCGGCAAGCGTACCATCGATTCCATTCCGTACAGCTTCTACCTGTCGGCCTGGGAAGAGGACAAGCACACCATCGCGCAGGCCAACATCGAGTTCAACGACGAAGGCCAGATCACTGAAGACCTGGTGAATGCACGCCGCCAGGGCAACTTCGTGCTGGTTAACCGTGCTGAAGTCGACTACATCGACGTGTCGCCGAAGCAGCTTGTGTCTGTCGCCGCTTCGCTTGTGCCCTTCCTTGAGCACGACGACGCGAACCGCGCGCTGATGGGCGCGAACATGCAGCGTCAGTCGGTGCCGCTGCTCGTGGCTGAGGCTCCGCTCGTCGGAACCGGCATGGAAGGCGTCACGGCCCGCGACTCGGGCGCCGTGGTGCTGGCCAAGCGTAACGGCATCGTGGACTCGGTCGACTCCGAGCGCATCATCGTGCGCGTCGAAGGCGAGCATCATCCCACGCAGTTGTCGCGCGAAGTTGGTTCGGACATTTACACGCTCATCAAGTTCAAGCGCTCCAACCAGAACACCTGCATCAACCAGAAGCCGGTTGTGCGGGAAGGCGAGCGCGTCATCAAGGGCCAGGTCATCGCTGACGGTCCTTGCACCGAGCAGGGCGAGTTGGCTCTGGGACGCAACGTCCTCGTGGCCTTCATGCCGTGGCGCGGTTACAACTTCGAAGACGCCATCCTTATCAGCGAAAAGCTGGTGAAGGAGGACTACTACACCTCGGTGCACATCGAGGAGTTCGAAATCGAAGCCCGCGACACCAAGCTGGGTCCCGAGGAAATCACGCGCGATATCCCCAACGTCAGCGAGCATGCGCTGCGCGACCTGGACGAGAGCGGCGTAATCCGTATCGGCGCCCAGATCAAGCACGGCGACATCCTCGTCGGCAAGGTCACTCCCAAGGGCGAGACGCAGCTCACTCCGGAAGAGAAGCTGCTCCGCGCCATCTTCGGCGAAAAGGCAGGCGATGTTCGCGACGCTTCGCTCACCTGCCCCCCGGGCATTGAAGGCACGGTTGTTGACGTGCGCATTTTCAGCCGCAAGGGACAGGAGAAGGACGAGCGCGCCAAGCAGATCGAAGCGGAGTATGTTTCCAAGCTCGAGAAGAACCTCGGCGATGAAATCCGCATTCTGACCGATGAGCGTTTGAAGCGTCTCGAAGGCATCCTGGGCGGCAAGACCGTCCTGGCTGACCTGCACGACGAGCGCACCAACAAGCGCCTGCTGACTAAGGACGCGATTCTCGATCGCGAAACGATCGAGCGTATCTCCACCAAGAACCTCAAGCGTATCCGCTACGCTGACAAGGATCCCCGCGTCAACGAGCAGATCGATGAGATCGAGGAAATGACTTCGCGCCAGATCGAAGTGTTGCGCAAGATCACCAACGAGAAGATCGCCAAGCTCGCGAAGGGGGACGAACTTCCTCCGGGCGTGATTAAGCTGGTCAAGGTTTACGTCGCCATGAAGCGCAAGCTCTCGGTGGGTGACAAGATGGCCGGCCGTCACGGCAACAAGGGTGTGATCGCGCGCATATTGCCCGAAGAGGATATGCCGTATCTCCCCGATGGCACTCCGGTCGAAATCGTTCTGAACCCGCTCGGCGTTCCGTCTCGTATGAACGTCGGTCAGATTCTGGAGACGCACCTCGGCTGGGCTGCTGCCGGACTTGGCAAGAAGATCGCCGCGCTGCTCAAGCAGAACAGCGATGCAAACTTCGTTCGGGAGGAATGCCGCAAGGAGTTCGCTGGAACAGCAGCTCTGCGTCAGCTTGAAGATCTCGACGACGAGACGCTGCTCCGGGTCGCCGCCGGTATGGAACGCGGCATCTGGTTCGGCACCAACGTTTTCGATGGCGCGCAGGAAAGCGAGATCAAGTCGCTCCTGACGGCCGCCGGCCTGCCCACTTCGGGCAAGACGGCGCTGTTCGACGGTATGACGGGCGAGCAGTTCGAGCAGCCAGTAACGGTGGGCTACATCTACATGCTCAAGCTGTCGCACCTAGTCGACGACAAGATCCACGCTCGCTCCATCGGACCGTACTCGCTGATCACCCAGCAGCCGCTGGGCGGCAAGGCGCAGTTTGGCGGACAGCGCTTCGGCGAAATGGAAGTGTGGGCGTTGGAAGCTTACGGCGCTGCGTACATTCTGCAGGAGCTGCTCACCGCGAAATCCGATGACGTTTACGGTCGTACGAAGATCTACGAGGCCATCGTCAAGGGAGAAGCGGCGATCGAGCCTGGTGTGCCGGAGTCGTTCAACGTGCTGATTCGCGAACTGCAGTCGCTGTGCCTCGACGTGGAACTCATCAAGCGCGCCGATCTGATTAAGAAAGCGCCCGCGCCTGAAACTATGGCCGCGGTCGCTGACGATTAGCTCGTAGCCGATAGCCAACAGCCGGTAGCAAGAACGAACAAAGCTACCGGCTACAAGCTCCAGCTACAAGCTCTGAAGTTTTAAGGGTCCTTCTTGAAAGCGATAACCATCGCTACCCGGGAAGGAAGGATCCCAAAGGAATCCCGGGATGAGCCGCGGCAGAGTTGAAAAAGCCTGCCAAGGAGGGTCGCCTTGTTCCGTTCGAACCCGTTCGAGCTTACCAGCCCTATCACCGACTTCGATGCCATCCGCATCATGCTTGCGTCGCCCGAGAAGATCCGGAGCTGGTCGCATGGTGAGGTCACGAAGCCTGAAACCATCAACTACCGCACGTTCAAGCCGGAACGCGACGGCCTGTTCTGCGCGCGCATCTTCGGGCCCGTCACCGATTGGGAGTGCCTCTGCGGCAAGTACAAGCGCATGAAGCACCGCGGCGTCATCTGCGACAAGTGCGGCGTTGAAGTTACGGTCTCGAAGGTGCGCCGCGAACGCATGGGCCACATCGAGCTCGCTTCCCCGTGCTCGCACGTGTGGTTCTTCAAGGGCCTGCCCTCGCGTATCGGTCACCTGCTGGACATCTCGCTCCGCGACCTCGAGTCGATTCTCTACTTCGAGTCCTACGTTGTCGTCGATCCAGGCGACGCGCCGGTGCGCGAGCGCGAAATCATCAAGGATGAAAACAAGTTCCGCGAGCTCGACCAGCAATTCCGCCCCTCCGGCTTCAAGGCCATGATGGGCGCGGAAGCCATCAAGGAACTTCTTAAGCGCGTCAACGTCGACGAGCTCGCCATCGAACTGCGCGAGCGCATGAAGACCGAAGCTTCGGCGCAGAAGAAGATCAAGTACGCCAAGCGCCTTAAGGTCGTCGAGGCGTTCCGCAAGTCGTCGAACAAGCCGCAGTGGATGATTCTCGACGTGCTGCCGGTCATTCCTCCTGAGCTGCGCCCCCTGGTGCCGCTGGATGGCGGCCGCTTCGCCACGTCGGATCTCAACGACCTCTATCGCCGCGTCATCAACCGCAACAACCGGTTGAAGAAGCTGATGGACCTGCACGCGCCTGAAGTCATTGTGCGCAACGAAAAGCGCATGCTCCAGGAAGCGGTTGACGCTCTGTTCGACAACGGCCGTCGCGGCCGTGTGCTGCGCGGCGCCAACAACCGTCCGCTCAAGTCGCTCTCTGACACGCTTAAGGGCAAGCAGGGTCGCTTCCGTCAGAACCTTCTCGGTAAGCGCGTCGACTACTCGGGCCGTTCGGTGATCGTGGTCGGACCCGAGCTCAAATTGCACCAGTGCGGCCTGCCCAAGAAGATGGCGCTCGAGCTCTTCAAGCCGTTCATCTATCACCGCCTTGAGCAGACCGGCCACTGCACCACCATCAAGCAGGCCAAGGAAATGGTGGAGATGCAGGAACCGGTGGTCTGGGACATTCTTGAAGAAGTCATCAAGGACCATCCCGTGCTGCTGAACCGCGCCCCAACCCTTCACCGGCTGGGCATCCAGGCTTTCGAGCCCGTGCTCGTGGAAGGCAAGGCCATCAAAATTCACCCGCTCGTCTGCACCGCATTCAACGCGGACTTCGACGGTGACCAGATGGCTGTGCACATTCCGCTGTCGCCTGAAGCGCAGATTGAAGCGTCGGTGCTCATGCTCGCGTCGCACAACATCCTGTCGCCCGCGTCGGGTCAGCCCATCACCGTGCCCACCCAGGACATGGTGCTCGGACTTTACTACCTGACGAAGGCTCACAAGGGGGCGAAGGGCGAAGGCCGCGTGTTCGCGAATACGGAAGAAGTGCTGATGGCGCTCGAAGCGAAGGAGCTCGAGACGCTCTCGCCGATCCGTCTGCGCTACACCGGCAAGGTCCTCGACATGACCACGGCGTACGACGATCAGGATCTGACGCACACCGAGGCAGTCGACTTTGACGGCGACTACATCAACACCACCGTGGGCCGGGTGATCCTGAACGACGCGCTGCCGGCGGGCATGCCGTTCATCAACGGCCTGCTCAAGAAGAAGGGCATCGGCCAGCTGGTGAACTATTGCAACCAGAACCTCGGACTCGAGGTGACGGTGCGCATGCTCGACCGAATCAAGTCGCTCGGCTTCCAGTTCGCCACGCGCTCGGGTCTGTCGGTTGGTCTGGACGACATGGTCATCCCGGCGTCGAAGTACACCGTCGTTGAAGAAGCCGACCGCAAGGTGATCGAAGTCCAGAAGCAGTACATGGACGGCGCCATTACCAACGGCGAGCGTTCGAACAAGGTCATCCAGATGTGGTCGGCCGTTACCGATAAGGTCGCGGACGAAATGTTCGGCAACATGAAGCGCGCGGACGAAGAAGGCGCCATGAACCCGATCTACATCATGGCCGACTCCGGCGCCCGTGGTTCGAAGCAGCAGATCCGTCAGCTCTCGGGTATGCGCGGACTGATGGCCAAGCCCTCGGGCGAAGTCATCGAAACCCCCATCACCGCGAACTTCCGCGAAGGCCTCACGGTGCTCGAGTACTTCATCTCGACGCACGGTGCTCGTAAGGGTCTGGCCGATACGGCTCTCAAGACGGCCGACTCGGGCTACCTCACCCGCCGTCTCGTCGACGTGGCGCAGGACGTCATCGTCACCGAGTACGACTGCGGAACGAGCGAAGGTATTGACGTCACCGCCATCGTCGAGTCGGGCGAGATTATCGAGCCGCTGCGCGACCGCATCATCGGCCGCGTGTCGCTCGAGAAGATCAAGGACTACGACGGCAACGTTGTCATCGAGATCAACCAGCAGATCGATGAAGACATCGCTTCCGCCATTCAGGGCGCGGGCGTTGAGAAGGTGAAGATTCGCTCCGTGCTCACCTGCGAATCGCGTCGCGGCGTTTGCGCTCTGTGCTACGGCCGTAACCTCGGCTCAGGCCGCATGGTCGAACTCGGCGAAACCTGCGGCGTCATCGCAGCGCAGTCCATCGGAGAGCCCGGCACGCAGCTCACCATGCGTACCTTCCACGTCGGCGGCACGGCCAGCCGTGTTGCTGACCAGTCACGCCTCGATGCCAAGAACAACGGCACCGTGCGCTACTTCAACCTGAACACCGTCGAAAGCAAGGACGGCTCGCAGGTCGCCATGAACCGCTCCGGCTCGATTGCCATCGTCGACGACCGCAATCGCGAGAAGGAGCGCTACGTGGTGGTCTATGGTGCGCGCCTGAAGGTGAAGGATGGAGACAAGGTAAAGCTCGGCGATCTGCTGGCTGAGTGGGATCCTTACACCTACTCCATTCTCACGGAAATCGGCGGCACGGTGCAGTTCAAGGACCTGCAGGAAGGCATCACGCTCAACGAAGAAGTCGACGAAGTCACCGGCCTCTCGCGTTGGGTTGTGGCCGACGCTCCCGATGAGAAGCGTCAGCCCACCTTCGTGGTCAAGGGCTCCAAGGGCAGCAAGCGTTACCTGCTGCCGCGCGGCGCTCACCTCATGATCGAAGATGGTGCGGAAGTCGGCCCTGGCGATGTGCTCGCGAAGATCCCGAAGGAGTCGACGCGTACCAAGGACATCACCGGCGGTCTGCCTCGCGTGGTCGAACTGTTCGAAGCCCGCAAGCCGCGTGAAACCGCGATCATCAGCGAGATCGATGGCGTGGTTCGCTTCGGTGAAGTCACCAAGGGCCAGCGCAAGATCTAC
Source organism: Occallatibacter riparius (assembly GCF_025264625.1). Taxonomy (NCBI): domain Bacteria; kingdom Pseudomonadati; phylum Acidobacteriota; class Terriglobia; order Terriglobales; family Acidobacteriaceae; genus Occallatibacter; species Occallatibacter riparius. Next base: position 2,629,499 of record NZ_CP093313.1, read on the forward strand.
GTGACGGCTGACAACGGCGAGGAGAAGGAATACTCCGTGCCGCGCGGTACTCACGTCAACGTGCAGGAAGGCGAGCGTCTGCGTGCCGGCGATCCTCTCATGGATGGGCCGCTGAACCCGCACGACATTCTCGACGTTCTCGGCGAGAAGGAACTGCAGAAGTACCTGGTGAACGAAATCCAGGAAGTCTACCGTCTGCAGGGCGTGGCCATCTCCGACAAGCACATCGAAGTGATTGTCCGGCAGATGCTGCGCTGGGTCCGCATCGACGATATCGGCGACTCCAACTTCCTGCTCGAACAGCAGGTCGATCGCTTCCGCTTCAACGAGGAAAAGAACCGCGTGGAGAAGGAAGGCGGCCGTCCGCCGCAGGGTCGTCCGCTGCTGCTCGGCATCACCAAGGCATCGCTCTCGACCGACAGCTTCATCTCCGCCGCTTCGTTCCAGGAAACGACGCGCGTGCTGACGGAAGCTTCGATCAACGGCGCAATCGACAACCTGCGCGGACTCAAGGAGAACGTGATCGTCGGACGTCTCATCCCGGCGGGCACAGGCCTCGAGTACTACCGCAACGTCCAGCTCTCTCCGGAACTGGAAGAAGCGGCAGCCCGCGTCCAGCAGGAAGTTCACGCCGAGATCGAAGCTGCAGAGCGCGAACTGGAAATGATGCGCCAGGAAGGCGAAGCCGAAGAAATGGCCGCCGAATAAGCGCTTCCACTTACCTCAACCACAAAGGCCCGGCTTGCGCCGGGCCTTTGTGCTATGCCGATCCTATTCGAATTGGTTCATATCGGTGCCGGGTGCCGGATAACCCAGCTCTCGACACATGGCAACGATCTGGCCTTTGTGATGGAAGGCGTGGGTCAGAACATGATGCAGGATGAGCGCAGGGGTACGCACCGCCGAATCGCCATCGGGGAAGCGGAGTTCGGTGTCGGCATTGAGTTGCTGGTCCGTCAGCGTTGAAAGATACGTATGGGTCCAATCCTGGACCTGCTGCTGCAGAGGCTTGGCATCGCAAACGCGCGGACAGTCGGCGGGGTCTCGATCGATGTAGTTTCTGCCCTGGAGCGTGTGTATCCAAAACCCCTCGCAGTTGAAGATATGCACCACTTGTTGCCCAAGCGTAGGGATACCAAAGCTGGGCAACTCCTTGCCGTAGTCGCCGGGAGGGATTGTGGAAAGATGCTCGAGCAAGAGGTTGAGACTGGCATGCGTCCAGCCATGCAGCTTTCTGATTCCATCCAGAGTAAACAAGACCGTCTCCCTCGCAGAGTTGGTGTTAGCGAGCATCAAGGGGCATCGGCAAGGCCGAGCGTGCCGAATTCTCCTATTCCCTCGAGCAATTGGTGTTCCAAAGAGATGGAAACGGAAAATATTGAGCTCAAGCGGTTTGCAGGTGGCTTGGCTTGGATCAATTGTCCGAAATCGGACTCGCAGACCGAAACCGGACGGTGGCAGGTCAGAGGCATCAGTTCGGTCGAAGTGACGGGGTGAGGTCGCCGGAATCTGCTGCGATCCAGATGACGACCGCATCCTCGAATGTGCATTCAAGGCCGGGGCCCAGCTCATCGTCACCGGCGACAAGGACCCGCATACGCTCGGCGAGTTTCGCGGCATCCGGATCATTGCCGCTCGCCAATCTCTCGAGTTGCAGCACGAAGGCTGAGCTGATCACGCTGTCAGCTTTGCTACCATAATTGAGTCCGGGTCATCTGAAGAAAACAGAATGCCGAAAAGAGCACCCTCCCCGAACCAAGTTTCGCGACGCCCCGCACCGACTAAACCGCCAGTCCTGATGGAGCGTACGCAGCCCGTCATCGAGCGCCTTTCTGCCGCTCTCGGCGAACCGGTCTTCACTTACTGGAATTCCACCAAGGGCGCTATCTGCCAAAACGATGTCGCCGGCCTCTATGCCCTGGTCCGCGCGCGCGGCCATGTCGATCGCCTCTCCCTGTTCATCAAGTCTGATGGCGGTTCTGGCCAGGCCGCATTGCGCATGGTCAACCTGCTGCGCCGCTACGTGAAGCACCTCACCGTTCTCGCGCCGCTTGAGTGCCAGTCCGCCGCAACCATGCTGGCCCTCGGGGCAGATCGCATTCTCATGGGACCCCTCGCGCACCTCTCCGCGGTGGACACGTCGCTCACCCACGACCTCTCCCCCATCGACCGCGACAACGACCGTGTTAGCGTCTCGAATGACGAACTTCTACGCGTCATCCGCCTCTGGACCGAGCAGGCCAAGGATTCCACGCAGAATCCCTACCAGGCGTTGTTCCCCTACGTGCACCCGCTCGTCATCGGCGCGGTTGACCGTTCCAGCGCATTATCCACGCGCATCTGCGAAGAGATCCTCTCCTATCACATGACCGATCTCGATCGCGCGCGCGAAATATCCAATATCCTGAATGCCGGCTATCCGTCGCACAACTACCCCATCACGCTGCGCGAGGCCAGGCGCATCGGCCTGAACGTCGAGGCCATGGACGACTCCGTCAACGGCCTTCTCTTCGAATTGAACGAGATCTACTCCGAGATGGGCCAGAGCGCGTCAACCGACTACGACGAGCGCAACTCGCACGACAACAGTATTCTCAATCTGCTTGAATCAAGCGGCTTGCTCATCTACTTCCAGCTCGACAAGGACTGGCACTACCGCAGCGAAGAGCGCCGTTGGGTTCCGCTGAATGATAAGAGCAGCTGGCGCAAGGCGGAGATGGTGAAGGGCAAAGTCGTGATCTCGCAGCTCCACGTGCGCTGATCACGCACTTCAGGCATCGCCGCTAGGCTTCCTTGGTGCGCCCGGTATGTTTAGCCACATACATCGCGGCGTCGGCGGCGATGAGCAGGCTGTCGCGCGTGGTGCCGTCTTCGGGATACATCGCAATTCCGACGCTTACCGATCCATGCAGAACGTACCCGTCCAGGTGGAATGGCTCGTTGAAGCACCGCTCCAGCCGCGACGCAATCTCTTCAACGTCGCTGCGGCCGCGCGCTCCAGGAATCAACGCGGCAAATTCATCGCCCCCCAGACGTGCGAGCACATCGTCTGCTCGTAGCTGATGCTTCATACGAGCGCAGGCCTCTTGCAGATACATGTCACCAACCCGATGCCCATACACGTCGTTCACCTGCTTGAATTCGTCCAGATCAGCGTAGATGAGGCCGAATGCGCTTTCATGTTTTTTTGCGCGAGCGATGACCGCGCCAATCTGCTTGTCGAGCGAGAAGCGGTTGTGTACATCGGTCAGCAGGTCGTATTCCGAGCGGTGCACAAGATCGGTGAAAGCTTTCCTTGTCTCGATCGCCAGCGTCGCCAGCCGGGTTCCCTGGAAGAAAGCCTGTTGCTCTTCTACGCCGTGAGCGGTTCCCGGATCCATGGCAGCACACAGCACTCCGAGAGGTGCACCGGAACGCCCAGGAATTTCCTCGCGCACCATGCGCCGGCCGCCCGGATTCGACTGAAAGGATCCTACTCTCATCCCGTCGCTGAATTCGCACCAGCAGGGCGCGCCCCTAAGGCGGAAAGACGCCAACGCCGTGATCTCTTCCAGTAGATCGTTCAGTGGACGCAAGCCGTTGAGGTCCTCCAGAATGCGGCTGCGGCGGTGCTCAATTTCAGCGTTATGACGCGCCAGCGCAACTTCGGCTTCGCTCTTGGCCGCGAGGATCCTGCCTTGCCTCTCCACTTTCCTCTGCAGCATCCAGCCCCACAGGAAAAACGACACGAGGAGAACGAGCAGCAGTCCCACCATCTTGAGCAGGTTGGCCACTGTCAGCGGAGAAGGGTATGCCAGGAGTTCTACGTCATCGAAGGACCGGATCAGCAGGTCGAAGGGAACGTTAACATTGAAGGGATTTGAGTCTTCGAGGATGCAGATGCCGGTGACGCGGACGCGCGATCCCGTCGGGACATCCTTCATGCGGGGCACGATGGACACTCCGCCGCCCGAAGGCCCGGGGTGCCGGTAGATGGCTGAGAAGAGATGCCCCTCGCTCTGCAGCACGTACTCGTCTTGCGAGCCTTCCCGCACCTTCGCTACAACGTTCGCCTCGGTCGACACGAGGTCGAAGACATGGTGGCTTTGCGTTAATTCCCGCCACGTCACGCGCACAGGCTCGACGGGGGCAGCCTTGTGGCTATCGAGGATCTCTCCGTTCACAATGCGCAGGAAGCCGTCGTGAATGCCGGGTAGCCCCGTAGCTTCCGCGAAATCCCCAATCTGAACTCCGTCAGATGCCTTCGTATTCACCCATAGGCTGTGGGGGCCGTTCTGCAGCACCACCACCGAGCCCGGAATGAAGTACGTAACCGTTCCCTGAACGCGCACCCTCTCCGAAAGGTTCTGCACCCGGTAATTGGCCATGATCTCGCCCATCGGCGTGAGTGGAGCGGACCACGGGCTCACCTTCTGCGGCGTGATGACCTTCACCTGTGCGAGACTCTGCGTATGCAGGACGATCCCTGTCATCTCCATCTTGCCGTCAAACCGGCCGGAGACTGCCCCCGAGACTTCAACCTCCGCGTCCAATAATGCGGAAAGCGCGCCTGGTTCATTGGCTTCAATCTGAACTTCGGCTGTTCCGCCCTCCATCACCACCTGCAGCGTGGAGCTGGGCCGGTTGGAACTCAGGGTGATATCGGCCGAAGCGACGCGGCCTCGCACCCGAACGAAGCGGCAGTCGTAACGGGCATGGATAATTTCTTCGAATCTGGCGAGTAGCGGCTGGGGCAGGCGGGAATGCCCGATTAGGCTGATCTCAGCGTGGGCCACCAAAGGCCTAAAGCTCTCCTGTGTATTGCCGCGGATGTGAATTCGATCACCGGGGGAGAGGTTATAGGCCTTCAGCGGCTGTACAAAGATCGCCGCATCACCATCCTGCACGAACAGAGTGTTCTCGTAGCCCCGATAGAACGTAACCGTGGCGTCGAACTCGACGGGCAGATGAGCGGTAGCCTGTTCGTTTGTGAGCTTGTGGATGGCCTGCAGCGAAGTCAGAGGTGCCGCATGCAAGGCTGGCGCTATAGCCAGTCCCACCAACAATATCGTTCGCGAAATCCACTTCTGCATCTGATTGACCGCATCTCCCCATCCGATAAGATACCCGGCGTACGAACGCTCAAACACAGCAGCCTTATACGAATGCCCCTTCCGGGCATTGATGAAAGTGCAGTACGTGTTCTGAATCTTGCCGACCATCTTAAACATAGGTAATGCCCTTCCGTAATGACACCTTCGGGGTAGTACATCGTGTATCGGCTATTGCGCGAGAAGACAGCCGCCACCCCGGGGCGGGTATGATGGCAGTGCAGCCGAATAGGTACCACACCAAAGCTGCGCAATTCTGCGAGATTCCCTATGTCTGGCACTGGTACGAATGAAACGGTAGTCGCCACCGCCCCTGGTGGCGGCCTGCAATCCGTCCCCACCCGGCAGATTCGAGTCATCGGAGTTCCCCTCGATATGGGCGCCAGCCGGCGAGGCGTCGACATGGGCCCTTCAGCCATGCGCGTCGCCGGACTCGAAGCGCGGCTTGAGGCGCTTGGGCACCGGGTCACCGACGGCGGCAACATCAAAGTCGAAGTCCCCGAAACCCAGGCCCACGGCGCGGAGAACGCCCGCTACCTCAAGCAGATTGCCGAAATCTGCACCCGAACGGCCGACGCCGTCCTCAAGACCCTGGAAGAAGGCATGACACCGCTGGTATTGGGCGGCGATCACTCCATCGCGGCCGGGTCCATCTCCGGTGTCTCCGAGTTCTACCGCCGACGGAACCAGAACATCGGCGTGGTCTGGATCGATGCCCACTCCGACATCAACACGCCTGAGACCTCGCCCTCCGGCAATGTCCATGGCATGCCGCTCGCCGCGCTGCTTGGCCTGGGCCCAGATCTCCTCGGCAACATCTATGGGTACGCGCCCAAAATCCTGCCCGAGAATACCGTCCTCATCGGCGTGCGCGACATCGACGCTGCCGAACGCGCTAACATCAAGCGCGCCGGCGTGGGCGAGGTCTACACCATGCGCGACATCGACGAGCGCGGCATGCGCACCGTCATCGAAGAGGCCCTTCGCGCCGCCGGACGCGGCACCGCCGGCTATCACGTCTCGCTCGATATGGACTGGATCGACCCCGAAGACGCACCCGGCGTCGGTACGCCCGTCCGCGGCGGCGCTACCTATCGCGAGGCCCACTTGGCCATGGAGATCATCGCCGACCACGGTCGCCTGCTCAGCTTCGAGATGGTTGAGGTGAACCCCGTGATCGACGAGCACAACCGGACGGCCGATCTGGCTGTGGAACTGGCCTGCTCGGCGTTCGGGAAGAAGATCCTGTGACCATGTTTCTGTGTGTCCCATCCAAGCTCCGCTTGGGTGGGAAGGACGCATCCAACTTCGCGTAGCGTCGTCCAAACCTCAGTTCGTGTAGTGATGAGTCTCATTCCCCTCTGGAGGCATTCATCCATGAACGAATTCCCCAATCGTTCCCGTCGCTCATTCCTCACCAACGCAGTCCCCGCCGCCGGCCTCATCCTGCTACCCGGCGCAGCTTCACTCGCCGCCGAAGACAAGAAGAAAGGCGGAGGCGATGAAGACGTCTCCACCAACGAAGACCTCATGCGCGAGCACGGCATCCTCAAGCGCGTCCTCCTCGCCTATGACGAGATCATCCGCCGCGTCCGCGCCAGCCAGGACTTCCCGCCCGAGGCCGTCACCGCTGGCGCCACCATCATCCGCAAGTTCGTCGAGGACTACCACGAGAAGCTCGAAGAGGAGCACCTCTTCCCCCGCTTCCGCAAAGCCGGCAAGCTCACCAGCCTGGTCGATACGCTTCTGGCCCAGCACCAGGCCGGCCGCCGCCTCACCGATCGCGTCCTCTCCCGCGCCTCCGGTGGGTTCAAGTCGCAGGACGACCGCAACCAGCTAGCCGCCGACCTCGCCGCCTTCAACCGCATGTACGCCCCCCACGAGGCCCGCGAAGATACCGTGCTCTTTCCCGCGCTGCACAAGATCGTTTCCGAGCACGAGTACGACGCCATGGGCGAGCAGTTCGAGAAGATCGAGCGCACCACTTTCGGAGGCGACGGTTTCGACATCTACCTCGACAAAGTCGAAGCCCTCGAAAAGCAGCTCAACATCTACGACCTCGCCCAGTTCACGCCGAAGGTGTGATCGAGAGAACGGACTCACTAGTGCCGAAAAACCGGCATAGGGAAGAGTGCCGACTACTCGCTCGGAACGGCGAATCGGCGTGAGCCGCTAAACTGCAAACGATGAGATACAGGCTAGTATTCGTGCTGTCTTCACGCCGATCCCAAACGGAGGAAATTGCTCGGCGGCAGATCAGCACTCTGGTCAATTTCGGTGATGGCATCGTGTGTCCAGACAAATGGGGAACATTCGAGCCGCTGAAAACGCCATTCAACGCCGAAGATATAGACATCCCTGTTCAGGGCCTTTCAAAGCCTCAGGGCAACTTCCACTATCGCAAGGGAAAGCCCGTCCAGCTCAGCGGTGAAATCTATAACCGGACGCATCCTTCCACAGCGCGGTTTCCCTCACCCCTGTTCACCAATTATTGGGTTGGTCGCTTTGAAGGCAAGTGGGTTGATCGCGTGGGCATTCGCACGGTTCGGGAGTGTGTCTCCGAGATGTTCATGGTTTCCGGTGCGGACTTTGGTTTCCTCACGACGGAAGCTGACATGGAAGCGAAGAACCAGCGGAAGCCGGTCATGAGCTATCAGGGTCTCACCCTCGATTCGGGGATTCCGGGCATGTATTGGATCAATTTCTTTAGCGAGGGTTTGGCAAAGTGGCTCGGCATAGACAGTTTTCCAAAAAGACTCGCGGCATCGAAACAGCTGGCTGGTAGCGGCGTGTTGCTTGAGTTTTGCGAGTCTCCGGGGGAGTGCCGAGACATAGAGGCGATTCAAAGGCAGCGCACAGCAATCGAGTGGTTGGGGCCAGAGAAGTTTTTCGATATTCGCTTTCCGAACCGCAGTGCGACCTTACCGTGGGAGTCCATCCCGATTCCGGATATCCTATCGTCCGACTGAACGTCGCCGAGACGCTCTCTCCAGCGCGTTCGCTGCGTTCCGGGCGAGTGACCGCCTACTCGTCAGTTACCATTTCGCAACTGACGAGCGGCCTGACGACCGTCCTGGCTCCGCCACGATGGGGTAACCATCCCGTTCACTCCCTCACGCCCTCCGCTGCGCGACAATAAGAACGATGGCTAAGAAACTCCGCGTTGGCATTCTCTTCGGCGGCCGCAGCGGCGAGCACGAAGTCTCGCTCCTCTCCGCCGCCTCCGTCCTCAAGGCAATCGACCGCAAGAAGTTCGACGTGGTGCCCATCGGCATCACCAAGCAGGGCCACTGGCTGGCCCCCGGCGACGCGCACAGCTTACTCGCGGGCGACACGAGCGCGGTTGCACGCCGGCTGCGCGCAGGCGATCCGGAAGCGACGCCCGGCGCCAAGCTGCTGCATGAGGGCATTCCGACGTTGATGGTGCCGGAGCCCGCGAATGGCGAGTCTGCAGCGAAAGCCGCTCTCTCGCCTGCCAGTCCGGCCATGCTCGATGTTGTTTTTCCCGTCCTTCACGGCACCTTCGGCGAAGACGGCACCATTCAGGGCCTCTTCGAGCTCGCCGGCATCCCCTACGTCGGCTCCGGCGTCCTCGGCTCCTCAGCCGGCATGGACAAGGATGTGATGAAGCGCCTGTTCGCCCAGGCCGGACTGCCGATTGTGAAGCACGTCACTATCCTGCGCAGCGAGTGGGAGAAGTCGCCGAAGAAGGCCATTGCGCAGATCGAAAAGGTGCTGAAATATCCGGTGTTCGTGAAGCCCGCGAATCTCGGCTCGTCAGTCGGCATCAGCAAGGCGCACGATCGCAAAACCCTAGGCCCGGCACTGGACGAGGCAGCCAAATACGACCGAAAGCTCGTCATCGAACAGGGCGTCGGCGGAGAACTTCGCAAAGGCAAGCTGGGCCCCAAGGCCCGCGAGCTTGAAGTGGCCGTGCTGGGCAATGACGATCCCAAGGCCAGCGTGGTCGGCGAGATCATTCCCGGCAAGGAGTTCTACGACTACGAAGCCAAGTACCTCTCGGAGGGCTCCGTTCCGATCATTCCCGCCAAGCTGACCAGGGCGGAATCGAAGCAGATTCGCGAGATGGCGGTCGCCGCCTTTCGCGCTTGCGATCTGGCGGGCCTGGCGCGTGTCGACTTCCTCATGGAGCCGTCCGGCAAGCGCCGCATCTACATCAACGAGGTCAACACGCTGCCCGGCTTCACCCAGATCAGCATGTATCCGAAGCTGTGGGAGGCGACTGGCGTGCCCTACACGGAACTGATCACGCGGCTGATCGAGTTCGCCCTGGAGCGCGACTGCGAGAAGAAGCGCAACAGCTATAGCCGAGACGACAAGTGATCGGGTGATCAAGTGGTTAGTTGGTCATGCCGGAGCGGGTAAATAATCGACTACCATGGGCTTAGGGAACTCTCGGCCGGAAAACGGTGTCTAATCCAACAGGAGTCGGCGACCAAATCGGACCACCTGATCACCAGCCTCTATCCCACTGGAGCCCGCATCATGACCCTGCTCGACGCACCCCGATTCGACGAAGCCAAGGATCGCCGCAAGCGCGTTATCGCATATTCATGCGTGGCGGCCTTCACGGCGGCGGTCATCCTGGGCTGGATCGTCTCCGGTTTTCCCATCGACTGGCCCTGGCACTGGTTCGCCCACATGCGCGGCCGCTCCGAGATCAACACCTTCCTCACCGACGTCGAGAAGAACGACATGGCCGCGGCCTACGGCGTTTGGATCCACAACCCCAAATGGCAGCAGCAGAACGCTCCGGACCAGGGCTATACCTTCGCCCGCTTCCAGGAGGACTGGAGCCCGACCAGCCACGACAACGACTACGGCGCCATCAAGCACCACGACATTGCCGCCGCCCGCTTCGCCGGGAACGTGCTGGTGGTCGGCGTCTACATCAACCAGCGCAAGAGCAAGCCGCTCTTCCTGGCCTACGACCCGAAGGCCAAGACACTGAGCTACTCGCCGGTGGAGCTGTATCTGGGTCCGTAGGATGTTAACGGTCTAGTAACATCGCCGAATTTTTCCACATTTTGTGGATATGGTTTTCTGTAGGGAAGGTTTTGCGCATAAGTCGCTTGGTTTGTTAAATTTAGTTCGATTAATATTCGCAAAAAGCGAAGAGATGGAGAAGCAAAAACAGGGGGAGGGGTAGCTAATTGTCTAGTAAACTTCTGCTTATTCCCCCGCGGTTCTCCCTGTGCTTTGAAGTCGGAACACAGCACGGCCTACGTTTATAAGCGTAGCGGATTTAGTGGATTGGGGCTGTGATGGTGGTCACGACCGATTGGGAATGACCAATCTGTGAAGTAGTGCTCTTTCCCTACGCCCTTGGCTGAGCTGACGGAGCTTTTTCGAGGCGTGAGGAGTGGCGCTCCGCGACGAGCCAGCGACCGTCGCGGAGGACCCAAACGTCAGTGATCATGAAATTGCCGGAGATGTCGCGGCCGTTCCACGGGTCGGCGTCCTGCGAGTAGGCCAGAGTGGCGACGGCGACGTCTCCCCAGACTGATACGTTCATGTCGTGGATGACCTGGCGGTGGATGACGTAGTTTGGGAGGGCGGCGAGCCACGCACCTAGCGGGAAACGCGATAGGTCTCGGCCTTCGATGCCGACCAGAAGCTGGTACTCGGGGGCCATGAACTGCTTAGCCGCCGCGACGTCGCGGCGCAGGATGGCTGCGTTCCACTGCTGCTCTGCTTCGCGAACGGCTGCTTCCGCGTGGCTCATGGGGTCTCCGGGGGTAGGGGGTGGGAGGCATGCCGAAGGCGGTTAGGCCTTCAGCTCCGTCAGGGTTTTGTCGAGGCTGGCTGCGTCTTCGACGTTGAGCGCCTTTTGCGTGGAATCGATCTGCTTCATGAGGCCGGTGAGGACTTTGCCGGGTCCGACCTCGATGAAGGTGCCGGCGCCGACAGCGACGAGGGCCTTGACGCAATCCACCCAGCGGACAGCGCCGGTGACCTGGCGGATGAGGGCATCTTTGGCTTCTGCGGCCGTGGTGACGAGGGTGCCGGTGACATTTGCGGCCACGCGCACCTGCGGGTCATTGAGGGTGAGGGCGTCGAGGACGCGGGCGACTTCCTCCTGGGCCGGCTGCATGAGCGCGCAGTGGAACGGCGCGCTGACGGGGAGCATGACAGCGCGCTTGGCGCCCTTCTCCTTGCAGAGGGCGGCGGCTTTTTCAACGGCGGCCGCCGCTCCGGAGATGACGGTCTGCGAGGGCGAATTGAGGTTGGCGGCCTGCACGGTCTGGCCGGTTTCGGCGGCAGCCTGGGCGCAGGCTTCAGCCACCAGCGCGGGATCGAGCATAAGGACCGCGGCCATGGCGCCCTGTCCGGGTGCGACGGCTTGCTGCATCGCCTTGCCGCGGGCCTTCACGGAGCGGACCGCGTCCGCAAAGCTCAGCGTGCCGGCGGCGACGTGCGCGGACCACTCGCCGAGCGAGTGTCCCGCGGCCAGGGTCGGCTTGATGCCCTTCTCGGCGAGAACCCGAAAGGCGGCGACGCTGACGGTGAGGATAGCGGGCTGGGTGTTCTCGGTGAGGCGGAGGTCCGATTCGGGTCCTTCGAAGCACAGCTTCGAGATGGAGAAGCCGAGGGCTTCGTCGGCTTCTGCGAAGGTTTGTTTGGCGACGGGAAACTGCTCGGACAGCTCGCGGCCCATGTCGACGGCCTGCGATCCCTGTCCCGGAAAGAGAAAGGCGATGTTCGTACTCATGTCGTAGAGAATTTTATCGCTCCGGGCACCTGCGGTGCGGCCACTGCGCCTTCGGCGCCATTCGGCACCTGCGGTGCGGCTAACTGCGCCTTCGGCGCCATTCGGCACCTGCGGTGCGGCTAACTGCGCCTTCGGCGCCATTCGGCACCTGCGGTGCGGCTAACTGCGCCTTCGGCGCCATTCGGCACCTGCGGTGCGGCTAACTGCGCCTTCGGCGCCATCCGAGCTGGAATGAGGTTCGCGGTGTTGTGCCGCGACAGAGACGAGTCGCCAGGGATCTGGGCTGGATGGAGATCCTCCCACCCAAGCAGAGCTTGGATGGGGCACCCGCTCTCGTCCGGTGTTCGGTTTCGGCACAACATCGCGCTTTTGCGGACAGTTCCAGCATTGCTTGCGGTGCACTAGCTGCAGTTGGCTGTGGCCATGGGCGGCGGGTTGCACCGTGGATGCGGGACTTGCATTTCTCGGAGGCCGGTTTGAGACGTTCCGCGCTCGGGGCAGGATGGGGGCTTGAGATAGGTCTTGGACGTGCTTGCTCCAGGACGCGGAACAAATTTCCCTCACGCCTGGAGAAACTCAATGGACATGCGATCTTTTGGTCGACTTGGTGCCGTTTGCCTGTTCACCGCCACGATGTGTGCTGCCGCCGCGGGTGCGGCCACCGATCCTATGGCTGGGACCTGGAAGATGAATCCTGCAAAGAGCAAGCTGACGGACGAGATGAAGGTGACGGAAGCCGGTCCAAATACATACATGCTGAACTTTTCCGGCGACAACACGGAGACCATCGTGGCCAACGGCACGGATCAGCCAGGCCTGTTCGGCTCGACATTCGCGATCACTGTGCTGTCTCCGCATCGTTGGAAGATGGTGCGCAAGACGGGCGGCACAGTGACGATCTCGGCGATCTGGGAACTCTCGGATGACGGCAACACGCTCACGGACCACTTCACCGGCTACAGAGCAGACGGATCGACGACGGATCTGCTCTATAAGTACACGCGGATCGATGGCGGCTCAGGCTTTGCGGGAACCTGGGAGAGCACGGAGGAGCAGGTCAACTCTTCGTTCGAGATGCAGATTGAGACGTATGCGGGAGATGGGCTCTCGTTCATCAATCCGGCGCAGAAGATGACGAAGAACATCAAGTTCGACGGCAAGGACTATACGGCCGAGGGGCCTAATCTGCCGGCGGGCTACGCCACTTCAGGAAGGCGGCTGAGCGCCCAATCGGTTGAACTGACGGACAAGATCAACGGCAAGGTTCTGGACATGCAACAGGTGGAGGTTGCGCCGGATGGCAAGAGTCTGACGATCACGACGCAGATTCCCGGGCGCAGGAAGCCGAATATTCAGGTCTTCGAGCGGGAGTGAGGGTGGACGCATTCAAAGAGCGAACAGCAGGTTCTCGCGATGTTGCGTGGAGGATCCGAGCGCGGCCTCATTCAGCCGCATGACTCCGCAGCGCATGAGATAGTCGGCAGTTGCGTCGAACTCCACTGAGCTGACAGTAGGGTCCTCCGAGGAACCTGGCGGGATGAAGAGGACCATGCCTTGTCTTGCCCGGGTCAGGAGAACGCGATAGGCATTGCGGCGGAAGGTCTGCTTGTCGGGATTCTTGATCTGAATCCATCGATTGGTAGAGCCGGGGCGGAAGTTGCGCAATTGCCAGTTGCGATGAGAGTCGCTCCATATGAAGTCACCTCCCCAACAGAGGCCGATCCAGTCGAGTTCGAGACCTTGAATTTCGAACTCCGTCGCGAACACCTCGCATTGGAAACTGGAACGGACGTCCGCCTGATCCGCGAGATACCAGTGCTCCCACGGGTATTCAGCGTGAAAGCTGGAACTGGGTTCAAGACCCTCAGCCCGAAGACGAGCCGCTCCCGAGGATCCGACTAGTCCAAAGCGGTTTCCACCGATCCCCTGACGGCGTAGACAGGTCCGAACCTCTTGCAGGTCGCGCGAGAGAAAGATCGGAAAGCGCTTTGCGATTTCAAGCGCAGATGCATCCTTGGGACGACCGTCAAGGACATGGTTGACCCACTGCGCGAGCTTCTCAGCGCGAAGGCTACGATTGGAGGTTCGAAGATGCAGAGACTCATTCGTGAGAACCCTTGTCTGTGATGAGTCACCTTCAAAGAGACGATGCCCCGCGGTGGATGCGCCACCCTGCAAGACCTCAGGAGATGCATAGACGGTCCAGTCTTTCGGGCGTTCGGCAAGGGCCTTGCCCCACTCTTCAAGACCGGCTTCGCCGTCATTGATTTCTTGTCCGCCACCGACGAGTGCGATGACCGCCGCCCAGTCCCGATGCCGCTCCATGATATTCAGAAGCATCTCGGGTTCGGAGTAATCTCGATTGAACTTCTTTTTGTTCTGCGCGCGGTTCCATGCACGTTGGGCTTCGTCGAAGATGACGGCGTGGTTTGACGGAACGCCGAGGTTGTCTTCTGTGTGGTATCGGGCAAAAACATGCACGTTCTCAATCAGAGTCTTTGCTTTAACGCGGGCGTCAGGTGCACTGTCGCCGGTTTTACGGCTCTCCTGCGTGAACAGGTGCTGAAGCACCTTCACGAGCGGTCCATTGCCGCTCATGAAATGGACGGCATCCGAGGTGTTCGCGCTATCCAGGTGAGCGAGGCTCAAGCCGACCAGCGTTTTGCCCGATCCGGGGACTCCGGTAAGAAAACAGATGATGTGTTTCTTTTGAGACCTCGCCTCGTCCACGTACTTCTGGATCGTATCGCGGACTGTTTCGATCTCATGCTCAGACGCTTCAGAGTGCGCGATCTCGCGGATAGATAAACCCGTCCGCAGCTGTTTTGCAGCTTCGATGATGGTGGGCACGGGATGATAGGGGCTGTCGTCCCATTGTTCCGGGTGAAGCTGCTCGCGTCCGTTGCGGGCGACTGCAAGAAGAACGTTGGCGAGGCTCTCCCACGGAGTCTTCATTACGTTCGCTATCCAGTAGGTGGCGAGTTGGGGGAACATTTCCATCTGCCGGATTGGATCGAGTTCGGGTTCGTTGGCATGGGGCGAAACGATGATTGGAAAGATGCGGTGGTCGGCCGATGCTTTATGGAAATAGTGCAGTAAGAGTGCGTACTCCTCGATTTGGCGGCGTGCCTCGGTGAAAGCGCTTCCGGACTTCGCCTCGAGGACAACGATGTTATTTGCGATCAGCAGAACGATGTCGATGCGAAGTTCTTTCCGAGGGATGGAGTACTCGAAGAGGATGCCCCAGTTGGTGGCGTCGGGGTGCTCTTCAACGCAATGTTGGAGAGCGGAACGAAGCGAGCCGATGTCGCTCTTCCAGGTGAGCGTTTGGTCGGTGTATTGACTGGTGTAGCCGCGACGAGCGTAACCGATGGAAAGACGAGCGAGAATCTGCTCGTCGGATAGCGAGAGGAATTCACCCAAGGTGGACCGGTGGAAGGATGGCACCGATTCATAGTACCTGGTGCGCTGCTGATTGTTGATCCGGGTTCGGAAGGTCCGCCCTACGACTGCGGGCGTGTTTGCCGATCAGGCCAGGTTGTCGGGTTGGAAGCCGGCTAGTTGCATGGCGCGGTCGGCTTCGGGGTTGCGCATGAAGGTCTGCCAGACCATTCCGGTGCGGAGGTTCTCGGCCATGAGGACGCTGATGCCGAGGTCGATGCCGAGGACGTCGGGGTTGTACCAGTTGGCTGATGGGTTGAAGGCGTCGACAAAGCCATAGCGGCCCCACGCTTTGTTGCCGAAGCGCGCGCGGAGATTGCGCTGGACGCGGAGGCACTCGGTGGGTAGGAAGGGGAGCGAGCCAGCAGTGGCGGAGGGGACTACGGTGCCGTCGATCATGCCCCGAGAAGGTGGGCCGCCCCAGACGGTGTAGCCACGCATGGAATCGGATGCGGTGATGCCCCAGAGATCGTCGCGATACCACTTGGGCATGGAGAGGCAGAAGGCGCGGTGTGCGCGGGTCGCGGTGACGGAGTTTTGGAAGTAGTTGGTGTAGCCGTCGCGCTTGTGGCGGAAGTCGAACCAGGCGTGCGAGTACTGGTGGGTGAAGATGGGGTCGTTGCCGCTGATGTAGTTGAAGCCGGCGTACTGGATGCGCGGACGCGAGAAGGCTTTCCAGGTATCGGGCGAGACGGGGTGCGTGGGTGAGCCGATGGCGAGCAGGTAGATCATCATCAGCTCGCAGTAGTGGTTCCAGCGGCCGGAGAGGAAGCCGGACTCGGGTTTCCAGCCCATGGAGAAGGCGGGCCCACCGTTGAACATCCAGGGCCAGTCGACGCGCTCGTAGATCTGCTGGGCTAGGGATTGGATCTTCGCGTCAGAGAAATAGGCGCGGGCGGTGAGGACGCCGCAGAGAAGGATGGCAGTGTCGATGGAGGAGAGTTCGACACGATCCCAGCGCACGCCGGTTTCGACGTCGGTGAAGTGGTAGAAGAAGCCGCGGAGTTGGGGCATGCGGTTCAGGTGCCAGTCGAGGGCGGTGCGGACGCGCTCCATGACTTCTTCGTGGGGAAGGTAGCCATGGCTGTCGGCGATGCAGAGGGCGGTGAGGCCGAATCCAGTAGCGGCGATGGAGGCCAGGCGGCGGGGATCGCGGGCGCCTTTGAGGTTGTTGCGGGCGCGGTCGAGGACCTGGCCGGTGTTGGGGCTGGCTTGCTCGTAGAAGTAGAGACAGCCCTGACGGATCAGGTCGTCAAGGAAGGCGTCGTCGTCGCGATTGAGACGGAGCGCCTGGCCCGCGAAGGCAAGGCTGGCCGGCGCGACTGCGCAGCCAGCGGTCAGCGCCATAAGCCGCAGGACCTGACGCCGATCGAGCATCGGCATGTTGCTTGAATCCCCAGTTCAGTCACCGGCCGGCCCAGACGTGCAACGATCTCAAGCCGAGGGTCCCCATTCCTCCGGTCCAGCGGAAACTCCGCCTCCCGGAACCCCGGCGCACCTATGAGTGCAGACAACGGCAATTGGTGATGTGAACAGGATGACAGGGATGGAGGCGCGCGGCAAGGAAACATTTCTTAAGAATTCCGGATACCGGAAAGCGGCGGGGATGACGGATCTGGTGCGCGGGAAGCGGGTGGGATCCATGTGCGGATGATGGGGAGTTTAGAACTGAAGCATGAGTCTGCGGCGGGTGATGAAGGGCGGCTGGGTGGATCGGAAGGCCGGACCGCGCGGGCCGAATGGACGAGGGATCTGCCGCTGGTGCTCGCTGGAGGTTCCGCCGCGGAGGTATACGTTTTGTTCCGCCTATTGCGTGCATGAGTGGAAGCTGCGGACGCAGCCGGGCTATGTGCGGGACAAGGTGTTTGAGCGGGATCGGGGAGTCTGCGCGTGCTGCGGGGTGGATGCGCCGGCGGCGGAACGGCAGTTGCGGTATTCGCGAGGGACTCGGCGTGCAGAGCTGCTGAAGCACTGGGGATTGAAGACGCGGACGCGGAAGAGCTTGTGGGATGCGGATCACATTGTGCCGGTGGCCGAAGGCGGCGGAGAGTGCGATCTGGAGAATATCCGGACGCTGTGCTTAAGGTGTCATCGGGTGGTGACGGTGGAGTTGCGGGTGAGGATGAGGGCAGGGGGGCGATCTATTGCACCGTAAAGGTGGCCCTACCAATGGTCGCTGACAGGCCGAGCGAATCGTAGCCTACAGCTGAAACCGTGTGCGTACCCAACGACAATCCCGAAGCCGCGTAGGTCAAGGACCAGCCGGAGTATTTATATGCAGCGTTGTTGTATGCGGCGGCCACATCTGGCCGATAAAGGCTCAGAGTAGCGTCACCCGCGTTGTTTCCATCGATCAAGATTTGCACCCGGCTCACGGGAGCGCCATCCTGCGGGTCTAGTGCCCAGCCCCCGACCACCAGATTATCCGCCTGGCTGACGGTCCTCGAGTGTGTCCGCGCATCCATGACTTGACTGATCGCGCCCCACGGAGGACCGACGCTCGTAGTAGCCACTGTGAAGGTGGCTGTGCTGAACATCCCCGAAAGGTTTAGTGAGTCGTAACCCACAGCCGAAACCGTGTGTTTCCCCAGCGACAACCCCAATGCCGGATAGGTGAAGGTCCAGCCGGAGTTCAGATAGGCAGGATTGTTGTAAGCGGCAGCTACATCGGGACGGGCCAGACTCAATGTGGCATTGCCCGCGTCGCTTCCGTCGATCAAGATTTGCACCCTGCTCACGGGAGCCCCGTCCTGCGGGTCCAGTGCCCAGCCCCCGACCACCAGATTATCCGCCTGGCCGACGGTCGACGAGTGTGTCCGCGCATCCATGGCTTGACTGATCGCGCCCCAGGGCGAGCCGACGCTCGTAGTAGCAACGGTGAAGGTGGTTAGGTCGAGCCTCCCTGCAAGGCCTAGAGAATCGTAGCCCACCGCCGAAACCGTATGTTTTCCCAGCGACAACCCCGATGCCGGATAGGTGAAGGTCCAGCCGGAGTTCAGATAGGCAGGATTGTTGTAAGCAGCAGCCACATCGGGACGGGGCAGACCCAACGTGGCGTTGCCTACACCTTTTCCGTCGATCAGGACCTGCACCGTGTTCACAGGAGAGCTATCCGGCAGGTCTAATGCCCAGCCCCCGACCACCAGCGTGTCTGCCTGGGCGACGGTTTTCGAGTGTGTCCGTGCATCCATGGCCTGACTGATCGCGCCCCAGGGCGGGGAAACGGGGGATATCGTGTCGGAACTGCTTTCGGCGTACAGCGCATCGCCCTCATAGACGGCCTTGACCTGATGCCCAGCCGGGACGCGGATGCCGCTCAGCGTGGCGGTGGCGGTCGTAGTTAGCTTGTTGATTACCACGCCCATGCCCCCAGGGTACTGCGTCAGCTCGGCTTCGAAATCCTCGATGCCGTCCCCGTTGAAGTCCGCCCCATCACGGAGGTTGACTTCTCCCGGGATATCGATCGCCGGTTCGAACGTTCCGTCTCCGTTGGCCGGGAGTATGAAAGAGACTTCGTGGTAATTCACATATTTACTTCCCGCGAGATCCGCTATGGAGTCCCCGTTGAAATCCCCTATCAACGAGGCGAGTGGTGAGGTATAGGACGCCCTCTTAAAGCCGCCGCCGCTTTCCCCAAGAAGCACCCATTGCCCCACCGAATCCCCCGAAACCCCCGCATCCAAGTCCAGGAGACCGTCTTGGTTGAAGTCCGCAACGGCTAGATAAAAAGAATAGCCCGGGTGTTCGCCCGTGTCTTGGGTCGCGTAAAAGGTACCGTCGCCCTTGCCCATGAATATGCCCACTTCCGAGTCAGGGGGTGGATAAAGTGAACCAGCTATATCTAGGTTGCCGTCGCCATTGAAGTCTCCCACCCCTAGGGGGCTAAGCCCACCCGTCGGGAACGTAACCTCCGCGCGGAAGGTGCCGTCACCATTTCCCAGCAATATACCCGACGTCGTTTGCATGTGGGACACCGCGAGATCAGGCATGCCGTCTCCATCGAAGTCCGCCACCGCCATGCCCCTGACATAATCGTTATCGTTTATTGTTATCGGGACGTCAATCGCCGGTCCGAACGTTCCATCGCCCTTGCCCAGGAGCACTTTAAGTGGGCCGACATCCCCGGAGGGGAAGACGAGGGTTGCGGCACTGATCACAACATCAAGATTGCCGTCTCCGTTGAAGTCTCCCACTGCCATGCAGTACGTGTGACCAATGTCGTCATGAATATCGTCTTGGGAAGTTCCCAGCGCGTTGAATGTGCCATCTCCGTTGCCCAGCATCATTGTCCGCCAACCTGAGACATTGCTTCCCGAGCTTTCTTTCGTTTTGACGAACACATCCGGAATGCCGTCCCCATTGAAGTCCCCGACGACCTTCGCACCACCAATCCTAGGGGCATTGACGATGGTGAAGCTCTGCGCCAGCGTGCCCGTTCCCAACTGGGCAGTTCCCAGAACCGCGTTGGCATCTGATCGATCGACAAAGGACACCTTCCCCGTCGGCGCGATCCGGCTTGCTGATCCCGTAACGCTCGCCTTGAGGGTATAAATCCCCTGCCGCCCCGTTCCGCTCTGCGTAATCGAGGTGGACGTCGCGCCGTCCGTCACGCTCAGGGTGGAGGCTGGCGATGTGCTGGGCAAATAGCTTCGCGTACCCGCAAACACTGCCTTGATGCTGTTTTCACCCAGCCGAGGCCGCAACCTCAGCACTGCCGTGCCCGCAGATGTGAGCTGGGCCGAGCCCAGAATGTGAACGTCTGTACAATATGCAGCCGCCGCATCGCAGAAGTTAACCAATCCCCTGGTCAGCGGTGTCGATCCGGACTTCACGGTTGCCGTCAGTGTCAGCACGTCCCCGAGGGAAACTGAGCTCGCCACCGCACCCCCCGCGGTCGTCACTTGAAGATCCACGGTGGTGCTAACAGCCTGCGCGCTGGCCCACGGTGCGCAACACGCACTCCAAAGCAAAAATGCTGAAAACAACGCTGAGAGCGGCTGAGTGGTCGTTCCGCACATGAGGGCGTCCCTCCCTTAGCTCGATTCGCGGGGGAGATTTTACGCATCATGATTGGAAGACACCGTGATCACCGGTACGTTGGAATGTGACAAAGTCCACACGGGGGCAATGGGCCGCGGAAGGAAGGTTAGGGGCGGCGTGATTGAAGACCATAATCGAGCTGGGTGATCGCGAGGAGGCCGCTGCGAAGCTGGGGGCAATCATGGGCGAGTATCGACATTCCTTCGAGAACGGTGACGTGGAAGGCGAAAAATACAGGTCGACCAACGTTTTGAGCAGATTCGATTCACATTACGAGCTTGCATTGGAGTTCTACAACGGTCACACATGCGAGCGCGAAGGCAATGCCAGGTAGCGGCGCGCAGGTGCTTTCGTCGATTTGCAGAAAGATGATGAGGGCCGAAGCTGTCGTTCGAGATTGTTGCAGCAGCCACCGGGTGGAACTGGCCAATCCCAGGGGGGAGTGTGTAGGTTGACCGATTGCGGGAACCGGGGCGGCTACGACGGTATGAAGTTCAGTCTCCGCGAAAAATTGAAGGCGGGCGCCGAGGCAAAGTAGTTGCCCGGGGGTTGAAGCCCGACTTGATTCCTGGCGTTCGGCACTGTTGAACAGCTAGTCGAAAAAGTCGGCAGGGGACGGCTCAATCATCGGGTGGTTACGGTTGCGCTGCGGGTGAGGATGAGGGTAGGGGAAATCTGGATCTATCGAGTCAGTTATCCGGGTAAACTATTGATTAAGAATCTGCTTTAATGAGAATTCCCTGGCCGGTAGGGACCGTCAGAATCATTCGATTCTTGCTGGCTGCAAAGTCGTTCCATGCGCGGTGTTGAGTCTCGTAGTCAGTAAACGCATAGTCGTCGAGGACAACAATTGCACCGGGCGACAACTTAGGCCATAAACGTTCGATGCTGGCTATCTCTGGGGCAGCGTTATTCAGGTCGATAGAGAGGTATGCGATTCGTTCGATCTGCGCTGTTGCGAGGCTGTCCGGAAGAACTCCCCGAACAAGTCTGGCGTTCGGGAATGGTGCGAAATTGCTTCGGGCCACGTCATAACAGTCAAAATAGGAGACCGCGTTCAACTCTGCGGCATGCGCCCTCTCCTCCGCCGACACTCGCTCTACGGGAATACCCTCGAAAGTGTCGAAGAGCCAGAATGTTCGATTCAACGTTGCGAAGTTCAGGAAATGGCCGACGGTCAGCGATAGTAGACCCGTGTTGACGCCGCATTCAACGAAATCCCCCTCCAGTAAGAGAGCGTTTCGGGCTGCCCAGCAGCAGACGTGAGCACGCCACCGAACATCAGGTACTCCGTTCGGCCAGCCCGCCCTATTCAGACGGATGGACTCGTGGTAGGCGTGATCGAATGCGCTTTCCGAAAGCGCGGAGAGGTTTTTGCCTCTCACCGCAACCCCATCAGCGTGATAGTCGGATTTGCGAAGAAGCAGAATTCCCCGCCGTTCGAGCCAGGTTCTGATTCCCAATCCCATGCTGATTTGATCCTTTCCGCAAGAGTTTCAGCGTCCGGCTGATTGGTATTGCGAGAGGAAGGAGCTTGTCGAGGATGCGTCTAAGGTACCACGTCCAGCATGGCGACAGTGAGCGCGCCATGACAGATCGATCCTGGATTACGCACAGACAGAGCAGCCGCTCAGTTCCAGCGGGAGCGGTCGTTGTGGTCTTCGTCGATCTGGCGGCCGCGGCTGTCGAGGCGGACGGTGCGGCCCTGCTTCTTCATGTAGATCTCGAATTTGCGTCCGGCGCGGCGGCGCTTCCAGCGATAGTAGCGGTTGCGAAGGCCGTATAGCCATTCGCTGGTCATGAAGGAGAGCCCTTTGCGCGGGGCGAAGCGGATGAAGAGCAGGCCGGCGAGTGCGCCGCCGAGCTGGGAGAGGGCCACGATCCAGCTTTGGCTGAAGAGCATGGCGAACGCGACGAGCGCGTAGATCAGAGCCATGTATTTGGCTTTGATGTTGATGATGAACATCATCATGAATTCGGTTTCGCCGTAGAGCACACCGATGGCGACGAGAAGGCCGAAGATTCCGCCGAAGCAGCCAAAAAGCACGGAGGAGGGGAGGACGCCGCGCCCGAGGCGGTCGGCTATGTCGTATGTGGCCGCGGCGGTGAGGGCGGTGCCCAGGACGGAAGAGGCGTAGAGGCCGGTGAGCCAGCCTGAGTCTCGGTATTGCTCGAGGAAGCCGAGCAGAAACCAGAGGGAGAGCAGCTCGAAGAGAGTCTGGGTGATTCCGACGTGGATGAAGCTGTAGGTGAAGGGCTGCCACAAGTAGCCATGCAGGAAGAGCGGCGGGTTGAACGAGAGGATGCCAAAGAGCATCCGGCCCATAGCGGGCGCGGTGAAGCCGATAACCAGAAGGGCGAAGTACGCGATCAGGTTTGCGAGTAGCAGCTTTCGGGTGGTTCCCTTGAATTCGGGGAACCCAAACGGCATTGAGCCCATTCTGGCCATCGTTGTTCAGGTTAACGCGAGCGACGCGGCGGTGTCATTCTGTTCGTACTGACAGGGTTAAGGGACGACCACGATGCCGCGGTGGCCGGCGGCGTCGACGGCGCGAACGCCGAAGATTACGTTGTCTTTGGAAATGGGCACGGTGACGGTAAGCGGACCGTTGTTGGCAGCGGGGGAAATCTTCTTTACGTACTGCCAGTCGGGCATGATGGTGTCTCTCCAGAGCAGCTCGTAATGATCGACTTTGCCGGGAGCGCCTTCCCATTTGAGGGTGGTGCCATTCTCGAGCTTCTCCGCGTCGATTTGCACCTTTTGGGGTTCACCTGGAGAGGAGGCGAGGGTAGCAAGCGTGGCGGCGTTGAGCCGGGCAACCTTTGCGACGTAGGTGAAGTCTACAAAGTCCACAAGGTCGCCGAGCACGGGATTTGCGTCACGCTGCACGTTCTGGTGCTGGTGGTTGTAGTCTTCGCGCCACTCAGTGATGCGTACGGCGGCGAAGCCCTCACGATTGAAGGAGCTATGATCTCCACCGCGCAGATAACGGTCGGGCCGGGAAACCAGAAAAGCATCGAAGGAGGTGCGGGTTTTGGCGGGGAAGTAGGATTGCGAGGCTTCCTGCATGGCGCGGGCAAGCTCGCGACTGGGCGAGTCGTTCTCGTTGCCGATGGCGCGAATGCGGCGGGCCTGCTCGGGGGTGGCGGAGACGGGAACGCCTTCAGAGAACACGCGAACGCGGTCTTTGAGCTGGAGGGTGTCGCCTGGAGTGGTGTTGCCGCCGACGATGTCGTTGTTAAGCACTCCGAGGAGATTCCAGCCCTGCTCTTTGGCGACTTTGGCCAAGTGCGCGGAGCCGACGAGGCCCTGTTCTTCTCCAGCGACGGCGACGAAGACGAGGCTGGCAGGGAACTTCATCTTGCTGAGTACGCGAGCGCATTCGAGGGAGACGGCCACGCCGGAGGCATCGTCGTTGGCGCCGGGCGCGAAGCCGTGGTCATCAAGCACGTTGGTGTTGCGCGAATCGTAGTGGCCGGTGACGAGGTACATGGTGTTGGCCTGAGCGGAGTCAGAGCCGCGCAGGATGGCGTAGACGTTAGTCATGCGCGTGGGCCTGGGGATGCGCTTTGCCCACTGGGTGCCTTCAGTGCTCTTGGGATCGGCTGTGAAGGTGTCGCGGCGGACGTCGAGGCAGCCATTGCAAGCGGTGGAGATCTGCTGGAACTGATCGTAGATCCAGTCGGCGGCGGGCTGGATGCCAGTGCCGGCGGGGAGATCGGTTTCCATGCTGGAAAGGGAGTTGCGGGTCTGGAAGCTGACCAGCTTTTCGATGATCTGGCGGATGCGGGCCGAGTCAACGCTGGCGATAGCGCGGGCGATGGCCGGATTGGCGGGTGCGGCGGCGAACGGGCGTGCCTGCCGCATGTAGTCGGGCTGAGCGTCGCAGAACTGAGCGCAAATGAAGATTCCAAAGGCAGCAAGCAGGGGAGCGAGGCGCATAATGAGTTCTCCTGGGAGGGGCGTTTTCAACTCTCTGGGGAGCAATCGAAGGCGGGTGCCCTCTTGACCTACGGGGGGCATCCATCTAAAACTAGCGGAGTCGAACTCCAAGTAAACGCAATCCTACAGTACGACGCTGCAAGGTCTATTTTGGGAAAGAGAGGTTTGGGTCATGGCGAGCTGCCCTGAATGCGAGAGCGATCTCGATATTGAACTTGATGAGGTGGAAGAAGGCGATGTGGTTTCGTGCGAAGAGTGCGGGACCGAGTATGAAGTAGTTGCGGTCGATCCTTTAGAGCTGTCCCGCGTGGGTGAGGATGACGAAGAGGATGACGAAGACTACACCGAAGAGGAAGAGGAAGAGGAAGAATGAGATATCGCACACGTCTGGTAGCGGGTGTTGTTCTGGCTGCGGCCGCTCTGGGATTTGCTCCCATAGCCAGCCGGATGGCCGTGCCTTCTGCCGAGGCGCAGAATATAGGGCAGCGCGTGGTAAACGGGTCGGTTATGGATGCGGAGTCAGGCGCGGTTGTGGGGGCAACTGTATTCCTGCGCAATACGAAGACCAAGGCCATTCGCAGCTATACATCGACGAAGGACGGGCGTTTCCGCTTTGCCCAGGTTGATATGTCACAGGACTTCGACCTTTGGGCCGAGAAGGAAGGCAAGAAGAGCCCGACCAAGACCATCAGCTCGTGGGACACACGCAAAGACGTGGAGACGGAGCTGAAGCTGAAGTAACGGTCGGATCATTTTTTCCTGTCCTTGCTTGAAAGCACGAACTGATTTCCATCGGGGTCTTTGAAAACGGCGGCCGTTCCCCAGGATTCGGCCGCAGGCTCCTTGATGAAAGTCACGCCTTTCTTCTTCATGGCGTCAGCCGTGGCAAAGACATCATCGCACCAGAACGAGACAGACTGGAACTTCCCGATCTGGTCTTCGCGACCGGGCGGCGTGAAGAGCGCGAGCCCGGAATCTGCGCCGGGAATGGTCAACTCGATCCATCTCTGGGTCGGGGTAAATGGCTGGTCGGTAAGGACCTTCATTCCAAGCGATTCAGTGTAAAACTTAAGCGCGACGTCCTGGTTGGAGACGGGGATGCCGATGAACTTGATGCCTCGAATCATGACTGCTGCCCTCCACTGTGGCGAGAATAGCCATCCGCCGAACCGGAATCAATGAGGCAGGCGTTGCTATAGTAGTAGTCGGTATAGCTATGCCGGTACTGGATGACTACATTACCGACGTCTTGATGCGCGACCTGGTGGGGCACGATCGCAAGCCGGCCGCTTTCCTGTTGTATGTATGGCTGGCAGCGGAGCAGGCCCGGCGAAAGAGCGACGTGCAGGTCAGCTATGAAGATATGGCTGAATCGATCGGGATTTCGCGAAGCTCTGCGCAGGCAGCGGTGCGATGGCTGCTGAAGCGGAAGCTGCTCGTCGTGAAGAAGCAGACTGTGACGGCCACGCCGAAGTACACGGTGCGCAGCCCCTGGCGCGATGGAGCGCGCGGCTAGCCCTCGAGCTTCTTCGTCACAAGCTCATTGAGGAGCGCAGGGTTGGCTTGCCCTTTCGAAGCCTTCATGATCTGGCCGACGAAGAAGCCGGCGAGCGTTTTCTTGCCGGCGCGATACGCTTCGACTTGCTTGGGATTCTCAGCGATGACCTGATCGATCATCGCTTCGAGCGCGGACGTGTCAGAGATCTGCTGCGGCTTCTCGCGTTCGTAGACGGCGGGGAAGTCTTCACCTTTTTCAAAGGCGATGTCGAGCAGGCCCTTAAGCTGCTTGGAGCTGATGGAGCCCGCGTCGAGCAAGTCGGCGGCAAGGACGATGCCGGCCATGGAGACGGGCGAGCTTTCCTGATCGAGGCCGAGGGCGTTGAGGCGGCCGCCGATTTCGCTAAGGAGGAGGTTTGCCACGCGGCGCGGATTCTTCGCGGTCTTCGCGGCTGCTTCGAAGCGGTCAGCGAATTCGCGAGAGGCGGTGAGGGTGCGCGCGTCCTTTTCATTCAGGTCGTACTCGGCGATCATGCGCGCGCGGCGCGCTTCGGGCAACTCGGGGAACTCCTGCTGGCGAGCGGCGAGGAATTCTGCGGAGAGGATTAGCGGAGGCAGGTCGGGCTCGGGGAAGTAGCGGTAGTCGTGGGCCTGCTCTTTGGAACGCATGGAGTAGGTGCGGCCCTCGTTGGCGTTCCAAAGGCGGGTTTCCTGGAGGACGCGGCCGCCGGATTCGAGGACTTCGACCTGGCGCTCGATCTCGTATTGCAGCGCTTCGCGGACGAAGCGGAAGCTGTTGACGTTTTTGACCTCGGCCTTGGTTCCAAACTTTTCCTGGCCGCGCGGGCGGACGCTTACGTTGGCGTCGCAGCGGAGAGAACCTTCTTCCATATTGCAGTCGGAGACGCCGGTGTAGAGGAGGATCTCCTTGAGGCGCGTGAGGTATTCGAAGGCTTCTTCGGGCGTGCGGATGTCGGGCTCGGAGACGATTTCACACAATGGCGTCCCGCAGCGGTTGAGGTCGAGCGAGGTGAACTTGGCGGAATCGGGAAGGCCGTCGTGGAGACTCTTGCCGGCGTCCTCTTCCATGTGAAGGCGGGTGATGCCTATGCGCTTCGTGCCACCCTGGGCGGTGGGGACTTCGATCCAGCCGTGCTCGGCGATGGGCTTGTCGTATTGCGAGATCTGGTAGCCCTTGGGCAGGTCGGGGTAGAAGTAGTTTTTGCGCGCGAAGATGGAGCGCGGGTTCACGGTGCAGTTGATGGCGAGCGAGGCCTTGGTGGCGAACTCGACCGCTTTCTGGTTGAGAACGGGGAGCGAGCCGGGGAGGCCGAGGCAGACGGGGCAGACGTTGGTGTTGGGCCCAGAGCCGAATTTGTTAGCGCAGCCGCAGAAGATCTTGGTTTCGGTCAGAAGCTGGACGTGCACTTCGAGGCCGATGACGGGCTCGTATTTGGCGAGGATGTCTGGGCTTAGTGCGGCTGCGGAGGGCATAGATAAATTTTAGCGCGGGGTGCGGGTGGTGGAGAGTTACACTGCGGCTTGAGCGTTAGGAGGAGTTGCACGGACAATCAGATATGGAGAAGACGGTTCGCAAGTACACTAGCCTGAAAGAAATGAAGGCAGACGAGTACCGATATTGGCAAAGCAGGCCAGTACACGAAAGAATGAGCGCAGTTGCCGAAATCACACTCGCTGCATACGCGCTGAAGGGAAATGCGCCCAGTGTTCCCAGACTTCATCGCACTCCTGTCTGCCTTCAACGCCCACAGCGTTAAATATCTGATCGTGGGCGGTTATGCGGTTTCATTGCATTCGCAGCCCCGCGCGACGAAAGATCTTGACATTCTGATCAAGGCAGATTCGGCCAACGCCGAGGCTGTTTATCGCGCATTGGCGGCATTTGGCGCACCGCTCGAGAGCATCAATGTTCGCGATCTTGCCGACCCAACCAAATTCTTTCGCTTCGGACAGCCGCCGGTTGCCGTGGACGTTCTTTGCTCAGTTGACGGCGTGGATTTCGACGCGGCATGGGAACGGCGGATCGAAGATTTGGTTGATCCAGCCAGCGGAGAGAAGGCATTCTTCATTTCTCGGGAAGACTTGATCGCATCGAAGATCGCGGCGGGACGTCTGCGCGATCTGGCGGACGTTGAAGAAATTCGCGAGGCTAGCCAGCACGGGAAGGGCTGAGAAATGGGGCTTAGGCTAGATTAATTACGGGGTTGTGTTTGGTGAGGATTTCAGGGCTTAGGGCGGCTGCGGAGGGCACATCGGGGTTTTAGCGCGGCCAGCGTAGCCAAATCCGGCCGCGCGTGAGTTTTACTGCTTCGTATCCAGTGGGTGGGAGATCTTTTCGAAGTACTCGTTCTGGATGCGGAGGCTGTCGTTGTCGGCTTTGATGGCTTTGAGGGCGTTGGCGATCTGGCTGGCCCAGGTTTTCTGGTCGAATTCGCCGAGCTCCTTTGTGGCAGCGGAGCCTGTGCCGGAGTAGTGGTTGGGGAAGCGCGCGTACCACCAAATGCCGGTGTAGACGTTGTCGGGCAGGCTAAGGCGGTGCTGGTCGGCGCCGGACTGCGAGTCGGCCTGGCCCATTTTGACGAGGTCGGGGCGCGCGATGAGCATGTTGGCGGTCTCGGTTTCGCCGGCGTGCATGTCGTTCTTGGGGTCGGACCTCATGGCGGGGCGTCCGGGCACATTCTCATTCGGCAGGCCGAAGACGTAGACGACGTAGTCGCGCGGGGTGGCGAGCTGTGCCTGCGCGAATAACGGCAGGAGCGAATTGTTTCCGCCGTGGCCGTTGACGATGACGACCTTCTTGCAGCCGTTGCGAGACATCTCCTTAACGGTCTCTTGCAGCAGTGTGAGCTGGGTGGAGAGTGAGTAGGCGACGGTGCCGGGCTGCTGCTGCGCCTCGAAGATCTGGCCGAAGTAATACGGCGGAAAGACGACAGCGTATTCCTGTTGCACGGCATTGGAGACGGCATAGCGGACGTCGAGCAGGTCAGTGCCGAGGGGCAGGTGGGGGCCGTGCTTTTCGATGATGCCGAAGGGCAGTACGCAGACGCCCTGCGCTTGATGGATGGCCTGGACGAAGTCGGGTGCGGTGAGTTCTTCCCAGTGCGGGGAGAGCTTTTGCGATTGAGCGGCGGTGGCGGCGATGAGCGAGACGACGAGTGTGAGTGCGATCTTTTTAAACATGGGCCCCTCAAGTGGCGCAAGGCGGTTGGTGTGAACTTCAGGCGCCAAAGAACAACCGCAAATTCTTCGACTCCGCACTGCATGCTGCGCTCAGGATGATAACGAGTGCTGATGGCCAGCCTTATTCCGATGGGTCGGGTGCGGTGAAGGGCGAGCAGCAGGGCTTCTCGGTGGCTTTGAGGTTCATGAGCTCGGCGCGGATGCCGTCGGGGTCATACATGTTGAACTGGCCCTTGCCGTCCTTGCCGATCTTGGTGGAGGAGTCGGCGCGCACGCCTTCGAGGCGGTTGCCGGCCTTTAGCGTCTTTAAACCTTCGTCGACGGAGTTCTGGCCGATGGCGATGTGGTCGAGCACGCCAAGGGTCTGCTGCGAGATGTTGGGGCTGTTGTTCATCATGTATTCGACCCAGTCGTGGCCGTCGGGAACCTGCTGGCTGATCCAGTCGATCTTGTCGTCGGTCATGCCGCCGAACCAGTAGGGCCGGAACCCGAGCAGCGTGCGGTAGAAGGTGTCTTCTTTGGTGCGATCATGCACAACGAAGCCGACATGGATGATGTGGTGACCGATGGCGTTGGGGGCGTCGACTTTGGCGTTGGCCGGCGGCTGCACGAACTCGATCTTGTTGCCCTCGGAGTCTAGCACCTGGAAGCGGCGGCTGCCGTCGGAGGTTTTGGTGACGGAGGCGGGCACCTGCCAGCCTTTGGCGGCGAGGTATTTGCGCATGCCTTCGGCGTTGTCGGTGTTGAAGGCCGCATGATCCATGCGGTTGACACCGGCGTTCGCAGGCAGGGGCAGTACTTCGACATATTGTGTGCCGCTCAGCGCGTACTTGACGCCTTTGGGGTTCTCGGGGTCGGCCATCTTTGCGGCGCCGATGGTGAAGGTGTAGTAGTGCTCGGTGGCGGAGGGGTTGGACGTGTAGATCGCCAGGTGCGAGACACCGGTAATTTTGGGGCGGGCCGGACCGCTCTGGGTGAAGCCGCAGATGGCGGTGGAAAGCAGCAAGGCAGGGAGGATTGTTTGCAGACGCATGGGCACCTCAGATTGGCTGACCGCACCACGATAAATCGGTTTGGCGGGGCGCGCAATGCGGAAGAGCGCTCGAAGGGGAACAGGGCGCGATGTTACGCGCGACGGGTACAATGCCGCCATGCGTTTCTTGCGATCGGACTTCCCCAGAGTTGCCCGCCTGGCGTGCCTTGGACTTTTTGCTGCATCTTCACTTGTGATGGCACAAGAGATTGCTCCGCTGTCGGCTGCCGATAAGGCCGAGGCCCGCGAAATCTTCAAGCAGCTCATCGAAATCAACACGACGGACACGCCGAAGGGCAGCGTTACGGCCGGCAACGAGGCGATGGAGAAGCGCTTTCTGGACGCGGGGTTTCCGCGCGAGGACGTGAAGCTGCTGGGGCCGGACAAGAACAAGCTGAACCTCATCATCCGCTACCGCGCGCCGGGGACGTCTGATGCCAAGCCGGTGCTCTTCCTGTGCCACATGGATGTGGTGGAGGCGCTGCGGTCGGACTGGCATACCGATCCGTTTGAGTTTGTGGAGAAGGATGGGTACTACTACGGGCGCGGCACGCAGGACATGAAAGACTCCGATGCGGGACTGGTGGCCACGTTTCTGCGCTTGCATCGTGAGGGGTACAAGCCGAAGCGCGATCTAATTCTGGCGCTGACTGCGGACGAGGAGGGCGGCAAGTTCAACGGCCCGATATGGCTGTTGAAGGAACATCGCGACCTAGTGGATGCGGCCTATGTGATCAATCCTGATTCGGGTGGCGTGGAACTGGATCATGGCCGTGCGGTGGTTGCCGATGTGGAGGCGACGGAGAAGGTCTACGCCGATTACCAGGTGACGGCGACAAATCCTGGCGGGCATAGCTCGCGCCCACGGCCGGATAACGCGATCTACGAGCTGACGACCGCGATCAACAAGCTTGCAGCGTACAGCTTTCCGTTCGAGCTGAATGATGTGACGCGCACGTATTTCCAGAACCTGGAGAAGCAGGAGTCTGGGCAGACGTCGGCGGACATTCGGGCGATTCTTGCTTCGCCGCCGGATATGGAGGCGGCGAAACGACTGAGCGCGGAGCCGAGCTTCAATTCGAACTTCCGCACGACGTGCGTGGCGACTCGGCTGGCCGCGGGCCATGCGAATAACGCGCTGGCGCAGAGCGCGCAGGCGAACGTGAATTGCAGGATTTTTCCAGGGCACTCACCGGAGGAGATTCGGCAGCAGCTTGTGCAATTGTTCGGGGATTCCAAGCTGACGGTGAAGTATGTTTCTGATGCGGGCACGGTCGTCGCTGATGTCGCGCCGGAGCGGAAGGCGATTGTTCCAGTTGCGCCGATGCCTGAGGTGATGGAGCCGCTGACGCGGATCACGCAGGCGATTTGGCCGGGAGTACCGGTGACCCCGGTGATGGAGAATGGCGCCAGCGATTCGATCTACTTCGCG
Source organism: Occallatibacter riparius (assembly GCF_025264625.1). Classification (NCBI taxonomy): domain Bacteria; kingdom Pseudomonadati; phylum Acidobacteriota; class Terriglobia; order Terriglobales; family Acidobacteriaceae; genus Occallatibacter; species Occallatibacter riparius. Next base: position 2,660,909 of record NZ_CP093313.1, read on the forward strand.
CAGGCGGGCTATGCGACGTATGGCTACTCGGCTATTGCGCTGGAGCGCGACGATGATCGCGCGCACGGGCAGGACGAGAGGCTGCCGGTGGATTCGTATTGGAAGTCGCTGCAGTTCCTTTATGCGTTTGCGAAGGCTGTAGGTGACAGATGAGCGTTGCCGCGTCGGAGGCCGTGTATCGCAGGATCACGTGGCGGCTGGTGCCATTCCTGGTGCTGCTTTACACGGTTGCGGTTCTCGACCGCGTGAACATCAGCTTTGCAGCGCTGACCATGAATCGCGACCTTGGCATCTCCGATCGCATGTATGGCTTTGCGGCGGGCGTGTTCTTTCTTACCTACTGCCTGTTTCAGGTGCCGGCCAATTTGCTCCTCGCGCGGATTGGCGCGCGGCGCTGGCTGGGTATGCTGATGATGGTGTGGGGCGTGGTGTCGATGGGCACGGCGTTTGTGCCGAACTCCGGCGTGTACATCGGGCTGCGCGCGGCGCTGGGGATTGCCGAGTCGGGCTTTTATCCCGGCGTGATTTACTACTTCACCTTCTGGCTGCCGCGGCCGCAGCGGACGCGGGTGCTGGCGTTGTTCCTGCTGGCGTTTCCGCTGAGCAACATAGTGGGCTCGCCGATCTCTGCGCATATCTTGCTGATGGATCAGTTCGCCGGGTTGCGGGGTTGGCAATGGGTGTTTCTGCTGGAAGGCGTGCCGGCAGTGCTGCTTGGATTTGCGACGTGGTGGGCGCTTGCGGATGGACCAGCTTCGGCTGCATGGTTGTCGCAGCAAGAGAAGGAGAGGGTGGCCCAGGATCTCTCGCATGATGAGGCTGTGCATCGCGTGGGCTCAGGTAGTACACGGGTGAAGGTGGCTGGAGATGCAGCGGCGTACTTCATGTGGAGCTCCGGAGTGTATGGGCTCAGTTTCTTTCTGCCGAAGATTCTGGTGGCACGCGGAGCGACCGCACTGTCTACGGGATGGTGGGCGACGCTGACGTTCACTATGGGTGCGCTGGCGATGTACTGGGCCAGTCATCGGCGCGGGTATCGCATGCTGCCGGCTCTGTTTTTTGCGGCGGGAATGGGCTTTGCGGCAGCGGGGTACTTCCATTCGGTTGGCGGCGCGGTGGCCAGTTTCTGCCTGGCGGCCATGGGGTTGCTGTCGTCGTTGCCGATCTTCTGGAGCGTGGCTACCGGCCGGTTGAGCGGCAAGGCGGCGGGTGCGGCGATTGCATTTGTAAATTCAGTGGGTGCGGTGGGTGCGTTCGCGGGCCCGTACGCGATGGGGTGGCTGCACGATGCTACGCACAGCTACGTGGCTGGATTGTGGTCGATTGCGGCTTGCCTGGGCGCGGGGGCGCTGCTGACCTTGAATGCGGCCAAGCCTGCCAGCCCGGCGGCGGCAAGTTCGTGATCTTGGCGGTGCGCCTATAGGATTCATCCGACTGGTAAACTAGAGCTTGATGATTCTCCCGTTCGTCCGCGAGATTTTTGCGGACCTGGAGCATACGCCGGCATTCGATCGCGTTCGCAGGCACCTGAGCCTGGGTTCGGGGCGGCGTATTGTGTCCGGACTCACCGCGACCGCGCGTTCCCTCTACATTCCGCTGATGGCCCGGGCTGCTGGACGGCCTGTGATCGTTGCGGTCTCTGATAACAAGGCGGCCGAAGCGCTGGAGCCGATGATCCGCGCGGGCTGCGAGCTGACCGGGGCTGTCGATCCGGGGCGTGTGGTGCGGCTGCCCGCGCATGACGTGCTGCCGTTCGAGAATCTTTCCCCGCACCCGGACGTGCAGGAGCAGCGCGCGGCCGCTTTGTGGAAGCTATCGACGGGGGCGGCGTCGATCATCATTGCGCCGGTGGAAGCGCTGGCGATGCGGCTGTTCGATCGCGATTACTACGCCAGCCTTGCGGTGAGCCTCAAACGTGGGGAAGAGATCGATGTTGAGGTGCTGACCGCGCACCTGGCGAGCGTGGGTTACACGCAGATGGACCTGGTGGAGATGCCGGGGCAGTTCACGCGGCGCGGCGGCATTCTCGACGTGTATTCGCCGGAGTCGGACAGGCCGGTGCGCATCGAGTTTTTCGGAGACGAGATCGATACGATCCGCAAGTTCGATCCGGAGACGCAGCGCTCGCAATCCGGCCTGGATGAAGCGCAGCTTCTTCCGCTGACGGAGACGCCCGTCACCGAGCATCTGCTGGCGGCGGTGCATGCGCGGCTGAGCAGGCAGCGCGTCGAGATTGAGGGCGACGACGAGGCGGACGAGATGGCGATGGAAGCCGCGGCGGCCGGTGGGGTCAGCGTCTTTCCGGGATGGGAGTTTTTCGCCGCTGTTGCGGGAGCTGAGACGAATCTGCTGAAGCTGGTGCCGAAGGCTGTGCTCTTTGTGGATGAGCCGGGCATGGTGCGCAACCAGATTGACCGCTGGTGGAACAAGATTGAGCAGCGCCATGAGCGCAGCGGTATCGGCAACCTGGTTCGGCCGGAAGATATCTACCTACGGCCTGAGATTCTACAGGGACTGCTGCAGGCGCACTTCGGCATCGACGTTGATCAGCTTGGCGCGGTGGATGTGATCGATGAAGATTCGACGCTGGGCGAGATCAGCCTGAACACGCGGCCGACGCTGCGCTTCCACGGATCGATCCCCGCATTGATCGAACAACTGCGCCGGCTCATGGAAGTAGAGACGCACATCGTTGTTGCAGCGGCGAACCAGGGAGACGTGGAGCGCATGGCGACTGTGTTCCGCGAGTACCAGATCCCGTATCGCTTCGGGAGCCGCGCTGCGTCGCATAGCGGCGAGACGATGCTGGAAGAGGCCAGCTACATGGCCGGCGATCTGCGCGTGCCGGTGATTGTGCGGACGCCGATTGCGGCGGGCGTCAGCTTTCCTGAATCGAACCTGATCATCTTCGGCGCGAACGATCTCAATGATGAGGCGGACATTGCTGCGCGGCCTGAGCCTAAGCGATCGAAGACTGCTGCGTTTGTCTCGGATTTTCGGGACTTGTCGATGGGTGATTATGTTGTCCACGTTGAGCACGGGATCGCGCAGTATCAGGGCTTGAAGGAGATTGTGCAGGACGGGCTCGCGGTCGAATTCATGATTCTGGAATTCGCAGAGCAGGCCAAGCTGTATGTTCCGCTCACGCGGCTGGACCTGATTCAGAAGTATCGTTCGACGGACACGGGGCCAGCACCGGTCCTGAACAAGCTGGGATCGCAGCAGTGGGTTAAGACGAAGGCGCGCGTGCGCAAGGCCATGCAGGACATGGCGGCGGAACTGCTCAAACTCTATGCAGAGCGGCACACTGCGCAGGGTACGGCGTTCTCGAAGGACAACGAATTCCAGAAGGAGTTCGAAGACGCGTTCGATTACAACGAAACCGACGACCAGCTCGCTGCAATCCGCGCCATCAAGTACGACATGGAGCAGCAGACGCCGATGGATCGGCTGCTGTGCGGCGACGTGGGCTACGGCAAGACGGAAGTGGCGATGCGGGCGGCGTTCAAGGCTGTGCAGGACTCGAAGCAGGTGGCAGTGCTGACGCCGACCACGGTGCTCAGCTTCCAGCATTTCGAGACATTCAAGAAGCGCTTTTCGCAGTTCCCGATCAAGGTGGAGATGATCTCGCGCTTCCGCACGCAGAAGGAACAGAAGCAGATTGTGGAAGAGGTGGAGCACGGCAAGGTCGACGTGCTGATCGGCACGCACCGGCTGCTGTCGAAGGACATCAAGTTTCAGGATCTGGGCTTGCTCATCGTGGATGAAGAACAGCGCTTCGGGGTGCGGCACAAAGAACGGCTGAAGCAACTGCGCAAGGAGATCGATGTGCTGGCGATGAGTGCCACGCCGATTCCGCGCACGCTGCACATGTCGCTGGTTGGGTTGCGCGATATGTCGGTGATTGAAACGCCGCCGAAGGATCGCATGGCGATTCAGACGGTGGTTGCGAAGTTCGATGAGAAGATCATTCGATCGGCGATTGAGTTGGAGTTGGAGCGCGGCGGGCAGGTTTACTTCGTGCATAATCGCGTGGAATCGATTTATGAGCACGCGTCGCGGATTCAGGAACTGGTTCCGGCAGCGCGCGTTGCGGTTGGCCATGGGCAGATGAGCGAAGGAGAACTCGAGAAGGTGATTCTTGCCTTCATGCATCACGAATTCGACGTGCTGGTGGCGACGACGATTATTGAAAATGGGATTGATATTCCCAACGCCAATACCATCGTCATCAATCGCGCGGATAGACACGGGCTGAGCGAGCTTTATCAGCTGCGCGGACGGGTGGGGCGGTCGAATCGCCGGGCGTATTCATACTTGCTGATCCCGCAGGAGGGCGAACTGAACGAGATTGCGCGACGGCGTCTTGCGGCGTTGAAGGAGTTCAGCGACCTGGGCGCGGGGTTCAAGATCGCCGCGCTAGATCTCGAACTGCGCGGAGCGGGCAACATGCTGGGCGGCGAGCAGAGCGGGCACATTGAGGCGATCGGATTCGAGCTTTACACATCGATGCTTGAGCAGGCAGTGAAGGAATTGAAGGGCGAGGGCGGGGAAAAGAAGCCTGCGACGCAGCTCAATCTTGGCATTCCGCTGCGCATTGATGAGAGCTACGTCGCGGAAGAGAACCAGCGGCTGCGCCTCTATAAGAAGGTTGCCGGCGCGCAGAGCGAGAAGGCGCTGAGCGAACTTCGTTCTGAGATGGAGGACCGGTACGGGCCGCTGCCGGACTCGACCGTTTACCTGCTGGAGGCTGCGTCGCTGCGCCTGGAATGCGAGCGACTGGGCATTGCGCAGATCGATCGCAAGCGCGCCGAGCTGCAGATTCGCTTCAGCGAGAAGGCACAGATCGATCCGCAGCACCTGATGCGGCTCATTGCGAAGAATGCGAAGCGCGGCGCGCAGTTTACGCCGCAGGGCGTGTTGAAGTTTCCGCTGGCGGCACTGCGGCCGGATGAGATTCTGCTTGAGATTCGCGAACTGATTACCAACCTGGCGCCTGCGCCGGTGAATGCATGAAACACAGAGAGACGAACAGATGAAGCCCAGCCTTGCTGTAGTCGCAATTGGAGCGTGTATGTGCGCCACTGCTTTTGCTTCCGCCGCTGCAACGCCGCAGGAGAGCTTTCAGAAAGTATCGGACGAGTATTTCGATCAGGTGTATTTTCCGTACTCGCCAACCGGCGGGACTCTGACCGGGTACCACCAGTACGATACGCAGCTTGAGGATTTTTCGCGGAAGACGCTCGATGCCCAGGTGATGGCGCTCAAGGCGTTTGAGACGCGCGTTGCGGCGATTCCGGCTTCGGGACTGGACGAGATGACGCGCGGCGATCGCGAAATGGTGCTCAGCAACATTCGGTCTACGCTGCTGTCGCTGGAGACGATCCGCATGTGGGAGAAGAACCCGGACATCTACTCGGGCAGCATGAGCAATGCGGCGTTCTCGCTGATGGAGCGCAAGTTCGCCTCGCCGGACGATCGGCTGCGCTCGCTGATTGCGCGCGAGAAGTTGATGCCATCACGGCTTGACGAGGCGCGGGCGAATCTCAAGAATCCGCCGCGGATCTACACTGAGATCGCGATTGAGCAGCTTCCGGGGATCGTCAGTTTCTTCGAGCACGATGTGCAGCTGGCATTCGCTGAGGCGAAAGATCAAGCATTGAAGGCGGAGTTTGCGCAGACCAACGCTGCAGTCATCGCGGCGTTGAACAGCTATCAGGCATGGCTAAAGTCCGATCTGCTGCCGAAGTCGAATGGGGACTTTCGCATCGGAGCGGAGACGTTCTCAAAGAAGCTGGCGTATGACGAGATGGTGGACCTGCCGCTCGACAAGCTGCTGGAGATTGGCCGGGCCGATTTGCGCAAGAACCAGCAGCACTTCAACGAGCTTGCAAAGGAACTCGAGCCGGGCAAGGAGCCGCAGCAGGTTCTCGAAGAGCTCGGGTCGCATCATCCGGCGCCCGATCAGCTGCTCGCCAGCTTCAGGGCTACGTTCGACAGCCTGATCGGTTTCATTCGCGATCATCATATTGTGACGATTCCGTCGGATGTGCGCCCGATTCTGGAAGAGACGCCGCCGTTCATGCGCGCGACCACGTTCGCTAGCATGGACACGCCCGGGCCGCATGAGAAGCATGCCACCGAGGCCTACTTCAACGTGACGCTGCCTGACAAGAAGCTGACGCCGGCGGAGGTCGAGGGCTACATGCACTCATTCAATGTGGGCACGATTATTTCGACAGCGGTGCATGAGGCGTATCCGGGGCACTATGTGCAGTTCCTGTGGGTTCCGCAGGCGCCGAGCAGGGTGCGCAAGCTGCTGGGGGCGAGTACGAATGTTGAGGGTTGGGCGCACTATTGCGAGCAGATGATGCTCGATGCGGGTTACGGACAGCCGGGGATAGGCGCAAAGGATGAACATGAGGCGAAGCTGCTGCGACTGGGGCAGTTGCAGGATGCATTGCTGCGCAATGCGCGCTTCATTGTCGGTATCGAGATGCACACGGGCAAGATGAGCTTCGACCAGGCGGTGGAGTTCTTCCAGAAAGAGGGTTATCAGTCGAAGGAAACCGCGATGGTGGAGACCAAGCGGGGCACGGCCGATCCGACGTATCTCTATTACACGCTGGGCAAACTCGAGATCATGAAGCTGCGCGAGGACCTGAAGAAGAAGCAGGGCGCAGCGTTCTCACTGCAGAGCTTCCACGATGAGTTTCTCAAGCAGGGATTCCCGCCGATCAAGATCGTGCGCGAGGCGATGCTGGGGGATACGTCGCCGACGCTGTAACGGGAAAATGGGCTAGCAGGTTAGCGAGTCAGGAGTCAGCGTGGTTCAACATCGGACTCAACGGCTTCTGACTCGCTTTGCTATTTCCACTTTATGTTGCAGCCGACGGAGGGGCGCTGGTCTTCGGTAACGGGCTGGCCTGCGATCACGGCGTCCAAGGCGGCACGCAGATCCTGGCCTGTGATCGGGATTGCATTGCCGGGGCGGCTTGCATCGAACTGGCCGCGGTAGGCGAGTTTCAGGTCGCTGCAGAAGAGGAAGAAGTCGGGAGTGCAGGCGGCTTTGTAGGCGCGCGCAACCTGCTGCGTTTCGTCGTAGAGATAAGGGAAACGGAAGCCAACGCGCTGCGACTGGGCCTTCAATCCGGCTGGATTGTCGTCGGGATACATCACCGCGTCATTGCTGCTGATGGCCACGATGCCGAGTTTGCCAGCGTAGTCATTGCCGATCTCGGCAAGGCCCTTCTCGATGTGCTTGACGTAGGGGCAATGCGTGCAGATGAACATGACAAGCAGGCCCTTTTGGCCGCGGAAATCATCGCGGCTCACGGTTTTGCCGCTGACTACATCGCGCAGTGCGAAATCCGGCGCTTCTGCGCCGAGGTCGAGCATCATCGTGGATTGAGTGAGTGCCATGTTCTACCTCTGGAACGAAGGATAGATTGCGTCCGTATCTATTCTCGCGCGTGGTCCGGATCCTGGGTAGTTGATTCGGTTGTGGTCCACCAAAACTTCGCGGACCGATGCGGGTTTCAATGGATGTAAGGCAGGGCCGAACGGAGGTCACAAGTGAGCATCGAAGGGGTGAAGTTTTGCGATCTATGCGGCGGCGTGATCAGCAGGTATGATGTCGCGCCGGTGAGGGTGGACGAAGGCGGCCACCGTGTGGAGTTGCATCTGCATAACCGTCACAAGGGTGATTGCCTGGCGCAGCAACTGGATTTGTGGACTGAGGCGTATGCGGGCGCAATCATTGCCGCCGGAAAAGCCGGATGGACGCAGGAGGCTGTTCAGCACGAAGCCTGAAATGTTCGGCGGCCTGCGACTTCCCCTTGCAGGCTACGAAAACAGGCCAGGCTGCCGCCCCGGCATGCTGAGGCCGAAGTGCTCGTAAGCCAGCCGCGTGGCCACCCGGCCGCGCGGCGTGCGATCAAGGAAACCGATTTGAATGAGAAAGGGCTCGTAGACTTCTTCGAGCGCGTCTTCTTCTTCGGCAAGGGTCGCAGCAAGAGTGCCCAGACCCACTGGGCCGCCATCGTACTTTTGGATGATGGTCATCAGCAGGCGGCGGTCGATCTCATCGAATCCATGCGCATCCACTTCCAACATGGTGAGGGCTGCGTTGGCCGTGGCGCGATCGATCACGCCCGTGCCGCGCACCTGGGCGTAGTCGCGCACGCGCCGCAGCAGGCGGTTGGCGATACGCGGCGTGCCTCGCGAGCGCAACGCGATCTCGGATGCGCCATCGTGGTCGATGGGAACACCGAGCACTTCAGCGGAGCGCTCAACGATAACGCGCAGGTCTTCTTCGGTGTAGAACTCGAGGCGGAGAAGGATGCCAAAGCGCGAGCGCAGCGGCGAGCTGAGCAGGCCGGGCCGCGTGGTGGCCCCCACGAACGTGAAGGGGCGGATGTCCATCACGTGAGTGCGCGCGGAAGGGCCCTGGCCGATGATGATGTCGAGCTTGTAGTCCTCGAGTGCGGTGTAGAGCTTCTCCTCGAGTACCGGCTGCATGCGGTGAATTTCGTCGAGGAAGAGGACCTGTCTCTCGCGCAGATTGGTGAGGATCGCGGTGAGGTCGCCCTGGATCTGGAGGGCTGGGCCTGATGTTTGCTGAAATCCTACGTCGAGTTCATTCGCGATGATGGTGGCCAGCGTGGTTTTGCCCAGTCCCGGAGGTCCGAAGAGAAGCACGTGATCCAGCGCCTCGCCGCGCGACTTGGCGGCTTCAAGCGCGATGGAGAGCTGCTCTTTTGCTTTTGATTGCCCGATGAATTCCTTGAGCCAGCGCGGGCGCAGCTTCAGCTCAAAGCCCTGCTCTTCATCAGCGCGCGAGGCGCTGACCAGCCGTTCCGGCGACTCTTTGCGTATGGCCATGCTGGGTAGAAGTGTAGCGGGTGCTCTTCGCCGGGGCAAATATCCGGCGAAGAGCTGCTTCTGCTATACCGGAACCTTGACCTCGGGCCAATAGCGGAAGTTGCGGAATGTGGCTTGTCCTTTGCCAGCGGCGAACACCGCGGGCCGCAAGTCGAGGAAGCCGCCGAGGACGTTGTGCTGCATGCCTGAAACCTCGGCCGACTCTTCCGTCTTGCGCCAGTCGCCGCCGGGGAGCCGGTAGTAGAAATCGACTTCCTGATCATCGTTGACGGCGCGAAGCGTGGCACGCGTGACGCCCTTGTGCGAGCGGGTGGCAATGTAGTTGTTGGCTACGCGCACGCCGATGCCTTCGTCATCGAGGAGAATGCCGGTAGCGTGCTCGGGGCTGTAGAAGAGCATCAGGCCGGAGGCGCACCCCGGAGTTACTTCGACGTCCATCTCGATGGTGTAGGAGTGGCCGCCGACGGGTGTTGTGAGCGCGGGCGAGTTCTCAAGTGACGTGCCTTTCGCCTGTAGTACGAGAGTGCCGTTGCCGGTGGTGAAGCGAGCGGGATCTAACTCGTGCCAGAATGCCCATTGGAGACCGAGCTGCGGCGACTTGAAATCATCCGACGGATCAAGCAGCGGCTGTTGTTGCGTTCCGGGGATCGGCACGGGGATGGCGGATGCGGGCGTGATGCCTTGGGTTACGCGGAACCATCCGTCGTCGGTCCACTCCACCGGCAACAGAAGCAACTGCCGGCCGATGGCGCGGTAGTCCTTCTCGTAAGAATGCACGGTCATGTACCAGCGGCCGTCGGGAGTGTCGACGAGGCGACCGTGGCCGACGCTCATCCAGCGGTCGGTGCGCGACATGGTGCGGACGATTGGATTGTGCGGCGAGAACTCCCACGGGCCTTCCGCGTGCTTACTGCGCATGGCTACGACGGAGTGCGCGGTCGCGGGACCGGCGGTGCCGCCTTCGGCGACGATGAGGTAGAACCAGCCGTTGTGTTCGAGGAGCTTGGGGGCTTCGAGGCAGGTGCACTCCATGCGCGGAGGCGTGGGCATGGGCCAGGGCTCGAATGCCTTGCGCGGCGGCGTCTTTACACTGAGACCGTCGGCGGCGAGTTCGGCCATGAGCCCGCCATTCATGTAGAGGAAGCGCCGGCCGTTCTCCCCGATGTGCGCGGGATCGATGGCGTTGATGCCGAGATCGACGGGCTCGCTCCATGGGCCGGTGGGCTTGTCGGCGTGGACCACGTGCAGCTTCTGATCGGACGGGTAGTAGATGTAGAAGTGGCCCTGGTACTCGCAGAGGTAGGGCGCCCAAACGCCGCCGTAATAGCGTTGGAGCGCGGCGGCAACCGGCTTCCAGTTGATGAGGTCGCGGGAGTGCCAGATGAGCAATCCGGGCGCGTAGTCGAAGCTGGAGTGCGTGAGGTAGAAGTCGTCGCCCACGCGAATGGGACTAGCGTCGGGATGATCGCCGCCGAGGATCGGGTTGTGGTAGCGTGCGCGGGTCTCTGCTGCGGAGATCAGTGCCGGTGCGGAGGAAAGGGCGGCAGCGGCCGCGCTGCTGCGCATGAAATCGCGACGTGTAAGCATGACGGGCCAGTTTAGTCGCGCGGGGAATGCCAAGTAAAGCGATTCAACGGGGCGTGAGATCGAGCGTGTCCCGCCATTTAGACTAGAGGTGGCCCTACTCAAGAATGACGCATCATTTCGCACGGCTTCGCCGCTTCCATTTCAATTTGCCGCAGCGCATTGCCGCTGTCCTGCTGCTCGCGTTTCTGGCGCAGGGCTTTTGGCTGACTGCGCATCAGACTCTCAGCGATCGTGACTACCAGTACGCGCGCTGCGGCCGCGAGATGTGGGAGAAGCCGTCGCCGCTGGCGGGCTACTACACCAGTTGCGGGAACATTCACGATGGCGTAATTGCGTATCGTGCGGCGGGCCTGCCGCTCACGCTCAATCTGCTGGTGGAGCGAGGGCTGGATCAATTTCGCAAGCCGGAAGACCGTGTGATTCAAAGCGGAGGGCAGCAGGGTCCGCAGATTAGTACATGGGAACTGCGGCACCAGATGCCGCACGTACTGCTGCTGATGCGACTGCCGTTCCTGTTTGTGGGCGGCGTGCTGGGCGGTGCGCTGTGGTGGGTGACGCGTCGCCTGTTCGGCAACTTTGGTGGATATACGGCGCTTGCGCTCTACTGCTCTTCGCCCGCGATTCTGAAGGCTTGCGTCTCGCCCGAGCCGGACATTCTGGCCACGCTCGGCATTTACGCCGGCATCTACACCTGCATTGGTGTTGCGCACGCGATGCAGGGTCCGCGACGGAAGTGGCGTCCTCGCATTGTGCTGCTTACGTTGAGCTTCGGGCTGGCGGCGGCGTCGCACATTGCGGCGTTGCCTGTAGTCGCGTTGCTCGGACTCATCGCAATGTTGTGGATCGCAGAAGGGCGGCGTAGCCAGATTCTGCCGATCGTGCTGCTGGCATGTGTTGGAGCAGTGCTTCTGGTGTTTGCCTGCTACGGATTTTCGCCGGACGCGTTCAGTTATCTTTTCCGCTCGGCTGCCGGGTTCGTGTGGTTCTCGAGTGAGCCGGCAAAGCACTTCTTCTCCTCGCTTCCGAATGCGGGAATCACGATCGCCGCCGCGGCGTCCCTGGTTCTTTATCTCGGCGTTCGCCGCTCGCGCTACTTTGGCAACACGGCTCCCTTGCTTTGCGCGCTGGTGCTGTTGCTGCTGGTGACGACCGGCGTGACAGCCTCGCCCTGGCTATGGGCTCAGCCGTTTCTGCTCACGTTCGTCGGCGGCATTTTTGCTGATGCGTATGAGAGCCCGCGGCCCCGGCTAGCGCTGACGGCAGGCGGTTCCATTGTGGTTTTGCAGGCGATTGTATGCATACTGAGCCTGCCGGGGCTCATTTGATGGCCATTTCGCCTGCTGAATGGCGCCACCACCCGAGGCGCGGCGTTTATTTATGCCTGCCGCTCCAACCTAGTGAGATCGGAATAACATCTCAATCCGTGAGTGCGGCAGCAGTATCGACGCCGGTTCTAAAGCTAATTAAGATGACAGTCACAGTTTGTGCGCACCGTTTTGCGTGGCTTGCGATGCTGGCACTCGTTGTCTGTTCCGGGGCGGGCGCAGCCCAGGAACCTGCCTCACTATCCCAAGCCAGTCCCGCAGTAAAGCCGCCTGTTGCCCAGTCCGCTGATCCAGCAAACAGCTCAAGTGGCAGCGCGCCAAGCGACCCGCAGCCCGCCCCCAAGAGCGCCATGCTCGTCAGTCCTGTGCCAACTGTCAAACGCCCTGATTTCAATCGCAACATTTACTACAAGAACAAGCTTGAGTTCTCGCTTGAAACCGGATGGCTGCCCAACAATATTCCGTTCGTCTTCGACTTTATAGTGGGCAGTAAATACAACAGTTGGCCGCTGCATTACACACTGGTGCCGAATATAGCCTCTGTGCGTTGGCAACTAGACAATATCTGGGGATGGAAGCTGTTCCGCGGCAATACGGATTTCTCTTTCAGCGGGTCCTATACGGCGATTCCACGGGGAGCGGAGACGCGCTACTTCGCTTTTGACTATGGCATTCGACGGAATTTCATCCCGTCGCGATGGCGCGTGGTTCCTTACGTGGAGGGGCGCGGTGGTATCGGCAATATCAATGCCAAGCAGCCGCACGGGGTCTACTACTCGCAGGGACAGGACATGACCTTCACGCTCATGGTGGGCAGCGGCGCGCGCTACAACTTCGGGCCGCGCTACGCCGTGTCCGGCGGCGCCACCTACATGCACGTCTCGAATTTCTACCTCTCCGAGCCCCGTTATGAGGACTTCGGCATCAACGTCTACGGCGCAATCGTGGGCGTTTACATGCGCATTGGCAAGCCCAAAGCAGACCTCATCCGCTAGCCCGATCGCGCCTTCCCAAGCCAGAATCAGAGCACATTTCCGGTCTGCTTTTCCCGGCCCCTCTCCGGCTTGCCCATTGGTCAGCAATATCCGCAGCTAAATGTCAGAAAATAAATGCCTTGCAATCCGGCTTTCGCCTTGCTGAAAGGTGCTTCGAGCCGGTAAAATAGAAGGGCAGCCCGCACCCGGTTCCGGCCTCTCGTTACCGCTTGTTCCTGCCGCCCAGCGGCGGGCTCCCGAAACCTATGGCAGACGATCAGAATCCTCAGCTCCCTCTCGACGGTGGCACTCCCCCCGGCGGCTCCAATCACATCCCTATCAACATCGAGGAGGAGATGCGGCGGTCGTATCTCGACTACTCGATGTCGGTCATCATCGGGCGCGCGCTCCCTGACGCCCGCGACGGACTGAAGCCCGTACATCGCCGCGTGCTTTACACGATGAGCGAGATGGGTTTGGAGCACAACAAGAAGTACACCAAGTGCGCCAAGGTTGTGGGCCAATGCATGGGCGTTTACCACCCGCACGGCGACTCAGCTATCTATGACACGCTGGTGCGACTTGCGCAGCCTTTTTCGCTGCGCTATCCGCTGGTTGACGGTCAGGGCAACTTCGGTTCCGTGGATGGCGACCCACCCGCGGCGATGCGTTACACCGAGTGCCGCATGGAGCGCCTCGCCGGCGAACTGCTCGCCGACATCGAGATGGAGACCGTCGACTTTTCGCCGAACTACGACGAATCCACGTTCGAGCCGACAGTTCTGCCAACGCGTATTCCTAACCTGATCGTGAACGGTTCCAGTGGAATTGCCGTCGGCATGGCGACGAACATTCCGCCGCACAATCTGACCGAGATCATCAACGCCACCATCGACCTGGTGAACGATCCCAAGGCTGGCCTGGATGCAGTGCTCAAGCACGTGCAGGGCCCCGACTTCCCCACCGGCGGATTTGTTTACGGCAAGGGCGGGATTCGCAAGGCGTATGAGACCGGCCGCGGCCGCTTTATGATGCGCGCCAAGGTGGCTACGGAGAACCTGACCAAGGAAAAGCAGGCGATCATCGTCACCGAAATTCCTTACCAGGTCAACAAGTCTCGTCTCATTGAGCGCATTGCCGAGCTTGCAAACGAGAAGATCATTGACGACATCTCCGATGTGCGCGACGAGTCAGACCGCGACGGCATGCGGATTGTGATCGAGCTCAAGCGCGGATCGCAGCCTGAGATTGTGCTGAACCAGCTCTACAAGCACACGCAGATGCAGGAAAGCTTCTCGATGATTTTCCTGGCCGTGTTGCACGGCCAGCCGCGCGAGCTTGGCCTCGACCAGGCAATTCGCGCCTTCATCGATCACCGCGTTGAGGTTGTCCAGCGCCGCACCGTCTACCTGCTACGCAAGGCGCGCGAACGCGAGCATATTCTAGAGGGCTACAAGATCGCTCTCGACAATCTGGACACGGTGATTCGCATCATTCGGGGATCGAGCTCTCGTGCCGAAGCCCGGGAGAATCTGTATGCGTGGGGCAAGGGCAAGGACATCGTCATCAACCTCGACCGCGAGTTGCAGCCGCATGAAGAGCGCGGCCTCTCGCTGCGGCAGGTAGATGCGATTCTCGAACTGCAGCTCTATCGGCTGACGCAGCTTTCCGTCGATGAAATTTTGAACGAGTTGAAGGAGATCCGCGCGAAGATCGCGGAGTACGAATCGATCCTGGCGAGCGAGAAGAAGCTGCGCAAGGTGATCGTGAAGGAACTCGAGCAGGTGCGCGACAAGTACGGCGACGAGCGCCGCACGCAGATTGTCGACGAGTCCGCCGAGCTTCAGCTTGAGGACCTCATCGCCGACGAACAGGTTGCGGTCACGGTGAGCCACCAGGGGTATCTCAAGCGCACACCCATCAGCGTCTATCGCCAGCAGCGTCGCGGCGGAACGGGCCGCATGGGCATGAAGACCCGTGAGGAGGACTTCGTTGCCCAACTCATCATCGACTCCACGCACGCGTATTTGCTGTGCTTCACGAACTCCGGGCGGGTCTACTGGCTCAAGGTTTATGAGATTCCCGACGTGGGCGCAGCGGGCAAGGGCAAGAGCATGCAGAGCTTGCTCAACCTGCAGCCCGGCGAAAACGTCCGCGCCATCCTGCCAGTCCGCGACCTTGAAGAGGAAGGCAAGTTCGTCTTCTTCGCGACGCGGAACGGCACGGTAAAGAAGACTCCGCTCAAGGATTTTTCCAACGTGATGGCGAAGGGCATCATCGCGATTGGGATCGACAAGGAAGACGAACTGGTGGCCGCACGCATTACCGACGGCTCGCAGATTGTCTTCCTCGCCACGCGCCTTGGCATGGGCATTCGCTTCGATGAGTGCGATGTGCGCTCCATGGGCCGTCCGGCTTACGGTGTGCGCGGCGTTGACCTCGCCAAGAACGATTACGTGGTGGGCGTGGCTATCACGCCCAAGGAGCACGAGCCCGGCGCTTATCGCATTCTTGTCGTCAGCGAAAACGGCTTCGGCAAGCGCACGGACGTGGAGGAATATCGCCTGCAATCGCGCGGCGGCAAGGGCGTGAAGAACATGGCGGTGACGGATCGGATCGGCAAGGTAACGACGATTCAGCTTGTCGACGATTCGAGCGAACTGATGGTGATCAGCCAGTTCGGAAAGATCATCCGCGTCGATACGAAGACGATTCGCAACGCCGGCCGCGCTACTCAGGGCGTCCGCCTGCTTAACCTCGATACGGATGACAAGATCGCTGCAGCAGTGGTCATTCCGCCGGAGGAAGCCGCCAAGGATAACGGCGACGAGCAGGGTACGTTGATTCAGTAACGCTAAACGCTAAGTCCCAAGTCTCGATGGCCGAGACTTGGGCTTTCGTTCTTATTTGCGCGTGACTCGACCTCACCGGACAATGACCATTCAATCTGACCAAGCCAGTAAAGCCCAGAAATCCGGGAGCGCCTACTACCGCCCGGAACTTGATGCCCTCCGCTTCTTCGCCTTCCTCTGCGTGTTCAGCTTTCATCGCATGGACTATGTGCCCACCGATCCGGTGCGCGATCGCTGGCTTTATCTGATCGGAAATGTGGGTCCGTTCGGTGTTCCCGTATTCTTCCTGCTCAGCGCTTTCCTCATCACGGAGCTGTTGTTGCGCGAGCGAGATAAGACGGGGCGCGTTCACATCAAGGCGTTTTATCTACGGCGCATCCTGCGCATCTGGCCGCTTTATTTCGTCGCGTTTTTCGGACTGGCGCTGCTGAATCACTTCGTGCCGGGCCTCGGCACCTCCGATCCGCTCGCCTGTGTGGCCTTCACGTTCTTCGCGGGGAACTGGTACATCCTTCATCACGGCTGGATCGCGGGTGCCGTTGATCCGCTATGGAGCATCTCTGTCGAAGAGCAGTTCTACATCGCCATCCCGCTCATTGCCGCGCGTGCCGGCCGCCGGATGCTTGGCCTCGTTTCTGCCCTGCTGCTCGCCGTTGCGTATGTGACGATACTGCTGTACGCGTTGCACCCTACGACTGGAGATAACGGCGAGTGGACCAATAGCTTTCTTCAATTCCAGTTCTTCGCGGCCGGGACTCTCATTGCGCTGATACTGCGCGGCAGGCTTGTATGCGTTCCGGTCTGGATGCGCTTCGCGGGCTTCGTGCTCGGCTTCACCTTTTGGTTCACGGCGCTGATGCGCTTTCAGGTCAAGAGCTGGGAGCCGCATCCGACGCCCATGGGTGCGCTTGCCGGATGGCTCCTGGTCCTCGCCGGATCCCTTCTTTTCTTCCTTTCTGCGCTCGGCACTCCAGCGCGTTTAGTGCCGCGCTGGCTGGCATATCTAGGCAGGATTTCGTACGGCTTGTATCTCGTGCACTCGCTCGTCTTCTTCCTGACGTTTAACAAGGCGGTGCCGTACCTGCGCCGGAGCTTTCCTGGCGTCGCGATGCCCGAATCAGTTCGCAACCTGGTGTGGACGGTGGTTGTGCTTGCTGTCAGCATCGGACTGGCCTCTCTGTCCTTCCACTACTTTGAAAGGCCGTTTCTCCGCCTGAAGAGCCGGTTTACGTTCGTCCGATCGCGCGAGGACGTTGCACCTTCGGTCTGAGCGGGATTAATTACGCTGCGTGGGTGCCTCCCGTTTTGAAGCGGTTCCGCTTTTGGACCGGCGATCTGCCGAAAGGAGTGCATGGGCTTTGCTAGGTGGATCACGCCGGGCGTAGTTTTGGATGTATGGCGATTATGAGCGTGGACCTGGCATTTCGCCGCTGGACTGACCTGGGGCTGGTGGTGCTCGAGGGCGCGGACGACACCGCGCCAGTTCAATGCGAGATTCTGAGCTGGGACGACGGTGGCAACGGCCCCGGGCCCGTGCAGGCCGATATTCTGGCCGGACGGCTGAATCACTTCTGTAACGTGCATGGTATTCGGGTGCTCATGCTCGATGGTCCGCAGGCGTGGAAGTCGAGGAGCAACGGCCACACCCACGCACGCACCAGTGAGCGGCTGCTGAATACCGCGGCGAAGACGGGACTGCCGGGCGTGGTGAAGCCGATCACCTATCGCGGCTTCGCCGAGTTCTGCGTGGATGTGTACGACGCACTGTGCCGTCGCGGATGGCGACGGCTCGATACGACTGCCGGCCCAGATGCCGGGCAGGAGCGGGTGCTGGTCGAGAGCTATCCGTACGCTGCATGGAAGGCGTTAGGGCTGAAGCCGCTCGCCTCAAAGCGCCGTGCGCGGGTGAGTGATTTGGCCGAGGCGTTCGCGGTGCTCAATGCGCTGGTTCCGCTGAAAGTGAACAGGCCGCCGAATCACGATCAGTTGCAGGCCATAGTCGGAGGGCTGCCGGGTCTGGCGCTCGAGGCACGAAATTACGACGGTGCGCGCATCGTGGGCACGCCGCCGCGCCGCGAAGACGGCCAATGGCGTGAAGGATTTATCGTGCTGCCGGTGAGGCCCTCACGTGATCAAGTGATCAGGTGGTCAAGTTGACGCCTGGGACCGTTTCCGGGCGATCACTTGAAAACCAGACCGTTTGATCACTTGTCTTCGCTTACTCCGAAAGCTTTGTTGAGGAACTCGATCACGCGCTGCCTTGCGTCGTAGCCGTGCCACGGCTCGGGAACGGGGCGGCCGAACATGGCGCCGGCGAGTGGGCCGTGGTTGTCGCGCGGGTAGGTGACCAGCTCAACCGGTACTCCTTCCTGACGCAGAGCGCGGTACATTTCCTGCGCCTGGCCGAGGGGATCGGTAGTGTCGGCTTCGCCCTGCAGGATGAGGAATGGCGTCTTTGCGCGAGCGGCGCCGGAGAGCGGGCTCTGCTTCCACGCGTCTTGCATGTGCTCCCAGGGTTTGCCGAAGTACCAGCGGTCGTACCAGGAACCGCCCTCGGTGCCGTACTCGCTGAACTGGTCGATTACCGGTGCGCCGGAGATGATGGCCTTGAAGCGGTCGGTCTTGCCTTCGACGAATCCGGCCATTTCGCCGCCGTAGCTGTAGCCCATCAGGGCCATCTTCGATGCGTCGAGCGGATAGTGCGCGAGAGAGTAATCTACGCCTGCCATGATGTCCTGGTAGTCGCCTCCGCCTAGGTCGTTCTTGTTTGCGGCGGCGAACTTGACGCCATAGTTCGATGAGCCGCGCGGGTTGGGCCGCAGTACAGCCCAGCCGTGGCCGACGAGGAAATCGGCGAAGGGATCGTGGCGGTTCTCGAAGGCTCCGAAGGGGCCGCCGTGAACGTCTACGATGAGCGGGACCTTGCCGGATTTGGCTTGCGCGGGCATGTATAGCAGGCCTTCGATGGTGAACTCGCCGCTCTGCCACTTAACCAGTTCGGGTTCGACAGAGCGCAGATCGGCGGGTGCGAGTTCGGGGATCGGGAGCGCGGTGCAGGCGTCTCCGAGCTTGGCGGCGGTGCAGAGCTTTTCAGGCTGGCCGCCGGACTCAGCGAGCCACACCCAGCCAGTCTGCTTCCGATTGGTGTTGAGTCCGGTGATGACGGGAGCGCCGAGGTCGATGGGCTGCGGAGGCTTGCTGCCGTCGAGCGTGAGCCGGACGGGTGTGGTGCGTACTCCGATGCCGGCTTGCGCGATGAGTGTGCCGTCCGGCGTTACGTAGAGTGCCTGGCCGTTAAGCTGGCCGACGAATCCGGCTGAGAGGCGAATGACTTGTTCGCCGGAGGATCGCTTCGGTAGGGCAAAGAGCTCGTCGTAGCCGGGAGGTGCGTCTTCAGGTGTTGCCGCGGCGAAGACGATGGTGTTGGCGTCAGGTGTGAAGTCGGCGCGGCCGATTGTGGGCGGAATGGCGCTGAGCTTCTGCGGCTTGTCGGGGGTGGCGGCGTCGAGCAGGAACGCCTCGCCGGCGGGCCCGAGGTCAGAGAGATCATTGGGCGGCTCGGTGGTGACGAGCAGGCGGTTGTCGACGGGCGACCATGTTGCGCTGCGCACGTCGGGAGCAACAGATGTTACTTTGAGTTCGCCATCGATCTGGCCGTTGGCCTTCAGCGCGGCAAGATAGAGGCGCGTGCCGTGCTCATCGTGGTTGACCCACGTGGCGTCGGCCTTGGCGTCCTTCTGCTTCTTCTCGCCCGGGGTTTCGGGATCGCGCGCCCATACCGCCAGCATCTTGCCGTCGCTTGAAGTGGCGTAGCCGTTGATGTCGATGGCCAGCGGTTCGTCCTTCTTCGATTCGGGCTTCTCTTCTGGCTTCTTGTCGTCGGCCTTCTTGTCTTTTTTCTCGGCGCCGGGGGGCGGAATGGCGTTCTTCGCCTTCGACTCGTCGACTACGGGCATTACCTTCAGGTCGTAGGGCATGGCCTCGCCGCCGCGCAGATCGAGGCGGAAGAGCTGGGTGTGGTCGTTGCGATGCGCGAGGAAGAAGATGGCGGAGCCGTCGGGCGCCCACTGCGGTGCGCGTTCGCCGCGCTTGTCGGCCGGCGGGGAGACGGTGAGCTGGCGCAGCGAGTCCTTGTCTCCGCTGGCGGCGACAATCCAGATGTGGGACTTGGCGCCGTCGGCTGTGGTGTCGGTCACGACGAAGAGAATCTGCTTGCCGTCGGGCGAGAGCTGCGGGCCGCCGATGCCCTTGAGGTGGCGCAGGTCTTCGCTGGTGGGGAAGTGCGGCTCGGCGGACTTGTCGGCAGCGCGAGCGAGAGGAACAACGGTCAACACGGCACACAAGGAGAGCGATGCGGGGAAGAACCGGCTGAAGAGCATGGTGCAAGGATAAATCGCTGAAGCGTAACGCCGGCATCAGGAATATGGAAGAGCGCTGTCCTAGAAGCCGGCGAAGGCAGTTTACGTCATTGTGCGGGAGTCCACGTGCCTGCGGCTGCATTGAGGGACCAGCGATCGCGCCAGGTCATGGAGACTGAGGTGCCGGAGATTGTGAGCGGCAGCCATATGTAGGTTGAGGAGGCCAGGTCTTTCGGCATCCAGCGGTCGCCCATGTAGATGTAGGTGATGCCGCCTTTGCCTTGGACCGGAAGCACGAAGGTCGTCTGCGAGTTGAACGTGTGCGAGCCGGCGGGGGCGAAATTGGAAAGAGCCGACCACGGGCCGGCCGGAGACGGAGCGGTCGCGTACTGGTTGTCGTTCGTGTTCCAGCCAGTAAGGTGGGAGCTGAACAGGAAGTATTTGCCCTGCACCTTGATCATGGCCGGCGCTTCCATGTCGGGCAGCACGGCTACGGCCTTGGTTACGGAGAGATAGTCGCTGGAGAGTGCATCGATGCGCAGGCCGTTTACGCGGTCTTCGGTGAGCAGGTAGGCTGAGCCGTCGGAGTCCTGAAAGACGCCGATGTCGCGGCTTTGGAAACCGAGCGGGCGGAAGCTGCCGCGATAGGTGTAGTCGCCGCATACGGTCGGGCTGGTGGCGACGCCGACCTTGGCTTCGGCATATTTCGGGTCGTCGATGTGCATGTACATCACGTAGGTCTTGGTGCGTGCGTTGTAGATGATTTTGGGGCGCTCGACGACGCGATTGGGACCGAGGTCTCCGGAGGCCTGGAGCTTGAGCGTGTCGTTCACGAAGGTCCAATGGACCAGGTCTGTCGAGCTATAGCAGGAGTTGGCGTAGAACGAGCTGCCGTGGGTCTTGTTCTCGCCGATCCAGTACCAGGTTTTGCCGACCTGGATGATTCCGCCGCCGTGGGCTTGCAGTGAGGCATTGCCGGCCATCCATGGCTTTCCGGGCTGGATGAGCTTATCCGGCTGGCTGACGGCGGACTGAATGGCGAGGCACGCAAGGAGTGCGAGGCACAAGCGGCACAAGGTTCGCATGGCATCCAGCATATCCGGCGCGGAGGTGATTTGCTGGATTATCAGAGCGTGGGAGTGTTTACTGCTATGTAACTTTTGCGATTCAGGCATCAAATTCGGCCTATGAGATTTTGTATTTTGTTAAGTTGTTTGTATTTATGTTGTTATCGGAAAACTGAGACCGAAAAGCGAAGATTAGGAGAAGTAAAAACAGGGGGAGGGGTAGCTAATTTTCTAGTAAACTTCCGCTTGAATTGCGAAAGGCTGCGCTCGTCGGATCAAGGACAAACAGAGCACGGCCTTTGTGAAGAATAGCGCGATCAAAGGGGCCGAGGTCGGTGACGGCTGTCACGTGTCTTTCAGTGGTGGTTGGTGCGGATAATGGGGATCCGCGGCGGGTCGGCTGAAAACGAGCAGAAAGGTCAGGTCTCCTGATCCGAAACTTCCGAGTCGGGGGTCACTCGCCCCCAGTTCGGCCGTCGTTCCCAACTGCCTTATCCAAAGGTTCGCTTAAACGATGTCTGCCGTCGATGTACAAACGAGTTGCGACTTGCTCTGTGGCCCGCTATACTCCCGAAAAAATCCAATTCCCCAAGGAGGAGTAATGGGCAAGATCAATTACGGGCGGGTGATCCTTGGCGGTGTTGTTGGGGGAATCATAGCGTTTGTTCTCGACAGTCTTGTCAATGTGATTTGGCTAGGTCAGCAATGGCTCGATACCATGAAATCGCTCAACCGGCCGAATGGCAATCCCGGACCTTTCTTCCTCTGCCTCTTCCTTGCCGAGTGCGTTGGCGCTATCTTGACGATCTGGGTATATGCCGCCGTTCGCCCGCGCTTCGGTGCAGGTCTTCGGACTTCGGTCTATGCCGGTCTCGTCGCATGGGTCTTTGGGATTCTCCTGCCGCACGTGGTGCAGGTGGCACAAGGCCTGTACCCTCTGCGACTTATGATCTGCGACACTGGTGCTGACCTGCTCATCGCCGTCTTCGCTGCCATCATCGGATGCGCGCTCTACAAGGAAGCTGAATCCAATATCGCGGACCCGGCAACCGTCGAAGCCCGTCACACCACAGTCTGATGTGGAATCTGTTGGCCGACTGTACTTGTCTCCAGATCCTTTCCCTTCGCTTTGCTCGAGCGTCAGGATGGCAGTGCCTTGGGAAGTGGTTTGCGCCGGACTTCGGTAAGTTCTTCACGTAGGTGAAATGACGGAAGCCGCCCGTAGGGCGGCTTCGTGCATACAGATCGAAGACTTGTTATTGCGCGGCGGGGGCAGTCTGCTGCTGCGGAGGCGCGGGCGGCTTGGGCTTGGGTGGCTGCTGTTCCTGCTTCTTGCTGGGAGCCACGATGGCGTGCAGGATGGTGCCTTCCATGCGCGGCATGAATTCGACCACGCCGGCTTCGCCGATGTCCTGGATGAGGCGGTTGATGATGGCGTAGCCGAGCTCGCGGTGCGCCATCTGGCGGCCACGGAAGCGAAGGCTGGCCTTCACCTTGTCGCCCTCGTGCAGGAAGCGAACAGCCTGGTTCTTCTTGGTCTGGTAGTCGTGCTCATCCACCGTGACCGAGAACTTCACTTCCTTAATGGTGATGACCTTCTGCTTTTTGCGGGCGGCGCGCTCGCTCTTTTCCTTCTCGTAGAGGAAGCGGCCATAGTCCTGGATGCGGCAGACGGGGGGCACTGCGTTGGGGGAGACTTCCACCAGGTCCAGGCCGCGCTCACGGGCAATTTTCAGCGCCTCAAAGGGAGCCAGGATGCCGAGCTGTTCGCCGTTTTCGTCGATTACGCGGACTTCGCGCGCGCGGATACGGTCATTGATGCGAATAAAGGACTTGGCTGCTCGTTTGTCGAAAGCGATGGTACTCCTCCAAAGGGTCCGCGCGGCGGGTGTGACCTGGATGGTCCGAATAGCCGCTGTCTTACGGGACGCACCCTGAGTATAGCATTGGTTTGCTTGCGGTTGCGCCCCGGCAATCCCGGGGCGCAGGCAGGAAAAGGAGAACCTAGGCAGGAAGGCTTGTGGCCGAGCGATGGTGGGCTGGCGCAGCGCTGCCCACGGAGCGCTTGCCGATGAAGATCTCGTCGACCACGAGGCGGGCGTTGCCTTCGAGATCGAGGAATCCCACGCGGCGCTCTTCGCACATGGCGCGGTCCTGCGCCGACAGGTGCGAGGTAATCAGGACGGGAGTGGCGTCGCCCTTCTTACTGTCCGCGCTGGTGCGCAGCTTGTCGAGAGCCTTCTTCACGCCGTCCGGCTGGCCGTCAGCTACGCTGCAAACCAGCTTGTGGTTCTTGCCGAACACGTTGATGTCGGCAAGGATGTCGGTCTTGCGGTGGGCGGGCTGGAATTTGATATCGCGCGTTTTGATCGATGAGACCGAGTGCAGAAGCGCGTCCAGGGCCTCAGCCGCCCTTGACTCCATTTCATTTGGTACACGTGTTGACTTCATTGCCATCTCCTTGGGACTAGGCCCCGGGGCAGCCTGGCTGATTTAGGGGGTGGCTGCACCCGTTGTGCGGTGTTCGTTCAACTTGCTTGATGTTTCGGCCGGCCCGGCGTCCGGCTGCGTTCTGGTTCGCTTCAGGCCACCGGAATTGTCCGGTGGGGCTGCCGATGCGGCGCCGAGCTGGGTTTCAGCGTGAAGCTGTTCGTGCCTGATTGCACCATCTGCAGCGGGATCGGTTCGCCGTTGCGTCGTTCCCGCAGAACTTTGAACTTAAGCCATTCGCAAAGCCGCGGGTCGAAGATCTCCGGCTGCCCGTTCCAAAACGTCTCTGGCAAGTGACACCGGATATGCAGATCGTCGAGTCTCAGCTCCACCGCATTTATGGTGCGGGGGAAGTAGCGCCGCGCATTGGCTGCGCCTACGCGGAGACCGAAGTTGTCGCGACCGTTGCTATGCGTCCTGACGACCATTGGCTCTACCTCAAAATCTATCTGTGAGGTTAGCTAGGGGGATTAAGGTCGAACCTGGGAAGCGGTAAGATGGCGTACTTGAATAATGTCCTGGGGCCCCGTAGAATTCCGCATTCCCACGCACCAGATTAGTTCACTTTGCGCCTGTTTTAGTTGCGTGTCAAGTAAAGTTAAGCTAAAGCCATTTACCTGAAACCATTGATAAAAGCCGCATGAATAGAGGGCTGCAAAGGCTTGGCCCGAATAAAACTGATGCTCGTATGTTGGCTGAAAGACATAGCCAACGTCAGTGACGCGAGTCACACACGAGTTCAGCTTTGAGTACTCCACCGGGCTTGATTTCTGTGATCCGCGCGCTGATCAGCGAATTAGACGGCAGCGTTCCCTCTAACTCAATCGGCAGGAAGTTCTCGCTCAATAGGCTAGTGCCGTTCTTTTGCCGGAGCGCATCCGGTGTGTTGAGTGTGATGCAGGGGAGGGTGCAACCGATGAAGGTGGCGCGATGTTTTTCGGATTTTTGGTGGCCGAGCTGGCGCAGGGCGGCCATGCGTTCGTCAACTGCGGAGGCGGGAACGGGGGACTGGCGGTGAAGGTCCCAGCCGCGGGTGCCGGGGCGGGGCGAGAACGGGAACAGATGGAGATAGCCGAAGGGGAGCTGACGGATGAAGTCGTATGTTTCCTGGAACTCTCGGTCGGTTTCACCGGGGAAGCCGACCATGACATCGGCGCCAAGAGTGAGGGCAGGTCCGGCGGCTTCGCGAAGGGCTTGAACCTTTTCGACGTAGTGCCAGGGGCGGTAGCGGCGATGCATGCGGCGGAGGACGGAGTCTGACCCGGACTGCAGGGGCAGGTGGGCGTGACGGGCGAGGCGAGCACCGCCAAACTCCCGCATGAGGGTGATGAGGTCATGGTCCCAGTCCATGGGCTCGATGGAGCTTAGGCGGAGGCGGGGGAGGGGGGTCTCGGCGAAGATGCGGCGGACCAGCTGCGCGAGCGAGGAGCATGAGGATTCGGGGAGGTCGCGGCCCCAGCGGCCGAGGTTGATTCCGGAGAGGACGAGCTCGTTGCCGCCGGCGTCGACGAATCCGCGGACCTGAGCGAGGACTTTTTCTTCCGGCAGGCTGCGGGAGTTGCCGCGGGTCTGGGGGATTACGCAGAAGGTGCAGCGGTTGCCGCAGCCCTCCTGGATCTTGAGGTTGGGGCGGGTTTGTGCGCCGGGAAGGATCTGGGTTTCTTCGAGGAAGGAGTGGGCGAAGCGGTCGTCAGCGTAGATGGCGGGGCCGGCGAGGGTGTGAAGGGGGACGAGGTCGCTGATGGGCTGGGGTGCGGCGGAGGCCAGACTGGTAACGATTTGAGGTGCTAAAGCTTTGTGGCTGTTGCCGATGACGGCGGCGACGCCGGGAAGGCTGGCCAGCTCCTGGGGGGCGCGCTGGGCGTAGCAGCCGGTGACGACGATGCGGGCTTCGGGATTGAGGCGGTGGGCGCGGCGGATCCAGGCGCGGGCTTCACGGTCGGCTTCGGCGGTGACGCTGCAGGTGTTGACTACGACGACTTCAGCCTGGGGAGGGGGGGTGGGGGTCAGGCCGGAGCGGGTGAGGGTGTCGGCGATGGCTTCGCCGTCTGCGCGGGCGGCGCGGCAGCCGAAGTTCTCGATGTGGAAGCCGGCAGGCACTTCTTCATTTTAGTGGGGTGGCGGAGTGGCGGAGTGGCAAGGTGGGAGAGTCGCCTGTGGCGGCCGGGGGGAAAAAGAAGGCGCGACCGGATTGGCGCGCCCAATGCGTTTGGTTTGGTGAGCGGCGCCCGCGCCGTGCTCTCCCCCGAGAACATTGGCGCGAGACGCTCGGTCCCAATTTTCGGGACGCGTCCATCTAAATTGGGGAGTGCCTTGGGCCGCAATAACACGAACGCGGTAAGGCGCACTCTAACCTTATGTGAGCCAAATCACAGGTGCTCTCAGCAAGGCGATTGCGATTTTGGAAGTCTTGAGGCTCAAAGGCCTTTCGGAAGGGTATTATCTGTGCAGAGCCCTCCCCCATCATGCCCCAGCGGAGGTCTCTTCCCATGGTCTGCCGTAAGTGTGGCGCCAGGTATCTGCAACGAATCCCGCGCAAGGGCTTTTTCCGCGAGAAGGTGCTCCCGCGCCTTGGCCTCTATCCATGGCGCTGCGAATTTTGCGATTATCAGGGGCTCTACCGGCAGAGGGCGGTGAGCGTGCCCGATCGATCCGCTGAGATCGCTCTTGCAACGGCGCAGAGAAAGCTACGCAAACTGCCGACGAACTCCACCCCAAGGCCACCGTCTCAGACCTGATGCTGTCCGGCGTTGGGATGGCAGCAGATGTAGATCGCGCCAGGCATCGCCACGGCAGCAGACGCAACAAAACACCATGGGCAGTGTCCAGAATAAAACCGTGCAAAGTCCCCGACCGAACGCCATGACTTGCCGCAAATGCGGCTCGACGCTTTTGAAAAGGATGTCCCGCAGAGGCTTGCTGCGCAAGCGCGTGCTGCCGCTGCTCGGCTTTTATCCGTGGCGCTGCGACCTGTGCGACCATGAGGGCTTCTTCCGTCAGCGGCGCGCAACCCAGACAGACGAACCCAGCGACGCGTTAGACCGGAAGGCATCCTGAGCCGACACCCGCGAATGCGGTATTCATGGATACGGCGCAAGAGATAAAGAGGTGGCGGAAGAAAAAGGGCGCGGATAACTGCTCCGCGCCTGTACTAATTTCGCCCGAGACGCTGGCCCGGGCCTGTGGGCCGGTCGAGTCGTCTTTGATGGAATCTTCGTGTGTCGACCGGGGGAGGTAGTTGAGTCGACCGGGGGAGGAATGTGTTTCGACCAGGGAATAAAGGCAAGCTAGCTGGTTCGCACGGGCCAGAACAACTAGGAGCTTCCCTAGTGTTCGCTCTATCGCCGTCTGAGCAGGCGAGCCTAGGGAAAGCCCCAGTCGTTTGAATCTCGCATCAGGCCGTAATCTCTCTTAGCGCGGTGTCTCGCTGCGACCAAACGGGGGTGGGGATGCAAGATGGGCTCAGGGTCGGCGGGTTCGCGCGGCTCAAGTCTGGTGGTCCTGTGATGGAGATTCTTGAAATCAACGGCAGCATGGCGTTGTGCCGCTGGGTCGACCGCGGAGAGCTCCAACGCATGGTTTTGCCCGTCTCGGGTCTTGAGCTGGTGTTGAGATTGAACGAGGAGAATGAAGAGGGCGATCCAACAACATAGATAGAGCAAGCCTTAACTTGTCTATAGAAGTTGCACACGCCGCCGGGCTCAGGCGCTCTTCCGCCAAGCGCGCCTGAGCCCGCCAATTGCGCAGATCGTGACCGGGGCATCCTCGCGGGCCGTCCCTTAGCTAGCATTTCCACGAGGTCACAAACGAACCGAACCGTGACAAGCTTGGGAATGTGCATCGACAGCACGCGGAGATCGCAACGATGACAGACCCGCTCGTGATCTCCCGCCGGCTTATTCTTGAAAGCCAAACAGCCGTCGAATCGAGCCGCACCAGCATCGCCAGTGCCCACGGCGCCATTGCCTCAAGCCTAGCCAAGATCGCGCGGAGCGATAAGCTCCTTCGCGCCATCGATGAGGTTCTTAAATCGGAAGATGTTGTGGTTACGGATAAGGACTAGTCCGGCTCATGCCGCTTATGGTGAGAAAGCACACTGCTCAGCCCGCGGTCTAGACCGCCGCGGACCTGCTTCAAGCGAGACCACCAGTGGCGGGCGAATCAAGCATATTTGCCACCCGGAGCAGGAACTGTTCGGGGCCATCTTCAGAGAAGCAGGAAACTTCGGAGCCGACCCGTTCCCATTCACGTCGCCACGTCACGCGCATTATTCGAACATCTGGGCGAGTCTGCTTGCTTGCAGAAATTAACCTCAACGCTGCGTTTGTCTCGACGGTAGGGCCGACGATCACGAGTTGCACCTCATCCGGCATCTCTTCCACTCGCACGAGTTCGGAACTAGCAGAAATTACTTGGTATCCGGCGCCTTTCAGCAATAGTTCACAGGAGAACCTGACGCCTTCGTCGTTACAAATCAAACATATGCTCATAGATCATCCAATGCTTCGCTCTCAGTTTTGGAGCGAATTCTGAGAAATACGGGTCCTGAGAACTACTTCCGACTTGTGGAAGTGGCTCTGCGCTGAACTCGGCTCGCTCAGATCATTGGAAGCGCCCGTGCTTCGGTGCCGCTCGAAAGACGCAAATATGCTGGATGTTCAGAATTGCACGGATGTCGGTAGCAGTCGTTGCCCTGGATCAACTTGACTCGCGATAGACGCCGCGACACTGAGGAACTTACTGGCAGATTCTGCGGAACACCGCTACACAAGCCGCAGCTCTCCCCCTCTGAGTTAGAGAGATTGTTGCGATTAGGCTTCTTCAGAGTACGTCGCATCGAGACTTGATTTCTATGCTTGGTAATGCTCGGCCAGGCGGCGGCCCTGGCGGAGAACGCATAACGCGACGGTCATTACCATGGACGCCTCGCGCAAACCATGAAAGACCACAGATAGATCACCTATGGTCGGTGCGCCTGCGCATGTCCTCGCCTAGGCGGCGGCCATCTGCTTCAGGATTTCCAATAAATGGGGCGGCTGTACAGGCTTGATGAGCAGCTCAAAACGAAGGCCGTCCGTCTTTGCCTGATCCAGAATTCGATGAGTCGCCAATAGCCCGGTGATCAAAACAATCTGACAGCCGGGCATTGTCTCGAGAATGGCCAGCGCTACTTCGATGCCCGTGATATCGCCCAGGTGCACATCAAGCAGAGCGACGTGGGGACGGAATGTACGCGCCAGTGCGACCGCCTCCACGCCCGAGAGGGCCGACGCGGTTTCGAAACCCTGCATGTTCAGAATCATTGCCAGAGTTGATGTGATATTCGGCTCGTCATCGACGACGAGGACACGTACCGCCTGCTCCGTCATAAAACCCCTACGGTGGTTCGATCCCTGACAGGCGGTTTAAGCAAGTAGTCCGATTTCGAGGTCTTCAGTTTGCTAGCTGTAGCGGATGCCTTCCAGGCGCTGCATCATGGTTTGAGCCTACTCCGGGCGAGGGGCGGGTCCAACTAGGCATAACCCGAGGTTTGTTCCTAAGTTATGTCACTCGAGCAACTTACATTGCATTCATGGAATAGCATGCATGGCAGCTCGCCCCAACTCGGCGACCAGGTGGCTGCTCTGAATCATTGTGTCGTACTCTTCCGCTGCAGGTCGGAAAATGGGACGTCGTTGAGTTGCAGCGCAGCGCCGGATGCTGGAACAAGATCTACGGTGCGCGCTTCCTCATCGACCTTGATGACGATGAATGCTTTGTCTTGTTGTCCGCGAACGCGCACACGTTCGCTTAGACGGGGGGTATCCATTGAATTTTCAGAGGGGGAAGTCACGCTCTCAGTGGACACCAGACCGGATGCTATTAGCTGTGACGAATCGCACTCTGCCGAGGAGTGCCCCGGTCTTAGGTCTCCGCGCCGCGTGAGCGCTCAATATCGGAAAATGGCACTGCGTCTAACGCGATCGCGCGTCCAGCCGCTGAAATCAGATCTACCGTCCGAAATTCTTCATCGACCTTGATGACGAGGAAGACCTCGTCTCTTTCCCCGCGGACACGCACCCGGTCGCAAAGCCGTGGAACTTCCATTGAAGGCCCCCTGAAATGCTCCCTTGTCTCCGGGCTCAGTGGCCTATCGCTGACGGCGCGGGAGTAGAGCGAATCTACGCAATCGCAAGGGCAGATAACCACTCGGGGGAACCCCAGGTATCTGCTCCCAGCAGTGGGAGTGCGCTATGTCACGGAGGGCAACGCTTGGAAGTGCTAACTTCACTTCATCTCTGAATCGAGAAGATTGATGGGCTCGAACACAATAACGCTCACCCCGGGAACTTGCGTGCGATTGAAGTCAGGTGGTCCCACGATGGTTATCCTCGGCATTGACGAAGCCGGGGTATTTTGCGGCTGGCTCGACGGCGGAAAGCTGCGGGGCGATATCTTCGACGCCGCCGGCCTGGAACCCGCTCACCGCAACACATAGTTGCCGTGTCCGCGCCGATACGCTGGCCGGAACAAAACTGTACTCCGCCTCAGGACCGTCGCCCTGCGGCTCTGCGCTAATTTGAGTCCAGAGGGCCGCCGGCTGGATATGCGGACGGGGTGGGGGGCTGCGCTTGTATGTTCTCAATTTCGAGCGCGGAGATTCTGGTGTGGAGGATGCGCTTCAACTCGAGCACGCTGGGATCTTCGGGGTGCAGATCCGTGTTTTGCTCGAGGGTCTTGATGATGTCGCGAAGTGTTTGTGCAACGGCCTGAGCAGAATACATAGGGGAGCGCGTATAAAACGAGGCCCAAGTTTCTCACACAGATTCTATGCTTACGTCGCAATACGATCCAAAACAAATATTCGAAAGGTTTTGCTAGATCGAACCCTGTTCGTCTTTTTGCGACCGGGCTTCCATGTCAGGCTCTGGTTCGACTTCATCCAGGCGCACCTTAATCACCCGCGGCGCCCCATCAAGGGCCATCACGTGGGCAGTTCCATCCTCGACCGAGACCACGACGAAAAGACCTCGGCGGCCCTTCACGTAAAGGCGGTCACTCAATTTCGGATTCATGCACATGTTCGGTCCTTCTTCCGCGTTGAATAACAGTCAAGGCCGGTTTCTAGCCGACTCGTGCATTCCATGTCGCGGAGTGTTGGTCGTCAGTGTAGGGCCACCGGACGGTCAGTATCTACCCGTGACATCCCTAGGTTGTGATTTCATCCCTTCGACGAATCGGAGGGATTGCGGTCGTTCGGGAGGCCGGACGCTCGAGTGTTTCCGATTTCAATTGCGCGGATTTTCTCGAGCAAGATGCGCTTTAGTTCCCGCATGTCAGGATGGTCCGGACTCATGCCTGCCGTTTGCTCCACGCGCCGCATGGTATCGCGAAGCACTTCGGCATGACAACAAGGGTTCACACTTCGGCCTGCCCGTAAGAGTGCTTTGTAGCTGGCGCGGTTGCCTGGCACTCCCCCTGCGGGGAGGCGGTCTATTTCGCACCGCGGAGCAACCCTGGGTGGCAAGACCAGCATCCAGCTAAACAGGTTGGTGTCTATCCAAATGCAGTGCAAAGTGTGCGGTTCCCTTGAGGTATTTCGAGTGTCTCGCAGGGGCTTGCTCCAGAGGGTCGTGTTGCCCTGGTTCGGCCTGTACCCGTGGAATTGCGTGGTGTGCGGAGAATTGCGTTTGCTGCGTGCGCGGAGTGCGCGATCGGAGCAGACGAAAGCCGCGTAGCGGCCGGCCTGGTGGCTCGAGACGAAATTCTTTGGCGTAAGCGCATGCGCTGACGCATCAGAGAGCGCTGCAACATGCGCGTTCCCTCTTGCATTCGACTCCCACGTGCACCAACACCACTTCCGAATGTGTGCGTGCCGCGAGTATTCCGCCGAAACCGCCGGGTGCCCGAACGAAAAGAAGGGGCACGGCGTATCCGTCACACTCTTTGAGCGCGAACTTCAATAATCGTATGTTTTCTGTGAGCCCGGACCTATGACGCTGCTGATTCCGGCATAGTTGCCCGCCCCGGCGCCGTTATATGGAGCCCTGCTCGTCTTTGTGTGGCCGCGGATCCATTCTGTCGGCCAACTCAATCTCATTCAAGGGCACTGCGACGACCCGCGGCGCACCCTCCAGGGCCATCACATGGGCGGTGTGCTCTTCGATGGACACCACGATGAAAAGGCCTCGCCGCCCTTTTACATGAACGCGTTCGCGCATATCGGGAATGATGGTCATGCGTTCCCTCGCTTGCTCGCGGGAACGAGTGTTTGCCGGACGGCTGAAACAAGTAGCACCGCTTGAGCGGCAGACGACAGGGAAAAAGTGTAGGAGCGCAGCATAACTGCAGCTGGGACCTCGAAGTTCTAAGCTTATCTATCGTAGGACGATATGAGAACAGTTTAACGGAGCCGAGGAGGGGTGTCCACTGGGGACAACCCGAGGGTTCTGCGCAAAGAGAAGGCGCGGCCCCAGCCGCGCCTTCTCTTCCCCAGGCAATCCGCTCAGGCGGAAATCATGAGATCGTCTTCCATCTGCTGCAAGTCATCCGCGGGTGTGAGGAGAGCCAGCGGAATGCCTGTCTCCACCTTACGCAGGGTGCCCAGGCGGAGGAGATCGGCGAGGTGCCGCAGGTGATCGACGCGGAGCACCACGCAGATCTCGCCGACGCCTTCAATCTGCACCTTCTGGCCGGGAATGATGGGACGGTTCTGCATGGTTACAAGGTTCTTTGGCCTGCCGATGTTCCTGATTCTGGTAAGTAGAGTGACTATATCGGTAAGATCCGGCACAGAGCCACGCTCGTTTTCTCCCCAAGAGTCCTCCCGCCCCCGCGGGAGATTTCCCCGCTAAGTAAGATGCGCGACATTGGCGGGAGGGTTGGCCAGTGAAGCGCCTCTCCTGCATCAAGACAGTTTGAGGCCTTCTGTTCCTACATAGAGGGAGTAGAGGGACTGGCTGGCGGTCATGAAGAGGCGATCGCGCTTGGCACCGCCGAAGCAGAGGTTGGCGCAGGTTTCCGGTAGGTGGATTTTGCCCATGAGGGTGCCGTCAGGGGCGAAGACGTGGACGCCATTAAAGCCGTCTCCGGCCCATCCGGCGGCTGACCAGATGTTGCCGTCGACGTCGCAGCGGATGCCATCGGAAGAGCCCGGCGCCATATTCGCGAACATGCGACCGTTGGCGAGCTTCACTCCATCGACAACATCGTAGACACGGATGGGCGACGGGTCGCCTTTGTGCTTGGGAGTGCCGGTATCGACGAGGTAGAGCAGTTTCTCGTCGGGAGAGAAGCAGAGGCCGTTGGGCTTGGTGAGATCGGTGGCGACGACGGTGGCGACGCGCGTCTTGGGGTCGATGCGGTAGACGTTGGCAGGGAGCTCGAAGGCGGCTTTGTGGCCTTCGTAATTCGACATGATGCCGTAGCCGGGATCAGTGAACCAGATGCCGCCGTCGGAGTGGACGATGACGTCGTTGGGCGCGTTGAGCTTCTTGCCTTCAAAGCCATCCATGAGCACGGTGATGGAGCCGTCGTGTTCAGTGCGCGTGACGCGGCGAGAGTCGTGCTCGCAGGTGATGAGGCGGCCTTCGCGGTCGCGGCAGTTTCCGTTGCTGTAATTGGAGGGACTGCGGAAGACGGTGACTTCGCCGGTGTCCTCGAGCCAGCGCAGCATGCGGTTGTTGGGGATGTCGCTGAAGAGGAGATAGCGGCCATCGCCGAACCAAACGGGGCCTTCGGCCCAGCGTGCGCCGGTGTAGAGGCGCTCCACCGCTGCGCTGAGGATTTGGTACTTGGCGAAGCGGGGATCGACGACTTCGATGGCGGGATCGGGATAGGGCGTGGGGCGTTTCGTGTCCTGAGCGCCGGCGAAGGGCTTGAGGGCCGCGAGTACGGTTGCGCCGGCTGCCATTTGGACGAAGGTGCGTCTCTGCATTCGTGCCTCTTTCGTGAAAGGATCCGCTGCGGGCCACCTTATCACGGTGCTCTGATTGGGCGGAATGGTGTTTGTTGCGAGGAAGGAATGTCGAGAGGATGCCGAGCTGTGCTGGCCTGGTTTTCTGCGATTACTTTGCTACCGTTACCAAAGGAATGCGGCAGATGGTTATGCAAGGAATGGGATCAGGTTATGCACTAGGAGAGGAGGGGAAATTGCATCGCTCTGCATTGTTGCGGATGTTAAGCTGCCCCCATCATGATCCATGACAAGGAGCGGGTTGCGGCTTTCCGGGCTCGTGTGTTGGCGCAGATCGCGCTGATTAAGTCTCTCAAGGCGCAGGTTGCCGTGGGCGAAGTCAACTCGCTTGATATGGCTTTAAAGCAGGCTGAGGAAGTGGCGACGTTTTTCATTGCAGATCTGGACCGGCAGAACAGAACGCCGGTGGAGGAAGCGAGCTGGCTTTCGAAGGCGGAGTACATGCTGGGGATATGGCAGCCGTATCTCAAGAGATCGTCGCGGAGACTGCGGACGTCGAACGCAGTGCCGGGGCAACATTGGATGCAGGCGGGGCCGCAGCAGAATTAGAGGCGCGAGTTATTCAAGAGGCGAAGGCTGCTTGATCGGGTGGGTGGCCTGAAGCGAGGCTTCTCTAAGGTGCGGATGAGTTCCTTCTATGGCTTCCACAAAGATGGCTGAATCCCGTGCTCGTAAATTTGTGTTTCGAGTGGATGCCATGACGATCTGAGCTTGACGGCGAAGGAGTTCGTGCGTACTCTTTGGCAATGCGGTATTCGCTGGAACACAAAGCGAAGAATCACGAGAAGATTTTGTCAGTGGCGGCGCGCTCTTTTCGTGAGCGTGGCGGGGACACCAGCGGTATTGGAACGGTGATGAAGAAGGTGGGCCTGCAGAAAGGCGGGTTCTACCGGCATTTCAAGAGCAAGGACGACCTGTTTGTCGAGGCGGTGGCGCGAGCGCTGGACGAGACAGGACGCGGCATGGAGGAGGCTGCGAAGTCAGCGCCTGAGGGCCAGGGCTTGCGGGCGATCATCGATCGCTATTTAAGCGTAGCCCATGCCAATTCGCCGGGGTCCGGTTGCGTGCGTGCGGCTCTTGGACCGGAACTGGCGCGAAAGCCGGTAGCTGTACGACGCAGGGTTGAGGCGCTCCTGGCGGAATATCGGGAACGTCTATCGCCGTTCATGCCGGGACGCACTCAGCAGGAGAGGATGGAGAACTGCGGATTGCTGTTTTCGAGTATGGCGGGTGTTCTGATGATGGTGCGGGTTACAACGGATGCTGAGATGCGGGAGCAAAGGCTGGCGGCGGCGAGGAAGATGTTTTTGAAGTGCTTCTCGGACCGTTAATTTTTTTGCGTCGCAAAGAGTACGATCGCACTCTTTAGATCTATGAGCCTGGCGTTGGCCGCCAGTCACCAGCGTGAACTTTTACAGAAGGAGGACCGTCGTGCCACAACAGATGATTTTGTTTTTCGTGAGCATCGCATTCAGCCTCGTCGCGTGGGGGATCGTCACTCGTCGCTATATCTGGCCGGAACTGCGCGTCCGGTCGCGCGAGGAGGCCTTGCGGCCTCTTCTTATGCTGCATAGCTTCCGTTATATCGGACTGTCGTTCCTTGTTCCGGGCGTGGTGTCAGCCGATCTGCCATCTGGCTTTGCGCATTGGGCAGCTTATGGGGACATTGTCGCGGCGACGCTTGCGCTGGTGTCGCTGTTGCTGCTGCCTGGTGCCGCTGGCATTGCCGCAACATGGGTTTTCAACTTCGTGGGATTGGCCGATCTGCTCAGCGCTTTCTATCAAGCGGGTCGTGGTGGGATGCTGGCGGGACAGTTGGGGGCAACGTTCTTCCTTCCGACGTTGATTGTGCCGCTGCTGCTGATTACGCACGGAGTGATTTTCCGGATACTTCTGCAAACTCAACGGGAACCGGTCGTGCGACAACGGCCTGTTGGGGCTGTGCTGGATTGACCTATCAGCGGGTTCGACTTTCGGTCACCGCTGGAGGGCTGTAATCCCTGAGGTCGAACAGGGCCCAGTTGCTCGCGCCGGGCGGTTTTATCCATAGCTGGAGCGCAACGGAAACCACCGCGCCCTGATAGTAGGGCACGTGGACGGTGTGCTGGCCTTGTTCGAGACGAACGGATGCGGACCCTTCGCTCATTTCATGTAATCCATCGATGTCGATGATCTGTTTGTCATCGATTTCAAGCAGGGCTCCATCGTCGGATGCCATGTGGAAGCGGTATTCACCTGGAGTCGTAATCCAGAAAGAGGCGTGATAGTCGATGCCGAAGAGGTTGGTGCGCGGCGTCACGCCCGGAATGCCGCTTGTGTTTTGAAAGAACTGGTTGGGAACGTCGAGGGACGGGGTGTAGATGGCGCCGATTGGATCGAGAGCGCGGAAATCAGGCAGGCGGTCGGAGGGGCGCGCGAGTTCGTAGACATCGCCGCAGAACGAATGGGCTGCGGGAACGATGGACCCGAAGGAGCCGATAGTGCCCCGAGCCGGCTGATCCCAAACGGGAGGAGCTTTCTGGCCGTCCCTGCCCCCGGATGTCTCCCGCGGTTGCCGGTCTTTCGTTTGGCTGGTCGCGACTGGCGCGGCTTGCGAAGCCGGCCGTTGCTGGGGTTGCGGCAGCGTCAGATCGGCGGCGCCCATGTTGCCGGTGGCGCGATCGCGCGCAACGATCCGCGTGAGTGCGATGTGTGATGATGCGGGGAACTCGAGGATGTGAGGGAATCCGCGATCGAGGGCCCGCGCGTAGTCGGCGGAGGTGAGGACCTGCTCAAGAGGCGCGTGGAAGTAGCTGGCAGGTTTTCCGTCTGCGTCGAAGTTGCAGGCGCCATAGTCGACCGCGACGCTGCGTTGGAGTCCTGCGGAGGTTCTTGCTGTGCCATTGCTGTCAAGAGTGAGGAAGGCGAGCGAGTTTGCATCGACAGAAACCAGGTAGCGGACCACATCGGTTCGACCTGTATCGATCAAGCGCGCATGAAGCGAGATAGAGAGCGGAGCGACGGGGTAGTAGCAGGCCGACTGCTGGAGGAGCGCGTCGACATTCTGTTGCTTCAATGCTGGGGCTTCTGATGCCGATGCGGCGAGGCCGACGTAGTAGTGGTGGCGATAGAAGAGCCTTGTGTCGGGGCGCCGTGAGGTGATCGTGATCTGGTGGTAGCCGCTTGTTGAACCTGAGGGGCCGGGATGGATGGCGAGCAGATAGTGAACGGTGGAGCGCTCAAGACAGCTTGCCAGGATGCGAAAGCCGGTAGGCGTATCGCGTTGCGCGGAGGCCGGATTATTCGGGTCGAACAGGGAGAGGCTGGTGATCGGGTCGAGCGAGCGCTGTGCCGTTGACGCGCGGGAGAAGCGCGAGTGCTTTTTGTTCGGCTCGAGTTGGGTGCTTTCCGATACCTCGAGTTCGTCCGGCTTGAGATCGAGGACGGGCTTGTTGTGTCGATCAAGGGCGATGACATCGACGAGGACTTCGCGGGTGACGATACGGAAGGTGGGAATTGCCGTATCGCCCTGTGGGTTCTGATCGTGCGGGGTGCCGGCTGGTGCGGTCTGTGCGGCCAATGGAGTCGCAAGCAACGGCCGAACCAGCAGGGCGAGAAGCAGCACTTCAAGAAGATGTCGGCGCATGATGAATATGACGCTTGGTGTGATGATAGTCCAGAAAAGGGGCAGATGACGCGCCGCTGATCAATGTGTTCAATGCGCTCAAGGCGATGCGCTCGTTGAAGGGGAGAGCGAAACGCCGGTATTTCAATTTGATACTGGGCGATTGGATGTCTGAGCTGGACAACCAAGCGGTTCGCTCGAGTGCGTACCTATTCGGAGCGCAACGCCTGCATGGGCTCAATGGAAGCCGCGCGGCGAGCGGGCGCAAGCGCCGCGCAGACACAGATCAGGATCATTGCTGCAATCGCGAGAGCGAAGCTAGCAGGATCTAGTGGGGACATTTGATAAAGCATCGATTGCAGCGGGCGCGCAGCGAAGAATGTGAGCGGGATGCCCACCGCAAGGCCGGCCAGCATTACCCAGAGGCTTTCGCGCATAACCATGGCCAGCATTTGCGGGCGCGTTGCGCCCAGGGCGATGCGCAGGCCAATCTCGGCGGTGCGCCGGCTCACACGGAAGGAATGCAAGCCAAAGAGGCCTGCCGCCACAAGCAGTGCCGCCAGTACACCGAAAAAGCAAGCCATGCTGGCTAGCATCCTCTGACGGGCGTACGATTCTTCGAATTGCGCTTGTTGTGTCATTGGCTGCTCGAGCGGAACGTCAGGGTAGAGCCCGGCAACAGTTTTGCGCAATTCCGGCAGCACAGCCAACGCGCTTCCGCGGGTGCGGACTTCAATGTGCATGGCGGCAAGCGAACTCGCCTGCATCTGCGCATAGAAAGCCATCGGCATCTGTTCCTCGTCCACCGACGTGTACTTGCTGTCCGCCACGACGCCCACGATTGTCGAACGGTCTTTGCCCCATCCCAACACATGGCCCAGCGGGTTCGTGTTGCCAAGATATTTCTTCACGAAGGTCTGATTAACCAGCGCCACTCGCGAACTCTTCACAGTATCGGCGTCCGTGATGTCACGGCCCGCTACAAGCGGAATGCCCATGGTGTGATTGAATCCTGACCCGACGCTGTTATGACGCAACATCTCGCCTCTGTGGATGACGCCATCGAGCACGAACCCCATGTCGTTGTTGGCCATTCCCGAGCCGGGCCGCATTTGCGCCATAGAAACGGATTCAACCCCGGGTACCTGGCGAAGTCGGTCGATTAATGTGCGATAGAAGACATGTGTGTCTCCTTGCCCCTGCGGAGTTACTCCAAAGACGAGCAGCCCATCCATCTGCGCTCCAAGATCCTGGGCCGCATAATTCCGCAGCGTACGTAGCAGCAGGCTGGCTGTCATCAGCAATACGAGGCAAATGGCGATCTGACCCGTGAGCAAGATGCGACTGCCGAACAAGCGGACTTTATTTGCCGTGATGTTTGCCGCGGTGGTGCGCAATACCCCGGCGACCGGCGCGTGGGTCGCACTCCATAAGGGAACGAGACCAAACCCCACGGCAGCGACCGTCGAGAGTAACAGCGTAAACATGAGAACGGTCCGATCGGGATCGAATGCTGTCCCGGCATGCAGCGTGGCCGATAACAGACGCGTGGTCCAGAATGCAAGCAGCCAGCCGAGTGCCGCGCCTGAGCTCACGAGCAGCAGGCTCTCGCACAATAATTGGCGGAAGATGCTGATACGGCCGGCGCCAATGGCTACACGCACGCTGAACTCCTGTTGCCGCGCCGAATTGCGAGCCTGCACCATCATGGCCACATTGATGCATGCGATCACGAGCACCAACCCGACCAAAGCCATCATGATCCGCGCCGGCTCGTGAGCTTCGTCACTATGAACGCCTAAGCCGCGCGCGGGTACAAAGTCCAACAGGGGCTTCCATTTCGTAGGATCTACCGGACCCACAGCCTGCCGCACGACCTCGCCGAAGGTACCGGCGAGCGCCTGTTGGGCCTGCATCGAAGTCACTCCGGGGCGCAATCGGGCGATCATCCTCACGCACCACCACCGCGGCGAACCGTAGAGGGTAAACACGTCCGCGGGCGCCCCCCAGGCATTGAGCGCGGGGACATTCTGCAACGGAATCCAGAAATCTGTCGCGACGAGGGGTTCCACGCCTTCGAAGCCGTGTGTCGCCACACCCACCACCGTCATGGGGACCCCTTTTATGTAGAGTGTCTGTCCCACCACCTCTGGGTCCTGCGCATAGCTCCTGGTCCAAAAGTCGTAATTGAGAACAACGACAGAGGCGTGGGTCTTTTCGTCGGCCAGCGTCAATCCGCGGCCGCGCTCGATGCGCGCTCCCAGCCCCGAGAAGAAGTTGCCGCTGACCTCTTCTCCTGTAGCCTCCTCAGGAAGCTCTCCGTGGCGCACCGCGACTTTCGAGAGAGCGAGCGGTACATACGCAATTAACTCTTCGAATACATCGGTACGCGACCTGAGCGCCTCGAAAGTCGCTTCAGTGAAGGCTGTATTGCTGTCCCCGGTATTCGAACTGCTTCCCGCGGATCCCTGTCCGTTGGCCATTCGCACGTGCCTCAGCCCTTGACCTCGGCTGACCGGCAACAACTCGAACAGAACCGCATTCATCACGCTGAAGACCGCGGTATTCGTTCCGATACCGAGCGCAAGCATCAGCACTACCGTGAATGTGAAGCCTGGCGATCTTCGCAACTGGCGGAGTGCGTAGCGGACGTCCAGCAGGAATGCACGCATGTTCTTCACCTTGCTACAGGCTTCGACTGTAGCGTTCAGAAGAGTGAAATGCACGTTGATCGCCAACAATCGTGCTGCATTACCGGCAATTCGGTGATGTCAATCACAATTCCTTGCTCTTCCCGTGGATGGGTGTCCGCTTATAGAAGCGCATGTTCATTTGCGGACGTGTAGAGCAGGCAAATTGGAGGTCGGTTGATGCGATCAGGAGCGACGTACTCATTGGCGGGAGGCGCGGGAGATCGTCGCTACGAACTGGACGATATACTGAAACTTGAGAGTCCCGCGTCATTCTTCGCCGTTGCCTGCCGGAGATTCTCTTCATCCAACACAGACCATGAGTACGACTGCATCGGAGCGACTGAGTTCGCGGCGCATCATCGGCTACGTGTATTTCACCTTTGTGGTGTACCTGGCGATCGGGTTGCCGCTGGCGATTCTGCCGACGTATGTGCATTTCCGGCTGGGATTCAGCGCGGCGCTGGCCGGCCTCGTGATCAGCATCCAGTACATTGCGACGTTTTTGAGTCGGCCGTGGGCGGGGAGGATATCGGACCGATCGGGCGCGAAGGTGAGCGTGATCTGGGGGCTGAGCATGTGCGCGGCTTCAGGAGCGTTTCTGCTGCTGGCGG
Source organism: Occallatibacter riparius (assembly GCF_025264625.1). Lineage (NCBI taxonomy): Bacteria > Pseudomonadati > Acidobacteriota > Terriglobia > Terriglobales > Acidobacteriaceae > Occallatibacter > Occallatibacter riparius. The sequence continues at coordinate 2,701,308 of NZ_CP093313.1, forward strand.
CGCTGCTTGATCACCTGCCGTGGATCAGCATGATCGCCCTGTTGCTGAGCCGCCTGGCGCTGGGAGTGGGCGAGAGCCTGGGGTCGACGGGCGCGACGCTGTGGGGCATTATGGCGGTGGGCCAGGAGCACACGGCCAAGGTCATTTCGTATAACGGCATCTGCACGTATGGCGCAATGGCGGTGGGGGCTCCGCTGGGCGTGCTGCTGGAGAATCATCTCGGGCTGAGCGCGATTGGGTTTGTCACGCTTGCGGTGCTGGCGGTGAGCCTATTTATGGCCATGGGCAAGAAGCCGGTCCCGGTGGTGCATGGGGAGCATCTACCGTTCCGGAGCGTGCTGGGGCGGGTAGCTCCGCATGGGATTGCGCTGGCGCTGGGCGGGCTAGGATACAGCGTGCTGGCGACGTTTGTAACGCTGTTCTATGTGAGCCGGCATTGGGGCGGGGCGGCGCTGTGCCTGACTACGTTTGGCGCTGCGTTTATTGTGGCGCGCCTGCTGTTCATCCACGCGATTGGCCGGTGGGGCGGGTTTCCGGTAGCGATTGTGTGCCTGTCGGTGGAGTCGGTGGGCGTGGCTTTGCTGTGGCAGGCGCGCGGACCGTGGATGGCGCTGGTAGCGGCGGCGATTACGGGTTTTGGGTTCTCGCTGGTCTTTCCCGCGGTGGGTGTGGAGGCGGTGCGGAATGTGCCGGAACAGACGCGCGGGACCGCGCTGGGCGTGTTCACGGGGTTTGCGGATGTGTCCTTTTTCCTGGTGGGTCCGGCGGCGGGCGCGGTGATTGGCTGGTGGGGCTATGCGAGCGCTTTTCTGTTTGCGCTGGTGTGTGTGCTGCTGGCCTTGGGAATTGTGTGGGCGCTGCATCGGAGGGACGGAGTGACAGAGTTACAAAGTGGCAAAGTTACAAAGTCAATGCGGGTCTAGTGGACGGGAATGGGGTGTACGAACAGAAAGCGGACGATGGCCATAGCGAGGGCGAAGGTGAATCCATAGCGGAAGCTTTCGATGGCGACGGGACGGCGCCCGCGGCGGCGGATGCCCTGGCCGAGGAAGCCCATGACGCAACCCATGGCGAGGGGGCTGAGGATGAGGCTGATGCCGTGGAAGCGTGATGGATGGACGAGCGGGTGAGGGAAGATCCAGACGCTGAGGAAGCCAGCAGCGAGACCGGCCAGGGCGAAAAGGAAGATCGTCAGCAGCGGGCCGGCGCGATGCGTGCTCACGAAAAACTTTCGCAGAAGGCGGGAGAGGCCGTCGGCGATGAGGGCGAGGAGCAGTTCGAACAGGAATTCGCCCAGGAGCTCGAAGAGGAATCCGAAGATCGCGCCGAGAAGCTCGTCCATATTGGGTTGAGGAATATGGTAGCGCGGGGAGGCGGGTAAGGCGCCGCGCAAAAGGAAACGGCCATCGCTGAGGATGGCCGTTTTCTTTTGCTCATTGTGGGTGGGTTAGGTTAGTTGGAATTGCCGGCGGTGTTTTCGACGGGGGTGATGGTGCCGAAGAGGCCGTGGGCTTCGCCGTCGCTACCGGCGCTGAAGTAGAGGGTTGTTGCCACGCCGTTGTTTCCGCCACCCGCGAAGGAGAGGCTCCAGAGTCCATCGATCATGATGGGGTTGTTGGTTTTGTCCATCAACAGGCCTTTGAAGCGGCCGGTGACGGGATCGTAGACGGCGATGTTGCCGGAGCCGAACTGGCCGACGAGGAGGTCATGGCTGTAGGGGCCGAAGTCGCCAGGCGCCATGGCGAGGGCCCACGGGCCGTTAAGCCACCAGCCGTGTTCGAGTTGACGGAGGAATTTGCCCCCGGGGGAGAAGACGGCAACATAGCCGAGGCCGGGGCCGTCGACTTCGTCGTGCTTCTGGGCGTCCTGCTTGGCGAAGGTGACGTAGATTTCGCCGCCGATGTTCTGGACGTTGAAGGGCGCGTAGCCGCGAGGCAGGTGCGCGTGGTTGTCATCGCCATGGCCCATCCCGTTGTGTTCCTCGTCGGCGAAGGCGTTTTCAATCCAGGATATGTGGTGGAATGACTCGTCGAAGACCTGGATGCGGCCCTTACGGAAGTCGGCAACGTAGAGCATTGTCATCGAGTTCGAGCCCATGGTCACGGTGGCGAGTGCTGCACCTTTAAATACCGATGCGCTTTTGGTGTTGACCTCAAGGACGGCGGCGGTGTTGGGAGTGAGGCTGGGGTTCCAGCCTGAGATGGTGCCGTCTTCAGTTACGAACATGAAGAAGGCAGGCTTGCCATTGGTGAGCAGGAAGTTCGAGCCGCCGGAGAAGACGGTGCCGGTCGGGGTGCCGGTGGGGCTCACGCTGGGGTCGCCAGTGGGAATGGTGACGACGAGGGATTGGGCGACTCCGGAGGCGTTGTAGAGAGTGCTAAGGCCGGTGCCGTTGTCGGAGATCCACCAGGGGCTGCCGGAGGAGCGCGAGAGGCCCCAGGGGTTGACCAGGTTGGGATCGGTGTTTGCGGCCATGCCGGACTGGTCGGCGGTGAGGTTGGTCTGGAGGTAGTGTTGGGCCATCGCGGGGAGGGCGAGGGGTCCGAGCATCACGGCCGCGAGAGCCGCGGCGGGGAAGCAGGAGCGAAGGTGCAGGGGCATTGTTCCTCCTGACGGTGCGGGAAGCAGCGTCAGGGAAACCGTAGTCCGCGGTGAGTGCAACTGTTGTCAGCAGAGTGTCACTGGATTGTCAGCGACGGAGAAAGTTGCGTGAACACCGGTACCGGATCAACACAGCGCAAAGCGGAGATGACAATCGGCGGGGTGTTTTGAGGTTGGACCGGGTTTCTCTACTGGAGTTGCAGAAGGCGGATTTTGCCGCCGATCCAGGCGGTGGGGAGAGCCAGGACGACGAGCGCGATGGGGTACCAGTGAGGGCCGAGGTTGAGATTCCAGGTGCCGATGGCGCCGGCGAGAGCGATGAGGGTGCCGATGGCTCCTCCGACCAGGGCGTGGCCCATCGGATTGTAGGGGGCCAGGCGCGCGGTGACCCAGGCGCTGAGAATGCCGTAGAAGGAGCGGTAGAGGGTGGCGACTGCGAGTTGCGATGAGGTGGTGGGCTGGCCGATGGAGGAATAGAAGCCGAATTGGTGCAGCAGGAGGTCGGTGACGAGCGAGAGCACGATGGCGACGAGGAATCCGGCAAGCAGGGCGAGGATGCTGCGGCCGAGATTGCGCGCGGGCGCGGGGACTGCGTGGCTGGACATGGTGCGGACCTCCCGATGCAATGAAGATGCTGGGGGGAATCTTGGGTTGCAGCTATTACACACCACGCATGGGGATGGTGGACACCAAACTTTCGAGCTTGTGTGTGGTGGGTCGGCTGAGGAGGCGGTGCTGTTTGGCGGCGGGTTCGGACGAGACAGGCAGGGTTGCCACGCCCTTCCCCACTTTCAGAATAGCGCAGGCGAGGCGGAGAAAACAGGCTGTATTTTTGGTGGCGATCCGCTACTCTCGCGAGGCTGGACAGAAACCCTGAGACAAGCGAGGAGACGGCGGGATGAAGGAATTTTTTGGGAAGGTTGCGGTGGTGACAGGCGGGGCAAGCGGCATTGGACGCGCGATGGCCGAGCGGTGCGTAAGCGTTGGAGTGAAGGTCGTGCTCGCGGATGTGGAAGCGGAAGCATTGGGTAAGGCCGGCGAAGAATTGAAGGCGATGGGCGGGACAGTGCAGTGCGTGAAGACGGATGTGTCGAAACGGGAGGAGGTGGAGGCGCTGGCGCGGCGGGCCTTCGATGAGTTTGGCGGCGTGCATCTGCTGTTCAACAATGCGGGTGTGGCGGCGGGTGGCTCGCCATGGGAAGCGACCTGGAAGGACTGGGAGTGGGTGCTGGGGGTGGACCTGTGGGGCGTGATCCACGGAGTGAAGGTGTTCACGCCGCTGATGCTGGCGCAGAACACGGAATGCCACATCGTTAATACCGCGTCGGCAGCAGGGTTGATCGCGGGAGGGTTTTCGGCTCCTTACTCGGCTTCAAAGCATGCGGTGGTGGCTCTGTCAGAGAGTCTCTACCTGGCGCTTGAGCAGCGGAAGGCGCCGGTGAAGGTGTCGGTGCTGTGCCCGGGCGTGGTGCGGACCAGTATCTTCAATTGCGAGCGAAACAGGCCCGAGGAACTGAAGAATGATCCCGTTCCGCTTTCGCCGGAGATGCAGGCCGGGCGGGCGGCAATTCAGAGCGTACTGGCCAATGCCATTCCGGCGGAGAAGGTCGCGGAGCAGGTTTTCGAGGCGATCCGCAGGGAGCAGTTCTACATTGTGACGGATTCTAGGTGGCTGGAGATGGCGCGGCTGCGGATGAAGAACATACTGGCGCTGGAGAATCCGGAGAATCCCGCGGCGATGGTTCAGCAGATTGTGAGTCAGGGAGCTAGCGGTAACAATGTGAAAGCCGCGCGTGAGTCCGATTAAAGGCGAGTTACAGGCAGCTACGGATCGAACAACAAAGCAACCGCACGGCAGAGATACTCATCTGCGGCTCCATTGCTGCTTCTCACAACTGGAGCGGCCGAGGAGTATCTGATGCCAGCTTTTAACGAGTTAGTGCGAGTCAGTGCGCTTTCACTCTGTGTTATAGCCACGCCCGTAGTAGCGCAGGTGACGATAACCGGGAACGAGCCAGTGAATGGAGGGACCTACACACTTCCGGCGCTTATCTCCGCGCACGCAACCTCTCCGCAGGGAATATCGGGGTGGCGCGTGTATTTCGGGAACACCTCGTACTACTCCAGCAGCACAGGGCTGGGCGGGAATCTGGATGTAACTATCGCATCGGTGCCGACAGGGACTTACAAGGTGACGGTTACGGCCTGGGATAATGGCGGTAACAATAGCTCGTATGTGGTGCAGACCGTGAATGTGGTGGCCTCGCCCATGCCCACGCCGCCACAGGGCACGAAAGAGTATGCGAATATTCAGAACGACTCGGCTGGCAGCTGGCAACCGTGTACTTCTAATATGATCCAGAGCAACGGGAAGCCATGCGCAGGGGGAACATCAGGGGGCACAAGCGATCTGAGGACAGGACAATCACCGTCGCTATCCGGCGGATCGCTGGCGGAGTACTCGGACTCGAGCGGCATTTATTACAACACGATGTATTACAACCACCTGGGATGCCCAGGTATTGGCTGCGATGCGGTGAAGAACATGTTGCTCGATGAGTGGATGTATCCGAAGCCGAGCCCCTCGAACGGCTTTCAGCAATTGGAGTTCGACCCGGATCTCTATGACACGAATGGGTATGAGTATTTCGGGTCAGTGGCGTGCGATATGAGCGGCGGCAGCTCCGGCACATGGAAGGTGTGGGATATGGGGGGAGGCCAGGGATGGATCAGCACATCGCGCAGTTGCACCATGCAGCCGAATCAGTGGCACCACCTTCAGCTGTATGTGACTTATAACGTCACTGGAATCGGGTGTCCGAACAGCGTTCCGTGCTACACCTACAAGACGATGACGTGGGACGGAGCGACCGTGTTCCAAAATCTTGGGTGGTCTTATAACGCGAAGAAGATAGCTAGCTCGGGTAATGGGACGCTGAATGTGGAACAGCAGATAGATAACTATCCCGCGCAGGGCGTGAATAACACTGTTTACTACGATAACTACAATTTGTGGGTGTGGTAAGGAGGGCCGTCCCCGGCGACTGTCGGCGCGCCAGGTCGCACCCTGAAGATCGAGGTCAAGATGCGCCGGCAGTAATATCCTGAAAAACAATCGCAGATTCTTCGCTTCGCTCTGAATAACATCGTGTTGGAGAATTTGGAGTAGAAGCAGAACGGCCACCTCGAGGGGTGGCCGTTTGCCGTGTCAGTCAAGGACGGGCGCGGTTCGTGGTCTCCCGCACTTGCTGTGCAAGGATGGAGCACCCGGGCTCCCGCTCGTTCTTGCGCCAGTTCGGGTCAGTTCGAGCTTCCGAAGATGTTATCTGGGTCATAGGGCCGGATGGTGCCAAAGAGCCCGTGAGTTTCGCGCGCCGGGCCGGCGGTGAAATAGAGCGAAAAGGACGAGCCGGACACCGTGCCGCTGGCGAAGGAGAGACCCCAGAGTCCTGGGATGGTGATGGGTGTGTTTGCGGTCGAGTTGAGCAGCCCTTTGAAGTTGCCGGTGACCGGATCGTAGGCTGCGACATTGCCGGATCCGAACTGGGCGATGAGGAGGTCATGGCTGTAGAGACCGAAATCGCCCGAGGCCATGGCCAGGCCCCAGGGAGCATTCAGCCATGAGCCGTGCTGGAGGCGACGCAGAAGGAGGCCAGTGCTGGAGAATACGTTGACATAGCCGTTGCCGGCCCCGGCCAGTTCGTCGTGCTTCACCGAATCCTGCAGGGCATAGGTGACGTAAAGGTTGCCGCCGATGTTCTGGATGTTGAAAGGTGCATACCCCACGGGGAGCGATGGATCCTGAAATTGGCCGACTCTAAGGACGGCGGAATGGAAGGATTGGTCGTAGACCTGGACCTGGGCCTGACGGAAGTCGGCGACATAGAGATAGGTCGTCAGGGCGCCGGAAGTCCCAGGGAACGTGGCGAGGGCAAGGCCTTTGAAGACGGATGCGCTTTTGGTATTGACCTTGAGGATCGCCTTTCCCAAGGAGACGTCAGGGTTCCAGCCAGAGACGGTGCCGTCCTCGGTGGCAAACACCAAACGAGCCGGCTTGCCGGTGGCAACTTCAAAGCCCGCGCCGCCATTGTAGACAATGCCTGTGGGAGCGCCGGTTGGGTTTTGGGTGGGATCACCCGCGGGGATGCTCACGGATAACGGCTGAGAAGCACCGAGGCTGTCATAGATCGAGACAAGACCGTTGGCATTATCGGCGACGAACCAGGCGCTGCCGCCGCCGCGCGCCAGACCCCAGGGGTTCAGCAAATGCGGGTCGATGTGGCTGGCGACGGCAGACTGGTCGGAGCTGAGATTGGCTTGCATGTAGTGTTGGGCCATTGCCGGCAAAGCAGGCAGACCGAGGGTTGCGGCGATGGAGAACGCAATCGCCAGAAAACGGGGGCAAAGAGACAAAGTCAGCAAGGAGTTCCTCCAGCCGGCGAGGAAGGACCGGCTGGATTGAACTTACCTCGGCGCACACCCCGCATTTGTCACGCAGTCGTCACTGGTTTGTCGGGGCGGCCAGCGTTGTTGCAAGGCGGTATCAAACCAAAACAGAACGGCCACCCCGAGGGGTGGCCGTTTGCCGTGTCCGTCAAGGACGAGTGGCGGTTTACCGCTCGTTCTTGCGCCAGTTGATGAGATCGCCGAGAGTGGTGGTCGAGCTGGAGACGGGAGCCTTGTGGGTGCTCTCCTTGTAGTGCTCCACTGTCGCGCGGCTGGCTTCGTGAGCCGTCGAGCGCAGGCTGAGGCCTACCTTCTTCTCTTCCACGTTGATCTTGATGATCTTGAAGTCGTGCTCGTCGCCTTGGTCCATCTTGGCGGGTGTGCCGTCGTCCGACACCGCCTCGGAGATGTGGCAGAGACCTTCCACACCCTCGGCGATTTCGACGAAAGCGCCGAACTGAGCGGTGCGGAGAACCTTGCCGTGGACCACGTCGCCGACGCGATGGGTAGCGAAGAAGCTCTCCCAGACATCGGGCTGGAGCTGCTTGATACCCAGCGAGAGGCGGCGGTTCTGCGGCTCGACGCCGAGAACGACAGCCTTGACCTTTTCGCCCTTCTTTACAACTTCAGAGGGGTGCTTGACGCGCTTGGTCCAGCTCAGGTTCGAGACGTGGACGAGGCCGTCGATGCCATCCTCGATTTCGATGAAGGCGCCGAAGTCGGTGAGGTTGCGCACGCGGCCTTCGACAACGGTTCCGGCCGGGTAACGCTCGGTGAGGTGCTCCCAGGGGTTTTCGAGAAGCTGCTTCATGCCGAGCGAGATGCGGCGGTCAGCGGGGTTGACGCTGAGGACAACCGTCTCGACCTCATCGCCGGGCTTGACCAGCTTGGAGGGGTGCTTGAGGCGCTTGGACCAGGTCATCTCAGAGAGGTGAACCAGGCCTTCGATGCCCTGCTCGAGCTCAACGAACGCGCCGTAGTCAGTTACCGACAGGACGCGGCCCTTGACGTGCGCACCCACGGGATAGCGCTCCGAGGCATCGAGCCACGGGTCAGGGGTGAGCTGCTTGAAGCCGAGCGAGACGCGCTGCTTGTCTTTATCGAACTTGAGCACCTTGACCTGGATCTCGTCGCCGACGTTGACCAGGTCGCGGGGGTGGGTGAGACGTCCCCAGCTCATGTCGGTAATGTGCAACAGGCCGTCAATGCCGCCGAGGTCAACGAACGCGCCGTAGTCGGTGAGGTTCTTGACCGTGCCGGTGAGCACGGCGCCCTCGCCGAGCTGCTCAAGGGTGTGGCTGCGCTTGGAGGTCTGCTCTTCCTCAAGGATCTCCTTGCGGGAGACGACCACGTTGCCACGCTTCTTGTTCAGCTTGATGACGCGAACTTCAATCTGCTGGCCGAGATAGCCGTCGAGGTTGCGGACCGGCCGGATCTCGAGCTGCGAGCCGGGCAGGAACGCCTTCATGCCGATGTCGACGGTTAGACCGCCCTTGACGCGGCTGACGATGGTGCCGATAACCGGCGTCTTGTCGTTGGCTGCCTTTTCGATCGAATCCCACACCCGCAGGCGCTGTGCCTTCTCGTAGCTGACGAGATAGCCGCCTTCGGGCTCCTCGCGCTCGATAACCACTTCGATCTCGTCGCCGGGATTGAACTTGACGGCGCCGGTGTGATCGACAACCTGCTCCAAAGGCACGAGGCCTTCGGACTTGAGACCCACGTCGACCACCAGGTTCTTCTCGGTCTGCTTGATGACCGTTCCGGTGACGACCTTGTCGCCGTACGCTTCAACGGCGGCGGCTTCCGCGGCCTGCTCGCGCTCGAAGGCTTCGAGGGCGGCGGAGAAGTCTTCCATCGACTCCATGTGCTCGGTTTCAGCGGGCTTTGCGGGCTCGGCTTGTACCGGGGTGGCGACTGGGGCCGGAACTTCTGCTGCAGCTTCGGGAGCCGTTTGGGGCTCTGTAGCGGCTACAGGTTCGGTTGTGGCATCGGCGTCCAGCGCGGGAGTGTTGACTTCAGCGGTCTCGGGGTTGGACGTGGATTCGTGCAACGGCTGTTCTTGCTCCGTCGCAGGCTGTTCAAGGGTGGGCATTTCCAATTCGGTGTTCAGGGTTGTGCTCTCGGTTTCGGGATTGAGGACGTCTGCCATCACTGCTGCTCCAGGACTCCATGGGCCGGATTATCTTGCGGTTGCCGGGGCCTCTGCGCAGCGGGTGCGAAGGGACCGTTAGGCCTGACTCCCTTCGAATCTGCGTGTACATGCGGAGTTCTCTCAGGGACGACGACGGAACCGGTTTGGCCGGTTGCTAATCTATTCGTCACCTTTGGGAAACACCCGGCAGGCAACTGCAGGCTGGAGGGCGGCCGCAGCTCACTGCTGGAATCCGCGCAGGAAGCTACGCTTTCAAGTGTATCAACCTTCAGATTCATGGTCAACGAAGCGGAAGGCAAATCCAAGACACCGCGCAGAACGTTGCCGCGGCGTTTATCCAGCTTTTGGGGGGTGTTCTGTGTTGTCGAAGACATCCCCCGGCGGCTGAAGCCGGATCGCCCAGGCCCTCGCACCGGCTCGCCTGAAGTCGTGCTCTCTCACGGCGTAACGGGTTTGTTCTCGCCGGCGGACGAAAGTGCGATTCAGGCTTGAGACTGGACCTCCTATACTGATGCGGACGGGCGGGAAAAGATGGAAATACTGTGGACTCCGTGGCGATTCACCTACATAACCGGGGCGGACCGGCGGGCGCGCCGCGGCGTGCCCGCGGCGCTGGATGCTTGGCCGGGCGACCTGAACTGCGTCTTCTGCAACTTGATTGCTGCCGTGGATTTTGCCGTTGAGCACGGGATGAGCCGCGAAGATGCGGAGGCTGCGGGCGGGATTGTGGTGCGGGGCAGCAACTGCTTTGTAAGCCTGAATGCTTATCCGTATATCTCAGGGCACGTGATGGTTATGCCCTATGCGCATCTGGACCGGCTGGCCAAGGTGCCGCCGGACGCGGCCCACGAAATGATGGATCTGGCGCAGAAGACGGAGCGGGTGCTGGACGCGGTGTATCGGCCTCAGGGATTTAATTTTGGGTTAAATCTCGGCGAGGCGGCCGGGGCGGGGGTAGCAGGTCACCTGCATCTGCATGCCATGCCGCGCTGGGTGGGGGATACGAACTTCATGACGACGGTGAGCGAGACGCGGGTGGTGCCGGAGGATCTGGAGGTTACGTGGCGGCGGGTGCGGGAGGGGTTTGCGGCGCTGCAGGGGTGAGCGAGTACATCGCCTAACTGGGGAGTAGGCCAGGCAGGAGGCGGGGGAGAAAAGTTGCAGGGTACACGGGGACCGAACTCGGGGGTTTGGATCTGGGCTATCCCGCCGCTTTACGTGCTTTTGCACGGGATCATCGCAACCTGCCTTCCGTCCCGCCTGGACGCACTCTCGACCGTATGCATCGTGCTGGCCGAGTGGGGCGCCGTGGCGGTGTCGATTCGTGCCGCAAAGCAGTCCGGACATCCGGCGAGGGCGTTGTGGCTGCTCCTCAGCGGCTCGATTCTGCTCCATTCCGTTGCCATGACCCTGGATGTTTTGGCGGAGACTACCGGCGCGACTGAATTCAACTTCGTTCCGGGATTTCAGATCTTCTTCTCGATGTTGTCGAGCGTTCCCATGCTCGTTGCGGTGTCGCTGCAGAGCGACCGGCGCACAGCCAAGATTGCACGCATCGCCTATTCGCTGATTTCTTTGGCGATCGGCGCCGTTCTCTATCTGCAGCTATTCACCATCCTCACTGTGAGCGGAAGCCAGAATCCCGCGGACGCGATTCTGATCATGCACCTGTTCGACGCGATCGATCTGTTTCTCGCGGCTGCCGCCACGGTGCGCTGGCTGGGTGCAGAACAGCCGCAGGAGGTTCAATTCTTTCGCGTTTTGTCGATCTTTCTCTGGATCGACGCGCTCTTGCCCGCAATTCACAATCGGATCATTCTCCGGCACGACTATGTCTGGCTGGATCTGTTTCTCTCAGCGCCTTACCTTATCCTCTGCGCGCTCATGCTGAGATCGAAAGAGCGGTCGGTGCGGGTCTCGTCACCGCGGGTGAGCCGGGTGATACGAAGCGGGAGCCCGATCTTTCTGACCATGGCGCTGGTGACTGTGGGCTTGTTCGCGATTCGCTCCCACTTCTATATCGGTCTGGGTGCTGTGCTGTTCGCGGTCGCGACCTACGGAGCATTGAATGTGCTGATCCAAACGCGCGGACTGGAGGCCGAAGCGACGCTTTTGGCAGACAAGCGTCTCCTGGAGCGACTGGCAGTGGTGGATGGCCTGACGGGGATTGCCAATCGGCGCGGATTCGACAAGGTTTTCCATCGCGAATTCTCCGCCGCACGCCGTGGGGGTACTCCGCTGTCGTTGCTCATGATTGACGTGGACCACTTCAAGGAGGTCAACGACGAACTCGGACACCAGGTTGGAGACGAGTACCTGATCCAGATCGCGCAGGCTCTTCGACGGGCACTGCCACGTGTCACGGACATCGTGGCGCGTTACGGAGGCGAGGAGTTCACGGCCATCCTGCCGGCGACGGGCAGCGCGGGGGCGGTCCATGCATGCGAGAAACTGCATGACGCGATTCGGCACCTGGGGCTTCATCACCCGACCGCGAAGGAGGGAATCGTCACCATCAGCATTGGAGTGTCGACATTCGATGGATCGGCGGCGATCGCGGCGCAGCGGCTGGTGGAGGCAGCCGACCGCGCGCTGTATCTGGCGAAGAGCGGAGGGCGCAACCGGTCTGAATCTATGGAGCCCGACGAAACGACGGTTTGATGCTTGTGTACAGGCGGCACTGCGGGGCCAAGTGGCAGGTTGCGTAAGCTAGTTCCCGTTGCAACCCGGCAGCCGTTCGGGCCATCTACGTAGCTGCAATAATGGGCCCTTCCGGTCGCGAGACCGATAGACACGATGGATTAGAATCGCCCTCCTGTAAGTTCTCTGTTCCCTTAACTTTGTGCGCTCTGCCGGTGCTCGTTCCCTTCAAGGAGACCGGATTCTATGTTGTTTTTTGCTCATCGCAGGGCATTGCTGTGTGCAGTGCTCTCGGCGGGTTTTGCGCTGGTGACAGCCGAGGCGCAATCCCAGACTTCGTTTTCAGCGCACACGGTGTATACCAGTTCCGACATAAGCGGCGTGATAGGCCATGGCGATTTCAATGGAGACGGCCGGGAAGACCTGGTCGCCTCGGATACGGCGAACGGCGCCTCGCAGAACGGGCTACTGTACCTGTCGAATAGCGATGGGACGTATGACGCGCCGATGCGGCTGCCGCAGCCGGTGACGGCGAGCCAGTTCGCCATCGGGGACTTCAACAACGACGGCAAGCTGGACTTTGTGGCCCAGGGGACGTCGGGCGCGCAGATGGTCGCATACCTGAGTAATGGCAATGGCACGTTCCAGGCGGCAAAAATCATCAGCGATGGCACGACGGATGTGCTGACGTGGCTGGTAGCCGCGGACATGAATCACGACAATAAGACCGACATTGTGGAAGCAGAGACCACGCAAGGGGGACCGGACATTCTGCAGGTGTGGATCAGCAATGGGGACGGGACCTTCAAGGCGGGGCAGCGGATCACCTCGGGAGTGATCGTTACTTCGTTCGGCATGGTGACCGGCGATTTCGATGGGGACGGCAAGCCCGACGTCGCCATCACCCACACCTTCGCGGCGGATGGCCCGACGACCATCCAGGTCTGGTATGGCGACGGCGCGGGCAATCTGGGCTCGCCGTACCAGGTGACTGATCCGCAGGGATATGAGGACATGATCGGCCCCGGCAGCGTGGTGGATATCAACGACGACGGCAAGAGCGATCTGTTGGCATCGCGCTTCCAGTACGGCATCAGTGGGACGAGCAAATACCTGCCGCAGATCGAGCTGATTGAGGGCAACGCGAATCGCACGCTGAGCTTTGTGACTGTGCCGACGAACAACTGCCCTGTTGCAGTGACAGGCGCAGACTATGACGGCAACGGCTACAACGATCTGGCCTTTGCCGAAGCGCCTTGCAGCTCCAGCATGACTACGGGGCCGTTCACCTACGTGATCAAGCCAGGATCTTCTTCGGGCACATTCGGTGCTGAACAGACCATCTACTCGACTTCGTACAACTCCGGGAGCGATCTGCAGACGATCAAGTCGACCGAGGCGAGCAAGCCGGACCTGGTGCTGACGGAGCAGACTACATCGAACAACAACGCCGGCCCGACCTCGACGGAGCTGTTGAGCAATACGAGCAGCGGGGTTTACTTCCCGCCTTGTAATACCGCAGCAATGGCGGAGGGAATCACCATGTGCCAGCCGACGGGGAGCAGTTCCACTTCGCCGGTTTATTTCTCGATAGCGGCCGCGGGGCCGACGCCGATGCGTACGGCAGCAGTGTGGGTGGACGGCCAGAAGCAATTCGAGCAGCTGATGCACTCGTTCTCGCATTACTCGTACCTGAACGAGTCGCTGTCGCTGTCGAGCGGTACCCATAACGTGACGATCTACGGCACGGGCTGGGACAACACGCTGCAGAAGAAGAGCTTCAGCATCACGGTATCGGGAACGGGCACTGGGTGCGCGCCGCCATCGAGTGCCGGTGTGCGCATTTGCACTCCGGCGAACGGGAGCACGGTCACCTCGCCCACGCAGGTGCTGGCCAGTGCCGACCTGCCGGGCACGCTGGCACGGATGGAGGTGTGGGTAGACGGTATGAAGGAATACACCGAGACCACAAGCACGCAGCTCTCGACGATGCTTTCCCTGAGCGCCGGATATCACCGCTTCGATGTCTACGCGGTGAACACGGCAGGCGCGAAGTACGAGTCAACCTCCTATGCCACCGTGAGCGGCGGATCGTGTCCTGCGGATCCGGGATACGATGTGCACATTTGCACGCCGATTTCCGGAAGCACGGTGAGCTCTCCGGTGCAGGTGCAGGCGACGGCGCACATTACCGGCACGCTAGCGCGGATGGAGGTGTGGGTGGATGGAGTGAAGAAGTACACGGAGACCACCAGCCTGAGCCTGAATGCCTCGATTCCTGTGCCGTCGGGGAAGAACCACCGCTTTGATGTGTACGCGGTGAACACGGCGGGTACGAAGTGGGAGACGACGGTGTACGCAACGGTTCCGTAGAGGCGGCTGAAAGTGAGCAGATGGCCCGGGTTCTCCGAGCCATTTGCTTTTTGGGAAGCAGGCGAGTCCCGCATTGCGCTCCGTCCGTCTATAAGAGCAAACTCGAACTTCCCGCGCTGTTTGGGAGACAATTCAGCTCATTGGAGACGGACGCATGAAGAAGCTTCTCGCATTGTGTGCAGTGCTGTTTGTGGCGATTGGCGCCGCAACCGTGTTTGCCCAGGCGGCGCCTGCCGATGTTACGGGCGCATGGACCGGCAGCATGAACGCCGGCGGCAACGATATGACCATCACCTTCCACCTGAAGCAGGATGGCGCCAAGCTGACCGGCACCGTGGAAACCGGCATGGGCGATCCGGTGGAGATCACGAACGGCAAGGTGGACGGGGAGAAGGTCTACTGGGAGACGAGCTTCAATGGATCGACGATTCAGCACGAGGGCACGGTGAGCGGCGACGACATGAAGATCAACGTCAAATCGAGCGGCGGGGAGTTTCCGGCGACGGATATGACGCTGAAGCGGTCGAAGTCGTAGCGGGGTTGGTTCGGCGAGAATTGCCGAAATGCACGTGCGCTCCATCTGGATGAGGTCGTGCATGCATCCAAGCAGTCCGAATGCCTGAACGGCATTGAGGAGAGTTGGATGGCAGACCAAAAAAAGTGTGCGCATGCGGCATGTACGTGTATGACCGACAAGAAGTACTGCAGCAAGTTCTGCGAAGACCGCAAAGACACGGCCGAGATTGCCTGCGAGTGTGGGCACCCGGGGTGCAAGGGCGACATCGCATCGTAGCTGTTAACAGAGGGGGAAGTTGCCTCCGCGTGGAAGCAGTTAAGATAGCTCCACGAGGACTCGGCTATGACTTCCCCTGATTCACGCCAAGCGTCTCTTTCGACTGTCGAAGTGTGGCCGGAGCTGCCGTGGGCGGCTTGGGGCGAAACGTGCACCACGCTGCAGATGTGGATGCAGATTGTCGGCAAGATCCGCATGACGCTGATGCCGCCGATTAATCACACATGGCACGTGACGCTGTACCCGTCGATTCACGGAGTGACGACCGGGCCGATGCCCTACGCGCGCGGGACGATGCTCGAGATCGATTTTGATTTCGTGGAGCACGTTCTTTCGGCACGGCGGTCCGACGGTACGAAAACGTTCGCGGTGGACCTGGAGCCGATGTCGGTGGCGGCGTTCTATCGGGAATTGATGGAAGGGCTGGATTGGCTGGGCACGCCGATGCGCATCTGGCCGCATGCGATGGAGGTGCCCGAGCCTGTGCGGCTGGACCAGGACGAGGCGCACCGATCGTATGACGCGGAATATGCGAACCGCTTCTGGCGCGTGCTGCTCGAGACCACGCGGGTGATGACGGAGTTTCGCGCGCGGTTTCGCGGGAAGGTGAGCCTGGTGCACCTGTTCTGGGGTGCGATGGACCTGGCCTGCACGCGGTTCAGCGGACGGACTGCGCCGGAGCACGCGAGCATGCCGGGGCTGCCGGATCGCGTGGTGCGCGACGCGTATTCGCATGAGGTGTCGAGTGCGGGCTTCTGGCCAGGCGGCCCGGGGATGGATGCGATGTTTTATAGCTACGCGTATCCGGAGCCCGCGGGGTATCGCGAGTACAAGATTGCGCCGGCTGCGGCTTCGTTCAGTGAAGGATTTGGCGAGTTCGTTTTGCCGTATGAGGCTGTGCGTAGGGCCGCGGATCCGGATGCGGCGTTGATGCAGTTTCTGCAGTCGACGTATGAGGCTGCGGCGGTTTGTGCGAAGTGGGATCGATCGGCGCTGGAAATCAGTGGGTAGTGAGGAGTGGTTAGTGGTTAGCTGCTGGGTTGAAGCTGATCTGCGTAAAATCGCGCACCCACGTTGCTCCGAGTAGTTCACTTTCTGGGAACGTGGTGCCAATCGCGATGACGGGCATGCGGGCGGCGCGCGCTGCGAGGATGCCAGCGGGCGTGTCTTCAATCACGGTGCAATCGTCCGGCGCGAGACCGAGCCGAGCGGCGGCCTGGAGATAGCCATCCGGGTCGGGCTTGCCTGCGCGCACGTCTTCATTGCCGATGAGGCACTGGGGAATGGGGAGGCCGGCAAAGCGGAGGCGGGCTTCAGCCAGAGCGCGCGGAGCCGAGGTGACGACGGCCCACTCGTTGGGCTGCAGAGTGTCTATTAGTTCGCGCGCTCCGCGCAGAGCGACGATGCCCTCGCTGCGGGTGACGGCGGCGTTGTCGAGCGCGATGGCTTCGGATTCGGCGTCGAGGTGTGGCGCAATCTCGCGGATGGTGTCGCGAGTGAGGCGGCCGTGGGAGATGGCGAGGATGTCAGCGAGTGAGATGCCATGACGTTGACCCCACGTACCCCACATGTATTCAACGCAGGCGGTGGAGTCGACCAGGGTGCCGTCCATATCGAAGAGGATGGCGCGGGAATGAATTTCAACCATAGGACCTCTGCTTGTATGGTCGCATTGGGGAGCGCGTTAGAATTCGATCAACTTCTATGCGTTTCTTTTCCCGCGCCCTAAGTGTTTGCTTTTCCGTTGCGGCTCTCGCGGTTGTTCAGAGCCTGCCTGCCCAGACGAAGTCCACGGTTCTCTCAGTCGACCTGGCGCACCCCGGCGCAGCCATCTCGCCGCAGATGTACGGCATTTTCTTCGAGGACATCAACTTCGCTGCCGATGGTGGGCTTTATCCCGAGCTGGTGAAGAACCGGTCGTTTGAGTTCAGCGAGCCGCTGACGGGATGGAAGGAGATCATGCCCACAACGGCGAAGGGCATGATTGCTTCGCACGGCGAGCTCGCGATCCTGACCGAGCAGCCGCTGAACGCGTCGAATCCGCATTACCTTGAGGCGCGCGTTCATGAGGCCGGCGGATATGGCTTCTACAACACGGGCTTTCGCGGCATGGGGATTCATGGGGGCGAGGATTATCGCTTCTCCGCTTACGTGCGGGCGAAAGGCCCGACTGCGATTCGAGCCGAAGTTACGGCAGGCGATAAGACGATCGCGAGCGGAAAGCTCGAGGGGTTCAGCGGCGAGTGGAAGAAGTACGAGACGGTGATCCATGCGAGCGAGACGGCGGATCACGCGCAGTTGAATTTGTATGTCGACGGGCTTGGGTCCGTTGATCTCGACATGGTTTCGCTGTTTCCGGTGGACACGTGGAAGGGGCGGCCGAATGGGCTGCGTAAGGACCTGGTGCAACTGCTTGCTGATATGCATCCGGGGTTCGTTCGTTTCCCTGGTGGGTGCATTGTGGAGGGGCGACAGCTTCTTACGCGCTATCGGTGGAAGACCACTATTGGCGACGTGGCGCAGCGTAAGACTATCATCAACCGCTGGAACGATGAGTTCGATTTTCGGCCGGCGCCGGATTACTTCCAGTCGTTCGGACTGGGGTTTTATGAGTACTTCCAGTTGGCCGAGGATATCGGCGCGCGGCCGCTGCCCATTCTGAACTGCGGGATGGCGTGCCAGTACAACACCAACGAAACCGCCAAGATGAGTGAGTTGGATGAGTACGTGCAGGATGCTCTGGATTTGATTGACTTCGCCAATGGCCCGGTGACTTCTCCATGGGGCAAGCTGCGGGCGCAGATGGGGCATCCCGAGTCGTTTCACTTAGAGATGTTGGGAGTAGGTAATGAGCAGTGGGGTGGCCGCTATGTGGATCGCTACAAGGTGTTCGCGGCGGCGCTGAAAGCGAAGCATCCTGAGATCAAGCTGGTTGTTGCGGCGGGGCCGTCGCCGGCGGGCGATCCGTTCGATGAGATGTGGGCGCACTGGCGCGAGCTGCACCCCGACATTGTTGACGAGCACTATTACATGGCGCCGGACTGGTTCCTCACGAACACCACGCGGTACGACAAGTACGATCGCAACGGGCCGAAGGTGTTTGCGGGCGAATATGCCGCGCAGACCGCAAGCACGACGAGTAGTGACAATCGCAACAACTGGAAGGGCGCGATTGCCGAAGCCGCATTCATGACGGGGCTGGAGCGCAACGGAGATGTGGTGACGATGGCCTCGTATGCGCCGCTGATGGCGAATGTGCACGCGTGGCAGTGGACGCCGGACGCGATCTGGTTCGACAACCTGCGGTCGTATGGCACGCCGAACTACTACGTGCAGTCTGTGTACGCGAATAACGTGGGCACGCGCGTGGTGCCGATTACGCCACTGGTGGATGGCGATGGGCTGTATACGAGCGCGACTCTGGATGAGCGCACGCATGAGTTGATTGTGAAGGCGATCAATCACTCGGCGACGGCGCGGGCTGGGACGATCAAGCTGTCTGGCGCGAAGGCGAGTGGAGCGGCGAAGGTGGTGACGCTGGCCGCCGCGGATTTGAGTGCGGAGAACAGCTTCGATCAGCCGACGAATGTTGCGCCGGTTGTGTCGACGATGGAGGTCGGTGCGGGCGATATCAGCGTGGAGATGAAGCCGTGGTCGCTGACGGTGTGGCGGATTCCGGTGCGGTAAGGGCGCTGATTGCGTCAACTGCCGAACGGGTCATCGCTTGTCACGCCCTGAGGCAAGGCCTGTACCGCTGACTGGAAGTTGGTCCAGGCGTTGGACGCGGAGTCGGACGTGAGGTTCTGGTAGAGCTGTGCGAAGGTTCCGCCGTTTCCGAGCGCGACCAGTGCCGGGGCGATCTGGTTGAGCGCGTAGCCTTGGCTGATGAGCCATGAGATGAAGGCCATGCCGCATCCCGTGCTGTCGGGGTTCTGATCCGTTGGATCGGTCTGGTTCACGAAGTCAGGCATGCCGTCCTGAAACCATTGGGGCGCGGTGGCGAAGTCGGACAGCGCATTATTGCTGACCGAGGCCGCGCACCAGCGCGACAGCGCTTCGCCGGTGCTTTGGCCGCAAATGCTCCCGCCCATGGAGCACTCGCTGAGCTCGGCCTCAAACAAAGCGGACACCCGGTTGGAGGCGCCATACGCTGCATCCACTTCGATCGCATTGCCGGTTGTAGCCGCCGTGGTCGGCGCCCCCTGTGCCGTCCGTGGCGCCGCCGAGGGCGAAAACAATCACGCTGACTGCTCCGCCGGTGGTACCAAAGATCGCATCGTTGGCGTTGGCTACGCGGTCTGCATCATTCAGCAGGTCCTGGGCGTTCTGTAGAGCAGGCGCGCCGAGGGGAGGATCAACATAGACCGTCACTCTTCCGGATGGGCTGGTACCTACTAACTGGGATGTGCCGGTGAAGCTTGGCCACTGTGGTGCGGCTGCTGCGAGTCGGGCGGTTTTACGAGGGAGTCTCAGGGGATGACTCATGGGAACGGCCTCCGGTTGCGGCAAATATGGCTATGAGAAGCGCAATCGGATTCTCGGGTTGTCGAGGGTGCGAGAGTAGCTTCGATCGGAGAAAGGATTTGCTGGTGGAGGTGTCGATGATGTTGGTGCGCGTCGGAATTCAGAGACATCGTCTCATACCAAGGACGTTTAGGTTCAACTGCAGATCCCTCCACTTCGCTGCGCTGCGGTCGGGATGACACCTTGGGAGGCCTACGGATCAGCAGAGCGCGGGTGTGGACACCCGCTACAGCCATTCTCCACCCCAGCGAGCACAAATCGCTCGCCGGGGACCCCGGGTCTGGAGACCGGCGCTACACCTGACCTATTCCGCGGTGGTCGCGTCGGCGTCAGAGTCGGGGGTGAGGGCCAGTTCGGCTTGATCCACTTCGGCGCGGTCGAGCAACTTCTGCGGAATGGACTTTGTGGTGCGGAGCCCCAGCTTCTTGAGCAGTTCGACCTGGCGGATGAGGTTGCCGCGGCCGTCGGCGAGCTTCTTCATCGCATTGGTGTAGTGCTGGTCGCTCTTGCGGATGCTGTCTCCGAGGACTTCCATGTCGGTGACGAAGCCGACGAATTTTTCGTAGAGCTCGGTGCCGCGGTCCATCACGTCTTTGACGTTGCGGGCCTGGCGCTCCTGCTGCCAGAGGACGTTGATGATGCGGATGACGTAGAGCAGCGTGGTGGGGCCGACGAGGAGGATGCCTTGCTTGTAGGCGTCGGCCCAGAGCTCGGCGTCGGATTGCAGAGCCATGAGGAAGGCCGGCTCGACGGGGACGAACATTACGACGAAGTCGGGGGCCTCTATTTCCGGGAGGCGGTGGTAGCCCGCGCGGGCGAGTCCTGCGACGTGGTTGCGGACGCTGGTGAGGTGCAGCTTGAGCGCAGCCTTGCGAGCGTCTTCGTCCGTGGCGTTGATGCAGTCGGTGTAGGCGTTGAGCGAGACCTTGGAGTCGATGACGAGATGGCGGCCACCGGGGAGGTGGAGGACCACGTCGGTGCGGACGGAGCGGGCGCGCTGGCCGGATTCGGCTTCGGCGGTGTGGGACTGCTGGAAGGTGTACTGCTCGTTTTCGCGGAGGCCAGCCTTGTCGAGCAGATCGCGGAGAATGAATTCGCCCCAGTCGCCCTGGGCTTTGGCGGAGCCGCGCAGCGCTGTGGTGAGGTTGTGGGCTTCATCGGAGAGTTGCTGGTTCATGGTGTTGAGGTTGGCGACCAGAGTCTTGAGTTCGGTGACGCCGACAGTGGATTCGGTCTGGACCTTTTCGACCTTCTCGCGGAATTCCTTGATTTGCGTTTGCAGCGGGGCGAGGAGGGTGTTGAGATCCTTCTGGCTGGACTCGGAGAAGGACTTGGATCTTTCGTCAAACAGTTTTCCGGCGAGCGCTTCAAAGTGATTCGCCAACTCGATGCGCGCATTCTTAATGAACTCGTCTCGCTCCTGGACCTTAGCCCGCTCATTCAGCAGTGCAGTTTCGAGCTCGCCAATACGGGCGGAGGACTTCGAGGCGGAGTCACTGGCGGCAGTTGACTGAGTATGCAGCGCATCGCGAGCGGTGATTAGATCTGCCGTGAGGCGGTCGATGGTGGACTGGCGCTCGGCGGAGAGGGATTCGAATCCGGCGCGGCGCTCGGCCAGGGTGCGGGACTGGGCGAGGTCGGCGCGCGCTAACGTGAGTTCGGAGGAGAGCTCTGCGGCGCGCTGGGCGAGCTGGGCCTTTTCGCTTTCGATGGCGGCGCGCTCGGATTTGGCGGCGAACTGGCGCAGAAGATAGCCGGCTACGATTCCGATGAGGGCGGCGAGAACGGGGATGAGAGCCTGCATGGCGATTTCCTTCTCTGTTCGCCAAATATACGCCTTTTTGTCTGTGAAATTGTGGGTCGAAACTCCGCCGGGTTTTCCTTCTGGTACGCGCCCCTCTCCAAAAGCGAGAGATCGGGGGCACCCGGAAATTGGATACTCGCGGGGCTTCCTCAGCGGTTCAGCAGCAGATTCCCTCCGGAATGACAGAAAGAAATGCAAGTGCAAAAGCGGGTCCTTCGCCTGCGGCTCAGGACGACAAGAGCAGAGAGTAGCGCGCCTTTACCGCAGCCCGGTTCGCCTTATAGACTTGGAACTTCGGGGACTTGCGCGATTTTTGCGCAGCGCCGGTTGTGCTGGGCAGCCGCTGGCCTATATTCTCGGCTGGATTGGCACAGGCGCGGACGCCCTGATCCGGGTTGAATCGCCTAAAGACTTTGAGGAGAGACACGCATGGCCGTGGAAGAGAAGGTTAAGCAGATCATTGTGGAACAGCTCCAGGTGGATGAGGCGGAAGTGACGCCCAATGCCAGCTTTCAGGAAGACCTGGGTGCGGACTCGCTCGACGTTGTCGAGCTGGTGATGCAGTTTGAAGAGGCGTTCGATCTGGAGATTCCGGACGAAGACGCGGAAAAGATCAAGACCGTCAAGGACGCAATCGAGTACATCGAGAAGCACGAAAAGACCGCGAAAGGCAAGTAGCCGGTGAATCGAAGAGTCGTTATCACCGGCCTTGGGCTGGTTTGCGGTGTAGGCAATACCGCTCTCGAAGTATGGCAGCAGTTGTTGGCGGGAGCCAGTGGTGCGGGGCCTATCCAGGCCTTTGACACCACGGGATTTCCTGTCACATTCGCCTGCGAGGTCAAGAATTTTGACCCGTTGAACTTCGTGGACAAGAAGGAAGCGCGCAAGATGGGGCGCTTCATTCATTTTGCCTTCGCCGCAACGCACGAAGCGCTGACGCAGTCGGGGCTGCAGATTACGCCCGAGATCGCGGACCGCGTGGGTGTGTTCATCGGCTCGGGGATCGGCGGTTTCGAGATCATTGAGCGTGAGCATGCCAGCCTTCTGGCGGGCGGGCCGCGGAAGATCTCGCCCTTCTTTATTCCTTCGACGATTGTGAACATGGCGGCGGGGCAGATCTCGATCCGCTATGGGGCGCAGGGGCCGATTTCAGCAACGGCCACGGCGTGTGCGACGTCGGCGAACTCGATTGGCGACTCGGTGCGGATGATTCTGCATGGCGATGCGGATGTGATGATCGCGGGCGGATCGGAAGCATCGGTGACGGCGCTGGCGGTGGGCGGGTTCGCTGCGATGCGAGCCCTCTCGACTCGCAACGACGAGCCGCAGAAGGCGAGCCGTCCTTTCGACAAGGACCGCGACGGTTTTGTCATCGGCGAGGGCGCGGGCATTCTGATTCTGGAAGAGCTCGAGTTTGCAAAGAAGCGCGGTGCGAAAATCCTGGCCGAGGTGATCGGCTACGGAATGAGCGCGGATGCGTATCACATGACCGGCATCGCTCCTGAAGGTCTGGGCGCGCAACGCAGTATGCGTGCGGCGCTGAAGGATGCGGGCATTGCGCCGGAAGAAGTGGGCTATGTGAACGCGCATGCCACGTCCACTCCGGCGGGCGACGGGAATGAGTCGCTTGCTGTCGAAAAGGTCTTCGGTGAGCACGCATTGAGCGGCAAGCTCAAGGTGAGCGCGACGAAGTCAATGACCGGGCACCTGCTGGGCGGCGCGGGCGGTCTGGAGGCCGGCATCACGATCCTGGCGCTGCAGAACCAGATGCTTCCGCCGACGATCAACCTGGAGAACGTCGATCCCGAGTGCAAGCTGGATTACGTGCCGAACCAGGCAATTCCGTACAGCTTTGATGTGGCGTTGTCGAATTCCTTCGGATTTGGCGGGATCAATGCATCGCTGATTATGCGGCGGTGGACGGAATAACGCAGGGAGTAGGCAGTAGGGAATAGGGAATAGAAAAGCGACGGCGCGCATCTTTGATGCGCGCCGTTTTTGTTCCTGAGTAGGACTCAAGAGAATGCTGCGTTCCAGCCAACGCCGATCAGGACGACGAGTATCCACCACCCGAAGGCTGCAATGTAACCAGAACTGCGTTTGACGCCGGCAACGGTGGCAGTGCCGATGCCCACCAAGATCAGAGTCCAGATGGTGACGATGTCGATGGACGTGGCGAGGCTGTAGATCGCCGGCCCGACGTCTGCCGGATTCAGAAAGGCTCCGACGTTGGTAGGCGCGAAATTCTTGATGTTGAACGACTCCGGCGCAGCCCCCGCGTAGATGACGATAATCCCCAACAGTGTCTTGAATATGGAGGGCAACATTGCGTACATCCAGACGGAGAGAACGCTGCCGAACTTCGCTCGGCCGCCGAAGCCGAAGTTGATGGTTCCCAGCATGACGCCGGAAATGACCAGACCCATAATGATGAGAAACACGGGTCCGGCGAGGAAGACTCCTTCCGTAACATAGGTGGAGATCTTCATCTGCTGTTCCCGCGCCTCAGGCGTGGCCTGCTGCATGCGCTCCTGAGCCTTGGGGCTGAGGTTGATCTGGTTTTCCATCACCTGGCGCATGCCGATCTTGCTGTTGACGGCGAAGAAGAAGACGTAGCCCAGCACTGCGTAAATCAGGAACGGCATCCACCAGCTACGGTGGCCATTCTTGATATCGGTAAAGGTCTTCGATGGCGCGGTGAAGGTGTTCGTTATGCGCGCGAGTTGAGACAGGCCGGGGGTGGATTCCGCCACCGGCTGAACGCTTGTGTCACTCATGTGTGCCTCTCAAATATCGGTTCACATACGTAGCCGTCGAGGGCGCAGAGGGAGTCTGCGTTTCGCGGGCCCGATTGGATCTTGCATTGAATACGCACTCTTACATTTTTGAGTTCAATTTCAGATGTGGAGTGCGGTCGCCGCGATTGTAACCCAATCCTGGGTGGAGGCAATCACATTCGTGTGAACGGGAGCCGGCGATTTAACGGCCGCGAGAGGCGAGCTCGGCTTCAGGGGCGGGCGAGTGCCTGTGGTGATGCGGGCCGGGCGGGGGCGGAGTCGGGACGTAAGTCTTGTAGACCGTGATGTGGAAGCAGGCCTGCTGGAACTCCTCTTCGACGTCGATTTGGCCGGCGACCTGGAGCGGCAGGAGCCAAGAGCGGACCCAGCCGAGTTCCTGGCGGCTCATTGTGCCTTTGGCGATGTCGACCGTGGCCCCGGTGAGGTGGGGGCTGACGACGTCGCCTTCAGCTGCGGCGGCGTTGCCGTTCACGAGAATGAGCTGCTTCTGGTACTCGACTGTGCGGACGGCGGAGCTGACCAGGATGGGGCGGTGGAAGCGTGCGGAATGGGCACGGGCGAACTCGGTGAGAAAGTGGGCGGTCCAGGGACGGCAGTAACGGCGATTCGTCGGCAGCTCGCTGTTGACCAGCAGCGAGGCAGAGGCGGGTAGCGGCACGAGAAGGTGCTGGGCAATGCGGCTGTTCAGGTCGTCGTTGTCGAGGATGCGCTCGAGGCCTTCGGACTCACTGATCTGGTTCTGGCGGGCGAGGGACAGGGAGGAGCCGAGAAGCGGGGGCGGCATGGGGGTCGGACGATAGCGATGTAGCGACACAGCTTCAACTGTGGGGCCGGCGGCGGTGAAGGGAGGGGAATGGCGGATTGCCGGCGAACGGTGCGCTTCCGGATTGTGGTGGGAGGGGCCGGCGGTGTGGCTGTGCGCCGCGAAATGGACAGCAGATCGGTGCGAGGAAGACACGTGGGCGGCCGAGGAGTTGTGACGTGCAGAGGTGCTCTGATGTGCAGAGGCTCGCGAACTAGCGGTCGCGGCGTGGGTACGCGGCGCGGCTGCATGCGAGTACGCCTTCGCCGGATGCGCTGAGGCTTTGGCGTGGTGAGAGGTGGCGGCCGTTCCGGCTGTAGCCGAAAATGCCGCCAACGTGAGCGCGATGAGGGGGTTCCGCAACACGCAGGAGTGTGCGGAGAAACCAGAGCAGGATCAGTGTAGGGTGTTTGGAGGCGTTCGCCGAGTATCAAGCAGGGTGCAGTTGGGTCTGATAACGGGACGGAAGGACCGGATGGGCCTGCGGGCTGGTAAGTGAGGACTTTTCCCGATATACTGATCGAAGCGCCTGAGGCGCAGGGGAATCCCTGTGTAGGGCGCGTTTCTGACGGGGTCCTCAGGGCTCCGTCGCAAAACGAGAAAAAAGATGCCCAAGTTGAAGACCCATTCGGGCGCGGCCAAGCGCTTCAAGAAGACCGGCACCGGCAAAATCAAGCGGGGCCACACGAAGACGCGGCACATCCTTTCGTCGAAGTCACCGAAGCAGAAGCGTAAGCTTGGTAAGAGCGCTCTCGTTTCTGACGGTGATCACGCGAAGGTAGCGCGCATGATCCCGTACGCCTGATCGTTGTCTCCGCCCTTGCGGGTGGGAACTTCAGGGCCTCAGTGGAGAGGCCCCCGGCAGCCGGAAGGCAGCCGAGTGATTAAGGCTTGCAGTCGCGAGTGAAGAGGTTCTGACCAGCCTCCAAGGCCGGTTCTCCTGCCTCCAGCCGCGTAAGACCACTTAACCAAACGGAGAAACACGATGCCCCGCGTAAAACGCAGCACAAAGCGGAGTGACCGCCGCAAGAAGATCCTTGAGCGCGCAAGTGGTTACTTCCTCACGAAATCGAAGCTTTATCAGGCAGCCCAGGAAGCCGTCGAGCGCGGCCTCAAGTTTGCATATAAGGGCCGCCGCGAGAAGAAGCGCCAGTTCCGTTCGCTCTGGATTGTGCGTATCTCTGCCGCAGCCAAGCTCAACGGCACCAGCTATTCGCAATTCGTCAACGGCCTGAAGAAGGCCGGCATCGAGCTGGATCGCAAGATCCTGGCCGACATCGCCGTGCAGGACGCCGCCGGCTTCACCAAGCTGGTGGAGCAGTCGAAGGCCGCGCTGGCCAAGACGGCAGCCGCCTAAGCAGACAGATTCTGAGCAGTTCCGAACGGCCTGAAGCCTTGCTTCAGGCCGTTTGCTTTTGGTGGAGCAGATCCGACCTCAGGCGTTCTCTTCAGTCGATTGTGCGGCTTTTCGCTCGATGCGAGGGTCGGGGACGAGCCAGATGATGGCGACCAGGACGTAGCCCGCCCCTGCAATCCATGCGTGCACAAAGGCCAGCGGAATGGCCGCGGCGTAAATCACGACTGAGAGCTTGCTTTTTCTATCTCGTCCGATGGATGTGGCCAGGGTCGAGCCGCGCCCATGAAGGCGGATAAGGGTTCTGGTGAGGATGAAATACGCTGCGCCTGCGAACATCAGCACGATGCCGTAGACCGCAGTCGGCCAAGATGCGAAGTGATTTTCGTCCATCCAGGACGTCGTGAACGGGATGAGTGACAGCCAGAACAGGAGGTGCAGATTGGCCCAGAGGGTAGCGCCGTTTACGTGCTGAGTGGCATGGAGCAGGTGGTGATGGTTGTTCCAGTAAATGCCGACGTAGACGAAGCTCAGCAGGTAGCTCAGCAACACGGGGAGCACAGGCGTTAATGCTGCCAGCGTAGCGTCGTGGGGCGGCCTCATTTCCAGCACCATGATGGTGATGATGACCGCGAGAACGCCGTCGCTGAAGGCTTCCATTCTTCCTTTATTCAATGATCCTCCGAGCGGGGCTTCCGCAGATCGAGATGAATGATGGCTACCCTCTCACGGATAGCATACGAGGCAAGGCATTCGGCGATTTCCGGCGTAGCGCTATCATTTGGGCGTGAACTTCCAGAGTCTTTTCGCGCACCAGGCCTGGGCGGACGCCGCTCTGCTTTCCGCCGTTCACGCGCATCCGCCGCTGCTCGAGGATGAGTGGCTGCAAAAGACGCTGCTGCACGTTGTCAGTACGCAGCGATATTTCCTCTGGCTGTTCCTGCAGCAGCCTTCCTTTGACCGTGAGAAGGAGATGCAGCCGCCCGCGTCGTTTGGCGAACTGGTTGAGCGATACCGTGCAACGCATGAAGCAGAGCTCGCGTTTGTGGAGGGCCTCGACGATGCCGGTCTCGAGCGACGATTCGAGTTGGCGTTCCTGAAGACCGAATTCACTGTAGCCGATGGGCTTACGCAGGTGGCGATGCACAGCCAGAACCATCGCGGGCAGTGCCTAAGGTATATCCGCAAACACGGCGGCCAGGCGCCTACGCTGGACTACATTCTTTGGGCGAAGGACCGGCCGGGGCCCGTGTGGCCGGAGTTTTGAGCGCGGCCCGACTGATGTGACGGTGAAACCAGCCATTACCGGCTTTTCTAAGGCATACTGGATGGCGCCGATCCCAATAATTCAGGCTAGGAGCGAACTGGATCGATACGAAGGTCAATTCAGGTGCGGGCGGAAGGCGGCGGGTTATGGCGGCGGGACGAACGACATGCGCGGTCCTCGCGATTCTGTTCTTCGGGCTGCCGTTGCTGTCCGTTGCGCCGATGACCGGGGCGCAAGCGAAAGGGGTTCGGACCAGGAACGTGCTGGTACTTTCCAGCGGTCGCGGGCGCAAATCCCTGAATCAAATGGAATCGTCGTTGCGGAGCCGTGTCCCATTTCCGGTAGATTTTTCAATCATTGATCTAGCGAATCCGCACTTCGACGAGGATTCGTTCCGTGCCAATCTAGCGAAGGCTCTCCACTCGGCCTACGGCGAAAAACCGGATCTCGTGATCGCCTGCATGGATCAGGCTCTGCGCTTCGCGACACAATACCACGACACGATATTTGCGGGTTTGCCTATCGTGTTCATGTCGGTCCCCAGCATGACGGCTGACCAGGAAAAATCGCCCGATGTCACGGGAGTGGCAGTGGTCCCCAGCACCCACGAGACTATCGATCTCGCGCTTCGCCTTCATCCGGATACGACGACACTTGCTGTCATATCGGGTAAGTCGGTGACGGGAGACTCTTTTCTTGCGGCTGTGCATTCCGAGTTGCTTCGTCATAGCAGCCGTGTGAAGGAGATTGACATTGTGGGGCCGCCAAGCGGTCAAATGCTCGAGAAGGTTGCAGCCCTGCCGCCCAGGACCGTGGTTTTGTTTCAACTATCTCCGGAAGATTCGGAACAGCCCGCTGTCACCGCATTTGATGTTCTGACCGAGGCCTCGCAACGCCTGCCGACCTACTCCTTAGAGCCTTCATTAGTTCTCGACCACGGCGGAATTGGAGGGGCAACCACCGACGCAACTCAGGATGCGGTTATGGCCGGGGAGATAGGAGCGCGTGTTCTCTCCGGTGAGGCGCCAGCCAGGATTCCCGTCGTGTATCTCTCAAAGTTCCAATTCCGCATGGATTGGCGGCAGCTTCAGAGATGGCATATTCCGGAATCGGCCTTGCCGCCGGGCAGCATTGTTCTCTACCGGCAGCCCACTCTATGGCAGCAGTACAAGGGGTACGTAATTGCCGGCATCTCGCTAATTCTGCTGGAAGCGGGGCTGATTGTTGCGCTGCTGTGGAACCGGGCGCGGCGCAGACGAAGCGAGAAGGAACTCGTCCTGCTTTATGACCGGCTCCGACTGGCAGTGGAGGCTGCGAGCTCAGTCAGTTGGGACGCGGACTACAAGCACGGCAAGAACCGGTGGCATGGGGACTTGCAAACCATGTTTGGCATCCCGGACAGCCAGCATGACGTGAACTTCGGGGACTTTCTTAAGCTCGTCCACCCAGACGATCGGGAAAGAGTTGCGGATACTCTGGCCAAGTCCAGAGAGAGCCGAAAGCCGTATGTGGCCGACTTTCGAGTTATTCGGACCGATGGGACGCTGCGCTGGGTTACGGCGCGTGGCAAGTTCTACCATGCGCCAAATGGCGAGCCGGAGCGCATGCTGGGCATCGCCACGGACACCACGGCGCGCAAGCTGGCGGAGGAAGCGCTAAGGCGGCTGAGCGGCCAACTTATCAACGCGCAGGAAGAAGAGCGCCGCCGGATTGCGCGCGAGATTCATGATGATTTTCAGCAGCGCCTGGCGGTGTTGGCGATCGAGCTGGAAAGCCTTTCGCAGGATATTGGGGAGAAGGATGCGATTGCGCTGGCCCAGTTGCGCGATCTTGCCAGGCAGGTGAATGCGCTCGGAACCGATTTGCATTCTCTGTCGCATCGTCTGCACTCGTCGACGCTGGACAGTATGGGACTCGTTCCTGCATTGAGAGGGCTCTGCGCCGAGTTCCGGAAGCATCATGACCTCGATGTGTCGCTGGTTGCGGAGAACGTGCCGCGGAAGATCCCGAACGAGGCGGCGCTGTGCCTGTTCCGCATTGCGCAGGAAGGGCTGCAGAATGCGAGGAAGCATAGCAGTGCGCGGTCAGCCGAGCTGCGTGTGCAGGGCCTGGAAGGGAAGCTCCACCTGTCGATCTCCGATGGAGGCGTCGGCTTCAATCTGGAAGAAGCCGTGCGTGAAGGCGGGATTGGAATCCGCAGCATGGAAGAGCGGGCCCGGCTCGTCAATGGGCGACTCGAGGTACGCTCGAAGCCGGGGAGCGGAACGACGATCGAGGTATGGGTGCCGGTTCCGGTGTCGGAGGAGTCGTTCCTGGAGGTCTAAAACACCCTACTGCCGCATGTTGTACATGAAGATGGCGCGGAGTTCGAGGAACGGTCCGTGGAAGTCGCGGGGCAGCGGCGGGTAGTTTGATCCGGTGAGCGCTCCCCAGGCGGCGCGGTCGAGCGCGGTGTCGCCCGAGCGGCCTTCAAGGACCATGCTGCCGTCCTGGATGCGGCCGTTGGGCAGGACCCGGAAGCGAATCTGCACCTGTCCCTGCTTGAGGATGGGCGGGTTCACTTCGTCGGGGATCAGCGGGTCCCAGGTCTTTTCGGTCTCGCGGTGCCAGCGAATGAGCCAGCTGTTGAAGTCGACACCCTGGGTGTCAGACAGGATCTGCACGCCGCCAGCACCTGCGCCGGGGTGCATGGACATTTCACCGGGGCTGGAGGGGAGCTGGGCGCCGTAGCCGGGGCTGCGAGAGGCTCCGCGCATGGCGTCTTTGAGCTGGTCGGCCGGATTCTGGGAACCGAAGGCGAAGCTGGGCCTTGCGGGCACGGCCTTGGGCTGCGGCGCCTCGACCTGTGACTGCGTCTGCTGCGCGGGCGGGATGGGTGGCGGCGCCTGCTCCTGTGGCTTGGGCTGTTCGAGCTTGGGCTGCTCGGGGGCCGGCGGTGGAGGAGCAGGAGGCTTGTTCAGCGCCTCGAGGGTCTTTCTGTCCACCTGGGGCTGAACACGTTTGGGCTCGACGGGCTTGACCTGCACCTTGGGCTGGTACTTCGAGACCAAGTCGGGCGGAAGGTCAAGATATTTCAGGTCTTTGCGCTGCTTGATGGCGTCGAACGGGTCGATGACCGGCGGCACCCTGAAGACGTACTTCGGAATCCAGGTGATGGACGAGAGCAGAAAGATATGGATGAGGACGGCCCAAAGGACGCCTTCGCGCAGGCGAGCCCAGCGGCGCTCGTCTTCGAGCTCGCTGATCATTTCGAGCAGTTCGTGGGTGTCGTAGTCGACCCAGCGGGAGGTGCTGCGGGGCTGGCGTTCGGGCTCAGGGCGAAGTGGAGGCTCTGGCGAGGGGTCCGGTTGAGGGGCGCTGAGTTGCGAAGAACCGGTGGGCTCGGTGGGCTCGTTCTCTCTGGTTGGCACTACGCTGAGGGGCATTCGTCCGGCTGGAGCAAGGCGGACGCCGGGCTCCGTTTGAGTCCTTTCATCTATTCTCTCATTCCTTTCAGTTCCGGCCAAACCAGCCCTGGAAGCTGCTCGAGAGGAGGTCCGCAGCCGTGGCGTGCAACCGAGGAGCGCGAAAGCGCGCAACGATACAATGGTCTTTCAGAATGGACGTTTGGGAAGGCTGAAAGGGAACCGGTTTGAAGCAGTTTTTTGCGCACTTGATGGCGAAGTGGAATGTGGTGATTCTGCCCGCCATCCTGAAGTTCGGGGTGTTTGGCGCGGGAGCCGTAGCCCTTTTGGATTCGTCTTCGATTCCGGTTCCGATGGATATCCTGATTGCCGGCTGGGTTTGGAAGGACCAGCAGCGGTTCTGGCTCTACTGCCTGATGGCGGCGGTTGGGTCGGCGATTGGTGGGCTGGTTCCCTACCTGTTGGGACGAGCGGGCGGCGAGCTATTCCTGCTGAAACGGGTGAATCGGGAAAAGTTCGACAGGCTGCGTATCCGGTTTGAAAAACAGGAGTTTCTGGCGGTGGCCATTCCATCGGCGCTGCCGCCGCCGACGCCGTGGAAGCTGTTTGTCTTCGCTGCCGGGGTGTTCGAGATCCCGGTGTGGGTGTTCATGCTTTCGGTGTTCTGCGGGCGGCTGGTGCGATGGCTGCTCCTGAGCCTGCTGGTGCTGAAGCTGGGGCCGGGCGCGGTGGGAATGGTGCAGCACCATGCGCTGAGCGCGTTTCTTGTTGTCATTGCCCTGGCGGCGATCGGGTTCGCAGTGTGGTGGCGCGCCAAGAAACGCAGCGGCGAATTGGAGACGGCTGAGCCCGAAAGCTGATTGAGCGGCCCGTCAGCCGAGCATCTGTCGGTTAGTGCAGGACTGCTAAACGTCGGAACGGCGGAGCAGATAATCAAGTCCGCCGGCTCGAAACCATCGATAGCCGTAGGGCTCGAGCACCACGGAGTACCGTCCGCGCGAGTCGGCCTCACTGTTGTCGCCGGACAGCAAATTGACGAGCAGGTTTCTCTCGCCCGCAAATTTCTTCGGCAGACGGAAACGGACCTCTTGAGGCTCCGCGATCAGGTTGTGGAGGAAGAGGACACAGTTGTTCCGCCACTCGTAGAGCACTGCCAGAGCACTGCGTGTGCGCAGCGGAAGGGTCGAGAAATCGCCCCAGCCGATCTCGGGGATTTCTTTTCTCATGCGGATGATGCGCTCCATCCAGTTGAGGAAAGAGTTGGGATCCCTGCGCTGGATGGCGACATTGACCTGGTTGAATCCGAAGGCGCCTTCCGCGATCACCGGCAGGATCGGCCTGGAGTGGGTAGTGAAGCCGGCATTCGGCTCCATGGACCACTGCATGGGAGTGCGGGCGCAGCTCCGCTCCGGCAGTTCCAGATTGTCGCCCATGCCGATCTCGTCACCGTAGCGCAGGACGGGTGTTCCGGGCAGGGTCATCATCAAGCTGTAGGCAAGCTCGAGGCGCTGGCGGTCGCCGCGCAGCATCGGAGCGAGCCGGCGGCGAATTCCGCGATCGTACAACTGCATGGATTTCTCGGGGCCGAACTCCGCGAACACGGTTTGCCGCTGGCTGACCGTGAGGCGCCCGAGATCGAGCTCGTCGTGATTGCGCAGAAACTGTCCCCATTGCGCGGTTGCGGGGCGGGGCTTGGTGAGTTGCATTGCTTCGATCAGCGGCTGCCCGTCGCCGCTTGCCAGCGCATAGAACAGGTGCTGGTTCACTTCAAAATTGAACATCATCTGCAGGCGCTCGCCCCATTTCCCGAAATACGCCAGATCATCTTTGGGCAGCACGTTCGCTTCGCCAAGAATGATGGCTCCGGCTTTTCTCCACGTCAGGAATTCGGCGAACGAGCGGAGCATGTCATACCGCTCCGCGGGGCGTTTCAGGTTGGCACCCTTTTTCGCAATTACGAAGGGCACGGCATCCATGCGAAAGCCATCCACACCCAATTCGAGCCAGAATCCCATGATCTTGAGGATCTCGGCCTGAACCTCTGGATGTGAGGTATTCAAGTCCGGCTGGAAGTTGTAAAAGCGGTGAAAGTAGTAGGCGCGCGCCTTCTCTTCCCACGTCCACGTGGCCTTCTGAACTCCGGGGAACACCACGCCAGAGCTCGCATCTTTGGGCTTCTTTTGCGACCACACATACCAGTCGCGGTACTTGGACTTCGGATTGCGGCAGGCATCACGAAACCACGGATGTTCATTCGAGGTGTGGTTGACGACGAGGTCGATGAGGACGCGAATACCGCGCTGGCTGCATCCATGCGTGAATTCGACGAAGTCGCCGAGGGTTCCGTAGCGAGGGTCGACGTTGTAATAGTCCGAGACGTCATAGCCGTCGTCGCGACAGGGCGAGGGCTGAAAGGGCATGAGCCAGATGGCAGTGATCCCCATGCCCTGGAGATAGTCGAGGCGGCGTGTCAGACCCTTGAAGTCGCCGACACCGTCGCCGTTTGCATCCATGTAGGTAGCGACGGACAGGCAGTAGACAACCGCATTTTTGTACCAGAGGTCAGTGATCATGAGGGGATCATAAGGGCAGTCTGCCGGCGCTCAAGTCGAATCCAGGAGCTAATCAATCAGATGCGCGATTTGGGATGGTGGAAACGCGCCGTTGTCTATGAGGTGTATCCGAGATCGTTTCAGGACAGCAATGATGACGGAATTGGCGACCTGCGGGGAATCTCCGCGCGGCTCGATCACCTGGTGGAACTGGGAGTCGACGCTGTGTGGATTGCGCCGATTTATCCATCGCCCATGGCGGATTTCGGTTATGACGTAGCGGATTATTGCGGGATTGATCCTATCTTCGGCAACATGGCGGATTTCGATGCGCTGCTGGATGAGGTGCATGCGCGCGGCCTGCGGCTGATTCTCGACTTTGTCCCCAATCACACTTCCGACCAGCATCCATGGTTTCTGGAAAGCCGTTCGTCCCGCGATAATCCAAAGCGAGACTGGTATATCTGGCGCGACCAGCCCAACAACTGGACGAGCAACTTCGGCGGCTCAGCGTGGGAACTGGACGAGGCGACGGGGCAATACTATTACCACTCATTCCTAAAAGAGCAGCCGGATCTTAACTGGAGAAATCCCGCCGTGAAGGCGGCGATGTTCGATGTGCTTCGGTTCTGGTTGCGGAAGGGCGTGGATGGGTTTCGTGTCGACGTGATGTGGATGATGATCAAGGACGATCAGTTTCGCGACAACCCTCCCAACCCGAGTTATCATCCGGGGCTTTCATCGAACCAACGGTTTCTTCCGCTCTACAACACGAACCGGCCTGAGGTGCATGAAATTGTCGCGGAGATGCGCGGTCTCATCGATGAGTTCCCGGATCGCGTTCTGATCGGAGAGATCTACCTACCTATTGCGCAGCTGATGACGTACTACGGGAAGGATCTGAAGGGCGCGAACCTACCCTTCAATTTCCAACTGCTGCAATGCGCGTGGTCGGCCGAGGCCGCAGCGCAGGCGATCGCGGATTACTACGAGGCGCTGCCGGAGGGCGCATGGCCGAATTGGGTACTCGGCAACCACGATCAGCCCCGCATTGCTTCGCGTGTGGGCAATCAACTGGCCCGCATCGCAGCCATGCTGCTACTCACACTGCCCGGAACTCTGACTCTGTACTACGGGGAAGAGATAGGAATGACAGACGTGCCCATTTCTCCAGAACAGGTGCAGGATCCGGCGGAGAAGAACGAGCCGGGGATCGGGCAAGGGCGCGATCCGGAACGCACGCCGATGTGCTGGGATGGAAGCGCGCATGCCGGATTCACAACCGGCGCGCCATGGTTGCCGCTTGGCCCGGACTGGGGCAGCATCAACGTAGCCGTTCAGCGGGAAAACGACGCATCCATGCTGACGCTGCACCAAAGGCTCATCGCCTTGCGTAAGAGCCATCCCACGCTGATCAGCGGGAGATTACACAAGCCCCAGGTGGAGAAGAACGTTCTGCGCTTTCGAAGAAGCGGCGACGAAGAGATCGAGGTCATCCTCAACATGACGCGCGAAGAGATTTCTGCGCCATTGCCTCGGTCGACGGTGTTGGCTGGGACTCGACTTGACCGGGAAGGGAAGATTGCGGGCGGCGATTCGACGCTTCATCCCGGGGAAGGACTTGTCCTTCTGTTGAGTTGATTCTCACGGCAATCCACCAGGAACGAGGAGCGCTCGTGTCGGCCACGTTGAACCCGGTCAGCGCTCGAAGAGGTTCTTCCACACTATGGCTGCCAGCAGGCCCAGGACGGCTAGAAAACGGATGATGGTGTGGAGGAAGGTGCCCTCGTTGGGGTGGTCGGCCATGAGCAGCATGCCATAGTTGACAGCCTGGACTGCAAAAAACAAGGTGAAAGCCGCAAACAGCGGGTCGCGCGTGGACTTCCAGAACCGCAGGAAGAACAGCGCTGCCACCAGTGAGCAGGCGACCACGAATCCCAACAGAAACACGTCGAAGAGCGGATGTGACAGTGGTGCGAGTTGTTGAACTGCCGCTGCGTTCATTGGCTCTCCCATACGAGGCCAAAGATCAGCAGTCCCATGGCGACAGCGGCGGCACCCAGGCGATAGGTGTAGAGGTCGGTCTGCAGGAATACGAGAAGATCGAGGATCTTGAGCAGGTTGGTTATGGTGAGCCCGACGAAGCAGAGGGCACTCCAAAGCAGGAGGCGCCTGCGCACCCGGGCATAGCCGCGGAAGAGCAGAACCGCGCAGAGCAGCGTGGTGATGCAGGTGAGGATATACACCGTGGCACTCACTGATCCTTGTCCTTTCTGAACCGGAATGCGCGGGCAAATTCTCGAACGGGGGAAGATGCTTTTGAATGTAGCATGGTCGAAATCCGGACGAGGTCGCGACGGTAGGCGTCGTCGATGGAGCGCATCAGATTGTTCTGCTCGTCGGAGCGGGGAAAGTAGGAGAACTTTTCGGGCGTGCCGGGGTGTTCCTGTATGACCTGCAGGCGAACCAGATCGCGGATGACGCCGTTGACTTGTTCGGAAGGGATGTAGAGACGCGAGGAAAGCTCATCGCAGGTCCAGCCCACGGGACGGCTGTTCCAAAAGAGGATCATCGCCTCCAGATGGGGCACGCTGTCGATGTATTCGTGGATGAACTCGTAAGGATCCACGACGTATTTGGCGGATTGATCGCTCATGGGCCCGTGACTCAGGGATCGCCGGGCGCAAACGAGCGAACGCCGCGGGCTGGGGAATGTCAGCTATCCCAAAGGACGGCTTGAGACGATTATTTCATATCGCCTCACGATGTAATAGGGCAAAGGTCGGGAGGCGCGTTGGGAAGGGCTGGGTTTCAGTCGAGCAGCTTCTGGATTTCGTCGAGATCGAAGCGGCAGACGCTGCCGGGCAGGTCGAATGCGGTTTCGGCCAGCGGCTCGAGGCACCCATTCCGGTAGCGGAAGTGCTTGCCTTGGGGGTCGAGCAG
Source organism: Occallatibacter riparius (assembly GCF_025264625.1). Classification (NCBI taxonomy): domain Bacteria; kingdom Pseudomonadati; phylum Acidobacteriota; class Terriglobia; order Terriglobales; family Acidobacteriaceae; genus Occallatibacter; species Occallatibacter riparius. Next base: position 2,737,764 of record NZ_CP093313.1, read on the forward strand.
GAGAATGGTCTGAATGCCCATCGCCTCATAGTCGCCGAGTTTGATCATCATGCGGGCGAGAGTGTCCTCGGGGGAAAGGATCTCGAAGACGGCGATGGGGGGATGGGTAACGATCTGCTCTACCGGATGGCTCCGGTCGAGTACTGTAACGTCCGGCACGCGAAACTGATCCGCTGAAATCTGCACGCGAAGCTCAGCAGCCGCCCGGATATTCCACTCAATTCTGCGGGTACGAAAGAACTCCAGGATGGCTGCCTGCCAGTTTGCCTGGTTCCATTCTCCCGTTGGTCTTTCCTCGATCACACCATGGACGAACTCCGCGTCCGGCTCGAACGTGGAGCTCAGGTAGACCTCGAGGGGAGTGGGTTGTGGCTGCGCTGCCATGATTCCCTTTCGGGAGAATTGTACGCCCGAACCTAGCGGACCGCCGCGGCGGCCACCCGGGCCTGCTGGAGGCGCTTGACCAGCACCGGGACGCCAAAGGCCAGACCGGCCACCATGGTGGTCGAGGCGAGATCCCTGCCATAGAAGGGCAGTCCGGCGACGTAGCAGGTGATCAGACCGCCGAAGCTCTTGGCGTACATGGTGCCGCCAAGCCACACGGCGAAGTTCGACATGAGGAAGAACGAGGTGGGGCCTAACACGACGGCGGAGGCGAAGCGGGTCAACGTGGTGCGGCTGCGCAGCAGGATATGGCCGAGAGCCATGGCGGCGATATACCAGGTCCAGGTGGGGATGTAGTCCTGCCACTGGAAGCCGTAGTGGTACACGAAGAGGGTCAGGTAGAAGTCGGTTGCCACGAGGGCGGCCAGGGGGGCCAGCATCTCGCGCCAGGACCGCCGTGCGCCGAAGAAGAGCAGGGCGCCGCCCACCGCGGTGAAGTTCAACCAGTCAGGATGCGGAACCACACGGCTGAGTACGGCCAGCAACAGCAGCAGATAAGCAGGCATTTCGACCCTCGGATCTTTCAGATGTGCGCGCGTTCCGGGACGGGACGGTAGGCGGCTCTTTCCATTCTGAGGTGCGGGGGCCGATGGGTCAACTGGGAAGCACCTGCGGTGCGGCCAACTGCGGCTTCGCCGCCCATCTTGCCTGGGGAGGGGAATTGGGATTTTGGGCAGGGATCTCCTCTAGTGCGTTTGGGCGTGGGGTGAAGCGGCAATTGCTCTGGCTGTTTGATGGTCCTCTTTTCGCGGGTTGGCGGCACCTGCGGTGCGGCCACTGCGCCTTCGCGCGGTTCTTGCCTTCCCTGGGGGGGTGGGGGTCCTCTCTTGCTCACAAAAGCAGCGAGTCAGGCACCTGCGGTGCGGCCGACTGCGCCTGCGCCGGCACCTGCGGTGCGGCCGACTGCGCCTGCGCCGGCACCTGCGGTGCGGCCGACTGCGCCTGCGCCGGCACCTGCGGTGCGGCCGACTGCGCCTGCGCCGGCACCTGCGGTGCGGCCGACTGCGCCTGCGCCGGCACCTGCGGTGCGGCCGACTGCGCCTGCGCCGGCACCTGCGGTGCGGCCGACTGCGCCTGCGCCGGCACCTGCGGTGCGGCCGACTGCGCCTGCGCCGGCACCTGCGGTGCGGCCGACTGCGCCTGCGGCGCCATCCGTGCCCAAGGGGGAGGGGGGTGGGGGTGCCTGGGCCGGGGCTTTCTTGAGCGTTGGGTTGAAGGGCTCAGGGGCAGACTCGGTTGGGATCTGGCCGCCGTAATACTCCTCCAGAAGCGCATCCATCCGATTCAGCGCGGGAACCTGCGGTGCGGCGGCTGGTTTGGGTCCGTGGTCTCCCACATCTCCGGACGGTGAGGCTGTCCGCAGATATGGGGCACCCTCGGGCACCTGCGGTGCGGCGGCTGCGGCTTCGCCGACCTTCTTTCCTAGGGGGGAGGGGGGTGCGGCTGAACGAGATCCTTCCCCGGTCCCCAAGGGCGAGGGACCGGGGGCACCCACCTTGGTTTGGGCGCGGGCTTCTTTGTCGGCCTGGAGGCGGGCACGGCGGGAGGTGATGGCGACCTGGGCGGCATAGAGCAGTTTGGTGGCGTGAGAGGGATCGATGGCTCCGATGGCGAGTCCCTGGGCAACACAGGCGATGAAGGCGTCGACGTTGTCAGGAGTGGAGAGCCAGGGGAGTGCCTTGCGGTAGGCCTTGCCGGCGTAGTCGCGCTCCCAGACGCCGGGATCGACGGGGTCTTTGCAGTTCTTGCGGGCGAGGGCTTCGCGCCAGGCGTTGACGCAGCGTTGGACGGCAGAGTTGATGGTAATTTCGTCGGGTGAAGACATGGGAGGATTCCTTTACGAAGAGAATTTTTGGGCAAAGAAAAGCCCGCCGGTTTGAGCGCCGGCGGGCGGGTGTTTTCCTTCTTAATTCAAGGCTAGCAAATTCAGAGTAGTATTCGGCAATTTTCTTCGATTTGTATGTGGCTGATTCTGTGCCGCTTACAAACTATTTTTTGGGAACCCTCTTGACAAAGTTTTCCACAAGCACAGTTTTTGGTGCAGTTGCCGGGTGAACTGCGGGCTATTTTTGCTCGCGGCCGCCGATGAACTGGCCGCCGTCTTCGTGGTTGTCGAGGATGTAGACCCATCCGGAAAGGCCTGAGGGAGGCCGGGCGTTTTGTTCGCCGCGGAAGGCGTAGGCGAAACGGAGGTCGGTGAACTCGATGGTTGTCCAGGGACGGCCGGGGGGCAGGCTGGGCGGAGCGGCGCCGGGCACCGGCTCCTGGCCGAGATCGCGCACGACGGGCCATGTACTCCAGTCGAGATAGACGCGGCCGAGATATGTCTGCTTGGCGGCTTCGAGCGCGGGGGTATCGGCAGGCTTGTAGAGGATGTCGGACTGGGGGTCGGAGTCGACGGCGCCGGTGCGGGTGTTGATTTCGGCGGTCTGGTAGAAGGCTGGAGTTTCGAGAATGGCATGCCAGCGCCAGGGGTTGACGGGGAAGGGCTCGGCGGCGACGCGGGAGACGGGAGCGCTGGCGACGGAGGTGTTTTGCAGCAGGGACAGGGCGCGGGCGTGCTCTGCCCAGCGCCAGCAGCCGTAGATGGTCATGCCGAGGAGGGCGAAGATAGCCCAGCCGCGTCCGCGGAATTGGGTACGGCGGGCACCGATTTCGCGGTCGGCTAGACCGAACAGGGCCGGCATGATGAGGGCCAGGAGCAGCAGCGCCCACCAGACCGGCTCAGCGATGAAGACGAAGCTGCCGGCGTACCAGCGCGGGTTGAAGGGAAAGAACGGGCGCACGCCGTAGTTGTTGGTCCAGTCGAGAAGGATGTGACTGAGGGAAGCGATGAGGCCGGTGAGGTAGAGCCAGCCCCAGTGCAAAGCGGGGCTGGCGGAGTTAGCGGAGCTGGCGGGGCTAGCGAGACTCTTGCGGCGTTGGCGCCATAGGTGGAAGCCGCCGATGACGCCCACAACCACGGCTGCGACGACGGGTGCGCCGATGAAGGTGTGGGTAATGCCGCGATGGTGCTGGAGGTTCGCGACGGGTCCGCGGAAGCCCCAGACGATGTCGAGGTCGGCAGCTTCAGCCGCGAGCGTGGCGACGATGGTGGCGCAGGCGGTTTTGCGGTTGAGGCCGGCGCGGCCGATGCAGGCGCCGGTCAGGAAATGGGTGATGGGCTCCATTGCGTTCCAGAATACACACCTGCGGTGCGGCCAACTGCGCCTTCGCCGGCACCTGCGGTGCGGCCAACTGCGCCTTCGGCGCCGTTCATGCTTAGGGGGAGTATGCGGGCGTCAAGAGCAGGTCAGTGAGATTCGATCGTCAGGGCTCACTTTGGACCTACGCGGGGGTTGAGGATGAGGATGCGACCGCGGGTTGAGACATCCTTGCGCGCGGGGATTCCGTTGTTGAGAAACGGCTCAAAGAGCCAGCCGGTGACGCGAGCCTGGAGTTGCTCGATGACATCCCTCGGGAGCTTGCCCACGATCCTCACGTTGTCGACCCCGCCGGATGGCTCCACTGTGAAGTTGATCTGGACGTCGACTGGGCCGCTGGCTTCGGCGGTGTTGGAGACGAACATTGGAGGAATGTCGCAACGGATGCAGGGAGCGTCAGAGGGGTTCGGAAGTCCGAGCCGCGGGAGGGATCGCGATTCCCAGGCACCTGGAGGTTGGTCGTTGGAGGCGAATGAGGAGACAGTCTTGATGGCAGCGCATTGGATTGATCCCCTGGATAGCATGCAGAGGGAGTCTCCGGATCGGGCCCACTGATCCGAGAGTGAGTCGCGGGGTGGGAACTCGGCCAGCCACGTCTTCCCGTTACCGAGATCGACGGCTGAGCCATTGCGCACCATGCAGCCCTGGGGGGTGCATCCGCCGCAGCTCTCGCTGTTGCACGGCCCATTGGCGAGCGAGACGTGCTCCCATTGAGCGCCATCGTGGGAGCGGAAGGTCATCGCTACGCCGTTGCCGCCGCCGGGCTTGTCCTTACCTATGACTTCGTGGCCGATGGAGTAGTAGGCACCGTCGGCAACGAGCAGGTTGTGAATGCCGACATTGGGCAGGTAGTTCGCGCGCCAGGTGGCTCCGCCGTCGGCCGTCCAGAGATATTCGCCGTCGCTGTTTTCGCCTTCAGCCACGAGAACGGCGAGGTGATTTTTGTCGAGAGCGGCGAGGTCAATCGTAAAAGGGAATTTCTTCTGCCAGTCGGGATCATTGGCGGCGGTTATGGGATGCCAGGTTTTGCCGCCGTCGGTTGTAGAGAGGAGCGACGAACGGGTGCGGATGACTCCATTCTGAGGGTCGCCGAATGCTGCTAGCAGAATGCTTTCAGAGGCTAGCTTCTGACCGGACCAGGTTGCGCCGCCGTCGCGGGTGAACAGGACGACTCCGCCGGACCCCGCGGCGTAGCCGAACTGCTTGTTGACGAAATGCAGGACGCGGAGCACTGCTCCGTTAGCGTCGTGATGTTTGAGGGCCCAGTGAACGCCTCCATCGCTAGAGACGGCTATCGATTGCTGGGTTCCGGCGGCCCACATGGAACCATCCTTCGCAATCAATGTGAGCGGGGCAAAGCCAGGATCGGCTGAGACCCACCCGGCGGGAACTTGAGCAGGAGCCGGGGAAAGGGTGAAGGCACACCCAAGGAAAAGCACGAGCAGATTTCTTGTCTTCATACGAACGCAGATCAGTGTACCCCCGAGGAGAGCGGCTGGCGAGGGGGTTGTGGATGAGGTCAAATGCGTTATGCCCCTATAATTCGCGCATGGATGGGAAGAGGCAGACGAGCGAGACGGCGAAGCGCGCAGAGGAGTTGCGCGAAGAGATTCGGCATCATGAGCACTTGTATTACGTATTGGATGCGCCGGTGATTTCCGACCGCGATTTCGACAAGCTGATGAACGAGCTGAAGCGGATTGAGGCGGAGCATCCGGAACTGGTGACGGCCGACTCCCCGACGCAGCGCGTGGGCGGCAAGCCGGCGGAGGGGTTCAGGAAGGTGGCGCACTCGCGTCCCATGCTGAGCCTGGACAACGCATACAGCGAAGAGGAGCTGCGGGACTGGGACAGGCGGGTGCATGAGCTGGCGGGGAATCTACCGGTGGAGTACACGTGCGAGCTGAAGATGGATGGGCTCAGCATCGCGCTGCACTACGAGGGCACGCCGGATGGCGGGGCGCGGCTGGCACGAGGGTTGACACGCGGCGATGGGCAGATCGGCGAAGACGTTACGTCGAATGTGCGGACGATTCGAAGCGTGCCATTGAGTATTACGCCGGCGCGGATGAAGAAGGCCGGAGTGCCTGAGAGCTTTGAGGTTCGCGGTGAAACGGTGATGCCGGAGAAGGCGTTCGAGCAGATGAATAAAGAGCGCGAGGCGCAGGGGCTAACGCCGGCGGTGAATCCGCGGAATGCAGCGGCGGGCACGCTGCGGACGATTGATCCGAACATCGTGGCGCAGCGGCGTCTGGATGTGTATGCGTATTTTCTGCTGAGCGGAGGCGCGTATCTGGAGATTGGGCAGGAGGCAACGCTGGATGCTTTGACGGCGCTTGGGTTCCGCGTGAATCCGCACCGAGGGAAGGTGCACACGGTCGAGCAGATGATGAAGTTCATCGCCGATGCGGAGAAGAAGCGCGCCACGCTGGGGTATGACATCGACGGCGTGGTGATCAAGGTGGATGCGCAGGCGACGCAGAATCGGCTGGGGTACACGGGGAAGGCGCCGCGGTGGGCGATCGCCTACAAGTTTTCGGCTGAGCAGGCGCTGACGCAGTTGAAGGGAATTTTGATCACGACGGGGCGCACGGGGAAGCTGACGCCGACGGCGCAACTGGCACCGGTGTTCGTGGGTGGCGTAACGATTCGGCAGGCGACCTTGCACAACGCCGACTGGATTGAGCGCATGGGGTTGATGATCGGCGACTGGGTGAAGGTGGAGCGCGCGGGCGATGTGATTCCCAAGGTGGCGGCGATTGTGGAGGACGCGGAGCATCCGCGCGGGACCGAGAAGTTTGTGTATCCGACGAAGTGCCCGGTGTGTAAGCAGGATGTGGTGCGCGAAGAGGGGGAGGCCGACTACCGGTGTGTGAATGTGGACTGCCCGGCCGTGCTGCATGGGGCGCTGGAGCACTGGGGCAGCCGTGGGGTGATGAATATTGAGGGGCTGGGCGAGGTGAGCGCCGCGCAGTTGCTGGAAAAGGGGCTGGTGCGCAGCGTGGCGGACTTGTACACGCTGAAGCTCGAGGATTTGATGAGCCTGGAGCGGTGGGGCGAGAAGTCGTCGCGGACACTGCTGGAGGAGATTGAGCGCTCGAAAGGCGCAGGGCTGGCACGAGTGCTGATGGGGTTGGGGATCCGGTTTGTGGGCGAGAGGACGGCGGAGGCCATTGCGCAGGAGTTCGGGTCAATGGACGATATTGTGAGCGCAAGCGCGGAAGAGCTGGAGCGGGTGGAAGAGGTTGGGCCGCGTATCTCGCATGCGATTGTGGACTTCTTTGCGCGGCCAGCGAACCGGGAACTGGTCGAGCACCTGAAGGCTGTCGGCGTGAAGATGACCGCAGAGAAGAAGAAGCGGTCGTCAGAGCTGGCGGGAATGACGATTGTTCTGACGGGCACGTTGCCGAATCTGAGCCGCGAAGAGGCGAAGGCGATGATCGAGGCTGCGGGTGGGAAGGTGGCCGGCTCGGTGAGCAAGAAGACGAGCTACGTGGTGGCGGGGGAAGAGGCGGGATCGAAGCTGGACAAGGCGCGGGAGCTGGGGGTGACGGTGCTGGATGAGGCGGGGCTGCGGAAGTTGATAGAAGAGCGGAGCTAAGGCACCTGCGGTGCGGCCAACCACCTGCGGTGGGGCCAATTGCGCCTTCGGCGCCACTCGTGCAGGGCGGCGGGCGGCGGTCTTCTTCACTCGCGTTAGCAAAAGACGTGAGGGGCGTATTTCCCCTTGGCGATCTGGTTTTTCGCTCAGCAAGTCAGCGCCGCTGCGCGGCAAGCAAGTCAGCGAGTCAGCGGTACCTGCGGTGCGGCCAACTGCGGCTTCGCCGCGATTGCCCTAAAGACCTTTGTGGCGGGGGTGGGTGCGGAGCTCGCGGTTGCGCTCGCGCTCCCAGGCTTCGGCGCGCCAGCGGCGAGAGGCGTAGTTCGGGGTCGAGTCGATTTGCGGCGCGGGAGCTGCGGGCTCGGTGACGAGCCTTGGCTGCATGGGGAAGACCGGCGTGGCGATGAGGCGGGCGGAGGACTCGTCACCGTCGTAGGCGACGGATGAGGTTAGGCTGGCGTCGATTTCCGGGCGCGCGGGGGCGGGCTCGGAGGGGTCTGCGGTTGCGGCACGCGTGGCGGTGGTGCGGGCCATGAATTCGTCGACGAGTTTGTGAAGGCAGGTTTGCCCGCAGAGATGCTTGGTGCCGGGGCGCTGGCGCATGCGCGAGTTCCATGCACCGAGGCGGAGCTCGCCGGATTGTTCGCAGGCTACGTACCAGTGGTTGGTCTGCCGTTTTTCTGCGCCGCAGATATCACACGAAATGGCCTGCCGGATCACCGTATCCCTCTCCTGTCCGTTGGAACCCTTCTTCTATTTCATCGCGTGGGTGGAGGAACAGTTGAGCGGGAATGCGGTGTAATGAAGGGCGATTCCGATTCAGGATTGGAGGAGTGGGCGAGTGTCGGAACGGGAGGACGCAGCGGGGCTAGCGGAGTTAGCGGTGCTTGCGGAGCTAGATTCGTGCCGTGCAGAAGTTCCTTGCGGGCAAGACGCATCTCAAGCGAGTAGACTCTGCCCCTTCAAGCCAGCGGATTATCGGCATACGCGGAAAGGCCATCCCTGGCGGGATGGCCTTTGATGATTTTGCAGCAACCGTTACGGCTTGGGGGCGAAGTATCCCTTGCGGGCGAGCACGTTGTAGCGGCGGTCGTTGCAGTAGAGATAGATGGGCCGGAACGCGCCGTTGGCTTTGAAGTCGGCGGGAACGTAGGTGAGGGCGTACTGGCTGCGCAGGCTCTGCGAAATTTCGTGGAAGCTGTTGGCCATGTCTTCCGCCGAAGGGGGCCAGAAGGCCTGGCCGCCAGTGGCGTCGGCCATGCGCTTCAGCACGTCGTCGCCTCTGCTGCGGCTGGGTGTCCAGTTGGTGCTGATGGTGTAGATGATGGTGTCGGCGCGCTGGCACATCTTGATGGCTTCGTCTTCATGGACGCGGCTCTGGTCATCGTCGCCGTCGGAGATGAGGATCATGGCCTTGCGCACTGGCTCCTGGCCGCGCGCGGTGTCGAGCAGCTTGTCGCGGCAGGCGACGTAGACGGAGTCGAAGAGGGCGGTGCCGCCGGCGGGCTTGAGCCTGTTGATGCCGGTCTCGAGGGCGTCGAGATTGTTGGTCCAGTCCTGGCTGATGTGGGGTACTTCGGCGAAGTCCATCACGAAGGCACGGTCGTGGGCGGGCTTGACCATCTGCAGCAGGAACTCGATGGCGGACTGCTGCTCGAACTGGAAGCGGGTACGGATGGATGTGCTGGCGTCAATCACGAGGCCGACGCGGAGCGGGAGATTGATCTGCTGGCGGAAGGAGGTGACGCGTTCCGGAGCGCGGCCGTCATCGAGGAGCGCGAAGTCGCTTTGAGTCAGGTTGGGGATGAAGTGGCCGTGCTTGTCCGTCACCGTGAAGATCTGGATGACTTCGTTGACCTGCGTACGGATGGTGTACTGGTCCTGGTCGCTGGGATTAGCCGGCTGCTGCCCGGTTGCGGGCTGCTGCGTATTCGCAGGCTGCTGCGCGCTGGGCGCGGGTGTCTGGGCAGGTGCGGCAGGCTGTGATGCAGGCGCCGGATTTGGCGCGGGTGGAGCGGCAGGCTGCTGAGCGTTGACGAGGGCTGCCGAAAATGCGGCAGCAAACACAAGGCCCACAAAATTAGGCACGCGGCGACGCGGGGCCGCCGGCAGGAAGTTCAGCATGTCCATATCTAGGATGATTCTATCCAATCCAGGGCTGTTTCTAGTCTTTGGACGTGGCAGGTAGGGCGGCGTCACCTTCGAGGTGAGCCAGGAAGGCCTCGAGTTCGGCGGGGAGGGGAGCCTGCAACTGCATGGTTTTGCGGGTGATGGGGTGGGTGAACTCGAGTTCGGCGGAGTGCAGGAAATTGCGTTCGAGGCGCAGGCGTTCAGGGGCGGCGTTACGGCGGGCGGCGCGGGACGGGGCGGCCTGGGCGACGACCTGGTCGGTGATCTGGCTGGAGGCGCCGTAGAGCGTGTCACCGACGACGGGATGGCCGATGGACGCCATGTGAACGCGGATCTGGTGGGTGCGGCCGGTCTCGATGCGGACCTTGACGAGGGTGAACTTGCCGAAGCGCGTGCTGATTTTGCGTAGGACCTCGTAGTGGGAGACGGCAGAGCGCGCATTTTCCACTGGTTTAGTGGTCATGCGGGTGCGGCGCAGCGGGTCGCGTGCGATGGCGGCGTTGATGGTGCCGCGGGGACGGGCGACGTCGCCGTGCACGAGCGCGATGTAAGTCTTGCGGATGTCGCGGCCGGAGAACATTTCGGCGAGTTCGTTGTGGGTGCGGTCGTTTTTAGCGACGATGATCAGGCCGCTGGTGTCTTTGTCGAGCCGATGCACGATGCCGGGGCGCAGTTCGCCGCCCGTGGTCGAGAGCGACTCGAAGTGATGCAGCAGGGCATTGACGAGGGTGCCGCGGCTGCGCTCGTCCTCGGTCTGGCCGGACCCTGCGTGGACCATCATGCCGGCGGGCTTGTCGATGACGGCGAGGTTGTCGTCTTCAAAGACGATGCTGAGGGGGATGTCTTCTGCCGTAGCCTTGAGCGGGGCGGGATGCGGTTCACCGGTGATGGTGATGGATTCGCCGCCGCGGAGCTTGAGGCTGCCCTTCGGGCTCTTACTCCCTATGACGACATCACCTTGATCCACAAGGAGCTGCACGCGGGAGCGGGAGGTGTCGAGCTGCCCGGCGAGGAAGTGGTCGAGGCGCTGGCCTGCGGCTTCTGCGGGGACTTCGATGGTGCGGATTTCAGCCATGGTTGCCCTCGACGGTATCTTGCGTGAGGATGCGAGCGCCGGCGCGTTTGCGGAGCAGGATCGCGCCTGCGATGACCATGAGGACGGCGGCGATCTGCGGGCCGTTGAGCGCGCCATGCAGGAGGGAGCCGCGGCCTTCCCAGTCGCGCCAGATTTCGGTGAGGAAGATGACAACGCCCGCGCCCATGAGAGCGACTCCGGTGACATCGCCGCTCTGACGACGTGCGGGCAGAACAATGAGCAGGAGGAGCGACAGGGTGAGAAAGCCGATGGCCGCGTAGGCCTGCACGGGATGCACAGGAACGCCGAGGGGAGCGCCGCTCCAGCGCGCGGCAAGGACGTTGGTGTAGGTGATGGCCCAGCGCACGTGCGTGTCGGTGCCATAGCCTGAGCCCGCGAGTAGCGCGCCGAGCTGTTCGCAGGCGATACCGAGCGCGATGGGCGCGGCGAGAGCGTCTGCGGTGTTGAGCAGAGGGAGATGCTGCCAGCGCGCGTAGATGATCGCGGCCAATCCGCCGAGGAGAACTCCGGCGGCAACAAGCAGGGGATGATGAATGGTCGCGAGGCCAACCATCCAGAGCGGATGCCGCGCGACGTCGCGCCAGTTGATGACGAGCAGGAGAAGACGCGAACCGATGAGTGACGTGAGGAGCGCAGCGATGCAGAGGTTCCAGAGCTGAGCGGGTGGCACGCCGGCCGTGCGCGCGGTGCGCTGCGCAAGCATGAGCGCGAGAAGGACGCCGAGCGCGGCGAGTGCGCCGTAGCTGGGGATCAGCAATGCTCCGATGTGGAAGAGGACGGGATGCACTAGGAAGAGGATAGCCGAGCTAGCGGGGCGAGCGGAGCTGGCGGTGCTAGCGGGCACCTGCGGTGCGGCCAACTGCGGCTTCGCCGCAAAGTCCAAGAGCAGCGAGTCAGCGCGGAGGTTTGTGGGCTGGGGTATTGGTTCTCGAGGAAGAGGGGTATTTGGCGCGAGACGACGTGGCCGGAACGGAGCCGCAGGCTAGCTCCGCTTGCTCTGCTGCTATCAAAAAGAAGCCGACCCACTGGGCCGTGAGCAATGCGCCGGTGAACCCGTCCTAAGACGGTGGAGCTCCCCGCGGTTCATTAGGCATTCCGGACTGGCGGACACGGCACACAGAACCGATGGTCGAGTCGAGCTCCTGTTCAATGAATGTAGGTTCAACCAGCGTTGACCACCCACCTGCTTTGCAGGCCGGTTTCTATTGCGGAGTCTATGAGGACCGGGGCGGAATTGCAAGTCTTGTGCATGGTGAGTGGAATGTGCTAGGTCCGAACGGGAACGTCTGTTCATGTTGCGGAGTCGAATCAATTTTTCTGGTTCACGGGATCTGCGGCGACTTCGATCTGCTTGCGCTTCTGCACTTCGGCAGCACGTGCTACAAGCTTCTTGAGCTTGCCTTCGATATCTGCATCACCTACATGCTGATCTTCGAGCACTCCATCGGCGTCGATGGTGAACGTGGCGGGAATCGCATGGACGCCGAACTGCTTTGCGATGGACCCATCAAACCCACCATCGCGATATTGCAGCCAAGTCATGCCGTTCTTTGCGACAAAGTCTTTCCACTTGGCTTCGTCCTTATCCGAGTCGAGGCTGATGCTGAGCACCACCAGCGGCTGCTCAGAGAATTTCTGCGCGATTTTGCGGATGTGCGGCAATGCCTCGCGGCACGGGCCGCACCACGTGGCCCAGAAGTCGATGAGCACGACCTTCCCAGCCAGGCCATCGAGCGATATATGCTGTCCGTCGAGAGTGGTGACCGCAAACGGCGGCGCCATGACTGCGCGTGCAAGATCGATGTTGGCGAGGTATCGCTTTGCGCGTTCATGAACAACGGATGCCGAGTTCTCGCGCTCCAGATAGCTGCTGAATTCTTTGCGCGCCTGGTCATCCTGATGCATATGCGCGAGCGAAACTCCGAGCCCGAAGTGCGCCGCAATCAGATTCTGATCGGCATCAAGCGCCGCACGAAATTCGTCGCAGCTCTCGGTGAAGCACGAGTCTCTCTTCTTATTAACGCCCTGCTCCTGCAGGCTCAACCCGATCAGATAGTGCACGTTGGCCTTATCCTCGTTGGTCACCGCGGAGGGAAGCATCTCGCGGGCGATCTCTTCGGCGCCTTTGTAGTCGCCGGTGGTCAGAGCCAGCCTGTAGGCCCGGCGTAGGCACTCGGAGCAATGGCCGCCGTCCTGCTTGTTGGCTTTGCGGAAGTCGCTGATGGCGGAACCGTAAGCACGGTGGCGCTCCCAGTCGAGGGCAGAGTTCCAGGTCTTGAGCGCTTTGGGATCGGTGGGTTCGCCGGGCTTCGGCGGCGTGGCGGGAGTGTCGGCGGCGAAGACAGCGGTAGAAGCGGAGAGAGCGAGCAACAAAGAAAAGGCCAGAGAGCGGCGCATGCGGGACCCCGGAAGCCAATTGAATAGAAGGTTCCCGAGCAGTTTACCGCGAATTGTGAGCTAGGATCCTGTCTTGCGATCGTCGTCGAGGACTTCGTCTAGAAGACCGCGCAGGGTAATGGCGCGCGCCTGGCCTGTGCGGACCGTGGCGCCGCCTTTGGTGAGCTGCGAGAGTTCGTCGGCGAGGTTCAGCGCGGCGAGCACCGCGACGCGCAGGGAGTCGACGGTGCGGCCCTGAGCCGCGACGGCGCGCATCTTCGCGTCAACCTGCGCGGCGAGCGCACGGATGTGCTCGGGATCCTGCCCGGACAAGTGGTAGGACTGGTCGTAGATCTGGACGGTTACGTATTCGGAGGGCGCTTCGCCCATCGCCGTTTATACCTCCAGGGCATCGAGTTGCGAGAGGATCCTGTCTACGCGCTGCTTTACGGCTTCGCGCTCGGTGCGCAGGGAACCGATTTCCTTGTTCAGATTTTCGATGGTGCCGGTCTGTTCGGCCACTTTTTCTTCAGCGGCGACGGCGCGCAGTTCGGCTTCGCCGCGGGCCATGCGTTCGCGCTTGACCAGGTTGACGGCGCGCAGCACGCGCTCTTCAAGAGCCGTAAATTCATCGGCGCTCATGGCCACCGTGGCGGCGCCATTATGCTCGTTGTGAATCTCTTCCGCAACCGCGGTATCAAAGGACAATTCCGACATGTAAGGACCTCCGCGCCTGATGCGCTTTAAGTATCACAGTCGAGTATAGCCGCGGTGGCGGTTGTGGAAGGCTCAGGCGCGCAGCCGCGCACCTGCCTTGCCAACGGCTTCGACGACGCGGGTTTGGAAATCCTGCAAGTCCTCTTCGCGGAGGGTGCGATCGGGGGCCTGGAAGGTGACGCCGAGCAGGAGCGAGTAGTCGCGGCCGAGCTTTTTGTCGCGGAAAACTTCGCGGGCGTGCCAGTCGACGAGCTCGGCAATGCTGAGGCCGGCGATGGCCTGATCGATGCTTTCCCAGGAGATGCTTTCGTCGAGGATGAGGGAGAAGTCGCGGCGCACGGGCTGGAAGCGCGAGATGTCGCGGGCGGCGGGCTTGCGGAGCGAAAGCTTGTAGAGACGGTCGATATAGATTTCGCCGAGGAAAACGGTGTCTTTGATTTTGCGCGCGGCGGCCTCGCGCGGATGCAGTTGGCCGAACCAGCCGGCGGTCTCGCCTTCAACGGCGAGACGTGCGGAGCGGTAGGGATGCAGCCAAACGGGGGTGAGGCCGGATTCGGCGGGGAAGCGGTCGAAGTAGACGGAGTGGGTTTCGAAGCGCGCTGCGAGCTGCTCGACGATGCCTTTGAGGTCGTAGAACTCGATGGGGCGCGCGGCGTGAAGGGGACCCTGCTCGGGCGTGAGGCCGGCGGCGCCGAAGGCGAGGGAGGGGCGCTCTTCCACTTTGTCAGTGGTGCCACTGAAGACGGTGCCGAGTTCGAAGAGGCGGACATCGCTGACGTCGCGGTTGAGGTTGCCGGCGATCTGGGTGAGCATGCCGGGAACGAGCGAGGGGCGCATCACGCCGGCTTCTTCGCTGAGCGGGTTGCCGAGCGGGACGACGAGGCCGGGCTGCGGAGCGGTGAGCGTGGCGTCGGATGCGGAGCAGAAGGTGCTGCCAATGGTTTCGTGGAACCCGGCGGCTCGCATGGTGCTGCGCACGATCGCGTCGGACTCGGCCCAGGGGAGGGCCTGGACGCCTTCGCCGAAGGTGGGGAGGGTATTGGCGAAGCGGTTGTAGCCGTAGACGCGGGCGACTTCTTCGATCAGGTCGATTTCGCGTTCGAGATCGAGACGCCAGCTGGGGAGGGTGACTTGCCAGGCACTCTCGGTGCCGGTCAGGCCACATCCGATGGCAGTGAGGACGCCTTCGACGGTGGACGCGGTGATGCCTTCGGGATCGATGGTGGTGCCGAGAATGCGTTGCACTTCGCTGAGCGCGAGCGCAACGGCGGGGCGGTGCGCGGTGCGGGCTTCGGCAGCGGGGATACGGATGTCAACGAGGTCGCCTTCGATGTGGCCGCCGTTTTCGAGGAGAATGCTGCTGACGAGTGCCGAGGCGACTGGGGCGGCGTTGAAGTCTGCGCCGCGCTCGAAGCGGTGGCTCGCGTCGGTGTGCAGGCCGTGACGGCGGGCGGTGCGGCGGACGGCGACGGGATCGAACCAGGCGGCTTCGACGAGGACGTTCTTCGTGTTGGGGGTGATCATGGAGTCCCACCCGCCCATAACGCCGGCGAGGCCGAGGGGTTTCACGTGATCGGCAACGACGAGGTCTTCGGGATCAAGATTGCGGACCATGCCGTCGAGGGTTTTGAGCTGCTCGCCTTTGCGCGCACGGCGCACGATGATGCCGCCTTGAATCTTGTCGAGATCGAACGCGTGGGTGGGCTGGCCCATGGCGAGCCACGCGAAGTTGGTGGCGTCGACGGCGTCGGAGATCTTCTTCTGCTCGAGCAGATTGAAGTACGTGACGACGGGGGTGCCGGGCAGATCGCGGGATTCACCGATGGTGATGTTGCGCAGGACGCGGGCGGTGAAGCGGCCGCAGGCGTCCTGGGCTTCGATCTGGACGGAGAAGGGCTGCGCGGCGGGCTTTGCGTCGGGTAAGGCGAAGTGGAGCTCAGAGAGAGGGAGGCCGTAGATGGCTGCGGCTTCGCGCGCTACGCCGTAGTGGTTCATGGCGTCGACGCGGTTTGTGGTGATGTCCATCTCGTAGAGAGAGCCGTTGCCCGTGCCCAGGTCGTAGATGCCTTCGACGGCGATGCCGCGGAGGGTGAGGTCTTCGGCGAGTTGGGCGTCGGTTACGGTTAGTCCCGGTAGATACGCTCTGAGCCATTTGGTAAGAATCTTCATTGTTGGTTCTCTTTCAGCGAGTCAGCGCGCTTCGCGCAAGCAAGTCAGCAAGTCAGCCCGCAGTTCCCGGGCAAGTCAGCTGGTATTCCGTACAGCAGGTCAATGTCGGTTCGTCCGACTTGTGGTTCTCTT
This sequence comes from Occallatibacter riparius, assembly GCF_025264625.1. Lineage (NCBI taxonomy): Bacteria > Pseudomonadati > Acidobacteriota > Terriglobia > Terriglobales > Acidobacteriaceae > Occallatibacter > Occallatibacter riparius. The sequence continues at coordinate 2,753,632 of NZ_CP093313.1, forward strand.
TCAGCGAGTCAGCGCGCTACGCGCAAGCAAGTCAGCAAGTCAGCGAGTCAGCCCGTAGTTCCGGGGAAGGTCAGCCAGTCAATCTGGTTAGGGATCCAGTACGCCCAGGAGTCCATTGATGAGGCGACCAACTTCGGAGCAACGTTCGAGGATGTCCTCTGCCGCGTTCGCAGGGAAGAGCTGCAGACTACCGGCTAATTCAGTCTGTGTTTCGAGCTCGTTCAGCGTGGCGCGGGCGGATCCGAGGCCTTTCTTCATTTCGGGATCGTTCAGGCGGCCGTGCGCGGCTGCGATGTAACTTGCTACGTGCACGGCGGATCGGCACATCGACATGCGCAGGCCGAAGGTTTCGCTCTTCGGGAACTGTTCCGTGTCGCGATATACGACGCGCGCCAAATCCATCGCTTTTTGCCAGGCGATGAGGTCGCGGTAATGGCGTGTTCTGCTCATGCGAATTGGTTCAGGAAGCGCATGTCGCCCGCGAAAAGCGAGCCGATTTCGCTGATGCCGTACTTCATCATGGCAATGCGTTCGACGCCCATGCCGAAGGCGAAACCGGAGATCTTCTTCGGGTCGTAGGCGGGCTGTTTCTCTGCCGCGAAGGCGAAGACCGCAGGATCGACCATGCCGCAGCCGAGCAGTTCAATCCAGCCGGACTGCTTGCACTTGCGGCAGCCCTTGCCGCCACAGAAGATGCAACTGATCTGGACGTCGGCAGAGGGCTCGGTGAACGGGAAGAACGATGGGAAGAAGCGCGTCTTCACGCTCGAGCCGAAGAGCGCCTTCATGGCGTGATCGAGCGTGCCCTTCAGATCGCTGAAGGTGATGTTGGTGTCGACGCAGAGGCCTTCGACCTGGTGGAAGATCGGCGAGTGCGTGGCGTCCTGCGCGTCGTTGCGGTGGACTTTGCCGGGGATGACGATGCGTACGGGGGGCGGCTGCTTCTCCATGGTGCGCATCTGCACGGGGGAGGTGTGGGTGCGCAGGAGAAGGCGGTCGCGCAGAGGGCGGCGGTCCTGGTTGGCGATGACGAGGGTGTCCTGCGTATCGCGCGCCGGATGGCCGGGCGGGAAGTTCATGCTCTCGAAGTTGTAGAAATCGGTCTCGACTTCGGGCCCGACGCCGACGGAGTAGCCGAGCGCCGCGAAGACGCTGACGATCTCGTTCATGGTGCGGGTGATGGGGTGCTCGGCGCCGAGGAGGCGGCGGGTGCCGGGGAGGGTAATGTCGATGGCTTCGGCGGCGAGTGCGGCGTCGCTGGGGCCGGAGCCTGCGGCCTGTTCAAGCAATTGCTCGACGGTGGTTTTGAGGGCGTTGAAGCGCTGGCCGAGGGACTTTTTGGCCTCGGCGGGAGCGGCTTTCAGCCAGCGGCTGGAGACGTCGTTGAGCCGGCCCTGCTTGCGACCAAGCCATTGCAGGCGGTAGGCTTCGACGTCTTCGTCGCCCTTGATTGCGGCGGCATCGGCGCGGGCCTGCTGCTCGAGCGCGGCGAAGGCTTTATCCAATGAGGCTTCGTCGAAGCCCCCCATTTCAGGAATCGGTTCGTTCGTCATGCGTAATCTTCAGGATAAAGCACCTGCGGACACCTGCGGTGCGGCTGACTGCGGCTTCGCCGCCAGTGCTGTCTGAAGTCCGCATTTTCCGTCCCAAGGGAGGCCTGGACGGGCACTAGCATCCCTCCCGCCCAAGCCGAGCTTGGACGGGGCACCCCCTACCCAGTGGCGGCGGAGGTTATTGCATCCTGAAGCGTTCGCGCATGAGGCGCTGGAGGCGCGGCCAGTAGATCAGGTTGAAGGCCAGTTCCTTGTCGGGGAACATGCCGAGGGCGAGACGACGGGTGTCGGCGACCATCTCGGAGGCCTCCTCCACGGAGAGGGACGAGTCCTGCGCGATGACTTGGGTGACCATGTTCACCACCATCTGAAGACGCCGAATCTTGCGGTTCTCTTCTTTGAGCTCCTCCGGCGATTGTGGGGCGGGATCTTGCGGGCTTGCGGAATCCAGCGGACCGAGCGGCGCCGGCAGCGAGTCAGGGTTGTAATCTGCTTCGCGGTTGTAATCTATGGAACCCATTGAGCGTGCCCTCCTGCGGGGAATGGGGAACGTTGCTGTGCATCGTATGCGCCTGACGGTGATTTATCCAGACCTCTTCTTTCGATGCGGAGGCAGTAGGCTGGGAACCAGATTGGGTAGCCAGCTTGCGGGGGCGCTCCCGACTATGCTGATTTGATTGAATTTGAGTACGGTAGCGAGGGCGGTGGTGTGATCGGGGTGACTGAAAGTAGTCCACCCGTAGAATAAGAATGGATGGCTTTCACTGAACAATACGATGTCGCCGTCGTGGGCGCCGGTCACGCCGGGTGCGAGGCCGCCATGGCCGCCGCACGGATGGGGCTCAAGACCGCGCTCATCACCATGAATATGGACCTCATCGCGCAGATGAGCTGCAACCCTGCTGTGGGTGGAGTAGCCAAGGGGCACCTGGTGCGCGAGGTGGACGCGCTGGGCGGGATCATGGGCGAGGTCGCGGATGCCGTCGGGATTCAGTTCCGGCTGCTGAATACGTCGCGGGGTCCGGCGGTGTGGAGTCCGCGGGCGCAGTGCGATAAGGCGCAGTACCGCGTGAAGATGCGGGAGGTGCTGGAGGGTCAGCCGGGGCTGCATATACGGCAGGCTGAGGTCGTGGATCTCGTCTTGGACGAGGGACCAGGCACCAGGGACCAGGGACCGGAAGGCAGGGAACAGGGAACAGGGAACAGGGAACAGGAAGGCAAAGGACAGGGAGTAGGGAGTAGGGAGCAGGGAGTAGAAGAGCGTGGCCGCAGACAGGTTGTGGGCCTCAGGCTGCGGGATGGGCGGCAGCTGATGGCGGGGGCCACCATCATTACTACCGGCACGTTTCTGAATGGGTTGATTCACTGTGGTGAGGAGCGGTATCCGGCGGGACGGAGCGGGGAGCCGGCGTCGGTTCTGCTGGGCGAGGCCCTGCGGCGGCTGGGGCTGCGGACTTGCCGGCTCAAGACGGGCACGCCTCCGCGGCTGGATGGGCGCACGATCAAGTGGCACATGTTTGAGGAGCAGCCGGGGGACGCGGATCCCACGCCGTTCAGCTTCAGGACGAAGAAGATTGTGCAGCCGCAGATCTCGTGCCACATCGCGTTTACCACGCCGGAGACGCTGCGGCTGATCCGCGAGAACGTGCATCGGTCGGCGATGTATTCGGGACAGATCGAGGGGGTGGGGCCGCGGTACTGCCCGTCGATCGAAGACAAGATCGTCAAGTTTCCTGATAAGACGCAGCATCAGTTCTTTCTGGAGCCCGAGGGGCTGAATACGCACGAGGTTTATATCAATGGCATGTCGACCTCGCTGCCGATGGAGGTGCAGTGGCGGATGGTGCACTCCATCCCCGGGCTCGATGAGGCCGAACTGCTGCGGCCGGGATATGCGATCGAGTACGACTCAGTGGATGCGACGGAGCTGGACCGCTCGCTGCAGGTGAAGTCGATGGAAGGGCTTTATCTTGCGGGGCAGATCAACGGAACGAGCGGGTATGAAGAGGCGGCGTGCCAGGGCATCATGGCGGGGATCAATGCAGCGCTGTGGGTAAAGGGAGAGGCGCCTTTCACGATGGATCGGACCGAGGGTTACACGGGGATTCTTATCGATGATTTGATCTCGAAGGGGACGAACGAGCCGTACCGGATGTTTACGTCGCGGGCGGAGTTCCGGCTGCACCTGCGGATTGATAACGCCGATCGGCGGCTGACGCCGTATGGGCGGAAGCTGGGGCTGATCAACGACGAGGCGTGGGCAGAGTACGAACAGAAGCAGGCGCGCATGGTGGCGCTGGAGAAGCTGCTCAATATCCGGAAGGTAGACGCGGAAGCATTGAATGCGGCGGATCTGGGTGGGCTTACGGCGGTGGCGGGATTGACCTGGGCGCAACTGTTGAAGCGGCCGGAAGTGACGATTGAGCCGGTGATGCGGGCGCTTGCGGAGGATTTGCGGAAGGAGCCGGTGCTGGCCGAATTTGTTGATCGGCATCCGGATGATGCTGTGGCGCGGGCGGCGTTCCGTAATGAAGCGCGGGCGGTGGAGACGGAGATCAAGTTTGCCGGGTATCTGGACCAGCAGAAGAAGTCGATCGAGAAGCTGAAGGCGGCGGAGGCTGTGTCGATTCCTGAGTGGCTGGAGTATGGGGCGATCAGCGGGTTGAGCCGCGAGATGCGGGAGAAGCTGGAACGCGTGCGGCCGCAGACGATCGGGCAGGCGAGCCGGATTCCGGGTGTGACGCCGGCGGCGTTGAGCCTGGTGCATGTGTCGATCCGACTGCAGGGAGCGCGGCGAGCGGTGGATCGGGTGGAGACTGCATAGAGCGACGGGAATTTCATGGAAGTGGAGAAATCCCTCCTGCCCAAGCGGAGCTTGGACGGGGCACCCGCGAATTGTTCCGGGCCAGCGAGTCAGCAAGTCACCCCTTAGGTTCCTGCTGGCAGGTACCGTGAAGCTGTGCAGAGGGCGGTAGACTTTGGCATGCACAAGCTCTCTGTTTGCTGTTTGGCAATGTTCTTGAGCGCACAGGTGGCGATGACGCAAAACGATTCCAGAATTGTTCGGGCAAGGGACCTGGGTGTGCCGTTCGACGGGACGCCGGGAGCTTTCAACGCCATCACGGATGTGCCGGGTGTGGAGGTTGGCACGACCACGATCATTCGGGGGGATGGGCCGCTGAAGGTGGGGGAGGGGCCGGTTCGGACCGGGGTGACGGCCGTTCTTCCGCGCGGCAAGAACGATACACATCCCACGTATGCGGGCTGGTTCAGCCTGAACGGCAACGGCGAGATGACTGGAACCGCGTGGGTGGAGGAGTCCGGTCTGCTGGAAGGGCCGATCGGGATCACAAACACGCACAGCGTTGGCGTGGTGCGGGACACCATTATTCAGTGGGCGCTGCGCAACAAGTTTGTGAAGGAAGACGAGTGGTCGCTGCCGGTGGTGGCGGAGACCTGGGATGGCTACCTCAACGATCTCAACGGATTCCACGTGAAGCCGGAGCATGTTTTCTCGGCGCTCGATTCGGCGCAATCGGGGCCGGTTGCCGAGGGGAATACCGGCGGCGGGACGGGGATGATCTGCTATGGATTCAAGGGGGGGACCGGGACATCGTCACGGGTGATTGCGAAGGAGGACGGCGGCTACACCGTAGGCGTGCTGGTGCAGTGCAACTGCGGCCAGAGGAGGCTGCTGACGATTGCGGGCGTACCGGTGGGCAAGGAGATTCCCATGGGAGCCGAGCAGGCGGCCAATGCGCCGGGCAGTAACTCCCGCGGGGATGTGGGTTCCATCATCATTGTTGTTGGAACGAATGCGCCTTTGCTGCCCCACCAGCTGAAGCGGATTGCGAGACGGGCGTCGATGGGGCTGGCACGGACGGGGTCGATCTCGGGGAATGGATCGGGGGATATCTTCATAGCTTTCTCGACGGCGAATGCGAATGCGGATAATGCGCCGGGTCCAAATAAGGTGGAGACCGTCTCGAACGAGAAGATCAGCGCGTTGTTCGAGGCGACGGTGCAGGCCACCGAAGAAGCGATTGTGAATGCGATGGTGGCGGCGAAGACCATGACGGGCGTCGATGGGCACACGGTTCCCGCACTGCCGCACGATGAGCTGACCAGGCTGATGAAGAAGTATCAGCGGTAGGGCAACCAGTCAGCGAACCGGCAGGTCAGCGAGTCAGACGCGAAGTTCTCATTGCCTTACTACTTGGAGATCAGGGGGATGTGGAACGGCTGTTCCGCGCCATTGCCCTGCTTTTTCTTGGATTTGCCCGGGGGGCCGTCTTCGCGGAGGATGGTTCGCTGCGAGTTCACGCAGATCCAGCTATTGCGCTGTTTTTCGAAGACATGGGTGAACACGCCCTTCTCGTCGACCGAGCCGGAACTGCCTTTGCGGTGCAGCTTGTAGGTGCCGTTGGCGACGGCGATATCGCCCAGCATGCGGACGGTGATCACGCGCTGATCGAGATGGTCGATTTTGTCCTGACCGCTGATGACGCCGGCCAGTTCCTGGTTGCGGGTGGTGATGTCGCCGGTGGCTGAGATACCCACAAAGACAGGAGACAACACAAGTTCCAGGGCGTACTGGTCGCGGGCGTTGACCGCGTCATCCCATTTGTCTTCGATCTTCTGAAAGGTCTGCACCTCAGGGGGCGCGGTGGAGGTAATTCCGGGCTTCGCGGTGGCTTCGGGCGCGGGGGCCTGATCCTGCGCGGCGACCGCGACACAAGAGAGCAAACCTGCAATGAAACAAAGCATTTTCCGGGTCATCGAGTGAAAAACTCCATGTGTCATGATGATATCTCTTTGACTCCGCAGGACGGTTTCAGTTGCGGGTTTTTGGTGGCCGGCTCATGGAGGGTTGGGAGTGAGGGTGGCTCATGCTAAATGCCGCAAAAAGGCCAGGATAGCGTGATGCCATCCCGGCCTTGGGAACGTAGGAGTTCGGTATCGATGCTACTGCAGCGATTCGAGCGGATCGAGGTGGTGAATTGTCACCAGCGCGTCCTCGATCGAGATCCAGCCATCTTTGCGGAACTGGCCCAGGGTTCGCGTGACCGTCTCACGCGTGGTGCAGGTCATGGATGCCATTTCTTCGTGGGTCAGCAACAGGGGGAAACGGATTTCCCCTGAGGGCAGGGTCTCGCCAATCTGGTTGCCGAGGTCCACGAGCAGATGCCCGAGACGTCCGGCCACCGTTTCAGCCAGCGCGATGCGGCAGGCGTCCTGCAGGGCAAACCGGTATTCCTGGCAGATGCATTGGACTGCGCGCATCTGGGCTTCCTTGTGGGCCCGCAGGAAGCTCTGGAAGCGATCGCGCTCGACGGGCCGCAACTGTGCCGGCGTGAGCGATTCGGCGCTGACTTCGTAGACTCCGTGCGAGAGCACGGCATAGAGGCCGAGCATGGAGCCAGGCCCCGCGACCCGGACGATCATTTGTTTATCGTGCGCACGGCACGAGGTCAGTTTCATGTAACCGCTGCATATCAGATAAAGGCAGCGGGCGTCTTCGCCCTGGGTAAACAGGGGTGCCTGCGCCGGCAAAGCGATGGTGCTAGTAGCTAATTCAAGATCGGCCAGGACAGCGCTACCGAGAGAGCAGAACCACCCAGGGCGCCGATTGGAACAGGCCGCACACCCCACCGGCGATTGCCGTGAGACGAACCGGTTTCGCGTGTGAGGTATCGGAAATTGCCCTAAATCCGCCATGTCAAACTTCGTTTCTGCCGCTACCAAGGGCATTTGCCGTCCACCGAGGCTCCAGGGCGGTCGAATACCCGAAGCAGTTCCGGCCCCGAGTAGATTTTTCCTTGTACCAATATTGGCCAAGTTTCGCCTCCACGAATGTGACGAGGCTCACGGTCATGAGTGTTTTTCGCGATATTCCATGGCTCTGGCGGGCGAACTACGCACAGAGGAATGCCCGGGATCCCCTCCCGGGACTCCCCGGGGGGAACGACTGTCAGTTTTCCGGATGTGATTGGGAGGGCTTATCTGACCAACTTGGAGCGTATGGCGTGTGATTAACATCACCGAGCAAGTCCACTATCCCCGGGTAAGCTCACACAGTAAGGTGACGCTGCGCACGGCAGTTGCCGAATTGAGAAGCAAAAAACTTGTGATTTGGGTATTGGAGCCGATGCATCCTAGGTGGCCCTGATCACAGGGAGAACGGTGCGAGGGGCCACAAGCTTGGAGGCAAGGCGGAATTCATGCTGATCGGTAATCCGTTACTGAAGTTGATACGTCGTGCGGTTCCGGGAAAGAAACGAGAACTGCAAGCTTGTTCATACCTCTTATTTGGGGCTTTGATACTGACCACGGGCGCACTGGCCGTTCCGGGCGCGAAGCCCGCGGGCAAGCAGGCGGCTGCTCCGGGTACCACTCCGGCTGCCGCTTCGGACTTTGTCGGATCGGAGACCTGCTCCGGATGCCACGAAGAAGTTTCCACCAAATTCGCGGCGAATCCGCACACCAAAATGGCCCAGATGCATGGCAAGCAGGGCGTGACCTGCGAAAACTGCCATGGTGCGGGCAAGGCCCATGTGGACGGCGGCGGCGATGTAACGAAGATCTTCAATCCCGCCAAGGCCTCGGCCAAGGAAGTTGACGCGAAGTGCCTGAGCTGTCACCAGGGCCAGCATGCCAACTTCGAGAAGTCAGGCCACGGGGAAGGGAACGTGAGCTGCGTTGGGTGCCACAGCGTCCACGCGGGCAAGGATCCGGAACACCTTCTCAAACTGGCGCAGCCGACTTTGTGTTTCCAGTGCCATTCCGATGTGAAGCCGCAGTTCTCGATGCCGTTCCATCACCGCGTGGAAGAAGGCGCGGTGAACTGCTCGGACTGCCACAATCCGCACGGCACCTTCAAGCAGAAGGGGCTGCGCGCATCGGCGCAGCAGGACGCGGTCTGCACGAAGTGTCACAGCGAGACGGCTGGTCCGTTCGTATATGAGCACGCGGTGGTCAAAACGGAAGGCTGCACTTCATGCCATTTCCCGCACGGCGGCCCCAATCCTCGGCTGTTGAACAGGGCGAACGTGAACACGATCTGCCTGCAGTGCCACTCGGTTTCTCCCAGCTTTACGACGGGTGAGCCGCAGGGACCGGCGCACAACCAGGCGACGCAGTACCAGTCGTGCACGATGTGCCACAGCGACATACACGGGTCGAATGTCAGCCCGGTGTTCTTCAACACGCACTAGGAAAGGGGGCGAGCGATGACGAATCAGACATATTCAGCGAAGAGTCTGGGCGGGTCGCAGGCCGGGATGGTTTCCCGGTGGCGCACCCTTTTGGTTGCGACGATGGTGGCCGGTGGATTGGCTCTCGCCGCTTATGCACAGGAACCAACAACTCCGCCTGCGGCGGGCCAGCCCGCTGCACCTCAGCAGCCTGCGACGCCGCCGAAGCCGGCGCCTACGCAGGCGAAGCCTCCTGCGGACACGAACGGAAAGACGATGGGCGGCTACCAGGTTCACTCGATGGTTGACCTGGGCGGGCGGTTCGCGGAAAAGAATGGCAGCAGGGCGATGTGGGCAACGATGGTGAACCAGACCACGGGCGCACGGGTTCTGGGGCAGGAAGTGCAGATGCACACCGTCGACCCGCACAAGACGCCGTTCTTCGATACGCTGAGCAGCTCAAGCTTTGGATATGGCGGGGATCCTTACGATGCGACGTATCTGAGCTTCTCGAAGGGCAAGTGGTATGACTTCGGGAGCAGCTTCCGCCGCAGCCGTCAGTACTTTGACTACAACCTGCTGGTGAATTCGCTGCTAGGGCCGAACCAGCTTGTGCCGCAGCCGAACTCACTGCACTTGTACAACACGGTACGCCGGAACACGGATACGCTGCTGACGGTTCTGCCGGTATCGCTGTTCAGTTTCCGCGCTGGTTACAACCACAACACGCACGAAGGGCCGTCGTACTCGACGATTCACCAGGGCGGCGACGTGCAGGAGAACATGTGGTTCCGGAACGCGACCGATACGTGGGTGGGAGGCGTGGATTACAAGCCTTTCCACAACACGACAGTCAGCTACGACCAATTCCTTGTTTTCTACAAGGGCGATACGAACTACCACCTTGCTCCTCCACCGTTTGTGCTGCCTAACGGGCAGCCGGTAACTGTGGGAGTGAACCTGCTGACGACATCGAAGTGCGGTACCTCGGGTACGGCGAACTATACGCTCGCGGTGGTCAACGGGGTAGTGAATCCGTTCTGCAGCGGCACTACGACCGAGGACCAGACTGCGCCGACGCGGACGAGCTTCCCGACGGAGCAGATGCGTTTTGCGTCGAAGGTGACGGACAAACTCGTGATGAACGGGCGGTTCCTCTATAGCGGCGGCAACAGCCGGGTGAACAGCTTCAATCAGACGTTCATCGGTTTGAACAGCCGTACGCTCTACAGGGAGATCATCGACACCGGCGCGCTGCCGAACGGGCATCTGGCGAACAACAAGCGTATCAACGTGAATGGCGATTTCAGCGTACGCGCCGAAATCAACCCGATCGTGGCTGTTTCGGACGTGGTGGATTACTGGGATGTTCGGGTTCCGGGGGAGACGGCGTGGAATGAGTTCACGCTGAAGGGAGTCGCTACTCAGAAGGGGCCACCGGTGAAGTACGGCACGTCGATGCTGACGCCGCTGAACGATCCGAGCCTGACGGCGAATACCGTGCTCAATACGGACTCGCACTATCTGGCGCATAAGAACATTGGCAACACGGCTCTGGGCATCTTCACGATAACGCCGCAGGTGAAGCTGACCGGCGGGTGGCGCTTCAATAATCGGGAGATCAGCCTCGACGACGATCCGACGCTGGCCTGGCACCAGAACTGGCTGCTGATAGGGTCCGTTCTGCAGCCGTCGTCGATGTTCCGGTTGAATCTGAACTACGAGCTGATGCATTCGAGTTCGTCGGGTTCTGCAACGACGACGAATACCTACACACGCGAGGCGCCGAACCGGATTAATGATTTCCGCGCGCGGGCGCAGATCAAGCCGGCGCACTGGATCAGCGTCGCGGCCGCGGGCATTCTGTACTACGCGGAAAACAACGATCCGACGGTCAATCACAAGGAGCATAACAACGATTTCAGCTTCAACGTGCATGTGACGCCGCGGGAGAATATGGGTCTGGATGTCGATTTCGCGCACGATAGCGTGTACTCGAGAACGGACCTCTGCTACCAGGCGAATCCAGCGCCGCCTGATGCGGTGCCGGGCGGCTATTGCACCAATTCCGCCAGCGGCAACACGCTGCTGGGGAACGGCCTGTACGAAGCTCCAATGACGTTCTTCAACGGCATGTTCAACTACGCAGGGTCGAAGTGGGTTGGGTTCGATGTAGGCGGCCGAGTGAATCATGTCACCGGTAGCGCGGAGATGCTGAATCCCAACATGGTTCCGGGCGCGTTGGATTCAACGTACTGGTATCCGTATGCGAACCTCATCATTCACATCGCGCCGAAGTGGTCGTGGCATGGTGACTGGAACCGTCCTGATTATGCAGAAGCAGGAGCACCGGGTCCGGCGCCGCGGAACTTTAACGGCAACATCTTCACGCTGGGCGTGAAACACCAGTTTTAGCAATTACTGCGGCAAGGATGGAATTCAGGCCAGCCTTGCCGCAACACCTCAACGCAACATCAACCCTGGTTCTGAAGCAAAGCCAGGGCGAAAGGGCCCGGCAGACTCAGCGGCGGGGCTGGCAATTGGCAGCGCCGCAGACATAGCCTTCGGCATTCTCTGTCCTGGCAGGTCGGGACGGGAAGTGTCGCCCTACAACGGGGACGTCACAAGGGAAAAGGAGTTTCTCGAGTGAATACAAAGGCCAGAGTCGCAGGTTTAGTGCTGCTTGCTTTTTCAGCGGTTGCACCAGTGTTGGCGCAGGATTCGGGCGCTGACGTTTACAAGGCGAAGTGCGCGAGCTGCCATGGCGCAACGGGCCTGGCAGACAGCGGCGCGGGTAAGGCCATGAAGGTAAAGCCGGCGACCGATCCGGATGTCAAGAAGATGACGCTGGACGAGATGATCGCCGTAACGACGGACGGGAAAGGGAAGATGCCTGCATACAAAGGCAAGCTGACCGACGCCCAGATCAAGGCATCGGTTGAGTTCTATCGGACCTTTGCCAAGTAAGCAGTTCGGATTTTTCTATGGTTGCGCGAGCCGGGGTGGGGATGATTGAATCCTGACCATCTCCGCCGGCCCGCATCGCAGAAGACCTTAGCGGCGTGATTTCCGGCCCCTCGGAATGTGCTCGCTTGAACGAAGGCAGTACCAACACGGAGGTCACGGGATGAATACCAGGATCAGAATGGCAGGAATGGTTCTGCTGGGTCTTTTGGGGGTCGCACCGATGATGGCGCAGGCGGGCGCCGACACTTACAAAGCAAAGTGTCAGAGCTGCCACGGCGCAACGGGCATGGCGGACACTGGCGCGGGCAAGGCGATGAAGGTGAAGCCCGCGAATGACGCCGATGTGAAGGCGATGACGGAAGACCAGATGATCGCAGTGGTAACGGATGGTAAGGGCAAGATGCCGGCTTACAAGGGAAAGCTGACCGATGCCCAAATCAAGGACTCTGTGGCGTACTATCGCACTTTTGTGAAGTAGGGGTCCTGCGATTCGCCTTTGGGCGCATCGTGCAATAAGCAGTAAGGGCCAGGCAACTCGCCATCGCCTGCCGGGTTTTAAATTCCAGGGAGTGATGAGATGAAGAACATGATTCGGAAGCAGGTAGTGTTGGCGATGGTTTTGGCCGCGGCCGGCACTGTGAGCTTCGCCCAAAGTGGGGGCGATGCGATTTACAAGGCGAACTGCCAGAGCTGCCATGGAAGCACTGGCACACCGAATGCCGGCATGGCGAAGATGATGGATATCAAGCCCGCCAAGGAGTACACGGCCAGCGAGAAGGATGAGATCGACGCAGTGAAGAACGGCAAGGGCAAGATGAAGGCTTTTGCCGGCAAGCTGACCGACGACCAGATCAAGGCCAGTGTGGAGTATTTCCGCACGCTGAAGTAGTTCGACTTGCAGTGCCCGAAGTAGAAGTTGTTGGACTCATGGCCCGCACAGGGTTTCTCCAGTAGTGCGTTATTGCGGTGGAGATGCGATGGGGCGGGCCATTTTATGCGGTGAACCTGGGGAGGTCACTTGCCCATTCTAGGGAGATTTCGCGAACACTGGGTTCGGCCGGCGCTGTTTTTCGGCAATAACCCGATAAGCCTTGCCGGCGGCGCCATTACCACGGCGGCCGGCGTAACGATGATCGGCCACTGGGTTCTTGAGATCGTCGGCCACTCGATCGACAATCCATATCTCAATATCATTTTCTTCCTGATTCTTCCTGCGCTGTTCATACTCGGTCTGGCACTGATCCCGATCGGTATGATCATCCGCCGCAGGCGTTTGCGGAGAGAGGGCACGATTCCCGCGGAGTATCCGAAGATCGATCTCAACGATCGCATTTTCCGGCATGGGATCGACATCGTCCTGATCGCGACGATCGTCAACCTCCTGGTTGTTTCCGTTGCGAGCTATCGCGGTGCTTCGTATATGGACTCCGCTGAGTTCTGCGGCAAATCGTGCCATGTGATGCATCCGGAGTACGCTGCCTACCAGGTTTCCGCGCACTCACATGTTGATTGTGTCGCGTGCCACATCGGCTCAGGTGCAGGATCCTACGTTCAAGCCAAAGTGAACGGCACCAAGCAGCTGATCGAAGTCACGCTGCGGCCGGTGGCTGGTGTCGCGCCCAAGCTGATTCCTACGTATCCGCAGCCGATACCATCGCCGGTGCATAACCTGCGTCCTGCACGCGACACCTGCGAGAACTGCCATACGCCTACCCGGTTCTACGGCGATAAGTTGCTGGTCAAGTCGACCTTCGCGGATGATGAGAAGAACTCGCAGACGCAGAGCGTGCTGGTGCTGCACCTGGGCGGACGAGATTCGCTCTCGAACCTGCTTGGTATTCATGGCGTGCACCTGGGGCACATCGAGTACATGAGCACGGATGCCACGCGCACGGAGATTCCGTGGATCGAGCGCACGAATCCTGACGGGTCGAAGACAACTTACGCTGCTTCGTCTCTGAAAGGGGAGATGCCCAAGGGCGAGCGCCGCACGATGGATTGCGTGGATTGCCATAATCGCGCAGCGCACACGATGCAGACCGCGGAAGATGCGCTGAATCGCGCGATGGCTGACCGGGTCATCAATCCTGATTTGCCGTGGGTGCACAAGGAAGGCCTTGAACTGCTGAAGGCCACTTATTCATCGAGCGAGGAAGCGCAGCAGAAGATTCCCGCTGCACTCGATGCGTTCTATCGCACACAGCACGCCGATGTGTACGCGGCGAAGTCGGCCGAGATCAAGGCGGCCGGCGATGGGCTGGTGAATATCTTTACGCACAATGTGTTTCCGGAGATGAAGGTGACGTGGGGAACGCATCCCAATCACATTGGGCACATGAGCTATCCGGGGTGCTTCCGCTGCCACGACGGCGACCACTCAACCAAGGACAGCAAGCAGACGATTAGCAATGACTGCGCCGCGTGCCACAACCTGCTGGTGGTGGACGAGAAGCAGCCCAAGGTGCTGTCGGACCTCGGCATCGCGCAGCAATAGAGCTTCACAGCAGTACCTTGCAACCAACTCCCGGAGGCCCGGCAAACCGCTCGAGCCTCCGGTTCTTTTTTGGTGCTGGTGATGCGGAGAAGGCTGCTTTACTGCGGCTGCTGTGCTCCCTCTTTGGCTCCCTCAGCAGCGCCCTTGGTGGTGCTCTTCGTCTTGTGCCAAGCCTTCTTAGTGCCGTTCTTGGTGGAGTGATAGGCCTTCTTGGTTCCGTGCTTCACGCCGTTACCTGCATCCTTCGCGGCGTTCTTGGTTTCGTGGCCGGCACTCTTCATGTCCTGCTTCGCCTGAGAGCCATTGTCCTGGGTCTGGGGCTGAGTCGTGTCGGTCTGTTGACTGAACCCGGGAGCCGGTACACACATGAGGGCGGCGCCGAGGAACATTGCCGGTACGTAGAATCTGGTCTTCATATAGATAAAGATTCGAATTGGAGGTTCAAAGTTGGTTTGAACGCCCTATTTGTGTTCTGGGGACGAATAGCTCCGGAAATTTCACCCGATTCTTTTCGCCCGGCCTAAAATAATCGCGCTTTCACTTCGTCTTCAGCTTTGGATGAGCAAGGTATCCGCGCGATGACTTCCGTTGAGCAAGACCGGCAGATCTCTGAAGTCATGGCGGAGCAGAGCTCGCGCCTGCGGAACTTCATTCGACGGCGCGTGCCGGCGGGCGAGGATGTGGAAGACATCCTGCAGGAGGTCTTCTACGAACTGGTTCGGGCGCACCGGCTGCTCATGCCGATCGATACGGTTTCGAGCTGGCTGTTCAGCGTGGCGCGAAACCGGATAACGGACTTGTTCCGGAAGAAGAAGCCGGATCTGTTCAGCGATATGGCCGCGGAAGGCGATGCCGGCGAGATGCTGGAATTCGAAGACCTGCTGCCATCGCCGGATGCGGGGCCTGAAGCTGCGTACCTGCGGAAGCAGCTTCTGCAGGCGCTTGAATCAGCTATTGCCGAGTTGCCGCCGGAACAACGCGAGGTATTCGTTGCCAATGAGGTGGAGGGCCGCAGCTTCAAGGAACTGGCAGCCGAAACAGGGATCAGTATCAACACTTTGCTCTCGCGGAAGCGCTACGCGGTGATCACGCTGCGACGCCGACTCGAGAACCTTCACAAGGAGATGAGTACGAAATGAGGCGTCCCATGAAAAAGCTATGGATTGCACTGATTGCACCACCGGCTATTGTTCTCTTCGTGTGGCTCTTCGGCGAGATCATCATGCATCTCTGGAACTGGCTGCTGCCGTCGCTGTTTGGATGGCATGTGATCACGTTCTGGCAGGCTCTCGGACTCCTGGTGCTGTGCCGCATTCTTTTTGGTGGATTTGGCAATAGCGGCAATCGCGGCGGGGGGCGACGCCGGCGGCGCGAACGGGAGATGTGGGAGTCGATGACGCCCGAAGAACGCGAGGCGTTTCGGCAAAGTATGCGGAACCGCTGCGGGCCGTTCAATGCGCCGGGCGGCGGAACGCAAGAACCAGCATAGGGGCAAGCGAGCCGGCCAAGTGATACGCGGTCCGGCCGGCTCAGCACTCACCGCGGGTGAGCTGTAGAGCTTCACCTGACAGGCGAGTATCTCATCGGGCGGTCGTTTCTGCCGCATGGCAGCGCCGTCAGGACGCGACATGCCTCCGCTCAAGAGCTGATCCCCAGCCCTTTCGACGCCAGCGAGCATCGCGCGACGAAATCGATTGAATTGTAAGATTCGGCGCGTATAGACCGCTGGATTCCGCACCTTTTTTGCACACTCGAAAACTGGCGCGTTCTCATCCCGCCACAGGATACAATCGCACCCAAACACAGGAAATGGGCAGTCCGTTTACCGAAAAGTGGTAGGGCTCAACTAGGGATCGCTGCGGGAAGATTAGATTGGGAATCCTGTGCAATATCCGGGCGGAAGTCACCGGGGATGGACATACGAAAGACGAGACATGGCATATATGCGATGGATGAGTTTGCCCCTGGCGCTTGGGCTTGCGGCCGGAGTTTCAGCCAATGCCCAAAACGCGACGACCGCAGTTGCCTGTTCCCCGGCCCCGGCCTCAGTGAGTTCGAATCAAGGTTCCGGTGGTTCACGCATTGTCGGCGATTGGCAGGCAAGCTCTGCTGTGTCTCTGCCCGCGAGCAAGCCGCCCGCGCTTCGTGAGGGAGTGGATCTGGGGCTCGCACCGGGCAGCACGCGTCTCGACCGCATGATCCTGCTGCTGGAGCCATCGGCGGCGCAACGCGTTGCGCTTGATGGGGAACTGGTTGCGCAGCAAACCCCCGGTTCGTGCGAATACCACCATTGGCTGACGCCGCAGCAGTTTGCGAGCGCCTATGCCAACTCCGTCGCAGATGTGAATGTCGTCGCGTCATGGCTTGGGGCGCAGGGCTTTACGGTCGCTCCGATACCGACCTCGCGCGGGTGGATTGAATTCTCAGGCACGGCTGCTCAGGTCACCCAGACTTTCGGCGCGCAGATTCACGCTTACTCAACCGCAACAGGAACCCGCTATGCGCTGCGCAGCGCAGTTTCTGTTCCTGCCGCACTGAGCCCAGTGATTCACGGACTGGTGTCACTCGATGGGTCCCGCTCCGCCGCTGCCATCACGACGCCGCTGAGCATGACGACATCCGCTGCCGCGCTTGCGGAGGAAACGGATGCCAGCCGAGCCGAGGCATTGACGCCGCAACTCGCTGCGCAGGCTATGCATTTCGATGGCATGCCACAAGGCGCAGGCGAGTCGATTGCTATTGCCGCTCGCAGCAATATTGAGGCTCAGGATGTCGCGTCATTCCGCAGTACTTTCGGTCTGACGGCGAACCCGGTTGGCGTCGCTCTCGCCGGGGCTGATCCTGGCATGAATAGCGATAGGGCGGCCATTGAACTTGCGGCCTCCTGGGCGGGAGCCGCCGCGCCCTCGGCACGCGTCCTTGTAGTTCCGGCAGGAAGCACTGCGGCGACGGACGGCGTGGATCTCGCGCTTACGGCGATTGTGCAGCAGTCTCGGGCACACACGATGCTGGTGGGCTATACCGCGTGCGAGGCCGCGCTCAGCGAATCGCACCAGGCATTCTACGCCGCGCTTTACAGGCAAGCGTCTGCGCAGGGTATCTCGGCAATTGCTGCCACGGGCGACAGCGGAGCGGCGGCGTGCCATGCTGCGGGCGTAAATGTTCCGGTGACCACGGGCTACTCGGTAAATGCGCTGGCTGCCACGCCGTGGAATACGGCTGTGGGCGCAGCGGCATTTGGTGTGTCGGGCGCGACTGAATTTGCGGCGTGGTCGCCGGTGAACGCGGCGGAGCCGTCGTATGCAACGGGTGGCGGACGGAGTGCAACCTACGCCGCGCCTGTGTGGCAGGTGGGGCTTTCCGGAAACTCTTCGCGGTCGTTGCCCGATCTCAGTTTTCCAACGGCGGTGGACTCGGCGCTCAGCCGGGGCCTTGCGTTCTGCTTCAGTGGTTCCACTTCGTCGTCCGGATGCAGCCTTGTGCGCGCGGGAGGTAGCGGCGCTGCCGCGGCAATCCTCGCCGGTGTCTCGGCTGCAATCGCTCAGCAGGATGGTCCGCAGGGCAACCTTGCTCCGCGGCTTTACGCATTGCGTAGCCGCGAGGGCGTATTCAGCGACGTTCAGACGGGAAACGCGCGATTGGCTTGTGCGGCCGGCACGCAGGGCTGCGATGCGTCAGGAACGCTGGGCTACGGAGCCGAGGATGGATTCGATCTTGCCTCGGGCCTAGGTGTGCCTGATCCCGTTGAGCTGCTGAAAGCGTGGCCCCAGGTTGGATCGGCGACTTCGATTGTGAATCTCAGCGTTTCACCTACTGAGCCCAACCAGACTTATAACCCGCAAGCTGCCATCACCCTGACGGCGACAATCACGGGGGGCGCCGGGACGCCGACGGGCACGGTGGACTTCTTTGATCAGAAAACCAACTCGAATCTGGGATCGTCGACGCTCGATTCGACGGGTGTGGCGGCTCTCGCGCTGCAAGGGAACATGCCGCAGGGCGGCAACACCATCATTGCGAAGTACCTGGGCGACTCGAATTATGCGGCAAACAATTCTTCTGCGTTGACGATTAACATTCAGCCAAGCACTACAACGACCACAGTCACGCCCTCGACGACTACGCCAAAAGTGGGCACGGCCTTTACAGTGAAGGCGACGATCGCCGTGGGAAGTCCGCCAGCCGGTGCAGTTACGCCTACGGGGAACGTCACCCTTACAGTGGACGGGCTGAACTACGCGATCAGCGCGGCTACAACATCGGGAGGAGTTACCACCGCCAGCTTCAACGTGACGATAAGTTCCACCGGCAGCCACAATCTGCAGGCTGTTTATGCGGGCGACTCCAACTACGATAATTCGACCTCGTCAGCAGTTGCTGTCAATGTGGCCAGCAATACTGCGGGCGTAACGCTGGCTGTTTCGCCGGTTCAGGGCACCTATAATCCAAGCGCTTCGCTGACGTTCACGGCGACTGTGGCGTCGCAATCGGGCGGAGCTACGCCGACGGGAACGGTGACCTTCGTTAACACGTCCACGGGGCACAATCTGGGCACGAACCCGGCCCAGCTCAGTGGTTCGGGAGTAGCCACGTTGACGGTGTCGAGCGGTTTCGCGGTGGGCAGCAACGCGATCGTGGCCCAATACAGCGGAGACACCGACTATGGCTCGGCCAACTCCAAGGCCACAACCGTGAATATGGCTCTCAGTTCCACCACGACGACAGTGACACCTTCGACGCTCACGCCAAGGGTGAACGTCGCATTCAGCGTTACGGCGGCTTTGACGGTGGGCAGCCCTACGGCTGGAACGCAATCGCCCAGCGGCAACATTACGCTCACTATCGACGGGACCAGCTATGCGAGCGTTGCGGTTTCGACGAGCGGTGGAACCACCTCCGCCACATTCACGGGAGTCAAAGTCACCACGCCGGGGAACCACAGCCTCCAGGCAGTCTATGCAGGCGATTCCAACTATGCCACATCGACTTCAACCGCGCTCGCGGTGAATGCCGCAGCCAACACGGCGAGCGTGACTCTTTCGGTGGCGCCCACGCAGCCGAATGCTACGTACAATCCTTCTGCGGCGATTGTGTTTACCGCGACGGTGATCTCGACTTCCGGCGGGTCTACTCCGACGGGGGATGTGAACTTCCTCGACCAGGCTACGGGTTCTAATCTCAACACGAGTGCGGTGGCGCTCGATTCGAGCGGGAAAGCAAGCATCACCGTCACGGGAGGGATGCCCCAGGGCGGAAACGCAATCATCGCCAAGTACGCGGGAGACGGGACGTATCCGGCGACCAATTCGCAGGCGTTGACGGTCAACATTCAGCCCAGCACAACGACCACTACGGTCACCCCGTCCACCACGACACCGCCGGCGGGAGTGGCGTTCCCGGTTACAGTGACGGTTGCGGTGGGCAGCCCGCCTGCGGGAACGGCGCCGCCAACAGGCAAGATCAATCTGAATCTCGACGGTCTGGCTTATGCGAGTGCCGATGCCTCGACGACGGGGGGTAAGACGTCGGCGACCTTCAGCGTTTCGCTTCCTGCCGGTGGTTCTCACAATCTGCAGGCCATTTATGGCGGCGACAACAACTACTCCGACTCGACCTCTGCAGCTGTAGCGGTGAACGCTACGAAGGGCGCCACCGTCACAACTCTTACAGCGACTCCGACCACGTTCAGTCCGGGAACTGCGGAGTCGTTTACGGCCACGATTGCCGCGGCGAGCGGTTCCTCGACAAAAGATACCTTCACCGGGACGGTGACGTTCTTCGACAACACGGGCCAGCTCGGAACGGCGACCGTCGCCTCGAATGGGGCGACGTTGTCGGATGTGAATCTATCGGGGACGTCGACGCATGTCATCACAGCCGTCTATTCAGGCGACGATAGCTGGGCTGGCAGTACGTCCAATGCGATCACGCTGAAGCCGATTCTGATTCCTACGATCACCACACTTGCGGTGTCTCCGGCGACAGCAGAGCCTGGGCAGGTGGTGACGTTGATTGCTACGGTCAAGCCAACCACCGCGCCGGCTACATCGGTGGAGCAGAACCCGACGGGCGACGTGGTGTTCTACAACGGAACCACGGTGCTGGCCACGGTGGCTCTTACGGCGGCTGCGAATAATACGGCGACGGCCCAGTTACTGTACTCGACTCTTCCGGCGGGCCAGAACTCATTGAGTGCCGTGTACGTGGGCGACTTGTTTTATGCGGCTTCGACGTCGAACACCATCACGATCACCGTGCAGGACTTCACGCTCACTCCGGATCCGGGCAATCCGCCCTCGGACCTCGACATCATCAAGGGCACGTCCGGCTCATTCGCATTTCAGGTTACAGGGCAGGGTGGATTTAATGCGCCCGTGGCCATCACGTGCGCGGTTCCTGCCACCGTCTATATGACGTGCGTGCCGAATGTGCTGACCGTCACTCCGAATGGCACGGTGACGTTCGTGGTGAACACGTTCCTTACTGGAGGCCTGAAAGCCGGAAGCAACACGCCGCCGCATCTGTGGCCGCATGCTGCCGCCGGCACGGCTCTGGCGGCGCTGCTCTTCTTCCTTCTGCCGTGCGGCCAGCGCGTGCGTATCTTCTCAGAGCGCGGCCGGCGCATGCTGATCCTGCTGCTTCTGCTCGGTTCCCTCGGGGCGGCCGGAATGGGCTGCTCCAGCACGAGTGGCGGGAGTACGGGGGGAAGCGACGGAACGCCTTTGGGTGAGACGACTCTGAAGATCACGGCTGCTGCCAACGTGGACAACACAGTCTTCAGTCATACCGCGTTCATCAACGTGAACGTTCTGCCTCCGGGATCTACAAGTACTTCGCGGCCCGTGGTTGGATCCAAATGATACGCTGGGACTTTTCGGGAGCTTTCATTCATGCAGACCACGCACTCCACCCAGCCCGTGCATTTCAATCTTGTGGCTGCGGCACATGCGGCCATGCTCGAGCACGGATTTCAGCCTGATTTCCCGGATGGAACAGACGGGGAGCTGACAGCGATTCTTGCCGAGAAGACTCCGCCGTCCGCGTCGCCCAGATTTCGCAGCGATTTCGTCGACTTGCGCAGCCTGCTCTGGTCATCGATCGACAATGACACGTCGAAGGACCTGGACCAGATTGAATGGGCCGAGCGGCTGCCCGACGGCAGGATGCGCGTACTCGTAGGTGTCGCCGATGTCGATTCGCGCGTTGTGCGCGGGTCATTGATCGATACGCACGCACGGAGTGAGACCACGTCGGTTTACACGGGGGTCAAGGTGTTTCCGATGCTGCCGCCGGAGCTCTCCGAGGGCATTACCTCGTTGAACGAAGACGAGGAGAGAGCGGCTATCGTCATCGAGTACTGCGTGGACGATGCCGGCGCGGTTAGTGGAGGCAAGGCTTATCGCGCGCTGGTGCGTAATCGCGCACAGCTCGCTTACAACGGTGTGGGTGCGTGGCTCGAGGATCGAGGGCCGGCGCCTGCGAAGGTAGCCGCTAATCGCGAACTTGCCGCTCAGCTCAAGCTGCAGGATGAAGCAGCGCAGCGCCTGGTGGGAAGCCGTTATCAGCACGGAGCGCTCGATCTGGAGACAGTTGAGACTCACCCTGTCATGCACGCCGATGAAGCGGTCGACCTTGCGCGGATGGAGAAGAACCGCGCTACCTCGCTGATCGAGGAGTTCATGGTCGCGGCCAACGGGGTGCTCGCGCGGACCTTTGACGGCGCGAAGGTGGCTTCCATCCGGCGGATTGTGCGGACGCCGAAGAGGTGGGATCGGATTGTGGAACTCGCCGAGGGGTTGGGGCACATGCTGCCCAAGGAGCCGGATTCGAAGGCGCTCAACGACTTTCTGCAGACGCAGAAGGAGAAGGATCCGGAGCACTTTCCAGATCTGTCACTTGCGGTGGTGAAACTGATGGGGCCGGGTGAGTATGTGCTGGTGCGGCCGACTGATCCGGACCCCGGGCATTTTGGCTTGGCGGTGCAGGACTACACGCATTCGACGGCGCCGAACCGGCGTTTTCCTGACATGGTGGCGCAGCGGATTCTGAAGGCGGTGATCGGATCGACGGCGCAACCTTATTCGGAAGAAGAACTCAACGCGATTGCCGAGCGGTGCACGCTGATGGAAAACATGGCGCGGAAGGTGGAGCGCGAGATGCAGAAGCGGATTGCGGCGGTGGTGCTGCATCCACGGATCGGGCAGGTGTTCCGGGCTATCGTTACAGGCGTGAACGAGTACGGGACTTTTGTGCGAAGCCTCGATCCGCACGTTGAAGGGAAATTAATCAGAGGCGGAAAAGGATTGGACGTAGGAGATCGGCTTCAGGCGCGGCTCATCGGGACCGATCCTGCGCGGGGGTTTATCGACTTCGCGGCGTTGTGATCTGTAAGACGTTATCCCCGGGGCCGGGCCGACGACCCGGCCCGGGCAGCCGTGAGGTTATTGGAAGTCGTCCTGGGATGAGTTGGAGGACCGCGGGTTGGCGGCTTCAACTAAACCGACAACGCGACCTTCGGGATCAGTGAAGAGAGCGATGACTGGACCGTTGGGCAGGGGCTCGGGGCCCAAGACGCGCTTGCCGCCCCGGCTTTCTACCCGGCTCAATGCGTCCTGGATATTTTCGACTTCGACATAGAAAGTGACGTGGCCGGGTCCGCCGTCCATAGACTTGCCGATGCCGCCACTGATACCGCGGCCGGTGGACACCATCGCATAGGTGTCGGGCGCTTCGCTGTTGGCGGGTGTCATCTGCCATTCGAACAGGCCTGCGTAGAAGCTCTCCAGGGCGGCTTTGTCGCGGCCGAGAATCTCGAAGAAAACGACGGGATTGGGCATCAGTACTCCTCGGACGCTTGGATGCGGCTGCAGTTTTTCGTGGTCGCATGGCGGCGCGGCAGAGCTTGTTCTGTCGCATTTTCTAAAGGTGTGGGACACTCAGGCTACTCAGCCATTCGAAGGAAACGCAGGGGCACACACCAGGGGGACGCATGCCGGAAGCTCTGCTCAAGGCGGAACGGGATCGGCGACAGGGCCGCAGAAACGCGTGGATCGTGGCGGTGCTGACGGTGGTCGCGGTGTCGGCGGCACTGATTTTGAATCTGCCCTGGTTCTATTACCTGCGGAGTGATTGCCGGGCGATGGAGACTTTTCTGCGGAATCTGGATGCCGGCCGCTATGGGGACGCTTACGCGGTGATTTCCCCGGAGATGCAGGCCCGTACCGACTACCCGGCGATGGTGCGGCAGCAGGAGGGGATTGCGTCACGGCTGGGGCGGCTGCAATCGGTGAACGTCAGGCACCTCGACTCTCACGGGAGCCGCTCACGCAGGATCACCAACTTGCGGGTTCATGTGGTGTACGAGCGGGGCGCGACAGACTACCAGTTTCTACTGCTGGAGAGCTATGGCAGGTGGACGGTGTGGTCGTTCGAGCCAGTCAGCTAGTCCGTCAATCAGCGAGCCAACGAAGCAGGGAAAACTAAGTCTCGGGGTGCCTAGCGGATGGGCGGTGGAAAACTTTCCTGTTGACAAATATTGCAAATCGCAATAATCTTTATTGCAGATTGCGATAGGTTGATGTAGAGCAATGAGCCGATCGCAAGCGATTCCCGGGGATGATCTGCTCAACCGGCGGAATCGCGGAGCCAGTAAGTGAAGCTGGGCGACAAAATTCGCTACCTTCGCGAAGTGGAAGGCAGCCTCCGGGGCCTGAACCGGGCGATGAGCCAGTTGGAAATGGCACGCGCCATCGAGGCCGAGACCGGCTCGAAACTGAGCCAGAGTTACCTCTCCCAAATTGAGAGCGGGGCGCGGCCGCATATGACGGGGAAGACGCGGCAGATTCTCGCGTCGTTCTTCAAGGTGCACCCGGGGTACCTGGTGGATGACCCGGAGGGGTATTCGCCGGAGCTGCAAAGCGAGCTGCGGAAGGTGGAAGACCGGCTCGACATGTGGCTGGTGGATGGGGCGGAGCGGTTCCGGCGCGATCCCGAGCTCAAGCAGGCTCTGTTGACGCTGGCGCGGCACGAGCACTCGCGGGAGTGCCTTCTACTTCTGGAGGCGATTCTCGAAACTCCGGGGCTGGCGCCGAGGTTGAGTGAGGTGCTTCGCACAGGGAACAGAGAACAGGGAACAGGGAACAGGGAACAGAAAACGGGGCGCGGTACGAAACAGGGGGCGCAGAAATGATTACGTTCTACCTGGTTTGCTTTCTTGTGGGGCTGATGTTGAGCGTGGTGATGCTGCTGGGAGGGATGGGGCACTTTGCAGGGCACATGGGCGGGCACGTGCATATTCCGCATGTGCACGTGCCGCATGCTCCGCACGTGCCTCACGCCGGTGGGGGTACGCCGTCCATAGACGGCGCGGCGACGGTGCCGTGGTGGAACGGGTTTTCCATCATGATTTTTCTGTGCTGGTTTGGCGCGGCGGGTTATTTGCTCACCAAGTACGGCACGTTTGTTCTGAGCGTGGTGCTGGTGCTGGCGGCGATTGTGGGCGTGGCCGGAGGAGCAATTATCTTCCTGTTTCTCACGAAGGTGTTGATGAAGCACGAGCGCGAGCTCACAGCGGATGAGACGCAGGTAGTCGGAGCGGTGGGCCGGGTGTCGTCGCCGATTCGGGCGAACGGAACGGGCGAGATTCTCTACCAGCAGCTCGGCGCAGTGGTTTCGGCGCCGGCGCGCTCAGAGGACGGCATCGATCTGCCGCGCGAGGAAGAGGTCTTCGTGGTCCGCTACGAAAAAGGGATTGCTTACGTGCGGAGATTCGATGAAGCCAGGGAATAGGCAGTAGGGAATAGGGAGTAGTCAGTCCGAACTTATCTGGAACTTACACAAGGCCAGCCGAGTGGCAATTTCTGAGTTAGTCGCTGGAGGCTGCCGTGATCCGGTTGAAAGGACCGGAGATGCAATGACGAGCGATACGACCGTGCTGATGACGGACATGGCCATCCTGGTGGCGATCTTTCTGCTGGGATTCCTCGCCAAGGTTTTTCCGAAGAACCGCCGCAAGGCGAAAGAGTAAGCACCTGCGGTGCGGCTGACCGCGCCTGCGGGGCCGAGCCAGGGAAGTGTGGACGTATAACCATCAACCCTCTCACTCCCGGTTGAAAGGACCGGGATCGCAATGACCAACGAAACGATCATGTTTGTCGGAATCGGCGTACTGGTGCTGATTATCCTGATGGGCATTTTGGCCAGGATGTATCGCAAGGCGGGTCCCAACGAAGCGCTGATTGTCTATGGATTTCGGGGGCCGCGGGTTATCAAGGGTCACGGAACGGTGATCTTCCCGATGGTGGAGAACTGCCGCGAGCTCTCGCTGGAACTGATGAGCTTCGACGTAGCGCCGCAGCAGGATCTCTATACCAAGCAGGGTGTGGCGGTGACTGTGGAAGCTGTCGCGCAAATCAAGGTGCGCAGTGACCAGGCTTCGATTCTGACGGCGGCCGAGCAGTTTTTGACGAAGGCTCCGCAGCAGCGCGAAGGGCTGATCCGGCTGGTGATGGAAGGTCACCTGCGCGGCATTATCGGCCAGCTGACGGTTGAGCAGATTGTGAAGGAACCGGAGATGGTTGGCGACCGGATGCGGTCGACGTGCGCCGATGACATGAGCAAGATGGGGCTCGAGGTGATTTCGTTCACGATCAAGGAAGTCCGCGACAAGAACGAGTACATCGCGAACATGGGCCGGCCGGATGTGGCGAGGATCAAGCGCGATGCCGATGTGGCGACAGCCGAGGCGGAGCGGGATACGGCGATTCAGCGGGCGAATGCGCTGCGCGAGTCGGCGGTGGCTAAGGCGAAGGCAGACCAGGACCGGGTGATCGCGGAGACGGCATCCCAGACTCGCCAGGCCGAGGCGCAGCGCGACCTGGACATCAAGAAGGCGGAGTATGCAGAGCAGAGCCGCCGGCAGCAGGCGTCCGCCGATAAGGCGTACGAGATCCAGACGAACATCATGCTGCAGCAAGTCACCGCGGAGCAGGTGAAGGTGCAGCAGGTGGAGAAGGAAGGGCAGATCAAGGTGCAGGAGGCCGAGATCGCGCGCCACGAGAAGGAACTGATTGCGACCATTCTCAAGGAGGCCGAGATCAATCGCCAGAGGATCGAGACGCTGGCAGCCGCGGAGAAGGCTCGCCTGGTGACGGAAGCGGAAGGCCGCGCCGCATCGATCCGCGCAGAAGGCGAGGCGGAAGCGAGCATCATCTTCCAGAAAGGCGAGGCGGAAGCGAAAGCGATGAACGTGAAGGCCGAAGCTTACCAGGAATACAACCAGGCTGCCGTTATCGACAAGCTGCTCACAGGCCTGCCAGAGGTGGTGAAGGCGCTGGCCAGCCCCCTAAACAACGTGGACAAGATCACGATCGTATCCACAGGCGGGGACGCTGCGGGATTGAACAAAGTGACCGGCGATATCGCCAAAATGGCGGCGCAAGTTCCGGCGCTGTTCGAGACGCTGAGCGGTATGGACATCAAGCAGTTGATGGCCAACGTGCGGGGCATCAAGGAGAAGAGCAACGGCGAATCGAAGCAGGTGTAATGCCGATTGCGAGAGGATTTCATCGCTGTTCATCGCATAACGACGGGCACCGGCCAACGCTTAAAGACGTTGGCCGAGTGGCCGCAAACGCGGAGGGCAAAGCTCTCTGAAGGAAGTTGAAATGATGAATCGCTCGAAGTTGGTTGTTGTTCTCACGCTCGCTCTCGGTGCTCTTCCGTTTGCAGTTGCGCAGGCGCCTGCGACGGAAATTACGGAGGCGCAGACCAAGCCGACGCCGGTGGTGCCGGAGGATCAGCGGCCGACGGCGAGCCAGCTCGACCGGTTGTTTGAGGTGATGCGGCTGAAGGAGCAGCTGGCGTCGACGACGAAGTTGTTGCCACAGCTTGCGCAGCAGCAGATGGCGCAGGAGATGGATGGGATGGTGAAGGATCATCCCGAGCTGGCCAATCTCACACCGGAGCAGAAGCAAAAGGCGACGCAGGTGGTGAGCAAGTTTGCGGGCCAGGCGCTGACTCTCTTCAGCTCTGACGAGGTGATCGCCGAGATGAAGACGATCTATCAACGGCATCTGACGGGCAATGACGTCGAGAACCTGATCGGGTTTTACGGCACGCCGTCAGGCCAACACATGCTCGACATGGTGCCGGTGGTGATGCAGGAGTTTCTGCCGAACTTTATGCAGAAGATGCAGGCGAAGATGCGTCCGCTGGTGGCGGAGATGGCGAAGGAGATGGCGGCGATTGTCGCGCCGGCTGCGGGAGACAAGGCGCCCGCGAAGCCGGATCAGCCGAAGTAGAAGCTGGTCCGCATTGGGTTTTAACGGCAGCGCCGCGGAGGATTGCGGCGGCGCCGAGAAGGGGAATGGAGGTTTTGATATGTCGTTACTTGATCGCGTCAGCACGCTTCTGCGTGCCAATTTGAACGACCTGGTGGAGAAGGCCGAGGATCCGGAGAAGCTGTTGAAGCAGATCGTCCTCGACATGGAGAACCAGCTGATGCAGGTGAAGACGCAGGTCGCCATCGCGATCGCGGACCAGCATTTGCTGGAGAAGAAGCGCAAGGAGCATGAGCAAGAGGCGGACGAGTGGCGGCGCAAGGCGGAACTCGCGGTGGAGAAGGGCAATGACGATTTGGCGCGCGCCGCGCTGGAGCGCGCGCTGAGCCACGACCAGCTGATGCACGGGTTCGCCGCGCAGGCTGAGGATCAGAAGCATGAGGCCGATGGGCTACGGCAGGCGCTGCGCAAGCTGGAGCAGAAGCTGAGCGAGACGCGGGCGCAGAGCGAGATGCTGATTGCCGAGCACAGGCGGGCTCGCGTGGTGGGACGCACGACGAAGGTTCGGCAGGCCGTGGGCGCCGGGCAGGAGCACGCCGTCGAGAGGCTGAAGAGCCGGGTGAATATCGAGTCGGCGGAGAACGCGGCGACGGCGGAGGTGATGGTTTCCGAGTCGCTGGAGGACCGGTTCAAAGCGCTCGAGAACCACGACAAGGTGGAGCTGATGCTGGCGGAGCTGAAGCAGAGGAAGGCGCTTCCGCGGTAATTTCGTCTGTGCGTGCGGCGTCCTCTTGCGGTGGTCTGTGGCCGCGGGAGGGCGCCGTTTTATGTTTACTCGGAAATAACACTTCGGAAAAATTCCGCGAAAATTGGGGCGGAGGATATATGTTTTTTTGTATCGCATTAAGATGTTGACTCGGCGATACTTAACTGGAAATTTTGCCTCTAAAAGCGAAGAAATGGAGAAGTAAAAACAGGGGGAGGGGTAGCTAATTTTCTAGTAAACATCGGCGCTTCCATGTTCAAGGGATGAGGGCGGAGGACACTACCGCCGTCTGTGAGTACGGTAACGCGTTGAGGAGTGCGGGTCTGTGATGGTGGTCACGGGTGGCTAGCCCCCAGTTTTCAGTTGTCGGTTTTCAGTTGTCAGTCCACCAGGTGGCTGGGCCCGTTGTTCGTGTGTCGGAAGAGGGAGAACGGGCAACCGCAGATCCCTCCACTTCGCTGCGCTCCGGGTCGGTATGACAGGCTCTATGGCTGGAATAAACAAAGACAACTGCAGGTCCCTCCGTCCGCTGATGATCACCCCACGGACGAAGACCTATCCGTGGGGACCCCGATGAAACGCGCGGACGGTCGGGATGACACTTCGGTGGGGAACGGACCCATGCAGCCCGACAGCAAATGCAAAGTCTGTGGTCGGTTTGCAGAGCCTGCTCACTTGAATGCAGAGTCGGGGGTCGTGTTGGCCACCTGACTGGCTACGCCGTTGCCGGACTGGTCGAGGTGGACGCGGAAGGTGGGGGCGGCGTAGTCGGGGGGGAGGTGGGCGTCGGGTATGGTGACCTGGTTGCCGTCGCGGAGCGAGGAGTAGTGGGGCGACATGATCTCGACGCCGCCTTCATTGAACTTGTCCTGGATGTTGGCGTGGAGCTCGGCGTAGATGTCGGGCATGCGTTTGGCGTTATCAGTGTAGGCGTTGATCTCGTACTGGACGTAGAAGTCGCTGAGGGCGGTTTGCCAGACGAACGGGCGGGGTTCGGGGAGGATGTCTCTAGTCGAAAGGGCGGCGTCGATGAGAAGCGCGTGGACGGTGCGCCAGGGGGCGTTGTAGCCGATGGTGACGGAGGTGTGGAGGATGAGACCGGCGGTGTTGGCGTGGGTGCTGTAGTTGATGATCTGTGCGCCTAGGACCATGGCGTTGGAGATGGTGACTTCTTCGTTCTTGATGGTGAGGACGCGGGTGACGAGGAGGTTTTTCTCGATGACGTCGCCGAGGGTGTCGGCGATGCGGACGCGGTCGCCGGGGCGGAAGGCGCGCATGTAGGTGAGGATGACTCCCGAAACGACGTTGGCGACGGCGGAGGTGGAGCCGAGGGAGAAGAGGACGCCGACGAAGATGGAGATTCCGCGGAAGGCGGGCGAGTTTGAGCCGGGGAGATAGGGGAAGACGACGATGGCGGTTAGAGCGTAGATGCAAAGGCGGGCGATGTTAAAGGTTGGCTGGGCCCACTCGGGGTAGAAGCCGGAGATGCGGATGGTACCTTTTTCGATTTCATTGAAGACGACGCGGACGAACTTGATGATGTAGAACGCGAAGGCGAGGATGACGGCCGTGAAGAAGAAATCGGGGAGGTAGGCGCGGAGGGCGGCACCGATGGCCTTGAGGGGATCGATGATGTAGCTGAGGAGCTGCTGGGCGTAGGGGCGAGTCCAGGGGAAGAAGCCGAGCACGAGCGAGGCATAGATATAGAGCAACTGCAGGGTGATGAGCAGACGGATCAGCTTGACGAATCCGATGACGACGCGGCCGAGGCGGTCTGCGGCGGCGATCTCAAACTGCTGGATGTGCAGCGAGGGCATGCGGGCGGACCAGGCTTCGATCTTGCGGTAGATGCGCGGGAAGGCGAGGGCCAGGAGCCACAGCAGAACAAGGAAGATGATGGTGCAGATGGCGGCGTAAAGGGTGTTGATGGCCAGGCGACGTGGGCTGTGTTCTTCGCGCGAGGCCTTGATGCCGGCGGCGATTGCCTTCGCGCGATCCAGGGCCATCTCATGGCGGGTCATGCCGGAGTCTTCGGCGTCCTGGTCAGTGATGCTCATGACGATGAGGTCGCCGGCCATGATGTCGGTGGTTTCTTCCGCGTCAGCAACGGTGAGGGTGTCGGGGTTAAAGAACTGGTCTTCTTCGAGGTCCTGGATACGGGCGCTGAGGAGCGTGGCGCGCGTGGCGGCGGGCAGGGAGAGGATGCGGCCGATGGTGAAGAGCTGCCGGTTGCCCAGCATGACAGGGGCGTGGGCGACGACGGGAGCTTCGGGCTGGGGAGCGGGATGGGCCAGTTCGGTGGGGAGCTGTGTCGTTGCGGTGGATGCGGGATGCGGGGTTTCGGCGGTGGCCTGGGCGGGCAGACGGAGAGAGCAACTTGCAGCAATTGCCAGTGAGAGGAGTGTGGTTACGGCAATTCTGGAGGTGGTTTTCATCGGTTCCCTCCCCGCGGGACTGGTGCGGAGTTCGGTTGCGAGGGTCATGGTAGGCATGTTGAGGAGGGGGCGCAACTGGAAGGACTTACGGGGGTTCTGCTTTTCGGGTGGGTGCCAGTTGGGGCTGCGCGGCTCGTCTAACCGGCAGGGTTCCGGTAAAACGGCTGTCCTGGGGTTATCCGTCACAATAGACAGTGGTGCTGGAGGAGTGCGGTTGCGTAGAACTAGGGGTATGAGACGTAGGTTCGCCCTGGCGGCGGCTATAGCAGTTCCTGTTTGGTTGGCCGCAGTTGCCGGAAGCCGCAGTGCGTGGGCGCAGAACCTGACAGCTCCTTCTGTTCCTGTTTCTATGGAGAGCTTGCCCGATGTGCCGGTACCTGCGGGTCAGGAGCCGGGGACGCCGCCACCTGCACAGCCGCAGGGCGACAGCAGTTCGCAGAGTGGGCAGACGCCGGTTGAACAGCAGCCTGCTGTGCAGACGCAAAGCGAGCGGGAGAAGGCGCAGCAGCAGATCAAAGAGCAGGAGAAGCAGCGTGTGCTGGGCATCGTGCCGATGTTCAACACTTCGTATGTGAACGATGCGGTGTCGCTGACGGCGGGGGAGAAGATCAAGCTGGCGTTCCGGACGGCGATCGATCCGGTGAGCTTTGCGGGGCCGGCGGTGGTGGCGGGTCTTGGCGAGATCGATGCGCCCGAGAATAACAATGGCTTTGGATGGGGGCCGGGGGGGTACTTCAAGAAGTGGGGCGCGGCTTATCTGGATTCGTTCAACGGCACAATGCTGGGGAGCGGTTTTTTCCCCGCGCTCCTGCGGCAGGATCCGCGCTACTTTCGGCTGGGCCGCGGGAGCACGATGAAGCGGACGATGTACTCGATTGCGACCGTGGCGATCTGCAAGCACGACAAGACGGGGAAGTGGGAGCCGAATTATTCAAACATCGGCGGCAACTTCGCGGCGGGCGGGCTGGCGACGCTGTATTACCCGTCCGGCGGCGAGCGGCAGGGCCCGGAGCAGGTTGTGTCGAGCGCGCTGATTGTGAC
Source organism: Occallatibacter riparius (assembly GCF_025264625.1). NCBI lineage: Bacteria > Pseudomonadati > Acidobacteriota > Terriglobia > Terriglobales > Acidobacteriaceae > Occallatibacter > Occallatibacter riparius. The sequence goes on from NZ_CP093313.1 coordinate 2,785,361, forward strand.
CGCGACGGGGGCGCTGGGTTCGTTGTTCCAGGAGTTCTGGCCGGACATTTCGCGGAAGATGTTCAAGAAGGATCCGACGAATGGGCGGGACGCGCAGATCAGGGCGGCCGAGGAGCAAAAGAAGACCTCCGGCAAGGAGAAGCAGCCGATTGCGCCGTCGCCGAAGTAGCGGTCAGGTGGTCAGGTGGTCTTAGGTGCTCGTGAGGGTCGGTCTGCGGCATTGAAGGTCTTTCAGGACAATCTACTTCTGTGGAGCTTTTCTGCGGGCCGCTCATCCCTTGAGTGAAGTTGCCTGTCGTTTGGTTGGCGGGTGATACTTCAATTCCGCGATGGATGTTTGTCGCGTTTTGAGGAGCGTCATGCCCGAAGCTGTTGTTGTCAGTGCGGTTCGAACTCCGGTGGGCCGCGCGCCTAAAGGGACTCTTGCTACTACTCGGCCCGACGATCTGGCGGCAGTTGCGTTGAGCGCGGCGTTGGAGAGGGCTCCGGGGCTGGATAAGGCCGAGGTGGAGGACGTCATTCTGGGCTGCGCACAGCCGGAGGGCGAGGCAGGCTTCAACATGGCGCGGTTTGCGGCGCTGAGGGCGGGGCTGCCGATCGAGGTGCCGGGCGTGACGGTGAACCGGCTGTGCTCGTCGGGGCTGGAGGCGATTGCGCTGGCGGATATGCGGATCCGCGCGGGGGGCGACAAGGTGGTGCTGGCGGGCGGCGCGGAGTCGATGTCGATGATTCCGATGGGCGGCGCGAAGCCGAGCCCGAATCCATGGCTGGCGGAGAATTATCCGGCGTCGCTGCTGACGATGGGGTTGACGGCGGAGCGGGTGGCGAAGCACTACAACGTGAGCCGCGAGGACCAGGATGCGTTCGCGCTGCGGAGCCATCAGAAGGCGGTGGCGGCGCAGGAGGCGGGCAGGTTCGCCGATGAGATTGTGCCGGTGCCGGTGACGATCGCTAGTCCGACGGAGAAGGCGGGCAAGCCGCGCGTGGAAGAGAAGATGTTTGCGGCCGATGAGGGGCCGCGGGCGGATACGTCGGCGGAGGCGCTGGCCAGGCTGAAGCCGGTGTTTCATGCGCAGGGGACGGTGACGGCGGGGAATTCGTCGCAGACTTCGGATGGAGCGGCGGCGGTGGTGCTGATGGAGTCCGTGCGAGCGAAGGAACTGGGACTGAAGCCGAGGGCGCGGCTGGTTTCGTATGCGGCAACGGGGTGCCTACCGGAAGAGATGGGCGTGGGGCCGATTTATGCGATTCCCAAGGCGCTGAAGATGGCGGGGCTGAAGCTTGAGGATATCGACCTGATTGAGCTGAACGAGGCGTTTGCGGCGCAGTCGCTGGCGGTGATTCGGACGCTTGGGATCGATCCGGAGCGGGTGAATGTGAATGGCGGTGCGATTGCGCTGGGGCATCCGCTGGGGTGCACGGGCGCGAAGCTGACGGCGACACTGCTGGCGGAGATGGAGCGGCGCGCGGCGCGCTACGGGATGGTGACAATGTGCGTTGGCGGCGGCATGGGGGCCGCGGGGATTTTTGAAAGACTAAGTTGAAGGGCGTTAGTGCCAGAGATCCCTATAAAGATCGGCTAGCTCAATCATGTGGTTCCATGTGAGCTTCATGCGGCAATCGCTGTATGCCACAGCTGCCTGACTTCTCTCCCATTGCGTCGACATGGATTTGCAGCTCTGTTCGCGGTACTGGTGCCACAGTTCCTCCCCCACATCGAAGGGGAGCTTCTTTGCCGACGGGGCCTCGCCGAGCAGCAGCATTCCACGAATGGCTCGAGCATAGGCAAGGTAGTTACTCTCCGTTATCTTGCCTTCAGCAGTCAGGCATTCGCCGATAGCAGCGTTGCCACCCGGGAAGGCCTTCTCGCACAACTCGACCTTGGCGCGGGCGCGCTCCCTTTCGAGTGCTTCAGTGCCTTGCGCGCGGAGTTTCGTCTGCTCGGAGTAGTCGATGGCCGAGTTTGCGTGCTGGCTCCATGCGGTCGCCGACAGGACGACCATTGCTGCCGGGAGGATCCAAAAGCCTTTCATGAGTCAGGCTTGAGGTGCCGCGCGCCGCGCGGACCAGAGCCATCCAGCAGACAGCAGGGTGAGGATCAGGATGAGGCCCTGCGAAATGACGCAGTAGAGGCAGTAGACCATCAACACGAACTTCTCGATGTAGGTGAGGTAGAGGGCGAAGCCCAGGCCGATAAGGGTACCGGCCAGTAGCAGGGCGCGCAAACGCATCATGGCCAGGACACCGAGAAGGACGTAGCCGGCCATGCCGATGGCGGCGACCGGCACGGGACCGATCATGGCGAAGGGGCTGTGATTCACTACGCCGCAGTCCCAGTGAGCATTGATGTCGCAGGGTTCGACGTCGTTGGAATAGTGGACGCGCAGGGCCAGGTACGATACGACCAGTCCCGCCAAAGCAAGCACCGTAATTATGTATCGCATAATTGTCATCGATAGTAAGGCATTTCGGCTGGGTGGAACGTGTTGGAAAGCGGTTTTTGCGCTGGCGCCCGGTTGCACGCGGTGACGTGGCGCTCTGAAGAGAGTCCTACAGGCATGCACGGAATGGATACAATGCTGGCAATGGTTTACAAGAAGAGCTTGCCCCTTCGTCTCAGTCTTGCGGTGTTGTTGATGGCGCTGGGCATAACGGCGCTGGCGGCGCAGTCAGGCCGGCAACCGACCAGCGTGAAGGACGCCTCGGCATTGCATCCGCCGGCGGGCGCGAACGTTGCAATTGTGGAGTTCAGCGACCTGGAGTGTCCGGCGTGCGCGCGGGCCAATCCTTACCTGATGCAGGCGGCCGCGCAATACAAGATTCCGTGGGTGCGGCACGATCTGCTCATTCCGAGCCATCCCTGGAGCCCGACGGCGGCAGTGAACGCCCGCTGGTTCGATGAGAAGGGTAACGGGCTGGGCGATGCCTATCGCAATGCCGTGTTTGCGAACCAGTCGTCGATCTACAACGTGAATGTGCTGGCCACTTTCACGCAGAAATTTGCGCAGAGCCATGGGGTGGCGATGCCGTTTGCGGTGGATCCGCAGGGCAAGCTGATGGCTGCTGTGAAAGCGGACACGGACCTGGGCATGCGCACCGGAGTGACGGTGACGCCGACGGTGTTCGTGGTGACGGCGCACTCGAAGGGTGCACCGTATATCGAAGTGCTGAATCCCGAGACGGATCTGTTCAGGACGATCGACCAGGCGCTGGCGGATACGAAGCAGCCGGCTGGAGCGGCGCGGCATAAGTAGGCCCGGAAACACGAACAGCCGGGAACGAGTCCCGGCTGTTGGGTAAACCTGAATTTTTGAGGAGCTTAGGCGGTAGCCAGGGCCTTGACGCGGGCGTTGAGGCGGGCCTTGTAGCGGGAGACAGTGTTCTTGTGGAACACGCCCTTCTGGACGCTCTTGTCGAGAGTGGAGACGGTCTCGCGGTACTGCTCCTGCGCGGCCTTGGCATCGCCCTTGGTCAGCGCCTCGCGGAGGGAGCGCAGGCTGGTGCGCACGCGGCTGCGGTTGGCGCGGTTGACGGCGGTGCGCTTCTCGGTCTGACGGGCGCGCTTGAGCGAAGAGACGTGATTTGCCATTCCAGTTCCTTGATTCTGAAAGAGATGATGCGGTGCAGAATGCAGTGAGAGCCGCATCCCTCGCAATTACTTAGTCTACGGGAAATTGGGTGTGGGGTCAACGGAGGAAGACAGGCGGTAGGGAGTAGGGAGTAGAAAGGACAAAGAGGCGGCGGGATGGGCCCTCGCTCCTCCATCGCAGAGGGTAAAGAGGCACGGCCCGTCCAAGCGTCGAAGCGGGGCCGAGTATCCGGAAAGAGAATCTGGTTCAGTTGTGCGGGGCGGAGCCCGAAGTGGGCTCGCGGAGGAGGTCGAGGGTATCGGCCTCTTGGCCGTCTCCGAAGTCGAGCGAGTCCAGCTCCCAGAACCTTGCCCGTTTGTGCGCTTCAACGTAGAGGTTCCCTTTGCCCTTGGGGCCTGAGACGGAGAACGTCAGTTCGGCGTGGCCGGCTGCTTCATTCACTGAGATTTCGCCCTCGGAGAACCAGCCGTACTTCAAGGGGTGGCCGAGCCGCGCGGCGAGGGTCGGGCTGGCATCCGCGCGGAGGATGGCCAGCTGGCGAGCCTCGCTGTTGTGCATGAGGTACGCGATCGGGAAGAAGATGCCGGCCAAGGCAAGGCATACGGGCAGGATCCATTTCCAATGTCTCTGGATCCAGCTCTTTTGCGGGGTGATGTTCGCTGTTGGCATTCGAGGGCACCCGTTAATGCGGCTGGTCGATTTTTACGTTGGTGAAGGTGGCGGTGGCGAGGCCGTCCTCATCGTGTGCGCAGAACCCAAGGCCCACGTAAACTTCGGCCGTCATTGGTACCCGGTAGCTGGCGAAGGGGTGGTCGAACCTGCCCTTCGGCCCTTGTGCGTAGGCGGTGAAGATGTCGCCTTTGCGCTCCAGGCGGAGGGTATTGAAAAAGCGCCTGGGAGCGGTCGAATCGCGGGTGAGGCCGCCTGAGTTCTCACGCCACTGGAGCGCCACGTGGCCATCACGGTGGATGGCCACGTCGGCATAGGCGGAATCCGGGGCGAGGGACTGGCGGACGATCAGTACGGCTTTGGCCAGTGGTGTCGATCCGATCTCGCCGGGGTAGATGTCGGCAGTGATGGTGATGTCGCCCGACAGCCTGATCCAGGTGAGGTGGAAGTCATCGGAAGTAGACCACATATCGGCGCCGCCGCCGGTGAGGTAATACGACCTGGTGACCGGGTCATACCGGTCGTTGCCGGGCTCCGTTTTGCCGATGTCGGTGGAGCCGGTGAAGAGGCCTTTCTGCGATTGAGCGGAGGCGGCCGCGGCTAGAGCAAGGAGCAGAGCTAGGGCTTTCATGGGTTTGGAGACACTATACAGCTGGTAGGTGGAAGCCGGTAGCCGGTAGCTTTCTAATCGAGGAACTACAATTTGTGGCAATGAAATGGATTGTGGCTTTGATTGCTTTCGCGTCCGCTTGGGCGTTTCCCGCACACGCGCAGACGACACAGCAGCTTAGCGAAGGCTGTGTGGAAACTGTTGGACAGAACAAGGTCAACGCGTTTCTTGCCTTCGATGCTGATTTGCGTGCTGCGCTGACTAAGGGCGATGCGGCGGCAGTAAGTATGTTGATCGAATATCCGCTGCGCGTGAATGAAGCGCCGGGGAGCGGGTTGTTGATCGAGGATCCAGGAGCGCTAGTCCGTCACTTTCATGAGGTCTTTCCAGAAAGAGTCATAAAGGCGGTGATGGAGCACGATCTGTTTTGTATTCACGGCGGCATCCTGTATGGCAACGGCGAGGTACAGGTGCATGTGATGAAGTCCGGGTTTGGTGTGGGAACCGTAAACGTGGAATCGCCTGAGACTGCGAAGGCATCTCAGTTCGCGCCTGTGTTTGTTTGCCGGACGGAGAAGCATAGCGTGCTAGTCGAGCGGGGACCTCGGCAGAGTGTGCGGTATCGCTCCTGGAACTCCGGGCATTCAGTTCTTGGCAAGCCGGATCTGGAGATTGCATCCGGGAAAGGCGAAGTCCACGGGACGTGGCCGTGCACTTATTCGGAATGGACCTTCAAGAACGGGAAGGCTACTTACACGGTCAGTGGACTCGGGTGTTTCCCTGATTCGAATCAGCCTCCGGAGAACGCGAGAGGGCAACTGAGCGTCAAGGTGGAGGGGCAGAAGGACGTGGTTTCACGGTGGTGCTACTGAGGTGCATTCGGCGGAAGAAGGTTGCGAGCGCCGTCCCTACGGGACTTCGAGGATATGAGTGAGGATGCGTTCCCCACGCTGAAGCGCGGGGCTAACGACCGTTGCGCCTCCGGCGCGGTTGAGTGCGGCCTCGATCCTTTTTGGGCACCTTTGGGGGCTGGTTTTCCGCCCGTGCCGAGGGACCTTGGAAGCCAGCTCCTAACAGCAGATTCCCTGCGGGAATGACAGAAAGAAAAGCAAGGGTAAAAACTAATGCAAATGCGGGTCCTTCGCCTTTGGCTCAGGATGACAAGGTTGTGGTGAAGGGGCGTCTTTTAATCGTAGGGGATTTCGATTTTGTCGCCGGGTAGGGGGACCTGGAGGTCGGGGCTGTATTCGCGCTTCTCGCCGGGGGAGAGGGGGTGGAGCTTGAAGAGGACGAGCTGGTTGCGTTCGGAGTGGTCCATGGCGGCGAATACGGCGACCTGCTCGAGCGAGTAGTGGATGTGGAGGTCTTCGAGGGTGCCGGGGTCGATGTCGTTCCAGGTGGCCCACCAGCCGGGTTGGTAGACGGGGAGCTTGTCGGAGAGGTCCTGGGTGCCGAAGTCATCGCAGAGGGAGGGGAGGTGGGTGATCATCGAGATCTCGTCGGCGCTGATGGAGACGAGCAGGCGATTGCCGTTGGGGTGCTGGTCGATGTAGCGGGTGAGGTTGCGGGCGGCATTGACGAAGGTGTATTCGGGATGGGCGAGGTACTGGGCGGTCGAGAGGGCGTTGAATGCGGTCGCGAGGGCCGTGGCGGCGACGATGGTGATGCCGGCCAGGCGCGGCCAACCTTCCCTCAGGGGCTGAAGCCCCGCCATTTGAAGCGGCTTTTCGGCACGACTGAAGTCGTGCCCCTTCAAGACCGAGCCAGGCGGAGTTTTCTTAATACCTGCGCCGGATGTGACGAGGGCTTCGGCGCCGAGGGCGATTACGAAAAAGGCGAAAAGGGCGACCACCACGTAGTAGCGGGGCTGCGGGTGGTTCTGGTAGGTCATGAAGAGGATGTAGCCGGCGAGGGCGAGGACGGGTGCGCCGAAGACGGGGTCGGCCCAGAGGCGGCGGGATGCGCCACGACGCAGGGCGAGAGCGAGCACAAGTAAGACGACGATGCCGGCGAGGGGGATGAGGATGTGGTCGGCCCAGAGTCCGCCCTTGATGGACCACCAGAGGCTGAGCAGAGGCCAGTACCATTCGGTGGGCTTTATGTACTTGTTGATGAAGAAGAGGTAGCGGTAGTCGCGGAGGACGCCGGCGTGGATGATGAGGGCCATCCACGCGCCGAAGGAGAGGGCGGCGGAGGCTGCGGCGGCGACTGAGCAGATGACGGCCTTGCGGCGGTCGGGCCAGAGGGCGGCGAGGATGGCCCAGCCTAGAGCGGGGAACAGGAAGACAGCGGTGGTCTTGGTGAGCAGCATCAGCGTGAACAGGACGCCGATGACGATGCTGACCAGGACGGGGCGGCGGAAGCGGGGGAGGCGCACGGCGAGGTTGAGTCCGGCGAGCAGGAACGTGACCAGCATGGGCTCAAGAATGGCCAGGCGGCTGAAGGCGTAGAGGAAGGGGCTGGTGACGGCGAGGGTGACGGCCAGGAGGGCCATCCAGCGGGGGCCCCGGGTGCGGAGGAGCAGGTAGCCGAGGATCAGTTCGAGTACGAAGAAGGAGACGGAGAGGGAGCGGGCCGCGACGATGTTGACGCCGGTGAAGGCGAAGACGATCCACTCAAGGAAGGGCCAGACGGGCACGGCGGGGGCGGGGTTGAAATCGCCGGGGACGTACCAGTGGCCGGTGAGGTGGGCGCGGACGGCGGCGTTGCCGTACCAGCCTTCGTCGGTGTACTTGGCCCAGTCTTCGATCCAGGGGGAGTGGTTGGGGAAATCGGCTTCGAGATGAATGTAATGGGAGACGGCGAAGGCGATGATGAGGACGAGCCAGGCGGCGTAGGCCCAGCGTTTGTAGGAAGTCTGGCGCAAAAGGCTCCCCCGTTGGCCGGAATGATTCAGGAATTTAGTGGACAGTCAAAGTATAGCTTGGAGTGCGGTTGGAGTTGGATGTCAGTCCGGAGGTGGTTAACAGCAGATTCCCTTGTATCTCTGAATGAGCGGCAGTTTCGGTGAGACTGTTGCAGTGGGGGAGCCGAGGCATCGGCTCCCCCGCGGGCGGGCGGCTCCCGTACGTCCCCAGGTGATCGCTCACCGTCCCGGAGCATAGGGACCGCTGCCCAAGTCACGTACGACCGAACAGTCGCACGATCTCATTCGAACATACAAGGCAGGTTATCGTGACACAGATGGTTTGTGGCGTAGATGTTGCTTCCGAGTCCCTGGAAGTTCGCATTGGCCAGCAGGGTGCGGCAGGGTCTTTCCCCAACACCCCCGAAGGGATTATGGCGCTGGGCGCCTTTTGCCAGGCACATCAGGTTGAAATGGTGGCCATGGAAGCCACCGGCGGGTACGAACAACTGGCGTTTGCGCAGCTATCGGAACAAGGCCTTGCGGTGGCCATCGTGAACCCGCGCGCGGTGCGCCAGTTCGCTCAGAGCATGGGCTCACTGGAGAAGACCGATCGCATCGACGCCGCCATGATCGCCTGGTACGCCGAAGTGAAGAAGCCGCAGCCAGCCTGCCTGACGCCGCCCGGCCAGCAGCAGTTGCGGGCGCTGGTCACGCGTCTTCGCCAGCTGACCGATGTGCGTACGGCGCAACGCAACCAGCAGCGGTTGGTTACCGATCGCGCCGTGCAGGTTTCCTTCGCCAAGTTGCTGGCCTTCGTTGCCCGCCAGATCCGCGATCTGGAGCAGCGCATCGCCAGGCTGATCGAGCAGGACCCGCTGTGGCGGGAACTCAACCAGGCATTTCGCACCATCAAAGGCGTGGCCGACCGCACCGTGGCGCGGTTGATGGCGGAGATGCCGGAGATCGGCCTGCTGTCCAACAAGACCGTCTCCAAACTGGCCGGGCTGGCTCCTTTGGCCAACGACTCGGGAAAGCAGCAGGGCAAACGCGCGGTGCGGGGAGGACGCGCCGCGGTGCGCGACATCCTCTACCTCGTGGCTGGTGTGGCGGGCCGCTTCGAGCCGGACTTCACCGCCTTTCAGCAGCGCCTCCGCGCGGCCGGCAAGCCGCCCAAGGTCGTCCGCATTGCGCTCGCCCACAAGCTGCTGGTGCGGCTCAACGCCAAGGCCCGCGAGGTGCGCTGTCGGCTGGCGCTTCAGACCACTTCCTCCCGGGCTTGCGCCTGAACATGCTAATCTCCCACTCGCCGTAGCCGCTCGGTTGTGGGAAAGCGGGAAACGCGCTCTCTGCGTTTTCCGAGGCGCAGCGCGCCGTCTTTTCCAGCAACCCCTCCATGAACCCTTGACAAATCAGACAGTCGCTCCGGGAATGACAGTAAGAAAAGCGAGGGTTCGGCCGGCCGGGGGCTGTGGTCTCCCACCCATCGCGCGATCAGGCTGCGCGATGGATGGGGCACCCGGAATCGTGCAGATGCCAAAGCAGATTCTCATTTGACTATTCGTAGGCGAGGGCGTCGATGGGGTCTTTTCTGGCGGCCATCCAGGCGGGGTAGAGGGCACCGAGGATGGAACCGGCGAAGGCGATGAAGGCGCCTTGGAGGAGCCACCGGCTGGGGATCTGGAACTGGAGCGTGGTGGCGTGGAGCATAGCCACACGCACGCCATAGGAGCCGGCGATGCCGAGAATGACGCCGACGACGGCGAGGATGGCGGTTTCGCGAAGGACGACGGAGACGATCTCCGGCTTAGAGGCGCCCATGGATTTGAGGATGCCGATTTCGCGGGTGCGCTCGAGGACGGCGGTGTACATGGTCTGGAAGATGACGAGGAAACCGACGACGACTGCGATGACGGTGACGGAGTTGAGGGCGAGGTTGAAGCCGGGGAGTTTCTCGGGGGTCATCTCGCTGAGCCACTCGTCCATGGTTTCGACGGGATAGTTCTGGAGGCCGCGGGTGTTATGGATGGCGTCGATGACGGACTGGGCGTTGGCGGGGTCGTCGAGCTTGAGGTAGAAGTTGGAGGCCTTGCCGGGGTTGTTGATGAGCTGGCCCATGGTTTCGATGGGAATGAGCTTGCGGCCGCCTTTGCCGTGCTGGACGATGCCGCAGATATGGAAGTCGGTGTTGAAGATGGAGAGGGTGTCGCCGAGCGTGTAGGGCTTGCCGGTGGCGGGATTGACCTTAGCGGCCAGGACGTCGTCGACGATGACGTCGTCGGGGCCTTTGAAGGGGGTTCCGGCTACGAAGGTGAAGGGGCGAAGGGCGTTGTAGGAAGGGTAGTCGATGCCGAACTGGATTTCTACGCCGCTGGTGGAGGTGATGAGCTGGAGGGCGGCGGGAGAGACGACGGTGACGTGGGGGATTTTGCGGAGTACGTCGACGAATTTGACAGGCATGGAGACGGGTCCGGCGCCGTTCATGTTGCTGGCGTTGGAGCCGCGCATGATGAGGTCGGCGCCGATGCCGTTGGTGCGCTGCTTCTGGTCATTGAGCATGCCCATGAAGATGCCGACGATGGAGAGGATCATGATGACCTCAATGGCGACGGCAAGGATGCTGATGATGGAGCGCAGGGGGCGGTGCAGCAGATTGGCGACGATGAGCTTGTTCATGCCTGAGTTCAAGGGTATCAGTAAGGCAGCCTCCAGCTGCCAGCTTCCAGCTCCTAGCTGAAGGCTTGGGAGTCCTCAGCAATGAGCCCTCAGCAGTTTCGCGGGTTACTTGATGGGAAAGCGGCCGATTTGGGCAGAAATCCCTAAGAATCCGTGCATAAACCGGAACATGATTTTGACTGGCACTGGACTTCCGTTTGCGATTGGGAGGAAAATCCACAGTAAGGGCCTTTAACCCCTGTCTGGTTAAGCCGATGGGCAGCTTCGGAGAAGACCTGCGCATGGAGCGGATGTCCCGCGGCATTGCGCTGGAAGACATCACGGCGGTAACGAAGATCAGCCAGCACCACCTGGTGGCTCTGGAGCAGGAGCGTTTTCGCCTTCTTCCGGGGGGAATCCTCAACAAGGGAATCGTGCGAGGGTACGCGAGTGCCGTGGGGCTGGACCAGCAGGACTGGACGGACCGGTTTATGCGGGCCTACCAGGCGTCGGGTCAGCCGGATGACGGCGACTGGACTACGTTCGCCTCGAATGTGGGCAAGGCGCGGCTGCAGCAACGGGAGGCCGCGGAGTTCCGGCTGCGCTGGCTGGGCGTGGTGCTGCTGCTGGCACTGGTGACGGCTCTGGGCTACGTGGCTGTGCGGATCTATGGCGCGAAGGCGGGCTGGTGGCCGACGGTGATTCCGTCGAACCATGTGGGCGAGACGGTAGGCACCTGGGTTTCGTCGGCGCGCGCATGGGTGGGGAAGCTGCTGGCCTGACGGCCGCACCAGTTCTTAGTTCGCAGTTCCTAGCTCGCAGTTGCGGAGAGTGCGGCGTATTGTTGGCATCGGGTGCAGCGCTTTGCTGCCGCTAACAGCTTGTGAGCTGCTTCGACTACCATGCTCCAGAATTGAAATCCCGACTTTGAAAGGGACGTCATTGAGGGCTGCGTCGAATACTGTCGACCTGCGGGCATGGTTCGAAGTTAGCAGGGCGTTACTCGTCGTCCTGGTGCTCTGGCCGGTGTCTCTCTATGCCCAAGCTCAACCTCAAGACATTACCTGCGAGAGCGGAAGCGGTGAATACAGCACACGCTTCTCCACCGGGGTCACTGTGAAGGTGAGTCCGTTGCGGAAAGGAGCCTTCGCGGAACGGGCATGCGCCGCGAAGCTAACGTGGGGCGCGGAAGAAATTACGGTTGCATCCAATGTCGAGCAAGTGGGCATCGATGTCCTGGGTGCTGATTTAGGTTTCGGTATGCCTGTGGTCGCGTTCCAAATCGATGGGACCGGAGATCATGCTCACCGCAAGTATCAAATCTATTCGCTGACGAAGCCGGCTCGTCTCCTCAATACGATCACCGGGGCGGATTCGTATGAAGCCGCGGATAGTGATCTTGATGGGCAAATAGAAATTTGGACCGATGATGCAGCTGCGCTTGATGGATTTGAGGGGGTGCCGCTCCGGTCCTTCGATTTTGCGCCAACTGTTGTGCTGCGCTTCGAAAAGAAGCGACTCGTCGATGTGAGTCCGGAATTCAGCTCGTACTACGATGCTCAGATAGCCGGTCTTCGCGGCCAACTCGATCCGCAGGACCTCGCCGCGTTCAAAAGCAGCGATGGGGCGCTTTCAATGAACATTTCCCGCTCCGGTGATGAACGGCATCAGTTGGCACGCACAAAGATCAAAGTGCTGGAGATCGTGTGGGCGTACTTGTACAGCGGGCGTGACTCGGAAGCCTGGTCTGCGCTGCAGGATATGTGGCCTCCTCAGGATCTCAATCGCATTCGGGTGGCGTTGTCGGACGTCCGCGGGCGCGGGATTCTTCGCGGCATCGATCGTGCTTCGAAGGCAACAAAGCACAATCGCCAGGTTCATGTTTATGACGCGACGGGCAGTTCAGGTGCGACGAGCCATGCAGTGTTAAACCCCAACGGGGGTGCACCTGAGACCTCTGATTACGAACCTATCGTTGTTCAGCCAAAGTCGATCCTGCTCCGTCGTCCGCCACCTGACGAAGTTGAGCAGCTTGGTGCGAGTGACGCGGCACTGGAACTGCTCGTTGACTCTGCAGGGAAGGTCCGGTCGGCGAAATTGTTGAATGGGACAGACAAACGGTGGATCCAAGCCTCTGCTGGTTGGCACTTTATCCCTGCGCTTCGCGACGGCAAGCCAGTCGCTTGCCGGTTCCGGCTATCGGTCTGGAATTTGAAGTAGGGTGCACGCAGGCAGAGACGCGTGTCGGGCCAGTAGGTCCGAGTCCGCATAGGGAGATCGAGTCCGAATCAAAAAGGCCGACCCGATCCCCTGGGGAGGGGCCGGCCTGAAGGAAGAACGCTCGCTTTGGACGCGGCGATTTATTTCGGAAGAGCGAATGAGGGCCGGCGATGTGAAGTAATCATCCGGTTCACTTTGAGGGAGTGGGCTTTCATGCCCTTCCAGTCAGGCACATTCATGCTGAATGCGCCATGAGCGTGAAGCTTGCCGGGAGTGGAGACTGTGCAGGAGTTTGCGGAGCCGAGTACCGGGTGAGGCAGGTCGGTTTCGAGGACCGAGGATTTATCGCAGGCGACGGCACCACCGGCATTGGAGCTGAAGTTCGAGCCTTCGATGTCGAGGGTGGCGTGCGTCAGGCCGAGAACGCCGGGGCCGCCATTGTTCCTGATGATGGCATCGGTGAGGTAGAGTTGCGAACCCTGTTCGACGAGGATTCCGGCGCGATGGCTGTCGGTGCCGGTGCCGTTGTGGGAGATCTGATTGTTGCTGTAGAGGACGGCTGCCTGGCTGTTGCCATAGAGGCTGATGCCTGCGGTGGTGTGATCAGAGATGGTGACGCCACCGATGACGGTCAAGCTCCCGCCGAACTCCGAAGAGATGCCGAAAGGACCATTTGCCTGAATGGTCTCGAGGTAGGGTGCCCAGGTGGTGTTGCCGCCGGTGGAGATTTCGGAGGACTCCCAGAGCAGGATTCCGCCGCCCTCGTTGCCGGTGATGGTCACGGGGCCAAAGAGGGCGAAGAGTCCCGCCTTGGCGCCGCCGAATTCGGCGATCCCGGAGCCGGTGGGAGTGGTGCTGTCCGACTGGGCGTGCGTATTGGTGATGGTCATGGTTCCGAATGCCATCATGACGGAGCGATCGAGGTTGATGCCTTTGTCGACGTTGTTGCTGATGTCGACATTTCCGCCCCAGGCGACCACGGAGAGAAGAGAGTTATTCCCGGCATTGATTCCCCTGCCTCCGTTGTTGCTGAAGGCACCTGCGCCACCTATGGTGACATTGGATGTTGCGATTGCCAGTCCCATGCCGGAGTTATTCACACTCTGAACGAAGGTGAATGAGACGTCAGTGCTGTTGTTGACGTTGATACCGTCGCCGTGGGGGTTGGTCACGACCATTCCCTGGATTTCAATGGTTTGCGAGGACTGGATGGTGAGACTTCCATTGAGGTTGAAGGTTTGCGCCCAGTCGGTGCCGATGGCGATGTTGCGGAGATAGCCGATGGTCACATTCTCGGTGCAGGTTTGTCCTGGCGGGACCCAGATTGAGGTTCCGTCAGTGGCTGCCGCGAGAGCGGAACTGATGGTGGGAAACTGCGCTGCAGGATTGGAGCAGTCGACTGCAAAAAACTGGGTGAACTGCTGTGCTGAGCCTTGAGCTGGGCCAGCAAGAAGGCAGAGAGAAACGAGTGCGCCGAGGCACGCAGGCGAACAAAGCCGAGGGATCATTGGTTGCTCCTTTTAAGCCGAATTGGTTCGGGCCCGGACGATCCGGCGCTGAGGCGCGCGGCCGGAGGAGGAGCAAGAGAGCCGTGCACCCTTCGAATTGGCGGCGCCAATCGTGCTGGCGGTTGAGGGCAGGCGAAGCGGGAGCAAGGATGCGACTCAACCGCGGCGACCATCTTAGCACTGATTCGGGCGAGGGTTAATGCATTGGGATGAAATGATTTAGGGCAGGTTTGGTCCAAAATTGTCGGGCGGCGACGGCGGCGTGGTTCAGGGTGGGCTCGAGCAGGACATCGATGCCAGTTCTCTTCATGACCCCATTAGGCCTGGCTGTTTCCCACTGTCGCCACAATCAATGCGACAGGTGGGGCACTCGAATCGCAACAGGCGTTATTCTGCGAGCGGCGGCGCTCCGCCTGTTGAGAGAGCAATGAACGGCGTCATGACCCCACGGGCGGAGAACGCCCGCATACTAATCGGGATTAAGCTGGCGCATACGGCAGTGTGGGCGATGTTTGCGGGGTGCATCGGGGTGTTGCCCTTCGCGGCGCTCACGCGGCATTTCAGGCTGGCGGGGTTTCTGGCGTTGGCCGTTTTGGCGGAGTGCCTGGTACTGGTCGTGAATGGACGGCGCTGCCCTCTGACCGATGTTGCGGCCCGGTATACGGAAGGGCGGCGCGCCAATTTCGATATCTATCTGCCCGAATGGCTGGCGCGCTCGAACAAGGTGATCTTCGGGACGCTGTTCGTTGTAGGCCTGATCGTGTTTGGTATGGCCTGGCGGATGCGATGACCGAGGGCGAGCCTCGCCCGTCCCTACGGGACTCGGGAGGAATCAATTTGGGGCGTGTCCCGGGACTTCCGTCCCGGGCTATTGTCGCGCGTTCCTCCGGAACTAGTCAGGTGCGCTGCGGGATCTGCGGTTGATCCACGCGAAACTCGCTGCGCGAGTGGGGCTGCTCAGAATGACGAGGTATGGAGGGACGGGCGGGCTATTCGTGGGTTTCCGCGGGACGGGGACTGGCGGTGTCTTCTTCGTGGACCGGCGGGAAGACGCGGACGCGGTCGATGCGGCGATCGGTGGAGGCGACGACTTCCATGCGCAGGCCGGAGCTGGTTAGCTCGACGACTTCGCCGGCAAGGGGGATGCGGCCTTCAATCTCGCTGACCAGGCCGCCGACGGTGGCGGCTTCGTATTCCTCGGGGACCTGGAAGCCGTTGCCGAAGAGGCCGTGGAGCTCGTTGACGGGGAAGCTGCCGGGGACGACCCAGGCGCCGGTCTCTTCACGCTGCGGGTTTTCTTTGGGTGCTTCGACGTCATGCTCGTCGCGGATTTCGCCGACGATCTGCTCGAGGAGGTCTTCGATGGTGACGAGGCCGGCGACGCCGCCGTACTCGTCGATGACGATGCGCATGTGCTGCTTTTCGCGCTGCATCTCGCGGAGGAGCTCGTATCCCTTTTTGGTTTCGGGAACGAAGGCGGCGGGGCGCTGGATGGAGGCGACGGTGCGGGTGCGGGCGTCGAGGTCGGCTATCTGGAGCAGGTCGTGGGCGAAGGCGATGCCGGTGATGTTGTCGAGTGTACCGGCGTAAACGGGGACGCGGGAGAAGTTGTGCTCCTTGAGCTCGACCAGGAACTGCTCAAGGGTGGTGGTGTCTTTAACGGCGAAGACCTGGGGGCGGGGGGTCATAACTTCCTTGACGAGTACGTCTCCGAATTCGACGGCGGAGCGGACGAGCTCGCGGTCGGTCTCTTCGAGGATGCCTTCTTCCTCGCCGGCTTCAAGGAGGGCTTCGACGTCAACGGAGCCTTCTTCTTCGTCGGCGGCGGGCGGCTCGGCCAGGGCGGCGAGCGAGAAGAAGAAGCGGATGACGACGGTGATGGGGGTTACGGCCCAGAGCAGCAAGCGGATGGGCCACATGAGGCGGCGCGGCCAGCGGCCCTCGGTGCGTTCAAACAGGAGCCAGGGGATGAACTGGTTGCAGAAGACGACGACTAGGATGACGCCGAGCGCGGCCTGCACAAATTCGCCGGGAGTGGCGCGGGCTACGTTGAAGGCGCGGTCGAAGAGGAGATCGGTGAAGACGATGGCGATGCCGCAGAGAGCGAGTTGCTGCGCGACGGCTGCGGAGAGGGCGGCGTGCTCGCGAGTGAGGCCGATGTGGGGCTCGATGAGCTCTTCCCAGGCGTCGAGGTTGTCCTGAACTTCGCGGGAGAGGATCTTGCCGAATTCGGCGTAGACGCGGCTGATGTAGGAGGCCAGGATCTCGAGGAGAGCGAGGGCGAGGATGGCGAGGAGGGCGGTCAGGGTCATTTTTGCCGCCTCTTCTTTGGTGACTTCGATGCCACCGGTGAAGACACCCGCGCTACAGCCGGTCGGGAGACGGGCGCTGCTTTTCGCGGCGGCGCTACTTTTTGTGGCGTGATGGTGCGTTCGATGAGGCCGAGGGGGAGGTTGAGCTGGGCGCGCAGGGTGCGCTCGCGGCGGGCCATCTGGCCGGTGTCGGTTTCGTGGTCGTAGCCGGCGAGGTGGAGGAGGCCGTGGAGGATGAGGACCTTGATTTCGGTAGAAAGGGGGTGGCCCTGGCCGGCGGCTTGGGTACGTGCCGTATCGATGCTGACGGCCAGGTCGCCGGCGGGTTGATCGGTGGGTCGGAGACCGGGGAGGGGGTCGGCGGGGAAGGAGAGGACGTCGGTCGCCTTGTTCTTGTGGCGGAAGTCGCGGTTAAGTTTGCGGATGGCGGGGTCGGTCGTGAGGAGGACGCTCACCGCGCCTTTGAGGCGGACGGCGGATTGGGCTTCGCGGAGGAAGGCGTTCAGGGTGCGCACGGATGGCAGGCGGGTGGCAAGTTCGGCTTTGCGGGATTCAGGCGAGGGTGGACCCGATTTCGTGGAGGGCCGGGAGTCGGGGTCCAAGTCTGGGTCGAGGATGATCATCGTGCGCGAGGCCGTCTGCGGGTGCGGACGGCCTCGATTAGTTTCATTTTACGCGAAGAGCCCGCATTTACTGAGGCTTAACCGACTGCTGGGTTCGGGGTTCGCGGGGTTGCGCTGGCTGGTCGTAGGTCTCGCCCATGTTGAGGGGGAGTTCCTGTTGCTGGGGTTTGGCGGCGTCGTAGGCGCGGACGATGCGCTGCACGAGGGCGTGGCGCACGACGTCGGAGTCTTCGAAATGGCAGAACCTGATGCCTTCCACGCCTTCGAGGACGTTGATGGCGTCGACCAGGCCGGACTTGCGCGGGTTGGGCAGGTCGATCTGGGTGATGTCGCCGGTGATGACCGCACGGGAGTTGTTGCCGAGGCGGGTGAGGAACATCTTCATCTGCTCGATGGTGGTGTTCTGGGCCTCGTCCATGATGATGAAGGCGTCGTTGAGGGTGCGGCCGCGCATGAAGGCGAGGGGGGCCACCTCAATGACGTTCTTCTCGAGCATCTTGTCGACCTTTTCGGGGTCGAGGAGGTCGTAGAGGGCGTCGTAGAGCGGGCGCAGGTAGGGGTCGACCTTTTCCTGGAGGGAGCCGGGGAGGAAGCCGAGTTTTTCGCCGGCTTCGACGGCGGGGCGGACGAGCACGATGCGGCTGACCTTTTTGGCGTTCATGGCGCTTACGGCCATGGCGACGGCAAGATAGGTTTTTCCGGTGCCGGCGGGGCCGACGCCGAAGACCATGTCGTTCTGCTCGATGGCCTCGACGTATTTCCGCTGGTTGACGGAGCGGGGCTGGACGGTGCGCTTGACGCCCGCCGAGCGAGCCTTGCCGCTGTCCGCCAGTGACTTAAGAGTGACGGAGGGGTCAGCGACCACCATCCGAAGCATGCCGTTCAACTCGCCGTTGTGGGGATTGATGCCCTGGCGGCGGAGGGTTTCGAAGTCCTGAAACACGCCCCGGACGCGGTTTACGCCCGATTCCGGACCTTCCACGTGTACGGCGTCGGAGCGGAGATCGATCCGGACGCCAAGAGAATCTTCCATCAACCTGAGGTTTTCATCGCGGGTCCCGAACAGGGGCTCAAGGTTTGGGGTGATCTCAAGAGCGATCTTCAAGGTTTTCGGCAGCCTCCAAGGCTTCTGGTTAAGTTGAACGTTCGCAAGCCGTTGCTGGTTCCGTCCGCCTGCTCTTTTGGCGGGACGGGATCAATAACGGCGCCTGTTCTTTGGATGCGGAAACAGGACTGAAGGCGCAGTGGCACCGGCGTGGAGACCGGAGCGCGTGCGGATTGAACTGGGGTGGGATGAGGCTGTTTGCAGGGGGTGGATCTGCCGGTCGCGGGGCGCAGGGTTGAGCGGAGGCTCTTTACTGCCGGTTGAGGGTGCGAATTGGTGTACGCGACCAAGTAGAGGTATCTGCGAAAGAGAGTAGCCCGACTGAGTTCCGGCGTCAACAGGAGGATGCATGAATATTTCGGGTTACTTAGGGTTTTGACGGGTAGAGGCAGGAATAGAGACAGGGAACAGGGACCAGGGAACATGAAAAGCGGGGTTAGAGACCAGGCATTAGGGATTAGGCATTAGAAAAGGGCAAAACATTGGAGGGTGTTGGGGTGCGCGTTGCATTGTCGTTGGCGAATGAGATGCTGCTCTGCTGATCCGGAGGATGGATCGGAGTGTGTCCTATGATGTGACGCTGCGTGGCTGCAATGCGGATGGCGGTCGTTGCGAAATGCATTTAGAAACGCGGCCTCATTTGGTACTGGACCGATGCACCGCGCGCGCACTGTGACTGCAATCACTCGACAGTGGTACATACGGATGTTACAGTTCCGGTGAAAATTTTCCCTCGTTCCAGAGGTCGCGTTTTTCGAGTCGTCCGTCATACGGCTTCAAACCTAAGTCTGGGAGGACTTGTGACTGTACAGGAGTGCGAGTACCTGTTTTTGGGAGTGATTATTTTGTCACTGATTGCGGCGTGGTCTTGTAGACGTCGCTTGGTTGGCTCGGCTGCAAGCTCCGTTCCGGGCTCCGTGGCTGTGCAGAGGATCGCGGCGGCTGTGAGGAACGGCATTGAGGGATTGCTGGGCCGGCGGTTGAGGACCGCGATGGCGCTTCTGGGTACGGTTGCATTGCTCCCGGCGTTTGCCGGTGCGCAGGAAAAGGCCGGTGGCGGAGAAGCCAACCTGGTACTGCCTGATCTGTCGAGCGTGAGTTTTCTGGGGATGACCGGGCATGCGCTGCTGACGGTCGGATTGCTGTTCTGCGTGGGCGGACTGCTGTTCGGCCTGGCGATTTATGTGCAGTTGAAGAACCTTCCAGTGCATCGCACGATGCGCGACATCTCCGAACTGATCTACGAGACCTGCAAGACCTATCTGTTCACGCAGGGCAAGTTCATCCTTCTCCTATGGGCTTTCATTGCGGTCATTATCGCTTTGTATTTCGGCGTTCTGGCTCCGGTGGGAAATGTTGGCGTGACGCTGCCCATCATCCTTCTGTTCAGCCTTGTCGGTATCGCGGGCAGCTACGGCGTGGCGTGGTTCGGCATTCGCGTGAACACGTTTGCCAACTCGCGCACTGCGTTTGCGGGACTGCGCGGCAAGCCGTATCCGTGCTATGCGATTCCGCTGAAGGCCGGCATGAGCATCGGCATGGCGCTCATTTCGGTTGAACTGCTGATCATGCTGTTCATCCTGCTGTTTATTCCGGGGAACTATGCAGGTCCGTGCTTCATCGGCTTCGCTATCGGCGAATCGCTGGGCGCGGCGGCGCTGCGTATTGCGGGCGGTATCTTCACCAAGATCGCCGACATCGGATCGGATCTGATGAAGATTGTCTTCAAGATCAAGGAAGACGATGCGCGTAACCCGGGCGTGATCGCAGACTGCACGGGCGACAACGCAGGCGACTCGGTTGGACCGAGCGCGGACGGATTCGAAACGTACGGCGTGACAGGCGTGGCGCTGATCACGTTCATCCTGCTGGCGGTACACGACCAGAAGACGCAGGTGCAGTTGCTGGTGTGGATCTTCGTGATGCGCGTGGCTATGCTGCTGTCGAGCGCGGGTGCGTACTTCCTGAACAGCGCGATCGCCAAGGCGAAATATGCCAATGCCGATGAGATGGACTTTGAGCATCCGCTGACCACGCTGGTATGGCTTACGTCGGTTGTCTCCATCGTGCTCACGTACATCGTGTCTTACGAACTGATCCGCGACATGGGCGATGGAACGATCTGGTGGAAGCTGGCTTCGATCATCTCGTGCGGAACGCTGGCGGGCGCGCTGATTCCAGAATTTGTGAAGGTGTTCACATCGACGAAATCGGCGCACGTAAAGGAAGTGGTGACGTCGGCGCAGGAAGGCGGAGCTTCGCTGGGAATTCTGTCGGGCTTTGTGGCCGGCAACTTCTCCGGCTACTGGCTGGGCTTGTGCATGGTTGCGCTGATGGGCACTGGGTACTACTTCAGCATGGGCATTCCTTCGGGGCCGGCCGGATTGATGCTGGCTCCGGCAGTGTTCGCGTTCGGACTGGTGGCGTTCGGGTTCCTGGGTATGGGCCCGGTGACGATCGCGGTCGACTCGTATGGGCCGGTGACGGACAACGCGCAGTCGGTGTACGAGCTGTCGCTGATCGAAAATGTGCCGAACATTGAAGCCGAGCTGAAGAAGGACTTCGGTTTTGCGGCGAACTTTGAAGCTGCGAAGCACTGGCTGGAAGCCAACGATGGCGCGGGCAACACGTTCAAGGCGACGGCGAAGCCGGTGCTGATTGGAACGGCGGTGGTGGGCGCGACCACGATGATCTTCTCGATCATCATGGCGCTGACCGATGGCCTGACGCACAGCGTTGAGAACCTCTCGCTGCTGCATGCTCCGTTCATGCTGGGCTTGATCACGGGCGGCGCGGTGATCTACTGGTTCACGGGCGCGTCAACGCAGGCCGTGTCCACGGGTGCTTATCGCGCGGTGGAGTTCATCAAGGCCAACATCAAGCTGGAAGGCGTGGAGAAAGCGTCGGTTACGGACTCGAAGAAGGTGGTTGAGATCTGCACGGTCTATGCGCAGAAGGGCATGTTCAACATCTTTCTCGGCGTGTTCTTCGCGACGCTCGCTTTCGCGTTCTTCGAGCCGTACTTCTTTATTGGCTACCTGATCTCGATCGCGATCTTCGGCTTGTACCAGGCCATCTTCATGGCCAATGCCGGCGGTGCATGGGACAACGCTAAGAAGGTTGTGGAAGTCGACCTGAAGCAGAAGGGCACTCCGCTGCACGATGCAACCGTGATTGGTGACACCGTGGGCGATCCGTTCAAGGACACGTCGTCGGTGGCCATGAACCCGGTGATCAAGTTCACAACGCTGTTCGGGCTGCTGGCGGTGGAGCTTGCACAGACCCTCAGTGGCGATAAGATGACAATGAAACTGATCCTGGCAGTTGCGTTCTTCCTAGTGTCAATGTTCTTCGTCAGGAAGTCGTTCTATGGAATGAGGATTCAGTCGAAGTAACTGGCTGATAACTTCGAGTTGCCAAACGCCGCCTGGAAACGGGCGGCGTTTTGTTTGTGCCGCAGGCGGTAAGATGGCGTCGAACGAATTCTTCTTTCGCTCGTCTTGTGCCTGAGGAGGGTCCTGATGAAATCGAGTCGGATATGTTCGGCTGTACTGTTCCTGGCTGTTGCTCCGGCGCTGCCCGCACAAGTTGCGCAAGAAGGCGGCGACGCCATCGCGCTGTTGGAGAGTGTCGCCAAGGCCTATGCGAGTGGGACCGATTCATTCCGGATTGAATCAATCATCGACAGTACAACACTGACGGAGTTGCGTCACGACTGGAACCGGACGTATCGGACTGCCATCAAGGGAAGCGGGAATCTGTACCGAATCGAAGTGCGTACGGGCTTTGGCTCCTATGTGCAACTTTCGGATCGCACGAATGAGTGGGTGTACCAAGTGGAGACGAATGCATATATCAAGCGTCCTGTGCCTGCCGATTGGCCGAAGTTTCCGAAGGTGATGGACATGGGCTTTAACGAGATGCGGCAGGCCTGGCAGCAGCAGCAATGGCTTGAAGAAACGGCGCTCGGCTACAAGCGGGCCAGGATGCTGCCGGAAGAGACCCTGGTGATCGATACACATCGCTATCCGTGTTTTGTGGTGCGAGCCAGCAGCGATGACTCAATTCACAGTCACGACAAGGAATTTCACGAGGAGGTCACGTTCTGGATCGATAAACAGACCCATGCCTTTCGGAAGATCCTACGCGATGCCGACTCGTACGTGATGGTGACGCCTAAGCTGCATATCCCCATGCGTACCGAGACGACGGAGATTTTTCCGGTGGTGGATTTCGGCCCGCAGAGCGCGCCGGAGGAGTTTCGGTTTACACCGCCAGCGGACGCCAAGGAGGTGGCGAGCCTGGAGCCGGATTGGGGTGGCCCTCCGCCTGAGCATCCCAAGGCGCAAATGGTTGGGCAGATGGCGCCGGATGTCACCCTTGCAGGGCCGGATGGAAAGAAGGTGGCGCTGAGCTCGTTTCGAGGGAAGCCTGTGCTGATCGATTTCTGGGCTACCTGGTGCGGACCTTGTTTGCTGTCGATGCCTTCGATCGGCAGGATCTACGCGGACGCCAAGGGATCGGGGTTGACGGCTGTGAGCGTGGATGAGAACAGCAACGCGGAGGACGGCGCCGTTTACTTTGAACGCCATCACTATGCGTGGCCGAACTTCCACGACAATGAGAAGGCGATTCAGAAGGCTTTCAAAGGCGAGGGAGTCCCGCTGACCGTTCTGCTGGACGCGCAGGGGAAGATTGTCTATTACGACTTCGGCGGGGATGAGGCGGGGCTGCGCGGCGCCATTGCCGGATTGGGGCCCGAGTTTGCTTCGCTGTCGGATGCGGGAACGAAGGCTCCTGAGTCGGCTAGAAAGCGATAGGGGAATGTTCACTGGCCGATCGAGTGGGATCCCGTCTTTTACAGTCGCCAACAGATGGTGCACCGGTAACAAGGCGCTGGTGAGCACCGCTCCAGGCTTGAGCAGAAGGACAGGCGCCAGCGGCGCCGGATGGGGTTTTCTCCGAATTGAGGTTACTTTCGTCTGTGGCCTTTGGTAAGGTTTCGCTCATGAAACTCTCGCCTTGACATTGATCAAAATAGGGATACTCTCCATCTAGTAACCCTCCCCCAACACGGCCACATCGACCTCATGTGGCGCGATTGAGCGCCAGGTATTCCTTTGTTGCGGCTACATCTCCTGCGTGGCCGCGTGGCATCGTGTTGAACCCGAGTTCGCTCAACTAATTCGGATTATCAAGATTGGAGGTTGTCATGGCTTGTACGTTAGATGTTTGCCCCACGGTCGAAGCTGATTACCAAGGTCCGACGGGCGCCTCTTTCGAAATAGCTGTCAGTTCTTCGTCCGGACTAGCGACGATGATTGTTGCACGTTACAACGGCATAACCCTCACCGCAGGGCCATGGAAATTCGATATTGCGAGCGGAGTGAACCTCCTGACACTCGTCATAGAGAGTACGGAGGTAGGCGACAGAGTGGCAGTGAACGAAGTTACGAACGGTTGCAGTCAAGTGCTGGATGCATTTCATTACTCCCCCTCGAGTGCTCCAGAGGGATTGGAGATTAAGGGACTATGAAGAAGGTAATTTTGCCGCTGCTTGCTCTTAGCTGTTTGCCCTGTTTCGCGCAAGGCGTTGTCAACAAATATGGCTACTGCGCAGATCTGGACAATGTGCTGAGCATTTCCAAAGTCACAGATAAGGCCAACAAGCCTCAAGTCCAAAAGGCCCTTGAGATCGGGCGCGGCTGCAACTTCACTATCGTTACAGAGTATATTTTGACGCACCCGAAAGAAATTTCCTCCCCGTTTTCCTCTGCCCAACAGGAGCAACTTGCTCAGCAACTCCTCAGTTACGCCGAGCAGGCCCGCCAAGACAAACAGGTTGGAGCATCCGAGAGTTCGAACGGCACCACGTCGTTGGTAAGCAAGGGGGTCGGGGCGATTGTGGGGATAGCCCTCGAGAGCGGCTCCATCAATCGAACCACCAATGGCAATACCACCACGGTCACGCTGAATGGCGGGCAAGCGGCCGATTTTCTGACACTCGGAAACGTTCCGCCTTGCGCGATTATCGAAACGTCGTGTGGCGTCGGAAGGACGCTTCTGACCGCCCTCACGGTATCGAGCAGTTTCGATGTCTCACAAGCCAACACGTCGAACACCAGTTCAGCGGCTCAAGATGCCCTTGCCGCGCTGGTCGGGAGCAATACTCCGGCGTTCTCTGGGATAGGTGCACGCCTCGATTTCCACGCTAGAAAGAAAGACGTGACGTTGCAGGATGTGATGCAAGCGTACCAAGACCCGAAATATCTCGACGTGGCCACCACCTATGCCGCAGCCTATGATGCCCTGACCAGCAAGGTTAGAGAAGATCCGGCCTACTTGAGCGCGCTCGGGCATGCGATCGAGACACTCGAGAGCCCAGGTACTACCAAAGCACCTGAAGACGTAGATCGCGCAATTCAGGAGTTGGTGCAGAAGACCGCGAGCATTATCAATGCAAACGCCGCGAATACGGTTGCGTTCCGAACGTTCGTATCAGCTCAGAGTGCGTATCGCGGTGCGCGCGATAAAGCGTTGGGGGCTGTGTTAAATAAGTGGACGGGATCCTTTGAGTACGACTTCAATCGTCTGCCGAATCAGCCTGACCAGTCCGATTTCAAGGCGATCTACAGTTACCGAGGTGATGCCAAGAACAGCGATCGCTTCGTGCAGGTCACCGCAAATGCCGGTGCAACCATGTACAACTCAACGCTCGGAAGCAGTACCTCGCAGGTGCGCAGCGCACAGGCCGCGCTCCAGTTCGACTACACCGCAGCGTCAACGTCATCGAAGGTTCAGGCAGCCGTAACCGGGGGTTATTACTTCCAATACATGATCGCCAACGGGCTGCTCACTTTACCCGCAGATCAGCTCGCGCCCGGCACCGCGATCCCTCTGCCTGGGAATGCATCCGAACTGTTGAATACCACAGGCCCGATCCATATCGGGCAGGGAAAGGTCACTATAAGTGTTAAAGGCACGAACGTGAACATCCCTCTAGCACTGACGTTCTCGAATCGTACTGATCTCATCAAGGCGTCAAAGGTCGGCGGCAATTTTGGCATCACTTACGATTTCAATTCGCTGCTCGCCAAACTCAGACCGAATTGAGATGTTCGGCTGAATCTACACGTCGAGGCCGCTGGCCACCGCTAGCAAGCCTTGGTGCTGACTGCCGTTTGAGTCGAAGTTGCGGACATCGAGCCACGATTCGAAGGCCTGCTTTCTTGCGGGCCATTCGTGGTCGAGCATGGCGAACCAGGCGGTGTTGCGGTTGCGGCCTTTGACGACCATGTGCTGGCGGAAGATGCCTTCAAAGGTGAAGCCGAGGCGCTGGGCGGCGCGGCGACTCGGCTCGTTCAGCGCGTTGCATTTCCATTCATAGCGGCGGTAGCCGAGATCGAAGATGTGGCGGCCCATGAGGTACATGGCTTCCGTGGCGGCGGTGGTGCGCTGCAGCGCGGGCGAGAGCAGGATGTTGCCGACTTCGATGACGCCGTGAGTCGGTTCCATGCGCAGATAGCTGGCGAAGCCGGCGGCGGTTCCTGTGGTGGCGGGAATGATGGCGTAGTAGATGCGGTCCGTCGCGCGCTGCTTGGCCTCGATGTCGGCCGTGAAGGCGGCTTCGTTGGCGTAGGGGCCTTCGAAGAGCCACTGCCATACCTCGTCGTGGTCCCGCACGGCGTTCCAGAGGGCCGCCGCGTGACGTGATGCGTCGAGAGGCTCAAGTGTGACGGTGCGGCCCTGCATGGGCTCGCGGCGGGGCAGGGGAACGGGCTGCCAGCTCGTGAGGATGGCGTGAGTTTCGGGCATATCTCCACGTTAACAGCATGCGAATCGGTGTATGATCAGGCACTACTGGCAGCCATTAAACAGCCTCGTTACAGGTCCTGCGCTTTTCCAATCCCCGGGTGCTCTTAGTTTTTTCCAGCTTCGTTGATTTCGAGGCCGGTGTACGTGTCTTTATCGGTCATGGAGGGGTCCTTATGCAGCAGTCTTACGAATCCAGGGAAGCCGCCCGGGTGCTGGGCGTGGATGAAATTGCGAGCTTGTATGAGGAGGGCAAGCCCGCGGATACGCTGATGAACGTGGTGGCGCTGATTGCGTCGCGGTTCAACACGGACGTGTGCTCGACGTATCTGCTGGAGCCGGACCGGTCGAATTTGGTGATGGCGGCGACGGTGGGGCTGCATCCGCGGTGCATTGGAACTCTGCGCATGCCGCTGCACGAGGGCCTGGCGGGGCTGGTGGCGGAGCATGTGATGCCGGTGGCCGTGCCGGATGCGCGGAATCATCCGCGGTTCAAGTACTTCAAGGAGTCGGGCGAGGAGGAGTACCGGTCGTTCCTGGGAGTGCCGCTGATCGATCGCGGAGTGCTGCAGGGCGTGCTGGTGGTGCAGACGAAGGAAGCCCGGACATTTGGGGACGAAGAGATCCAGTAGCTGGCGGATGCGGCAAGCGAGGTGGCTCCTGCGGTGAGCGAGGCGCGCACGCTGGACCGGTTTATCGCGCCGGCGCAGGAACGGTTATGGGCGCTAGCGAACAACATCTGGTGGAGCTGGGATCCGGAGTGCATCAGTTTGTTCAACGATTTGAATCCGATACGGTGGCGGCAGTTGAACCAGAATCCAATTGCACTGCTGAAGGAGACTCCGCTGCGCGAGCTGGAGCGGCGGGCGTCGGAACTCGGGCTGCACAGCAGGATCAACTACTGCTATCGGCGGCAGCAGGAGTATCTGAACGCGGACCGGACGTGGGGCGCGAACAATGCAGGCGTGTTGCGGCCGCGGCCGGTGGCGTATTTTTCGGCGGAGTTCGGGCTGCATGAGTCGCTGCCGATTTATTCGGGCGGATTGGGCGTGCTGGCCGGCGATCACATCAAGAGTGCATCGGATCTGGATATTCCGCTGGTGGGCGTGGGGCTGTTCTATGGGCAGGGGTATTTCCTGCAGCGGCTGGACGCGGATGGCTGGCAGCACGAGGACTACATTGCGACGGACGTGGGCACGCGGCCGATGCAGATTGCGATTGGCGAGAACGGTGAGCCGGTAACGGTGGAGATTGCCACGCGGTCGGGGTCGATCCACTCGAAGGTGTGGCGGATCAAGGTGGGGCGCTGCGATCTGCTGCTGCTGGACTCGAACGTGGAAGGCAACGCGCCGGAGGATCGCGAGCTGACGTCGCGGCTCTATGGCGGCGATGGAAGGACGCGCATCCGGCAGGAACTGCTGCTGGGCGTGGGAGGCCATCGCGCGCTTCGGGCCATGGGGATCTCTCCGGGTGTGCTGCACCTGAATGAGGGGCACAGCGCGTTTGTCGTGCTGGAAGCAATCCGGTGCCGCATGGAAGACGAGGGCGTGGACTTCAAGACTGCGGCGAGCCACGTGGCACGCGAAGTGGTGTTCACGACGCACACGCCGGTGCCGGCGGGGCATGACCGCTTCCCGGCAGACCTGATTGAAGAGCACCTGGGGCCGCTGCGCGATGAGCTGGGGCTTTCGCAGGAAAACCTGATGGGCTTTGGGCGCGTGTATTCGAACGACGATGCCGAGACGTTCTGCATGACGGTGCTGGGGCTGAAGCTGTCGCGGCGGGCGAATGCGGTGTCGGCGCTGCACGGTGAGGTTTCGCGCGAGATGTGGTGGAAGATGTATCCGGGCAAGCCGGAGGATGCGGTGCCAATTGGGCACATTACGAATGGAGTGCATGTGCCGTCGTGGCTGGCTCCGCAGATGCGGCGGTTGTATGACCGGCATCTGGGCGTGGGATGGGGGTTCCGCAGCGGGGACAAGCATACGTGGGCCGAGATCGAGAAGGTGGATGACGGCGAGTTGTGGGAGACGCACCTGAGCCTGAAGGCGCAGTTGATCGAATTTGCGCGGCAGAGGGCGAAGGAGCAGGCGGCGTTCCGCGGCGAGGCGCAAGAGGCGATCCAGCGGCTAGGCAAGGTGCTGACACAGGATGCACTCACGATCGGATTCGCGCGGCGGTTTGCTACGTACAAGCGGGCGAATCTGATTCTCAAGGATATTGAGCGGCTGGCAGGGATGGTGAACGATCCGAAGCGGCCGGTGCAGTTTGTGTTTGCGGGCAAGGCGCATCCGCACGATGTGCCGGGGAAGACGGTGCTGCAGGAGATTGCGCGGCTGATGAGGGATGCGGATCTGGGAGACAAGTTCGTGTTCATTGAGGACTACGACATCAACGTGGGGCGGCACCTGGTGCAGGGAGTCGATGTGTGGCTGAATAATCCGCGGCGGCCGCTGGAGGCATCGGGGACGAGCGGGCAGAAGGTGGTGCTGAACGGCGGGCTGAACCTGTCAGTGCTGGACGGGTGGTGGGCCGAGGCATACGACGGCCTGAACGGGTTTGCGATTGGGAAGGGCCGCACGCACTCGAATATGGATGTCCATGACCGGCGCGATGGCGACGATCTGTATCGCGTGCTGGATGAGGAAGTGATTCCGCTCTACTACCAGAGAGATCGCGATGGGCTGCCGCGGGGATGGATCCAGCGGATGAAGCGGACGATCCGGACGCTGGGGTGGCGGTTCAACGCCGATCGCATGGTGATGGATTACAGCATGAAGTGCTACGTGCCGGCGGCGGGCGGGACGTCGAGTGAGATTCGGGAACCCTAGAGGCAGGGAACAGGCAACAGGGAACAGGGATCAGGAAGGTGGGACAGGGGGCCGCATATCCCTGACCAACTGGTCTAGTAATTCTGGCAGTGCCCCTCCGGCATTGATTCTCATTAAATTGATCACCGCGTGGGGACACGGGTGAAATGCGTGGCCTTGTCCCTGCAAGGCGCCGTCAACCGCTGCTGCGAAGTCACTCAGCGTTGAATCGAGTGCAATGGAGGGCAAGTGAATTTTATATCCAAGTATTGGAAGGTGAGTACTGCCGTTGCGTTAGTCGTGGCTATGACAGCCGTTCCTGGATTTGCGCGCGAAAAGTATGAAACGATCGACGCCCAAGCCTATGGCACGAGCACCCAGTTGGGGCAAAATGGCACGATCAGGCTAATCATCTATGAGTATTCCACTGCGGAAGACAGACAGATTCTGGTCGAATCGTTTCAGAAGGGTCAGAACGATGGCCTGTGCAACGCACTTGAGAAGATGAAGGCAGTGGGCCGGATCACAATACCGGGGACCCTGGGTTTCGACGTCTCCTATATCCGCGAGATCAAGACTCCTACAGGACGGTCGATCCGTTTCATCACGAACCGCAAGATTGCTTTCGGGGAAGCCTACTGGTCCACCCAATCGAAGTCTTTCAATCTGACGGCGGGCGAAATCGTTATCGACGATCAGGACAAGGGCAAGAGCGGCGGCGTCCTCTACCCAGCAACTCAGCTCACCATCAACAAGGATGGCGAGCCACAGTGGGATCTGAGAATGAACCCCTGGAAGCTCAACAACATTATTGTGTGGCCGGGCGGGGATAAGGAGAAGGAGAAGTAAGTCCTTCCTGTTCGCGTCTTCAAACGGTGGTTCACAAGTCCTGCGAGGAATCGATCCATGAGAAAGCAGCTGCATTCGTGCAGAGTCGCGCTGGTGATAGCTTTCGTGCTGATGGGCAGTACCTTGACCCAGGCGAAGAGCAAGTACATCTGTGATGAACCGCAACCGGCGGACCTGTGCACGGCCGCCAATACCTGCGGATCGGCATCCGAGTCCTGCAAGATCGACATCCGGCGATCGGGGGGTGGTGCGAGCGTCAAACCGGGAGTTCCCAACGCAAAGAGCAATCAGTTCTTCTGCGTAAAGGCCGGCACTGAGGTCGTGTGGATGACCTCTAGCAAGAACACCGGCTTCTCCGTTTACTTCGGGACAGATTCGCCCTTTACTCCGGATGATCCGATTGTGGGTGGCGGAAGCAAGCCGGTAACGGTAAAGGCACAAACCCCCGGCTGCTACAAATACGACGCAGGCGCGTTCTACTCAGGCGCGGTCTTCGGCATGAGCGGTGGCAGCAAGCCGGAGCTTGTCATTCTGCCCTAGGCCATCCGGGATCATCGCTTGAGGCAGTTCCAGGTTCAGAGAGGGGCTGGGCCTGGAGAACCACGGTCGAAACGGTGACACCGAAATATCCTGCGGCCACTTCTGCGAGATCCTCGTCGGTCATGACGCCGTATTCGATGTGCGGCTCTTGGCCGGGTGCGATGAGGTAGTAGCCTACCTTGATTGGACCGGCCCGAAAAGTTAGCGTGCGCTTGCCTTTTTGGACGCGAAAGAAGCTTCCGTCCAACTCCCGGAATTCTATGCCGGCCCGCTGCAGTGTGGGGCCAACCTGGCCGGCGTAGAACACGAAGTCGCTGAGTGCGTCGGATTCCTCAGGTGCGGCATTCGACCTACCGTCAAAGAATGCGATGACAGTTGGTTTGACGATGGTGATGGTAGTCAGGGTCTGGCGCGTCTGGCTCCGCAAGGCAGGAGCAGAATCAAGGCCGCAAAAATGGCTAACGTTCTCATTGTTTGACAAATTGTCTACCACTTTCGAGGCATCTCCGGGGACTGATTCTTCTTCGTTCCGGAACGGGCTGATTCCCGAAGGCGAATTACGTCACCGGTTGTCCACATCTGCACAGGTTTGGCCTTTATTTCCACCGGGTTGCGGCCTTGTGGCGGGACGGCGTGCGGCATAGGCTGGAAGGGTCGAAGTGCCGGTGGATGCAGGGCCGCCGGCGAGATGGGAAGCGACGGGTGGGTATCTGGGCATTTGAGGGGCCGGACTTCGCGCTGCCACTGGCGATTTGCACTTTCCACAGGGCAAATGCTGGGGTTTTGAGCCTCGGATCCATCAAACGCAATCAAAACACAAGATATTGTGGTTTGGTGTTGACACGCACCATAGACAGCGGTATTTTTTCATCTGCGGCTGTAAAAGGATCATTAAACGGACTCAGCGTAAAGACGGCTTGAAAGCGCTGATAAACGCCGCAAATCGGATCACAATTCGCACTCATTTGTTTTTGCCCGGATTCTTTCTGTACGAAATATTTCGCGGGTTCACACCCGAGGTTTTTGATTGAGGAATCTTATCCGCTTCCGCCGACTAAGGAGACCCCCCATGAACGAGGCCCATGTACAAACGTCTACGACCACCACAGATACGAGCACTGCGATCCACGGCGGATTGAAATTTGCCCGCCGGTTTACGCGGCCAGGCATTTCGCCCTATGACGAAGTGCAATGGGAGAAGCGCACCGCGCTGATTACCGACAGCAAGGGCAACACGATCTTCGAGCAGAAGGACGTGGAAGTGCCCATCGACTGGTCGATGACGGCCACGAATATCGTGGCTTCGAAGTATCTGCATGGGCAGATGAACACGCTGGAGCGCGAGAGCGGCGTGCGGGCGCTGGTGGGGCGCGTGGCGGAGACGGTGCGGGACTGGGGCATCGAGGGCGGATACTTTGCGACGGCTGAAGACGCGGCGGTCTTCTATGACGAACTGGCGCACATGCTGCTGTCGCAGAAGGTGGCGTTTAATTCACCGGTGTGGTTCAACGTGGGGTGCGACCGGCTGGAGCCCAATGCGGAGGGTTATAGCTGGCATTGGGATCCGGCGACGGGATGCGTGAAGTTCGAGCCGACGGGCTACAAGAATCCGCAGTGCTCGGCCTGCTTCATCAATGCCGTTGAGGACTCGCTGGACTCGATTCTGACGTTAGCGAAGACGGAAGGCATGCTGTTCAAGTGGGGATCGGGCACGGGGACGAACCTGTCGACGATCCGCGGATCGAAGGAGACGCTTTCGGGCGGCGGCGAGGCGTCAGGGCCGTTGAGCTTCATGCGCGGATTCGATGCGTTTGCCGGCGTGATCAAGAGCGGCGGCAAGACGCGGCGCGCGGCAAAGATGGTGATCCTGAATGTCGAACATCCGGACATCATCGACTTCATTGAGTGCAAGGCAAAGGAAGAGGCCAAGGCCTTCGCGCTGATCAGACAGGGCTATGACGGATCGGGGCCGGACTCGGAGGCGTATTCGTCGATCTTCTTCCAGAACGCAAACAACTCAGTGCGCGTGAGCGACGAGTTCATGCGTGCGTACGAAGCAGATGGGGATTTCCAGACGCGTACGGTGAAGGAAAAGAAGCCTGTGCAGACCTACAAGGCGCGCGACATTATGCAGAAGATCGCGAAGGCCACGTGGGAGTGCGGCGATCCGGGACTGCAGTTCGATACGACGATCAACAAGTGGCACACGAGCAAGAACACGGCGCGGATTAATGCGTCGAATCCGTGCTCGGAGTACATGTTCCTGGATAACTCGGCGTGCAACCTGGCGAGCTTCAACCTGCTGAAGTTCGTGAATGCGGCGGGGCAGTTTGATATTCAGGCGTACCGGCATGGTGTGTCGGTGATGATCACGGCGATGGATATCCTGGTGGACAACTCGGGATACCCGACGGAGTCGATTGCGAAGAACTCGCATGACTATCGGCCGCTGGGACTGGGCTATGCGAACCTGGGCGCGCTGTTGATGGCGTTCGGATTGCCGTATGACTCCGAGGCGGGACGCGATCTGGCCGCGGCACTGACGGCGATCATGTGTGGTCAGTCGTATCTGCAGTCGGCGATTATTGCGGGCTCGTGCAAGCCACTGGCTTCGGCAACGACTCTGACGGCCAGCGTGGAGCGGCAGGGCGGCGCGTGCCCCGGCTTCTATGTGAACCGCGAGCCGTTCCTGGATGTGATCCGCATGCATCGCGCGGAAGTGAACAACATTGGCAAGTCTAAGGGGAGCACGGAGCCGTTTGTGGTGCCGCAGCTGGATGCGCTGCTGGATGCGAGCCGCGAGTGCTGGGACATGGCGCTCCTTTATGGTGAGCGGCACGGCTATCGCAACTCGCAGGTGACGGTGCTGGCGCCGACGGGCACGATCGGCTTCATGATGGATTGCGACACGACTGGCATTGAGCCGGACCTGGCGCTGGTGAAGTACAAGAAGCTGGTGGGCGGCGGCATGATCAAGATCGTGAACAACACGGTTCCGGCGGCGCTGTTCAAGCTTGGCTACAAGGACGAGGAAGTGAACGCGATCGTGAGCTACATTGATGCGACGGGCACGATTGAAGGCGCGCCGGGGATCAAGCCGGAGCACCTGGCGGTGTTCGATTGCAGCTTCAAGCCGGCGAAGGGCACGCGGTCGATTCATTACATGGGCCACATCAAGATGATGTCGGCGACGCAGCCGTTCCTGTCGGGCGCGATTTCAAAGACGGTGAACCTGCCGCATGAGGCGTCGATTGATGACGTGGCCGAGGCGTACGCGGAGAGCTGGCGGCGGGGCATCAAGGCAGTGGCGATTTATCGCGACGGCTCGAAGGGCACTCAGCCGCTGAACACGAGCCTCGACACGAAGAAGGAGCCTTCAGCTCTGGATGTGGTAGCAGCGCGCATGCTGAGCGACATCGCGGCTGGCCGGGTTGCGGCTGACGCGGATGTGAAGACGCTGGAAGCGAAGATCGGCGACAAGCTGGAAGTGACGGCGAAGCAGGTGATCGCGGCTGCCACCGCGTTCCAGAAGTCGATGGATGAGATCGCGAAGGCGGCGTCGGTCCCGGTGATCAAGGTGAACCCGGTTCCGATGACGCCGACACCAGAGCAGCAGGATTTGAATGCGCCTCCGAGGGCAGTGCGACACCGGCTGCAAGAGGAGCGCGCATCAGTGACGCACAAGTTCTCGATTGCCGGGCACGAGGGCTATATCACGGTGGGACTCTATCCTAACGGGCAGCCAGGCGAGATCTTCATCAAGATGGCGAAGGAAGGCTCGACTGTCTCCGGCCTGATGGACTCGTTCGCAACGGCGATTTCGCTGGCGTTGCAGCACGGTGTTCAGCTCCGCACGCTGTGCGAGAAGTTTGCGCACACGCGGTTTGAGCCGAGCGGCTGGACGGGCAACGAGCAGATTGGCTACGCAAAGAGCCTGATGGATTACATCTTCCGCTGGCTGAGCCTGCGCTTCCTGTCGGGCACGCAGCTCACGCTGTTCCAAGGACTCGCACCGCAGGCACCGCAGCTTCCTGCTTCGCCGACGCTGCTGAGCAATGCGGAAATCGAAGACGAAAGCGCGATTCCGCAGGATCAACTTTCGCGGCTGGCTGAGGAGGTTGCGCGCAAGCTGAACGAGGTGGGTGTGCAATCACCGGTGCAGGGGATGGGAAGCACGTCGTCTCCGGCGGGCGGGATTGCGCCGGAGATGCACGGGTCGAGCGCGGCAGCGGAAGTTCCGGAGTTGAAGGATCGCGGGATCTACCACGCTTCGGATGCGATGCGTGACCTGTACGACATGGGTGATGCGCCGAGCTGCGGAGTGTGCGGGGCAATCATGGTGCGCAACGGAAGCTGCTATCGATGCATGAGCTGCGGGTCGACTTCCGGGTGCTCATAGCTACAACGTAACTACCAGGACGACGACGACGGGAACGGGAGCAGAAGACTTCACGGTCTGCTCCCGTTTTTCTTTGGGGCAGAACGAGGCTGCTAAGCTGGAGCACAATGCGTGCCGTGGTACAACGTGTGTCCAAAGCTTCTGTGGTGGTGGACGGCCAGGCGGTTGGCGAAATTGGGTCGGGCCTGCTGGTGCTGCTTGGTGTTTCCACGAGCGATACGAACGGCGACGCTGACTACCTTGCAGAGAAGATCGCCGGACTGCGCATCTTTGAAGACGGCGATGGCAAGATGAACCGGAACGTGGCGGATGCGGGCGGCGCGGTTCTCGCCGTTTCGCAATTCACGTTGTATGGGGATGTGCGGCGTGGCAAGCGGCCCTCATTCGACGATGCCGCGCGGCCGGAGCGCGCTCGGGAACTCTACGAATACTTCGTTGCGGAGATTCGCCGGCGTGGTCTGCGGTGCGAGACGGGCCAGTTCCAGGCGATGATGTCGGTGTCGCTAGTGAACGAGGGGCCGGTGACTGTGCTCCTGGATAGCTCGAAGTTGTTTTAGCCGACTCAGGTGATGCGCGGATTGCCCTTGAATTTTGTGTAGGGTGGACTCAGGTCGTAGCGAATGCCGGGTTCGGTCAGGTCGCGCTGATTCGAGGAGAAGATCGCTGTGCCCTGTTTGATTAGATAGTCGGCGGTTCTTGCGGCGAGTGCTTGTATGGTGAGGCCGGGATTGGCCGAGCCTTGGGTGGGGAGAATGCTGCCGTCGCAGACGAAGAGATTCGGGATGTCGTGAGTGCGTCCGAATTTGTCGACGACCGATGAGGAAGGATCGCTGCCCATACGTACGGCGCCGACCAGATGTGCAAAGCGCGACTCTTGCACTACCTGCTTGGCGCCTGCGGCCCACATGACCTCCATCACCTTGTTCTTGCCGAACTCAATCAGCTTCTCGTCG
Organism: Occallatibacter riparius; assembly: GCF_025264625.1. Lineage (NCBI taxonomy): Bacteria > Pseudomonadati > Acidobacteriota > Terriglobia > Terriglobales > Acidobacteriaceae > Occallatibacter > Occallatibacter riparius. The sequence goes on from NZ_CP093313.1 coordinate 2,820,861, forward strand.
TTGTCGTGAAGGTTGAATGTGACCTTTGCGACGGGTATTCCGTGCTGGTCCTTTTCTTCGGCGAGTTCGACGCGATTGTCTTCCCAGGGAAGGATCTCGCCGAGCACGCCGAGAGTCGCCCAGTGGTTGTAATCCATCATGACGCGGCGCATGCCCCAGCCCCACGCGCCCATGGCGGCCACCATCTGCTTGGCAAAGGCGACGGGAAGCGGGCCGACGGTTTGAATCGCGAAGCCGCGGGCGAATCCGCGGCGCGGGTCGGTTTCGTAGAACTCCTCTGAGAGCGCATGCGCGGGTGGCGCTTTGTAGAGACGAATAAGCTCATCGAACCTGCCGGCTACGACGTTGCCCGCTTGCGCCATAAGATATTTGCCGAGCGTTCGGCTTGAGTTGGCGAGGCCATGCGGGTGCGCAGGACAGACGGAGTTCAACAGCAGGCGCGGCGTTTCGATCGCATATCCGCTGACAATGACTGCGCGGGCGCGCTGGAAGTGTTCGCGACCTTCGCGATCGAAGTAGATGACGCCGTCAACGCGGCCGTCGCTGCGAAGACTGATGCGCGAAGCCATTGAGTGGGCTCGGATCTCTGCGCCGCCAGAGATGGCGTCGGGCACGTGCGTGATCAGCGTGCTGGCCTTGGCTCCAACCTTGCATCCCTGCAGGCAGAAGCCGCGATAGATGCAATGCGGCCTGTCGCCATGCGATGCGGAGAGAATCGCAACCGGGCCGCCTGCAACTGTGCGGATGCCAAGCGAAGTGCAACCGCGTACGAGCACGTCGCCCACACCGCCGAGTGGATGCGGACCATAGGGGTGGCCGTGCGGATCGCCCCAGGGAAACCAGGCAGGGCCTGCGACAGGGATTTCGCGTTCGAGCAGTTCGTAGTAGGGTTTCAGATCCCAGTAGGACATCGGCCAATCGACGCCAACGCCGTCCTGCGTGTAGACGCGGAAATCGGAGGGATGAAATCGGGGCGTGAAAGCGGCCCAGTGCACTGAGCCTCCGCCGACACCCTTGCCGCTGTTGTTGGAACCCAAGGCGAGCGGGTGCTTTCCGCCGGTGATGCGCAGGTCGTTCCAGTAGAGCTCGCGCGAGCCCTTTTCGTCGCTAACCCAGTCTTTTTCGGTGTCCCAGAAGGGGCCGGCTTCGAGCGCGACAACGCGAAAGCCCGCGCGCGCGAGTCGCTGCACCAGCACTCCTCCGGCGCTTCCCACGCCGACGATGCAGTAGTCGACGGTCTCGCCTTCATCGAAACGACGCATTGGTGATGGAAGCGTCTGCATGGGCCCGAGGCGATGAGGCATCAGTGACTGCCTCCATGACCATGCAGCGAGCCGTACTCAGGGGGGGCACCCTCTTCGTCGAGTTCCGACACCGAGTCTGCGGGCACGTTCCATTCATAGCGCTGTTCGTCCTTCTCCCACGGCTCGGGCAGGCCGTTCTCGAGGCGCATGTAACCGCGCGGATATGCAGGGCCGCCGAAGCCGATCTCATCCCAGGCCCACGGGTGCGCATAGTAGGCGGTGACGCAGTCTTCCATCAGCATGGCCCAGAAGCGATGTACGGGCATGCGATGCCACGCTGCGTGATCGGGATCGGGGTGACCGTCGTGCAATGACTTGAGGATCAGCTCCTGCCGATGCACGGTGAGATCGATGAAGGCCTGGCCGAAACGTTGCTGGGCCATTGCGTCGATGGCCTCGATGGCAAGCTTGTAGGCTTCCTGATCGGGCGGCATGTCTTCATAACGAAAGCCGCTGAGCTCGTTGTTGAAGAGCCGCTGGTCGAGAGCAGGGAGAATCGGAACTGTGTGCGCCTCAGCGCGATCGTCCTGCGGCAGGACGCGATCGATGATTGCTCCGAGTAGTGCGGCTTCCTGCGGCGAGAAGAAGCGGATGGGCGGCGTCTTCATCACGCGACTGGTCACGGTTTCGCGCGTTGCGTCATCCCACTTCCGCTGCTGCGCTAGAGTGCTGTAGCCGGCGTAGTAGCCGGGCTGCTGAAGAGCTCTGATCTCGCCGCCTGTGGCGCGGAACGGAAAGGATTTCTTCGTCATCGAGTTTCTCTCCGGAGCAGACTGGCCATGATGCCGAGAAATCCGCATGCAGCGAACAGGAGCGGCGCAAAAATGGGAGGACCGTAAAGGATGTTGTAGATGGGCTTCTTGACCCCGCCTGGCCGCCGCACGATGCCGCGCGCGTGATAGAAGAAGCCGACACCACCGTTGGCGAGGGCGAGTGTGGAAGTAGCGGGAAGAGCCGTGTTCGCGATGCGCCGGCTCTTGATCGCTCCGATAGCTGCTGCCATCAGAATCGGCGTCAGCAGGACCGGAGTCCATTGAGCCTTGTAGCGGAAGTTCGTTTTGTAATGCGAGTAGAGTGCTTCAAAGCCGCTGAAGAATGCCCATGCGGCCGTGACGGCCGAGAGATGCTTTTGAAATTTGCCGTAGCGGAGTTCGGTTCGCCAATCGGGGCGTTCGCTCTGCATCGAGTCGTCGGGAGCGTCTTCGGTTTGGCCCAGTTCTTCTTCGCGGCGGAGGTATGAGGCCATCAGTCCCAGGTAGGCGCTGGTGCCGAACAAGAGCGGCGCGAAGATAGGCGGCCCCATGACGATGTTCGTGATGGGAAGGCTCCACCCTCCGGGCTTGCGCGCGATGCCGCGCACGTGGAAGAAGAAGCCGATGATTCCGTCGGCGAGCGTTGCGATGCTGACGTAGCGGAGGATGCCGGTGGCTGCGTTTCTGCTAAATACGCCGAGCAGGCCGGCGCCCGCGAGCGCGCCGCTCAGCGCCACTGGCGTGTACATCACCGGATTGCTGTAGCTGCCTTTGTAGTGCTCGTATCCGACTTCAAGCCCGCTGGCAACGCTGGTTGCGGATACGACGAGACAGAGACTGCGCTGAAAGCAGCCCTGGCGCAGATGCTCAAGGGCAGTGGTAATCGCCTCAGATGCGGGCAAAGGAAGATTGTTTCGAGCGACCTTCTCAAGAGCGGTTGTAAGGATGAAGGTCACTTGCTTCTCCATGTGAGGTACCGCTCTGCGTCTTTGCGTTTGAATTCAAGGCCCAGACCAGGGCGCGATCGATCAGGCTTGAGATCGCCTTGCTCGGGCGCAATGAAGCCGTCGAAGAGCATCTGCTCGATGCGCGCGTGATCATGAAAATACTCGACGTGGCGGACGCCGGGAATCGCGCAGCAGATATGCATGTGAAGCGATGGCGCACAATGTGCGGAGGTCGGGCATCCAAAGCTGGCGGCGATGGCTGCTCCCTCAAGAAAGCCTGTGAATCCTTTGCAGCGGGTTGCATCGAGTTGAAGGACGTCGACAGCTTCGGCCTCGAGCATGCGCCGGAAATAGAGAGAGTCGTAGCCATACTCGCCAGCGGCAATCTCCATTGCAGCAGGGGCGCGGTCACGTACGCGCCGAAGGCCATTGAGGTTATCGGAGCTCACAGGTTCTTCGAACCAGGTGACGCGAAACTGATCGACCTTGTCTGCAAATGCAATTGCCTCGCGCGCGTTGAAGGCGCCATTCGCGTCAACGAAGAGTTCTACTTCAGGGCCAATTGCTTCGCGAGCCACGCGCACGCGTTGGGGATCATCTTCTGGATGTTGGCCGATCTTCATCTTCACGCGCTTCAACCCGCTGGCTGCCCAGCCGGACATCTGTGCAGCTAATTGCTGGTTGGTGTAGGTTGTGAAGCCGCCGCTTCCGTAGGCGGGTACACTTGCGCGAGCAGCGCCCAGGAGATCGAGGACAGAGCAATCGAACAGCTTCGCCTTGAGGTCCCAGAGCGCGATGTCAAGCGCCGAGATTGCCATCGATGCAATTCCGGAACTTCCGTCGTTGCGCGCCTGCTGAAGCATCGACGCGTGCAAGAGCGGGATATCGAGGGGCGAGCGGTTGTGCAGGCATTTAGAGCCAAGATGATGCGCCGCGTGAGCGGTGGCCGCTGCGCCGTAGCTGTATCCGAGGCCCGTTCGACCGGAGGCTGAGACCTCGCACAGGATCAGAGTCGTCGAGTCCCACATCAGCGTGCCGTCACCCTCGGGTGCATCGGTGGGGATTGTGTAGGCTGAGACCTCCACGCTCTCTATCGATGTGCTGGAAGGCTCTATGCGCAAGACAGTCCCCTGGCGACTACACACCCTTGGACGCGCGATAGACGGGCCGGGTTTGATCATACGTCAGAACCGTCTTGAGTTTTGAACTGAGGTTCCAAGTGCCAAACAAAAAAGCTCCTCTCTGCGCCGTGAATCGGATTATCCGATCACGGCGCGAAGAGAGGAGCCGGGAAGCTGTGAAGTTGGTTGCTGGTTTAGAAGGTGTACCGCAGGCCGAGTTCGAGAATGCGGCGCCCTTCCTTCAGAGGAGCGTACCCGAACTGCGGATTGGCCGCTGCGCTGGAGCTTTGCAGCGCCTGGTTCACGTCCATGCTGTTCGTGGCCTGGCTGAAGTTCATGGTGTAGTTCTGCGTGTTAACCGCAGTGAAGCTGTTGTTGGCGTGGTTGATGAAGTTGAACGCGGCAACGCGGAGCTGAATGTTGTTGCGATCGCTAATTTTGAAGTTCTTGGCTGCTGTGAGGTCCGTATCGAAGAACGCGGGCCCGGTTACGTGGCCGTAACGATACGCGCCGTTGGTGCCGAGCGCCGGCAGCGTGAAGGCGTTCGCGTTTACGTACTGATTCGAACCGCTGTGGATAGCCGGATTGGCAACCACGCGGGGCTGCAGGTTTACGTCCGGCGTGCCAAGGATGTTGGTGTTGCTGACCGCCAGCGTGCAGGTGCCGGTGCCGGAGGTCGTGGCGCAGGTGCTGTTGTTGTTGGCATTGACTGCCGCAACCGCACCCACCGGCACTGCGAGCGATCCACCGATTCCGAAGTTGGAGCTGATCATGGAGGGGAGGTTCGGGCCGCTCTGATATTGCACGATGCCCGAGAGCTGCCATCCGTTGGTGACGCCGCCGATGAACCGCTGCTTCACGAAGTTGCCGAAGTCGTAAGACCAGGCCGCGTTGAAGATGTGGCTGCGATCGAACGGCATGTAGCTGTAGTCGTTGTGATAGTTGAAGGGATCGGCCGGATAGCTGTAGGTTGACGAGCCGCCGATGCCGAGGATGCCCAGTGCCTTCGACCAGGTGTAGTTCACGGAGTAGTGCGCTTTGCCGGTCTGACGCGCGAGGCCCACCTGAAGGCCGTTGTAGTTGGCATAGGCGTTGTGCCGCGGCACGAACACGTGGTTGTAGAGCGGGAAGCGCTTGTAGGTGTCGATGTGCGCCTGGTCGAGCGAGCTGACGCTGGTGTTGTTTCCGCCGACCGTGGGACCAAACACTGGATAGACCATTCCGGCGGTGGCCGCCGTGTCAGGGCGCGAGTTGGGCTGCGGCTGGAAGAGCGAGCCGACAGGCAGTGCGTTGAGATCGTCGAGGGTGGTGTTCTGCGTGGAGCCGTCGTTCAGCAGCATGTCGCTGGAGTTTCCAACGTAGGAGAGCTCCAGGAGCATGTTGTAGGGGAGCTTCTGGTCCACGGACAAGTTGTAGGTTCGGACGCGCGGCTCCTCGTCGTCCTTGGAGTCAAATGCGTTGACGCTGGTATCAGGCGTGAAGCCGGAACCGTTGCTCACCTGGGACTGATAGGAGCTGATCGAAGAGAAAAGCAAGGGGCCGTTCACGGTGTACGTGCGCATGCCGATTACTGTCTGGCTCTCGTTCGACGCGTCGTTGTAGGAGTCGTGGGTGCGGTATACGCCGAACCCGCCACGCAACATGGTGTTACCCGTGCCGAAGATGTCGAACGCAAAGCCGAGACGAGGTTCGATAAAGCCCCAGCGCGTAGGACGGCCGGCGTTGGGGATGGAGTTATTCATTGCATGCCACTGCACGCCAGGCAGGGAAGGATTGGTTCCGTTGGCGTAGGCATCGGCTGAGAAGGTCGCAATTCCAACGCCGTGCGCATCGCTCCACGGGGTGGTGTGCTCGATACGCAGACCGTAGTCGATGCTGAGGCGCGGAGTGAGACGCCAGTGGTCCTGCGCATAGCCGGCCAGGTTCCAGAAGTACAGATTGGGCTCGGGCATGATGTTCGTCTGGTTGTACTGGAACACGATGCCTTCAGCGAAGTTGGCGAGATAGTTGCCGCCATTGCCGCTGCCCACCGCACCCGTAGAATGCAGGGTGCCCTGCACCGGGTCAGTGAACGTTTCGCCCACGTAGTACTCGTTGATGGTGCCGTTGGTGTTGATGAAGGGGGCGACCTGCGGATTGTTATCCCACTGGTAGAACATGCCTGCGCGGAACGTGTGCTGGCCCATCACCTTGGTCACGTTGTCGCCGGCAATGCGAACCTGCTTATTGGCGAAGATGCCGCCGTAGGTGGTATCGGGCGTGCGCAGCAGTGGCAGGCCGTCGTTGCCGTAGTCCTCAAGCGTGGGCTGCACATGGCTGCCGTTGTTGAAGACGCCCTGGTAGGGGTTGTTGTTGAGGGCTGACGGAGTCTTGGGCAGGAAGTTGGAAGTCACATAGCCGCCGCCTGCGTAGAACTCGTTGGTGAGCGACGGGCTGAAGATGTGCGTGTAGTTCAGGCTCATCACGTGCGAGCCGTACTTGCTGGTGAGACCGCCGCCGGGAACATTGATTCCGCCGAGATTGCCGCGCGCCGAGTAGTACTCGTTCTGCGGCACGTAAGACAGGCCCTTTTCAATCGAGTAGGTGGCGAACAGCTTATCGTTGTCGCTGATGGCGTAGTCGACACGGCCCTTTGCCTGCCACAGGTTGTTGTTGACGAGGTTGGTCGTGATCCAGTTGTAGATGCCGTTGCTGGTGGTGTTGGGCATCGGCATTTCGTTCATCACGATCTTGCCGAGCGGATCCATGTAGGGCGCGATGTTGCCGTTGGTGAGAGCACTGCCGTTGGGAGCAGTCTGAGGCACACGGCAGATATTGAGGTCTGGGATGTAGCCGGAGCTGGAGCCGTTGTACGTGCAGCCACCGCCGTTGGGACTTATGCCGTAAGCGGGTCCGAGGTACTGCTGGAGTTGCCCCGCGCTGAAGTCGCCGTTGCGCATGCCTGCGGTGGGGACAAGAGCCGTGAGAGTTGCACTGGAGGCGCTTCCATATGCGTAGGTGTTGCGCTGCGCATAGTCTTCAGCACCGACAAAGAACGTCAGCTTCTTGTCCTTGTTGAAGTTCGTGTGAGGCACCAGAACGGGACCGCCGAAGGTGAAGCCAGGATAGACATAGCGATCCGGGGGCTTGTTCTGTCCGCTGTACTTTGCAATCCAGTCAGCGGAGTTCAACTGCGTGGTTCGAGCGAAGGTATAGAGCGAGCCGTGGTATTTGTCGCCACCCGACTTGCCTACCGCGTTGACCACGATGGGACCGTGAGCCTGGTCGGCCGTAAAGCTGGAGGTTTGCACCTTCACTTCGGCAACCTGTTCGTAGTTCACGTTCTGCATGCCCTGGGCCATGTTGCCGGGATCGGTGATGTCCATGCCGTCGGAGAGAAGCGCCTGGCCGTTCACCGGAGTTCCGTTTGCGGCGTACTGGCCGAGAGCGCCGCCCGGAGTTACCTGGGCAGGATCGTACTGACGGTTGTCAACGTTGCCGCTGCCGCCGTTCGAAATGGCGAAGCCGGGGAGGATCTTCAGCAGTTCGGTTACGTCGCGGCCTTCGACCGAGAGGTGCTGGATCTGCTCGGCGGAGATGAGCGAGCTCTGTTCGCCGGAGTCGAGCGTGATGGAGTCGGCGGCGGACGTGACGTTTACGGTTTCAACGGCGCCAGACAGCTGCATCTGGATTCCGCGCACCGTACGCTGGTCGCCGGGATCAAGGTGAATGGCGGTCTGCTGGAAATCGTGGAAGCCAGTGGCGCTGATGGTGATGTCGTAGTTTCCAGTGGGAACGGCGGAAAACGAAAATGCGCCTGTACCGTTCGAAACTGAACTCCGAGTGTCGCCCGTCGACTCGTTCTTGAGCGTGATGGTCGCGTTGGGAATGACGGCGCCGCTTGCGTCCGTTACGACGCCTCCCAAAGTGGCGGTCGTAGTCTGCGCGCCTGCACGGTTAAAGGCCAATCCCGCGATCACGAACATCATGGCCCACAACGCAATGAGGCGCCCGTAACAAGAAGTAGTGCTGTTAATCATCTGGTCCTCAGGTCGAATGAAAAGGTATGAGAGGCTCTCTTCGCGCAAGAGGGGGCCCATGGCTGTGCAGCATTGCGCAGGCCAACGAGAGATTGCTCCGAAGATGCGAGGAAAGAGAACCTTAGGTTTGAACCGGGTTTAGCTGTTTAACTCCATAAATGCCGAACGAACTCGAAACGATATACGGGCCCGTTTCCTACATGCTGCTCGACTTTCATAACGTACGCAGAAAGCAGCTGTCAAATCGCTTTACTTGAAGGGTTTTGGATGGAACGCGGCAAGAAGAGCTAAATGCTTTGCAACGATGGAATTACATTTGGCCGCAGCGCGCAGAGCTGGAGTGCCCTCTAGTAAAGCGATTTTCGAACGAATTTATGCGATTCTAATCGCGGGTCCCACGTTGCGAAACCGAGTCTTCGCGCTAACTTGGGGGGTTGTTCCCAGAGTTCGCGCGAGAACAAGAGGAAGGAGGGGGGGGAAGTGGCTCCGAGTGGTGCCTACTCAACCGTCACTGATTTGGCGAGGTTCCTTGGTTGATCGACGTCGCAGCCGCGACGCACGGCGATGTAGTACGCCAGCAACTGCAATGGCACGATCTCAAGCAGCGGGGACAGTAGTTCGATCGTGGCCGGAATATGGATCACGTGCTCCACAAGCTGGCCGATCGTGGTGTCTCCCTCAGTAGCAATCGCGATCACGCGCCCTGAGCGCGCAGTGACTTCCTGAATGTTCGAGAGGGTCTTCTCATAGCGTAGTTTCGATGCGGGATCGGACTCGTCGCGCGAGGCGAGCACCACCACGGGCAGAGTCTCGTCGATCAGCGCATTCGGCCCGTGCTTCATCTCGCCGGCCGGATAGCCTTCGGCGTGAATGTACGAGATCTCCTTCAGCTTCAGGGCGCCTTCGAGCGCGATGGGGAAGTGGATGCCTCGGCCCAGATAGAGGAAATCGCGGGCATTCGAAAAATCCTTCGCGAGCTGTTCGCATTGCGGCGAGCTGATGCGCAGCACCTCTTCAATCTTGGCGGGAGTGCGGCTCAGCTCCTCCATCAGCGCGACGGACTTTTCCTTGTCCAGGCGCCCGCGCAGCTGTCCCAGCTTCAACGCGAGCAGAAATAAGGCGGTGAGCTGCGATGTGAAGGCTTTGGTTGAAGCTACGCCGATCTCTGGTCCTGCGTGCGTGTAGATGGCGCCATGTGCTTCGCGTGCAACCATTGCTCCAACGACGTTGCAGATGGCCACTGTTTTGGAGCCGAGGTTCTTCATCTCGCGCTGCGCGGCCAGCGTGTCGGCGGTCTCACCCGACTGCGTGATTAACAGTCCAAGTGCGTTGCGATCGGGGATTGGATTCCGATATCGATACTCGCTGGCATAGTCGACGTCAACCGGCAGACGCGCCAGCCGCTCGATCATGTACTTGCCGGCCATGCCCGCGTGCCAACTTGTTCCGCAGGCGGCGATGTTGATGCTTGAAGCGGCGGCGAGCTCCTCGTCATCGATATCCATCTCGCCGAGGTAGACCTTGCCCGAGTCGAGAGAAAAGCGGCCCAGGGTGGTGTCACGGATGGCGCGCGGCTGCTCCCAGATTTCCTTGAGCATGAAGTGCTTGTAGCCGCCCTTTTCCGCCTGGATGGGATCCCACTGGATGCGCTGCAGCTCGCGCTTGACCGGCTCGCCGGCGAAGTTGGTGAGCGTCACGCCATCAGGCGTGAGGATGGCCATGTCGCCGTCGGCCATAAAGTACATGTTGCGCGTGTGATGCAGAATGCCTGGCACGTCGGAAGCGATGAAGTACTCACCTTCGCCCACGCCGATCACCACCGGAGGCCCGAGGCGGGCGGCAATGATCTTGTCCGGCTCAGCGGAAGAGAGAATGCCGAGGGCGAACGCGCCGGTCAGATGCTTCACTGCCTGGCGCACCGCGTCTTCAAGTGAGATCGGCTTGTCTCCTGCTTCCGCGTCCTTCTGAATCTGTTCGATCAGATGGGCGATGATCTCGGTGTCGGTCTCGGTAACGAACTTGTGGCCCTTCCCGATCAGTTCGTGCTTGAGCTCAAGATAGTTCTCAACGATTCCGTTATGAACGACGACGATGCGGCCAGTGCAGTCGCGATGAGGATGAGCGTTTTCTTCCGTAGGGCGGCCATGTGTAGCCCAGCGCGTGTGGCCGATGCCGAAGGTGCCCTTCAGCGGCTTGTCGTGAAGGACGTCTTCAAGTTTCTGCAGCTTGCCAGGCGCCCGGCACACCTGCAAAAGCGCGCTTTCGGGTCCGCCAATTGCGATACCCGCCGAATCATATCCGCGATACTCCAGCCGACGCAGTCCTTCGATGATGACCGGAACCACTTCCTTCCGGCCCACATAACCTACAATTCCGCACATAGGCTGATTTTAAAGGGATGAGCCGTCAAGGAATGAGACAAAAGGATCCCGACGCATTAACTAATTCGCAATCCTGATGCGGTCTTTACTTATTCCTCAATGCGGTATGAGAATTCCTCGATCACGGGGTTCGTCAGCACGTCCCGGGCGATCTTCTCTACCTGCTCGCGCGCCTGGTCGGCCGCAAGCCCGTCGGCAAGCGACAGAACGAAATACTTGCCCTGCCGTACTCCGTCCACCTGCCCGTACCCGATCTTCCGCAACGCGTTCTGGATCGTCTGGCCCTGGGGGTCCAGGACCGAAGTCTTCAAAGTGACATAGACATGCGCCTTCATTATCCGTGATTATAGTTCTGTAAGTACCCCGCGCGCTCGGAAGGGCCCGCAGGCCCGCGATCTTCCCCAGTTGTCCGCTTTCACCCCGCTGCCAGGGAACATGACGGCCGGTCCATAGGTTTTTGTCACTGGCCCGCATCAAAGGATCGTGTAGCACTAGCGTGGTAGCACCCATCGTGCCGCACTCACGTGTAGCACTCACACCCGAGCCATAGGCTGCGAACTGCGCAGCACTACTTAGGAGAGCAAGAGAAATGATTAATTATTTGGAGCTGCCCATTGGCGATCGTTCGCCCGAGGTCTTCCGGGCTGTAATCGAGATCCCCAAGGACAACACAAACAAGTTCGAGTACGACAAGCAGTTGCACGTTTTCAAGCTCGACCGCAACCTGCACTCGCCTGTCCACTACCCCGGCGATTACGGCTTTATTCCCTCTACTTTGAGCGATGACGGAGATCCTCTCGATGTGCTGGTGCTGGTTCCGTCGCATAGCTTCCCGGGATGCGTGCAGGAAGTGCGGCCCATCGGCCTGCTTGAAATGCTGGACCAAGGCGTTCTGGACGAGAAGGTTCTGGCGGTCGGCAAGAACAATCCTCGCTATGCCAACGTGTGGAATTACACCGATATCTACCCGCACCTGCTGAAGGAAATCACGCACTTCTTCTCCATCTACAAAGATCTGGAAGGCAAGCGTGTCGAGATCAAGGGATGGCATGACGCAGCCTATGCCCGCGACCACGTGGTGAAGGCAACTAAGAACTTTGAAGAAACCAAGCTCAAGAACGCTACCGCCAAGCAGATCGAAGCCAAGGTCAAGGTGGGCTAAAGAGGCGAATTGGATTAACTGGATAAAAATGCCCTCGCCTGAGCGAGGGCATTCTGTTTTTGGAGGCTTACCAGAGCCGGGGGGGCCGGTGACTAACCCTTCCGGCGATAGAGGATCTGGAAGTCGTAGCCCTGATTTGCCGGGAACAGGGCGGCAACTGCTCGCAGGCGTTCGGCCAGGGCCGGCGCGGCCAGCAGCGGATACTCGCGCTCGCGCAGATCGTGATAGTCGAAGTCGACCGCCAGGGAGAGCATGTAGATGGCCAACGCGTCGGAAAATGCGGACTCAATGTAGACATTGCGCGCGCGTTCATCCACGGCGCGGCCGTTTCGATTGTCCTGAACACGACGGCGGGTTTCCCATGCATCCTGACTGGTTTCGCCGCGGACCTGCGCCTGGGCCTGCGACCAGGCCAGGGCACCGAATTCCTCCGGCACGCCGGCAACTTCAACAAAATTGTGAGCCACATTGATGAAGAACTCGAATGCCAGGCCGAAGCGGTCTTCGACAAGCCGCGTGGAGAGAAACACCGCTTCCATGGAGCCAAAGGTGCAATTGCGATGACACACTGCGCGATCGCCGAGGTCGGCTGTGTAGGCCGGCGCGATCATAGTGTCACCGGTGTCGGCGATGGCCAGCGGTACAAAATAGTAAGCGCGCCGACTGAGGGCCGGAGCCAGCGTGGCTGGTACCGCGCCGACTAGGCGTTCGAGGTCAGCGTCGGAGATCCGCGTCTCTCCCCATGCTGAGTAGCGGACTCCGTTCGGCGCTATGGCGGCTTCAGCCTGGGTGGCCACCTTCTCCGCTTGCCAAAGTTCAAGTTGTGCGCTGGATGCCATCGAATAGGTATTCTAGACGACAGGGGTCATGCTTCAAATGACGGATTCTGCACATATAGCGTCGGGCCACGCCACGAGACCGATCGGAGGCGGGGGCGGCAAGATATTCGGCTTCCCTTTGCGCGGCTTCGGACTGGTTTCGAGCCTGCTGCTCAGCTTTGCCTCGGCTTTGTTTACCTTCTGCGTGACCACGATGGTAGCAATCTTCGCGCTGCTGATCTACCGCGCGAATGGGCATGCCGCGGTGGATATGGCCATCAGTTACCGCGATTTCGGCTTCCCGGCCAGTTTGGTGGTGCTAGCCATCGCGCTGCCTCTTTTCCTCACGCTCTGGATCAGAGCCAAGATCATGGGTTAGCCAGATGCCAGTACACGCCATTTCGCTCGATGCGTTGAATTCGGCCTTGCATGGCGGCGAGGGTCAACTGCGCGCGTGGGCTGCACAGCTTGAGGCCGGAGGAGTGATCTACTTCCCGCAAACGCCGGTGCCCATTCCGCCCGCCGATCTGGAGGTGCTGCTGGGGCAGAAGCAGACGCACAGCAGCCTGCATAAGAACATCGCTTACAAACCCAATCGCGATGAGTTGACCGGCGTCGATGCGAAGTCCTCGCCCGCCGAGGCAGTCGAGCAGTTGCAGGGAATTATGCGGCGCTATTCGAAGAGCGTTGAAGGTTTTCTGGCGGAGTTTCTTGCGCCTTATGAGCAGCGCTGGACCCTGGATTACGCGAGCTATCGGCCGATCGAGGAGCAGGGAAGGGACCTGTCGACGCGCAAGCGGAACGACCTGCTGCACACCGATGCCTTTCCAACGCGGCCCACGAAGGGATGGCGGATCCTGCGCTTCTTTCACAATATCCACCCGACGCGAACGCGCGACTGGGTGACGGGCGATGCATTCGCAAAAATCGTGGGCAACTTTGCGCCGGGCAAGCTGGCAATTCCGCAGCCGGACGGCGCGGTAGCGAAGGCCGGAAAGGGGCTGGCGAAAGCAACGGGGCTGGCTGGCCTTGTTCCGCAGTGGAAGCGCACGCCCTATGATGAGTTCATGATGCAGCTACACAACGCCATGAAGGAAGACTCGGAGTTCCAGGGCGTCTGTACCAAGGAGTACTTCCAGTTCGCTCCGGGATCGAGCTGGATGGTGTACACGGAGACGGTGCCGCATGCGGTGCTCGCCGGTCAGTATGCGCTGGAGCAGACGTTCCTGGTGGATCCGGATGCGATGGTCACGCCGGAATCGGCGCCGGTGAGGGTGCTGGAAAAGATGGCGGGGGCACGGCTGGTGTGAAAAAGGCAGGCATTAGGGTATTGGTATTAGCGGCGGTGGATTCGACAAAAGAGAGAAAGGCCGCGAACTGGAGTTCGCGGCCTTTCGCTGTCTAATCCTTGTTACCTGCTCTTACATTCCTGCCGGCCGGGGATTCTGGGGATCGTATTGCGCGACCTTGATCTTCTTGGCCAGGCCGGTGACCTTGAGTAGCCAGATGCCCCAGTAGTTGGGGTCTATCTCGTACCACTTGAGGCCGTGACGCGCGGAGACCGGGTGTGCGTGGTGGTTGTTATGCCAGCCTTCGCCGCCGGTCAGCAGGGCTACCCACCAGCTGTTGCGCGAGTCATCCTTGGTCTCGAAGCGACGGCTGCCCCACAGATGCGTGGCTGAGTTCACCAGCCAGGTGGCGTGGAGGCCTACCGTAACGCGGAGGAATACGCCCCAGAGAACCATCCCAACGCCATTCTGCCATCCGCCAAACGCCCAGCCGAGGGTGAGCAGCAGGATGCCGCTGACCGTCACCGTGAGCCAGTGGTACTTGCTTAGCCACATGTAGAAGCGGTCCTTCTTCATGTCGGGCGCGTAGCGGCCCAGGGCCTCGTTCTGCGAGTGCAGCGTCTCCCCATAGAGGATCCAGCCGGCGTGCGCCCACCACCCGCCTTCATGCGGAGTGTGGGGATCGCCCTGGTGGTCGCTGAGCTGGTGATGCACGCGGTGCGTGCCGACCCAGAACATCGGACCGCCCTCGAGGGAGAGCGTCGCGCAGACCGTCATCGCGTACTCCAGCCACTTGGGCACCTGGTAGCCGCGATGCGTGAGCAGGCGGTGATAGCACATGCCGATGCCCACGTTGATGGCGAGCACGTAGAGGATCGCCGCGACGGCCAGCCGCTGCCAGCTGAAGAAGAACAGCGCAGCCAACGCTCCCACGTGGAACGCGCCCATGGCGACCAGCGTGATCCAGTTAATGCCGTACTTCTCAGTGGCGGCGCGGCCCATGCGCACCTGATCGCGGGCGGCCACAACGTGGAGCACGGGCGCAGCGCTGGGGTCTGCGACTCCAACCTTCAGTTTGGCTGGCGCAGCGGTGGTGGTTTCAGTAGGAGAAGGGACGGGGACGACAGATGCCATTCAGTAGGTTTTCCTCACACAGATGGGGCGGAGTCCCACCCATTTACCAATTGTAGCCGAGGGCTGGATTTTAAGGACCTGTTAAATCCAGAAATCACACGAATTAGCCATGGGCGCCTGGAATCAGACACTTCCGTGGCAGCCGTCGGGCCGACTCTTCCTCTCAGATGCTTCCCAATCAAAAAAGGCGTCCCAGGGTTCGGTGCCGTGAAAATTGTCTCCTAGCAACTCGCAATGCGGTACATGCAATCTACTCAATTGCACGCCTGGATCTACTTAGATAGAACCTCAGGAGTATCCCAGTGACAAGCAGTACCTACCTTCTTCCCCTCACAGTGTGGGCGGCTGCCGTTGTGTGCGCCGCACAGACTTCCCCCACTTTCTCCAATAAAGTTTCCACCCCCGGTGCGCGGCCCACCATTACCTTATCCGCCGATTTGAACAATGACGGCTTCCCTGATCTGATCGAGGACTCGGCTTATGCGCCCATTGGATTCACCATCCAGCTTGCCAACGGTGATGGCACCTTCAAAGCACCCGTCTTTCATTCCGTCTCAGGCGGGAACGGCTCGCCGGCTCCAATGGCCGTGGGTGACTTCAACAATGACGGCAAGGCAGATGTCGCCGCGGTCCTTCCCGGCAAGAACCAGGTTGCCGTCTATCTCGGCAATGGCGATGGCACGTTTCAGGCTCCGAAGTATTCCACTATCGCCCTCAACTCCGGCCAGACCTTCGCTTCCGCGCCCGTTGTCGCTGCGAACTTCAATGGCGACGGCAAGGTCGATCTCGCCGTCGTAGGTGTCGCCGGCAATGACCAGAGCGTCTATGTGCTCCAGGGCGACGGTGCCGGCGGATTTAACAGCCCCCGTGACGCCATCAATCTTCCCGCGTACTACCTGGTCCAGAACATGGTCACTGGCGACTTCGACGGTGACGCCAAAGCGGACCTCTTTTTTACAGGCGTCTTCGGCTGCGGTACCACGGGCAGCTGCACCACCAATGTCTATGGCCTGTTTGGCGATGGCAACCTAGGCTTTGAGATCACCACGCCATACTCGAGCTACAACACATTTGAAATTTCGGCCGGTGACCTCGACAGCGATGGCAAGAGCGATCTCATCGGCTATGACCGCGCGACCGAGCAGATGATCGCGTTCTACGGGCAGGCAGACCGCACCATTGCCAGTTACTCGTGGACCATACCAAACGTTAACGGCTACTTCGCCGACGGGTGGACGGGTCCTTTTCAGGTTGGCGACTTCAACGGCGACGGGCACATGGACATCGTTGGCCATTTCACGAACAACGTGAAAGACGGCACCGACTACGAGTTCCTCATTTTCCTTGGCACTGCAAACCGCGGTCAATTCACCAGCTATGTGCAATTTCTGCCCGCTTCGTCCATGCCGGTCGATATTCAGGGAACAGCGCCGGTAACCGTCGATGAAAACGCTGACGGCAAGCCCGATATTGTTGCTTATCAAACTCCCGGGCCCGCAGCCACAGGACCGAGCGACAACGCTCCCCTCCTCGTCACGGCAGTCAACGCCACTGCCAGCGGCAACTGGGGAGGCTGTACTTATCTGAACAAAGCGCAGGGAATCCGCCTCTGCAGCCCAGGATCCACTTCCTCCAGCCCAGTGAGCTTCAAGGCCTCAGCCACTTCCTTCGGACAGCTCCGCAAGATCGAGCTGTGGGTTGATGGCAAGAAGATGGCGGAGAACTTCCACGCGTGGGAGCACGACGCGTGGTTTAACTACACCGGGACGTTCCCTGCTGGATCGCACCAGGCCACTCTGTACGCGGCGGATGTGGACAATCGGCTTCAGCGGATGAGCTATACCTTCGCGGTCGGATCGGGTGGTACGTGCAGCGCGCCATCGTCCTATGGCGTGCATGTCTGCTCGCCCGCAAACGGCGCGACGGTGTCCTCACCGGTCAGTGTGCAGGCTGCGGCGAAGATTGCGGGCACGCTGGCGCGCATGGAGGTATGGGTGGACGGCGTGAAGAAGTTCACTGAGACCACCAGCCCCTCATTCACAACCAGCATCAGCCTGGCGGCGGGCGGTCACCGATTCGATGTGTACGCGGTGAATACGGCCGGGACCAAGTACGAGACGACGGTGAACGCGACCGTGAAGTGAGAACAGGCGGCAATAGGGAAGGAGGTCCCGCGGGAACTTCCTTCCTGTTTCGTTCTTCTATTCCGGCATATTCCCAGCCAGATTGCCGCCGAACGTGGTGAACAGCTTGTCGGCGCGGCCGCGCATGATCCGGTAGAGCGCGAACTGGCGGGTTGTGTCGCCCCGAAGCTCGAAGAGCAGCTCGCCGCGGTTATCGGCCAGTGCGTCGACCGCATCCACCAGGCGCATACGGGGCGTCTCGTCGAGGCGCGATCGGTCAGTGACGTTCTTCACCAGCACCATCACGTTGCCGTAAAGGTCTGGCTGAGCGATTAGCGTCACAAACTTCTGGTCAGCGAGTGGGCCGGTGGTGTGCGCAGACAGAACCATCGTCGCGCCCGCTCCATAGGCCAGTTCGAAAACCCGGAACTGCTCTTCTTCGAGCGGCGCAGGCGTGGGCGGTGGAGGCGTGACTACCTTCTTTGCCGCAGTGCTTCGATGCGCAGTTGATGTTTTCGCGGGCGGTGGAGGCGGCGTGATCCCGAGCGCCTTCCGTGCGATGTCCTCCATCTGCTCTTTCATCTTCATTTCGTCGTCGGGATTCGCCCAGCTATACGTCCACGTGTGCTCGGGGCGGTTGCGGGCGTCGGAGATGGCGACCGCCTGCTTCATATCGTCCGGCAAGCCCATCAGAGTCGGTTCCACTTTTGCGGGGCCGGCATCTTTGGCTCCGCGTTTCAGGCGCGGGCGGTCAGGATCATCGATATCGGGAAGCGAGCTTACGTTGCCGGCAGCATCCACAGGCGTCTCGGGCGCCTTCGGCTTGGGCTTTGTCATCATGGGCCGATCGGGATCTACAGGCGCTGATCCGCCCGAATTTTCGGTCGTGGTGTCTTCGGTCTTCTTGTGCAGCTTGGGGCGGTCGGGGTCGTCCTCGGCCGACGAGTTGCTCTTCGCATCCTTAGTGTTGCTCGAGGCTGTGCCACCGGATTTGGCGCTGGAGTCGTCGCCCTTGTGCTTGCGGTGCAGAACCGGCTTGTCGTCGTCCCCGAGGTCTTCGTCGATCTTCTGCGGAGCGGCCGCAGCCTTGGGCTTCGGGAGTGGCTTCCAGTCTCCGAAGCCGACCCAGGAGCCTTGGACCTGGCCCGCGTTCTTCACCTCGAAAAGGCCGATCGTCTTGCCGTTGTCTTTCAGTTCGTACTCCACCGCGTAGGAAACGGCCAGTGGATACGGGCGCGCGAGGTAAAGGCCGGCATCCTGCAACTGCTCGCCGTCATAGATGGTGACTGGCACAATACGGCTGGCGGTGGGTTTGCCGGCGTCCCCGGTCCACTCCAGCACCGCCACGGCGCGCATTTCGGGCGTCTTGTCGGCGGCCTTTTTGTTGACCTGGCCGGGATATTGAGCGAATCCAACATTTGCTGCAATCAGGCACAGCCCCGTCAAAGCCAGGGAGAGTCCACGCGATGACACGAGCCGGGCGGGTCGGGAATAATGCTGACTGACGGTCACTACCTTCACCTGATGAGGGGTCGCCCCATGGAACTGCACGATAAGATTGCTGATTTTACTCTTCAAACCGACGAGGATAAGACTGTAAGTCTTTCCGATTACTCCGGCAAGCCGGTGATTCTGTTCTTTTATCCCCGGGCGGATACGCCGGGCTGCACGATTGAGGCCTGCGGCTTTCGCGACCAGTTCGAGAAGCTGCAGAAGGCGGGTGCGGTGGTTCTGGGTATCAGCCGCGACACGCCCAAGGCCCAAGCCAAGTTCAAAGCCAAGTACAACCTGCCGTACACACTCCTTGCAGATGTAGACGAGCGAGTGTGCAATCAGTTTGGGGTGATGAAGGAAAAGAACATGTACGGGAAGAAGGTTTGGGGCATCGCCCGCACCACATTCGTGATCGGGCCCGACCAGACTCTCCTTCACGTCTTTCCAAACGTTACCCCTGAAGGGCATGCCGAACAAGTGCTCGAGTTGCTCAAGGAATGGAACAAGGCACATAAGAAGTGAAGATGCCGGGGCGGCTTCTGCCGCGCAAATTTTTCGAGACGCGGCCGGAGTGGGTCGCCCCGCGGCTGCTGGGTAAGCTTCTGGTGCAGCAGACCGACAGTACGGCCATGGTGGGCAGGATCGTGGAGGCGGAGGCCTATCTGGGTCCGCACAACGATCCTCCCGACCCGGCTGCCCACTCACATCGAGGTCCTACGCCGCGGAACCTGGTGTTGTTCGGGCTGCCGGGGCATGCCTACGTCTACTCGATCTATGGCAAATATTTTTGCCTGAACATCTCCTGCGAGATCGAGGGCCAGGCCGGATGCGTGCTGCTGCGGGCGCTGGAGCCGGTTTCGGGAATTGAGCAGATGGCGGTGAACCGCGGCCTGCCGCCGGACCTGGAACGCAGCGAGGCGTTTCTGCGCCAGCTCACGACCGGCCCCAGCCGGCTCTGTCTCGCCCTGGGGGTCGCGCGGGCCAGCCACAACGGTCTCGACGTAACCAGCGCCGGATCTCCGCTTCAGGTCCGAGACGACGGCTCTGCATTGACGGAGGCCATGGCAACGCCGCGCATCGGGATCAATCCGATGAATGAGGCGTTGGAATGGCCGCTCCGGTTTGCGGTTCCGGGGAACCGGTTTGTGTCAGGACCAAAGAACCTGAAGGGGAAACGCGTCCCGGTCCCGTAGTTTTCCGTCTTACAGATAGAACCTGAACAACATTCCCCGGCCGAGGTCTTCTCCGCTTGAAAAGATTCCTTTCGCCTTTATCTGCCGCCGCGGCTGTTTTATTGACTGCGGCGATTGTGGCCGCGTCCGTGGCCGCGCAGTCTCCTCAACCGCAGCCGGCGGGTGCAGCTGCCCAGCCTCAGCAGGGAGGCCCACTGCCTGGTGGACCCAGCGGACCGCCGCATGAGATGCCTGCCCCTAAGAATTTGAAGGTTCTGCCTAAGAACCTGACCGGGAATCAGGTGCACGACATCATGGAGGGCTGGGCCGGCTCGCTGGGCGTTCATTGCGATAACTGTCACTCGGTCGATCCTGGCAAGGTGGGGCCGAACGGTCGGCCGCGTCTGAACTTTGCCGACGATTCGAAACCCGAGAAGAACACGGCCCGGCTGATGTACACCATGACCCAGAAGATCAACGACGACACCATGAGCATGGTGAACGACGGTCAATCGAAGGTGACTTGCGGAACCTGTCACCGGGGTCATAAGAAGCCGGAGGCGTATGTGCCGCCGAAGGAACACGACGGCCCGCATCCGCCGGCTCCGGGCGAAAAGCCGCCCATCCCACGCTGATCGAATTCAGCGGCTTCGGAGCGTCTCTGCTTCGTTGAATCGGCCGGCAGTCTGCCGGCCGATTTCCTTTGCAGCTCAAAAGTGACGGCGAGTTTGGACAACTCGCCCCGCCTCTCCGCCCTCTCAGTACAGGAGCTTTCGACCCCTGTGAATGCGGTCATGAAGCCAAGGAGGATAGGCATGAAGTTGACTCGAGTGCCGGCGCTGGCCGGCTGTTTTGCCATGGCGCTGACTGTTTCCGCAACGTGGGCGCAAACACCGCGCACCCCCACCACAGGAGCGGGGCAGACAAGCGGCTCTACACCCGGACAGACGACCGGAACTTCAGCCGGGCAAACAAGCGGGTCTGCTGGTGGGGCGGGCGGCCAGATGCAGGGCGACACGATGGGCAACAGCCCCGCAGGCAGCGACAAGAAGTTCGTGAAGGAAGCCATGGAAGGCAGCATGGCCGAGATCCAGCTGGGGCAGCTCGCGCAGCAAAAGGCCACCAGTCCGGACGTGAAGCAGTTCGGACAGCGCATGGTCACCGACCATCAGAAGCTCAATGATCAGATGACTCCCGTAGCGAGCCAATTGGGAATAACACCGCCCGCAGAGCCGGATATGAAACAGAAGGCAATGCAGAAGAAGCTGCAGGCAATGTCGGGCGATGAGTTTGACAAGGCCTACATGAAGGCTATGGTGAAGGATCACAAGAAGGATCTTGCGGAGTTCCAGAAGGAAGCTTCTTCAGGCAAGAATCCGCAGGTAAAGGACGCGGCGCAGCAAGGTTCGCAGGTAATCCAGCAGCACCTGCAGATGGCCCAGGATGTGGCGCAGAAGGTGGGCGCAGGTGGCGGCAAAGGAAGCAAGAGCGGGATAGGCCGCAACGGCGACACCGGAGCAGGTACGTCGGACAACAAGGAACACCAGTAAGGGAACGGCAATATAGGGCCGCATCACGCGGCCCTTTCGCTGCCTACAAGCTAAGCCGCGCGCTTGAACTCGACCGTGGATCTTCGTAGCCGGTTGGCGGCGGTGAGGCTGGCCCGCAATTTCTCCCGCGTGATGTTGGCGAGTTCCCGCAGGATCTGCCCATCTTCGGCGGGATCCAGGCTCTTCTTCGCCAGCTCGTGCAATTCGACCCAATCATGCCATTCGCCGGCGAGGTCCTTGACCTCTCCGAGCGCATCGATGCGCTGCCGGTAGGTTTCTGGCGAAAGCTGCAGCATGTAACGCAGCTCCTTGGCGCGAATGCGGAACTCGTGCAGGTTGGCGGCATCGATCCTGGGCCAGTGGTCGAGCTCTGCACCTAGAATCTGCGGTGCAACCGGGCTGAGCATGGCGTTCCCAGATTCGAGATGATGCTCAAAACGACGAATAGCTCGCCGCACCGGTTTGCGACGTTGCGCGATGATTTGGCTGAGATGGACGACATGCTTTTCGCGCCGCCGCGCGATCTCCTCCGTAAGGCGCACCAGTCCTTCTCCGGTGGAGTCATCCCCGATCTGGTGGGTTTTGGCGATGAACACGTCCATATCGCGCACCTTGCCGAGTGCCTTCCTGACCGGCTTGGTGAGTTTGAGTAACCGCTGCGCCTCGCGATCGGAATCGGACGAGAACGTGTGCACGACCGCTTCGAGGCGGCGCGTTTCCGTTCGAAGCTTGTGCACTTCTTCGGGCGCAGGATGGGCGGGGAAATCCTTCAGCTTCTTGTGCAGCTTGCGGAGCGCCTTGAGCGCTGCCTGGACATCAACGTTCATGGGGAGGTTGGAACCTCGCAAGGGCCCCGGCGTTGCCGCGGTGATCAGATCCAATGGAGGGCAGCACATGATGGTTCAGGCTGTGGAAAAGAGCATACCACCGCCGGCCCGCTCGCGAATGTGATCAGGCTTGAGCCGGCAGCACGGTGAACCGCCGACGCACAATCCACAGCAGTACACCTGTGCACGCCCAGACGGTGCCGACGATCTTGGCTTTGGGATCCAGATTCCACCAGAGCATGGCGCAGGTGAGGAAGCCGCCCAGAGACAGCAGGATCGGAAACCATTGCCGCCCGCGACTGTGACGCCAGCCCCACAGCATCGAGGCGCCATTGACCCCCATGAACGCCAGCAAGGCGCCGAAGTTGAGTAGATCCGCTCCGAGCGAATAGCTGAAGATCATAGCTCCGCCGAGGCAGATTGCCCCGATGAGAATCACGTTGTTGCGCGGGATGCGGTTCTTCTGTGAGACGCTGGCGAAGAAGCGGCGGGGCAGTGCACCGTCCTGACCCATGGCGTAGAGCAGGCGAGCCGCGCCCAGTTGCGATGCCATCCCAGAGCCGACGTTGGCCAGCAGGAGCGCGCCGTTGACGACGGCGAAAAGCAACGGGCCTCCCACGCGTCCAGAGACGTAGACGTAAGCTGTGTTGATGTCAGGAAATGCCGCGCCACGTGGCCAGATGAGTTGCGCGAAGTAGACCTCAATGGCGGCCAGAATGCCGGTGATCAGGCAGGTCAGAACAATGGCGCGCGGCACGTTGCGTTCAGGATTTCGTGCCTCATCGGTGAGCGTGGATATGCCATCGAAGCCGATGTACGTCAGTACCGCCGTCGCTGTTCCGCGCAGTACGGCGCCGGTGTGGAAGGTCGATGGGTTATACAGCGGATCGAGGAACATCGCCGCCGAGGGATTGACGATACCGAGCATCCAGCGCACCGAGGCCGCAAGCACCCATACGATGACAAGGCCCAGCACCGCTGCCATCAGTGCGTTGATCCGCGCCGAAGTCTCGATGCCATTGCAATTCAACGTTGTGAAAAGGATCGCGAAAAATGCAGCCCACGCAACGTAAGGCACATGCGGCAGAAAATTCATGGCCGCGCTGGAGCACCAGATCGTACATATTAGCGGATTGATTATGTAGTCCATCACCAGGCACCAGCCGGTGATGTATCCGAGGCTGGAGTGGATCTCCTTGCCGACGTAGAGGAATGCTGAGCCTCCATGCGGGTAGACGCGTGCCATGCGTCCATAGCTGATGGCCGTGAACAGCATGGCAACGAGCGCAAGGAGGATGGTCGCAGTGACGTGGCCATTCGACTTGTCGTAGAGCACACCAAAGACGGGCATGGGCGCAGTGGGCTGAATCAGGATGATGCCGTAAAGGACAAGATCCCAGAAGCGCAGGCTGCGCTTGAGTCCAAGCGTCTCTACGGAAGTCGTTTGGCCGGCCTCCACTATTCGCCACCACGCGCCGAGGCGGCAGTTGGGGTGAGAGTCATTGGAGCGATGTTCCAGCCATCGACGTGAATGACGGTGGAGGAGGGTCCGTTTTCGGGTAGGTCGGCTGTCAGGGTGACCGATTCTCCTGGCGCGAGTTCGACCCAGTTGTCGGACCAGAGCACCGGTGCGATCAGACCGCCGTCTGAAGTGCGCGGAGCGACCCTCACCTGGAATGCAAGCGTGGAGGATGGATTCTCAAGATGCACCGCAACGCGCTGCCCGTGCTGGGTCTGGTCCGTTGTCGCTTGCGCCTTGATTTCCGCCTTGGGCAAGGTCGTAAGAGCGGTCAGGTCTTCGTGGCGCTGTGCCGGCGTGTGCGTGTAATCCGTGCGCGGGAAGTCAAACGTCGTGAGAGTATAAGGAACCCAGTAGAAGTTGCGGCTGACTTCGCGGCCGTTTGCGTCCGAGAGCGAGAGATCGATGAAGAAGATCTTGTCAACTCCCGACATGAGGCTTTCCGGAAGTTCGAACACGGTCTGCGCACTGTCAGCGGTGGCATCCACGCTGGCCTCGGCGCTGTAGAGCTCTTTCCACCCAATTCCGTGAACCCGCACTTTTGCATGCAGCCCCGAGACAAGAGCATAGCTGCTGTTGACGACCACGATCGAGCGGTCATCGTACGAGTACTGAATGTGCAGCGGCTCGCAGGCTTTCTTCGCCGCATAGTAGCCGGCAGCGGTGTCGAGATAGTAGTCGTACAGATGCCAGATCATCGACGGCCACGCGTTGTTCAGCATCCATTGGATGACGCCAGTGGAAACGTACTTGTTCTTCGAGTAGGCCTCGAACATGGCGCGCTCTGAATCGTAGGCCATGGTTTGCGCAATGCGCTCGTAGTCCGCGGCCGAGCCGGGCTTCGCGTAGGCAGCGGCCATTGACTCATCCAGCACTTTCAGGTTCATGAATCCGCCGCCGCCGTTGTGATAGGACCAGTTGGCCGACGGTGGCCAGGCCTCGGGATCAGGCAGGAACTTCGCGCGGCTGGCCAGCGACGTGATCGCCGGCCCAGGGCTGGTTTCGGTGTTGAATCCATAAGCGCCGCCATTGTGCACGTCAACATACCAGTAGCTCGGCGCGACATAGTCATATGGCCCGGTCATCTTCACGCCGTTCGGTCCCCCACCGACGGTGTTCTGTGTGGAGGCAGCCGAAAGGATCGGATTCGGCCAGTGCACATCGGATTCGACTTGAAGGTATGCCTTCTCCACATTCGCCGGCGGCGCGTTGTCACTGCCGTTGAGCCACACCAGCAGGCTGGCGTGCGAGCGCAGGCGCAGTAGCTGCGAGCGGAGCGATGCAGTCGCGATGGGCAGATCCTGCGGGCCCCACTCATTCCAATGCTCCCAGTGATCGCAACAGCACCATCCGAGCATGACGAGAATGCCCTGCTCGTCTGTAAGGCGGAAGAAGTCCTCTGTCTCGAGCTTGCCTTCCAGGCGAATGGTGTTCAGGTGCATGTCGCGGACCATGCGGATCTGGTCGCGCAGGCGATGTTCATCGGTGCGGAGCAGCATGTCCTGCGACCAGCCCGCGCCGCGAATCAGGATGGGCTTGCCGTTGATGCGGAACATCCGTCCGCCGGTCGCAGTGAGCTCCGAGGTGATTTCGCGGACGCCGAAGGCCACGGTCTGCTCGTCGGTCTTGATGCTGCCCTGGTTGAAGCTCATGGTGAGCTGTTCGAGATGCGGTTCGCCCATCTGTGCCGGCCACCAAGGCTTTGGATTGCGAATGCGCAGAGTGGGGAACTGCTCTGGCGAGAAGACGACGGTCTTGTCTTCGTTGGCAGCCAGCTTCACCGGTTGCTCGATGCGCACACCAGCCACGGTGCCGCTGACTGTGCCCTGCACCTCATGGTCGGTAGCATTATGCAACTCGGCGTAGACGGTGAGCTCCGCGGCGGAGAGCGAGGGGTCCGTAAAGTGGGTCACCGTCATGGGCGAGCGCAGCGTAACCGCGCCGGTTTCGACGAGATTCACATCGCCCCAAAGACCCATGTCCTTGTCCGGCGGGCAGGGGTTCCAGTCGACCCAGTTGATGCCGAGATCCTTTTCGGTGGGCGCAAAGGTCTGCACGGCGAGGACATTCTTTGCGCCGGGCTTGACCGCATCGGTCACGTCGAATTCGTAGGTGCGGTAAGCGCCGGCCACCTGGGTGGAATCCGCGATGCGATGTCCATTGAGCCAGATCTCGCCACGGTAATTGATTCCGCCGAAGTGCAGCCAAACGCGCTTGTCGCGGCTAGTTGCGGGAGCGGTGAAATCGGTGCGATACCACCAGCCGCAGCGGTAGGGGCTGTCCTGCGGCATTGGCAGATTCGAGAAATTGTGCCCGATCGGATAGCTCGCGCCGGGAATGTTTCTCAGGTTCATGCCGAAGTAGGGATCGGGATAGACTTTGCCGGCGACTTGCGCGGCCAGGACCGTATTGGGCACCGAGGTCTTGAGCCAGTCGTCCGTTGCAAATCCTGCAGCCGAGATCGTTGCCCCGTCAGCCTTGATGGTGCATCCGGATTGCAGACGCCAGTTGTCGTGGAGCGGTGTGGTGGTGGCGTAGGAGGACGCGACGGGAACGAGAAGGGACGCGAAGAGAAGGATCGACTTGCGCACGTTCATGTGAGTGCCCCGATGGAAATTCGATGGCGCCGCCGCCGAACGTCTGAATGATCACCGATGGCTTATTCAAACGTTTTAAACAGGCTCGTGAGCGGGGCGCCGTCTATCGTCCGAATCGTATCACGAAGCTACCGCCTCGGGGTCACGGCAGCCGATTTTCGCACGGCAAGAGTGGTGATCAACTCACAATTCTTGTCGATCTGGTGGCCGGCGGACGATTTTTCAGTGATTGCGCCGGTAGGGCACGCCTGCACGCATTTACCGCAACTGGTGCAGCTCTTTGAGGCGCCCCAGTCGTCGTTCAGATCGCTCACCAGGCGCGACGCGATTCCTCGGCCGCTCACTTCCCACACGTGGGCGCCCTCCAACTCCGCACAGACGCGCACACAGCGCGTGCAAAGGATGCAGCGGTTGTGGTCGAGCACGAAGCGCGGGTGCGTCATATCGACGCTGAGGCGCGGACTGTTGTAGGCATAGCGAACGTGCGTTACTCCGAGCAGGCGGGACAGATCCTGCAATTCGCAATAACCGTTCGAAACGCACGAAGAGCAGATATGGTTTCGCTCAATGAGCAGAAACTCAATGGCCATCTGCCGATATTGCGTCAGCTTGGCGGACGACGTCTTGATCGACATGCCTTCCTGCATG
Source organism: Occallatibacter riparius (assembly GCF_025264625.1). Lineage (NCBI taxonomy): Bacteria > Pseudomonadati > Acidobacteriota > Terriglobia > Terriglobales > Acidobacteriaceae > Occallatibacter > Occallatibacter riparius. The sequence goes on from NZ_CP093313.1 coordinate 2,847,718, forward strand.
GGCGTGGTGCAAGCGGGCAGCAGGCGTTCCGTCCCTGCCAGCTCCACCATGCACACACGGCACGAGCCAACGGGGCTCAGCCCCTTGAGATAGCAGAGAGTGGGGATGTGCTTGCCACATGAGCGCGCCACGTCCAGAATTGTCTGGCCTTCGATTGCCGTAACGAGTTCGCCATCAATACGTGCGGAAATGGTCCTGGGTGCCAAGGTTTCGCTCCTCTCGGTCATCCGTTCTGGTCCACTAGGACGCGCAGGTCGCAATGCAGACAGCGGCGGCATTCTTCCAGCGCCTCAGCAGCCGTGAGCGCGCCGACAACTTCTTCCTGCGAGTGGATGCGGCGGCCGGCCGGCAATGCGGGTGCGGCGTGGCGGCGAGAAAGGCTCGGCTCGCCAGGCGCCGTGTGGCTGTAGTCGAACTCGGGAAAGAGCTTCTGCCAACGCCGCTCGCCCGTGAGCCGTTCGTCGATGTGCTGCGCTGCCTGCTTTCCGGCGCCCATCGCGTTTGAGACGTTGGAGGCGCCGGTAATCACGTCACCCCCCGCGTAGAATCCTGCGCGGCTGGTTTCAAAGGTCAGACGATCGGTCTTGATGGTGCCCTCTTCCTTAAGTTCCAGGCCTGAGGCGCGACAGAAGTCGAGATCGAACGTCTCGCCTACTGCGAGGATCACGCCGTCACACTCGAAGCGCTGCACCTCGTCTGTCAGCACCGGCCGCCGGCGGCCCGATTTGTCGTATTCGCCCAGGCGCGTCTTCACTGTCTCGAGCGCCTTCACCTTGCCGTTGCTATCACCCAGAATGCGATGCGGTGCAGCGAGGAAAACAAAGCGCACCCCTTCCTCTTCGGCAGCGTGGATCTCCTCGTCGATAGCAGGCATGTCCTTGCGCTCGCGGCGATAGAAGATGGTGGCGCTTGCACCCTGGCGCAGCAGTGTGCGCGCCGAATCGATGGCCGCGTTCCCGCCACCGATCACAGCAACACGCGTGGCATTCAGAACCGACTCTCCCCGTGCCGCCGCCTCGAGGTACGGCAGAGCTGGATGAACGCCCTTCAACTCCGTGCCCGGCAAGTAAAGCCACGACTCCTTCCATGTGCCGATGGAGAGGAAAACCGCGTCGAATCGGCTGGCGAGGTCGTTCAGCTCAACATCGATGCCAACGCGCGTGTTGAATATGAAGCGCACGCCGGCGCGCTCAATCAGCGCTACCTCTTTGCGAAGCACGTCCTTCGGCAATCTGTACTCAGGTATGGCAAAGCGCAGCATGCCGCCTGCTTCCGCGCGCTCCTCGAACACCGTGACATCGTGGCCCAGCATCGCGAGATAGAAGGCCGTCGTTAATCCTGTGGGGCCCGAGCCCGCTACCGCGACCTTCTTTCCTGTTGTCGGTAGCCTCTGCGCCAGCAGTCTGCCGGCAATCGCGTCGAAGGTATCCGATGTGTAGACGGAGTCCGCAATGAAGCGATGCACTTCACGGATGTTAACCACCTCATCGAATGACTGACGCCGGCAGCGCGTGTCGCACGGATGCTGGCAGACGCGGCCCGTTGATGCTGGTAGCGGATTGTCGAGGATGATGGATGCAAATGCGTCTTCGAGCCGCCCCTCCTGATACAGCTCGAGGAAGCGCGGGATGTTCATGCGCAACGGACAACTGTTCTCGCAGGGAGATACCGCCAGATCCTGGCACACGCCCGCGCTGCAGCGGTGTGCGAGGATGTGGTCTTCATATTCATCCCGGAAGTGTCGAATCGTTGTGAGCACAGGATTCGGCGCAGATTGCCCCAGTCCGCACAGAGAGCACTCGCGGATCATCCTGCTCATCTGATCCAGCAGCGCAAGCTGCTGCTGATTCCCCTGTCCCTTCGTGACGTTGTTGAGTATGCGTAGCGCCTTGTCGAGCCCTACTCTGCAGGGTACGCACTTGCCGCACGATTCCGAATGGGTGAACTCGATGAAGTAGCGCGCCACATCAACCATGCAGTTGTCTTCATCCATCACCACCATGCCGCCGGAGCCCATGATGGACCCGATCTGCGCCAGGCTCTCATAGTCGACTGGAGTGTCGAGCATCTCGGCCGGAATGCATCCCCCTGACGGCCCGCCGGTCTGCACGGCCTTGATGGGACGACCGCTGATTCCGCCTTCGCCAATGTCGTAGATGAAGCTCTTCAGCGGCGTGCCCAGGGGCATCTCCACCAGGCCGGTGTTGCGGATCTTGCCGACTAATGAGAAGACCTTCGTCCCAGGGCTCTTCACGCTGCCGGTCTCGGCGAACCATCCCGCGCCGCGCGCAATGATGGGCGGGATATTGCACCACGTCTCCACATTGTTGATGTTGGTGGGCTTGCCCCAGAGACCACTCTGTGCCGGGTAAGGCGGACGCGAGCGCGGTCGTCCCGCCGCATCTTCAAGAGACGCAATGAGCGCTGTCTCTTCGCCGCAGACAAATGCGCCGGCGCCCTGTATTAGTTCAATATCGAAGTTGAAGCCTCGGTCGAGAATGTTCTTTCCCAGCAGTCCGTATTCACGCGCCTGCTCGATAGCCTTGCTCAAGCGGTGCACGGCCAGCGGATACTCGGCCCTGACATAAATGATGCCGTCGGTCGCGCCCGTCGCGTAGGCGCCGATGATCATGCCTTCGAGCATGGAATGCGGATCGCCTTCCAGCTCGTTGCGGTTCATGTAGGCGCCCGGATCGCCCTCGTCAGCGTTGCAGATGACGTACTTCACATCCGACTTCGCCTTCGCCAGGAAGTCCCATTTGTTGCCAGTGAGGAAGCCCGCTCCACCACGCCCGCGCAGGCGCGCTGCCTTCACCTGCTCGATCACCGTCTCGGGCCGGCCGTCGATCAGCACCTTATAAAGCGCCTGGTAGCCGCCAACACCGATGTACTCCTCGATGTCTTCCGGGTTGATGAGGCCGCAGTCGCGGAGCACAATCTTCTTCTGCCCTTTGAAGAAGTTCGTCCCATTCCACAGCGGAATCTCCGGATAGCCCTGCCCGTAGCGAACTTGCCCGGTGAGGTGGTCCCACTCTTCGATCTTGCAGTAGATCAGGTCGGGCGGCATCACATGTGTTGAGACGCCTTCAAGGATGCGCGATGCGTCGCTTGCCAATACGTGCTTGAGGATCACCAGCGGGCCCCCGGGCAACCTGACGGTTACCAGCGGCTCCTGGAAGCACGAGCCGAAGCAGCCCACGGGCGCAAGCAGAACATCTTGCCCGCTGCGATCGATGGCATCGAGCAGGGCGTGGTACACCTCCTCCGCTCCGTTGCCGCGGCCGCAGGTTCCCATGCCAACTGTAACTCTGGGCACGTTGGGAAGCAGCTTCGCCAGCCCCGCTTCGCGGGCCGCATTAAATGCGCCGATGTCCTGGATGCGCGGCATCATTTCCTCTCCTGCGTGAGTGTCTTCAGCTCGCGCTGCAGCGTGCGCTCATTTACATGGCTAAGGATGTGGTGATTGATCTCGACCACCGGAGCCAGTGCGCACTGGCCGAAACAGGCGACGGTCCGAATCGTGAACTTGCGGTCTGCCGTGGTGAGCGAGAGTTTGTCGGCATCGCTCAGGTCCTGCACATCCTGTCCGCCCAGACCCAGATCCATGCAGAGCTTGGTAAGCAGGTCGCGCGAGTTGCGCGTGTGGCAGGCCGTTCCGCGGCAGACGCAGACGACATTGTCGCCCTGCGGATCAAGGTTGAAGAGGGCAAAGAACGTGGCCGTGCTGTAAACGGTTGCGGGAGGAGTGCCTGTCTTCTCCGCCACGTAGCGCAGCGCTGCAGCAGAGAGGAACTTGTGGGTGTTGGCAGACTGAATCGACTCCAGGATGCTCAACAGAGCGCCGGCACGCCCCGCGTGTGCGGCAACGGCCTGCTCAATGAGCGTCTTCTCCCGGGCATCCAGAACGTGATCGGCACAAGGTCGCATTCGCAATCCTCCCTCCGCCGGACGGGAAGAACGCTACGACCGCGTGCTCTCCCCGAATCGTGCCCCGCAAAACTTTGCGCTCGACCGGTGGATCAGGATGTGCCGGGAATCACAGGCGGTTGTGACAGGGGACGGTAATTCCTATTTCGAACCCAGTTTCTATTCAAACCGGTGGCCCGAAACTTGATCACAACGGGAATTTTTGATCATTTCATTGCATGTTTGCATTGCATATGGCACTCTTTAGGAAACAGACCCGAAACGGCGATAGAGCGGATTCGATGCCCATTTTGAACCCTATATTTGAGTTGTGCGCACCTGGCTTGGAAGCCGCTATCGCCGCTGAGCGGGGCGGCGCAGATCGCATTGAATTGTGCTCCAACCTGCCCGTGGGAGGCGTCACTCCCGACACTGTCCTGCTCGAATCAGTGCTCGGGGCTATCTCAATTCCGGTGCACGTTCTGATCCGCCCGCGGGCAGGCGATTTTGTCTACTCCCGGGAGGAGTTTGCCGAGATGCGGCATCAGGTCGAGGCCGCGAAGGCAGCGGGGGCCGGTGGAGTGGCTATCGGTATCCTGATTCCCGATGGCCGTGTGGATGTGAGCAGAACTCGCGAACTGGCGGAGTTAGCACGTCCGATGAGCGTCACATTTCATCGGGGCTTTGATGAGGCGGCAGATCTGGACGAAGCGTTGGAAGCGGTGATCGAGACGGGAGCGGATCTACTGCTGACTTCAGGCGGAGCGGAGAACGTGATGGCCGGCGTGGACGCGATCGCTCGCATCCGCCGGCAGGCCGGAACTCGGCTCGAGATCATGGCCGGCCGCGGGCTCCGCCTTGAAAACCTATCCGAGATAGTTCTTCGCACTGGCGTCTCATGCGTTCACGGCTCGCTCACGCCGACGCCTGTCGGCAATGGCAACGGGTCCTACGCCAAGCAGCTTGAAGAAAATGTTCGTCAGGCGGTGCGCCTGCTGCGCGATGCCTGTTTGGATCGGCCGATCACCGCCGCCGCGGGATAATGTATTTCCTGAGTCGCCGTATCCGGGACCTACGCGATCGAATCGACGCGACCTCAAGGAGCGGCGACCCTGCACAAAATAGGCGAGGACACAGTAACTCAGGAAATGCCGTAAACCAGCGCGGCAGCGGGTGCACCCCGGGCAAAGGTTTGCTTACTGAGGAGTTACGGTCAGCTTCTTGCGTGCCGGCGGCTGGGCCGCGGCCGTCGCGACGATGCCGCTGTCGGGATTGGCGGCGGGCGCGGAGGCGGCATCGTTCGCAGCTTGCATCGAGGCCAGCTCAGCCTTGCCATACTTGGGCGCGCTTACGTAGCCGTGGATGTGGTCTTTGCTGATGCCGTTGATCACGATCTCCACTGGCTGAGGGCTGTCCGGCGTGTAGAACATCGACGGCTGGTAGAGATTGATGTGCTTCTGCGACAGGTTGCGGTCGTCGACAATCAGTTCCATGTCAGCGTACTGGTGCTTGACGTTGGCCTTCTTGAGGCGGAGGCCGAGCGGTCCTTTGTGCTGGAAGTCCTTAGATTTGTTGATGTCGAATTCGATGTAATTGCGCTCACCGCGTTTCTGGAGGAGGACCAGTTCCTCGTGCGTGTGGGCGATGGAGCCGGTCAGCTCGGTGCGGGTGTTGACCAGGTCACCTTGCGTGCCGGCGAGGGCATTCTGGGTGTCCTGAATGGCTTTGCCCTGGGCATCGAGCTGGGCCTGTAGCTTCTTATAGCGGGATTCCTGGTGGACGCCTGCGGACGGGCGCTTCGCGGAAGGACGCGCAGGTTGGGCAGCCGGAGCGGCTTCAGGAGCGGCCGCGGGCTGGGTGTCGGCGCGGGCGACCAGCATATTGACCTTGCTGGTGAGGTCGGTGAGCTCCTTCTTGGTGTCGTTCAGTTGAGACGTGGTTTGCTGATTCTTGTCGGCTAGAGCTTTGGCGGTGTTGTGCTCATGGATGGCGTATCCGCCGAGGGAGCCGCCAAGGACGACAGCGGCAGCAGTGATTGCAATCTTCTTAGTGGCGAGCGAGGCCGGCGAAGCAGAGAACTCGAACATGGTTCCTCCGTGGGAGAACGAGGACGTTCTTCAACTCAGGAGAAAGCACGTAACGGACCAGATGAGCGACTTGGAGCTAAGTTATTGACCCTGGGAGGCTTGATTGTGATTCGCCGTGAGGGGCGGAGGACGGAAAGGTTGCTTTGCAGGTAAAAGTTACCTGGATCAGAGGAGCTGTCTGGGAGCAGTTTTCAAAAAGGCGTCCGGCCGGGGTTTGCGAAGGCAGGAGCTGCTGTTTCGGGCTGTTTACTACGGAGTAACTTTCGTGTTTTGAGGCTCAAAATAGGCCTATGAGATTTTGTATATAGTCAAGTTATTTTGAATGAATAAATTAGCTAAAATTTTTGCCCAAAAAGCGAAGATTAGGAGAAGCCAAAACAGGGGGGAGGGGTAGCTAATTTTCTAGTAAACTTTGGCTCAGACTGCAAAGGGCTATGCTCCTGGACAAGAGCACAACCCATGCTGAGACGGTAGCGCGTGCCGGGAACCTGAGTCGGTGATGGTTGTCACGCTTCGCCAACTTCGCCGGACTCACGGCTCATAGCCCGGCCCGCGGAGCACTTTGCCAGGGAGCGCGTTCGTCATTACGCCGTTGGCGATCACAGGGACGCCGTTGACCAGCACGAAGTCCATGCCTTGCGAGAGCTGGTTGGGCTGCTCGAAGGTGGCCATGTCCTTAATCGTCGCGGGGTCGAAGATCACGATGTCGGCTGCCATGCCGGCTTTAAGCACGCCGCGGTCAGTGAAGTGCATGCGCTGGGCGGGAAGCGCGCTGAACTTGCGGATGGCATCTTCAAGGCTGAGGGCGTGCTCCTCGCGGACATACTTGCGGAGGATGCGGGGGAAGGTGCCGTAGGCACGGGGGTGGGGGTGCTCGCTGCCGAGAAGGCCTTCGGTCGAGGTGCCCTGCGAGTCGTTATCGACGGAAACCCAGGGCTGCTGGAGGGCTAGCTTCACGTCCGGCTCGGACATGCCGAAGACGGCTACCTCGGTGAATGCCTTGTCTTTAATAAGGATGTCGCAGAGGGCGTCGATGGGGTCTTCGTGCCATTGCTCCGCGACTTCGCTCAGCCGCTTGCCCTGGAGTGGGCGCAGGTCAGGATTCTGCACGACGGCGATGAGGATGTCCTTGGGGCTGGAGATTTCCTGCCATTCGTTGTCCCAGTCGCCTTTGGGGTCGAGCATGTCCTTGCGTATGCGGGCGCGGGTGGCTGGGTCCTTGAGGCGCTCGACGAGCCTGGCGTCGCCGCCATCGTGGGCCCAGGGCGGAATGAAGGCGGAAAAGGAGTTGAACCAGGCGGTGTAGGCGTAGGTGTTGGCGGAGATGTCGACGCCGGCATCGCGGGCGGCTTGGATCTGCGCGACGATCTGCGGCATCTTGCCCCAGTTGTTCTTGCCGGCAGCCTTGAGATGCCAGATCTCTACTGGGATGTGGCCTTCTCTCCCGATGCGGAGGGCTTCGTCGATGGCGGCGGGCTCCGCGTCGCCTTCGCTGCGCATGTGGGTGGCGTAAATGCCGCCGCGCCGGCCGGCGGTGAAGGCCAGGGCGATGAGCTCGTCGGTCTGGGCGTAGGGGGCGGGTGCGTATTGCAGAGACGTGGAGACGCCGACGGCGCCGTCCTTCATGGCCTGGTCAACGAGGGACTGCATCTCGGCTAGCTGGCTCTGCGTGGGCTGAATGTCGGCATCGCCGAGCACCATGCGGCGGACGCTGGTGGCACCTACGTAGCTGGCGAGGTTGATGCCCATGCCCTGCTTCTCAATCCGGGCGAAGTATTGGCGGAAGGTGGTCCAATCGGGATTGATCTTGAGGTGCTCGTAGCCGGCACGGTCGGCGGCGATCATCTGCGCGTTCAGGGGCGCAGCGGATTCGCCTTCTCCGGTGACCTCGGTGGTGATGCCCTGGAAGATCTTCGAAGGCAGGTGCGGGTCGACGAGGATGCTCATCTCCGACTGGCCGAGCATGTCGATGAAGCCAGGGGCGACCACCTGGCCGTGAGCGTCGATGGTGCGGGCGCGCGGGGTCCGCTCGAGATTGCCGATGGCGGCGATGCGGCCGGCGCGGATTCCGATCTCGCCGGAGTACCAGGGCGAGCCGGTGCCGTCGATGATGTGGCCGTTGGTGATGACGATGTCGAACGGCGCGGCAGGCTGGCTTTGGGCGGAAGCGGCGAGGGGTGCCAGCAGAAGGGCGGCGGCGAGTATCGGTGCGCGCATAGGCCTCGTGTGCATGGAATTGGCGTTGAACGGCGTGGGTGCATCGTAACACCGGTTACGCGCTGGAAGGAAAACACAAAGCGTACGGAAGCAGTGCAAGTTGCATCTGACTCAGCGTTGAGAAGTGCAGATCGCGAGGTGAAACGATGAAGTGGGTATCAGCGGATTTCCAGAACTTGCGCGACTTGTGGATCAACCAGCTTCGGGTGCTGCTTTCGGCCGAGGAGCAGATTGTCCGCGCGCTGCCTGACATGGTTACGCATGCGACTGATGAGCAACTGAGGGGCGCGTTCCGGTCGCACCTGCAGGAGACGGAAGAGCATATCAGGCGGCTGGAGCAGATTCTGGCTGCCCAGAAGAGTGTTGACGCAAAGATTGAGAGCACCGGCCCGGAGAAGTGCAAGGCGATTGCGGCACTCAGGGGAGAGGCCGAGGACATGTTTGTGGATGCGCGCGACGCGTGGGTGCGGGATGCCGCCCTGATTTCGGCAGCGCAGCACGTGGAGCACTATGAGATCGCCTCGTATGGAACGGTGCGGCAATGGGCCATGCTGCTGGGCGAGACCGCGGCGGCCGAGCTGCTGGACAGGACGGCGAAGGAAGAAGGACATGCGGACCATCTGCTGACCGAGATCGCGGAGAGGGTGAACACGAAGGCCAAAGCCGCCTAACCACCTGCGGCCACCTGCGGTGGGGCCACCTGCGGCTTCGCCGCCAGCCGTACCGAATCGAGAGTTGTGGCTCGAATCCTCGCGCCAGAAAGAAGGCGCGAGGATTTCCGGGCAGACTTAGCACCAGTGTGCGAGCCCGCGCGGGGGCAACTTCGTGTGAGGGGCGGGAATCTGACTGAAAGAGAAGGAGATTCTGGGTGGCGCGTCCGTTCTGGTCGGGGCAGATTCAGATATCGCTGGTGTCGTTTGGCGTGAAGCTGTTTCCGGCGACGGAGGCGAAGAGCGAAATCCATTTTCACCAGATCAGCAAGAAGACGGGCGAGCGGGTTCGGCACCAGAAGGTGTCGGGCGGCGCAAGCGGCGACGAAGAGCCGGTGGAGAAGGACGACATCGTCAAGGGCTACGAGTACAGCAAGGGTGAGTACGTGCAGATCGATCCGAAGGAGATTGCCAACCTTCGGATTCCTTCGCGGCGCACGCTGGAACTGCAGCAGTTTGTTGATTTGAAGGACCTGGATCCCGCGTACTTCGAAAAGCCATACTTCGTGACACCTGAGAACGAGTCGCAGGCCGAGGCGTTCGCAACGGTGCGCAAGGCCCTGGCTGACACGCACAAGGCGGGTTTGGGCAAGATCGCGATGAGCGGCCGCGAGCATGTGATTGCGATCAGTGCGCCGGAAGACGATTCGCTGCCCGGTTTGATGGGATACGAGCTGCGATACGCCGAGGAACTGCGCAAACCCGAAGAGTACTTCGCGGACATCAAGACTCAAAAGATAAGCGAGGAGTCGCTGGATCTGGCGAAGGAACTCATCAAGCGCAAGAGCGGCAAGTTCGAGATGGAGAAGTTCAAGGACGAGTACGAGGCGGCGCTGCGCGCGATGATTGAAGCGAAGATGAAGAATGTGCCGCTGCCGAAGGAAGAGAAGCCGGCGAAGCGCGGCAAGGTGATTGACCTGATGGACGCGCTGCGGGCCAGCATTGGCGAAGGCGGGAAGAAGCCTCCGGCGCATGAGTCAGCGGGGCATGGCAAGGCAAAGAGCAAGGTTGCGGTGATGCCGCGGCGTGGGGCGAAGAAGAGCTCTGAGAAGCGACGGAAATCCGCGTAAGAGATCAGATATGGCATAGATACTCAGGGCTGTTTAATCTGCACAATCGAATCGAGCAGGATTTCTCCCCGCTGAAGCTTTCGAGTGTCGTTTGCCGTTTTCTAACATCCAACGAGTTAGAAAGCGACTTTCTCCCGATCTGGGAAGGAAAAGCTCAGTGTGAAGCAAGGGCTGTTGGGCTGACTCGATTTCTCATTGACAGATGAAATTTAAGTTGTGGGGCTGACTGAGTGCCGTTGCTCCATGTGTCTCTTGAACCAGGTGATTGCATGCGACGCGTTCCACATTCGACTTACCGGCTGCAGTTGAACAAGCAGTTTACGTTCGACGATGCGGCTGCTATAGCAAGTTATCTAAAGGATCTCGGCGTCACGCACGTCTATTGCTCGCCGTATCTGCAGGCTGCTCCGGGAAGCATGCATGGGTACGACGTGGTTGATCACGAGAAGGTGAATGAAGAATTGGGCGGCGACCGGGGGCACCGGCGGTTCTGCGAGCGGTTGCGCGAGTTTGGCCTGGGGCAGGTGCTCGACATCGTCCCGAACCACATGGCGCTTGGCCGGCGGAATCGCTACTGGATGGATGTGCTGGAGAACGGGCCATCGAGCCGGTATGCGTCGTGGTTCGATATTGACTGGAACTCGGACGAGGTGAAGCTCAAGAACAAGGTGCTGATTCCTGTGCTTGGCGATCAGTACGGAAAGGTTCTTGCCTCGGGTGATATCCGGGTCGAGCAGCAGGGCGAGACGTTTTGCTTGCGCTACTTTGATCACTCGTGGCCAGTTGCGCCCGGTTCGCTGGCCAGCATTGTGCAGTTAGCGGCGAAGTTTCTTTCCGAGGACACGCTGGGATTCATTGCCGACAGTCTCGCCAGGTTGCCATCTCCGGATTCGAATGACCCAGCGCTGGTGCAGGAGCGGCAGCGCGACAAAGACGTCATCTACGCGCTGCTGGGCCGTGCGTGCTCCGAGAAGAAGGAAGTTTGTGAGGCAATCTCGAAGGCTGTCGATGCGATCAATGCGGACGTCGATCTCCTGGACGATCTGCTGAATCAGCAGTTTTACCGGTTGGCATACTGGCGCACGGCGGACCAGGAACTAGGTTATCGGCGGTTCTTCGACGTCAATACGCTGATCGGACTGCGCATGGAACGGCAGCATGTGTTCGACGCGACGCACGCGCGCATTCTGGAGTGGGTGCAAGATGGGGTGCTGGATGGTATTCGCGTGGATCATCCAGACGGGCTGCGCGATCCGCAGCAATATTTCGATCGTTTGCGGGCGAAGGCGGGGGACGCGTGGATCATCGGCGAAAAGATTCTTGAGCCAGGCGAGTGGTTGCGCGAGAGCTGGCCGATTGACGGCACCAGCGGCTACGACTTCATGAACGTGTGCAACAGCCTGCTGGCGCATCCGGAGGGGCTGCGTGAGTTCGGCGCGATCTACCGGGATTTCACAGGACGCGCGCAGAGCTTCGACGACATGGTTCACGACAAGAAGCTCACCGTGGAGCAGGAGGCGCTGGGGAGCGATGTGAATCGGCTGGCGAGCCTGTTTGTCGAGATATGCGAAGGCAATCGCGACCGGCGCGACTACACCAGGGCGGAGATTCGACGCGCCATTCGCGAGGTGGCCGCGTGCTTCTCCATCTATCGGACTTATGTGGTGGCGGAGCGGAACGAGATCACCGAGGAGGATCGCCGCGAGATCGAGCGTGCAGTGAATTGTGCCAAGCAATACCGCCAGGACATTGATGCGGGCCTGTTCGACTTCATGGGAGATGTGTTGTCGCTGCGGTATCGCGGCGCACTGGAGAGCGAGTTTCTGCTGCGGTTTCAGCAGTTCACGTCGCCGGTGATGGCAAAGGGTGTGGAGGATACGGCGTTCTACTGCTTCAACCGTATGATCGGGTTGAATGAGGTGGGCGGCGCGCCGGCGACGGATGGAATGAGCGTTGAGCAGTTTCACGACTACTGCGCGCACATGCAGGCTACGCATCCGCTGAGCATGACCACGCTTGCGACGCATGATACGAAACGAGGCGACGATGTGCGCGCGCGGCTGGCGGCATTGACGGAGATTCCGGCGCGGTGGAAAAGCGCGCTGCAGCGCTGGGGCAGGATGAATGCGAAGCTCAAGACGAATGCATTGCCGGATCGCAATACGGAGTATTTCCTTTATCAGACGATGATCGGCGCGTGGTCGATCTCAGAGGAGCGCCTGCAGGCCTACATGCTGAAAGCTGTCCGCGAAGCAAAGGAGCAGACAAGCTGGACACAGCAGAACAAGGAATTCGAAGAGGCGTTGCAGGCGTTTATCGGCCAACTCTACAAGTCGGGCGAATTCATAGCGGATCTCGATGCGCTGGTGAGGCGCGTGGATCGCGCAGGGCATGTCAACAGCCTGGCGCAGACTCTGCTGCATTTCACCGCGCCTGGGGTTCCGGACACTTATCAGGGCGGGGAGCTTTGGGATTATCGGCTCGTTGATCCTGATAACCGCACGCCTGTGGACTATGATCTGCGGCAGAGAATGCTGAATGAGCTGAAGTCCGGCATGCCGGCGAGCGAGATCATGCGGTGTGAAGACACCGGCTTGCCCAAGTTGTGGGTCGTTCATAAAGCGCTGATGCTTCGGCGCGAGCATCCGGAGTGGTTTGGGGCTGAAGCTACATATGAGCCGCTGGCGGTGAGCGGCCCGAAGGCTGCGCACGCGGTGGCCTATCTGCGGGCAGGACGGGTGGCGACGCTGGTTCCGCGATGGCCGGTTAAGCTGGGCGAGAGCTGGGCGGGGACGACGCTCGCGCTTCCGGAAGGAAGATGGACAAGTCTGCTCACGGGCGACGTAATTGAGGGCGGCCGTTCACGCGGCAATTTGCGCATCCAAGCGCTGTTGCGGGATTTTCCCGTTGCACTTCTGGTGAGGAACGCGGAGTAAGGCATGCACAGGTTTAAGGTTTGGGCGCCGCTGGCGAACAAGATGTTGGTAGAAGCTGACGGCGTGCGCGCAGCAATGCAGGGGCCCGATAAACACGGGTGGTGGACGGCCGATGTTGAGGCTGCGGGGCCGGGCACGAAGTACGGATTCGTGATTGACGATGATGCGCGGGCGTATCCCGATCCGCGTTCGCTGTGGCAGCCCGATGGCGTGCACGGATTGTCGCGCGTCTACGATCAGCATGCTTTTGCGTGGAGCGATGCGGGATTCGAAGCGCCGCCGCTGGCGAGCGCGATTGTCTATGAGCTGCACATCGGCACGTTCACCCAGGAAGGCACGCTCGACGCAGCGATCGGAAAGCTGGATGCGCTGAAGGAACTGGGCATCACGCATGTTGAACTGATGCCGGTGAATGCGTTTGCCGGGCATCATGGATGGGGCTATGACGGGGTCGCGCTGTTTGCGGTATATGAGCCCTATGGAGGGCCGGATGCGCTGAAGCGCTTTGTGGACGCGGCCCATGCGAAGGGACTCGCGGTGCTGCTCGATGTGGTCTACAACCACTTTGGGCCTGTGGGGAATTACACGGGCAAGTACGGCCCCTATGTAACGGAGGCGCACCACACGCCGTGGGGCGGCGCTGTAAATCTGGAAGGCCCATGGTCGCACGAGGTCCGCCGGTTCTTCCTCGACAACGCGCTGATGTGGATGCGGGATTTCCATATCGACGGATTGCGTCTGGACGCGGTGCATGCGTACGTTGATCGCTCTGCTATTCATTTCCTGGAGCAACTCGCGTTTGAGACGGAGGCTCTCGAAGCCGAGACGGGGCGCCAGTTGGTACTGATCGCGGAGAGCGATCTGAACGATCCGCGTTTCGTGAGCCCGCACGAGGCCGGCGGCTACGGGATGGACGCTCAGTGGAGCGATGACTTCCATCATGCGCTGTTTACCGTGCTCCTTCCCGGGCAGGGGGGATACTATGACGATTTTGGAAGCATGGGGCAGCTGAAGAAAGCGCTCGAGGAGACGTTTGTCTACGACGGCGTGTGCTCCAAACACCGCAGACGTGTGCATGGCAAGCCGGCCCGGCATCTCTCGCAGCACAAGTTCCTGGGCTTCATTCAGAATCACGATCAGATCGGAAACCGCGCGGTGGGCGATCGTGTCCACGAAGCTGCAGGCTTCGCGCGTGCGAAGGTGGCGGCAGCGCTGGTAATGACCGCGCCGTTTGTCCCGATGATCTTCCAGGGCGAAGAGTGGGCGGCATCTTCGCCGTTCCAGTACTTCGCGGACCACGATGACCCCAAGATGGCGCGGATGGTTTCAGAGGGCCGCAAGCGCGAGTTTGCGGCATTCGGATGGGACCCGAAAGATGTGCCCGATCCGGAGAAGAAGGAGACGTTCGAGCGTTCCAAGCTCAAGTGGGATGAGATCGCGCAAGGGCAGCACGCAGAGATGCTGGCGTGGTATCGCAACCTGATCCGGACGCGGCGCACAACGCCGGATCTGAACGTCGGTCACCCTGGGAACACAAGGGTCGTATGCAGCGAGGAAGGGAAGTGGTTGGAGATGCGGCGGGGTGCTGTTCGCGTCTTCTGTAATCTGGGAGACGGAGCGCGGAGTTTCACCGTCCGCTCTGGGGCGAGAGTCCTGGTGCACTCGGGAAAACAGACCGAGTTGCAGGATCAAGCGCTGCTGGTCGGAGCCGATGGAGTGGCGGTTGTTCTGGAGGAATAAGGACTTCCGCCGAGCAAACATGCGCAAAATTGCACCAGATACAACTTACCGTTAACACCCGCATCCTACCTTCCAGAGACAAGAACCCTATCGAGTGGTTCGGCTTTCGTTTGTCTATTTCGGGGTCGTAAGGTTCCTCGTAAATTCTGGATTTGTATATGGCTGCATCCACGGTGAATATCGCTGATTTCCGCTGCCGCGATCTGAAAGCCCGCTTCGGGCATGCGCAGTCGGGCTTTGAGAACCCCAACGGACTTGAGCTTGTCGAGTCTGCGCCGGCCGCCGACGAGAGCGAGGCCGAACTCGTCGAGGAGAATCCGGGCGTTCTGGACATCAGCGTTGCGCGTGACAATCCGCGGATGCGTCAGCGTTTCGTTCTACACGCTGCGACGGCTTCGCGCCATCGGTCAAACCTGGTCCGGTTCAACGAGCCGCACGTTACTGTGATGAAGGTCAATGCGGTGCGCGCCCTTGAGAGCTCTGACGACTACGATTTCCCTCCGGCTGCGTAGAGCGCCGGAAGAAAGCAAAGGCCGCTGATCCACTGGATCAGCGGCCTTTTTCACGTGTGGCCCTACTTGCCGACGTAGCTCACATGCCAGATGGAGCGGGTGCCGTCATCGGAGACGAAGAGGCTGCCGTCTTTTGCGACGGTGACGCCGACTGGGCGTCCCCATACGTTGCCGTCGCCGAGGGTGAAGCCAGTGAGGAAGTCCTCGTACTCGCCGGTAGCCTTGCCGTTCTTCATCGGGATCCGAATCACCTCATAGCCTGTACGCTGCGCGCGGTTCCATGAGCCGTGTTCAGCGGCGAAAGCATCGCCTTTGAATTCGGCGGGGAACTGCGAGCCCTCGTAGAAGGTCATTTCCAGCGAAGCCATGTGCGGGTTTACCAGCACGTCGGGCGTGATCACCTTCGATTGCAGCTCCGGGTGCTTGCCTTTGTGCCGCGGATCCTGCACCCCGCCCTTGGTCCCCATCCAGTAGTAGGGCCATCCATAGAAGCCGCCCTCTTTGATGTGGGTCACGTAGTCGGGAACCAGGTTGTTGCCGATGGCGTCGCGCTCGTTCGTGGAGCACCAGAGCTGGCCGGTGGTGGGATTGATGGCCTCACCGACGCAGTTGCGGATGCCGTAGGCGTACACCTTCACGAACTTGCCGTCGGGGGTGAACTCGAGCACGTCGGCTCGATCCTTCTCTTCGGGATGGGTATCGGGGTCGTCGACATTGGAGTGCGAGCCCACGGAGGCGAACAGCTTCGTGCCGTCCTTGGAGAAGACCAGATCGCGTGTCCAGTGGCCGCCGCCGCGGAGGCGTCCGCCACCGGGGAGGTCGGCCAGCTTCACCATGGGGCCGGTCGCTTTGAGATCGCCGTTGTGATACGGGAAGCGAATGATGGCATCGGTGTCGCCAACCAAGATGTACTGCGGGTTGTCGCCATTGGGGTAGAAGGCGATGCCGAATGGCTGATGCAGGCCTTCGGCGAAGACGGAGGTTTGCTGCGGATGGCCGTCCTTGTCGACGCCGCGGAAGACACGGATCTTGCCGGTCTCCGACTCGGCCAGGAAGATGTCGCCGTTGGGCGCGGTGCGGAGCAGCCGTGGATTGTCGAGGTTGGTCGCGTAGAGCTCGACCTTGAAGCCCTTGGGCGCCTGCGGCCAGGCATTTGGCGGCCGGGGAACCATGTTTGTGCCGTTGTCGACCGACTCATCGGGTTTGGGGCCGGGCAAATCAGCGGTGGTCAGATGACGGCGCGTCCCGGGAGACTCGTGTGCCGCGTCGGTGAAGGCGTTCTGGCCGGTGAGGACTTTTTTCTGTTCGGGCTGGCTGAAGGCGGCGGAAGAAATCAGGAGTACAGCAATGGGGACACAAAGGCGATGCATGCGTGACCTCGGGGTAAATGTTCTCTTCAGGCGCGGAACGGGGAAAACTCGCCTGTGTTTTGACGATAGCGCAGGCGTTCGCGCCGCGGAAACTGCTCACGCGTAAAGATTTGAGTGTTGGAGAGGGATCAAGATTGGCGTCGGAGATGGGGAGGGGGGAGGGCTTACTAATGCTGAGATGGCGGCTCTTCAGAGGAGGTTGTCTGTTCCTGGGAAATATTCTTTCCGGCGGCGAGAGAGGCGAAGAATGAGGGTGGCAGGGCGGCTTTGATGACCACCCGGTTGTGGCTCTGGGAGATTTCGGCAGTCTTGAGCAGGTCCTTGAGGCCCCGGTTGGCCGGATTGTCGTTCAGAGGCGCGGTAGCACCTTTGGCGAGATCAACCAAGGTTGAAATGGCCGCTGACTGAGACGCTGCTGCGTCCTCACTCGGGGCAATCTCCTCCACGCGCACCTTAAGCGCTCCGGCGAGGGGCAGTTCCGGCGCAACGCTGGCGATGATGGTGGAGTCCGACTGGATGGGAAGCTGCAGTCCGAAGACCTGGATAGCGCCGCTTTCGTTGAAGGGAAGACCGATCTGGCCCACGCCCCAGGCTAGCGAGAGCAGCGGTACCTCGTGGTAATGGTGAGTCAGAAGCGTGGATCCGGAGAAGGGAAGCGCCGCGGTGCGATGACGGTCGACTATGGAGTGGATTTGCTCAGTGGTGGGCGCGTTGGAAACCGCCACCATGTCATAGCCGATCTGAGCGACGCGAACGGTGCGGCCTTCGGACGGTATGGAGTAGATGGTCTTGCCGCCGTAGGAGTCCTGGGCGGTGGCGTGCGATGCCAGCCAAGCTCGGAGTTTGGGGCCGGTCAGCTTGCCCACCAGGACCATTGAATAGGCGACCTGGCCGTTGGGTCCGTTGGGATCGGGCATGCGATGCAGGGCAACGGCGGCCTGGTCGAGGTCGCGTTCCCAGTCGATGCCGGTTGCGTCAATGAACTGCTGGTACTCGGGATCGTGGGGTGCCGGCTTCCATTCCTTGCGGAAGAACGTACGGACGGGACGGAGGTCTACATAGACGATGCCGTCGGATTCAGGGAGCAGGCGCGCAGCTTCAGGAGGGGCCTTGGAGCGGAGAAAGATGGCCACCGCCAGCATGATCAAGACTGCGGCTACCACTAACAGCGTTCTTCGCGTGCGTCGTTTCATTGCGGTCGGCAAACCGAACCCGGCGGTCGGCAAAAAGCCGATGCAGCCGGAACGGGCGCACTCTCTCAAGGGCCGTTAGAACTAACCTAACATCCTTCACCCGGACTGATTCGATGGCAGGCCGCACACAAATGAAGGTGAGCCCGCCGGGCAATGACCCGGGCGGGCTCTTTTGGTGCGCGTGCGAAATAAGAGTCGGGAAGCTGGAAGGAAGACGGATGGTGTTGCAGGTTTATGCGCGCTGGCTGAGGTAAAGGAAGTGTGATGCGGTCTGGGGCGCCAAGCGACCGGAACGCCTGGTGGAGGAAAGCTGGTTGGATACTGGGCGAAGTTTCGAAACGGGGATGCAGGCAAGATAGCCGGGCTGGGAAGTTCCTGCCAGGTCGACCTCGCGGCGCTCACTGTTGCAGGCAATCACGATGTAAATGCCTTCGTGGCCCTCGACCGCGACGCGATCGCGAAGCCGGGGGAGATCATGCAGCGGGGGAATCGCTGAATCCATCAAGCTTGGCCTCTTTCTCATCACTTGATTCTGTTTTCGGTGGCAGAACGATGCGAACACTGGAGGTTGGGAAGCGTTCGATGCGGCCAGGTTTCCGCACCGGAAGCAACTGCAAAGATTGGGAATTGCGGTCAACTTCAACTACGACAAACTCACCGTCGCGTCCTTCGACGAAGACATGTTCGCCCACTTCAAACGAATACCCCTGAGCTGTTTGTGAGGGCGTGCCGCGGAGATGAACCTTCATGATGATGCACCCAGGTTCTGATTTAGATGATGGCTCAAAAACTGAGAGTTGCACAATCGTCCGACAGATTGATGTGGCGCCTAAAAGGTCTTTCGTGACGGTGGTTCGTACCACAATCTGAGTTGATGCACCTGACACCGGGGGCGACTTCCGCCGTAAGGGGCGAGCATGGAACAGCGAACAGGGTCAGGGGGGAATATTACGAAGCCTGCTCGGAGAGCTGCGCGTTGTCGATGGCTTGAGAAGTGTCACCGGTCTGGGATGCGGCCGATTCCACTGCGCTGAGCAGCGCCAGGGGAACTCCCGCCTGCACCTTGCGCACGGCGCCCTGCCGCAGCAGGTCGGCCAGGTGGCGGATCTTATCGACGCGAAGAATAAGGAAGACTTCTTCACGGCCGTCGATGCGGACGTGCTGACCTGCTCGAAGCGCGTTTTTGGGAACGGCGGAAGCTTGCGGACCCTTACGTCTGCCAACCGACAAAGCTAATGTATCTACACTGCCATCGAAAGTGTTAAACACGTAAAACCCCGGGGGAGAGAGTCATCAGTACAAAATTCGATGCTGAGGGTCAGACCCGGGGTTGTGCCGGGGCACCGCAGGGGCAGATCGGCCACGGCTGGCCAGATGTGTCACTGGAATGGGGTGCTCCCGGCGATTTGGGTCGTGTTTCGGCGGCGCGAGTCCATAGTTGAGTCAGCCGAAACGGTCTTTTAGCGAAGGATTGTCGATAGAGCTACCTCCGTGGGCTGGATGCCCGGTTCCTCGGTTGACCATGGGCGGAGTGCGCGATTCCATGACGCCCTCCGCAGAAATCCGCGAATTCTCCCGCGGATTAAACTCGTGCTCTTTTGCCCACGCTCAGGCGACGGAGCGGGATCGCACGGCCGGGGTGTCGGCGCCCTCCAGGTTCACACGGCCGGCGATTTCGGTGAGGACAGCGTCGGCGTTCTCCTCCTCGGCTTCAATGGATTCGAGAAGCGCCGCGTCTTCATCGTGGCCGAGGATTTCGGCCCAGCGGCGCAGGGTTCCATACACGGCAATTTCGTGGTGTTCCACCTGCTGGGCGGCACCGATGAGGGCGATGTCGCGGATGGTGGGATCAGTCGCATCCTTTATGGTGTCTGAGGCCTCGGTGGAGAGGCCGTTGATGACCTTGCAGGTTTCAGTGGCGGCTTCGCCGATGTGGTTGCGCAGAATGCTTTCCACGGTGGATACGTGCCCCTGCGTTTCGTCCAGGTGCAGGCGGAAGGCATTGGCGAGTTCAGGGTCACTGGCGCTCTCAATCAGCTCGGGCAGCGATTTGGCGATCTTCTGCTCCATGTCGAGCGCCTTTTTGAGATTGCTGATGTAGAGGCTGCGTAGATCTTCAATGTGGGCTGAGAATAGCTTCATCGTTCCATCTCCTCCGCAACGAATGAGGGTCGCGAGCTCGACGCCCGCTCGCCTTCATGCTGTGAGAAAGGCGGACGCGAAAGCAGGTTGCCCTGCGACTTGTTTGCGCGAAAGAAGAAGGCCCGGCGCGCGCGAAGGGAGTTGCGCATTGTCACCGGGCCGACGGTATGAAAGGGCTATTGAATGGAGCTGACGGTGATCGTGTTCTGCTTCAGTTCACCCTGCACGGTTACATGCTTTCCGGCGAGCTTACTCACGTCGTCGGCTTTGCCAGCGAGCGTGTAGACCTTTTTGTCGGTTATGAGCACGTAGGCGGATCCGGCCTTGATGCAGGCCTTGATGCAGTCCGCGTCGGATTTGCCGGGCATCATGTGCTTCTTCTCGCACATGGAATCGCTGATGGTTCCTTCAAACGTCTGAGTGGCGGCGCGCGCGATCGGCGAGATGACAGAGAAGCCTGCAGCAATCATCAGGGCAGCAGTAATGGTCTTCATGGAATTCTCCTGTGGGTTCGAATTGATTTCTTCGGTCGAAGGGAGGCACCGCCGGCCAGAGGGGTCCGGCGGTGCGGGAGCGACGATATTACTGGCCTTCAGTGGATGCCACTTGTGCCAGCCGCTCCTGATCGCGGGCGAGCCTGTCAGCGTCCTGAGCGCGCCGGGTGAGCGATTTGAACAGGAAGTCGCAGTGGTTCACGGTACCGAAGTGCGCCTTGTCATTGTTGGTGGCGCTATTGGCCATGAATTCAGCCAGCATTTTGGCGTGCACCTGGGCCTGGGCGCGATACTCCTGCGCCTTCAGTTCGTAGTAGTTGGCAATGCGCTCGTGATCGGCGGATGTCTTGGCGTTTGCAACCAGCGCGTTGAGCTGCTTTGCGGAGAGGTGCTCGGTGGCGAGCTGGCTTACAGGCGTTTGCGCGGATACGAAAAGGGCGGCAAACAGAACGGCGGAAACGATGAAAAGATTGCGGAACATGATGATTCTCCTTGCGAATCGGGGCTGAGAGTAGAGGCACGCCGGGGCGGGAGCCCAGGCAGAACTCGGCAGTCCGCAAGGAGGATTTAGATGCGAAACACCTGGAAGAGGACACCGCGATCCACGGGCGCGCGGTCGCCAAACGCAGGATGAAGCGAAACGCTGCCAGCACGTGTCGACACCGGCGGCGTGAAGGCGGGAAGAGAGACAAAGACCGGAATTCCGTCTTCCAGGGTGTGCTGCCCGGCGATCAATGCTTCTCGCGTGATGACGACCGTCGACGGCAACGGCTGCCCGCATCCGGAGTTGGCGGGCAGCGCCTCCATCATGCTGCTGCAGCTCATGCCTGAGTGCATCGAGGCGCCGTGGATCATGCCCGGCATATCCGGCATGTCGCCGCAGCACGCGGCGGGGCAAGTACTGCCTGAACATGCCCCCAGGCTGCAAGACAGATACCCAAGGGCCGGCTGCGCCACCATGAGGACTGCGGCGAAAAGCACGACGAACTGGGCAAGCCGTTTCATGAAACTGAAGCAAGTATGGTCGTCACCGTGGATTCAGCATGTGATCCCTATCACCATACTTGCCCAGTGCCACTGACTATTTCTGCGGTTTGACTTCCGTAACGGGAGTTGCGCCCTGTCCATGGGGCTCGAGGCGGAAGGTATCACCCTTCTTGTCGTAGGTAACCTTGGCGGCCGCGACCAGCTTGCCCGTTCCCTCGCCCTTGGAGTCGACTGTGACCTGGAGGAACGCCAGCGGATATCCCGTGGACACGCCCCGCTGCTTCATCTCGAAGCCCGACATGCGGCGCGCGGAGATCATGGTGATAACGGTCTTGTCGCCGTTCTGCCACTTCTCGGCCACTGCGATCTGGTTGCCAGTGTTGCCCACCGTGCTGATGCGGCCGGCGTCCAGTTTCAGCAACTCCTCAACCAGGGCATCCTGACCCTTGTCCTTGAGAATGCTGCCGAGACGCTTGATATCGTCCTGTGAGGCCCAGGTGGTGATGGTGAAGTTCAACTGCACCTGCTGAGCGCCGGTGCTGCCAGCGGTTTGGGCAATCGCGGTGTACGACTCGTTCTGCGCTTTAGCGTCGCGGCCGGCGAGGGATAGCGCCAGGCATAGAACTGCGGAGAATGTCAGCATCTTCTTGGACATACGAACCCCTCCAGGATCTTTGGCTGGCGCAACGGTAAATCGGTTTGTGTGTGTCCGGAACGCGTATTTTTGCCAGTCTGTAAAGCGGCGTCCGAGGAGCGTCGAGCAACGCTGGATCAAAGCATCCGACAGGTTACGGAGAGTTAGGCGAGTTGTTTGTTTTTTTGCACTTTTCCCGGTGCAATCGTTATTTCCTTCCACACCCCGGTTCTGTCATACTTGATTGTGCCCACCAGGTATTCCCAAGCCCAACATTTAAGTGAAGAGGTTGCATCGATGTCGGCAAAGTATGTCTTTGTGACGGGTGGAGTTGTGTCCAGTTTAGGCAAGGGTCTTGCGGCCGCTTCGATCGGCTGCCTGCTCGAGAGCCGCGGCCTCCGCGTGAACATGATGAAGTTCGATCCGTACCTCAACGTCGATCCGGGGACCATGTCGCCATTCCAGCACGGCGAGGTTTTTGTGACCGACGATGGCGCGGAGACGGACCTCGACTTGGGACATTACGAGCGCTTCACGCACGCGCCTCTCTCGCGTGACAACAACCTGACCACGGGGCGCATTTACGAGCAGATCATTCTGAAGGAGCGGCGCGGGGATTATCTCGGCAAGACCGTGCAGGTCATTCCGCACGTGACGAACGAAATCAAGAACGCGATGCGCAAGGTCTCGGCGAACGGGGCGGACGTGACGATCGTGGAAATCGGCGGCACGGTGGGCGATATCGAATCGCTGCCGTTCCTGGAAGCCATTCGCCAAATGCGGCAGGAACTCGGCCGTGAGAATACGGTTTTCGTGCATCTGACGCTGGTTCCGTGGATCGCAGCCGCGCAGGAGCTGAAGACCAAGCCGACGCAGCACTCGGTGAAGGAACTGCTGAGCATCGGGATTCAGGCGGATGTGCTGCTCTGCCGCAGCGATCGTAACCTGGGGCGCGAGATGAGACAAAAGATCGCCGCGTTCTGCAACGTCGAAGAGAAGGCTGTGATCGGTGCGACGACGGTGCCTTCGATTTATGAAGTTCCGCTGAACTTTGCGGCGGAAGGGCTCGATAGCCTGATCCTCAAGTATCTGCACAAGTGTGCCCCTGAAGCTGACCTGAGCCGGTGGAAGGATCTTGCGCACCGCGTGCATCACCCCAAGGACGATGTGAACATCGCCATCGTGGGCAAGTACGTGGAGTACGAGGACAGCTATAAGTCTCTGAAGGAAGCCCTGACCCATGGGGCGATGTCGCAGAACCTGAAACTGAATATCACCTGGATCGAGGCCGAAGGGTTGGAATCGAAGACGCCGGAGGATCGCAGCTTCGAAGAGCAGCTCGCCGGCTACGACGGTATTCTTGTTCCGGGCGGGTTTGGCAAGCGCGGCATCGAGGGGATGCTCAATGCCATTCGCTATGCACGTGAGAAGCAGGTGCCCTATTTCGGGATTTGCCTGGGCATGCAGACGGCGTGCATTGAATTCGCGCGCAACGTGTGCGGCTTGAAGGATGCCAACTCGAGCGAGTTCGACCCCGCCACCCAGCATCGCGTTATTTACAAGCTGCGCGAGCTGCTGGGCGTGGAAGAGATGGGCGGAACAATGCGGCTGGGCGCCTGGACCTGCATCATGCAGGAAGGTTCGCTGGCTTCAACCGCTTACGGCGGCGCTACTGAAATCAGCGAGCGCCACCGCCATCGCTATGAGTTCAACCGCGAGTATGAGGCGCTGCTGACGGGAGCAGGACTGCGGATCAGCGGGTCGACGCCGGACCAGACTTACGTCGAAATCGTCGAAATTCCGGGGCATCCATACTTCCTGGGCTGCCAGTTCCACCCCGAGTTCAAGTCGAAGCCGCTGGAGCCGCATCCGCTGTTCCGGGAGTTCATTGTGGCCAGCTACAAGAACCGCGGCGCGCGGCAGGAGCAGGGCACACTGGCGATCGAGACGATTCAGTAGCGGCCTGTGTGGGACGGCCGCAGCTAATTCAGCAGGATCGCACCTTTGGCTTTTCCGGCGAGGGCCTTGTCGAATGTGACCAGGGTTAGACCGGCGGTTTCTGCAAAGGCTGCCAGGTATGCATCCTGCCAAACCTTTGGCGAGCGCTGTTCCGTCACTGTCCGCGAGTAGAAGTTGCGCTCCAGCCCTGGCGGTTCATTCCAGCATGAGGCTCGTCCGCCTTCAATCCACTTTGTGTAGAGTTGCCAGCACTCCCGCTGCGTAAGCACTTCGGCCTTCATCAAAGTCTCCGTCGACAGCAGACGAAGAAATCCGATCTGTGTCTGGCGGCAGAAGATCAACATGCTTCTCTCGTCGAGTGCGCCAAACCATGAATGCGCCGCCCGATGATGAAGGTGAATCTCATGGTTGAGCGCCACCCAGACGTTTACATCAGGTAAAAGCTGTAAGCTCATCGATTTGCTCGTTTGTCAGGTCAAGTGTGCCGGGATTCCTGGAGCGAATCACCGGAATTTCGAACTTTTCTGCCGGTTCACCTCCAACAATCTCGAGCTCGCGTTTGATCGCTCGTAAGGCTATCTCGCGGAAGGTTTTTCCCTCGCGCGCCGCCTTCACTTTAAGTTCGCGGTAGGTCTCGTCGGGGATATCGATGGTGGTGCGCATAAATACATAGTCGCACATTTATGTCTTTATGGAAAATGATCCTCGTCCGCCCTGTGACAGCCATCACATTGCCGTGTGTCAAACGCATTTCTCCATTGACAAGCCTTTTTCATGGGGCCTAGCTTTGCTGCGTTTTTCCGGGTAAAGGAGGGTACGCATGACCGCCCAATTTGAGCTTCAGCCCGCGGAAGGCGAGCTGCAAAATCTCGCAGAAGAGTATTGGCAGAAGTCCTGTAATCGGGAGCGGCAACTAGAAGTCGAGGCTTTCGAGGCCGGAGCTTCCATCCGCAACGGCGAATACACGCTGGTCAATCTTGAGGCGATCGTTCGCTGGAAGTCAGAGCGGCTGGTGCACTACCTGATTGGCAACGGGAGTCTGCGGATCAGGCGTGCGCTGGAAGTTGCGGCTTCTCCTGAAGCGAATACCGAGCAGGCGATGAAGGCTCTGCTGGAACTGCACGGAGTGGATGTGCCGATGGCGTCGTCGATTCTGGCGGTGATCTTTCCCGAGCGCTATATCGAGCTCAACATAGAGGATCTTGAGGCGTTGGGGCAGCGTCGCCAAGACATCAAATTCTACGAGGAATACCTCAGTTACTGCCGTGGTCTGGCTCAGCGCGGTGTATTGCATCCGCAGGAGAGCGTGCCCGGCGCTACACCATTGCAGGCGCTCGATCGCGCACTGGCGCAATGGGCGCGGAATCATACCGTCTGAGTTGAAGCGCAGCAGGCTCGGCGGATTCGCGTGCGTCTAGATGACGCTACCTGTGGGCGTGTGAGCGTAATAGCCTCTAGCAGAGAGCAAGAAAACGGAGCGGCGGGCTTGCCCGCCGCTCCGTTTTCTCAACGAGCGGGATACTAAATGACCGGGATACCGCCCAGGAATCCCCTGCCGGGCAGTATGGGCTGGCAGGAAACCGCTGCTCCGCCCGCTTCAACCAATGGGCCTGAGTCACTTGCGAGGTAGTGCGCGTCGCCTCCGTAATGGGCTGTAAGAGAATGCGAGCCGGGGCCCAGATGCGGCGTGGACAATGTTATCTTTCCATTGCTGAGCGTGCCGGTAGCAAGGGTCCGGGTGCCGTCGAGGATAGAGACCTGGCCAGTAGGCAGAGTGCTCGATGTGCTTGTAACCGCGACCGCAAACTGCATCGGAGCGCATCCGCTGGTGCTCGCGGTGGGCGAAAGCGAGACAGACGCGCCGATCTTCACCGCCGTCACCACAATACTTACGCTGACCGGACCAGTGGCGGCGTAGTTGGCGTCGCCGTTGTAGGTTGCAGCAAGCGAGTGGGTGGTTTGTGTCAATCCGGTCACGCTGGTCGAGGCGGTGCCGGTTCCTGAAAGGGTCACGGGTCCACCAAAGTTTGCGCCGTCTACCTTGAACTGCACCGTGCCGGTAGGCTGCGATCCTGAGGTTGATGTCACGCTGGCGCTGAGGGTGACAGGGGTACCCGATGTAAACGAGGCGCCGTTCGTCGGAGAGGTGATCGCCAATGTCGGTACGGGTAGCGTCCCGTTGCCAATTAGGATTGCGTCACTTGTCCCGCTCACCGTGTTGCCTAGCAGGCGGAAGACCGCGGACCGGCTGCCAGTGGCTGTGGGTGTGAACTGAAATCCTACGTAGCACGTTTGACCCGCATATAGGGTGCCTCCGGTGGTGAGAGGACAAGTCGTTGCGATCGAAAGAACTTTGAAATCCGAGGTGTTATTCCCCCACATGATGTAGTTGCCGGAGAGTACCAGGGTGCTGTTTCCGGTATTGGTAATGGCCAACTGCAGCGAACCACTGCCGGTGCCCTTTGACTGGTTGCCGAAATTGAGGTAACCGTTGGGCCCGATCTTGCGGATAACCTGCGCTGAGCCCGAAGAGGCAGAGTTGCTGATGACGTAGACGCTCCCGGTGGAATCAACACCCACGCCTGTGGGAGCGTTAAGGGTAGCGAACGTGGACTGTCCGCCGTCACCCGTGTACCCCGCAGTGCCGTTTCCCGCGATGGTGCGGATCACTCCTGTGGTGTATTCGATTCTGCGCACGCGCTGGTTGGCCGAGTCGGTGAAGTACATGTCCCCGGCGGTGTCAAACGCGATCTGGCCAATGGAAGTGCCGATCTCGGCGTTCCCGGCCAGGCCTTTGTCGCCGGCGAAGCCGCAGGTATGCCCCCCGGCTATCTTGGTGAATGCCTGATTATTGTTTTCGGCGTTGTAGAGGGACTGCTGAACGATCTCGCAGTCTCCGCTGGTGCCCCAGAAGCTGTAGATGTTGTCGCTCGCGTCCATGGCCGCGGGGCCCTGGGTCACGGTCTGATAGGGGAACGGGTCATAGAGAAAGATCAGGTTGGCGGGCACCGGCTGTACCGTCGAGAACGCACCTCCGCTGCTCTGCTCGGTGAAGAACATGTGATTGTATGGGTCCATGCTCATTTCCCCGGGTTTCGTAATCAAATGCGAACTCAGGGTGCAGGGCGTCGCAGCGGGACAAGCTCCAGTCGTCGATCCACTGATGGTGACAACCGGGCCGTAATCGTAGATCTCATGCAGTGCATTCGACGCCGGCCGGCTAAAGTAGGCCTGTCCGAATGTGTCCACCGTAATGCCCCACGGAGCTGAGAACCCGGAGGCAAGAGTCTTGAAGGTCGCGCTCGAATCGTAATTGCGAACTACGTTGTTCCCGGTATCCGACACCCACAAGGTGTCGCTTCCGTCGATCGCCAGGTTCTGCGCTCCGTTCAGCAGACCCACGTTGGAGGGATAAGAACCGGGAAGGGTGGTGATCTGGGACGGGACGAAACTAATGATGGGAGAGTAGCCGTATCCGCCCAGGCCGAAGGCAAACGGGGTGGGCGACAGGTTGGTGCTCAAGGTGATGTGACCGAGCCGGCTTCCGGCGCCTTGCGGCGTAAAACGCACCAGGAGCGAGCAGGTGCTTTTGGCCTGGTAGGTAGTACCCTGAGCGCAGCTCCCGCCGGGCTCGATCCGGAAATCCTTCGTAGATTTGATCCCGGTCAGCTTCGTTGTCGCGGTGAAGCGAAATGTGAGCGCGTGCACATCTGCGGCTTCGCCCACGCGGCCTTCGCCCAGCCGGCGGAAGTTGGCCGGTGCCTCCGGAAGCCGAGTGCCTCTGCTGTCAAAAGCGTGCGCCTGCATTTCGAGCCCGGCAGGCGGATCCAGCGTGATTGCGGTTTGTGGCGATTGTGCAGTGATGCAGCGGGAGCTCAGAGACCACGTGAGCGCCAGACAGAGGCCCGTGCATGCCATGGGGATAGATTTGGCGATGGAGCGATTCATAGGTTTCTCCTGTCGGGGGCGAATTCGAATGGAGCGCGTGCCGGATTCAGCCGTGGGCGCTTGCCTCAAGGCCCGGTGTTGCGCGACGACTTACCTTATCGGCTTTATGCGAACCGAGGCGAACAACAACTGAAGGGAAGCAACTCCACTAGGTGGGAGCCAACTCCGGATCGTGACAGAGAGCCGGAACAGTAGTGCTATCTACAAGCCTGGGAACAGCTCGAAATTAGGAAGTAGATTGTCCGAATGAGAAAGCGGGCCTTGAATCGGACTGGAGTGTAAACGAACTTCTGCGGAAATGTCTCGAAAAATCTTTGTGGTCGCGGAACCATCGTGCAAAGCAGTGGTGACCTGTTCGGCGCGTCATTCAGTTCACGGCGCCATGGCCGGCAGACGCTAGAATTTCGTTGTGAGTCATTCGTTTGAAATCGGGCCCGTGCAGGTGGGGACGGGCCGGCTGTTCCTGATCGCCGGGCCTTGCGTGATCGAGTCGGAGACGCATGCGCGCAAGATGGCCGATGCCATCCAGCGCATCGCCTCAGACCTCAAGATTCCCTATATCTTCAAGGCCAGTTACGACAAGGCAAACCGGACCAGCGTGAAAAGCTTTCGCGGACCCGGCATTGCGGAGGGCACCAGGATT
This sequence comes from Occallatibacter riparius, assembly GCF_025264625.1. Classification (NCBI taxonomy): domain Bacteria; kingdom Pseudomonadati; phylum Acidobacteriota; class Terriglobia; order Terriglobales; family Acidobacteriaceae; genus Occallatibacter; species Occallatibacter riparius. Next base: position 2,876,266 of record NZ_CP093313.1, read on the forward strand.
CTCGGGCAGGTCGCCAGGGACACTGGGCTGCCGGTGCTGACGGATGTCCACGAGCCATCGCACTGCGAAATTGCGGCGGAAGCCGTGGATGTGCTGCAGATCCCGGCATTCCTGTGCCGGCAGACGGATCTGCTTGTTGCGGCGGGCAAGACCGGGCGCGCCGTGAACATCAAGAAGGGGCAGTTCGTCGCGCCGTGGGATATGACGCATCCGGTGGAAAAGGTCCGCTCTACAGGCAATGAACGCGTGTTCCTCACCGAGCGCGGTGCCAGCTTCGGCTACAACACGCTGGTGGTCGATTTCCGCTCGCTGCCGGTGATGCGGCAGCAGGCGCCGGTAGTCTTTGATGGCACCCACAGCGTGCAGCAGCCCAGTGCGGCCGGTGGGGTGAGCGGCGGGCAGCCGGAGTTCATTCCACTGCTGGCACGTGCCGCGGTGGCCGCGGGCGTCGACGGCCTGTTTCTCGAAGTGCACGATGACCCAGCCAATGCTAAGAGCGACGGCGCGAACGCCCTGCGCCTCGACTTGCTGAAGTCGCTGCTGGAGCGACTGCTGGCCATCCACGGGGCTGCTGGCGGATCTTAGCTTGCTTCGCTGCGGGGATGACGACGTCGGCGACGGCAATGTTGGCGGAGAATCCTGACCATTGCGGCACAGCATGTGAGATTGAAAATCCTCCATCGGAGGAGTCAACAGAGCCAGCCACCACCTTCGTAACGTTCCCCTGTTTCAGGCGAGTGCGCTAGTCTCTTGCCGACATGCTAAACAACATAGGCCGCTCCACCCGCATCTTTCGGGCCGCTGGAATCGACGTTTACCTGCATTGGTCGTGGTTTGTGGTGGCCGTGTACGCGATCGTAAGCAGGGGGCACCGTTATTCCTCCATTGTGTGGAATGTACTGGAGTATGTCGGCCTTTTCGTGATCGTGCTCCTGCATGAATTCGGGCACTCGCTGGCGTGCCGCCAGGTGGGCGGACGATCCGATCGCATCATGCTGTGGCCGCTGGGCGGCGCCGCTCACGTTGTGCCTCCACCGCGGCCTGCCGCTACTCTCTGGAGCATCGCTGCCGGCCCGCTGGTGAATGTCGCTTTGCTGCCCATCCTGGGAGGCGCGTATATGCTTGCGGACCGGGGTGGATGGGAGACCACGACTCCGGATGCGTATCGCTTTCTGCTGATGCTCCTGAGCATTGACGTCATCCTCCTACTGTTCAATTTGCTGCCCATTTATCCGCTGGATGGCGGCCAGATATTGCGTTGCCTGCTGTGGTTCATCGTCGGCCGCGGTCGCAGCCTGATGATCACCACGATTCTGAGCTTCGTCGGCGCTGCCGGAGTTCTAATACTGGCGGCCTGGCAGCGTTCCGGCTTGATGATCGCGGTGGCGGTGTTCATGCTGATGAGCTGCTGGAGGGGACTCACGCAGGCGCGAGCACTTCTGCGCGCCGCCAAGGCTCCGCGCCGCGCCGGGGCCGCATGTCCCTCCTGCCACAGCGCTCCGTTTCTTGGGCCCCGCTGGGTTTGCAACCAGTGTTCCAGCCGCTTCGATCCATTCGAGAGTGGCGGAGCCTGCCCGGTTTGCTCCGCGCCGAACGCCACCACGCAGTGTCCCGATTGCCATCTGCGCTCGCCTATAGAGCAGTGGTTTGCGCCGGACGCGGCCCGGGCCGCAACACTGGAGACTCAGCCGGAGCATCTCGCTTCGCGCTGAGCAGCGTACAGTGTTGTCATGAATCGACGGGAATTCGCAGCGGGTACTGCGGCGGTTTTGCTCGGACAAAGACTGGTCGCGCAAACAGCGGGTGTGGATCATCCTGGGCTTGATCTAAATCGCCATCGCTTCGGCGTCAACTACACGCCTTCGCGCAATTGGTGGTTCTGCTGGAACGACTGGGACGCGGGCCCGATTGCGCGCGATCTTGATGCCATCGCCGCGCTGGGCGCGGATCACCTGCGCATCATGCTCGTCTGGCCGTTCTTCCAGCCCAACCCGAAATGGGTGAGCACGGCGCATCTGGAGCGGATGGATCAGCTCTTATCGCTGATGGGCGAGCGCAAACTGGATGCGCTGGTCACAGTGTTTACCGGCCAACTCAGCGGCTGGTACTTCCTGCCGTCGTTTAATCGCCTCAGTGATGGTTTCTATACAAAGAAGGAAATGTGGGATGCGCAGGAGCTATTCATCCGCGAGTTGGCGCGCGTGATGAAGCCGCACGCCAACATCATCGGCTTCGACTTTGGCAACGAACTTAACACCTGCTGGAAGGCGAAGCAGGCGGAGGGCGATGCGTGGATGGCGAAGATGTTCGCGCTGATGCAATCGATCTTGCCTGATGGCCTGCACGTCAACGGAGTCGATCATCATCCCTGGTTCGAGGACGACACGTTTTCGCAGAAGGCGCTCGCTACGGCGCGCTTCCCGGTGATGCATTGTTATCCGTGGTGGACCGAGGCGCTGAAGTACGGCGGCGCGATGGATCCGCCCAGCGTGAAGCTGCTGGCGGCGATGGCTGCGTTGATCCGGAGCTATGCGGGCGACGTGCGCAAGCCAGTGTGGGCGGGCGAGTTCAACACGTGCATCGAAGCGCTTCCGGAGAAAGGCCAGGCCGAGTGGCTGGAGAAGGCTGTGACCGCGGCCATCGAGCAGGGCGTGAGCTGGTTCAGCTACTGGGACTCGCATGACGTGGATCGCAAGTTCGAATTCAATCCGCTGGAGTACACGCTGGGCCTGCTCACCAATGACGGCCGCGTGAAAGAGCAGGGGCGCGTGTTCAAGCAGTTGGCGGAGACGTATCGCGGGAAGCCGGTGAAGTATCCGAGTGCCAGCTTGCCGGCGCCGCCGAAGACCAGGACCATCGCGGGGACTTGGGACTGGATCAACGGGTGGCTGGGTTGGAAGAAACCGGGAACAGCATGATACGGGTTTGCGTGCTGTGAGATGCGGGTGCCCCATATCTCCGGACGGCTCTTCGGTCCGGAGATGTGGGACCAGGGAAAACTGGTTGTGGGTCACCGCAACTTGTGATGACCAACACAGCCTCGTCTCACCCACTTACCCCACACTTATCGCTCAGGGAGACCTATGCCCATGCGTTTGTTCATTGCCGACACTGAAGTCTCTAAACAACCGAACGGGCTTTGTTAACCAGAAAAATAACGGCTTAATTCTCTATTCCGGGCTGCGTTGGTCCAAATTGAAGAGCATGTCCTTGTAAATAAATACCTTACTCCAAGCAATAAATTCGCCATTTTCGCCCCTATCGCGAATAAAAAACGAATACAAAGCGAAAATACACAAGTCACATTGATCAGAACGTTTACTCACGAGTAAACATTTCGGTGAATCAGTGCGCCACCCGGCCGTGCATCCCTGCTTCGAAGCTGCGCCGGTCCAGGCGCGGCAGCTTGCGCGCCACCTTGTCCGGGAACAGCGGATAGTGCCGCGCGGCCATGAGCAGCTCCGGCACGCACCAGAGGTCTTCTTCGGCGGTCATCCAGTTCAGGCGGTCGAGGCGCGCCAGGTTCACAGCGCGGGAGTAGGCACGCAGCGTGCGCTCGCCGCGCAGGTTGTAGTAATGCTCGAAGTAGCTGAGGGCCAGTTCGCGCAGCGTGCGGTAGACGGGCGCGCGGAAGCGCAATCCTGCGAAGTTTGACTTGGCGACGCTTCCCCAGAGGCCGTGCTCGCGGTAGAGCGCCACGACGTGGTCGTCGTCGCGAACGCCTTCGAGGTCCATCACGAGCGGCGGATGGCCGTTGACGCGCAGAGCGGCTGCGGCGATGAGCGCTCCTTCCAGGCAGTGGCCGCGGCGCTCACGTAGTGTGCGATGTGGGGAGCGGGCGGTGTCGGCGTAGTCGTACTGGATGTCGTCGACGAACCGCTGAATGCGCGCCGGCGTGTTGAGGCTGCGCAGGGTGCGCAAGTCCCCCGGCGCCAGGCCAAAGGCGGTGCGCGATCCGTTCGTCGACGGCACTCCGATGCTCCGTATTGAGCGGTTCGCAGGCAATGCTTTGGATCTCCTGAAAGTTGCGCAAATTATATCGAGGCATGGCTGGACAGCGGCGTACCGCGCGGACTTGATAGCATTCGGCTATGAATTTCCCCTCAGCGGAAAGACTCTTTCGGCTTGTGATTTCGGGCCCGGCAATGGCGGGCTTGCTGGTTTGCGCAGCGGGTGCTCAGAGTGTTGACCGCGCGCATGTAGAAGAGGTGCTGCGCGGTTTGAATCGCGGGCACGGCGGGGGCCAGGTGGCGGTTTCGCCGGATGGCAAACAGCTGGCGTGGATTGCGGGCGGCCGCGGTGGCGGCGAAATCCTCGTAGCTCCGATCGACGACCTGAAGAAGACGCAACACGTGACCGCGGCGACAAAGCCCGACCAGCATTGCAGCGAGAATGACCTGACCTGGGAGCCGGATTCGAAAGCTCTGGCGTTCTTCTCGGATTGCGCCAGCAGCGACGGACAACACGATCTCTATTTGTCGCGCGTGGACGGAACACCAGCAAAGCGGCTGACGCAGTTGAAAGGCTACGTGCACGAGGCAGCTTTCTCGCCGGATGGAAGCAAGATCGCGTTCCTCTATGTGGCGGGCGCGACTCGACCGGCGGGTGCGCTGGCGGCGATGAAGCTTCCTTCGGGAGTCATCGGAGAGGACGGCGTGGAAGTGCAGCGCGTGGCGTATGCCGATGCTGCGGCGGCTACTCCGGCGGATGCGACGCTGGCCACTCCCGCCAATCTGCACGCGTATGAATATGACTGGGCGCCTGATTCGAAGGGTTTCGCGTATGTTGCGGCTGCTCCGCCGGGCGAGAACAACTGGTGGGTGGCCAAGCTTTATACGCAGACGCTCGGCAGCGAACCAAAGGCAGTGCTGGCTCCGGCGGAGGTTGCAGGGGCGCTGCATGGGTTGCAGATCGCGGTGCCGCGCTGGTCGCCGGATGGCAAGACGATCGCCTTCATCGGCGGACTCATGAGCGATCAGGGCTCAACCGGCGGCGACGTGTGGATCGTGTCTGCGCAAGGCGGAGCGCCTCGGGATCTCACCGCCGGCAGACCGACCTCTCCCGCGTGGGTAGAGTGGAGCGGCAATGACTACTTGTTCGTAAGCGAACTGGCCGGAGGAAATAATCAGCTAATCCGGCTGCATTTGCAGGGCGACCGCACAGGCGACGGTGCCGTGACGTTCGGTTCGCCAATCTTCAGCATTCCGGGCAGCGTGGGTGACGGCCGGTGGTCGCACTCGCTGTCGAGCACTGCGGACCATTCGATGTTCGTCTTCGAGGCGAGCACGTTTGAGAAGGCTCCGGAGATCTATGGCGCGAAGCCAGGAACGGTGATGTCGTCGGGACTCGATGGTGTGATGCAGTTGTCGCACCTGAACGACGGCGTGGAGCCGGCATGGGGCAAGGCTGTTTCACTGAGCTGGAAGAATGACAACTTCCGGGTGCAGGGCTGGCTGCTGCTCCCCAAAGACTATGACCCGAACAAAAGATATCCGCTGATCGTCGAGGTACACGGCGGCCCGGCGTCGGCAGTGCAGGCGGCCTGGGGCGGACGCGGCGGCCTGAGCGCGACTGCCTTTTCGGCTCTGGGCTACTTCGTGCTGGAGCCCAATCCTCGCGGAAGCTTCGGGCAGGGTGAGGACTTCACCAAGGCCAACCGCAAGGACTTCGGCTACGGCGATCTGCAGGACATCCTCAAGGGTGTCGATACAGTGCTGGCGAAGTACCCGGTCGACCCGAACCGCGTGGGCATCACGGGATGGAGCTATGGCGGGTTCATGACGATGTTTGCCGTGACACAAACCAATCGCTTCAAGGCGGCGGTCGCCGGGGCGGGAATATCGAACTGGCAGAGCTACTACGGCGAGAACTCAATTGACCAGTGGATGATTCCGTACTTCGGCGCCAGCGTCTATGACGACCCGGCGGTGTATGCGCGCGAGTCGGCCATCAATTTCATCAAAAACGTTAAGACTCCGACCCTGGTGGTGGTGGGTGATCGCGATGGCGAATGTCCCGCGCCGCAGTCGTATGAGTTCTGGCACGCACTCAGGGATGAGCATGTACCCACGCAGTTGGTGATCTATCCGAACGAGGGGCACGGCTTCGTCAATCCCGAACATCGCCGCGACGTCATGGACCGCGCGGTCGAGTGGTTTGCGAAGTATCTGCCTGCCGGAGAAGGGAGCGAAAACCAGGCAGGTGCTAACCGGTAAGGCGCTCGCCTACAAGCGCGTGCGGAGTCTATTGAATGAGCGCGTTGGCCTCCCCCGCCCTCTACGGGCGGGAGATGGTCACGGGCTGGTACACTTTTCTTTGGAGAAAACAGGTCTCATTGGCCGGCAAATCCAGTCGGATTGCGCCGGATGCTTGAGCGGGTTTCCGCCGCAGGCCGTATAAGCGTGTCGGCGCGGAGCCTTCCCAGTTCTTTTTCTACGTTCTCAGGTGAGACCGCTTTGCCGCAGTCGAGGGTGAAGCGGGGAGGATTCATGCGGCGGTTTCTGACGCTTGTCTGTCTGTTGTTCCTGGCAATTCCGGCCGGGATTACCATCACCGGCTGCTATCGCAATCCAGCCGGCAATTATTGCAATGGTCTCGGCTATGGCGCCAAGGTCACTGATCTCTACTCGATCAATCTGGAGCCAAAGAACACCGGCATTTCTATGGCGTTCGGGCAGACGCGCCAGATCAATGCGCCCACGGCGTCTACCTGCAAGGGAACCTCCGTGTCGGTCACCGGCTATACCTACGGCACCACCAATAACCAGCTGGTGGATATTTCGCCCTCGGGCAATATGTGCGCCGGCACGTGGAACCGCAACTCGGGCGGCGGCATTGCGGACTACACCATCTGCAACTATCCCAGTCCCCTTCCGACTTCAGGTGGGCTGCCGTTCGGCTCGGTTCACGTTACTGCTTCAGCGCAGGCGGTGGTGTCAAATCCGGTAAGTGTCTATGTGCACGCACCAGTCACATCGATATCACTAGTGGGCCCATCGCAATGTCTGTCTCAGACCGAGCAGGAACACTTGGACGCGCAGGCGTGCTACGTGGCGAACGGCAAGCAGGTGCTTATGTGCGCACCCTCCTCGATTACCGCGGACAAATATGCCTGCCCGTTGCCGGCTGGCGTGACATCGGTGCCGAGCTGCTCCAACTCCATCGGAACGCTGAGCTACTCGGTGGGCAGCGCGGGCGTCGCTACCATCAATCCTGAGACCAACCAGATCACTGCGGTGAATCCCGGAACAACGGCGATCACGGCTTCCATCGCCGGATCGGGCTCGTCGGCCGGATATTTCTCCACCTGCCCTCCTGCTTCGATCTCGGTAACGCTGAACGGAAAGACAAGCGCCACGGTGACCCAGGGTGTGACCCAGAACATGGTCACTACCGTGCTCGATACCAACGGCAAGCCGATTACCGGTCTGACGCTCGACTACCAGTCGACGAACCCGCTGAACATTTCAGCCACGAGCGGCGGCGCGATCAATGCGACCTTCCCCGGCGCTTCGGCTCTTTATGCCGTGTGCCAACCGGGAACCTGCAATCCGGCCCCCATCAACCAGATCGGCGTCAACGGTACGGGCCTCTCGATTTCCAGCAACCCGGTGGAAGTCACTGTGCCGGGAACAGCCAGCGCGTATGTCTGGTACGGCGCACCCGGGTACTCGCAGTACTTTGTTCCGGTGCAGTTGTTGAGCGGGACGATCGGTTCGACTGTGCGCCTGCCTTACGTGCCTAACTCCATGATCATGGACCGCGCAGGCGTCAGCATCTATTTCGGCTCTTCGCATGAGCTGATGGTCTACAGCACGGCGAACAACAGCAAGGCGGCGGAGTATCCGTCGTTACCCGGCGTGGTTCTGGCGGTCAGCCCCAACGGCTCGCAGGTTCTTGTCAATGACCCTGTGCGGCAGGTCTTTTATCTCGCGGCCAGCAATGGTTCTAGTGTCTCGAGCTTTGGAGGCCTTGGCACGGCAGCCAACTGGACTCCCGACGGCAAGACGCTGTATGTGACTGACAGTACATCGGCGAACCAGAATGGCGTGACCGGCCACACCAACACGCTTTACGTATACAACGCGAACACCGGCTGGACGTCGTATCCTCTGTCGACTTCGGGCGGCACAGCAGGTCCGCAGAATCTTGCGATTACTATTCCGGGCGTCGGCGCGTACATGAGCGGCAACCCGACGGTTGCCCATACCTGGTGTCCGCAAGGCACCGCGGGCGCCTACGCCAACATGACCTTCTATCCACAGGGCGACTCGGTGAGTGTTGATACTGATGTTCTGGCCGCCACCGCGGACGGAGGCCACATTCTCGGCGCCGCGCTGGCAGGTTCAGGCCCGGGACCAATTTCGTTCTCGGATATTGCCGTGAGGATTCCGTCGACGGAGTGCCCCAGCGCGGGCAATCAGCTTAATCCACTGATGATCGATTCCACGCTGAACCCCCCGCAGACGCTGAATGTGAATGCCACGGCGGTAAATGCAATTGTGACCTCGCCGGCGGCGGTGAAGCAGGGCGTGGCTGTGGCAGGAAACAGCCTCAGCTTCGTTTTGTATCAAGGCTCAACCGCTGGCGCTCCGCTGCCCTACTACACGCAGAGTGTCGACGGCACGTCCGGGCTGGGAACGGTGGGTTATCTCACGCTGACTGGAAATTCGGCCGTGACTGCCCCGGTGGGCGGCGCATTCAGCCCCGACAACACGTTGTTCTTCGTGTCGACGTCGGGAGACAACATGATCCACTACATCGATACCACCACGCTGAAGGACACGCAGCAGATCAGCCCGAATCTTCCTGCTTGCACGCCCGGAGCAGATCCGGGCTGCAAGGTCACGAATCCGTCGCCGAGCGTGGTTCCTGCGACAGCAATCTGGGTGAAGCCGCGTTCCACCACGTAAGCAGCGGCTAAATTCAAGCAAGGAAGGCCGGCCACGTGCCGGCCTTCATGCTTTTGTAACCACTCTGCAATGAGCTGATCCGGGCGCCGCAGACCGGCGCCGGTGCGCCTCGGTTGCGGCAACTCAGCACGATAGAATCGAATCATGATCAAAGGGATTTCCTTCATTCGTCCCACGGCGAATCGAAGCAGCTACGACCGATTAGCCGGGTTCTTTGCGGCGCTGGGATTCGAGCCCGGCCGTGGATGGGAGGAGCCTGGAGGGCAGGGTGCATCGTTCCTGGCTCCAGTAGGAAATCTCGAATTGGTGGATGGCAGCATGCCGCAGTTCGCGCCTATCGCCATCGAAGTGACTTCGCTCGATACGGTGCTCCAGGCTGCCACGCGCTGGCTCGAATCGGAAGGGCTCGACGCGGAGAAGGCACTCTCGCCGATCAGCAGCACGCATTGGAAGTCGCACTACTTCACGGTGGAGATTGAACCGGGCCAGAGCTTTTCGTTCTGGGCATGGGACGATCCATTGAAGGGCAAGCCCGTTGCCCTTGAAGGCGATCTCAGCGCCGAAGGCATGCGGTTTGCCATCGTGGTTGCGCGCTGGAACGCGGTCATCACGGATCGCCTGCTTGAGGGCGCGCTGGACGCATTGCTGCGCAGTGGCGCGCGGCGTGGCGACATCACCATCGTTCGCGTGCCCGGGGCATGGGAGATTCCGTCCGCGGCTCGTACGCTCGCCAACCAGGCCGCGGGCGGGACCGTAGCACTCGATGCTATCGTCACGCTGGGATGCCTGTTGCGCGGTGAGACGGCACACTACGAAGCGATTTACAACGAAGTGTCGCGCGGCATTGGGCAGTCGCAGCAGGAAACGGGAATTCCGCACAGCTTCGGCGTGCTTACCTGCGAGACTCTCGAGCAGGCGCTGAATCGTGCCGGCATCAAGGCTGGAAACAAGGGCTTTGAAGCCGCGGCCGCAGCCATCGAGATGGTGAGCCTGCGCCGCAAACTGCTAGAGGGAGCGAGCGCATGACGGCTGGCACGCGAAGGAAGTCGCGCGAACTCGCCATGCAGATGCTTTTCCAGCAGGACATGGGTAAGCAGTCCCCGGATCAGGTGCGCGCCACGTTCTGGAAGGCGGGCGATGAGGTGGAGGCCGAGGTGAAGGGCTTTGCCGAAGACCTGTTCCGCGTGGCCACGCTGAACCAGGAGAAAATCGACGACCTGATCACGGCGAACGCCAAGAACTGGCGGCTTGAGCGGATGCCGGCGGTCGACCGCAATCTGCTCCGCATGGCCATTGGCGAGATGATTGGTTTCAAGGGCACTCCTTTCCCTATCGTGATCAATGAGGCCCTGGAGATCGGCCGGCGCTACTCAGCGCCTGAGTCCATCAACTTCCTGAACGGCGTTCTGGATGCCGTGGCGCATAGTCTCATCGGGAAATAACATCGCCAAAGCCCCAGCGCGGGACCGTTTGCAACTCCCCTTCATAAAGCGGCGTCCAAACCCGGAGAAGGCGAGACAGGCACGAACGCAGCCCGAGGTGCCTGTCTGTGCTTTGAACCGTTGATTCCGCGGCCGCCGAATTGCTGTAAGATTGAGACTCTTAGGCAAGGCCCCGGCATCCTTCGGGCTTAGCAAATTACGGGCTTATGGAAGGGAGATCTCATATGGCGGAAGAAAGCAGCAACATCAACGGGCTTGCATGGTTTCTGGCGGGCCTGGGCATTGGAGCGCTGGCAGGCATCCTGTACGCACCCAAGAGCGGCCGCGAAACCCGTGAAGATCTGGCCAACAGCGCGCGCGAGGGCACAGAGTATCTGCGCAACCGCAGCAAGCAGGTGGCCGACCAGGTCGGCGGCATGGTCGATAAGGGCCGTGAGCAGATGGGCGACTACATGGATCGTGGCCGGGAAGTGATGGATCGCGGGCGGGCACAGTGGGAAGAGTTCGTCGAGCGCGGCAAGAGCCTGGTAGGTGACCAGTCGCGGCGCGTCTCTGAAGCGGTGGATGCGGGCAAGCAGGCATTTCGCTCCGCAACGTCAACGGCCACCTCGACGAGCGGTTCCGGCAGCGGCGCCTTCGGTTCGGGCTCGGGCAACTCCGGTACGCCGGCCTCTTCGACCGGTGGCGCTGGCGTTTAGACCAGCCTTAGCACTTGATCACCTTCATCGAACCAGGATCCCGCCAGACGATGCCCTCGAAGCACGTTTGGCGGTTCCTGCGCTATAAAAATCGACCGAGAACGTGGCGTTTTGCCTTGTGAGGCACATTTATGGACATGCAACACCTGGATACCATTCTGATCGTGATGGTCGCTATTTTCGGAGTGTCGGTGTTGCTCCACATTGGCGTTCTGGCTGGCCTGGCTATCGGCATGAGCAAGGCTGTCAAGCAAGCCAGAGAGTACGGCCAAGAGATGGAAGAAAAAGTTCTTCCGGTTCTTGCATCCACTGCGGAAGTGCTGCAGCAGACCAAATCCCTTATTGTTCGCCTGGAGCCCAAGCTCGAGGCGGCGGCGACTGATCTTTCCGACATCACCCGCATGGCGCGGGAGGAAACTTCGCGACTTACCACGTCAGCCGATGAGATTGCGGAGAGATTCCGACAGCAGGCGGAGCGCGTGGCGCAGATGACCGACACCGCTCTCAATGGAGTGGAGCGCGCGAGCCATTTCCTCAACAGCGCCGTGAACGCCCCCGCGCGGCAAGCCTCAGGCATTCTGGCTGCGGCCAAGGCCGTGATCAGCTCGCTTCGCCAACCCACCTCGCCTCGGCCCAGCCAGCCTACCGACGAGGATTATCAGCGCGAACGGCAGCAATACGTTTAGATTTCCTGCACAGCTTCTCCGCCGCACTCGTTTAGTCTGATCGCGGAGGCCGAACGTGCGCTTGCAAGTCCCCGTGTTTCTTCTTGCTGTGCTTTCCCTCACGATTTCAGCGTCCGCCCAGGCCGGCGGATCCGCATCTCTTCTCGTGCTTTCCAAGCAGGACCACACCGTAGCGATCGTCGATCCGGCAACGCTAAAGGTGCTGGGCAAAGCTCCGGTCGGCGAGGATCCACACGAGATTGTCGCGTCTGCGGATGGGCGTGCGGCCTACGTGTCGAATTACGGATTTGGCCGCTTCCACACCATCACGGTGATAGACCTGGTGAGCAAGAAGCAGGAGAAGGTGATCGACCTGACTCCCCTGCGCGGGCCGCACGGTTTGGCGTTTGCGGATGGCAAGCTTTGGTTCACGGCCGAGGTGAACAAGTGCATCGGCAGCTACGATCCGCAGACCGGTAAGGTCGACTGGATTCTGGGCACCGGGCAGAATCGCACCCACATGCTCTATGTCCTTCCCGGCGCAAAGCGCATCGTGACCACGAATGTGAACGCGGGGACGGTCAGCGTTCTCGACTTTGTAGAGGCCAAAGGTGGCCCGCCGCCGGGCGGCCCCGGAATGGCAGGAGCGCCGGGTGGGCCACCTCCTCCGCCGGGATTTCCTCGGGGCGCGATTCTCCCGCCGGGTGGCGACTGGAACCCGACTGTCATTCCTGTGGGCACTCGAGATGAAGGCTTTGATGTCTCGCCGGGCGGCAAGCAGGCTTGGATTGCCAACGCCGGCGACGGTACCGTCTCAGTCATCGATCTGGATGCGAAGCGCGTGACCGCCACTCTGGACGTGAACGTGAAATCGGCAAACCGGCTGAAGTTCACCCCGGATGGAAAGCGGGTCCTGGTCTCGATGCTGGGAAGCGGCGATCTCGTCGTGATCGATGCCGCCTCGCACCAGGTGGTGAAGCGGGTGCCGATCGGCAAGGGTGCGGCGGGCATCCAGATGCAGCCGGATGGGGCTCGCGCGTATGTGGCGTGCACGCCGGACAATTATGTTGCGGTAATCGACCTGAAGACTCTTGAGGTGGTGGGTCACATCGATGCGGGTGGAAATCCGGACGGGCTTGCCTGGGCGATTGCGCAATAGCGGCGGCCACGGAGCTTCGCCTTGTTTTCTCCCGGGGGACGACAGAGGCTGTCTACCTATAGATTTCGATTACTTCTGGTTACCAATCGGCACAGCCTTCGCGCCCCCTTTGTGGGATTCAGAATTTGCCTTTCCGCTCATAAGCTTGTGAGCATGGCACTTCCGCCATCAGGAGTCGCGCGCCTTCACCCCCTTATGATTCGGGCGAGCCGTTCCAGAGGAGCCAGTTCAAAAAACGGCTGTACGGACCTGGAAACCGGGCGAGCAAGCTGTATCGAGGAAAGCGGAACAAAGTTGAACGGGCGGATTTTCAAGTCGTGTCTCAGCGTGCTTTTTGCGAGCGCGATGGGTGTATCTGCGGCTTGGTCACAGGCGCCGGCACAAGCTGCGTCCGAGCCCCAGAATCCTGCACTTAAGCCGAATCCGCTGGATGCGTTGCGCAAGTTCGAGCCGGCCGCCGATGAGGAGTATCAGCTCGGTCGCGGCGATGAGATTCAGGTTGATTTTTCCGGGCGCCCCGAACTGCAGGCCAAGCAGGTGGTGGGCCCCGATGGCCGCATTACGCTGCCGTTGGCGGGCGAGGTGATGCTTGCCGGGGAGACGCGCAGCGGCGCCGCAAAAAAGGTTGAAGCGGCGCTGGCGCCCTACTACGCAAATCTCAGTGTGTTGGTCACGGTAACCAAGTACACGGCGAACCGGGTGCTGGTGCTGGGCGCGGTGGATCATCCTGGCCCCGTTGTGTTCGACGGCGCGCCCACGCTGCTGGAGGCGATCACCCGCGGCGGTCTGCCGCTGGTTGGACCGCTGAAGCGGCCCCAGATTCCCGATCAGTGCGCCATCTATCGCGGCAGCGATAAAGTCATGTGGGTGCAGCTGCGTCAACTGGTCGATTCAGGTAATCCGCTGGCCGACATCAGGCTTCGGCGCGATGACGTGGTCTACGTGCCCGATCCGTCAGACCGGTTCGTGTCGGTTATGGGTGAAGTCAATCATCCCGGCCCCGTCGAGCTGAACAGCACCTCAACGTTGTCGAGCGTGCTCGCCCTGGCAGGCGGCATCACGGAAAAGGCCGGCGGCGATCCGCATGTGCAGATTGTGGACACGAAGACCGGCGCATCGCGCAGCCTCAAATTCAAGGATCTTCTGAGCTCGTCGAAATCGATGGAGATCACGCTGCATCCGGGCGATATCGTCTATGTGCCTGTGAGCGGGTTCTATCGTGCGACGTATTTCCTGGAGCGGCTCAGTCCGCTGACTTCGCTGGCGACCCTGGCCGCGGTGAACGGAGCGTTTTGAAGAGTCTCCGCGACAATTCGGAGTTCCAGGCCGCCGCGCCCAATCCGCAGGCTTCGGCGGCAACGGTGCGTCGCATGCCTGCCGCGGGACCGCAGGGGATGTTCTTCCATCTCGATTTTGTGCGCAGCCTGCAGATGCATCGCAAGCTGGCGATGGGCATCTTCTTCACGTTCCTGGCGCTTTCCGCGGGGTACATGGCGAAGCGCTGGAACACCTATAAGGCGCAGGCGCTGGTGTATGTGCAGCCGTCGCCGCATAAGGTCATCGAGAGCGGGCAGGCGCAGCAGTGGCCTTACGACGCGAACACCTATGAGTCGTACATCCAGCAGCAGGTTCATGACGTGACGCGGCCTGACGTGCTGGCTGCCGCGTTGAAGCAGTTGCCGGGCTGGCAGGGTTCGCGTGAGAGCGAGCAGGCCGCTGCGGACCGGCTGGGCAGCGCGGTGGAAGTGACGCGAGTCGGCTCCGCGTATGAAGTGCAGATCGAGTCTACGGCGGGCAGCAGGGAAGAGGCCGCGCAGATTGCCAATGCGGTTGCCGCAAGTTACATCGACAGCGCCACGCGCGAACAGAGAGCGGGCGATCCGCAGCGAATCGAATTGCTTAAGGAAGAGCGCGACCGCATTCTGAAGGAACTGGGCAGCGACCGCACCGAGCAGGAATCGCTGAACCGCCAGCTGGGCGTGGCCGCTGTGAGCGGAGCGACGCCTGATCCGATCGACGACCAGATTGCGCAGACGCGCGCCGAACTGGTGAAGGCTCGTACCGCGAATGATGAGGCTGCAGCGAAGCTGACCGCGCTGTCAGGCAAAGGCGCCACTAACGCGGCGCTTGATGCCGAGGCCGACGAGATCGTGGCGGCCGATCCGGGTTTGGTGAGCATGAAGACGGCGCTCAACAAGCGGCGTTCCGATCTCATCTCGCAGATGGCGAACCTGACGCCGAATCATCCGCAGTACAAGCAGGATGCGGAAGAACTGGCCAAGATCAATGCATCGCTCGAGTCGATGTCGCACGAATTGCGCGCGAAGGCATCGGCACAGATATCGCAGAAGCTGAAGAACGATCTGGAACGCACCTCGAGCGTAGAAGCGCGGCTGAATGGCCGTCTCGGCCAGTTGACGGGAGCGGCCGGCACCGCAGCGCCGCGGATGCAGCGATTGAATGAGCTAGAAACCGACATCCAGCGCTTGCAGAACCGTTTCACGGCGGTCGATGAGCAATACCGCAACCTGACCATGGAAAACAGCTCGCCGGGTGCGGTTTACCTGGCATCGACCGCGCTGCCGCCTTTGCACGCAGCGCGTGCGAAGGTGTTGCGCAACGGCTTCATTGTGATTCTTGCCGGGCTGATGCTCGCCCTGGCAAGCGCGCTGATCGCGCACAACTTCGACAAGCGCATCTATATCGCGCAAGACGTGGAGCGGGTGCTCGGGTTCGCGCCCATGGCGCAGATTCCAGATATGTCCGAAGTAGGCGCAGGAGTCGCCGAGGAGTACATGCTGCGGCTGGCCGCGGCAGTGGAGCACGCGCATCAGCAGGGCATGCTGAACAGCTGCATCGTGACCGGCATTACCACGGGCGCTGGCGTGACCACCGTGTCGACCCACGTGAGCGGCATGCTTCAAGCCATGGGCCGTGAGACCGTGCTGGTGGATACCGTCGGCGCTCCGCAGGCTCGCCTCGGAGAACCAGGAGGTAATCACGGGACCGGACTGGTGCACGCGCCACGCGGAAGCCGCTCCACAGCTCTGCTGCAGCAGATGAACGAGGAAGCCGGAGAGGACAGCGTCGTTGTCACGGACACTGCGCCGCTGCTGGTTTCAGGCGAGACGGAGTATCTGGCGCGATTCGTCGATTCAGCGATTGTGGTGATCGAATCGGGTGTGACCACGAAGGCGCAACTGCGCGAGGTGGCGCAGACATTGCAAAGGCTTGAAGTCTCATCGGTCGGCTTTGTGCTGAACCGGATCTCGCTGAAGAATGCTAACGCGGGTTTTCGTGAGTCAGTGGCCGCGGTGGAGAGCCATCTGCGTGCCCAGGCGCGGCAGGCCGAGGCCGTTTCGACACGTCCAGCTCCTGTAAAGGAGACTTGGGCCCAGAGCGTTCAGGAAGTTCAGCCTCTGCGGATCGCTCCAGAGCAGCCGCAACCCGCGGCACCCGCGCATGAGAATGTCGCCGACATGGAGACGCAGCAGGTTGTTGAATCTCCGGTACCGGTGCCGACTGCAGCACCGGTCGCCGAACCGAAAATGGTGGTGCGGACGCCTGAGCCGGTCGCCGAGCCTGTAGTTCCCGCGGCCGCCAGGACCGAAGTCGCTCCGGCAGAACGCTGGGGGCTGCCCTCGTATACGCCCGCGTATATCGCTCCGCGGATGGAGATGGCTGCCGAAGAGACAGTCGTTGAACTCGCTGCTGCTGCTGCGGAGGTTCCCGCGACGGTTTCCGAGCCGAGCGCCGCACCGGAGCCAGAGGAACCTGTCAACCGGATTGAAGAACTCGACAAGCCTGAAGAAAAGCTCGCCCAACGGGAGCGCCCGGCGGCAAATTCGCCGTTTCGCGCGCAGGTCGCCCTTCCTATGCGCGGACGCCAGACAGTGCGATTCGCACCTGCGGTCGAGAGCAAGCAAGAGGCGATGACACCGGATCTGCTATTTCCAGAACGGAAACCAGTGCTGAATGAACCCATGCCCGAGCTGGAATACGAGCCTGTTCAGGCCGCAGTGGCAGTCGAAGAGGCAGTGATCGATCCGGCTGTAGAGAGCACCAACCTTTGGGACTACAGCGCGGCAACCGCTGCTCACGACGCATATTGGGGCGGCAACCATCAGCCGCCTATCGCCGAGCAGCCGGCGACAGTAGCGCCCGAGCGCATCACGAGCAGTGCAACCATGGTGCTGGCGCCCGTCCCCGAGCCCGTCGCGGTGGCCGCGGGAGCCTTCGAAGCAGAATCGGAACGGACGGGTTCAATTGCAGTCTCTCGCCTGAGTGGATTGCGCTCGCTCATGACCTCGCTAGGGGTCAAGAATCTGCGCAAGGAACTTGAAGCGCATAGGGCTCATCTGGAGCTGCCGGCCGATGTCGAAAGGCCAGCCGAGCGCCCCATTTTTGCGCAGCCCGAGGCGCCTGCTTCGACAGCCGCGGCGAGCAGAGCGCTCCTTCCCGAGGTCGTGGCTCGGCCAGAGATCATTCCGCCGCGCGTCACTCCCAACGAACCCGCGGAACGCGAATCGGATGTAAGGCGCCCGGTGAAGGCGCCTCGCGTGAGCCGCTGGGATACGGTTGATGACGTGGAGATCCTGCCGTCCAAGCGCGGACAGTACCGCAAGCGGCACTAGAGCTATTTGCACTCCGGGTGCGCTGAGGCATACCCTTCTTTTTGAGACTCCGCCATGCTTAGAAACGTCCGCAGATCGCGATCGATGCTGCTGATGCTATTCGTGTGTGTGTGTGCGGCGGCTCAGGAACCTGAGGCTGCATTGCAGTCGCTGGTCACAACCGGCGAAGTCACGCTTCGCGGACAGACGCGGCAATACGTCGTGCGCCATCTGCCGTCTTCGTCCTTTCCCGACCTTCCCGACGCCGTCGCAAATGAACTCAACCAGCGCGGCTGTCTCATCCCGCAGACTTACCAGGCTCATCAGCCTGAAAACGTGGTGCACGGAAGCTTTCAGCGCGCGGGCTCATCGGACTGGGCCGTCCTCTGTTCTGTGAAGGGCACGGTATCGTTGCTGGTGTTCTTCGACAGCTCTTCCAAGCCATCTGTTCTGGCGACCTCGCCAGAGACGCAGCGGCTTCAGGCCCATGAGTCCACCGGTGTGCTCGGTTTCAACTGGGGTATTGATGCGGCATCGCCCCAAGTCGTCCATGACGCACAGAATGGGCTCTCGCCACGGCCCGCCCGGCTTGATCACGATGCGCTCTCCGATTCCATCGTCGATCGTAAGACCATCTATCACTACTTTGCCGATAGCGCCTGGTCGCTGCTCGATATGCCGGATTAGCGGCTGCCCCGCGAGACAGGCAGTTGCTAACGGGCAGCCTCCCAATTTAGAAACATAGGAATAAATCGGTTCACTTAGGAGAATCTGCGATGTCTGTTTCGCGCCGCTTTGTGTTGGCTGCAACTCTCGCGCTTGTCGCTGTGCTGGTCCCTGCGCTCCGGGCCCAGGCGCCCGACGCAAAGGGGCACGGCGCTTTCGCCACCGGCAAATACCGCAATCTCTTCGCTGAAGCGGGACACTCGCAGAAAGAGATCCAGGCGAAGATCGATGCGGCCTATCAGCAGCTCTTTCACGGCGATCCGCAGACCCAGTCAATCGGATTCGCGGCCGGCAAAAATGCCGATGGCCCGCTCATGTACGTCACCGACTGGAACAACCACGACGTGCGCACGGAAGGCATGTCGTACGGCATGATGATCGCCGTCCAACTCGACAAGAAGTCTGACTTCGACGCGATCTGGAACTGGGCCAAGACCTACATGTATATCTCAGACCCGAAGGCGCCGAGCTATCAATACTTCGCCTGGTCGTGCAAGTACGACGGCGCGCACAACTCCGAAGGAGCGGCGCCCGATGGCGAGTCGTACTTCGCAATGGCGCTGCTGTTCGCGGCCAATCGCTGGGGAAATGGTCAGGGCATCTACAACTACCAGGCCGAGGCCGACAAGCTGCTGAGCGCGATGGTGCATCGCGCGGTGATCTCTGCGCCCAGCAAGTTCGGGACGCACACTGTGGGTCCGATGATGAACGCGAATCCGCCGGAAATTCTTTTCGTGCCGGATATTTCGCCGCAGATGTTCACCGATCCCTCGTACCACCTGCCTGCGTTCTACGAATTGTGGGCGCGCTGGGGACCGAAGGAAGACCGCGCCTTCTGGGTGAAGGCCGCTGAAACCAGCCGCAAGTTCTTCCCAAAAACGGTGAACGCACAAACGGGTCTCGCGCCGGTGTATGCGAACTTCGACGGCACTCCGCACAAGAACGGCTTCGTGCAGTCGAACGAATTCGGCTACGATGCCTGGCGCACAGCGAGCAACTGGAGCGTCGACTGGTCGTGGTGGCGCAAGGAGCCGGTTGAGCAGGAACTCAGTGACCGCATTCAAGCGTTCTTTGAAGGGCAGGGAATCGACAAGTACGGTCCCGTGTACTCGCTGGATGGGAAGGACATGGGCGCCACTCCTGGCCTCACGCACGAGGATCATCCTGCAGGCCTGGTGGGCACCAATGCGGTCGCCGGTCTGGCCGCGACCAACGAGGAGCGTGCGCGCAAATTTACGGATGCCCTGTGGAACACGTCGATTCCCGACGGCAGGGGCCGCTACTACGACGGCATGCTTTACCTGATGAGCATGATGCACGTCAGCGGCAATTTCCGGATCTGGGCGCCGAAGTAGAAGAACTAAACCATCGATTGCAGAAGCTGCCTGTATGCGTTCATCAGGATCGATGAATCGATGCCGACGGCGATGAGATCGAAGCCCTGCGCTGCATACGCACGCGCCTTCTCTGCGGTTGCGGCAAAAATCCCACACGGCTTGTCGGCTTCTTTGCAGAGATCATGAACTTCGGCAATTGCCGCGACGACCTCCGGCGCTTCAACCTGGCCGGGAATTCCGAAGGAGCCGCTCAGGTCGTAGGGGCCGATAATGACTGCATCAATGGCATCCTGCCCCACGATCTCCCGCGCATTCTGTACGCCGGCGACGGTCTCGATCTGCGCGACGACTGAATAGCTCTTCGTTGTCAGGTACTCCTGAAAGGTCGAACCATAGCCCTGTGCGCGTGCGATGCCCACGCTGCGCTGTCCGCGTGGCGGATAGAGCGCGGCTCGCGCAATTGCCCGCACGTCCTCAATGGTCGACACGGCAGGCAAAATGATCGCGTCGCATCCCGTTTCGAGATAGCGCTTGATCGCTGTAGGCGAGAAGTCCGGCAGCCGCACAAACGTCAGCGGACCCGCGCTGCAGAGGGCGGAGGCCGCGGCGGCGCTGACTTCGTTGAACTGCCCGTGCTCGCCATCAATCCAAAGCCAGTCGAATCCCGATAGCTGGGCGATCTCAACAGCGGCGGCATTGTCGATGCTGAGCAGTGTTCCGAAGCGCGGCGTTCGCTCGCGCACCCATGCGTTCAGGTCCATGTGTATCAGCCTCTCCGGGATGCAAAGCCATACTCATTGTAGCCAAAGCCTTGATTCGGCTGGTCGACAGCAGGCTCTTCGGCACAGTACCGACCGCCCGGATCATGAAGAATTCTCTTCCCTTTGCTGCGTCACTGACGTTACATTGATCCCGGCGCGGAGCCAGTGCCGCGCGATCTCGCTCGGAGGATCTATGCGCAAATTTCGACTCTGGGTCCCAGTAGGCTGCTGTCTGGCTGCGTCGGCTCTTTTGCTGATGGCGCAGGCTGACCACAAGCCGGGGCTCTATGAAATGACTTCGAATATGAGCTGGCAACAGTCGCCCTTCCCCCAGGGTATGCAGATGCCCGCCAACTCCCCCTTTGGCGGTGGCCCACACACGTCGCAGGTATGCGTGACGCAGGAGATGATCGATCGCTACGGCGGCCCCACGCCACAGTCTCACGGAGACTGCCAGGTGAAGAATATGACCAGGAGCGCCACCGGCATGAGCGGCGACTATGTCTGCACCGGCCACATGAACGGCACTGGGAAGATCGACTCCACCTGGACTCCCGGAGGCGGTTCGCACAGCAAAGTTCACTTCACCGGAACCATGCAGATGGGCCAGCGCAGCACGCCGGTCGAGTGGACCATAGAGACCACGTCCACTTACAAGGGTGCCGATTGCGGCAGCGTGAAGCCTTACCCTCTTCCGCCGCAATAAACAGACCTCAGGTGAGTTCATCAAAAGCGCGCAGCTTGTCCGCTGCGCGCTTTTGTTTCAGCTCCTTCCAAAAATGAGCACACCGCAAAGGCCCGTATTTCTCTGGATGATTCGTCTGCAGCTTGTTTGAAACTAAGCGGTCACCAGCGACAACAGCTTGCTCATCTCGATCGGCGCATGCGATTCAGCTCCGCGTGGCATCGCAGGACCAATGGCAACCCCTTCACCATGGCCTTCAAACCATGCGATGAAAGCGGAATGCTCCGCATCCGGGAGCCGCTGTTGATCAATCCAGTGATAGTACGCGCCCATGTCCGCGTCCAGCAGCGAGCCTGACGGATCAAGCTCCGCTTCCCCCTGCTTGCCTGAGAGCAGCTCGTTCATCGGGCGCTGTCGCTGACGAGGCGCGTACCGAACCATCAGCGTCACTGCCTGTGCTCGTCGCAGTACCTCGCGTGACGTCCACTGCGCAAAGGTGGTGCTGTAGATCTGCGTGCCTGATCCTTCCGTGAAGAGCTTCATCTGAAAGCGGCTCAGAACCGGATCGGTGGCGCCCATGCCCAGGTCTGCTGGAGTCATCTTGGCAAGCCGCGTCCGAAGCTCCTCCGGCCCCATACCGGGCTGCCCAATTTCCGTCTGCATCTTCTTCAGAATCGATCCGCGCAGCGGGGCGAGGCTCTCATACGATATGCACGCGATCTCAGGAGCATGGGCCATTGCGGCGCCGCCGTCCACATACCAGTGCGCGTAGGCAGCGGAGCTGTTCCGCGCTCTCTGCTCCACTGCGGAGAGCAACGTCTGCAGTGCTCCATCGGGATTCACCTGAGTGAATCGCGTTCCGTGCTGGCGCAGCTTTCTGAAGAGTGGAGCGTCGTAAGTCGCCACTCCTCGGCCCGCCACTGCGATCCCCAGCCGCTGCATGGCGACTGGTTCCACATGTCGGGATTTCGCCAGGCGATCGCCATAATCGAGAGCGGCCTTGCGAAACGCATCAAGCTGATGGGTGGACCAGAGGTATGCGGCCTGCTGCTCGACAAATTGACGCGGCAGGTTGATCCAGTCAAAGTTCTCCAGCGAAGAGGAGAGCGAAATCGCGCTGAAATCGCGAAACCAGTCTTTGTGTTCCGAGTCCGAAAGAGAACTCAACGTTCGCATCTCGTCATCGATGACTGATCGTTCGACAGGGAAGCTGTAGTCGTAGTCCATCAATTGACGAAGCAGGCTTGGGGCAAACGCCAGCGGCAGCTTGCGAAGCGCATCAAGGTACGCCACCGCGAGCGTCTTTGCCTGCGAAGGATATCCGGCGAAGCTTTCAGCTTTCAGATCGCGCGGTAACATAACTACACCAACTCCCGAATGAGCTTGCCTTGCGATTGCGACGGAGAGAAACCCATCATTCCGCCGATGCTCGGAACAAGATCGACTGACTGGATTGGATCGTTGTAGATCACGCCCTGTTTCACCCCCGCGCCCAGCACCATCATCCACGTCGTACGGCTCGCCGCATCGCCGGTGCGGTGATGCTGGAAACCATTGCCTCCTGCGTCCATATCCGAGTCGCGTCCGAAATCGGGAAGCACGAACATGGTTGTGTTGCCGGCGTATTCCGGTTCCGCTTGAATTGCCTTCCACAACTCAGCGCACAGCCGATCCGTGCGCCGGATGCCCTCGATGTAGAGCGAATACGCGCCTGAGTGCGCAACATCGATGTCGTGCATCGTGATCCACAAAAGGCTCGGCGACTCTTCTCTCATCAGGCGCCTGGCGATGTACAGCGACAACTCGTCGGGGCTCGAGAGCGTGCGCGCGTGCGAAGCAAAATCGCCGACTGACAGCTTCAGGATCTCCTCCAACTGGCGCAGTTCCACTTCGCCGCCAGCAAGAGCCGGCGTATAGAGCGGAGTTTCGTAATTGTCGTGCAACAGGTGATCGTAATCCGCTGTTCCGCCCGGAGTAGCTATACCCAGCAAGCGCTTCGGCAGGATCACGCGTGCGCCCAGGCCCGGCCCGAAGCCACGGACTCCGCTTTCGCCGATGCGATTGAAGCCATTGCTGGGCGCGACCACCCATGCATCGGACGATGGTCTTCTCAGATCCTTGCGGAAGTACTCGAAGACAGTCGGATGCTCGGGCGCAACCGCCGCGAAATTGTTCAAGGTCTCGTAGACACCCGTGGTCAGGCTGGCTGTCGCAACGTAGTGCCCGAGGATTCCATCGTTCGTAACATGCGTGAAGAAGCTCGACTGCGGAGCCAGTTCGTTCAGCATGTGCGGAATATTCTCCTGGCCCTCAGGCGCGAATGTCTCCTGGTCGCGAGCTCCGCCTCCGAATGTAACCACGACCACCTTGCGCTTCTTGCGTGCCGCTTCCGCACGCACGAACGGACTCGCGCTCAGGACGGCGCTTCCCAGCGCCATTCCGGCCGCGCTCCGCAAAAAGTCTCTGCGGTTAAAACTAACCTTGCATGCGATCTCGCGCATTGACGAGGACTTCACGATCATGGCCTTTCAGTGTTCGCCGTTTGCTCTGAGTACACGAACTGGCGAACCTCTTCGTGTTCCTTCTGCACTTCCGCAAGGTGCTCGGCGCGCAGCTTCTGATACACGGCGAACTCCTTTTGTGCGTTTTCCTTTTGCCCGGTGTGCACCAGGTCCGTCGCCAGCCTGTAGTGCGCATCAGCGAGATTCGGATCGAGCTGCAATGCGCGCTGATACTCCGGGATCGACTGCTCATACTGGTGTTGATCGGCGTAGAAATTTCCCAGCTGCAGGTGCGCGTCTGCCATCGAATCGTCCAGCGAGATTGCCTTCTTGAGCAACGCCTCGACGGTGCTGGGATCTACATTGGAGTTCTCTACACGTTTCCCCTTCCACAAGCTCACGGCATAGTAGTACTGCGCCAGCGCGTTGTCTGGCTTCAGTTCGGCATAACGCTTGAATCGCGCCACAACTTCATCTGCTTGCAGAGGCGAACTGTTGTAGGCCTTGGAAAGGAAGACATAGCAACGGGCGTCCTGCGGATTCAGATCGGCTGCAGCAATCAGCGCATTCACCGCCTTGTCGTAAATGCCGCGCGAATATAGTGCGAGCCCCAGGCCGATCAGAATGCGCGGCGATTTAGGATACAGCTCCGAAGCCTTCTGAAAGATCGCGATCGCCGGCTCGTACGTGCGGTGCAGCAGCATCTCGCTGCCCCAGGCAAACAGGTTCTCTTCGCTCGGGTCAAGGTGCGCGGCAGCTTCATAGTCATTTGCAGCCGCTACAAACTTGCCATCCTTCTCGTCAATCTGTCCCAGAAGATTGTGCAACTCGCCATTGTTCTTCTGCTGCAACAGCGCCTGCACTACAGTTCTCGCTTCCTCGAATCGGCCGAGCAGGAAGTTGGCCATGGCCAGGTCGTATCCGTTGTCGTAAGCGTTGGGATTGATCTTGTAAGCCTGTTGGAGATACGGCTGAGCTTCCGCCACCTTGCCAATCTGGATGTAGTACTCGCCTAGATTGTGATTGGCATCGTAGCTCTTCGGCTCCATCGCCGCCGCTTTGCGGAACTGTTCGCCTGCGAGATCCTTCTGGCCGAAGCGCAACAGCGTTGCGCCGAGGTTGGTGCGGGCTTCGCCTGAGTCGGGCTTGAGTTGGACGGCGGTCTTCAAATGTGCGATCGCTTTATCGGTATCGGGAAGGGAGGCGTAAACCATCCCCAGCAGTTCATGAATCTCAAAGCTGTTTGGCGCGTAGGGCAGAAGCGGTTCAAGGCGGGCAGCAGCTTGGGCGTAACGGCCGGCTTCATAGTCGGCAACTGCGGACTGATACTGCTGATCGAGCTTTTGCTTTGGTGGTTCCTGTGCGGCACAGCAGAGGGCCCCTGCGAGCAGTGGGATAAATAGAGAGAGCCGGAACTTCCTGCTCACAAATCGCCTCCGCGTGAGCGGCTTTGCCCAAGATGAAAATACCCCGGCCCGGGGTCGCCGAGCCGGGGTTACCTCATCTTAGCCTAGTAGTACAGCTTCAGAGCAAACTGGATCTGACGCGGATCGTATGGATTGAAGCGCGTCGAACCCACTTCGCCGAAGTGCGGGTCAGTGTAGTTGCCTGAACCGCCGATGGCTACTACGCCGTTGCCGCCGAAGTTAGGCGGGTTGAAGTTGGGGTGGTTGAGGATGTTGAAGAACTCGGCGCGGAATTCGGTCGAGATCCGCTCGGTGATCTGGAACTTCTTGAACACTGAGTAGTCGAAACGATGAATTCCAGGGCCAACTGTGTTGCCGGGCTTGGAACCGAGAGCAGCGGCACCCGTCTCTGGGAGGCAGCCCTTCGGCGAGTCGGGAATAGGAGCAAGAGTGTTTGGATCCGTTCCGTTCCACCCGAGCTGGCATGGTTGATTGAATGCTGCGGCGTTGTTGAGCCAGAACGGCCGCGGCGCTCCGTCGATAGTCTTCGTCTTGATACCACGCTGCTGGCTTTGACCCTTGACAAGTACAGTGCGGCAGCCGGCGCCGGAAACCGACCCCGAGGGGCAGCTGAAGTCGAGCGGCGGACCACCCTGGGCCGTCACAATCCAGTTCATTGCCCATCCGCCCAGAATGGCATTGGCAATGCCGCCCGTGTTCATGTACTTCATCCCTTTGCCGAACGGCAACTGGTAACCGCCGCTGAAGTGGAACACGTTGCGGACATCGAAGTTCGCCGGACCCCAATCAAATCTGGGTCCGAGTCCCGGAATGCCCAGAGCTCTGAATGGACCGCTGTTGTTGCCGTTGCCGGACGCGCCGCCGTTTAGCAGGTCGCCCGCATCGGACATGGTCTTGGACCAGGTGTACGTCGCAAGGAACGTCAGCCCATTCGAGAACTGATCTTCAATCTTGGTCTGCAGCGCGTGATACGTGCTGTCGCCAAGATTCGCCGAGTAGGACCCGCCGCCGAAATCCTTGAACGGCACGCAGGCTCCGTTCGGGAAATCAGAGAAGGCACCGCAGTTCTTGGTGTCGAGGCCGGAGGGTAGCAGCTGATTCACGAGTTGATAACCCACGTTGGTTTGCAGCGAGCTGCCTTGCGTGAATACGTATGCCGCCTGCGCTGCAATCGACCGTGTGATCGAGTACTGGACGCTGAGGTTGGAGCTGAACGTGTGCGGCGTCTTGTAGTCGAACTGCATACCCTGCAAGCCGACGCCCAAGGCATTGACTGCCGTGGATGTAAGCGGAATGCAGGAGAAGCCCGATGTAAAGGTCGCCGTTCCGTGGCCGCTTCCTGGGTTGCCGCCAGCCGTACTGCAACTCGCGAACGGCGAGTTATAGCTGATCGGCGCTACCTGTCCATCGATGCTCGTACCGGTCGGATTCGATTGCGAGAAGTACGACAGGTTGAACACGAACGGATAGTTCTCGCCAATGTTCGGTCCATATCCCTGGTTCTCAAAGGCGTTGTAGAACACCCCGAACCCGCCGCGCACTACCAACTTCGGGTCTACCTGGTACGCGAAGCCGACACGAGGTGCAAAGTTGGTCTTCTGCGTCTGCACCAGGCCCTTTCCGTACCGGTTGGTCTGCATGAGAGTGATGCCGTCTTTCGCTAGAAGATCCACGAAGCCATAGCAACCTATGCCAGCGCAGGTCCCCGGCGTGTCAGGAGTACCAGTCGACAGCTTTCTGTTTCCACTCCCTGTAGCAGGGATGAGGAACGTGGGAGAACCAAGGTTCTTGTCTGGAAGCGCGTAGGGAACAAAGTTCGCCTGCGCGCCGCCAACTTCATTGATCGGCCCGAAGTAATCCCAACGGAGGCCGAGGTTCAACGTGAGCTTGGGCGTCATCTTCCAGTCATCCTGGAAGTAGGTTGCGAAGTAAACCCTCTGGTCGTGCGTGGTGGCGATGTTGGATGCGAACACGCCATCGGAGCCGCCCGAGTAGTCAAACTTCTTGGCACTCGGAGTGTCCGCAAAGTTGTATGAGTTGGCCTGGGCGGGCAGTACGAACTGTGCCACGCCGCCGGTTGTGCTCGATTGGTTCGGAATATCCGTGAATCCGCCGCCGTAGTTAAATTGGCCGTGCGACCATGCGGGCTGCAGCGTCGAGAACTTCACGTTCTGATACTCGATGCCCATCTTGAAGCCGTGCTTCCCGTAAATCCGCGTAAAGTCGTCCGTGACCTGGAGGGTCTGGCTGACTTCATCGGACGGCAGGAATGCGTTGCTTCCGAGCTGTGCCAGGTTTCCAATGCCGAAGGCTGGCAAGCCACCGTTCTCAGGGCCATCGGTAGGAGGTTGCGGAATACCCGCGATGCCGTACTTAGCCGGAATTCCAGCTTCCGTGGCCACCGGTCCGAAGCGCGTGGTGTGCAGGTGCGCGAACCCGCCGCGGACCTGGTTAATCACGTTCGGCGAGAACACATGCGTGTAGCCAGCGACCATCTGGTGCGACCGGGCCGTCTGCTCGCCCTGATCGAACGATCCGCCGTCGGCCACGCCGCCGAAGATGCCCGGGATGAAGATCGGATCGTCAGACATGCTATACCGTCCGAAAATCTGATTCTTATCGTTCGGGTTCACGTCCCCGCGGATGTCGAACTGGTTGCGATGCTCATAGAGCGCGGGGCTGGAGCTGAATGTCTGTAAGCCGGAGTTCGGCTCCGGAAACAGATTCAGAATGTTGATCGCAGCCTGAGACTCCGGATTGCTAAGTCTGCCGGCCGGTATGTGGTTGAGGTTGCAAGCCGCGGCTGTGAATGTCGCGGTGGCGGGTCCGCATGTGCCAAACGGATCGCGGACGTATGCTTGGCCGCCTGTGTTTTTGAGACCGGAAACGGGATCGATCGCACCGGCTGCCAAATAGCGCGTCGTCGCCGGATCGAGAATTGTGCCGCTGGGAATGGAGCGTCCCAAAGCGTCGGTACGCGAGCCGGAGTTAAATGTCAGGATGTCCGACAGATCGGTGTATCCGCTGCTGCGCATCAGCTTCGTCGGTACGTTGCCGTTCTCAGGCGTGCCCTGAACGCGGCGGAAGCCTTCGTAGTCGCCGAAGATGAACACCTTGTTCTTGATGATCGGGCCACCGAAGCTGGCGCCGAACTGGTTCTGGCGGAGCTTGCCGCGGGGCTGGCCGTTGTTGTTCTCGAAGTAGTCGGCCGCATCGAGCTTGTCGTTGCGGAAGAACTCCCACACGGCACCGTGAATGCTGTTCGTACCCGACTTGATTGTCGCGTTCATGACCGCGCCCGCCGAGCGGCCAAGCTCGGCGCTGAAGTCGGCTGTCTGCACCTTGAACTCCTGAATGGCGTCCACGGGTGGCAAAATCACGAAGTTGGTGCCGTTCAGGAAGTCCACGGCGTTGGAGTTGTTGTCGATGCCATCGATCAGGTAGTTGTTCTGCGAGGGGCGAAGGCCGTTGGCTGAAAACGCGCCGGAAGCGGCGTTGCCGCGCGTATCCGGCTGCGGCGTCTGCATGCCCGCGCCAAGCTGGGCTAGGAACGTAAAGTTACGGCCATTCAGCGGCAGCGCGTTCACCTGCGCTTCGCCAATCACCTGTCCAACCGAGGCCTCCTCGGTCTGCAGCACGGGAGGGGCGGTATTGACCTCGACGGTTTCCGTAGTGGCGCCAGGCTTCAATGAAACGTTCACCTGGACCACCTGCGCGACCTGGACCGTGATCTTGGTCTGCGTCGTCTTGGCAAAGCCCGTCGCAGTCACCGTCAGCGTGTAGTGCCCAATGCGCACTGGTGAAAACGTATAACCACCGCTCGAGTTTGTCTTGGTCTGGAGCGTGATTCCTTGGTCGATGTTCAGAAGGGTGACGTCCGCGTTGGGTACAACGGCGCCACTTGTATCCTGAACCGTTCCAGTGATTGCTCCTTCGTCAACCTGGCTGAGTGCAGGTCGGCTCTGGAGAAGCAGAATGCACAGGCAGCCAAGAACTGCACATCGTAATGCGTTGAACAGCATGGACCTTCCAGAATCACGACCCATGAGAGTAAACCTCCAAATTGCTTGCGGTTTGCTTGTTTCGCGTCACACTTCTCGATTGGGAAAAGGCAGAGCCCTAAGAGAGATCCAGGGAAGACAACGACGCCCGCTTTGTAAACGGTTTCAGTTCTTGGGCAGCAAACTACGTGATTCTTAAAATGGTTGTCAACCAAAAGTTGGAGATCAGACTAACCCTCACTGTGGATCTCGTTCTGGTGAATCGATTTGTGGCCGCCTAATCTGATCTCGCAATCCGGACATAAGCAGTCCATTTTCAATATGATACAGTCTCTACGATCGACAGACAGCCCTCGGGTAGTGCTTGTTTACATAACGACATTTAATTTTCGTGGGATCAAAGATTTCCAGCCGCGTGCCAGCCCCAAAAGATTTCCTCTATGATGTCCACCAATGAAGTCCCAGTTGAACTTACTTAGACCACGCGTCTCCAGGAGAGCGGTTCTCAAGGGACTCTCACTCGCCTCTTTCGCGCTTAAAGCGGCGCCTATCTTGGGCTTCGAACTCGGTGAAGGCGTCGAACGTGCCGGCGAGTTATCACTGGCCGATGTTCATCTTTCTCCTCACTATCCCTCGCAGTCGCCGTTGACTGACATCTTTCGCCTGGTGCCCCCAGGATCCGATGACTATCCGCTCGAAAAAGCCGCGGTCGAGATCGAAGCTCTCCTCGACCGCTGGGGGACGACGCTGAAAAATTCCCCACAAAGCACAGCTGCCCTTTCCGATCTTCTCGAGCCCGAACTCGACGCGACCGACATTGAGAAAGGCATTCAGCGCCCGATCCGAACCGGCTTTGGCATCGACGCAGTCGCGAGCAGCTTTTCCTCCACCTCGAAACGGCCGCGCGAGCAGTTCATCGCCGGCATCGCTGAGTGGCTGAAACCGGCGTCCTCCCTTCAAACAGCTGAATTCGAAATTTTCAGCATCGAGCCGGTCTCGCAATCCTCCTCCGCGCTGCGCATTGAAGTTCGATATGACATCGTCTCAACTCTGCCTGACAACAAGCGCGAGGAGCGCGTAGGCACGTGGAACATGGAATGGGCGCGCGACGAACAGCAACAATGGCGCGCGCGGCTCTGGCACTTTGGCGAGGAAAAGCGCTCATTCTCTAAGGGGCCCGCTTTTACTGACGTCACTGCCAACGCATTCGCTGGGGTCGATTCCTATCACGCGCAGTTAATGCACGGTGCCGACTATTGGCGCACAGTGATCGATGGCGCTGTAGGCATCGACGTCTACGGTAACAATGGCGTGGCTGCTGGCGATTTCGATGGAGACGGTTTTGATGATCTCTACATCTGCCAGCCCGCCGGCCTGCCCAATCGCCTCTATAAAAACCATGGAGACGGCACCTTTGAAGATGTGACGGAGAAGGCCGGCGTTGGCGTTCTAGACCGCACCGCCTGTGCTCTTTTCGCCGACTTCCAGAACCGCGGTCGCCAGGATCTGCTTGTCGTCTGCGGCAGCGGACCGCTCCTGTTTCTCAACAATGGCAACAGCACGTTCACGCTCAAGCGCGATGCCTTCAAGTTCGCACGTCCGCCGCAGGGTGCGTTCACGCACGCAGCGATTGCCGACTACGACAATGACGGCCGTCTCGACGTCTACTTTTGCCTCTACATGTACTACCTCGGTCTGGAGCAATATAACTACCCAGTCCCTTACTACGACGCACGCAACGGTCCGCCCAATTACCTCTTCCGCAATCAGGGTGACGGCACCTTCATCGAAGCCACAGAGCCCGCAGGACTCAACGTCAGCAACAATCGCTACAGCTTCGCCTGCGCCTGGGGAGACTCAAACGGCAACGGACATCCTGATCTCTTCATCGCCAACGATTTCGGAAGCTCTCAGCTCTATCGCAACAATGGCGACGGTACCTTCAAAGACGTGTCGCAAGAGGCGCACGTAGAGAGTGTCGGAGCGGGCATGGGCTGCTGCTGGGCCGACTACGACAACGACGGTCGCCAGGACGTTTACGTTCCAAGCATGTGGGAAGCCGCTGGCCAGCGCGTATCCCAGCAGCGGCAGTTTCACCCCGATGCGCCAGCCAATATTCGTGAGTTATACCAGCGTCACGCGCGCGGGAATGCGCTCTACAGAAACCGTGGCGACGGCACATTCCTGAACGTTGGCCAATCCGCCGCGGTAGAGATGGGGCGTTGGTCCTGGTCTTCCGACTTCTGGGATTGGGATCACGACGGCTACAGCGACCTGTATGTTTCGAACGGGTATCTGACCTGCCCTCAAGCGGACGAGCTCGCTGGATTCTTCTGGCGTCAGATAGTGGCCAAGTCTCCCGAAGATACAACTCCTCTTCTGACCTACGAACGAGGCTGGAACGCCATCAACGAGCTGGTGCGGGCCGATCACACGTGGCACGGTCTGGCCCGCAATGTGGCTTTCGTCAACAATCGCGATGGCACCTTCACTGAAGCGTCCGGCACGCTGCAACTCGACTTCCGCGACGACGCGCGTGCCTTTGCTCTTTCCGATCTCGATCATGACGGCCGGCTCGAAGTCATCGTCAAGAACCGCACCGCGCCGCAAGTCCGCGTACTTCGCAACGACCTGAACCCCATCGGATCGTCAATCTCGTTCTGCCTGACCGGTACGCGCAGCAACCGCGATGCGATCGGCGCATCGATCTCGATCACCGCAGCGGGCACAACACAAACGAGGTACCTGCAGGCCGGCGCGGGATTCCTCTCGCAGCACACCAAGGAACTGTTCATCGGCCTCGGCGCGCAACAAGGCATGATCCAGGCTATGGTTCGATGGCCTTCGGGGTTGACGCAGACATTCTCCGAACTACCCGTTGGCCATCGCATCCACATCGAAGAAGGCAACTCCACGTTTCGTGCGGTTGCCCATGCCGCTCCGCGCACCGGTCAGAAAGCGAATGCCTCCGCTTCTGCGCGTGAACCTTTGCCGCTGCAATCGGAGACATGGCTCATCCAGCCGCTCAGGGCCCCCGCCTTCCAACTGCCAGATATCGACGGAGCCAATCATGCGCTCGACTCCTGGAGCGGGCGCCCCTTGCTGCTGACCTTCTGGTCGACAGAAGCCGCGCAGAGTCTCCGCCAACTCTCAGCCTTGAAGGCCGCGGCTCCGCTGCTCGAACGCAGTCACCTCAAAGTCGTCGCAATCAGCCTCGATGAACCTGCCCGAGTGCCCGAGGCGCGCAAGGAGGCGACTCAATTCCGTTCTTTCGCCACGGTGCTCTTCGCAACGCAGGACGTCTCCGGAATCTACAACATTCTTTATCGCCATCTCTTCGATCGCCGGCGCGACCTGCCCATTCCCGCGTCGTTCTTGATCGACAGCAAGGGAATGATCGTGAAGATCTATCAGGGCTTCGCCGAAGCACCGCGCATCGCCGACGACACCAACGCTATTCCCACGGACAGCCAGGCCCGTATGCGCGCCGCCCTACCGTTTTCAGGCATGCTCATACAGGATGCGTTTGAGCGCAACGACTTCACCTACGGCGTTGCACTCTACCAGCACGGGTTCCTCGATCAAGCAGACGAGTCGTTCCGCCAGGTCGTCGCTGCCAAGCCCGATAACGCCAACGCCTATTACAACCTCGGCACGCTTAATCTCCGACGAAACCGCCTCGCGGAAGCTAAGGGCTACCTGCAGAAGACAGTCGAACTGCGCCCCGCCTTTGCAGAGGCCTGGAACAATCTCGGCATGATCGCTGCGCAGCAAGGCGACGCAGATGAAGCCATTCGCGATTTCCAGCAATCCATCGCGATCAGGCCCGCTTACTTCACTGCGCATCTGAACCTCGGCAATCTCTATCGCCGGCAACGCGCCTTCGACAAGGCAGATGCATCGCTTTCGCGCGCACTCGCCATCCGTCCAGACGATCCTGAGATTCACTACAGCCTCGGCATGCTGTTCGCGCAGCAGGATGACTTCCAGCGCGCCGAACAATATCTCGAGCATGCCGTCGCATTGCGGCCCGACTATCCCGAGGCGCTCAACAACCTCGGCGTCCTCTACGTGCGCCGTCAGGATTACGCGAGAGCCGAAGACAAATTCCTCGCCGGGATCAAGGCGGCGCCCACCTTCGATCAGTCGTACCTGAACCTGGCGCGTCTCTACGCCAACCGCAACGACAAGCAGAAGGCGCGCGACGTGCTTCAGCAGTTGCTCCAGTTGCGGCCGGACGACGACAACGCAAGGCGAGCTTTGGAAGTGCTACAATGAGCGCCGCAACACATCTACACATAGGTATCGAGAGGATGGCTCCCCGCATCGCCTCAAAAGCACGTTCCGCGATTGCAGATAGATTCACGCGTCAAGCCGGCGTTCTCGCGCTTCTGAGCCTTGCAGCGCTTGGTTTTGCGCAGCAGAAGGTCGACACATCTCCCTACCATTCAGCGGAGACACTTCTGGCCGAGCACAGGCTCGCCGAGGCGCGCACTGAGGCGCTCGAACAGTTGAAGACGCACCCCAGCGTTGAGGGTTACAACCTTCTCGGCATCATCCAATCGAACCAGCAGGATTATGAAGCGGCGATTGCCTCCTTCCAGCAGGCTCTGCGTCTCAGTCCGCGCTCGACCAAGACTCTCAACAACCTGGGCAACACCTACGCGGCACAGAAGCGCCTGGACCTGGCGGAGAGCGAGTTCCGCACTGTTCTTCGTATGGACCCCGCCAATGCCGATGCCAATTACAATCTCGGCGTTCTTTTGATGATGAAGGGCTCTGCCGGCGCGGCCATCCCGCATTTCGAGCGCGTTCATACGACGCAATCGCAGTTCAACCTGGTGCGAGCCTACCTGCAGACGCAACGAGCGGCAGAGGCTCTGCGCACTGCCGACACTCTCGCCGACGCTCACAAGAGTGAAGTCCAGGTGCAGTTTTCGCTGGGTGTTCTGCTGGCCTCTGCGCAACAATACAAAACCGCTCAGCGGCTGCTTGATCGGGCGGAGGCCCTAGAGCCAGAGAGTTTCGAGATCCTCTTCAATCTCGGCCAGGTGCAGGTCCGCGCCGCGAACAATGCCGCTGCCGAGGTCACGCTTACAAGGGCGCTCAAGATCCAGCCGGGAAACGTCGAGGCGCTCCACCTTCTTGCCCAGGCCTACGTCGGTCAATCGCGCCCGCTCGACGCATTGGATGTACTGATGCAGGCGCACAAGATAGCCCCGCAAAACGCCGACATCATCTTCCTCATGGCCCAAGTCACCATGTCGCAGAATTACTACGAGGATGCGATTCCGCTTCTCGAATCGGGCCTTGAGATCGCTCCACGCCGCCCCGATCTTCTCGCTGCGCTGGGCGAAAGCTACTTCATGGCGGGAAAGACCGAGAAGGCGATTGAGAAGTTCAACGCCTTGCTCGAAATCGACAAGACTTCGCGCTCCTATGCCTTTCTGGGCCTCTCCTATCGCAACCTCGGCCGCTTCGATGAAGCGAAGACCTACTTCCAGCAGGGTCTCGCGCTCGATCCGCACAACAGCACCTGCCTCTTCAATCTAGGGTTCATTGCCGAGCGCCAGGGCGACGCCGCTGCGGCAGAGAAATATTTTCAGCAGACCCTGCAATACAATCCTGATTACGCCGACGCACTACTAGAGCTCGCAAATTTGCGTACGGCTGCGAAGCGCCTGCCTGAAGCGGAAGAACTGCTTCGCCGTTATGTGAAGATCGCGCACGATCCGGGCAATGGCTACTACAAACTAGCCATGGTTGAGCGCAGCCTTCATGAAATTGAGGCCGCAAATCGCGACCTGAACGTGTTTAAGACGATGTCCAAGAACGCGCAGGCCGGACCATACCCGTTTGAACACCTCTTCGATTACCTCGACAGCCGTTCGCAACTAGCTACCGGCGCTCGTCAGCAACTCGACATTGCCGAGTTGAACAACGAGATTCAGCGTCATCCCAACCAGCCCGCTAACCTCTACATGCTTGCGGAAGCATATCTCAAAGCCGGCAAGATTCCAGAAGCGCGCGGGACCGTTCAGCAACTCAATGCGCTGAGCGCGAGTGATTATCGAACCCTGAACGGCGTTGGCGTGTTGCTGGCGCGTTATCGTCTGTATGACGACGCCATCCAACAATTCCAGTCCGCCCTTCAGGCGAACTCCGGCTCGGACGAGGTGAAATTCAATCTGGCCAACGCGTACTTTCAGAAGCACGATTACTCGCACGCCCTCGAGATCACCAGCCAGATATCCGAAGCCGGCCGCAAAGATGACGCATATCTCACGCTGATGGGCGACATCTTCGCGCATCTCGGCGACACAGCGCAGGCCGCCGGCATATTCCGCGATGCCATCGTGCGCAATCCCGACAACGATCAGAACTATCTTTCGCTCGCATTGATCGATTTGCGCTCCAACGATGTTCCAGCCGCCCAGCAGACGCTCGCCAAAGGACAGTCGCGCATTCCCGCTTCAGGCAAAATCTACTGGGGCCTCGGCCTCACCTCCGCTCTTGCCGGAAACGTTGATCAAGCCGCATCGCGTTTTGAGCGTGCTGTGGACCTCCTGCCCGAGTGGCCCGGCGCCTATTCCACACTCGGCGTCTTTTACTTCCAGATCGGCCAGATCGACAAGGCCCGCGATGTGTTGAAGCGCTTTAAGGAAAGCAATGCCGGCTCCAGTGCCGACATCAGCCGCATCGAACAGGTGCTCGATCAGGCCTCTCCACAAGCGAATCAGGAATCTGGTGTCTTGAGCGCGCAAAACAAACAACAGCTTCTTCAGTTCGCGCTCTCGCTCGCGGATAGGACACTATGAATCCGGCGCTCCGCTCATCGGCGCTATGCGCCCTTCTCACTGCGCTTGTCCTACAAACGCCGGCTAATTTGGTCTTTGGGCAAGCGGCGAAGAGCACCAAGCCTGCCCCGCCGGCCGCGCCCGCTTCTGCAGTGCGATTCACTGACATTCGCAAGTCTGCCGGAATTAGCTTCGTGCAGGACTCGACGCAGACTGACGAGAAGTATTACCTCGAGACCATGGGCACCGGGGTGGCCTTTCTCGACTACGATCAGGACGGCCTCATGGACATATACTTCGTCCAGTCTGGCGCAACCGAAGCCTACAAGCCCGCGCAGCCCTTGCGCTCAGCGCTCTACCACAACAACGGTGACGGCACTTTCACAGATGTGACCGCCAAGGCGGGCGTAGCTGGTGAAGGACATTACGGCCAGGGCGTCGCGGTCGGTGATTTCAACAACGACGGCTATCCCGACCTCTACGTCACGGGCTACGGCAGCGCAATCCTGTATAGCAACAACGGCGACGGCACGTTCACTGATGTCACTTCGCACTTAGGCCTCGCCGATGAAGGCAATTGGTCTACAAGTGCCGGCTGGTTCGATTACGACAAAGACGGCTATCTCGATCTTGTCGTCACTAACTACATCGAATGGTCGCCTAAGAACAACATGTGGTGCGGAGACCGCAAGCCCGGCTACAGATCTTACTGCAACCCGAATAACTACCGCGGTCAGAAGACGAAGCTCTACCACAACAACCACGACGGCACATTCACAGATGTGAGTGACAAATCCGGTGTCAGCGCGCCCGAGTCGAAAGGTATGGGCGTGCTGCTCGCGGATCTGAATGGCGACGGCTGGCCCGACATCGCGATCGCGAATGACACATGGCCGAATTTCCTCTTCCTGAATAACCACGACGGCACGTTCACTGATGCATCGCTGATCTCGGGACTCGCAGCCAGCGAAGATGGCCGCTACGAAGCCGGAATGGGGATCGACGCCGCCGACGTGGATGGCGACGGTCTCCTCGACATCTACATCACCCACCTCGACTTTGAATTGAATCGCATTTATCACAACAACGGAGACAGCACTTTCACTGACGCGACTTACAGCTCGGGCATCGGCAACAAAGCCATTCTGCTAAGTGGCGTCGCGGCAAAGTTCATCGACTACGACAACGATGGCTGGCCCGACATTCTCCAGGCCAACGGAGCCATGGTCGACAACGTGCAGCTCTATCACAGCCTTGTGAGTTACAAAGAACCGCTGCTGATGTTCCACAACCTGGGCCACGGCAAGTTCGAGAAAACGTCCGAGTCTCTTGGTCCCGACTTCAACCGTCCCATGGTCGGCCGCGGTCTCGCTACGGCCGACTTCTTCAATGACGGCCAGGTTGGAATAGCCGTCAATTGCCGAGGAGAGTCGCCCGTGATTCTGCGCAATGAGGGCACAGCCAACCATTGGCTTGAAGTGCTCCTCATCGGCGACAAATCCAATCGCGACGGCATCGGTTCGGTGCTCAAGCTCACCTCCGATGGCGTGGTGCAGGTCGACCAGGCCAAAGGCGGCACCAGCTACATGTCGGCCAGCGATCCCCGCATTCACTTCGGCCTTGGCAAGCGCAACAAGATCGAGTCGCTTCAGATCACGTGGCCCAGCGGCCGCGTCGACAAACTCACCAGCCTTCCCATCGACACCATCATCGCGGTAAAAGAGGGGACCGGCATCGTTCCGCATCCCTTCCCGAAGGTGAAACCGCGATGATTCACTCAGTCATCAACCGTTTTTATAATCGCTGAATCTTATGATCATTCCTCGTCGCCGCTTCCTCGGGTCCAGCTCATTCCTGCTCGGCGCCTCATTGCTCGAAAGGCTCACCACGCCCGTGTGGAAACTCGGCGCAGCGGCGCAGGTTAAGCCTGCCGTCGCATCCACGCCCGCATCGCCCGTGCAGTTCATCGACGTCGCTGAACACGCCGGACTCACGGTACCCAATGTCTGGGGAGGCGTTGAACACAAGCGCATCATCATTGAGACCAAGGGCAGCGGCATAGCCTTCTTTGATTACGACAACGACGGCTGGCTCGACATCTACCTCACAAACGGCAGCCGTCTCGACGCGCACTGGGCTCCCGGAGCCGCACCCACCACCCACCTGTTCAAGAACAATCGCGACGGAACGTTCACGGACGTGACCGAGAAATCAGGCCTCGGCCGCAGCGGCTGGCAGACGGGCGTCTGTGTCGGCGACTACGACAACGACGGCTGGGACGACCTCTTCTGCACCTTCTGGGGCCACAACATCCTGTTCCATAACAACGGCAACGGCACCTTCACTGACGTCACAAAGAAGGCCGGCCTCACGCAGAGCAAAGGCCGCTGGGGGACAGGTTGCAGCTTCGTCGACTACGATCGCGACGGACACCTCGATCTCTTCGTTTGCAACTTCGTCAGGCTCGACCCTGATAACCCGCCGTCGATCGATAACGCAAGCTTCTGCCAATGGAAAGGCGTGCCCACCATGTGCGGCCCGCGCGGGCTCCCCGGCGACACCAACATCCTCTACCGCAACAATGGAGACGGCACCTTCACGGATGTTTCGGAGAAGGCCGGCATCCTTAAGCCCGGCCCGCGCTACTCCATCACATCCGTGTGTTGCGACTTCGACAACGATGGCTGGCCCGATATCTACGTCGCTGTCGATTCCATGCCCAGCATCCTCTATCAGAACAATCACGACGGCACGTTCACTGATATCGCAGTCATCGCGGGATGCGCCTACAACGCTGATGGCCACGAGCAGGCCGGCATGGGCCTCGCTGTTGCTGACTACGATTGCGATGGCTGGTTCGACATCTTCAAAACCAACTTCGCAGACGACACCAGCAATCTCTACCACAACAACGGCGACGGCACATTCAGCGATCTCTCCTTCAACTCCGGAGTCGGCATCAACAGCACCTACGTCGCATGGGGCTGCGGCTTCATCGATTACGATAACGATGGCTGGACCGACATCGTGCAGATCAACGGCCACGTCTATCCTGAAATCGACAAGTACAACTTCGGCGAGACCTTCAAAAATCCGCGCCTCGTCTACAAGAACCTCGGCAACGGAAATTTCAAAGACGTCTCCGCGTCCATGGGTCCGGGCGTCACCGCGCGCTTCTCAAGCCGCGGCGCCGCCTTCGGCGACTACGACAACGACGGCGCCGTCGACATGCTCATTCTCAACATGAACGAGCCTCCCTCGCTGCTTCATAACGTAGGTGGAAACAAGCAGAACTGGATCAAGCTGAAGCTCATCGGCACAAAGTGCAATCGCACTGCCATTGGCGCACGCGCGCGCGTATTCACAGGCAAGCACATCCAGATCGCCGAAGTGCAGAGCGGCGCCAGCGTCATGTCGCAGAACGATCTGCGGCTTCACTTCGGGATTGGCTCCAGCACTGTTGTCGACGCGATCGAAGTTAAGTGGCCCACCACGCAGAAGGTGGAACGATTCGAGAAAGTGAAGCCGAACCAGATCCTCACCATTCGTGAAGGGGAAGGCATCATCGCCGCGCATCCGCCGGCATAGCTCGCTCGCGACAAACTACGGCTGCGCGGTCTTCTTTTCGTCTCCGCCCACCTGCACCAGGAACTGCTTCACTTCGCGTCGTTGCTTCTCCACGGCGGCAGCCTGTTGCTTTTTGAGTTCGTCGTGAACCCTGAACTCCTCGGCCGCCTTCTCCTTCTCGCCCAGCCGATCGTACGCAACACCGAGTCGATAGTGCGCCTCGGTCGAGAGCGAGTCAGCATCAATCGCCTTCTGATAAAACTCAGCGGCCCCGCGATAATCCGACTGCGACGCGCGAATCACGCCAAGCTGCAGATAAGCGATGCTGCATTTTGCATCGGCATCCACGGCCTTGTTCAGTGACTGCTCAACCTGCCGCAGCGTCTCGGCATCTGTCTTCTTCCCGTGTTGCTTCCAATACGCCATGGCGTAGTAGTAATTCGCCAGCGCATTCGCCGGCTGCAATTCTACAAATCGCTTCAGCTTCGTCTCCACGCATGGCAGCGGATTCGGCGATGCAATGTCCACCCTGCCCATGAAGAGATAAGGCGCTGCATCCTCGGGACTCAGGTCTGACGCTTCACACAGACGCTGCGCTGCATCCTCATACATTGCTCCGCTGAACAACGCCGTGCCCAGCGCGGTCAGCAGCCGTACTGATTTCGGATACGCCCTCACGCCCGACTCGAACACATCCTTCGCCTGCCAGATCGCGCGATGCTCCAGCAGTTCTGTGCCCCAGGCGAAATAATTCTCTTCGCTCGGATCTTCCTTCACCGCCCGCTCGAGCTCACGTACCGCGCCCAGCGGATCGCCGAGCTTCTCATCCACCTCACCCGCCAGCCGATGCCACTCCGACCTGTCGCCCTCTGCCAGCAGCTTATCGACATGCGCCCGCGCCTTCGCCGCATCGCCGTTCCGAAACAATGCAAGCGCCAGTTCATACTCTGCTTCCTTCTGCGTCGGATCAACTTCGAAAGCGGTCTGCAGAGGCACCACGGCCTCGGCATAGCTCTCCGTGTGCAGATAGAAACGGCCGAGCTCTTCATTTGCCTTGTAGTCCCTCGGCGACTTCGCCACCGCCTCGCGCAAC
Organism: Occallatibacter riparius; assembly: GCF_025264625.1. NCBI lineage: Bacteria > Pseudomonadati > Acidobacteriota > Terriglobia > Terriglobales > Acidobacteriaceae > Occallatibacter > Occallatibacter riparius. Next base: position 2,916,650 of record NZ_CP093313.1, read on the forward strand.
TGCCGCTCCCTGCTTGCGGTCACTTCCGCGCCCTTCGGCTCAGCCTTCAACTGAAGCGTCTCGCGCGTTAACGACTCGCTGGCCCGCAGAGTTGTATCGGAGCCATGTCCTCCCGCAGCCGTCCAATCAGTAACTCCTGCCACCGTAAAGTTCGGCGCGTCAGAAAACTCCATCTCCGGCGTCTTCGCGTTCTTGTCTCCACCGCTCGCACCGTTGCCAAGCGTGAGTTCCACCCGCTGCACTGCGCCACCTGTTCCCCGCACGGTGACTTCGTTGCTGTGCGCGTCTGCCATGTGGGCGCTCACCACGTACACGCCGGCTTTCAGCCCCGCGAATCCAAAGCTGCCGGTGCCATCCGTCTTTAGTTCCTGCGCATGCCCATCGCCTTGCGCCTGCAGCCGCACGGCCGCGCCTGCGACGCCTTTCCCCGCGCCGTCGTGCACAACGCCTGTGATCGCAAACGTGTCCTGCTGCCATGCAGGGGCGAGAGGCGCCGTCATCCAAAGCGCAGCCAGAACGCAAATAATCCATCTTGCTTTCATTTGATTTTCGAAACCGATCGTACCAGCGTTCCCATCATCCAGCCTCTTATCGCCATGAGGCTATCTAGGATAACGGTTGCAGAACGAGAAAGGGAACACTGCGCGCCGGCCGCGGTGGAACCGCATCAACTCTCGCGGAGTTCCAGCAGGGAAGGGAACTCGAGCATAGTTTGCGCCACCGGACTCCAATTCTTGCGATGCAGAGGCGTCGGACCCAGCCGCGCCAGTGCCGCCATGTGCTCGGCGGAGCAATAGCCTTTGTGGCTTGCCAGCCCATAACCGGGATACTGCGAGTCCAACTCCACGATCATGCGATCCCGAAAGACCTTCGCCAGAATGCTCGCCGCCGCAATCGAGAAACTCGTGCCGTCGCCCTGCACCACCGCCTGTTGCGGACAAGCAAAGTCGATCGTATCCACGCCATCAATCAGCAGGTAGTCCGGCGTCAGCGCCAGTTGCTCTACGGCGCGCCTCATCGCAAGCAGAGAAGCGTTGCGGATGTTGATCTGGTTGATCGTTTCCACGTCGATCGCCGCAATGGCCCATGCTACCGCGTTCTCGCGGATCTCCATATCGAGCTGGTTGCGTTTCTTCTCGGAGAGCTTCTTCGAGTCGTTTAGCCCCTCCAGCCGGCACTTCGGCGCCAGGATCACCGCCGCTGCCACAACCGGTCCAAACATCGGCCCGCGCCCCACCTCGTCCACACCGGCAATGCGCAGAGCGCCGCATTTGCGCGCAGCCCGCTCGAGCCTCCATCCGCATACCGGAGTTTTTGCCATTGCGACCAGTATAGGATCATCGGGCCTGTGGGAAAGCAGGTCATTATCCCATGCTCACGCGTGCTTCGCTGCATCACGCCCGGCAATGAGAGGGGAGAATGCGGATCAGTTGCCGCCCGGGTCACCCGGCGCTGGACTCTTTCCGGCTCGTCGGCTGTTCAACGCTGTCTTCAGCCGGGTATTCTCCTGGTCATAGAAGGTCTTCGCCTCGGAGTACGTCTGGGGCAGGATCCTTCCCACCACCCAGTTGCCGCCTCGCAGGCTGGTCACCGCCACCTCGCCGGCAAATTCCACCTCGTAGTCACCGTCAGGAAGATCCAAAGGTGCCTCAATGATCGCGCAGTGTGAATAGACGGCGCGGGTCGCCTCGCTGAGTACGGTCTTGGTAGCCAGCAATTCGCAGGACGCCTCACGGCCCATCCCGCGCAATACGCCCCTGCAGAGAACAGCAAACCTCATTGAAGCCAACCCCGGAAGAAAACGATGCTGTGTTGGATGGGCGACACAGTCCGCCGGGTTGCCTGGTGGGCTCCGCCAAACTCGCCCGTTACACTGGCAACGTATGGTTCTTCACTTCCTCATCCGGGGCCGCGTTCAGGGAGTAGGCTTCCGCTGGTTCGTCCAGCGCGAGGCCAGCGAGCTGGAACTGCGCGGCTGGGTTCGCAACACTGAAGATGGCGACGTGGAAGTGGTTGCCGCAGGAGACCCCGAGGACCTGAACGAGCTACGCGCCAGCTTGCGCCGTGGTCCGCGGGGGGCCCGCGTCGACAACGTCATCGAACACTACCTCGAACCCGCCGAAGCCACCGACCTCACCGCTTTTCGAATCGAAGGCGCCTGGTAGCTCAGACCACCGTAATCCGAAATCCCGGCTCCGGCTCGACCGCAGCTCCCCGCATCCACACGATGCGGCCGTTTAGCTCCAGCACCGGCCACTTCGCCCGCTCGCTCCCGGAGACCTTCATCCGCTCCAGGACTTCCTTCACCTTCCGCGGCCCGCTCGAGTGCCGCAGGTGCACCCGGTCTCCCGGCTTCCAGTTCCGCAGAACTGCAACCGGAGGGCTGACAAAAGAGGGCTGAGCGCCGTCAACTTCAATCGTGACCCGTACTCCGAACCCCTCGTCCTCTCCCGGCACCGGAATCTCGACAACTTCATCCCCTTCAGCCTTTCCCGCCGTAACCGACTGAATTGAAAGCCTTAGCTCCCGGTGGCTTCGCTCAGCCCGCAACCCGGCGCCCAGCTCGCATTTCTGCCCGGCCCGGCCGTTCAACGCCAGCTCCCTCAGCTTCTCAGTCCCGACGAAATCCATCGCGGCGCCCAGCCGCTCCACGGCATAGCGAATCACCCGCCGCTGCAGCGCCACATCCAGCGCCGCCATCTTTGAGACCTCCAGCACCGCCAGTCCCTCGGCTGCAGCCCGGCCCCCTCCTCGCACCGGCCGCCCCTCCAGCATCACCTCCGCGGCCACTCTCGCCACCTCGGCCTGCCACCAGCTCTCCTCGTTCCGCGCCAGTTCTGCCATTTGCGCCAGATGCTCCTTCAATTTGGGGTTCCACTCTTCCAGCACCGGCAGCAACTCATGCCTGATGCGGTTCCGCGTAAACGTCAGATGCCGGTTCGACGAGTCCTCTCGCCACTCCTGCCCCAACGCCTTGAGATAGGTTTCAACCTCCGCCCGCCGTATCCCCAGCAGCGGCCGGATCACCCGTCCCTCCGCAAACTCCACCACCGGATGAATGCCAGCAATTCCCTCCGTCCACGCCCCGCGCAGCACCTTGGCGATCACGGTCTCCGCCTGGTCATCCAGCGTATGTGCCGTCGCCACGGCATCCAGCCCGCCCGAAGCCATTAACTCCCGGAACCACTGATACCGAACCCGCCGTGCCGCCTCCTCGATCGTCTCTGCTGCTTTCCCCGGCAGCTTGGCCGCCTCCGCCGCAACATCGACGTGCCGCGTCAAAAACGGCAACCCGAGCCGAGCCGCCAGCGCTCGCGCAAACTCCAGATCCGCATCCGCCTCTGCTCCCCGCAGTCCGTGATGCAGGTGCGCCACACTCAGCACAATTCCCAACTCGCCGGCCCGTTCCTGCAGCGCCCGCAGCAGCGCCACCGAATCCGCTCCGCCCGACACCCCCACGGCCACCCGCATCCCTGGCTTCAACAGGGACGCATCCAGCAGCAGATTTGCAGATTCACTTCGCACCAAGAGGATCATAGCCTCCCGCAATCCCGCCCTATACTTTCGAAATGTTAGAGACGCGCTCAGCCACCCTCAAAGACGCATCCCTCATCGTCGCTCATCGTCACGCCATGTTTGCTGCAATGGGCAGCGGTACGTCCGAAAGTCTCGATGAGATGAGCCGCAGCTTCGAGCCCTGGCTTCTCCCGCGTCTCGCCGATGGTCGCTATCGCGGCTGGATCACCGTAGACGGCGCCCGCCCCGTAGCCTCGGCCGGTCTCCTCATTCTCGACTGGCCGCCTCACGCCCTTCACCCATCCACGAGCGAGCGAGGCTACATCCTCAATATGTTCGTCGAACTCGACTACCGTCGCCGCGGTATCGCCCGAGCCCTCGTCCAGCGCTGCATCGACGAAGCTCATCGTCTCAACATCCGAGTCACCAGCCTTCATGCCTCGGCCGAGGGCCGCCCCGTCTACGAATCCCTTGGCTTCGGCCCCTCCAATGAAATGCAGTTCATCGACAAGTCCTTCTAAGGCCTAATCCCTTATCTCTACTCCCTGCCGTTGTATACTCGCCAAGTTATGCAAGTATTTGCCATTATGCCCGCTGCCGGGCTCGGTACCCGCATGGCCGGTCCGCAGCCTAAGCAATTTTTGTCCCTTGGTGGCATCCCTATCCTGATCCACTCGCTTCGCGCTTTCGCGGCCGTGCCCCGCATCACCCACATCGTTGTGGCCGTCCGCAAGACTGAGATGGAGCGAGTCCAGGCCCAGATCGCCGAGCACGGTTTTGCCGACCGCGTACAGGTCGTCGAAGGCGGAGACACCCGCCAGGATTCCGTCGCCCACGCCCTTGCCGCTGTCGAAACCACCTACGGCGCCGCGCCCGACGACATCATCCTCGTCCATGACGCCGTCCGCCCCCTCATCGATGCCGCCACCATCTCCCGCACCATCGACGCTGTCGGAGAGCACGGCGCGGCCATCGTCGGCGTCCCTGCAGTCGACACCATCAAGCAGGTTGAGCGCACTGCCCATGGAGCCCTCATCACCGCGACCATCCCGCGCGAGTCCATCGTCTACGCTCAGACCCCCCAGGGCTTCCGCTTCGGCCTGATCCAATCCGCCTTTGCCGAGGCCACCGCCGACGGCTTCGTCGGCACTGACGAGGCCTCCGTTGTGGAGCGCGCCGGGCACCCCGTTGCCGTCGTACCCGGCTCCGCGTTTAACCTGAAGATTACCCAGCCCGGCGATCTGGAACTGGCCGAGTTCTATCTGCAGCACTACCGCGCCCGCTGACGGGAAGGTCTGGAGGGGCGCCGCTAGCCGGCCCTGCTGTTCTTGCTTTTCTTCTGTCATTCGCGCAGGGAATTTGTTTTTTGCGGGCACCGCAGGTGCGGGATCTCTCGACCTCGCTTCGATTTAGCTTTATCTTGAACTGGAGACCATGGACACACGCATCGGATTCGGATACGACTCGCACGCCTTCAAAGCGGGCGTAACCTTGCGCATCGGCGGCCTCACCATCGACCACCCTGAAGGCCTCGCTGGCCACTCGGACGGCGACGTCCTCCTCCACGCCATCACCGATGCCCTGCTTGGAGCCGTCGCCGCCGGCGACATCGGCAGCTTCTTCCCTCCGGGGGACCCCCGCTGGAAAGACGCCGACTCGGCGATCTTTCTCAAGCTGGCCCTCGAAGAGCTCGAGCACGCCGGCTATCGCATCGTCAACATCGACACCACCCTGATTTTGGCCGCACCCAAGATCTCGCCCATCGCCGGTGAAATGCGCGTCCGGGTCGCCGACCTGCTCAATATCCAGCTCAACCAGGTCAGCATCAAGGCCAAGACTCCCGAGGGCCTGAACCTCGACCATGTCGCCCAGTGTCATGCCGTCGCCCTGGTCGAGCGCGCCCTCGACGAAGAAGACCTCAAGAGCATGGCGGCCGTAGTCGAGTCGCAGCGCCAGCTTGAAGACGTTGTCGAAGACCTCCTCAGCCAGGTCCACGGCGTTCCCAAAAAACGCACCATCGCCCCCCTCTACGACACCGAAGACATCACCTAAGGCAGGGAATAGGGAATAGAAAACACCGCCCGCTCGGATCGATCTCCGAGCGGGCTTTTCTAACGCCCTAAGCCTTAACCCCTAAACTCTTCTACTCCCTATTCCGTGTTGCCTACTCCCTGCCTTTTCCCGTTGCACCGTCGCCCCAATCCGCGTACCTTGACTGCGAGCACTCATTCCATCCAGGAGTTCCTTCGAATGCCTCTACTCGCATTGTTGCTGCTGCAGTCTCAAGCCGATATCCAGCGCGCTCAGGCCATGCTGCCGGCCGTATTCACCGGAATGTTCCTGTTCGCCATCATCGGTATCGCCCTCGTCATCATCCCGACCTGGTTCGTCTGCAAAAAGGCTGGATTCTCGCCCTGGCTCTCGCTGCTGGTCATCGTCCCCATGGGCGGACTCGTCCTGCTCTACGTCTTAGCTTTCGCCGAGTGGAAGGTCGTACCCACCGCACAAACGGCCTATATCCCGCCCGCACCGCCCGCCTACCCACCCCAGGCATAAAGTTAACGAGTCACCAACCTCCCGTGCCCCATCCTTTCGCGATTCCGGCGAAAGGGTGGGATACCACGAACCTGTGCGCTTCGGCCTCGCCTGGGACCAGGCCGCCGCAGGCCAACACAAATCCCTTCCCCCTCGACTTCATCCGGTGCTACGATTCCCGCGTCGCCTTCCCCCGACAATTGGAGAATCTCCATGGCCTACCTCCTCCAGCACGCTTATTTCGTATTCTTCATTGCCATCCCGTTTGTGCTGGTGTTCTGGATGCTCCCGCTCTGGTTCATTTGCAAAAAGGCCGGCTTTTCGCCGTGGCTCACCCTGCTCAATTGCATCCCTTTCGGCAACGCTGTTCTGCTTTATCTCATTGCCTTCGCCGACTGGAAGCGCCACCCCATGTTCCAGGCCGAGCCCGTCCCTCCGCCCGCCGCGTCCGAAACCACACAAAACGCTACCCACCCGCACATCGTTGCCCGCCGCATCCAGCCCTGAACAGGAAGTGGAGTAGCGCCGGTGTCCACACCGGCTGTTGTGCGGGTGTCCTCACCCAGGCTCGTGTGGCCATAAGACAGCTAAAATCGAAATAGAACAATGTCAGACCAAACCGCCACAAAACCCCGCGTCCGCTTCGCCCCCTCGCCCACCGGATTCCTCCACGTCGGCTCCGCCCGCACGTTCATCTTCAACTGGCTCTACGCGCGCCACAACGGCGGAACCATGGTTTTCCGCCTCGACGACACTGACGTCGAGCGCAACACCGACGCGAGCGTCCAGTCCATCTTCGAAGGCCTCCGTTGGCTCGGCCTCAATTGGGATGAGGAATACAAGCAATCCGAGCGGCTCGATCTCCACCGTGCCGCCGCCCAGGCCATCTTCGAGAAGGGCCTCGCCTACCGCGACTTCACCCCCGCCCACGCTGCCGAAGGCGAAGCCTCATCCGCCCAGGGTGCATGGCTCTTCAACCCCGGCATGCGCGAGCTCTCCCGCGAGGCGTCCGACCGCCGCGCCGCCGCGGGCGAGCCCTTCGCCCTCCGCTACCGCGTCCCCCGCGGAGCCGGTCGCCTGGTCCAGTTCAATGACGCCGTCTACGGCGAGATGTCCAAGCCTGCCGACGAGGTCGAAGACTTCGCCCTCCTGCGTTCCGACGGCAATCCGACTTACCACTTATCGTCCTGCGTCGACGACGCCGACCTGCGTATCACCCAGATCATTCGCGGCCAGGACCACCTCACCAACACCTTCAAGCATGTCCTCATCTTCGAGGGCCTCGGCGCCACCCCGCCGCAGTTTGCGCACCTCCCGCTGCTCGTCGCCCCCGACGGCGCCAAGCTCAGCAAGCGCAAGCACGGTCCCGTGGTCAGCGTCACCACCTACCGCGACGCCGGATTCGTCCCCGAAGCTTTCATCAACTTCCTCTGCCTCCTCGGCTGGTCACCCAAAAACGACCTCGAGTTCATGCAGATCGCTCAGCTCACCGAGCTCTTCACCCTCGAAGGCGTCAACCGCTCCAACGCCGTCGTGAACTTTTCCGAAGAGACGCCCTTCGACCCTAAGGCCGTTCATCTCAACGGCGAGCATCTCCGGGTGCTCTCCGTCGAAGACTTGACCCAGCGCCTCCTGCCGTTCTTCGTCAACGCCGGCCTGATCGCGACTGACCCATCCTCTTCCCCCTCTTCTTTCGAAAACGGCGGGATCGACGATGCGGCGATCAAGAAACTCCTCGCCGTCACGCCCCTCATCCGCGAGCGCATCCGCCTCATGGCCGAAGCCCCGGCCGCGGCCGACTTCTTCTTCCTCTCCGAACTCCCGCCCTACGACCCCGCGGAGTTGATCCCGCAGATCAGCAAGAAAGAGCAGGGCGATGCCGCCCTCGCCCTGCGCGTCCTCAAGCACGCCGCTGAAGTCCTCGACGAAACCGACTTCAACCACGACGCGCTCGATCACGCCCTCCGCGAAGCCGCCGCCGACCTCGGCCTCAAAGCCGGCCCCATGTTCCAGCCGATACGTGTTGCCGTCTGCGGCCGCAAGAACGCCCCGCCCCTCTTCGAAACCATGGTCGTCCTCGGCAAAGAAACCTGCCTGACCCGCATCCGCCAGGCCGAAGAGAAACTAACGACCCTGTAGCGCCGGTCTCCAGATTCGGCGCCCCCCGCGAGCGCTTTGTGCTCGCTGGGATAGAGATCGGCTGTCGTGCCGGTCTTCAAGACCCCACATACCGCAGCCTCCCACCTGGCTCGCTGCGGCCTGGAATCCGCAGTCCGAATTGACAGAGATCCCACCACTCCTTACCCTAATGAAACCCAATCCCTGCAATTCCTAAACCTAGAAGGAAAAGAAGGTGCTCGTGTCGAATAAGCTGATTCTGCGACTCACCGTTCTCCTCGCATGCTTCACCCTTTCCGCCAACAGCTTCAAAGCAGAAGCACAATCCCCGGCGCCAAGCGCGGGCCAGGCTGCCGGAATCTTCGCCATCCTCATCGGCTCCGCTGCCGGTGCCGGCGTTGGGATATATCTATTGGTCCGTCCAGCGCACAATGTAACCGGCTGCGTATCCGCGGAAGTCAACGGTCTGCAGCTTACCGATGAAAACGGTAAGGATCATTACGTTCTCGGGGGAGAAACTGCAATGCTCAAGGCCGGCGATCGGGTGCGCCTCTCCGGAAAGCCGGGCAAGGACGCGAACAAACAAAAGACCTTCCTGGTGAAGAAAGTAACTAAGATTTATGGCGCCTGCAACCCGGACACCCGATTACCCTGAACTGGCAGCTCGCAAGATTGCGCCAGGGCCGGCGGGCATGAACCCATCGCTCCGTGAAAAAATAGACTCATGGCAGCCACCACAGACTCGAACCCGGAAAGCACCGCGACCCGTACCGAAGAACCCCGCACCACCCCCAACTTTCTCCGCGACATCATCGCCGAGGATGTCCGCACCAAAAAGTACGGCGACGCCACCATCCAGACCCGCTTTCCGCCCGAGCCCAACGGCTACCTCCACATCGGCCACGCCAAGGCCATCTGCCTCGACTTCGGCCTCGCCGACGAAGTGGGCGGCCGTACCAATCTCCGCTTTGACGACACAAACCCCGAAAAAGAAGAGCAGGAGTACGTCGACTCTATCCAGGCCGACGTCCGCTGGCTCGGCTTCGAGTGGGAGCGCCTCTGCTACGCCTCCGACTACTTCCACCAGCTCTACGACTGGGCCATCCAGCTCATCAAAGCCGGCAAAGCCTATGTCGACGACCTGACCGCCGACGAGATCCGCCAGTACCGCGGCACCCTCACCGAGCCCGGCAAGAACTCGCCCTACCGAGACCGCTCCGTCGAAGAAAATCTCGACCTCTTCACCCGCATGAAAGCCGGCGAGTTCCCCGACGGCACGCGCGTTCTGCGCGCGAAGATTGACATGGCCTCGCCCAACATCAACATGCGCGACCCCATCATGTACCGCATCCTCCACGCCGAGCATCACCGCACCGGCAACGAGTGGTGCATCTACCCGATGTACGACTACGCGCACGGCCAGTCGGATTCGATCGAGCAGGTCACGCACTCCATGTGCACCCTGGAGTTCGCCGACCATCAGCCGCTCTACAAGTGGTTCATTGAGAACCTCGGCATCTTCCCCTCGCAGCAGATCGAGTTCGATCGCCTCAACCTCACGTACACCATGCTGTCGAAGCGTAAGCTGCTGCAGCTTGTGAACGAGAACCGCGTCTCAGGTTGGGACGACCCGCGCATGCCTACGCTCAATGGCATCCGACGCCGCGGCTTCACGCCTGAGGCCCTGAGGGCCTTTTGCGGCTATATCGGCGCCACCCGCACCAACGGGACTACCGACATTGAAGTCCTTGAACACTTCCAGCGTGACGACCTCAACAAGCGCGCCTCCCGCGCCATGGCCGTCCTGCGCCCGCTCAAACTGGTGATCACGAATTACCCAGAAGGCCAGACGGAGCACGTCGAAGTCCAGAACAACCCCGAAGACCCGACCGCTGGCACCCGCCAGGTGCCCTTCTCGCGCGAGATCTACATCGAGCAGGACGATTTCCGCGAGGTCCCGCCGCCCAAGTATTACCGTCTTTCGCCCGGGAAGGAAGTGCGTCTGCGCTCGGCTTACTTCGTTACTGCACAGTCCGTGGTGAAAGATGACGCCGGCAACATCACCGAGGTCCACTGCACCTACGACCCCGCCAGCCGCGGCGGCAACTCGCCTGACGGCCGCAAGGTCAAGTCAACGATGCATTGGGTCTCCGCGGCCCATGCGCTCACGGCGGAAGTCCGTCTCTACGACAAGCTCTTCTCCAAGCCCGACCCCTACGACTTCCCTGAGGGCGGCGACCTCTTCGACAACCTCAATCCCAACTCGCTTGAAGTCATCACCGACGCCAAACTCGAGCCGTCGCTCGCCGCGGCGAAACCTGGCGCACCCTACCAGTTTGAGCGCGTAGGCTACTTCACTCCCGACCCGGACTCAACAGCGGATAAGCTCGTCTTCAACCGCACGTTGCCGCTGAAAGATTCGTGGGCCAAGATTGAAAAGAAAACTGGAGCGTAGTAACTTACCTGCGAACCCAACTCCATGCGCGATCTGCGAGAGTTCGAGACTCTTTCCGAGGACTGGCCGAAGCGCCTCAAATCGTGGCGTGACGCTGTGTTCGTTTGGAAGCAGTGGGACCGCCCAAATGAGATCTGGACACACGATCATTGCTGGCCGTGTTTTGCGTGCATTTGCGACCATCGCGAGCGCTTCCCGGAAAGGAAACAGGCACACGCAGAACGTGGTTGCTATCGGCACGCCTACTATACGGAGCAAGAGCCTGGTGTTTACCTTTGGGTCTGCCGCAATTGTTTCAAGCGTTTGAAATCCGAACTCCACTGGACTGTCGCATCACCCGAATAGACACGTGAATGCCTTCCGAAGCGAGGAACCATGCCCGACTTCATCCGCATCTGCTCCCAGTCCGAACTCCCCGCCTCCGGCACTGTAGCCGAATTCACCGCCAACGGCCGCGCGCTCTGCGTTGCCAATCTCAACGGCGCCATCTCTGTGCTGAATGGCGTCTGCCCGCACGAGGAAGGCCCGCTCGGCGAAGGCACCATCGAGAACGGCTGCGTCGTTTGCCCCTGGCACGGCTACGGCTTCGATCTTCGCACCGGCCAGGCCCCCGACGACCCCTCCATGAAAGTTGAAGTCTTCGAATCCAAACTCGAAGACGGCGAACTCCGCGCAAAGCTCTAGCAGCAGAAACGGCAACACCCTGCCTCGCAGCAGGGTGTTGCCGTTGGTGGCGCGTTCAGTCTAGTTCAATCCCACATCATCAAACAGCGTGACGGTAGGATCTCCCGAGTAGTTATCGTCGTGACTGGTCATCGTCAGCGTGTAGCTGGTTCCGGCCGTCACGGCAATCGTCTTGTTCACCCAGGCTGTGGTCGAGCATGTCTTAGCCAGGATCGTGCTCGTGGTGCTCGTTGCGTTGTTCTTCAGCGTGATCACCGCCCAGTCGTAGGTCACGGTATCCGGGCAGGTCTCCTTGTACCACAGGCTGAGCTGGCTCTTGCCCGTTGGCACCGTGAAGGTCTGCGCGAACGTGCTGTCGCCATTCGTTGCCGCTGTCGAGCCCGCTCTTGCGCAGTAGGTGCCGCCGTGGCAGCCGCTGTTCGCAATGCTGGTTGAAGCGCCCGAAACCGTCCAGCCGCTCGACGTGCCGGTTTCGAATCCGCCATTCGTGATGCCGCCCGTCACAACCGTGTTAGTCGTCGCAACATCGTCGAACAGCGTATACGTCGCATCGCCCGAGTAGTTATCGTCGTGGCTCGTCAGCGTGAGCGTGTAGCTGTGACCCGCCGTAAGCACGCCCGTGATGTTCACCCATGAACTGTTCGTCTGGCACACCTTCGAGAGCAGCGTCGCCGTGGTTCCGGCCGTGTTGTCCTTCAGGCTCGCAGTCGCCCAGTCGTAGGTCACGGTGTCCGGGCACGTCATCTTGTACCAGAATGAAATGCCCGTAGCACCCGTCGGAGCAGTGAACGTCTGAGCAAGGCTGCTGTCGCCGTTCGTCGGTGAAGTCGAACCGGCGCGTGCGCAATAAGTGCCGCTGTGGCAGCCGCTGCTCACTACGCTCGTGGATGCGCCGGAAACCGTCCATCCGCTGGTGGTGCCGGTCTCGAAGCCTCCATTGGTGATGCCGCTGCCTCCGCCTCCGCTGCTGGTAATGGTGAGCGATACGGTGGTGGAGTGGGTTGCGGATCCCTCGGTGCCCGTCACCGTCAGCGTGTACGTCCCAGCTACCGCAGCCGAGGTGGTCGAGATACTCAGAGTAGAACTGCTGCCCGCCGTCACCGATGTCGGACTCAGCGAAGCAGTCACTCCACTCGGCGCGCCGGAGACAGCCAGCGACACCGTCCCCGCGCTGCCTGAAGTTACGGCCGTCGATATCGTGCTGCTGCCCGCACTGCCTGCCGCCACGCTCATGCTCGATGGCGATGCCGAGATCGAAAAGTCATTCGACGTCGTCCCGCCGCTCACTGAGACTGCGGAACTCGTTCCCTTGAATCCCACGTTGATTGTGCCTGTGGCAGTAATCGTCTGGCTGCCGCTCGTATTCAGCACCACGCCGCTGAAGGTGTGCGCGCCCGCGTCCGTGGACGTGAACGTGTAGTCAGCCGGCAGCACTGCAGACCCGTCCGTGCTGGTGAAATGAATCTTTCCGCGATACGACGACATGTTTGCCCCGGCGCTGTTCTTGGTCTGCACCGTGATGCTGAACGCCGATCCGGCCGTTGCGCTCGCCGGTGTCGTCACCGTGAAAGACACAGGGCCAAGAGCGCAGCCATTCTGCAGGTTCGACCACTCGGCCTGCACTGTGTACCCATCCGCTGTGCCCTGGATTGCATTGCAGATGTCGCCCACTTCGCCATTCGTGTTGTCATACCAGGCCAGCGGCGGCGCGGTCGTAGTCGCCAGGCCCACCGCGGCATCGGTGATCGTCTCCGCAAACTCGTGACTGGCAACCGAGGTGTAGTTGTTGAACCCAGTCGCGGAATTGCCGCAACCTGTATAGCATCCGCTGCCCGACTGCATATCGGGCTGCACTCCATAGAGGAGGTTCCGACCGGCGCTCGAAATCGTTCCGTGATACGCGCAGAATCCACCTGAAACGCAGCTCGATGACCCGCCCTGCGTAATCGTCTTCCCCGCCGGGAAGTAGATCATGTAGAGCGTGTCGGCGTTGCCGCTCGCGTCGTAGTCGGGCGCTGGCAGATGGCTCGCGTTGATCTGCGCCTGCAGTTCCGACTGGATCTGCGCGTCACTGATCGTCGAGCCATTATTCGCGGCGCTCGGCGTAATCGTGTAGCTGCCCAGGAATGCGTTGGAGCCGCCTCGCGCGATGATCTGATTCCCAGTGGTGCCGCCGCCGCTCACGCCCTGCGTGCTGTACTCGCTGAGCATGTCCATGTAGGTGCCATTCGTCAGCGCGGAATAGAAGTTGGGCAGCCCCGTGCTCAGGGCCGGCAGATACGAGCCGCTGCCGTAGTACACCACCACCACCTTGATGTTCGAAACCACCGGCCCACCGTAATACGTCAAGTGGGCGCCCGATGGTCCGGGGCTGATCGGCGACCGCGGATTAATCAGCGGTCCGCTGTCGTTCTTCATCGGCACGTCATGGTGCAGACGCACCTGGTAAGCCCTCTCCGGCTGCGGCGCCGGCATCGACTGGTTGGGTTCGGGAACCTGCGCCCCGGCACTCATAGCCGAGAGGCTGATGATGGCAGCGGCAAGCGCGCTGCGAGTGAACCTGAGCTTGACAATGGACTTTCCCTCGCCCGCAGGCGCGGGACGGCATGCCAGACGCATACTAACCTCCGAAGAGATTTCGTCTCTTCTCTTCTATGTAGTGTTGGAAAGGATTTTGTGCCATTCGTAGATGGCTTTTAGTGGATCGATGGGTCCGCAGGCGAACGAAGGGGAAGCAGTCATGCCCGTCGAGCAAGGGCATGACGAAAATTACCGCGGCAGTCTACGAACCCCCTGCAACACTGTCAAGACGAAAAAACCAAACGAGAGGCAAAGCGATTAAGCATCGGCACGCTTCTCATTGAACGAGGCGTGTGCCGTACTGGTCCCTGGTGCCTGGTCCCTGACTTTCTACTCTCTGCTTTACCGTCCCGCCTTCCCCACCAGCAGCTTCCAGTTCGCGTAGTCCGTTCCATCCAGCGAATTCAGCGAGTTCACCAGGAACTGTAGCCGTCCCGTAGCCGGGGTCTTCGTCTGGTAGCGGTCCGCCAGAAAATATGGCGGCAGCGTTTGCGAGTACAGACTCACCGTGGCATGCACATTCGCTGCAGTCGCTCCCGCGGGCAGCGGAATCTCGTACCGCACAATCGATTCTCCCTTGCCCTCCAGGTACACCGGATCCTTCAGCGCGTCGCCCTTCGGCAGTGTCGACTCTAGATACGGCTCAGGAATCTTCAAGTCCTTCGGTCCATCGATCCGCCAGCCCACCGGTAACAGCCTGTTGTCCTTGACTTCATGGTCGCGCCGCGTAAATTCCGTCGTGAACTGATGATTCACGTCCTGTGTCAACTCCTCGTAGATCTGCACCTGGTCGCTCGACGTGATCGGACGCTCCTGGCTGAAATGCGGCTGATAGGTTCCGTTGTCGAATGACTCGGTCTGCAGCACCTGTCCCGCAAAGTTCGTAATCTGCCCCTTCGCATTCGTCGCGCCTGAGCTGAAGAACGGCTTGCCATCCACCGTTGCCTCAAAGTCCAGAAACGCCCGCCTGAACCCTACGCCGCTCGGGAAGCGATGCCCAGCCTTGTTGGTCACCATCACTTCGGCGATCAGCTTGCCGTTCTCAACCTCCCACTTCGTGATGTTCACCGTCGCCGTGATGCTTTGTGCCTGCTGCACCACGTTGTCGCTCGCGGCCTGCAGGTCGCTGGTCAGGCCTGACATGTAATCGCTCAGCCGCACGCCCAGCGTTTCGTTGTTCCCCGCCTCGTTCACCGGCTTCAGGAACATCTGCAGCAGGAAGCCATTCGTCCCGAGCAGTTCATGCCTTCTAAAGCCCGCCTCGCGATACCGAACGTTTACATCGCTCGGAGAAGCCAGATGCTCCGCCGCGGGATAGGTCCCGTCCTGCACAATTGCAATCTTGTCTTTGATCTGCAAAACGCTCATGCCGGTCTTCGCGTTCTCGTAGTTGGTCGGCATGTGGCACTCCTGGCAGGTCTGCGGAGTCGCGCCCACTGAGCCGTACTCGTTACGGTAGTCGCTGTTCAACCACTCGGGGTACGTTGCCTGCTCCACGCTCTTCATATTGGGATCTGGGCTGTCCAGCACCGGCAGCAGGATAGTGTGGCACGTTCCGCACATCTGCGGTGATTGGATATACGCGTCATACTTCGGCTTCACGTTCACGCCCTGCAGCATGGGGTATGTCGTGATCTCGTTATCCTTGAACGGCCCGTGCAACTCGTCATGCTCGGTCACGTTGAACACGCCGTTGATCTGGTGCTCCAGGAAATACGGCAGGCTCGGGTCCTTCGGCGCCTGCATGCGATGGCATACTTCGCAGCTGATCCCATCGCGCGCCAACCCGCCAATCCTGAAGCCCTTGCTGTGCGGATCCGTGTCGAGCACAAACGCCATCTTGTAGTCTTCACCGGGATTCTCCGCTGCGAACGTTCTCTTGCCCATCGCGTTATGGCATTGCGTGCAGGTGTTGATCACGTCCTGCTGCTTATCCGTCTTCTTCAGTTCGGCCAGATAAGCCAGCTCGCTATCAATCTGCGAATAGAAAACCGGATCGCGCCCGGCGAGCCCCATTGGCGTCCAGCGCCACTCTCCATATGGAGAAACATTGATCGTGGGCGACGTGCTCGATGTCAGCACCATCGTCGGACCCAGTCCCGCTCCCGTCAATCCGCTGTGGCATCCCGTGCACTGGTCCGATGTTACGAATCCAGGCGAGTTCGCCGGCCCCGCTCCCTTCGGCTCCGCCACCACCGTATCCAGAGGCTCTGGAGGCAGGTTCTGGATGCGCGGGCCAGTCGCGCGAAGCCGCTGCACCAGCGCCATCGTCTGCACCTGCTTGGGCATCTCGCTCACGTTCTCCTGGATCGCTGCGTTCCGCTGGTGTTCCGGAAAAAGTGCAGGCGGAATCGCCTCCTCATGCTCCAGCCGCGGCGTCTCCATCAGCGGGGTGCGCGCCGACTCAATCGCATCAATCAGCGTCGGGCCGAACCCGCACGACGCCGGCGGCATCGGCGCTGTCGTGCTACGCCAGCTATCATCCACGCGGAACTGCAGCGGCCAGCCCGGCGATCCCTCAATGTTGTTCAGCGTTACAAACGTGTGCTGCTTCTCCGCGCTCGAGTGGCACCGCAGACACACCAGCCCGTAGCCCGCATTTGGATACTGAAATGCATTGTCGAACTTCATTGACGTCGATGGCTTGCTCCCGTTCCACACCTCCGCCCAGAACCACCCATCGAACGAAGCCTTCGAGTCCTTGATCATGATGGTCCAGTCGTTCGAGCAGCCCAGCTTATCCGCAGGAATATCCCGGTATCGCTCCGCCGGAACCGGCGAGAACTGCTCCTTGATGATCACCGCGCCATCCGGAATCTCGCCCTTGCGCCCGTTCACCAGCCACTGCGATACCTCCGGCGAGTAGTAGATATGCACCGCCGGATGCACAATCGATGCCGTACCGTCGATCAGCGGTCCCGTATCTCGCACCCACTTGTCGCGGCACCATCCAAGGTTGCGATACCCCAGCGTATTCAGATACGCGAGCAACTGCTTCTCCACCGCCACGGGCTCACCGGGCGGAATAAACGCGGGCAGCTTCAACTGCGCAGGAACCGGCTGCGCGTTCGGGCAGGGGTTCGCAGCAGACTGCGCGTGCGCACCTTGCACCGCAACACCAAGGAAAACCGTAAAGAGGACACAAAGACGGGAGACACGCATCGCACCGACCTCGGCAATGATCTAAAGACAGGAGTCTCATGCGCGTACGCGCACGGATTCGTTTTGCAGATTTCGGGGACGCGAAGGAAAGACTGGAGCTGATTTGCTATCGATGGGGAACATGCCAAGTCTCTGCGACTTGGCTTCAAGTGTCAACCTCGAAGTTAGCCCGAGTTACTAACCCCTGAACTTCAAGCTCTGCCGCAACTCCGGATGCTGTTGCAGATAGCTCAGCGCGATCGGGCAAATCACATCTACCCGCAACTCATTCGCCTTCGCATATTCAAAGGCCGACTTGACCAGCTCCGTTGCCAGCCCGCGCCCCCGCAGCGCCTCCGGCACTTCGGTATGCCAGATCGTCATCCACCCCGCCCCATCCAACTCGAACTCGAGCCAAGCCGTCTGCCCCTCTTCCGTAATCTCCATACGGCTCATCGTGTTCTTCTTCTCACCCGCTCTTCTATCCATAATGTCCGCCACTCTCCAGCCACCTGATCACCGGACCACCTGACCACTCGACTACTCGACCACCTGGCCACTTGACCACCTGACGCCTCTATTTACACATCCCGTTCACATCGAGGCTCATCTTCGGCCGCTCCGGCATCTTCAATCCCTTCGCGGCGATTGCGCCTTCAAGGCTGTCGGGCTCCGCGGGAAGGGAAGGATCGAGCGAGCTCCTATAGAACGGATCCTTCTCCGCCTCTTCGATCGTCACGAAGCTGAACCCCTTCTCGCGATACATCTTCAATAGCCGCGGCAGCATACGCGCGTCGAACGCCCCCACGTGCATCAGCAGCACATAGGGAATATCGTGCCCGAACAGCGCCTTCGCCATCGCGCGCCGGAAATCCACGTCTTGCGCCGCCGCATCCAGATAGCTCGACTCAAGCTGCGCAATCGCCGCCTCGTCGTTCTTCGCCACGCAGCGCGCATATGGGTCGTTCCAGGTGTAGTCGCCGAAGCCCATCGTCACCGCAGCGATCTTATAGTGGTGCTCGGCCAGAAATTTCCGCGCCGCGTCCCGCTTTTCCGGCGTGTCCCCTTCGGCCAGGTACGGATATCGCAGCCAGTGCCAATCCGAACTGCCCGCATACTTTTCAAGCACTGGCTCGTTCTTCAGCACATCGGCTTCCCAGTCCTCCAGCTTGGCGGTATTCAGGTTCATGTGTGACCACGCATGATTTCCCAGCGGAAACCCGGCCGCCCGCCAGTCCTTCATCATCGGCTCTGACGCGGGCTCGCGCTCCATGGACACGCCGTTCACAAAGCCGTACGCGTCGTCCATGTGCTCGGCCTGCATCGTGGCAATCAGCTTCTTGCCGATCTCGACGCGCGTCTCCCCGGCTGGCAAAGGACCATGCACCGGAACGTCGTCCCACGTAAAAGCAATCTGCTGCGCGCCTGCCGAAACGCCAGCCGCGAGAACCGCAGCCAAAAGAGTACCCCACCTGCTGAAACCCTTCATGTTGCCCCCGGAGCGGATAAATGGCTCACAGCCATGGTAATGATCCGGAGCGGCGGAACAAAGACGGGAGGCACCGGCTATTTATTGGGAAGTAACTTTCCCGTTTCGGGGCTTCTCGCGCTGGACGGTGGTTTCGCCATAAATTCGCATTTTCTTTCAGGAGGGTAGGCGAATACCGGACTGTAGGTGTCTGATTTTATCTTGTTTGTTTTGAATATGTTACGGATTAGAATTGGACTTAAGCGGTTCGAAAAAGAAATTTTAGCTATTATTTTTCTGGTTAACAACTTGCTTGTTTCGCTGGGGCAATTTGGGGACTTCGAAGAGCGCGGCTTGAAGCTGTCAGGCATACGAATAAATACAGCATGATTTTGCCGCAGATCGGAGGGGCCATATGTGCCGGCCATCACACGTCTATTTCGCGACGATGTCGATGGGAACCGTGATGGTCTTCGGCGGCATGCACTGCGTCTCATCGCACGCCTGGTACCGCAGCTTCGCCTCGACGAGATGATCGCCCCGCGTGGCCGTCAGCTTCGCCTGAATGGCGAACTCTCCGCTGAACACATTCAGCCTGGTCGCAGGATCAGCTGGCAGGGTATAGTCGTGCCCCTCAGGGTAAGCAGCCGACTCGAGCTTCACCCCGGCCCCGTCCGGCAGGGAGAAGGTGGTCGGAATCAGGAACTGTTCCTTCGGCGTATGCGAGTTGATATGCAGCCCCTGCGCGATCCGGAAGTGCAACTCAACGGCCGTGGGCTTCCCGGCCGGCAGCGTGACCTGCTCCGGGTAGAGGTACTTGACTGCGTTCAGCTTGGCGCCGGCGGGCTTCGTATCCCGCCACAGTGGTTCCTGGGCCGGTGCGAGAACGCTCAGGCCGAGGATGATGCTGATGGTGGCTTTTCTAGTCAGACCCATGACGCCTCGCATGAAACATCCCTCGGGGGCTAAAGCCCAAGGTCCATAGGATGAACGCCTGTTCGGCATGACTGAAGTCATGCCCTGATACAAGACTGCAGTGTTGCTACTGGAGCGCCTTCTTAATCTTCTCTTCCATATCGTCTTTCGACGTGATCCCCATCTGCGCCGCCACTACCTTGCCGTTCTTATCCACCCAGAATGAGGTCGGCATGGCATCCAGGCCGCCATACTGATTGGCAATGCTATCGCCATTCAGCAGCACGGGATAGGGCATCTTCTCCTGCTTCACGAACTTGGCCACCGACTCCTTCTGCTTTGCGAGCCCGTCCTTGTCATCGGCCTTCAGGTCGTCGCCCTCGGAGTCGATCCCCAGTACCTCGAACCCCTTATCGGCGTACTGGTTGCGCAGCTCCACAATCCACGGTGTCTCCAGCTTGCACGGCCCGCACCACGTCGCCCAGAAGTTGATCAGGAGCGCCTTGCCTTTGTAGTCCGCCAGGGTCACGGGCTTGCCACTCAGGTCATCCAGCTTGAACTCCGGAGCCGGCTTGCCCAGCAGCGGCGACGAGGTAAACATCGCATCGGCGGTCTCGCCCTTCTCCAACGTGGCCTGCACGCCAGCCGCGGCGGTTTTCTCCGCCTGCTGCTGCCGGTACTCCCAGTTGGCCCAGCCTGCCCAGGCAAAGGTGGCCAGGATGAACAGCGTAACGCCAAGCACAATCGTGTTTCGTCTCACAGGGGACAAGGACCTCTGTCCTTCATTGTACGAGAGCAGCAAATCTAGCTAAACTCCCGAGCCTGGAGCCAGTAGCCAGTAGCTACAAGCTACCGGCTACCGAAACTGTTACCATCGATAACCGATGACCCCCAAGCAGCACGCGGACTGCCCGGAGAGTGAGGCCCTTACGCCTGCGGCACTCGTGCGTACGGAAGCGGCTGCTCTTGAAGCCCTTGCCAGCCGTCTCGAGGGTCCCATGGCCTCCGCCTTTGACCGCGCCGTAGAACTCATCCTGAATTGCGGCACCTGCAACGGCCGCGTCGTTGTTACCGGTATGGGCAAAAGCGGCATTATTGCCCAGAAGATCGCGGCCACCCTCAGCTCCACCGGCTCGCCCGCCCTCTTTCTCCACCCCGCTGAAGCAGTTCACGGCGACCTAGGCGTGTTGATGCCGGGCGATGTCGTCATCGCCCTCTCTGCCAGTGGCGAAACCGAAGAGATTCTCCGTCTGCTCGCCACCCTCAAGCGCAAGGGCGATGCCCTCATCAGCTTCTGCTGCAATCTCAGCTCGACCCTGGCCACGGCCTCTGACGTTGTTCTCGACTGCGGCGTGGAGCGCGAAGCCTGCGGCATGAACCTGGCCCCCACG
This sequence comes from Occallatibacter riparius, assembly GCF_025264625.1. Classification (NCBI taxonomy): domain Bacteria; kingdom Pseudomonadati; phylum Acidobacteriota; class Terriglobia; order Terriglobales; family Acidobacteriaceae; genus Occallatibacter; species Occallatibacter riparius. The sequence goes on from NZ_CP093313.1 coordinate 2,937,453, forward strand.
GCCTCCACCACAGCCATGCTGGCCTTGGGCGACGCCCTCGCCGTCGCTGTCAGCCTGCGCAAAGGCTTCCGTCCAGAAGACTTCGCCGAACTCCACCCCGGCGGCAAGCTGGGCAAGCGGCTCGCCAGCGTCCGCGACCTCATGCACGCCGGCGAAGGAATCCCAGTGGTATCGCCGGCCACACCCATGACGGATGTGATCTACGAGATGTCGTCGAAGAAGCTCGGCATGACCACTGTGCAGGAGAGCGGCCGTCTCGTCGGCGTCATCTCCGACGGCGACCTCCGCCGGCTCCTCGAGCACGAAGGGGGCGCAGCGCTTTCGAAGACCGCCGGCGAAGCCATGAACCCACACCCCCGCACGATTGCTGTCGGCGAACTAGCCGCCCGCGCCCTTTCTATTCTCGAAGAGCGCAAGATCACCAGCTTGATCGTTGTTGATCAGGATCAACACGTCGAAGGCGTGCTGCACCTCCACGATTTATGGGGTATGGAGTTGATCTGAAAGGAGAGCTGGCCGTGGACTCAGAGCCTCGCAAGACCCTTAGAGAAGTCCGAGCCGAAGTCGAGTCGAACCAGAAGGCAATCTTGTGGGAAGACGCACGCACCGGTGGCGCGAAAGTCGATGAGTTCTTATGGAAGGGGGATCCGAATGCAAAGCCCATCCAAAGGGCGGGTCTGATCGTATTTGGTCTTTGTTTTCTGTTAATCTCTTTCGGGCTCGCTCTGGTTCCGTTTCAGAAGCACTTCGAGGACGGATGGTCCATCTACTTCCTATTGGCCGCCGCCTTCGTGGCGATCTCCGGTCGGCTTGTCCGAAACGCATTCCGGGGAAATCCGAGACACGCCGGAAATCGCAGACACCATAGCGACGAATAAGCTGAACTGAGCCCCCCCGACAATCCAAACCTGTCCCACCCTCGTTCCTGGATCGGAGGCTACCTTCTTGGCTTCGACAGATCGCACCGTCCTCATCACCGGCGCATCCTCGGGCTTCGGCCTGCTGACCACGATCACTCTCGCGCGCCGCGGATGGCACGTCCTCGCCACCATGCGCGACCTCAACCGTCGCAGCCATCTCGAAGACGCCGCCCGCGGTGCCGGCGTCCTCGATCAGATCGAGATCCATCCGCTCGACGTCACCCACAACGACCAGATCGCCGCTATCGCCTCCCTGGTCGAGCAGCGCCAGACCTCCCTTCACGCACTTATAAACAACGCCGGGTTTGCCGCTCCTGGTTTTGCCGACGACGTCACCGACGCCGAACTCCGCGAGCAGCTCGACACCAACTTCTTCGGCGCCGCCGCTGTGACCCGCGCCTTTCTGCCCCAGCTCCGCCGCCAGGGCTTTGGGCGCATCGTCATGGTTTCGTCCATCTCCGGGCGCCTCGGCTTCCCCGGCGTCGGCAGCTACGCCGCCGCCAAGTTCGCCCTGGAAGGCTGGACCGAGTCGCTCCGCTACGAGATGAAGCCGCTCGGCATCCAGGTCGCACTCGTGGAGCCCGGCGCATTCGAAACCGACATCTGGACCCGCAACGCCAAGCTCTCCGCCCGCCTCCTCGACCCCGCCTCACCCAATGCAGCCCGCGTGGAACGCTGGCGCGCCCGCATCGAGGGGCAGCGCAAAAAGGCCGACCCTCAGGTGGTTGCCGACACCATTGCCCGCATCCTCGACAACCCGCATCCGCGCCTCCGCTACGTCGTCGGTGCCGACGCTAGAATGGGCCTTCTCCTCCGCAAACTCCTGCCCGCTGGGGTCTTCGAGCGCATCATCCTCAAGAACACTGGTCTTGACGGCTAGCCCTCCAGGCATGCGGCGCGTCTGCGGCTGGAATGTGTCACATTTTTGCGTGACAATACTTTTATGCCGAGCATCGACCTCCGCCAGCTTCGTGACACCCGCAAGCTCAAGCGATGGCTCAGAGCTGGCCAGACAGTTGAGGTCCGCGAACGGAACGAAGTGATCGGCGATCTGATCCCTCGTCCGCCGAGTGCCGCGCCAACGAGATTGCCCGACTTCGCGGCGCGCTTGAAAGAAGATTTCGGCGATCGCCTGATCCCCGCAGTTGACACGCTGCTCGAATCGCGGGAGAACAGCCGCTACTAATCGTCTATGCCGATTTCAGCTTCCTTATCGCGCTCAGGAAGCCCACCATTTCCCCCTCGCAAACCCCAACCTTTAAAATGAATGCTGTCCTTCTATCGTCCTGCGTCCGTCGCAGACGGACGGGAAAGCACGCGCACTCTTTCTATGCATCGTTGGTCCAAGCTCTTTGTCCCCACGCTCCGCGAGGCCCCGGCAGACGCTGAAGTCGCCAGCCACAAGTTCCTGCTCCGCGCCGGCTACATCCGCCAGCTCGGCGCCGGAATCTACAACTATCTCTTCCTCGGCCAGCGCTCGATCAACAAGATCGTGGCCATCGTCCGCGAGGAGATGGACAAGATTGGCCAGGAGTTCCTTCTCCCCGCCATCCTGCCCAAGGAGCCTTGGGAAGAGTCCGGCCGCTGGACCGGCATGGGCGACAACATGTTCCGCCTCAAGGACCGCAAGGGCGCCGACCTCTGTCTGGGCATGACCCACGAAGAGATCATGACCACCATCGCCCGGGGCGAGCTGCGCAGCTACAAGCAGTTGCCGCAGATCTGGTATCAAATCCAGACCAAGTTCCGTGACGAGCCCCGCCCCAAGTCCGGCCTGCTGCGCGTGCGGCAGTTCATCATGAAGGACAGCTACTCCTTCGATATCGATGCTGCCGGACTCGACAAGTCCTTCGATAAGCACGACCAGGTCTACCGGACGATCTTCACGCGTTGCGGCCTCAAGTTCGTCTCGGTTGAAGCCGACTCCGGCGCCATGGGCGGCTCGCAGTCGCAGGAGTTCATGGTCTACACCGATGCGGGCGAAGACCTCATCGCCTCGTGTCCGAAATGCGGCTACGCGGCCAATGTCGAAAAGGCCATCTCCCGGCTCGAGCCCATCACTGAAATGGAAGCGACCGGCGACGGCACGCCTGAGCTGGTGCATACGCCCGGCTGCGCGGCTATCTCCGACGTTGCGGCGTTCTTCAAGATCTCGCCGGCGTCGGACATCAAGTGCGTGGCGTATATGGCGCTGTATAAGGACTGGCAGCCTGTCGTGGTGTTTTTGCGGGGTGACCACGAGGTAAATGAAACTAAGTTGCTCTCTGTCTTGGGAGCTCGGCAACTGGATTTCATGGGACCGGATCAACTGGACTTGTTCCTCGGCGCTCCTGCTGGCTATTTGGGGCCAGTCGGCGGTTTCAACCGAATCCCAATGAACGAATGGGAATCCACTCGCGATGAGTTCCAGACCGGCCTCATGAAGGATGTGAATCCCATGGGCGAAGTAATTGTGGTCGTAGATCCCGGGCTTGAGGGCCGCAGGAATCTAGTCGCGGGTGCTAATAAGAAGGGTTACCACCTGCGGAATGTCGTCCCCGGCCGCGATTTCCAGTGGACCCTCGCCGCCGATATCCGCAGCGTCAACGAAGGCGAAGCCTGCCCGAAGGATGGATGCGGCGGTGTGCTCGTCGTCGGCAAGGCCGTCGAAATCGGACACATCTTCAAGCTCGGCTACAAGTACTCTGAGTCGATGGGAGCGCGCGTTCTGGACCCCAACGGCAAGGAAGTCACGCCGATCATGGGCAGCTACGGCATCGGCATCGAGCGCATCCTCACCGCGGCCATCGAACAGTCCAATGATGCTAACGGCTTCTGCCTGCCGGCGAGCATCGCGCCCTTCACCGCCGTCATTACTATTACCAACATCGCTGACGCGGCCCTGCGCGAAACCGGCGAAAAGATCGCCGCCGTCCTCGACCAGGCCGGAATTGATGTCCTGCTCGATGACCGAGACGAGCGCGCCGGCGTCAAATTCAAAGACGCCGACCTGGTCGGAATCCCCTACCGCATCAACGTGGGCAAGAAGACCGCGAGCGGAATCGTGGAACTGGTCTCGCGCGCGACATCGACAAGCGCCGATGTGGCCATCGATCAGGTCTTGCACGAACTCAAGGCCCGCATCGCCGAGGAGAATCTGCTCTAGACCGCATCCAACAACTGAGAACCGCAACCATCAACTGTGAACTGACGCTCAAAACTGACCACTGATCCCTGATCACTGACCACTATCCCTGGAGCAGCAATGGCCTTAAAAATCAAATTCCGAATGCCCACCAACCTTCGTGCCGGGTGGGCTTCCTGGCTGCTCCGGATCGTTCTTATCATCGTCGCCGCCGCGGCCATCACGTTCCTCAGCGTCGGCAGCTATCTCTATTTCAAATACGGCGCCATCGTCGACGCCCGCCTGCAGCATCCGGTGTTCGCGAACACTGCCAAGATTTATGCGGAGCCTCGCGAGGTCCGCCCCGGCCAGAAGGTCACCGTCAGCCTCATCGGGGACGAGCTGAGGCAGGCCGGCTATACACCTAAAGGCGCGCAGAAAGAATCTCTGCTCGGCACCTACCGCCAGGGCGGAGGCTCTGTCAGCGTCTATCCCGGCCCGCAGTCGTATCACGCGCAGGACTCGGCTACCATCCACGTCTCCGATGGCGTAGTCGAGTCCATCACGGATGACAAGGGCCAGCCCCTCGCCTCCTACGAACTCGAGCCCGTCCTCATCACAGGCCTCAGCGAAGACGCCAACCGCACCAAGCGCCGCCTCGTCACCTACGACCAGCTACCGCAGAATCTTGTCAACGCGGTCCTCGCCATTGAAGACCGCCGCTTCTTCGAGCATGGCGGCGTCAATTACACCAGCATGCTCGGCTGGGCGTGGCACGACCTTGTCGGCGACCGCAAGCATCGCGGCGGCGCCTCCACCGTCACCATGCAGCTCGCCAAGCAGCTTTTCGTCGCGGACACCGGCACCATCAAGTACAAGATCACACAGATCCTGGTCGCCTTTCACCTGGAGCATCGTTTCAATAAGAAGCAGATCTTCGAGCTCTACGCCAATCAGGTGCCCCTCGGCCAGCGCGGCAGCTTCGCCATCAACGGATTCGGCGAGGCCGCCCACGCCTACTTCGGCAAAGACGTCCACCAGCTCGACCTCTCGGAGTGCGCCACGCTCGCCGGCCTCATCCAGAGCCCCAGCTACCTCAACCCCTTCCGTCACGGCGAGCGCGCCATCGACCGCCGCAACCTCGTGCTTGATTCCATGGTTGAGATCGGCGCAGTCACCAAGGACGACGCCGAGCGCGCCAAGGCAGAGTCGCTCCATCTCGTACCCGGCAGCGTCGACGCCAGCGAGGCGCCCTACTTCGTCGACCTGGTGCACGATCAGCTGATTCAGAAACTCGGCGAGCGCGACGCCAACCTCGAAGGCTTGCGAATCTATACCTCGCTTGACCCCGACCTCCAGCGTCTGGCAACTGCCGCGGTCGACAGCACCACCCACCTCATCGACGAGCAGGTCGACAAGGTTCACGCCAAGCAGCGGAAGCTCGGCCAGTCTTACGTGTATCCGCAGGTGGCGCTGGTCGCCCTCAACCCGCATACCGGCCAGGTCCTCGCCCTCGTCGGCGGCCGCAGCTACGGCACCTCTCAGGTGAATCATGCCGTCGCTCACCGGCCCACCGGGTCCATATTCAAACCGTTTGTCTACGCAACCGCCTTCACCACCGCCGTTGAAGGCACCCCGCTCGAAGGACAGGACAAGCTCTTCTCGCCCGTCACCATCCTCAACGACCAGCAGACCACCTACGAAGTCGGCAACCAGGAATACACCCCGCGCAACATGCATGGCGAGTACCACGACGCCGTCACTGCGCGTTATGCCCTGCAGTGGTCGCTCAACAACGCCACCATCTCGCTCGCCTCCATGGTTGGGTTCGACCGCGTCGCCGCCCTTGCCCGTGAAGCCGGAATCAAGTCAGCCCGCGGCACGCCCTCCGTCGCCATCGGCTCTTATGACGCCACCCCGCTCGACATGGCCGGCGCGTACACCGTCTTCGCCAACGGCGGCATGCACATCGACCCCTGGATGGTCGCCAGCGTCCGTACCTCCACCGGCGACATCGTCACCGACTACACGCCCACCACCAAGCAGGTCCTCGACCCTCGGGTCTCCTACCTCACCACCAACATGATGGAAGCCGTGCTGAACGGCGGCACCGCCGGCCGCGTCCGCACCACCTACGGATTCCGCGCCCCCGCCGCCGGCAAGACCGGCACTTCCCACGACGCATGGTTCGCCGGATTCACCTCGAACCTGCTCTGCATCGTGTGGGTCGGCAACGACGACTACACCGACATCAGGATGGAAGGCGCGCACGCTGCTGCGCCCGTGTGGGCCGAGTTCATGAAGAAGGCCGTCGAGCTTCCGCAGTACTCCGACACCAAGCCCTTCGTGGCTCCTACAGGCGTTGAAGTCATCAGCCTCGACAAGACCACCAATCTGCTTGCCGACTCCGCCTGCCCCGACGATTACCAGGCCGCCTTCCTCAGTGGCACCGCCCCCACTGATACCTGCGACCACCCGCCCGACCACCGCAATGTCTTTCAGAAGATATTCGGGCTCGGCACCCCCAAACCCGGCAACTGACGCAGGCCTCTGCTACGACCTCCGCCCCGCCCAATCCTGAAGCCGATCCCACCACGATCGATCTTCTCGCCGCACGTCCGGGGTGCAGGGGAACAACTCAGGCACGGCGCCGCGATCTGCCCTCTCATACTCCTTCAACCGGTTGATCAGATCTTCCGGATGCAGCGGCTTTGCGAACACATCGAACTTGTAGCCGCGCGCCCAGAACTCCTCGATCGCCGGAGCTCCCGCCGCGCTCCCTGAGAAGATAATCACACGGCACTCCGGCAGAAACCTGAGCACCTCGGCTGCCGTCTCGCAGCCGTTCTGGTCGCAGCCGTTTTCGAAGCCGGACAGCAGCACGTCCGGCTCAAACGCACGTGCCGTCGCGATCGCCTCGTCGTGCCTTCTTACGCCCCTTGTTTCGTAGCCGTTCTGCTTCAGAATCATGCACAGCGAATCGACGGTGCTCTTATCGTCGTCCAGAATCAAAACGCGCATGGGCCTTGGCGCCATGCTCACGTTTCCATCCGCCGCCTCGCACTTCCGCATCTGGTTCAATAAATCCTGCGGATGCACCGGCTTGGCGAGAACGTCGAACCTGTACCCGAGCTGCCAGAACTCCTCGAGCACGGGCGCAGTCGAGGCACTCCCCGAGAAGATAAACACGTAGCAATGGGGCAGGAATGTCAGCAACTCGGCCGCTGTCTCGCACCCATTCTCTTCGCAGCCATTGTTGAAGCCCGTGATCAGCACATCCGGCTCGAACTCCCGCGCCGTCGCCATCGCGGAAGCATGGTCGTACGCAGGCCGCGCCTCGTAGCCGCTCTGGTTCAGCACCATGCACAGCGTATCGGCGATGACCTTCTCATCGTCCAGGATCAACACGCGCATGGGCTTGTGCACCGGCATGGAGCGTCCTCGCGAACATGATGCCTCTACCGGGCCCCAAATGCAACGTTCAGTGGGCCGAACCCGCCCCATCCGGCTCTCCACTGGCCGTTTGACCCGGCTGGCGAACTCGTAGATTGGCTAACTTGCTGAAAGCTCGCCGCTTCTGGTGTAGTCGTTGCCTCACCATGAGCACGAGTGTCGCCGGCGAAGTCGCAGTCTGCCGCGCCGCAGGCGCCAATTCACCTCGGATTCATTCCCGCCGGCCCGGCTTCAGCGTATAACTTAGCTCAAGAAACACAATTAGCTAGACCTGCAAGATAAATCCCTTATGGATGGTCCCCCCACCATGCCGTTTAAAGCCCTCTGCTTCGCCCTGTCCATTTTGTTCGCCGGATTCACCGGATACGCAACCGCTCAGTCCGTTCCCCGTTCCTCGCACGTTTGGATGATCACTGAAGAAAACCACAGCTATGAAGACGTAATCGGCAATCCAGACATGCCTTACTACAACCAGCTAGCGCGGCAATACGGCCTCGCAACCCAGTTCTACGCCAACCAGCACAGCTCCCTGCCCGCCCTCATGTGGCTTGTGGCCGGTGCCGCGGTCGAACCCAACAACGACACCACCTCCTGCCAGCACTCGCACGACAACATCGTCCGCGAACTGCTGAACTCCGGTTACACGTGGCGCTCCTACCAGGAAAACCTCCCCTACGCGGGCTTCCAGGGGCTCTACAGTTCCGACTATCTCTACTACCGGCGTCACAACCCGCTCATCGACTTCACCGACGTCTGCCCCGGCACCGGCCAGGAGAAGAACTCCGTTCCTTACTCCCAGATGACCGCTGACTGGGCCGACAATACGGACGTCAACTATGCCTACATCACCCCTGACACAGACGAAGACGCCCACAACGGCACCCTCGCCGGCGCCGATCAGTGGCTCCAGGCCAACGTTCCCGCCATACTCGCCCGCCCCGAGTTCCAGCCCGGCGGCGATGGCATCCTCTTCATCGTCTGGGACGAGGGCACGCTCTACACCGATGATCGCTGCTCAGCCACCGTCCCCATCGGCTGCGGAGGCCGCACCGCTACCCTCGTGATCGGTCCGGCCGTGAAGTCCGGCTACAAATCAACCACGCTTTATCACAACGAGAACGTCCTCAAGACCGTCTGTGTCGCCATGGGACTCTCCACCTGCCCCGGAGCCGCCCAGGACGCTGCCCCCATGGCCGATTTCTTCTCGACGAGTTCCACCCCTGCCGCCACCGAGGGCGTACTCATCTCCAGCCCCGGCAACGGAGCCACCGTCACCGGCCAGGTCCACCTGATCGCCAGCGCCTCCGAGAGCCAGACAGTCTCCCAAACCCAGGTCTGGGACAACGGTTCCAAGCTTGGCGTCTATGGGCCGCAGATTGATCAGATCTATAACCTGGCTCCCGGCACGCACACCACCACCGTCACTGACCTCGACTCAAACTACAACGTGATTCACAAGGCATCGGTCACCTATACCGTCGCGGCTCTCACCAACGGGGTCCAGATCATTGCGCCCACTCCGGGCGAGAACCTCGGCATAGCCACGGTCAACGTGGTCGCCCACGCCACCGAGTCGGTCCCCGTGAGCCAGATGCAGGTTTGGGACAACGGCACGAAGCTCGGCCACTACGCCGGCACCGACGTCAATCAGTACTACTCCCTGGCGCCCGGCTCCCACGCCGTCACCGTTCTCGACCTCGACAACAACTGGAATGTCCTCCACAAAACCACTGTCTTCTACTCGGTCCAATAGAGATCAGGATTGGAGAGGTTCGCGGACTTAGCTTGAAGATCCCCGGCGCTGGCCGGGGATTTTCTTTCTTCCGCACCTGTCTTCGTTCAGGGGGGCAAGTTGGTTGGGGGTTCAGGGACGATGCGGTAGGTGGCGGTGATGGGAGTGCTGGTTTTGAGCATGTTCCAGACGGGGCAGAGTTTCTGCTCGGAGAGGGCAAGGGCGCGATCGACGGCCTTGGGATCGATGGAGGGGCCGCTGAGGAGGAATTCCAGGGTGATTGCGGTGAGGACGGTGGGATGCTCGGTCCGGCGGCTGGCGTGGGCATGGACCTCGAGACAGGTGATGGTCTGACCGAGTTTGCGCTCGAGGAGCAGGCGGACGGAGTTGGCGGAGCAGGCGGCGAGACTGGCGAGGAGCGTCTTGAGGGGCGTGAGGCCGGTGACGGATTCGCCTGGGAGCGTGGGGTAATCCATCTGGATCTGGTGGACACCGTCGGCGGCGGTAACGCGCATTGCGCCCTGCTGGACAGCGCGGATGGAGAGGTCGGAGGTCATGATTTCAGGGTGCGGGAAGAGGCGCAGGCGGGGACGTGCCAACTGTCACGGATGCGCGTGACAAGCACTGAATTGCCGTATTTACTGATAAGTACAATTGATCGTTTGACGTTGGAACGACTGGTTTTGGACCTATGGGACTTGGCAGTTGAATAAACCTAATGTAATGGTTTGTTTAAGTCGATTTTAGGCGAATATAGGGAGAAGTAAAAACAGGGGGAGGGGTAGCTAATTTTCTAGTAACCCCAGTAAATGATTGGTTAACCCGCTTCAGGTTCTTCGTTTTGGGCTGGGCATGCGGCAGTTTTGGTTGATCCGCGTGGCATTATGTGAGCCCCTGGAAGTCGGAAGACACAAATCCCGACGCTTTCACGATAAAAGAGCGAACTTGCCTTGTAAGTGATGGCGGTCACGATTGGTGGAACTTCACTCCGGGGCGCTGCCGCTTCGCGGTCTGGTTCGATCTGTTCTCACTCAGGCACTCAAGCCCCGGTTCGATCAGGGGAGTGGCAGGCGGGACTGGCGGAAGGCAGCCCCTGATACGAAGCAGAACCTGCTTTGGAACTCAGGCAAATCAAGCCCCCTGGACATGGTCATCTTTGGCAATTGGGACACCAGAAGGTGACGCGTGCATCTTTGCCCTGCATCCGCTGCTCGATGGGGGTGGCGCACTTGCGGCATGGCTCGCCGGCCCGGCCGTAGACCCAGAGACTCTCGGATGGGGCGGAGCTTCGCGTCGTTCTGCGGCCCACGCCGCGCCAGGTCACGATGCGGTCGCCTGAGTCCTCCATCACGTTGGCTGCAAGCTGCTTGCGGGCGACGTCGACGATCTCGCGGACCTGGGCTTCGGTGAGCGTGCCCACCTTGCGAAAGGGATATAGCCCGGTCATGAAGCACACCTCCGACTTGAAGACATTGCCGACGCCGGCCATCACACGCTGCCGCAGCAGCACGTCGCCCAGCTCGCCGTCGGCCTCGGCCAGGATGCGGGCTACGGCAGTTTCGGTGTCGAAGTCGGCGTTCAGCAGGTCGCCCTTGGCGGCCGGAATCCGCCGCTCGCGGCGCAGTGAGTCGGCGGTATGCATCTCGGCCAGGGGCACGTTGAATCCGACGGCGACGTAATCGGCGGTCTCGATCACGATGCGGGCTGCCGATCCGGGAGCGCGCCACTTCTCGCCCGGCTTGTAGATGTGCCAGCTCCCGTTCATGAGCATGTGGGTGACGAGCTTGGCTCCGCCGGAGAAGTGCATGAGGACCCATTTTCCCCGCGATTCCACGCTCTGCACAGTCTGGCCGGTGAGCGGATGATCGTCGTTGAACCGCGTGAGCAGCGGATAGGCGGAGTGGAAGCCGGTGATGGTTCTGCCAGCGAGAGCGCGATTCAGGGCGCGCGCTGCCCGGAATATCGTGTCGCCTTCAGGCATGCGCTACTGCCACTCCTCGGGCGCGGCTTGCTCCTGCATGTAGGCCATGGGTACGCGGCGCAGATGCAGGCCAAGGGGCCCGAGATGGAAGCCGGCATCCATCAGGAAGCGCGCCATGGGATGCGCGGCCGCGGGCTGGCCGTTGATGGTGGTAATGAGGACGCCCTGGTGGCGATCGGACTGCATGCGCTCCTGCCCGCGCCGGCTGAGAAATTGCGCTAACCCCTCCGCTGCACGCGACCGCTCGGGCTCCTCTGCGGGTAGAAAGACCAGCAGATTGGGATTGTTGCGGCGCACCCAGGCGACCAACTCGCCATTTCGCAGAATCACCTCGGCATAGGCGGCGCGGGTCAGCACGCGCGGAGCAGCGTCCCGTCCCGCAGACGAAGACCTGTCTGCGGGGACTCCGTTCGAGTCCTCCTCGGCAACAGGCAGGTCGGGCCAGTTCAAGACTGAGCCATAGGGGTTGGCCGGATCGGTTGCGGCGATCTGCACGAACTCCGGTTTCTCGACGTCCGGCTCGGCGCGCAACTGCCGGAGCAGATCGACCGCGGCCGGCAGGGCGAATTGCGTTGCGCCGAGGCCCGCGACGAAGTATCCGCGCCGAATACGGCCTGATTCCTCGAGAGCCTTCAGCACGTCATAGACAGCGGAGAAGCCGCCGGGAATGTTTTCAGCGGCTACCTGCTCGCGCAGGAGGACGCCGTACCGGCTGAGCAACTGCATGGCGAGAGCGTGGCTGCGTTCGGTCCCGCTGGGGCCGGAAGTCGTGTCAGCGGCTAAAGCCCCAACCCTTGTGCGGCTCTGATCGGCACGACTGAAGTCGTGCCCTGTTACGAGGCTCTTTGGTGTGGAGGATGAAGGTACGGGGAGCACCGACCAGCGGCCCTGTGCGTTGGGCGGCGTGGTGCGGCGGGAGCGGAAGACGGCGCCCGTCTGATGCGGCCTGCGGGTCGCCTTCGTGTCCGGCTTCTGAATGTAGGCCCGCAGGGCGTGCAGCGAGTCATTCGTGACCAGGCCGCGCCAGACGAGGCTCCACAGCGCGTCGATCGACTCGCCCGGATAGCCGCCGCCCACCGACTGGTGCAGCGGCTCAAAGAAGCTGGCGCCGGAAGCTTCGAGAGCTGCTAGCAGCTTTTCCTCGCGTTCGGTCATGGGATTTGCGTCTGAAGCGCTGCTGCGCGCGGGCAACAGCAGCGGCAGTTTGTCGGCGAGATACAGCGCAATGCGGCCATCGCGCTCGCCCAGGGGTTCTACGCCCACCCATGCCACTTCGCCCGCGGCTATGAGCGTATCGAGCCAGGCTGGATCGTAACCTGCGATGCGCGCGGGCAGAATCGATGTCTCCAGCAACGAGGCGGGAATGGGCGCGCCCTGCAGGCTCTCTATGACATCGAGCAGCGCGTCGAGGTGAACCTGGCCGCGTCCAGCGCCGATGTTGCGCGGGCGCAGCAGGCCTTGCCATTGCGTGAGGAAGCGTGCGAGCGTGTGCTGCTCCACGGGCTCTACTTCGCGCCGCAGCCGGGCGAGAGACTTGCGGCGGATTTGCCGGAGAATTTCGGCGTCGCACCACTCGCGATGCAGGCCGCCGGGCACGAATCCGCCTTCGAGCACGCGGCCGTCGTGACCCAACTGCCGCAGCACGTTCTCGACTGCACCGGCATCGAGGCCGAAGCGCGCGGCGACATCCTTTGTGGTGAACGGGCCGTGCGTGCGCGCGTAGCGTCTGACCAGTTCCAGCACAGGCTGGGCGACCGGTTCGAGAAGCGAAGCGCCGATGCCGGGGGGCAACGGAACGCCGAGCGCATCGCGATAACGCGCAGCATCTTCGGCCGCTATCAGGCGCCGCTCGCCGGCGATGCGCAGTTCGAGCACGCGGCGGGCGCGGAGGAGGCGGTCCACCTGATCGAGGAGGTCGGGAGAGATGATGCGGCGGGAGAGCTCTTCGCGCGATAAGTCGCCGAGTTTGAGCAGCAGATCGTGAATGCCATCTGCGGAACGGGCGCGGTAGTTTTCTGCCAGGCACTGTGCTGTCTCTTCGACCTCGGCGATGGCATCGGGATCGAGCAGCTCGCGGAGGTCGGCCTCGCCGAGAATTTCGCGCAACTGCTCCTGGTCGATGGTGAGGGCCTGGGCGCGCCGCTCGGCCAGAGGGGCGTCGCCATCGTAGATGAAGTTGGCCACGTAGCTGAACAGCAGCGACGAAGCAAAGGGCGAGGCCTTGCGCGTCTCCACTACATGCACGCGGAGCTGACGCTGCTCAATGGCGCGCAGCGTCTCCACGAGCGCGGGCATGTCGAACACGTCGCGCAGACACTCGCGATAGGCCTCGAGCAGCAGCGGAAAGGATGGATAGCGCGAGGCAACGCTCAGCAGGTCATAAGACCGTTTGCGCAACTGCCACAGAGGCGAGCGTTGATCGGGCCGGCGCCGCGGCAGCAGCAGCGCGCGGCCCGCGGCTTCGCGGAAGCGGCCTGCGAACAGTGCCGTTGAGCCAAGCTGGCGGAGGACGAGTTGGAGAGCTTCGCGCGACTCCACCATGATCCAGTCGGGGTCGGGCGGCCCGTCGGTATCGGGGAAGCGCAGCACGAAGCCGTCGTCGCCCCAGATCATCTCTACATCCGGGCCGCCGGCGGCGTTCATGCGCGCCGCTACCGCCATGGCCCACGGGATATGAATGCGGCTGCCGAACGGCGTGAGCACGCACATGCGCCAGTCGCCCAGCTCGTCGCGAACGCGCTCGATGACGATGTTGCGATCGTCGGGGATCTGGCCGGTCGCGGCCTGCTGATCGTCGAGGAACTGGACCAAATTTTCGGCGGCGTTGGGATCGAGATCGTGCTCCGCAACGAGACGCGTGAGCGCCACGGGCTTGGGAACCTCGCGCAGCTCGCGGATGAGCGCGCCGATGCGACGGCCGAATTCAAGGGGGCGACCGGGGCCATCGCCCTTCCAGAACGGCATTTTGCCGGGCTCGCCGGGCGCGGGTTCGACGAGAACGCGGTCGTGCGTGATATCGACGATGCGCCACGTGGATGCGCCGAGGATGAACGTCTCGCCGGGATGCGACTCGAAGACCATCTCTTCATCGAGTTCGCCCACACGAACTGACTTGCCATCCTGGTGCGCGAGGAAGACGCCGTAGAGTCCGCGGTCGGGGATGGTACCCGCGTTGAGGATGGCAAGGCGGCCGGCGCCTTCGCGTGCGGTGACGGTGTTTGCGACGCGGTCCCAGGTGAGGCGGGGGCGCAGTTCCGCGAACTCGTCAGAGGGGTAGCGGCCACTGAGCAGATCGAGGACGCCATCGAAGGCGGATCGGGTGAGGCCGCCGAAGGGAGCGGCGCGGCGGACAAGGTTATAGAGGTCGTCGACGGAAACTTCAGCGGGGCTTGCGGCGTCAGCGGTGCTGGCGGAGCTAGAGAAGAGAGCTGCCTCAGCCTTCTTGTTCGCTCGGACACTGGTTCTCTTACTCGCTGTTTTTCTGGGTGCCGGGGTCTGGTCCGTGGTCCGTCGTACGGGCGGGTGGGCGACGATGGCGACCATCTGCTGGGCGAGTACATCCAGGGGATTGCGAGGGTAGCGCGTGGACTCGATGTGGCCTTCGTGCATGGCGCGGGTCACGGCGGCGCAGGCGACGAGGTCGGCGCGGTACTTGGGAAAGAGCACGCCCTCGCTGACCGTATCCACGCTGTGGCCGGCGCGGCCGATGCGCTGCATGCCGCTGGCGACGGATGGAGGCGATTCGATCTGGATGACGAGATCGACCGCACCCATGTCGATGCCCAGCTCCAGCGTCGATGTGGCGCACAGCGCCTTGATCTGGCCGGCCTTCAACTGCTCTTCGATGACGGCGCGCTGCGAGGCAGCCAATGATCCGTGATGCGCACGGGCGACGGGCTCGCCGGCCAGCTCATTCAGGGCGCCGGCGAGGCGCTCGGCGATCTGGCGGCTGTTGACGAAGAGGATGGTGGAGGTGCGCTCGCGAATGATCTCGAGCAGGCGGGGGTGGATGGCATCCCAGATGGATACGCGCTTGGGGCCTTGTGACGCCGGGCCTGAGGGGATTTCCTCGATGGTGTTGAGGCGGGCCATGTCTTCGACAGGGACTTCAATGCGGAGCTTCAGTTCCTTGCGCGCGCTGGCATTGACGATGGTGACGGGACGATAGCGCAATGGCTCGGCATCCGCCGAGCCAGGGAGTAGGACCGGTGAAGCAGGGAGTAGGGAATAGGGAGTAGGGAGTAGGATCGCCGAATCGTCTCGACCCGAGGTCTGGGCCTTCAGCGCATTCTCGATGGGTGCGGTTTCGTCGCGCTCGTCCGGGGTGGCGCTGATTTCTAGTTCCTTTTCCCTACTCCCTACTCCCTGTATTTCCACGCCGCCTAGGAAGCGGGCGACTTCTTCCAGGGGGCGCTGCGTTGCTGAGAGGCCGATGCGCTGGATGGGGCGGGCGACCAGGGCTTCCAGGCGTTCGAGGGTGAGCGCGAGGTGGGCGCCTCGCTTGGTGGGGACCAGGGCATGGATTTCGTCGATGATGATGGTGTCGACGTTGCGCAGGGCCTCGGCGGCCTGTGAGGTCAGCAGCAGATAGAGCGACTCGGGGGTGGTGATGAGGATGTCGGCAGGATCGCGGCGGTAGCGGGCTCGCTCCTGCTGGGGGGTGTCGCCGGTGCGCACGGCGATGGTGGGATCGTGGAACTCGATGCCCATACGCCGGGCCATGTTGGCGATTCCAGCCAGCGGGGAGCGCAGGTTGCGCTCCACATCGACGGCAAGGGCTTTCAGAGGCGATACATAGACGATGCGGGTGCCCTGCTCGCGGTCGGAGGGGCGCGGATGGAGCATCAGGCGGTCGAGGCACCACAAGAACGCCGTCAGGGTCTTGCCCGTTCCGGTTGGAGCGAGGATCAGGGCGTTCTCGCCGCGCGCGATCACCGGCCAGCCCATGCGCTGCGGGAGCGTGGGCGCGTCGAAGACGGCATTGAACCACTCGGCGGTGACGGGATGAAAGGCGGCGAAGGCGTCGGCCGGATCAGCTGAGGTCTCGGGAGCTTCCGGCTTGGGGGGACGACGAGCCATGCTACCCAGCATAAACCGGTTTCGCTTTTCATACGCCTGAGACCTCCGGCGACTTTATAATCGATTCATGCCGGAAACACAGAAGCCAGTCGACGTCGATAGCCTCAAAGCGCTTGTGCGCACCGTACCCGATTTCCCCAAGCCGGGAATCCTGTTCTACGACATCACCACCCTGCTCAAGGACAAGACCGGCTTTGCACAGCTCATCGATGCCATGGCGGCGCACTATCTTTCACAGAAGATTGATCTTGTGCTGGGCATTGAGGCCCGCGGATTCATCTTTGGACCGGCCCTGGCTTATCGGCTGAACGCCGGGTTCGTGCCTGTCCGCAAGCCGCGGAAGCTGCCTGCGCCGGTGGCGCGCGTCACCTACGACCTCGAATACGGTACCGATACGCTGGAGATTCACCTCGACGCCATCCAGTCCGGGCAGAAAGTGGTGCTGGTCGATGACCTTCTCGCCACGGGTGGAACCATGGAAGCTACGGTCAAGCTGGTGAAGCAGCTAGGCGGCGAGATCGCCGGCCTGGGCTTTGCCGTGGAGCTCGATTTCCTGAAAGGCCGGGACCGCTTCCCCGGGTACGACGTTTTCAGCCTGCTGCACTACGACGAATAAAGCAGGGAGTACGGAATAGGGAGTAGGGAATAGAAGACCAGTGATGAAGTGGCAAAGTGGCGGAGTGGCAAAGTTACGAGGGATTCGGTCTTTTGGCCGTGCTTGGTCACTCCGAAACTTTGTAGGGCTGGAACTCTGTGCGTTGGTTTTTCGTTTCCCCCAGAAGTGGCACTTCTCCACCGCCTGATCGGTACACGTTTTATCAGTCTGGGAGTACAATCTGTACTACTGCTCATCCGGGCGGTCGGGTGAACTGTCCCCAGCAAGGTCACCTTAAGATTGTGTGACCTCCAGGGGATTAAGCGCGTCTTAAAAGATGAAGCAGGCGGTTGGAGTGTTTCTGAGCGGATACTTCCCGCCGCGAGAAGAGGAGTCCTGGTGAATTCAACCGTAAAGACAATCATGTTCTGGGTCTTCATCCTGGTCTGCCTGATGATGCTGTGGGCAGTGGTGTCGAAGAGCACGAGCATGGGTAAGACCGCGGAAATTGGCTATTCCGATCTGCTCGACAAGATCGACGCCGGCCAGGTTCAGGATGTAACCATCCAGGGCACCGATGTTCATGGCCATCTCAAGGGGCAGAAGGACGAGTTCCACACCGTTATCGCTGCGGGGCAGGTGGACAACCTGAGCAAGGAACTGCGCTCCAACAAGGTGACGTTCGGGAACAAGGACCCGCAGAACAACGGCCTCATGTTGCAGATTCTGTTCAACGTGGGTCCGTTTGTGCTGATCGGCGCCATCTGGTTCTTCATGCTGCGGCAGATGCAGAGTGGCGGCAACAAGGCGCTGAGCTTCGGCAAGAGCCGGGCGCGCCTGCTCTCGATGCAGCAGAAGAAGGTCACGTTCAAGGATGTGGCCGGCGTGGATGAGGCCAAGGAAGAACTCAAGGAGATCATCGAGTACCTGCGCGAGCCGCAGAAGTTCCAGAAGCTCGGTGGACGCATCCCCAAGGGCGTGCTGCTCGTCGGACCTCCGGGAACCGGCAAGACCCTGCTGGCGCGTGCGGTGGCCGGCGAGGCCAACGTGCCGTTTTTCTCCATCTCCGGTTCTGACTTCGTGGAGATGTTCGTCGGCGTGGGCGCGAGCCGCGTCCGCGACCTGTTTGAGCAGGGCAAGAAGAATGCCCCCTGCATCATCTTCATCGACGAAATCGACGCAGTCGGCCGCCATCGCGGTGCCGGTCTGGGCGGCGGACACGATGAGCGCGAGCAGACGCTGAACCAGTTGCTCGTCGAGATGGACGGCTTTGAGTCGAACGACGGCGTGATCCTGGTCGCTGCGACCAACCGGCCCGACGTGCTCGATCCGGCGCTGCTGCGCCCTGGACGCTTCGATCGTCGCGTGGTTGTGGGCCTGCCTGACGTGCGTGGCCGCGAGGAAGTGCTTCGCGTACACGTGAAGAAGGTTCCGCTGTCTGACGATGTGAACCTGAACGTGCTGGCGCGCGGTACACCGGGCTTCAGTGGCGCCGACCTGGCCAACATGGTGAACGAGGCCGCGCTGAACGGCGCTCGCCTGAACCGCAAGCAGGTCACGATGTACGACTTCGAGCTCGCCAAGGACAAGGTCCTGATGGGCGCGGAACGCAAGTCGATGTTGCTGACCGACGAGGAGAAGCGGGTAACCGCGTATCACGAGGCCGGCCACGCGCTGGTGTCGTTCCTGCGCGATCACTCGGATCCGATCCACAAGGTGACGATTATTCCGCGTGGCATGGCGCTGGGCGTTACGGTGTACCTGCCTGACGACCGGCACAACTATACCCGCGACTACCTCGAAACCCGGCTGGCAACGGCTTACGGCGGACGCGTGGCGGAGGAGATCTTCCTCAACCAGATGTCAACCGGCGCCGGTTCCGATATCGAAGTGGCTACCGATCTTGCTCGCCGCATGGTGTGCGAGTATGGCATGAGCCGCCTGGGACCGCTGACCTTCGGCAAGAAGGAAGAGCAGATCTTCCTGGGCCGCGAGATTGCGCAGCACAGGGACTTCAGCGAAGAGACGGCGCGCCAGATCGATCTTGAAGTGCGGCGCTACATCGACGAGGCGTACCAGTCGGCGTACACGCTGATCAACACGCACCAGGACGCGATGCACCGCCTTTCGGCCGCTTTGCTTGAGCGTGAGACGATTGATGCCGATGAAGTGAAGCTGCTGATCGAGGGCAAGGAACTGCCTCCGATGCGCAGCCCGCTGGCTGCTCCTGGCGACGGCCCCGGCACCGGACAACAGGTGCTGAAGCCGGAATCGCGCGGCGGTTCGGGATTCCCCGAAGGCTCGCCGAGCCCGGCATAACCACCTGCGGTGGGGCCAACTGCGCCTTCGGCGCCATTCGTGCCAACCGCAGCTTCAGAGGTGAATGAGAGGGTCGCTCTTCGGAGCGGCCCTTTTTCGTTGGGGGGTCGTTGCGCGGGGATGGCATCGCGCGCCGCTAGGTCGCGGCGCCAACCAGTGCTTCTCGCAGATCGGCGATCAGGACGTCGGTCTGAACGATTCTTTCCTGCGTTTGCGAGATCATTGCGATCGTTTCTGCAACGCACTTTGATTGCTGCTCATTGCTGGAGTTTCCGATCTGGATCCGCAGCCGGGTGACATTCATCCTGACGCTCAGGGCGTCGTAATCAACCATCTTTGAACCTTTCGGGGCGACGATCCATATGGAGAGCCTATGTGCCGGGGAGGCGCTCCGTAACTGGGGAGTACCCGTGTTTTTGCTCGGCTTGCGGCACAGCATTGAAAGCCCTCCGCTGGGGCAGACAAGCGTTATGCGATACTCGAAAGAGGTATGTTTAAACGCATTGTTCTTAAGCTCTCTGGCGAGGCGCTGGCCGGTACGCGCGGCTTTGGACTGGACGCCGTGAAGGTGGCCGAAACCGCTGCTGAAGTGGCGGACGTTCACGAACTTGGTGTGCAGATCGCGCTGGTGGTCGGCGGCGGCAACATTTTCCGCGGCGTGGCCGATCAGGCCCGCGAGATGGACCGCGTGAGCGCCGACAACATGGGCATGCTCTCGACCATCATCAACGCCATTGCCCTGCAGGATGCGCTGGAGCAGCGCGGCGTGCAGTGCCGCGTGATGACCGCGGTGTTTATGAACCAGATCGCCGAGCCGTATATCCGACGGCGTGCGGTGCGCCACCTGGAGAAGGGGCGCGTGGTGATCTTCGCGGCGGGCATCGGGAACCCGTTCTTTTCGACGGACACCGCTGCCAGTCTCCGTGCCATGGAGATCAAGGCCGACGTGCTGCTGAAGGGCACCAAGGTCGAGGGCGTCTACAATGCCGACCCCAAGCTGGTGGAAGATGCGGTGAAGTATGACGAGCTCACGTACATGGACATTCTGCAGCAGGGGCTGAAGGTGATGGACCTGACCGCGGTGAGCCTCTGCAAAGACAACAACCTGCCCATGATCATCTTCAACATGAACCAGCCGGGTAATATCAAGCGCGTGGTGATGGGGGAGAAGGTCGGGTCGCTCGTCACTGCGTGATGAGCGACAGGAGTAGGCAGTAGGGAATAGGGAGTAGAAAGACAGGGACCGAGACAACAAGGGTCCAAGGTAACAGAGATCAGCGGGCGGCGAAGTTCGGCCGCCCATCTTCCGCAAGAGAGTCAACATCCTGCCCGCATCGCCAGCCTCGACAACGCCGTCTAAGCAAGTGGTGGAGACACGCAAGCCAGACAGGCTGAACGCGTTGACCGGCCTGCGCACCTTCGCGGCCGTCAACATCGTCTTCTTCCATTTCTCCAATCCCCTGTGGTTTGGCATCTTCGCGCCCATCGTTAATGCGGGCTACGCTTCGGTGAGCTACTTCATTTTGCTCTCCGGTTTTGTGCTGGGTTATAACTACGGCGGCCGCGCGCGGACGGGGCAACTGCACACATGGCGCTTCTATAAAGCGCGGTTTACGCGGCTCTATCCCATCTACCTGCTGAGCCTTTTGATGGCGTGGCGCATGGTGCCGCAGGAGTACGCTTCGCACACACACACCATGTTCTGGCTGGGCATGGTGCTGAGCCCTCTGCTACTGCAGGGGTGGATTCCCGAAATTGCCACGTTTCTGAACACGCCGGCGTGGACCATGTCCGCCGAGTCGTTCTATTACGTGCTGTTCCCGTTCCTGGCGCGCTGGAAGCAGCCGCAGACGATGGGTCCGCTGCTGCGACGGCTGACGGTGATCTGGCTGTTGGGACTGATTCCGGGAACGCTGTATGTGATCTTCAGTCCCGACGGCATTCCGCATCCCGACCGCTTCTCGACTGGGACCTGGCTGCAGGCGTTGAAGTTCACGCCGCTGCCCCACATGGCCAGCTTCGTCTTCGGCGTGGTGCTGGCGGAGCTGGACGAGTTGATTCCCCGCGACGGGCATCTGCGGTTCTGGCTGGGCGTGGGGGGATTCGGAGCGGCGTTCTTACTGCTTTCGCTGGGTGGCCGCATTCCCTATGCGGTGATCCACGACGGCCTGCTCATGCCGCTGTTCGGATGCATCATTCTGGGCCTGGCCGGCAGGAATCCGCTGGCGCACGCACTGGGCGTGAGGCCTCTGGTCTTCGTCGGTGAAGCCAGCTACTGCCTCTACCTGCTGCACTTCAACTTCTGGAACCTGATCCACGACACGCACGTGCTCGATCGGGTGGGACTGGCTTGGATGGATCCGTGGATCAGCTACGTGATTCTCATTCTCATGTCGCTGGCTGCGCTGCACTTTGTCGAGAAGCCCGCGCAGAAGTGGTTGCGGAAGCTGATGACGGCGAATGCGTAGAGGCAGGGAATAGGGAGTAGGGAATAGGGAGTCGGAAGGCCGGCCTGAGGGTCGGCTTTCTTGTTTCTATTTGTGATCCGGATCACGTAAGTCAAAGAAAACAAGCAATATTTGAACAGGGATGCATATCTGCGCGTAGTAGCATGCCATGGGATTCAATCCGGGCCTGCTTTCGTACCGCAAGGGGGACAGGATGCATTCATTGTTTCGTTTTGCCGCAATCGTATGTGCCGGTGCAGCGTTGAGTGCCGGATTTGCCGCGCAGAATGCTGCTGCAACATCGAGGGTTGATCCGGCCGCCAAAGCTGATGCGGCCGCATCAGCCGACCAGTACTTACGCGCGTGGGCCGATCAGGGGCGGTTCGCGGGGACGGTGCTGATTGCCAAGGGGGACAAGATTCTGCTGCGCAAAGGCTATGGGCTGGCCAATTACCAGGGCAAGGTGCCGAATGCGCCGGAGACGGTCTTCCGTATCGGGTCGATTACGAAGATGTTTACGGCCTTTGGCATCTTGCAGCTTGAGGAGAAGGGCAAGCTGAGCGTGAACGATCCGGTGGTGAAGTATGTGCCGGAGATTCCCGCTGCGTGGAGCGCGATCACGATTCATCAGCTGCTGTGCCACAAGTCGGGTATTCCGGATTTTGTGAACGCCAAGGCGTATGGGGCTTTCAACCAGCCGCATGCTGTGGAGAACGCGATCAGGGAATACGCCGATAAGCCTCTGGTCAACGCGCCCGGCGCTACTCTGCGCTACAGCAACTCGGGCTATGTGCTGCTGGGGCGGGTGATCGAGAAGGTGAGCGGCAAGCCGTATGACGAGTACATCACCGAGAACATTCTGAAGCCGGCAGGGATGACGCACACCGGGATGGATCCGACGCGCGAGCCGAAGGCCAATCTTGCAAACGGCTACAGGTGGGATGGCGAGGAAGTGGTGAATGCTCCGTTTAGCCAGCCTGATTACTCGCCGGCGGGCGGGCTGATGTCGACTGTCGACGACATGTACAGGTTCGATCGCGCGCTGAAGGCCGGCACGCTGTTCAGTAAGGCCATCATGGAGAAGGCATGGGGCAGCTATGGGCGCTGGACGGCGCCGCCGCCGATTCCCATGGAGGCCGACTATGGCTACGGGTGGATGACTGGGAATGATTTCGGGCACAAGTGGGTGGGCCATGGCGGATGGGTGAACGGATTTGTGTCGGAGTTCAACCGCTATCCGGATGACGACATGGTGGTGATCGTGCTGTGGAACTTCGAGACGTCGAACCACATGATCGTGAACCGCGACCTGGAGGCGATCCTGTTCGGAGCGCCGTTCGAGATGCCAAAGGCGCAGCCGATCGTGCATCCCAAGGTGGAGACGCTGGCCCGCTACGTGGGCAACTACCAGCTAGGGCCCATGACGGTGCAGATCACCCTGAAGAACGGCAGGCTGTATGCGTTTGCTCCGGGGCAGCCGACGCCGTATGGGCTGGTGGCTGTTTCCGATACGGAGTTCTACTGCAACGATGCGCCAACCCAGTTGCGGTTTGTTCCGGATGAGAAGGGGACTGCCGGGCAGATCGTGCTGAATCTGATGGGGCGGGAGATGACGGCGGTGAGGGCTGCGGGAACGCCGGGTCTGTGATGGGGCCTGTGATTGCGCGGGCGCCGGCCTGGTAGATGGCTGGCGCCCGCAGCTGTCTTTATTCGAGGGCAAACGCCACAAAGCTGTGCGGCTGGACGGTGAAGGTGAACTGAGTCCGCTCCGGGGCGCGGCGATGGGAGGGAGCGGTCATGGGCTTGCCGTCGATGACCGCGCCCGTGGCGATGTTGCGGAGATGCGCGGTCCTTCCGGCGGCTGACACGGTTACGGTCTGCGGCGCGTCGAGAAACGATTCGACTACGAAGCTCGAGTTGTCATAGGCGAAGAGGCTGACCTTGGCGGGGGCATCCGGTACAACAGGGAAGCCGACCATGAGGTACTGGCGAAGCTGCGCCAGGACGGGCTGCGGTAGGGCATAGAGGTCGCTGGCGTTCTCGGGGACGGTGAGGACGTAGAGGATTCCCTTCGAGAACTTGTCCATCAGCAGGATGGGGGCGCCGCGACCGCTCGCGGTGCCGCGCACGATGGGCCACGCGTCATTGGTCTGGAACTGGATTTCAGGGATCAGGATGCCGGTGGCATCGCCCAGGCTGAAACCCGCGCCAGCGCCGTAGCCGCTCCACCAGTGATCGATGCGGAGCACGTTGCCGGTGTAGTGCAGCTCGGCGATGCTTTCGATGCTGTCCGGTCCGCCGGAGCCATGGCCCTCAAGAGCTTTCAAAAGATTCGCCGTGATGACGACGTTGCCGCCCTCTTCAAGATGCTTGCGGATCTTGCTGACGATCTGGGGGTCGGCTTTCGCCTGCTCGGTAAGCAGAACGGTGTGGGCTTCCGTGGCGCTGGGGAATGTGGGGCGGATCTCGATGGGGATGCCGATCATGCCCAGGTAATTCTGGAGGAAGTCTTCGCCCGTGGATTGATAGGGCTTGTAGCTGGCGATGCCTACGGGTTTGCCGAGCTTGCCCAACACGGCGTTCACTTCGTTGAGGGCATATCCGGCTGCGGAGGCGAACGTGGGTTTGCCGGTGACGCCGGTTGCGGAGCGCCATTTGTCGAGGCCGGCAGTGGTGAAGGTGGTGGGTTGGCTGCCCCAGCTTCGGTCGCCGATGAAGGCCGGCTGGATCATGTCGCTGTATTGAAAGAGCATGATCTGGGGAGCCTTGGCGAGCATGGTGTCCCAGAGCTGCTCGGCGTAGCGGTCGATGGTGCGGGAGTCGTATGTGTCGACCCAGCCGCCGCCGTTCGTTCCCTTCTTGGAGTCCGCGGCGACATTGTCGAAGTAGCGGACGATCTCGTAGCTTTCGTACTGCTGCAGGTGCTGATCATTGTCTTCGGGGTCGCGCGTCTCGGTGCCCGTATAGATGCCGTCATAGAGCTTGGGCTCTACATCGAGGTCGTAGCCGTTGGCAGGGAAGTGCTCATACCAGTTGGGGAACTTGATGATGACCTTCGCTTTGGGATTGACGGCGCGCGCCGGGCCGAGGACGAGGTCACGCGAGACATCGGCCATGAGCTTGAGGCGGAAAGCGGTCCAGGACTGCGAGCCACGAGCGGAGATGTCGGAATCCCGCTTGGTGTTGGAGAAGAAGAAGTCATCGAGCATGATTTCGTCGAAGTGGCGGGCGGCCTGCTCGGCTACCTGCTTGACCAAGTCGCGCTGCCTGGGGTCGGTGTAGCACATGGAGATGAACTGGCCTTCGCCGCCGGCATCGGGCGAATCGGAGCCGGCGTTGTCGCCCGCGCCTACGTAGGCGATGCCGCCGGCTGTCTCCACGCCCTGCGACTTGAAGAAGGCCTTGGCGTTTTCGAGCGCGGCGTCGCTGGTGACTGTGCCGCTGCGGTAGGTCTCGATGTAGACCTTGTCGACCCGCACCTGGCTGGAGAGCTCAGCCCACGATTCTTTCATGTACGCGGGGTCTTTCATCATCCGCTCCACCTGGAAGACCGGGATGTAGACGGCGACCTTGAACTGGTCGTGCGCGGGGGCGGCGGCGCGGGCTGGAATCGAAAAGAGGGCGGCCAGGGCAAAAAGGCCAGAAAGGATCAAGCGGGCTCGGACAGACATGCGTATCTCCCATGGATTGTCGGAACGAGCCAGTATATGCGGCGAATCGCCTTTGGTAAAACGTTTGCGCGGGTAATGCAGGGACCAGGGACCAGGCAACAGGTACAAAGGGGCAAGGGAGTAGGGAGTAGGGAATAGGGACAAATGAAAAGCCCAGCCGATTGGCTGGGCTTTTTGCTTGAGTCGATTGGGTGCTGTTTACGGCGTGGTGTTCTGCAGCGAGTGGTTGCCGTGCGAGATGATGGCGATGGCGCGCGGCTTCGACAGAGACGGATAGGGCGTTGCCTGCGTCTGCGCGAGAGCGCCGGTATTGGGATTCAGGCGGAAGCCGCTGACCGAGTTGCCGAGGAAGTTGGACGTGTATACGTAGCGTCCCAGGGCGGGATCGACTGCGACGGCGACGGGCTGGGTGTCAGACGCGTTCAACTGGCTGCCGGTGGTGTTGATGACGATGGAGGGGATACCGGTGGCGAGATCGATGGCGTACGCCGAAACCGTGGAGTCGAGCGAGTTGGAGACGTAGATGTACTTGCCGCGCGGATCAACGGTGACGGCACTGGGCTCGGCGCCGGTCTTGTAAGGACCGCTGATGAGGAAGTTCAGCTTGGTGTTGTCGGTGATGCCGTAGCCGATGAGCTGATTCGACGCATAGTCGGTCACGTAGACGAAGCGGTTGGTGGGATCGACGGCCACGCCGGTGGGCTTCACACCCGCCTGGAACGCGTTGCCGTTCGCCGGCGTGAGAGCGCCCGACGAATCAGCTCCGAAAGAGAAGACCCAGCCCGGGTGCGCGGCGCTGGTGATGGTGCCGCCGGGATTGTAAGACGACTGGTCATACACGCTGGCGAACACGGCGCTGTTGTTGGGCAGCACGGCCACGGCGGTGGGCACTGTGACATCGCCTGCGTAGCCGGGGATAATCAGCTGGTGCTGCTCGGTGGCCGATCCGATTGCGCCGCCCTTGATGGAATAGGCGGTCAGGGTCGACGTCGTGGTTCCCGAAAGCACGTAGAGGAACGAGTTCGCCTGGTTCACGGCCAGAGCCGTGGGCGGATCGGCGAGCGTAACACTGTCCTTCTTGGTGAGCACGCCGTTCGAAGCGATGGTGTAGTGAACCACGGTGTTGTTATCGGCCACGGCGACGTAGAGATTGGCCTCATCGGAGCTCACGGCCATGGCGACGGGAGTCTGGCCGCCGGTCAGGAAGGGGGTCTTCTCCGTGCCTGCGGCAAAGCGTATCGCGCCGGATTGCGAATCGACAGCGAAGACCTGGATGGCGCCATTGGTGCCCTGGGTATTGCTGTAGGTGCCGGCGACATAAAGATAGTCAATTGTTACCAGCTGGCAGGCTGAGAGCAGGGAGGCCACCACGAGGCCGATCAGAGCGACCAGCAAGAGCTGGCCCGATGATTTGCTGAACTTCATGCGCTTCCTTCGTCGCGGGCCGTTACGGGTAACCCCGGCTGCGAATTTCTGTTGCCGGAGAACCCAAGGAAAAAGCCCCATGAGAACTCTGTTTTAGTTTTCCATAGGGATTGTAAAGTCCGCTATGGGCTGTTGCTACTTGCCGGCCGGGCGATGCGCACCCGTTCCGGTGGAATCTCTCGGGCTGCTGCCCGTTTTCACTGCATTACTTCTTCGAGACCGTGGCGTGCGAGACGGCTGCTACGGCCGTTGGGTTGGCGTTTGCCGTGTACGGCGAGAATTGCGAGTTGAGCAACGCTCCGGAGCCGGCATTGATCTGGTATCCGGACACCGTGTTCGCCAGGAAGTTCGCCGTGAAAAGATACTGGTTCATTGCTGGATCGATGCCGATGGCAACGGGCTGAGTGTCAGACGGGAACGTACCGCTGCTGGCGAGAGCGCCGTTGGCCGCGATCGTGAATCCGCTGATGGTGGAGTCGGACGAGTTTGCCACGTAGGCCAGCTTCCCGGTCTTGTCGACAACGATGGCCGAAGGGGCATTGCCGGTGACAAACGGGCTGCCGGCGATCGGCGTGAGCGCTCCTCCGGAAATGCTGAAGCCGTGAACGTTGCCACTAGTCTGATCTGTGACATACAGGTGCGAGCCAGACGGATCGGCAGTAATCGCGGATGGATGAATCCCCGCGGGAGTGGGCACGCCGCCGTTCAGAGGCGTAAGCGAGTTGCTGCCTACCGCAAAAGCGAAGACATAACCGGCATTCGCCGTCGTATCGTAGGCAGCCACGTAAATCTCTGAGCTAGTGGCCGCGATGGCGACCGGGAGAACGATATCGGATTTGCTGCCGGGAACGATCAGCGGCCAGTAGTTGGTACCGAGGTCAGTGTTGGCGAATGGGTTCTGGCGATCCAGGGAGTCATCGGCTTTGATGGGCCATGCAGCGACCGAGCCCGTGCAGGGCGAGGCAGGCGAGCAGGTGGGGAGGGGCTCGTACGTATCGGCAACGAACAGGTTCGTGCCGGCAACGGCTGTGGCTACCGGGAAGATACCGGGGGTGTTCACGGTGTTTTGCGGATAAAGCTTGCCGTCGGTGCCGATTGCGAACTGAACGATGGTGTTGTCGTCGCGGTTTACTACATACAGCGTTTTCTCGTCGGGGTGGGTGGCTTCGGCCACGGGATTGCGTCCGCCTGACGGGAACGGCGATGTGGGAATCTGGCGCATGCGGCCTGACTCCTGGTTGATTTCGAAGACATCGACTTCGCCGTATTGGTTCGGGCCGGCCGCTCTTGCGCTGGTGACATAGACGAAGTCGACGGTAAGCGAGCCGGTGAACTGGTCACAGGCCGTCAGCAGGGAGGCCACTCCGAGGCTGGCCGCGGCGACCAGCAACAACTGGCCCGATTTGTTGAACTTCATTGGCATCTTTCGTCCGCAGAGAAACCGGGTTTGCATTTTGCCGGACGAGCACGCCAGGTACTCGTCCGGCAGAGGGGTTCTAATTGCAGGATCGCGATTCGAGATCCTGTTGAGGCGGTCCGTCCGGCTTACGCCGGATGGGGCGCAGAGCCGACTAGCTGGTGCGTCCGTTGACCAAGCAGTAGGTGGCCGGGCCAGGAAGCGCGTACGCCTTGTTGGCCTTTCCGGGCAGCAGGTTCAGTACGCCTGAGTTCTGGTCGAGCACGCGGCCGCTAACCGCTGAATCATTGAAGCCGGCCGTATAGACGAACTGATTCGACGGATCCTCAACCAGGCACTGCGGACCAGCTCCAGCGCCGAACGGGCTGCCCGACATGGGGGTCAACTGCTTGGTCGAGTTGTCGATCACGTAGCCTGTCAGGCCGCTCTGGGCGTTGTTCGGGTCGGCACTGTTGCCGGTGTTCGCCACGTAGGCCCACTTACCCTTGGACTCAACCAGGAGGAACAGGGGGTTCGACTGTGTGGCATCGACCGGAACCGCGCCGCCACTCTGCGCCTGAAGGGCGCCGCCGCTGCCGACGGTGTAAGGCAGGATCTGGCTGGGAGCAGAGCCGCTTCCAAAGATTCCGCCGGAGTAGGTGATTGGCTCGTTATCGAGAACGTAGATGGATCCGTTGCCCGACTGGATTGCGGTCGCCTTGTTGATGTTCAGGGGCTGCGGGCCGTTCTGGCTGATCGTGAGCTGGCCGGTGGCCTGCGAGTAGTTGTACGGGAAGACCAGATTGCCGACCGACGGATTGTCGGTAAGGGTCAGCACGTAGCTGCCGGAGATGACGAAGTCGACAGGATTGACTGGGACAGGGAAATACGGCAGGGGCTGTCCGGCCGCCGAAGAAACCTGCGAATTCAGGACCAGGCTGAGCCGGCCTGTGGTGGAGTCAACCTTGAACACGGTGATGTCGCCGCAGGTAGTCACGTTCGGCCCAAGCGCGAGCGAGCAGGAATTCGAAGTCCCCTTGCCGCTGTCGGGAGCATCGTGATCGAGAACGAAAACGTAGGTGCCGGAGGCATCCGCGATCATGCGCAAGGGATTGTTGCCCTGGCTGGTGAATGTCTGCGGCTGAGGGCTCAGTGAACCATTGCCGCCGACGGAAAAGAGGGTGACGTTGGCACCTGCGCACGGAGAACCGGCGGAGGTGCAGTCTGCACCTCCATTGGCGTCGCGTCCTTTATTCAGGACATAGACGAACCGGGAACCCTGCAGCAGAATGGCACGCACCGGATTGGAGCCGCCTGAGGCGACCGGCATTCCATTCACCGGTCTCAGCTGGCCGGTGTTGTGATCAATCTTGAACCCGCTGATGACGCCCTGGCCGGTTGATCCGGAGGTCTGGTTACCGGTTACATAGAGGAAGCCGACGGTATAACTCTGGACGCAAGACGAAAGGCTGAGGACGGCGCCAACAGAGAGGGCGCTCATCAAAAGGGCCTTGCCGAATTTCCTAAACTTCATGCGATTCCTTCATCCTGGCCGGGCGTACGCCGCCAAGTGGGTGCGTTCCGCAGCAGTGCTGGGTTGGGATGGGTCCCTGCTGAATTGTAAAAGCCGAGGGTAGTTTGTGCCTAGTTTACCGGGTTGGCGTGCAGAAATGCCGTACAGCGCGGGCATTCCGAAAAAGTGCAGAGTTGTCATCTGCGCCCGTCAAGGCTGAACTTGCTGATCTGTCAGGCGCAATCGTGTTTTGGACGGGGCCGGTTGCGGAAAGTCAACTGATTTGCGCAAGCGGACCTGCGGCTTGCAGCGCTAGGGGCACGAATCGCAGTTCACCGTCACGTTGATATTGGCCGTGGTGCTGATTGCGGGCCTTACATCGGGTGGTGTGGCTGCGTGAAGAGTGTAGGTGTACTTGCCGGGCGTCATCGCCAAGCCGGGATTTCCGCCGCAACCTGTCAACCCGGTGGAGAGCCAAAGAGCGGGCGCGACGCTGATGGCGGTGAGGGTGCTGAGCCGGTATCTGCGGAGGCGCAGGCCCAACAGCCCAAAGCCCAGGAACGCTCCAGCCATGAGCGGCGAGGAGGGGTGCCGCGAGGACTGTGACTTTGCCTGCATGGCCGAGGTTGGCCCGGGTTGAGCTGTCCACGGCGGATAAAACTCGATGGTTCCGGTGACGGAGCCTCCCGAGGGAACCATGACGTTCTGCGTGGGGTGATTGCACTGCGCGAGCACGTAATCGGGCAGGAGATTGGGGTTCGGCCCCAGGCAATAGGCGCCTACTTTTCCGGCGAAACCATTGGTGGATTTCACGGTGAACGTTGTGGATGCGGTGCCTTGACCGGAGATCTTCACGTCGGTTCCGGTAATGGTGAAGGATGGCGTGGCTGCTGAGATTGGCGGAGAGGCAAGCGATAGCGCTAAGAATGCAAATACCAAGAGTCTTCCTGAGGAGATGACCACCGTTAGAGCTCCAGGGTTGAAGCGAAGTTTAATTCTGGGGCTTAGACGCGGCGGCGACGGCAACATCACTAGTGAAAGGCTGATACACTGCGGACCAAAACGAGGAGCGATTGCATGGCAGGCGAGAGCATGAACCCGAAGGTCGACGCATACATTGAGAAGGCGAAGCCGTTTGCGCAGCCGATTCTCGAACACTTGCGCAAGCTGATGCACAAGGGCTGTCCCGATGTGGAAGAGGCCATCAAGTGGAGCATGCCGTTCTTTGTCTACAAGGGCGCGATTCTGGCCAACATGGCAGCCTTCAAGGAGCACTGCAGCTTCGGCTTCTGGGGTAAGGAGATTGCGGCGGTACTGGCGGAGGCGGGCGTCGTGAGCGGCGAGGGCATGGGTACGCTGGGCCGCATCGCGAGCGTGAAGGACCTTCCATCAGACAAGCAGATGCTGGGATGGATTCGGCAGGCAGCCAGTTTTGTCGATGATGGGACGTATACGAGCCCGATGGCGGGACGCAACAAGGTGGTAAAGGCACCGAAGGCGCAGGTGGAGATGGGACCGGAGTTTGCCGCGGCGCTCAAGAAGAACAAGGGCGCCGCGAAGGTCTTTGAGGCCTTCAGCCCGAGTTGCAAGCGGGAGTACATCGAGTGGATTGCCGATGCCAAGCGCGAAGAGACGCGGGATAAGCGGATTGCGCAGGCGGTGGAGTGGATCGCGGAAGGCAAGCAGCGGAACTGGAAATATCAGAATTGCTGAGGGCGCCTGCGGTGCGGCGGATTGCCGCTCAGCCGAGGCGCTAGGAGCATGCGTTGTGTGTTCCCGCCAAGCTGTTCTGCCTGGCTGCCCGGACCTTTGCATCCGGCTCTACGCAGACGTGATCACCGGGGAAGGCTTCCCTCCACACGTATCCCTGCAGACAAGTGTCGGCCCCATAAGCGCCTCCGCCGGGGCTGCGCCGCGAGGCACCTAGCGCATTTTCGTTTTGACTCTGCTCGCGCACGGCGGGGGTCACGCACACGTGATCGGAAGGGCCGGCTTCGCGCCAGACATAGCCCTGTTTGCAGGTGTCCGCAACAGATGTGCAGTTCTCTGTTGTTCCGTTGTTTGAGGGCGTCCGTGCGGGCTTTTGGCCGCTGGTCTTTTCAGCAGCTTCAACCCCTGTCATCTGGCCTCCGTCTCGAGCGGCCTGCGAGGTGTCAGCAGGTGACCGTTTCTGGGCATGTCCCACGTGCATTGACAAACCGGCGATTAACAATACGGGACCGATGAGCCCTGCTGCGATCCGCCCGTGCTTGCCAGCCTTGATCTTGTCGGAGATGTTTCCTGCGATGGCCAGGAGCAAGAGGAGGAGACCACCGGCTATCAAGAGGGTGTCGGGTCTGGCCTTCAGCAGTTCAGACAGGAATTCTTCCATTTGTGAACACTCCTTCCTCTGCGGGCCCGCGAAACTGAAGGGAACAAGGGAAAAAGCGAGATCGGGGATGGGATGTGCGCGATCAGCGCCGGTGTTCATCCCAGGAAAACGCTGCCTAATATAAGCATGAATAACCACTCGATTACCAACAATATGTGGCACTGAGCGGGGATGTGTGGCAGTTTCGAAAGAGAAAACGGGTGGGCGCTATCGCTCCCACCCGTAGTTGAAACTGGCTACCAGACCCGGCAGGCGTTCTCCGGATACATTGGCTGACCCTTCTTGCAGTTCCAGGCCTTGGCGAATCCGTCGAAGTTCTGCACGCTGCCGTTGGTGCGCCACTTGCCCGGCGAGTGCGGATCGGTCAGCGCAAGCTGGCGGGCTGACTGCTCGGTCTGGTTGGAGCACCACACCTGCGCAAAGCCGATGAAGAAGCGCTGCGCCTCGGTGTAGCCGTCGATCTTGTCGTCGATGGACTTGCCGTCCTGCGCGAGCGTATCGAGCAGGGCCATGTAGGCGATGCGGAGGCCGCCGTTGTCGGCGGTGTTCTCGCCCAGGGTGAGCTTGCCGTTGAGATTCTGTGCGGCTATGCCGTCGTGCGCGGGCGCCGTCTCAAAGCCGTTGTACTCCTTGACTTCGCAATCGGTGCGCTCGTTGAACTTTTGGCGATCGTCGGCGGTCTGCCACTCGCGCAGGTTGCCGTGGCCATCGTACTTTGAGCCCTGGTCGTCGAAGCCGTGTGTCATTTCGTGTCCGATGACCACGCCGATGCCGCCGAAGTTGACGGCCGGATCGATGTTGGGATCGAAGAACGGTGGCTGCAGAATGCCGGCGGGGAAGTTGATGTCGTTGTTCGACGGGCTGTAGTAGGCGTTGACGGTGGGAGGAGTCATGCCCCACTCCTTCTCGTCGACGGGCTTGCCCAGCTTGTTCAGGTTGTAGTTGCGGTCGAACACATCGGTGCGGCGCGCGTTGCCGAGCGCGTCGTCGCGCTTTACTGTCAGGGCTGAATAATCACGCCATTTCTCGGGGTAGCCGATCTTGTTGCGATAAAGCTCGAGCTTGGCCTCGGCGGCCTTCTTGGTCTCGTCGCTCATCCAGGGCAGCGTTTTGATGTCGTCGGCCAGAGCTTTGTCGAGAGCGGCCACCAGCTTATCCATGCTGGCCTTGGCCTTGGGCGGGAAGTTCTCCTTGACCCAGTCCTGGCCAACGGCTTCGCCGAGCGCGCGGTCGGTCTGCGCGGTGCACTGCTTCCAGCGCGGCGTCTGTTCCTTCTGCCCGGCCAGCGTCTTGCCGAAGAACTCGAAGTTCTCGTCGCGGAAGCTCTTGGGGAGCTCGGACGCGGTGCTGTGAATGGTGTGCCAGCGCAGATAGCTCTTCCAGGCATCGATGGGCTGTGAGGCGATCTGCTCGTTCAGGCCTTTGAAGAAGTCAGGCGTGGCGACGTTGAGCGTGTCGAAGTGCCTAACATCGATGTCTTTGAAGTAGACGCTGAAGTCGAAGTCGGGCGTGAGCTTCTGGAAGTCGGCAACGGTGTAGATGTGGTAGCGCTTCTCGGGGTCGCGCAGGTCGACGCGGGGCGTGGAGACTTTGGCCAGCGCGGTCTCGATGGCGATCACGGCGTCGGCTTCCTTCGCCGCCTGATCGGGGGAGTCGCCGGCGAGCGTGAACATCTTGGTCACGTGCGCGCGGTACTGGTCGCGGATGGTGTTGAAGCGCTTGTTGTCGACCAGGTAGTAGTCGCGGTCAGGCAGCGAGAGGCCGGCCTGCATCACGCCCGCAATCTGCTTCGTCGAGTCCTTCTGGTCCTGCTGCACGCCAAAGCGGAACAGCGGCACGCCGTCGCCCTGCTTCTCAAGCGCGCTTACAACCGTGGCGATGTCCTTCGTGGACTTCAGCGCAGCGATTTGGTCGAGCGGCGACTTCAGCGGCTCAATGCCTTTCTGATCGATGAGGTCGGTGTTCATGCAGGCGGCGTAGTAGTCGCCGTATTTCTTCTGCAGCGGCGTTTTGGGATTGTTGGCAGCGGCGTCGAGTTCCTTCCAGAGCAGGTAACGGTTGCGCTCGGCCAGCATGTTGAAGCTGCCCCAGCGCACCTGGTCTGCGGGGATGGGATTGTTCTTGATCCAATTGCCGCAGGCGTACTGGTAGAAGTCGGTGCAGGGATCGGCTGTTTTGTCGATGGCCGACGCGTCGAAGCTTTTGGTTTCGGCCGGAGGAGCAGGTTTCTCGTCCTGGCTCTGGGAGGGGGCTTGCGCCTGGGCTACAGCAGTTCCCACGGCCGCCAAAAGCGCGAGCGCAAAAGGAGCAGTCTTCATCTTTTTGAAGTCCTTTTCTATCGAGATATCCGAGCAGGCTGCGGCGTGCACGTCCGCCAAACCCGTTAGACGACGGCATCAACGCACGGGCCGACCATCGCCCAAAGCCTACCACCTTAATGAGGACGCGTGGATCGTCGGACAGGACGCAATGGCAACCGCTGAAGGTTGGTGTCGCGAACCAGGGCGCGGCGTGGGAGAGAGAGGTCGAGCGGTTTGGTCCGGTTTATCCGCGGTTTTTGCGCCGTGGCGAGTCAGCCCATCCGCTCCTGGTCGCCGGTCTGTCCCTGGTTCGACCTGTGATCGACGCGTAGCGCGGCTAGCTGAAGGAGAACTATGCGCCTGAGTTCAAACAAAGCGGGGTCGATCGAGTTGGAGTATTGCTTTTCCATGCCGGGAAGCGTTCGGCAAAGGCTGTCTGCATGCTGGCGAGAAGAGTGCAAGGATGAATCGGCGGGCACGATCTGCCTGTGGGTGGGTTGGTTCAATTCAGTGCTCGCGTTTGATAGTTCAAGCTCTGATGGATGGAACCAACCGCACTCCAGTCTTCTGCCGTTCAGCCATTGGCAGCGTGCGCCTGCGGCACTGATCTCGAGAATGGTCATTATGGGGCCGCCTTTTGATCGGACCCAGTCACCTATTTTCAGGCGTTGTTTTCTCTTTGCGACTCCGTAGCGACGGTCGTAAATCATTTTGAGCCCGACAAAAATTAGGAGTAATAGCTGTCCGAGAGAGTACGCAGCGTTCGGCGCAATCTCCATTCCACTTGTGTGCCATGAGAGCCGGACTCGAGGTAACTCCGGGATGTGTGACGTTCCGGTTTGATAGCCTGCATCGTTGGTGCTATTTCCGAGGGTGGTTCCCCTCGTTTTAATGTGGATCATTCAGTCGGGCCTCGTGGGGTGTCTCGTGCCGGGTTCTGGGGGAGGGCACGGCGTGGGCACCACGAGGTAACTGAACGAGGTGCAGCGAAAGCTGCGCCTCGCTGTTTTTGGGGGCAGGAATGCGGCGACAGGTCAATGCCGTTTGTTACACTCCGTTTGCGACTTCCCAACCCATTCCTCGCTTTCGGAGACGACCGGATGAGCATTCTGCGCACACCTGCGACAGTTCTTTTGGTGACAGCCCTTGCCGCCACGACGCCCCTTAGCATGCGGGGTCAGGCCGCGGCTGCCAAACGTACGCTGGTGCGGGCCGGCCACGTGCTCGATGTGAAGACCGGCAAACTGAGCGATGCGCAGACCATTGTGGTGGTCGGCGACACGATTCTGTCGATCAGGCCGAGCGCCTCCGAAACGCAGCAGCCCGGCGATACGGTGATCGACCTGGGCGGAATGACGGTGATGCCGGGGATGATCGACGTGCATACGCACTTGACCGGCAATCCCGACTTCGACACGTATCACGAGCTGACTTCGACCAACGCGAAGGAGGCCATCAACGGCGTGGTGAATGCGAGGACTACGCTGCTGGCGGGATTTACGACGGTTCGCAACGTGGGCGCGGGGGGCTTTACCGATGTGGACCTGCGCGACGCGATCAATGGCGGGCAGGTGCCGGGTCCGCACATGCTGGTGAGCGGCCCGCCGCTGGGGATCACCGGCGGCCACTGCGACGACAATCTGCTGCCAATTGAGTATCACCAGGTGGGCGACGGCGTTGCCGACGGCATCGCCGAGGTGCAGCACAAGGTAAGGCAGAACATCAAGTATGGTGCGGACCTGATCAAGATTTGCGCCACTGGCGGCGTGCTCTCGAAGGGCGACGATCCGCAGGCTTCGCAGTACACGCTGGAAGAGATGCAGGCAATTGTTGCCGATGCACACCGGCTGGGCCGCAAGGTCGCGGCGCACGCGCATGGGGCGCAGGGAATTCTGTGGGCTGCGAAGGCAGGCGTGGATTCGATCGAGCACGGCAGCTACATCGACGACGCGGCTATTGCGGAGATGAAGAAGGATGGCACGTACCTGGTGCCGACGCTCTACCTGGAAGACTGGATGATCGAGAAGGGCAAGCTGCCGGCGTTCTATCACCAGAAGATGCTGGACGTGAGCGCAGTGGCGAAGGCGAATATCAAGCGCGCCATGCAGGCAGGCGTGAAGATTGCATTGGGGACGGACTCGGCGGTGTATCCGCACGGGCTGAACGCACATGAGCTGGATGTCTATGTGAACCAGCTCGGCATGACTCCGCTGGCTGCGCTGCAGTCGACCACGATCAACGCGGCTGACCTGATGGGCCTGACTGCGAAGACCGGCACATTGGAGCCGGGCAAATGGGCCGACATCATCGCCATCGAGAAGAATCCGGTGGACGACGTGCGCGTGCTGCAGGATGTGAAGTTCGTGATGAAGGCAGGCGTGGTCTACAAGGGGCAGGGGTCGGTGCTGGAAGGCAAGTGAAGCAGTTCATAGTTCACAGTTCGTAGTTCACAGCGCGAGTACGAACAGGGTGTGCGGGCGGTTTTGCTGCCGCGGCTGCGGCGGCGCACGATAGAATGAAACGTGGACACCCAAACCATCGTTATCCTTGATTTCGGCTCGCAGTATACCCAGCTCATTGCGCGGCGTATACGCGAGCTGAACGTCTTTTCGGCCGTGGTGCCCTGCACGGCGCCGCTCTCTGAGATTCAGGCTTACAAGCCCATCGGCGTGATCCTGTCGGGCGGCCCCTCGTCTGTGTACGACAT
Organism: Occallatibacter riparius; assembly: GCF_025264625.1. Lineage (NCBI taxonomy): Bacteria > Pseudomonadati > Acidobacteriota > Terriglobia > Terriglobales > Acidobacteriaceae > Occallatibacter > Occallatibacter riparius. The sequence continues at coordinate 2,974,465 of NZ_CP093313.1, forward strand.
CGACGCGCCCGCGGCAGATCCCAAGCTGCTTGAACTTGGCGTGCCGACCCTCGGCATTTGCTATGGGCTGCAGTTCATCGTGCACCACCTGGGCGGCAAGGTGCGCTCGGCATCGAAGCGCGAGTACGGGCATGCGGAAGTGTCGATCGAGGACGGCTCAACTCCGCTGTTCAAGGAACTGCCTGCATCGCTGCAGGTTTGGATGAGCCATGGTGACGAGGCGCTGGAGCTGCCCACGGGGTTCCGCAGGACCGCGGTTACATCGAATGCGCTCGCCGGCATTGCGAACGAGGAGCGCCGCATCTGGGCCGTGCAGTTCCATCCGGAAGTGCACCACACGCCGCTCGGACCACAACTCCTGAAGAACTTTGTCTTCGGCATCTGTGGAGCAAAGGGCGACTGGACGCCGGCACACTTCGTCGAGACGACTGTGACTGCAATTCGCGAGAAGGTAGGTACTGGTCACGTGATCTGCGCGCTGTCAGGCGGCGTGGATTCGTCGGTAGCGGCGGTGCTGGTGCACAAGGCCATCGGCAAGCAGCTCACATGCGTCTTCGTCAACAACGGCGTGCTGCGCAAGAACGAATTCCAGAAGGTGCAGGAAAATCTGCGCGACAAGCTCGGGCTGAACCTTGTTGCTGTTGACGCGAGTGAGCGATTCCTCTCGAAGCTGGCTGGGGTGACAGATCCCGAGAAGAAAAGAAAAATCATCGGCAACGAGTTCATCGCGGTCTTCGACGATGAGGCGCACCGCATCTCGCAGGAGACGGGCGGCGTGGACTGGCTGGTGCAGGGGACGCTCTATCCCGACGTAATCGAGTCGAGCAGCGTGAAGGGCCCGAGCCAGACGATCAAGAGCCACCACAACGTCGGCGGCCTGCCGGAGACGATGAAGCTCAAGCTGATCGAGCCGCTGCGCGATCTGTTCAAGGATGAGGTTCGCCGCATCGGCCGCGACATGGGCATGCCGGAAGACATCCTCGGGCGGCAACCGTTCCCCGGGCCGGGGCTTGCGGTGCGCATCCTCGGCGAAATCACGCCGGACAGGGTGGCGCTGCTGCAGGAGGCCGACGACATCGTTGTCGCCGAGATCAAGGCTGCAGGGCTCTATACGAAGATCTGGCAGAGCTTCGCGGTACTGCTTCCGGTGATGAGTGTCGGCGTCATGGGCGACCAGCGCACCTACGCCTACACCGCAGCGATTCGCGCAGTGCACTCGGAAGACGGCATGACGGCTGATTGGACTCCGCTGCCTTATGAAGTGCTCAAGAGGATTTCCAGCCGCATCGTGAACGAGGTGCGCGGGATCAATCGCGTGGTTTACGACATCACGTCGAAGCCACCCGGCACAATTGAGTGGGAGTAGCTGGCGCTACAGGCGGGCGCGCCTTCGGCGGGACCTGCCGTCCAAGCAGCTGCGCCTTCGGCGCCATTTGTGGAAAGGCGATGCTTGCAGGATCGCCTGTGCCTGCTGCGTCAGGCGTAGTTGATCGACGAGATGTGCAGTGACGTGCTTCGCGACTCTGGAAGATTAATCCCATGCTGAGAGCCCGTGACGAGTTACGGGGCTGCGGCGCTGATTGAGGTAGAACGTCAGACCGTTGTTCCCTTGAGTTTCTCCCGCGTCATGGAGCCAAGCGCGATGGTGCCGACGGCGATGAGGGCGAGCATGCCGAGCCAGGTGAGGCATGCCAGGTTCCGAATGTGCTGGATATTTGCCTGCACTTCGCGAAGCGAACGGGCGGCGAGTACGAAGCCGGGCTGAGCGCCGTTGACGCGCTCCACTACAGCAGCGACCCGTACACCATCGGCCGGCCGCCACGTCACGCGTTCCTCGCCGTGGGTCCGCACGTAGTCGAATATTCCTTTGGGCGGCACAGGTATCTGGCCATTGAGTTGCGCGTTTGAGCTGAGCGCGCGGCCCTGATCGTCATACACGATCAGGAAGGGCGACAGGCTGCGCGTCATGTCCACTAACCCGCCCTTGCTATCCATAGCGCCCTGCTGCAGCCCTGCTGTGATTCCCTGCAATTCGAGGCGCGCGGCGAGATTCGTCGCCAGTTCGACCTGCGGATCATTGGCGCCGTTGCGGAGCACCTGCTGTGGAATGAGATAGAGGGCCAAGGCGAGCACGCTGGAAATTCCGGCGAGAACCAAAGCGTTGAACAAGAGGACGGGTCGGGAATACGTTTCACGCAGCATGGCGAAGTGCTCCTTGATCAGCGAAGTCACAAGGTCCCTGAATACAAGCGGAATCAGCGTGCGGTGGGGGATGGAGTTGTCAGCGAGCGCGTCCCGGAAGGACCGCAGCATCGGGTCGGCATAGTCCTCGCGAAAGGCGGCCGGATAGAGCCGCAGCGCGCATGCGTAGAAAGTCTCGAGGCGACCGGCGGTCATGAGCGGCTCCGGTGCGGCAACAGGCCTTGCGAGCGCGCCGAGGCGACCGCGGCATCAAGGCGCGCGAGTTCAGCAGCAAGAGCGGTGCGGCCCTGTGCTTTGAGCCGGTAGTAGCGCCGGCGCTCGTCGTCGGACAGGCCAGACTCCTCCACCAGACCGTCGCGGATGAGGCGGTCGAGCGTACCGTAGAGCGTGCCGGGGCCCATGGCAACGCCGCCACCCTGCGGCGTGCGCGCCTCCTTCATGATGGCGTAGCCGTGCTTGTCACCTTCAGCGAGGGAGAGCAGGATGGCGAATACGGCGGGCGTGAGCGGGGCGGGTGCTGAAACGCTTCCCATAGGCACAATATATATCCGTTACGGATGTATCCGCAAGGGGAATGGTGAAGCTATGTCGGGTATTTTTCAGGAGCCTTCGTCGAGGCGTGCGCGCAGGGCAGAGATTTCGCCGGTGAGGGCATCGAGGCGGGTGATCAGATCGCGGTGCTGGTTATCGGTACGCGAGGGCTCGAGGGCCTCAACATAGAAGGTCCCGTTCGGTTCGAGCACGACTCGGCCGACCTCGTGCAGGTGTTCGAAGCCCTGGCGGTGGATGATTTCCATCAATTCTTCGCGGGTGAGGCGCTCGTGCTCCATGGCTTTCCTGTCGACTTTGCCATCATTGACCAGCACGGTGGAGCGGCCCTCGAGCATGCGGTTGAGGCGCGGCGCTTTGTAGAGCGTACGGACCACCAGCCAGTTGATGGTGAGCAGGCCGAATGCGCCGATGACCCCGCCGGTTACCGAGTTGTCGTCGCCAATGATCGCGTTCTGAACGGTGTTTGACAGCGAGAGCAGCACGATCAGATCGAACGGATTCAACTGGGCAAGCTCGCGCTTTCCGAACACGCGCACCAGCACGATCAGCGTGAGATAGACCAGGACAGGGCGAAGCAGCTTCTCGAGGATGGGAAGCTGCAGATGGAACATGTCGCTGAGGAGCGCGTGCATCATGGCACGAGGATAAGCTATAGGCGGCGACGCGGGTCAGATGGAAGCCCGCAACGGGGCTTCCACTTTTTCGCTAATTACTTGCCGGCCGGTTGATAGTTCTTATAGTCCGCCGTAAACATCGTGTTGCGCTCGGCGTATCCGCCGGCACCCGCTTCGCCGTTTACGACGATCTCTGTAACGACAAACGCGCGGACCGGCAGAATCAGGCTTTTGTCGCCAATGGTCACCGGGCCGTAATCCGTGCGGATGTCAGCCTGGTGAACCACATCGGTGGTTTTGGGTTCCATCTGCGTGACCATGCGGACGACGACGCCCGTATCGGGATCGATGAAGAACTCGCCGTGATAGGGCAGATCTTTTTGCTTATAAGGCTGCCAGTTGGTGTTGGTCTGGAAGTTGCCGCCGCCACCGGTTGCGCGTCCAGCGCCGCCGATGCCCGATGAATTGGAGAAGTTCGCGATACCGGCCGAGTCGAGCGACGGGAAGCAGCAGACAGTGAGGGGCACGTGCCCTTTCTTCTTGGGAACCTGGAAGGAGAAGACGGCGACGGGTTTGTCGTTGATCATCTCCCAGCGCGACCACTTGATCGTGCCGGCGTCCTTGGCTTCCTGAAAGACCTGAGAGAGGCCAGGGTAAGGTTCCATCAGCTGGATACGCTTGTTCGGTCCCCAACTGGCCTTGTCGGCCGGCAGCCGTTCGACGCCGTGATCCATTCCGATGCTGACGTCATTCGCTTCGATATAACGCACATAGTTGAATGGGCTGACACCGCTGATGGAACTACCCGTCATCGTTTTCGCACTGCCTGTCTGGCCGGAGCTCTGTCCGAGCGATTCGACATTGTCCTGGAAGCGCAGAGTTGTGCGCGTTGCTGAGAGGCTGGGCAACTGTTGGTAGGTTGTGGAGGCGTAGGTCGCCGTCTTGGCGAGCAGGGCTTGTTGCGCGGCGGCATCCAGAGCTGCGGTTTTGGGCTGGTCGGCCGCAGGCGTCGGAAGCATAGCGCTGCGAGCCTCGAGAACGTACATCTGTTCTGTCGTCTGCTGCCCGGGAACCGCATCGGCGAAGCTGTTCATCACCGGCCGCGTAAGCTGCTCGGTCAATTGAACCTGCTTGAGAGCGAGGGCAACCTCGCCGTCGTCCTTGTTGTCCTTATGCATGGACTGGAGCATTTCCTGGAGTTGAGCCACGGTGATCTTCCTGGGCGCAGACCAGGCGGAGGCCGAAAGTGACAAGAATAGCGCAAGACACAACACTCGTTTCATGGGTCGATTCTCCGCAAAAGATTGGACCGCGCCATTGTAAAGCGGTTACGGGGTTTTTGCTCGCGGAGTGTGCACTTGGGCCTGGCCGCCCGGCTGCAGGGCCGAGGAGGGAATGGTCACCGAGCCGATGCGGCCGGAGTTGTTGTCGACCACCACGATGCGCACGGAGGACATGCCCGGCTGCAGCTCAAGGGGATAGTCGAAGGGAATGCCGGCGCTCATGGACTTCTGGTAGGTTTCCGGCTTCAGGTTCATCACCAGCGCCTGGCTATCGACATGGCTGCGCATGCCAGAGTCGTCGCGCTGTATGAGGAAGACGTCGACTTTATCCATCCAGCGGCCGGTCTGCTGCTCCATACCGAGGTCCGACGCGGCTATATTCAGGTGGATGGTGTTGCCGGAGGAGGACGCGTCTGCGACGGCGGCGCTGAGCGCGATGCCTGTTGCATCATTGGGGCGCCATACCGTGGCCTGGAACCGTTCCTTCAGCGTTGGCGGTTCCTGCTCACTCAGGTAGCCGGTTCTGGACCGAAGCGTGATGCCGCGGCGGCTGGTCAGCCGGAGCGTAATTGAATGGAACCGGCCGTCAGGTTGGTCCTGCGGGACGAATCTCAACTGGTAGGCCGACCGGCCCTCTCGAGCCATCGCGATAAGAGCCTCGTCGAGGTCAGCCGAGCGGGGAATTGCATGGCCACCGGTTCCCTCTGCCAATTCACGGATTGCGCCTTCTACCCCTCCCGACTCCAGACCATCCTGCGACTGCATCTGGGTGATTCCGGAACCGGGGCGGGACTGACTTACGCTTCCCGATCCACCGGCTGGACCGGCAGAGGCCGCCGCATTGGCTGTGGCACCTGCCGCGGCGGCGAGATCGAGACTGGAAGACGCCAAGTCGGCCGTCGAACCTGTAACCGTCTGGGCAAGGTTCACAGGAAAGACGGACACCTGCGCCTCGTTCAGGGAATCCTGGCCGTGAAGGGCGAGCGCCTGGAAGAGACGCGGGTCGGGGGCCGGGTTCTCCTTCCTGGCATTCGCGGCCGATGCCCGCTCGCTCAGGAACCATGCCAGATTCTTGTGCCCGGGGATGGAGGCGAGGTGTCGCGCGACCTGATCGAGAGCGATGAATGGCGCGGCGGGCGAATCGGCGTCAGAAGCGGCACTATTGTGCACGGCGGCGGCGGAAGGTTCATTGTGCGCGACAGCGAGGAGCGCGCCGATTTTCCCAGCCGCTTCGGAGTGGTCGCTGGTCAATTCGAGCAGGGGCTGGAACTCCGCCCCGGTCATCGTGTAAAGCCCCACGCGCTCGTCCGTCGGGAGCGACGACATAAACTTCAGGATCTGACCCCGTACCCAGGCAAGATCGTCCGAGGTGACGTGAGTCTCGTCGATCAGCAAAATGGTGCCTGCCGAAAAGACGTGTCCGCTGGCGGCGCTCGTTCTCGATGCATCGGGACTGCCGTTCGAAAACGTGCGGCTGGCGACCGCTCCTTCGGCTGTGGACTGCGCGGCCCCATTTGCCGGCGATGACAGCAGGATTTCCTGCTTTCTTCCGACATCCAGCAGTTCAATATCTTCAGCCTTGAGATCCGTGACCGGGTGGCCCTTTTTGTCGAGGGCGATCAGGTTGGCACACACCGTGCGAGCGAGCGCTTCCGCGGTCATTGCCGTGTGGGCCGCGGGTACGTCGGGCAGAGGACCGGGGTCAGACATGCTGATCTCAGGTTCAGACGAAGCGGGCGCACTTGCGGGATCAATCGAAACCGCACTGGCGCGCTCCACCACGACTGTGGACTGGCTCCTGGCAGGAGGATCGCTGGCCGGCTGTGCTGGATCGGCGTTCGCAACGGCAGCGGATGGCGTTGAGGACTCGGTCACCTCTGCGGATTTCTGCACGGCTGTGCCGCCTGCATCGGTGACCGGCTGCGGCGAACTCACAGCAGCGCCTGCCGCGGCGGCGTCCGGTACAGCGGCAGAGGCGATGAGGCGCGCCGACGACCCGAGCCGGTGGTACTGCGTGAATGAGGTCTCGTTGATCGCGAGGACCGGCATGCGTGGCAGGCCTTCGCCTGCGGGAGGCGGACCCTGCTGCGAAGAGATGGCGAGGCTTCGCACCGGACAAATAAAAGGCTGGTCGCCGATCACGACGCGGGCGTACTCCACCACGGTGGAGGCGCGGGTGATCGCGTTCTCCGGATCAAGCTCCGCATCCAGCGTCAGTCGTACGATCGCGCCGCTGGCGGGCTCGATGGCGAGCGTCCCGTGATACGCGGGCGTAGCGTCGTAGGGGTTGCCCACGCTGGTTTCGACCGGGTTCTGGTCGGCCGAGTGGTAGCGCGGCAGGTTGCGGTTGCGATAGCTGGGGCCGCCCTGAAATTCCTGGTTCATCAGGCAGCAGTAGTGCACGCGGTAGTGCGACTCATGGCGAGGAACGGAGTAGTGAAATACCGCCGCGACACCCAGCGGCGACCCTTCCCAGTGACTGAACTGGATTTTGCCTCTGGCAAGGTCGGCGAGTGTGCGTGCCAGGATGGGACCGAATTCTCCAAAGGAGTGAAGGCCCATGATCTGTTCCGGCCTGGCCGCTGCCTGTTGCGGGGAATCGGTTACTTCCTGCCCGTCGCGCATGGTAACGGTGCGCGAGGCGTTGCCGATGAGATGAAATCCGGCGCGAATGGGCCACTCGCCTTCGCGTACTACCTGGGCAGAATCGTCGAAACGCACGGTGCTGCGGGTCGCGAAGAAGTTTGGCAGCCGCGGAATTGTCTCCACGACATATGCCTGCGCCGCCGCCAGGATTCGCTTTTGGGTAGCCGCGTCGGGGGTCGCAGTTGCGGGTAGTTCGTTGCGCGGCGGGTCCAGCACGGCGGATTCGTCGGCCAGCAATTCGAGCGCCAGGGCGGCGTGCGCTTCCAGAGCGTAGCTGGAAATCAAGCGGTCCTTCGTGTGAGCGGTGAGTCGCTCCGAGAGTTGGAGGTCGCTGAGCTGGCGTGCGATGTCGAAATCGTTGCGGTGTTTGGTTGCGTCGGCGGCGAGGGTCTGCTCAAGCTGGCTGACGCTGACCCGATGCGCTGCCCAAGCCGGCAGTGCGGCGAAAACGGCAAATCCCAGGATGATCAGCCTGCGCATCGGACACAACTCCAGCTCTCTGGACTGTGATTGGAAAACCGTGCCTCAGGGCAGGGAAGCACTGCAAGGGTTCAACCGGCCGCGCTGATTATTGCTACATATATGCGCGGCTCAACGCAAGGTCAATGTACAGGGTTTCAACAAGCACAGACAAGGGGCGATTCGACGGGGTCAAAACCGGGGCACGCAGGCAGTAGGCCGGTAGATAATAGCCTGCGGGGCGACCGGGAGGTTGGTGATGAAAGAAGCAGTGATTGTTTCCGCAGTGCGTACGCCGATTGGGAAGTTTCAGGGTTCGCTTTCCGGGTTCACGTCGCCGAAGCTGGGCGCCATTGCGGTGCGTGAAGCCGTGCGGCGCGCGGGCATCGATCCAGCGAACGTGGAAGAGAGCATCATGGGGTGCGTCCTGCAGGCGGGCGTGGGGCAGAATCCAGCACGGCAGGCGGCGATCCACGGCGGCCTTCCGCCGGAGTCGGCCGCGCTGACTGTGAACCAGGTCTGCGGATCGGGCCTGCGGGCTGTGGCGCTGTGCGCGCAGGCTGTAGCGGGCGGAGACGCCGAGATTATGGTGGGCGGTGGCATGGAATCGATGTCGAATGCGCCTTACCTTCTGCCGCAGGCGCGGACCGGGTATCGGATGGGCAACGGAACAATGGTGGACGCGATGGTGAACGATGGCCTCTGGGAGGCATATCGCGGGTTCCACATGGGCGTGGGCGCGGAGATGATCGCGGAAAAGTACGGCATCACGCGCGAAGAGCAGGACGCGTTCGCGGCGGGTTCGCACCAGAAAGCAGCCAAGGCCACGACGGAGGGGCTGTTCCGCGATCAGATTGTGCCGGTCGAAATTCCGGCAGCGAAGAAGGGTGAGGCCCCGCGAATTTTCGACAAGGACGAGGCGATCCGGCCCGAGACAACGGTGGAGATCCTGGCCAAGCTGAAGCCGGCATTCAAAGAGGGTGGAACGGTGACAGCCGGCAATGCTCCAGGAGTGAGCGACGGCGCGGCGGCCGTGGTGGTGATGAGTGCGGAGGCAGCGAAGGCATGGGGGCCGAGGCCGATGGCTGCTGTTCGCGGGCAGGTGACAGCGGGCCGAGAGCCGGAGTGGTTTGGGCTGGCGCCTATCGATGCGGTGAAGAAGCTGATGCCGAAAGTCGGCTGGGAACTCGATTCAGTGGATTTGTTTGAACTGAACGAAGCGTTCAGCGTGCAGGCACTTGCGGTGATCCGCGACTTGGGTCTCGATCCGGCAAAGGTGAACGTGGACGGAGGCGCCGTGGCCATGGGGCATCCCATCGGGGCCAGTGGCGCGGCGGTGCTGGTCAAGCTGCTTTATGCGATGGAGCGTCTGGATAAGAAGCGCGGCGTTGCAGCGCTGTGCCTGGGTGGCGGAAACGCGGTGGCGATGGCGGTTGAGCGGGAATAGGACAGGGAAGAAAACAGAGCAGGCAAGAGGCAGGTGATCCGATGCTTAAGGTGTTTTGCGCTCCCGCTCGTTATACGCAGGGTCCGAACGCGACGGAGCAACTGGGCCCCGAGATTCTAAACCTGGGGCTGGAGGGCCCGGCGCTCATCGTGGCGGGACGCAGCGCTATACGGCTGCTCTCGCAGACGTGGGCTGAGACGCTCGCCGCCGCCGGAATACGGTACGAAGTGTTTCCCTTTTCGGGCGAATGCACCGCGGTGGAGATCATGCGCGGGGATGAGGCTGCGCGTGCGATCGGTGCCCGGGTCGTGATCGGCGCAGGCGGCGGCAAGGTGCTGGATACGGCGCGGGCAATTGCCGCGGATCTCTCGATGCCGGTCGTGAATTGTCCGACGCTGGCATCGAGCGATGCGCCGTGCAGTGCGCTATCCGTCGTGTATACAGAAGCGGGAGCGTGGGAAGAGTACCGCATCTACCGGCGCAATCCCGATCTTGTGCTGGTGGATACGGAGGTTATCGCGAAGAGCCCGGTGCGGTTGCTGGTGGCTGGTATGGGAGACGCGCTGGCGACATGGTTCGAGGCGAAGGCCTGCGCGGAAACCGGAGCGAGAAACATGCGTGGCGGCGCCTCGACGCGCAGCGCACTAGCTCTGGCTGAACTTTGCTACGAGACGCTCCTGGCCGATGGAGTGGCGGCGATTGAGGCGCTGCGCCGCCAAGTACCGAATGAGGCTCTGGAACGCCTCGTTGAGGCGAATACGCTGCTTTCCGGATTGGGCTTCGAGTCGTCCGGACTGGCCGCCGCGCACGCCATTCACAACGGACTCACGACGGCGGCTGGAACGCACAGCTACATGCACGGGGAGAAGGTTGCGTTTGGCCTGGTCGCGCAATTGATGCTCGAATCGCAAGCTGAGCCCGTCATTAACGAAGTGCTGGCGTTCGCAAACAGCGTGGGCCTGCCGACCACATTTGCCGACATCGGCATTGGCGGCCCGGCTGAGGAGACTCTCGAAATCATCGCGAAGCGGGCCACCGCGCCAGGCGAGACTATTCACAACGAGCCGGTGCCGGTGTCCGTGGGGGCGGTAGTTGAGGCGATGCGCGCAGCCGATGCGGCCGGAAGGGCATTTCGCGGGCAGGTGGGAGCGCGTGTCTGACCGTCGCAGGAAGCGGGCTAGCAGTTCTGCCAGTTTCTCGGGTCGAGCGAGGCCAATACCTTTTCTCTTACAAGCTCTGGAATAGCTGCATGCATAGCGATTGCTACGCACCGGTGGTCCCTGACCACTCAGCGCGGAGGACTGCATTGAAGGAGAAAAGGATGTTGAAGAAGACGTTGGGTTGGGGCATTTTAGCGGCTGTTGTGATCGCGGGTAACGTTCGGATTTCAGCGCAGGCGGCGCAAAGCTCCGGGGACGCGGCGAAGAATGTCGAGGTTACGATTCAGCAGATCCGGCAGGAGATTCAGGACCAGCGGAAGCAAGTGATGGCGGCAAACATGGTGCTGACGGGGGATGAGGCCACCAAGTTCTGGCCCATCTATGACCAGTACATCCAGGAAACGATGAAGATCAATGATGCGCGCTGGGAGCTGATGAAGTCGTACGCGACGAATTACGACGCGATGTCAGACAGCACCGCCGACGATTTGATGAAGAAGTCGGCAGCCATCCAAAAGCAGTTGATCGACCTGCGCGACAAGTATGTCGGGAACTTCGAGAAGGTGGTTTCGCCCAAGAAGACGGCTCTTTGGTATCAGATCGATCGGCGGCTCGACCTGGTGATCGAGGTGCAGTTGGCGAGCATGATCCCTGTGGTCGACGCGACCAAGTAGTTGTGCCTGTCGGATCGAAGATAGAGCGAGATGCGCGGCGCCGAATCCCTAGCTATGGGGTTTGGGCCGCGCGTTTTAGCGTTCCAGCACTATTTCTATGTGGCGGCGGATTATCTGCGGCTGAGCGGGCCCGCATTTCGTCAGCGCGGCATCGTCGCACAGCCGGCCGCTGGTGATAACGGGATTTTCCATCACGCCGGAGAGGATTCTGCCGTCCTCCGTGCTGACGGTCAGGGTGACGTCGAAGGTCTCCTTGCCCGCGGCCGCTTCATATTTGCCATCATCCGTCCTGGTGACTTCGACCCAGTTGTTGGGAGTGTCAACGACGGGCGCCTTCATCCACTCGGCGGGGAACTCCAGATTTGGATGAGCCGGCGGAACGTGGCGAACTAGGACCACGGCAGTGTGGCTCGCCTCATGGACCGATTGAATGTTCAGGTCGAAGTCTATGTGGTCCTTGCCGAGTATGACCCGGGTTCCGTCCGCCCATGAGGCAGGTTGGGGATTCGGTACGTGGAAGTGATCGCCGGCGCGGTGCAGGAATCCAATCTTATTGATCAGCCAGAGGTCCACGTAGAAGGTGAAGAGGTCGGTGATCGGGCCGACCATTTTGGAATCGGCGTTCGCCAGGCTGGGGCCGCCGGGCATCCACGAGGGGTCAAGCGATACCGTTTGCCGGAATGCGGCCATCGCGGGCGAGAGAGCAAGCTGCTTTCCGTCGGAAGTCATGCCGGTCCAGCGAAACTCCTCGACGAACGCGCCGGCTGGAGTCTTCTTTGTGACGCCGGATGCCTCGGCGGTGTAGCGCCAGCCGTCGTTGACGGCAGTCATGCGGTAGGTCAGAGTTTGACCTTCCTGATAGTGACGCTTGAGGGATCCGCCGGCGGGGGCGGCGGTCTGCGCGACTACGACGGTTGAGGCGAAGAGGAGGGCGTACATTGCGCGGGAGCGCATCATCCTGTGTGTCCTCAGGTGTTGCTCACCAGCATAGCTGCTTCCAAGCGCTAGAGGGGCCCTGAAAAGTGTTCGATTCCGGACAGTAGGGTGTGTGAGCGGTCAGCAGGCGACGAACCGCGCATCGTTAAGCTGGCGTGCAAGTTACCTGTTTTCAATAGGCAGGCCGGTGGGAAATTTTGGCCCCCCAAATGCAACCTTTCCCGCGTATGGATATCGCACGCCCTGATATTAAGCAGAAAAAGAAGCGCCAGATGGCGATCTGGATCGCTGTAGCGGTTGTCGTATTGGCCGGTGCGGCGTTTGCAGTTTCCCGGCTGAAGCCGGCGGCCCCCACAGTGGACGCATCGGCTGTCTGGCCCGACACGGTAAAGCGCGGCAACATGATTCGGCAGGTACGCGGCTCGACGGGCACCCTCACCCCCCGGGAAGATTCGATTGAACTGATTCCGGCGCTCACAGAAGCCACGGTCGTCCGGATTCGCGTGCTTCCCGGCACTATCGTGAAGCCCGGCACGGTGCTGATGGACCTCGCGGCTCCCGAGGTGCAGCAGAAGCTGCTGGACGCCCAGTTGCAGGTGAAAGCGGCCGAGGCGGATTACAGGGCGCTGCAGGCCACCCTCCACAGCACGCTGATGGACAAGAAGATGGCGGCGGCGCAGGTGAATGCGGATTACACCACCGACCAGTTGCAGGCCAAGACCGATGAGCAGCTCTTCCATCTCGGCGAGATCTCAGGCATCGCCTATCAGAAGTCGAAGAACACGGCCGACCAGCTTGAGGCGCAGCACAAGCTTAGCCTGCAGCAACTCGACATGAACGAGAAGAACATCGAGGTTCAACTGTCGTCTGCGCAGGCAAAGATTGACCAGGCCAAGGCGCTGCTCGCGCTTTATAACAAGCAGAATGACGCGCTGCAGGTGAAGGCGACCATCGAGGGCGAGGTGGATCCGCTGCAGGTGCCGGTGCAGGTGGGCATGCACGTGACCGCGGGCCAGTCGGTTGCAGAAGTTGTGCAGCTTGGCAAGCTCAAGGCTGCGTTGCAGATCGCCGAGACGCAGGCCCGCGACATCACCATCGGTCTGCCGGCCTCCATTGACACGCACAACGGCGTTGTTCCGGGCCACGTGACCCGTATCGATCCCGCCGTATTGAACGGAACGCGCACTGTTGACGTAGTACTCGATGGCGCGTTGCCGGCAGGGGCCGTGAAGGGCCTCAGCGTCGACGGCACGATCGACCTGGAGCACCTGAACAATGTGCTGTATGTGGGCCGGCCGGCGCTGGGCAACGAGAACTCCACGCTGAGCCTGTTCAAGGAAGATCCCGATCACAAGGGCGCTACCCGTGTGCAGGTGAAGGTAGGACGCCAATCGGTGCAATACATCCAGGTGCTTGATGGATTGAAGGAAGGCGACACGGTGATCTTGTCCGACATGTCGCGCTACGACAACGTGGATCGCATACGGCTGGAATAGGCAGGGATCAGAGGTCAGGGATCAGAAACCCCTGTCCTGAGAACTGATTGCTGACCACTGAAAACTGACCACTGACAACGGAACAGCGAGGACTGCATGGCAAACGACAAGCTGATTGAGATCGAGGAACTCACCAAGGTCTTCTACACCGACGAAGTTGAGACGCACGCGCTCTCGGGGATTCATCTCACCATTTCGCGCGGCGAGTACGTGGCCATGTCGGGCCCGTCCGGCTGCGGCAAGTCGACGCTGCTGTCGATCCTTGGGTTGCTGGACACGCCGACCGGCGGCCGCTATCTGCTGAATAACAAGCCGGTGGAGAACCTCAGCTTCAGCGAGCGTTCGCGCATCCGCAACCAGGAGATCGGCTTCATCTTCCAGAGCTTTAACCTGATCGGCGATCTCACGGTGGAAGAGAACGTGGAGCTTCCGTTGACCTATCGCGCCGGCATGCCTTCTGCTGAGCGCAAGAAGCGTGTTAAGGAAGCGCTGGAGCGCGTGAACATGGCGCACCGCATGCGGCACTATCCCGCGCAGCTCTCTGGCGGTCAGCAGCAGCGTGTAGCAGTGGCGCGCGCCCTGGCTGGTTCCCCTTCTATCCTGCTGGCGGACGAGCCTACCGGAAACCTGGACTCGAAGAACGGCGAAGCGGTGATGCACCTGCTTGCCGATCTGCACCGCGAAGGCTCTACCATCTGCATGGTGACGCACGATCCGCGCTTTGCCAAGCACGCTGAGCGCGAAGTCCACCTCTTCGACGGCAAGGTAGTTTCCGAGGACGAACTGCGCAAGCTCACCGCCGAAGTGGAAGCGTAACTACTGTCGAGCAGGAAGTGCGTGTGTGCGCACTTCCTCTAATGATGCGACCAAGGGCTCCCGATTCTTCCCACTCGGGCTCGTACGCTACCCGTGTCAATTCCGACGATGACCGACACCAAGAATGTGAGAACCAGGATGAACCAACTATTCCAGGACCTTCGCTACACTATGCGCCAGTTGCGCAAGTCGCCGGGGTTTACTCTCACGTCGGTCATCACGCTGGCGCTAGGTATCGGAGCAACGACGGCGATCTTCACGCTGGTGCATGCAGTTCTGCTGAAGTCGCTGCCCGTTACCAAGCCCGACGAACTCTGGCGGATCGGCAAGAAGGTTCATTGCTGCAACTGGGGCGGCTATACGCAGTGGGAAGAGTTCTCGCTGTTCAACAACGAGCTCTATCACCGGTTCAAAGACAACACACCGGCGTTCGCAGAGCTTGCCGCCTTCCAGGGCGGCAACGCGAGCCTTGGAGTGCGGCGGGCAGGCTCTACGCAACCGGCGGAAACGCGCAACGGGCAGTTTGTATCCGGCAATTTCTTTTCTACCTTCGGCGTGGGTGCCTGGGCCGGCCGGCTTCTGAATCCCTCTGACGACCGGGAGGGTGCTCCGCCGGTAGCCGTACTCAGCTACCACGCATGGCAGGAGAAGTTCGGAGCCGATCCATCCGTGGTGGGCTCGGTGTTCCTGTTCAACAACAACCCATTCACCATTGTGGGTGTCGCCGCTCCCGGATTTTTCGGGGCAGATCTGCGCGGTTGGGCGATGCCTGAGATTTGGATGCCGCTATCGGCGGAGCCGCTGATCGACAGCAAACCGCCGCGACTGACCGAGCCGCGAGCGAACTGGCTGGACATCATCGGGCGCGTCAAGCCGGGGACGGATCCAAAAGCGCTGGAAGCGCAGTTGAGGACCGAGTTGCGCCAGTGGCAGATGAGCCACTACTCCGATCTGACTATGCAGGATAAGGAGTATCTGCCCAAGCAGCAGATGTTCCTGACGCCCGGCGGCGCGGGCGTTACCGATATGCGCGAGCAGTACGAAGACGCGTTGCGCGTGCTTCTCATCGCTGCTGCCTGTGTGCTGCTGATTGCGTGCGCGAATCTCGCCAATCTTCTGTTGGCTCGCGGCCTGAGAAGGCGGCAGCAGACTTCGCTACGAATTGCGTTGGGCGCCTCTCGCGGCACGCTGGTACGCAAAGCGCTGGTGGAGAGCCTCACACTGGGGGTTGTGGGCGGTGGGCTCGGGCTATTGGTTGCCTATATGGGGACCTCGCTCGTGCTCAAGCTTGCCTTTACCGGGCCCAACTTCTGGGTTCCCATCGATGCTACGCCTTCCGTTCCGGTGCTCCTGTTTGCGCTTGGTATTTCCCTGCTGACCGGCGTTCTGTTCGGAATCGCGCCGGCGTGGACTACGTCGCATGCTGAGCCGGTGGAGGCTTTGCGCGGCGCGAATCGCTCTACGGAGCACAGCACGCGGTGGTCGCAGAAGGCGCTCGTGGTCGCGCAGGCATCGATTTCCCTCGTGCTCATCAGCTCCGCGGTCATGCTGGCGCAGAGCCTGCGTAACCTGAAGAACCAGAATTTCGGCTTTGATGTTGAGGGCCGATACATGATCTCGCTCGACGTTCACCAGGCTGGTTACAAGCCGGAACAACTCGAATTGATTTACCGGCGGATATTCGACCGCATCCTGCAGATCCCTGGAGTGCAGGGCGTCGCCGGCGCTACTTATGCTCCGATGAGCGGCGATAGCTGGAACGATGGAATTCGCATTCAGGGCAAGCCTGAGCCGCACTCGGGCGATGACGATGGGGCCACGTTTACCCGCGTGACGCCGGAGTTCTTTTCCACTCTGAATAATCGCATCGTGATGGGGCGCGCGATTGATGAGCACGACACTAAGGACGCGCCGCTTGTGGCCGTGGTGAACGAGGCCTTTGCGAAGAAGTTCTTGAAGGGCGAGAACCCGATCGGCAAGCGATTCGGCGAGAACGAGATGATTCACGCAGGCGATTACCAGATCGTCGGCGTTGCCGCCGATATGCGCTATCTGAACTACGGATTCAAGGATCCTGATCGGCCGATGTATTTTTTGCCGACTGCCCAGCACACCCCCTACACGAAGCCAAACGAGATCGAGGGCGAGAAGAGTGGGCACTATCTGGAAAATCTCATTCTCTGGGCGCCGGGGAAACCCGAAGGCTTGGAGATGCAGGTGCGCAAGGCGCTCTCCGAGATCGATCCGAACATCCCGCTCCTGGATTTTGCGAGCTATCACGAGACACTCGCACGTGACTTCGGACAGCAGGACATGATCGCGAAGCTGACGCTGATCTTTGGCGTGCTGGCGCTCGGACTCGCGGCGATAGGCCTGTATGGCGTCATGTCGTACTCGGTGGAACAGCGCACCAGCGAGATCGGCATTCGCATGGCGCTGGGAGCAAACCGCGGAACTGTTCTGGGTATGGTGTTGCGCAGTGCGTTCCTGCAGGTTGCCATCGGGCTCGCTATCGGAATTCCGACGGCCATACTGGCCGGCCGTGCAATCACCGATCAGCTGTACGCGGTGAAGCCCTACGACCCTGTGATTCTTTCGCTCGCCGTGATTGTGCTGGGTGCCGCCGCGCTGATTGCGGCCGCAATCCCGGCGCGGCGCGCGGTGAATGTGAACCCGACCGAAGCCCTGCGGGCCGAATAGTGATTCTGCACCTCGAAACCGGGTAAGTTGTGTACGGCCGAACGGGAACGGTGAACGATGATGAGCCATTTGCTTCAGGATTTGCGTTACGCGATGCGGCAACTGCGCCGCGCCCCGGGTTTCACGCTGGCGGCCGTGCTCACGCTGGCCCTGGGCATCGCCGCCCTTACCACCGTGTTTACCTGGATCAAGGCCGTGCTCTACGATCCGTGGCCGCACGTGCGCGATCCCCGGTCGCTTCGCTTCATCGATGCAACAGTGCGCGGTTCCGAAGGCTATTCGGTTCACTTCGATCAGGTAGAGTATCTGCGCGAGCGCAACAAGAGCCTCGATGATCTGACCGCATTCATGGTCAACTCTGTCGACTTCGCGTCGCAAGGAGCAGCGCCTGAGGCAATTTCGTCTGGTCTTGTTTCCAGCAACTATTTCCGGCTGCTTGGCGTGGCTCCGCAGCTCGGCCGGTTCTTCGATCCCAACGCGAACGACCGCGCTTACGGCTCGCACGACGAGGTTGTGCTGAGCGACCGCGAGTGGCGCGTCCGCTTCGGAGCCGATCCCCAGGTGATCGGCCGCGCAGTGTGGATCAACCGGCACCAGTTCACAGTAGTCGGCGTGGCGCCGCGCGATTTCCTGGGAATTTTCGGCGGCATGGCAGAGGACATGTGGCTGCCGCTTTCAGCTGCGCGATCACTGCAAGCTGATCCGGGTGCCGATCCGCTGAAGACTATGGGGCTGATGGCCGGCGGCAGGCTGCGCCCCGGCGTGTCAGCCGCACAGGCAGCAGCGGAACTCCACACACTGGCGCGCCAATACATGCACGAGAAGAACTTCACCGGATGGGATTTGAACCTGCGCGACTCTGCGCATTTCGAACGCGGATTGTTTGGCATCCTCGGTGAACAAATGCCAATCCTGCTCGGGGCCTCAGTTCTTCTTTTGCTCCTGGTGTGCGTGAACACGGCATCCTTGATGGGGCAGCGCGCCGTGCGCCGCAGCCGTGAGATCGCCATCCGCACATCTCTCGGCGCCACGTCGCGTCGCATTGCTCGGCAACTGCTGGTGGAAGCACTGCTGCTTGCAATGGGAGGCGGACTGATTGGCTGGGCTGCGAGTCTCCTCCTGTCGCATTCGCTGTATGTGCTGCTGCCGACCTTCGGGATGCCGATCAGCTTCAACCTCTCGACCGATTGGCGCGTGCTCGGCGTCGTTGCTGGGCTGGTAATGATTGTTGCCCTCCTGTGCGGCATGATGCCCATCCGGCAGGCGCTGCGCGGTTCGCAGAAAGATGCGCTGCGTGAAGGCGGCCAGTCCATTGTGGGCGCGGCGCGCGGCCGCTGGGCCAAGACCGCTGGCCTAGGGCTCCAGCTTGGGCTTTGTTTCGTTGTCCTGGCGAGTTGCGCGCTGCTGACGCGAACGATGTTGAAGATCGTCGAACGCGCACGCGGTTTCGAGCGCGAAGGCTGCCTGACCGCAAGCCTCTCCCTTTCTCGATCCGGGTATACGGCTGCCAAGGGCTTGGCGTTCCAGCAGAGCTTGCTCGACAACCTGCGTGCTGCGCCCGGCGTGCTCGATGCCACTATGACCACGCATCTGCCCATGGGCGATGACGGATCGGGCAATACATGGGGCTTCGACGTGCCGGGCTACAAATTCGGTCCCGACGAGAGCAAGGTCGTCGTTACGGATCTCGAAGGGCCCGGCTTCTTTCATGCCATGCGCATCGCGATGGAGCAAGGCCGCGAGTTCACCGATCAGGATCGCGACGGCGCGCCTGCAGTAGCGGTGATCAATGAAGACATGGCGCACCGTTACTGGCCGAAGGGGAATGCGTTGGGAAGCACGGTGATGGTTGAGAAGAAGCCTGTTCAGATCGTCGGCATCGTGAAGAACTACGCGTATTACAGCCCGGCCGATACCGATCCGTTGCCGGTGCTGTACATCCCGCTTCTACAGCATTATCAGGGTCACGTCTTCATCGCGGTCCGCTCGCGGAGCACGGAAGGTGCGGCGCTGCCCGCGCTGACGAATACGGTTGCCAAGCTTGACTCCGCATTGCCTCTGGAAAATGTGCAGTCGCTCAAGACGGTCACTGAAACCAGATATCAGATTGCGAGTATTCCCGCCGAACTGCTGGGCGTATATGCATTGGCGAGCCTGCTTGTAGCCAGTCTCGGACTCTACGCCGTGATGGCGTATGCGGTGACAGAGCGCAGCCGCGAGTTTGCGTTGCGCATGGCGGTGGGTGCAACGCGCGGGCAGGTCGTCAGCTTGGTGATGCGCGGCGGGCTGGAAACGGTGTTGGCGGGGCTTCTAATCGGAGGCATCGGTAGCTTCTTTGCGGTGCGGCTGCTGCGCTCGGCTTTATTCGGTGTGGGCCTGTTCGATCCGGTCAGCTTTGCCGGAGCCGCTGCCGTTTTGGTGGTTACGGTTCTCGCAGCAGGCATCGTGCCCGCGCGCCGCGCTGCAACGATTCAACCCATGCAGGTGCTAAAGACTGAGTAGGGTCTGCGCGTGCCAGACCAGAAAGTGAATTGGAGGATGTAATTGCATTCAGCACGAACCAGGGAGGCCGGCTGGCCGGCAGAGATGATGAACCAGGTGATTCAGGATATCCGCTATGCGGTGCGCCAGTTGCGCAAGTCGCCGGGCTTTGCGCTTACGGCAATCGTTACGCTGGCATTGGGCATTGGAGCGAACACCGCCATATTCACACTGGTGCAGGGCATTCTTCTGCGTTCGCTTCCGGTGGCCGATCCCTCTCGCCTTTATCGCATCGGTGACACTGACGATTGCTGCGTGAACGGCGGCTTCGTCGGCGACAATGGCGACTTCGACATCTTCTCCTACGACCTCTACCAGCACTTCAGGAAGTCGGCGCCCGAGTTCGAGCAACTGGCCGCTGTGCAGGCCGGGCAACCCATGTTCAGCGTTCGCCACGGCCAGGCGCCGGCGCAGGAAATTCATGGCGAGTTTGTCTCGGGCAATCTGTTCTCGACGCTGGGAGTGCAGCCGTTCGCTGGGCGCATGATGAGCGAGGCCGATGACCAACTCAATGCCGCGCCCGTGGCGGTACTCAGCTTTCGCGGATGGCAGGCTGACTTTGGCGGCGATCCTTCCATTGTGGGATCGACCATATCGATCCAAGCGCACCCGTTCACGGTAATCGGCATTGCTCCGCCCGCATTCTTCGGTGACCGCGTCACAGACAGCCCAGCGGAGTTCTGGATTCCGATCTCGATGGAGCCGTTGGTCCACGGTGAAGAGCAGGCCATCCTCCATCATCCCGATCAGCATTGGCTTTATCCAATCGGCAGGGTCAGGCAAGGCACCAACATCGCCGCACTGCAGTCGAGGCTCTCGGGTGTGCTGCGCGCGTGGCTGTACTCGCGCGAGGCTTACACCAAGAACGGCGGCAACACGATCATCCCCAAGCAGCACGTCGTGGTTGTGCCGGGCGGCGGCGGAATCCAGAACATGCAGCAGGAGACCGGAAAAGGTCTCAAGATGCTGATGATCCTGTCCTCTGTTGTGCTGCTGATCGCCTGTGCGAATATCGCAAATCTACTTCTGGCGCGCAGCACAGCCCGTCGCGCCGATATAGCTGTACGCATGGCGATGGGAGCTGGTCGTCGCCGCGTTATCCGGCAGGCGATTACCGAGAGCGTGCTGCTGAGCTGTATCGGCGGCCTTGCCGGCCTTGGCATCGCCTATGCAGGTTCGCGCACGATTCTCGCCTTAGCGTTTCCTGAGGCGCACCATCTGCCGATAAGCGCGAGCCCGTCACCGCTGGTACTGGCTTTCGCTTTTCTTGTGTCTCTGATAACCGGTGTGCTGTTCGGCCTTGCGCCGGCGTGGCTTGCTCTGCACGCGCAGCCTGCTGAAGTGCTTCGTGGCGTGAATCGCACAACGCGCGATCGCTCATCCTTGCCGCAGCAGGTCCTGGTGATTCTGCAGGCGGCGCTCTCCATCGTGTTGCTGGCCGGAGCGATTCTGATGACTAAGTCGCTTGGCAACCTGGAGAACCAGAATTTCGGCGTAGCCATAAACAATCGCTACGTCATGCACGTCGATCCGGCTGGCGCCGGTTACAGCATCGATCGCCTGCCTGCTTTGTATCGAGAGATCGAAGACCGATTCTCTGCGCTGCCGGGTGTCGCACATGTCTCCATGGCGCTCTATAGCCCTCTCGAAGGCGATAACTGGGGCGAGTGCGTAATTCAGCAGGGCCATCCTGCTCCCGGCCCGAATGACCGCTGCGGATCGACGTGGGATCGCGTGAGCCCGGGATTCCTGCCGTCGATCGGCGTGCCGATCATTCGAGGCCGCGACATCAGCCAGCAAGACACGGCCGCTTCCCAGCAGGTTGCCGTGGTGAACCAGACGTTTGTCGATCGCTTCTTCGCCAAGCAGGATCCGATTGGGCAGCACTTCGGTATTGACCTGCCACAGTACTCCGGCTCGTTTGAGATCGTCGGCGTCTTCCGCGACTTCAAGATGAACAATCCGCGCAGCAAGATACGCCCGGTGTTTCTGCGTCCGCTGGCTCAGAGTTTCAATGGATACAAGGAACCGCCGCTCAAATCAGGCGAACAGCAGTCCATGTTCATTGATGCGATCATCGTGAACTTCGGTGCGCCGCAGCAAGACGCGGATGCGTTGCTCCGGCGGACTCTTGCTTCCATTGATCCGAATCTCACGGTTGTGGACCTGCGGCCCTTCCAGACGCAGGTTATGGGGAACTTCGACCAGGAGCGTCTGGTCGCGCGGCTAACGAGTTTGTTCGGAATCCTCGCGTTGGTGCTAGCGTCCATCGGACTTTATGGCGTGATGGCGTACTTTGTCGTTCGACGCACCAGCGAAATTGGAATCCGCATGGCGCTTGGTGCGACACGCTCAAACGTAATCGCTATCGTGATGCGCGGGATCGGGATCCAGGTCGGGATTGGACTTGCCCTGGGCATTCCCGCGGCGCTGTTGGCAGGTCATCTGATGGCCAGCCAGTTATATGGAGTGGGTGCTTACGATCCCTGGGCCCTTACTGGAGCAACGCTGGTGCTCGCCTTGTGCGCTGCTGTTGCCGGGCTTGTTCCAGCGCGCAGGGCGGCGTCAATTGACCCAATGCGGGCTCTGCGTACGGAGTAAGAGGAGAGATCCTTATGATCATGCGCGATATTCGTTACGCTTTACGCCAGCTTGCAAAAGCTCCCGGCTTCGCGGCGACCGCTATATTGACGCTGGCCTTTGGTATCGGCGCAACTGCCGCGATCTTCTCCATTGTGGAAGGCGTGTTGCTGCGGCCGCTGCCCTTCGGGAATCCGCATGAATTGATGCTCATAGGCGACACCATTGAGGGCGCAGGATTTCCCGGAGTGTCGGCTCCCGCTCCCGAGATGCTCCAGTACATCCGTGACACGCACGGCTTCTCAAGCATCGGCGGCTTCCGCGACACCTATTACGAGCTTTCCGGCGCAGGCGAACCCGCGCAGGTCAACGCCACTCGCTTGATGGCGAATGTGTTTCCAACTCTCCAGGTGTCACCGGCTCTGGGCCGCGTATTCACACAGCAGGAAGACCAGGGCAAGGTGCAGGTCGCGGTTCTCAGCTATCAGACCTGGCGCAGTCGATTCCACGGTGATCCCCAGGTGCTCGGCCGCACCATACAACTCGATCGCAAGCCTTACGAAATCATTGGAGTCATGCCGCGCGCGTTCGAGTTCCCCTTGGTTCCCGGTCAACTGAATCGCAGTGAGCTTTGGGTGCCAATGAGCCTGACCCAGGCGGATATCTCCAATGCCGGAAGCTGGAACTTCCGCATGGTAGCGAGACTCAAGCCCGGCTTGACCGCGCTGCAGGCGCAGCAGGATATGGACGTGGTCTCTCAAGACATCATGCGGCATTTTCCGGCGGGAATGGCGAGCCTGAAGATTCACGCCAACGTGCAGCCGCTCGACGGCTACACCGTTGCGAGCGCGCGACCGCTGATCCGCACGCTCTTCATGGCTGTCGCGGTTGTGCTGTTCATCGCATGCGCCAATCTTGCCGGACTTCTGCTGGTTCGAGTGATCCGTCGCCGCCGCGAGATCTCTGTGCGGCTTGCGCTTGGTGCGAGCGCTAAAGCAGTACTGACGCAGAATCTGATTGAAACGCTAGTCCTCAGCGTGTCCGGCGGCATTCTGGGCCTTGTCCTTGCGTGGCTTGCCTTGCGCGTTGGAATTCGAGCTCTACCCGAGACACTTCCGCGCGTGAACGCCATCGCTCTTGACGGTAAGGTTGTGGGATTCGCTCTTCTGCTGGCCATCATCACGGGATTGGCTTGCGGTCTGCTGCCCGCCCTCGCAGCCTCGCGTACCCAGGTGAATGATGCGCTCAAAGAAGGTGGGCGCACCGGAACCGCTGCTGGCCATACACGATTGCGCGGCGCGCTCGTGGTCACGCAGCTTGCAGTAGCGCTTGTGCTGCTCACCGCGGCCGGACTCCTGCTCAAAAGCTTCGAGAAGCTGCGCGAGGTCGATCTCGGATTCCACACCGATCACATGCTGACCGCTTCGTACAGCCTGCCGCGTCAGCAGTATTCAACACAGGCCAGTGTGGACAATTTCGATCAGGCACTGATTGCTCGCTTGCAGGAACTGCCTGGGGTTCAGGCAGCGGGCATCACATCGGCGCTTCCCGCTTCCGGCAATGAGGACAATACCGGATTCTTCCCGGAAGGATATGAGCCTGCCAGGGGCGAGACGCTCTTCTCCGGATGGCCATCCGCGATCATCGGCGACTATTTCCATGCGGCAGGTATTCCCATCCTGCGCGGCCGCAACTTTACACCAGCGGATCGCGATGGAGCGCCTCTTGTCGTGATCGTGAACCACGCCCTTGCGCAACGCTATTGGCCCGGCCAGGATCCCATCGGCAAGCGTATCCACATCGGCATCAAGGAAACTCCGCTGCCGTGGATGACCATTGTTGGAGAGATCGGCGACATCAAAGAGACCAGCGTGGATCAGGACACGCGCCCGCAGTTCTATCAACCCGCTGCGCAATCCAGAGCGTCGCTCGGACAATTTGCCACGGAAGGATCGCTGAACGGCGACGGCGGCTCGATTGTTCTCCGCAGCTCCATTCCCCCTGAACAAATGGCCGACTCGCTTCGCTCCGTGGTCCGCGCGATCGATCCGCAACTGCCGCTCACGCAGGTAGAGTCCATGGACCATGTGGTGTCGGAAGGCCAGGCGCCGCGCAGATTTAACACGGCACTCATCTCGGCCTTTGCCGGAGCCGCGGTGCTACTGGCACTGATGGGCATCTACAGCGTCATCGCATTTTCGACGGCGATGCGCACGCAGGAGATGGCCATCCGACTGGCGTTGGGTTCGCAGCGCTCGGGCTTGCTACGGTTGGTGCTGATTTCGGGCGCAAAGCTCGCATTGGCGGGATGTGGGATCGGCCTGATCGGCGGAGTCTTCGCCACGCGTCTGATGCGAACTCTGCTGTTCCAGGTCGATCCTATCGATCCATCGGTGCTCTCTGTAGCGACATTGGCCGTTTTCATTCTTGCTCTTGCTGCTTCCTACATTCCGGCGCGGCGAGCCGCGTCCATCGAACCCATGCAGGCTCTACGCAGCGAATAGAAGGGAGGAACGCCGCAATGAACGCATTATTAAAGGATGCCCGCTATGCTTTGCGCCAGTTGAGGCGTTCGCCCGGTTTCACGCTCACAGCGCTGCTCACGCTCGCGCTCGGACTTGGCGCGACCGCCGCAGTCTACAGCGTGGTGCAGTCTGTCTTGCTGGAACCGCTGCCATACCCAGACGCTGACCGACTGGTGGGCCTGGCGTTTACATTTCCCCACGAGGGGCCCAATGCTGAGCAGACCGGAGCCGCTGCAGAGTTTGTCCGCGATCATACTGACGCTTTCGCCTCCGTCGCCGTAATGGACGACGGTAGCGCCGCCGTGAACCTGTCCGTTGCCGGAGGCCGCGCCGAGCAAGTCAGTTCGCTGCACGTCTCGAACGGATATTTCCGCACGCTGGGTGTTATGCCGGCGATGGGCCGCACGTTCAGTGTGGATGAAGACCGTCCCAACGGGCCACGTGTTGCGATTCTCAGCCACGGACTGTGGCAGCGCGCTCTGAATGGGGATCCAAATATCGTCGGACGCACCGTGCGAATAAACCAGGATACCTTCACCGTCGTCGGAATCATGCCTGCAAGCTTCATAGTGAGCGCGGAGAGCGCGCCCGGCGTGATGGGGACTCCCGACCTCTGGACTCCGCTGCAGCTCAGCCCGAAGGATCCGGGCTACAGCGGTGACAACTACCAGATGATCGGCCGGCTTCGTCCCGACCTTTCGCTGGCGCAGGCACAACAGCAGCTATCTGCGCTGCAAAGCGCGTTCTACGCCCAGTTTCCCAATTACAGGAACTGGACTGATGAGTCGGCGGCAAAGACCCTGCACGAATTCCGCGCGTGGAAATTGCAGGACGTCGTTGTTGCGAATGCACGCCGCAGCCTGATTGCTGTGCTGGGCGCTGTCGTGGCCGTCCTGCTGGTTGCCTGTCTAAACCTTGCCGGCCTTATGATGGCGCGGTCGATGCGCCGCGCACGCGAGCTATCTCTCCGTACCGCGCTCGGCGCCACGCGCACACGGTTGGTTCGCCTCATCGCAGTGGAGGGACTGTTGCTCGCATTGGCCGGAGGTGCGTTGGGTATAGTCGTCGCCCGTGTGACGACTGGTTTTCTCTTGAAGGCCTCGCCGCTGCCGATCCCCAGACTCCACGGCGAGCCGGCGTTCTGGCTGCTCTCCGCCGTTGTACTTGTTCTTGCCGTACTTTCTGCGCTGGTCTTTGCGATCTTGCCCGGATGTTTCGCCTTGGGGAGCCGTTCGAGAGAAGCGCGTCTAAATGGTCCAACGCTGGGAGAAACCATATCGCACGCGCGAATCTCGCGCATGCTCGTCGTTGCGCAGGTTGCCATGGCGGTGGTTCTTGTTTCAACCGCGTCGATTCTCCTCGGTACGTTCCTGCGTTTGCACGCGCTGCCTTCAGGCGTTGAGCAGAAGCAGCTCTCGGTCTTTCAGGTCACGCTGAAGGGCGATCGATATGCAAGCACGCAGCGTACCGGACAATTCGTTAGCACTGTCCTTGAAGAGTTGCGCCACATCCCAGGGGTCGACCGCGTGGCTGCGGTGAACGGCCTTCCTTTGGATCGCGGCTTGAACCAGGGAGGCAATCCTGCGGACCGCCGCGACCTGCGCCAGACCGTCGAGTTTCGCGCCATCACTCCGGGTTACTTCGTCACCATGGGGATGCATTTGATTGCCGGGCGCGATATTACCGATGCCGATCGTGCTGGGTCCGATCGTGTTGTTGTGATCGGCGCATCAGCCGCGCGGAAGTGGTGGCCCGGCCGATCACCCATCGGCGAAAGTGTTCAACTGGGCGGTCCGGTTCGTTGGCGCATCGTCGGCGTTGTGCCTGATGTGCAGATGCATTCGCTGGTCGAAGCGCAGGGAATCGAAATCTACGGCCCGATGGCCCAGCTCTCCGACGAATCGACAGCGGTCCTAAATGGATGGTTCCCCACTACGTTTGCAATTCGCACGGCTGCGCATGTGAACCTCGCGGCGAGCGTTCAGAACGCCGTGGAGAAAGCCGATCCTGAAATCCCAATTGCGCGCTTTACAACGATGCAGGATGTCATCGACTCTACGATTCAAGCCCCGCGCTTTTTCTCGATGATCTCAGCGGGATTCTCAACGTTCGCTTTGGTGCTCACCATCATTGGGATCTTCGGCCTGCTTAGTTACCAGGTCACGCAGAGAACACGCGAAATCGGTGTCCGCATGGCGTTGGGGGCTAGCCGCCGCTGGGTTTTGGGTTCCTACCTGCGGCGCGGCATGGTTCTTACAATCTCCGGAGTAGCGCTCGGCCTGATTGTTTCGACCTTGCTTCGGCCCATCGTCCAAGATCTTCTGGCTGACGCCGGAATCGATACCATCGCTCAGAAATTTGTTGTGAACGGCGTCTCGGCAACGGCCATTGCCGTGTGCGCAGTTGTTGCGGCAACACTCGCAGCAAGCTGGCTGCCGGCCCTTCGCGCAGCTTCGATCGAACCCATGCAGGCACTGCGCACGGAATAGGAGAGATCATGCACTCGTTGATTCAGGACCTTCGATACGGCCTTCGCCAGTTGCTCAAATCGCCGGGATTCACGGTGACCGTGGTGCTGACGCTGGCGCTCGGAATCGGCGCCAATGCCGCTATCTTCACTCTGTTTGATCAGGTGCTGCTGCGCATGCTGCCGGTGAAGAATCCCAAGGAGTTGGTGCGGCTCGATTGGAGCGGAGCGTTTTCTGGATCAATGAGTTCCTTCGGCGGCGACCTGCCGGATCGCCACAGCTACTTCTCCTACCCCATGTACAAGGACCTCCGCGACCAGAACAAGGTATTCCAGGGAGTGATGGTTGCCGATAGATCGCAACTCGGCCTCTCGTGGCACAACGAAGCCGAGAGCAGAGACGGAGAAATCGTCAGCGGGAATTACTTCGACCTCCTTGGGCTCAAACCCGCCGCTGGGCGGCTCTTCACCCCTCAGGACGAGACAGCCAAGAATGCCAACGCCGTCGTGGTTCTGAGCTACGACTATTGGCGCACTCGATTCTCCGGATCCCGCGATGTTCTTGGCCAGACGCTCCTCGTCAACGGACATCCATTCACAGTAGTTGGCGTTGCACCAAGTCATTTTGATTCGGCCATCGGAGGCTACCGGCCTGCAGTCTTTGTTCCGGTCACGATGGTTGAGTACGCAATTCCCTGGCGCGCGCAGCTCGACGACCTGAACAATCACAAGTCGGCATGGCTGACCGTAGTTGCTCGTCTGAAGCCCGGAGTAAGCGCTGCCCAGGCGCAAGCCGCACTTGCGCCGCTGTGGCGCTCGCTGCGCACCTACGAGTTCTCGCTTTACAAGTCGCAATCGGAGCGATTCCGCCAGCGTTTCATCGATGCCTCGCGGCTGAGTGTCGTTGACGATTCCCGAGGGTTCAATCCCAACCGCGCCGATCTCCAAAAGCCGCTCGTCATTCTAATGAGCATGACCGGCCTGCTGGTGTTGATGTGCACAATCAACGTTGCCACGCTGCTCCTCCTGCGAGCGTCCGCTCGGGCAAGAGAGATGTCGATGCGCTATGCGCTCGGTGCTCGCCGGGGCCGCATTCTTTCGCAGCTGCTCGTTGAGGGCGGCATGCTCGGCCTGGTCGGTGCTGCCGCAGGACTGGCCTTTGCACCACTCGTGACGCGCCTGCTCATCCGCATCATGACCAGTGCCGATCCGGGCACCGAGCCATACTCCAGCGCCATTGATGTGCGCGTGCTTCTGTTCACGCTCGGAGTCTCACTCTTCGCCAGCCTGCTCTTCAGCATCGCGCCCGGCTTTCACTTCATGCGTCCGGACCTCGCCGGCTCGCTGCGCCAGTCTTCGGGAACAGCCTCGCGCGAGTCGCAGCGCTTCCGCAAGATCGCGGTCGGCGCGCAGATCGCTCTAAGCGTCATGCTCCTTGGTGGCGCTGGACTGTTCGTTCGCACACTCGACAATCTTCGTCACGAGCAGGTGGGCTTTGAAACCAGCCATCTCGCCACGTTCGTCCTTGATCCAACCAACTCCGGATATGGTGAGGACCGCACACCGCAGATCGTCACCAGTGCCATTGAATCACTGGATCGCATCCCGGGCGTTGCTCAGGCTGCGGGCACCACAGATCCCGAACTCACCGGAGACAGCAACACGTCGAACTTTTCCATTCAGGGCTACAAACCTGGTGAAGAAGAGAACATGAACTTTGAGGCGGGGACGGTCACGCCGGGCTACTTCTCAACACTGCACCAGCCTGTGCT
Organism: Occallatibacter riparius; assembly: GCF_025264625.1. Classification (NCBI taxonomy): domain Bacteria; kingdom Pseudomonadati; phylum Acidobacteriota; class Terriglobia; order Terriglobales; family Acidobacteriaceae; genus Occallatibacter; species Occallatibacter riparius. Next base: position 3,003,335 of record NZ_CP093313.1, read on the forward strand.
TGCGGGCAGAGAATTCACGGTCGCCGATGCCAAAGGCCAGCCCAACGTTGCAGTCGTCAACGCAGCGTTCGCAAAGCGTTTCTTCGGGTCGCCGCAGAATGCGATTGGCCGCCAGTTGGGCAAAGGCTCAGGCAACGATACCAAGTACGACATTACGATCGTCGGCGTCGTAGGCGACATCCGTCACACCGATCTTCGTACGCCGCTTGGCCCGGCAGTCTATAAGCCCTACTTCCAGGAAGAGCACCCAACCGGTGTGGAGATGTATGTGCGCACAGTACAGCCGCCGCAGATCATCGAGCCCGCCATCCGCCGCGCGATGCATGAGCTCGATGCAAACCTCGTGGTCAACGGCCTCCGCACCATGGAAGAAGAGATCGACCGTAGCGCATCCGACGAGCGCGCGCTTGCACTGCTGGCTATCGGCTTCTCGCTGCTCGCTGTGATCCTCGCCGCAGTTGGGCTCTATGGTGTGCTGGCCTACTCTACCGAGCAGCGTACGCGCGAAATCGGCGTACGGCTTGCGCTCGGTGCGCAGCGCTCCAGCGTGGTTGCTCTTGTGCTTCGCGAGATGGTGCTCATCGCAAGCATCGCTGTGGTCGTGGCTCTGCCTTCCACCGTGGCTCTAGCGCACCTGTTTACCAGCCAGCTCTATGGCGTAAAATCAACCGACCCAATCACCCTTGCAGTAGCTGTAGTCGTCACGGCTCTCATGGTCATGCTTGCGGCCGCTCTTCCGGCGCGGCGCGCCGCCGGTGTTCAACCCATGCGTGCATTGCGCACCGAATAACGAGGCCGCGCCGGCTCCCCGCCGCAGTCGACCCCAGTCAGGTTTTCGAGATCGGAGTAAACACAAATGATTGACCTCAAGAATGTAGAACGCAGTTACAAGACCGGACACACCGAGACGTGGGTGTTGCGCCGCGTCGGCCTCACCATCAATGAGGGCGAGTTCGTGACCGTCATGGGACCCTCCGGAGCAGGGAAGTCATCGCTCCTGAACGTGCTTGCCCTGCTCGATGACGGCTGGTCAGGCGAGTATTGGTTCGGCGGCACTGCGGTGCACGCGCTTAACCGCAAGCAGCGCGCGGATCTAGCGCGACAGCGCATCGGCATGGTCTTCCAGAGTTATCACCTGCTCGACGATCTCACGGTTGCTGAGAACATCGATCTTCCGCTCTCCTACAAGAACCTCGCCGCGAAGCAGCGTGCCGGCATGGTGGCCGACATTCTCGATCGTTTTCAGATCGTGGCCAAAAAGGATCTCTTTCCCAATCAGCTCTCCGGCGGCCAGCAGCAGCTTGTCGGCATCGCGCGCGCCGTGGTTCACGCGCCGTCATTGTTGCTCGCCGATGAGCCTACCGGCAACCTGCACTCTACGCAGGCACGCGAAATCATGGAGCTGTTCCGCGAACTCAACAAGCAAGGTACCACTATCGTGCAGGTCACGCACTCTGAGGAAAATGCCCGCTACGGCTCGCGCATTCTCGAACTCCACGACGGATGGCTCACCAAAGACATTGCCGTCGATTCTCCAGTTGTCACGGGGGCCCAGTGAAAGACGATCGAAATCAGAAAGCATTCGACACGCAGATGAATTGCCGCACTCATGTTCCTATGCGCACGCGCCTGCAGGCCGTGCTTGCCATTCTCCTTCTGCAGGCTAATTTGGCGTTGGCTTTTGAGCCCGCGCCCGCCCAGCAATCAACTCAGGCGCCGCCTGCTGTTGCGCCCGACACGCCTGCGCCCACGGCGACTACGGCGCCGGCGACGCAGCCAACGCTCGCGCAGACCATGCAGCAGCAGGCTGCTGTGCCGCCGCAACAACCGTTTTATGTGGAACTCCCGCATTCGCGGAAGCCGTTCTCTCCATACAGGCCCAGCACGGCGCCCGAGTTGAACCTCGCCAATTCGCCGCGTCTGCAAAACCTCATGCGCGACGGCAAGCTCTACATCTCGCTGGACGACGCGATTGCTCTTGCGATTGAAAACAACCTCGATCTGGCCTACTTCCGTTACAACTTCCCCATTTCCCAAACAGACTATGCGCGTACCAAGGCCGGCGGCAGCGCAAATGGCGTCAATACGGGGATTGTGCAGTCATCCACGCAGGGTGGTTTTTCCGGCGGCAATTCAGGTGGCGGTGGTAGCAGTGGCGGCGGTGCGGCTGCGGGAGCAGGCGGCATCGTCACCTCCACGCTGGGTGCCGGAACTGCGGTCCCCTCATTCGATCCCTTCATCAACTTCAAAGGGTTCGTGGACCACAATGTCACCCAGGAGGCAAATCAATCTCAGGTCGGTGTCCCTCTCTTCAAAGAGAATACGATTGAGGGTTTGGTGTATTACACCCAGTCATTTCCGCTGGGCACAAACGTGAACATTAATTACCAGGGCGAGCGCCTCACCAACAATAGCCCCTACTTTGCCATTAATCCCGAGCTCTTTTCAAATTTCCAGTTTGTACTTTCGCAGCATTTACTGGCCGGCTTTGGATTCGCGACGAATCGTCGCTACATGCAGATCGCGAAGCAGAATATGCAGATCACTGATCTGGCCTTTCGCCAGCAGGTGATTGCGACGGTCACGCAAGTCGAGAACATCTATTGGGACCTTGTGAATGCCTATCAGGACGAGCAGATCAAGGAGAATCTGCTGGCGTTTTCGCAGAAGACTCTGTCCGACGACCAAAAGCAACTTGAGCTTGGCGCCATTCCCGCGATGCAGGTCATGAAGGACGGATCGGACGTTGCTACCAGCGAGGGCGATCTTACAGTGGCGCGCGCCACGCTGCGTCTGAATGAACTCCTGATGAAAAACGCGATCACCAAGACCGACGATCCGACCATTGCCGTGATGCCGGTGATCCCTCTCGATACCAAGGGTCCGGACAATCCCAACGCAACGAAATCGATTGACGACCTGATTGCCCAGGCCGAAAAGAAGCGCCCCGATGCCGCCCAGGACGAGATCGCAATGCAAAAGGCGGCGCAGAATCTGCAGTCCATCAAAAGCACCCTGCTCCCGACATTGGACGCCTATGGTGTGTATGCGGGATCGGGAACGGCCGGAGAGAAGAATCCAAACTGCCATCTAGGCGCGGATCAATGCGCTTCGGATGTCCCCCCGGGGTTCGGCGACATGTTCAAAAACACCTTCAACTACACCGCGCCTGAATATCAATTCGGCATCAATCTGCAGATCAATCTGCGCAACCGCCAGGCCAAGGCCGATCAGTTCAGAACCGTCTTGGAGTATCGGCAGACACAGATCACATTCGAGGAGCAGAAGAAGACTATCCGCTTCGACGTGCGCAACTCGCAGTTCGCCTTGCAGCAGGCGCAGGCCCGCGTAGACGCAGCACAGAAGTCGAATGATCTGGCGCAGCGTACATTTGACATCACCAAGGAGGAACAGAAGCTCGGAGCCAAGTCCAACTACGACACGCTGGTCGCGCAGCACGCGCTGGCCATCACCCAGTCCGCTCTCGTGGCTGCAAAGACCGAGTATGAGAAGCGTAAAGTGGACATCGATCGCGCCACTGGCGAGACTTTGGAACGCATGGGTGTTTCGATCGATGATGCCAAAACAGGGGTCGTCTCGCATGCGCCGTAAAATGTCAGAAGTATCCGTAAAGAAGAGCGGCGCAGTGGGAGGCTAGCCATTCCAAGTAAGCAACCGAAAATCCGCGTTCTGGTAGCCGACGATCAACCGCACATCCTCGAGGCTGTAGAGTTGCTCCTGCAGCCTCAGGGGATCATTGTCGATTGCGTCCGCTCGCCGCAGCTAGCTCTTGAAGCGCTAGGCCAAACCGACTACGATGTACTGCTCATCGACCTCAATTACACGCGCGACACGACCTCCGGGCAGGAAGGTCTCGACCTTCTGGCCCGCATCCAGGAGATGGACTCGCGCCTCCCTGTGATCGTGATGACAGCCTGGGGCAACATCGACCTGGCTGTCGAAAGCATGAAGCGCGGAGCACGCGATTTCATCCAGAAGCCGTGGGAGAACGAGCGACTCATCAGCCTCATCAAGGTCCATGCCGAACTGCACCAGGCCTTGCGCCGCGCCCGCCAGCTTGAGTTGGAGAACCGCCTTCTGCGCGCCGAAGGCATGCCGGAATTTGTTGCCAGCGCTCCTTCCATGCAGCCGGTACTCGAGCTCATCGCTCAGGTTGGCCCGTCGGACGCCAACGTGCTTATTACCGGTGAGCACGGCACCGGCAAAGAAATCGTCGCCAAGCTCCTGCACGCTGCATCGCCGCGCTCGCGCATGCCATTGGTCGCGGTGAACGCCGGCGGATTGCCTGAAGGCACGTTCGAGAGTGAGATCTTCGGCCATGTCAAGGGTGCATTCACTGACGCCCGCACTGACCGCATCGGCCGCTTCGAACTCGCCAACAACGGCACGTTGTTCCTCGACGAAATCGCCAACGTCCCTATGCGTCAGCAGGCCAAGCTGCTCCGCGTACTTGAGACCGGAGAACTTGAGCGCGTCGGCTCATCGCAAACGCGCCGCGTCGATGTTCGCGTGCTCTCCGCAACTAACGCCCAACTTCACGAAGAGGCTGTGGCCGGCAATTTCCGCGAAGATCTTCTCTTCCGTTTGAACACGGTGGAGATTCATCTCCCCGCGCTGCGCGATCGCCGCGAAGACATCCCGCTGCTGGCGGTGCACTTCCTCAATCGCAGTCGCGCGCGCTATCGCAAGCAGGTCACCGGCTTCTCGTCCGCCGCGATGCAGCAGATGATGCAATATGCGTGGCCGGGCAATGTTCGCGAGCTCGAGCATACAGTCGAGCGCGCAATCCTGCTCTGTCGCACAGATGAGATCGACCCATCGAATCTGGCCATCTCAACGGCGCGTGCCACTACACCCTCTTTCGATAATATGAGCATCGACGAAGTCGAGGCTCTTCTGATCCGCAAAGTGCTTCGCCGTTGCGACGGCAACATCTCGCAGGCTGCCGACGTGCTGGGGCTCAGCCGCGCCGCACTATATCGTCGTATCGAAAAATATGGCCTCTGAGCGGAAGCCGCGCAGGCGCCGCCCACGCTCTGCGGTGCGGCGGGCGTGGCTCTTCTGTTTCTGGCTCTCACTGCCGGGACTGCTGTTCGCGAGTATTCTTCTTTACCAACAGAAGCTCAGCACCGGCGCGGCGATCCTGATCGCATGCTCGCTTCTGCTCTATCTCGTCTTGATCGCCGCGGCACTGATCGAGTCTCTCGTGCGCCCGTTGCAGACCCTGTCGAATGTCGTTGCGTCCATGCGCGAGGCCGACTACTCATTCCGCGCACGTGGAGCGGGCTCGCCCGACGCTCTGGGCGAACTCGCCACGGAAGTCAACCTCCTTGCTGACCTGCTTCAGAAGCAGCGCGTCCGCTCCCTCGAGGCTACTGCGCTCCTCGCTCGCATTCTCGAAGTCATGCACGCACCGCTCTACGCGTTCGATCGCGAAGACGTACTGCAGCTCGTGAACACGGCAGGAACACAGCTTCTGAACAGACCCTACGCGCGGTGCTTCGGGCACTCGGCACAGGAGCTTGGCTTGGAAGATCTGCTCAAATCAGCTGACCAGACGATACATTCCTTCGGCGACAAGGGCACTCGCTGGCTGCTCCGCAAAACGTCATTCCGTCAGGAGGGAATCCCTCATACACTGCTCTTGCTCGCGGATGTCAGCGTGCCCCTGCAGGAAGAGGAGCAGGCAGCGTGGAAACGGCTCATCCGCGTGCTGGGGCACGAACTTTCCAATTCGCTAGCGCCGATTAAATCCATTGCCGGCAGCCTGCTCGCGCGCGTCGATGCAATGGATGGCGACCCCGACACCATGCGCGATTTCCGGCGCGGCCTTGGTGTGGTAGAAAATCGCGCTGATTCGCTGCACCGTTTTGTGCAGTCCTATCGGCTCCTTGCGCAATTGCCGCCGCCGCACCTCAAATCCGTTTCGCTGCATCGCCTTCTTGAGCAGGTCGTCTTGCTCGAGCAGCGCCTTTCCGTTGTGCTCGAGGCGGGCCCTCCCATTACTCTGCACGCCGACCCGGATCAACTCGAACAAATGTTCATCAACCTGCTCGCCAACGCGGTGGATGCCACAGTCGCCAACAATGCGCAATCCGTACACGTCGGATGGCGCGTTGCCGATTCCGCTGCCTGGGTCACCATTGAAGACACAGGTATGGGCATTGCGAACACCGATAATCTGTTCGTGCCTTTCTATACCACAAAGCCTAAGGGCAGCGGCGTGGGCCTGGCTCTGGCACAGCAGATCGCCCGCGCCCATGGCGGTGAGATTCGCCTTGTAAATCGAGAAGGAGACGAAGGCGCACGCGCGACGGTCCGGCTTCCCATAGCCTGATGAGTCAGTTCTGGCCGGAAGATTTGCGCCAGGATTCCAGCAGTGGCACCACATCTTTCGAGTTCGCTGCTGCCCCCTCTACAAACCCGAACGTGCCGTGAATCGCCATCTCTTTTGCGCTCAGAAGGAAGCCTCCTAGCGCCGCGCGGGCCAACGCGCTACCTGTGCTGATGCGCTTCACGCCGATCGCCGAAAGCTCCGCCGCGCTCAGCCGCATTGCCGGCATCCCCGCCAGCACATTCACCGGCCGATCCACCGACCCTACTACCGCCGCGATGTCTTCTCTGCTCGTGAGCCCCGGCGCATAGAGAACATCCGCGCCGGCCTCCTGGTACGCCTGCAGCCGGAGAATCGTGTCCTTCAGATCGGGCCGGCCATGCAGAAAGTTCTCGGCCCGCGCCGTCAGCGTAAAGGTGAACGGCAACGCCCGTACAGCCTCTGCTGCAGCCTGAATGCGCTCTCTTGCCTGCTCCAGCCTATAAATTGGATCCGCCTCATTCCCCGTCGCATCTTCAATCGATCCGCCCGCGAGCCCTTGCCCTGCGCCCATGCGAATCGTCTCTGCAACAGTCTCAGGAGAGTCTCCGAAGCCGTTCTCCAGGTCGGCGCTCACCGGCAGATCCGTCGCAGCCACCAGGTCCGCTACGTGCGCCATCATCGCATCGCGTCCCACTGCGCCATCAACAGTGCCGCGCGAAAACGCATAACCTGCGCTCGTAGTTGCCAGCGCTTCGAAGCCAAGTTGCGCGAGCATGCGCGCCGTTCCCGCATCCCACGGGTTCGGAATGATGAATGCCCTATCGCGCTCATGCAGCGCGCGAAACCTCTCTGCTTTTACCGCTTGCGTCACCATGACAGCTCACCCGTTCTGTTTCATATGCGATGGACGATGAATGGTCCCTTCGACACCTTCTACAAACGTCCGCTCCTCTCGCAGAATAAAGCGCAAATGTTGCGCCGTCGAGAAGTTCTCCATTGCTTCGCGATCCTCGCGCAGCCGCTGCCGATAAGCCTCGTATTCCGCAAGGCTGGCAAACGAGATTAGGCCCCAAGCAATGTCATTGGTGCCTTCGCGAGGCAGAAAATAGCCGACCAGGTCGCCGCCGCAGCGCGGAATGATGCGTCCCCAGTTCTCGGCATATTTCTGGAACGCTTCGCGCTGGAATGGATCGATCTGGTAGCGGATGAAACACGTGATCATCATGCGGGTTCTTGCCTCCGGGTACGCCGTAGTGCCGTCGAGCGCCTGCGCTATCGCGGCGACGGCCACGCCACCTAACACCGCGCGTCTTGTGAGTGGCGCTGCTGTTGCCATGCCGCCAGTATCCTCTCTTGCCCTGTAGCGACACTTCGATTACGGTAAAACTATGAATGCAGATGTCCCCGTAGATGCCGCTGTCTCGCGTATCGCGGCTGCCATCGGCGAGCCGGCGCGCACTCGCATGCTCTACTGCCTCCTCGATGGCCGCGCTCGCACCAGCACGGAACTGGCCATCATCGGCGAAGTCACTCCGCCAACTGCCAGCACGCATCTCAATCGCCTCAAGGCCGATGGCCTGGTGACCGCGCACGTCCAGGGAAGGCATCGCTACTACACCCTCGAGAGTGCTCACGTGGCCCGTGCTCTTGAAGCTCTGAGCGTCATCGCCGGCCGTCCTGCGAGGGAGTTTCAGCCGAGCACGCCAACGCGCTACCGTCTCGCGCGCAGTTGCTACGACCATCTCGCTGGCCGCATCGGAGTTGCGGTCTTCGAGCGCATGCGCGCCAATGGCTGGCTCCGCGGCATAGCGGCCGACGCCGCCAACAGCTACGACCTGACTCACGATGGCTCCTCCGCGATCGCTGCCATGCGGATCGACCTCGAGCAGGCCCGCGGGCAGCGCCGCCGTTTCGCATATGGCTGCCTTGACTGGAGCGAGCGGCGGTTTCACCTTGCCGGGGCGCTCGGCGCCGCTCTGTTTAAATCATTTCTTCAGTGCAGATGGTTGGAACGCGATCTCGATTCGCGCGCCCTCGTAGTCTCTGCTGCGGGTCGCCGCGAGTTGCGCAGCCGATTCAATGTGGAGTGTTGATGCCTTACTCCGGGCTGACGCTGAATCTCATCGTCCGGTAATCAAACGTATAGCTGCGCAATTGGTCGAGCACATCGATGCCGAGCACCCCATACACATCATCCAGAGCCGCCGAACCCAGCGGCTGCGCGAGCACCTGTAGATAGTGCGCCCGCACCATCGTTCCGCCTACATCCAGCGGCACCGTCTCTGCAAGATACGCCGGCTGCGGCGGAATCGAAGGATCCGACGGAATCGAGAATCGAGACGTTGGCTCTCCTGAGAACGCGCTGGCATGTTCGGCGTAGTACCGCGAAGTCAGATAGCTCTGCTGTCCGCCCGCATCCACCACAAACATCCGCTCGTTCCCCGTCGACCCCAGCGCGACGATCACCTGATCGCCATCCAAAAAGAAGTGGGCGCCCGGCGCATCTGTTCCATTCTTGCCGGCCGTTAAGGCCGCGCCGTCTTTTGTACTCGCAACCGTGGCCGGATCGGGCTCCTTTCCAGGAACTACCTCAATCGTCGCGTCGCCTGTGATCTTCACGCTGCCCAGCGCCTGTAGAGCCGCGTATCCAAGCACTCCCTGCACCTGGTATTTGGTCTGCGGAAAGGAATAGTCAGCGTCGTCAAACACAAATGCCGTCATATTCCGCAGCGTCAGCCTGCCGCCAATCGTGAAGCGAGGAATCACCGTCACGTGCACTTTGATCGGCTTGCCCGTGAGTGACCGAATCGTCACTGCGTCGTCCGAAACCTTCAGCCCCACTTCACGCGCGACCGAGCGCGCAACCAGATTGAACGGCGCTGTCGGATCGAGCATCCAGCTGTGCGGCGACGCATCCACAAACACCGGAATATCCGTCAGGCCCAGCGGGTTCTTGCTCACCTGCATCAGGAACTTGTCACATGGGTCTACGGTCATCGGCGGGTTGGCCGCAGCCAGCGGAAGCATCTTCACCGGCATCTCGATCTCGGCCTGTTCATCTGGGGTGAGCTTGCCCTCCATGCGCGATTCCAGTGTTTCGTACGCCTTGGCCGCCTTGCCCCAATCGCCCTCGCGCAGATAATCCTCTGCCAATGCTTTGCGCAGCAGCTTCTCGTTCGCCGTATCTCCGCTTGCCGTCACCTTGTCGATCAGCGGCTCGAGCAGTTCAATCGACTTCGGCGTGTCGTTCGATCGATTGGCAAGGAGGCCACGATAAAACTGGGCCTGTTCTGGAGACAGCTGGTCCAGCTCATCCGCAACCTGGAAGTATTGATGATCCGCAAGCAGATTCCGGATCCGCACCTCTGAAGTGACCCCGACGTTGGTTCCGGTGTGCACTTGTGCGCCTGTTCCGGGCTGCTGTTGATCCTGAGGCGCAGGTGAGGTCGTCTGTTGCGCAAAAGCGCAATTACCCGGCAGGTTCATCGCTGCCCACGCCGCCAACAGGCACCAGCTTCCCGCTTGTGCCTCTCTGCCCAACCTGCCCATGATTATTAAGACGGTAACAGATTCCCGGGATTTGCGAATCTGTCGATTTCCGACTGATTGAAAACGCTTTTAAATGAACCGCAATTAGACTGATAGCAGCGCGAATGGCAAAACGAACGATCGAACAATATGAGATTGTGCGCCGGCTCGGCGCCGGAGGCAGCGGCGTTGTCTACCTGGCAACCGACACCCTGCTGCAGCGCCCCGTCGTGCTCAAAATCCTTCGCACCGGCGTAATGTCGGCCGAGAAGGGCCGCGCCACCATGTTGCGCGAAGCCCGCCTCGCCTCTGCCATCGAGCATCCCAACGTCTGCGCCATTTACGAAGTGGGCGAGAGCGGCGGCGAAGCCTACATTGTCATGCAGTACGTCCCCGGCCAGTCGCTCGACCAGCTGATTGCGCGCGGGCCAGCCAGACCGCAGCTTGTCCTCTCGGTCGGCATTCAGGTTGCCGATGGCCTTCAGGCCGCCCATGCGCTCGGCATCTTCCATCGCGATCTCAAGCCGCAGAACGTGATGCTCACCGAAGGCGGCCTGGCCAAAATCCTCGACTTCGGATTGGCGCGCCGTCTTCGGCCTGAAGACGCTACCTTCGATCCAGCCAAGCCCGCGCTTGCCAAAGAGGCTAAGCTCGCCGCCACCTATACAGCGCGCGGCGGCACCATCCGCTACATGGCTCCCGAGCAGTTCGTCACCGGCCACTCCAGCGTGCAGTCCGACATCTGGGCTCTCGGCGTCATCCTTTACGAACTCGTCTCCGGCCGCTACCCGTTCGCGCGCCCTGATGCCGAAGACTTCCAGGCCATCCGCTCCATTCAGTTTGCCGATCCGCCTGATCTCGCCGAGGCAGCTCCGAACATCCCCGCCGAGCTGCGAAGCGTCATTCTGACGTGTCTCGAAAAGAATCCTTCCGCACGGTACACCTCCGCTGCCGAGGTCCGCGAAGCCCTCAAGACCATCATGAAGGCTCTGCAGATCGAAACCGGCAGTATCCCCGGCGATGCGGCTGCCAACCTGCCCACCACCGACGCCGAAGCCGAGAAGCGCAATACCGGCCTCCTTTCGATGCTCGCCGAGCGCTTCCGCGAGTCCGCCGGCGACCGCCCCCATCCGAACTCGCTCGTCGTCCTGCCGTTCGCGAATCTCGGTGCCAGCGAGGTTGCGCCGCTCTACGGCTACGCACTGGCCGACGCCATTGCGGCGCGCCTTGCGCGCATCCCAGGCCTTGTCGTCCGCCCCACCAGCACGCTCATGGCCCTGCCCGTCGCGCAGATGGATCCGCTCCAGGTGGGCCAGCGCCTTCTTGTTTCGTTCGTTCTTGCCGGCAGCTTTCTTCGCTCCCAGCACGGCTTCGACCTCAACTGGCAGTTGCTGGAAGTCGGCTCGCAAAGCGTCCGCTCCGGGGGAGCCATCCAGGTCACTTCGCTCGATCTCATCGCCGTCCAGAACGAAATCTCGACTGAAGTCTTTGCCGCCTTGCATGGCCTCAGCGCCAACGAGCAGATCGACGCTCCTCGCTCCGTCGCGCGCGAGGCCTCGCTTCCCGGTCTCGTCAGTGAAGAGTACCTGCAGGCTCGTGCTCTACTCAGCTCTTTCATGGTGCGCACCGGATCGCGTGCCGATCTCGACCGCGCACATGCGCTTTTCACCAGCGTCACCAGCAAAGACCCGGAGTTTGCTGCCGGTTGGAGTGGCCTCGGCATCGCCGAGTTGCAGTACACGCGCCACGGCTTCGCCGGCCAGAGCCACATCATGCTCGCGCGTCGCGCCTTTGACCAGGCTCTCAAACTCGACCCCGCCGCCACCGAGCCCAATCTTTACCGCGTGTACATGCTTCTCTCGCGCGGTGAAAAGGAATCCGCCCGTCACGGAATCCTGAACCTGCTCTCTATCGCCGAGAACGACTGGAACGTCCACATGGTCGCGGGGCTCGCGCTGCGCGGCGATGGAATGTACGATGAGGCGCTTGCCCAGTTCAACCGTGCTCTCAAGCTGAACCCAGCAAACGCGGCCATTCTTTATAACCATCGCGCCCGCGTCTATCACTACCAAAACCAGCTGGAACTCGCCGGCGATGAGCTCGACAAAGGGCTCGCTCTCGAGCCGCGGCACCCGTTGCTCCGCACATCTTCCGGCTATCAGCAGATGCGCCTCGGGAATATCGGCGCCGCCATCGATATCCTGGAGAGCGTCATCCGTGACGACCAGTTTCTCCGCATCGCCGTTCCCACGCTTGCCATCTGCTATGTGTCCGCCGGCGAGCGCGCCCAGGCCGCGGCGCTGCTCAAGGATGAGACGCTGGCTGCTGCCGAAGCTGACAGCGAGATGGCCTACCGGCTTGCAACGTACTTCGCCGTGGAAGGTGACGCCACGGAAGCGCTGCATTGGCTGCGCCGCGCCATCTATCTGGGCAACGAGAACTATCCCTGGTTCCAGAAGAATCCCGCGTGGAACAACTTCCGCACCAACGCCGACTTCGACCGCATCCTCGAAGACCTGAAGAAGTCGTTCCGCAAGAACCAGAAGACCTGGAAACGCCTCCTCGAGCAAGTCCCACGCGAACCCGAGTAAGGCTCCCTCGAACTCCCGCTGCCGCTCCCGCCGCTATCATTGAACCCGTGAGAACCCCGATGCATTCTGGCCCCCTGTCGCGCCGTACCGTCCTCCGCACCATGGCCCTTACCGCCGGAGCGTCGTGCCTCCCTGCCGCCGCTTCCTTTGCAGAATCTTCCTTCGAGTCGAAGCGCCCCGCACCCTCCGCCCGCAAATTCCGCAGCAAGGCTGTTGACGCCGCAATCGATGCCACGGCCGCAAAGCTCCGCGATCCCGAACTCGCCTGGCTCTTCTCCAACTGCCTGCCCAATACGCTCGACACCACCGTCGAATTCGGCAGCTACGAAGGCAAACCCGACACAGTGGTCGTCACCGGCGACATCCCCGCGATGTGGCTTCGTGATTCCTCGGCGCAAGTCTGGCCCTACCTGCCGTTCCTCGCGCAGGATGCCGATCTTGCTCACCTCATCGAAGGTGTCATCCGCCGCCAGACCCGCTGCATCCTGGCCGACCCCTACGCCAACGCCTTCATGCCAGACCTCGCCACCCGCACGCCGCTGGAGTGGTCGCGCGATGACAAGACCCAGATGCATCCCGGCGTCGGCGAGCGCAAATGGGAAGTCGACTCGCTCTGCTACCCGGTTCGCCTTGCGCACCGCTACTGGAAAGAAACGCGCGACACATCGCCCTTCGATGCACGCTGGGCCGAGGCGATGCACACCATCATCGAGACCTTCAAGACGCAGCAGCGCAAAACCTCGCGGGGTCCTTATTCATTTCAGCGCTCGTCGGCCGCTCCCACTGACACGCTCAGCGAGGACGGCTTCGGCAACCCTGCGCGGCCCGTTGGCCTCATCTTCTCCGGCTTCCGTCCCTCCGACGACGCCTGCGCTTATCCGCTCAACATTCCCGGCAACTTCTTCGCAGTCCGCACGCTGCTCCGGATCGAAGAAATGCTCACCGAGATCGCGCACGATGCCACCATCGCCCGCAGTGCGCGCCAGCTCGCGGACGAAGTCAAGGCCGCCCTCCATGCGAACGCGCGCCTTCATCACCCCACCGGAGGCGAAGTCTACGCCTACGAAATCGACGGCTTTGGCAACGCCATCTTCATGGACGACGCCAACGTTCCCAGCCTGCTGGCCATGCCATATCTCGAATCCTGCAACATCGACGACGCCGCATATCAAGCCACGCGGAAGTTCGTCCTCAGCGACGCCAATCCTTACTTCTTCCGCGGAACAGCGGCCGAGGGCATCGGAGGCCCCCACATCGGCCATGACATGATTTGGCCCATGTCCATCATCATGCGCGCCCTCACCACCCACGACGACCGCGAGCAACTGCAATGCCTGCGCTGGCTCAAATCAACCCATGCCGGCACCGGCTTCATGCACGAGAGCTTCAACAAAGATGATCCGAAGAAGTTCACCCGCTCCTGGTTTGCCTGGGCCAACACCCTCTTCGGCGAGCTCATCCTCACGCTTGCCAAGAATTCTCCCGGCGTCCTTGCGCAAGCCTGAATCGGTTTCCCGCGCATTTCATATTTCAGCGCAAACAAAAAGGCCGGAGCACCCGCTCCGGCCTCTTCGCATCAACAGCACTCAACTACTTCAAGCTCACCGTAGCCTTCAACGGAAGCTTGTCGCTCGATCCGCCGACCATCAGCGTGTAATCGCCCGGCAGCAGCGACCAGTCATTCTTGCTCTCATCCCAGATCGACAAATACTTCTTCTCGATCTCGATCGTGACCGGCTTCTTCTCGCCCGGCTTTAGATTCACCTTCGCGAATCCCACAAGCCGCTTCGGCGGTTCCTGCGCAGCAGCCGGCAGAGCGGCATAAACTTCCGCAACCTCCGCGCCTTCCTTCGCTCCGGTGTTGGCAAGCGTGAACGTCACCTTCACGGTGTCGCCCGCGTCGGCCTTCAGCCCCGAGTAGCCGAACGTCGTATACGACAGCCCATACCCGAACGGAAACAGCACCGTCTTCTTTTCGGTGTCATACCACTTGTAGCCCACCTTCACGCCTTCGTCGTAGGTCACGCCGTAGTCAGGCACCTTCGGCTCTGATCCGTCCTGAGACGGCGCGCTCCAGTGCATCGGCGGAGGCGGCGCAATCTTCGGCCTCGGCAAATCGTCTTCGCTCTTTGGGAACGTGTTCGGCAGCTTGCCGCTCGGATTCACAGTTCCGAACAGCACATTGCCTACCGCATTCGCGCCGTCCGATCCCGCATACCAGGCCTCGAGGATCGCCGCCGGAGCGTCCACCCACGGCATCGTCACCGGGCTGCCGGACTCCAGCACCACAACCGTGTGCGGATTCGCCGCGGCCACCGCCGCAATCACAGCATCCTGGTCCACTTCCTTGCCGTCAGCCTTGTACTTCTCCAGAGACAGGTTCGGCAGGTCCATGCCCTCGCTCTCCCACCGGTACGCGAAGACAATCGCCACATCCGCGCCCTTCGCTGCCGCGGCCGCGGCAGCCGGGTCGACACCCGCGTCGTACTTTACGTTCGCATGCGGAGCCCGCGCCTGGATCGCCTTCAACGGCGACGACGGGAACCAGATCTCCTCGAGCCAGTGTGTCGGCCCCTGCCCAAACGGCTTCAGCGCATTCCCGCCAATGGGATCCACCTGCGCCGAACCGCCGCCCGAGATCATGCCCACATCGCTGTGCGCGCCGATCACGGCAATCGTTTTCACCGCGTTCGCCTTCAGTGGCAGCGCGTTGCCCTTGTTCTTCAGCAGAACAATGCTGCCTTCTTCGATCTTCCGCGCCGTCTCCAGGCCCGCAATCGGATCAACAACGAACCGCTGCCGCGGATGATCGATCACGCCGGTTGCAAACATCGAACGCAGAATGCGGTGCACATGCTCATCCAATTCAGCCTGCGGGATTCTGCCTGCCTCCACGGCCTCCTTGTACTTCGGTCCGAAGAACCGCCATCCCGGCTGCTCGTTATCCAGCCCGTTCTTCGAAGCCTTCTCCGTCGAATGCGTTCCGCCCCAGTCCGACAGCACAAAGCCTGGGAACTTCCAGCCCTTCTTCAGCACTTCATTCAGGAGCCAGTCGTTCTCGCAGGCAAAGTCGCCATGCACCCGGTTATACGAGCACATCACCGCCGCCGGCTTGCCCTTCAGCACGCCAATTTCGAACGCCAGCAGATCGCTCTCGTGCGCCGCGCGCTTGTCCACTGTCACATCTACGATGTTCCGGCCGCTCTCCTGGTCGTTGAACGCGTAGTGCTTGATGTCGCCAATCACGTTCTGCGACTGCGTGCCCTGGATCAGCTTCGCCACCAGCTCGCCGGCCAGAATCGGATCCTCGCCCAGATACTCGAACGTCCGCCCATTGCGCGGCTCGCGTGTAATGTCCACGCCGCCGCCCAGCGTCATGTTGAAACCCTGCGCGCGCAGCTCCGTGCCGATCAGCTTGCCGTACTCATAGGCAGCATCGGTATCCCAGCTCGCTGCCGCTGCCACGTTCGCAGGCAGTGCAGTCGAGTAGCGTCCGTTCACGCCGCTTGAGCGCACGCCATATGCCGCGTCGCTCATGTCAATGCCCGGAATCCCCAGTCGCTTGACTCCCTGCGTATAGCCCACTCCGCGGTTCGAATCAGCATTCTCGGGCGTCACCGGTTCATCGGTAGGCATGCCCACGCCGTGCAGCAGCGCAATCTTCTCATCCAGCGTCAGTTCCTTGAGCACGAGATCGGCGCGCTCATCCGGCGACAGGCTCGTATTCTGCCAAGGCCCAGTCACCTTGTGTTGTCCCTGCGGCCGCTGGGCCAGCATGGGAATCGAAATCGTTGCGACAGTAGCGAGCGTCAGGGCCAGACGTACAGGTGAAGCAGGTCGGTTCGACCGCATAAAACCCCCAGTGATAAAACGTTTGTGTAGATCGCTCCAATTCAACTATGCCGCCCGCAAAGTTCGCAAGTGGGAATCGATACTTTAACCAAACTTAAGGTTTGGCCCTTCGCACCGCTTACCCTCGGCACAGGCAATCGGTCAAACCAGCGGTTACGCCACTACACTTTCATCGCGGAGGACCACATGCGGAACCCCCGATCTAACCACGTCGCAGCATCAATCGTCGCGCTTCTGCTCACCTGCACTGCGATCGGGATGAGGGCCAGTCTTTCCGCCCAATCGCCTGCCTCTGCAAACGGCGCTCACACTCCGCTTGTCGGTCCATACCTGACCTGGATTAATCAGGACGTCGTCTGGATCATGGCCGCTGATGAACGCGCCGCATACATTTCTCTGCCCACTAACTCCGAACGGCTCCAGTTCATCAAGGATTTCTGGGATCGCCGCAATCCCAACCCGGGTTCCAGCGAAAACATGTTCAAACAAGAGCATTACCGGCGTCTAGCCTACGCAAATCGGCGCTTCGCATCGAACCAGCCCGGCTGGGAATCCGATCGCGGCCGCATTTATATCATCTATGGCAAGCCGGACTCTATCGATGCACATCCCTCCGGCGGAAACGGGGAGGGAGGACCTTTCGAAGTCTGGCACTACAACCAGGCTCGCTCCAGCGCAGCGCAGGAAGGGACCACGGGGAACGGTGTTACATACGGGCTCGATCTCCGCAATGCCGACCTGCAATTCACTGATACCTGCCGCTGCGGCGACTACAAGTTGACCTCGCCCCTTCCGTAATTCAATCCGCAACTTTGGAAGCGAATCCGGGCTCCCCGTCCAAGCTCTGCTTGGGCCGGAGGCAACTCGCCCGCTCACACCCATTTACCATTGAGAATGGATCTGACCACTAATCTCTGATCGCTGACCACTGAGGGAATATGGCCGCACTCATCGACGCCATCGATATCAAGCGCAAGACCTATTTCGAGTTCGAGAACGCACCCTATCTCTGTCTCGACGTCGAAGTATCCACCCCCACCGCCCGCGGCGGCCAGACCCTTGTCCGCATCAAGATGCGCAACCTGATCACGCGTGCCGTCTTCGACAAGACCTTCAAGGCCGGTGAGAAGTTCAAAGAGCCCGATCTGGAAGACGTCGAAGCGTCCTACCTCTACAGCGACGCCGACGGCTCCTACTTCCTCGACCAGACCACCTTCGAGACCATCTCCCTGAATAAGGAGAAGCTCGGCGACGCGCTCGACTTCCTCACCGAGGGCGCCATGATCAAGCTCGATAAGTTCAACGGTAACCCAATCGGCATCCAGCTTCCCCAGCAGGTCGCGCTCAAGGTCGACTACACCGAGCCTGGGGTGCGCGGCGCCACGGCCTCTGCTACTTCAACCAAGCCCGCCCGCCTCGAAACCGGTATCGAGATCAAGGTGCCGTTCTTTGTGGAAATCGGCGAGACCGTCAAGGTCAACACCGAGACCCGCGAATTCTCCGGCCGGGCTTAACACCTTTTTCCAAAGCAACTGGTATGCTGGCCTCTCTCTTTCCGAGAACCAGGAGGTCCGTATGAAATGCAAGTTTTCTGCTCTCGTCCTAGGCCTGATAGCTCTTCCTGCCGCGCTGCTTGCCCAACAGGCAGCCCCAGCCCCATCCGCCGCACCCGCTAATCCCATCACCGCCAGTGAAAGGGGCCTCTATATGTACCTGAGCGGCGCGGTGGTTCGCGCCGCGGAAAAGATGCCAGAAGAGAATTACAGCTTCAAGGCCTCGCCGGATGTTCGCAGCTTCGGTCAGCTCATCGGCCACGAGGCTGACGCCAATAACATGTTCTGCGCGCTGGCCACCGGCGAACCTAATCCAGCCAAAAACATCGAAAAGACCAAGACCTCCAAGGCCGACCTGGTCGCGGCCGTCAAAGACGCCGTCGCCTACTGCGGCAAGGCCTTCGACGGCATGACCGACGCGAAGGGCGCCGAAATCATCAAGATCTTCGGCAGCATGAACATCGCACGCCTCACTGTCTTTTCGCTCAACACCGCCCACACTGACGAGCACTACGGCAACATCGTCACCTACATGCGCCTCAAAGGCATCGTGCCACCCACCAGCGAAAGCCAGCCCGCACCCGCATCCGCACCCAAGTAACCGCTGCTGGATCCCCAAGAACCAGAGTGTCCCATCCTGCGTTCGGGCTTTATCGAACGTGGGATGGGAAACGGTCAGCAATCCCCCTTCACCAGCTCATACCGCCGATACACCGGCTCCCAAACATACTTCCGCAGCTCGTCACCCAGCTCACCAGGCTTCATATCCGAAACGCCTTCCGCAATCGCTGCCATTCCAACAGCCTCAGCCACCGCAAGCCCAACCTTGCGCGAATCCCCAATCGGCGGCAGCAGTGGAGCATTCGCATCCTGCACCGCCGGCGATAACGACGCCAGCTTCTTCGCCGCGGCCATGATCATCCCATCCGTCACGCGCCGCGCTTTCGAGACCAGAATCCCCAGCGCCAGCCCCGGAAAGATGTACGAGTTGTTGGTCTGCGAAATCCGCACCGTTCGCCCATCAATCTCCACCGGCGCAAACGGACTCCCCGTTCCAATCAGCGCCTTCCCATCGGTCCACTTCAGCAGATCGGCTGGCGCAGCTTCGGACTTTGATGTGGGATTAGACAGCGGCAGGATCACCGGCCGCTCCGCATTGCGAGCCAACTCCCGCACCGTCTCTTCGGTGAACGCTCCGGCCTGCGCCGAAGTCCCCACCAGCACCGTGATCTTCGCGTTCCGCACGGTATCGAAGAGAGAGATGGGCCCGGCCGTATCGACCTTCCAGCCCTCTACGTCTTCTTTCTTCCGCGCCAGCGGCATTTGGCTTGCCCGCAGCGCCGGATCACCCTCCACCATCAGCCCATGCCGGTTGAACGCGTAAATCCGTTGCCTCGCCTCGGCCTCGCTTAACCCATCGTCCTTCAGCGCCGCAATCAGCAGATTGATGATCCCCACACCCGCCGACCCCGAGCCGAACATCGCAATTCTCTGATCCTTCAACGGCACGCCCGTCGCCTGCACCGCCGCCAGCAGCGTTCCTGTCGTCACCGCCGCCGTGCCCTGCACATCGTCGTTGAACGTGCACAGACGGTCGCGATACTTCGCCAGAATCTTCAGCGCGTTCTCGCCGGCAAAGTCCTCCCATTGCAGCAGGATGTTGGGCCACCGCCGCATTACCGCCGCCACAAACATCTCGATAAATTCGTCGTACTCCGGCCCGCGCACTCGATGATGTTGCCAGCCGATGTAGATAGGATTGTCCAGCAGCGCCTGGTTATCCGTTCCCGCGTCCAGTAAGATCGGCAAACAGTGGTGCGGCGGGATTCCGCCCAATGCGGTGTACAGCGCCATCTTGCCAATCGGGATGCCCATCCCGCCCGCGCCCTGATCGCCCAGGCCCAGAATGCGTTCGCCGTCGCTGACGACGATGCAGCGAATTTCGTTGTAGCGGGGATTGGCAAGCATCTTGTCCATCAGATGCCGGTCAGGGTAACTGATGAACAAGCCCCTCGGCTTGCGCCAGATCTCCGAAAAACGCTGGCACCCCTCCCCCACCGCCGGCGTGTAAACCACCGGCAGCAGCTCTTCGATGTGGTGGGCAATCAGCGAGTAGAACAGGACCTCATCGTTGTCCTGCAAGTCCCGCATCAGCGAATACTTGCCGAACGCCGTCGGCTCGTTGTCCAGCGCCTTCTTGCGCCGCTCCCGCTGGTTCTCCAGCGTGCCGATGTGGGGAGGTAGCAGCCCGTGAAGCCCGAACACATCGCGCTCCTCTTCAGTGAACGCGGTTCCCTTGTTCAGACCGGGATGCAGCAGCAGATCATAGCCGGTGCGGTGGGTACGGATGACATTCTTGGCTTCGGAGGCGGAGTCGTGAAGCTGGTTCGGCACGGTGATTCCTGACACTTCGATTTCTGGAACACCCAAATCCTACCGCCGAAACCAGCCACCATGGAGCGACGCAGATCACACCAGTGGCGAATGCGGCTAGGCGAACGTGATCAGAATCACCTCGGGAGCGGTGCCTACGCGCATCGGCGGACCCCACGTTCCCGCGCCGCTCGATGTCAGTACCTGCAGGTTTCCGAACCTCTGCAATCCATAGGTGAATTTCCCGAATGCTCGCTGCGTAAACCACGTGAATGGGAACACTTGCCCGCCGTGCGTATGTCCCGAGAGCTGCAGGCTCACGCCCGCCTTTTCGGTGATCGGCAGCCGGTTCGGCACGTGATTCAGCAGAATGCTAGGCTGGCTCGGATCGAGCTGCAATCCTTCCATAAAAGTGGCAAAATGCATCGGATACACCGAATCAGCATACGGGATCCCGATGATCTTAACGCCTTCCACATCAACCACTTCACTGCGCAAAACCCGAATGCCGCCATCGCGCAGAGCGGCGCAGAAGCCAGCCGCATCCCCGTGGTCCTCGTGGTTTCCTTCAGAGAAATACACTCCCAGCGGCGCCTTCATTTCGAAGAGAGGTCGCGCCAGCCGCTCCGCATCGACGACCGATCCGTCATATAGATCACCCGCGATAAAGACGATAGACGGATCAAGCCTGCGGAAGATCTTCAGAATGCGCCGCGAGAATCCTGCCCCGTTCACGTTGCCCAGGTGAATATCGCTCACCAGCATGGCCTTACGTCCGCGCCACGCCTCTGGCAGATTGGGCAGCTTCACCGTGACACGCCGCTCACGAATGAGCCGCGCATTCACGAATCCAAACAGTGAAACGATCACCGCTATCCCGAACAGAATCAACGCAACCCAGGGCCGGACTTCCAGTGAGGCGTGGGGAAGCGTGACTCGCAGAAACAGATCGGCAGCCCAGCACAAACAAGCTGCCCACACCAGAAAATTCAGAAATCCCAGCCAGATGGCCGCCAGCTTGTAAAACACAGCAATGAAAGCGTTTGTCGACCGAAATCCCAGTATGGTCGAAGTAACGAAGGTCAGGGATAGCACCAGTAGAACCGCGCCCAGCGGCATGGTGATGTCCCGATCCAGCGACCAGAATGATTTCCAGGTCACGTACAGAAGCACATGTCCCAGGAAAATGATGGTTTGCATGATCGCGACGGCGGCAAAGGGGATGGAACGCCGGACCGGCTTGGCGGCTTCAGCAGCCTGCGGAGCCGCTGGCGAGCTCACACGTGGCTGGACGTCTGAGCCCGTGACAGAATAATCCATAGTGAGATTGATGCTGGAATCTTCAATTGGTATCTACGTTTCGGTGCCTTTTTGCAGGTCGAAGTGCACCTATTGCAATTTTGCTTCGGGAGTGTATCCAGCAAGTGAACACGCACGATATATTGCGCGGGTCATCGAAGAAGTAACGGGGGCCAGGAACTGGGCTGAGAAGCTGGCGCTCGATTTACCTCACCCTGTCGACACGATTTATCTGGGGGGCGGCACGCCGTCGCTGCTGGAGCCGGAGCTCTTCGAGCGCCTGTTCGGGGCGATCCGTCGCGACTTTGATGTCGCCGCCGATGCCGAGATCACGGTGGAATGCGCCCCGGGACAGCTTCCACAGGCGACGCTAGACGCGATGGCCAGCGCCGGCGTGAACCGCGTAAGCCTGGGCGTGCAATCGTTCATCGACAAGGAAGCCCATGAGAGTGGCCGCCTGCACGGCCGGGCCATTGTGCTCGACGATCTGCGTCGGCTGAGAGCTTCTGGAATCAGCAACCTGAACGTGGACCTGATCGCCGGGCTCGCCGGCCAGACATTCGCGTCCTGGGACGAGTCGCTCGGTGTGCTGCTCGATTCAGGCGTGCCTCATGCCAGTGTGTACATGCTCGAAGTGGACGAGGATTCGCGGCTGGGGCGGGAACTCATGGCCGGCGGAGCGCGCTACCGGGCCGGGCTGGTGCCCACGGACGACGCCATCGCGCAGATGTACGAGACCGCCATAAGCCGCCTGGAGTCAGCAGGGCTGAAGCAGTATGAGATCTCGAACTTCGCGCAGCCCGGGTCCGAATCGCGGCACAATCTCCGGTACTGGCAAAGAAGGCCTTACCTCGGGCTTGGGCTGGATGCCTCGTCGATGCTGCGGGACCGCGAAGGCGAGTTCGTGCTGCGGGCGACCACCACAGACGACCTCAAAGGCTATCTTGAGGGCGACACGGCCCGCGAGACCGCGTGGCTGGGCCCAGAGCGGCAGGTGGAAGAGGCCTGGTTCCTCGGGCTTAGAACCAATGCCGGCGTAGATCCCTCAGAACTGGAAGAGGAGTTCGGCACGGAATCGACGGCTGATTCCGTCGGTGTGGCGGAGGGGCTGGTGGGCGATGGGCTTCTCACTCAGCAGGAAGGCCGGTTCAGGCTCACTCCGCGGGGCCGTCTCATCTCGAATGACATCTTCCAGGAGTTCCTGGCAGAGACCGGCCACGAGGCATTAGGAACAAGTGGATAGAGATTCGTGAAACGCGGGTGAGTTGGTCACGTGCCCGGCCGGTATCGCCAGCCCTTCGCCGGTGCCCCGGCTCCAAACCCGCTTACTGACGCGCGAAATCCAGGTGGCAGGAGCCCCAAAGTTGAAGATCGCCGGATGCGTCTTTGTGCCGGGATTGTGCTGCGAGAGATTTGGTGTGGCGATTTGAGCTTCGAATCTCCCATTCCATGGGTTTCAAGGACTTATGCCCCATGAGTGGGATGGCGTAATCGGCCCTGAGTGTCAATACATAGTATGGAACCGTTCCGATGACATCAGCGTGTTGCTAAAGCGTACTGATGCCAGGCGCGGACAGGTAATGTAAAAATGCGTCAGGTCTTTGAGCGCACGGCTCTTTTACTTCTCCGGGTCTATGTGATGGTGGCGGCTGCGATTGTCGCAAGCCCTCCGGAGACCTATGCGCTCGACCCCACCAAGGCCGTCACGCAGTATGTCCAGTCAACATGGAATAGCGAACACGGGCTGCCTCAAAACTCCGTACATGCCTTGGCGCAAACCCAAAACGGCTTCTTATGGCTGGGAACCGAAGAGGGACTGGCTCGATTTGACGGTGTCACGTTCGAAGTCTTTACCAGCCACGGTTCCAATGGCTTAGCATCCGACTACGTTCAAGCTCTTGCAGCGGATCCCGACGGAAGTCTCTGGATCGGAACTGACAGCGGCTTGACTCATTGGGTTCCAGGCCGCGGAGCCAGCTCGGCCGAAGGGACATTTCAGCGCATCAGACTGAGCCAGGCTCCAGCCGAGGATAGCGTGACCGCGTTGGCGATCGATTCAAGCGGAATGCTGTGGGCAGGTACAACTCAGGGGATGCGATTTCTCCGTGAGGGGCAGGTTGTCCAATCTCCTTACTCCAGCCGGCTCGCAGAAGTCTCCGTACGCGCACTGGCAGCCCAGCCCGACGGCACCCTCTGGATCGGAACGAACAAAGGCCTGTTTCGAGGTTCCAAGGAACATCTCGAGCAGTGGACCAAACATGATGGCCTGCCGAGCGATGTGGTAACAGCCGTTGCCGCGACGCCCGCGGCTGGCGGGGACGTATGGGTAGGCATGTCGGGAGGCGGGCTGGCGCTCATCCACGACGGTCGCCTCTCAATCCCAGCTGTCTCCCTAAGCTGGAAGGAGATTGACGGGCTATTGCTGGATCGCGATGGAGCTCTATGGATCGCCTTCGACCGGCACGGCTTTGGGCGGCTCTTTGATGGGCGACTTTCACTCTACGATTCGTCGAGCGGGTTGCCCAGCAATCGCTGCACCAGAGCGTTGCTTGAGGACCGCGAAGGAAACCTTTGGCTTGGCCTTCTGGATGCCGGAGTCGTCGAGTTGCGCGACGCAAACTTCACAGTCTTCGGCAAGCCGGAAGGGCTCGCCGGAAATTACATTGGCAACGTGTTGCAGACGCACGATGGGAGCGTGTGGATCGGAAGCGACAGCAATGGGCTCAATCAACTGCTCCCGAACGGCCAGGTGAACATATGGGGCCACAAACAGGGCCTGCCGGACAGCGCTGTGTATTCCCTGCTTGAGACGCGCGATCGAAGTCTGCTGATCGGCTACCGAAGCGGGGCTCTGGCCCGGCTTCGCAATGGACAAGTGACTGTCTACCATGACCCTGGTGCCGCGGATGCTTCCCTGAATTCGCTGTTCCAGGATCGAGATGGCAACGTGTGGGCGGGCTTTTACGGCAAGGGCGTGGCGCGGTTTGAGAATGGACGTTTCGATCATCTGCGCTTGACTGGTCGGATTCCCGGCATTGCCCAGACTCCCGATGGTGCGTTGTGGTTTGCAGAGGATGGCGGCGGCGTAGAGCGATGGTTCCGCGGACAATGGACACGCTTCACGGTAGCCAACGGTCTGCCGAGCGATCACGTCATGTGCATTTATGCAGACAATGCTGGGGACGTGTGGCTGGGCACGGCAAGCGGTGGGCTGAGCCGAATTCGCGGCGATCGGATTGTGAATTGGACGGTGGATCAGGGGCTTCCAGGAACCACCATCGGGTCCATCGTCGAAGATGATGAAGGTTATCTGTGGCTAGGAGGGGACAGCGGAATTGCGCGACAATCCAAGGCAGAACTGAACGAGGGCCTGCAGCGGCTGAATCCTGCCTTGTTCACCGTTGTGAACGGCCTGCGATCCCGCGAGACGGTCTACGGGGGCATGCCTTCGTCCTGGAAAGGCCTGGACGGAAAGCTGTGGTTCGCCACTGTTTTGGGTGCGGCGTCCGTCGAGCCGGGCAAACTCCACCCGAATCCGGTGTCGCCTTCTGTCTTGATTGAAAGCGTCACATTTGACGGTCGTAGAATCGAAGGGACGGGGAAGCTGACGCTGGGAGCGGGCTCTGGCAACCTGCATGTCATCTACACCGCTCCTAGCTTCGTGGCTCCAGCGCGGGTACAGTTCCTGTATCGGCTCAAAGGATTCGATAAGGACTGGGTTGCGGCCGGAAGCCGGCGTGAAGCCTGGTACACCAACCTCCCCCCCGGCAAGTACTCCTTTGAGGTACGAGCGTCCAATAGCGACGGAGTGTGGAGCACGAAGGATGCGTCCCTCGAGTTGGAATTGCAGCCGCCCCTCACTCAAACTCCACTGGCATTTGTCTGCTATTTGCTGACAGTATCCGGCGTGGTGTGGCTTATCGTGCTTCTTCGGACGCGTCGGCTGATTCGCAATCGGGAAGAACTCAACCGGATTGTCGCCGAAAGAACCGCTCAGCTCGAAGCCGAGAAGGCAGCTCTGGAAGAAGCTCGCCGCGAGCTACACACTCAGGCCACCCACGACTCTCTCACTGGGTTATTCAACCGCGGAGCCATCTTGGAGCACCTGGATCGGGAGTTGGCCCGCGCCACACGCGAGAAGTCGGCTCTGGGAGTCATCCTCGCCGATCTGGATCATTTCAAGCGCCTCAATGATACTTATGGCCATTTGGCTGGGGATGAGGTAATCCGCGAAACCGGACGGCGTCTACGGCAAGCCACGCGGACTTACGATCTTGTGGGCCGTTACGGCGGCGAAGAGTTCCTCATCCTGCTTCCCCTGTGGGATCCCGAATTGGCGCCTGGCCGGGTCGACCTTCTGCTCGAGTCTATTCGCTCAACACCTTTTGCGCTCGATGCGCGGGAGGTACAGGTCACGTGTAGCTTCGGCGTCACCTCGTTCCAGCCGGGGACACCCATCACCGCGAAAGGACTCCTGAGCTCCGCCGATCGAGCCTTGTACGTCGCGAAGAATGCTGGTCGTGATAGGGCGAGCTTTGCGGATGCCACCTCGGACGATCCAAATGGAAGCATCGAGATCGGATTCGGTGTGCCATCCGATTCCTCCCGGCCATTGCACTCAGCGGCTGATCTGCCTGTATCCAGGTAGCCGCTCGCGGCTGCTGCGCAACTCATTTCGATTTCGGCCCGGTGGGAAAGTTCTTCGACAAATCCTGGATGATTCCGTCGGCCTGGTTACCGCCTTTGCAGGATGGGTGGCCGAAGCCGCTCTGGCTTACTCCGTTGTTGAAGTCGAGAATCAGGTTGTCGTTGTGGTCGGGGCTTGGCCCCATGGGCACGGCATCGAGATGCAGCTCATGGCGTACCTTCCACGCGATGACGTGGTCGGTGCATGAGGTGTCACCACTGAGGCCCAGGCCGCCTACGATCTTTCCGTCATTGGCGTAGAGGGGCAGGCCGCCCGCAAACACGATGATTCCGCCGATAGCTTTGCCGACCATCGGATCAGTAGGTGTTCCAAAGGTGGTTGGATTGCCAAACACCGCGAGAGGATTGGGCGGAGCGGCTGTCGCCAGGCTGTAGAGACTCTGGCCGGGCTGCGCGGCCGCATACACGTTCGCGGTGGAGAGCGCGTAGTCGCGGCCGCTGAGGGCGTTGGCCGTGTTCGCCTTCTCCGCGGCGATAACGCGGCTGCCGGGCCACTGGTCGCTGCGCGTAGTGCCGCTGAACACGATGGCGCAAACCACTCCATCGCGATTCACCACGGCGGCCCACTCCTGATTGCCCATGCCGCCATTCTTCGACGCGCCTTCCTTTACGACGCTCTGCACCACTGAACGCAGGCGGCCCGCATCGGGCAGCCCTGAACAGTCGGGCTTCATCTGCGCTGCGAGGGGCAGGGCAGCGCATGCCGCGCCGAGTGCGATGACCAATCGAAAGCCGGTTGCCGTGTGCGATGCGATCATGGGTTCTCCTGTGCGCCTGGGCTATTGAAGCTGGCGCAGATATGCAGTGAGATCGGCGAGTTGCTCGCCGGTGAAATGTGTCAGGTTCGGCATCTGGGTCTGTGGCTTCAGCGACTGTGCGTGCGTGATCCACGCCTCGAGGTAAGCGTCGTTGTTGCGGTAGTAGTTGGCCGCGATCATCTGGCGGCTCCCGATGTGCGTCAGATCGGGCGCGACGTTTCCGCCAGCCTGCGTGCCGCGCACCGTGTGGCACATGGAGCAAGGACCCGCGAGAAAGATCTTCTGGCCGGCTTTCGCCGCCTCGGTTGCGGGTTCGTTGCCAGGCTGGCGCTGGCCTGCGAGCCAGGCCTCGTATTCGTTAGGTGTTTGCGCGATGGCGAGGATGCGCATGCGCGCGTGTTCGGCGCCGCAATACTCGGCGCATTGTCCCTGGTACTCGCCGGGTTGCGCAGCTTCAATGCGCAGATAATTCGGCTGGCCCGGAATCAGATCGACCTTGCCATGCAGCGCGGGCACCCAGAACGAGTGCATAATGTCGCGCGTCTCAAGCCGAATATTTACCGGCTTGCCGACGGGCAAGTGAAGCTCGTTCGCGGTTGTGACTTCCATCGATGGGTCGTCGCTGAGATAGTGAATCTCCCACCACCATTGATGGCCGACGATGAGGATGGCGGGCTTCATGCTGTGCGCCATCATCGCGTGGCTCGGGCCGCCGTGCATTCCGTGGATGGGGAAGGCGCGCAACAGCGCGAGGCCCCAAACGAAGAGAACGCTCAGCACGATAAGCGGAATCGCGATGCCGCCAACGGCGATCCACATCTCGCCGCCGCCGGTATCGATGGGCGCGTGCTCGGTGAGATCGCCGCGGCGCTTGTAGAACGCGATGGCGAAGAGCAGCCACATGATCGCCGTGATGACGAGGAACAGCACGGTCATGAAGAGAGACAGGTGCGAGATGCGTTCCGCGGCCGGCCCGTGCGGATCGAATGTTGATTGCACCGTGTGGCAGCCGGCCAGAGCCACAAGCATGGCTGCCGTTGCAAACACGCTGAGGACCCGGCGTGGCATCAGTGCTTCTCCGCTGCGGTGGTTTGCGTTGCAACGCTCGGCTTTTCTTCCTGCTGCGGATTGGGCTGCTGCTCGTGGACAGGCTCAACGGGGGGATCCGGTTCTTCCGGCGTGCCCATCGACTTGATGTAAGCGACGAGTTCCCAGATCTGCTGCTGCGGAATCTTTGAGCCCCACGAAGGCATGCCGCGGGAACGGCCGTGCGCGATGGTGTCGAAGATCTGGTCATCGCGATTGCCATAGAGCCACACGGGATCGCGCAGGCTGGGCCCCATGCCGCCGCCCGCGTGGCCTCCGTGACAACCGGAGCAGTTGTACCAGTCGAAGAGGCGACGGCCATCCTGCAGCGCGACGGGATCGTGTTCGTATGGGTTGGTGGGATAGTGGATGTTCTGCACGCCGCCGGGCACCGGGCCGACGGGGTTGTCGGTGATGGCGGGGCCGTTGACCGCTACCGAGTTTGAGTTGGAGGAGCGGCGACAGCCGGCTGCACACGCGAGCAGCGATGCGGAAAGCACGAGTACGGTGAGGGGTTTCATTCAGGCCTCCCTGTTTGCTCGCGGGCGCTGGCGGACTGCGTGGAGCGCTCTGCTTGCGGGATGCCGTAGTTCTGGAGGATGGCGCTGATTTCGGCCCGCCGGCGATCGAGCTCGCGGTCGAGCAGATCACGCCAGCCGGTGTCGCGCTCGCGCACGCCGATGCCGATGTCGAACTGGAACGGCATGTCCGGTTGTTTGGAATCGGCCGTGATCGGCGTAATTTCGAGCGGCACAGAGGAGTTGCGGCTGAAATATCCGCCGAGCGGACCCCATACGATGGCAACATCGACTTTGCCATCCTGGAGCGCTCGAATCACGTCGGCGGAAGGATCCTTCTCGTTGAGATTTCCAAAGATGCTGTAGCCGACAAGGTTCTTGACGATACCGCGGTGGATGAGAGCGTTGACGGGTGGCGTGTTGTCATTTGCATCGCCCAGGATGTGCACACCGATCTTCAGCGTGTGCAGGCGCGGATCATCGAGCGAAGCGATGTCGAGGTGACTGTCGCGGCGCGTGATGAATACGTAAGTCGAGCGGTAGTACGGTTTCGTAGTCGCGGCTTCGTCAAAGCCTGTCGGTACGCCCATCACGATGTCGCATACGCTGCTGTTCAGCGTCCTTCTGAAGAACTTCTCGCCCTGCCGGAACCAGAAGTATTCGACCTGCATGCCGAAGTCTTTCGCGATGAGATCGGCGATCTGGTTTTCGAATCCCTGCTTCTGATCGTTCGAATAAGGAAGGTTGTTCGGGTCAGCACACACGCGCAGAACCTTGGGCAAATTAGGCGTACTCGTCTGGCCGAATGCTGCCGGACCGCAAAATGCCGCCGCGATGCAAGCCATCAGGAGAAATCTAGAGACCGAAGACATAGAGCAGATCTCCTGGCGGGCTGAGGGTTTTGATCTTCTTCATTGCCCCGACAACACCAAGCGCAGCATAAGGATCGTCGGTTGAGACTTCAGGCAGCGCTGTCGCGCCCATCCAACCGCCAACACCGGAATAGATAGCGACGTATTGCTTGCCATCTGGGCCAGTGAATGTCATCGGATTGCCGACGATGCCGGACGGCGTTTTGAACTGCCACAGAACCTTGCCGCTGTGCGCATCGAGGGCGCGGAACCAGCCGTCCATCGTTCCGTAGAACACAAGGTCGCCGCCCGTTGATAGCACGCCGCTGTAGACGGGCAGGTCGGGCTCCTTGACGCTCCACACCTTCTTGCCTTGTGCGACGTCCCACGCAACGAGTTCGCCTTGATAGCCACCTGGCCCGGGATACATGCGCACGCTGGCGCCAAGGTACGGCGTTCCGGCGATGTAATTCACCGCAGTGCCCATGTAGTCCATGCAGGTGTTGTGCGCGGGAATGTAAACGAGGCCCGTGCGCGGCGAGAACGACGATGGGATGAAGTCCTTCGCGCCCGTTGAGCTGGGGCAGATATCGGTGGAGTACTTGCCGAAGTGCGTCTCCTTCGCCTTCACCTCGATGGGCTGCCCCGTCTTGAGGTCGTAGCCGGTGGCCCAGTTCGTCGGCTCATATTGCGAGGCCGACAGCAACTCGCCCGTCGTGCGATCCATCACGAACACAAAACCTGAGCGGCCCGGATGAATGAGCAACTTGCGCATCTGCCCCTTCCACGGCATGTCGACGAGTATGTTCTCCATGATCTCGTCGTAGTCCCACTCATCATGCGGGCCCAATTGCCAGGCCCACTTCGCCATGCCCGTGTCGGCGTCGCGCGCGAATATCGTGACTGTCCACTTGTTGTCACCGGGGCGCATGTCAGGATTCCATGGGCCGGGATTGCCGGTGCCGTAATAGATGAGATTGAGCTCCGGATCGTAAGACACCCAGCCCCAGATCGTGCCGCCGCCGATCTTCCACTGCCCCGGCGTCCACGACTTGATGCCCTGATCTTTGCCCTGCTGATCATGTGCGTAGAACGGCTTGAAATCCGGGCCGATACGCACGTCCTCATCGGGGCCCGTGCTCCACGCGGTCCAGTCGATCTTGCCTGTCTTTACATCGAGTGCGGTGAGCTTGCCGCGCACGCCCAGTTCGCCGCCGCTGTTGCCTACGTAAACCTTGTCCTTGACCACGATCGGCGCCATGGTGGTGGTTTCGCCATAGTGAATGTCGCCAACCTGCGTGCGCCAGACTTCGTGCCCAGTCTGCGCGTCGACTGCAACCACGTGCGCGTCGAGCAACGCATAGATGATCTTTCCGTCCGCGTAGCTCGCACCGCGATTCACCACATCGCAGCACGCAATTCCCTGCGACGCAACATCGGGGTGAGGCTCATATTTCCACTTGAGCGGGAAGTTCGGCTGCGAAAGATCGTAGGCGATGAGATTGTTCGGGAAAGGCGTAACCATGTAGAGCATGTTGCCGACGACGAGCGGGCCGCCCTCGTGCCCATGTGGAATTCCATCGGCCATGTTCGCGACGACATGAAGGTTGTGCACATTGCTGGTGTTGATCTGCCCCAGTGGCGAGTACCTCAGGTTGCCGAAGTCGCCAGCGGGCATAATCCATTGGCCGTTCGCGACGGGCGCAACCAGATGTACATTCGGCAGAGCGCCGGGAATATTTGTGGTGGACCCGTTCGCTGCTTCCTTCTGCGCCAATCCAGTGCCGGCCGCGATGATCAGCCCCGCGATTGCCGCGCGCCCGAGAATTGGAATCAGTCGATCCATGATGTTCCTTCCCGTCCTCTCAGGGTGTAGAGATAAGCAGCGATGTCGTTAGCTTCATCCTGCGTAACTCCCAGCTCAGGCATTGCTGTCTTCGGTTCAACTTCTCGTGGGTGTTGAATCCAGTGCTTGAGATTAGACGGCGTGTTGGGCAGCTCGCCGGCGATCATGCTGCGCTCAGAGAAGAACATCAGCGGCGGCCCCACCTTGCCTCGCGCACCATGCACGCCCGGAATCATGTGGCACGCGCCGCAGCCGTAGCTCTGAATGAGTTGCTGTCCGTGCGCAGAGTTGCCAAGCTGCCCCACTGCTACCTCGCGCGTTGTCTTGCCTTCATTGCATCCGGCCAATGCGGCGCACATCGCCATGCAGGCCAGTGATGCGAAGCATGCGCGTACGTTCATCGCGCCCTCCAGCACAGATCGAGAAAAAGGGGCGGCAATGCCAGCCACAAAATTCCCATGCCCATGGTGACGGCCACGATTACTCCGCCAATCGCGAGGAACTCGCGCCGCTGCACTGCTTGCGAGTCGAGCACATGACGCTGCTCCGATAAGA
Source organism: Occallatibacter riparius (assembly GCF_025264625.1). NCBI lineage: Bacteria > Pseudomonadati > Acidobacteriota > Terriglobia > Terriglobales > Acidobacteriaceae > Occallatibacter > Occallatibacter riparius. Next base: position 3,035,189 of record NZ_CP093313.1, read on the forward strand.
AGCGCCACGTACGATATGAGGTGACGCCCGCAAAGACGGTGATGGCCAGCAGTGCGAGCGCAACAACAAAGTAGAGGATTCGCACATCGGGCCGCGGGGTTGGAATGCCATAGTCTTCCTGCACCATGCATGCGCGCCACGTGATGACGATGTCGGCGCATCCCAGAAGGACCCATGCGACTGCGGCGGTGGCGGTGCCGAACAAGAGCCGGCGCGGCGGCACCGGTTTTCCCTCGCGCACATGCAGGTTGGGCTCAGTGGTGGACATGCATGTACCTCTGGATGTTCGGAATAATGTAGAGCAGAAGCACGATCAGCACCCACACTGCATCGACAAAGTGCCAGTACATTGCGACCGTCTTGTAGGGCTTGTGCGGCGTTCGGCGGGTCCAGCCATAGCGAGGCATGACGCCGATGTATAGCAGCATCAATAGTCCCGCAATTACGTGCAGCGCGTGCAGGGTGGTGATGGTGTAGAAGATCGAACCGTAGGAATCGCTGTAGGGAGTCTCATCTTTCCATTCCACGCTGTATTCATAGCCCTGCAGCGCCATGAATCCGGCGCCGATGAGAATGGTGATCCAGCAGGCGATGCGCGCCATGCTGAACCGCTCCGCCTCGGCCTGCTTCTCGCCCCACATCAGCACCGCGCTGCTGGCAAGCAGAATCGCCATCAGGATCAACGCGAGCCAATACTTCGGCGCAACGTGATCTGCCCAGCGGTCCTTGTTCGAACCAAGATAGTAGTACGCGCCGAACATGGAGACGAAGAGCATGAACTCCGTTGCAATCACGCACCACATCGCATTGAGTCCGCGCTTCTGATCGATCGGCAGTGTCGCCACTTTGACTTGCGGCGGAGGTATCTGGACGGTGCTCATTCCACTACCTCCTTCTCAACGTGAGGCCACATCCAATAGCAGCCGACGAGGAAAGTGACGATGACCGATGCCACCATCCACCAAAGCATCTGGTAGATGACGAAAAGGAAAAACGCGAACAGCGCCAGGCTCATCCACAGCGGCGCAAGCGAGTCCGCTGGAATCGTTGCGATACCCGCCGGAATCGCGTCGAGCGCGGTGGTCGTCGGCGTCAGTCGGCCCCAGTCGAGCACGCGATCATCGTCAGGATCGTCTTCCTCTTCGAATTCATCCCAAAGCGGATGACGCGACACGACTACCGGAATGTGCTCAGAGCCGTAGACCTGCGGCGGCGATGTGGTGGACCATTCGAGCGTGTCGGCATTCCAGGGGTTCTCGCCGGCCGGAGCGCCCGCGCGCAACGAATGGAAGAAGTTAATGATGCTGATCAGTATGCCGATGCCGAGCACGAACGCGCCAAATGTGACCAGCTCGTTGAGTCCGTCAAACCCCGCGCCGGCCGGATAGGTGTAGATGCGGCGCGGCATTCCCAGCAGGCCGAGATTGTGCATCGGGAAGAAGCCCAGATTGAATCCGATGAACATCACCCAGAAGCTGATCTTGCCGAGCTTCTCGTTCATCCTGCGGCCCATCATCTTGGGCAGCCAGTAGTAGAACCCGGCAAACACCGGGAACATATTCGAGCCGATCAGGACGTAGTGAATGTGCGCGACCACGAAATACGAGTTGTGCGCCTGCCAGTCCGCCGGGATGACACCGGTGAACACCCCGCTCAAGCCGCCGATGACCAGCAGCACGATCGATCCCACTGCGTAGTACATGGATGCCGTTGCAACCGGCCGCCCGCGCCATATTGTCGCCAGCCATGCGAATACCTGAATCGTGGTGAACACGCTGACCGTCATGCTGCCTGCCGAGAAGATGCTCATGGCAATGTCAGACATGCCCACCGTGAACATGTGATGAAGCCACACGCCGAAGCCCACAACGCCTGTGAGTACCGTAGCGATCGCGACAAACGGATATCCGACGATCGGGCGTCGCGAGAAGACAGGCACAATCATCGACAGCATTCCGGTTGCCGGCAGGAAGATGACATAGACCCAGGGATGACCGAAGAACCAGAACAACTGCTGCCATAGAAAGGTGTCGCCGCCACCAGCGATACGGAAAAAGTGTGTGCCCCACCTGCGGTCAAGCTCGAGGAAGATGCAGTTCGCTGTGAGCGAGGGAAGCGAGAAGAGGATCACAAACGAGATGGTGCCTGTGCTGTAGAGAAACAGCGGCATGCGGCTGATAGCCATGCCCGGGGCGCGGAGCCGCAGAATGGTCACGATGAAATTGATCGCACCGCCTGTGGTGGAGATTGTGAGGAGCACCAGCGAAGCGGCGTAAAAGTCCATACCCATGCCGGGCGAATACTTGGTCAGCGTGTAAGGGACATAAGAAAACCAGCCGGCATGCGGCGCCTGCCCGATGAGAGGCGATACGTAGAGCAGGATTCCGGAAAGCAGGAAGGTCCAGTATGTGAAGGCGTTGAGGCGCGGGAACGCCATGTCGCGCGCGCCGATCATCAGCGGCACCAGGAAGACGGCGAAGCCCGAGAGGATGGGCGAGGCGTACCAGAAGATCATGGTCACGCCATGGAGGGTGAATATCTGGTTGTATTCCTCAGGGGTAAGCACCGCCATGTCGGATCGCGTCAGCTGCAGGCGCATCACCAGCGCCTCGAGGCCTCCGATCACAAGGAACGAGAACGCGGTAACCAGGTAGCGGATGCCGAGCGTCTTGTGGTCGACGGTAGCAAACCATCCGTAGACGGTTTTGGGAGTCTCCCATAATGTCGTGAGGCGACTTATTGTTTGCGTACTTGAGGCCATTTCATTGAGATCCTGGTTGTTGGTGCGGATGGAAGACTCAATGATGCAAATGCATTATGCGGGCAACCGTGCTCGACTACTTACTCACGCCAGAGATGCGAATGCATCGAGCGAGGTTGCCATCGTCAGAGGCGCCCAGGATATTTTGATTTGCATCGATGCAATTCGGGGTCGGACCAAGGCTTCGAACTACCAGCAGAACTTATCGTCCGTCGCCAGAAAGGCGGTTGGGGCAGGTGACGCCTGGGGAAGGCCGGCGGCGCATTGGATGGTCTCTGGACCGCTAGCCCGCGCCAGGCGCAGCGCTTCTTCCGCTTCCCGCAAAACCACGACAGGCGAACGGCCGTTGCTCGGAGCGATGCCGAAGCATGCGCTGAGGCGGACCGCTCTGCCGCCGGCGGTGAAGGGGAGGCCGAAGACCTCGTCGCGGATGCGCTCGGCAAGCAGGACAGCGTTGACCACAGTGCAGCCCGGCAGGCCGGCGAGGAACTCATCCTTCCCGACGCGGCCGAGCAGGTCGTAGCTGCGCAGAAGGCGAGCGACGCGCTTCGCCACGTCAACAAGGAGCTGGTCGCACGGGGCGCTGCCAAGCTCGGTGTTCCAGTGGCCGAAGTCGTCGATATCGAAGAGGATCGCGCAAAGCGAAGTCTTCATGCGCTGCACGCGATCTGTTTCGCGGAAGAGCGCGGCCAGTATGGCCTCGCGGGAATGGACACCGGTGAGCCGGTCGGTGCGGTCATCGCGTGCCATCTCGTCACGGAGGTGATCGAGTTCGCGCTCGCGCCGATCCGCACGCAGAAGCATATCGAGGCGCACAGCGAGCTGGCCTGCGGTAATCGTGGTGGGCAGAACGTCGTTGAGCACCCCTTCCTCAAGACGGCTCTTAACTTCGTCAGAGATTGTGTCCGAAAACAGGACGATGGGGCATCGGCCGCCCGCCTCTGCGCGGGCCGTGGCGAGGAAACGTCCCAGATCCAGCTCCGGCAGGCGCGCGTCAATCCACGCAGCGGCGGGCGCGTGCGGGCCGATCATCGCTTCAAGCGCAGCTTCAGGCGACAGGACTATGCGAACCTCCGCGCCAGATGAGGCAAGGACCCGCTCCACATTCGCGAGCAACGCGGGCTCATTGGAGGCCAACAAGTATGTGGTTTTGAGCGTCTGCGGCATGGGGAGCAGGTCCTCGATGGGGAAGTTATCGGCGCAGATTAGAAAAACCTTAGAGAACGGGCGGGCCGACTGCGACCGAGGGTATCGCGGCTGTCGTTACTTTGGTGGAATTGGGGCGCAGAACCCCGGTGATATCATCTGGTTGTTCCCGCCTTTGCGGTGCACCCCATCCATTTTGTTGAGCGAAAGTCATGGGGAGGCCCTTTGTTGTTTCGGGCCTGAGGCAGGGAAGTAATTGCAGTAGAGGAGTATCCGTGGGAATTTCAGCACCACAGACTTTCAAGGGTGTCACACCTGAACGTTATGAGATTTTGGCAAGCCGCGCCCGTACGGCGGGAATTCCACTGAGCGGGAACTCCGGGTCGGCATCGCTGTTCGGTATTGAGGTGTGTTGGAACTATTCGCATGAGACGCAGGAACTTATCGTGCAATGCCTGCGCACGCCGTTCTTCATGAAAGATGGCGAGGTCGATGCGAAGATCCGTAACCTGGTAGAGCAAACCGCGATGGCCTAGGGCGGCTGCCCGCGTCAGGCAATGTAAGAAACGATTAAAATAGGGGAAGTGGCATTGGTTCCCCTCAATCCGCCCGCGGCCGAGGCATTCGCACGGCCTGCGGCCTGGAGCGGTCCCGCAGCATTGAAGTACTGGCATCTCGCCAGCCTTGACGCCCCCTCAGTGGCGGCGGCATGGGCTTGTGCGTTGGCATGGGCAGCGCGGGTGCGTGTGTCGCAGGCGATGATTGTCGTGCTGGCACTGGTGGTCTGGGCAATCTATTTGGTTGATCGCCTACTCGACGCGTGGACCGGACTTCGCGATGCAGGCAGACATAACCTGCAAGAGCGCCACTGGTTCCACTGGCGGCACCGCCGGCTGTTCACCGTGTTGGCGGCTACTGCAACCGTCGCGGCTGGATGCATGGTCTTGTCGCGGCTGCACGCTGCCGCTCTGCGGCGCGATTCCCTGATCGGATTAGCCACCCTGGCGTACTTCTCGGGCGTGCATGGCGGTCGAAGCCCGCGTTGGATGGATTGGCTGCGCGGGCGAATCGGCGGTGTCTCGCGCGAGTTCGTGGTTGGAGTGATCTTCAGCGCCGGCTGCGTGCTGCCTGTGCTTCCCTCTGCGCCAACGGGACTGACGAAGATGTGCGCCTTACTAGTCCTGCCCGCGGCGGCATTTGCGATGCTCGCATGGCTGAATGTGAAGGCGATCGGCCGCTGGGAAGAGTGGGCGCAGCTTCCCGGCTCTGAGAGCGGCGTGAAGCGGATTGCTCTGCGACTGGCTCTTGCGTGCGGCCTTTGCGGTTTGGGGCTCGGAGCGCTGCAGCCGCGCCCGGCGTTGTTGCTGGCGTTGGTTGCGGTGAGTGCGCTACTGCTGGCGTGGCTGGACACGCTGCGAGACCGGATGGATGCAGTGACGCTGCGCGCCGCAGCCGACCTGGTACTGCTGACACCACTGGCGCTGCTTCCCATTGAGTTGATGCGCTGATGGAACAGGCGAAGAGCAGATTCCCTGCAGGAATGACGGATCAGGAAAGTGAAACGCCCAAGCTGAACTTCGACAGGCTGGCTGGCCTTTATCGCTGGATGGAGTGGCTGAGCTTTGGCCCTTATCTCGACCGCTGCCGACGTGCATTTCTGCCGGAACTCGCAGACGCCCGACGTGCGCTGGTGCTGGGCGATGGAGACGGTCGATTTACGGCTGCACTGCTCAAGCGAAATGCAGCAGTATGCGTAGATGCCATCGACGTGAGCGAGGCGATGCTGGAAAGCCTTAAGTTCAGAGCCGGCGCCGGCGCTGTGCGAGTTCGCACACAGGCGCGCGATGTTCGCGTGTGGACTCCGCGCGAAGAGGCAGAATATGACCTCATTGTCACGCACTTCTTCCTTGATTGCCTGACGGCCGACGATGTGCGAAGACTTGCAGAGCGGCTGCGGGCGAACCTGCAGCCGGGCGTGCGTTGGGTAATTTCGGAGTTCGCCATACCTCACAACGCCTTCGGCCGATGGGTGGCACGGCCGGTAGTCTCGTTCCTTTACTGGGCTTTCCGCGTGCTGACGGGCCTTCAAGTGGAGCGCCTGCCAGACTGGCAATCAGCGCTGCAAGCTGCCGGATTCCAGCGGGCGACGGAACGCCGCTTCCTGCGCGGGCTGCTCACCAGCCAGCTGTGGGTGCTGCCGCAATCCCCAAATCAGGACCTGGCAACGGGAGTTCGGCTTTAACCAACGAAAGTTACAAACGTGTTAATATTGCTCCCTACTATAAAAGGAGCATTCCTGTTTCCGAGGGAATGATTCACTATGAACGTTTATCTTATGCGGCACGCCAATGCAGGACTTCGCCGCGAGAATCCGATACTTGATGCCAAGCGGGCCCTTATCAAAGAAGGCAAGGATCAGTGCATGCTGATGGCGCGCACCCTGAGCGCCCTGAAAGTGCAGATTGACACGGTCGTATCGAGCCCGCTGAAGCGCGCCCTGCAGACGGCGCAGTTCGTGGGCACCGAACTGGGATTCGACTCCAAGGTCGACACCAGCACAGCGCTGCTGCCGAATTCTCCCTACGCCGCGTTTCAGGATCTTCTGGCGAAGTACGAAAGAGATGGCCGCGAAGGGGTGCTGGTGGTCGGGCACAACCCAAGCATGTTCCAGTTTCTCGGCGCCATGATCACCGGCAACGGTCCTGCGGCCATCCGTATGCGCAAGGCATCCGTTGCGCGCGTGGATATGGAAAATCATCCGCCCCGCCTGCAGTGGCTTATCGATCCGCGCACCGCGCGCCTCATCTACGAGAGTGCGGGAAAGAGCTCGCGGCCGAAGACCTCGCGGAAGTAGTCAGCCTCTTTGCGAAGCGACCACAGTTCGAGTTCCGCGCCCGTGCGTCCCGGCTTGATGTCGATGTAAATGCGCTTGGGATACACGCGCGCCGTTACGCGAAGCACATCACTGGCGCGGTCCTGGTTGAGCGCGACCGCAAGCCGCAGTAACACCACGGCGCGTGTCACGCTCTTGTGCTCCTCAGTCGGAATGTTGCGCAGGGCTCGATCAGAGGGCTGCGGCCGGCTCTTGCCCAGATACCGAGCAATCGCCGAGATGATGGTTCGCTGCACCGGCGTGTAGCCGTACATCTCAGAGCTCGAAATGATGTACTGCGTGTGCCGATGATGGCCCTGATGGTTGATGTACTTTCCGGTATCGCGCAGCACAGCCGCCGCCCCGAGCAGGTTCTCGTATTCGGCGGGCAATTCGTGCAATGCGCGCATCTCCCGGAAGAGCTGCAGCGCGTGCTCACGAACCGGATCGTTGCTTCGCACCTCCACGCCATAACGGCGGGCCGTCGACAGAACCGATTCCCAGCGCTCCTTCTCGAATTCCTTGTGGCCGCTGGCGCGAGTGTCGAACTCAGCAAGCATCTGCGCCAGCAATCCATCACGCAGGCCAAGCGGTGAGTAGCGAAATCCAGGCAGCGAGAAGCTCTCCAGCATCTCAGAGAACACGTGCGAGCCGGCGATGATGATCTCGGCCCGGCGCGGGCCGATGCCGGGAATGGCTTCGCGCTCCGGCAGTTGCATCTTCTCCATGCGCGCGGCGAGTTTGCGCACCAGCGCCGTGGGCGCAATACCCGCAGCTACTCCGGCGCGCGCAATGGCTTGGGCCATGCCGCGGCCCTGCTTACCAACGGCCTTCCGCGCGGGCTTGGCGGAATTCGCCAGAGCAGCACACGCGTCAGAGAGTGCGGCCGCTGTGCCCGATGTAGCAATGACATGGTTGATGTCTTCAGCGTGGACGCGGCGGCGCGCACGGCGCAGCTCGCGGGCGATGAGCTGACGCATCTGGCCCAGGCCTTCCGGCGTAGGCGGGTCTTCCGACAGAAACTGCTGCGTCAGCCGGACAGCGCCGAGCGGCAGGCTGACGGTTTCCTTGATACGCTTGTGGTCGCTCAGCGTGATTTCGCAACTGCCACCGCCCAAGTCAATGAGCAGCACGCGGCCCGTGGCGGCGGGCTCGCCGGCCATCACGCCATGATGGATGAGCCGGCCTTCTTCAAGCCCCGAGATGACTTCCAGCGTCCAGCCGGTTTCAGCCTTCACCCAGGCCTGGAAGGCCTCTCCGTTGCGAGCGTCGCGCATGGCGCTGGTGGCTACAACGCGAACGCGGTCTGCCGCGTGGGTCTGCACCGCACGCTGGAACCGTTTGAGCGAGCGCAGCGTGGCAGCCATGGCTTCCGGCGAGACCAGCCCGGATTCGAAAACACTAGCGCCCAGACGCGTAACTTCGCGGTCTTCGTGCAGCGTCTTGAGGCGGTGAGCGACGACGCGGGCAATCTTGAGACGGCAGGAGTTGGAACCGACATCAATGGCGGCAAAGACAGGCATGCGCGGAAGAAGGTCTCCTCTGAAAGCGTCTCTCAGGTCAACATACACGACGAGGGTTCGTGGTGGGTTAACGATGATCGGCCGCAGAGCCGTTCAGTGAGCATCGTGGGCGACGAGCCACCCGATCACATGTGCCTCATACCCGGCAGGGTCTGCGGATGAGGCGCCGCAATGATCGGCATGCGGTGGTTCCCACAGTGCGACGCCAGGTTGTGCGCGCTTGATCTGCTCCGAGTGGCGCGGCGGAATATTGGTATCAGCGAGTCCGTGGATGAGCAGGACTGGCGTTGCGCTTGCAGCAACGGCGTGCAACGGCGAGGCTCTGTCGAGGTTCATTCCATACTTCACCCCCGCATAGAGAAAGCCCAAGTCCACGGCCGGATGCAGAATCGTGCGGCCGATCCACGGGCCAGTTCCGAACCACTGTCCCATCCGGTCGTAGGCCACTTCGCGAAAGCTCGAAAAGGACGACTCGGCGACCACGGCGCAGTAGCCGTGTTCCACTTCCAGCGAACGCAGAAGCTCGGCCGCGCCCATGGAGTCGCCAATACCGTCAACGCAGCGCGGCTGCTCGGCATTCCTCATCCACGCAACCCAGCGATGGATGTCGTCGGCCTCGAGCACGCCGTAAGTGGCGATCGCGCCGCCGCTCTCGCCATGAGCGCGCGCATCCGGCAGCAGAACTGCATAGCCATGCCGGAGCAGCAGACCAGCAGGGCCAAGCAATCCGGCGCGGTTGTCTGCCTGGCCGTGCAGCAGAATGACGGCATCCCCGTTGCGGCTCGCGGGAACGATGCTCCAGGCGCGCAGAGTCGAACCATCCCCGGCAGTGATCGACACATCGGCAAGCAGGCCGTGATTCTCGGCTGCGAGCTCGACGGCACGCTCCCGCAGATTCCCGGTCAGCGGATTGCGCCCGGGATGCAGAGCCCCCTCAGCAGCAAAGATGCCCGCCAGGATGCAGACGAGCAGCCACATCGTTATTGCTGCGAGCCCAGTTGCAACAATGCGACGGCGGACACGCATGCAGTTGGTACGCGGATCGGGCGGGCGCCGTTCCAGAACGTATCCGCCGCTCGCGCATCTTCCATTACGGAACGCCGTCTCACCCTGCTGATATTCTGGAACATGCTAGACGCAGGACGAATGAATAGAGATTCCGACACGCAGAGCCGCACCCAGGGCAGGCCATCCACTTTCGCCGCATGGGTGTTGCTGGCGTTGATTTTTCTTTCCGTACAATTTGGTTCGCTCTTCACGCCGCCGCTGCTTGACGACGTGGACGCCTCGCATGCGCAAGCCGCGCAGCGCATGGCGGAGACGGGTGACCTGGTCACGCTCTACGTGAACGGCGTGCGCTATCTCGAAAAGGCCCCGCTGCCATATTGGCTCGCTGCAGGATTCTTCAAGATCTTCGGGCAGAACGTCTTTGCAGCGCATCTCGCGAATTCGCTGGCCGTACTCGGCTGCGCGATTCTGGCTTGGCTGTGGGCCCGGCGCGCGTGGGGCCGTCGCGCAGGCTTCTACGCCGCGCTGGGCGTACTCACATCCATCGGCATCTTCCTCTTCACCAGGTTTTCGATCCCCGAGGCGCTGCTGAGCTTTCTGCTGATGTTTGCGCTCTACAGCTTCATCACAGGATTCGAGAGCTACAGGCCGATGCGCTTTTACGGCATGTGGGCGGCGTTGGCGCTGGCTACGCTGACGAAGGGACTGATCGCCCCTGTCTTCTTTGTGGCTGCGGCTGTCCCCGTTCTGATGCTCAGCGGACTGTGGCGCCGCTGGCGCAGCATGAAGCCGTTCACGGGCGCGCTGTTGTTCCTGTTGATCGCGGCGCCCTGGCATGTGCTCGCGGGCTTGGCGAATCCTGACCAAGGGAACCCGGTGGGCAATCATCCCACGCCCGGCAATGTGCACGGCTTCTGGTACTTCTACTTCCTCAACGAGCACGTGTTCCGCTTCCTGGGCACGCGGTTCCCGCACGATTACAACCGCATGCCGGTGATCTGGTACTGGCTCGGCCATCTCGTGTGGCTCTTCCCCTGGAGTCTGTTTCTGCCGGCGTTGCTTGTGGCAGCGTGGCGGACGCGCAAGAACTGGATGCAGCACCTGCGCCGCGATGCCGGCCAGACGGTGGACTTCTATCTTGATCACGCCGAACGGGAAGATGTGGCCAGCTATGTCGCGCGGCTCAAATTCCGCGTGCGCTCGGCATGGCTGCTGGGGTGCTACTCCGCCTTCGTGTTGCTCTTCTTTTCGCTCTCCACCAATCAGGAGTACTACACGTTTCCAGCGTGGCCTGCGCTGCTCATTCTGACCGCGGCCATTGTTGCGGCAACCGAAGAGCGGCGCGGATCCGACGAAGGCAAGCCGCTCCTGAGCACCCGGTGGCTGACAGGCGGGCAGGCGGTGTTCGCCATGGCGGGCGTGGCGGCGGCAGCAGCGTTGTCGTGGGGCCTGTGGGAGTCGCGCAATTTGCCCTACGTATCTGATATCGGCACCCTGCTCGCGCACCGCGATGTGGGTAACTACACGCTCGCCACGTCGCACTTCTTCGACCTGACCGGACCTTCGTTCGCTGCGCTGCGGCTACCGGCAATCATCGCCGCCATTACGTTGCTCGTGGGTCCGGCGGTGAGCTGGTTCCTCCGTTTGCGGCGCAAGCATGTAGCCGCAACAACAGTGCTGGCGGTGACGAGCGCATTGTTTCTCGTCGCGGCGCACATCGCGTTCGCGCGGTTCGATCCCATGCTGAGCTCGAAGCAACTGGCCGACGTGATTGTGCAGAAGGCCTCCCCGTCCGATTCCTTCATCATCTACGGCGACCAATCGGACGCCTCGTCAGTCGTGTTCTACACGCACAATTTCCTACGTAAGCCGGCATATGTAGTCATGCAGCCATGCTCGCCCAACGGCCAGGGTTCATCGCTGGTGTGGGGATCGTGCTGGCCTGACGCGCCGAAGATCTTCCTGAACGACGCGCAAGTGCAGCAGATGTGGGGCACCGGCGCGCGCAAGTGGATCTTCGCCCAGGACGCGAACCAGCCCAAGGTGGAGCAGCTGCTGCAAGGAAAGCTATATCCGGTTAAGTCAATCGCCGACAAAGCGCTCTGGACGGATAGACCGCTGTAGTGGTCCGGATTTGTGCTCACGAAACAGAAGATAGTCGTGCCAGTAGCCATCAGCCGGTAGCCTTTAGCTGATCCAGTCAGCTACGGGCTACCGGCTACGAGCTTGGAGCATGAGTCGTCTGGTTAATGCATCGATTTTTCAGGATCCACGTGATGAAACGTCACCTTGCGGAACAACCATCCAACGATCGCGGCAAAGCCGGCGACGATCGCGCAGCCCAGGAAGATCTCAGTAAATGAGATGAGCAGCGCCTGTTGCATGACCAGGCTGTAGATGGACGCGAGCGCGAGCGGCTTCCCGTTGGCCCATCCGAAGTGCATCCCAAAGTATCCCGTGAAGCTGTGCAGGTGCTGCTGCAGAGCAGGATCGGACGGATGAAGCGAATCGACCAACCGCGCCTGGTGGAATGTCGTTCGGCGTACTAACTCCGTAGAGGCGATAGCGATTCCGACCGATCCGCCAATGTTGCGCAGCAGGTTAAAAATGCCTGTCGCGTTCCCCATTTCTTCATTGCTTACAGTCGAAGTGCACATGTTGCCGATGGGCACAAATAGAAAGCTCATGCCGAAGCCCGTGGCGACGATAGGAATGAGCAGCGTGTAAGGCCCAATGCCGAGATTCAGCGAAGACAGCGCCAGCGAAGACAGACTGAAGATAACGAACCCGATGAAGAGCAGCCAGCGATTGTCGAAGCGCTGCGACAACAGCCCAACCATAGGCAAGCCACACATCGAGCCGAGACCGCGCGGCGCCACAATGATGCCCGCAGTGAGCGCAGTGTAGCCGAGGAGTTCCTGGTAGAAGAGCGGCACCATTGCGACCTGGATGTAGAGCACGAATCCGAGCAGGAAAATGAGAATGCACCCAATGCCGAAATTCCAGTTACGCGTGATGATGTGCAGGTCAACCAGTGGAGCCCGCGCGCGCCACGAGTGCACCACAAACCACACGAAGGACACGGCGAGAGTGACGGCCGCCCAGCGCACCCATGTGGAACTGAACCAGTCGACCTCCTGGCCTTTATCGAGGATGATCTGCAGGCAGCCCGTCCAAAGGCAGAGCAGTCCGAAACCGAGATTGTCGAAGGGCCCAGCTTTGGCGTTCTTGATGTAATGCGGATCATGCACAAAGCGGCTGATCATGAAGATCGCCAGCAAGCCAACCGGAATGTTGATGTAGAACGCGTAGCGCCATGAGTATGCGTCGGTGAGCCAGCCGCCCAGCGTTGGACCCAGAACCGGCGCAACCACCACACCGAATCCATATACCGCCATGGCAGCCCCGCGCTTTTTCGGCGGGAAGCTTTCCAGCAGGATGGCCTGTGCGGTGGGCTGCAGCGCTCCGCCGCCTATGCCCTGCAGCACGCGCGCGATGAGTAGAAAAGCGAGCGACGGCGCCGCGCCGCACATGAACGACGAAACGATGAACAACACCACGCACGTAAGCAGAAACCGCTTGCGTCCGAAGCGCAGGCCGAACCAGTTGCTGGCCGGAAGAACCACCGCATTCGCAATCAGGTATGTGGTGAGAACCCACGTGGCCTCGGAGTTCGACGCTCCCATCGATCCAGCAATGTTCGGCAGCGCGACGGATGCGATGGAGGTGTCGAGCACCTCCATGAATGTCGCCAGCATCACGCTGATTGCGACGATCCATGGATTTACCTGCGGGAAGCCATCAATCGAAGCAGGCTTGCGCGGCGGCGGTGGTGGAGTGGCAGAAATCTCTGACGTTAATTGCGGCGGTTCCAGAACGCTCGCCACTGCCTGATTCCATCCTTGCCGCGCTCGACGGAGCGACACTTCAGGCTAGGTCGGAAAAGGGCCGCAGGGCTGTGCCGGGAATCACAAAAGGCAGAGAACAAGGTATAGGAAGGCGGGGGCCGCGGTCGCGGCGCGGCCCCAGTCTCACTCCGCCCGGAGGGTTTGCATAGGGTCGGCTCGAGCAGCCCTGCGCGCCGGCACGTACGAAGCGAGCAGCGCAACCGCGGGCACCATGAGGATCACGCATCCGTATATGAGCGGGTCGGCAGTGCTCACGCCGTAAATCAGCGTCTGCATCACGCGGCCCAGGCTAAGCGCCAGCGCGACGCCGATAATGGTTCCCGGCACCGCGAGCTTTGCGCTGTGAACGAGCACCATCCGCAGGAGATCGCCGCGCTGAGCGCCGAGCGCGACCCTGAGGCCGAACTCAGTACTCCGCTGCGCGACGGTGTATGCAATCACTCCGTAAGCGCCGATACCGGCGAGCACCACGGCGAGCGCGGCGAAAAGTCCCACCAGCACAAACGTAAATCGCGGCGTCGAGATCGATGCGTCCGCAACCTGATTCATCAGCTTGATGTCGGCCACGGCCAACTCTGGATCGAGTTGGTGCACCGCGTTGCGCAATCCATCCGCCACCTGACGCGGATCGGATTGCGTGCGAATGGCGATCGACATATCGGACTCCGACGCTTGGTACTCCGACCACCAGAAGGCCGGTTCGGCCGCAGGACTGTTGGGCTGGTCTTTCACATCGCCCACCACGCCAACCACAGTCATCCAGTCCTCATCCTTCTTGGGGTTGTCTTCGAAGCTGATGCGCCTTCCGATAACGTCTTCGCCGGGCCAGTACTTCTGCGCCATGGCCCAGTTGATGATGAGCACCCACGGCGCGCCCTTCTTATCGGCCTCCGTAAAGAAGCGCCCCTCGAGCAGCGGAATCCCCATGGCGCTAAAGTAGCCTGGAGTGGCCATGTGATACCGCGCGTGAGTCTCATTGTGCGGGTCGGGCTTCTTCCCCTCGATAGTCCATCCGCCGTTGTTTTCGTCGTAGCCTGTCCATGGCAGATCGCTGCCCGCGCCGGCGCTCACCACTCCAGGCAACTGGCTCAGCGTTGAGCTCAGCCGGCTGTAGAACTGCGCAGTCTGCTCGCCGGTCTTGTAGCGCTGGTGTGGAAGAGACAGGCTGGCGGTGAGCACGCGGTCTTCGCTGAACCCCGGATTGAGATGGAGGAGATTCAGGAACGTCCGCAGCATCAGCCCCGCACCAATCAGAAGCACACATGCAAGGCTGACTTCTGCGACAACGAGCGCATTGCGCAGGCGGTTCTGAGGGCGCGTGGCGGTAGAGCTTCGGCTGCCTTGCTGCAGACCGGTCTTCGGATCGGTGTGCGAAGCCTGCAGTGCAGGCGCGAGCCCAAACAAGATTCCAGTAAGAACACTGATCAGCAATGTGAATCCCAGCACAGGCCAGCTGACATGAATATCATGCGCGCGCGGGAAGTCAGCGGGCAGCAGCGAGACAAGACCGCGCACTCCGCCGAATGCCAGAGCCAGCCCGAGCACTCCGCCGGTGAGCGAGATGATCAAGCTCTCCGTGATGAGCTGGCGAATCACGCGCAGCCTCGGCGCGCCCAGCGCCAGCCGTACGGCAATCTCACGCTGCCTCGCCGATGCTCGCGCCAGCAGCAGATTCGCCGCATTAGCGCAAGCGATCAGCAGCACGATACCGACCGCGCCGAGCAAAACAAGAAGCATCCGTCGCGTATTGCCCACAACTTCGGAATAAAGCGGAATGAGAAGGACGCGCCAGCCGGTTCCGTCCGCGGAGTGCTCGCGACCAATCTGCGCCATGATGGCGTTCATCTCGTCGTGCGCCTGCTGAACGCTCACGCCCGCCTTCAGCCTCGCAATGCCTTCAATATAGTGCGAGCCGCGTTGGTTCGAGTTTCCCCCAAACGAGAACGGCCACCACACATCCACGCTTTCGCCATATGCAACCGAGTGATAGACGTTTCCCGGATGCTCAGTTCCCGGCGGCATCACACCAATCACTGTGAATGGTTGCATGTTGAGCGTGATCTTGCGCCCAATGATGTTAGGGTCGGCGCCAAAGCGCGTCCGCCAGAGACGGTCGCTCAGGACCACCTGCAATCCATTGCCGGGCACTTCGGCCTGGAAGTCGAACTCGCGCCCGAGCTGCGGATGGAGGCCCAGCACCCGGAAGTATCCGGAGGTGATGCCGAAGCCGTTCAAACGCACCGGCTCGCCATCGCCCGAAAGCTGCACGTCGCCGCGTGTGAATGCCGCCATCGATTCGAACGAATGATTGCGTGCACGGAAATCGAGGAAGTCCCACGGGTTGAGCGGAAACTTCGGGAATTCCTGGCTCGTAAGGAATACCCGTACCAGGCGCTCGGGCTGATCGTAAGGCAAACGCTTGAGCAGCACTCCGTTGATCACGCTAAAAATGGCGCTGTTGGCCCCGATGCTGAGTGCGAGCGTCGCGATCATCACAATCGCAAACGTGGGATTGGCCACGAGTTGGCGCAGCGCATACTTCGTGTCGTCGATGGTGAGTTCGATAAGGCCGGTGCCGCGCGCATCGCGGCAGTCTTCTTTCACCTGTTCGTGTCCGCCAAAAGATAGGCGGGCCTGGCGCTTAGCTTCCTGTTCTGACATGCCGGACCTCATGAGTTTCTCGACCTGACGATCGAAGTGAAAGCGAAGCTCTTCGTCGAGCTCGTCTTCGATCTGCTTGTGGTGAATCAGCGCGCGGGTGCGATAGCGGAGATCATCCAGCATGGCTTCACGCTCCTTCTCAGGCGCCTTCCAGAACCTGTTCGACAGCGACGGCAAGCTTGCGCCACGCCTCGGTCTCCGCATCCAGCTGCTTCCTCCCCGTGCGCGTGAGCTCGTAGTACTTGGCGCGGCGATTGTTATCGGATGTGCCCCACTCAGCCTTAATCCACCCGCGGCGCTCCAGACGATGCAGCGCGGGATAGAGCGACCCCTGCTGGATGCTGAGCACCTCGCTGGAGACCTGCTGCACGCGTTCTGAGATGGCCCAACCATGCTGCGGTCCAGGCAAAAGAGTACGCAGGATAAGCAGGTCGAGCGTGCCCTGCGGAAGTTCGATGCGTCCAGTCAAAACCGTCCCCTTTCACTTCTACAAGTGGAGAGTAATACGACCTGTTGTAGAAGTGCAAGGGGAAACTCAGAGCCCAGGATAGAAGAGCGTGGGGAATCTGTGTGTCAATCGAGCGAGCCAGCGCATGAGATCTCCTTACTCGGTGCGAAGCGCCTGCATGGGATCGATGCGGCTTGCGCGCCACGCCGGCAGCATGCAGGCAATTCCGGCGACAACCAGAAGGGTTGCCGCGACGGCGGTATAGATGCCCGCATCCAGCGGCTTCGTATCGAAAAGCATGGAAGCGATGAGGCGGCCTGTTGCTGCCGATCCCGCGAGACCCAGCACCAGGCCGATCAGTGCAGGCCGCAGTCCGTCGAGTAGCATGAGGCGCATCACCTGCTTCCGCGGCGCGCCCAGCGCCATGCGAATCCCGATCTCCCCAGTTCGCTGCGTAACCAGATAAGCAAGCACACCATAGAGACCGGCTCCTGCAAGAATGAGAGCAATGACCGCGAAGCTCAGGATGAGCAGTGAGTCGAACTGTGAGTCAATCGTCGATTTTGCGATACTCTCACGGAACGTCATGACGTTCGAGACTGGCAGATCGCGATCGAGCCGCCCCACTACGTTCTCAATCGGCATTGCCAGCGACTCAACATTTCTCCCTCGCACGAAGATTGTTGCCCCGGTCCAGTCGTGCCCATACAGCGGCATATACATGGTGGGCTTGGGTGGCTCGTGGATATCCCACCGTACGTCGCCCACTACGCCGATGATTTCGTAAACGTCTTTGTTATATCCGAAGTGCAGGTGTTTCCCGATTGGATCCTGACCGGGGAACAACTGTTGCGCGGTAGAAAGAGATATCAACGCCACATCAGACCGCGAGAGGCGTTCGTCAGATGTGAAGATGCGTCCTCGCAGCAGCGGGATTTGAGCAGCGGCGAAATAGCCTGGGTCCGCGGCCCGCCGATGTATGTCGAGTAGGTCTTCCTGGCGTCGGGGCTGCTCGAGGGTATCCGCGAGCGAGTCGCCGCCCCAGCCCTGGCCGGGCGCAGTGCTGACCAGGCCGGCTGCTTCCACTCCCGGAAGCGCGCGCACTCCGGCGATCAGCTGTTCAAAAAATGCGACCTGCTGCACCTCTTCCTTGTAACGCGACTCCGGCAGGCTCACGTGCAATCTGAGTGCATTGTTAATGGGAATGCCCAGGTCGGTGGTGCGTAACCGCTGATAACTCTTGAGCAGGAGACCAGCCCCGGCCAACAGTACGACCGTGAGGCTGACTTCCAGGACAAGCAGAACCCTTCGCAGCGTGGCGCGCTGATGGCTGCCGCGATTCGCTCGCGACGACTCCTGCAGTGCGCTGAGCAGTCTCTTCCCATCTGCGCCCAGCGCGGAAATCAGCCCCGCGAACAGTGCGCAGGATGCAATCGCCGCAATCGTGAACAGCGCCACACCACCGTCGATGCGGATCGACTCGACGCGGTTCATGTCGGGGCGCATCTTCACAAGCAACTGCAGCGCAGCCCAGGAGATGCCGATCCCCACGGCTCCCGCCATTACCGAGATGAGAAGGCTCTCTGTCAGGCGCTCGCGCATCAGGCGCATGCGGCCGCCGCCAAGAGCGGTGCGGATGGCCATCTCCTTGCCCCGGGCGGCCGTGCGCGCAATCAAGAGGCTGGCTACGTTCATGCATGCGATGAGGAGCACGCAGCCGGTGGCGGCCAGCAGAGCGTAAAGTGGAGTTTTGTAATCGTGAACCGCGTCGTCGAGCATGGAGCGGCCATTGACGGCGCCGTTGACTCCTCCAGCCGCGTGCTCCTTCTTGATCTGAGCCTGCACCGCGCCCAACTGCGCAAGCACGGATTGAAGCGTTACTCCGGGCTTCAGACGCGCCATCACAATTCCTTCGTGATCGTCGTACGCCTTCAGGAGAGCCTCGGGGAACTCGTGCCCAACGGGCGTCCAAACTTGGACAGTATTGCCGCCGAATGCACTGTTGAACAGAAACGACGCAGGAAGAACTCCGACCACCGTGTAAGGTTTTGCATCGAGCCAGATGGTCTTGCCCACGATTGCGGGGTCCCCGGCATAACGGCGGCGCCAGAATGCATCGCTCAGCATTACAGTCGATTGCGCACTATGCTCATCGTCTGCCTCAGCGAATGTGCGGCCCAGTGCCGGCTGCACACCAAGAAGCGAGAACAGATTCCAGGAGCAGAATCCGGCGTCGATGCGTTCGGGGAGCTTTCCGCCTTCCGCGGAAACGTTGTAGTTCTGGAATGGCGATACCAGGGCCATCTGTTCCACGCCTGTAGCGGCGCGCTGCCACTCGGAAAAGCTTCCGGCCGCAACAGGGTTGAACATTCCCAAACCTTCGCTGGCAGACCGCTCATACAGGGTGACCAGGCGCTCCGGATCAGAGTAGGGAAGCGGCTTCAACAGCACGCCCCGCACGATCGTGAACAGCGCGACATTAGCGCCGATTCCGAGTGCCATGACGAGAATCGCAATCACCGTGAAGCCGGGCGTGCGCAGCAGCGTGCGGCAGCCGATGCGAACATCGTGCAGGAGAGACTCGGCGGCCGCCCAGTTCCATGTGTCGTGCGCCTGGTCGCGCAGCAGCGCGGGATTGCCGAAGGTGCGCAGCGCGGCGGCCCGGGCAGACTCATCGCTCATGCCACGCGCGGTGTTCTCAGCAATCTGCCGGTCGAGATGGTCGCGCAACTCCGCGTCCAACTCGCGATGCGCCCTGTTGCGCGAGAACAGCATCCGGAACTGCACACCCAATCGGCTCAGCCATCGCATACCGCTCACCTCGTCTCCTCGTAGTTGTCTTTGTCCCTTTGTCCCTCGGTCCCTTGTCCCTGTTGTCACGCTTCGCTGACGATGAGGTTGATAGCGGCGGAGAGGCGGCTCCAGTTGGCGGACTCGGCATCCATCTGCTTGCGGCCGGCGGCGGTCAGCGAATAGAACTTCGCCTGGCGCCCGGTCTCGCTTTCGTCCCATTTGGCCTTGATCCAACCCTGCTGCTCCAGGCGATGGAGCGCTGGATAGAGCGAGCCCTGCTGCACCTGGAGCACTTCGCCCGACATCTGCTGGATGCGCTTGGCAATAGCCCAGCCGTGCATCGGCTCTAGGGCGATGGTCTTGAGAATGAGAAGGTCGAGAGTGCCTTGAACGAGATCGCTCGGTTTACCCATGCCTAGATTATCTACACTCCGTGTTGTAGATAGTCAAGGTATTTGTTGTAGATCGTCAAGGTATGTTTCGGCAGGCAACACGCAACAGGGAACAGGGAACAGGGAAAAGGGGCACGTACCAAATCTCGGCCACGACTCCCTAATCAGTAATCCCTACTCCCTACTCCCTGTCTTTTTCACTCCTCGTGTTTGCGGCTGCGCTTCCACTCTGCAACCAGTTCCGATTCGTCCTGCCGCGGAGTCCAGAAGCGGGACACAGCAATGCCGGCGCATATCAGCACGAGCCCTATAGAAATATCACGCGTCGGAACCGCATGCCATGCGATGTAGGGAATGGGCACATCAAGCCCCATGGCGAGAAAGAAGGCTCCTGCAGCAATAAGCAGCGCGACCACCGGCGTCCTGATAAATGGCATGGAGAAATACCTCCTGGCCGTTCCCTGAGCGGACGCCGGTATCGTAGCAGAGATCAGGGAAAAAGGAGTAGGGAACAGAGAATAAGGAGCAGAACTGCCTCAGTCGGCAGCTACCGCCTTCTTGGCAGACCTGCGATTGCTGGCTGTTTTCGTCGCTCGGGCTGCGGGGCGGGGCCCCGAGGAGGCTGCCTTCGGAATCGCCGAAATATCGGTCTTGCCCTCCGCCAGCTGCATCAGGAACTCCTGAGCCGAAAAAGCGGGTGCATCCTTCATCGCTTTGTTTGCGCGGACGTAGGTGCCATCTGCCTGCTGCAGTCGCGCCTTCGTCGTGTCGGCGAGGTAAGCGGGCAGAATCTCGTCGTGAATGCGCGCCAGTGCCGCAGGGTCGCGCACCGGAAACACGACTTCGCAGCGCTCGAATAGATTACGCGGCATCCAGTCCGCCGAGCCCAGATAAATCTCGTAATTGCCGCCGTTCGCGAAATGGAAAATGCGCGAGTGTTCCAGGAACCGGCCCACCACCGATCGCACACGGATATTGTCAGAAAGCCCTTTGACCCCCGGCTTCAGGATGGAGACCCCACGGATAATGAGGTCCACCTCCACGCCCGCCTGCGATGCCTGGTAGAGCGCTTCGATAACCGAGGGCTCGAGCAGCGCATTCATCTTGGCGATGATGTGCGCAGGCCGCCCGGCGCGCGCATGTTCTGCTTCGCGGCGAATGAGCCCCAGGAAGCTCTCCGCCATGGTGAGCGGCGCCACCAGCAGCGGCCGGTAGTCGTCCACCTCGGCGTGCGCGGTCAGGTAGTTGAACACCATGTGCACGCGTTCAGTGATCTCGGGATTCGACGTCAGCAGGCTCAAATCGGTGTAGAAACGCGCCGTAACCGGGTTGTAGTTTCCGGTGCCCAGATGGCAATAGCGCCTCGTCACGCCATCTTCGTCGCGGCGGACAACCAGCGCGAGTTTGCAATGTGTCTTCAGGCCCACCACGCCGTGAAACACCTGCACGCCGGCATCTTCCATGTTGCGCGCCCAGCGAATATTCGATGCCTCATCAAACCGCGCCATCAGTTCCACCACCAGCGTCGCTTCCTTGGTCGCGGCGGCTTCAGTGATCGCCTGAAACATCGGCGAATCGGAACTGGTGCGGTAAAGCGTCTGCTTAATGCTTACGACATTCGGATCCTGCGCGCCCAGCTCAATGAAGTTCACCACCGGGTCATAAGAGTCATACGGATGGTGAAGCAGAATGTCCCGTGTGCGCAGATCCTCAAAAATGTTAGCTGCCTTCCGGCTCAGCGAGAGGGGATGTGGCGTGAACGGCGGAAACTTCAGGTCCGGCCGCTGCACGTCGCTGTAGAGCGACATGATACGCGACAGGTTTACCGGGCCTTCGCCCTGGAAGACCTGGTCCTCCTCCAACTCGAAGTTGGTCCGCAGCCGCTCCACAATCTCGTGATGCGCTCCGGCCTCGATCTCCAGCCGCACGGCATCGCCCTTGCGGCGATTGTGAAGCTCCACGCGAATCGTCTCCAGCAGCGAGCGCGCTTCTTCCTCTTCAAAGTAGAGATTCGAATTGCGCGTCACCCGGAACGCCGTATACGCCTGCACCTCGTAGCCGCGATACATGCCGGCAAGATTCTGCGCGATCAGATCCTGCAGCAGAACGTAGTCGAACTGACCCTCGGCACACGGCAGCCGCACAAACCGCGGCAGCGCGCGCGGGACCGTGACCACCCCCAGCACCAGCGGACCCGAGCTTCGCCTCTTCGGCCGCAGCAACAGCGCCAGGCACAGCGCCTTGTTCAGCACGCGCGGAAACGGATGCGCCGGATCAATCGAGATCGGCGTAAGCAGCGGATCCACCTCGCGCTGAAAGTAGTTCTGCGCGAACGCCCGTGCTTCCTCGTCGAGTTCGTTCCAGTCCAGAAGTCGGATGCCCTGCTTGCGCATCTCCGGCAGCAGACGCTTGTCCCAGCAGGCGTACTGCGCAGCGACAAAGGAATGAATCTCGCGGGTGAGCCCCTCAAGCGATTCATCAGGACGCAGGCCGTCGTACCCCGGCTCTTGGTAGCCGTCCTCGATGCGCTGCATCAGGCCGGCCTGGCGAATCTCCACGTACTCATCGAGGTTCGACGCGGTAATGGCCAGAAACTTGACGCGTTCGAGCAGGGGATTGGTAGCGTCCTCGGCTTCTTCCAGGACGCGCCGATTGAACTGCATCCAGGACTCGTCGCGGCCGTTGAACTGCCGCTGAATTTTCGTGCTCTTGGCCATTCGAATGACACCAGCGCGTGTTCGTCAGGATAACGGATCAGAGTGAAAGGGACAAAGTTCTCCCGCCGCGTCTGGCGCTGCGCAGGATCTCGCCCTCAGTTAGCCAGCTTGATGCGGGCGATCTTGCGGATCGCCGGCAGATCGGCTGGGCGGTTCACGGTAAGGCGAAGCCCCGTACCCTCGGGATAGCGCGGCGCCGTGGCCAGTGCCTCCACAACGGCCTTGGGTAAATGAGCCTCTTTTGCGGCGGTCACGGCCTTATCGCTCAGCGTAAACGCCACCTTGAAGCAATTGTGGCAGGGCGACATGAAAATGATGTTGCGGCTCTTCTGTTTCAGCCGCAGCGACCAGCCATATTTATTAACCACGATCCCCTTCCACTCCTGGGTCAGGTTGCCGCCATCGCTGCTGACTTCCTCGATGAGCTCAGACCAGAGAGGTGCTGCCGTACCCAGCGCGGTAATGACTTCGGCGTGGGAGGGCTGATTGGCTCTGCCTATAAATGCGTTAGCCAAATCCATTGAGTTTCTCCTTGACGGCCTTTTTGGACGGGGAATTGTAGCGCTAATCCAAACATTCCGCAGTGACAAGCCGCGAATCCCTTTCCACGCGCAGCCCACCGTCTGCGGCTGGTGATTCGCCCAGTAGCCAGACCGCTTGGGAACCTGAGAATTGACCTGTGACGCCGTGGGGTTGAGGATGGTAGTAGGCACCCGCTGCACGCCGAGTCCCCCAAGAGGAGCGCTCCGATGCCGAATCAAGATCAGAACCCGAAAGCCATGCTCGATCCCAGGGAGCCGCTCCCGCCGCAGGCCCAGGATTTCGCGCGTAAGTTGAACAAAATGCTCGATGGCCACCAGAAGGACGAGGCCACCGTCGCCCAGCAGTTCGAGGGCCTCGAGGGCATGTTCGACCTGATCGCTGCGGGGCTTTACAGCCTGGCCTCCATGCTGGTCGGCGAGGGCGAGGACTCCATTCGCCTGGTCGAAACGGCCGTAGCCAACGCGGAAGTGTCAGCTTGTTCGCAGCCGGAAGAAGCAAGGCTGTCCGGCCGCCGCGCGCTTGTGGCAGCCGCTCTCAATCTGATCGCAGCGCGTAACCCCGAGAGCCTCGCCGCTCCCGCCGGTCTTGAGCACGCCGATACCTGCATCGAAGACGACGACCTCGACGCCGCCGGTGTCTCCCGCGAGGAACTGGAGCGCATGATGGCCGGGCCGGACCGCGATCGCATGCGTGCATGGCTCGAGAGCCTGCCCACCCCCACGCGGACTATCTTCGTCCTCCGGGCAGTCGCCGGTTATTCAACAGCGCAAACGGCGGCCGCTTTGGCTGAGTTCGCCGGCCCCCGCGCTGCCGGATGGAAGCCTGAAGCCGTGCGCGAACTCTTCCGCCAGGGACTGTGCTCGCTGGCCTCGCAGATGGTCAAAGCCGGCATCCACTAAGTCGATCCGGCTCCCTCCCTAAGGCGGACAGCGGACCCTAGCGTCCACAACCCTGTCCGCCATCACAGATTTCGGTCTTTTTGCGTTCGATACACTAGATTTAGAACCGCGCCGCGGATGAACTGCATCCATTGGATGAGCCAAGTTATAAGGCCATCGCCTTCTTATCAGTTTTGACCGGACCGAAGATCATTGATGCCAATTGACTGTTCACAAAAGCTCTCAACCCGTTGCCGTGTGCCTTACGCTTCGTTAGGTTCACTCTTTCTGGCTCTGGGACTGACGGCAACAGCAGGGACCGCGCGGCTGAATGCGCAGGCGCAGACGGGCCCGGCCCTGCCGAGCGCCCAGACTATTCAGACCTCGGTGCCCTCCGCCGCGCCCAGCACGGCATCGAGCTTCCAGGGCAGCGTTCCCGTCGGACAGGCGACCGATCAGACCATCGATTTGACCCTCGACGACGCAATGCAGCGCGGGCTCAAGAACAACCTCGGCGTCATCCTGAGCGGTCAGCAGACCGCCGGGGCGCGCGCCGAGCGCCTCAGTGCGCTGCAGGCGCTCCTGCCCACTATCGACGCCAACCTCAAGGCGTCGGTTCAGCAGGTGGACTTGGCGGCCCTCGGCCTGCGCGTTCCCGGATTCCCCACCGTTGTGGGCCCCTTCGGCTACGAAGATCTGCGTGCTTATTTCCAGTGGTCGATCGTCGATGTGAAGTCTCTGCGCAGCTATCTGGCGTCCAAGCATAACTTCAGCGCGGCGCAGCTCACGGCTGATGATGCGCGGCAGATGGTCATCCTCACCGTGGGCAATGCCTATCTGCTGGCGCTGGCCGATGAGTCGCAGGTGCAAAGCGTAGAGGCCCAGGTGAATACCGCAAAGGTTGCGCTCGACCAGGCCGTTGCCAGCCACCAGGCCGGCACCGCTCCGCTCATCGACGAGCTACGTGCCCGTGTCGCCTACCAGACACTCGAACAGCAGTTGATCGTGGCGCAGAACCGGCTCGACAAGGACCGCATCGCGCTGGCCCGAACCATCGGTTTGCCGCTGGCGCAGAAGTTCAATCTTGCCGACAAGGCCCCCTACGCCGCCTTCGATCAGGTAGATCTCGAATCCACGCTCAAGCAGGCGCATCTCAATCGCAAGGACCTGCAGGCCCAGGTGGAGCAGACCAAGGCGGCCGAGGAGCAGCGCAAGGGCGCGACGGCCGAACGCTTTCCGAAAGTCATGACCAATGTGGACTACGGCCTCATCGGCGTAAACTTCGGCAGCTCCCACGGAACCATCGATGCAACCGGCGCCGTGAGCGTGCCGGTGTTCAAGGAATTCGGGCTGCGCGGCGAGGCCGAGCAGGCCCAGGCCCAGTTGGATACGCAACGGGCGCACCAAAGCGACGCCAGCGCGCAGGTCGATGCCGACGTCCGCGATGCTCTGCTCGATATCCAGGCTGCCCAGCGGCAGGTGGAAGTGGCCCGGTCCAGCGTAGATCTGGCCAATGAGGCCCTGAGCCAGGCCCAACAGCGTTATGTGGCAGGAGTGGACAACAATCTGGCTGTGACTCAGGCGCAGCAAAGCGTGGCCCAGGCCAACGATCAGCTTGTGAGCAGTCTCTATCGGCACAACATTGCCAAGCTGAGCCTGGCGCGTTCGCTGGGTGCGGCCGAGAACTACAAGAGTTATTTGGGAGGGAAGTAGACGTGGCGGAAACAACGACAACGCCCGCTTCAACAGAGCAGGAAACAGAGATCGTCCAGCCGCGGTCGCGGCGCAGGGGCATCATCATTATCGTGGTCGCGATTATCGCGGTCGCTGCTCTGGCGTTCTGGTGGCATTCCACTTTTTATGAGGACACGGACGACGCCCAGGTCAGCGGGCACCTCATCCAGGTCAGCTCGCGTATTCAGGGCCAGGTTCTGCACGTCGACGTGGCGGAGAATCAGGTCGTCAAGAAGGGCGACCCCATCGCCGAACTCGATCCGCGCGACTACCAGGTCGCCGTCGAAAACGCGAAGGCCGCGCTGGCCAGCGCCCAGGCCGCAGCGCAGGCTGCGAACGTCGCCGTTCCTCTCACCACCATCAACACCGGAAGCAATCTGACCTCGGCCAACGCCCAGTTGTCCGGCAGCCACGCGCAGGTGCAGCAGGCCCAGGGACAGCTCCAGGCGGCCCAGGCCCGTGTAACCCAGGCGCAGGCCAACGCCACCAAGGCGCAGAACGATCTCGAACGCTACAAACCGCTGGTTGAGAAGGACGTCATCAGCAAGCAGCAGTTCGATGCCGCCGTTGCTGCAAACGCGGCAGCGCAAGCTGCCGTCGCGGACGCCACCGCCAGCGCGGCAGCGGCCGCCGATGCGGTGCGCGTGGCTCGCCAGCAGGAAGCCGCGTCCGAGGCCAGTGTGAAATACGCCCAGACCGGCCCGCAGCAGATTGCGGCGCAGAACGCGCACGCCCGCCAGGCTGCAGCACAGGTGCAGCAGGCCCAGGCGCAGTTGGACCAGGCGGAACTGAACCTCAGCTACACCAAGATCGTGGCTCCCGACGATGGCATCATCACCCGCAAGAGCGTCGAAGTGAACCAGAACGTCTCCAGCGGGCAGAACTTGCTCACGCTGGTCAGCCTGAGCGACATCTGGGTGACGGCCAACTTCAAAGAAACCCAGCTCAAGCACATGGGGCCCAACCAGCCCGTGGAGATCAGCGTCGACGCGACCGGCAAGAGCTATCCCGCGCACGTCACCCAGATCGGCGGCGCAACCGGTTCGGTCCTGAGCCTCTTCCCGCCTGAGAACGCCACCGGCAACTACGTCAAGGTGGTGCAGCGCGTCCCGGTCCGCATCGACTTCGACGACCTCAAGCGCGATGACCCCAACCACCAGCTCCGCCCCGGCCTCAGCGTCGAACCCAAGGTCCGGGTGAAGCAATAACAACCTCTGAAGGCATGTAGGGCCGGCCAAGCGCCGGCCCTCTTGTTTTGTAACAAGCGCGAAACGCACGACTTCACAGGCTGCTGAAGAATGCCATTCGGAACGGGTCTTGTATCAGGGGCTGCCTTCAGGCAGCCCGCATGCCGCTTTCCTGGTTGACCTGGGGCTTTAGCCCCCGAGGGATGCGTTTCAATCGCTGCGCTGCAATGAGGCCCATGATCATGCGAAAGGGCACGACCTTAATCGTGCCGAAATCAGGTTCTTCCGTATCACCTCACACTGTGATCCCCGGCACAGCGCCGCCGCCCGTTTTGCCGCACACTCAATTCACGAGGAGAGTTGTTGCTCTCTTCTGTACTATGAACTTCCGAGCAATACGACCTTGGTTCTGTTAACCAAAAAAATAACAGATAAAATCTTCTTTTTAACTGGAGTGACTCCGGATAAATAAGTAAACGATTTAAATGCATAATCTTAACAAACGGTATCAAAGTAACCATTTTCGCCCGTAACCCGAATAAAATACGAAATTAAGGCGAAAACTGGCGATCCATCCTCATCCCGATGTTTACTTTAAAATAAACAGTCTGCCCCCTCAACGATGCCCCGTCGTCGCTGAAGCCTCCGCCCAATAACTCGTCCGCGCCGTCACTTCCAATCCTGAATATCCAGGCAGACTCAGCCGCAGCGTATGCAGTCCCGCCCGCGGCGATTGCGGATGGAAGCTCAGCGCATACCGGTTCGGCAGCCGATTGCTGATCGCCGCCAGATCCCGCTCCAGGCTCTTTTCGTTGCCCAATTT
This sequence comes from Occallatibacter riparius, assembly GCF_025264625.1. Lineage (NCBI taxonomy): Bacteria > Pseudomonadati > Acidobacteriota > Terriglobia > Terriglobales > Acidobacteriaceae > Occallatibacter > Occallatibacter riparius. Next base: position 3,062,583 of record NZ_CP093313.1, read on the forward strand.
GAAATACTCGCCGCCGGTCAGCCGTGCCACCGTCGCCGGCACATTCTTCTGCAGGCTGTCACCCGTAGCTATCGCCGCCATCTTGGCAAACGTCAGCGGCGGCAGAAGCTGCCCCATGCAGTCGTAGAACTGCGACCACCGGCTGAGCGGCGCATCTGGATCGGGATTCGGGTCCTTGCCCATGCACCCGTTCGGCGGATTGGGATGGTGGTTCTCCAGGCTCAGAATCCCCGACGGCCTGCCGCTCGGCTGCGTCGGCAACTGCCGCGCCGCATAGTGCGACGCCTCCGACTTCGCCGTGGAGAACCCGATGCTGTAGATGGTCGTGTTCGACTCGGTGATTGCCCGCACAGCCTGCTCAATCGTCGTTTGGCTGCCGCGATCGAGTGTCTCGCTGATCAGCAGAATCGCGCGCCGGTAACTCGGCGGCTCAACCCGCAGCAAGTTCACGGCGTAAGCGAGCGAGTCGAGAATCGCGGCGCCGTTGTCACCCAGCGGCACATCGTGAATGGCAGTGGGCCACGCGCAATTGTCGAAATGATGCTGCCGACCGCACCCGGGACGCAACCCGCGCAGCGCCCGTGCCGCCTGGTCCACATCGCTTGTAAAGGGTTGCAGCAGGTCCGGTTCGCTATCGAAGGTCACCACCGCCACTCGCCGCTGCTGCACCCCGCCAACGATAGATCCGAGCATTGGCCCAAGCGGCGGCGCCAACGTGTCATATTTCTCGAACTGCCGCGCTCCAGCGCCGCCGACCTCGAGTACCACCACCAGTGCCAGTGGCTCGCTGCCTCCATCTGCATCCAGCGTCAGCTTCTGCGGCACGCCATCATCGGTCAGCCGAAAATCCTCCGGCTTCAGCGTATAAACAATCGCACCATTCTTATCCCGCACCAGCGTCGGAACAAGCACGACAGTAGTCTGCGTCGTGAAGATGGAGCCTTGTTGATCGGCCGTCTCCTGCGCGCGCAACACGCCAGGCGCGAAAAGAGCGCAGAGCGCAACGGCGGACAGAAGGGTTCGGCTGTTCATGCGGCCCCGGCGGAGTCTCCCGACCTCACAGCTTAGACGAGCAGGAGCCGAGCCCGTCGTCTTTCAAACCGCGGGCTCGGATTAGACTATTCCCAACAGATACATGCGCGATTCGATACACGTCTCGAAGGAAAACTATCTCAAGGCCATTCTCGAGGCCGAGGCCGAAGGCCGCCAGGTCATCCCAGCCACGTTGGCCCACTGGCTCGAGGTGTCGCCGCCCGCCGTAACCATGGCCCTGCGCCGCCTCAAACGCGACGGTTACGTCCTGGTCGGCGACGACGGCATCGTCCGCCTCACCGAAAAAGGCCGCGAGACCGCCTATCAGACCGCCCTGCGCCACCACCTCATCGAGCGCATGCTGAGCGAGATCTTCGGCATGGAGTGGTACGAGATTCACGAAGAAGCCGAGCGCCTGGAGCATGCCGTCTCGCCCGCCTTCGAGGCCAAGCTGAAAGAGAAGCTCGGCGAGGGAGCCTGTCCCCACGGCAACGCCGTGCTGCCCCTCGACCCCGCGACGAGAAAGCTTCAAGGCGAAGTGCCTCTATCTGAGGCCCCCGAGGGCAAGCAGTACCGAGTAGTCAGCCTGCAGGAACGCGACCCGCTGCTCCTTCGCTTTCTGCATCGAAATGGAATTGGCCCCGGGCAAACCCTCCGCGTCCTCAGCCAGAACTATGACCAAACCGTCTCAATCGAGCTGGATAACGGAAACTCCATCCTCGGAAGGCCGGCCGCCGAAGCGGTCTGGCTCCGCCCCGGCGGGACAAATAAGTCAGAATAATCACTCGATATTAACTATGATTAACTAACCTGTGCCATACTGCATTTAGCAAGGTCTGGGTCCCTTCTCCTTCCTATGGCCACCGACATTAATCGAGATCTAGTGGTGACCGAACCCTCTTTGCCCGAGGTGAACGCCAGCGTGCGCATCTCCGGCTCGCCCTTCTACTGGCGTCGACTGCTGGGCTTTATCGGACCCGGCTTCCTGATCTCAGTCGGGTACATGGATCCCGGCAACTGGGCAACCGACATCGCGGGCGGCTCGCAGTTCGGCTACACCCTGCTCTTCGTCATCATGCTCTCCAATCTGATGGCGATCCTGCTGCAAAGCCTGAGCCTCAAACTAGGAGTCGCGACCGAGCGCGATCTGGCGCAGCTCTGCCGCGAATCGACCGGCCGGGTCGGTGGCGCGGTGCTATGGTTGATGGCCGAGATCGCGATTGCGGCCTGCGACATGGCCGAGGTGATCGGTTCGGCAATCGCGCTGAACCTGCTCTTCCACATTCCGCTCTTTTGGGGAGTGCTGATCACCGGCCTGGACGTGCTGCTGATCCTCCTGTTGCAGCGCTGGGGCTTCCGCGCCGTCGAGGCCATCGTGATCGTGCTCATCGGGACGATCCTGGCGCTGTTCATCGTTCAAACGGTGCTTTCCCGCCCGGAATACGGAACCGCGCTGGGGAGCCTCTTCATCCCGTCGCCGATCATCCTGACAGACCGAAAAGTCCTGTTCATCGCCATAGGCATGCTGGGCGCAACGGTGATGCCCCACAACCTCTACCTGCATTCCTCCATCGTGCAGAGCCGGCGCTACAAGCGGACGCCGGAAGGCAAGCGAGAAGCCATCAAATTCGCCAATCTTGACTCCGCGCTCGCCCTGACGCTGGCCCTCTTTGTAAATGCCGCCATCCTCATAGTCGCTGCGGCGGTGTTTCATCGCACTGGACACTTCGAGGTAGGAGCCATCGAAGACGCCTACAAGCTGCTGAGCCCGCTGGTGGGTGCCACGTTTGCCAGCACGCTGTTCGCGGTCGCCCTCCTGGCCTCTGGACAGAACTCGTCCATCACGGGCACCCTCGCCGGCCAGGTGGTAATGGAAGGCTTCGTGCACATGAAGCTCGCCCCCTGGCTGCGTCGCCTGATCACGCGTGCGATCGCCATCGTTCCCACCATCGTGGTGGTCGCGTTTTATGGCGAGCACGGCACAGAGAAGCTGCTGCTGCTGAGCCAGGTCATCTTGTCGCTCCAGCTTAGTTTTGCCGTAATCCCGCTGGTGATATTCACCAGCAGCCGAAAGCACATGGGCGAGTTCGTCAATGCGCCGTGGCAGAAGGGCTTGGCCTGGGTGGTCGCCTCGGTAATCGTGGGGCTTAACGGATGGTTTCTGGTGCTGATGGCGAAGTAGAAACTGCGAACTGTGAACTAAGAACTGCTCTCGTGACCGCAATCACAGTAAACCCTGCCCGCAGTCCGGCATACTAACGCTCTGCCGCCCAACTGCAGGCGAAGGAAACGTGTGCCCCAAATCAGCCCATCCCGTCTGCGCACTCCCACCGGCATCTCCATCGGTCGGTCACTCGGCCACCCCCTACCCCCCTCCTCCTCTACCAGAGCGACCCGTCCCGGCCACAGCCCAAGGGTGCCCCATATCTCCGGACAGCCCCACAGTCCGGAGATGTGGGAGGCCACGAATCCAAATCAGCGACGACGGTACCCCCACCCCTCCCGCGGGGCCGGCAACACAGCATTCGCTCCTCCCGCCCCCAGCGGTTCGGCCGCCCAAAAGGTGCAGAGGGTTACTGGAGGATTAACCCACCCCCCTCCCCCTCAGAGCCGCGTCGCGGGCTGCAACCCATCCCACCCCCCTCCCCCTCTCGGGCACTAACTAGTTGAAAATAGAGAATCGGAGTTCAAGGGTCCAAATTAAAGGAACCAAGCTTCCCGCCAGACCGGACTCAAGTCAATCATGCTCGCGTTTTATAAGTTGGTTAACACCGGCTTCACACTACCCGCCCGAAGCCACCCTCCTGAAAAGCCCTCACCCTGCGTGACCCCCCACCACTTCTCTATTCCTTTACAATCAATACAGATATGATCCGATTTTCAAGTGCCGGGGAGTCGCACGGCGAGGCTCTGATCTCATTGATCGAGGGCCTCCCCGCGGGCGTGCCGGTCGATCTCGAATTTGTGAACCGCGAACTGTGGCGTCGCCAGCAAGGCTACGGCCGCGGCGGTCGCATGAAGATCGAAACCGACAAGGCCCATGTGCTCTCGGGCGTGCGCCACGGCAAGACCATCGGATCGCCGGTGGCGATCGAGATCGTGAATCGCGACTGGAAGAACTGGGAAGAAAAGCTGCCCGTCGAAGCCGGCGATCCCGCCAAGCACCAGGTCGTTGCATCGCCGCGTCCCGGCCATGCCGACCTGGCCGGTGCGCTCAAGTACAACTTTCCCGATGCTCGCTACGTGCTAGAGCGGGCCTCCGCCCGCGAGTCCACCTCGCGCGTAGCAGCCGGCGCCTTCGCCAAGCTCATGCTGCGCGAACTGGGCATTGAGATTCTGAGCCACGTCATCCGCGTGGGTCACGCGGAACTGCAGCGCACGGCCACCTGGGACGAAATCGTCGCCGTGAACGCGAAGGACGAAGTTCTCCTCGGCTGCGTCGATCCCGAGACCGAAGCGCGCATGAAGGAAGAGGTGGAGCAGGTATCACGCACCGGAGACACCGTAGGCGGCGTCTTCGAGGTGGTGGTGCACGGGGCGCCCGCCGGCCTGGGCACCTATGCGCAATGGGACGAGCGCCTGGATGGGCTGCTGGCCTGGAGCGTGATGAGCCTGCAGGCGGTGAAGGCCGTCGAGATTGGCCGCGGTGTTACGGCAGCCGAATCATTCGGCTCGCAGGTACATGATGCGATCCACTACGCGCAGGAGAGCAACGGCCGTCCAACGCGTTTCATCCGCGAGCAGAACAACGCTGGCGGCATCGAGGGCGGCGTTTCGAACGGCGAAGACATCGTGGTGCGCGGGTATCTGAAGCCGATTTCTACCCTGCGGCGGCCGCTTGAATCCGTACGTTTCGACACGCGTGAGGCCACCAACGCCGCCTATGAGCGCAGCGACATCTGCGTGGTGCCGGCTGCGGGAGTGGCCGCGGAAGCCATGGTCGCGCTGACCATCGCGGATCTCGTTCAGCGCAAGTTTGGCGGCGACTCAGCTCTCGAGATGAAGCGAAACTTCGCCGGTTATATCGAACAAATCAGGAGCTATTAGTCGCAAGCGATGATTCTGAAGATCGTTAAATATCCCGAGCCGGTGCTGTCGCAGCCAGGCGAACCCGTTACCGAGTTCAATGATGAGTTGCGCAAGTTCGTTGCCGACATGTTCGAGACGATGTATGCCGCGCAGGGGATCGGCCTCGCAGCTCCGCAGGTGGCCGTGTCGAAGCGTGTTACGGTGATCGACCTCAGCATGGGCAAAGACCCCGCGCAGAAGCTGGTGCTCATCAACCCTGAGATCATCGCGCGCGACGGCAAGCAATACGAAGAAGAGGGCTGCCTCAGCTTTCCTGATATTCGTGAGAAGGTGCAGCGCGCTTGGCAGGTAACGGTGCGCGCGCAGGATGAGTTCGGCAAATGGTTTGAGATGGACGGCGAGGAACTGCTCTCGCGCGCATTCCAGCACGAAATCGACCACCTCGACGGCATGCTGTTCATCTTCCGCATGAGCGGGCTGAAGCGTGACATGGCGCTGCGGAAGATCCGCAAGATGCAGCGCGAAGGAACCTGGTAGAACCGTGAAGATCGTATTCTGCGGGACTCCGCGGTTTGCGGTGCCGACGCTGGAGGCGCTGATCTCCGCGGGGTATGAGATTCCGCTCGTCGTCTCGCAACCCGATCGCCCCGTGGGCCGCAAGCAGGAACTGACCGCACCGCCGGTGAAGCAGACAGCGTTGGCGGCCGGACTCGCGGTCACGCAGCCGGAAAAGATTCGCAACAATGCAGAATTCCGTACAGAGCTTGAGGCCATTCAGCCCGATGCGATCGTGATTGTCGCCTACGGGCGCATCATTCCGCCCTGGATGCTGGCTTTGCCGAGGCTCGGCTGCATCAATCTGCACGCATCGCTGCTGCCCAAATATCGCGGAGCCGCCCCGATTCAATGGGCCGTGGCCATGGGAGAAACAGTCACGGGCAACACGACGATGTTGATCGATGAGGGGCTCGACACCGGCCCGATGCTGCTGCAACAGGAGTGTCCCATTGGCCCTGAGACAACCGCAGCCGACCTCTTCGAGAAGCTCTCAGTGGACGGTGCCCTGCTCGTGGTCGAGAGCCTCGCGCTTCTGGAGGCTGAAAGCATCACGCCGCGCCCGCAGGATAATTTGCAGGCGATCCTGGCGCCGTTGCTAACGCGTGAAGATGGCCGCATGGACTTCGTAGCGCGTACCGCCCAGGAGTTGAAGAATCGGTGGCGCGGCTTCCAGCCGTGGCCAGGAGCTTTTACGGCTCTCGACGGCAAGAAGCTCATCGTGCATCGCCTGAGTGTGGCTGAATCAGCCGGAGGCTCTGCTACTGATTTTGCTCCCGGCACTGTGGCCGTGGATGACCAACGAATGCTCGTCGCCTGTGCCCAGAGTACATGGCTGGAACTACTCGAAGTGCAACCGGAAGGCAAGAAGCCCATGGCTGCCGCGGAGTTTCTGCGGGGCCATTCGAACGCGTCGGGCATGCGGCTGGGCTGAGTCATGGCGCAGGTCTCCCCAGCGCGCAAAGCTGCATTTTTCATCCTGCTGGCAGTCGATCGGGGCGAACGCCATTCGGACGATCTGCTGCGTGCGCAGTCGCTTTCGAAGCTCTCCGCGGTTGATCGCAATCTCGCAACGGCCCTCGTGCTCGGGGTATTGCGCTGGCAGATTGCGCTGGATGCTGCTGTGCGTCCGCTGTTGAAGAAACCGAATGCAAGGCTCGATGTCGAAGTGCTGATCGCGCTGCGCTTGGGCGCATTCCAACTGCTCCAGATGGATCGCATTCCGGCACGTGCGGCGATTGACGAAAGCGTGGAACTGGTTAAGCAGGCCGGTCACCGATTTGCATCGGGCATGGTGAATGCCGTGCTGCGCAAGCTGGCTGCGGGTGGGAAGAAGACTGCCGATGCGACCAGCGCGTACCCACAATGGATGGTTGAGCGCTGGACTCAAACATTTGGCGAGGACACGGCGTGCGAAGTATGCCGTCTTGGACAGGCCCAGCCGGTGATTGGGGTGCGGGTAGCCGATGCGCCCGTCGAGCAAGAACTGGCCACAGCAGGCGTCGAACTTGTGCCGGGATCTCTGTTGAGCCGGGCGCGGATCGTTCTGGCGGGAGACATTACGACTACGAGCGCATTTCGCGAAGGCCGGACTCGCGTTCAGGACGAGGGCTCGCAACTCATAGGTGAAATTGCGGGCACCGGAACGGCGATCCTGGATTGCTGCGCGGCGCCAGGCGGTAAAACCCTGGTACTTGCAGAGCGGAATCCGGAGGCGCGCATCGTTGCGTGCGAGGTGAGCGAGCCAAGGCTGCATGCACTGCGCGAGCGACTGAGTCCGCTCGGCGGTCGGATTGAGTGCAGGTTGGCCGATGCAACGCATCTTCCATTCGAAGCAGAATTCGATCTCGTCCTTGCCGACGTGCCTTGCACCGGAACGGGTACGCTGGGACGCAATCCTGAGATTCGCCACAGGCTCGTGGAGGGTGACTTCGCGCGTCAGGCAGAGCGTCAGAAGGAGATTCTGGCGAGTGCCCTCCGTGCGGTCCTGCCCGCCGGTCGGGTCGCATATTCCACTTGCTCGCTGGAACCAGAAGAGAATGAGCAGGTGATTGCAGCGGTTCTCGGCGCGACCGCAAGTGCTCGGTTGACCCCAATGCAAGCGCGCCTCGAGGAGATGGAGCGCGAAGGCATCCTCATCTCCGGTGCGGCGGCGAAGCTCAATCAGTGTGTCACACCCGCGGGTTATCTCAGGCTGCGCCCCGGCCAGTTCGGAACCGACGGATTCTTCGTCGCGCTCATCGAAAAAATGTGAGCGGCCGCCCTCATCCCGGCGGAAGCTGTAACTCTGAGTACTTACGTCCCAGCAGTGCGCACAGCGCTTCGATAACAAGTTCATGGTCGGCACGCATCGGAAGACCCGACACCGTAACGCTGCCCACGATGCCCGCGCCCGCGACGCTCAGCGGGAACGATCCTCCGTGCGTCGCGTAGTCGGCCAGCGGTAGCCCCTGCGATTCGCAGATGGTCTCGCCTTTGATCTTCTCTTTGATCCCGATTGCATAGGAGCTGTGATGGAAGCGGGCGACGACATTGTTCTTGCGACGAACCCATTCGACGTTATCGGGAGTGGTGCCGTCCATGGCGGCGTAGAAGAGCGGCTGACTGAAACGGCGGATGTCGATGACGACGGGGAGTCCGCGTTCTTCAGCAAGATCGCGCAGAAGCGAGCCCAGCTTCCACGCGGTCTGCGAGTCAAGTCGCGGAAGGACGAGTTCGCGCTCCTGCCGGGCGATGATTTCGAGATCTTCATGAAGGCCCATGACCCACTATCGTACAGGTTGACGGTTTAGATCTGATCAGGACTCGGCCGCTCCGTCCAGCGGAATCTCTTCAGGCGAAGTTTCCCGGCGCGGAATGATGCCGAGTTGCTCGTATATGGGTCGCATGTCGCGGCGGATTGCGCCTAGGCGGCCCCAGAAGAACAGGGAGCCGATGATGCAGGCGATGCCGCTGACGATGACGGTTCGGGGCGCGCCGATACGATGAGCCAGCGCGCCGGCGAGGAGGCTGCCGAACGGAGCCATTCCGACGAAGGCCATGGTGTAGTAGCTCATGACCCGACCACGCATTTTCTCGTCAACGAGCGTCTGCAGGATCGTGTTGCTGGTTGTTAATCCCTGCATCATGCCGAAGCCGGTGACCAGCATGGTGACGAGTGACAGCCACTGGCTGTGCGAGAAGCCGAATGCGATGAGACCGACGCCGAAGATAGCCGCGGCGATCGGAATCATCTTGGTGAGTCCGCGGACGGAGCGGCGCACTACGAGCGAGAGGGCAGAGACCAGCGAGCCAACGCCGACCGCGCCCATGAGGAAGCCGAGGGTGTGGGGGCCGCCGTGCAGCACCTGCGCGGCAAAGATGGGCATGAGTACCATGAACGGCCAACCCATCAGGCTGAGCAGTGCGAAGAGCAGAAGGATGCCACGAATGGGGCGCGAACCCGCCACGTAAGTCCAGCCCTGACGCAGTTGCTCGAGCATGGTCACGCCGTGATGATGCATTGTCTCGGGCTTGACGCGCATCATGAGCAGCGAAGCGATCACTGCGATGTAGCTGATGCCGTCGATGAAGAAGCACCAGCCCTCATTGGTGGCAGCGATGACCACTCCGGCAAGGGAAGGGCCGATGAGACGCGCCGCATTCACCATTGAAGAATTGATGGCGATGGCGTTCGAAAGGTCTGCGCGCTCTTCCACCATGCGGATCATGAACGACTGGCGGCCCGGCATGTCGAAGGCGTTGATGACGCCCTGGAACGCGCTGAGGATGAGAATCTCAGTGATCGTGATGCGGTTGGACAGTGTGAGCCACGCCAGCAGCAGCGACTGCAGCATGGCTAACGCCTGGGTCCAGACGAGAACCTTGCGGCGGTCAATGCGGTCGACGACGACCCCGGCGAGCGGTGCCAGAAGAAACGTAGGGATCTGGCCAGCGAAGCCAACTGTGCCCAGCAACACGGCAGATTTGGTGAGCCGATACACGAGCCACGAGGTGGCAACCCGTGTCATCCATGTGCCGATGAGCGAAATACTTTGTCCGCCGAAGAAGAGGCGGAAGTTGCGGTGGCGGAGGGCTCGCCACGCGTGCGACATGCCTTCGTTCGGCGCGTCTTCTGCTGCGCCAGATTGTCGCGAGTCGCTTGCCATTCGCTGATTAGATGCTGGGCGGTGCGCTTCGGACTGAGTTAACGAGCCACAGTGAGATGGACCTGCATGCTCTGATCAACGCGAGAGCCTGGCGACGGCTGCTGCGCGAGAACCGAGCCGGGTGTGACCGGCGGTTTGGGGGGTGCGTTACCCTGGCCCACCGGGGGAATCGCGACGTCTACGAATGTTGGGGGAGCAAAGGTTATGCCCACGCGGCTAAGCGCGGTTTGCGCGGCCACGATCGGAGTGCCGGTGAAGTCGGGCATTACAAATCCGTCCGCTGCCTCATCTGGAGGCGCGGCGACAAGCAGATTCACGCTGGGGCCTTCAATGCCCTGCGCATGTGCAGGCGGATCCTGCGCAAGCACGGTGCCTGCTGTCGTACCCGCATAGGGCAGTTGCGCATTGACTCCGACAGAAAGGCCCACACGGCGCAGGTTCAACGCAGCCACGCGCTCATCGGTGCCGACGGTGTTGGGCACCTCAACCTTCTGCGGACCGAGGCTCTCGGATACGCGCACACGCCACTCGCGGCGGACAACGGAGCCGGCGGCCGGTGATTGCGTCAGGATGTGTCCCGCGGCCACGCCGGATGAGTAATAGCGGTTGTCGACATCGAGATTCAGGCCCAGGGCAGCCGTCTCGCTGCGCGCCTCGGCGACGGTCATATCTTTCAGGGCAGGCACCTGCACTTCTGCACCGTGAATGGCGAAGTGCATGGTGGTGATGGCTGCCAGGAGCGCGATGGCCACCAGCATCACCACTAACAACCCAGCGCGAAAAAAACGGACGATGGGATGTATCTCCTGCCGCTTTGCCGATGGTCTCATGGCTCCGGTTCTCCGTCGGGATACACGATCTCGTAGTCGATGGTGGCCGCCTTTTCGAGCATCTTCGATACGGAGCAATATTTGTTCTTGGAGAGCGAAACCGAATCTTCCACAGCTTTGCGGCTCAGCTTGCTGCCACGCACCGCATAGGTGAGCTTGATGTGCGTGAAAACGCGCGGCGGCTCTGGCGCGCGCTCGGCAACGGCGCTGACGCGAAGACCGGTCACGTCCTGGCGCTTCTTTTTGAGAATGGAGACGACGTCGACGGACGTGCAACTGCAGAGCGCGGCGAGCACTGCTTCCATGGGGCTGGGGCCGTTCGGGTACGGAGCATCCGTGTCGAACTGGATCTTGTTACCGCTTTCCGTAACGCCTTCAAAGACGCCGTCGTGCTTCCATTCGCTGTGAGCGACCATGCTTCTAACCCTCTATCGCGTATTATCGGTCACCGGCTCGGGATGGATGGTGACACGGTTGACTTCAGGGCACTCGAGCTTGAGACGATCTTCGAGACCGGTGATGACTTCATGGACACGCAGCATGGGGAGTTTGTCAGGCAACGTGCAGTGGCACGAAAGATCGACGTGATCATGAGCGCGTAAAACCGTTAGTTCATGCACGTCTACGATTTCAGGAAATGATTTCGCCGCTGCGCGCAATGCTATTTCGATACGACGGTCGTCCACGACGATCTCGTCCGGCTGCTCGATGGTGGCGGGTTCGCTCTCAATGTGAGTCAGAACCGAGTCCACTTCCGGAGCCTCGCGAAGAATCTCCTGCTCCATGCTGGTGATGAATGAGTGGGCGTCGAGCAGCGGCATGTTTTCGTCCAGCTCGACGTGCTGCTCCACACGCAAGCGCCCCTGGTGTGATTGAACGCTGAGCTCATGGACCGAGACGTTGTTACGGGCTGCAACCGCGCGAACGCGATCGAAGATACTTTGGGCGTTCGTCTGGCGCGGAACGGTGTGGATGACGACATCGGCCTGTGGCACAATGCGCTGCACGGCTTCGGTCGCGGCACGAACCAGTTCGCCCGTGTGCTCGAAGGTGGTGCGGCTGGGCAGCGCGAGAGTGAGATCCGCGAAGTACGCTGCTCCGGAACGGCGCACGCGGACCTGCTCAACGGCGAGGACTCCTTCGACGCCTTCAACTTCATCGACGACGCGCTTGCGCGTTTCGACCGGGATCTGGTCAGTGAGAGCGCCTATGGTCTCGCGCGTGAGGTGCCAGGTCATGCGCAGGATCATCAGCGACACGACGACAGCCGCAAAGGGATCGGCATAACGCAATCCGGGAATGCCGAACTGCTTTCCGGCCCAGCTTGCGGCGAGACCGCCGAGCACCGCGAGCGTAGCCCATATATCGGAGGCGAAGTGAAACGCATCGGTAGCCAGAGCCGGAGATCCGGTGCGGCGCGCAACTTCGCGCAATTGGCGCGAGCGCCAGTAGTCCACGGCGATGGATGTGACCAGCACGAGGACCGGCCACATCGAATGTCGGAGTTCAACGCTGTGGCTGTATATGCGCTGCAGCGCTTCATAGATGATCCATGCGCAGGAGATCGCCATCAGGCCGGCTTCGATAAAGGCCGAGATGTTCTCGACCTTACCGTGACCGTATGGATGGTTTTCATCGGCGGGCCGATCAGAGACCCGGACCGACAGGAAGGTGAGCCCCGCGCCGGCGAGATCGAGGCCGGAGTGGGCAGCATCGGAGAGTACGCCGAGAGATCCGGAGACGATGCCAGCGGCAACCTTGAGCGCCGTCATTGCCGCCGCGGCTAGCATGGAGTGCAGGGCGACGCGGCGCTTTTCTGCCGATATGCTTTCGAGGCTCTGAACTCCGGAACTCATCTCGATAAGCCTACTATCAGGTTCGCGTTGCCGTGTAGAGTCCGGCGATGCCGAAGGTGTAAGGCTGCCAAGCACAATCGTCATAGCCGACTGCGCGCATCATTTGAAGCATCTGCGGAGGCGGCGGAAAGTTGCCGACCGAAGTTGGAAGGTAGTTGTACGGGCCGTCCTTGCCGCAGATCATGCGCCCAATCGCGGGCAGAACACGACGAAAGTAAATGGCGTAGGCTTTGCCGATGAGGCCGCCGGGCTCGCTGAAGTCGAGTATGCCCAGTTGTCCGCCGGGCTTAAGCACGCGATGAAACTCGCGCAGGCCGCCTTCGTAGTTCGACAGGTTGCGAAAGCCGAACGCAGTCACGATCAGATCGAGCGATTCGCTGCGCAGAGGGAGATGCATGGCGTCGGCCTCAAGTGCGATGGCTCCGCGGCCCGCGAACTTGCGTGCGCCTCGCGAAAGCATGGCGCGCGCGAAGTCGCCGGCGAGAACGGGACGAGCGCCGGTGGGGCGGTGTTTGAGCAGGGCCATGGTCATGTCGCCCGTGCCGCAGCAGATGTCGAGAATGGCCGCGTCGGGGTTCGACAGGATGGTGCGGAAGCGCCGCGCGGTGCGCCGCCACCAGAGGCGATCGATATTTGCGGAAAGGACGTGGTTCAGCAGGTCGTAACGCGGCGCGATGGAGTTAAACATCTGCTGGACGGCCTGCGCCGCGCTAGACTCATTGTCTGCGCCTGCCGGTTTTGCGCCCGAGACCGGCATCAGGCATGCCTTTCAGCGGCGCGAGCCAGCATGTATGCCGCTGCGCTTTCCAATTCGGCTGGAGTTACATCTTCGACGACGCCTGCATCGCCGATTCCTACCGGAAGTACGAATCGGCGCACGCCGCCGGTGTTTTTCTTGTCGGATCCGCTGGCGGCCACGAGTTTACCCGGGCGCAGCTTGAGAGGCGGCAAAGGACCGTATAGATACACCAGGCTCTCGAGACGCTCGCCCTGGCGGCTGCTGATGGTGCCCCGCTTTTTGGCAAGATGCAGTGCGGCGATCATGCCCCAGCCGACAGCCTCGCCATGCAGCAGCGCCTTGTAGCGCGTAACCTGTTCGATGGCGTGGCCGAGAGTGTGGCCGAAGTTGAGAATCATGCGCAGGCCGCTTTCGCGTTCATCGCGATTGACGACGTCGGCCTTCATGCGAACCGAGGCGGCGATTACTTTTTCGAGAGCCTTGGGGTCGCGCCTTAGCACGTCGTCGACGTGTTCTTCCATAAAGCGCACCAGGGTGCGGTCGCGGATGATGCCGGCCTTGATGCTTTCCATCAAACCGGAGCGCAACTCGCGATCGGGCAAAGTGCCGAGCACACCGATATCCGCGAAGACGGCGAGGGGATGATGGAAGCTGCCGATGAGGTTCTTGCCCTCAGGGAGGTTGACACCGGTCTTGCCGCCGACTGAGGAATCAACCTGGGCGAGGAATGTGGTGGGCACCTGCACGTAACGGATGCCGCGCATGAAGATGGCGGCGAGGAATCCGCCGACATCGCCGACGATGCCGCCACCGAATGCGATCAGCAGGGAACTGCGATCGCCGCCGGCGGCGATCATCTGACGCGCCATCTTCTCTACGTTGACGAGGTTCTTGTGCTTCTCGCCCGCAGGCAGAAACAGCGCAAGGGGCGGTTCTGGGAACGACTCCGAAAGTGCTTTGCCCCACAGCGCCCAGATCTCAGGCGATGTGAGGACGAAGATGCGTCGCGGAAGCCGCCCCGCGATGCGCTCAATGCGTGGCGCCAGCGAGCGCAAAAGTCCGCTGCCGACGAAGACGTCATACCGGGCCGATGGGGTTTCTACTCGTATGGTTTGCACGCTGCTCTTATCGTAATCCACCGGGAGTGCGAAGCAGAGCAGCGGGCTGTGCGGAGTTATGCGGTGTTTGGCCTGGCCATCCTGGCGTCAAGCTCAGGCGCACCGCAATAGAAGCTGCCGTAGAGTTCGCGGATGGTTGGATAGCATTCGCATGCTACCTGTTCCAGCCCTTCGGGGTCGGACACATGAATACGCCCGCGGCTGTAATGAATCAGGCCGCGCCTCTGTAGCTCGCCTGCGGCCGCGGTGACCGTGGTGCGCCGCGAACCCAGCATCACGGCAAGGAATTCCTGGGTGATGAAGAAGTTGTCGCTCTCGGTACGGTCACGGACCATCAGAAGCCAGCGTGCGAGACGTTCCTCAGCCTCGTGCAAGCGATTGCAGCCGGCAAGCTGACCGAAAATGGCGGTCTGGCTTTGCACGCCCTGTAGAACGCAGTTGCGCAGTTCCGCGCAGTCGTGGAACTCCCTCTGCAGTTCATGGAACGGCATGCGGAGGGCCGTGCTTTCCATCTGCACAATGCAGCGGTTTGGAATGCGGGCGTCTCCGAGAAGGTGGAAGCTCTCTACGAGACCTTCGCGGCCCCAGAGGCCCACCTCTGTGCTGGCTCCGTTGGACATCGAAACGACGATCGACGCCACTCCGGAGGTTAGGAAGTGCGCGTACTTGGGCACTTCGTCGGCCTCGTAGATGATCTCGCGAGGAGCCAGAGTTACGGTGCGCATACGCGCCACCAACGAGGCGCGATAACTCGGAGAAAGTGCTGTGAGCAGCAGATTCGATGGCTGAGCAACCATTGCGAATTTCGTCCAGTTGTTCATGTGCAGAAAGCCCCAAAAAGCTACTACCTCTTCGATGCGATTCTGCGCAGAAGGGAAAGTTGAGTTGCGGTTCGAAAAGGGATTATTTCATTCATAATCAAGAAATTATGTCCTGCAATGGACATAGAGAATGCTTTCGTCCATAACCCTCCTCAGCTTCCGCCAGGGTATGCACCGATTCGTTCCATGGAGCGTCGTTGACGCAGCAGAGGCTGAGTCCTGGCGACGCAGAATGGCTTCCGTTTTTTGTGCCAACCGGGTGAGCAGAGGAGCGGGTTGGCTGACAATCAGCCGCAGCAGGTGCTGCTCACAAAACCGGCTCGGGATACGCGAGGATACGAACGTCTAAGTATTCCTGCCGCACAATCCCCAGGACCGCCCGCCGCTACAACTGCGAACGGCTTTCATGTAATGTGACGCGATTTTTTCGCAGAGGGTTAGCCGCGGACCTTGACAGATAAGCAATGTTCATGCTGATCGGCTGACGTCAGGTAAATTGCATCTAAGTGTAGCTTGCGATAAGTTAGCCGGCTAACCGGTGCTGTAGCTGCAATTGCGCAAACTTCATGGCCTTGGCTGTCGCAATGCGCCATCCATAAGTGGACCCGATACAGCACGCTTTGATGCAAAGCGTTTCGAAAAGCCGAGCGCCTGCATGACGAGTGTGATGGCGATACAGATTGCGATCACTGTGTCGAACGGAAGCTTCTGCTGCTCTATCACCAAATATCCAATGGCGTGGGCGGCCGCAAGGGCAAAGACGGCGTAGTTCCAGCGCTGCAAACTTTTCCATTGGCGCGTGCCCAACCGGCGCAGCGACCAGTCGTTCGACATCGCGAGCAGAGCGGCGAGCAGCAGAACGCTGAGTGCTCCCGCGTAGTTTGAGAATCCGAAGACGTCGTGGCGCAGGCCGTGGTGATGCTCCTGCGGACCGTACACGTAGTAGAGCCAGGGCTTTCCGCGCAGATGAACACATTGGCCGACTGCCGTGTGAATGACTCCGAGAATGCCTGCCCATATGCCGATGTCGCGGCGCAGATCGCTGGAGACCGGATTGGTGCGCCGACGCAGAATGTTCCAGGGACCTGTGAGTAGTGTGATGGCAAGAAGCGCCATCGCCGGATACGCGGTTGAGAAGCTGAGGCGCGTGAGCACGTCGGGATAAGGGCGCGTGAAGTAGAGCGCAGATGCAGAGGCGCACGAGAGCAAGAAGAGCGGCAGGTGATGACGAAGCAGGCGTTTCTGCAGACGGCTCTTACGCGGTGAAGCAATGGGCCCGGTGTTCTTCAAAGCAGATTGATCCTTTGTTGTTGGTACGCGAATTTGGGGAGCGCGGAACACGATGATTATAGGGTTCCGAGTGCGTTGCATGTGTTTGTGCGCCGGGCTGGCTTTGATAGCCTCGAATCAATGAACATTGGGGGCATTTCGCGGGCGCGGTGCGACTTTCTGGTGATGGGCGCGGGCGTGGCCGGGCTTCGGGCGGCGCTCGAGTTGGCTGCACATGGCGACGTGCTTGTGGTCACCAAAGAGGCGGTCAAGGAATCGAACACTCACTACGCGCAAGGCGGCATTGCGGTTGCGGAGAACGACAGCGAAGATATTGCTCTGCATCTGGGCGATACCGTCAATGCCGGTGATGGACTGGTGCATCGGCCCGCGGCGCAGGTGATGGTGAGCGAGGGGCCGGAGCGCGTTGACGAGCTGATCGAGTGGGGCGCGCACTTCGATGAAGAGAACGGGCGCCTGTTGCGTACGCGCGAAGCAGCGCACTCATTGCCGCGTATTCTGCACGCGAACGGAGACGCTACAGGCGCGGAGATCAGCCGGTCACTGGCAACAATGGCGCGCTCGCACGGCAGCATTCGGTTTGCCGAGTGGACATGCGTTACGGAGCTGGTGGTGAGCGACGGCCGTGTTGTGGGCGCCGATCTGCTGGATGCGGGAAACAATGCGACGCGGGTGTGTGCGCGGGCTGTGCTGATTGCGGCGGGCGGCGCGGGACAGGTGTATTCCGATACGACGAACCCCGCTGTGGCTACTGGCGATGGGATTGCTCTTGCGGCGGAAGCAGGCGCGGAACTGGCAGATATGGAGTTCTACCAGTTTCATCCGACGGCGTTTTCGCTAGAGGGCGCTCCGAGGTTTCTGATTTCAGAGGCGCTGCGGGGCGAGGGTGCGTATCTGCGCAACGATCGCGGCGAGCGGTTCATGGAGCGGTATTCGCCGATGCTGGAGTTGGCTCCGCGGGCTGTGGTGGCGCGCGCCGTGGCGCGCGAGGGCATGGGCGAGCGGCTAGACGCGGTGAGGCCCGTGTATCTCGACATGCGCCATGTCAAAGGTATGGACCTGCAAAAGCGGTTCCCGGGGATCAGTGCGTTTCTGGCGAAGTATGGTCTGGAGCTGCAGCGCGATTTGATTCCGGTGCGGCCTGCGGCGCATTACATGATGGGCGGCGTGAAGACCGATCTGGATGGGCGGACTACGATGCCGGGCTTGTATGCGGCGGGCGAGGCCGCGTGCACGGGAGTGCATGGAGCGAACCGGCTGGCTTCCAATTCATTGCTGGAAGGGCTGGTGTTTGGTGCGCGGGCGGCGAAGGCCATGCTGGCGGATGGGCCGCCGAGTGTGGGTTCGCCGGAGCCGGGAGCTGCGCGGACGGCGATGGCACCCGAGGATGAGGAACTGGTAAGCGTCGTGGTCCAGAAGCTGCAGCGGCAGATGTGGAGCTATGCAGGGCTGCTCCGCGCGGAAGAGACGCTGCGGTTGGGCCTCGAGGGGCAAGGCGAATGCGAGCAGGTTGTGGAACGGCTTCTGCAGGAAGGCAAGCAGAGCCGGGCCTTGTTTGAGGCTCGCGCTGTGAGTAGCGTGGCGAAAACCATTCTGCGGTCGGCGCTGGCGCGAACGGAGAGCCGCGGCGCGCACTTTCGCAGTGATTATCCGCAGCGGAACGATGCGGAGTTTCAGAAGCACTCGATTGTGGGCCGCGGCGATGAGGTTGTGTTCGAAGCTTGGTAAGAGCTTCAGGGCACGGCGACGATTGCGTTGGGACGGGTTGGGTCGGTTCCGGTGGACGCGGTGGCGCCCGCTACCAGCTTGCCGGGCGTAGTCGTGTCGTAGGTGTAGGTACTGAGGTCGGGACTTCCGCCGGCATTCACGGCCAGCAGGTAGGTTCCGGTGTTTTCCTGCGCGAGGCCGACGGTGTTGGTGCCGGCATTGATGGTGTTGATCACGGCCCCGAGCGAGTAGACGCCGCCGGTGGAGACGATGGGGAAGCCGGTGATGTTGCTGGTAGTGCCGGCGCCGGTCACCGTCTTGTTGGCTACGTAGACATAGTTGGTCAGGGGCACGATGGCAGACGGGCCCGCGCCAGCGGTGGCGTAGGGCGAGCCGGAGACCTCGGCGATGTGCGTGGAACTGATGGTGAATACGCGCAGGCCGCCGGTCTGGGTGCCGGAGACGGCGACGGTTTCACCCACATAGAGGAGACGATTGGTGGGATCGACGGCGATGGCGGTCGCGCCCCCGCCGGACTTAAGCACCTTGATGTTGCTGAGAGTGCCAAAGGGATTGCCGGTGGAGTTTGCGGTGAACGGCAGGATTTCGGTTCCGCCGGTGCCCATGGCTACGAAGATGTAGGGGGTGCCCTGATTGGCCGGCGAGGCCGCGATTCCGTTGAGGAAGGTGTTCGGCAGCTGGGCGGTTTGCACGGTGCGGGCGGTGTCGAGGATGCCAGTGGAGGCGGAGATGGGGATGGCGTTGAGGATGCCGCTGCCGCCGATGGATTCGATGAGCCAGGTGCCGGTGCCGTCGACGGCCATGGAGGTGGGGAGATCCTGGCTGATGGCCTGGGAGTTGTTGAGCAGGGTGAGCGCGCCGCTGGAGGCAATGCTGTAGGCGAAGATGCCGCCGCCGGTGCTGACGTAGAGGAAGCCGCCGCCGGGTGCGATGGCCATGGCGTACGGGATTACTCCGAGGGACGCCGAGCCGCCGGTGACGGCTTTGGGCGTGGTTGAGCCGGAGGCGAACGCAAAGCCGACGACCTGCTGGGTGGTCTGATTCAGCACGTAGAAGACGCCGCTGGCGTTGCCGCCGCCTCCGCCACCGCCGCCGGAGGGCTTGTCCCAGAAGCCGCTGCAGCCGGTCAACAGTACAGCCAAACCGAGGGCCAGGTGCGCCCAACGAACGCGATTCATTGCCTGCTCCTTTGTGCTTAAGCCTTGCGCGGATCACCCCGGCGGAAGGATAAATCCGCGAAGAACACGTTCAGGGTATCGCCCGCAGGCGAGAGTTGTCTCGCGCGCGGGATGTTGCGCCGGTTCAGTCAATTGGACGCAGGGAGGGGGGGATACGCTCGAAGGCGGGGAGTAGGGAGTAGGGAGTAGGGAGTAGGGAGTAGGGAGTAGGGAGTAGGGAATAGGGACCGGGGACTAGGGACCAGGGAACAGAGAGGCAGGGACAAGGGAAAAAGGGACAAGGGACAGTCAGCTGATCTTTTGGGCAGGGATATCCTGTGTGGCTCGTTGGCATGGGGTGAAGCGGCAGGGTGTTGAGTGGTTCAGGGGTCTCCTTGGCAATTTAGCAGGTTGGCGCGTCGGCGAGTTAGCAGGCTAGCTGGCTGTCGGGAGGGCCAAGCCGCTCTTGGTGAAGGGGGAGGGGGTGGGGGGTGCCTTCTTCCAGGGAGCCAGAGGGGCTTCAGGGATGGTTTTGCCAGAGAGGATCTGCTCGAGCATGGCCTGCACGTGGGCTTTCTCCTTGTCGTTTGCCACCTGCGGTGGGGCCATCGCGCCTGCGGCGCCATTCTTGCCTGGGGGGAGGGGGGTGGGCACCTGCGCCACCTGCGGTGGGGCCACTGCGCCTTCCGCGCCTTTCGTCGCTAGGGGAGTAGGGGTGGGTGCCGGTTGGGGCTGCGGTGCTTTGGATTGCTGTTGAGCGGTGCGGCGGGAGCCGACGGCGATCTGGGTGGCGTAGAGGAGTTTTGCGGCCTCGGCGGTGGTGAAGATTTCGAGGACGAGGCCGTGGGTGACGCAGGCCAGGAATGCGTCGATGGTGGCCGGGGTGAGGAAGGGCATGGCTCGGCGGTAGGCGCGGTTGACACGGGCGAGGGATTCAGGACTGTGGTCGTTGCGGGCATCGTCTTCGGCGCAGGCTTTGTTGTAAGCGTCGAGGCAGCGTTGTACGGCGGATTCTGGTGTGATGGTCGTGGACATGGTTGTACCTTTCGTAAATGTGGTTGTGGTTTCACCCGGTCGCGGTGAGTTGTGCGGGCGCGGGGGCCCCTCCCCGGTCCCCAAAAGCTAGGGACCGGGGGCACCCTGCGCCCGGATTGGGTTTTGGGCAAAGAAAAGCCCGCCGGTTTGGCGCCGGCGGGCGGTGTTTTTCCTGATTAATTTAAGTGTGGCATATTTCGAAGGTAAATCGGCAATTATTTTCGATTTGTATGTAGCTGATAATTTGGCTACTTACAGACTATTTTTCGAAATACCCCTTGACAAGATTTCCACACCACCTGCGGTGGGGCCAACCGCGGCTTCGCCGGCATGCTCGGCAGGGCACCTGCGGTGCGGCTGACCGCGGCTTCGCCGCCATTCTCTGGCCACCTGCGGTGGGACCACTGCGGCTTCGGCGCCATTCTCGGCTGGGATTGAGTTGGTGGCTTCCAGTCAAGGGGTCGTGCGGGAGCGGAACGGGTGGAAAAGCGGGTTCTTCACTCCGTTCAGAATGACAAGTTCGTTGGTGGGAACGCCCAGCCCGAGCAGCAGATTCCCTTCGGGATGGACCAGAAAGAAGAGCAAAAGCAAAGACTCAGGCTGGGTGGGGTTCGCGGTTTCCCAGGTCCCAAAACCGGGGACCTGGGGCACCCATTTTGTGTGGGGGAACGAGCGGGTGGCTGGGTTGGGATCTGTGGTTTCCCACCCTGTCGCTAGAAGGAAGCGACAGGATGGGGCACGGTGAGTTCGTTCGTGAACCGGCAAGGCACATGCGGGTCCTTCGACTGCCCCTTCCGCTTCGTTGCACCAGGTCGCGGCTCGATATCCAGATGACCAAGCAAAGGCGAGGCGGCTGGTAGACTGGCGTTGCAGGGAGGCGTTCCCGTTAAGCGCATGGTTGAGCTTGTTCCATCGATACTTTCCGCTGATTTTGCGCGACTGGCCGAGGAGATTGCGGCGGCGGAGCGCGGAGGCGGGACCGTGATCCACGTGGACGTGATGGACGGGCATTTTGTGCCCAACATCACGATTGGGCCGCCCGTGGTTGCCAGCCTGCGGAAGGCTACGAAGCTGCCGCTGGATTGCCACCTGATGATCGAGAATCCCGATGAGTTTATTCCGGCGTTTGCTGATGCGGGCGCGAACTGGGTGAGTGTGCACTATGAGGCTTGCCGCCACTTGCACCGGACGCTGGAACTGATTGCGAGCCACGGGATGAAGCCGGGGGTGGTGCTGAATCCGGCGACGCGGGTGGAAGTGATCCGCGACATTCTGCCGATGGTGCACCACGTGCTGATCATGAGCGTGAATCCAGGGTTTGGCGGGCAGAAGTTTATCGAGTTCTCGCTGGACAAGATTCGCGAGCTGGCGCGGCTGCGGGCGGAGCTTGGCTTGAGATTCAGGATCGAAGTGGACGGCGGGGTGGCTCACGACACGGTGGAGCGGGTCGTCCAAGCAGGAGCGGAACTGCTGGTGGCCGGGAATGCGGTGTTCGGCGCGGGGGATGCGGAGAGGCATGCCCGGGACTTGCTCGATGCTGCTAAGCGCGCCGCTGGTTGAGGTTTGTGGTTTCCCACCCTGTCGCCAGAAAGAAGCGACAGGATGGGGCACGGCGGATTCGAGGCGGAACCGGCGGTGTTGAAAGCGGGTTCTTCCCCTTCGCTGCACTCAGGGTCAGAATGACAAGGTTGTGGGAGTGTCCAGGAAAGACAAAGGCAAGAACAACCGCAGATCCTTCGCTCCGCTCAGGATGACAGGCCTGGTGGGGATGCTCGGGATCAAGGGCATTTCAGGGTGGGTGTGAGCGGATAAGATAGGGAAGATCCCCAGAGCAAGACTTGCGGTGCGAGACGGGCGAGAACAATCGGGTAGAGGCGGGGCAAGGCTGATCCGCCGCGAAGAGGAATTATGAATCGGTATTCGAACAGGATGGTCGCCGGGGCGCTGGCTGCGCTGTTGCTGACGAGCGCGTCGGCGTATTCGCGGGAGAAGCAGCCCAAGAAGAAGAAGAACCAGGACCTGAGCGCCAATCCGCTGGCCAATGTGAATTCGAAGCAGCCGGACAAGGAACTGTTCGACAAGGCCATGTTGGCGTTGAAGAAGGGCAAGTTCGACGTGGCGCGGCTGGATCTGCAGACCATGCTGAACACCTATCCCGACTCGGAATACAAGATGCGCGCCAAGCTGGCGGTGGGCGACAGCTGGTTCAAGGAGGGCGGTACGGCTGCCCTGACGCAGGCCGAGGCCGAGTACAAGGACTTCATCACGTTCTTCCCAGATGCGCCGGAAGCTGCCGAAGCGCAGATGAAGGTGGGCGACATCTACTACCAGCAGATGGAGAAGCCGGACCGCGATTTCAATAACGCGGTGAACGCGGAGCGTGAGTACCGGAACATGATCAACATGTTCCCGGATTCGACGCTGATTCCACGGGCGAAGCAGAAGCTGAGGGATGTGCAGGAAGTTCTGGCGGAGCGGGAATCGCAGATCGGGCTGTACTACCTGAGCAAGGAGAACTACCCGGCTTCGATTGCGCGTTTGCAAACGGTGGCCGATACCTATCCGCTGTACTCGAAGGGCGACCAGACGCTGCTGAGCATTGGCGATGCGTATGCGGGCGAGGCGAGGCTGTGGGCCATGTCGAAGGCGTCGGGCGCGGTGAAGGAGCGCATGCGGGCGCTTTACCTGGACAAGGCGGCTCAGGCTTACGGCAAGGTGGTGACGCGGTATCCGATGGCTCCCCATGTGGAGGATGCGCGCGACCGGCTGGTGGCAATGAATCGTCCGGTGCCTGAGGCGACGGCGGCACAGGTGGCCGAGAACAAGGCTGAGCAGGACAGCGAACAGCCGATCCGGTTTACGGACACGATTCTGGGGCTGATCAAGCGCGGCCCGACGGTGGTGCAGGCGGTGCACGTGGGTGATCCGAGTCTGCAGGATGCGAAGCGCACGCTGGCGCCGGATATCACGAAGGAAAACGTCGCGTACTTCAAAGAGGCGACCGGTCAGCCGGTGGAGAATCCGAACGGTGCGAAGCCGACGGGGGCGAATGAGCCTCCGCGGAGCGACCGGCCGAGCGAAGCACCGGTGCAGACGGGCGGAGAAGGCGGTACGGGCGTGGGCGTGCAGATTGTGGGTGCACCGGGCGCGGGTGCTGTGCCGGCGACGTCGGGGAATACCAATCCGGCGACAGTGGGTTCGGGTGTCGGCAACAGTGCGGATCCGAACGCGCTGGTGAAGCCGATTGTGCCGGAGACGCGGGCAATGCCACAGGCGGAGAAGCCGGCGGCGGCACCGGACCAGATCAACGACATCAAGCCTGGGCAGAACCAGCAGACGGCCGACGCGGCGGCGAACAGCAAGCAGAAGAAGCCGAAGGCGGACCTGAGCGAAGAGTCGTCGAGCAAGAAGAAGAAGAAGAAGGGGCTGGGTAAGTTGAACCCGTTCTAAAAAGGCAGGGAACAGGCAACAGGGAACAGAAAAGCAGGGATTAGGAACGGAGTAAAACGGCGGGGACCCTTCGACTGCACTCAGGGGCAGGCTCCGGAACGAGGGACGGAAGGGGCAAAGAGGCCGCATCCAGGTTTGGGTGCGGCCTTTGTGTTTGTGGTGGGTGAGCGTGGTGGTTGCGCTGTGGTGTTAGACGGTGGTGTGGTTGTCGGCCCAGGCTTCGCGCAGGGCATCGGCGGCCTTCTGGACGGGGATTTGGTTGCCGGAGTTGGCGCTGAGGGCCTTGGCGCGATTGAGCCAGGTCATGATGGCGGCGACGCCAGCGATGCTGGCGATCAGGTATAGAGACAAGCGGGCGGGTCCCATTCCGTTCGATCCTCCGGTGGGGTAGATGCGGCGGGGTGCGGAGGGAGATGCCGCGGGACGTGCGCAGCGCTGGAGCGGTGTCAGGTCCGGTTTGCGGGGCCCACGTTTGAGCGCGGTTCTGCATCCTATCGGTCCGAGAGATGGGAGGCAGGACTATGAGTGGACAGTTTTTGCGGATCGGATTGGGTGTGATGCTGGCGGCGGCTACGGCTTGCTACGGGCAGGGAGCGCAGGCTGGGGCGAGCGGGCAGGCGGCGGGTACGTCAGCCAAGCCGGGTGATGCGACGGGGCAGTGCAAGGACGGGACGTATACGACCAATCCCAACAAGAAGAAGGCTTGTGCGCAGCACCAGGGTGTGAAGGACTGGTACCAGACGGTGGGCGGCGCGACCGATCCGGATATCAAGGGCGCGGGGACGGGTTCGCAGTCGAAGACGGCGAAGCAGACGTCGAAGTCGGATGAGACGGTGAATCCGCGGGACAATTCGACGATGTCGAACCAGCGGAAGGATGCGATCAACAAGAAGTCGCCGAACGCGGTGGTGGCTACTCCCGATGACAACGGGAAGACGGTTGTGGGTGCCGGGGCGAATGGGTCGGGCGCCGTGGCGGGGTCTGGTTCGGGACGGAAGGCTGCGCCGGGCGGCGGCCCGGGGATGGTGTGGGTGAATACGGACAGCAGTGTTTACCACTGTTACGGGTCGAAAAATTATGGCAAGACGAAGAACGGGAAGTATGAGTCGGAGCAGGATGCCGTGAACTCGGGCGCGAAGCCGGCGATGGGGAAGGGGTGCTCGGTTAAGTAAGCCACCTGCGGTGGGGCCACTGCGGCTTCGCCGCCATTCTCGGCCGGTTGAGGGTCGTGGTTTCCCACCCTGTCGCCAGAAAAAAGGCGACAGGGTGGGGCGCGGTGCGGTTTGGGTAAATCAGGAAAGGCAAAAGCGGGTTCTTCGCTCCGCTCAGAATGACAGAGTTTTGGCTGAGCGCAAGGTGGTGGCGATGATCTGAC
The DNA here is from genome assembly GCF_025264625.1 of Occallatibacter riparius. NCBI lineage: Bacteria > Pseudomonadati > Acidobacteriota > Terriglobia > Terriglobales > Acidobacteriaceae > Occallatibacter > Occallatibacter riparius. Next base: position 3,087,746 of record NZ_CP093313.1, read on the forward strand.
CTGCTAAGGTTGTGGGTTGTCTTCTGAGGACGTGGGGGGAGGCGGCTTTGCAACCTGTTTCGAGACGGAGATTTCTGGGATCGGCTGCGCGGATTGGTTTGGGGGCGGTGGGGGCTGCCGCGGCGGGGCCGTTTGTTCTGCGGGGACGCTATCGCGTGTTTGCGGCGCCTGCGCCGGAGTATCCGGAGCGCGTGGTGCGGCTGATGCGGGAGTCGACGGTGGTCGACATGCTGAACCAATTTTTGTACAGGCTGGACCAGAAGGACCTGGAAGAGCGCTGGCTGACCGAGGCGGGTGCGTTCAAGCAGACGGATTTCGAGCGGTTCAAGGGATCGGGCGTAAATGCCATTAGCTTCGGGGATGGGGCGGATAGCTTTGCGGACGCGCAGACGCTGTTCTCGAAGTGGAACAACTTTATTGCGATGTATCCGCAATGGCTGATGCGGATTGACTCAGCCGCGGATATCGCCAGGGCGAGGGAGCAGGGGAAGTTCGGGATTCTGTATGGGCTGCAGAGCAGCGCGCAGTTCGAGACGCTGGACGATGTGAACAAGTGCCATGGGCTGGGGCTGCGGGTTTCGCAACTGAGCTATAACTTCCGGTCGCTGGTGGCGGATGGGGCGTTTGAGCCGGTGGATGCGGGCGTGAGCGAGTTCGGCGGCAAGGTGATTGAGCGCATGAACACGGTGCGGATGGCGGTGGACCTGGGGCATGCGAGCGACAAGACGAAGCTGGACGCGCTGGAGATTTCGAAGGCGCCGGTGATTTTGTCGCATGGGAATTGCCGGGCTCTGATTCCGGAGGGGCGGCGAGCGACGACGGATGAGGCGATCAAGAAGCTGGCGGCCAAGGGCGGCGTGATGGGGATTACCGATATTGCGTTCATGGTGAAGGGCACGGAGCCGGTGCGGATTGACGACGTGGTGGACCACTTCGACCATGTGCGGGACTTGGTGGGTATCGAGCATGTGGGGGTGGGGTCGGATGCCGGCATTGAGAGCAACGACCTAGGCGATCCGGCGAAGCTGAAGGGGATGCTGACCAAGGCGGATAAGCGCTATCGCGTGCATGGGACGCACGAGATTGTGCAGGGCCTTGAGGGTCCGAACCGCATGTGGGAGCTGTGCGCGGCGCTGGTGCGGCGGGGGTATACCGATGAGCAGATCGGGCTGGTGCTGGGCGGCAACTGGGTTCGGGTGCTGAAGGAGATATGGGGGAACTGATAAAGTTAGAGGTTGTCCCCTTGCACGAGGAACAGCGCGCAGAGACACGGGGGCACGCGATCGAGCCCCATGCCCCACGACCTTCCGAAAGCTTACGATCCCACTGCCATTGAAGACCACTGGGCCGAATACTGGGTCCGGGAGAACCTGTTTGCGCAGCCGACGCCCGAGGCAGGCGATGTGGAGGAGGCGCGCGAATCCCAATTCTCGATTTTGCTGCCGCCGCCGAATGTGACGGGGCGGCTGCACATGGGCCACATGCTCAACCAGACGGAGATGGATATCCTGACGCGCTGGCGGAGGATGAGCGGCCGGCGTGCGCTGTGGCTTCCGGGGACGGATCATGCGGGCATTGCCACGCAGATGATGGTCGAAAGACAACTGACGTCGGAGGGGTCGTCGCGGCAGGCGCTGGGACGCGAGAAGTTTGTGGAGCGCGTGTGGGAGTGGAGGCGGCACTACGGCGGGGCGATCCTGGAGCAGATGAAGAGGCTCGGGGCGTCGGTCGACTGGAGCCGCGAGTACTTCACGATGGACGAGCGGCTGAGCGTGGCGGTGCGCGAGGCGTTCGTCAAGCTGTGGGAGCAGGGGCTCATCTATCGCGGGGCGTACATCGTGAACTGGTGCCCGCGGTGCCAGACGGCGATCAGCGATCTCGAGGTTGTCTACGACGAGCACAAGGGACACCTGTGGGAGATTCGCTACCCGGTGCATGGCGATGATGGGCGCGAGACGGGCGAGTATCTGACGATTGCAACGACGCGGCCGGAGACGATGCTGGGCGATGTGGCGGTGGCGATTCATCCCGAGGATGAGCGCTACAAGCATCTGCACGGACGGAAGCTGCGGCTGCCGTTAATGGACCGCGAGATTCCGATTGTGCTGGATGACTATGTGAGCCGCGACTTTGGGACGGGCGCGGTGAAGGTGACTCCGGCGCACGATCCGAATGACTTTGCTATTGGCGAGCGGCACAATCTGCCGTCGATCAACGTGATGGACGCGGAGGCGCGCATCAACGAGAACGGCGGCGCTTATGCCGGCCTCGATCGCTATGCCGCGCGTAAGAAGATTGTGGAGGACCTGGAAGCGCAGGGGCTGCTGGCAGGCGTGAAGGATCACGTGCACAACGTGGGGCACTGCGATCGCTGCAAGACGGTTGTAGAGCCGCGGCTTTCGACGCAATGGTTCATCAAGATTCAGCCGCTGGCTGATAAGGCGATTGCGGCGGTGAAGCCCGATGCGAACGGGAACAAGGCCATTCGGTTTGTGCCGGAGATGTATGAGAAGACGTACCTGAACTGGATGGAGAACATCCACGACTGGTGCATCTCGCGGCAGTTGTGGTGGGGGCATCGGATTCCGGCATGGCATTGTGCGACGTGCCACAAGATCACGGTGGCGCGGGTGGATCCGGATAAGTGCGGGCATTGCGGATCGGCGGAGATTACGCAGGAAACCGATGTGCTGGATACGTGGTTCTCGTCGGGGCTGCTGCCGGTGAGCGTGTTCGGGTGGCCAAATATCATGGCGGAGACGAGGGCCGACTTCGACACGTTCTATCCCACTTCGCTGCTGGTGACAGGATTCGACATTCTGTTCTTCTGGGTGGCGCGGATGATCATGCTGGGGTGCTGGTTCTCGAGCGACGTTCCGATGGCGGATGGCTCGCCGCGGCCGGCTGCGGAGACGGTGCCGTTCCGCGAGGTTTACATCCATGCCCTGGTGCGCGATGCGAACCGCGAGAAGATGTCGAAGACCAAGGGGAACGTGATCGATCCGATTGAGATTGTGAGCCAGTACGGCACGGATGCGGTGCGGTTCACGCTGGCGAGCATGGCGTCGCCGGGGACGGATATCGCGTTCAATGTGGCGCGGACGGAAGGGTATCGCGCGTTTGCCAACAAGATATGGAACGCGGCGCGGTTCATTTTTATGAATGTGGATCGGGCCGCGGAGATGGGCATTCACGTCGACCGGTCGGGGTTCGGCATCATGCCAGTGGAAGCGCCGGATGCGCCGCTCGAAGCGCGGTGGATTGTCTCGGAGTTGCATGCGACTGCGGCGAAGGTGAATGAGGCGCTCGAGGATTATCGGTTTGACGAGGCTGCGAGCACGATCTACCAGTTCTTCTGGGGCAGCTTCTGCGACTGGTACCTGGAGATTGTGAAGCTGCGGCTGGACTTCAGCGAGACGGCCCATAAGTTCGCGACAAAGGAAGCACTGACGACGCTGGTGACAGTGTTTGAGGCGGCGCTGCGGCTGCTGTCGCCTTTCATGCCGTTCCTGACGGAAGAGCTGTGGCATGCGGTGTATGACGGCGCGCCGCCGGCGAAGTCGATTGCGTTGACGCGGTTTCCACAGGCGGCACCGGCGGGCGCGGACAGCGATGCGGAAGAGCAGATGGCGCTGCTGCAGAGCCTGATTGTTGAAGTGCGCGCGCTGCGCAAGGAGATCGGCGTGGAGGAGAAGGCGGCAGCCGCGATTGAGCTGCGCGCCGACGCGCTGACGCACAGGGCGGCGGAGAAGAATGCGGCGATTGTGGAGAAGCTGGCACGGGTGAGCGAGATCCGGTTTGTGCATGCGGTTACGGCAGGGTTGTCGAAGCATCACACGGCGAACTTTGATGTGGGCGTTGTTTACGAGCGCACCATTGATGTGGCGGCTGAGCGGGAACGCTTGACAAGGGATATTGCGAAGTATGAAAAAGGCGTGGCGGCGGCCGAGGGGAAGCTGAGGAATGAAGGATTCATGTCGAAGGCGCCGGCGCATATTGTGGAAGGTTTGAAGAAGCAGGAGGCGGAGACGCGGCTGTTGCTGGAGAAGGCGCGGGAGGCGTTGAGGAATTTGCCGCCGGAGTGATTGGAACAGCAGATTCCCTTCGGGAATGACAGAAAGAAATGCAAGTGCAAGAGCAACCGCAGATCCTTCGCTTCGCTCTGGATGACAGCGTTTTGGGTGAGGTGCTCTGATGAGTGATCAAACAGCGGGTTCTTCGCTGCGCTCAGAATGACAGAGTCTTTTGGATGCGCGGGATGTTTGGATGGAACAGCAGATTCCCTTAGGGAATGACAGAAAGAAAAGCAACGGCAACTGAGAACTGAACACCGCCTATGGATTGGAAGAGCCAACGCATTGACGCATTGCTGGAGCAGGCACTGGTGGAAGACCAGGCGGCCAGCGATAGCACGACTAACGTGACCATCGACCCCGATCTGCGCGCCGCGGCATCGATACTTGCGCGCGAGGACCTGGTGGTTTCAGGCTTGGGCGCGGTGTCGCGCTTCTTTGAGATTTTTGCGCGACTGGATAAGCGGGCGCAGGCGCAGACGCGGTTCGAGGTGGTGAGCCACCCGGAGATTTTTGACGGCGTGCGCGCGAAGAAGGGGCAGGTGCTGGCGGTGATCCGGCATAATGCGCGCGTGCTGCTGAGCTGCGAGAGGGTGATTCTTAACCTGATGCAGCATCTGAGCGGGATTGCGACCAATACGCGGCGGTATGTGGACGCGATTCAGGGCACGCATGCGCGGGTGCTGGATACGCGGAAGACCGTGCCGGGGCTGCGGGCGCTGGAGAAGTATGCGGTGCTGTGCGGCGGCGGGACGAATCACCGGCTGGACCTGGCGAGCGGGATATTGATCAAGAACAACCACATCTCGCTGGGCGGTGGATTGCGGACGGCGCTGGAACATGCGCTGGAGCGGCGCAAGGCGGGGCAGCGGGTGCAGGTGGAGGTTCGCAGCGCGCATGACCTGGAAGAGGCGCTGGAGGGCGGTGCGGAGGCCGTTCTGCTGGATAACATGACGCCGCGCGAGGTGAAGGACTCCGTGGTTCGCATCAAGCAGGAGACGCGCTGGATTCCCACGGAGGCCTCGGGCGGGATTGTGCTCGAGAATATTCGCGAGTATGCGGAGACGGGTGTGGACTTCATCAGCGTGGGTGCACTGACGCACTCGGCGCGCGCAGTGGATATTTCGATGAGCATCGCGGCGGAGTAGCGGCGCGTGTACGAGCTGGTTTCTCTCGAGTCAGCGCTGGCGGGCACGGTCTTCGCGGGCAAGCTGCACTATCTACCATCAACAGGTTCGACGAACAGCGATGCCATGACGGCTGCGCGGAATGGCGCGCCGCATGGGTCGGTCTGGTTTGCCGATGAGCAGACGGCGGGGCGCGGGCGCGGCGATCACGCGTGGCACTCGGCTGTGGCGCAGGGGCTTTATGTAAGCGTGCTGCTGCGGCTCCCAATTGCTCCGGCGGATATGCCGCTGCTGCCGCTGGCGGCGGGGCTTGCTGCGGCCGATGCGGTGAGGGCGGCGAGCGGGTTGAGTGTTGATTTGCGATGGCCGAACGATCTGCTGATTGGAGAGCGCAAAGCTGGCGGGATTCTGGTCGAGTCGCAGGCAGGCTTTGCGGTGGTGGGGATCGGGATCAATGTGCATCAGCAGAGTTTTGCGGCGGACCTGGCGACACCGGGGACTTCGCTGGATCTGGAGTCGGGACGGTGGATCGATCGGCAGCCGCTGCTGATTGCCTTGTTGGAGGCGCTGGAGCGCGAGGCGCGCGGGCTACTGGACGCTGCGGCGGTGCGCGGAATTCCGGAACGCGTGGCGAGGGCTTCGACCTGGGTGAAGGGCAAAGAGGTCGAGGTGCATGGGCCGCAGGAGTGTACGGGCGTGACTGATGGGCTGGATGAGCATGGGTTTCTGATTGTGAGGACCGCGACAGGTGTGGTGCAGGTGCAGACGGGCGGGATCAGAGTGGCTGCCACGCGCAACGGATGAGGATTCCGCCAATTTACAATCGAAGCGATGCTACTCGCGCTTGACGTTGGAAATACGAATACTGTGCTGGGGCTTTACCGGCTGGATGTTCCTGTGCGCGCGCCGGGGGCTTCGTCTGCTTCGCAGTCTGAGGGCGAGCGCGAGCTTGTGGCGCACTGGCGCGTGACGACGCATCGCACGCAGACTTCGGATGAGTACGGCGTGCTGTTTGTGAATTTGTTCAACATGCACGGGCTGGCAGTGGACCAGGTGCACCACATCATCATCTCGAGTGTGGTGCCGCCGGTGGAGAGCACGCTGCGGCGGGTGTGCGAGAAGTATTTCCATCTGCAACCGATTTTTGTGGAGCCAGGCATCAAGACGGGGATGCCGGTGCTGGTGGATAATCCCGCGGAGCTGGGCGCGGACCGGTTGGTGAATGCGATTGCCGCGTATGAGCGCTACGGCGGGCCGTGCATCGTGGTGGATTTCGGGACGGCGACGACGTTCGATGTGATCAGTGCGAAGGGCGAGTACCTGGGCGGCGCGATTTCGCCGGGGCTGGGGATCAGCGCGGATGCTTTGTTTGCGCGCGCGGCGCGGCTGGGGCGCGTGGACATCAAGCGGCCGCAGAAGGTGATTGGGACGAACACCGTTACGCATCTGCAGAGCGGGTTGTACTACGGGTATATCGGGCTGGTGGATGGGATTCTGGAGCGCATGATCAAGGAGATTGGAACGGATGTGCGCGTGATCTCGACGGGTGGCCTGGCGCGGCAGATCAGCGCGGACTCGCGGTATATTGCGCAGATTGACGATATGCTGACGCTGGATGGATTGCGGATTCTGTTTGAGCGGAATCGCGCGGCGCGGCCGCGGGCGCGCGCGCACTGAGGCGCGCTGTGCAGAATTATTTCAATTACTTTACGGAGATCGAGGAGCGCTTTCAGCAGAGGCGCGGGTCGCTGCTGCTGTTGTCGACGCTGGACTGGGCGCTGATTGAGATGTGGCGCGATGCGGGGCTGCCGCTGGAGGCGGTGCTGCGCGGGATCGATGCGGCGTTCGATAAGTATGAGGCGCGGCAGCACAAGGGGCACAAGCGGAAGATCAACGGGCTGGCGTGGTGCGCTCAGGCGGTGATGGAAACCGCGGAAGAGATGCGCGAAGCGGCGGCGGGTGCGTCGACCGAAACGAAGTACACCGGCACGGACGAGACGGGTTTCGAGCACGAGCGGGTGGCGGCGCATCTCGATGCGGCGGCTGCGGCGCTGGATGGGGCCACTGTCGCGACGGGTGTGTGCGCGGCGACGGCGGCGCGGCTGCGCGAGATTGCCGGCGAGGTGAGGGCAGCCGATGCGAAGAAGCCGCTGGAGACCGAGGCGCTGGAACGCAATCTCACGGTGCTGGAAGAGAAGCTGTTTGCGGCGTTGACGACGGCTGCTCCGGAGGATTTGCTGGTGGGGCTGAAGGAGCATGCGGCGCGCGAACTGGCGCCGTATCGCAGCCGTATGGGCGCGGTGCAACTGCGGCAGGTGGAGCACCAGTTTGTGCAGAAGCAGTTGCTGGCGCACTATAACCTTCCGCGACTGAGTTTGTTTTATATGAGCCAGGAATGAAGGGACGCCAGGAGAGGAAGTCGCAACGGAAGCTTCGCACCCCGGTCCCCAAGGGCGAGGGACCGGGGGCACCCGCGAGGACATCCGAGGTGGAGGTGGTGACGATAGAGAAGCCTGTGTATGGCGGGAGCTTTCTTGCGCGCGTGGAGGGGAAGGCCGTGTTTGTTCCCATGACGCTGCCGGGCGAACAGGCGCGGGTGCGCATCACGGAGGACAAGGACAAGCGCGGATACGCGAAGGCCGAGGTGGAGCAGTTGATTGCGGCGGCGCCGGAGCGGATCAAGGCGCGGTGCCCGCATTTTGGGCCGTGCGGCGGATGCAATTATCAACACACCGGGTACGAGAATCAGATTGCGTTCAAGAAGGAGATTCTGCGCGAGACGCTGGAACGCGCGGGCGTGACTGCGCCGGATGAGATAGGTGTGCTGGCCGCGGAGCCTTGGGAGTATCGCAATCGCATTCGCGTGGGGTTTGATGCGGAGGGACGGCCGGGGTACCGGTCGCGGCGGTCGCATGATTTGATCGCTATCGCCGAGTGCCCGATCAGCGCTCCTCTGCTGGTGCGGGCGGCGATGGGTGCGGGCGAGGTTCTGGCGCGCGTGCCGGCGAACCTGCGGCCGCACGAGGTGCTGCTGTTCTGCAACGCGGAGGAGCGGGAGCTGCTGGCGACTTTCTTTGTGAAGGAAGGGGCGCAGCTCAAGCTGGAGCCGATTGCGGCGACGTTGCGGGAGCGTGTTGTAGAGCTTGCGGGCGCGGAACTGGCGACGGGAGGAAGGCCGGGGCATCCGCCGCGAACGATGGCGCGATGGGGCTCGGGCTCGCTGACGTATCGGGTGGGGGCGCAGGATTATCGCGTGGATCACGGCGCGTTCTTCCAGGTGAACCGGTGGCTGATTGATGGGATGGTGGAGCGCGTGACTGCCGGGCAGCAGGGCATGCTGGCGTGGGATTTGTTCGCCGGTGTGGGGCTGTTTGCGCGGCAGCTTGCGAATGGGTTCGACAAGGTGGTGGCGGTGGAGTCTGCGCCGATGTCGACCGAGGCGCTGAAGGCGAATCTGGCGGGGACGACAGGTGAGGCTGTGGCGGCGTCGACGCTGGATTTTCTGCGCGAGAACGCGCGAGGCGTGCGGCCGGATTTGATTGTGGTTGATCCGCCGCGGACCGGGCTGGGCGAGGAGATCAACACGCTGCTCAACGCAGTGGGCGCGCCGGCGCTGGTGTATGTGTCGTGCGATCCGGCGACGCTGGCGCGGGATTTACGCGCGCTGATTGCGGGTGGGTATGCGCTGGAGCGAGTGACGATGACGGATTTGTTTCCGCAGACGTTTCATCTGGAGACGATTGCGGTACTGCGGGGCCCGGCACTGCGGCAAGGCTGATTTCCTGCTATAGTTCCCCTTCAATCGCAGATGTAGATGGAACAGGGCTCAGTCAGGAACGGGACCTTTGCCGAGGCCGCGGTTGGCGGCGTGGCGGGCGTTCCGCTGTTTCATGCAGCGTGGTTGTTTGCCGCAGGGATTGCGCTGACGGCTGCGGTGTGGATGCAGCCGGGAACGCTGCTGATTTCGTTGATCCTTCTTACGGCGGCGTGTGCGGCGGCAGCGCTGCGCGCGCCGCGCATGACGTGGATTCCGATGGCGTTGCTGTGGGTGCTGCTGGGCGCGTGGTGCGCGGAGATGGAGCCGCATCCTGCGCCGGCTGAGCCACTGCATGGGCTGAGCGACGGGTTGTTGCGCACGGTTGAAGGCACGGTGACGAGCGCGGGCCCAGTGCGCGGCGAGCTGGAGCCGGATGTCAATGAATCTGGTGCGGAGCTGCCTTCGCAGCGCGTGGATGTGAGGCTTGCGTCGATTGAAGTGGTGGATGATGCCTCAGACCGCCTGACGACGGTGAATGGAACGGTGCGGCTGACGATTCGATGGGCAGAGGGGCAGACGCCGTTCACGATTGGGTGCGGGGAGCGGATTCGCGCGGCGGGGCGGCTGCTGCCGCCGCAGAGGTATCGCGATCCAGGGGCGTGGGATCGCGCGGCGTATCTGCTGGGCCAGGGCGTGACTTCGACGGCGACGGTGAAGGCGGAGCGCGTGGAGCGGCTGGGTGTTGCGCAACGGCGGACCGGGCTTCCTTTCTGGCCCTGCCTGCTGAGCAACGCGCAGCATGCGGCCGCGGCGCGGCTGCTGGCGCTGCCTGCGGCGATGCGAGGCTGGCCGGGGCCGCTGCGGATTTCGCAGGAAGACGCGATCATGCTGGCGGCGATGGTGACGGGGGATCGCACATTTCTGAGTCACGGATTGCGCGTTGGCTTTGAGCGAACGGGCTCCTTCCACATGCTGGTGGTGAGTGGGCTGCACCTGGCGATTGTGGCCGGATTCATTGCGTGGATTGCGCGGAGGCTGCGCATTCCGCGCGCGCCGGCGACGCTCCTTACGATTGCGGTGTCATTCGGGTATGCGCTGTTTACGGGTTTCGCGACGCCGGTGCAGCGGTCGTTGTGGATGGTGTCGCTTTACCTGGTGGGGCGATTGATTTACCGCGAGCGCAGCCCGCTGAACACGATTGGATTCGCAGTGCTTTGCCTGCTGGTGGCAAGTCCGCGGAGCTTGTTTGAGGCGAGTTTCCAGATGACGCTGCTGGCAGTGGTGACGATCGCGGGGATTGCGGTGCCGCTGCTGAAGAACAGTGTTGAGCCTTATAAAAATGCGACGCGCGATCTGCGGACAGTTGCGATGGATGTGAAGCTTGCGCCGCGCGTGGCGGAGTTCCGCGTGACGATGCGGATGATTGCGGCGCGGATGCGGCGGGCAACGGGGTCGCGATGGGTTGGGGCGAGGGCGCTTCCGTGGAGCGTGCGGTTTGTGTTGAGCTGCGTGGAAGCGCTGGTGGTGACGCTGGTGGTGGAACTGGCGATGACGCTGCCGATGGTGGTGTATTTCCATCGCGTGACGCTGTTTGCGCTGCCGGTGAATCTATTCATTCTGCCGCTGCTGCTGGTGCTGATGCCGGCGGCACTGGTGACGCTGCTGGTCGCGTTGATTTCGCCGGCGATGGCCGCGGTGCCGGGTGCGGTTACGGCGGCTCTGCTGCATATCGGCGTGGGGCTGGTGCGGTTGTTCGGGTCGAAAGCATGGGGTGATCTGCGCATGCCTGCGCCGGTTGCGGTTCAGGTTGCGGGGTTCTGCGCGCTGCTGGCGATGGCGATTCTGCTGGCTCGGTTGCAGCGGAGAGGTCTGAGGCGGTCGGCGTGGGCTGCGCTGATTGCAGCGGCTGTCGTGGCGGTCGCGCCGCGGGCGATTGAACATCCGCGCGATGCGCTGCTGGTGGAGGCGATTGATGTGGGGCAGGGGGATTCGCTGCTGATTGTGACGCCGGATGGGAAGACGCTGCTGGTGGATGGCGGCGGCTTCGGCGGAGGGCCGCGGATGAGCGCACCGGAGTTCGACATTGGCGAGGAGGTGGTGTCGCCGGCGCTGTGGGCGCGGGGGATTCGGCACCTGGACGCGGTGGCGCTGAGCCACGCGCACTCCGATCACATGGGCGGATTGCCGGCGGTGCTCCGCAATTTCCATCCCGATGAGCTGTGGGTGGGGAACAATCCGCCAGTCGCGCCGTATGAGGCGCTGGTGAGCGAGGCTGCCGCGCAGCACACGCGTGTGCGGTCGCTGCGAGAGGGGGATGCGATGACGCTGGGTGCGGCGCAGGTGCGCGTGATGGCGCCGCTGCCGGATTACGCGCCCGGCAAAGAGCCGTCGAATAACGACTCGTTGGTGCTGCGCGTGGCGTATGGGGCGAGCTCAGTGCTGCTGGAGGGGGACGCGGAGGCGCCAGTGGAGCGCGGGATGCTGGAGGAGGCTGGATTGGAGAGCACGCTGCTGAAGGTGGGACATCATGGGAGCACGTCGTCGTCGAAGCCGGAGTTTCTGGGGCGGGTCAGTCCGCGGTGGGCGGTGATCTCGTGCGGGCTGCGGAATCGGTATGGGCATCCGCGACAAGAGGTGCTGGAGGAATTGCAGGCGGCGCATGTGCGCACGGCGGTTACGGATGTGAATGGGGCGGCGTGTTTTTCGCTGGATGGCAAGACGGATGTGCGGATGAGCGGATGCGGGAGGTAGTGGGCGAGAGTCTGGCGGCTGCCATTGCGATTCTCTTTCGCCGCCGGCAGGGAGGGGAAATCGCGAAAACCCTCCTCCTCTCGCCCGGGTACAGCTACTACGGTTACGACGGCCCCGGAGGCGATGCTCTGCGCTCCGGGGCGATTGAGTTTACCGAGTTGTTGCGGTCGTTCTGAACATCCAGCCGGCAAACTGGCCGGCCCGGCGTTCGTGTGGGTAGGAAGCTGCAATATTGCTAGCAGGTTGCTTTCGTGTGGAATTAGAAAAATTGACGGCTGGAGCATTCTCGGTGCGTCGCTTCGGCTATCTGTACCATCCCTCGGGGGCTAAAGCCCAAGTCAACCAGGAGCAGCGATTGGGCTGCCTGAAGGCAGCCCCTGATACGAAGCACCACTCTTCGCAGTTTGCCGCAAGCCAGCAGGATTTTGGCGGCCATCGAATATTCGCTCGCGAAATCGGATGGGCGGGAAAATGCGTCGTTCGGGCGTTAAAGAGGCTGCGGTCGGATCTAGTGCGCGCCGGGGGGTGGGGCTAGGTGCTTGGCGGGTTTCTTGAATAGCCAGACGGCGCCGGCGCAGAAGAAGGCGAGCAGGGCGGTCCAGCGGAAGATGTCGACGTAGGCGCGGAGGGCGGACTGCTGCATGAGCTCACCGTACATGAGGCCGAAGGCGCCGGGGCGGGCGGCTCCGCGGCCGAGCTGGTGGGAGAGATAGCCGCCGATCATGGTGGCGCGGTGCTGGAGGGCGGGATCGGACGGCGAGAGGTGCGCGCCGATCTCGGTCTGGTAGAAGGCGGCGCGGCGGATGAGCGCGGTGGAGGCCATGGCGATCCCGATGGATCCGCCGATGTTGCGGAGCATGTTGAACAGGCCGGTGGCGTTGCCCATCTCCTCGCGCGGGACGGTGGAGGTGGTCATCGTGGCCAGCGGCACGAATACGAAACTGAGCGCGAAGCCCGTAAGCACGATGGGCCACAGGAGCGTGGTGGGTCCGATGCTGAGATTCACGGTTCCGAAGATCAGAGAGCAGATGCCGAATCCGATGAAGCCGACGCTGAGCAGCTTGCGGGGGTCGATGCGCGAGCCGAGGAAGCCGATGATGGGCGATCCGATGAAGGAGCCGACGCCGCGGGGGCCGACGACGAGTCCGGCGGAGAAGGCGGTGTAGCCGAGGATCTCCTGGTAGTAGAGCGGCAGGATGGCGATGGTGATGTAGATGCACATGCCCAGCAGCGCAATGAGGAAGCAGCCGGTGCGGAAGTTGCGGTCTTTGAGGATGTGCAGGTCGACGAGGCCGCGATGGTGGAACCACGATCGCCAGACCCATCCGATGAAGGAGAAGATGAGCGCGGCGACGGCCCAGCGTACCCACACTGCGCCAAACCAGTCGTCTTCCTGGCCTTTGTCGAGGACGATCTGGAGGCAGCCGGTCCAGACCATGAGCAGGCCGAAGCCGATGTTGTCGAAGGGGCCGACCTTGGCGTTCTTGATGTAGGGCGGGTCGTGGATGAAGCGGCTGATCATGATGACGGCGAGGATGCCGACGGGGATGTTGATGTAGAAGGCGTAGCGCCAACTGAAGGTGTCGGTAAGCCAGCCGCCGAGGGTGGGGCCCAGCACCGGCGCGACGACGATGCCGAGGCCGTAGGCCGCCATCGCCTGGGAGCGCTTCTCGAGGGGGAAGCTTTCAAGCAGGATGGACTGCGAGAGGGGCTGGAGGGCTCCGCCGCCTGCGCCCTGAAGCACGCGCGCCAGCAGGATGACGGCGAGGGACGGGGCCGCTCCGCAGAAGAAGCTAGCGATGGTGAAGACCACGACGCAGAAGAGCAGGAAGTTCTTGCGTCCGAAGCGGCGGGCGAACCAGTTGGACGCCGGGAGGATGACGGCGTTGGCGACGAGGTAGCTGGTGAGGACCCAGGTGGCTTCGGAGTTGGAGGCGGAGAGGCTGCCGGCGATGTAGGGGAGGGCGACGGAGGCGATGGCGGTGTCGAGCACCTCCATGAAGGTGGGGAGCATGACCGAGACGGTGACCAGCCAGGGGTTTACACCCTGGGTGAGCGGGTAGCGCTGCAGGGCGGGGGAAACGATGGTGCGGCCGAGGGGCTGGTCGGGTTGAAGGGCCGAGGTGGTCATGGCGGGTGGAACTACCCAGCTTACTTCTTTCACATAGAGGGTGCCGAGGCGGGGACGGCGGAGCGCAGTGTGAGCTGGCTCACATTGTGTGACGGACGGCATTGCATTGAAACTCGGACTAATTTAGTCTTCGTTTAGACCATAAATGCGACTAAAAGAGTCGCATATGTAAGGAGCTCGATTTTGTACCGTATTTCTCTCGCCAATTTCATCCGTCGTGGCGCATGCGCCGCTCTCCTGGTGGCTGGTCTGGGTGCCTTTGCAGGCGCACAGGAGAAGCCTTACTTTGTTACCTACTCGCACGATCTGGAGGAGCCGGGAAACCTCGAGATCGAAACCAAGACTACGCTGGGGCGGCCTGATGGCGCGAACCGCTTTGGGGCGCTGGCCACGGAGTTCGAGTACGGCGCACGGGCGTGGTGGACCACGGAGGTTTATCTCGATGGGCAGACCACCGCGAACGAGTCGACGATTCCGACTGGGTTCCGCTGGGAGAACCGGTTCCGGCCGCTGATGAAGGAGCACTGGATCAATCCGGTGCTGTATGTGGAGTTCGAGAACATTAACGGGGCTGACAAGACTCTGCTGGAAGTGGTGGGGCACGACGGACAGGAAGATCTCGCCGAGCACAACGGCGTGGCCCGGGAGGAAGTGGAGCACGAGGGTGAGCTGAAGCTGATTCTCTCGTCGAACTTCCGCGACTGGAATATCTCAGAGAATTTCATCGCCGAGAAGAACTTTGCGCATGAGCCGTGGGAGTTCGGGTATGCGGTGGGTGCGAGCCGGCCGCTGAAGACGGCGCTGAGCCTGCGGCAGTGCACGTTCTGCCTGGAGAAGCTGAGGGCCGGGGTGGAGGCGTACGGCGGGTTGGGCGATACGTGGGACCTTTCGCTGAGTAACACTTCGCACTACATTGCGCCGCTGGTGGGCTGGGACATGCCCGCTCGGATGCGGCTGAGCTTTTCGCCGGGATTCGGACTGACGGGGACGAGCATGGACCGGGTGTACCGCGTTGGGTTCGCGTACGAGATGCCGCAGATCGGCTCGTTGTTCCGCGGTCGCGGCAAGGGAACGGTGCGATGAGGCGCGGGATGGTGCTGATGATCGTGCTGGCCGGGGGCCTGATGGGCGCGGGGGCGCAAGAGGCTCATTTCGCCGGAGTTCCGGCGAAGGATCATGCGCGGGCGAATCCGCTGGCGGGGAAGCCCGAGGCGGTCAGCGCGGGAGCGGCGCTCTACAAAGACCACTGTGCGGAGTGCCACCAGGCGGATGCGCAGGGAGATGGCAAGAAGAAGCCTTCGCTGCGGACGCCGGCGGTGCGAAGTGCCACGGACGGGGATCTCGAGTGGTTTTTGCGGCAGGGCGATCTACGGCACGGAATGCCGTCGTGGTCGAGTTTGCCGCAGGCGCATCGGTGGGCGATTGTGGCGTACCTGCGGTCGCTGCAGTAACGCTGAGGATAGGAGCCTCCGAGCCAGCTAAAAGCCTCCCTCGATCTGGAGCACGGCATGGAGCACGGCATGAGCCGTGCTCTTTGTTTTTGAGTTGACGATGTGGGTGGGTAGCTCCCCTGTTCTTCGCAGATCCGAGTGGCTGGCAGAACTCCCAGTGGACGAGGGGCGGGCGGCAGGTTCAGGGTTGCAGGGATCTCACCCCGGCTTTGGCACTCGCAAGGAACGATCAGGCCTCAGGCCTGAATAGGAGGGTTTTGGCTATGCAAAGGATGAGACGCACATTTTTGGCGGTCGCAGGGCTGGTTCTCTCAATGAGCGTGATGGGAATTGCGCAGGACGTAAAGACCAACTCCATGCCTGGCACCGACTTCTCGAAATATCACACCTACAAATGGGTCGCCATTGAGGGCGCATCGCACCCCGACCAGATCGTGGATGCCCAGATCAAGCAGTCGGTGGATGCGCAAATGGCTGCGAAGGGCCTGACGAAGGCGAGCGGCGACACTGCCG
This sequence comes from Occallatibacter riparius, assembly GCF_025264625.1. NCBI lineage: Bacteria > Pseudomonadati > Acidobacteriota > Terriglobia > Terriglobales > Acidobacteriaceae > Occallatibacter > Occallatibacter riparius. The sequence goes on from NZ_CP093313.1 coordinate 3,103,549, forward strand.
ATCTGTTTGTCGGGTACCAGATCGCGGTTGACCAGGAGAAGCAGTGGAACGCGTACGGAATGGGTGGAGGGCTCCGGTGGGGCGGAATGGCGAACGCCACGAGCTCCACGATCAGTGTGGGAACGCTGGTTCTCGATATGTATGACCCGGGAACCAAGCAACTGGTCTGGACCGGCACCGCGACGAAGACCCTCGATGCGAGTTCCAAACAGGACAAGAACCAGAAGAACCTGGACAAGGCGATGGAGAAGCTGCTCAAGGATTACCCGCCCAAAGCTTAGCTGCTTCGCAGCAAAAGGGCCCAGTCAAGGAGACGTGCATGAGTCGTTTTGTAAGTCGTTGCCTGATCCCTGTCTGGCTGCTGGTCACTGGCGCAGGGATCGTCGTGGCTCAGAATCCCGAAATGCAGCAGAAGATCGCCGAGGTCAAACAGGCCGCTGCGGCGAACAAGCAGGCTCTCGCCCAATACACCTGGGTGGAGCAGGTGAGCATCAGCCTGAAGGGCGAGCAGAAAAAACTGCAGCACTTCCAGGTGCGTCTTGGACCCGACGGCAAGCCGCAGAAGCAGTCGATGGACCTGCCGGCCCAGCCCGCCGCCAGCAGCGATGCAGGTGGCGGCCGCAGAGGGCAACGGGTGAAGGAACACGTCGTCGACAAAAAGAAGGAGGAATACGAGGACTACGCGGATCAGATCAAGAGCCTGATCCAGCAGTACGTGCCTCCTGAGAAGGAGATGCTGGAGCAGGCGGCACAGAAGGGGAATATTGCGGCTGGGCCGGCAGCCGGCACGGAGGGCCAATACCGCCTGGTGATCTCCAACTACGTGAAGCAAGGCGATAGCATGACGATTTTGTTCGACACGGCGCGCAAGGGCATTGTGAGCCTCGCGATTGCCAGCTATCTCAGCGACCCCAAAGACGCGGTGAATGTCACGGTGGATTTTGCGTCGGAGCCCAGCGGGTTGAGCCATGTGTCCACGGAGACGATTAACGGAGTCAGCAAACAACTGACGATCGCGATTCAGAACAGCCAGTACAGACAGATGTAGGGTCCGGTGGGCAAACGTGGACTATTTACTTTTGCTGCAGTGGGTTAGCCTTGCAGGTTATGCGGCAAGCGGGGCGATATATTACTTGAGCGCACTCCAATTCTGAGTGTCCGGATCACCATCTGGAGAAGAATTGATTCTTAGCATTTCAGGCCGCCCTCGGGTGGCCTGATTGCGTGGACGGCGAAACAAAGATTCGAAAAAGCCGTTTACCCGAGAAGAAAGGACTTCCCCATGGACGTTGTTCCCACTTCTTTAAGCAGGAAACTTCGCACCGGCTGGGCACTGCCGGCGATCCTGCTGCTGGGATCGGCCGTAGCGTTCGCTCAGGACTACGGGCAGAATGATCAGGATCCACCGCCGGAGGCCGGGCGGCTTTCGGCTATTAACGGCAATGTGAGCGTGCAGCCCGCGGGCGCACAGGACTGGGGCCAGGCTTATGCCAACCTTCCGCTAGGGCCGGGCGATCGCATTTACACAGACGCGGGGAGCCGCGCCGAGATCCAGGTGGGGCAGACCTACCTGCGCGTCGGGCCAAATACCGATGTGACGCTGGTGGACGCGACCAATCAGGCGATCACCATAGGAATGGGCTCGGGATCGCTGAATGTGCACGCGTATGGGTTGTGGCAGAACCAACAACTGCAGGTTCAGACCCCCAGCGGAACGGCCACGGTGTATCAGCCCACGGACTTCAGGGCGGACGTGTACGGCGGGCAGGGACAGGACCAGTCGCAGGATCAGCAATTGTCGGCGGTGTTCACGCCGTTCAATGGAAGCGTGGATGTGGCGGGCGCGGATGGCGTGGGTGCGACGGTGCAGGCCGGGCAGTCGTTTGAGATGGCAGGCACGAACCCGGTGTATCCGCAGTGGCTGCAGCCGGCAGGCATGGATGACCTGGACCAGTGGAGCCGATCGCGCGATCAGCAGGTGGCGCGGGCGCAGTCGTATCAGTACATGAGTCCGGGCATGCCGGGCGGATATGAGCTGGATCGGGCGGGTCAGTGGCAGTCGGGGACGGAGTATGGGAATGTTTGGTTCCCGAACGTGGATCAGGACTGGGCGCCTTATCGCAACGGGCACTGGATCAACCGCGAGCCGTGGGGCTGGACGTGGGTGGAAGATGAGCAGTGGGGCTATGCGCCGTTCCACTACGGGCGCTGGGTGAACTACCACAATCGCTGGGGATGGATTCCTGGGCCGCGTGAAGAGCATCCGGTGTGGTCTCCGGCGCTGGTGGTGTTTGCGGGCGGAATGCAGGGCGGAGGCGGCGATCTCGCGGCATGGTTCCCGCTGGGACCGGGCGAGGCGTATCGGCCGTGGTACCGGTGCAGCCCGCGGTATGTGGATCGGGTGAACATCACGAATATTCAGCCTGCGCCGCGGGTAGTGGTGCAGAAGACCTATGTGAATATCACCAACGTGAACGTAACGAATGTGACGTATGTCAACCGCACGATGGGTGCTACGGCAGTTCCGCGCGAAGCGTTTGCCGGGGGGCGGCCGGTGCGGCAGGCGGCGGTTCGCGTGACGCCACAACAGATGCAGCAGGCACGCGTGGAAGCGAAGCCGGTGGTGCAGCCGACGCGGGCAGCCATGATTACGCGCCCGGCGGCGAAGCCGGTTCCAGTGAAGGCGGCTCCAGTGCTGATTAATGCGAAGGGGCAGGCGGTTGCGGCCAAGCCGCATGCGCAACCTCAGGCTCCGCCGGTGCGGCAGGCGGCAGCAGCGCCTCGGCCGATTCCGGGACGGCAGGTGATTGCTCCTCCGCCGAACGCGAAGATGACACCGGCGGCACAGCAGGCGGCGAAGGCTCATCCTCCGGCGCAGGCGGGGCAGGGCCAGCCGCAGAATCCGCAGGGTCGGCCGGAGCCTGGGAATCATCCGCAGCAAGGAAATCAGCCCGTGGCGAGACCGGGGAATCAGCCTGTTCCGCAGCAGGGAGCGAGGCCCGGGAACCAGCCTGTGCCGCAGCAGGGAGCCAGGCCGGGGAATCAGCCTCCGAATCAGCAGCCGCATCCGATGACGCCGCCTCCAGGAGCGCAGCCTGGGCAAAGGCCAGCCATTCCGCCGCAGACGAACCGGCCGGGAACGCAGGAGCCGTCGCGTCCGGATCGGCCGGGAACTGTTCCGCAGCAGCGGCCTGTGCCGGGTGAGCCTCCGGCTGCTCGGCCGGGCGAACCTCCAGCAGCCCGACCTGGACAGCCTCCGGCGCGGCCGGCGACACCGCCGCAGGATCAATCGCGGCCTGAGCGCCCGGACATGACTCCGCAGCGGCCGGGTGAGGCGCGGCCGCAGAATCCGCAGCCGGGACGGCCAATGCCGCCGCCGCAGGCACGGCCGGAGCCGCAGAACCGGGCGCCGGAGCCTCCGGCGCAGCATCCGGTGCCGCCTCCTGCGGAAAGGACGGCGCCTCCGGCTCAGCGGACCTTGCCGCCGACTGAGCATACGACGCCGCCCCCGGCGCAGCGGCCGGGTCCGGAACAGCGGCCGACGCCGCAGCAGCAACGGCCGGCGATGCCAGGGGAGCGGCCCGGTCCGCCTCCGCAGGCGCGGCCGGAAAGCCGACCGCAGACTCCGCCTCCGCAGGCGCGGCCTCAGGGTCCGCCGCCGAGACAGCAGCAGCCGGAGCCCCGGCCGGGTACGCAGCCGGATCGGAACCATCCTGCTCCGCCGGAAAGGGATAAGCCGAAGCCGAAGCCGGACCAGAATCCTCCGCAATAAGGGAGATAGGGTCGCCGCGAAGGATGCGGCGGCCCTTTTTCGTTGACGTCCCCTTTCTGCATCAACTTACATACATGTGCTCAATAAAAGTTGACACTAATACACTCAATGCCGCATCTTATCTTTGTCAGTATTTTTAGGATGCGGGAGCCAAGCTATGGCAAAAATTATCGGAATCGATCTCGGAACCACCAACTCGTGCGTGGCGGTTCTGGAGGGCGGAGAGCCCAAAGTTATCCCCAATGAGGAGGGTTCGCGCACGACGCCCTCGGTGGTCGGTTTCACGAAGTCTGGCGAGCGCCTGGTTGGCCAGGTGGCAAAGCGCCAGGCGATTACCAACCCCGAGAACACAGTTTTCTCGATCAAGCGCTTCATGGGCCGTCGTTTCAACGAAGTGAACGACGAGATGAAGATGGTCCCTTACAAGGTGACGCAGCAGGGCGATCACGTGGCCGTGGTGGCGCAGGGCAAGGAGTACACCCCGCCGGAAGTGTCGGCCATGATTCTGCAGAAGTTGAAGAAGGCGGCGGAAGCCTACCTGGGCGAGAGCGTGAGCGAGGCTGTGATCACGGTTCCGGCCTACTTTAACGACGCGCAGCGCCAGGCTACGAAGGACGCCGGCAAGATCGCCGGACTGGATGTGAAGCGCATTGTGAACGAGCCGACGGCGGCCGCGCTGGCCTACGGGCTCGACAAGAAGAAGGACGAGACGATCGCTGTGTACGACTTCGGCGGCGGCACCTTCGATATTTCCATTCTGGAAGTGGGCGAAGGCGTCATCGAGGTGAAGTCGACGAATGGCGACACGCACCTGGGCGGCGACAACCTGGACCAGCGGATTGTGGACTGGCTTATTGCCGAGTTCAAGCAGGAAGAGGGACTCGACCTGAGCTCGAAGGGCAACGAGATGGCGCTGCAGCGTCTGAAGGACGCCGCGGAAAAGGCCAAGATCGAGCTGTCGACGACCGTCGAGACCGAGATCAATCTGCCGTTTATCACGGCGGACGCGACTGGGCCGAAGCACCTGGTGCGGAAGCTGACGCGCGCGAAGCTGGAGCAGATGGTGCAGGACCTGCTGGAGCGGTCGCTGGAGCCATGCAAGAAGGCGATGGCGGATGCGGGCGTAAAGACGAGCGACATCGACGAGGTTGTGCTCGTCGGCGGTCAGACGCGTATGCCCAAGATCCAGGAGATGGTGAAGACGCTGTTCGGCAAGGAGCCTCATCGTGGCGTGAACCCGGACGAAGTGGTTGCCGTGGGCGCGGCTGTGCAGGCCGGCGTGCTGGCCGGCGAAGTGAAGGATCTGCTTCTGCTGGACGTGACGCCGCTGACGCTGGCGATTGAAACGCTGGGCGGCGTGGCGACTCCGATGATTCCGCGCAACACGACGATTCCGACGAAGAAGACGGAGACGTTCTCGACGGCGGCCGATTCGCAGACCGAGGTTGAGGTTCACGTGCTGCAGGGCGAGCGCCCGATGGCGGGACAGAACCGCACGCTGGGCAAGTTCAAGCTGGCAGGGATTCCTCCGGCGCCGCGCGGCGTGCCGCAGATCGAAGTCACTTTCGACATCGATGCAAACGGCATTCTGAACGTGACGGCGAAGGATAACGCGACGGGCAAGGACACGCGCATCACGATTACTTCCAGCTCGGGTTTGAGCAAGGAAGAGGTGGAGCGCATGGCGAAGGAAGCCGAGTCGCACGCCGCCGAGGACAAGGAGAAGCGCGAAGAGATTGAAGCGCGCAACTCGCTGGACTCGATGGTCTACAACATCGAGAAGATGCTGAAGGAGTCGGGCGACAAGGTGCAGGCTTCCGACAAGGGCGACGTGGAAACGGCGCTCGCTGACGCGAAGAAGGTGCTGGCGGAGAATGCTCCGGCTGCGGAGCTGAAGTCGGCGCTGGAGAAGTTGACGCAGAGCAGCCACAAGCTGGCCGAGGCGATGTACAAGGCTGGTTCTGCACAGGCTGCGGCCGGTGCGGCGCCAGGCGGCGAAGGTCAGAGCGAGCCGCATGCCGAACAGAAGAAGGACGAAGGCATCATCGACGCCGAGTACGTGGACGCGGAAGAGAAGAAGTAGCACCTGCGGTGCGGCCAACCCCGCCCTTGGGGCGGCTGGAGCAGTAAAGGCGGGGTGAGCGGCGTTGGTCGTTCACCCCGTTTTGATTAGATCGGGCGCTCGTCTCATCCGTTTAGCGTTTACCGTGTTACGATAAGCGCTAAACATGATCCAGACGTTCGCGGATACCGAAACCGAGGCCCTCTTCCGAACGGGAAAAAGCCGGCAATGGAAGAACATCGCACGAACGGCGGTGCGTCGGCTGCAAGCGCTTGACTTTGCGAGTGCGATGGAGGACTTGAAGAACCCTCCGGGAAATCGGCTCGAACGGCTGAAAGGCGACCGGAAAGGTCAATGGAGCATTCGAATCAACGAGCAGTTCCGAATTTGCTTCCGGTGGGATGGCAAGGACGCCTGGGATGTTGAGATCGTGGATTATCACTGAGGAGACTGGCAGATGAGTATTCCCCGAAAGCCTGACGAGCGCAGCATCCCGGTTCATCCAGGGGAGTTTCTGCGTGAGGATTTTCTTACGCCGCTGGGTTTGTCGGCCAATGCTTTGGCTCTTGCCTTGCGAGTGCCGGTTACGCGCATCTCTGAGATTGTGAGAGAACGCAGAGGCATTACGGCAGATACGGCGCTACGGCTGGCGCGCTATTTCGGAACGACGCCGGATTTTTGGATGAAGATGCAGATGGCATACGATCTCGCGGTTGCGAGCAGGGAGTCGAAGAAGCGGATCGAGGTCGAGATCTTTCCTGCGCCGCGTACGGAATCCGGTGAATTGAAAGCCAGACAGATCGCCTGAAGAACAGGCTGAAGTAAAGAGTTCAAGAGACAATGGCCACGACCCAGAACAAGGATTACTACGCGACGCTCGGTGTGAAGAAGACGGCCACGCAGGAGGAGATCCGCAAGGCCTTCCGCAAGGCTGCGCGCAAATATCATCCCGACGTGAACCCGGGCGATAAGAAGGCCGAGGAGAAGTTCAAGGAGATCTCCGAGGCCAACGATATTCTCTCGGACGAGAAGAAGCGCAAGGTCTATGACCAGCTCGGGTTCTATTCCGATCAGATCAACCCCGAGCAGGCCGAGGCCTATGCGCGCCAGCAGGGCGGGTTTCACGGCGGCCACGGCGGCGGTGTGCCTGTGGACTTTGGCGGGTTTGATTTTTCGGGCTTCCAGGGGGGCGCGGGCCAGCAACAGCAGGGCGGAGGCTGGTCGAGCTTCAAGGACATCTTCTCCGGCATCTTCAGCGGGCAGCAGCAGCCACAGCGTGCGCGCGGTCCGCAGCAGGGCACCGATCTCGAGTACCAGGCGACGGTCGACTTCTGGACGGCGATTCGCGGGGGGCAGGCGCGGCTGCAGGTGCATCGGCAGGAGACGTGTCCCACGTGCCATGGGCAGTCGACCACCGGCGGGCCGACGACTTGTCCTGAGTGCAACGGGTCGGGCCAGGTGACGCAGATGGGCGGCCGCATGAAGTTCAATATTCAGTGCCCGCGCTGCGGCGGATCGGGGCGCGTGACGAGCGACTGCGCCACTTGCCACGGTGAGGGCGTGATCGATCGCACGGAGAATGTGGACTTCCGCATCAAGGCGGGCACGCGCGATGGGCAGCGCATCCGGCTGCAGGGAAAGGGCAATGCGGGTACGCACGGGGGTGCGCCGGGCGACCTGTTCCTGATTGTGCGGGTGGGGACGCATCCGGTGTTCAGCCGAACGGGCGACGACATCAACATCACGGTGCCGGTGACGGTTCCGGAGGCGAGCCTGGGTGCGAAGGTTGAAGTGCCGACCATTGATGGGCGCGCGCACCTGAAGATTCCGCCGGGAACGCAGAGCGGGCAGAAGCTGCGTATGCGCGAGCGCGGCGTGGAGAACTCGCAGCGTCCGGGCGTACGCGGCGACCAGATTGTGACGGTGCAGGTGGTGGTGCCGCAACTCGGCGACGAGCGTAGCCGCGAGATTATGCGGGAGTTGGCGAAGCTGAATCCGGCGGATCCGCGGGAACAGTTGTTCGAGAAGATGTAGAGGCAGGGATTAGGAGTTACGGAATAAGGGTTAGAAAGCGAAGTCGACTCTGGTGGTGAACTGATGCCTGCGAAACGCAAATCGAAGGGTGCATACATGATCTCGGCGGTGGCCGAGATGTACGAGATTCATCCCCAGACGCTGCGACTGTATGAGCGCGAGGGGCTGCTGAAGCCGTCGCGCACCGAGGGCAACACGCGGCTCTACACCGATGAGGATTTGGAGCGGCTGGAGTTCATCCTCAACCTGGCGCGCGACCTGGGCGTGAATATCGCCGGCATCGCGATCATTTTGCAGATGCGGGAGCGCATGGAGGAGATGAATCGGCAGATGCAGAGCTTCGTGGAATACGTGCGCTCGGAGATGCTGTCGCGCTTCCAGCAGAATGCACCGGGGGCTACGGGTGCGATTGTGCCGCTGCGGAAACCGGTGGGCGTGCCGCGGGGTAACGGCGGCCGGCGGGAGTAGCTTTAGCCACTGCGCCCGCGCTCTGGAGTTGAACCTATTCACACTTCCCTGGTCTTTGTTTTACTCATCGTTTTCATTGCCACTCTGATCCGGTCGGCGTTTGGGTTCGGGGAGGCGCTTGTTGCCGTGCCTCTGCTGTCGTTCTGCATGCCGTTGCGGGTGGCGGCGCCGCTGGCAGTGCTGCTCTCGATTACCATCGCGGGCATCGTGGTTGTGCAGGACTGGCGCCGCATCCATCTGCGCAGCGCGGGCTGGCTGATCGCGTCGAGCGCCGCGGGGATTCCACTTGGTGTGTGGCTGTTGAGCAGCAGTCACCAGCGCATCGTGAAGTGCGGACTGGGCGTGTTGATCCTGTTGTTCTCGCTGTACTCCCTGGTTGGACGCAAGCCGCCGGAGTTGCACAGCGACCGGCGCGTCTGGCTGCTGGGCTGTGGGCTGGTGGCGGGTGTGCTTGGCGGCGCCTACGGCATGAATGGGCCGCCGCTGGTGATCTACGGATCGATGCGGCGCTGGTCTGCGCAGCACTTTCGCGCAACGCTGCAGGCGTACTTTCTTCCGGTCAGCATTCTTGGAATGGCGGGCTACTGGCTGAGTGGCTTGTGGGTTCCGGTGGTGACGCACGACTATCTTCTGTCGCTGCCTGTCGCTCTTCCCGCCGTCTTTCTGGGCAGGGCCATCAATCATCGCCTTTCTGGCGATAAGTTCCTCAAATACATCTACGCGGGACTGGCGGCTACGGGCGCGTTGCTTGTCATCATGGTCATTACCGGCCACGTGTAATGCGCCGAGTTGTATCCCGGCGGGGGCTAAAGCCCGAGATCTTTATTGGGTGCTTTGCGGCACGACTAAAGTCATGCCCTGTTACAAAGCCTCTCGCCCCGGCTAAATCTATCAGACGTAGTCGGCGCTTAGAGACAATTCGCGGCACCATCCATTTATCCTTAGCTCTGCATGCTGTATGCGCTTCTTGCACTCGCGGTATTTGGCCTGATTACTTCGTCTGTCTTCACGGGCATGGTTCTGGCCGCGCTGCCGCGCTTTTTTCGCGAACGCCGCGAGGCATTCATGGCGATGGATCGCGAGCCCAAGTACACGCCTCCGCTGAGCCTGCTGAAGCCATTGCATGGAGCGGAGCCGGGGCTTGAGTCGTACCTGACTACTTTTTTCGAGCAGGTTTATCCAGCGTACGAGATTTTGTTCTGCACCAAGTCGGCGGATGATGCTGGTCTGGCGCTGGCACGCGAAGTTGCTGCGCGTTATCCGGAGATTCCGGTGCAGTTTCTCTCGACCGGCGGACAGCCCGACTACATAAACGCGAAGGTCGCGCAGATGGAGTTGATGGCCCAGCAAGCGACCCATGACATCTTCGTGATCAGCGATAGCGATGTGCGGGTGACGCAGGATTATCTGCAGGCTGTCGCGCTGCCGTTCGAGGATCCGAAGGTGGGCGGCCTCACGTGCCTCTATCGCGGCGTCGCTGCGGAAGGCGGACTCTGGGCGCAGCTTGAGGCTGTCGGCATGAGCGTGGAGATGTCGGCAGGCGTGCTGGTGGCGCGCAGCATGGAGGGGATGCAGTTTACGCTGGGGCCCACGATGGCGTTTCGCCGCCAGGTCATTCGCAAGATGGGCGGGTTCGCGGTCACGGCGGATTATTGCGCGGATGATTTCGTGCTGGGCAACGAGGCGCACAAGCACGGCGACACGATCGTGCTGAGTCATCACTCGATTGACCACATGGTGATCAATGCGAGCTTCTGGCAGTCGATGCTGCACCAGGTGCGGTGGATGAAATCGACGCGTTTCTCGCGGCCGAAGGGGCACTTTGGCACGTCGCTCACGTTCAGCATGCCGTTCGGGCTGCTGGGGCTTGGTGCAGGGCTTGCGTCGCATCACACGGCGATCGGCGTGAGCCTCATGGCCTGGGCGTTGATTTCGCGCTGGCTGCTTTCTCTGGGCGTAGGCAACTGGGTGGTTCGCGATTCGAACTGGTTCGGGCTGCTGGTGCTTTATCCCGTTCGCGATCTGATGGGCTTCTTGTTCTGGGCTGCAAGTTACACATCGAGCAAAATTCACTGGCGCGGGCGCAAGTTCCAACTGCTGCCTGGCGGCAAGATGCGCGCGGCTTAACGGCCAGAGAGGCTGAGGGCGCCGCTGACCGCAGGTCGTCGTCTACCATGAACGCATGAAAATTCTCTCGGCCGCCGAGATGCAGGCCTGCGATCGCGCTACGACGGAGAGCTTCGGGATTCCATCGTTTGACTTGATGCGCCACGCGGCCGCCGCGGTGGCGACTTTCGCGCGCGAACGTTTCGCCAAAGCGCGCCGCATTACGGTGCTGTGCGGGCGCGGCAATAACGGCGGAGACGGCATGATGGCGGCGCGTCTGCTGGGCGGCCATGGGCTGCACGTTACGGTGATGCTGCTGGGCTCGCCGGATGGGCTGGCCGGAGACGCTGCCGAGGCGTGGCGCAGGCTGGGAGACGCAGGGAATTGCAGGCTGGTGGTTGTGGAGACGGAGGAGCAACTGCAAGATCACCAGGCGGCGTTCCGAGCTGACCTGATCATCGATGCGGTTCTCGGCACCGGATTCAAGCCGCCGATGAGGGGTCTGGCACTGGCTGCGCTGCAATGGGTTCGAGACAGCGACGCGCCGGTGCTCGCGGTGGATCTGCCTTCCGGCTGGGCGGCGGACGAGATGAAGGGCGATGGCGACGAGCAAGTGTATCCGGCGGACGGGGTTGTTACGTTCACGGCGCCCAAACCTGCGCATGTATTCGGCGAACTCACGAGGCGGTGGAATCAGCCGGTAGTGGTTGCGCCGATCGGTTCGCCTGACGAGGCGATGGCGTCTTCGCTTGATTTGTACTGGGCGGGAACTGCGCAGGAGATTGTGCAGACGCCGCGGCCGTTCGACTCGAACAAGGGCAAGTATGGGCACGTGCTGGTGATCGGCGGTACCTTTGGCTCGGCGGGGGGCAAGGCGGGAGCGCCTGCGATGACGGCGATGGCGGCCATGCGCGCGGGCGCGGGGCTGGTAACGGCAGCAGTGCCGGAGCCGGCTCTGCCGACCGTGGCGCGGTTTGCGCCTGAGTTGATGACGGTGCCGCTGGAGACGAATGGCCTGGGCGAAGCGCAACTGAGCGCTGATGAGGAGAAGCGTCAGGCGCTGTTGAAGGGGATGACGGTGGCAGCCGTTGGGCCGGGACTTGGGCAGGGTTCGGGAGCCGAGGCGATTCTGGAATGGCTGTTGAATGAGACGATTCCACTGGTGATCGATGCGGACGGGTTGAATGTTCTGGCCAAGTCGATGGAACTGCTCGGAGGGGTGGGGGGCGCGGGGCGCACGATTGTGCTTACGCCGCATCCCGGTGAGATGGCGAGGCTTGCGGGGATATCGACTGCCGAGGTTCAGTCGGATCGGCTCAACGTTGCGCGCGACTTTGCGGCGCGTTACGGCGTGATTCTCGTATTGAAAGGAGCGCACACGCTGATTGCGCATCCAAGCGGGCGAGTGGCGGTGAACACTACGGGCAATCCCGGGATGGCGAAGGGCGGCAGCGGCGACCTGCTAACGGGCGTAATTGCGGGACTTCTCGCGCAATTTCCGAGTGATCCGGAGAGGGCGGTGGAGGCGGCGGTTTATATCCATGGGCTGGCCGCGGACTTCGCGGTGCGCGCAGGGGACGAGCACACGTTACTTGCGACTGACACTTTGTCCTACTTTTCCAACGCGTTTCGCTTTCGCTCGACGCGCAGGAACGGTTATGTTTGGTTGCAGGGGCTGCCGGCTGACCTGACCGCGGCAAAGAGCTCCAGCGAGGCAGCAGAATGAGCAATCACGCCCCGGTGGCCGAAGGCCGCATCCACGAGTTCACCACGCAGAGCGGTGCGGACACCATCGAGGTCGGCCGGAAGCTGGCCGATTTGCTCAAGCCGCCGCAGTTGCTGCTGCTCCGCGGGGAACTGGGGACGGGCAAGACTACGCTGGTGAAGGGCATTGCGCAGGCTCTCGATGCGGCTGATCCCGACGAAGTGACGAGCCCGACGTTCACGCTCATCCATGAGTACGAGGGTACGCAGCACGGGAAGCCTGTGCGGCTGTTCCATCTTGATGTTTATCGGATCGAGGGCGAGCGCCAGTTGGAGACACTGGGGCTGGATGAGCTGCTTACGGACAATTCGCTGGTGCTGGTGGAGTGGGGCGAGAAGTTCAAGAGCCTGGTGAAGCGGGCGACCGGCGAGATTGCGATTACTTCCGCGGGTGGGGATGCGCGGAAGATTCGGGTGACGTCGAAGGATACGCCGTAAGCTGTGATCTGCTAATGGGAAGCGCGGTCGTCGCGCAGAGGTTCGCTTCCGTCTTCGACGCAGAGCTTGCAGTCTTTGTTGGTCTTGCGATAGTAGATGGCGGAACCCGCGAAGATGGCCGCCGATATGAGGGACCAGAGGGCAGCCTCCCGCGCGGCGTCGACTGCGTGACGGCCTCTGAGGATGTAGACGAGCGTCAGAGTGACGAATGCGATGGCAAAGACCTGAACGAATCGCTTGACGAGAAAACCTGGTCTCATGGGGAAGTGCCGTCTCCTGGATGCTCTTCCATCTTAGCGGTACGAGATTCACTGGCTGCAAGTGTTCGGGTGGTTCTGAACCGGGGTGGATCGGGGTACACACCAGCACCCTACAATTTGACTCATGCAGCGGATCCCCTTTGACGAAGTTCATCGGCAGCTTACCGCGGTTCTCATCAAACTCGGCTTCACCGCCGATCGTGCTGCGCTGTCTGCGCGCCTCTTCGCTGAGACTACGCGCGACGGCGTCTACTCGCATGGCGTGAATCGCTTCCTGCGCTTTGTCGCGATGATTCGCAATGGGAGTGTCGATGCTGCTGCGGGGCCGCGTGTGGTTTCGCGGTTTGGCGCGATGGAGCGATGGGATGGACAGCGGGGTCCGGGCAATCTCAACGCGTATGCGGCGATGGAGCGAGCGATTGTGCTTAGCCGCGAGCACGGCATGGGGTGCGTTGCGCTGGGCAATACCAATCACTGGATGCGCGGCGGGACGTATGGCTGGCAGGCCGCGGACGCGGGTGCTATCGGCATCTGCTGGACGAACACCATGCCCAACGTGCCGCCGTGGGGCGCAAGCGAGCCTGCGATCGGCAACAATCCACTGGTGATTGCGGTTCCGCGCGCCGCGGGGCACGTGGTGCTGGACATTGCTATATCGCAGTTCTCCCTGGGCGCCATTGAGGGCTATCGGAAGCGCGGCGAAACGCTCCCGGTCGACGGGGGCTTCGATACTGCGGGGCACCTTACGCGCGATCCTGCGGCGATTGAAGCCACGCAACGGATGTTGCCCATCGGCTACTGGAAGGGCTCAGGACTTGCGATCATGCTCGACATGATGGCCGCGATGCTTACGGCGGGCAGCGCGACGCACCAGATCGACACCGATCCGCTGCGCGAGACCGGGCTGTCGCAGGTGTTTATTGCAATGCAGCCTGCCGCGCTTGGGGACCAGGCCGAACTGGAGCGGATCGCCGACGATGTCGTTGCGTCGCTGCACCGCGCCCGGCCTGTTGAGGGCGGAAGGGGCGTCCGCTTTCCCGGGGAAAACACGCTGCGTCTTCGCGAGGAGAATTTGCGGCTTGGGCTGCCGGTTGATCCTGCACTTTGGCAGGAGATTGTTGCGCTGGGAGCTTGAGGTGTACTGCTCTGGTTTGACCAGCAGACCTAGTCAGATCAGGCGGATGGTCTCGGGCATGTGATTCAGCATCGTGTTGATGCGAGGGTCGCTCTCGGACATGCCATACACCTGCGTGTAGCAGGACGTGAGCCACGCGCGTAGACGCGGCTTCGTAATCGAGCCGGGCAGCTTATCGCCATATACGAACAGATCCATCAGCGGGGGCCGCGCGCTCGACACCGGCGGCATGCGATAGGTCAGTCCTTCGATCTGCCTACATCCAAGCCGACAGTAGAAGGCTTTTCGCCGCGTGAGTAATTCGGGATCGGCACCGTGAGTGACTTCTGCGTCCACCTCGATCAGCAGGGGGCGGCCATGGAGTTGCGGCTGTGAAGCGGTCGCGCGGAAGAGGTCGGCGCCGAGGCCACTGCCGCGCCGAGCTGCATCAATGGCTATGTACTCCAGGAGTGCCGCATCGGAGTCGAGGAGGGTAGTGCAGATGGAAAAGCCGACGACGGTGCTGTCGTCGACCGCTGCCAGAAAGATGTATTCGGGTTGCGCGATCATGCGCCGCAGAGCATCCTCGCTTTTGCATTCACTCGGCGGAAGAGCTTGGCTGTAGATGCGGAGGAGTGCGTTAAACTGCGGATCGTCAGCCGAGCTTATTCGCACGATTTCTATCATCGGTGTGTCGACACAAAGCAAAAACGCCTCAGCGTCGTGGAAGGCGCCGAGGCGATTGAGAGTTCCGTTGCACTGCTAGAAGCCCATTACGTTGTAGCCGCAATCGACGTAGAGGGTTTCGCCGGTGACAGCGCTCGCGAGGTCGCTGGCGAGGAATAGGGCGGCGCCGCCCACTTCAAGCTGATCGACGTTACGCTTCAGCGGTGCGCGATCGGCCGCGGCCTTGAGCATGTCGCCGAGAGCGCCAATGCCGCGGGCTGCGAGGGTCTTGATGGGTCCGGCTGAGATGGCGTTGACGCGGATGTTCTTTGGGCCGAGGTCGTTGGCGAGGTAGCGCACGCAGCACTCGAGCGAAGCCTTGGCCATGGCCATCACGTTGTAGTTGGGCACGACCTTTTCGGCGGCGAAGTAGCTGAGGGTCATGATGCTGCCGCCGTCGGTCATCAGCGGAGCAGCGGCGCGGCTCACGGCAATCAGCGAGTAGACGCTGACGTCGTGCGCGATCTTGAAGCCTTCGCGGCTGGTGTTGATGAAGGCGCCCTTGAGGTCTTCGGCCGGCGCGTACGCCACGGCGTGCACCAGGATGTCGATCTTCGCGTACTTCTCTTTGAGCTGGCCGAAGAGGGTTTCGATCTCCTGGTCGCTGGAGACGTCGCACTGGAACCCGGAAGCGCCGGGCAGGTCGTTGATCAGGTCCTCGGCCTCGGCCTTCATGCGCTCGTTCTGATAGCAGATGGCGAGGCTTGCGCCCGCCGCGTGCAGCTTCTGCGCAATGCCCCAGGCGATGGAGCGCTTGTTGGCCAGTCCGAACACAACGGCAGTTTTGCCTGCCAGATCGATCATTTGTTCTCTTTCCTCCGAGGGCCGGTCGAGCGGGTCGGTCGACGGCCAAGCAATTCTTAGGATATCAAGGCGGGACAGGTGGTCAGGAGATCAGGTGATCAAGTGAGCAGGTGGTCCGGCTATCCGCCGAGGTCTACCAACTCGACCTTGCCCGTAGGGCGGCCGAGGAAGCGGGAGCCGAGGCGCTCGAATTTTTCAACGGAGTCAGTCGCGAAGCAGCGGACCTGCGCTGTGTCGGATTTGTCGGCGTCGCTCTGGCCGAAGAGCTTCATCGCGGCCTCGGCTGTGGCCTCGGCTGAGTCGATCACGCGTACGCCTGGGGTCACCGCTTGCTCGAGCAGCTTGCGAATCAGCGGATAGTGGGTGCATCCCAGCACCAGCGTGTCGTAGTTGAGGCCGGCGGCTTTCGCTTCGGCGCGCAGCTCGGAAAGGTAGACGTCGATGACCTGCCGCGTCACCGGATGATCAGTCCAGCCCTCTTCCACGAGGGGCACCAGCAGCGGGCAGGCTTTTTCGAGGGCGCGCAATCCCTGCGCATGGCAGGCGGAGGCGTAGGCGTGGCTCTGCACCGTGGCGGCCGTGGCGATTACCAGGACGTCGCCGGTCTTCGAGGCTGCATGGGCTGCGATCGCGCCGGGTTCCACTACGCCGAGGACCGGCACGGGCACGGCGTCCTGAATGGCGTCGAGAGCCAAAGCGCTTGCCGTGTTGCAGGCGATCACGAGGTACTCGGCGCCTTGCTTCACGAGATACTGCGCGGCTTCGGACGCATAGTGCGCGATGGTTCTCCGCGACTTCGATCCGTACGGCAGTCGGGCGGTGTCGCCCAGAAACGTGTAGCACGCGTGGGGGATGTGCTTGAGCAGCGCGCTCAGGACAGTCAGCCCGCCGAAGCCGGAGTCGAATACGCCGATGTGGGGAGATTTCATCGTGGACCTGCAACTGCTGGAACCGAATCCGAGGTGGGTGCTGCGTCGGAATCGGATACAAGGTAGGTGCGCGTCAAATCTGCGTGGCCAGCGAGGGAGGGCCGCACCTGCCCGTCGACGAGGAATCGCACCTCTCTCACCTGGGGTAAGTTCGCGTGCAGGGTGCCGCAGATGGAAAGCACTGTGAGGCTCTCGGTTTCCAGACCGGATGGATGGCTGGCCGCGAAGCTACCCTTCAGGTTCACCACCGCCATTTGCGGACCGGAGTCCTTCACCGATGCTGCGCTTCCGGTTTTTGCGGCAGGCAGAAGGAAAACCTGGGCCACGGAGGTTGCGCCGCCCGGGACGGGATGCGTCGAATCGGAGGCGGCATACAGATCGAGCAGTTTGCCCAGCACGGCGCGGGCCTTTGCGCCGGGGTCAGCGGGCAGCGGAAGCGAGTGCACCTGCGAGCGGAGCGAGTTGTCGTCATCGCTGGCGACCATGAGCGTAGCCTGCTCCGGTGCGGCCACCTGGGGCGCCTGGGTGGGAGCGGAGTCCTGCCCGGCCAGCATTTGGTCGTGGGCTTTCTCGCGCATGCGGAACAGCACGCCGCCCATGATCAGCGAGGCCAGCAGAAGGACGATCAGGATGACTGCCTGGTGGCGGGGAATCATGGCTGGCGGCCTCCAGGGTTTCCGGCTTCGGCGCGCCACTCGAGCAGCGCGGTTGCCAGAGTGGCAGCGATGCGCGCCTGGTAATCGGGATTGTCTGGCTCGGCCGTCACCTTTTTGTCGGCGCTGCGCTCGGGGGCCAGCTCGATGGCGACTGCCGGGCAGGTCATGTTGTCGATGCCGGGCAGGGGAACTCTTGCCAAGGTGACGGTTGCGCCGCCGTGCTGCAGCGCGGAGTTAAGCGCGCCGGTGAGCGCAAGGCTACGCGTCACGTAAACGGACTGCGCGGTCTTCCATGGCATGAAGCGGGTCGCTGTCACGGGCGGGAGATTCGAGGCAAACAGGTGCACGCCCGAGCCGGTCTCCGCTACGTGCAGGCTGATGCAGCCTTGTGCATTGGCATGATTGGCGATGGCCGCCCGCTGATCTGTGGTGACGGATTGATCGCCATCGCGGGTCATGATGACCTGAATGCCGCGCGCGCCGAGCAGCGATTTGAGGCGCACGCTGAGGGCGAGGGTGGCGGCCTTCTCATAGGTGCCGTCGGAGAGGTGGCCTCCAAGGTCGTCGCCGCCGTGGGCTGCGTCGATGACTACAACAAAGCGCGGAGGAGGGAGAGGCGCTTGCACCGTTGGCTGGGGTGCTGCGGATTGCGGAGCCGCAGGTTGCGGCGCAGTCACGGGTCCCGTTGCCGGGGCAGCCTGCGCGGCGCCCGCGACAGAGGTAACGGAAACCATGAGCGCGGCGAGGACGCACCTTGCAATCGGGGTCATATCCTCATCCGCCGATCCAGTTCGTCTTCTTTGCGATCCAGAAGGCCTATTTTTACGCGCGAGAGGAGCTTTGGGTCCGCGGGGACATCCAGACCCAGATTCTTCAGCCGCAGCAAGATGCGATACGCCTCGGGTGGTTCGATGCTTCCATGGAAGATCGTTTTCTTCCTGCCGTTCACGTAGAACCGAATCCCGTAAACACTCCTCCCGGTGCTGGATCCGAAATATTTGAGGCGAAACCCCGAGACGTCGATCGCTTCGTAGGTGCGAGTCACCCACCGGCCTGTGAAGGAATACCAGGGAATCCGGGTGGTGGTCACCTGACTGCGAGTGCAGCTCAGGATCGCTCCGGCGGGGCAAAGCAATCGGATCCCAAGCAGCACAAACAGGATGGAAAAGGCCGTCCCGAAGATGGCCTCATCGAAATGGTCTGCGGAGTAGCCGTGAGTCAGATACCACCAACTGCTGTGCCTGTAAGAGCTTGAAGAAAACCACATCCAGTAGTTCAGCCAAGCGGCCCCGCTGACGATTACAGCGCAGAACCAGAGGCAATTCCGTTTTGGGCCGAATGGGAGATTGCACCGTGCTTTGAGAGTGTCGCCGGTCGTCTCTATCTCGAATTTCTGCCGCCCGTAATAGTGTTTCGACATGGTATCGCGCACGTGAACGAGTTCGCGGCTACTCGAGGCCATAGATCGTGAGCCCGCTCAGCAGCTTGGGGTAGAAATCGGTGGACTTCTGCGGCATAACCTCACCGGCGAAGGCCACTTCTTTCATCTGGTCCATGGTGACCGGCTTGGTCAGGAACGCTACGTCGGCATCGCCGCGCCGCACCTGGTCCACTGCTTCGGCGGCGTCACGGAGGTAGCGGAGGTTCGTCTGCTCGCGAACTTTTTCGGCGTCCAGGCCGAGAAGCTTGTCGAGAATGACCGCATGCAATTGCGTCAGGTCGAGTTGCTTTTGCCGCTCGGGGATCCCGTCGAGCGCGGCCTGTACGGCATCTGCCTTCGGGCGCAGCAGCCACGCGCCTGAGCGGGTCACAGCGACGAACGCTGTGCCAGCCTGTTCCTTCAGTGCGCTCAAATATCCGGCCGCATCTCCGGCCGGAAGCGAATCTGCCGTGAAGTATTGGGACGCCGACTTGATAAACGCAGCCGGATCGAAGCTCGCGAGCCCGTGCACCACACGGTGGGTCGGCAGGATCACCAGGCCGTCCGAATCCATGTTGATGAACGTCATCATCACGGCGGCTTCGGGGAATGGCGGTGCCGGCAACTGGTTCACGCTGGTTTCACCTTTGGCCGGATGAGCCGCAGCGTGCTCTTTCGAGTACGCCAGCGCTGTCTCGTAGCGGTGGTGGCCATCGGCGATGATCAGCTTCTTGTCGTTCATCGCGGTGGTGAGCAAGCGGATCGTGGCTGGGTCGCTTATGCGCCACAGGCGGTGCTGCACGCCGTACTCGTCTTTCACGTCGGCGTCAGGGGTTCCGTTGCCGTCGTAAAGGATCTTTTCCACGCTGCCGGCAGGGTCGGAATACAGCATAAAAATCTGTCCGAAGTGGGCGCGGGTAGCTTTCAGCAGGTTGAGTCGATCACTTTTTGGCTTGGACAACGTCTGTTCATGACGGAATACCACCTGATCCGCATAATCGTGGAGTTTCCCCAGAGCGATGAAACCGCGCCGCTCTTTGATTACGTCGGACCCGGGGACCTTGAAGACTTGCGCGTAGGCAAAGACGCAGGGGGCCTTCTCCTGGATCAGCACTCCCTGCTCGCGCCATGCCTTGAAGTCGCGGGCCGCGCGGCTATAGACGCTATCCCCCCTCTCGGCATCGAAGAGTTCAGGCAGGCCGAGGATGATGCGGACCAGGTTGTAAGGGCTGCTTTGGTAGTAGGCCTGCTGCATGGCCGGGGAGATTTTGTCATAGGGCTGCGTAACTACATCGTCCAGTCGGACAGCGGCCGGATTGTATCGCCAGGCACGGAACGGGTAGATATTGGCCATGCGAATTAGACTTGCTCCGTGTTAATGCGGCGGCGTTAAGCTGCCGATAACAAAGAACCTTGAGGGGTTCTGCAGTCGATTGTATCGCGAGCACCGGCGGCGGCCACGGTGATGCGTTGAGAAGTTGATCAAACAGGGACAGGAAGATGACAACAGCGATCTGCCGGCCGTGCTACTATCACGTACTACTCATTGGTGCAGCGGTATGAGGACCTATTCTATTCTGCGTTCACTGCCCATCGGGGGTCTCTCTCTCCATCGGGTTCTGCTGGCCGCCTCTGCGGCCGCGCTGTTCGCTGCATTTCCGATTGCGCGTGCGCAAGACGATCCGCTGAACAAGGTCCACGTTCCGCCGCCTTCGACGACCGGCACGCCCACGGCCGAGCCCAAAGGCGCCGAAGCCCCCGCGGTATCGGGGCCTGACGCCACAAAGCTGCGGCCCGGCGGAGGCGTGATTCGCATGCATGTCGACATGGTGCTGGTTCCGGTTACAGTGACCGACCCCATGAATCGCCTGGTGACGGGCCTTGAGCAGGAAGACTTCAAAGTATTCGAGAACAGCGGCGAGCAGCATATCAAGTCGTTTGCCGCGGAAGACGCGCCGGTCTCGATCGGCATCATCTTCGACCTTTCGGGCTCCATGACGTCGAAGCTCATCCGCGCACGCGAGTCGATCCTCCAGTTCGTGAAGACCGCCAATCCGCAGGATGAATTTTTCGTTATTGGATTCAATGACCGGCCTGAGCTGATTGAGGACTTCACCAGTTCCGTTGAGGACATCGGGGCCCGCCTTGCCACCGTGCGCAGCGGCCACCGCACGGCGCTGCTGGACGCGATTTACTACGGCGTGACCAAGATGAAGGAGGCCCGGCACGAGCGCAAGGCGCTGCTGGTGGTCTCTGACGGCGGCGATAACCGCTCCCGCTATACGGAGGGGGAGGTCAAGTCGCAGGTTCGCGAGTCCGACGTGGAGATTTATTCGATTGGCATCTTCGATCCTTATGCGGCCACTCCCGAAGAGCGCACGGGGCCGCTGCTCCTCAACGAGCTGTGCGAGGAGACCGGCGGGCGCATGTTCCGTGTCGACGACCTCAGCGAAATGAGCGATATCGCGGAGAAGATCTCCACCGAGCTGCGGAACCAGTATGTGATTGGTTACACCCCGCGCGACATCCGCCGTGACGGCAAGTGGCGTAAAGTGAAGGTGAAGCTGAATCCACCGCAGGGGCTGCCTCCGCTTACCGTCCATGCACGCACGGGCTACTATGCGCCAATGCAATAACGCGCTCCTCGCGGGCGCAATCTCTACTGTAGTTTTGTCGTTTTTCGCGGGTCTTCCGCTTTCCGCGCAGATCAAGTCAGGACCGCCGGTGACCCAGGCTCCCGGCCAGGCCCCGCCTCTCACTGTCGACCGCGACCCTATCCGCTCGCCGGAAGGCGAGACGCCTTCGGCAGCGGCGAAGCGTCCCGGCGTGGAGAAGGAAGGCGGGCAATACGTTCTTCACTACGACGTGGAAGAAGTGGTGCTGAACGCCACCGTGCTGGATTCGGGCGGTCGCCTTGTTCAGGACCTTAAGAAGGACAACTTCACTGTTTTTGAAGACGGCGTGAAGCAGAACGTAATCAGCTTCCAGCACACGGATCTGCCGGTCTCGATTGGGCTCGTGGTGGACAATTCCGGTTCGATGGCCAAAAAGCGGCCCTCAGTGAACAAGAGCGCGCTGGACCTGATTGAGGCGTCGAATCCGAACGACGAAGCCTTCGTTGTGAACTTCTCTGACGAAGCTTTCGAAGACCAAACGTTCACCTCGGATATCAATAAGCTCCGCGACGGCCTTTCCCACATTGAGTCTCGCGGCGGGACTGCTCTTTACGACGCGGTGGTGGCCTCGGCCGATAAGCTTGCCGCCGACGCCAAGCGGCCGAAGCAGGTGCTGATCATCATCACCGATGGTGAAGATAACGCCTCCACGCTAAACCTGGAGCAGACAATTCGGCGGGTGCAGCAGCTCTCCGGCCCGGTGATTTACTCGATCGGGCTGCTGTTCGGTGACGAGATGAGCCACAGCGAAGTGCGCGCCGCGCGGCGGGCGCTCACGCTGCTCTCCGGGGAGACGGGGGGCATGGCCTTCTTCCCCAAATCCATTGAGCAGGTGGATGAGATTGCCGCCGAGGTGGCGAGGGACATCCGGAGTCAGTACACGATCGGCTATCACTCTTCGAAGCCGTCGAGCCAGCCTGGGTTCCGCCGGGTGCAGCTTGACGCCGAGGAGCAGGGACATGGGAAGCTGACGGTCCGTACGCGTACGGGCTACTTCCCGACGACGCGGCAACCGAAGAAGTCGCAGAGCAAGCAATAGGCTGACTGAGAACCGGAAAAGCAAGGGGCTGGCCGAGGCCAGCCCCGGTGTTTTGCCTTGAAGATCTAGCTTGCGATGCTGCGGAAGATCCAGAACAGAAGCCCGGAGAGAATTGCGGCGGCCGGCAGGGTGAAGATCCACGCTGCCGCAATGTTGCGGACAGTAGAGAGCTGAAGGCCGCTCTGATTCGCGGCCATGGTGCCGGCTATGCCGGAACTCAGCACGTGCGTCGTGCTTACCGGCAATCCGAAGTTGTCTGCCGCGAAGATGGTGCCCATCGCGACCAACTCGGCCGCCGCTCCCTGACCATAGGTAAGGTGGCTCTTGCCGATCTTCTCGCCTACTGTGACCACGATGCGCTTCCAACCGACCATGGTGCCGAGTCCCAGGGCCAGCGCCACCGCCACCTTGACCCACGACGGGATGAACTTGGTGGCTTTGTCGATTTTGCCTTTATAGTTGTTCAGCGCTGCGGTCTCGTCGGCGTTGAAGCTCCCCTGATGATTCTTCGCCAGCAGGCGTAGCGTCTCGCTGGTTACGTACATGTCGTT
Source organism: Occallatibacter riparius (assembly GCF_025264625.1). Lineage (NCBI taxonomy): Bacteria > Pseudomonadati > Acidobacteriota > Terriglobia > Terriglobales > Acidobacteriaceae > Occallatibacter > Occallatibacter riparius. The sequence goes on from NZ_CP093313.1 coordinate 3,126,367, forward strand.
GCGCACGTTGCTCTGCTGCGAGGCCGGCACGTTTTTGTAGGAGGAGTACACGCTGACGTCTCCTTCGAGGTCGCGCATCAGTTCGCGCAGCGCGGTCATGGTGGCAGGCTGCACCTTCTTGGTGCGGAGGTAAGTCGTCAGTTCCTCCCGGGCATCGGGTCCCAGGATCGCGTTCCGGTCCACATGGGCATCCACGATTGAAACGGCACGCTGCGAGGCTGCGAGGAAATCCTGCATGTCGTGGGCGGTGACCGCGTGGTTGAGAGCATAGGCGGTGGGCACGGTGCCGATGAGGATGAGCATGATGAGGCCCATGCCCTTCTGGCCATCGTTGGAGCCGTGGAAGTAGCTGACGCCGGTGCAGGTAAGAATGAGCAGGGCGCGAATGGGAAACGGCGGTGGCTGGTCGCCCTTGGGAGCCTCGAACAGCGCCTCAGGGGTGGGGATGGCCATGAAGGCGAGCCACAGCAACACGGCCACGCCGAGGGACCAGCCGATGGTCCACAGCCAGCTGGTCTGAAACAGGAAGATGCAGGCAAGCGCAGTGGCTGGAGCGGAGAGCAGCAGACCCCAGCGCCGTGTACTCGGCTTGAGAATCATGAAGAGCACGGCCGCGTAGCCGAACCCAACCAGCGGCGAGATGAGCAATACGCGAAAGACCTTGAAGGCCTGCTCCCAATCGACGCCAGAGGTGCCGCCTGCACCGCTGCTCATCATCTGGTTTGCCAGTCCGACGCCGATGATGGAGCCGGTCATGGTGTGGGTGCTGGATGCCGGCAGACCTAGCCACCACGTACCGAGGTTCCACAAGATAGCGGCGATCAGAAGGGCGAAGACCATGGCAAAGCCCGCTCCGGAACTGACCTTGAGAATCAGTTCCACGGGAAGCAGGGTAATGATTGTGAAGGCCACGGTGCCCGCTGATGTCAGGACGCCCACAAGGTTGCACAAGCCTGACCAGACAACGGCGATATTGGGTTCCAGCGAGTGCGTGTAGATGACGGTGGCGACGGCATTTGCTGTGTCATGGAATCCATTGACGAACTCGAATCCCAGGGCAATCAGCAGCGCGGTCCCCAGCAACAGGTAGGGCCACGCGCTGCCCAGAGGCTGGCTCCCCAGGTCGTCGGCGATGTGGAATCCGACGTAGCCCAGCCCTCCGAGCAGAGCGATCGCGGCGATTAAACCGCCGATCCATCCGGACGACTTCTTCATTTTGCGGTCTAAAAGCCCTGGGACTTCTGCGGTAGTTGCCAGATCGGCCATGGATCTCTCCTGACGGGATGTGTGGACGGGATCCGGAGTGGCGGGGATTTCACTCTCGGTTCAACAGGGATAGCACCCCGCTGTTAACCGCTCGTGAAGTTCATGTTGCAGGTTGGGGAATGGCCGATTGACGGGTGCCTTATCGCACACTGAGGAAGAAAGAGGCGCAACGGAGCTCTAGCGCCGCAGTTATTTTTTGGAGAGTTGAAGCGCGTACACCTCGTTGGAGCCTTTATCGAGCAGCACAAGCGGAGCTCCTTGCGGATCCACTCCGAACCATCCTCCCAGGCTGCCGGTCGGGGCAGTTTCCTTGAGGGGAGCGATGAGTTGCGGTCTGCCGCCCGCGATAGGTGTGCGCACGATCCCCTGGCTCCAAAGCGGGATGTAAACATACTTGCTGTCCCGCGACCATACCGGAAAATTGGCGAACCCTTCGTAGATCGTCCTCCATCGGTTCGATGTCAGGTCGAACACCTTCAGCTTGTGCTCGCTGACCGTCAAGGCGGCTATGTAGCGCGCGTCAGGCGACCAGCGCGGAGAAAAATCCTCGCCGGAGCCAGGAAGGGCCGTCACCGCATGGGTGCTGAGGTCGTAAATCCGTATCTCCACCGGATGAAGAGTGTTCCATACATTTCCGAGATTGGAATACACCACCTTCTTACCGTCCGGCGACCAGTGCGGATCCACTTCAGGTTCCTTGCCGTCGGGCATCAGCCTTTTCGGCGGGCCGCCCAGGGCGGGGACCAAGTACATTTGGATCGCCCCAGTGCCTTTCTGTGCGCAGATCAAAATCTGGGAACCGTCCGGCGACCATTCGGCACATTTCACTGCCAGCGTCGAATCCGTCATTTGAATCGCGCCGCTTCCGTCGACATTCGCCCGGTATAAGACCTCTTCTGGGAACGACACGTAAGCCACGAATCTTCGATCCGGCGAATAGGAAACAAATTGCGCCGACCTGCCGCCGAGGAAGGGGCTCCATCTCTGCGTTTGCTCGTCAAATCGCAACAGTTCGCCATTGAGAACGATGCCGCGCGCAAATACGCTGTTGCCGTCGCGCGATGGTATCGGGTGGCCCCAGCGCGTCGGACCGAAAGTCAACTGGATGGGCTCTCGATGCCTTTGCCCCCGCCACGAGTGGCGCTCGTCGAGCGCCCACAGCTGGTTCCCGGCCATGAAAGGAGTCATGTTCGGCTCTCCCGAGAGGAAAATGTAGTATTCGCCGTCCGGGGTCCAGCGGCCACTCGATTTCCAGGAAGATGGCTTCCAGCCTGGAAGCACAGCGTGAAGACCAGTGCCATCAGGCGACACCTCCCACAACTCATGCAAACGGGTGAAGCGGATACGCGTCCCATCGGGCGACCAACTCATGCTGCCTTCCACCACCCAGTTCATGTCAGAGTCAGACGCAGCATCCTTGAAGGACTTCGTCGCAGCGATCTGGTGGACCTCCGTCCCATCGCTTCGTACCACGAAGATCTCGCCACGCCATGTGTACACGAGTCTCTTGCCATCCGGCGACCACGCGGCACCCACGGCCTGACCGAGTTGCCGGAGTGGGTTCCCCGTGATTGCTACTGACCACAGTGAATAAGAGGGACCGGCGCACAAGAAGGTGAGGCCATCCCGCGAGAGGTCATAGATCAACGGATGATCTCCGGGTTCCAGTCCGGGAATCGGCCGGTCTTCTCCGGGCAGACGAATCGGGATTCCGGTCAACTCGCCGCCGGTAAGCGGTACCTGGACCACTGAGTCGACGGGGAAGAACAGGTTCACATAAACGCGGCTCCCGTCGGCGGCCGCTACTTCCTTGAACCAGCCATCGTGCGTAAGCTGCACGTATTCCGTGACCCTCATCATGTGCCGCGGCCAGAACCAGAGCCAGAGTGCCGCGACCAAGGCGAGTGTTCCCGCACCGACGGAAACCGCCAGCCAAGGCCGCGGCTTCCCTCGAACGCGCGATGGCTTTGCAGCCGCCGTCCCTTTGTCGATGCCCGGGGAAGGGGCGAGCGGCGCTATAAACCGGTACCCATGTTTCGGGATCGTTTCAATGTAGAGAGGCTTGTCGGCGGTATCGCCCAATGCCTCGCGGAGATGCATCACAGCAGCGTTCAGGCTGTGATCGAAATCCACGAATGTGTCGGCCGGCCAGAGGGCATTGCGGAGTTCCTCGCGCGTTACAAGGTCGCCGGCACGCTCCAGCAGCAGTACGAGAACCTTGAAGGACTGCTCACGCAGCTTCAGGTGTACTCCCGCCCGCCGCAACTCACCCGCATGCGCATCGACCTCAAACACCCCGAAGCGCCAGGTCTGCGTGGTGTGCGCTAACGTCGTCACCAATCCACTTCTTCCTGAATCGGCTACGGCAAAGGAGTGTAGCACAGGCTGGGGACCGTCGGATGCCCAAAATCTTCTGGTAAATAGAGCCTCGTAGACTCCTGATTCGTGGCTACTTACGAGGTAACCAGCGATTTGCCTTCGAAATGATTAGCAAAGCATTGAGGTTTACCGAGTTGGAGCGCAAAGTCACGAGCATCGCAAGCCGAAACGGGAGTCCGGCGAGCGAAATTCAGAATCTGAGGTGCTCAGATGAAACGCTCTCTGACGATCCAGCTTGGCCTCGTGGCCGCACTGCTCGCGCCCCTGCTCTCGGGCCCACCGGCATCGGCCCAGACTTCCGAGCGAGCGAACATCCCGTTCGCCTTCTTCGTCGACAAGCAGGAGTTCCCCGCGGGCTGCTATAAGCTCACGGTCGAGTCTGATACGCAACTCTCCATGGTCAACTGCGAGACCGGCAAGCCGGTCATGTTGATGGCCCGCACCACCAAAGCCTATCAAGTGGTTCAGCACGGGAAACTGGTCTTCTACGTCAGCGGTAAGAAGGCTCGCCTGCACCAGGCACTGTTTGCGGGCAGCAACAAGGACACGGTATTTGCACTGCCGCCTAAACTGCAGCGGGAAATAGCGACCAACATGGGTGTAGCGACCGTTGAGATTGCGATGAAGTAAAGCAGGCGCTAATCAAACTTTGATTGACCGGCTGCCCTCCCCCAGCCGGCTTCTTTTGCCTGCCAATAACTTATCTACGCTTGGAAAATGACAGTATTGTCATCTTTGAGTTGTTCTGCAAGAATTGCCCAATTATGAAAGGCAATCCCAAAGTTATCGAGCAACTGAACGAAGCTCTGCGGGACGAGCTTACCGCCATCAACCAGTACTTCCTGCACGCCGAGATGGCGGAGAACTGGGGCTACAAGAAGTATTCGAAGTACATCAAGCGCCAGTCCATCGATGAGATGAAGCACGCCGAGCTGCTGATGGAGCGCATTCTGTTCCTCGATGGCACGCCCTCCATGCAGCCCATGAGCCTCACCATCGGCCGCAGCGTACGGGAGATGATCGAGTCCGACCTCTCGCTCGAGCACGGCGCCGTTGCCTCCTACAACGAGTCCATCCGCATCTGCGTCGAGAACGGCGACAACGGTTCTCGTGACCTGTTCATGAAGCTGCTCAAGGACGAGGAAGGCCACGTGGACTGGCTCGAAGCCCAGGTACACCAGATCACTGAAATCGGCTACGAGCGGTACCTGATCACGCAGACAGAAGAGGGTTGAGGGAAGCCGGCATCTTGGGGATTGCTCCTCTGAACCCTCTAATGACACCATCGGATCACGTCATTTTTGGGGGGCTGCGTGCGCCGACAACTCCTGTGCTTTCTTGCGGCGGTCACGATGGTCTTGCCCGCCGCCGCGCAGTCCGTTACCGCGGTCCGCTATCAGTACGGCGACAATGCCGCCTGGGCGGATCCCGCCTTTGACGACTCATCGTGGCCCGTAGCCTCCAAGGGCGAATTCCCCGGGCCCCGGTTTGACTCCGACGGTTTCGTATGGGTTCGAGCCAAGCTCCAGGTTCCCGCCGTCGATGGCCAGCCCCTCGCCCTTCAGTGCGCTTCGGCTGAATCTGTCATCGACAGCTACGAGCTTTTCGTGAACGGGACGCGCGTTGGTCAATACGGCGCTTTCCCGCCGCATGCGGCTCCGCTCATCGCGCCGCAGATTCTGGTCTTCGATATCCCAAAGGGCATCGCGACGCCCGGCAGCGTCGCTACGGTTGCGCTCCGCGGCTGGACATTCCCAGCCAATCGCGACCGCGGCCCCATCGGCAGGACGCAGTATCCCATCTCCGCTGGGCTCAAAATTGACAACGCCCTTCTCCTTCACGCGGTCGCCGCTGAAACCCAGGCACGTGCCACCCTTCGCAGCACGCCGCAACTCGCCGTCGGCCTGGTCTTTATCGTGCTCGGGGTGATCGTCCTGGTGCTGGGCTTCTGGTCGCGCAGCAGAGGACTGTTCCTTTGCGCCATCTGGCTGATCGTCGCGCCCATCTTTCTCAGCTTTCTTGCCCTGGTTTCCGTTGCTGCCGGCGCCGACCTGCGCATCCTCGGCGCCCTCTTTCAGGTGGCCAACGGGATCGGCATGGGGGCGGCTCTTGAGCTGCTCTGGACGGTTCAGGGATACCGCAACCGCTTATTCCTCCAATTCGGCCGCGCCTGCTGGATCGCCGTAACCCTCGGTGGCGTCCTTATGTGCAGCCTCTCCAGCGCCGGCCCCCTCGTCCGAACAGCCATCTTCGTCAATGACTGGGGACTGTTTGCCTTTGACGCGCTTCTGGTCGTCGCCAATCTGTGGGCCCTGGCCGGACGCGGCCGCAGCCGTCCCTTTGCCGCGGCCATGTTGATCATCAACATCGGCTACTTTCTCGAGGTCGCCGGCGCCTCCGTCAGGTTCGATTTCTTCCCTCTCGACCTCTTCCAGACCGGCTTCTACCTCAGCATCTTCGCCGTCGCGGCCATTCTCGTCCGCGGTGTATGGAAGGAATGGAAGCAGGCAGATGATCTCCGCATCGAGTTCGCCGCCGGCCGTGAACTGCAGATGAAGCTCGTTCCCCAGAATCTGCCTAATGTCTGCAACCTCCGGCTCAACGCAGCTTATATTCCGGCCAAAGATGTGGGTGGTGATTTCTACCAGGTGATTGAACTGCCGGATTGCTCGACCCTCTTCCTCCTCGGCGATGTCAGCGGCAAGGGCCTCAAAGCTGCGATGACCGGCCTGGTCACGATTGGCGCGGCGAATGCGCTTGCGGCCGAAACTTCCGATCCTGCCGTCCTGTTACAGCGCCTCAACCGCGAAATCTGCCGCCTGCGCAACGAAGGTTTCATCACATGCCTGTGCGCGCGGGTTTCCGTGGATGGTTTCGTCACCTTCTCCAACGCTGGCCACCTCTCCCCGTATGTGAATAGCGAAGAGATTCAGCTCGAATCCGGCCTGCCCCTCGGCCTTGTCCAGGGCGTCGAGTACCCAGCAACGAACATCCAGCTTGCCCCGGGCGATACCCTCACCCTGCTCTCGGATGGGGTCGTCGAAGCACAGTCGTCATCGGGCGAGCTGTTCGGGTTTGACCGCACGCGCGAGCTTATTCACCTGCCCGCCGACGCTATTGCGCAGGCCGCGCTCACCTTCGGCCAGGCAGATGACATCACGGTCCTTACCCTCACCTTCGTTCCAGCGGAAGTCCCGGCCTGACACGCGCCCCGCCGTGTCACGTTAATCTAGAAGTGACACCCTAGGAGCAAAGCCCCAGAACATGTCCCAGTACAAGTACTCGACTCTCGCCGTGCATGCCGGCTCCGAGCCGGATCCCCTTACCGGCGCCGTCAATGTTCCGCTCTACCTTTCCTCGACGTTCGAGCTCACAGGCGTGGGCACTGACCGCGGCTGGGACTACTCCCGTGCCGGCAACCCCACACGCGACCGTCTGGAGACCGCGCTGGCGGCGCTTGAGGGCGGCTTCAGCGGCCACGCCTTCACCTCCGGCATGGCGGCCATTACTGCCCTGGTCGCACATCTTCATGCCGGCGATCACCTTATCTGTTCGAAGGATGTGTACGGCGGCACTGCCCGCCTGTTCAACCAGTTCATCGCGAACTATGGCATCGAGATCGAGTACGTGACCACCGATGTACCGGAAGCGGTCGAGAAGGCTATCAAGCCGAACACGAAGCTGATCCACCTGGAGACGCCCTCGAATCCGCTGATGGTGCTGAGCGATATCCGCACCATTTCGGAGATAGCCCACGCGAAGGGTATCGAAGTTTCGGTTGACAACACGTTCATGTCGCCCTGCCTGCAGAACCCGATTGCTCTGGGGGCCGACATCGTCATGCACTCGACGACCAAGTATTTGAATGGCCACTCCGATGGCATTGGCGGCGCGCTGATCGGCTCCACGCCTGAGCACAAGGAGCGGCTTATCCTGGTGCAGAAGGCGGCCGGCGGCATCATGTCGCCATTTGAGTGCTTCCTGGTGCTGCGGGGCATCAAGACCATGCCTCTGCGGATCAAGCAGCACGAGGAGAACGGCCAGGCGGTAGCGGAATATCTCCAACAGCATCCGAAGGTGACGAAGCTGGCCTATCCCGGCCTGAAGAGCCACCCGCAGTATGACTTGGCGATGAAGCAGCAGAAGGGCTTTGGGTCGATGATGAGCTTCGACATCGGCACGCGCGAGAATGCCGCAAAGTTCCTGGGCGCGCTGAAGATCTTCCTCAACGCCGAATCTCTGGGCGGTGTCGAATCGCTCGCTTCGCACTCGGCAACGACCACGCACGGCTCCGTCTCTGCCGAGGAGCGCGCGGAGATGGGCATCACCGAAGGGCGCATCCGCCTGTCGATCGGTATCGAGGACAAGGAAGACCTCATCGACGACCTCGATCAGGCACTGGCCGCGGTATAGTTCGACAGCGCTGTGTTGAGAATTGGGCCGCTCCGGATCGGAGCGGCCTAACTCGTTTGTGCCCTACTGCTCTCTGCGGTTTTCAGGCTAGATGACCCCCGCCCTAATTCCGGTTGCGCAGCGCCTGCAAATTCGAGATAGACTGCTTGCATTCCTTTCTAGTGCAGGGCGGCACCCGTGTTGTGTCAAAGGCGCGCCGTTTTACGGTGCGTTCTCGGGTACTCACAGGTTGAAGGAGACGGAATTGAGCACGGAGATCAGTTCGCTCAGGCAGGACCTTCGGGACGCAGTCGCGTGGCGGCGGATGGACATTGTGATCGAGGTTGGCCTGGTGCTCGGGGCTGTTCTCGGCATGGTGGGAACTGTCGTGGCTTCGACGAACATGCGCGCGCTGTTATGGACGATCGATGGCACGGGGCTGATCGTGGCCACCTGCCTGCTAGCTATTCGTGCACTTCGCCACGGAGATGACTGCGTCGCAGCCGGCTTTCTGGTCTACGCTCTTGGCGAAGCGGTCATGAGTATCGGGAATACCGCAGGAATGCACGGCAGCATCGCGCCATTCCAGGCGGGCGCCGCATTGTGGGCAACCGGGTTGGTGCTCACTGCTGTGCCCAAGGTGTTCGCCCGCGCGACACGCCTCACCAGTCTGGTCGCAGCGGTTCTGTTCGCGATTGTGTCAGTACGCGGTGCATTGGGTCAGGAGATTCTGCCCACATCAAGGCCTCTGCCGTTCTTCGCGTATCCATTTCTGGTTCTGACGTTCGCGGGCTGGTTCTGGCATGTGGCGAGGCGGCATCGGTAGTTGAGCGGAAGCGGTCTCAGCTCTTCAGGCCGCTTTAGTGGCCCATCGACATGGCGGCGACCTTCTTCGGCCGCGCCATCAGGAATGGGATGGGCACAAGCACCAGCGTCACCAGTACAAAGATCCAGATCACGTCGACATACGCCAACAGCCGCGCCTGGCGCTGCGCCATCATGTAGATCTGCGCGCCAGCGCGCTGCATGGCGTCGACCGCGGAGAGCCCCTGCTGCTGCCACGCGGCCGCGAGCCCTGACCGCATCGCCTCGAAGGGCCCGCTGCCCGGAGTGGTGTGCGCGCCAAGGAATGCCTGATGCTTCTGCGTCAATCGCGCGAGCAGGGTAGTCATCACGCTGATGCCCACACTGCCGCCCAGGTTCCTGGACAGGGCCGACATGCCGCTGATCTCGTTGTTCTTGTGCTGCGGAATTCCCGCGTAGCAGAGCGTGTTGATGGGAATGAACAGGAACGGCAAGCCCAATGCGATGAAAGCACGCCAACTCGCTGCCTGCCAAAAGCTGATCTCTAGTGTGAGGTTCGCCATACGCATCATGCCCAGCGTAGTGATCACAAACCCGATCGCCACCAACTTCCGCGGATCAAACTTCGGCGCCATCTTGCCCGCCACCGGAAACAGGAACATCAGAACAAGCGCGCCCGTCGATACGCACATGCCGGCCTGTCGGGCGCTGTATCCCATCAGTTCCTGTAAGAACTGCGGGATCATGACGGTGGAGGTGTAGAGCGACATTCCCACCATGAACAGAACAAGTTGCGTCATGCCCACGTTTCGTCGCATGTAGAGGCGCAGATCCAGAATCGGGTGCACCACCACCAGCTGCCGCCAGATGAACAGCCCCAAGGTGACTGCAGCCACCACCGCGCAGGCGATGATGAAGTTGGAGCTGAACCAGTCGTCTTCCTGGCCTTTGTCGAGCATCACCTGCAAGGCGCCGATGGCCACGATGAGGAGGCCGAGGCCCCAGCCGTCCACGCCCTCTTTGCGCTTCCGGATATCGGCGAGGTACGGCGGGTCTTCGACCAGCCGGTTGCTCAAATACAGCGAGACGATGCCGACGGGGATGTTCAGGAAGAAGATCCAGCGCCAGGAGTAGTTGTCGATGATCCAGCCACCGATGGTGGGGCCGATGGCGGGCGCCGTCACCACCGCCACGCCGTACATGGCGAAGGCCATGGATCGCTTTTCCGGCCGGAAGGTGTCGGCCAGGATGGCCTGCTCGCTGGGCTGCAGTCCGCCGCCGGCGGCGCCTTGCAGCACGCGGAAGAAGACGAGGATGCCCAGAGTGGGGGCCAGCCCGCACAGCAGCGAGCACAGCGTGAACAGGAACACGCAGCTCATGTAAAAGCGCTTGCGTCCGATGCGATTGGCGATCCAGCCCGAGATGGGCAGCACCATGGCGTTGGCTACCAGGTAGCTGGTGAGCACCCACGTGGCCTCATCCTGGCTGGCCGAGAGCGTTCCGGCAATGTGCTGCATAGCCACGTTGGCGATGGAGCTATCGAGCGCCTCCATGAACGTGGCCAAGGTGACCGTGATGGCAATGGCCCACGGATTGGCGCGCGGACGCCAGATGTCGTGAAAGCTGAGGGTCTCCGGTGCTGTGGCCGTTGCCGCTGCCAAAGAACTGCTCCTGAATGTTGATGTGTCGGGATCGGTCTGGATTTTGCTCTCTCCAGACTACCGGAAACGGAGCTTCCATGGGCAAGAAGGCCCGACCCGATGTGCCATCCTGAAGAGTGGCCATGAGTGAGACACAGAAGCCGATGCTCGTGCTGGGCATCGACACGTGCGGTCCTGCGGGGTCGGTGGCGTTGGCGCGGCTGTCCGGCGGGGGCCTTGAGCTTCTGGGCGAATCTGCGATCGAGGGCCGGACGTACTCGGCGACGCTGATTGCTTCGATCGATCAGTTGCTGAAGGCGAACGGGGTGGCACTGAGCTCAATTGGCTGCATTGTGGTGGTGAGCGGACCTGGGAGTTTTACGGGGGTGCGGATCGGACTGAGCGCAGCCAAGGGGCTTGCTGAAGGCGCTGATCTGAAGGTGGTCGCTGTCTCGCGCCTCGAAGTGCTGGCGCGCAAGGCCGACGTGCCGGATGCGGCACTGGATGCTCATCGGCATGAGGTTTTTCTTCTGGCTAATGGCGGGGAACTGCTGGCCGGAGCAGCCGATTTCGCCGGGGTTGATCCTGCTCCTGTGCGGATCGCCGTCTGTGACGATGCTGCTGCTGCGCTGATTGCGGCCGCTTGGCCGGGCACTGAACTCCTGCGGGTTGGCCCGCCCACGGCGGGCGATGCCATTTCCGTCGCGCTGCCGCGTATTCAGGCCGGAGATTTCGCCGACGTTCTTCTACTCGATGGGCACTACTTGCGGCGTTCCGATGCCGAGATTTTCGGCGATCCGGCCAATGCGGGCGCCCGCAGGTGAGGCGGCTGTGAACCAGGAGATCCGCACACGGCCGATGGTGGAGGCTGACATTGAGGCCGTGCAGTCGCTTGCTGCCGGGCTGCCAGACGCTCCGGACTGGGACCTAAAGGCGTATACGGGCGCCATTGCACGGGCGCGGGTGCAGCAGGGAATCGCGCTTGTGGCAGGAGACTCGGATTCTGACCTATGCGGCTTTGTCGTTGGCGGCCTCGTGATCCCTGAGGCTGAGATCGAGTTGATTGCGGTGCGGGGTGAGAGCCAGCGGCAGGGGATCGCCCGGAGGCTGCTCGACGCATTCGCCGGGGAATCGCGGCGGCTGGGCTGCGATACGATTCTGCTGGAGGTTCGGCCGTCCAATGCGGGAGCCCGGGCTTTCTATTCGGCGTCAGGATTTGCCGAAACCGGCCGCCGGCCCGCCTACTATGCCGATCCGGTCGAAGACGCCATCCTGATGAGCTGGACGATCAAATAAGCGCAAAATGCTCTTTTCCCGAACATCCAGAACGGTTTGCGGGTGACGGCGGTCACGCTTCTTTGTTCTTCCCACGAAAATCCACAGTTCTAGTTACTTTCGCCAGTCGTTCCCGCTTGCGGAGTCTCACTTCGCGGAGCTATATGTAATTGTTCGATGAATTCAAGGAGGGTCTATGGACGAAATTCACGATTCGCTGAGCGAAGAGATTGATCGCCTTCACAACGAACACCGTCGCTACGCTCAGCGGTTGGACGAATTGATCCAGAAGCCGTACCTCTCCGATGACGAACAACTCGAAGAAGTGCGCCTGAAGAAGCTGAAGCTGCATGCGAAAGACCTGATCTACGCTCTCGAGCGGCGACACGCGGTCGTAGCGTAGCAATCCGCCCACTCGGGCGGCACAGGTTGGTCGTGAAGACGGAGCGACGCGCATGAGGACTCCTGCGGGTGGTCTTTGCCCGTCGGGTGTCTGGCAGAACCAGCCAGGGCGCGGTCAGTGTGCTCCCCGGGCAACCCTGCGAGCAAGATCAACCGTATAATCGTTAGGACGCATGGTTCGTGACGGTTACATTTACGGCTTGAGTTTGCTGGCGGTTGCGGTGGTCGTGGGATGGCTCACCGGTGCCTGGGCCTGGGCGATCCTGCCCCTTCTGCTTGCGGCGTTTTTCCTGTGGTTTTTCCGCGACCCCGAGCGGGCGATCCCGAGCACACCGGGCCTGATCGTGTCTCCCGCCGATGGCCTTGTGACCGAAGCGGTTACCATCCAGACTCCCGCCGGGGAGCGGAAGCGCGTGAGCATCTTCCTCAACGTATTTGACGTGCACGTGAACCGCGCGCCCATCGCCGGCACTATCGCCAGCGTGGACTACCAAAAGGGCAAGTACATGAACGCGATGAACCCCACCTGCGCCGAGGTGAATGAGCGTAACATCGTCATTCTGCGGGGTGAGGGTATCGAGATTGTTTTCAAGCAGATCGCCGGTCTTCTGGCGCGCCGTATTGTGTTCCCGTACAAGATAGGCGACCGGGTGGAACGCGGCCAGCGCGTGGGCATGATGAAGTTCGGTTCGCGGACGGATATCGTGATGCCCGGCGACGCCGAACTCCAGGTCAGGGTGGGCCAGCGCGTCAAGGGCGGCTCCAGCGTGATCGCCATCATGGGAGCAAAGCGGTGAACGGCAACGATCCGGCGGTTCAGGCGCAGAGGAAGGCGCGGCGTCGCCGTGGCATGTACCTGCTGCCGTCGCTGTTTACGGTGGGCAATATCGGCGCGGGCTGGATCGCCATCATGAAGACAATCGATGCGATCGGAAACACGGGCAACGCCGGCGCAGATCTCAATTTCGCAGCTCTGGCCATCCTGTTCGCCATTCCGTTCGACGCTCTCGACGGCCGCATCGCGCGTATGACAAACACCACCAGCGAGTTTGGTAAGGAACTGGATTCGCTGGCCGACGCGATCACCTTCGGCCTGGCGCCAAGCCTGCTGGCCTACATCTGGGGTTTTCATTACCTGCCCCCATCGGTCGATCCCGAACTGCGGCAGAACCTGATCTACCTGGGCGGATTTGTCTGTTTCCTCTTTCTTATCGGAGGGGTGTCGCGGCTGGCGCGGTTCAACATCAGCCACAACCCTGTTCCGCGTAATCCCGGCCGGCCTGACCGCAAATACTTCGTCGGCATGCCGATTCCCGCCGCGGCGGGGTTGGTGGCGTCCAGCGTGCATTTCTGCATGGGCTATCCCAACCAGGCGTGGTGGGTGTCGATCATCTGGCTGGTGCTGGTGGGAATCACCGGATTCCTGATGGTGAGCACCTGGCGCTTCTGGTCGGGCAAGGAGATTAACTTCTCCCGCAGACATCCGTTCCAGATCCTGCCCTTCATCGCCATTGCGGCGTTTGTCCTGATTCGCTATTCGCAGTTTGCGCTGTTTGCGGGCGCGCTGATTTATATGTTCTCGGGCATCTGGGCGCGGGCGGCCTATTCCTGGTCGCGGCGTCGCAGGCATCGCTCTCCAGCGGGTCTCGAATCGTCTGATCCGCTCAGTCACTCCTAAACGCTGTTGTGAAGGATTCACGTGTACAAGATTGCGATTGTCGGCGCGTCCAACTTGCTGGGGAAGGAACTGAAGGATGCCATCTCAGAGTCAACCCTTGCAGCGGCCACATTCACCCTGCTCGATGACGAGGCGGGGCAGGGGCAACTCGACCAGGTAGGCGACGAGATCACGTTTGTGCAGGCCATCAGCCTGGACGCGTTTGAGAAGGTCGACTTTACGTTCTTCTGCGGATCGGCTGACCTGACGCGCAGGTACTGGAAGAATGCTTTACAGGCCGGCTCCACGGTTCTGGACCTCTCGGGCGTGCTGGACCAGGAGCCGGGCGTGCTGATTCGCGCGCCGTGGCTGGCCGAGAACGAGGTCGCGGCGGATCTGTTCACGCCCGCGGTGGTTCCCGCGCACCCCGCTGCGCTGGCTCTTGCTCTGTTGCTAGAGCGGCTCAAGACCGCGGTGCCGCGCTTCATCGCCGCCACTCTCATGGCGCCTGCCAGCGAGTTCGGCCGCGAGGCGATGGATGAACTGCATCAGCAGACCGTTAATCTGCTCAGCTTCCAGAGCCTGCCCAAGGCATTCTATGACGCTCAGACCGCGTACAACCTGCTGGCCGGGATGGGGGAGAGCGCGCAAGTCAGCTTGTCGGCGCTGGAGGCACGCATCCGTCAGCACTACCAAGCGCTGGGAGAGGGTAGGTTGCCGTCCCTGGCTCTGCAGGCGATTGCCGCGCCGGTCTTCCACGGGCACACCTTCTCCATTGCGATCGAACTTGAGCGGGAGATGGAGATCGCTGCGCTGGAAGAGGCGCTGAGCGGCGATCACGTGGACCTGGTGCTTGAGGACACGGATTCGCCGTCGAACCTGGCCGCCACCGGCCAGAACGATGTTCTGGTTCGCTTAAGGCCTGTGCTGGAGGGACGCAATCCAACGCGGGTGACGCGGTTCTGGCTCTGGGCTGCATCGGACAACCTGCGGCTCTACGCTCAGAATGCAGTGGAGTGCGCGCTGGAACTGCGGCGGCTACGGCCACAGGGAACGGTGCAGTAGGGGCTACCGCGCGTTCAAATCCGCCCAGGTCTGCTCGATGAAGTTATCCGTCATGCCGGCAATGTAGTCCGTCACGGTGCGTGCAAGGCCCTCCGCTGGGATCAGCGAGCGGTGATCTTCGGGCAGCAGATCCGGATCAGCCATGAAGCGCGCGAACAGCCCCTCCACAACCTGCTCGGCGTGCGCGTGGACTTCTTCCATGCCGGGTGAGTTGTAGAGGCAGTCATACAGAAATCTCTTCGCAGCGGCTCGCTTCTCTTCCATCCCAGGGCTGAACACCGCCAGCCGGCCAGAGGCACGGCGAACGTCTTCGAGCGTCGAAATCCCCGTGTAGTCGATGCGCTTGTGGACCTCGCGCATCAGGTCGGTGACCAGCGCATTCAGCATGCGCCGGATGGCTTCGCTGGATGTGAGCCGCGGCCTGGCCGTGGGATGCTGCGCAACCGACACATCGTGGCAGCTTCGAAAGAGAGGCACGGATTCGCGCACCTGCTCAAGCTGAAGAATTCCCGAGTCGAGCCCATCGTCGAGATCGGCGGTGAGATAAGCGATCTCGTCGGCGAGATCAATGAGCTGCGCTTCAAGGGGAGGGAACTTGTTGAGGAAGTACTCGGCCAATTCCGGATGCGCGGCAGCTGTATAGTCGCGCGAATGCTTGATGATGCCTTCCCTCACACCGAGCGTGAGATTCAGGCCGCGGAATGCAGGGTAGCGCTCTTCAAACCACGTGACGATGCGCAGGGCGTGCAGGTTGTGATCGAAGCCCAGGCCGTGCGCCTTGAGGGAGCGGTCCAATGCCTTCTCACCGGCGTGGCCAAAGGGCGGGTGGCCGATGTCGTGCACGAGCGCGAGCGCCTCGGTGAGCGGCACATTCAGGCCGAGCGCCGTTGCCAGCGTTCGGGCGATCTGAGTGACTTCGAGCGTGTGCGTGAGGCGGCTGCGGAAGTGATCGGTGGCGCGATCGCCGGGCAGGCGGGTGAACACCTGGGTTTTTCCCGCGAGGCGGCGAAAGGCGCGCGCATGCAGCACGCGGGCGCCGTCGCGGGCGAAGGAGGTGCGATAAGGGTGAGGCGGCTCCGCGTGTGTGCGCTCCGTGAGGGGACCGCCGTCCTGGACCGCCACGCCCGGCGGCAGATGGTTCATACGCTTTGAGTCGCCGCTCATGTTCACGTCTGGTTATACCGCAACCGGGAGGGCGATGCAGTCCCGTTGGGCACTCCGACGGGGTTTCGGTGTCAAAAAAACGGCGTGCCGAGGGCCTTTCCACAATGCGAAAGCACGTGCGCGCCATCACCATGTGCTCGCCCGCCGAACTGCTATAAACTGCTCATGCAGTTTGCGATGGACAACGTTTACGGCATGGAGCAATAATCCTGCCGGAAATTTTCGGGGCCGTTTACGTCTCCTGCGTGCGGCCCCGATGCCGTTTTCCCGACTGGACCGGAGGGCAAGAATGAAGACGATGAACAAGGCTGTCGTGGGTTTGTTGACCCTGGGAGTCGCTGTACTGTGCGGTTGCGAACGCCACTCGAATAAAGAGGTGTTCTACCTTGTGACCGCGAACGCCGCACTGCCCTACTGGCAGACGGCAGCTGCAGGATTCAACCACGCCGCGGCGCAATACAAGGTAACCGCGAAGGTGGTTGGGCCCGACGGCTATGATGCACAGGCCGAACTGGACGCGCTGCAGAAGGCCGTGGCCGCAAAGCCGGCGGGCATTCTGATTTCGGTGGCCGATGCGTCGGTGTTGCAGTCGGGCATCAATGCCGCTATCGATGCGGGGATTCCGGTGATTACTGTCGATTCCGATGATCCCGGCAGCCGGAGGCTCTTCTTCATCGGCACCAACAACCTCGAGGCGGGACGTCTCGCGGCTAAGCCGATCAAGGAGAAGTTCAACAACGCAAACCTGATCGTTTTCACGATCAAGGGCCAGCCCAACACGGACGACCGGCTCACCGGTCTCAAGGACGGACTGGCTGATAAGCCCGGCATTAAGATCGCCGACGTGATCGACGTGAAGGGCGATCCGCGCGTCGCCTTCGACAAGGCGCAGGAGTTGCTCACCGAGACCGGCCCCAAGAAGATTGACGGCTTCGTTTGTCTCGAATCGGCATCGGGCAAGATGGTCTCGGACGCGCTCAAGCGCGCCAACGCATCCGACCGCATGCTGGTGGCCTGGGACGTGAATCAGGACACCCTCGACGCGATCAAGGGCGGTACCATCACCGCGAGCATTGCGCAGAAGCCGTACACCATGGGCTACACGGGACTGAAGTCTCTAGATGAGATCTTCCACGCTCCGCCGAAGCAGTTGAGCAAGGATTACTCGGTGGATTCCTTCTCGCCGTATCCGGTGTTCGTCGATACGGGTACGTCGCTGGTAAACAAGGAGAACGTTGACTTGTATATCTCCTCGGCGGCTGAAGGCAGCAAGTAAAGCGAGGATTCCCGCAATCACAATAAAGGCCCCGGCGGCGTTGCTCCGCTGGGGTCTTTTGTCCTGCGCGAGATGTGGGCGATCACAGGTGAATGTAGCCTGCGCGAATCAAGGCAAGCGATCCGGCTGCCACCACGATCCATAGCAGAATTCCCTGCAGCAGCGGCCGCGGGCCCACCTGGCGGATGGTCTTCATTGAAAGTCCCGAGCCGATCAGGTAGAGGGTGATGGTGAGTCCGATGATGCCGAACTGCTTGAGTACCGGGTACGCCGGTTCCAGCGCGGGCACATAGGTATTGGCTACGGCAGCGAGACAGAAGAACAGGATGAACCAAGGCCAATGGATGCGGGCGTTGCTCTTCTTCACGGCGGCGGTCGCGAGGGAGACAGGCACGATCCAGAGTGCGCGCGCCAGCTTCACGGTGGTTCCCACTGCCAGGGCGATGGTTCCGAACTTTGCCGCTGCTCCCACAACGGAGCTGGTGTCGTGAATGGCCAATGCCGACCATAGCCCGAACTGCGTCTGCGACAGGTGAAGTTTCCATCCGATGAAGGGGAACGCGACCAACGCGACTGAGTTGAGAATGAACACAGTGCCCAGTGATACGGCAATCTCCTCTTCGCTGGCTTCCGCAACAGGGGAGATGGCCGCGATCGCGCTGCCCCCACAGATCGCAGTGCCTGCGGAGATGAGGTAGGACGTTGTCTGTTTGACGCGCAGGACTTTTCCCAGAGCCCAGCCTAGAGCGAGCGCGACGGCGATGCTGCACGCGGTGTAGAGGAAGCCGGAGCGGCCAGCCTCGAGCACCTGGTGCAGATTCATCCCGAAACCGAGGCCGACGACCGACAGTTGCAGCAGCAGCTTGGAGCCGCGGTGGGCGTGGGTATGAAAAGCATGATCGAAGCTGAATCCGTAGGCAATTCCGACGGCGAGGGCAACGGGCGGCGAGATTTTTCCGCTTGCTGCAAGCACCAGTCCGGCGATGAACACGATCTTGGACACACATTCAGTGTTGGCTGCGGCGTATGGCTGCGTCCAAGCAGAAAGACTGATGCCGCATTAGCCCGGCTTATGCCTGCTTCGTTGTCTTGGATCGATCTCGGTTTTTGCCGCTGCCCGTAGCCGTGGTGGTCGCGAGCACGAAGTTCCGGAACTCGGCTGCTGGGCCTGAGAGCTCTGACGCTTTGCGCGAGACCAGTACGAAGTGACGGCGAAAGCGCAAGCCCTTGATCTCGACAATGCAGAACGCGGAGCCGAAGCGGGCATCCTTGGCAATGGCCCAGCGGGAGACGAAGCCAACTCCGAGGCCTGCCTCGACCGCGGACTTGATGGCTTCGGTTGAATCGAGTTCCATCACGACGTTCAGTGCGCTGCGGCGGATGTGCTGTTTTTCGAGAGCTAACTCGACGATGTGCCGTGTGCCCGATCCTCGTTCTCGCATCAGGAGAGGCGCGCGTGCCAGCTCTTCAGGCGCGATTTCGTTGCGTTCGGCCCATGCATGCGCAGCGGGGACGAGAAGAACAAGCTCGTCTTCGAGAAACGGCGTTAAGGTCAGATCGCGGCTGCGCGGCGGGCCTTCGATGAATCCGAGAGCGATCTTTTCTCTTTCTACAGCCTTAACGATCTCTTCGGTGTTGCCGCTGGTGAGCGTGGGGCTGACACGCGGGTGCGCAGCGCAGAACTGGCTGAGAAGACGGGGCAGGACGTATTGAGCGATGGTGGTTGACGCTCCCAGGGTGAGGGCGCCACTCTGCGTTCCGCTGAAGGCTGCGACGGCGTGGGTTGCTTCATTAAGCAATCGGCACGACTGCTCCGCGTATTCGAGCAGCGCATCGCCGGCGGGTGTGAGACTTACTTGCGATCCGCCGCGATCGAAGAGCGCCACGGCCAGGTCCTCCTCAAGCGCCTTGATTTGCAGGCTGACCGCAGGCTGGGTGAGATAGAGCTCTTCGGCAGCTTTGCGGAAGCTGAGATGTTCGGCCACCTTGCGGAAAACGGTGAGCCGGAAGTTCTCGAGCGAGGGCATGGAAGTGATTAGAGCACGGCTCTGCTGTAAGATCACGGCTATGCCGCTGAGTGGATCAATGATTTATGTGAAGGATTTGGAACGCATGAAGAGCTTCTATGCGGACCTGCTTGGTATCCAGCCCACGGATTCAACGGAGGGTTGGGTCAGCTTTGATGCGGATGGCATGCTGCTCGCACTTCATGCGATCCCGGCAGAGATTGCGGCGGGTATCGAGATTGCGTACCCTGCGGTGCTGCGCGAGGATGCGGCGGTGAAGTTGCTCTTCGAGATGCCGGATGTGGAAGCCGCGCGCGAACGGCTCGAGTCGCTTGGAACGCAGACATTGCGGCGTCCCTGGCAGCGCGCCGGGGAGGCGTGCGACGTGGTCGACCCCGAGGGAAATATTGTCCAATTGCGCTCTGCCCGGGTGAAATCTACCTGACGGGCGGCTGAGGGGCGCGTCGCAGACGCATCTTCGGGGGCTGGACTACAATCGAATCGCTATGGCAACTGTAACGCTTCCTACCGCAATTCAGCCGCGTTCGCCTCAGGGCGAGTTTCGCAACGAGCCGTTCACCAATTTCAAGTCGCATGAGAACCACCGCGCCATGCAGGCCGCGCTCGACCTGGTGGCCGGGCAGCTTGGCCACGAGTACGACCTGGTGATTGGCGGGGAACACTCGAAGACCGCGGAGAAGATCAGGTCCATCAATCCCGCTCGGCCGTCGCAGGTGGTGGGCATCCACCAGAAGGCGGGCGCGGAGCACGCTGAGAAGGCGATGCAGGCGGCACTGGCCGCTTTCGAAACGTGGTCGCGGACCACGGTGGAGGAGCGCACGTCGCTGCTGCTGAATGCGGCGGACATTATTCGCAAGCGGAAGTTCGAGTTCTGCGCGTGGCTGACTTACGAGGTGGGCAAGAACTGGGCCGAGGCCGATGCGGATGTCGGCGAGACCATCGACTTTCTGGAGTTTTATTCACGCGAGGCGCTGCGGCTGGCTGCGGCGACCACGCCGATTCAGTATCCGGGCGAGAAGAATCAGCTGCTGTATATTCCGCTGGGTGTGGGCGCTGTGATTCCGCCGTGGAATTTTCCGTTCGCCATCATGGCCGGCATGACTGCGGCGTCGATCGTCACGGGCAATACGGTGGTGCTGAAGCCATCTTCGGACTCGCCGACCATTGCGGCGAAGTTCGTTGAGGTTCTGGAAGAAGCAGGCATGCCGGGCGGTGTGGTGAACTTCTGCCCCGGGTCGGGCGCGACGTTCGGCAATGCCATCGTCGAGCATCCGAAGACGCGCTTCATCGCGTTCACGGGATCGAAGGCTGTGGGACTCGACATTCACGAGCGCGCGGCGAAGAATCAGCCGGGTCAGATCTGGATCAAGCGGACAATTCTGGAGATGGGCGGCAAGGACTCTATCATTGTGAGCGCTGACGCTGATCTCGACGCGGCGGTTGATGGCGTGGTCGCTGCCGCGTTTGGTTTCAGCGGGCAGAAGTGCTCGGCCTGCTCGCGCGCCATTGTGGACGCTTCGGTCTACGAGATCTTTGTTGAGCGGGTGCGGGAGAAGGTTGCGCAGTTGACCGTAGGCGATGCCGCGCAGAATCCGTCGATGGGGCCGGTGGTGAACAAGGGCTCCTACGAGTCGATTCTCAACTACATCGAAACGGGCAAGAAGGAAGGGCGCCTGGTCGCCGGCGGGAAGGCGGTCGAGAATCCCGATGGCGGATACCTGATCGAGCCGACCGTGTTTGCGGACATCGCGCCGGATGCAGTGTTGGCGCAGGAAGAGATCTTCGGGCCAGTGCTGGCCATCATCAAGGTTGAGAACTTCGACGAGGCGCTTGCCGTTGCCAACAACACCGAATACGGGCTCACCGGGGCGATCTACTCCGATGACCGTGCCAAGCTGGACATCGCTCGGCGCGAGTTCCATGTCGGCAACCTCTACCTGAACCGCAAGTGCACGGGGGCGATGGTGGGCGCGCATCCCTTCGGTGGGTTCAACATGAGCGGGACGGACTCGAAGGCCGGCGGCCCGGACTATCTCTTGCTGTTTACGCAGGCGAAGAGCGTGGCGGAGAAGGTGATCGCCAAGCCGTCGCCGACGGGCATCTGAAGAACCCGCATTGCGGGCACCTGCGGCTTCGCTGCCGGGCATGTACGGCATAATGGGCGCCTCGGACGTCGGATCGCTCCGGGGCGAACCTATCGGGATCATTACTCCATAGTTAACAAAGCGCGCAAACGCAGAGTCGCGTCTTTCGCTTTAGATTCGCCGTTTATTCGCGATAGGGGCGAAAACCGGTAGTCCGCTGTTATGGATTTAACTTATTGTAGGTAAAATGTTTATTCGCAAGTCATTTTATGCATGAATATACATTTTTCGAATTTAGCTGTTATTTTTCTGGTTACTATGGCTGAAAGTGGATTCGGGAGCAATGTCTATCGACACTACTCCCGACTTGCTCGATGGTAGGAGATCTGGCTTAGGCCGTAAGTGATGGCGGTCACCATCGTCGAGCGCACGCTTGGCAAAAGGCTGCGGTTTCGGTTCTCTATCTGGGCACCAGTTGGAACTCGCGGATTGCTACGCGTGGACCGACTCGCTGATCCCAGGCTTCGGTCAACATCATCAGCGTGATCTCGTCGAAGCTGCGCAGCTTTGCTGATGCGGGCACGGCGAACGTCAGCGTCTGCGAAGCCGGAGCGCCGTTTGCTGTTGCTACGGCAGTGATGGGCTGTTCACCCAGAGAGACCGCGGAATTGCCGGCGGCCGAGGAGTTCTTCAGCGACAACCCGAGCACGATGGCCTTCGGATCGGTCTCGCGCGTTTCGACTTCGACGCGAATCTGACGGCAGCGGGCGATGCGCAGCGGAGAGCGCAGATACTGGTGGGCCTGCATCATCAGCGGAAACGAGTTGCTCGAGGCGATGTGCACGTCGAGCGGGCTGCCGCTGGCGCGATGCGCATGGGGGCCAGGGCTCAGGTCAGGCGGCTGCAGATACCAGTACTCGCCTGTGAAGCGGATGACCAGTGGCTGGGTGGTTCCAGGGGCGAGCAGCTCGTGCGGCTCTACGGGAGCCACGATCTCCTTTTTCGGAGGATAGGGCCAGAGGATTACGCTCTCGTATCCGCTGCCGACGTGGGTCGAGCTTTTCGCTTGATTCTTAGGCTGAGTTCCGGCGCCGGAGGATTTTCCGCTCACCAGGCCAACCCCGGTTGCGGCGAGCATGTGGTTCCGATGTGCGACTCCACTAAGAAGCGCCCAGAAGGTGATGAGGATGGCGGGAATGGCCAGGCATGCCAGGCGCACGGCCGCGCGTTGGTACTCGTGGTTCAGCCGGAACCTGCGTTCCGGCAGCACGGTCGTTCTTAGCTTGAAGACGCAAGCGACCACGGTGAGGAGAGTCGTCGCCGTGAGGTTGGCGCGGCCGGCGATCGCCCAACCCGCGACGTAGAGGCACAGCGCCAGCAAGTAGCCATACGGCTCGGCCGGAGGGCGATACAGTGTCTCGGCAAAGAGCGCGCGTTCGGTCGCCGGGAACCCAAAGTCTGGGGTTGGCGGAAGGACCATTAGGGCGATGCGTCGAATTTCTCCCGCCACAAGGAAGGCGGCCAGCATGGCTACTACGGCGCTCAAAGCCGAAACCTGCTGGTAGAAGAGAAGGATTGCGGGAATCCAGATCCAGCCGGCGGCGCATACCAGCGCAAATAGTGGAAACGGCAAAGGCGGATGAGCGCGAAACGAGCTGGCGGGATTGTGCCAGTACAGGTACGCCCCCATGATGCCCGCCAACGCGCCTATGGCGGCGTAGAGGATGGCGCGCACCAGCACGGACTGGATGCTGGGAGAGTGCGCGTCGGGTAGGCGGCACAACAGAACGCCGGCAATCATGGCGTTGACCAGTCCGGTTCCGACCATGAACAGAAACATGCGCGTCACTGAGCGCGAATCGTAGGTGGCTTCCTCGGCAGGAAATTCATCGGTAGCGGCGGAGCGACCTGAGCCCCACTCGACGATGGCCACGGGAGCGGCGTCCATGATGGGCGCGACAGACCACATGGACCACAGAAGGGTGACGAAATAGGGGAGCCGCAAAATGTCAGCCCAAACGCGGAAATCGCCGAGTTCGGCAAGCGGCGATGAGCGGAGGTGCGCAGCGAGCCCGGGCCAGGCAAGCAGGTTCGAGAGTACGAAGGTCGCAACGTAGGTGGGCAGAAATATACCCGCTGCCAGCGCAAACGCCGTTTTTAGCTTCTTTGCTGCGAACGGGTGCGAGAACTGCCGGTGCAGGGCGGCGAACAGCAGCATCCCCGTCCACACAAATATCAGGTTGAGGGCTAGCCATCCGGCGACGGAAGCCGGCCATGGCAGATTGGGATCCAGTACGCGATTGACGAGGACGGCCCAGGCAGGGGCAAGCATCGACCAAAGCACCGCAAATACGATGAGAGAGCTTCGGCTGCCGAGGTACCTGACCCAGCCAACAAGAAGGGCTGCCAGTGCCTGACGCCAGTACCAGCCATTCGAGCGGCCATACCGAAATTCTTCGAGCAGATCACCGGCAAGCGCCCCATCCCGTTGGCCGGGGATGCAGTGCTCCAGGATCCATGTGGCAAGCGGCGGCGGCTCGATCCGGGTCATAGGCGTTCCAGTTTGGGTTCGGGGAGGGTTTGCCAGAGGCGCGTGAGCACCCGGCGGGTTTCGTGCACCTGGGTGAGGCCTTCCTTGGTGATGCGGAAGAAGCGCTTGGCCTTTCCGCCGCGCTCGGGCGTGGGATCGCCGAGGGTTGAGGTGACCAGCCCCTTGGCTTCGAGGCGCTCGAGGGAAGCATAAACGCTTCCGACGGAGACTTCTGTGCCGCGCTGGGCTTCAATGGCGCGGGCAATGGGGACTCCGTATGCGTCATCCCCCAACTGGATCACGGTGAGGAGGAGCATGAGTTCGAGCTCTCCGAGATAGGAGCGGCCGCCCATTTTTTCAACAATAGCGAAGAAATGCATGGGTGGCAACAAAAAGTCAAAAGAGAGGAAGAAAAAGGGCGGGCTTTTGTTTGATGACGAAGACTTGAGAATGAAAAAGCCCATCCCTCGGGGGCTAAAGCCCCAGGTCAACCAGAGAAGCGGCATGCGGGCTGCCTGAAGGCGGCCCCTGATACAAGACCCGTTCCGAAGGGCATTTTTTAGCGAGCTTTAAAGTCGTGCCGTTTCGGATGGTCGTGGGGTTTCATCGCAGCGCAGCGATTGAAACGCATCCCTCGGGGGCTAAAGCCCCAGGTCAACCAGGGAAGCGGCATGCGGGCTGCCTGAAGGCAGCCCCTGATACAAGACACGTTCTGAATGGCATTTTTCAGCGGGCTGTAAAAGTCGTGACCTTTCGCGAGTCGTTTTCATGGAAAAGCCGTGCCCCCTCTAAAGCAGCTTTGTGGGCAGTTAAAAGCCCGCCTGATTGGCGGGCTTTTTTGATGCACTTGGGTTGCGGTTATTCGGGCTTGACTACGCCGCTGGTGCTTTCCTGCTTGGCGAGGCGGACGTGCGCGCCTTCGAGCTTGTGCTGCACCTTGGCCATGTCGCCGGGCTCCTGGTCGGTCTGCGGAGTCTTCTGATACTGCGTGACGGAGAGCTCCCACTGCGCGGCGGCGAGGCGGATCCGGCCCGTCTTCTCGTAGAGATCGCCGAGATGATCGTGCACGGTGGGGTCGGTCTGGTCGCGTTCGACGGCCTGGCGAAGGTTCTCCTCTGCCATTTCGTACTCACCCAGCTTGAAGTACGCCCAGCCCAGGGAGTCGAGGTACGCGCCGTTCATGGGCTCCTGGTCTACGGCCTTGCGGATCAGCTTGAGAGCTTCCTGAAGCTTCACACCCTTGTCCGCGAACATGTAGCCCATGTAGTTGAGGGTCATGGCATTGTTGGGGTCGATCTCGAGCGCCTTGCGGAAGTAGCTCTCGGCCTCTTCCAGGTGCTTCTGGCGATCGGCGAGCGCGCCCTTGAGGAAAAGAAGATAAAGCTTGTCTTCCTTGCGGGTGGCCATGGGCGTGGCCTTCGCGAGCACTTCCTCGGCTTCTTTGAAGCGGCGCAGGCGGGTGTACATGTTGCCGAGGCCGAAGTAGATGGAGCGATCGTCGCTGTCGTTGCCGGTGAGCAGGCTCTTGGCCATGTTGAGGCCGTCGTCGCTCTTGCCCAAGTCAACCAGCTCGCCGGCGAGCATGAGCTTCAGATCGCGGTCCTTTGGATTGGCGGCGACTGCCTGCTTTGAAACTTCGACGGCCTTCTCGAACATCTTGGCGTCGTTGTAGGTGTCGACCTGGAGCTGATAGCCGCGGCTGACCGAGTCGCCGCCCATGTCGATCATCTTCTGGTAGGCCGCGATGGCCTGGTCCACCTTATTCTGCTCGTGGTTAACCGAGCCGAGGCGCTCGAGGAAGATGCTGCGGTTGTTCTTCTCTTCAGCCGTGTAAGCGCCGTTGGCGTGCGAGGTTTGATCGACCATCTGCTGATAGGTGGTGGCGGCCTCGTCGTAGCGGCCGAGCACGTCAAGCAGCAGTCCTTCGTTGTAGCCGGCTTCGAGGCTCTCGGGATCCTTCTTGCGCGCCTTGCGAATGGTGGCGAGGGCGTCTTCGTACTTGCCTTCGCGGCGCTGGATTTCAGAGATCTTGACCAGGGGGCCGGCGTCTTCGGAGTCGGCCTGGGCGAGGTCTTTGTAGGTCTTGAGGGCTTCGTCGAACTGGTTGTCAGTGAACTGCGCCTGGGCCAGGGCGTTGAGGGTGGGAACATCGCCGGGCTGCATATCGGCAGCGCGCTTGTAGGCGGCGATGGCGTCCTTGGTGCGCTTGAGCTGGTCGTAGGTGGCGCCGAGGGTGAACTCCATGCGCGCGGTGCGGTCGTTTTCAGGAACAGCCTCAAGGACTTTGGCGGCCTGATCGAAGTTGTTGTTCTCCTGGTAGACGCGGGCCAGGTTGAGGACCACCTCTTCAGATTCGGGCTCGATGTCCTGCGCGATCTTGAACTGCTCTTCCGCCTTGGCCGACTGGTGCTTGACGGTGTAGAGCTGGCCAAGAATCATGCGGTCTTCGACGCTACGGGGCTGAATGGCAACGATCTTCTCGAATTCGGCGATGGCCTGGTCGAGCGTGTTGCCGGAAGGCGAAGACGAGGAGACGGAGTTCTGCTGCTCGCCGAGCTGGCGCAGGTAAATGCGGCCGAGGAGCTTGTGAGCGTCAATATCGTTGGGGTGGTTCTTGATGACCTCGCGCGCGGTGGATTCAGCGTCGCGGGTCTTGCCGGTGCGGAAGTAGAGGTCGGCCAGGCCATCATAGAGCGCGGCAGCGCCGGGATCGGCGTTGATGGCGGCCTTGTATTCCTCGATCGCCGGCTGGACGTACTCGGCGCGGCCGGAACTGACTGCCTGCTCCTCGTACATGCCGGCAAGGGCCGCATGGTAGTAAGCCGAGGCGCGATTGGG
This sequence comes from Occallatibacter riparius, assembly GCF_025264625.1. Taxonomy (NCBI): domain Bacteria; kingdom Pseudomonadati; phylum Acidobacteriota; class Terriglobia; order Terriglobales; family Acidobacteriaceae; genus Occallatibacter; species Occallatibacter riparius. Next base: position 3,153,166 of record NZ_CP093313.1, read on the forward strand.
CTGAGCAGAGTCGGAGGGCTTTGCGGCGGCGCTGGGCGCAGGGGTGGTCGCGGGAGTCGGGGATTGGGCGTGCGCGGCGCAAACAGCGAGGGAAAGGCAAATTAACGGCAAAAAGTCTTCGCGTCTCATGATCACGTATGGGGATCCTTGCCTGTGGTGGAGGCCGACAGGGCTGCCGGGGCAGCCGGTGTGTTAGGGCACCCTGTATTAGAGACGATTTTACGCGCCAATTGGTTCGTTCGTCGCCAGAAACAGCAGGAATTTCGCCACTTTGGTGTTAGTGGCAAGTGAAACTAGTAAAAGGGACAGGCACTGAAAAACGACCTAGCGAAACAGTAAACCAGAACCAGCGACCGCGCGCCTGGCGCATTGGGCCGCTGGTTTTGGGGTAGCGATCAGTGGCGGAAGTGGCGGATGCCGGTGAAGACCATGGCCATGCCCAGGCGGTCGGCCGCGGCGATCACGTCCTGATCCTTCACGGAGCCTCCGGGTTGGATGACGGCAGTTGCGCCGGCTGCGGCGACGGCTTCGAGTCCGTCAGGGAACGGGAAAAAGGCGTCGGAGGCGGCGACGGTGCCGGCGAGCGGAAGAACTGCCTTCTGGGCACCGAATTTGGCAGCGTCGACCCGGCTCATCTGGCCGGCTCCGATGCCGATGGTCTGGCCGTCGCGGGCGTAGACGATGGCGTTTGATTTCACGTGCTTGCAGACGCGCCAGGCGAAGATGAGGCTGCGCAGTTCTTCGGCTGTAGGGGGACGCCAGGTGACAACGTCGAGCTCGTTTTCCTCGATGCGGCCGGTGTCGGCGTCCTGGAGCAGAAGGCCGCCAGATACCTGCTTGACGACGGGCTTTGCGGGGGCGGCGTGAATCTCGACGAGGCGGAGGTTCTTCTTGCGGGAGAAGGCCTCAAGGGCTTCCGGCGTAAAGGACGGAGCTGCAATGGCTTCGACGAAGAGCTTGGCGATCTCCTCGGCGGCGGCGCCGTCGACGGGCTGGTTGATGCCGATGACGCCGCCGAAGGCCGAGACGGGGTCGGCGGCGAGGGCCTTCTGGTAGGCCTCGAGGACGGTTGCGCCGGTGGCGGCGCCGCAGGGGTTTGTGTGCTTGATGATGGCGACGGCGGGCAGGTCAGCGTCGGTGGGCTTGAGCTCCTGGGCCAGCTCCCAGCAGGCGTCGAGATCGACCAGGTTGTTGAAGCTCAACTCTTTGCCCTGAAGCTGCCTGGCGTTGGCAACACCGAGGCCGGAACCGTCGGAATAGAGGGCGGCACGCTGGTGGGGGTTTTCGCCGTAGCGGAGCGACTGGGCGAGGTTGAGATTGATCCGGAGGCTAGAGGGGAACTCGATCGATTTCTTCTCGACCGGCTGGGCGGGTAGGGGAGCTTCGCCCATCTGTTCGAGGGTGTTGGCGATGGCGGTGTCGTAAGCAGCGGTGGTGGCGAAGGCCTGTTTGGCGAGACGCCAGCGGGTCTCGCGACCCAGGGAGCCACCGGTGGCCGTGAGCTCTTCGGTCAGTGTGGGGTAGTCGGAGACGCGGGTGACGATGGCGACGTCTTCGAAATTTTTGGCGGCGGAGCGGACCATGGAGGGGCCGCCGATGTCGATGTTCTCGATGAGGTGGCCGAACGCGACGCCGGGCTGGGCGGCGGTCTTCTCGAAGGCGTAGAGGTTCACTACAACCATGTCGATGGGCTGGATCTGGTGCTCGGCGACCGCAGCCTCATGCTCGGCATTGCCGCGGATGTAGAGCAGACCACCGTGGACCTTGGGATGGAGCGTTTTTACGCGGCCGTCGAGCATCTCCGGGAAGCCGGTGAGGTCGCTGATGTCCTTCACGGTGAGGCCGGCATCGCGGAGGGCGCGGGCGGTGCCGCCGGTGGAGACCAGCTCGACGCCGAAGCCGGCAAGGGTTTGGGCGAACTCGACCAGGCCGGTCTTGTCGGTGACGCTCAGCAGGGCACGCCGGATCTTCTTCTCCGCGCTCACGTTTTGCTCCTTCTTTCTCGCCCACTATTCGCATCGGTTCAGACGCATGCGGGGCCAACAGAATAGGGTACTAGAGGCAGGCACCAGGGATCGGGGAACAGGGAACAGAAACGCGGGGAATAGGGAGTAGGGAATAGAAAGGCAGGGACAAAGGGACAAGGGACCAAAAGGCAGGGACCAGGCACCAGGGACCAGTAAGCAGGGTCCAGAGGGACACGGGACCGACGTTCGTCTTCGTACGCGGGCTTCGGTTGCGAAGTGGCTACTGGTGATTGTGCGGGGAGAGGGTGAAACGTAAATCGGTTAGAGTGAAGGAATGGGAAGCAATCCCCCACCGCCGTTTCATGGGCGGGACTATCGCGGATGGGAGCCGGGTCCCGGACCTACGCCGGAGATCCTGCCGCCTGAGGCGTACGCGCCTCGTCCGCAGAACGATTATGTGGAGTATGCTCCGCCACAGCCGCCGCCCACGCGCAGGCGGCCGACGTGGTCGTCGGCTCGCGCAACCTATACGCTGCTGGGCATCAATATTGCGGTTTACGTCTTTATGGTGCTGGGGGGCGTGAGCCCCATTACGCCCAACTCTCCCAGCCTGATGCTGTGGGGGGCGAACAATGCCGGGGCTGTTCTGGTGGACGGCCAGTGGTGGCGCATTGTGACGGCGATGTTTGTGCACGGCGGGATTTTGCATTTGGGCCTGAACATGTGGTGCCTGTGGAACCTGGCTATGCTGGCCGAGCCGCTCATGGGTACCTTCGGCGTTTTTGCGGTGTATATCCTGACCGGCGCTGCGGGGAATCTGCTGTCGACGTTCTTCAATTGGATTGGCAACGCGCCGTCCTCGCCTTTCCCGCCGGGCGTGCCGGCGTGGATGGCGTTTCCGGCTGGTGTAGGCGCGTCAGGCGCGATCTTTGGGATTGCCGGAGCGCTGATTGTGCTGCTGAAGTCCACGCGGCTCCCTGTGCCTCCGGAAGAGCTGAAGAAGATCCGCAAATCGGTGATCTACTTCGCCGCGATCAACCTAGTAATCGGGTTTTCGATCAACTTCGGGTCGAGCCGGACGGGTGTGGCGATTGATAACTGGGCCCACTTGGGTGGATGCGCCTCAGGCTTGCTGTTTGCGGTGCCGATGGTGCCGCGGATCGGATCGCCGCGGGATACGTTCGATATGAAGCTACGAGTGGCTGTGGGGATGATGGTGGGTGTCCTGGTGCTGTTCGGGTTCTTCCTCGCACAACTGGGAAGGTAGTGGGACATTCCTGATCTGGCCAGGCGGTTCGGTTTACGATAAGCGCTAGGATCTGCTTCCTGTTTACTATTAACTAACTTTCTGGGAAGCTTCGTCTTTTGATCGCCTAAGAAATCTACTATTTTAGATACCCCTATGTAAGTCGTTATTTATGTTTGTTTTATCGAATTAATACCCGACCAAAGGCGAAGGAATGGAGAAGTAAAAACAGGGGGAGGGGTAGCTAATTTTCTAGTAAACTCCCCCTGAAAACCCACAGGGCCGTGCTTCACCTGAGGAAACACAGCCCTTGATGAAGAGTAGCGTTTTGTGGGGTCAGCATCCGTGATGGCTATCACCGGTGCAATGAACCAAGGTGATCTCATCTGCTCCATTTGCTGGAGCCACTGGCGTGTTTCAAGCCTTGATGAACGTGAGGAGATCGGAAAGGAATCGCTCCTGATGCGTCAGGATGATTCCGTGCGGTGCGTCGGGGTAGACGATCAGCTTCGCATTTCGAATGAGGCGGGCAGTCCGGGCGCCAGTCACGGCAATAGGAGCACTGACATCTTTGTCTCCATGGACAATCAGCGTGGGGCAGGAGATCTTCGCCAGATCCGGGCGAACGTCCACAGCCAGCGTCGCGGATCGAGTCGCCAACGCGACCGGCAAGGAAAGGCTGGTCATCATGTTCTTGATCCAGGTGCGGGTTCCCTGAGACGTATCGGGTGTGAAGAAGGGGCCTTCATTCTGTTCAATCCATCGTGGAAAGTCTCTGGCAATGAGTTGTGTTTGCGCTTCGATCGCTTCTGCCGGCCATCCTTCTGGATTGTCTGCGGTCCTGGTTGAAAACGGAGTTGAAGGGGCGGCCATCACAAGTCGCGCGACGCGGCTTGATCCGTGACTCGCCAGGTAGCGAACGGCTTCGAATGATCCCATGGAGTGGGCGACGAGCACGGCGTCTCGCAGGTCGAGCTGATCCATGATCCGCGACACGTCGTCGACCAATGTATCGAGATCGTACCCAGTGGCGGATGCGTCGGAGCGGCCATGCCCGCGGCGATCAGGAGCCACGCAGCGGAATCCGTGCGCGGTAAGAGCGGCCATGTGGTGTCCCCAAACATTCGATTGAAAAGTCCAGGCGCTGAGGAAGATGATCGGGCGGCCCGACCCCCAATCCTGCACGAAGAGCCTCGTTCCATCCCGCGCGGTTATGAACGGCTGGCTACGGGCGGCCCGCTGTGTTTCATTGGATTCGGATTGGGGGAGAATGGAAGTTGCTTGCGTGAGTGCTGCAGCGCCCCAGGCAGCGCTTCGAATGACCTGGCGTCGATCGAGTTTCATGAGCAGTTCCTCCATCGTGAAATCGCTTCGTCCCCAATCGTGTGGTAAAAGAGGGAGCCGGGCAATTACGTGGGAGGTAATTGAATCTGGGCAGACGAACCGATAACGTGCAACCCATGCTTGATGGAGTCCACACTGTAGGCAAGATGGTTCGCTCATGGCGTGAACTCAGGCGGTTCAGCCAGCTCGATCTAGCGCTCGAAGCTGAGGTGTCGCAGCGACATCTCAGCTTTATCGAAAGCGGGCGAGCGACCCCCTCCAGAGAAATGGTGCTGCATCTGGCAGAGCGTCTGGAGGTTCCCTTCAGGGAGCGCAACGTGATGCTTCTGGCGGCAGGTTACTCGCCGGTTTATGGTGATCGCAGGCTGGAAGATCCGACGCTGGCTCATGCGAGGACGGCTCTTGAACTGCTTTTGAAAGCGCATGAGCCTTATCCTGCGCTGACTGTTGACCGGCATTGGAACATTGTTGGGGCAAACGCGGCCCTTGGCGCATTGCTGGAAGGAGTGGCTGCGGAGCTGCTCAAGCCTCCAGCGAACGCGCTGCGCATCAGCCTTCATCCACGAGGACTGGCTCCGAAGATTGTGAATCTGGTGGAGTGGCGCCATCACCTGCTCGAACGCTTGCGGCGTCAATTTCGAATTTCGCGCGATCCCGCATTGAATGATCTCCTGAACGAGCTGAGTAGTTATCCTGCCGGTTCGAGCGAACATGCGAGCAGCGTAAGCGATTCTGTGGCCAATGACGTTGCGCTGCCGCTTCGGCTCAGGACCTCGAGGGGCGTGCTCTCGTTTCTCAGCACTGTGACGGTGTTCGGTACGCCGGTGGAGATCACGCTTTCGGAGTTGTCGCTGGAGGCCTTCTACCCGGCAGATCAGGAAACCGCGCGAGTTCTGGGGATCGCGAGATAAAGACACCCCGCTGATGAGGGCGGGCTCTTCACAATTCTTAAAGATCCGGCGCGACGGGTCGGAATTGTCTGTGCAAGAATGAGGTCAAATGCAGGATTCGGTCCTGCGTTCGTTCCAACTCCGACGCAGATGGAGGGCGATATGGAACGGCGACTGTTCATCAAGCAGGCGGCTATGACTGCGGCCGCGGCTTCAGCGGCATCTTCGATGCACGCATCGAACAAAACTCCCTCACAACCAATTGCGAAACGGGCCCTGGGCAAAACCGGCGAGAAGCTGTCGATGATTGGATTCGGCGGCATTGTGGTGATGAACGAGACCGAGGGCGCGAGCTCGAATATCGTGGCTGAGGCCGTGGATCGCGGGATCAACTACTTCGACGTTGCGCCTAGCTATGGAAATGCGCAGGAGCGGCTGGGGCCGGCGCTGGCGCCGTATCGGAAGAATGTGTTTCTGGCGTGCAAGACAGAGGGCCGCACGAAAGACGAGTCGCGGAAGCAGTTGGAGGAGTCGCTGCGGCTGCTGAAGACCGATCACGTAGACCTGTATCAGTTCCACGCGTTAACGAAGATGAAGGAACTGGACCAGGTGCTGGGGCCGGGCGGCGCGATGGAGACGATGGAGGCGGCGAAGAGAGAAGGGAAGATTCGCTTCATCGGATTCAGCGTGCACTCGGCGGAGACAGCCGTAGCAGCGCTGGAGCGGTATCCGTTCGACACGATTCTCTTTCCGGTGAATTGGGTGCTGTTTTCGCAGGCGAGCTTCGGGCCGCAGATTTTGAAAAAGGCGCAAGAGAAGGGCGTGGGGATTCTGGCCCTGAAAGCGATGGCGAAGACGATGTGGCCTGAAGGGCAGAAGAAGGATCATCCCGAGCCGAAGTGCTGGTATCAGCCGGCGGCATTTCCTGATGAGGCGTCGCTGGGACTGCGGTGGACGCTGGGACATCCGATCACTGCGGCGATTCCGCCGGGGGATGAGAAGTACTTCCGGCTGGCGATGGATGTGGCGCAGCACTACAAGCCGCTCGAAGCGCACGAGGAGCAGGCGCTGCTGAGCGGAGGCAAGGGGCTGGAGCCGATCTTCAAGCTTGGGAACGATGTCTAGCGCACGGAACCGGCTTTGAACAGGTAAGGCCTGGATTCAGTGTCCGATAGGAGCGTCTCCTTGCGGCTTGAACTTGCGGATCGCAAACACCAGCGGAAGCGCCAGGAGATTAAGCCAGCCGAGCACGCGGAAGCAATCCATGAATGCCAAGAAGAGGCTTTCGTGAAGGAGGCGCTCGTAGACGAGGCCAAGCGCTGCCGGGCCTGCGTCTGCACTCGTGAATCCATGCTGCGCGAGTTGCGATGCGAGCGCATGCGCTCCCTGCTGGATGGACTGTGATGCGGCGCTGAGGTTTGAGCCGAGGGTGGATTGATGCAGATTCTGGCGGCGGTCGCTGGCGGTGGTGATGAAAGCGATACCGAAGCTGCCTCCCCAATTGCGGAAGAGATTGGTCAGGCTCGACGCTTTGTTGTTTTCGTCGGGGCGAAGCTGCGAGTAGGCGATGACATTGACGGGCACGAGGAAGAGTCCGTAACCGAGTCCCTGGAGCGCGCGGATCCACGCATAGTGGCTGCTGTCGACGTCGAGTGTCATGTCGCTGTATACAAACATGGCGATGGCGACGATGACGAAGCTCGCGACAACCAGAGCTTTCGGTGTGACCATGCGGCGCTGCAGCAACTGGGCCGAGATGGGTGCGAGTACGGTGATGACCAGGGCGCCAGGACCTAGCACGAGGCCGGCATCGATGGCGCGGTATCCATAGAGGGATTGCAGCATCTGCGGAATGAGCGTGGTGGTTCCGAAGAGGCCGACGCCGAAGATGAAGAAGAGAATGCTCGCAATGGCGAAGTTGCGGTTGGTGAGCAGCTGAAAATCGATGATGGGATTCGGATTTCGGCCCTCCCAAACGACGGTGGCGATCCAGCCGAAGACGGCGACGAAGATCGCTGTGGTGATGAAGGTGCTGCCGAACCAGTCGTCGATCTGACCGCGGTCGAGAGCGATTTCAAGAGCGGCGGAGGCCAGCGTGATGAGTGCGATGCCGGTGCCGTCGATTGTCATCTTCCCTTCAGCTTTAGCCTGTTTGCGTTCGCGCGTAAAATCCTCGGGATCATGAATGAGGCGGTTGGAGAGCCACATGGCCACGATGCCGATGGGCACGTTGATGAAGAAGATCCAGCGCCAGTCGTAGTTGTCAGTGATCCAACCGCCGAGGACGGGACCCACTGCCGGGGCGGTGACGATGACGATGGTGTAGAGCGCAAATGCCGCGGCGCGCTTGGCTGGCGGGAAGGTGTCGACGAGAATGGCCTGCGCCACGGGAGCGAGACCGCCTCCACCGATGCCCTGCAGAATGCGGAAGAGCAGCATGAAGCCGAGCGACGGAGCGAGGCCGCAGAACAGAGAGGATACGGAGAAGAGCAGCACGCAGAGCAGGTAGTAGTTCTTGCGACCCATGAGCCGGCTGAGCCATGCCGTCATGGGCAGCACGATGGCGTTCGCCACGAGATATGTGGTCAGGATCCAGGTCACTTCGTCGTAGCTGCGTCCCAGGCCGCCGCCGATGTAAGGAAGAGCTACGTTGGCGATGGATGTGTCGAGCAGTTCCATGAATGCCGCGATGGTGACGGTGGCGGCGATGAACCACGGATTCACTGACCTGGTCATGGTGCGAACGCCCGAATCGTGGATCAGGATTTCCTGCGTAGTACTCATTGAGATTCCCCTGTTCAGTCGTTGTTTAGCGAACGCGTACCTTGGCTTCAACGGACATGCCCGGACGAAGCTGATGCTCGGGGTCCTGGCCGGCGTCGATGTGTATGCGAACAGGGAATCGCTGGACGATCTTGACGTAGTTGCCGCTAGCGTTCTCAGGAGGGAAGAGGCTGAAGAGCGGACCGGATGCGCCGGCGAGATCTTCGACGGTGCCGCGATAGTCGCGGCCGAAGCTGTCAACGTGGACCGTGACTTGTTCACCGGCGTGCATGCGGCGAAGCTGCGTCTCCTTGAAGTTAGCGGTGACCCATATGTCATCGATGGGAACGATGGTGAGCAGTGTCTGGCCGGGTTGAATGCGATTGCCGACTTCCACCGTTTTGTGGCCGATGACGCCGCTGACAGGTGCGTAGACGGTTGTATAGCTGAGGTTCAACTCGGCTGTGCGCACATCGGCGCGAGCCTGTTCGAGAGCGCCGTTCGCCGATGCGGACTGGGCACGAGCGTCGGAAATTTGCTGCGGAGCGGTTTCGGCGGCATCGATCTCGGCGCGGCGCTGCGCGACCGTGCGCTCGGCTTCAGCGACTTTGCGTGCCGCCGCGGCTTCGGCTGCCTGATCTGCGGCAAGCGCATCGGCGGAGGTCTTCGACTCGGTCTCACGCGCGTCGTAATAGGACCGCGAGATTTCGCGCTTCTCGACAAGGGCCGCATAGCGAACGCGATCGCGTTCGGCGTGAGCGGCTACAGCGGCATCCTGCCGCACACGGGTGTGCGCTGCATCGAGCGCGGCTTCTGCTTCAGCGACGCTTTCCATCGCGACCTTCTCTTCCGCCTGGGCGACGTGGAGCCGGCTGAGGGCGGTGGCGTGGGTGATAGATACTTGCAGACCAGCCGAATTGGCTTCGGCTTGCTTCGTTATGAAAATGGCGCGCGCATGGTCGAGGTCGGCCTGATAATCACGGGGGTCGAGCCGCATGATGATGGTTCCGGCGGTGACGTAATGATCGTTCTCAACCTGCGGGTTTACCTCAACGACGGTTCCGCTGACGCGCGTGCTGAGCTGCGCGAAATGGCCGTCGACCTGCGCGTCGTCTGTAGTCTCGAACTGGCGCGCATAGAGCCACCACGCGGTTCCGGCAGCGGCGGCGATGAGGAGAGCCGCAGCGAGAGCTATTCGTTTGGGGCTCCAGAAGGATTTGGAGGCGAGGTGTGTTTCCGAGATAAGCTCGGGGCCCGCTGCGGGGGCCGGATTTACTGCTGTAGCCATAGAGATGCTCCTGTTCTGACGAAGTTCAACGCGTGGGCTCGGGTGTGCCAAAGAATTCGGGGATGCGCGACTCAGCGGATCCGAGGGCGCGGGCGAGCGAAACCTTGGCGACATTGAAAGAGAAGAGGCTCGCGATGTAGTTTTCGTCGGCGGCCACCACGGCCTCTTGTGCCTGGAGGACCTCGAGGTAGTTGGTCACACCGTTCGTGTAACGGTCCTGCGACTGAGCGAGAGCGCGTTCAGCTAGAGTGCGGTTTTCGGCCGCAACCTTGACGCCGGACTCCGACGCCCTGGCATCAAGCTCTGCGGTGCGCACGTCGTATGCGGCGCGGCCTTCCAGGTCGGACAGTTCCGCGCGGCGCTGCGCAAGATCGCTCTGCGCTGCATGGACGTCAGAGCGAATGCGGCCGCTGGTGAAAAGAGGAACGGAGACGTTGCCGGTAATTTCGTCGACGCGATTGTAGTTTGCAGGATTGACGCCGCCACCGCCGTAGCTTGCGTGAAACGAGACCTCCGGCAGGCGTTCTGCCTGAGCTGCGCGCAAACGCAGTTGCGAGGCGGCTACGGTAGCTTTCGCGCTTGCCACGTCAAAGCGAATGGGCTTGCTTTTCGCAGGCGCCGACGCTTCGGGAAGCAGAGGCGAGTAGCCGTAATCGCCTGCGGGAGCCCACGCTTGATCAAGCGGAATGCCAATGATGCGGTCGAGTGTGAGCTTATCTTTTTCGAGATCGTTCTGCGCGTCCGTCAGGCGCTGCTCCGCTGTGTGCATTTCCACGTTGGCGCGGAGGGTGTCTATTTCAGGGGAGATCTCTGATTTGAACTGGTCGGTGACCTGCCGGTTGAGTTCGACCGCGGATGCGAGAGCGGCCTGCGCGGTTTGAACGCGGGCCTGGCTCGCGATCACCTGGAAGTAGGCTGCTCCCACTGCGAATACAACGACGTCGCGAGCATCCTTTGTCGCCAGCACGGATGCGGATTCAAGAGCCTTCTGCTGGCGATAACGATCAAGCAGAGAGATGTTCAGCAGCGGCGACTCGGCGGCGATGCGGGCTTCGGAGTATCCGAACTGGCCGGTGGTGGGCGGCAGATGAAAGCCTGCCTGCGGGGGCAATCTCAAGCCGATGGCTTTAAGTGACAGCTGCTGGTAGGTTTGCTCGGCGCGGGCGGAAATCTGCGGCAACAGCGCCGACAAAGCGCGTTCGCGCTGCGCGCGTGCATCGGCGCCGGCCTGTTGGCTGTCGATGAGGCCGAGGTTGTATTGCAGCCCGCGGGCGATGGCGTCTTCAAGGCTAATGTGCAAGGTGTCATTGGTCGCCACGCCGTGAGGGGTGCTGCCGAGATACGGATTCAGGTTCTGCGTGGCGCGCGCGCTTGGGCTCGTGGTGCCTGCAGCGGGATTGATGGGGCGCGGGGTGTTGATGGAGCCGTAACCAGCAGGCGCACCGCCATCGGGGAAAGCCTGGGCGCCGGCGGCGATTGAAAGGGCCAGAACGGAAGCCAGGAAGATCGGGGCTGTCATCGGAAACCGTGCGCGCTGGCTTTCGGCGAATTTCATTGGTGTTGCTCCTCAACGGAAATCGGGTGTAAACTAAATGCGACCGATCGGTCTCATTTGCATATAGAGATTCGAGAGGGTTCTTCGCGGATTCAAGATTCGTTTTTGCCGTGATGAGAGGTGAGGATGACGAAGGGCGAGGAGACGCGGCAGAAGATCATCGAGCTGGCTGCGCCGCTGTTCAACCAGCTTGGTTATGCGGGTTGCTCGATGCAGGACATCATGGCAGCGACGGGGCTTGAGAAGGGCGGCCTTTATCGGCACTTCAGCAGCAAGGAGGAACTGGCCGAGGAGGCATTCCGATATTCGGTCTCACGGGTGATGAATCTGCGCTGGGACGGAGTGGATGAGGTCGAAGGAGCCGTCGAGCAGGTTCAGTTCATGGTGCGCCGATTCGTAGAGGTTCGCTCCACCATTCCCGGCGGCTGCCCGGTGATGAACACTGCTATCGAAGCAGATGATGGGAACCCGGTGCTTCGAAAGCTGGCTCGCGAAGCTCTGCAGCAGTGGAAGCAGAAGATCGCAACAATTGTTGAAGCGGGCATTGAGCGCAAGGAAATCAAGGCGGATGTCGAGCCGCGCCGCATCGCGAACAGCGTGATCGCGGCGCTGGAAGGTGCGCAGATGATCAGTCGCCTTGAGGGCAGCAGCGAGGCCATGCACGACGCGAAGGCGATGCTGGACACGTTCCTGACTGGTCTACGGCCTGCGACTAAGCGCAGGTGATTGCGCTTTTCGCCACGCAGTAACGGTTCCGACTTGGTGGTCCAGGCCAGCGTGGAAGAGTAGAGCTGCCCATTCAGGGAAACCTGTGAGTGGAGAGGTCTTATCTTTTAGTCTGTTTGAACAATTCAACAAGGAAGAGTCCGTGCAGTTACTAAAGTTGCTGCCGAGCTATATACATTCTGTAACTCTCTTTCTCAGCTTCCAAGAAAGATGTTAGACTCGCCTCACTCAAACAAACGAACAGTGGATTGAGATGCTTGCCAGACTGCCGCAGCTATAGCTGGCTAGCAACTGACCTGTATTCGTCTGTTCGAGGACAAAGTTTGTTCTTCGGGGCCGCGGGCCAGGGGTGAAGCTTATGGGGTTCTCTGTTCGTTTGATGTCTGCTACGTTCACTACATCCATGACGCGCTGTCTTGGGAGAGACTTCAGGCGCACTGTCAGGCGAGTCACTGCGGTGTTCATGCTCTTGGGTGTTGGTTTTTGGGCAGCAGCGCAGACTGCACACTTTGACGGGGCACAGACTGCCTCCATCTTCGGCACATCGTCTCTCGCTTCGAGCGGGAACATCTTCATCGGGCATGCAAGAAATCTGGATGGAACTGTGGCCGAATTGGCGCCCTCTGGGACGAACTTCGGTCAGGTCAACATTGGCGAGGGCGCTCCGCCGATTCCGATGATGTTCACGTTCGACGATGCTGGAACCCTGGGTGGCGTTTCGGTTCTGACGCAGGGAGCCTCAGGGCTGGATTACACCGATGCTCGCTCAGGAACGTGCACTGCAAACACGAGTTATGCGGCGGGCCAGACCTGCACCGTCAACGTGAGCTTCACGCCGCGGTATCCGGGTTCCCGCAATGGGGCAGTGGTGCTGACGGCGCCTGATGGCAGTGTCATTGCCACCGGTTACGTTCAAGGAACAGGAGTGGGGCCGCAGGTGAACTTCAACCCCGGAACGGAGATTAGCATTCCGGTCGCGGCTGGCTCGGGGCCTCTCGACGTTGCAATCGATGGCGCCGGAAACCTCTTCGTTCTAGAAAACGGTGCTCAGACTCTGGTGGAGGAAACCGCGTCTGACGGCGGCTACACGGAGACCACCATTGCCACCGGATTGAGCGACCCATACCAGGTTGTTGTCGATGGAGCCGGCAATCTCTACATCGCGGACATGGGAAACATGCGCGTGCTGAAGGAAACTCTCACGGCGAGCGGCTATGTTCAGAGTACGGTCGACAGCGGATTTGGCTATCCCTATGGGGTAGCCGTGGACGCTAGTGGAAATGTCTACATCGCAGACAACGTTGCGGACGGCGCCTCGAACAGTCTCGTCCTGAAGGAGACGCCCTCAACCACGGGCTATACACGAAGCACGGTCGTCAGCGGATTGAATAACCCGTCAAGCGTTGCTGTAGACGCGAGCGGTAATCTCTACATCGCTGATCTGAACGACGGCTCGGGAACTCTGTTCAAGGAGACGCTTTCAAACGGCGCTTACACTCAAACAACGATACCTGTGGCCGAATGGACGGAGGTGGAATCAATTGCTGTCGATGGACTCGGCAATGTGTTTTTTGTGGATCAATCGACAGGTACCATCATCAAGGAGACGCAGACTTCGGACGGATATGTCCAGCGCACAGCTGTCAGCGATCTAGCGCGTCCCTGGGGTCCATGGGGTGTTGCGGTTGATCAAAACGGGAACGTCTATACCGGGTATCCGCCTTTGGACGAAGTTGTGAAAGTGGACTTTGCTGATGCACCCACATTGCGTTTCACCAGCACACGGGTGGGTACAACCAGCGCGGACAGTCCGCAGATTGTGACCGTGGAGAACAACGGCAACGCTGCGCTCTCCTTTCCCGTTCCTGCGGCCGGTAGCAATCCCAGCATCGGAACTGATTTCACGCTGGGCAGTACGGGGCAGTCTGATTGCCCGCTGCTGGACAGCCAATCAGCAAGTGCGGCGACACTGGCGGCCGCGGCTAGCTGCGAGTTATCAGTGAGCTTTGCGCCGACCAGTTCCGGTTCTCTGGCGGAGACGTTGACTCTGACAGATAACAATCTGAATACGGCTGCGACGCAGACCATCGCTCTTACTGGCACGGGTGCGATTCAGACAACTCCATCAATCACCTGGAATGCGCCCACTGCCATCACCTACGGCACATCTCTTACCTCAGCGCAGCTCAATGCGAGTTCCACGGTAGCCGGGACTTTCAGTTACTCGCCAGCAGCAGGAACAGTCTTGGCGGCGGGGAGCCAAACGCTGACGGTGATATTTACGCCAACCGATACGACCGACTACACGACGGCTACCGCAACTGTGACGTTCACAGTAAACAGGGCAACTCCGTCGATCACCTGGAATGCGCCCGCAGCGATCAGCTACGGAACAGTTCTTAGTTCAGTGCAGTTGGATGCCACTGGTAGTGTCCCCGGAACCGTGAGCTATTCGCCGGGCGCTGGGACGGTGCTCTCAGCCGGGACGCAAACGCTCACTGCTGTATTAACGCCCACTGATTCGGCCGACTACCAGACGGCGCAAGCAAGTGTTTCTCTCACCGTCAACAAGGCGGCGCCATCGATCACGTGGCCTGCTCCTGCTGCAATCGTGTACGGCAATGCGTTGACTGCAACGCAACTGGATGCCTCGGCGAGCGTTGCAGGAACATTCACTTATTCGCCCGCGGCCGGGGCAGTTTTGGGTGCCGGCAATCAGACACTCACAGCTACCTTCAATCCGACCGATTCCGCAAATTACAGCCCGGTGACCAGCACGGTAGCACTGACAGTGAACAAGGCGGCGGCGCCGATCACCTGGAATTCGCCCGCAGCCATCACCTACGGAACAGCTCTTGGGTCCGCGCAACTCAATGCGAGTTCCACGATTGCAGGAACCTTCGTTTACTCGCCGGCGGCGGGAGTTATTCCGGCAGCGGGCACGCAGACGCTCACAGTGACGTTTACGCCAACCGATACTACTGACTATACGGCCACGACATCAACAGTGATGCTGGCGGTTAATAAGGCGACGCCCACGATCACGTGGCCCACCCCCGCGCCGATCACCGCGGGCACACCGCTCACGTCTACTCAACTGGACGCGACAGCTTCGGTTCCGGGGGCGTTTGCCTACTCGCCCGCCGCGGGCACGGCGCTCTCTGTCGGAGCGCAGACACTCAATGCGGTGTTCACTCCAACCGACTCCGTGGACTATAACTCCACGACAGCCTCGGTTGTCATTCAGGTAACAGCGGTGCCCACTTTTACCCTCAGCGTCTCTTCGGGCTCGCTGGCTCTGAGTGCGGGCAGCAACGCTACCGATACTGTCAGCGTGATCGGGCAGAACGGCTTTAACTCCGCGGTCACCCTTTCGGCTAACGGCATGCCAAGCGGCGTAACTGCCAGTTTTGGCACAAACCCCACATCAGGCAGCAGCGTATTGATGTTTACCGCGAGCACCTCCGCGATGCCCGGCACCTATGCGATCACGGTGACTGGTCTTTCAGGAGGGCTGTCTGCGAGCACGATCGTTTCTTTGACCATCCAGTCAGGATTTGCGTGCCACGTTGGTTACTCGATCATCAATTCATGGCCAGGTGGATTTCAGACCGCATTGACCATCGGCAATACAGGAACAGTGGCAATCTCTCACTGGATACTCACGTGGACATATGCCAACGGGCAGACGGTTACGCAACTGTGGAATGGGAACGTATCGCAGAGCGGAGCGAACGTGACCGTAACGAACCTGAGCTATAACGGCTCGATAGCGCCCGGCGCAACTTACACAGGCGCAGGGTTTAATGGGAGCTGGAACAACAAGACAAACGCAGTTCCAACTTCATTTGCCATCAACGGAACGGTTTGCCATTAGAGCGGTGGTGGAAGTGAGCAGCCTCGAGGCCAGACAAAACGCCGGCCCTTTCAGACGGATCTGGCCTCATCGCACCTCTCGATGGCAATCAAGATGCAGTGCGGACGTACACGGGCTCGGCGGCTTCACCTGACACAGGAAGATGATCCTCAGGCAGAAAGACCTCAAACGTGGTGCCATGAGCGGCAGCACGTTCCGAAGAGCGGAAGCGGATGGTGCCATTGTGGCGAGAGACAAGTCCTTGGGAGACCCAGAGACCGAGGCCGGATCCCTTGAGTTCCTTGGTGGTGAAGAACGGATCGAACAGGCGTTTGCGAATGTCGTGGGGAATGCCGGGTCCGCGATCGTGCACGGTAACGCGGACCCCACGAATCCCGTGGCGTTCTACAGTTCGCACGCGAACGATGACGTTTGAGTTGCGCGGAGCAGCCTCGGCGGCATTGCGCAGCAAGTTGCTGAAAACCTGCCTGAGTTGGCCGGGATATCCGCGAACCTGGGGTCCGGTCCGCGCATCGAGGACAAGATTCACCTGCTTCGCCAGCGATACGCTGTGATACATGGCGACGACTTCAGAAAGAAGGGCTGCGACATCAAGCGATACCGGCAACTGCGTGTCGCGATGGAAGGCGAGAGTCTGTTTTGTGATGCGGCCAACCCGCTCCACCTCCGCGTTGGCCTTGGTGAGGAGCTCTTGCACGAACTCGATGTCATCTGAAGTGCGTGCCAGAAAAATGAGGTTCGTAAGCGCCTCGAGAGGATTGTTGATCTCGTGGGCAATAGAGTGAGCGAGTTTGCCGGTGGCAGCGAGCTTTTCGGCCGTACGGAGTGCGTACTCTGCGAGCTTCCGATCGGTTACGTCAGATAGGATCAGGATCTTGTCGCTGTGCTGGGATTCTGGATTGATGAGCCCGAGCGAGAGCAGGATACTTCGACCGCCGATGGAGAACTCGGTCACAAATCGCTCTGTTCCTGCGAGAGACGGAACTTCGTCCTGACCCATAAGGGGCGCCAAGAAAGGCCAGGGCGCCCCGCGTTTCGATGGCACAAAAGCCGAGCTGCAGATGCTTTCGAAGGGACGGTTCCAGCGGACCAGCCGGTTATCGCTGTCGAGAATGGCCAGGCCCTCGGCGAGGGCATCGAACGCCGCTTGCCACTGGGTGGCGGACTTGCGCGCATTTGCTTCGGCGATGCGCATGCGAAGCAACGAGCGGACGGTAGCCACCAGCACGGTGCGGTCGATGGGGTGTGTCAGATAACCGTCTGCGCCGCCCTCCAGCGCGCGAACGCGATCTTCAGGGGAGACGAAGGAAGCGGAGATTTGCAGGACAGGGATGGACGCTGTGCGGGGGTTGGCTTTAAGACGCTGACAAACCTCGTAGCCTGACATATCAGGCAAGCGGACGTCCAGAATGATCAGGTCGGGCTGGGTTTCTGCGACAGCCAAGGCCTGGGCTCCAGTCATTCCCTCGAGGCACTGAAATCCGGTGGCGGAGAGCGCGCGCGCGAGAACGTAGCGGTTCTCCTCGCGGTCGTCGGCAATCAGCACGCGGGGGCGCTCCTGGTTAGCCATCAGTGTTCTCCGGACGGCTGCGGGTTGATACCCGAAGTCCTGATCCAATCGAGGAATGGCAGTGCGGACAGTCGAGAGGAGACGTCTTCCTTGCGCACGATAGCGGCTCCCCAATTCTCGAGCTGCGTGCGCTCCTGATCGCTCAGGGGCTTAGAGGTATAGATCAGAACCGGGAGGTTTTCTGTTTCAGGCCTGGAGCGGAGAGTGCGCAAGATATCGAAGCCGCTCATGTCGGGCATCAGCAGATCGAGGATGATCGCATCAGGAAGACCCTCGCGCAGAGCGTCAAGCGCCTCTGTGCCGTTGCCGACCTCGCTGATCTGGAGCCACGGCTGGGATAGCAGCTGGCGAAGGACGTAGCGGGATACTTCGTTGTCGTCGACGATCAGAAGGCGTCGTGTTCCACGTGCGGGAGTAAGTTGGCGCAACTCGGAGAGCAGCCTCTCGCGATCGATGGGTTTGGACAGGAAGGAGCTGGCGCCGTGGTCATAGGCTGTTCGTGCGTGATTGTGGGCGCTGGTGACGATCACAGGGACCCCCGGATTACGATCCCGAATTCGGTCGATGAAGCTCCAGGCCTGCTCCTCGCCGACGTAGACGTCGGCGAGGACCGCCGCCGGGGTGTGCCGCTCGGTCCACAACTCGGCTTGCGCGACAGTGGATGCGAGGATCGGCTGGAATTCGGTCTCGCGCAACGATGCTTCGACGTAATGCGCCTCACTCGGGTTGTCTTCGAGATAGAGGACAGGCATGCGATGGAATTCGGGTGCGGGCAGAGACTCGCCTTCTTCGGTGGAGACAGCCTCTCCGACATACACGGATGGGATGGTGAGGTAAAAGGTCGATCCGCGTCCCAGTTCACTTTGGAGGGCAATCTCTCCGCCGAGCAGCATGGCGAGATTTCGGCAAAGCGGAAGGCCCAGGCCTGTTCCGCGGTAGCGATCCTGGAGGGGATTCTCGACCTGGCTAAATTCCTTGAAGATCGTTTCGTAATGCTCGGGTGCGATGCCGATGCCGGTATCTGCGACAGCAAACTCGACGCGTCTGTTCTCGATGCTGCGGGCGCGCACTGAAACGGTACCGGAGGGGGTGAACTTGAGGGCATTGGAAATGAGGTTGCGCAGGATTTGCGAGACCTTGCCTTCATCGGTATGCAGGGGGGCCAGCGCGGATGCGTCCTCAAACAATAGATCGACGGAGGTATTGTCAGCCAGCAGCGGCTTGAGCATGCCCTTGAGGGCGCTGAAGAGTTCGTGGACGTCGAAGCGCTTGGGGCGCATGCGAATCTTGCCGGCCTCAACCTTGGCAAGATCGAGCAGGTCGTTGACCATTTCCTGCAGGTCGCGGGCGGATGACTCCATATAGCGGACCTGCCTCATCTGTTCGGGAGTCAGTTCACCATCGATGCGATCGAGGAGTAAGCGGGCGAGCGAAACGATGGAATTGAGCGGTGTCCGGAACTCGTGGGAGACGTTGGAAAGGAACTTGGTTTTCAGTTCAGAGGCGCGACGGAGGTAGTCTGCGCGCTCGTCCAGTTCCGCATACAAGGCGACGACACCGCGATTGGTGTCCTCAAGCTCGCGGTTCAACAGCTCCAGTTCTTCCTGGCGAGAGCGCAATTCCTGAAGGGTTTTGAGCAGCTCGCGATTCTGCCGCTCAATTTCAGTGAAAGGGTCGTCAGGGGCGCGACGCTGAATGGTGCGAACTGCTTCCTGGATGCTATTTGGATTCCAGCTCAGGCCCTGGTTTGGGGCGAACTTGGACATTCGCACCGAGGTGCCTTCAGCACTGCTGACGATTTCAAACTCGTCCATCAGGCGCCGGGTACCGATGATCCCCAGGCCCATACCCGTCTCCGACCGGTAGCGGCCGGCCAGAACCTCATCAAGGTTGCGAATACCCGGGCCTGAATCGGAGACCACGACTTCTATACGCTTGGGCGGTTCCAGCGACACCAGGAAGTTCACCTTGGCGTTGTGGGCATACCGAAAGCCATTGCGCGCCATCTCTGAGGTGGCGGTCGCGAGCCGGATCTGATCCTGGTTGTCCAAGCCCAGCGAGGCGGCGATTTCCCGCGCCTTCTGGCGAGCCTGGACGACGTCGCGATCATTGCGCAAGGCAATCTGGAAAAGCTGGGTAAGCATGGTCCCTACAAACCTTTGATGACGATTACACTCGCATCATCGCGGCTCCGGCGAAAATCTCTCAGCAGAGCGCCCGCAATGACGGCCGGATGCCGGGATGCGAGACCAGCATAAGAGGCCAGATCCCACCGGGTCTGGACGCCATCGGAGTGCAGAATCAGGATTCCGCCCTGCGGCCAGGGAAACTGGAGTTCCTGGATGCGGGGAACGACCATTCCCAGAGTGCCGTTATGCGACATAAGGCTGCGCGAAACGCCATTCTGCAGCAACACTGCTGAGATATTCCCCACGCCCGCATAAAGCAGCTTGCCGTCGGATCGAATCTCGGCAACGGCTGCTACGGCGCCGCGGGTCTTCCGCAGGGCGTCATGCAGATACCCCAGGATGGCCCCCGGGCTCTTGTCGGTATGACGGCGAAAGGTTGTGATCGCTTCCTGGGCGGCTTCCGAAGCACCCCATCCATGGCCAAGGCCGTCGGCAAGCAGCACCAGGGTCCGATCAGCGAAGCACTCGCACGCCCATCCATCTCCGCAGAACCGTTCCCCCGGATAGGGAACTGCCATTCCAGCAATCGAGAGAGGGCAGGCCGGCCCGGAACCGATTTCCAGGAAGACGATTGTCCCGGAAGAGCTGGTGAAGATCTCGAAATTTGTGGCAATCCGTTTGATGGCCCCAAGGCCGCCACCCATGGTGCCGCCGGTCGAGTACCCATCTCTCATGGCACGGGTCAGATCGCCTATGCCGGGCCCGCTGTCCATGGCCAGCACGCGGGCCAGGGATCGATCTCCATTTCGCGCGCCAGCCAAGATGATCTGGCCACCGCCGCCATGAACGAGCACGTTACGGGAGACCTCAGTGACTAGCAGAGCCAGTTCGCCGCCCCTGGTTTCATCGAATCCAAGGCGTTGGCCCATGGTCATGGCGGCGCGGCGCGCCTCGCCGACTGAACTCTGGTCGGTAACAGAAACGAATTCCGTCAGGATTACTTCCATCGGATAACAGTCACTTTGGTTCCTTTGCCTACTTCCGATTGGATGTCGAATTCGTTCACCAGGCGCTTGCTGCCTCCAAGCCCGAGTCCCATTCCCGACGCTGAGGTATACCCATCCTTCAGTGCCAGATCGATATTCGGGATACCCGGCCCCTGATCTTCAAAGACCAGGCGCAGTCCGCTCTTCGCTCCGGAGGTGATCACCTCGGCGGTCATGCTTCCACCTTTCCCGTGATCCAGAGCGTTACGTGCCAGTTCGCTGGCGGCGGTAACGAGTTTTGTCTGATCCACCAGGCTGAAGCGGAGCTCAATGGCCCACTGCCTTACTTTCTGGCGGGCCAGCACTACGTCGTTCGAGTTCTTTAGCGGCTGGGTCTCACGCTTGACGATGTTCATGGTCAGTTCCATTGGCATCTTCTGCGACAGCCCCCAGCAGGAGTTCCATGCCCGCCTCGACGGTCAAAGCCGTACGCACTCCAGGCAAGGACATCCCGAGTTCGACGAGCGTGATGGCCACGGCCGGCTGCATTCCGACGACCACAGTGTCGGCGCCCAACACGCGGGACATAGCCGCAATGTTGGCCAGCATGCGGCCGATGAACGAGTCGACAATCTCGAGCGATGAGATATCGATGAGTACGCCCGTCGATCCGTATTCGGAGATGCGGTGGGTTACGTCGTCCTGGAGTTGGAGTGCGAGCTTGTCGTGCATATCGATCTGGATGGTGATCAACAGCAGCGGTCCCATGCGAAGTACGGGAATTTTCTCCATCTACTCCTCCCGCTTCGCGATCAGATGAGCCAATGGACTTAGGGGTGCGGCGGTCTGGCGCACCACAGCTCTTCCGCTGCGCTGCAGAGCCAAGGCGAACGCGTCAGACAGCTTAGCCTTGGTAATGACATCTTCAAGGTTGATGCCCAGGTGAACGATGGTCTGCGCAATCTGCGGACGCACGCCGCTGATAATGCACTCGGCCCCCATCAAGCGGGCGGCCGTGATGGTCTTGAGCAGATGCTGCGCCACGAGGGTATCCACCGTGGGTACGCCGGTGATGTCGATAATGGCGTACTTGGAGTTGGTAGCAACCACCGTTTGCAGGAGGTTCTCCATCACCACCTGAGTGCGCGAGCTATCCAGCGTGCCGATGATGGGAAGGGCCAGGATGCCGTCCCAGAGTTTGACCACCGGGGTCGACAGCTCCAGAAGTTCCTGTTGCTGCCGGGAGATCAGTTCCTCCCTTGTGTCCATGAACGCTTCGGTAGTGATCAGGGCCAAGCGGTCGAGCAGTTCGGTCGCGGTCCAAAGGGCGGCGAACATGCGGTCCTGGTCGCCCTTGAACTTCTTACGGATTTCAGCAAAGAGCGGCTGTTTGAGGGAGAGGACGAAGGTGGTAACTTCGACCGGAGAAAAGCCCTGCCGCGCGCGGGAGGCGGAAATTTCCTTGAGAAGCGCCCGGGCGGTATCCCATCCGCCTGCGCTGATGTCGGTGGGCCCGCTTGTCCTGACCCCTTCCACGATGGCATTGAGAATATCGCGGGTCTGCTCTTCAAGCTCTGCCTTGCTGATTACGCCAGCGCGTTCAATGACCTTGGCCAACTCGGAAAGCCATTGCTTCCGAATGGGCTCCGCACTCTCAGAAATGATCTCCGCGAGATCGTTCATTGCCTGCTCCTTGGGATGAATATGCGGGTGGGGAATTGAACCTGGAGAACTAGCAGATGGCGAGCGGAAGGGTCCTCAACCAGATCCCTCTCCAGGGATTGGATTGCAATTAGCGTATCAGTTGTTGCAGCTTTTCGCGGAACACTTCCATGCCCTCCCACTTGGACACATAGGAGGATATGTTGAAGAGCTCGCAGAGCTCACGATGTTCGTCAAGGACTGACCAAATCAGGATGGGAATCGCGGACAGGCGAGGCGTACTGTGCCACTTGCGGAGCAACTCGAATCCGCTGTCTACGCCTAGATCCAGGTCAAGAACGATGGTGTCCGGAAGGGTGGTCTTGCCGGCAAGCCCCTCTTCAAGCAGCGCAGAGGCCGCGGGCACGGAATTGCGCGTGTGGATCTTGTCAAAGCCCAACGACTCCGCAACTGCCGCGGCTTTCTTCAAGTCTCCCGACGCATCGTCGATGAGAAGCAATTCCCGCATACTAGAACACCCTTGATGGCCCATTGTGCCGGAGTAGTGTAATTGCCGAGCCTGGAAAGCGCAAAACCGATGCTGCTCGGTCGATTCCACCGCGCCACTCGCCCGCCTATGTGGTCAAAGAGCCAAACGATGCCATCAAATTTCTCTCCGGTTCTGCGGATGTCAAGGCTTGGTGGAAGTGTAGCCGATCCGGGCCAGGTCAGCCTTCGAATTCGTGCAGGCTTTGCGGGGTTAGCGGACCATACCACTACTGCGCGAAGGTGCTGAGAAAGCTGGGTTCCGAGAATACGTGTAGCTGTTGCAGGCCTCAAGCAAATGCTCAGGTCGACGGGCGTCAAGGCAAACCGATGGATCGCAATCCAGTTCCAGTCTGGTCGGATATGCCAAATGCGCATGAGGCATACGGAGTAATCTTTCTCGTACCGGAGACTTATCGAATGTTCTTCGCCTTGCTGAAGGATTCTACGGGGCTGGCCAGAAGCGTGCGCGGGCGGCGCGTGGCGGCCCTCGCTGTCCCTTTCATTTTTCTGTCTGGGTTTCGGATTACGACGTCTGCGGCGCAGGTGCTTACCGCCATCCGCATCGATGCCAGTCAGCCGTATAGCGAACCCGGAGCGGCGCGTTATGAGGGCGGCACGTCGAAATCGGTCTCCGGCAGCACCCTGGCTGTGAATAGCCGCTACTTTGTGCGCGACGGCAAGCCCTGGCTGCCGGTGGTGGGGGAATTCCACTATGCGCGCTACCCGGAATCGCGCTGGGAAGAGGAGATCCTGAAGATGAAGGCGGGCGGCATTGATGTGGTTGCCAGCTACGTCTTCTGGATCCACCACGAAGAGATCGAGGGCCAGTTTGACTGGCAGGGGCAGCGCGACCTGCGCCGCTTCGTGCAGCTCTGCGCTAAGCACGGAATGTATGTCGAGCTGCGCATCGGGCCATGGGATCACGGCGAAGTGCGCAACGGGGGCTTTCCCGATTGGCTACTCAAGAAGCAGCTTAAGACGCGCGTCAACGACCCGGTGTATCTCTCGTACGTTCGCAGGTGGTATGGGCAGATCGCCCAGCAGGTGCGAGGGCTTATGTGGAAGGACGGCGGCCCGATCATCGGGATTCAACTGGAGAATGAATATAGTCAGCGCGGACCCGGGGCCGGCGAAGCGCACATTCTCGAACTCAAGAAACTCGCCGTTGCTGCTGGCTTTGATGTTCCTTACTATTTCGTGACCGGGTGGGATCAGGCCGTTGTGCCGCATGACGCGGTTATCCCGGTTTATGGGGGCTATCCTGATGCGCCGTGGGATGCCTCAACCGCGAAGCTTCCACCCTCTGAAGTTTATGCATTCCGATTTCATAGCCGTGTCGCCTCCAACATGGGCGTGATCGGCGGGGCGTCAGCGGCAGTTGAGGACACTTCAGCACAGGCTCCGCTGCCTTATCTCACGGCGGAGATTGGGGGTGGCTTGCAGAATACATATCACCGCCGTCTCGTGGTGCATCCGGACGACATTGCAGCCATGTTTCCGGTGATGCTGGGTTCCGGTGTGAATCTGTACGGCACGTATATGTTTCAGGGCGGCGAGAATCCAGAAGGCAAGCTCTCGACCCTGCAGGAGTCGCAGGCCACCGGTTATCCGAACGATGTGCCCATCAAGTCCTACGACTTTCAGGCGCCGCTGGGCGAGTTCGGGCGGGAGCGTGAGTCGTTCCGCAAGATGAAAGTGTTCCAGTACTTCCTCAACGACTTCGGCGACTACCTCGCACCGATGATGGTTCACGCGCCCGACCAGCAACCGGCGAATCCGTCTGACCTCTCAGTGCCGCGCGCTTCCTTGCGATCGCGGGGAGACTCGGGATTCATCTTCTTCAACAACTACGTGCGCAATTACGAGACCCCGGCGCGGTCCGCAGCGCAATTTGAAGTTCGTCTTCCCCATGGAACAGTGCGCGTGCCGAGCCGTCCAGTCGACATTCCTGCGGGCGCTTACTTCATCTGGCCCTTCAACCTGCATGCAGGCGGAGTCAACATCCGGTACAGCACCGCGCAGCTGTTCACGCGCATCGCGGGCGATGGAGGCGACACTCTCTACTTTGCAGCGATTCCTGGCATTCCCGTGGAGTTCGCGTTTGATTCGGATACGGTTGGATCTCTGCAGTCCTCCAGCGGCAAAACCAGCCACGATGCGGGTCTGGTAACGGTGAGCGAATTGCGGCCAGGGGTCGATTCGTTCGTCGACGTGACGGGCTCGAAGGGCGGCAAAGTCCACCTTGTGGTTCTAACAGGACGCGAAGCGGAAGATGCGTGGAAGGTTCAGTTCGCGTCCAAGTCTGGCGGCGGTCGCGTAAGCGATCACTTGCTCATCACGGCAGATGACTTTTTCGTCGACCAGGACGGCGGGAAGCAGCGTGTTGTTCTCCGTTCTCGCGGAGAGTCGAATTTCGCATTCACCATCACGCCGCCTCTGACCCTGGCTCCGCATGGCAACGTGCCATTGGTTCAGGCGGACGCTACGGCGCGGATGGTTCGCTTTACGGCCGATGCAGGGGAGCGGGACCTGGAGCTAAAGTACCGGTTGGTTAAGCCCGCTGGCGACGCGCCACCGGTGAAGCTAGGCCCTGCGCCTGCCTGGCGGCCGCAGGGCGTGGCCATGGCACCCGGGATCGCCGAACCGCCGTACGCTGCGCGCTGGTCCATCGAGCTTCCGCCGAATGTCTTCAACGGCCCGAGCGACGTTTTCTTGCAGGTAGAGTATCAGGGAGATTTAGCTCGTTTTACCGCGGGCGACAGGCTACTTACAGATAACTTTTACGATGGCCAGACGTGGTCCATAGGCCTGCGTAGATTCCTGGAATTGAAAGACGGTTCATTCGGACTGACAATTGTGCCGTTGCGGCGCGATGCTCCCGTCTACTTCGAGTTCCAGGAGGCTCCCGCTTTCGGAGCAAACGGCCAGGCGGCCGTGTTGCAGAGCTTGCGCCTTGTGCCTGAGTACGAGCTTGTGCTCACCGGCGGCGATAATCAATCGGCAGGCCGTAGTCGTCGCGCTGCGCCGAGTCCTTGAGTGCGCGGCTTGCGCGTACGGCGCTTTGTTCAGCTTCTGCTCGCCTCATCCAGGTACTCAACTGTGATAGCAGAGAAGCCGTTGGGCCGCACCAGGTCCACGACGACTTTCCTGATGGACTTCACGGACGAGCTGAATTCAAGTGTGTGCGATGAGCCGGGATGCAGGTCGGGCAATTGCGTTCTGCCGCCATCCATGGGCAGGTCGTCGTATCCGTAAGCCAGCCATCGCAGCCAGTAGCCGCGCAGAGTGTAGCCGGGAAGTTGCTCCCGTGTACGCATGTCGAACTCGTATTTGCCTTCACCGGAATTGCGCAGGCCGGCACTCTCGACGGGACTGGCCTGCAGCCGCAGCGCGTCAAATGAGGGCTTTCGTTTCCCATACAGATCGACAACTCCATGTACTCTCTGCCGCATGGCGCCCACTCCCTTGTCGCCAACGAGCGTGCGGTAATCGTTGTAGTCGAAGTAAATGGCGCCGGCGATCTCGGGGAATTTCCGAAACACCTCAGTATGTGAGTTGACGATGAAAACCCTGTTCTCATCGCCAGGCGCCATCTTCGGCTGGCACTCGCACCAGCCGTATTCGGACACCACAATGGGTTTATCCGGGAACGCCTTGCGAATGCGGTCGAGATGCGTTTCCACGTCGGCGGGGCCTCCTGGCGCCCAGCTTCCGTAGTACTCGTTGGTCGAAATGAAGTCGAGCTCTCCTGCCATGTCGGAACCTGGATCAACGTGTAGCGTGTTGGATGCGTAGGTTTGGAGACGTGATGGGTCGAGGCGACGTGCCTCAGCGCCGATCGCGCGGGCAAATTGGCGGGTGCGCGGGTTCTTGCCGTCCACCTCGTTGCACAGGCCCCACGCCACAATGCACGGATGATTCCGATCGCGATGAATCATTTCGCGCAGTTGCTCGAGCCCGTTCTGCTCCAGCGCATGCTGTACGTCATCGGATGTTTTCGAGAACGTCTCCGGGCCCCACGCAGGTACCTCTTCTTGCATCAGGATGCCGTGGCGGTCGCAAAAGTCCAGAACGCGCTTGTCCTGCGCCCAGTGCACGCGGGTGAAGACGCAATTCAGATCCTTCATATCGCGGTGATTGCTGTCGATCCACTCGGTCGTTTCTGCGAGTCCCAGTTCAGGGTGGCTGCCGGCCATGCGCTCCACCCCCATGAGCGAGACCTTCTCTCCATTCAGATAGAATGACGAACCACGTGCTTCGAATTTGCGAATGCCGAATTGATCGAGGAACTTGTGGCTGCCGGAAGAGCTTTTGAGTTCGACGACAGCTTCGTAGAGGCGCGGAGCATCGAAATGCCACAGCGCAGCGTTCGTTAGCGTCGTTGGACCTATCTCGACAACCTGAGTGCCGTTGGGCGCAAACGATGTGCTCACGGGCCCGATTTTCAACTGCTCCTCCGCAGTGCCTTCTTGGCGGATTGCTGCTTGAATGGTCGCCTTCTGAACTTGTGCAGTTGCATTCCGAATGATTGCCCGGATGCGGATGGCGGCTGAACCGTTTGTCAGGTCGGGGATTGCATCGATTTCCACGCGTTCGATGAAGGTCCGCGGCGTGATGAGCAAGTTCACTGGGCGAATGATGCCGCCGTCGTCGGTCCAGTCGTAGCTCTTGTTGCGCGGCAGCATACGATCGTTGGGCCGATTGTCGACGCGTACCAGCAGTGTGCTTTCCTGCCCGAAGGTCAAGCCATTTGAGAGATCGAGTGCGAATGCGGTGTAGCCCTTGCCGACGTGCTCGCCGATTGGCTTTCCGTTGAGGAATACGTGCGCCGTGTGATTTACCGCTTCGAACTCTACACGCACATGCTGCGAGGTCCAACTTGCCAGGGCCTCAAAGCGGAGCCGATACCAGGCGACGCCGACAAACTCTGGCGAACCGCCGAGTGCTTGCCACGTATGAGGCGCCTGTACCGCTTTCCATCCGGCCTGGCCCGGCGCCTCGATTATCTCGTCGGCTCCCGTGGGGTCGAGACGAAATTCCCAGCCATCCCGGAGTGGGATGCTGCCTGCCACTGGATATTCGCCGGGTGAGGGAAGCGGCGGCTTTGCCGCAAGTTGATCTGCGGCGGCCAGCAACAGTCCGCTAGTCGAGATGCCCTGAAGAAACTTGCGCCGAGATTGCACATTTACCTCGGATGTAGATATATTTGCGGGTACGTACACGGAAACACACTTACAGTACGTAATGCACTCCCAAACTGTCAACGTTATCTGCGGCACAACTCCAGAACCAGGATTAGCCCGTTATGAGGAAGCAGAAGGAAAGCGGCCCCGCAGGCATTCGGCAGATTGCCGAGGCGCTTGGTGTTTCCATTGGCACGGTCGATCGGGCATTGCATGGGCGCGAGGGGGTAAGCGCCAAAACGCGCGAGCGCGTGCTCAGGCAGGCGAAGAAGCTCAATTACACGCCAAACCTGGTAGCGCGAAATCTGAAGCTGAATCGCCATTTCCGCATTGGTGTTTTCCTGCCGGAGCAGATCGCATCGTTTTTCGACCCGCTGAGGGCCGGCATCCGTGCGGGGGCGTTGGCCGCTGCCGGTGCGAACGTGGAAGTGGTTTTCCATTCGTACCCGCAGCTTGGACAGGGCGACGTCGAATCTATGGAGACGCACAGATGGCGTCAGTTTGACGGCATCATTCTTGCGCCAGGACAGCCTGCCAAGGTGACCTTTATCTGCCAGGAAGCAGAGGAGGAGAACAAGCCAATCGTGTTCGTGGCGACTGATGCAGCGAGGGAGAATAGGCTAGCGTCGATTGCGGTTGAGTCGGTCCTCAGCGGTGGGATCGCGGCGGAATTGCTGGGCCGTCTGGTTCCAGATCGACGGCAGGTTGTGGTGATCACCGGGGATTTGAAGATTCAGGATCACGCCGACAAACTGCGCGGTTTTGCCGCGTCGCTGGCGACTCTGGCACCGCACCTCACCATGTTGCCTGCTATTCAGTCGCATGAATCCGCACGGGACGCGCACAAGGCAACATCGCGCCTGTTGAAGGAGCATCCGGATTTGGGTGCAATCTACATCAGCACAGCTAATAGCGCTCCTGTGATTGCTGCAGTTGCCGAATCGCAAAGGGCCGGAAAAGTTCAGATCATCGCAACTGATTTCTTTCCGGAGATGGCGCAGTGGATCGAATCAGGGCAGGTATTTGCGGCGTTGCATCAGCGCCCTTTCACACAGGGCAGGATGGCGTTTGAAGCGCTCAGCCGTTTTCTTGTCCAGGGTTGCGCGCCAGAGCGCTCCGTACGGCTCGCTCCTCACCTCGTGCTGAGAAGCAATATGTCACTCTTCGTAGACGCCTACAGCGCGGGCCGACCGGAGCCGGAATTCTGAGCCCCTGAGCCGGAGATCCTTGACAGAAGACCAAGCCACGGGTAGCGTGATCTTCACGTTAACGTACACGGTTACGGAGTTTGAATGTTCTCCCATGAAGCAGCGCAAGGCGACTCCACCCCTCATTTACTGGTTTTACCCCATGCTCCCGCTGATCAAAGCGGGCCGGTGAAGGCATGGCAGCAGGATGTGGAGATCCTGACGTATCTCCCGGACGCGCCGGATCGCAATCCGATGTTCCTGGAGAACCGCGTATATCAGGGCAGCAGCGGAAGGGTGTACCCGCTCCCCTTCATCGATCGCATCGCAACTGAGCCCCAGACGAAACGGTGGAAGGCGATCCACATCGAAAACGAGTTTCTTCGGCTGATGATCCTGCCAGAGATTGGCGGGCGCATTCACGTTGGTTACGACAAGACCACGGGCTACGACTTTTTTTACCGCCAGAACGTCATCAAGCCTGCCCTGGTTGGGCTCGCAGGACCGTGGATCTCAGGCGGCGTCGAATTCAACTGGCCACAGCATCACCGGCCTGCAACCTTCATGCCGGTGTCAACTGAAGTTGAAACGGATCAGGATGGGTCCGTCACCATATGGTGCAGCGACCACGATCCCATGCTGCGCATGAAAGGCATGCACGGCATCTGTCTGCGGCCTGGGCGCGCCGTGGTTGAACTGAAGGCTCGCCTTTACAACCGTACGCCATTCACGCAGACCTTCCTGTGGTGGGCCAACGTGGCCACGCGCGTACATGAGGAGTATCAGTCGTTCTTTCCAGGCGATGTCCGCTTTGTGGCGGACCATGCCAAGCGGGCAGTCACCTCGTTCCCGCTGAGCGACGGCCGGTATTACGGCGTGAATTACGGCGAACGTGCGCGCAACGGAGTGCCTGCAGACGAGATGCCGCGTCAGTTCGTGCCCGGGGAGAGCTATGCCCCGAACGACCTGAGCTGGTACGCCAACATTCCGGTTCCTACCAGTTACATGATCACCGGAACCGGACAGAACTTCTTTGGGGGCTACGATCACAAGGCCGGAGCCGGCGTGGTGCACGTGGCAAATCATCACATCGCCCCCGGCAAGAAGCAGTGGACGTGGGGCAATCACGAATTCGGTTACGCGTGGGACCGCAATCTGACGGACAACGACGGTCCTTACATTGAGTTGATGGCCGGAGTGTATACGGATAATCAGCCAGACTTTTCGTGGCTCGCTCCCTGGGAAACCAAGACGTTCACGCAGAACTGGTATCCGATTCACAAGATCGGCACTCCCGTCGCGGCCAATGCCGAAGCGGCGCTGAGCCTGACGGTCGAGCAGCATCAGGCGCGGATTGGGCTTTATGTAACCAGTGCTGTTGACTCCGCAACTATTGTGTTGAAGAGCAGTGGCGCGGAACTTGCGCGATGGGACACGACGATCGACGCGGCGCGTTCTGTGGTGGTCGAATCGCCCGTGCCTTCGGGAAGCGACTTGGCGGAAATGGCGGTCGAAGTCTATGCCGGACAGCGGGTTCTGATTTCATACGATCCGGCGCGCATAGAGCCCGCTGCAGCCCCTATGGTTGCTCAGGAGCCGAAGCTGCCCGAACAAGTTGAGACGATCGAGGAACTTTATCTCATCGGTATGCATCTCGAGCAGTATCGTCACGCCACACGCATGCCGGAGCCGTATTGGGCCGAAGGCCTGCGTCGGGATCCAAACGACTCTCGCATCTGCAACGCCATGGGTCTGTCGCACCTTCGCCGCGGTGAATTCGAAAAGGCCGCAGTGCATTTCGAGGCCGCCATCGCGCGGCTCACCGCGCTCAACCCAAATCCCCGCGACGGGGAGCCCTATTACAACCTGGGGCTTGCTCGGCGATATCAGGGGCGCCAGAAAGAAGCTTACGGTGCCTTCCACAAGGCGACGTGGAATGCCGCGTGGCGCGCGGCGGCGTACTTCGCGCTGGCTGAATGCGATGCGGCAAGGCAGGAGTGGCGCACGGCTCTCGATCACGTGCAGCGCAGCTTGAGAGCGGATGGGGACAATCTCAACGCTCGCAATCTGCTGGCGATCGTCCTGCGCAGGCTGGGAGATGTTTCTGCCGCGGATCGAATGCTTGACGAAACTCTTGCCCTCGATCCACTCGACATTGGAGCGCGATGGCAGAAGGGAATCGCTCCCGCCCATGGACAGGAGAGTCTGGACCTGGCTTTCGACCTCATGCGCGCTGGTTTTCACGAGGAAGCGCGCGCTGTACTGCGCCTGGCGGACCTCGATGCGCACGACGGCTCCACGCCGATGGTTCTTTTCACGCTCGCCTACACCGAAGAAAAACTCGGCGCGAAAACCGTTGCGCAAACACTCCATCGGGCGACGCAATCGTGCCTTGATTACTGCTTCCCGAGCAGGCTGGAGGAAATGCTTGTGCTCGAGTGGGCTCTGATGAGAGCCAATTTGCGATGGGTTCCGGCGTACCTGCTCGGCAACTTGCTGTATGACCGGAAGCGTTACGAGGAAGCGATTGAGCACTGGGACAAAGCCGCCGAGGCAAACCCATCGTTCGCAACCGTTCACCGTAATCTGGGAATCGCGCATTTCAACGTCCGTCATGACCCCGAACAAGCATTGAGCAGTTTTGAATCTGCATTTGCTGCAAATCCGCGCGATGCACGTGTACTCTACGAGCGCGATCAGCTATGGAAGCGGACTGGGCGTTTTCCTCATCTGCGCCTGAGTGAGTTGCAGCAGTATCCAGAACTCGTGGAGGCGCGAGACGATCTGTCTGTGGAACTCGCTGCGCTGCTCAACCAGGTGGACAAGCCTGACGAGGCTCTCCGTCTCTTGCTCGGCCGAAAGTTCCAGCCATGGGAAGGCGGCGAAGGGCTCGTCCTTCGGCAGTATGAGCGCGCTCGTATGCTGCTTGGCCGACGCGCGCTGGATGGCGGCGATTTCACTCATGCCTGCAGAGAATTCTTTGCGGCGCTCGAGCCCCCAGATAATCTCAGCGAGGCGAAGCATCTGCTGGCGAACCAGAGCGACGTTCACTATTGGCTCGGCGAATCTTTCAACTGCGGCGGGCAAACGGATGAAGCCCGGACATGGTGGTTGCGCGCAGCCCACCAGAAAGGCGACTTCCAGCAAATGTCCGTGCGAGAGGTCTCCGACATGACCTTCTGGAGCGGCCTTGCTTTCACCCGGATCGGCATGCGGGGAGAGGCCGAAGCTCTGTTCAACCGCATTTTCGAGTACTCTGTCGAACTTGAGAGGGCCGAACCAAAGGTCGACTACTTCGCAACGTCTCTTCCTGCCATGCTCCTGTTCAATGAGGACCCTGCCCGCCGCAACCGTGTCGATGCCATGTTTCTTCGTGCCCAGGCTTGCGCCGGGGTCGGGCGTTCGAACGACGCGCTCGCTCTGCTCAACAATTTGCTTGAGCTCGATGCAAGCCATGCTGGAGCGCGCGATTTGAGACAGCTGTTGAGCCGGTTCCAAGATCGGAGGGCGGCGCGCTGACATGCATACTCCGTTCTCCGGACCGACGCCACAGTCATCTGTTCACGCCGAGATTCGCATCGGCTATCTCTGGACCATCGCCTTTGTCGCTGCCTTGGGCGGATTGCTCTTCGGCTACGACTGGGTCGTCATCGGCGGCGCCAAGCCCTTCTACGAGGTCTACTTCCACCTCACCTCCGAAGCTTCAATCGGCTGGGCCAACAGCTGCGCTCTTCTTGGTTGCTTTGTGGGATCGCTCATAGCTGGCCCCGCGGCCGACCAGTTGGGACGCAAGAAACTCCTCATTGTCTCTGCGCTGTTGTTTGCTGCCTCTTCCGTCCTCACTGGCTGGGCCCATGCGTTCTCCGCATTCATCCTCTGGCGCGTTGTGGGCGGTGTCGCCATCGGACTGGCTTCCAATGTTTCGCCGATGTACATAGCCGAGATCAGCCCGGCCGAGTGGCGCGGTCGCCTCGTGAGTCTGAACCAGCTGGCGATTGTTATCGGCATCCTCGCGGCTCAACTGGCTAACTGGCGTATTGCTGAAACCATTCCCGCCGATCTGCATGGAATCGTTCTTTGGTCATCCTGGAACGCGCAATATGGCTGGCGCTGGATGTTCACCGCCGTGGCCGTGCCCGCGATGCTGTTCCTTTGCTCGGCTCCGTTCATTCCGGAAAGCCCGCGCTGGCTCGCCGCACAGGAGGAGTTTGGCTCCGCGCTCGAGGTGCTTCGCAAGATCGGTGGCGAACACTATGCACACTCTGAGGCGGCTTCGATTCAGAAGTCGCTTAGCTCTCCGCATGAGCGTGCAGGATGGCGAGAACTGCTTGCATCGCCCGGGCGCAAGCTGCTTGCTATCGGCGCTGCCCTAGCCGTCTTGCAGCAGTGGAGCGGGATTAATGTTCTCTTCAACTACGCCCAGGAGGTCTATCGCAATGCCGGCTATGGGTTGAGCGAAATTCTCTTCAACATCGTTATCACCGGCGCCATCAACCTGGTTTTTACCGTTGTTGCCATGTTGCTGGTTGACCGCTTCGGCCGCCGGAGGCTCATGATCTTTGGCTGCGTTGCCATTGGTGTCTCGCATTTTGCCGCCGGCTTAGCCTATCACGCTCACTTACATGGCATCTGGGTGCTAGTGCTAACACTCTGCGCGATTGCCAGCTATGCCATGTCACTAGCGCCTGTCACCTGGGTTCTGATCACCGAGATTTTCCCCAACCGCATGCGGGCGTCAGCAGTGTCAATCACTGTAGCTTGCTTGTGGATTGCGTCGTTCGTTCTCACGTACACGTTTCCTGCGCTGAACCACTCCCTGGGAACCTCTGGCGCGTTCTTCATTTATGCGGCGATTTGTTTTGCCGGCGCAGCGTTTGTCTGGCTCGCCGTGGGCGAAACCCGAGGACGCTCGCTGGAAATGTTAGAAGGTGCGGCGGGATGAGCTTAGCCGTTATCGAGACTTGCAGTCGGCTGAGTCGCTTGAATCGCCACTGTGTGAATCTTTGGAGCCTCAAAGAGGATTAGGCAAGAAATAGGCAGGATCAGAAAAGCGCTTCCGAGCGAGTTCCTTCATCCTTAGGAGTGTGCAGAATTTCAGACGTTCAACATCGGATTTACGAAGTTCGTTGGCCCCGAACTTTCGCGGAACTTGCACTGCGACTAGGGCGTTGTTTCGCGCGCTTCGGTTTCCCCACCGAAGTCGATGGAATTTTCGGGCCCACACTCGCGAGGTATTGAAGATAAGCGGCAAACCTTTCAGGGATGGCACGGTAGTACATATTCAGTCCCTCTTTGCGGTAAGCGATCAAGCCCAAGTCTGCCAAAACCTTGAGGTGGTGCGATAATGTCGCCGCCGATATGGGGTGCTTGCAATGCATCTCACCGCAAAACAACTCCTCGTGCTTTGCAAGATCGGTGTAGATTGCGAGGCGATTCGGATCTCCTAGTGCCTTGCCGATCTGTGCGGCTTCCGCGTCGTTCATCTGTTCCATAACCGCCCGTTTCCCTGTATTCACACAAATAAGAGGATGCAAGGAGGGCCCTTGAGGACGCAAGGAGAGATTTCTGAATCCAACTAGTTCGATGGATATCTAAGTAGTCGTCGGGCCCGCCGACTTCCCCGGAGCGTCACAATGTGGATTGTCAGACTCGCCCTGAATAAGCCCTATACCTTCATCGTTGCGGCCATTTTGATTGTTGTCCTCGGCGTCGCGTCGATTGTGTCTACGCCCACCGACATCTTTCCGAATATAGATATTCCGGTTGTCACCGTGATCTGGTCCTACTCCGGGCTCTCTGCGAAGGAGATGGAGCAGCGGGTCACGACGTTCAGTGAATTCGTGATGGCGGTTGTGAATGACGTGAAGGCGATCGACTCGCAGACGGTGAACGGTGCGAGCGTGATTAAGATCTCATTCCAGCCGCAGGTTCGCATCGATGCGGCGATGTCGCAGATCGGAGCTGCCGTGAATTCGATTCGGTTCCGAATGCCGCCGGGCGTGAACCCCCCATGGATTCTGCGCTTCAGCGCATCGACGGTGCCGATTATTCAGCTCTCGCTTTCAAGTGACACTCTCTCTGAATCGCAACTTTACGATTACGGGCTTTTTCGGGTGCGCCAACAGTTGTCCACCGTGCCGGGAACGCTGCTGCCCGCTCCCTACGGCGGCAAGGCTCGACAAATCATGGTCGACATGGACCAGAATGCGCTTCAGGCAAAGGGTATCGCGCCGACGGACGTAGTTGCGGCCATCAATGCACAGAATCTAACGCTTCCATCAGGCACGGCAAAGATCGGAACGCATGAGTACACCGTCAGCACAAATTCGAGTCCGGTCGATGCGCTCTCCCTCAACGACGTTCCGGTCAAGACGGTAAACGGATCGCTGATCTACATGAGAGACATTGCCCATGTGCGCGATGGATGGGCTGTGCAGCAGAACATTTCTCGCGCGGACGGGAAGCCGAATGTGTTGCTTTCGG
Organism: Occallatibacter riparius; assembly: GCF_025264625.1. Lineage (NCBI taxonomy): Bacteria > Pseudomonadati > Acidobacteriota > Terriglobia > Terriglobales > Acidobacteriaceae > Occallatibacter > Occallatibacter riparius. The sequence continues at coordinate 3,188,550 of NZ_CP093313.1, forward strand.
TGATGAAGACCGGCTCGGTTTCGACATTGGACATCATCAAGCAGATCAAGAACGATGTGTTGCCCACCTCGCGCGCGGCAGCGCCAAAAGGAATGAAGATTACGGAACTGTTCGATCAATCGCTTTTTGTGCGGGCGTCGATCGAAGGCGTTCTGAGAGAGGGCATCATTGCCGCCTGCCTCACAGCATTGATGATTCTGCTCTTCCTGGGCAGTTGGCGAAGCACGCTGATCATTGCGATTTCGATTCCACTCTCGATCCTCAGTTCCATCATCGTCCTGAGCGCGATGGGAGAGACGATGAATACGATGACCCTTGGCGGGCTCGCGCTTGCGATCGGCATTCTTGTAGACGATGCAACCGTCACTATCGAGAACATTCATCGACACATGGGCTCGAATTCGCTGAAGGATGCCGTTCTGGTTGGCGCTTCAGAGATCGCGACACCTACTTTCGTATCGACGTTGACCATCTGCATTGTCTTTGTATCGGTGGTATTTCTCACAGGCCCGGCGAAATATCTGTTCACGCCGATGGCGCTGGCTGTGGTGTTCGCCATGCTCGCGTCCTATGTGCTGTCGAGGACGCTTGTTCCGGTGATGGTGAATTTCCTGCTCGGCGCCGAGCATTCGCTTGAGCGACACGAGGCGCCGGAGGACCGCACTCCAGCCCGGCGTTCCATCCTCGCCCGCATCAATGGCCACTTCAACCGGGGCTACTTCTGGGTTCAGGAGCGTTACACGCAGGCTTTGCGGACGGTGCTGCATCACCGGAGGCCGGCTCTGTTTACCTCGCTCGCCATCATGGCATCGGCATTCCTGTTGTTGCCGTTCGTTGGCCGGGACTTTTTTCCGTCTGTTGATTCCGGGCAGATCCGCCTGCACGTCAGGGCCTTGCCGGGAACCCGCATTGAGACGACGAAGGCGCTGGTCAGCGAGGTTGAGGAACAGATTCGGAAGACGATCCCTGCGGATCAACTCGACCTCATCATCGACAATATCGGGCTAAGTCCCGAGACCTTCAACTACGCCTTCGGAGACGGGGCCACGATCGGAAGTTCGGATGGCGAGATTCTCATCTCGCTCAACGCGAAGCATCATGACTCCGCTTCTCGTTATGTGAAGCAATTGCGGCCTCAGCTCAACAGGGAGTTCCCTGAGATGACGTTCTTCTTTCAGCCGGCCGACATTGTCACCCAGATTCTGAACTTCGGTTTGCCTTCTCCCATTGACGTACAGGTGCAGGGATACGATCCAGCGAATTACGAAATTGCGCGGGAGCTGCGGGCACAAGTAGCAACGGTGCCGGGCACCGTGGATGTTCGCCTGCACCAGGTGGTCAATGCACCTGATCTTCACCTGGACATCGATCGAGTACGCGCGGCCGAATTTGGTCTCACGCAACAGGACGTAGCCAACAGCATCTACATTTCTCTCAGTTCCAGTGCGGCCGTGCAGCCAAACTTCTGGCTCGATCCCAAGATGGGGATCACCTATGCCGTGGCCGCGCAGACACCGCAGTATCAAATTGACTCAATCAATGCGCTTCAGAACACGCCGATTCCGCTGCACGCCGCGAGCAATCGCAGCGAACTGCTGGGGAATATGGCGACGCTAACGCCAGCCGTTTTGCCCCAGGTCATTAACCACCATAACGGCGCGCCGGTGTTCGACATTTTTGCAAACACGCAGGACAGCGATTTGGGTTCCGTCGCCGGCAGAATCAACAAAATTGTTGAGAGCGAACGAAAGCATCTGCCGGCGGGCACGAAGATTGTGATGCGCGGACAGGTTGAGAGCATGAACGAGGCATTCAACCGGCTTGGCCTCGGGCTGGGATTCGCGGCGCTGCTCGTTTATCTGCTCATGGTGGTGAACTACCAGAGCTGGCTCGATCCCTTCATCATCATTTGCGCGCTGCCGGGCGCTTTCTGCGGAATCGTCTGGGCTCTGTTCCTGACGCAGACAACATTCAACGTGCCTAGCCTGATGGGAGCAATCATGTCCATCGGCGTGGCTACAGCCAACTCAATTCTGCTGGTGACTTTTGCCAATGAACTGCGCAACAAGGGAACCGCTCCGCTTGAGTCGGCTGTTGTGGCTGGATCTACGCGGCTCAGGCCGATCATCATGACGGCCTTCGCCATGATCGTCGGCATGTTGCCCATGGCTCTTGGCCTTGGTGAAGGCGGCGAACAAAACGCGCCGCTCGCGCGCGCCGTGATTGGCGGCCTCAGTGTTGCCACCTTCGCCACCCTGTTCTTTGTTCCTCTGATGTTCACGCTCATTCACTCGAAAAACTCGAGCCACTCCCAGGAGGTCGCATAATGCCGCAGGTTGAAAAAGCATTGGACACCACGAGCAGCAAGTCCGCCTTCATTTCGAAGAAACGTTTGTCCGGATTGACCATTTTTGCGATCGCTCTCGTGGCCATCGGAATCGTTCCCCGGCTGGTTCGCCAGCGCGAGGCTCTTGCTGCAGTCAGCGAGTCCCCTGTCGTCCATCCGGTGGTGAGCCTTGTTCATCCGGAGCTGGGTGCGCCGACATCGACGCTTGTTCTGCCCGGAAATGTCGAGCCTCTGTACAGCTCGGCGGTCTATGCGCGGACGGAAGGGTACGTGGATCGGAGGTCCGTCGATATTGGATCCAAGGTGAAAGCGGGGCAGGTTCTTGCCGTCATCTCTTCGCCGGAGGTCGATCAGCAACTGCTGCAGGCTCGCGCAACCCTGGCCCAATCAGAAGCGGCTCTGCAGCAAGCCAACGCGACCCTCGAGCAAGCCAAGGCGAATGCCGAATTGGCGCGTCTGACTAGGGATCGCGATCTCCCGCTGGGAGGCGAACACGCCATTTCGCAACAGGTTGTTGATGAGGCGGTGCAGGCATACAACGCGCGCGTCGCGGATGTGGCTGCAGCTGCCGCCAACATTACGGCGGCACAAGCGAACGTGGCTGCCAATCGTGCCAATGTATCGCGGTTGGAGCAACTGAAGGGATTCGAGCAGCTGGTTGCGCCCTTTGATGGAGTGATCACGGAGCGCAACGTGGAACGCGGTGACCTGGTCACTCCGGGCAGCGCGACCGGAGGCAAACCGCTCTTCAGTATTGCCCAAAGCGGGACCTTGCGCATCCAGGTAGACGTGCCGCAGTCAGAAGCGGTGAATATTCACGATGGTCAAAAGGCCTCCATCACCGTGAAGGAGCGCCTTGGCCGAGAGTACACGGGCACGGTTGTGCGCAGCGCCAATTCGCTCGACAGCGCCGCGCGTACCATGTTGACCGAAGTTCAGGTGAATAACCAGGATGGCTCTCTACTGCCAGGCATGTACGCGCAGATTAGTTTCACCGTCACTGAGCCGCGGAGGTCCGTCATCATCCCCACCAGCTCGCTGATTGTGGACAACAGCGGCATGCGTGTGGCGACTGTCCAGGGCGACCACAAGCTCCACTTCGTTCCGGTGGTGATCGGCAAAGACCTCGGGACGCAGGTTGAGGTGCTGAGCGGGATTCGTGCTTCCGACGCGCTCGTGTCGAGCCCCAGCGATCTGCTGCGCGAGGGACAGGACGTTGAGGTTCGCTGAGTTGCTGAGTTTATCAGGCGCAGAAGGAAGAAGCTGATATGTTTCCGGAACTGACATCGAAGACCACACGAAGAGTATCGGGCGTCGTCATTGTGACGATTGCTGCATCGGTTCTGAGCGGCTGCAGGGTGGGCCCAAATTACAAGCGTCCCGACCTCGCGACACCGCAGCAGTTTCGGGGCGCAATGGCTCCCGATGTTCGGATGAACACCGGGCCGCAGTCGATTGGCGATGACCAGTGGCCGGCGGTATTTCAGGATCCAGCTCTCGTGCGGCTGATCCATGAAGCGCTGACGAGTAATCTCGATCTCCACATCGCCGCTCAGCGCGTGCTCGAAGCCAGAGCACAAGTGGGCATCACTCACTCTGAGCAATTTCCGTCTGTAAATGCCGGCGGAAGCTACAGCGCACTTCAGGTGCCCTCTGGCTTTGCAGGCACGAGTAACAACGGTAAGCAGAACGCTTCGTTCTTCAATGGCGGTGGCCCCAGCGCCTCCGCTGCGTGGAACCTGGATTTCTGGGGGCTCTATCGAAGGCAGACTGAAGCCGCACGGGCTGAACTTCTGGCGAGTGAATGGGGCCAACGGGCGGTGCAGACGAACTTGATTCAGGATGTAGCCCTCGCCTACTTCAATCTACGAGCCCTCGATGCGCAGTTAGAAATCACGAAAAGTACGATTGAGGCACGAAAAGAATCGCTGCGTTTGACCCAAACCCTTGAGCAGCACGGCGCAGGCTCGCTCGCGGATGTAAGACAGGCAGAAGAGCTGCTTCACACCGCGCAGGCAAACCTGCCTGAATTGCGCCGCCAGATCGCCGTAGAAGAAAACGCGATCAGTATCCTTTTGGGACGTGATCCAGGCACCATCGACCGCGGACTCCCCATTGACCAGCAGGCCCATCCGCTGGAGGTGCCGGTTGGCGTGCCTTCGCAGTTGCTCCAGCGGCGACCAGACATCCAGCAGGCCGAGGCGAAGCTTATAGCCGCCAACGCGCGAATTGGCGCGGCCCGGGCGCAATACTTCCCGCAGATCTCCCTTACCAGCTTGGGCGGTTCTGCAAGCAATCAACTGAGCACGGTGCTTTCAGGCGCCAATGCATACTGGTATGCGGCCGGATCTCTTTCGCAACCTATCTTCGACGGCGGACGCATTCGTAGCAACTATCACCTGACTCAAGCGCAGGAACAGGAAACGCTGATTACATACCGCAAGACCATACTGGGCGCACTCAAGGATGTGTCCGACTCTCTGGTTGCGTACAACGAAACCAGGGAGCGTCGCGAAGAAGAGGCGGAGCACGTCAAGTCCGCAACGGATGCGGTTCGACTCGCTCGGCTGCGCTATTCAGGGGGCAATGCCAGCTACCTCGAGGTGCTAACCACCGACACCGACCTCTATTCGGCGCAACTGCTTTTGGCCCAGGCACAACAGCAGGAAGCGTCCTCGCTGGTGCAGCTATACGCTGCGTTAGGTGGCGGGTGGCAGCAAACCCAATGACACAGCGTAGCAGGCGGCATAGGTAGAGTTATCAAGAGAGAGCTGCTACAGGGCATTAAGAAATGCAACGAGCTGCTGCTTCTCTTTGTGCGTGAGATTCATCTGGAACCGCTCGTTATAGAAGTTCACCAGTTCATCGAGATTTGCGGCTGCACCGTTGTGAAAATATGGGGCGCGGGCTGCGAGGCCGCGCAGAATGGGCCCCTTACCGCGATTGACGTCAGCGCATTGTCCAGTCACGAGCCCCTTGCCGGGATCTGATGTGTAATAGGTGATTGTCTTTCCGGGGTTGGCAGGATCCGGACAACCGGTGATTTCGAAGACGGGCAGATCAGGGGCACTCAACTGACGCAGAGACGCGACGATCGCCGTGTCGGACTCGTACCCCGCCAGTCGGCTTGTGGCGATGTCCAAAGGAAGAGCTGTAGAGTGGTTGCCGACATTGGGCGAATCGTGACAAGTAGTGCACGTGCCGGAAAAAGACGCTGGACTGCCAAGTGAGACGTTGTCGTTTAATCCGCGCACATTTGTAATCGTAAGAGGGTGAGTATTGAAGAGCACCTCGCCTGCGGCGATATCCTCCCGCGCCGAATTCCTTTCTCTATCTTCCCAATCGTCTCGCCCGTCGTATCGCCGCCCGTTGACGCCGGGCTTTTTCCATTTGGCGTAGAGCGAGAACACGTTGGGAGAGAACTTTGCGCCCGTTGGATCCCCTCCGAGAACATCGTTGGCGCCAGGGTAGTACTGCTGCCCTGCGAGATCGAGCGGGCCACCCGTAGCCCCATGCTTCTGCAGCGAACCCGCCTGATTGTCGCGCGCCTGGGCCGTTGTAAGGGCCATCTCAAACTCGACGATCTCAGCGAGCTGCTGCTCGGTGGGTGGTTGTCCTTGCGCGTGACCAGTCACTGCGGAACTCGCCTGGTCCATTAGGTCGTATTTGAGGTTGGCATCAAACGTAGCGGCATTGTTGAGCGGTTTCAAGGTCTCGCGTCCGTCGAACATGACTGCACTCAGGTAGCGTAGATTCGTGCTCGGAACAGGTCGACGATATACGGAAATGAGCGGACGACCAGTTTCTAAATCAGTGCTGACGGCACAGCCATATGGATCGTGCACCACGGCGATATGGAATTGCAGTGCGGCCGGCAAAGTGATACCGATGCGGATCAGACCACGGTCGAGCAGCAAACTATGCGCGGCGCGATTCGTGATGTCGCCGGTGGGGCAGTTTGCTCCATCGAATGCTGCGAACAGGGGATCTTTGCCGCGAGTTCGCTCATAAACGTGCCGTGCGCCGACGGCGCTGATGCTGAAAGCCTGGTCGGGCTGATGACACGTGGCACAGCTTCGGCCATTGGTCCCGAGGCTCTGGAAAAACGCGCCGTCTTCGTGAATATCGCCTGCACTATTGGAGGTAGCAACGGAGCCGGTTGGGTCTTCGAACGGCTTGAGGTTCGGGATCGCTAAACCGATCGCAGCTGCGCTGCAAATCGATAGGAAAGACAAGAGAACCAAGACAATTGGACTAGCCCAGATCCTTTTCATGACAACCTCGCGGGAAGAGAAATGCCGGGTGCTCGTGAGGGACTCAGAAGCGCTTGAGTCATCCAGTAGAACGTGTCCTTACATTCCAAGTGGGCTTCTAGTCTGACTCGCTATCTAACACGGCGCAAATCCCGGCAGAAAGCTATCATCGAAATTCAACCTTTTTTTGGGTGACTTGGATTACTACGAACTCAGCTGTAAAGATCGGTTTCTGTCGCGTTAAAGCCGGCAGCTCCCGTATCCACACTAACGGTGATTCGCAGCTGTGAGTGAAAGACTCGTCAGTGCTTCTCTGGCCTGGCGTCGAATGCCCGGAGCAGTATCGAGCTTCGCGATCCTCTCCAGGGTTTCAGGGATCCTTGCTGAGGCGGTCGGGTTCAAGCGAAGCACTGCCAGAGCATCACTGCGCACATACTCCACCTTGTCTGTGCTTGCCGCTTGCAGGAGCGCATCCGCAAGCTGCTCCGTCAATGGATGGCGGAAGCGGACGGCGAAAATGGCGTCGGCGCGAACGGCTGCATCCTGATCGGAAGTGATGGCGGCTGCGAGCAGTCGATCGGTCTTTATGCCGGGTGCCAGCCGGAGTGCGCGAGCCGCGGCACCGCGAATCGAAACGCGTTCATCGCTCAAGGCTTCCTCGATAACTGGAATCACCGCAGGGCCAACGCTGTTGCCCAGTGCGCCCAGCAACTCAGACTTCTCACCCGTGTCACGAGCGCCGCTGTAAAGGGCGATCAGTAAAACGTCAATGGCATCGGCTTCCGCTTCATGCTCCGGCCGGCCGGCGCGGGCGAGGGCGCCGCTCATCATCCGCGCCGCGGATCGGACGGCCGGGTTGGGGTCCTGCATCAGGTCTTGAAGAACGCTCATCGCTTTGAGCGGCGGGTGCTGCATCTGCACGAACGCAACGACTGCGTCGACGCGCAGGTCCTGTGGCAGAGACGTATCGTGTGCGAGAGCTGAGAGGACCTCTACGGCTGAAGATGAGCCTGAGGCGCCAAGCGCGTTGGTAATGACGCGATTCCGGCCCTTGCTTTGAAGGAGGGAAGCCGCTGCTCGGGCTGCTTCAGGGCGACGGCGGAAGAGTGCGGTGAGGCGATCAGGGGAGGCCGCCGTGCCGCCGTCTTTGGTAAATGCGGCCGCGAGCAGTGCGTCGGTGGCGTAACCATCGAGGAGCCGGTCGTCGGCCTCCGCACGCACCCGAGCGGCATCGGGGCGCTGCGTGACGATTGCGGAACTCGAAAGCTGAGGGCGGGCGCGTTCGAGGCTGCCGATCAGTTCCGGGACGTGCGTGGTACGAAGATTGCCAAGATGAAATTCGGTAACGGCGGCCAACTGTTGCGCTTGATTGGTCGAGAGATCGAAGCGAATACGGTCGGTGCCGTCGATTCCTGCCACATTTCGATCCGGATTCAACGAGAAGCTGATATCCGACTGATCAACAGCTACGTGGACTGCATCTGTGGGAGCCCCCGCGACCCCGTCGGTATGGGTGTACTTCAGCTTGCGCTTGAGGATGCGGTCCGGCTGCGGCACCAGGTAAAGCGCCGAGTATTCACCCGCGCCATCGCGTTCCTCAGAAGTCCAGGAACTTCGTGAGTCGGGAGGTCGGACGAGTTGCAACTCGCTCGCCATCATCAGCAGCAGGTTGCGGTCAGACGGAGTGCTATCGCGATAGAAATGTATCTCGATCAGCCCTCCGTCGCTGCGATAGGTTGCCCAGAAGGGACGCGAAAGGCGTGCCTCGAGTTCGGCCACCGCGGCCGCGGGCGCCTTCTGCACTGCATCTCCGATGCAATGGACGTTATCCAGTCTTAGCTGCGCTTCATATCGACCAGGGTATACAGCGGAGATAGTTGAAATCCATTCGCCTGCGATGTGGACATCGATCGGCGGCGTGGAGCTTTGTTCCATGCGGACGCGGAATTCCAGCGACCAGCGGGACTGGTCGCCGGGCCCGGCCTGCGGGGCTGCCGCCGCCACCATGATGGTGGTGGCGGCGGCGATCGCAATCGATCTAAGAATGGTACTGATCATATGCGGCTCCTTGAATTGCCTGGCCTATTCGATTGCCGTTCCGAAGACGATCACAGAATCGGAAGCGAACGGAGAGGCGCCCTGGGTTGTGGTCATTGTCACTTTCTGATATCCGGGCAGTACCCAGGTCGACCAGAGTGCGGAGGGAGTAGAGGTGGCAGCTCCGGTTACGGGAAGCGCCACGGCGGCGCCGGGATTTGTGCAGGCCGGGCTTTGATCGTTGCAGTACGCCACGGTAAAGGTGGTGTTCAGAGCACCTGTGGCACCAGAAACCAGCCCCGTAATGGTTTCCGGCAAAGGATTGTTGCCAATGTCTAAAGCGCCGCTGTCGTCGAAAACCCCCAGGAATCCATCTTTATTGATCATCTGCGTAATGTAGACGCCGTTCTGCAGATTGCTCACGGTGACCGTCACCGGTGTAGCCGATGCGGCCTTCGTGATGGGGTGGTTTGAGGAATCGGTCACAGTGGTGGTGGCCGTCAGGCCGATAGTCCATGTGGAGGAAGTGCCGGACGTCGGCGCGCCGAAAACGACTACGGGGTTTGCGGTGTTGGCTCCGGACTGAATCGTTGCCGTGCTCGCATTCGCGCCCTTGGTGAACGTCCACTGGTAAGTGGCAGTGGAAGACAACGAAGTATCATTCGGTGCCGCCGACCCATGGAGTGTGATCGGCAAGCCGGAAGACAAAGTCGCGCCCTGGGCCGGTGAAACGATATTGACTGTGATCGGGTAAGTGCACAACGAAGTGGGCAGCTCGAAAAGCTGGGTGTCAATCGTGTCGTTGAACAGGTTCCACGATGCCGTGGCCAGCGGTTTCCATTTGAACAGCGTGTAGGAATCCGTGTAGCAGAACGGGCAATCTCCGAACGTGGCCTGAAGGTTCACTTCGCCTCCGCCCGAGCTGAGATTGAGATCTCCCTTCAGCGAGCCGTTCATCGTGGTCGCGCAGATGTTGGGTTCCGTATGGATGACCCACTTGACCTGCGCGCTCACGGGTGTCGACACCGTAAGCAGGTTGACCTTGGCATCCACTGTGCCGGAAGCGATGCCGAGGTCGATGCCGCCGCTGATGTGTCCCCCGACGGAAGCTGTGGGGATGACACTTAGGTCGGCGCCAGAGAGCGCCGCTGAGCCTTGCGCATTCAGGTCGGCGTCAACCGTCGCGCCGAGCGTAATGCTGAAGATCCAGATGTGGACAGAGGGAAGGTTGTACTCCTGGTTCCAGCTTGGATCAACGCTGAACCCGGTGCTGGGGTTAAACGGGAGTCCGCCGGAGGGGATCTCTTCGCCCAGGACGTAGAAATTGAGCGTCCCAGAGGAAGTGGCTGGTTTATACGCGGGGGTAGTTGCGCCGCTGTCCGTGTCTGCTGTCAGCTTGGCGTCAACCACATCCACGTCATCGCCGAAGAGTACGCCGTGAGCGGTGAAGGTGGAATCGAAGTGCGTCAGGTTTTCATCTGTGCCGGAGACAGCGGTGGGGGTCAGATTGCCCGAGAGCCGCCAGTAGGCGTCGAAGCTGCCGCCGGGATTCAGGTCGCCACCGGTGTCGAACGGGGGATCGCTGTTTGGCGCCGATCCATCGAGAGGCGCGGCCTCATTGGAGGTCGATTTGCCCGTGAGATTGTCGGTGGGCGTGCCGTCGCCGTGGCGGGTGGCCGACTCAGGCACCGGGGTGACGATCCAGTCACGTGCCGGGTTGGAGTTGCGCACCTGGTTGAAGTAGTCATTGATGATCTTGTTGGCCTGCGCCGTCTGGTTCGAGCAACTCGTAGACGTTGTCACTACGGTGCCGGGAATCGGAGCTGGTGTGCAGGCATCTGCATCGCCCCAGAAGGTAGGCATGGCTGGAATAAGGCCTGAGCCTGTCCGGTCACCGAGAGGATTCAGCGCTATCTGAGCGCGGATCTGCTGCGAAGAATCACCGCCCTGGATAGTTAGGCTTATCCAGTTTGAGCTGACCAGGTCTCCGGCGACATTCGTGCCGGTGCAGGACTGCAGGATATAGGACTCATTGGATGTGTCGGTCTTGTCAGGATTGTAAGTGCAGGTGAGCGACGGCTTGGAGTCCAAACCAAGCGCAAGCTGTACCGTTGTTGAGCCCGCCGTTCCTTTCTTGAGGTGGAAACCAGCCGGAATTTGCGTTGGGCCGAGGTCGAAGGACTTGCTCACGGGCGCGTCACCGGAAACAACCAAGTCAAGCGAACCGCCATATCCCGCCGGGGGAGGATTGCCCGTCGGAGATTGAACTAGGTCCACTGAGTGGACGCGCAGGTTATCGAACACGAGAGTGCCGCGCACTTTTTCTGGCGAACCCACGACGAACTGGAAGACGAGATCGTTGAAATCCTTGCCGTCGAGCGCGGAGCTGACTCGCTCGGGAATGGGGAAGGCAACGGTGTTGTACGTTCCGGCGCGGAGATTCTCCAGCTTCACTTTCCCCAGCGAATCTAGGAACAATCCACGGGACCTGGAACTGACCAAAGCCATGATCCAGCCGTCGTTGTCAGAATCGGAGCGTTCCCTCCAGGGCTTGTGCGTTGCATCCTTGTCCGGCGGAAGCAGGATATCGAGCTGCAGGATAGCTCCATCCTTTCCGATTCCAGTGAGAGCGGCTGCGGTGGACGCGACGGGTCTGCTGGTGAGCGTCAACAGATGGGGTGGATTGTTGACAGCGAGTGCGGCGCTGCCCTGGGTTCGGTTCGTCGTGGATGCGACAGCGAAATCCGGGAACAGGCCGTCGATCCTGGCGCTCCACGCCGTCGGAACCTCGAAGCCCATGATCGCATCCGAACCGAGAGGGGAAGGGGATGCACCCTGCTGGGCCACTGAGAGGTTGGCAAGGCAGAATGCGATCCCGATGACTGCCAAGCTGGACCGACGGAAGGACGGCGTGAGTAGAACGCGCCCCTCCCTCCACCCCGCGCGAGCAGGAGCTAGCTGTCGGGTTATGGGAAACGTCAGCGCGGCGATGCAGGCCGACATGAACTGAGCGAGATTCATAGGACCCCCTACATTTCTAAATTTTGTTTGTGTGGGCGAGCTTCCGTTAAAGAGAGAAATCTGAACGCGAAGGCCCCGTTTTTTGCCTGTAACTCAGCGATCTGGCCGTGCTGAACGAGGCGGGTATTCAGACCCTCTACTGAATTAGGCGCAAGCGGATCCCGGCAGCTATCGTCCGGGCATGCGAAAATTCCATGGCGCCGGTTTTTTCCATTCATGCCGACACGAATTCGCCCCGCTAACCACACTGAAGATATGGAGTGCGTTTTGCATACGCATAAGGAGGAACAGATCAGCGCGCTGCTCCAGGCATGGAGCAGCGGCGATCAGGACGCGTTGGAGCAACTGACTCCGATCGTTTATGACGAGCTGCGCCGTCTGGCCCGGCACTTCCTTAGGAATGAGCGCGCCCACATCACCCTTCAGACAACGGCCCTGGTGAACGAAGCGTATCTGAAAATGGTCGACTTCAAGCGCATGCGCTTCAAGGACCGCGCGCACTTCTTTGCCGTGTCGGCGCAACTGATGCGACGCATCCTGGTGGATCATTCCCGCCGCCGCAATTTAAAACGCGGGGGCAATGTGCCCCACGTTTCCATCGAAGACACGAATGCGCTCGCGCCCGAACATCCGATTGACTTGATTCTGCTCGATAATGCGCTGCACGCGCTGGCCCAATTCGACTCCCGAAAGGCGAGGGTGGTCGAGCTGCGCTTTTTCGGAGGTTTGAGCGTGGAGGAGACGGCCGAAATCCTGAGTGTCTCCTCCATTACTGTTATGCGCGACTGGAATACCGCGCGAGCCTGGCTATATCGCGAAATGAGCGGCGCGTGCTCTGAATCAGCGGGTCCGTGAGGGTGCCCTCGGATCAGGATCAACCCCATGGAGGTCACTTCCCCGCATATGAAAATCGAGCGCTGGAAAGTTATCGACAGTCTGCTGCAGTCGGCGCTGGAACTTGCGCCCGGCGACCGCGAACAGTTTCTCTCCCAGGCCTGCATTGAGGATGCGTCGCTGAAGGACGAGATCATTTCGCTGCTGACTTCATATAGAAAAGCCGGGGAGTTCCTGGAAACTCCGGCCTTAGAGGTCGCCGCACGCGAGCTTTCGTTGGAGGCGGACGCGCTTCCCACCGCTCCTCTCGCGGGGCAGATCATTTCGCACTATCGCATCTTGAAGATGATCGGCAGTGGCGGCATGGGAACCGTCTGGCTCGCCGAACGCTGCGATGGCCGGTTTGAGCGGAAGGTCGCCATCAAGTTTATTCACCTGGCGTTGCTCGACGGGTCCGCAGCTGCACGATTCAAGCGGGAAGGAGCGATTCTCGGCCGGCTGGCGCACCCCTCTATCGCCGAGCTTATCGACGCGGGTCTCACCTCGATCGGAGAGCCGTTTCTGGTCCTGGAACTCGTTGAAGGGCGGGCGATCGACGACTACTGCGACAGGAACAGGCTTGGCGTGGAACCGCGCATCCTGCTCTTCCTTGATGTGCTCGCCGCGGTCTCGCACGCGCACAGCAACCTCATTGTTCACCGCGATATCAAGCCCTCGAATGTGCTGGTGAGAAATGATGGCCAGGTCAAACTACTCGACTTCGGCATCGCCAAGGCGATTGAGGATGGCACTGAAGCCGGTGCCGCGACCCCACTCAACACGCAAACCGGAGCGGCGCTTACGCCTTTATTCGCAGCGCCCGAGCAGGTCACGGAAGGCCCCATCACCACGGCCACCGATATTTACACGCTGGGTGTACTGCTTTATCTGCTGCTGACAGGCCAGCATCCCGCCGGTCCAGGACCGCATTCTCCGGCACACCTGATCAAGACAATCGTTGACCAGGAACCGCCACGCCCCTCCGATGCCGTCTTCTTGATCTCACCGGAAGGAGCTGCAAATCGTTCCGCAACTCCGCAAAAGTTGCGCCGCCAATTGCGTGGGGATCTGGACACAATTGTCAGCAAGGCCATGAAGAAGATCCCGTCCGAGCGCTACACCTCCGTGCTCGCGTTTGCCGACGACCTGCGGCGCCACTTGGAACACAAACCGGTGGCGGCACGACCGGATTCGCTCGGATACCGGACATCCAGGTTCGTGCGCCGCAACTTTGCCATGGTGGCCGTGGGTGCGGTCGCACTCTTAGCCATCGTGGCGGGCGTCTCCGCCATCGTGATTCAGGGGCGTATGGCGCAAAAGGAGCGCGATTTCGCCTTCCGCCAGCTCGCGCGTGTTCACCAGCACGACGATTTCCTGGAGTTCCTGCTGTCCGATGCCGCGCCCATGGGAAAACCATTCACGGTTAACACCCTGCTCGAGCGGGCGGAACACATTGTCGAAAAGCAAAAGGACTCAACCGGGAAGCTCGATCTGATGGAGTGGATTGGGTCTGACTACGGGGTACAAGACTTGCACGGAATGGCCAAACCTATTCTCGAACGCGCCTACGCTATCTCGCGACAGTCGAGTGATCCAAGTGTTCGCGCCGCGGGTTCGTGCTCTCTGGCAGCCGAACTGGCGCGCGACGAGGATCTCGATCGGGCCGAAGCGCTGATCGAGGAAGGACTAACAGCCTTGCCCAATGACCAGCAGTACGTGCTCGACAGGGTCGTATGCCTGCGCGATGGAAGCGAAGTTGCAAGGCAAAGGGGAGCAGTCACGGTTGCCGTAAACCGCATGGAGACCGCAAAGAGGACAATGAGCGGCTCGCCTTTCGATTCCGATGATCTGGAATCGACTATCTCGCTTGATCTTGCCTCCATGTACAGCGAAGCGGGGCGCGATCAGGATGCCCTCGACGAGTTTCAACGTGCCGCCGCGCTCATGACGAAGACCGGTCGCGATGAGACCCAGACGGCCATGGTTCTATACAGCGGACTGGCCCTGGAACTCGATCAGGTGGGGCGTCCTCTGGAAGCAGAGAAATGGGACCGGAAGGCCATCGACATAAGCCGCGACGGCGCTAACGAGGATGCAGTCCCGGCCATGGTGCTCAACAATTACGGGCGTGTACTGCGGCAACTGAACCGCCTGCCGGAAGCGGCAGATCATGTGGAGCGCGCACATAAGAAGGCCGTGCAGACGCAGGACGAACTCGTCGTGAATCAGTCGCTGCTGGAACTGGCACGCATCTATCGCCTGCAACACAACCTTCGCCGCGCTGAGACCGTTCTGAACGAAGTCGAACCTCGGTTGGCCAAAATGCTCCCGCCCGGCCACTACGCCTTTTCGGCGGTTCCCACTGAGCGAGGGCTGATTGCGCTGGAGAAGAAGGATTCGGCCGCCGCGCTTCAATTCATGAACCAGGCCATCGCAACGCTCGAAGCTACCGTCAACCATGGTGGAAACGGGAGTTTCGCGTTACCCGGTGTTTACCTGAATCGATCCATGATCTACCTTGCGATGCAGCGTCCCGACCTGGCTGAAGCTGACGCATCCCACGCGCGCGCGTTGCTGGAGTCGAAAGAGCATGTTCACGGGAACACGAGCAAACTAGGCTCCGCAAATCTGGCCGAGGCCCGTGCGTTGGCCGCCGAAGGCCGGATGACGGAAGCGCGAACTGCGGCATCGCAGGCACTGGTGCAGTTCGAAGGTTCGATAGGCGCCGATCATCCCGATGCATTGGCGGCACGCCGCCTGACTCAGTAAGAAGCCATCCGCCGCACCCTGACCGGCAGACTCATCGCCCAAATCGGGAATATGATTTACGCCAACGAGCCTTCCCTAAATTCATATCAGAGGGGAAGGAGATGTATCGTGCATCGAATCCCGAGATCACGCTCAAATTCATGGTTGGCTTCTAAGGATGCCGAGACCCCGCAAACGCCGCAAATTCGTGCGTGGCGCAACTCGTCAATGGCTTCCGGTCCGCGCTGATCGAGACGGAGTGTGGCAGGGTCTGTGCGCGATTCACTGGAAGCTGGGCTTCGATTGGGTAGCCGGTCAGGTTTGACGCTCTGCGCCCCGCAGCGTCATGCCGCGAGGCGCAGAGAGCCTACACGGTCAGAGATGGCGGCATGGCAGCCTCGTCCGCGCCTAACAACTTGTTGGGCGTGGATCCAAGCGTAAATACCAGATGCGCGCCATTCGCGAGATCATCGTGGCGAACCCAGAGACGGTCGTGCGCTTTGCCGTTCAAGGCGACGGACTGGATATATTTGTCCTGCTCTCGGTTCCCGCCGGACGATTTGGCTTCAATCACGAGTTCGCGTCCGTCGCCGAGAGCAAGGGTGACGCGCTGGAATAGCGGCGCTGAAAGCACATAGGTCGCACTGACCGGATCGACTGCGTACAGGCCCATGGCGCTCATGACAAACCACGCGGACATCTGGCCACAGTCTTCGTTTCCGTCGAGACCGTCGTAGTCGTTGCGGTAATGCGTGAGCAGAATTTCGCGTACCCGTTCCTGCGTCTTCCAGGGCTGGCCGGCCCAGGCGTACAGATATGTAATGTGGTGGCTCGGCTCGTTGCCGTGGACGTATTGGCCGATATTCCCAGTCATGTCGGCAACCACTTCGTTGGTGACGCCGGGCTGTTCCGTGAAGAGCCGGTCAAGCTTTGCCGCAAACGGCTCGCGTCCGCCGAACAGATGCATGTAACCCTTCACATCGTGCTGGATAAAGAAGGTGCTCTGCCAGGCATTGGCCTCGGTGTAGTCGCGATGGTGCGGAATGTGACCGGTGGCCTTGGGATCAAAATTCGGAATCCATTCCCCGCTCGCAAGTTTCGGCCGGATGAACTGCGTTTGCTTGTCAAACACGTTTTTGTAGTTCTGCGACCGCCGGCGCTGGATCTCCCCGTCCTGAGGGTGGCCGGTAGCGTCAGCAACGTGGGAGCATGCCCAGTCGCAATAGACATACTCCACCAGTTTGCCGATCGATTCTCCTCCGCTATCTGCGGGGATGTAACCCATGCGCCGATAATCAGGAAGGCCCATGTAGTCGTCGTCCATATTGCGCTTGCGCATTGTGGCATAGGCGCGCTTCCAGTCAATGCCGGGGATCTTTTTAACGCACGCTTCCGCCATGACGCTGGCCGCGTGGTACCCGGGCATGCAGTATGTTTCGCCATCCTGGAGGGGCCAGATGGGAAATCCGTAGATGCTTTCCTCGCCCATGCGGATGAGGCAGTTCACCAGGCGAGGCACGCGATCGCGCTGCCACAGAGTGAATGAGGGATGAAGGGCGCGATAGGTATCCCAAAGGGAGTAAGTGCTGTAGTTGTGCTCGCCGGCGGCGAGCTGGTGAATCTGCTTATCGAGCCCGCGGTACTGGCCATTGCAGTCATCTGCCAGGGTTGGCGCGCACATCATGTGATAGAGGCTGGAGTAGAAGATGGTCTTGCGCTCTTCACTCGGGTCCTCCACACGGATGCGCGACAACTCATGCTGCCACATTCGCCGCGCCGCAGCACGGATAGCTTCGAAATCGAACCCCGGCTGCTCTTTACGCAGATTGCCGAGAGCGTTCGAGGCGCTGACCATGGAGATGCCCGATTTCACCAGCACAGTTGAGCCCGGCTCGAAGTGGAACGCGACCTTGAGATTTCGCCCGTCAACGCTGCGGTCGTCGGAAGGCTTGTCATCGACGAACACTTCTACCTTGGAGGGCTTCGAGGAAAATTCCGTGGCGAAGTAGATCTCTCGGTCCGGAGCCCATTTGTTGACCCGGCGGCCTCCCATCACAAGGGTATCGCTGACAACGGAGAGCTCTGCGGATTTGACTTCGCTCTCTGTTCCGTAGACGTGATGCCAATCGAGGAGAATGTGTGCAGGTTCGCCAGTGGGAAACGTGAAGCGGGCCAAGCCAGTGCGTTCCGTGGCGGTGAGCTCAGTCTTGATTTTGTTGCCGCCCGAACTTCGGGTGAGCACCGAGTAGTAGCCCGCCTCACCGTGTTCGTCGTCATGCGAAAAGTGCGACCGGTAAGTGCCTTCCGGATTCTTGCGGGCTTCAGGATCGGTGCCAGGCTCAAGGACGACATTGCCGGTGCGCGGCACAAGCAGCAAATCGAGCATGTCGCCCACGCCGGTTCCACTGAGGTGTGTGTGACTGAAGCCCATGAGCGTGGTGTCGTCGTGGTGATATCCAGACGACCAGTCCCAATCGCGAATACCGGTATCGGGACTGAACTGCACAGCGCCGAAGGGCACAGTGGCTCCGGGAAAGCAGTGGCCGTGTCCCCCCGTGCCGATAAACACGTTCACGTAGCGGACGAGGTCCTCAGATGAGGACGCGGCGGAGACCGGGCTCTGCGCCGCAGCGGGAACGCTCTTGTTGACGATGGCTGCGCCAGCGGCGGCAGAAGCAACGGCGAGAAACCTACGACGATTGAGCATGACTACCCCATTTGGATTCAGGACTGACGTTTGATTGCGATAGACAATACAGTTTGCTGCAAAACCCGTTGCAGGTGCGCGGTTGCCCTCCAGCGCTAGGTCTTGGTCATCTGTTTCACGTTTACGACACGATAACCGTGCGGCTTTGTCCCCAGGCCTCGATCGGCGACTCTGCCGGGGCCTGTGGAGCGAACCTCGAAGCCGGAAGGACCGTCGAGTTTCCAGGGCAGCGAGCCGTCTCCGAATACGGCCACAGTCAGGTCGCGTGTTGCCGGGTCATCTGTTGTTAGAGCGGTCCCGCCCAACGGGACAACGGAGCCGGCCTTCACGTAAACCGGAATGTTCTCATAGGAAGCCGGCACGGTGAAGGAGCGGCCGCCCTCGACGGACTCTCCGGTCCAGAAGTCGTGCCAATTGCCTCGGGGAAGCACAACCTTGCGCGACTCCTCTCCGGCAAAGAGAGGCGCCACAAGCATTCTGTCCCCCACCATGTACTGATCATCGACCGCGTGCAGGCTCTCGTCATCGGGGAAGTCGAGCGTGAGCGCGCGGAAAGGAGGAGTGCCGTCAAGGGCGTAACGCGCGAAGACGCCGCGCAGGTAAGGGAGCAAGCGCATGCGCCACTCGATGATGCTGCGGCAGCGGGCCTCCAGTTGCTGCCATCCTTCGGCGAGATCCCCGGCATTGTTCTTCTTCTGATCGATCTGCTTCCACGGCGGATTTTTGATATACCACGCGTTGACCATCGCAAGCGGCGAAAAAACCACGGTCTGCAGACGGCGAATCAGGTCCTGCTCACTGACGGCATCGCGCACCTCTGGGCACCACAGCAGGCCGCTGAATCCGGAATTGACAAGTGCGCGCACGAAGTCGCGGTGATCGTACAAGTCGCTGTAGAGCACGAACGGGTAGGGCGCGGCGAGAGCGCCACTGGATCGTACGAGGCTGTAGGTGGGCTTGTTCCTTTGCCGGAATTGCTGGAGAATCGCGTCCTGGTAACGGAGGCCAAAGACCTGGTGCATCTGCTCGCCGTCCACGCCGGATGGGAATCGCGAGAACTCAGGGAATGACCAGCCGCGCGTGAAGTCGGAGTTGTCGCACTCGTCGAGTTTGAAGCCGTCGATCCCGATATCGATGAGCGTCTTGCCGTGGTAATCGCCGAAGATGTCGCGGGCGGGCGGAGCCGCGAAATCAGGTACGAGGCCGCCCCACACTCCATAATCGCCCGAGTGCGGCTGAAGTTGTTCGAAGATGGGCGAAGACGGGTGGGTAAACGCGTGCTCCCATAAGTTCATGCGGTACTTGAGACGCGCTACATCGGCAACGAATGCGGGTGGATCAGGGAAGCGCCCCTTGTCCCATGCGAAGGAGCAGGAATAGGCATGGCTTTGCCATCCCGGTTCGAGTCCGAGCACATCGCAGGGAATCTTGCTGTCGCGCAGATCGCTGGCAATGGCGAGAACCTGCTTCGCATCGGCCGACCCCACCGCACGATACCAGAACCCAAGTCCCCACTCTGGCGGTTCTACGCCGTTTCCGGAGAAGAGATTGTAGCGGCGGACAGCGTCGAGCATCGTCGGACCGCCGAAAACGTACACATCCACGCCTGCAGCGCGGGGAATTTCGACTGTGATCTCCCCGGGCTCTTCCGACGGCAGATTGCGCAGCGAGTCAGGCGTGGGAACCCCCAACTGCGCTGCAGACGAGGGCTTTCCCGGCTTCCGCCTGGCGTCGCCGCAATAAAAGCTGGCATAGCGACAGGTGTCCACAAATACTGCGTAACCGCGCGTACTGATGTAGAGCGGTACCGGCGCGTGCGAGTCGCCGGTATCGAGCCGCGGATCGGCGTTGACGCGAATGGTTTTCTTTTTCCCGCGCTGTGCGAACGAAAGGAGTTGCAGGCCGAAGCCGAAGATGTTTTCGTGGGCTGCCAGCGGCAGGGTGATGCGGCATCCGCGCGGTTCAATCACCGCGCTGCTTAGCGCAATCGGCGGCTCTGGGGGAGCGCTCATCCGCTGGAGTGCGGCAACATCGGGCGGGATCGTGCGACTGGAGACATGCGTGAAAGCCTCCGGCGCGCCGATCGTAGCCTTCCAGATGCCGGGCAGGGCAGGAACGAACGCAGGCAATGGGAGGGCCCCGCCCTGCGCTGGTTGGCCGCTGATTTTGGAAGCGGCGCAGGTGGCGAGTGCGACAGCCGAGCCTTTCAAGAGATTTCTGCGATTCACGACGGCTCCTAAAAAATGGGTGAAGGAATCAGCCGAAGCTATTGAGACGATGCTGCAAACTGTCGACTCATCCAGTCGCGTACCAGCGGCGCAGGAAGAACACCTGCCACAAATCAAACGCCTGCACCCATGGTGTCGGCAGCCTCCACAGCATAGGCGGGACACAGAATCTCATCAAAGCCATCGTAAATCGCGCGACTGAAGTCTCTGCTGCTTTGTAAGCTGGCTGCTGCTCATGAATGATCCCGTAAGTTGGAACGTGGCACGGCGGTTACACGCGCAGGGTGGGTGCGGAACGCGAGAGGCCCTGGGCGACGCAGAGAGCTGAAACGTCCCCGATGCGCTCGCCAAGTCGGGCCGGTACAACCTGGCACACCCGCGCGCTCTGCTCCAGAGCCTCGTTCTTCATCGCTGCCAGCGCGGGTTCGAAAAGCATGTCTCCAAGGCGCAATGCCAGGCCGCCAATCACGATGCGCTCAGGGTTGAGGACGTCGACAAGTATTGCGAGAGCGTGGCCGAGCTTCACGCCTGTGCGCTCAACGATGCGGCGCGCCATTCCGTCACCCTGGGCTGCCGCCATGCCGATGTCCCGGGCCGTGAGCTGTCCGCTGGCAGCAATGTTCGCCAGTGAAGTGGATTCTCCGTTCGCGGTGGCCGTGCTGACCATCTCGGTGCCAAACTGCGCCATGCCCCAACCGCTCGCCCAACCTTCAACGGATCCGCTCTTCCCGTAACCGACGGGACCATCCTCGGTAAGACGAACATGTCCGATCTCGCCGGCCATCTCGCTGGAACCCCGGTATAGTTCGCCGTCGAGGATGAGACCCGCGCCGAAGCCCGTCCCCATCGTGAGGAAGATCAGATTCTGGCAGTCGCTGCCGGCGCCGTAGCGGTGTTCAGCAATCGCTCCGGCGTTGGCATCGTTTTCCACCAGGCACGGTGCTCCGAACCGGGCTTCGAGAATCTGCTTGATAGGCACATCCACCCAGCGTCTCAAATTGGGCGGGGACTGGATGATACCCCGGTGACGATCAAGGGGGCCACCGCAACTCACACCCAGGCGCAATTCGCCAAGGCCGGGATGTAGCGCGAGCGCAGAAGCGATCAGGCTCTCAATCTTCTCGATGGCCTGCTCGGGCCCAAGGTCGGGACGGGTGGGAAACTCTTCCCGGAAAAGAATGCGGGTGGGGTCTTCAGCCAGGATCACCGCTGTCTTCGTCCCGCCGATGTCGATACCTGCCAGCATCAATATTCCTCGTCGCCTGCTGCTCGGTTTGCGTGTATGCAGCTACTCTTCAAGTGCGTTTACCTCGGTGACCTTGCCGGTCTTTTCGTTCACGCGCAGCGTCTTGATCTCAAACGGCCTGAAGTCACCCGTCCAGGACGTGTGTGCGAATCGCAGGTCGATATGCGCGTGGGCTGCCCGACCCTGTGTCTCGTAAGCGCGGAGAATGGTATCAGCGCCAACTTCCGCCTGCTTCACAGCGGAGATGACGATATCGTCTGCATCGACATTCATGAAGCCGTCAGACTCCGGACGGGTGCCCGGATGGATGCCCTGATAGATAATGGGAATCTCCGTAACCAGCTTCTCTGCCGTGCGCGTCAGATCGGCGTCTTGCCAGGTGCCGGCGTGGGGCACCAGCAGCATGCGGAAGTTCTGCACTCCCTGATCCATCCACTGATAATCAACGCCGGCCTGAAGGGTGCGCGGCTCATGGTGCGCGAACACCGCGGACCGCGCGATCGATACGCGCAACTCGCTGCCGTCCACGCTATAGCCGTACTTTGCATCGTTCACAACGCCCAGGCCGCAGGCCTGACCGCCGGCCGCACCGCTCACGTCCACCCAGCGCTGACCAGGATTCTCGTCACCCTTCGTGTCGCGCTGCATGGCTCCGTAGGCGATCTCGTAGGTGGCTTTCGGTTCATCCACGTTCACCGGGAACGCGAACTTGAGCATCTTCTGGTGCTCATGCCAATCGAGTGAGACACGTGCCTCCAGCTCACGGCTGTCAGCATAGAGGATGTAGTCGATCGTGAGGCGCGAGGCGCCGTAGGTATACCGGGCCCGCACGCGTCCGCGAAGTGGCCCATCTTCGAGGACCTTCGTTTCCTGCAGAGCGAAAGTGCCGACCTCGCGGTCGTAGGAGCGAACGTGGTGACTCCAGGTGTCGCTCGGATCATCCAGCACGATGGCGCGCATCCCTCCGCCATTGCGGGTGTCAGCTCCGCGAAGCACCTCGCGATTGTTCTTCTTGTCGAAGATAGAAATCGTTCCGTCGGCAAACATGCGAACCTTGAGATGCGCGTTTTCAAGTTCGCTATCGCTCACGTGGAGCGCGGAAGGCGTTGGCGAAGCCGAAGCCACCTTGTGAAGGCGAATCTGCCGGTAGCCCATTGCGGGAACCTGTACGTCGGCAGCCAGGCCCACGCGGTCGCTCACTGTGGTCGTCGCCGGGATCCACTGGAACGGTATCGGGCTGCCATGTTCATCTTCGAGCGCTGACGGGTTTTTGGTGTTCCAGCCGAGGTCGTACTCGATATGCAAGTTGGTGTTCCAGGCGTGTGGGTTGAATACAACCAGGTACTTCGAGTCAGGATCGCTTGTGGGTATCTGCCAGGCAAGCTTCTGGGCAGCCAGATACATGGCATCATGAGCAATGTCCTGCGCTCGGCCGAAACCATCGCGGGCGGCTTCAAAGTAAGAGGGCAGTGTGGTGGCGGCCATGCTGTCATGGAACTGTAGAAGCAGGACCTTCTTCCAGGCCTTCGTGAAATCTTCTTTGGGGTAAGTCGCCCCCCATGCAATGTTGCCGATGGCAGAAATCTTTTCGGCAGTGGCGAGCACAGACTCGGTGGAGCGGTTCAGCTTCTTGAGCTCCGAACCTGCGGTATACGTCCCCACCGAGTGATGCTGCAGGTCATCGGCAATCGTGTGAATCTGGCCCAGAGAGGAAGACTTGCTCATCTCCGAGAAGTACTGGTCCGGCGTGCTGAAGACAAGTTCGGGCGCGCCAGTCTCGTGCTGGATGCGATGGATGGAACTGATATTGATCTTCGTGGGACCGCCGCCGTGATCACCGATGCCGTAGAACTCCATGTCGTCGCGCACCGTCTGCCCATGCAGAAGGTCAATCTCCTTGAGCATGTGGCTGCGCACGTCGCCCGGATCGTCATAGGCGAGTGGGATGCGGAACGTGAGAGCCTTCGTGCCATCGATTCCTTGCCACCAGAAGAGGTTCGATGGAAGCTGCTTTTCGGTGGCATTCGGGCGCATAAAGACGTAATACGGCATGCCCTGCAGCTTCAGGATCTGCGGCAGGCTGCCGGTGTGGCCGAACGAGTCAGGATTGTAGCCGACGCTGGCACGAAGGCCGAAAAGCCGCCTCAATGTTTGTTGTCCGTAAAGGCCTTGGCGGATCAGCGATTCTCCGTTGGGGATGTTGACGTCAGGCTCCACCCACCAGCCACCCACCAGGTCCCAGCGCCCTTCCTCAACACGTTTGCGGATTTCGGCAAGCATCGCCGGATCGCTGTCGGCAATCCACTCATAAAACTGCGATGAGCTCGTCGTCATCTTGACTTCGGGATCTTCCTTCAAGCGCTCAAGGGCGGAGCGGAAGGTACTGTGAACGACCGCGTTAGTCTCCGAGAGGGGCCAGAGCCAGGGAGCATCGATATGTGCGTTGCCGATCATGTGCAGCCGCAGGCCGCGCGCTTCGGCAGGCCACTGTCCGTCGGGGAGAGCGCTGGCAGCCGGTGCATTGACGGATCCATTCGGCTGCTGGGCAACGAGCGAATGAGCTGTAAAAACCAGACCTGCCACTAAAACCGAGGCCACATGCCTGCGAAAGAATGGAACTTCACTACGAACGCCCATACCACCCCTCGAAGAGATCCCACGGTGCAACCGAAAAGGATTGCAGGCGCGAGGCGATTCCGTATTGGAATCGATTCCATAATGCGGGTACTTCGGACTATACGGAATCGCTAGGACCGTGTCAAGGAAGCAACTATAATCCTTTCCACCCCCTATCTGTAGAGTTTCGGGCCGGTTGCCCGGAAGGCTTGCAAGGGACTTTGGAGCACTCGCTCGATGATTCGCGCTCGCAAGAAAGTCAAAGTTTCAGCGCCTGCACTCGCCGACGTGGCGCGCATTGCCGGCGTCGGGTCCGGCACCGTTTCCCGCGTTATTAACGGTGGGAAGAACGTTAGTCCCAAGACCCTGGCCAAGGTGCGCGCCGTCATGCAGGAGCTCGGCTACGAGCCCAGTTTCGCGGCGCGCGCGTTGAAGGGGGCGCCTTCCAACACCATCGGCCTGATCGTTCCGACAGTAGCCGATCCCTTCTTTTCGTCCTCGGCGGCCGCCATTCAAGAGGTCGCCGGCCTGCACGGGACACTGGTGCTGTTGGCCGCATCGGAGAACGATCCGCGCAAAGAGGAGCAAGAGGTCAGCGCGCTCATTCGCCGCCGGGTAGACGGCATGATCTTGGCACCCTCCCCGGGCTCCAGCCGCACTCTGCTCCAGCACGCTGCATTTCCGGTGGTCTGCTTTGACCGGCCCATGGCGGATGCTTCGCTCACCACTGTTTTGGCAGACAACTACGGCGGAGCGCGGGTAGCAGTTGAACACCTGGTGGATCGGGGTTACAAACGTATCCTCTGCGTGGGTGGATACGGTGGGCTGCTCACGAGCCAGAAGCGCTTCCAAGCGCATAAGGATGTGGTGCGGGAAGCCGGCCTGCCCTACCTCGCTGAACTGGGGGCCGAGGACTTTGTCTCTACCCAGTCAGCTCTTCTGCGGCACATCCGCGGTGCTGACCGGGTAGATGCAATCTTCTCGACTAAGAACACCACAACCGTTTGCATTTACAAAGTCCTGAAGGAACTCGGCGTTCGCATTCCAGGACAGATCGGACTGATCGGCTTCGACGATTTCGATCTGGCCGACGTTCTCGATCCGCCCATTAGCGTGGTACGCCAGCCTATTACCCGCATCGCCACGAGGGCGGCGGAGTTGCTGTTTGACGAAATGGACCACCGCAAGCCCGCATCCGCCATCACTACGCTGGATGTGGAGTTGGTTCTGCGGGGCTCTTGCTGAGCACTGGCCGATGCGACGGCGATTATCCAGCTTGACATCTGTGGATACGCGGCCCACCATGAAAGTGGTATCGATTCCAAACGTGCCAGACTGTGGGCCGCCCGAGCTTCGAGGCAGTCTGGACGCTTCGGTCTCTCGTGTAGCGCCCTATGAGCGAAAAACCACCGTTTCCGGTCACACGCCGCGGATTCCTGCAGGTAGCCGCGGGTGCGCTCGTGGTTCCGCAGACTGCTGGAGATGCATGGGCCGCGGCGCCGCCCGGCAGGTCCTTTGCCACCAGCAATCGCCCTGCACAGTTGTCGGAGAATCTCTTTGTGCTCCAGGACACCTGCAACGTGTACCTGGTGCGCAACGGTGAACGCGGGCTGCTGGTCGACTTCGGTTCGGGAAGAATTCTGGACTTTCTGCCGGAACTCGGTGTCACTCAAATCGAGCTCATTCTGCACACGCACTATCACCGGGATCAGGCCCAGGGTGATCTGCTGGCGAATGCGCGAGGCATTCCCATCGCTGTCCCGGCGCACGAGAGACACCTGTTCGAAGACGTGGAGCGGCTTTGGGCCAATCGCCGGGTCTTCGATCTCTACCAGGTGCGAAACGAGTTCTTCTCCCTCACACAGAATGTGCCTGTTTCCAAGCTGCTCCACGACTACGAAACTTTCGATTGGCGGAGCTACTCGTTCTTTGTGCAGCCAACACCCGGGCACACCATCGGTTCGATCACTCTGGTTGCGCAAATCGATGGCAAGCGGACCGCGTTCTGCGGAGACCTCCTCTTTGCGAGCGGGAAAGTCCAAAACCTCTACGACCTGCAGTACTTCTACGGCGAGCACGAGGGCGTCGATTTTTCCCTCTACTCCGTCAACGAACTGATCGACACAAAGCCGGACCTCTTGTGCCCTTCCCACGGAGAGCCAATACGCGATCCTGGTCCCGCGATGCAGCAGGTGCAGGCTCATCTGCTGGAGTGGTATCACTACTGGAAGCCAACCGGCACGCCGACGTATCAATTCAAGTCCACACAGGTAAGCCCTCACCTCATAGCGCACCCGCTTCCCACCTCCACGTTCTACGCCATTCTGAGCAAGAGCGGAAAGGCCATGCTGGTCGATTACGGATCGGCAAGCTGGAACTTTTTCCAATGCTTCCGCGATGCCACTGACACCTACGGTCGCATGCGCTTCGTGGAGCACAGCCTCAGAGCGCTGCAGTCGGAACATGGCGTGAGCAGCTTCGACGTGGCGGTAGCCTCGCATATCCACGACGATCACGTGAACGGATTTGCACATCTCGCGCGGCGCTATGGAACACGAATCTGGTGCTACGAGAATAATCGGGAGATCTTCCGCAACCCGCGCGGGCGTAACCTGGGCTGCATCCTGGCGGAACCCATTGAGGTGGATCGCACATTCCAGCACGGCGAGCGTTTCCAGTGGGAGGAGTACGAGTTCACCGTAATGCACTCGCCCGGCCACACCGAATACCAGATGGCGCTATTCACCACCATCGACGAAACTCCGGTGGCGTTTACTGGTGATGCCTTTTTCAGCTACGACAAAATAAAGCTGACGCACAACCTGATCTACCGCAACGATGTGCGGGTGGGTGATTATCTCCGCTCCATCCAGAACGTTCAGGAGATGAAGCCGCAGCTCATCGCCCCAGGCCACGGTGAGCCGTTCAAGCTGAACGACGGAATGATTCAGGAGTTCGTGGCGCGCGCCCAGCGGCAGGATGCAATCTTCGCCAGTCTCATTGCCAATCCGGTAACGAACTTCGGACTCGATCCCGCATGGGTGCAGATCTATCCATACCAGGCGGTCGCAGTCGCGGGACAACCGTGCGCGTTGGAGATCCGCGTGCGCAATCACAGCCCGGAGCCCCTGCAGGTCGAAGCGGCACTGGTACTTCCGGCGGAATGGCTGAGCTCCCAGGGCCGGCTGAGATTCATGGTAGCGGCGCACTCAGTGGCGAGCCATCCGGTCACCATCACAATTCCGCGCTCGGCGTACAAGCGCGGACGCCGCCGGGCCATCGCAGTGGATGTCATGGTGAACGGCGCACACCTTGGGCAGCTTGCCGAAGCCGTGGTCGACATGAGCGAGCCGGACAGCTTGCGAATCAGTTTGTAAAGGAGAGTCAGGTTGAGCGTGAGTCAGGGAACACTCCCGGCGGAGCAGTTGACCGCCATCGTGAAGAGGCAACTGAAGCAGTCAATCGCAGTGATGCAGAGCGTGCTCGAGGATCCGCAGATCGCCGAGACCGTTGCCGCGGCGGCGGAACGTACGGCGCAGGCCATGAAGCAAGGGCGCAAGCTGATGGTGGCCGGCAACGGCGGGTCGGCTGCCGATTCGCAGCATCTGGTGGCGGAGTTCGTATCACGCCTGACGGTGGACCGTCCGGCGCTTCCCGCCATCGCCCTGACCGTGGACACGTCGATTCTGACGGCCATCGGCAACGACTACGACTACCAGAATGTATTTGAACGTCAGATTGAGGCTCTCGGACAGAGAGGCGACGTCTTCTTCGCCCTCTCCACGTCGGGGAACTCGAAGAATGTCATCAAGGGCCTGCATCGCGCGCGGCAGATGGGGATTGCCACCATCGGATACTCCGGCAACGGCGGCGGCCGCATGACAGAGCTGTGCGACTACTCCATCGTCGTGCCCTCCAGCGTCACCATGAATATCCAGGAGGCGCACATCGCACTGGAGCACATCTTCTGCATGCTCGTGGAGAAGTGCTACTTCGGACCAGATTTCGGGGAGACCAGGCCGGCCGTTCCCGCCGAGTGATCTAAACGCGCGCAAATGGGGTATGCATGGAGGTCGCTCGCCGCGCATACCCCATTCGAGTCTCCGCCCTAGTCGGCCCCTTGCAGTTCAGCCTGGAGTTCCTCCAGAGTGCGTCCTTTGGTCTCAGGATAGACGCGCCATACGACAATGAGTTGCAGCACCATCATGCTCGCGAAGAACAGGAACGGAGCTCCGCTGGAGCGTTGCGCAACCACCGGAAAGGCAAAGGCAATGA
Organism: Occallatibacter riparius; assembly: GCF_025264625.1. Lineage (NCBI taxonomy): Bacteria > Pseudomonadati > Acidobacteriota > Terriglobia > Terriglobales > Acidobacteriaceae > Occallatibacter > Occallatibacter riparius. The sequence goes on from NZ_CP093313.1 coordinate 3,216,901, forward strand.
TGGCATTCATGATCCAGTGGGAGCCGCTTCCGAGACTCTGCCCCTTCGACCGCACCTGGGTGGGAAACACCTCTGCGATGTATACCCAGATGACCGCACCCTGTGAGGCGGCGAAAAAGCAGATGAACGCCATCAACAGCCAAACCAGCATTTCAGGGTGCGAATGCGAGAAGAACACCGCCGCCACACCAGCCAGGCAGAACCCCGTGCCGATCGACCCGAAGATGAGCAGCGTTTTCCGACCGGCGCGATCGATCAGCGACATTCCGATAAACGTGCCCACCAGGTTCATCAGGCCAATCAGGACGGATTGCAGATTACCGGAAAGGCGGCTGAAACCGGCGGCGCGGAAGATGTCGGTAGCGTAATAGAGGATGGCATTGACGCCGGCAAGCTGATTGAACAGGCCAATCGATGCCGCGAGGAAGATCGGCAGCGCGTACCGGCGCTGGAAGAGAGGCACGTCTTCGTGGTTCCCGGTGGAAACCAGAGACGCCTCAATCGCGGCGATCTCGGCCTGCGGGTTCTCTGAGCCCAATTCGCGCAACACAGCCAGCGCTTCAGCGGACCGCCCGCGTGCCGCCATCCACCGAGGGCTCTGCGGGATTGTGTAGAGCATCACCAGGAAGAGCACGGCGGGCAAGGTGGCGATCCCAAGTTCCCAGCGCCACTCCGCCGCTCCCAGGTTCATGGTCGAGATGATGTAATTCGAAAGGTAAGCGGCCAGAATTCCCAGAACGATGTTGATTTGGAAGATGCCGACCAGGCGTCCCCGCCAGCGAGCAGGCGCTACCTCGGCGATGTAGACCGGGCCGAGGACCGAGGAGCCGCCGATGCCTAGGCCCCCGATGAAGCGAAAGACCAGCAGCGCGGGCCAGCTCCATGCCGCGGCGCAACCGATGGCAGAGATGATGTAAAGCATGGCCATGACCCGTAGGGCGGAACGCCCGCCCAGCTTCTGGCCGAGAACCCCTGAACCCGCGCAACCCGCCACCGTACCCCAAAGCGCGATGGAGACGGTGATGCCGAGCGCAACCGCGGAGAGGCGAAACACCTCGCTTAGCTGCTGGGTGGTACCGGAGATGACGGCGGTGTCAAAGCCAAACAACAGGCCGCCGAGGGCCCCGACAGTGCTGCACCTGAGAAGCTGTGCTGTAATCTTCATTGTTCCTCGTGAGGGGGATGCTTGAACGGGCGATGGTGCCCAGACGCTATATCATGGGATCGATTCCAAATTCAGGTGCGAGGAAAGAATGCACTGATCGTTACTGCACTGTCAACAGCCTGCCTGCGGACTCGTTCAAACGGTCAAAACAGAATTGAGCACTGGCTTACACCAAATGCACAATACTCTCGTTGCACGAACATTGTTGCTCCACGATCGCGCGGTGGATTTCCCCGTCCTCGATATGGACGAGGAGGGCCGTCTGACTGCCATCGGAACAGATCCCAAAGCGCTGGCACACGAAAGCACGGTGCTCGGCAGCGGGCTCTTTGACGTGCACATGCACGGCGCAACTGGCATTGACGTGATGACAGCGGACGATGGTCAGATGCGCGCGATGCGCAGGTTCCTGGCCCGGCATGGGGTTGCGTACTTCCTTCCCACTACGGTGACAGCCCCGGTGGACTTCACCCTCCAGGCGCTGGAGCGCATGGCCCGGTCCATCGCCGAAGCACGTGACCGCGATCGACCGGCCGGCGAAGCCGCTCCTCTCGGGATTCACATCGAGGGCCCCTTCCTCTCGCATTCCAAGCGCGGCATGCACCCGTCCCAGGATCTGCAGCCGCCAAGCCTCGAGCTGTTCGACAGGTTGCAAGCGGCAGCCGGCGGCATGATCCGCATGATGACGATCGCCCCCGAAGCGGATGCCGGTCCATATGCGGCTTCGGAGTATGAGCGAGTTTCCGCGGTCGAACTGATCCGCCATGCAACAGCCCAGGGGGTTGCATGTTCCGTCGGCCATAGCAATGCCTCGTCTCAAGAGACGCTGACTGCCATCGAAGCTGGGGCGGTGTCGGCAACCCACACCTTCAACGCCATGCGGCCGCTCAACCACCGTGACCCCGGCATCCTCGGAGTGGTGCTCGACGACGATCGATTGTTCGCGGACCTGATCTGCGATGGAGTTCACGTCGCAGCTGAAGCGGTACGACTCTGGTGGAAATGTAAGGGCCCCAATCGCGCGATCCTGATCACCGACGCGCTGCCCGGCGCGGGCATGGGTGACGGCAAGTTCATGGTCGGCGACGAGTGGGTCACGGCTGACCACGGCCGTGCGCTCGTAACGCGGGATCTGGAGCAGGGAATAGAGACCCTCGCCGGCTCGGTGCTGATGCTGAATCAGGCGGTGCGTAAATTCATGGAGTGTACGTCTGCATGCGTCGAGCAAGGCGTACGGCTGGCGTCGCATAATCCTGCGGCCATGCTGCGCGGCAACGCAACGCACCTTGCGCCAGGGGACTTCGTCAATCTCACCCGGTGGGATCAATCCGGACGCCTCCTGGCCACCTACCTGCGAGGCCGAGAGATCCCTGCCGCGTCATAACGGCGTTCCGGTTCTTTGCGCAGGCATATGTTAGGGCCCGCCAGTCTTCCGAGCTGACCTGTCGTGCCTGGGCACGCTCGCGCTTCGCTGGCTGGATAGTGGCGCACACAGCGCCAATCCGGCAAACATCGCAGACTTTGCCTGAGCCAGGGAAAAAGAAAAGGGCCGGACTGCGATTCAGTCCGGCCTTTTTCTTGCGCTTCAAGGATGGTTAGAAATTGAACTTGAATCCCAGCTGCACTTGGCGGCTGATGTTCGATTGCGAGTTGGAAATGGTGCCGAACGTAGAGCCCGTCACGTTCATGTTCGGGCCGTTTGGAATCCAGGTGTTCGTCACGTTGAACGCTTCAAGCCGGATCTGCGCGTTGTAACGATCGGTGAAGTTGAGGGACTTGATGAGCGAGAGATCGGCAATCGGCGCGCCCGGATTGCGAATCGCGGAAGTATAGAAACCCGTTCCGCGATAGTCCAGGTTCGAGCTGTTGATCACCTGCCACACCGGTGCGCAAGAGCTGGGTTGCCCCTGCACTGTCGTGGCGCCCGGCGTATAGGTCCCCGTCTTGCTGTCGAACGAAGGAGCCAGTTGCACGCAAGGGTTAAACCATGTCTGGCGACTCTTGCTTGCAGCCGTCGGGTTTGCGATCAGGTTCGCGTTAGAAGGAAGTCCAACCGGCGTGCCCGACTGGATCGTCTCGATCAGGTTGAGCTGCCATCCACCCACCGCCAGCTCGACAGGGCGGCTCGCATTACCTAATAGGCGATGACCGTGACCAAAAGGCAGTTCGTACAGAGCCGAGATCACCAGGCGCTGGGGACGATCGTTCGCGCCCACGTTCTTGTGCGGAGCCCGATCCTGCGGATTCAGGAAGGCCAGGGCTTCCTCAGTCCTCGACCACGTGTACGAGCCCATGATGGAGAAGCCGTTGCTGTAACGCTTCTCAACCAGGACCTGAGCAGCGTTGTACCAGAGTTGACCCACAGACTCCTGTCCGTACGCAATCCCCAGAAACTGCGGGTAGGGCAGAAGCAGTTGCTGACGAGAGAGAGTTGCGCCATTCAGATTCGTGTTCGGAACCTGGCCGACAAACGGGTTTGCCACAGCCGTGCCCACGTACTGCGAGGCCGTCTGGTAGGTCCCGCCGTTGCCCGTCGGGGTCGTGCCGACGGTCTGGCGGATCGACTTGATCTGTGCGTCGCTCAGTACGTTGATGTTGCGCGCGCCGCCTGCTTGGTTGTCGTTAGTGTTGATGTTCTGTGTGTGCATGCCCACGTACGAGAGATCGATCTTGATGTCGTGCGGCAGCTGCTGCTGAACGCCCGCAGACCACTGGTCGGCGCGCGGAATCTTGCGATTCACGTTGTTGAAGATGATGCCTTGGCCCATGAACGTTCCCAGTCCCTGAGAACTGCCCACCGGCTGCAGCACCGTCGGGAACGGGTCAGCGAGCGGAGGCGCGTTGGGATCGTTGCCACGCGGAATATAGAGATCGGCCGTTGTGCCGCCGGCAATGTTGTTGGGGATATACGCCGTGTCCTGCGCAAAACCCTGCGCCGCACCGAACGCCGCCTCAGGCAGATAGAACATGCCGAAACCGCCGCGTGCAACCATGTTCTTGAAGATCTGGTATACGGCGCCAACGCGCGCCTGCACGTGGTTGTACTGAGTATTGAACGCGCCCGCCGATTGTCCGCCCACACCGGCAAAGTTAAGACCACCAACCAAGTTCTGGCAGGCAGGGCAAACAGCAGGATCGGCCGCCTGCGCGGCGCCCGCCAGGGGCGAAGTGCCGGTGGTGTTGAATCCACGGTTCATGCGGTTCTGCGACTCCGCAGGCGACCCTTCGATGTCGTACCGCAGGCCGAGGTTCAGGGTCAGGCGGTTCGACACCTTCCAGTCGTCCTGCACGTAGTAGCCCTGGTACCACCAGCGGTACAGAAGGCGCGGCGTGTACTGGATGATGCTGTTGATGCTGCTGTTGGAGGCAGCCGGCGTGCCGAGCAGCAGGCTCGCCGTCGGCGACCCGGAGGTACCGTTGTAAGCAGTCGTCGGATTGGCCTGGGTGAAGTTCGCGTTGAAAGCGAATGCGCCGCCCCCATACACGAACGATCCGCCGCCCGTACCGAACGCGATATTGCGAATGTCGCCGCCAATATGAACGGAGTGCTTGCCGTAGATCATCTGCACGCTGGGCTGGAACCCGATCACCGTGCTGACTCCGTAGCGCGGATTGCGAGTGCCGGCGTCAGGAATGTTGCTCTGGTTGCCGAAGCTGATGCGCGGAGGCACGGGCACGAAGCGCTCCGAGTTGAATCCGCCACTGAAGCCTAGCTTCGTGTCGTCAAAGTTGTAGACCGTCGAGCGATCCACCTTCTCGGTGTAGCGAGCCAGAGAGGCACGGAGATCCATGATTACGCGGGGAGAGAAGACGGTGATGCTGTCCACCACTGCGCTGTCGTTGCTGCGGCCCAGCGGATCCTGTGCGTCATAGAGCGGGCCGGTAAAGTTGTACGATCCGTGATCCACCTGGTTGCGGCGGCCGTGCGCATACCGGAAATACATGCGCTCTTTGTCGCCGAAGCTCTGATCCACGCGACCGAGGTAGTTCTTGAAATGGTCCTCGCTGGTATTCGAGCCGGTCGAGTAGTTGTTCACCAGCAGACCAGTGCCCACATTCGGCTTGGGAAACGCGTTGATCAACTGCATCCCGGGGCTGTTCTGGAAACGCGCCTGCGGGATGATGTTACCCGCAAACGAATCGCGAATGCAGCAATTCCCGTTCGCATCCAGACGGGTTGACCACGGGTCGTAAATGATGGGTTCACCGGCAGCGGAGAAATCGCCCTGTCGTTCCGCAAGCGTAGGAACAGTGGTAAGAGTGGGCGTTGGTTGGACTTCGTGGTAGCTCTCGAAAGATCCGAAGAAGAAGCTGCGATCCTTCTTGATCGGCCCGCCCGCTGCTCCACCCCAGTCGTCCAGGGTATGGCCGCCAAGGTTCTTCCCGGTGACCGGATCCACAGAATAGCGAGGCTGGCCCGCAGCCTTGTTGGAAACGGTGTTCGCATCCCACTGGTAGCGACGCAGGAAGTCGTACACGTCGCCGTGGATGGCATTGGTGCCCGCCTTTGTGGATACGTTGAAGATGCCTCCGCCCGTGCGTCCATACTGCGCGTCGTAGAAGTTGTTGATGACCTTGAACTCCTGCGTGGCGTCAATCGAGGGAATATACGCAACGTTCAGATTGGCATGCGAACGATCGCCCGCGGTGTCGGACACAGCATCGTCCGGGGCGCCGTCAATGAGGAACGAATTCGACTGGCGCAGGCCGCCGTTGATGGAGAAGTTCGCGTTGTCGCCGTTGTCGAACGGGCGCTGGAATGCAGGATTGCCCTGGAACTGGACGCCAGGAACCAGCTGCGCCAGCATGAATGGGTTACGGCCAGCCAGAGGAAGCTGCTGGACCCGTGCTTCGTCAATGAGCGCGCCGCGCGTGGCGGTGCCGGCTTCGAGCAGAGGAGGCGTGTCGCTGACGGTCACAACTTCGCTCACAGCGCCCAGTGGAAGGCTCAGATTGATCTCGATCTTGTCGCCCACATGCAGCACGACGTTAGTCTGCTGTGCGGTCTTGAAACCCTGCGCATCCGCGCTGATCACATAAGTGCCGGGGATAAGAAACGGAATGGTGTAGTTGCCATCTGCTGCCGAGGTAGCCGTGGTGACCACACCCGTCTCGATGTTTTTCGCCGAAACCCTGGCTGCGGGGATAGCGGCCGTGCTGGGGTCTTGAATGCGGCCGCTCACCGTGGCGCGCGTTTCTTGGGCTCCCAAAAAGGCCGGCGCGCAGAAACCCACAACCGCTGCGAACACGACCATCAGAATCTTTCGCGTGAAGCTCCGTGACATGTTTTTTACCTCGGGAGAAGCTTGAGACCTCGAATCGAGCAATTGAAATCGGTTCCAATTGACGAGATGTTAACCATGCGACAGCCGCGACCAAGCTGTCAATGTCATTCTTTATCGCTTCATATTTTTGTTGATAATAAACATTTTAACTCAATATATAGAAGTGGATAAGCTCCTCTGAAGGTAAGGTGGAGTCGATTCCAATATGGTTCGCTTATTAGCCTCATCGCTTCGGTGGTGATGGTGTCAGCTTCACCTGCGCGGCCACGGGCAAGCGCCAGACCATAACCGACGCCAGCGCCACCACCACTTACACCTACGACACCGCCAACGATCTTGGAACCGTCACCTACCTCAACGGCATCCACACCGGCTTTGCCTACGATCAGTTGAATCGCGTCTCCACGGCGGTCTCGCAGGTCGCGGGCTACTCCTACCAGCGCGGCCCCACGGGGAACCTGGCCAACGTCGTCGAGCTGAACGGGCGCACCGTCAACTGGACCTACGACGGCATCAATCGCCTGACCAGCGAGTCCATCACCAGCGATCCGTCAAAGAACAACGGCTCGGTGAGCTATGGCCTCGACCCTGTAGGCAACAGAACGTCGGCGTCCTCTTCGCTCAATGGAATCCCATCCGGCAACTGGAGCTTCAACGCCGACGATGAGGTCTCGAGCGAGAGCTACGACGCCAATGGCAACGTGATCGCCTCGGGCGGCAAGAGCTTCGCCTACGACAGCCAGAACCATCTCATCTCAATGAACGGTGGCGCCGTCCAGATCCTCTACGACGGCGACGGCAACCGCGTAGCGAAGTCAGCAAACGGCATCGTCACCCGCTACCTCGTCGACGACCTCAACCCCACCGGCTACGCCCAGGTCATCGAGGAACTAAGCGGCGCCGGCGTTGTTGAACGCCAGTACACCTACGGTCTGCAGCGCATCAGCCAAAACCAGCCCATCAACAACACCTGGACGATCAGCTTCTACGGTTACGACGGCGGTGGCAATCTCCGCCAGTTGACAGGCGCTTCTGGTGCGGTTACGGACACCTACGAATACGACGCTTACGGAAACCACTGGGCTTCCAGCGGCACGACGCCCAACAACATGTTCTATAGGGGTGAGGAGTACGACTCTGATCTAGGTCTCCTTTATCTGAGAGCCCGGTACATGAACCCGTTGACTGGGAGGTTTGTCTCCCGTGATCCAGACGACGGTGTTCCCACTGATCCCATCAGCCTCCACAAATATCTCTACGGCGACGCCGATCCTGTCGATTTATCCGATCCATGGGGTCTAGCTGCTGCTCCTGTCCTCCCTGTCCCTGAGCCGCCGCCTGCGCCTCAAAAACCCAACCGTGTAAGGCTTGACTACCTCATCATAATTGGCACAATTTCATTGACAGCTCACTATGCCCTGCCTCCACTCAGGAACCAGGTCAATTGCATCTTTGAAGCTGAGGGAGGTGGACTGCGTGCGGTGAGTCAATACCTCGGGGCTCCGCAGGATTTGCTCGTCGATTGGGCATCGTGTTCGGCAATATCAGGTGCCAGAAAACGAGCTCACCAGGATCCACTTCAAGGCCCGTTCCCTCAACCCAATCCGGGGCCAAATCCAGCCCAGCCCAATGGATGCAATCCTTGTCCCCCACTTTCGTGCTACTGGGAACAACAAGGAACCTCACAAGGAAACCATGGATGCCCCGGTAACGTCCATTATCACTGGTACGAGTACAATCAATCGCCTGACTGCAAGTGCCATCCAGACAGAAAGGACGCCTGCGCGCCGCCTGCCAATAGTCAGCTTTGCGGCCCAGGAGCGAAGTGGCCACTATGAGAGACATCACATCAATTATGAATGCGTATCGAGAGTGTTCTCGAAACTTGTGGAACGTGTATTTCGCTCGAAAGGAGAACGTCGGCCCTTCTCTGGACATCTATGAACCGATACGGAAGATGCTTTTTGAATCCATCGTGGTAGATGAACTCTTTTATAAGGGAACTGCTGATGGGACCGATATCCTCCCGCCTGCATTGAAGGTAGTTCCGAAGCATCGCTCCCGACTTCTCGTTAAGGCGCTAGGTAGCCAAGGCAAAGCGAATTATTGGGGAGAGGGTGGAGACTTGTACGTTAGCCCTGACGACATCACGTTGTCATTTATCGACTACTACGATTTCTCAAACATTTCGTTGCGAGATTTTCAATACTACCGTTGTAAGATTCTCCGTTTTCCCAGCCATTCCGACTACGAAGGCAGAGAGGCGCTGCTTCAAGCTATGGATGGGGGGGTATTTCACGATGAGGAGCACGATGATGATCCCTCCTAGATCGACTCTAGCGTTCTGAAGAGGGCGGGTGGCTCAGGTCTGGGGTGCCCTAGGTCTCCCGGTTTTGGAGACCTAGGAGAGATGCGAGCGCCAGACCATGACCGACGCCAGCGGCACCACGACGTACTCCTACGACTCGATGGACCGGCTGACCACCAAGGCTACGCCCGAGGGCACCCTGAGCTACACTTACGATGCCGCCGGCAACCTCGCGTCCATGTCCTCGAACCACACCAACGGCGTCTCCGCTACCTACAGCTACGACGACCTGAACCGCCTGACCTCGGTTGTGGACGCAAACCTCGCCGGAGCAGGCACCACAACGTACACCTACGACACCGCCAGCAACCTCGGAACCGTCACCTACCCCAACGGCATCCACACCGGCTTTGCCTACGATCAGTTGAATCGCGTCTCCACGGCGGTCTCGCAGGTCGCGGGCTACTCCTACCAGCGCGGCCCCACGGGGAACCTGGCCAACGTCGTCGAGCTGAACGGGCGCACCGTCAACTGGACCTACGACGGCATCAACCGCCTGACCAGCGAGTCCATCTCCAGCGACCCCACGAAGAACAACGGCTCGGTAAGCTATGGCCTCGACCCCGTCGGGAACAGAACGTCCGCATCCGCTTCGCTCAATGGAATCCCATCCGGCAACTGGAGCTTCAACGCCGACGATGAGGTCTCGAGCGAGAGCTACGACGCCAATGGCAACGTGATCGCCTCGGGCGGCAAGAGCTTCGCCTACGATAGCCAGAACCATCTCATCTCAATGAACGGTGGCGCCGTCCAGATCCTCTACGACGGCGACGGCAACCGCGTAGCGAAGTCAGCAAACGGCATCGTCACCCGCTATCTCGTCGACGACCTCAACCCCACCGGCTACGCCCAGGTGGTCGAGGAACTAAGCGGTGCCGGCGTGGTCGAGCGCCAGTACACCTACGGCCTCCAGCGCATCAACCAGAACCAGCCCATCAACAATACCTGGACGGTCAGCTTCTACGGCTACGACGGCGGCGGCAGTGTTCGCCAATTGACGAACGCTGCGGGCACGGTCACCGATACCTACGTCTACGATGCCTTCGGGAACTCTCTCCAGACCGGCAATCAGACACCGAACGTTTACCTCTATCGCGGAGAGCAGTTCGATTCCGATCTCGGCCTTTACTACCTCCGCGCCAGATATTACAACCCAATCACCGGCAGGTTCATGGGAAGGGATCCGCTCGGATGGAACCCACTGAGTACGGGGTCAGTGCACAGATATCTCTACGGTCTTGGTGATCCAGTGAATGGTTCAGACCCAAGTGGAGCTTCAGACACAACTGTCGGCAATTTCCCGATCCCTGGAGATCCGGCTCCAACGAGTCCTGACTATGGACCATTGAGACCCACAGGCGCGGTTGAATAAAGGGCTGGTAGTGGGTGCAGTTTCGCTAGGTGCAGTTGCTGGCGTACAGCAATTCGCGGAGGCAGTTGAGTGCACGTATAACACTATTGCCTCATCCTTCAAGGCAATTGTGACATACCGAGTGCCTTACTCGAGCCTAGTCCCAACTGGTCGTTGCACAAAAGGATATAACCAAGACTGCAAACCGTATTACAACGCAATTGACGCAGCCGCAGACGTGGTTAAGACCCGATATTTTGAGATGATGACTGATCCGCTGGATCTCTTCAATACAGCGTACGATACTCCCAACCCGAGCTATCCGAAGGCAGGAACTTGGATCGGTCATCAGACAGCATTTGAAAGTTCGAGAAATAGCCTGCAGAATGCAATTGACGCTGCGGAACGCCATCAATGTCCCGTTAGCCAGTACTATAAGGACCTTGCTGGGCTTCCAACACCCATTCGGCCCTTCTGGAAATGAGCATGATTGACTATCTGACTATGATGCTGAGCACGGATTGGTTCCTGCCGCATTGGCCGATGATTGGCATTGATGTGGAAGAGAGTGCGAGAGTGCCCTTAAAACAGGGGTTTCGCGAGTTGGTTCTGCAAATGATGGGAGGCGTGGATAGCTATTATCTGATCAATTTTTCGCGCCAGCGGAAGGAGGAGACAAGAGCGGAATTCGTACGGCTTGTAACAGAGTCGGGGCAACTTGATCGCTTCAGTGAAGCGATTCAAGAATGGACAGATCTGACGCACGAAGAACTAACAGCGACATGGGTCTTCACGAGGATCACGCGCGAATTGCTTGCAGGTCGCTTACCGCATTATGCGCCTGCACTTGAGCAGGAGCTTCTAGCTAAGATTCAATCCTTCATTCTCGATCCATTGGAAGATGTTGAGTTTTCGCAAATTTGCGCCGACTCACGAACAAAATGGGATCGATATACTCGAACCCTCGAACCAAGCTTACCGGGAGCGCTAGCTGATGTCGCGATTTCGGCGGTCCGCGAGCGTAATTTCAACCTGTTCTGGAACAAGATGAGTATGACACTGTCGGTTGAGGAACGTTATCGCCTTGTAGATTGGTATCGCGCAACCGTGAGATTCCGCGGAGATCGGGAGGATCTCATACCAAGGTGCATGTGCATCTACGATCGCAGAGACGAGAATAGCGGGTGATCCATTAGCTCGGTCGGCCGTGAAGAGCACGCCGCCTGTCGGCGTCGGGAGTGGGTGGACACGTCTCCCCCAGTCGCGGGCTACTCCTACCAGCGCGGCCCCACGGGGAACCTGGCCAACGTCGTCGAGCTGAACGGGCGCACCGTCAACTGGACCTACGACGGCATCAACCGCCTGACCAGCGAGTCCATCACCAGCGATCCCTCGAAGAACAACGGCTCGGTAAGCTATGGCCTCGATCCGGTGGGGAACAGAACGTCCGCATCTTCTTCGCTCAACGCAGTCCCATCCGGCAACTGGAGTTTCAACGCCGATGATGAAGTCTCGAGCGAAAGCTACGATGCCAACGGCAACGTAATCCCTTTCGGGCGGCAAGGGCGTCCGAAGATCCTCCCCACCTTCGTGACCGCGATCACATACACAGCAAGTCCGACGTCCTACTATCAAAGGGCCTTTCAGAAAGGCAGGGAGTAGTGTCTCATGTCTCATCTCCCGCAGCGATCGTTGAGAGAGCGAACCAGAATTGGTCGCGCACTGCCAAAGGAAGGCAAAAAGGGCTGTTAACTAGACTGTAACTGGGGTTACTAGAAAATTAGCTACCCCTCCCCCTGTTTTTACTTCTCCATATGTTCGCCAAAAATCGACCCAGATAATAGATTCCATTCTGTTTATCTCTCTACAAAATCTCATAGCTTCAAAAGAAGTCGTTGCGACAAGGAATGACCGATTGTAGTCTTCAGTAAATAGGTCCGTCGCGGGCCAAAGCTTGGGCCCGAGCAGTGAGTCCATCACCGGCGATCCGTTGGAAAAGGCTGCGGGCTAGGGATGCTCAGAGTTCGATGGTCATCATCGCCTCCGTCGGAGATTGAGAGGGAGATTCCGATAGAGTTGGTCCTATGAACTCAGAGGCCGGATCATCGCAAACGATTTTGCCAGACGAGGCAGTCCAACTGGTGCGGGACCTCTACGAGTTCGAAGTGAGCGCCAGTTCTCTTCCGGGGGAATATGACAACAACTTCCATATCGTCACCTCCGATGGCCGCGCTTTCGTTCTGAAAGTAATGCACTCAAGTCGTGACCGCGCCTTCATTGACATGCAGTGTTCGGCACTGACACACCTCGCCGAGCGCGCGCCCGGTCTGGCGCTGCAGAGGGTTCAGTTAACCCGCTCAGGTGAGGCATTTGTCAGGACGACTTTGCGCAACGGTGAAGAACGCTTCGTGTGGCTTCTCAGCTTTCTCCCTGGGCGCGTTCTAGCGGAGGTGCGCCCGCACACGCCCGAACTGCTTCGCAATTTAGGCAGCCTGCTCGGCCACATCGACCTCGCTCTCCAGGATTTCTCCCATCCCGCTGCAGCACGCGAGTTTAAATGGGACTTGGCACAGGCAGCGTGGATCCGCGAGTACCTTTTCCATATTGAAGATCCGTCGCGTCGGGCGCTGGTTGAACAAGTCCTCGAGCAGTATGAGAAGCAGGTGGTCCCACAGCTTCCGACTCTGAGGAAAAGCGTGATCTATGGTGACGCCAACGATTACAACGTTCTCGTAAGTTGCACGGACGGTCCATCAGGGCAGGGAATTGGCGTCATCGATTTCGGCGACATGCATCACGGGCTTGTCGTGGCCGAACCGGCCGTCGCAGCGGCTTATGCTGTCCTGGGCAAGAGCGAACCGCTGGAGGCGGCGGCCTCACTGGTGGAGGGATTTCACAGCGTGTTTCCTCTCTTGGAGACAGAGCTGGCGATCTTGTTTCCACTGATCCGCATGCGTCTTGCGGTGAGCGTCGTTAACTCGGCCCATCGCAAAACCCTTGTGCCGGACGATCCCTATGTCACCATCTCTGAAGCGCCGGCATGGGACGCACTTGCGCGGCTTGCCAACATTCACGAGCGCTTCGCGCATTACGTGTTTCGAAATGCTTGTGGTTTGCCGCCGATGCGAGGAGGACAGCACTTCCGGCAATCGCTGGCGACAATTGGAAAGACCGCAGCGTCCGTTGTGGATCTTGATCTACGCACGGAGCCGTGTCTCGTATTCGATCTGAGCGTCGCCAGCACGTTCCTGGGAGCGGATCCAAAAGCCTCACAGACGCCTGCACTGACCTTAGCCATTGAGCGCGAATTACGAGCCGCCAACGCTTCCGTTGGCGTCGGCCGGTATGATGAGCCTCGCCTCCTTTACACATCACCTCTGTTCGGGACAAACGAAAACGCTGTTGACGAACGCCGCACTGTCCATCTCGGAATTGATCTCTTTCTGGACGCTGGCTCCAACGCCCGAGCGCCGCTGGACGGCCAGGTGCACATCATTGCCGATAACCTGGCTCCGCTCGACTACGGGCCGATCGTTATCCTGAAGCACCTGACAGATGATGCAGTGGAGTTCTTCACGCTCTACGGCCACCTGTCGAAAGAAAGTATTGCAAAGCTCTCCACGGGACAGCCTGTAACTAGGGGCGAGGCGTTCGCCAACATCGGCGCCGCCGCTGAAAACGGCGGGTGGCCGCCTCACTTGCACTTCCAGATCATTACCGACTTACTGGAACTGAACGAAAAATTTCCTGGCGTAGCTCGGGCGTCGGAGCGCGCGATCTGGACGGATCTGTGCCCGGATCCCAATTTGTTGCTTGGCATTCCTTCCGAGCGTTTCCCTTCGCGAGAGCGGAGCTTGAGCGACACCCTGCTCGAAAGGCGTTCGCTAATGGGGCCTAATCTCAGCGTGTCCTACGAGCGTCCGTTGAAGATCGTGCGCGGATGGCGACAGTACCTGTACGACGATACCGGCCGGGCTTATTTGGACGTATATAACAATGTTCCGCTTGTAGGTCACAGTCATCCCAAGGTAGTGGACGCTGTGCGCAAGCAGTTGGGTCTCCTTAATACCAATACTCGCTATCTGCACGACAATGTTGTTCGCTACGCACAACGACTCACCCGGACGTTACCGGAGCCGCTCCGGGTTTGCTACTTCGTAAATTCAGGAAGCGAGGCGAATGAGCTTGCCCTCAGGCTGGCAAGGACGCACACCAACCGCGATGACATCATTGTGCTGGAGCATGCGTATCACGGCCACACGAACACACTGATTGATATCAGCCCCTATAAGTTCAACGGACCCGGCGGCAAGGGTTGCAAACCCTGGGTGCACGTGGCTCCAATTGCCGACGATTACCGCGGTATTTATCGAAGGGGAGAACCCGGCCTCGGTATCAAATACGCCGGCCATGTCCACGACATTCTGAATCGCCTCCAGATCGAAGGGAGGGGAGCTGCCGCATCCATCGCGGAAACCATGCCGAGCGTGGGCGGCCAGATCGTCTTTCCTCCTGACTACCTCGCTGAAGTCTATCGTCATGTTCGAGCCGCGGGCGCCGTGTGCATTGCTGACGAGGTGCAAGTCGGTTTCGGTCGCCTCGGCACTCATTTCTGGGGGTTTGAAACGCAGGGAGTCATTCCCGATATCGTGGTGCTTGGGAAGCCCATCGGAAATGCCTTCCCACTGGCCGCAGTGATCACCACTCCGGAGATTGCCGCCTCATTCGATAACGGGATGGAGTTCTTCAGCACATTTGGCGGCAATCCAGTCTCATGCGCGGCAGGTCTGGCAGTATTGGACGTACTCGAAGAAGAACAATTGCAAGAGAACGCGTTTCGTGTTGGCAGCGGCCTGCGGCGCAGGCTGAAGGCACTTCAAGAAAGGCATCCCCTGATTGGCGATGTACGAGGTTCCGGACTGTTTCTTGGTTTGGATCTGGTGCAGGACCGAGCCACGCGTGAAGCAGCAACCGAGCAGGCTTCGTATATCTGCAACCGTCTCCGGGAGCGCGGGATACTTACTGGAACGGATGGTCCGTTTCACAATGTAATCAAACTTCGCCCGCCATTGATCTTCTCAGACCACGACACTGAGTTGTTCGTCACGACCCTCGAGACGATCCTTGAGGAGGACCGAGCTCAACCAGGCACTCCCTAGGGGAAGGCGACAACACCTGGATCCACTCGCAACCTTTGCATCTAGCTGTCTCGTGCGTGCCTTCGAAAGGCGCCAAATCATCGAGCCCGCGATCAGGCTCAGCGGATCTGCAGGGTTTAACCCGAATAGCATCCGGGAGAATGCGCCGCCGATAAGTCCAGTGATCGCCACCGGGAGAGACCTGAAAGATGGATGTATTCGTCAGTCTTTCAGGGATCTGAAATTTAAAGTGCGGGTTCTGGACAACGCGACCTGAGCCAACGCCAACACATGGTCGACAGAAGGCGTCGGACGAGAGCTAGTTTTTCATGACCCCTTTTATCAAACAAAGCAACTAGCGTCGTAGCCCGCTCCCGCCGTCCCGCGCTCCTGCGATGCGCCGAATATCTGTTATCCTTAGCTGCTAATAATTCCTTTACATAAGTCCCCAGGGTGTTGTGCATGACAAACGTCAGGCCTTTTTGGGCTCCCGCGCTTTGTGTGTTGCTGGCGTTCTTGGCGCCAGCCGCGGTCGCTGAAACCTTCCGCAATCCTTACCGTATTCCGACGACGGTGGATCCGAGTGCGGTGGCCGCGGGCGACCTCAACGGGGACGGCATTGCCGATTTCGTTTGGGAAGACCCAAGCACCACGCCTGTCACTCTGAATGTGGCGCTCTCGCAACTCACCGGAGGCTGGCTGCCGGGCACAAGCATCACTTACCCCATTGCCGGTACGCGCGGCGCGGCGTGTTCGCTCGCGGACCTCAATAGTGACAAGCGCCTCGACCTCATCTGCGTCAGCGCCGATCAGTTCACTGCCACCATCGAAGTGTTCCTCGGAAACGGCGACGGCACTTTCCAGTCCCCCGTAACCACTGACGCCACCTTCAAATTCACTTCCAATTACGCCTCTCCAGTGGTCAGTGTGCTAGGAGACCTGAACGGCGATGGCTTTCCCGATGTGTTCGAGGAAGATGTCGCAAACTCGCACGCCCAGATCTTGCTCAGTGACGGTAAGGGCGGGTTCAAGGCGTTCCTTCCCATGTTTAACACCGGCATCAATGAAGTACTGCCCATCGCAGCGGCAGACGTGAATGGCGACGGCATCCCCGATCTTTTGTATCCGTTCGGCCCTGAGGTCGCGCTGGGCAAAGGGGATGGCACTTTCGGTGACCTCAAAGGGTATATGACGGAGAGCTACTTCGCTGCCACCTGCGTCTTCCACGACATGGATGGCGACGGTCATCTCGACGCCATCTGCGGGTACCCGGAGACGACCACCGGCGATATCACCGGGGCGACCGATCTCATAATCCTCAAAGGCAATGCCGATGGTTCGTTCAACACTACGCCCATAGCGAAGAAGACGTTCGGCACTCACCTGACGGAATTCAGCGGATTCGGCACCTTTTATGCCCCCCTTACCGTCACGGATCTCAATGGCGACGGAATCCTCGATGTGATCGGCTACTCCGGCGATGGCTTGGCCGTGCTGATGGGCGGTCCGAAACTCACCTACGGTACGCCCCAGCACTATGCCCAGGCTCTCGAACCTCAGTTCGGGATTTTCGGAGCGTTCCAGTGGCAGATGTGTGACGTAAACGGGGACGGAATCCCCGATACTGTCAGCGTTGGTCCGCACGGACTCTACATCAGCTACGGGCGCCGTGACGGGTCCTACTCGTCCCCTTCCGCTCCTGAAGTTGCGGAGACTATCGGCTATCCCACTGTGGCCGACTTCAATGGTGACGGCATCCCCGACATTGCAGCCACGGGCGACCCTGCCATCACGATCAGCCTCGGCAAAGGAGACGGCACCTTTGCCGCGCCTGTCCATCAGCCGAACCGCTCAGGCGCCATCAATTTCAGCACGCCGCTCTCCACCATGAACGCAAAGATCCTTCATGGCGACTTCAACGGCGATGGCAAAGCCGACATCATTGCTATAGGCTCCTCAGGCATATACCAGTACGACTCCTACCTCCTCTTCGGCAACGGAGACGGTACCCTTAAGGAACCCATCCTCATTGCGAACTCCTCCAACATTTACCCCATGTTCGAGCAGCTGAGCGATGCGCTCGTGTACGACATTAATGGAGACGGCCGCAGTGATTTGGTGACTACCGCGGTGGATATAGTCGGCAGCGGGCCCGGCCAGATTATCGCTGCTCTCTCAAGCGGCGATGGCACCTTCAGGGATGTCAGTTCCAGCGTGCCGGTGGACACATCGAACGGATTCGCCTCTATCTCGCCTCCTGCGCTTGCCGATTTCGACGGGGACGGCAAACTCGACGCCGTCTATGGCAGCTACCACCATGCATTCGTCCTCAGAGGCAATGGCGACGGAACGTTCAGCCAGGGTTCCTCGCCTGCTTTGGCGATTCCTCCCGTCGCCGGCGGCGACCCACAGTCCATCATCCAGCTTGTGCCTGGCGACTTCGACCACGATGGCAAGCAGGACTTCGCCGTGCTGGTGCAGTACGGCGGCTGGTCTGACCCTTATCCGACGTCTCTGCCCAAAGCAACCGCGCTCTGGGTGTTCTACGGGAGAGGCGACGGCGGATTCGATGCGCCCGTGCTTGCCTCGACCTTTGATCGTTACTACACCGACTTTGCTGTGTCTGACCTGAACCGGGACGGGCTGCCGGATTTCGTAGCGAAGACCAGCGGCACGCTGGGCGGCGGTTTCACCGTCGGCATCGTGCACTCGCGCACCGGCCGCACCTTCGCGCCTGAGGTGAACTACATTGCCGGGACCGGCCTCGCGGGAATGAGCATCGCCGACCTCAATCGTGACGGGTTCCCCGATATCGTCATCGGCAACGGAGACTACAACATCAGGGCTAGTTCCGTCACCATTCTCATGAACCTCGGCAACACTCCCGCGGTCACGGGAACCCTCGTCGCCAATCCCGAACCCTCGCCCGTCAGCCGATCGTTCACGCTCACTGCCTCGCTTCAGCCGCCGGACTCTGCCGCGTTGAGCGGCTCCGTCGCGTTTCTCGTCGATGGGCAGCCGGCGGGCTCCGGCGCCCTTACGGCCAATAAGGCGAGCGTCACCGTCCCCGCCGGGCTCTCCATCGGCTCGCATTCCATTGCCGCGACATGGGCCGGCAACTCCACGTATCCGCAGATCGACCTCACCGGAACCCATCTGGTCGTCGCCGACTCCACCACCACGACCCTCGTCAGTTCGAAGAACCCCGCCTCCGCCGGAGTGAACATCACGTTCACCGCGAGTGTGACATCCTCTTACGGCAAACCTAGTGGCGAGGTGATCTTTACGGAAAACGGTAATCCGCTCGGAACGGTCGCGCTCGCGTCCGGCGCGGCATCAGTGAGTACTTCCGCGCTCGGCGCCGGCACGCACACCATCCAGGCGGCGT
This sequence comes from Occallatibacter riparius, assembly GCF_025264625.1. Lineage (NCBI taxonomy): Bacteria > Pseudomonadati > Acidobacteriota > Terriglobia > Terriglobales > Acidobacteriaceae > Occallatibacter > Occallatibacter riparius. The sequence goes on from NZ_CP093313.1 coordinate 3,235,596, forward strand.
ACTCCGGAGACACCACGTTCGATCACAGCTCCGCTTCGATGGTCGAGACCATTGAAGCAGCGCCGTCCAATACAACGCTTGCTGCGTCGCCGAATCCCGCCTACGCGACACAGCCGGTGACGTTGAAAGCTATCGTCAGCGGCACGGGAGGAACCCTGGGCGGTACGGTTGCCTTTTTTGACGGCACAACTTCGCTGGGCAGTGCGGACGTAAATTCCAGCGGAACTGCTTCGCTCACCGTTGCATTCTCCGCGGCCGGGGTTCACGCGCTGGAAGCGCGTTATTCGGGGAACGCATATTTCAGCCCCAGCGCCTCAGCGCAGTTCGATGAGAACGTCATCCGGAATCCCACAACAGTCGCCGTTCAGGCTGCTCCCAGTCCTGGCACTGCCTTTGCCAAAATCACATTCACGGCGGCAGTCAAATCATCAACGAGTAGCACTCCGCCGTCTGGAAACGTGATCTTCACGGTCAACGGTTCGCGACTCGGCAGCGCTTCTCTGCAGGCCGGAACGGCAACCATCGATTCCTCCAGCCTCGCGGCCGGTACTTACCTCGTCACGGTGGTCTTCGGCGGCAGCGCCGCCTTCGACTCCAGCACTTCTCCGCATTTCACTGAGGTGGTCAATCCGCGTGCATCCACCACCGCAGTCACCAGCAGCGGAAGCCCGTCGGTGCTATCAACCGCCGTGACCTTCACTGCCACGGTCTCCTCTGGCACGGGCCCATCGCCCTCCGGCACCGTCCAGTTCTACGATGGTAGCTCCACGCTCGGTCTGCCCATCCCTCTGAGTTCCGCGGCAGTCGCAACCTACGCCACCAGAACCCTGGCGCTCGGCACGCACTCTATAAGCGCGGTCTATTCCGGCGATACCAACACGCAGCCCAGCCGCTCGCCCATTCTGCCGCAGTCTGTCATTGCTTACGCCGGCGACTTCTCCATCACCGTCGATCCGGGGAAGGACAGCCTCTACACAGGCGAGAAAGCCACCATCCACATCACGGTCACAAGCCACGGTGGGTTCAATGAGCCGGTTGAATTGTCCTGCGTGGATCTGCCACCTGATTCAACCTGCAACTTCAGCCCCGCATCGTTCGATAAAGGGCAGGGAACTGCAACCCTGACAATCCAAACCTCGCCCCCTCACCGCACCGCGTCCCGAACCGCCGCGCCTCCCGCGCCCGCCAGACCTGCCGGCCCGTTTGCCCTTGCCGCCATCTGTCTGCTGTTCTTGCCGCTCGGCTATAAGCGCCGCAAGCTTTTCCTTGTGCTTGTGGCGGCATTCACGTTCTTCGCGATCAACGCCTGCAGCTCCGGCGATCCCATCGGAGGCGGCACGCCGCCGGGCAGTTACAACATCCAGGTAAGCGGGGCGTACACGGCGCCCACCCCGCAGTTGCAGCACGCGGCCACAGTGGCATTGAAGGTCAAGTCACTTTTCTGATGCATGACGAAGGGGCTCCATTGATGAATTGCTCTCGATTTGCCATCTGTGTTTTAGCGGCGGCGGCTGTCTTCATGCCCATGCGTGTGCGCGCCCAGGCTGAGCCCTCCGGGTACCAGGACAAGGCCGCGCTTTGGGTCGGCGCCGACTACGCCAACTTCAGCGCCTCTTTCCCCTATCAGAGCGGGAACCGCCTCTCCGGCATCTCCACCTTTGCCGACTTCAACTGGAGCACCCACCTCAGCGTCGAGGGCGAAGCGCAGTTCCTGCACTGGGGAGGGTTCGAGAGCGACTCCGAAAACAGCTATCTCGCTGGGCCACGTTACCGCTTCAATCGCATCGGCCCCCTCCGGCCATACGTGAAAACCCTAATCGGCATCGGGCACATTCACTTCCCGTACGACATTGGCGATGCAACTTACTTCGCCGTAGCTCCCGGCGCGGGCGCAGCGTACCACCTCCGGCACCGCTGGCTCATTCGCGCCGAATACGAATACCAGTTCTGGCTCAACTCCCCCGGCTATGCCGGACAGCCCGACCATCCGTTCCGACCCAACGGCTTCAAAGTCGGCCTCGCCTTCCGGCCGTAGCAAGTCTCCCCAACAATCCCCGAAATGATCGCAATCTGGGCGGCCGGGCCCATACTGGCATGACTCCGAGGTTCATGGCCGAGTTGCAGTAGTGAAACTGCAAGCGGCTTTTGGCAACGAGTAGTTGGCTCTGGGGAGTAACGCTCGGATTGGCGCTTTCAGATGGGATGAGAAGTCCGGTCTCCGGCGGGATGCGTTAAGCTCCCAAGTTATCGACGCGCTCGAGGGCGCATGAGATAAGGAGACCGGCCATGAAGAAGGCTAGCACTACGGCATCGCGCCGGAGCGGAAAACTGCCCGATGGACAGCTGACCATCGGGCTGGATCTGGGTGATCGATCGAGTTTCTACTGTGTCCTGAACCGAGCAGGCGAGGTGATTCAGGAGGAGAGAGTCCCAACCAGCCCGGAAGCGATGAAGAAGAGGTTCGAGAAGATGCCAGCGAGTCGGATCGCGCTGGAAACGGGAACGCATTCGCCGTGGGTGCGTCGACTGCTCACCGAATTTGCATGAGCCGCTCACTATGAGTGCGGATGGAAGGGTGACGACAGCTTAGCTCGACGCGGATGTGGCAGCAACAGGTCGGGCAAGGAGAATATCTGATGTTCTCCTTCGCCCGGAGAGGATCAGTATGGCTGCCTTCGGCGGGCCGTCAAGGCTCAAGATGAACCCGCTGCGCTCGGCCTTGACCGCCACCGCAGACAGCCACAAATCGCCTGATATCCGGGCAAAGGAAAACATCAGATTTGACCTTACCCAACCTCAATAACTCTTGACATCGACCGGCCTTCTCATGGAAGACCGAAACACTCATTCATCTCGCTTTTACCCTAACGGCTTCATAAGTCCATTGAAACGCGCAATGCGTCAATGGATGCAGTAGGCGATGCCAATCGGAACACCTTTGCAAATCGAACGATTATTTCAGGCGGTGCGAGTTGCGGCGGTTCAGCCCCGCACTACGGCGAGATCATTGGCGCCTGCCCATTGGGCGATGTCCTGGTTCGTCAAGGCGGTCGCCATCAGGTCCGGGAACTGGTCGGGCGTACAGGCGAAGACGGGGCAATTCATAGCCGCGATTTTAGCGGCATGGTTCGTGTCATATGCCGCATGGCCGTCGTCAGAGAGCGCTAGCAGCACAATGACGTTCACACCCGCACTCTTCAGTTGAGCCACGCGCGCCAGCATCGATTCCGCATTGCCCCCCTCGAACAAGTCACTGATCAGTACCAGGTGGGTGCGGCTCGGTTGCTCGATGCGCTGCTCGCAGTAAGCCAGCGCGCTGTTTATGTCCGTCCCCCCACCCAGTTGCACTCCGAACAGAACCTCCACCGGATCGCTCAGTTGTTCCGTCAGATCGACCACCGAAGTGTCGAAGCAGATCAACTGCGTCTCTATGCCCGGGACAGAAGCAAGCACGGCCGCGAAAATTGACGCATACACAACCGAGGATGCCATCGATCCCGACTGGTCCACGCAGAGCATGATGCGATGCAGGTTGGTGCGGCTATGCGTCCGCCGCTGATGGCCGATCAGCGTTTCTGGAACCACGGTGGCATGTTCACGTTGGTAGTGGCGCAGATTCGCGGCGATCGTTCGGTGCCAGTCGATATCGCTCGGCCGCGGCCGCCGCGTCCTCTGTGATCGGTTGATCGCCCCCCGGATCGTGCTCACGGTCTTATGTTCGAGGCGGGCAAGCAGCTGATCCACCACGCGACGCACCACCATGCGCGCGGTTTCTTTGGTCTTCTCAGGAATCGCCGACCGAAGCGACATGAGATCTGCAACCAAGTGCACATCGGCCTCGAGCGTCGAAAGGAATTCAGGCTCAAGCATGAGCGACTTGAGATTGAGGCGCTCAAACGCGTCCTTCTGGATGACCTGCACAACGGGTGTGGGAAAAAACTCGCGAATGTCGCCGAGCCATCGTGAAACGCGCGGCGCTGAAGCGCTCAGGTTGCCCTTGCCCTTTCGCTGCGTCGACGGCGTATACAGCGCGTCCAGTGCCGCGCACAGCCGCACGTCGCTCTCGCTCAGGGTGCTGCGCTCCTCATCGCCCAGGGCCAGCTTCCAGCGGCGAAGCCGCTCCTTGTCCGAATCGCCAATGCTCATGCCGCACCCTCCTGCACATCGATCCCAAGAATCTGGCACAGCAGGGGAAGTGCCAGCGCGAACGCATCGTCTGCCGCCCCCTCAGATTGAGTCAACTGCGCCTGCTCGCGCCGTCCATGAGTGATGCGCTGCATCACGTGGCGCCGTGCAACGATGTCAAATTCAGCAAAACTCCTTCTCAGCAGCGGAAGGGATTCTATGAAATCTTGCTCCTCCAATCCGCACAGCCACGCATCAATCAGGTTCAGCAGCGGCTCGTCGTGGAGCAGCACTTCCGACCCTCCGCGCAGGAAGTTCTCAAGGAATGCTCCCGCGCGCTGAGGCGTCTCCCCGATCACATGTCGCGAGAATGCCGATTCCACTTCTTCCCCGGCCCATGTACCAAACTCATGCAGCCGGCGCAGGCTGAGCCCGGCGATGGCCGCAGAGACCTGCGGGTCATCCACCGTGCCGGAGAGATGGTTCTGCCACTGCTCAATCAGAGTCGAATCGGCAAAGAGCCGCAGCGCCTCATCGTACGACTGCATGGCCTGCACGCGCGCTGTCGCCGCCTCGTCATCAAGATTGTGCGAGGCGAGCCGCACACCCGCATTCACCTCCACGCTCAGCGCATGCACCAGCGCGCGCAGTTGTTCTTCAGGAAGCTTGCGCGCAGTGCCGTAGCGCAGCACCCGCACCAGCGGCGGCACGGCCAGCATCAACTCCGTGATCTCCGCCGCCTGCACGGCAGCCGCCTGCAGCCGCTCTATGCACGCGGTCGCGGCATCGGGTAGATCGGCAACGAGCGTCTCGCGTACCATCTCCGCGAGTTCTGAAATCGAATTCGACTTCGCGGCGCGATCGAGCTGCGCATTGCCTGCGGCCTGTTCGATGGTCCCCCCGTACACCAGCGCCTCGGCCAGCGCCACTGATAATTCCGGCGCCCATCGCAGCCGCCACACCTCGCGAAACGTTCCACGGCCTGCGTCCGCTTCCACCAGCTTGCCCCAGGGCACCTTCAGAATCAGCAGCCGGTGCAAAAGCGTAGACTTCAGCAACCCCGCCTCGCTGCGCAAATCCACGCGCTGTTCCGTCTCGACATCTTCAGGCTTGAGCCGCGTCTTCTTCTGCCACAACGCCAAGTCGCGCGCCAGCGGCATCTGCGGCACCGCGGAATCGATCTCTCCTACGCGCTCGCCAACATACAGCTTCCGCTCGATGATGCGCAGCGGCACTTCATCGCCGTGACACAGCGTGGCAAGAGCGGCCTCGCGCATCTCCTCGAGTGCCGGAACCCGCCGCTCCCGCATTGACGCCAGCGCCAGCGAGAGCCGCGCTGCTTCAATCGCCGAAGCGGTCGGCGTGAGGTAGCCTTCTTTGCGCAGCATCCCCGCAGTCTTGGCCTGCCACTGCGCCGCAAACTCCTCTGGCGTAGTGCTCGCCCGGCGCTCATACAAGCTCCATAGATGTGAGTACCATCCAGGAGAGATCACGCCGGCTCCGTACCCTGAAGCAGCACCCAGCCTGCTGTCGGTCCACGGAACCCAGGTGGCTTCCACCTTCGCCCGCGTCAACTCCTTTACTAGCGCCTTATCGCCTGACGCCGTCGCACCAGTCCGTAACGCGCTGGTGTGCCACGCGCCCACAACAGCGGCAATCTTTCCGCTGTGTTCCTTCAGCGCCTGGCGGATGTGAATCCGCATCCAGGCCTCGCGTTGCGACTCTCGCATCCCGCCTCGTTCGCTTCGTTCTTCCGGAGCGGCGGCGCGCACGGCAGTCATTGCAGCCTCGATACCCGCAAACACCTGCAGCGCCTGCTCGCCGGCCGTAGCAGCACTATCCTCCTCCAGCCGCCCCTGCTCTATCAGCGAATTCCAGAAAGCTTCTCCGTCCCCGTATCCCGCCGCCGCCGCGAGCGCGTCCAGCGGATCAGGATCGTGCTCCACCTGCATCTCCTCGGGATCGTTCTTCTGCGCGATGAGCGCGTGAATATGAATGCCGGCGGGCCAGTCGATAAAACGCGCGGGCACATCGCGCCTCAATGCCCACAGCATCGCCTGCCATTCAGGCGAGAACTCCGCCTGCGGAAAGAAGAACGCTGCATTTGCGTCGCTCGCCGCGTGCACCAGCAATGCCAGCGGCGGCTTCATCCCTGGGAGCTGCGCAAACCGGATCAGCTCATCCGCTTCGGGCGGCCCCTCAATCAGCACACACGCGGGCTCCACCGCGTCCAGCGCGCGCACCAGCAGCGCGGCCGAGCCCGGGCCGTGATGGCGAATCCCGAAGATGTGCAGCCGTTCATCCATGCCGCATCACATCACGTCGCGGATGGCGCGATACAGGTCGCCCCACTCGTCACGCCCGCGAACCACGTTTTCGAGGTACTCTTCGAGAGCGACCGTGTCCTGCACCGGGTCCTTTACCACCGCACCAACTACATTGGTCGCCACGCTCTGCGCGTCCATCATGCCATCGCCGAAGTGCGCGGCCTCAGCCCACGCGCTCACCCCCACTGAAATTGCCTCAGCCGTCGACAGCGTGCCTGACGTCGTTTTCAGCTTCATCTTGCCATTCAGCGTCTTGCCCTGGCGCAGTTCGCGGAACAGCACCACAATCCGCGCCAGTTCCTTCTCAGCCGGCTCAATCGGGGGCAGGCACAGGTTCGTGCCGATCTCCGTCACCCGCTTCACTACAATTCCGGTCTCTTCCTCGAGCGTTGCCGGAGAGGGCAGAACCACCACATTAAACCTCCGCTTCAGTGCGGAAGAGAGATCGTTAACACCCTTGTCGCGACTATTCGCCGTCGCAATCACGTTGAATCCACGCGCCGCCTCGATTGCGATATCAAGCTCGGGAATCGGCAACACCTTCTCTGAAAGAACCGTAATCAGCGTGTCCTGCACGTCCGATCCCATGCGCGTCAGCTCTTCCAGCCGCACAATCGTTCCTTCTTCCATCGCGCGCGTCAGCGGCGTCTTCACCAGCGCCTCGCGCGAAGGTCCCTTGGCCAGCAGCAACGCATAGTTCCACCCATACCTGATCTGGTTCTCGTCCGTGCCCGCGGTGCATTGAATCAGCCTCTTCGACGATCCCGAAATAGCCGCGGCCAGGTGCTCTGACACCCACGACTTCGCTGTCCCCGGCAACCCCAGCAGCAGCAGCGCGCGATCGGTCGCCAGCGTCGCCACGGCCGTCTCGATCAGCCGCCGATTGCCAATGTACTTGGCCGAGATCTCCCTCCCGTTCTTCGCCTCGCCGCCCAGCAGGTACGTGACCACGGCCTGCGGAGACAGCCGCCAATTCGGAGGCCGCGAAAGCTCATCCCCTTGTGACAGCGCCTCCAACTCTTCCGCGTACACCTCTTCCGCGCTCACTCGCAGTCTCTCGTTTGTCATCGCACCGCCTCCAGTTTTTCCAGCGTGTCCAGCAGCATTATGCCCATGTCTTTCCTATCCGGATCGATTCCATCCATCTGTTCGCGCAGCTTTTCGCGCATGCCGGCGGGACAAAGCGCGCAGAACGTCTGGATCACTTCTGTCCCTGGCTTCTTCTCGCCGTTCAGCTGATCTGACCACCACTTCGATTTCAGCACCTCGCGCGTCACGCTCTCAGGCAGCGGCCCCTCGATGCGGCGCAGCAGCCATCCCCAGTCGCCCAGCGCGGCCTCCGGCATCCAGTCGCGCGGCCGCACGATCGCTTCTACCCAGCGCGTGCGCTCCTCGTTGTCCGTAACCGACAAATCGTCCAGTCCAGACACGCTCATCCTGCCCCACGCGTCCGGCAGCTCCTTTGCAATCACCGCCACCACATCGAACCGTCGGTCCATGGTTGCCACGATCGCCAGCGCAAACAGAAGATTCGGATCATCCTTGGCCGCGGCGGACAGTTCACCAATTGGAATCTCCAACGTGCAGGACAGCTCTTCAAGCGTGACATCCGCAAACTGCTCGCGAATCCATCGGTCGGCGGTCTGAGCCTTCACATTGGCCGGTAGTTCGAGCTTCAGCGCAATCCTCCGCTTCAGCAATCCCGCCCTCTCCTTCTGGATGCGCTCCAGGCACGCCGCCAGCGCCGGATTGTTCGCAGCCGAACCGCTCAGTCGCGCAAGCAATCGATGCGCGATTGCGCGCACGCGCGGCGCCCGGTCCTTCAACGCCGCTTCAAGAAATCCTCTATCCGCTTCATTGAGTCCGGTCTGCACCGCCCCAATCAGGCGAACGCGCGCCTCGGCGCTCTCAGCGCCCCACGCCTTCTCGAGAATCTCGCGCGCCCTATCCGCGTTCTCTTTGCGCAGTTGTTCGACATACGCCAACCGCGCACCAATTGGCGCCTCAGCCCAATTCTCCACGCTCAACGCATCGTCGTCGAAGTAGCCCGTGCGGCTTTCCGCTTTCGCTTCGCGCTGTGCCCAATACTGTGCCACCACACCCAGGTACCGATTGTGCCGCCGAACGAACGCGTCCAGCCGCGGCAGATCGAATGGATGCGGCCTCAGCTTGTTCCGCGCGAAAGCGAACGCCACCGCCAACTCGGTCTCACTCGTGCACCGATTCGCATTCAGCAGCCGCAACATTTGGGCACGCACATTCTCCGGCACAATGCGCCGCGCGTCGAGCGGCCATGCTTCCACATCGAATTGCGCGGGTCCCTGTGGCATCTCAAAGCGAAGTGCCTGGCCAGCCAGGCTGAGCGCATCCAGTGGCGCGTCCGCTCGCAGCCCTGCAATCTCGGGAAGAGCCTCACGTCGTGTGCCGGCAAGCAGGGCGGGAAGAACACGAACCTGCAAATCGCGCGCATTCATTCCGCGGCCCACCTTCCCAGCGCTGTCTCCGCCACTAGGATTTGGAACTGCGTGCCGTCCCACAATCCCGCGGCGTCCATGCTCTGGAGCGCAACTAGCGGCAACGCCGACGAGAATTGCGAGCCGGCCACCGGCAGCACAGGGCCGTCCCCCGCGCACACAAACAACTGCTCACCGCTCCTTCGAACGCGCGCCCTGCGAAAAGCGATAGGCCATGCGCCGATCCACGGCTTGGCGGCAAGTGCCCGATGATAGCCACGCAATGCTTCAGCGAGCCCCTGGTCCGGGAACTCCACCGCATCGCTCGATTCCTGTGCAGGCGATCGAATCGTCGCAATCACCGCGCGCAGCGGCGCAGGCGAGCGATAAAACACAAACGTCGCCCCGAGCCGTTCTCCCAATAGGTAAGGACTTCGCCCGACACTCGTAGCCACCGGAACAAAATCCACCAGCACCGCAAACTGCGGTCCCTCCTGCCATGCCTCGCGCAAGAACCACGTCTCGACGCGTCGCAGGCGATCCGGCTGCACTTCACTGAGCGTGGCCACCACCCGCCACGATCCGCTCGCCCGCATCGCCGCTTCATCGCTCAGCAGCGCTTCTCGTGTCACGATCCATCCCACCGCCCGCCGGACATCCTCTAGCAGGTCGGCGGAGAGCTTCTCCTGCCTGCGATAAGCCTGCGCAATCACGTGCAGTTGCCCCAGTTCGCGAACCGCCATCTGCGGCCGCGCCGGCTCTGCAAGAGCATACAGGCGAGGCGGCAGAATCTCCAGCCGCGACGCCAGACTCGCAGCCTTCGCGTCCACCATCCTCTGCGCAATCACGTGGCACGCTTTGCCGGCCTGCGCTGGAAATCCCGCCAGCCCCGCTTCTACCTGGTCCGTGATCCAGTGATCCAGATCGTCGAGCCCCGCGGCAATCGCTTCCTCGCGATCCTTGCGCGTGCGCTCGCGCGCCGCGGCCGTCCGCGCCTCCGCCTTGGGATCGGCTTCGGCAGCTTCCTCCCTGCTCGCCAGTGCAATGCTCTTATCGCCGGAAGGTTCCGCCGGCTCTTTGTTATCCGCTGGCCTTCGTCGCCGAACCCAGTCAAGCACCCACTCCGGCGCAGCGCTGGTTTCGAACGCCGCCTTGCCTTCGGCGCGCAGCCACATCAACCCCAGCGCATGCTTGCAGGGAAACTTCCGGCTCGGGCAGGTGCACTTGTACCCGGTATCCGGTTCCGAAATCGTCACCCGATACGGCGTCGCGCCCGATCCCTGGCACTCGCCCCACAGCAGGCCTGCGCCATCCCCCGCCAGCCGTGACCAGAGCCCCGGCTTCAGCAGCTTCCGCGCGGCGCTCAACGATGCCTGGTCGGGTGCAATCGCTTCTATCTTGTCCAGGCTCAAGGCCGCCATCGGGGAGGTCGTCTCCAGCTATCGTCGAGAACGCTTGCGAGCTTCCGCAGAAAGCATACCGCGCCGGCCGTACGGCGATCACCTGGGCTTCTATAGCCTCGGATCCACAGGCTCGCTCTCCAGCGCCAGCACCCCGAAGACGCATTCATGCGTGCGGCGCAGCGGCTCCTTGCGCACAACCGGCTCCAGCGCCTCCATGCCCAGCGCGAACTTCAAGACAGTATATGCAAGGCCTGCGGGCACCCACCTCGAACAGTCCGGACATCCTCTTAACATCGCGCGCCCCCAGATGGTCGGGCTTCGAATTCGGTAAAAAGACGGGACCACCACTCCCTGGATCGCCCGAGCGGGGCACCAAACACAAACCCGGCGGTTGGCCGATTGCTCATTCCTTACCCTGGTCGATCAGTGCATTGGCGATTATGCTGACGAGCATCAGTATCGAGAAGCCCCTATATCGGCACCTATTCGAGGTCTTACCCCTCCGCCATCACGCGGGATGATCGACTTGCCTTGATGGCGACAGTAGAGATGCGAATCACTCGCCGTCTCGACTTGCAGGATAGCGCGAAGCCAAGAGCAATCATCTCCCTGAACGGTTGGTCGTGGGCCGTGAACGCATTTACTTCGACCGTATCTGGGACGATTTCACGGGTGATCCAACCAAACCTGACGATCCGACATGAGACTTCTACGCGGCTACGTACGCGCAGCCTGGAGGAATGCGAGCTGGATTTGCGCAGTTCAGAGCCTTCTCGCAGGATTCTAAGGACAATCAGGTTTTTGAGCAACCAAGCTGTCCATGCCCGTTTTGGCCGTTGGTAGCAACGACCGTAGGGGGAGCCGTCGTCAAGCACTCCGGTCATTGGACTGATGGAAGAGAGGCCAGCGGAAACCGTCGCTTTGATTCGAGGATTCCTTGATGCTTCGCCACAGGAGCGCTTTTCTCCTGCGGACTTCAATTTTCCGGCCGGGGGAACCAGGTACTGGGAGCTCCGGAACTCCGGCATTCAGACAGTCGTGTTGAAGGGCGACCCTGATCGCGCCGGCGTTTACACAATTATGCTGCGCGTCCCGGCTCATACACAAATCCAGGCACACTCTCATCGAGATGACCGCGTGGCCACGGTGACCTCTGGGACCTGGCACATTGGCTACGGTCACAAATTCGATAAGTCGAAACAGAAGGCCCTTCCTCCCGGGAGTTTCTACACCGAACCACCGGGCGAGACTCACTCTGCCGAAACAGGCGATGAAGCCGCGCTGGTCCAGATCACCGGATACGGTCCCTCCTCCACGGACTACGTCAATCGCGGCAACGACCCGCGAGCAATGGCGGTGTCCCAGAGTTCCTCCGGCGGAAAATAATCTCCTGATCAAGCCCCTCTCCAACAAACTCAGCAAACATCGGACTTCCAGGGGATGAAGCCTGCGTAAAAGGAGAAGGGCGTCTTCGAAAGGAAGGAATTGGAATCATGATTCTTGGACTGAGTACAAATGCATTCACGTTGCTGCATGTCACGATCAGCCTTCCTGCCATGGCGTCCGGCATTATCGTGCTTTGCGGGCTGCTCGCAGACCAACTCTATCGGCGCTGGAACGCACTCTTTCTAGCCACGGCATCTCTCACCGACATCACAGGCTTTGCCTTCCCGAAATGCCCACATTACCCCTGGGATCATTGTGGGAGTTTTGTCTTTGATCACGCTGATCTTCGCTGCCGTAGCGCTTCACGCCAGGTTTCCAATGGGTGCATAGCGAGGCATTTTCGTGGTGAGCACTACTCTCGCTCTCTATTTCAATGTCTTCGTTCTGGTAGCGCAGCTCTTCCGGCATGTTGCACTTCTCAAGACTCTTGATCCAGCCGGAGGTGGTCCAGTTTTGCTATCGCGTAACTGCTGGTGATCATCGTATTTACAAGGTCAGGAATAGCCGCGTTCAGAAGATTCACAACCGAATCGTTTACCGTCTCGCAAAGATGCCATACATCTACCCTCAATGGAATCACAAAATGAATGACCCCGTTCAACCGAGTATCCCGCAGGCGCAAATGCTCGTGGGAGTTGAGGATCGACAATGAATATCAATGCTGTTTTGACCCTGTGTCTTCCTTAGACATGGACGATGTCCGGAGCACGTCCCTCTGTATGAGCTGCCATGAGCAAGCTTCTCTGCGCATCCTGGTGGCCGAACTGCTCTATACAAATCACCTTCTTCGGTTCGAGCTTTCTCAGTCGCAGGCATTGGTCGGCCAGCTTCGACTGGTATTTGACGAGGTGCAAGTACATACAGATTCGGCCACGGAACTTCAGAGAGCGTTGAATGGCTTCGACGCTCTTCTGCATCCAGAACTCGGGTTTGGATTCGCAAGGGCGGCTTCGGTGCTGCAGCCGCACAAATAGCGTGATTCAATCTTAATCAGTTCTGCGGAACCCGCTTCCCTCCGACCATACGATGGGTCCGCGCGCCAGATTTCCTTGTGCGAGCTCCACTTTTCCCAACAGCACCAGTTCTCCTGTTTTCTCTGAGTTGAGGAGCGGCGCGGAGGCCATCCTTTGGCGAACACCCATCTCGGAGTCAGCGATTGAAGACGCGGGTGAAAACCCAATGTACTTCAGGGTAATCGCTCCGCAGAACGTGCATGTCGCGGTGTGCAATCACTTTTCGGGATACGTACACTGAAACGAGGTAGGATTTTGCCATCCACGTTGACGGAAAGTCGCCGTTTCGTTCTAGTGCCGCTCCCTGGCGGAGGTCTTCAAGAGCACGCGTCGCCCGTTATTCGTCAACCTGACGGCACACGATCGATGGGTCCTAGCCGAGTTCCCATTCCTTTTCCGGGTCGACGAGTGCATCGACGATTATGCGCTGATCGAAGCCCGGTCTAGGTCTTGGTACGAGCGAGCCGTTTCGGATTACCCGGGGTAGTTCAACCTTCAACGTGAGGGAAAAATTCGAAGCTGACAAACCCCTCGTTCAGCAGTAGTCCTTGCACCGCCATAGGAAGGTCCGCAGTGTCGGACTTTAACAAGTATCCGTGCGCTCCATGTCGCATGGCAGCTTGGATGATTTCGGGAGAGGATTCCTGGCTAACCACCAAAACTTTGGCGCCTGGGACGAGCTGTCGCACCTTTTTGAGGACTTCCATTCCGTTCAATTTGGGTAATCCGAGATCCAGCAAGATCAGATCGGGCTGGAGTTCGTGTGCTTTTTCGAGTGCTTCCAACCCATCTACGGCCACGCCGATGACTTGGCATGGAGTCCGTTCTTCCAACGCGGAGCGCAGGAACAGCCCGAACTGCGCATTGTCATCGACGATTAAAGCTTTGAACCTCGCCACCTTGTGAGGCCGTCCTCAATTCCGCTCTCCGCGGGAATCTAGAATACAGCCGGTACTTGTGTATTTCCTAGAACCTGAAGCGGAGGGCCAACTGCCCTACCCTGGGGTTTACTGCCGTGCTATCGATGATGCCGAAAGTCTGTGAGCTGAAGTTTGCGTCCGGATTGGCAAACTGCGGATGGTTGAAGGCATTGAAGAACTCAGCGCGGAGTTCAATGGAACTGCCATCCTGGGGCCATCCGGACGCAAACACTTTCGAAATTTCCAGGTCCAGATTGGCCTGTCCGGGCCCGTTTACGATGCCGGTGCTGCTGTTCCCGAATCCCGTTCCCTTTCCATCCGTACCAAAGATGGGCGGAGATGCAAAGCACTCTGTGCGGAAGTAGCTGGTCAGTTTCGATTCGACTGTGCCGCTCTTCACAAGCTGCCCTTTCGAACAGGTTCCGGATAGTTGCGCACGGTCTTCACTAATCCCAAACACGTTGTTCGCGTTTGTGTTACTGATGGTGAGGGAGCTTCCCGACTGAATCGTAGTAATCGCGGAAAGCCTCCACTTGCTCAAAATAGCACCGTGAACACCTTCGGCGGAACCAGGAATTTCCCAGGTTCCGCTGAAGATGAAGCGGTCAGGCCGATCAAAACTGGTGCGGCCCCAGCGTTGCGCAGAGGAGTTCTGGTCTCCCAGCGTTAGTGCGTTGGCGGCGGAAGTGCCATTGATGTTGGCCCCATCGGTGTCGAGCGACTTAGAGAACGTGTAGGAGCCCAGGAACTGAAGGCCGTGGTCCAGGCGCTTAGTCAGGCTCACCTCAAGTCCGTTGTACCAGAAGGCGCCCGCCGCTTCTATCTCGCGCAGGCCATCGGGGCGAATTCCAGGTACCGGCACGCGCAACCCGATGTTTGCAATGGTGTTGAAGACCGCGCCGCGAATGGGATGTTCAGGGGAGGCGGCAAGAGCTTGATTGAGTGAACGAAAACGCTGCAGATGTTCCCCGTGAGTTCCTACGTATCCCATTTCCAGCAGCCAGCCTTTTGTGACCTCAGACTGGAGGTTCAACGAGAACTGCTGCACCAGGGCCGGCCTGAACTTGGGGTCCATGGTGTTGAGAGACGATTGGCTGGTGGAAGAGTACGGCACAAACAGAGGAAAAGAGGCGACGGTGGGAAAGGGCTCTGGAAAGGGTGTACTGAAGTTGGCCTGCGCATTTGCAGGTCCGGTGGCGATGCGCGCCACCCCAAATGGCGGCGCGAGCACCGAGGCCGTAAAGGCCTGCCCTGTGGGGCGCGAATAGTAGATGCCGTACCCCCCGCGCAATGCCATGCTGAACGGGCCGGAGGGTATCTGCCAGGCGAAACCGACACGAGGGGCGAGGGCGTTCTGTCCGTCACCGTAGGTCGCGAATGCGTTGTCGGAACGGATTACCCCTGGAGGCGGAGTTCCTCGAAAATTTGAACCGACCACGTATCCGTCGACACTGCCATTGGGGGGCGGATTGGGGTCAGCTTTACTGACGTCGAAGCTGGAGTTTCTGCCTAGGGCGTCCCCATACTGGCCGATGCGTTCATACCGCAGGCCCAAATTCAATGTGAGCGATCGGTTGAGGCGATAGTCATCCTGGGCGAAGAATGAGGCCTCCCAGGTTCTCAGGTCGCGATCGAGAAGACCGTAGGCATCTGAAGACGTGTAGACGTTACTGAACGTCCCGTTTCCATTGTGGGCTGCATCGAGGCCCAGCAGGAAGTCAGGCCAGCTGAGAAAGCCCACAGATGAGTTGATTCCACCGTAGTGGAGAGGCCCGCGCAGGCGAGTGAGAGAGGCTCCGAACCTGAGCGCGTGTGCGCTGCCAATCCAGGTGTACATGTCGTTAAACGTGAAGCTTTCCTGGGTGTAGGTTCGTGGGAATGCCGTGGCCATGCTGACCGAACCCAGGACCTGAAGGCTTGGCAATTGGCTCTGATTGTTCAGGCCGCCCTCCGCCACCCCGATATCAGACCATGCAAAGGGCGCCTTCGCTTCCGTACTGCTGGCCGTGCGAACAAATCCCGCCCTGGCTTCGTTCAAGTGAGAGGCACTCATCACCCGCGTGTAGGCAACGGAAGCCACGAAGAAGGACGAGTCCCCGGGGCTCGTGAATCCGGGAGTATTTCCCACGGGATTGAAACCGTTGCCGGGAAATGTGACCAACTGATCGATTTGAGAAGTGAAGAACCGTAGAGCGATCTGATCCTTTTCCGGGGCAGCCAAGTCTACGTTGGCAAGGAATTGATCCTCGTTGAAGCGGCACGGATCAGACAACTCTGAGAATCCCTGGCTTGGCAACGGTTGGGAAGGGTCTACTGTCTGAGGATTCGGGATGAGGAAGTTTCCACCGGGAAGCTTCATGTTCAACAGTGCCAAGGCCGCAGGGTTGATGTTGGTTCCGTCGGGACTGATCGGGATACCCCCCAGAGCACCCGATAAGCCACCGAATAGGGAGCCGAGCGCAGCGGCCGACCGATCGTTGGTCAACGGAGGTTCTCGCAGGCTCGCGGTGCACGCAATCCGCGATTGTCCCGCGGCAACGCCGTTGATTTGGCGCGTTCCCTGGTAGGAACCGAAAAAGAACAGCCTCCTGTGTCGAATGGGGCCTCCGACACCGGCTCCGAACTGATTCTGCTTAAGTGCCTGGCGCGGCTGCCCCGCTCGATTGAGGAAGTAATCATTCGCGTTGAACGCCTCGTTGCGAACAAATTCAAAGAACGCGCCGTGGAAGCTGTTGCCTCCTGTCCTGGTAATCACACTGACATTGGCGCCGGCAGCACGCCCGAAAACGGCGTCATACTGCCCTGTCTGCACCTTGAACTCGTCGATGGCATCCGGATTCGGAATGGGAATTCCGCCGCTCGCGGAGCCGGTACCGAGTACGTCGGTGACGCTGATCCCATCCAGTTGCCAGTTGCTATCGTAGGACCGCGATCCGTGCACATATAAGCCATCTGCCGACGGACCGATCTGCGCCAGAGCAGTGCCTCCGGCGCCAAGCTCGCCGGCATTATATACGCCCGTAAGCACTCCCGGAGACAGACCGGCGAGCTGCGAGAAGTTTCTGGTGGCTAACGGCAGATGAATTGTTTGCTGATGATTTACGGTTCTGCCGAGCGCAGAACTATCGAGTTGAAGCATCAGAGGGTTAGCGGAAACCGTTTGCGTCTGAATCAGCCTGATCATGGCCAGGTGCAGTTCGAGGCGAAGTGTCTCTGCGACGTGAACCTGAACGCCCGGGAGCGACAATGTGTCGAGATTGGCGCCGGTGGCCTGTAGGTCGTAAATGCCGGGGGCCATGGCGGGGCAGGTGAACCAGCCGTTCACGTCCGATACGCAGGACGTCGCCTTATCGGAGTTCCTCAGCGTGAACCGCACCATTACATCGGGGAGAAGTGATCCGGAAGGGCCAAAGGTGTTCCCGGTAACCGCACCGGTTGAGGATGTCTGGGCGACAGCATGAAGTGAAGAACCCACTCCGAGTACAAGGGAGAAGGTCGCGAGACAGCTGAAGCACAGTCGAACTTGAGCAAGGGCATGGTCCCGGCGGGGCATTGGCACTCATTGTGCCGTGCTCTGTTTCAGTTGGCAAGCTGAGTCGTGGCACTGCCTGCACGAATCAAGTAAGCTGTTCGCGTGTGAATCCAGGCGGGCCGGGGCAGGTCAAGGAGGAACGCCGGGAGGTTGGTCGGCTTCGAACGCTGGTTCAACTGGCCACATGTGAGATTGGCCCCGGCAATTCAGTCGCGCATCGAGTGAGCGAATATGAAAGTCTCGCCCGCATATATTGGGCCCGCAATTCCGCAACCAGCAACGCGAAGTGATGCTGCGACCAATCGCGCCGCGAGGGGTGCTCCGGGGAGCTTGTGGCGTGCTCTTGGGGTGATGACCGTCGTCCTAGGCGCGTTGAATGGCACAGTCACGAGCCAATCCAAGCCCATTCGAAATGTTCTCATTCTCAATGAAGTGGGCAGCTCCTATCCCCTCATTAAACTAGTGGACGAAGGACTCCAACGAGGCTTTGCTGATTCGCCGTACCAGGTACACTTCTATCGCGAGTACCTGGAAACGATTCTGTTTCCGGATCCTGCTGACCAGCAGCTGATACGCGATTTTCTTGTTCGCAAGTATCAGAATCATCCGCCGGACCTGATTGTCACGGTGGGCTCTTCACCGCTGAAGTGGATGGCCGAGACGCACCAGAAGTCGTTTCCGGGCGTGCCCGTAGTCTTCTGTTTTCCGAGCGCGCCGTCGGGCGCCGATTTGTCGCTCGACTCTGGTTTCACGGGCGTCCAGGGCGACATTTCTGCTGCCCGGACGGTCGACGCAGCCTTGCGACTGCTCCCCGATACGAAGCACGTTACCGTCGTCGGTGGCATTGCGCCCTATGACCAGCAGCTGGAAGCAGCCATCAAGAACCAACTGAAGAGCTACGAAACGCGGCTGAATGTTTCCTATCTCACCGAGTTGACTCTCCCGGACTTGCTTAGGCGGCTGCATGAGCTTCCAAGCCACTCCATCGTTCTGATGTCGGCGCTGGGCCGAGACCCGGCAGGAACGACTCTCACGTCGGCTGAATTGGGACCATTGATCGTGGGAGCCAGCAATGCGCCGGTTTTCAGCATGAACGATCGGCATTTCGATCACGGCGAAGTAGGCGGTGACATTTCAAGCGCGATGGAGCAAGGCAAGCTTGCCGCCGGACTCGCAGTTCGCCTGCTCAAGGGAGAGAGGGGACTGACTCCGGTTAAGGATGCCTCCGTCTACATGTTCGATTGGCAAGCGCTCAGGCGATGGGGACTTGATGAAAGGAACCTCCCGCCGGGCAGCATTGTCAAGAACCGGCAACCCGGGTTTTGGGAACAATATAGGCGGTATGCGTTGATCGCTCTAATCGTACTGCTGTCCCAGATGGCAGTCATTCTTGCGTTGCTTATGGAGCGGGCTCGTAGACGGAGAACGGAGGCGGACCTTCGAAGGTCAGAGGAGAAGTTCTCGACGTCATTCAGACAGAGCCCTCTCGCGATAATGATCGTCAGTGCGAAGACCGGCTGTTACATCGAAGTCAACGAAAGTTTTGAATGCCAAACCGGCTGCGATCGACGGGAAGTGCTCGGGCGTACCGTTCGCGATATCGATTTATGGATGCCTCCCCAGGATGGTTCCCTATCGATGGATCAACTGCTCGCGGCCGGCTCGCTGGCGAGTGGCGAAATGCCATTTAAGAGGAAAGACGGGCAGATGCGCACAGCGCTTTTGTCAGTTGAACGGATTGAGGTAAACGGAGAATCGTGCGTCCTCTGCGTGATCGCCGACATTACCGAACGAAAGCGCGCCGAAGAAGCTCTATCGAGCGTCAGCAGGAGATTGATCGAGGCTCAGGAGTCGGAACGTGTCCGGATCGGAAGAGAATTGCATGACGACGTGAATCAGCGGGTGGCAATCATCGCTGTAAGGCTGAAGACGCTGGCCCGTGAACTCCCGCCGTCGGAGAGCCGTACGCTTCGAACCCTTGATCAAATATCAACGGACGTAACGGGTCTAGCCGCGGAAATCCAGGCTCTATCTCATCGCTTGCATTCTTCCAAGCTTGAATATCTTGGGTTGAGTGCGGCCTCAGAGGCGTTCTGCCGTGAGCTTTCGAAACAATATGAGGTCAACGTGCAGTTCCAATCTGACGAACTGCCGGACAATCTGCCCAATGAAATCTCCCTTTGCCTGTTCCGCGTCCTGCAGGAGGCTTTGCAGAATGCCGTAAAGCACAGCGGAGTACGTGATTTCGACGTGTCGCTTAGCAACAGATCCGGAGATGTTGAACTCGTGGTTCACGATTCGGGCGTTGGCTTTGACTTCAATGCCGCAAGGCTTGGTATAGGGCTCGGACTCACAAGCATGAGAGAACGGCTGCGGTTGGTGGACGGACGATTCACGGTGCGGTCCAAGTCTCAGCAAGGAACCACTGTCGTGGCTCACGTGCCGGTTGCCTCGAAAACGGTTGCCAACTGAGTTAATGGCAATTGCTCGCAATAGCGATTCCACTACGCACAGCCGCATGCGCGTCTTACCAATTCCAGCGGATATGGCTGCCGCTCCTAAGGGGAGTCGCCGTTGGAACTCTTTCTCACCTCCCCCAACGTACGGACCTCCTGTTTTCGCCGGTCCAGGTTGAAGACAACAGAAGGCCAAATCGCTCGTCCTGTTCGTCTTGACCTTCGGAACTTGGGATAGGTCCCCTGAAACGGGGTAGGATGCCGCGATCCACCTTGACCAGAAGTCGCCTACGCGCCGTTGTACTTGCGGCTCGGCGTCTCTGCGTCACCCGGCGAGTCCACTAAATCACTTTAATCACAACCTTCCCGAAGGGGTTTCGATTGAAGTGATCGAAGGCCTCTGGAAGATCGTCAAAGGCATAGGTTGTCTCAATGATCGGCTCGATACGATGCTGCTCCATAAACGCGAGAAGCCCCTCGAAGTCCGCGCGCGACCCAACGCTGACGCCTTGCAGCGAGACATTCGTACCCAGCATCCACGGAATCGCGATGGTTCTGTCACGCCGTCGATAAAGCCGATAACAGCGATATGGGCTTCAAAAGCCGATGCCGCGATGGAGTGCTGGAGAGAATTGCCACCGATGGTGTCGATGATGACATCCGCTCCCTTGCCATCCGTGAGCGCGCGAACCTGTTCTTCCCAATTCATATGCGTCGTTGAGTCGATTACATCCGATGCTCCAAGCCTCAGGAGCGAAGCGCTCTTCTCTTTGCTGCGAGACAGGGCGATCACACGATTGCCCGATGCCTTCGCAAGCTGCAGAGCAAAGAGGGAGACACCTCCGCTGCCCTGAATAAGGACATCGTCTCCTGGCACAAGTTGGCCGTGCTTGAAGAGACCAACCCAGGCGGTGAGCGCGGCTATCGGGAGAGTCGAAGCCTGCTCAGCGTTGAGGTACGACGGATACTTGATCGCGCCATTCACATGAACCACCGCGTATTCAGCGAATACCCCCGAAGAGGACCGCCGAGGGTTGCGGTTGTGGCAGCATAAGACACTTTGCCTCCGGTCCATTCCACGTGAAGCCGCGTGACAACCCGATCCCCTATGGACAGAGTACGAACCTTCTCACCAACTGCTACGATTTCGCCTGCCGCACCCGACCCGGGAATCAGGGGTAGAGGCATCGGCACGGGATAGGTTCCTTCGATAATCGCCTTGTCCCTGTAATTCAGCGAAAAGGCGTCCACGCGAAGAACGACCTCATCCGGACCAGGGTTGGAATGGATTGTTCTTCCTGGTGTAGATTGTCGCGACCAATTTCATTGATCTGCCAGACCTTCATGATGACCTCAGTTTTTGTTGCCTGAACATTGGTGGCTCCACGGAAGGCAGGCGAGGCCTTCCAGCCTCGCCCGCAGAACACTAGCTGCTGAAGCTGTCCCAGACCGAGGTCTCTTCAGCTCCAAGGCGGCCGTTGCTTTGGACCTGCAACATCCAGCACGGATACTCGGCGGGCAGCGCACTCACCGTATCGATCTCCTCCGGAGTGAGCCGTATACGGGGGCCACTGCGTTCACGGTGATCCCCCCGACCGCGCAACTCATTGGCCAGTACCGGGACGATCCCTTCGACACCGGCTTTGGAGGCGATGTAGGGCCCGTAGGTTGGGAACTACCTGGCCAGTACGCTGCTCGAGAAGGCGATAATGCGTCCGCCTTCCTTCAGGTGCTGCGCTGCCTGCGCAAATACGAGAAACGTACCGCGAAGGTTGACCGCGATGACTTTATCGAAGGCGTCCGTGTCGCCTTTCTCAATGGCCGACAACGGCATGATGCCGGCGTTGTTGACAACCACATCCACGCGGCCAAATGTTTTCGACGGTCTTCTCGAAAAGCTGCCTGACCTCTTCCACATTGCTCACATCCGCCTTCATGGCGACCGCTTCCCCATCCGCCTTGCGAATCTCGTCGACAACCCTCTGCGCCTCATCGGCCTTGCCTGCATAGTTCACGACAACGGCGAATCCGTCCGATGCCAGTCGCCTCGCGATGCTGCGGCCGATGCCGCGGGATGCTCCGGTAACAATTGCTGTCTTTAGCCATGTTCTTCTCCGTTTTCCGGGCGGCTGGTTCGTCAAGCCGGCCATACACAGAGAATGCGCTGGTCCTGCATATAAATCCAATGGATAGTACTAATATTGGATATCCGTCTAACGCAGCTTCGCCAAGCCGATCTGAACCTACTCGTGGTCTTTGTGGTGTTTGCAGAAGAGCGAAATGTATCGCGGGCCGGCAACCGCCTTTGCTCAGCCAGCCGGCGGTGAGCCGCGCTCTGCAGCGGCTCCGCGACATGTTCCATGACAATCTCTTTGTCCGCACGGCGACGGGTTACGATCTTACACCCCAGGGACACCGACTGCTGCAGGAACTTGAACTCATGCTGCCCAAGCTGGATCGCCTTTTGAGCGGCACAAGTTTCGATCCTGCTGTTGAAGAGGCGAATTTCTGCCTCGCGGTTACAGACAACGCTGCCGCCGTTCTTGTACCAATTCTTTGCCGCAAGGTTCTTCCGGCGGCAAAGAAGGTGCATTTCGATTTCATCGCCTGGCATCGAGGAAGCTTCGATGACGTTGCGCATGGTCGCGTCGATCTTGCCTTCGCTTCAAACGCCGTGGAGGCGCCACCGCCGCTGCAAGGACAGACTATCTATGAAGAGCAGTTTGTTTGTGTCGCGGATGGAAAGCGACGTCTTCCAAGGTCGCTCACACTCGAGCAGTACCTGGAGCTGGAACATATCAGCATCAGCATTCTCGGCGGCATCCAGGTATCTCCGGATAAGGCCCTGGCAGCAATGGGGCATAAGCGCAAAATAGCCATACACGTGCCATACTTCGAAGCGGCAATACGCGCCGTTCAGGGTGATGACGTGGCACCGCGGCTGAATACAGACGCGGCACATGGATGGCTTCGAGAGACGATGCGGCAGGTTGGAGCATGGGTCGCGAGAACTTGAACTACAACGAGCTGTTCGTGCAACCCTTCGACCGTCGTGACCAAGGCTATACGCTCAATGAAGATCATGTGAGTGCTCGTCGCGTTCCTAACAACATGATGCACATTCGTTGATCCTTCTGAAAGTGCCGGCTTGCTCCGCCGTCGCAAAAGAGATTTGTTTGGGACAGTGTGGAGGATCATAGGTCCAGCTCTTTGCGCTCCCGGGTGATTAGTGGCGCGGTTGGCAGCAACAAGGGATTACCTGTAATGGAATCGAGCGATGTAATCGAAGCTATTGATAACAGTCCGAGTCACTCATTCAGATCTGTTGCTTTATCGCGATGTGAATAAGCAGTGGGCCTCGTGAACGGCTCGGCCATTCATCTGGCCGTATGGTCGCCAATGCGCCCTTGTGGCTGCCCGCTGAATGTGCGTTCCGGCAGAAGAGCGGAACGCCCGTTTCTCGTCAACTTGAGCGCCCGCGGATGTACGGACGCCGTCCTCGACATGCTAGTTGCGAAATGCAACGACTGCATTCCGGACCGCTTAGGCATAACAATCTGCGTTATCGTTGGCCGATCGGATTTTGGTTTCATCGAACCCACCAACTAGTGTCCAGACTCGGGTTCCTATTTCGGGCTGAGACCGTTTCAAACCGGTCGCCCCACTTGGTCTAGCGTGACTTACCTTAGTCCCACATCCAAGTTCACTGAATGTTTTGATGGTTTAATTGCCAATATACCGCGTACCTCTGATCTCTAATTTGATACAACGGCATCAGGCTGAAGATTGTACCTTCGCGTTTGGCGCGAAATCGCATCTCTGAAATACTCGCAGGCTGTATCCATTCGACCGCATTGGTGTCGGCGCGAACTGCGATTCTTGGTAACGGATCGGGCGGGGGAATCTCCTTCGGAAATGGATCGTGAATCAGCCGGGTGGGGCCATCCTGAGGTCCGGCACCGAGATCGGCAGCCAGCACGACGGGACCGAACAATGCGGCACAAACAGTGTCATCTCCAGCGAGAGGTTCCGTCCGCAGTTCCATGGGGACACGGATGCCGATGGTATCGCCCTCCTGCCAAGTTCTACGGATGGCGAGGTACGATCCGGGGTCTGAGACTGCTTCAAGAGGACGGCCGTTGATTGTCACTTCAGCGCCGGAGGTGGTCCATGCCGGGATGCGGACGTGAATCGTCGGGATGTGGGGGCGGGATGAAGTGATTTTCAGCGTCGTGCCCTGCTCAATGGGAAATCGAGTCGATTGTTCAATTGCGAAACCTTCGTCCTTCCACTCGAGTGGCGAGGCGAGGAACTGGTTGACGTAGAGATCCGCACCGCGGTGGAAGTAGATGGTGTCAGCGAATTTGGCGGATTCCTCCGCGCCTGTTCCCGTACAACACCAGAAGGACTCTTCCGGTGTGTTGTAGTCGCGCCAGTATCCGGCCGCAAGCGGCACAAAGTACAGTTTCAGCCCTCGGGATTCCTGGGTTCCGAGCCTGCAATTGAACAGCGCCCGTTCGTAGGCGTCCATCCAGCGCGCATCGGCGGTCCACCCGAAGACGAGGCGTTTGAGTTTCATCAGGTTATAAGCCACGCAACACTCGGCGTTTTTCCACGCCAGGGTGCCCTGCAACTGTCCGGCGGGGGTTTTCCAGAACTCATCTACGCTGGTATTCCCGATCACGTAAAATTCCGGGCGGTCAGCACCTCCTCAAGGAAGTACTCGGCGATGTGACGGTAGCGGCGATCGCCGCTGACTTCATACATGCCGGCTGCGCCAATGATCTTTGGTAGGTGTGTATTGGCATGAAGGCCTTGCAGCTCGCCGCGCCGATCGGCCAGCGGATCGAGAAAGCTGGGCTGCTCGAAGAGCCGGGCAGTTTCGAGATAACGGTCTTTCCCGGTTAGCGCCGCCAGATTGACGAGCACCTCGTTCATGCCCCCGTATTCATTCCGGAGCATGCGCTGGCGCTGTTCGGTACCGATGGGCCAAAAGGAGTCTCCCAGCCAGCGGGCCATGTCTTCGGCGATCCGAAGGGCGTCGGAGTTCCCGGTGAGGACGTACATGTCCAGCATGCCGGCCATGATCTTGTGGTAGGTGCAAAAGAGTGCTCAGACTGGCCTACCAGCGGCAAGCCGCTCAAACCAATCCGTGGGGAACGCGCTCAAATTGCCGGTTCCCAACTTCTTCTGGCACTCAGCAAGGCCAGCAACGAGTTTGTCAGCACTGCTCTTCAAGACAGAATTGCAGGAGCCGGCCAGGCCATGGAGGCCGCGGAAAGAAAGTGTCCTCCATTGAAGTGCCCTCGCAGCTCGCAATTCGGCGCCTCCCAGCCGCCGTAAGGCAGGGCGCTCGAGGAGATGCCCGCCGTGGCGCGGAAGCTATAGAGGACCCAGTCCACATCCAGGGAAGCGAGGTAGCGCGCGTTGATCTCCTCCTGTTCCTGGAAAATCCCTGAAGTGAGCCGAACCGCGTTGAGCGGAAACGGCAGCGGCCTTTCGACGGAAGGGGACTGAGCAGCTTCGGACCAGACAATGGCAAAACCGGGTCCGCCCCATCAAGCAGG
Source organism: Occallatibacter riparius (assembly GCF_025264625.1). NCBI lineage: Bacteria > Pseudomonadati > Acidobacteriota > Terriglobia > Terriglobales > Acidobacteriaceae > Occallatibacter > Occallatibacter riparius. The sequence continues at coordinate 3,260,838 of NZ_CP093313.1, forward strand.
TTCCCGCAGCACCGGCACTTGATTTGAGAAAAGCGCGACGCGAGTGACTGATCATGATCGTTCTCCTGGTGAACAAAACGCAGCCGTGGTCACCCTCCGTTTCTGCTCTCCGCCATGTTCAGCCCCTCCTTACTCGTCATGGCATCTTCGGCTGAGATCATGCGAGAGTCGATCATGCTGCAGATGGCTTGATCTCGAACACATAAGCATAGTCGCACGGTGGCCTTTCTGGTAGTTTCACGGTGACTCGATCCGCGTTGCGCGACCACTTGAGATTGGGCTCCGATCCCAACATCCCAATTCTGGCGATCTCACCTGGGTAGTGGGGTGAATTCGAACCCAGCGACTTGATCGTCAACTCCCCATTCTCGGGCCATGCCAACGCGACTGCGTAGAGAGTGTCCCTCTTGGTGGTGAATCGGATGTCCGCTGGAACATACTTCGGAAGCGGGCCATATGCTCTCTCGACATGACCTTTGGTCGGACCCTCGCCATAAATTTTCCAGGGACGCGTGGCGTAAATGGCCTCGCTGTTCACCGCCATCCATTGGCCGAATTTATCCAGGAAAGCAAGTTCATCGTCATCGAGCCTGCCGTGACCCGGCAAGGGAATATTCAAAAGCAGATTTCCGTTCTTGCTGACGACGTCGACCAAGTAATGGACCATGAACTCTGGTGTCCGGTACTTGTGGTTCTCGTAAATCGATCTGCTGTAATGCCAAGCCCCGATACAGATGTCGGACTGCCATGGAACTTGTTCGATGTCCCCGGCTTGACTGGCTTCGTGGTCAAGCACGAGGGTACTCATTACAGCTTTCGGGACTTGCTTGATGTTGAATACGGCATCGAGCTTGCCTCCGTTGCGCCTAAGGTTGGAGTTGTAATAGTAGGCCATGATGGGAGGGGTCAACTCGGGCATGCCCAGCCACACTTTCAGTCCCAGTGGCCCACCGTCATCAAAATCCCAATCGCAGTTATCGTCAAAATAGAGTAGATCCGGATTGTATTGATCGATGACGTCCTGGACGCGCAGCATGAATTGCTCGACGAACTCAGGGCAAGGCTCGTATTTGCCATGCGGAATTCCATTCAACTGCCTGGGGTCCATCCCCTGCCACCATTTGCCTTTTCCGTCTGCTGCTGTAACCACACCATCGTAGGGCACGCCCTTGAGTGGTCCTGTTCCATCGCTGTCGTAACGAACCGGCATAAATTCGCGCCAAACGCGGCCGGGCGTCCCATGATAAGTAATTCCGAACCTGAGACCGTGCGCCCTGGCTACTTTTTCCCACGTTCCGACGATATCTTTTTTGGGGCCGACATTCATGCAGTTCCACGGCTGGTGTCGGGAATTCCAGCAGTCGAAATTGTCATGGTGGTTGCCCAAGGCAACGAAGTACTTGGCGCCGGTATTTGCGTAGAGGCGGATCAGTTCTTCCGGATTCCAGATTTCGGCCCGCCAGATGTTGCAGATGTCCTTATATCCAAACCGAGACGGATGACCGTAGGTCTTGACGTGGTAGTTGTATTGGCTGCTCCCCTGGACATACATGCCGCGGGCATACCAGTCTCCCTGCTCGGGCACGCACTGCGGACTCCAGTGAGCCCAGATGCCGAACTTTGCATCGCGGAACCAATCTGGGCATCGATAGGCTTTGAGAGATTCCCAATTGGGCCGGAAGGGACCAGTGATTCGACCACCGGTGAAGTTGGGATCTGTGTAGGTGCCCTCTTGCCCGGATGAGCCGTCCAGGGCGGACGCTTTGTCAGCAAGGGCAAGCAGAGCCGCGCTGCCCGCCACAAACTCTCGCCGGTTAAATCCGCCAGATCCATTGCTCACTGAAGAACTCCTCTCGACTAACTTTAGAGCCTGTAACAAACCCCGTCCATTTGGAGCGGCACTTTTCCGAGGAGTCCGTTATACGGCAAGTTGGCCGTTCTTCATGCCGTCATTATAGAAGCGGAAAAACTATACCAAAGTGTAGGTTGAGCAGAATCGTCGTCAACTCTAGGCTTGCGATAAAGCTGGTCCAAAGGACGCAATCGACGACCATCTGGCGCCCAGTTCAGATTCACTCTTGCGCGTTTCATCGGTCACTGACGCACGTCTCTTCCGACCTAAACAGCTACTGCAGTGCAAATTGCCTTCACCTCATGAGCTTTCCTGTCGGAGGCACACGTTGGGTACACAAGCACTTCTCGTAGAACTTCTCTTATCAGGGTTCTTCGCCGTCGCATGTTTTCGCGCCCGAGCCACCGGATTTGGGAGTGCCGGTGTCATTCCGCACACGCTATTTGCGATGACCGATCGCCTCGAGAGACTTCGCCGCTCGCGGTGGCAGTGGTTTGCAATGGTCCTGCTCCTGTTCGTGGTTCGAATGCAACGCAGCACGCCTATGGTCGCGGAACTCACTGTGCTGGCGCAGTTCGTCGTCTTTCTATGCTTGCCCACTAAAAAGACCGCGGAGGCCGTTCGGAGGCCATGATGTCAGTCTCGCCATTCGCGAAATTCGTGAAGCAGGCCCGAAGCAACCTGCGTACGGGAGATCTGTCGCGCGAACCGGTGAAATTGCTTCGATTGGAGTGGACGCCGGAGAAGGTCGAGTGCGATTGGCTCATGCGACCGGCCGACCCGTGGGATGCGTGTATTCCCGCTCCCAAAGCCAGGGAGAACCAAACATCACAGGCTCTGAAGGATGCGCTCACTTTGCGGAACATGATTTTCAAGGCTTTCCCCGCAGTCGATATGGCAGAGCTTCGGATGTTCCGGCACGATGCAGATCAGCAACTGGAGCTAATGATGACGGGCACCATCGCGCGCAACGACCAGTTCTACGAGCGGGTGTCTTCCATGGCTATGCGAGCGAAACTCTGCGGCTTTCACTTCACTCTCGCAGAGGGAGCTTTCGAGAGACGCTCCTGACTCGCAGACCGGGCCCGACAAAGAATCAACAAAACACTGATTGGAGGACGGAATGGCGGCAACAACTTCACAAGGAAAATCATTTGCGTTGTTTATCGTGGGCCTGACGGTTGGCGCGGCAGGACTCGCGTATGTAGCTTCCGGTACGGGGAAGCTGGCTCTGGTGGTTGGTCTCGCAGCATTGGCTGCGTCATTCGCTTACTTCTTGAAAATCAAGCCCGCCGAAGGCAAGGTCGCCGAGGCTTCGCAACCAGCTTTCCTGAAGCTGCTCGGATTGGGCGCGGCAATCGCCGGCTGGCTGGTTGTGTTGTTCGGCCTGCATCTGGCTCCCAGCGTCGGCGGCCGGATGGCCACCACCTTGATCGGCCTGCTGATCTCGCTTGTAGGCGTGATCGGGATTCTGCCGGCCGCCGCGAACAAGAATGCGATCTGGAAGTCGTAGAGCGCTGACGTTCCGAACCAACTCACACCTTGACGGAGATTGATTGATGAGAATTGTTCGCATTGCATCGTGTGTCTGCGCTCTGGCCTTTGTTCTGGCATCAGGCGCGGGTGTTGTGGCTCGGGCGGACGCCGCACCGTCGGCATCTGCGGCCGAGCTGAAGGATGCCGTTGGGAAGGCTCCGGTGGCTGCAACCCAGGCAAACGGCGATCCCGGCGGTATGATCACCGGAAACGCCAATGACGTTCCGGTTGCCGACAGCAAGGCAGGGCTGACACTGGGCGATCTTGCCAGCCAGATCGGTCAGAACAAGATTGGTATCAACTTCACCTGGACTCTGATCTGCGGCTTCCTTGTCATGTTCATGCAGGCCGGGTTCGCGATGGTGGAAGCGGGTCTTTGCCGCGTCAAAAACTCCAACCATACGTACATGATGAACTTCTTCGTGTACGGGTGCGGCCTGCTTGCCTACTGGCTGATAGGGTTCGCGATCCAGATGGGCGGTTCCGCCGGAAACGGAAATCTGGGTGGGCTGCAGCCGCTGAACAGCGAGCATACCCTGGCGCTCTTCGGCACGACATGGGGCATCTTCGGACAGACGGGTATGTTCCTCTCCGGTCGCGCTTACGACGTAGGCGTGATGGTGATCTTCCTGTTCCAGATGGTGTTCATGGATACGGCTCTCACCATCGTTACAGGCGCGTGCGCGGAGCGGTGGAAGTTCCTCACCTTCGCTGTTTCGTCCGTACTGATGGGCGCATTCACTTATCCGCTGTTTGCAAATTGGGCATGGGGCGGCGGCTGGCTTGCTCAGCTGGGCACAAACTTGGGGCTCGGCAAGGGCTACAGCGACTTCGCCGGCTCGGGCGTTGTCCACGCAGTAGGCGGTGTGACTGCACTGGCAGTGGCTTTGATCGTTGGCCCTCGAATCGGCAAATTCAACCGCGACGGGTCGAGCAACGTGATTCTTGGCCACGACATCTCCGCGGTTCTGATCGGGTGCTTCATCCTGGCGTTCGGCTGGTTCGGCTTCAATCCTGGCAGCACGTTGGGAGCCTCTGGCGCAGGATGCCTTCGGATCGGTTCGGTCGCAGTAAACACAATGCTGGCCGGTTGCACCGGAACCTTCGGAGCCATCCTCTACATGTGGATTCTGAAGGGTAAGCCCGATGCTTCAATGAGCGGCAACGGCCTGCTCGCAGGGTTAGTCGCGATTACTGCGCCAAGCGGCTTCGTCAATCCGATCTGCAGCGGCATCATCGGACTGATTGCCGGTGTTCTGGTCTGCATCAGTGTTGCGTTTGTCGAAAACAAGCTGAAGGTCGATGATCCTGTCGGCGCGATTTCGGTGCACGGTGCCGGCGGCATCTGGGGCGTCATCTCGGTCGGCTTATTCGCAGACGGCACCAGTAACTATGGTGGCGCATGGAATGGCGTCAGCGGCTCGGTGACCGGTTTGTTCTACGGCGATGCAAGCCAGCTCGTCGCGCAGTTGGTCGGTGTTGCGACGCTGGTCGGGTTCGTATTCAGCTTCAGCTATGCACTGAACTGGGTGCTGGATGCTCTGATGGGTCAGCGCGTATCTGCCGAAAGTGAACTTGCCGGACTCGACCTCCCAGAGATGGGGCAGCTCGGATATCCGGAGTTCGTCTTCGTCCCTGAGCCCGAGTACCTGTCCGCCACTCCCAAGATGGCCGTGGCCTAGGGGTTTTATTGCAGCACTCTCAAGCGCAGCAGGGTTACTGCCATACCCTGCTGCACCTTTTCCCTTGATCAAGGAAAGCAAATATGAATATGACGAGCGAATCAACTCTGTCTCTCTCTTCGCATCAGGAGTTATCCCCGCTGGCGGGAGACGCGTCGACATCGGTTCTTACGCGTTTTGTTCCAACCGCGACTTCAAAGCAGCTTTTTCGCATGTTCCGGGATCCTCGCGTCCTTGAAAAAGAAGAACGCGCGGATCTTGTTCGCGAACTGCGCAGCGCGGTTGAACTCGCTCCCGCTGTCGCGGAAGTGCGTGTCCTTTTTGGCATGGCTCTCTGCGTCGATCTTCAGGCTCAGGAGGCCCTCGAGCAACTCAGAATCGCGGTTGAACAGGCGCCGGACTGCTTCATCGCCCGCCTGAAATACGGTGAATTGCTGATGCGGCTCAGAATCTGCGGAAAAGCAGCAGAAGAGACGCACCAGGCCGCAAAGCTCGCTGGCAGCGCGGCGCAGTCTGAGATGGCTCGTCGCCAGGCGACTACCATCCGAACCATGATGCGCGAGGGCGTTGAGCGCGGCGGCTTCAAAGGTCTATTCCCGAGTTGGATGACACCCAAGCGTCGAGTCCGCCGATCGGAATCAGTTACAGCACTTGCGAACTCCAGGTAGGAGAGAATGCCCGCAGATCTGCAACTGGCGCTATTGATCGCCATTCTTCTTCCGGCCAGCAAAATCATCGCGTCGCTCTGCACACGACTCGGAATCCCTCCGATTATCGGGGAATTGATGGTGGGTGTGGCGGCCGGACCCGCCTGCCTGAACATGTTGCACATGCGGTTATTCAGCGGGACTCCCGCAACCGACGCATTCCTGCTGCTGGCGCAGATTGGCGGCTTCGTCCTGATGTTTATCGCAGGATTGGAAACCGACATAGAGCGCATGCGCGAAGCCGGCCCAACCGCATTTCTGGTGGCCCTGCTCGGGGTCGTTTGGCCGTTCTTTCTCGGAGCCGGAACGGCACATCTCTTCGGCATGAGCTGGAACAACGCCTGGTTCCTGGGAGGCGCCCTGACGGCAACCAGCGTCTCAATCTCTGCCCGCACCTTGATGGATGCCGGTAAGATGACCTCGCCCGAAGCCTCGGTCATACTTGGCGCAGCAGTCATAGATGATGTGATGGGTCTGTTCGTCCTGGCTTTTTTGGCGGCAGCATGTAACGCCAAAAGCTCCGCTGCATTTGGACTTGCGCCACAGGTTAGTTCATGGATTCAGACGACGTTCCCAGTCGCCGGAGCTCACCCGCTCGTGGTCGAGATCGCCCTGATCCTCCTCAGTGTCACGTCGTTTTTTGTGGTCGGCTACGGCGCAGCCAAAAAGGTCATCGATCCCCTCATCAGACTATTTCGCAAGATCGACGCCACCGAGGCTGTGACAAGCTGCGTCCTCGCGTTGATGCTTCTGTACGCAGTCAGCGCGGAGTGGCTGGGCAGCATAGCTGGGATCACCGGGGCTTATCTGCTGGGTTATGTGTGCGCCGAGGCAAAGCTAAAGACGCTTGTCGAGCGCACATTCTCTGCCATCGGCCACGGTCTCCTCGTGCCCCTGTTCTTCATATCGATCGGGTTATCCAGCAACTTCAGAGCGCTTGGAGGACACTGGCTATTATTCGGGTCTGTATTTGTGGTGGCGGTGATCACCAAGGTCGTCGGCTGTGGCACAGCGGCGCTGAGCATGGGAATGGGCTCGGTGCAGAGCCTTCGGGTCGGCTGCGGAATGATATCCAGGGGTGAAGTGGGACTGATTGTCACGGCAATGGCCGCAGGCACCGGCATCTTCAATGAGTCGGAGGTGGCCGTGATGGTTGGGGTAGTGCTGCTCACCACCCTTGTCACGCCGCTCATTATGCGAGGCGCCTTCGCCATCCATTGCCCAGAGGATCTCGACGATTCACACCTCGTAACTGCACTCGATGGGCGGCTCATCTCATCCGAGTTGTCCATGGCTGAGGTCGAGTCCCAAAGATGACCCAGGGATAGTTGGGAATCGCGGGCCGTTAATAGGACGAAGATTGTGGTCATCTGGGGTGTCTATGGTTGGAGCAACAAGCGTACTGGAAGCCGGCGATCAAATCGATTCCTATCGAATCGATGAGGTGCTGTCTCGAACCAGATCTTCAAGCGTGTTTCGCGCAACCGATCTGCGCGACGGACGAATTGTCGCATTAAAGCTTCCCGACCCCGAAATGGAAACCGATCCGTTTCTCCTCGAACGCTTTCGACGCGCGGCGGAAATCGGAGAGAAACTAGGGCACCATGGGGTGATGCGCGTTTTCAGCGAGGTGGAGCGCACGCGCGTTTACATGGTGATGGAATGGTGCGAGGGAAAGACCCTGCGGCAACGGATGGACGCAGGCAGAATTCCTCCTGATCGTGCAATGCGCATCGCCATCTCAGTGTTGGAAGGATTGCAGTATCTCCACGACAACGGAGTCGTGCACAGGGCACTCACCCCTGAGTGCATCATGGTGGCCGATAACGATGTGATCAAACTCATCGATTTCGGCCGAGCCTCAGACGCGTTATCCCGGCGGCTGACCTATACCAATCTCGCGGACGAGTTGGGCAGCGTCGACTACGTGTCTCCGGAACAGGTCGCCGGGCGCAGGTGCGACGGCCGAGCAGACATTTTTTCGATGGGTGTGATTCTGTACGAGATGCTTACCGGCAAGCTCCCATTCGAGGGCTCCTCGCCCGCGGAATTGATGAAATCACGCCTCACCGATCCCCCTATTCCGCCGAGCGTAGCCATGCCATCCATTTCACCGCACCTTCAGGAAGTTCTATACCGGGCCTTGGAGAAAGAACCGCGGAATCGATACGCACGTGCGCATGATTTTACCTACGATTTACTGCACCTCGACCAGGTCGGAATTGAGAAACGTGTTGAGCTAAGCAAATGGAACACGAAGGGCGCTCACAGGCTGCGCAAAGTCCTTCTTCTCGTTATCCTGTTGCTTCTGCCCGTGGCGATTTTGGGCCTCATGGTGCTGATGTCGCTCGCCAGGTGAACGTCGAAACAACCACCGCCTTCACAGACAGGTGTGCCTGGATCGAGCGGGGTTCTCGATAGAGGACCTCGGCGTCGACTCTCTTCGTTATGCGTCTCTAGCTTGCTGCGATGACGGATTAAGAACTGAGCAATGGCTCGAATTGCCGAGGACGCTGGGTCTTTACAGTTGAGCTTCGAAGACCCGTGGACGATCGCAATGCGCTCACCGATGGGATGATCTGATGATCAGGCCACCTTGACGCATAGTTGCCTATGCGCCTATTCCGCGGATCTTTGCTATGGTTCGATACCTATGTGTCGTTCACAGCCCCGCGGACTCCGCTGCTTGCGCCCCAGATATCATTCAGTCGTCTGAAAGGAAGCATGTCCGCGTAAGAATCGGATGTGCTCCAGTTCTCCGCCGCACGGGTGGTAGAGTGTGGCGCAAGAGCGCCTCAGATCGTGAGGCGCCACCTGAGCGAGACCCACTGTCTTCGCATACTGCTTTACGACGTGCCACACAACTCGTTTCGAAGCCATATCACCCCAGGTTTGTCCTGCCGGCAGACGCATCGAAACAATCGTCCAGTCGAAACCCCTGCCGCTGAGATCCATAGACCTATGGTCGTCTTGACCCACTCCGGCGCAGGAACCGCCCGAATATGGCCGCCTTTGCCGATGAGATCAACAACCGCCCAATGCTCCTCGCGCAGCTGCAAATTCGTGAACTCCGGATCAGTCAGTTCGGGGCGCTGCAGTCCGCAGCCAAGCAACACGGCGAGTATGGCGCGATCGCGCTTTCCTTTGAGAGTGTCAGCCGGTGGTGACCGCAAGAACCGACGAGTTTCCTCGGCGCTTTGGCTTCGCGGGGCTTTTGTGGATATTTAATTCATTCCAACAGCCTGCAGGCGAACCGGTTGCCCGTTTTACGCTCAGGTGGACTGAATTTGTGAACACTGGCCGACATATGAGTACCGATCGGGAATCGAAGACGATTGCGTTTCCTGATTTACTGATCAGACATCCACTTTGTATCCCAAAGCCAGTTCGTCGCCACATTGGCCCCGGGTTCCCCAATTGCCTTTCGGGGTTTCAAGTATGAAAGCATCGGCAGGTAGGTTGCGGATGTCGTACGCACACGCCCGGAAATAAAGGCATTCGCCTCATCAGTATTTGCATGGACTTCGCGAGATCTTATTTCCCTATTTGCCACCGCATGCAATCCTCTGAACACGATCCGTGCGGCGTGATGAACGGCACGGTTCACGGTTCTTCTCGATACACTGCCGATCCTTGTTTGCTGGGAGTGCCGGAATCTCCAATCGTAGCGGCCAGTTCCTCGTCGGGAGACCATTCAGCAATCCTCCTGGTGTTCGCCTTGCTTGGACAGCACCGCCATTCGCGAGAGAACCCTGGACGCCACTTCGCCGGCCATCAGGGATAGCACCAACCTCTGGAAGATTGGATCGAAGAGAGAATCATCGCTCCAACGACGACCGCAGGTGCCGTCAGAAGCATGGGACGGAAGCGAACCGCGCCCGCATCGACGTCGGCATTCTTCAGGGACATGCATGTTGCAGGAGGTGATCATGGTTGCCGCGGACGTGGACAACGACCTGTTCCGGAGTGGTGAACAGGTGAGCCACGGAGATGGCGAAGGCCTGTCAAACATGGCCTACCGGATCACGGCGTTATATACCGGCCGGGACGACGTGCTGGGCGGCTCGGCTGGCCTGAAGCACTTTGGCAAGCGGCGCCTGGGACGGTCAGGGCTGGACCGAACCTATCCGGTCCCCGACAACGTTTGGGACATCGACTGCACGGCCATCATTCCGAAGGTGAACGGCATTGCGACGCACGGCATTTACTTCGAACCGGGTCCGCAGAACAAGGTGTATGACCTGATGAGGGAGATTCTGCAGGGCAAGGACCGCTCCATTTTGATTCACGAGGGCTTTGTGCCGGATGGCCCTGCGCGCACGCAGCCGACCGTTGCGCCCGATGCCTTGCCGGTTACGGCTAAACCCACTCCGCCGCCGAATACGGCAACGATTTAGAAACAGGCTTGGGGCAGCGTTCCGAAGTAAGCTACGACGCGCGTTCTGCGGCGTAGACTTCCCACGGCTTGAGTTCGTGTTCGAAGCGGCCCATGTCCACGCGGGCGTCGATGCGGCGGGAGAGGAACTCGACGCCTTCGAGTTTTAGGCGAGCGCGCTGTTCGTGCGCGGCGGCTCCGCGGAGCTTGATTTCGCCGCCTGCGCCGAGGACACGATGCCAGGGCAGCGAATCGGGCGGGTCGGTGCGCAACAGGCGGGCCACGGCGCGATGATAGCGCGGGTATCCGGCTGCTGCGGCGACTGCACCATAGGTGCTGACCTTGCCTGCGGGGATGGAGAGGACCATCCGGCGGAACGCAAGGTCGCGCTGCTCGTTGGGGCGAAGGGCGTCGCGGAGGAGCTGGCGCTTGCTGCGCTCGAAGAAGAGCTGGTCCATGACTGGCGCGCTGGAAGGCGAAGCATTGGGTGAGCGTTTCTTCGGCGCGCTAGCGGCAGATTTGGATGCGGCGCGCTTCACACTTCCACGGCAGCTTCTGCAGCGGGAATAACAATCTCTGCGTTTTTCTTCGCTTTCGCTGTGTTGGGTTTCTTCGCGGCGGACTTCTTCGTCGGTGCCTTCTTCTTTGGCTCCGGCTGCATCTTCAGGAACGAGGACCAAATGAGATCGAGGTGCTGCGGGGCCTGTTTGGCTTTGGCGATGGCCAGGTCGGCGACTTCGCGGATGATCCATTCGAAGTTGGCCTGGCCGACGGAATGGAGATCGGCGTCGGGCGCGGGGTTCATGAAGTCGATGGCGTAGGGGATTCCGTTTTCGACGGCGAACTCGACGGTATTGAGGTCGTAGCCGAGGGCCTGGCAGAGCTTGAGGGCATCCTGCTCGACGCGCTTAAGGAGCTTCTTGTCATACGCGGGCGGGCTCTTGACGTAGCGCTCGTGGTGAGGCTGCCGCGGGTCATACGGCATGATGTGGACCTTCTTCTGGCCGACGACGTAGCAGCGGAAGTACTCCTGAAAATCGACGGCCTTCTGGTACATCATGCAGAGATCGCGCGACTGATCGAAGGCGTGGAAGAACTCGTCGCGATTGTGGATGTGGTGCACATCGCGCCAGCCGCCGCCATCGACGGGCTTCATGAATCCATGCTCGCCTACGTAGGCAAAGACGGAGTCCCAATCGAGCGGGTACTCGAGGTTGCGCATGGAGCGGTCGGTCGTGCCTTCGGGGTGCTTCTTGTGCGGCAGGATGACCGTGGGTGGAACGGCGACTCCGAGCTTCTGCGCGAGCGAGTAGTTGAAGAACTTGTCGTCTGCCGACCACCAGAACGGGTTGTTGATGATGAGGGTGCCGTTAAGTGCTGCGTGCTTCAAGTAGGCGCGGTAGAAGGGGATGTCGTGGGAGATGCGGTCGACAATGACGGCGTAGGGAGCGGGCTTGTCCATGTGCGCTGCGCCGGTCTGGACGAATTCGGCCTGAATGCCGTCGAGGTTGCGCGCGTTGATGTGCTCCACGAGTGCGCCGGGAAAGCTGTTTTCCATGCCGAACAGAACGCCGATCTTCTTCATGCAGTCCTCCGCGGAGTGACCGGCGGTGTGCGAGCCCCAGGAGGCGCCGATCACGAACAGTGTAAGGCAACAGGGCACGCGGTTTGTATGATTCGCCTCAGCGCCAGGGACAAGGCTCTCTCGGCCGAGAGTTGTATGGTTTCCCATCCCCGGCCTCAATGGCCGGGATGGGAGAACAACAGCAAGAACAACCGCAGATCCCTCGGCTCCGCTCGGGATGACAGAGTGTTGGAGGCACTATTTCGTTGTGCCTTCGTTCCAGTCGTAGCTGAGGGCGGAGATGACCTTGTCGAGCTTGTCGGTTGCGGCAGCTCGCTGGATTTCGAGGCTGGCGATCAGCTTGCGCGTGGCCTGGAGCTGGTCTTCGGCGTGGTTCAGCTCGTCGACAAAGCGCTTTGCGACGTCATTGCCTTTGAGAGCGGTGACGTTTTCGCGGTAGCGGGCTTCGTCGGCCGCTGCGGTCTCCTCAGCCTTTTTGGCGTCGGCGATCTTTTCGTTGATCTCGGCGAGTGCGTCCTGCGCGTCGAGCACTGGCTGCAACTGTTCTTTCGCATCCGGAACCTGCTTGATGAGCTCCAGCACAAAATCGCGCTGCTCGGGCTGCTGATGCAAATTGGCGATGGTGTACTGGGGGCCGCGTTCGTGCACCTCGAGCTTGGCCGAACTGTGCGCTGGAACGACGAGGCGGAGGCGGTAGAGCGTGGGCGTAGTCTCCGCCGCCTTTAGGTTGCCATCGAGCTTCCAGCCATCCGCGCCCGCGTGGCGCGGATGCTCAATGAGCACCACGCGTTCTTCATCGCCGTCGTTGTTGGCGGTGTAGGTAGCGCCCTGAACCTCTATCCATGTCTCAACAATCGAACCTTTTCGGATGGAGAGGTGATGGATAACACGGTAGTTGGCGCGGTCGGAGATGCCGACTCTCACGGCCTGGTCATTGGCGTAGGAGAGCAGGCGCTTCTCACCCGGATGGATGGGATCGAGCAGGCCCTGGCCGGCGAATTCGCCGCTCTCGAAGATGGAGAAGCTGCCGGCATCGAGCGTCAGCTTCGATTTGTTTTCGAGCCAGACGGCGCGCAGAGGAGAGCGCTGCCTGGGATTCCAGAGGGTGACGTGTTCAGCGGGCAGATCTTGCTGAAGGATCGGCACCATCGCCGACTCGTTTTTGTGGATGGTGACGGGCTGCGTGAGGGAGTACTGAAAGAAATCGTCGAAGGCGTTGGTGGCAACGTCGCCCTCGTTCATCGCATCTGAAGCGCGATAAACGCCGCCGACGTAACCGGTGCCCGTGCCGATGCCGCCCAAGGAGGCCATGTTTCGACCGTTCATGGCGAGGCCGCCGATGGCGGAAGCAGGAGCAGCCATGGGCATGGGCGGCGGAGCTTCGGCTTCAACGGTGACAGTCTGGGTTTCCGATCCGACCTGGAGAGTCGCGTTGACGTTGGCCGCCATCGCGTTGCCGACGCGGACCTTGTTTTGCAGGTACTGCTGGAATCCGGGCGCCATGACATTGACGTTGTAGGTGCCGGGCGGAAGAGACGAAACGCTGAAGCTGCCGTCGGCCGAGGTGCGCGCCTTGGCGACGGTGTTGCCGCCAAGGGCAGTGATGGTGACGGCGGCATTGGCAATGACCGCGCCGGACTGATCCGTGACGGTGCCGGAGATGCCTGCCTGGCCAAAGCCGATGGCGGCTTCGTGGGTCTGCGGACTTGTTTCAACACCGGTGGCGATGGCAACCTGCTGACGGCGCATGTAGAGCGGCTGCGAGAGCGGCTGGATGAAGCTTTGAGGCGATCCGGCGACGAGAGAGAGCTGCACGTTGTCCCAGTCGGCGCCGACTGTGTTGTCGACCACGGCCCAACCCTGGACGATCGCATCTGTGTTGGCGCCGGTGTGCGGGAAGACAATGCGGTAGGTGGATTTCCAGACCGGCACTTCGCTGATGTAGCTGACGCGGAGCTGGCGCTGTCCCTGGCCGAGGGCGTTGAGTGTGAGATGACGCAGGCCGGTGGAGCGAGCCGTCGATAGCAGTTCGAGATAGCGGTCGAGCTGGCCCTGAAGATTCGCATCGAGCGGGCGCACGCTAAGCGTGGGCGTGAGCTCGATGACGCGCACGGCTCCAGATGCGGCGACGACGGTGAGGAAGAACTTTTCAACCGTTGTGTCGTCGTCGCCTTTCTTTTCGGTGCGCGACTCGATGGACATGAGGCGGCCGATGATAGGGCCGCCGGATGCTCCGGTGACTTCGACGCGCTGGCCACGCAGGGCTTGAAAGAGCTCGGTGGATGTGGGGTCGTCGGTCATGCCGAGGGCGAGCGTCTTGAGCTGCTCGGCCAGCGGGGTGGTGGAATTGTAATTCACGCCGGCGATGCGGCCGCCACCCTCATCGAGCACAGTGAGCGATTGCAAGACATCGTTAAGTTGCGGCGAGGTGAAGTCGATGAAGACGCGCTGATTGCCAGTGACGGAGCCGGAGTGTTCGAAATAGCCGACGCCGTTTTTGTAGAGAACGACTTTGCGAACTGGCAGATCTTTGACCACCTGCGGTGGGGCCAACTCTCTGGGTGACGTGCGGACGAAGGCGGGCGATTCGGCGGAGGCTGCGATGGAGGCGCAAAGGCACACGACGGCGAGCAAGCGGTACACGAGGTCCCTCCCGAGTGGAGCTTCTGTCGCTGGACCCTGTGAACTGCGATGTTCCTCAGGGACGCAACATGCGGAGATCGCGTCCCATTGGAGAACTTGCAGAGAATTTCTTCAGGCCTACTGGCCGGCGATGCGCTGGAGCTGGCCGAGGTGGTTGAGATCGTGGCCGGCCATGGTTTCCACGATTGTCTGGAAGGTCATGGTTCCGCGCTCGGGATGGGTGACGGTGCGGTTGGCCGCGGCGGGCAGCGCGCTTTCAAGCATGATGAGGTTCCACTTGCGGAAGGCGGAGAAGGCGGCGCAGGCCTCGGCGGGTTCGATGCCTTTGTAGGTCGCTGCCCATTTGTCCTGGTCGAACGGCTGGATAGTGGGCGAGTCTTCCGCGAGCGTCTGGCGCAGGCGGAAGCCGAAGACGAGCTCACAGTCGGCAAGGTGCGCAACAACCTCTCCGGGGCTCCACTTGCCGGGCGCGGGAGCTTCGTAGGATTTGCCGGGGCCGATGCTCTCAAGCAGCGACCGGATGAGGCGCGGAGTTTCGCTGAGGATATCGAGGACGGGGCGGCCGTCGAGGAAGGTGGCGTAGGGATTGAGTGCGGGCATGAGTGAGTCCTCAGTTGTCAGTTTTCCGTTATCAGTTGCCGACAGACCAGTTCTCAGTTCACAGTTCAAGCCGGCGGCCCGGTCTTCTGTCCCCTGTTTCCTGGTCCCTTGTTCCCTGTTTCAAAGATAATGCTGAACCATCTGCGCCCACGTTGGCCAGTCGTGCGAGTTCCACGTGTCCCATGTGTAGAGCTTGTGGGGGATGCCTTTGTCGTTCATGATGCGGTCCATGTTCTGGTTCTGGACGAGGCATTGGTCGTCCCAGCCGGTAGCCAGCACCCAGGTGTTCTGGCGGTAGCGATCGAGGAACCACGGGTCGCTCATGTTGGGCAGGTACTGCGTGGGCTGATTGAAGTAGACGTCCTGGTCGTGATAACCGCCGAGGAAGCTGGCGATGTCGAACGCACCGGACATGGAGAGCATGCCCGTGAAGATATCGGGGTGGCGCAGCGCGGCATTGAGCGCGTGGAATCCGCCGAAGCTGCAGCCCAGCGCGACTAGGTGCTGGTTCCAGTTCTTCTGCCGGATGAGCGGAACGACTTCGTGGATGAGGTAATCGTCGAACTGCACGTGGCGTGCGATGCGCCAGCGCGGCTGCACGTTGCGGTTGTACCAGCTCTCCATGTCGACTGAGTCGACGCAATAAAACTGCAGGTCGCCTGAATCGATGCGGCCGGCAATGGCGCTGATCATATTTCGATCTTCGAATTCAAAGAAGCGTCCGCCGCTGGTGGGGAAGACGACGACGGGCAGGCCGGCGTGGCCAAAGACGAGCAGTTCCATGTCGCGCCCAAGGCGCGGGGAAAGCCACTTGTGATACTCGCGATTCATTGCGTTCTCCGCTGGTATCGTACTGCGACGTTGGTCGCCGTGCGGCGAGGCCAGATGGAATCCAAAGATGTGCGGGGAGTTGCGGCCGAAGGATCGCACATTGCTGATACTGTAGCAGCCGCCGGGTTGCGGTGTGAGCGGATCGATAAAGGATACTGGTTAGAGTATTGTTCAATTGGCTGAATGGGCTTCCCGCAGGGACTGAAGCCCTTCGTTCCAGTTGTGCTGATCGGCACGACTGAAGTCATGCCCTATTACAAAGCCGCGAGCATCGCAGAGGGATCGTTTTATTTGAAGTTGCAGGTTCAAAACGGAGTACCGCAGGGAGCGGCTGCGGGAGACCTGGAGTCGCCGCTGCATCCGCGGCTGCGGCTGCATCGTGCGTTTCACAGCCGCTTTCTGCCTACCGATCGCGATGTGATTGTGTATCTGCCGCCCGGATATGACGATCACTCGGAGCGCACGTATCCCGTGCTCTACATGCACGATGGGCAGAATCTGTTCGATCCGGCGACGTCGTTTGCGGGCCGCACGTGGCAGGTGCGCGAGCATGCGGATGCGGCGATCGAAGCGGGCGAAGTGGAGCCCCTGGTGATCGTGGGCATCTACAACACAGGCGACAATCGGCTCGCGGAATACACGCATGAACGCGACTGGCAGCGTGGCGGCGGCGATGCGCCGAAGTATGGGCGGCTGCTGACGCAGGAGCTGATGCCGTGGGTGGTGCAGCACTATCGCGTGAAGACGGATCGGGCTTCGACGGGGTTGACGGGGTCGTCGCTTGGCGGTTTGGTGACACTCTATATCGGGCTTCGCCATGCGCAGCATTTCGGAAAGCTGGCGGTGATGTCGCCGAGCGTGTGGTGGAATCACAAGAGCATCCTGGGCTACCTGAACGAGCGCGCGCCGGAGATCTGGGAGCGGCCGCGGCTGTGGCTTGACGTGGGCGAGCAGGAAGGCAAGCGCACGGTGCAGGATGTGGAATTGCTGGCACGGCGGCTCAAGGCGAACCGCTGGATTCCGGGCGAGACGCTGCACGTGGAGAAGATACCTGACGGGCGGCACGATGAGGATAGCTGGGCCGCGCGCGTAAGGCCGATGCTGCGGTTTTTGTTTCCGGCAGGGAAGCCGGAGGTTTAGCTTCGCCGGAGCCCGATAAGCATTTGGATTGCCTCCCTTATTCGCCTTCGCTACTCTTGAGCGAGGTGATCCCGCTTGGATTCCACAAAGACAATCAATACTGAGGTGGTCGGCACCGCGGGCGCTTCGCTTGCCACTACTGGGCTGCGCAAATCCTTCGGCGATGTGAAGGCGGTTGCCGGGGTCGACCTGGAAGTGGCCAGTGGCGAGTGCTTCGGACTGCTGGGACCGAATGGCGCCGGCAAGACAACCACCATTGAAATCTGCGAAGGGCTGACCGAGGCTGATGCGGGCGATGTGACGCTGCTCGGCATGCAGTGGAAGTCTCATGCGAACGAACTGCGGCAGCGCATCGGCATTCAACTGCAGGAAACACAGTTCCCGGACAAGCTGACGGTGGAGGAGACGCTGCGGCTGTTCAGAAGCTTCTTCCGCAAGGGCATCGCGGTGGACGAGGCGATCCGCACCTCGCAGCTTGAGGAGAAGCGCACGGCGCGCGTAGGCACTCTGAGCGGCGGACAGAAGCAAAGGCTGGCGATGGCTTGTGCGCTGGTTGGCGATCCGGAACTGCTGTTTCTCGATGAGCCTACGACCGGGCTCGATCCGCAAGCACGGCGGCACCTCTGGGACCTTGTGGATGATCTGAAGCACGCGGGGCGTACTATCATCCTGACGACTCACTACATGGATGAGGCCGAGCGACTGTGCGATCGCGTGGCGATCATGGATCACGGGCGCGTGATTGCGCTGGGCACGCCGAAGCAGTTAATCGCGTCGATGGGCGGCGATCACATCGTAGAGTTCGCCGTGACCGGCAATGGCGAAGGCAAGGTGGATGCGAAGGCCCTGACCGAAATTCCAGGCGTGCAGTCACATCGCGTCGATGCGGGCCTGCATCAGCTTTCAGTGACGGACCTGCACACGACGGTGCCGCGCATCTTTGCAGCCGTCGATGGAATGGGCCTTGATCTGACGGAGTTCCGCACGCACTCGGCGACGCTGGAGGATGTGTTCGTTTCGCTCACCGGGAGGTACTTGCGCGATGAGTAAGCTTGCGGAGAGCAGCCTGTTTCAGTTGACGGCGACGCGGTTCCGGCTTTTTCTGCGGGAGCCGGAGGCTTTGTTCTGGGTGTTCGCGTTTCCGATTCTGCTGGCGGTGGGCCTCGGCATCGCGTTCCGCAATCGGCCGGCAGATGTGCTGCCCGTGGCTGCGACCACCCCGCAGTTGACGCAGGCGCTGGTTGCGGACAAGGGCCTGAAGGCGACCACGATGGACGAGGCCGCGGGTACGCATGCGCTGGCGACCGGCAATATCACCCTGCTGGCGATTCAGACCGTGCAGGGCGTGGAGTACAAGTACGACGATACGAATCCTGATGCGCGCAATGCGCGGCTGCTGGTGGATCGCGCGATTCAGACAGCAGCCGGGCGTCACGATCCCCTAGCGGCGACGAATGAGCTGATTCACGAGACGGGCGCGCGCTATATCGACTTCGTCATTCCGGGATTGCTGGGCATGAACCTGATGGGCTCGGCGATCTGGGGACTGGTGTTCTCCGTGGTGGAGGGACGGCAGAAGCGCTTGCTGAAGCGCATGGTGGCGTCACCCATGCCGCGGTGGCAATACCTGGCGTCGTTTCTGCTTTCGCGGCTGCTGATGCTGGTCATCGAGGTGGCGGTATTTCTCGGCTTCGCCAAGGTCGCGTTCGGCGTGCCGTTCCGCGGCTCGCTGCTGGAGTTGGGATTTCTCTGCCTGCTGACGTCACTCGCATTCTCGGCGTTGGGGCTGCTGATTGCCTCTCGCGCCAAAACGATTGAAGCGGCCTCAGGTCTGATGAACCTGGCGATGCTGCCCATGTGGATTCTGTCGGGAGTGTTCTTCTCGGCCACGCGCTTCCCGGCGATCATTCAGCCGTTTGTGCGGGCGCTGCCGCTGACTGCGGCCATCGACGCGTTGCGCGGCAACATGTTGCAAGGCATGAGCCTGCCGCAGATGATGGCGCCCACGTCGATTCTGCTGGCTTGGCTGGTGGTGCCGTTCTTTGTGGCGCTGAAGATCTTCCGCTGGCGTTAGGAGCCCCCGCGAAGCCAGCCTTCTAGTATCATCCATGCAATTACGCCCTTATGCTCCAAAGGAGATTCAGCCTTGCGAAAGCACTCCCCGCAATTCTTCTGCGCCCTCGGCGTGCTCATCCTTGCAGGATTGAGCCTGAACGCCGGCGCGCAAGTGCAGCACAAGCTGCCCGAGATTAAATACGAGAAATACACCCTGCCCAACGGGCTAACGGTGATCACGCACGAAGATCACCGGCTGCCGCTGGTGGCCGTGGACCTGTGGTATCACGTGGGTCCGCTCAATGAGCGGCCCGGACGCACCGGCTTTGCGCACCTGTTTGAGCACATGATGTTCGAGGGCTCGGAGCATGTGGGCGAGAAGGCGCACATCAAGTATGTGCAGTCTGCCGGCGCAACGGATGTGAACGGCACCACCAACTTCGACCGCACGAACTATTTCGAGACCATGCCGTCGAATCAGCTCGAGCTGGCGCTGTGGCTGGAGAGTGACCGCATGGGCTTCCTGATGGAAGGCCTCGACCGCGAGAAGCTCACGAACCAGCGCGATGTTGTGCGCAACGAGCGCCGCCAGGGCGAAGGCCGCCCTTACTACGTCGCCGAGGAAGCGCTGTATCACGCGCTGCTTCCGAAAGAGCATCCGTATTACGGCGATGTGATCGGCAGCCACCAGGACATCGAGTCGGCGCGCATTGCCGATGTGCGCGATTTTCACCAGCGGTACTACACGCCCAACAACGCTTCGATCGCCATTGCGGGCGACTTCGATGCGGCGAAGCTGAAGGAACTGCTGACGAAGTATTTCGGGCCGATCCCCGCTGGTCCCAAGGTTGATCCGGTGACGACGAAGACTCCCCCGATCACCGCGCAGAAGCGCGTTACCGTGACCGATACGGTGAAGCTGCCGCAGATCTCGATTGCGTGGCTCACTCCTCCGGCGTTTACGCAGGACGCGTATAACGTGGATGCGGCAATGTTCGCGCTGGGCGGCGCGAAGGCCAGTCGCCTCGACACGGCGCTGGTCTACAAATCGCAGACCGCGCAGAGCGTGACGTGCTACTCGAATGCGCAGAAGCTGACGGGAATTACGGAGTGCTCCATCACGGCCAAGCCAGGCGTGAAGCTGCAAGACCTGGAAGCTACATTCTGGTCTGAGTTGGACAGGCTGCAGAAGGAGGGTCCTACGGCCGAGGAAGTGGAAGCGGCTAAGGCGCTGAACCTGACGCAGAAGATCAGCGGACTGCAGCGGCTGGGCGGCTTCGGCGGCGTGGCAGATACGTTGAACGAGTACAACCAGTACATGGGCGATCCCGGCTTTCTGGCGAAAGACGTAGCGATGGCGGAGGCTGTGACGGTGGCGAGCACCAAGGACGCTGCGGTGAAGTATTTCTCAAAGGATGCCGCGGTTGTGGTGTCGTGCGTGCCGGGCGAAAAGAAGCTTGAAGATGTTCCGCGCAGCCCTGCCGATACCGATGCGGATGTGAAGATCACGAATCCGTACACGCCGGAGTTTGAGAAGGCGCAGGAGTGGCGGAAGAACAAGCCCGCGGCCGGCTCGGCACCGGAGATTCATCTGCCGGTGCCAACGGAGTTCAGCCTCGACAACGGGCTCAAGGTGTTGCTGGTCGAAGGCCACGCTTTGCCGGTTGTGACGGCGGCGCTGGTTTCGCGCGCGGGCAGTGAGAACAACCGGCCCACCAAGGCGGGGTTGGCCACGCTCACCTCGGAGATCATGAGCGACGGCACGCAGTCGCGCAATCTTGAGAAGCTGGCGCAGGATGAAGAGCGGATCGGCGCGCGCGTGGCGGTCAATGCCGGCATGGACTCCGGCGCCGTGTCGATGAGCCTGCTGGCCACGCACGCCGATGAAGGCATGGATATCCTAGCCGACATCGCGCAGCATCCGGCGTTCCGCGCCGAAGACGTGGAGAGGCGTACGAAGCAGCGGCTCGTGCGCATCAGCCAGGAAACCGACAACGTGCAGAGCATGGCATTCCGAGTAGGGCCGAAGCTGGTGTTCGGCGAGACACCATACGGGCTCGCCGCAAACGGGACCGCGGAGAGCGTGAAGGGCTTGACGGCATCGGACATCTCGACGTTCTACGCGGATCACTATGGACCCAACGACTCGGTGCTGGTGCTCGCCGGTGACGTGACGCGCGCTGAGGCCGAGCGGCTGGCAAAGAAGTACTTTGGCGGATGGACGAGTCACGCCGCGGAACCGCCAAGCATTCCGGCGCCGCCCGCGCCAGCATCCACGCACGTGGTGATAGTGGACAAGCCGGGCGCTCCCCAGACGGCGCTCATGGCCTTTGGCGCAGGAGTGTCCGCATACTCGCCGGATACTGACGTGCTGACCGTACTCAACTACACACTGGGGGGCAGCTTCGGCAGCCGCATCAACATGAACCTGCGGGAGCAGCACGGTTACACCTACGGCGCGCGTTCTTCGTTTACCGGGTACCGCGATGGCGGCTTCTTCTTTTCGGGCGGCCTCGTACGCACGGACGTGACCGCTGCGGCCGCGAAGGAGCTAATGCTGGAGATTCGCAATTTCCCCGGCAAGCCTTCAACGGCAGAAGAGCTGGCCGCGGCCAAGGAGGCTTCAATCCGTTCGCTGCCTGGGCGGTTCGAGACCACCTCGGCGATTGCCGATGCGACCAGCGGCATTTTCGTCTACAACCGGCCGCTGGACTACTTCGCGAAGCTGCCGGCTAAGTACGAGGCGATCACGGAAGGCGATATCGCACGCGCCGCGAAGCAGTACCTACATCCGGACCAGCTCGTAATTGTGACGGCCGGCGACCGCAGCAAGATCGAGCCGGGATTGAAAGATGCCGGGCTGGGGCCGATCGAAGTGCGCGATCTGAATGGCAATCCCGTTTCGTCAACCGGAGCAGCGGCGGAACAGTAGTAGCTTATCCGCAGCACAACACAAAAGGGGCGCGGCTGATTGCCGTGCCCTTTGTCTTGCGGCGAACGATTAATGGCTGCGCTGGGATGCGTCGAAGGCCGCTTTGCCGATCTCGCCGATCACGCGCAGGCGCGTCGCTTCATCCGCACGTGAATCCGTGACAAACACGGCTACGGCAAGTTTTCGGCCATCGGGAAGGGTGATCAGGCCGATGTCGTTGGTGGCGTGAGCCAGGCCGTTGTCGACGTCGGAGGTTCCGCTCTTGTGCGCGACGATTGTTCCTGGTGGCAGCTTTGTACCGATGCGCGTCTTCTCCAGTGGCGCGGTCATAATCTCGCGCAAGAACGCGGTGTGCTCGGCGTTCAATGGCGAGTGCTCGTCGATCATGCGGAGCAGCTGAACCGCTCCTGCTGGCTCGAACCAGTTGCCGTATTGCACGCTGGTGGCGTGATGCAGGGCGTTCTCGTTATCGCGCAGGTGAAAGCCGCGGACGCCGAGCGAGGCGATGTAGCGGTCGACCACGGCAGGGCCGCCGCCGACGCGCAGCAGGATGTCGGCCGCAACGTTGTCGCTGAGCGAGACGGTGAGGCGTAGCAGCTCGCGCAGTGGGATATCGACGCCGGCCTGCGGGTACTTGTCCCAGAGCGGGCTGTAGGCGTGGGGAAGGATGCGATCGGAGGGCTCGAACCGAATCTGCTGGTCGAGCGTGAACTTGCCCTGTTCCACCTGATGCAGGATGGCAATGCCCAGCGGCAGCTTGAAGACCGACTGCATGGGTGGATGGTCGTGTTGGTTCAGGTCGCAGTTCAGATCGGAATTGGCCAGGAAACAAGCGGTGGAGACGGTGCCTTGAGCCTCACTGGCGATGGCCCGGACCTGCTGTTGAAGGGACTGCTGCGCGGTGCCGGAGGCTGCCGCCAGAAGAAGCAAGAAGGGAAGACGCATGGGTGCGAGTATAAGGAACTGTGGCGACCCGCAGAGGAATGGAACCAGGCAGGTTCCGGCTTCGTAAACAGGTTGCAGGAGATGGTGATGCGTAAGCTTGTTTCTGTTTCCGCTCTTTCTGTAGTTCTGCTGGCCGGAGTTGTGGCGCACACGGCGCCCCCGGCCAAGACCGGGCCCGGGACTCTCGTCATCGTGTTCAAGGATGGGCACCGGCAGTCGTTCAGCGTGTCCGAAATCGAGCGGGTGGAGTATCCCGCGGGGACGCTGACGGCGGGCGACCTGGGCTCCACCAAGTCCCAACTCACCGCGCGAGGCCGCTATGTGGGCAAGTGGCAGGTGGGCGACGGCGCGGGCAGCGACTTCTACATCACGCTGAACGAGGACGGGAGTGCA
The DNA here is from genome assembly GCF_025264625.1 of Occallatibacter riparius. Taxonomy (NCBI): domain Bacteria; kingdom Pseudomonadati; phylum Acidobacteriota; class Terriglobia; order Terriglobales; family Acidobacteriaceae; genus Occallatibacter; species Occallatibacter riparius. The sequence continues at coordinate 3,284,114 of NZ_CP093313.1, forward strand.
TACCGCTCATTGGGTGATGTGCACGGGCGCTGGGTCTACTCCAATGGCGACGCGCTGATCACGTGGCATGACGGCAACGCCGACGCTATCCGGCGGGTAGGCTCGCGGTTCCAAAAGTTCGCTTATATGAACGGTAAGTCCTTTAGCGACAACCCCGACAACGTGGCCGAGGCGAAGAACACAAGTCCCAGGCCGATCTAAGAGGCAGGTGTTAGGGCCTAGGGCTTAGTGTCTAGGCGCCTGCGAGATTGGGCAGGCGCTTTTGTGTTCCTAAACCCTAAGCCCCTAAAACCTAAACCCTGCATCATCCCCGCTTGCCTCCGGACCCCACAATCGGCGATACTTAGGTGTTGTGTCTTGCGTTGGCTGGGCGTTCCGTCTGGCCCCTCGGTAGTCGGGCGCGCGGCGCCCTCCCGTGACAAGAACAGAATCAGGTACTTGAAAGGAACCGTATCTCGTGGTCATGATTCGTCTGGCGCGTTTTGGCGCCACCAAGCAGCCCTACTACCGTGTGGTCGTCATCGAGAAGGACCGCGCCCGCAACGGCCGTTCCATTGAGGTCGTCGGCACTTACAATCCGCGGACCAATCCCGCCTCGGTTGACCTGAAGCACGAGCGCATCGCCTACTGGCGCAGCAAGGGCGCGCAGTTCTCTGATACGGTCGCCAAGCTGGTGGACAAGTTCCCGGCCAAGCCGGCAGCCGAACCTACCGCAGCCTAGTTTCTTCCCTCTCCCCCTGAAACCGGGAACGGCCGGATTGTCACCCTTGGCGCTGACAGCGCATGGCCGGCCGTGTACTAATTGCTGACGGCGGTTGTGTTTTGCTGATACTATTCGGCGCACGACCAAAGTCGCCAACAATTCAGGAGAGGTCAGGGGCACGAGCATGACCCAGCACGATATGGTTGCAGTCGAAGAATTGGTTCGCGAAATCGCGCGAGCCCTGGTGGATGAACCGGCAGCCGTGGATGTTCAGTCGGTGAACCGCGAGGAAAACACCGTGCTGAAGCTTAAGGTTGCCCCCAACGACGTAGGCAAGGTCATTGGCAAGCAGGGGCGGACGGCGCGCTCGGTCCGCACCATACTTGGCGCGGTGAGCATGAAATTGCATCACCGGTATACTCTCGACATTCTTGAAGAAGACGAACAGGTCTAGCCTCAATGACAGCGGCGCCAGCCTTGCGCGGGTCCGCGCATGAGCAGTGCTGTGCCTGACTGGGTTTGGCTTGCCCGCGTGCGCAAACCGCAGGGCCGCAAAGGCGAGGTCTTCGCCGAAATCCTCACCGACTTTCCGGAAAAATTCGCCGAGCGCAAGCGGCTTTGGCTGCTCTCAGAGCGGCCAGGGGCCGCACCCTCGCGCGAAATGGAACTCATCCATCACTGGCCGCACAAGGGCGGCATCGTCCTGCATTTTGCCGGCATCGATTCAATCTCTGCCGCGGAGACGCTGGCGGGGCTGATTGTGGCCGTTCCGCACAGCGAGCGCGCCGCTTTGGCCGAGGACGAGGTCCACATCGCAGACCTCATCGACTGCACGCTGATCGATGTTTCTGCCGATCCACCGATTTCGGTGGGTAAGATCGAAAACGTCGATCGAACTGCTGGGCCTACGCCGCTGCTGATTGTGAAGAGCGCGAAAGGCGAGGTGCTGGTGCCATTCGCCAAGAGCTATCTGCGCAAAGTCGACATCGAAAATCAGCGAGTGGAAATGGCATTGCCCGAAGGACTTGTGGATCTGAACGGCTGAGCCGGCTCAGCAATCACCTTTTGGATGCGTCCGCGTGAGTTCGTTGCCAGTTTTGCTCCGCTTCCCGAGCGGCTTCTCGCACCACATCCCTGCCGAACTTCGCCCTGATTCGCTCGTCACTCACCCGGTTATAGGCGTCAGTACGGTCGAGAATCCAGTTGTTTACGATGCATCCTGTCACGGCCCTGTGTTGGATGCCATATCGGTCGTGTAGAGTGGCAGCGTACTCTGGTGTCCACGGAACAGGCAATCCGTATCCCTGCACTTCATAGTGCCCATGCCAGGTGTCCCATCGTGCGGCGAGATTTCCGCTGATGGACGCAATTGGCCAGAGGCCATAGACCCACCACACCAGCAAGCAGAAGATGCTCAACGCGGCCGCCGGAAGGATCAACCACTTCTTCATCACATTTATTCTGACTCCAAAGGAGTCGGTCCGCTTAGGTTATCCATGCTGCAGCCATCACTGACCGTTGACCAGCGTACTGAAGCCAGCGGAACAACAGGCCTTCAGTGTCATTCATGGCTGATGGCCAACATTATAGGCACCCCAAGCCGCCTCAGTGGGGATAAGCGGGGCCGCTATCATCAAGAGAACGAATATGCGCTTCGATCTGGTCACCATCTTTCCGGGATTCTTCGCCGGTTTCTTCGAGCACGGCATCGTGCGCCGCGCGCAGGCCGACGGGCTGGTGGAGATTGGTGTGCACGATCTGCGCAGCTTTACGCACGACCGGCACCGGACAGTCGATGACCGGCCGTTCGGAGGCGGCGAGGGGATGGTACTGAAGCCCGAGCCGCTGGCGCGGGCTATGGAGGCCATGGGGATCGCGCCGAGACAACAGCGGGTCCTTCGCTCCGCTCAGGATGACAAAGCTGAGGGTGAGCCCATTTCAGGTGGAACTCGCGTCATCCTCACCTCGGCGCAGGGCTGCCGTTTCGACCAGTCCGTTGCCCGCGAGCTGGCTCAACTCGACCGCGTCGTCCTGATCTGCGGGCGCTACGAAGGCGTGGACGAGCGGATCAACGAGCTCTACTGCGACATGGAACTGTCTATCGGCGACTATGTGTTGAGCGGCGGCGAGCTGGCGGCGGCTATCGTGCTCGACGCAACGATGCGCTTGATTCCCGGCGTGCTGGGCAATGAAGCTTCAGGCGAGTTCGAAAGCTTCGGCGCGGCAGACGCTTCCATCACGACTGACGTAGAGGGCGTGCCGCGCTCGCAGCACGGCTCCGGAGGCTTGCTCGATTACCCCCATTACACGCGGCCTGCCGAGTTCGCAGGCCTGCGTGCGCCCGAGGTTCTGCTGAACGGCGATCACCAGCAGATCCGCCGCTGGCGCCGCGAACAGCAGTTGCGCAAGACGCTCAGGAACCGGCCCGACCTGCTGGAGCGTGCCCCGCTGAGCGAGGAAGACCGCCGGGTTCTCGAGGCGATCAAGGAACAGGGATAGGGAATAGCGACAGGGCAGGAACGAAAAGGCCCGCGCCGGAGCGCGGGCCTTTGAGTCGAAGTCGCCCGGGAGGCTTACTGGCCGCCCTGATCCGGCTGTTGCTGCATAGCCTTGGCGTTGTAGGCAATCAGGTTCTTCTTCTTATAGGTGTCGGCCACATTCGCGGCAAACACCGAGAACGCCTCGTTGCGGCGCTGGTCGACCATCTGCTCCTTTGCCTGGTCGAAGCTCTTCTGGATGTCCTGATCCGTGGGCGCGACCTTGTCGTCGATCTTGGCCACTACGCCGGTGCGGCCGGCATTGATGGGACCGCTGACGTCGCCGGGCTTCATCTCAAAGAGCTGCGGTGCAAGCTGACCCACCGCACCGAAGTCGGGAACCTGCGCGCTCTGGCCGACGAGGTCGCTGGTCTTCACGGTGGCGCCTTCCTCCTTGGCAGCCTTGGCGAAATCGCCCGCCTTGGCCTTGTTGGCCAGCTCCTGCGTCTTGGCATTCAGCAGTCCGGGAAGTTGCTGGTTGCGGAAGTCGTCGAGCACGTGGCTCTTCCAGTCGGCGAATGTAGGCGCATGCGCCTTCGTGATGTCCGTTACCTGGAAGATGGCGAACCCCTCTCCCGTGGTCGCGGTCTGCGGCTTATCACCCTTGTTGGTCTGGAAGGCTTTCGAGACAAGCTCGGCACCATCAGGCAGCGTGGAGATCGTTCCACCTGCGGCGACCGGCGGTGTGGTTGTTAGTTCAAGGTGATGCGCAGCGGCCGTGGCCTGCAGGCCTTTGGAAGCGGCCTCCTGCTGCAGCTGCTTCGCGTAGTTGTCCTCCGCCTGCGAGACGGACTGGCGGCTCAGCGTGGCCTTGATCGTGTCCGTCACTTCAGCCAGCGACTGAGCGTGCGCGTCCTGGCGCTCTTCCACCTGGACAACGTGATAGCCGAACTGCGACTTCACGACGGCAATGTCGCCGATCTTGTTGTTGAAGATCGCCTTGTCGAACTCGGGCACCATGCGGCCGGGCTGAGCGAAACCGAGCTCGCCGCCGGAGTCCTTGGAGCCAGGATCGTCAGAGTTCTTCTTGGCGAGCTCAGTCCAGTTGCCGCCGTTGCGGAGCTGCTTCGCAATGTCCTCGGCCTTCGCCTTGGCGGCAGCGTCGGTCTTGGCGTCCGCGCCGGCATCCACCTTGATGAGGATGTGGCGCGAGCGGGCCTGCTTGGGCACCTGGTACTCGGACTGGTGCTGGTTGTAGTAGCTCTGGATCTCCTGCTGCGAGGGCTGCGGGATGCCGCCGGGAAGCTGGTTCGGCGTGAAAGCGAAGTAGGTGATGGTGCGCTGCTCGGGAACCGCATTTGCGTAGCGCGCCTGGTTCTTCTGGAAGAAGGCCTGCAGCTCGGCGTCAGACGGGTTGATAGTCTTGCGCAGGTCATCGCCGTTGATCACCGCATAGTCGAACTTGATCTTGGTGTTTTCTTTGCGGTAGCTGTCGCGGACTTCCTGATCGCCGACCGAGACGCTGGCCGTGATCAGCTTCATCAGGCGGTCAATGACGATCTGGCGGCGGATGCCGTCTTCAAAATCAGCCACCGACATGTTGGCGCGGGTGTTCACCAGGTTGGTGTAAGCTGCGTCGCCAATGTAGTTCCCGTTCGGGAAGATAGTCTGGCCCATCATGCCCGTATGCAGGAATTTCTTCACGTCGTCGTTGGTCGCCGTGACGCCGAGCTTGTCTGCTTCGGTGAGCAGGATCTGCTGCTGCACCAGCCGCTGGCCGGCCTGCTGCGTCATGAAGTTCAGAATCATCGGGTTATCCGCGTACTGCGGATACTGCTGCAGTTGCTGGCGCGCGGCCCGCTGCACTTCCTGAAGACTGACCGTGTCGCCAGTGCGGAGAATCTTGCTGTACCAGTGCGGAAACACTTCGGCGTAGGTGTCAGGGGTGGCAGCGGCGGAGTTCATCAGCCCGGGGATCAGGTAGACGACCATGCCGATGGAGGCGGCGCCAATGATGACGATGTAGATGGCCTTCGCCATCTTGGTGTCTTTCTGCAGGAAACGAATCATGAGTGGATTTTCAGACCTTCAGCTCTCTACGCGCGCAGGGCCACCGATTTCAGGCGGCAAACAGCGTGCAGTTCTCGCTCGGCGCGGTTCGATTCATTATAAAGGCAGGGAAGGGAAAGCGGGTAAAAGGGAATAGGGAGTAGGAAGTAGGGAGTAGAAAGGCAAGGGGCAGGGATTAAGCGTTAATTGAACCAGTTGCTGAGGTTGCGGCGAACGCAGAACGGGCATCCCGCTTGGGATGCCCCTTCTTGCTTTCTGTACCTTATTCCCTACTGGCTGATCCCTGCTTTACCGCCAGTAGTAGTATCCGCCGCTATAGACGTACGGGTGGTAGTAAACCGGGCCGTAGGGTCTGTAGTAGCCCGGAGGCGGTGGAGGATAGCCGGGCCGGTAGTAGCCGCGGCGATAAAGCTGCGGGCCGCCGGGGTAGAGACCCTGGGCCAGCCGCATCGCTTCTTCCTGGCTGACCGGGTCGACTGTTACTGGTGCGTTCAGGTGGAAGGTCACGAGTGCCTCGGCGGGGATCCACGCGTGCGGGCCGCCGGCTGCCGAAACGGCTGTGCCTGCGCCGCCACCGGCGACTGCTCCGACCGCTGCGCCTCCACCACCGCCCACCGCGCCGCCGATGATCGCTCCGATGAGGGCGCCACCAATGGCGTTACCCACGGTGTGGCCGGTCTTGCTGGGGCCTTTCACGCGGAACTCGTCCGATTGCAACGGATACTGGCGGCCGTCGATGTCGAGACCGGTTATGGCGAGCGCCAGTTCGGGCGAGCCGGTAAGCTGGCCGGCGTGCTTGCTCTGCGTAACCACGCCGTGCACGATAGCGCCACGCGGAATGGCCAGGTAGCCGTTCACGGCGACGTCCTGAATGACCACGAAGTCCAGCGGCTGGCCGGCGACGGCGTGCTTCTCGTCAATGGCGGCATTGGTGCGCAAATTCAGCGTTGTGCCCGGCAGAATCGTGATCGGCCCCCGGGCGATGGAGTAGCCGCGCCCGTAAGGTTGTGCATATCCCGGCGGAGGCGTCTGCGGCGGATAGTACGGTCCAGGGCCACCCGGGCGTGCGTAGCCGGGACCCTGCGGCGGCTCATACTGGCCAGGCGTCTGGCCGGTGCCGGGAGGCGGCGTCTGCACCTGAGGCTGCTGCTGCTGAGGATAATTTTGGGCCTGCTGGTTCTGGTCAGGGTAGCCCTGCTGCGGAGCCTGATCGGGCGAAGGCGAGTAGCTGGGCGGATTCTGGTTGTCGGGCTGATTTCCCGCCACGGGAGCGCTGCCCTCGTCCGGCGGAGGAACGTTATTCGGATCGTCTGCGGGATTGCCGATCCTCAGCTTGTTGTTCACTTTGGTGACACCGGCGACCTTGCCGGCAATGGACTCGGCGAGCTGCTGGTCGGCCTCGCTGGCCACGGTTCCAGACAGCGTGACCTCGCCCTGGATGGTGGCCGCGGTAATCAGGTCATTCTTAAGGGCGGCGGAGGCATCGAGGGCGTGGACAACGTCCATCTCGATCTGCCCATCCGTGCGCGAGCCCGTGGCCGTACCCGCATCTTGTGCGAGCAAAACTGACCCGGAGAGTGCCAAGGCTGCGGCGGTGGCGAGGACCTGAAATCTTATCTTGTTCAGCCGATCGTTCATATTCGTTCTCCTCTCTTGGGAGGTAAGCCGAACTTATTGCAATGCCTACAGCTTAGACGCACTGCGCCGGTTCGATGTCGTTTCTTCGAACCCCGATTCCGGGGAAAAGTTGTTCTGGCGGTTCTGCCGCGGAGTGACCGTGAACTCGCGCCGTTTCCTATGCGATAGACGCTCTGCGGCCGCCGCAGTTTACCGCCACCTCACCTCGCGCACTACCCGGCGGAACGCTGCCTGGAGGCAAGCGTTTCATCATCGGGCAGGAAGAGGTGGAACACCGTCCCGGAGGGCCCGCCATTTCCCGCGGCCCGGCTGCGCACACTCACGAGGCCTCGGTGCTTCTCGATGATCTCCTGGCTGACCCAGAGCCCGAGTCCGGTACCAATCGCTTCCTTGGTGGTGAAGAACGCCTCAAAAATGCGGCTGCGTACGTCGGGAGACATGCCCGAACCGGTGTCGGCCACCGTGAGGCGGACGCCTTCCGCCTCGCCGTTCGTCCAGCACCGCGAACGCCGAGCCCGCACGATCAGCCGCCCGCCGCTCGCGGTGGCGTCGATGGCGTTGCCCACCAGATTGGCCAGCACCTGGCGGATCTCGCCTTCATAGCAGAAAAGCGTGGCCTCCGGGTCCATCTCGCTCTCAAGCGCGATATTGAGCGTGTGCATCCGCGTTTTGTAGAGGTCGAGGATGGAGTCGACAAGCTCGCCCACGCGGGCGCGCACCGGCAAGGTCGACTGGCGATAAAACCGCAGTGTCTTCTGTGCGATCTCGGCGATGCGGCGCGTTTGGTGCTCCGCCATGTGCACGTAATCGAGGGCCGGACCGCTCAGCCCGCTGAACGTGCGCAGCAGGTAGAGCAAGTTGGTAAGGCCCTCGAGCGGATTATTAATTTCATGCGCGATGGAGGCGGCCAGGCGGCCGGTGGCGGCCAGTTTTTCGGTCTTGCGCAAGGCTTCCTCGGAACGGACGCGCTCGCTGACATCGCGGATGATGACCCCCGCCCAGCGCACCTGGCTGGGACTGGTGCTGACCGGATAGGCGCTGACCAGCCACGTCCAGGGGCCCGGGACGGTAACTCCATGGAATTCCAGGTCGCTCACCGGCTCCTCAGTGATGAAGACCTTCTGAAGCGCCTCATGAAACTGTCCGGCGACTTCGGTAGGAAAGAGCTCCTCGGGCGTGCGGCCCAGCTGCCTGCTGATCGGAATCCCCGTCAGATCGGCGAATATCTGGTTTACGCGCACAGTGCGTGCGTGGCGGTCGTAGAAGGCGAAGCCAACCGGCGCGTACGCCAGCATGGAGTCGAGAAGCGAGAGCGTGTCGCGCAGGCCGGAGCGCTGCTCGTCGACGGCTGCCACCATGCGATTGAACGCGGCGATCAGGTCGCCGATTTCGTTGCTTGTAGTGATGGGAAGCGGAAAGCTCCCGCTTGATTCTGGCGACGAAGCGAGCTCGCGCGTGCCCTTATGCAGCAGAGCCAGCGGCAGGGAAATACCCCGGGTGATAAGCAGCACCAACAACGCAGAGGCGCCGATCCAGATCAGCGCGAAGATGCCGGTCCCGCGCAGCACTCCGTCCAGTTCTTCGGTATCCCAATGGCGGTCCGACTCGATCCACGCATAGCCGTAGAGGTTGGCGCCGGAGTAGATGGGCTTCACCGATTCCCATCGGTCCTTATCGACCGTGATGACTCGTGCCTTCGTGCTGTTGCGAACCAGTGGGATTTGCGCGAGTTCTGCGGCATCGAGCGAGCGGGCGCGCTGGTCGTCGCTGCTCTCGTAGAGGGTGTTGCCCGCCGGATCGGTGACTCGGACGCGAGAGACCGACGGCGCCTGGCTCATCATGTGCGCCGATAGCGCAATCCAATCAGGGCTCTGTTTGCGCAGAGCCTCCTCGGCCTGCTCGACCACTGAGTCGGCCTGGTGCGCGAGCCGGTGCTCGGCGCGGCGATGAATATCCCGCTGCTGCAGGTTAACCAGCAGCAGGGCGAATAGACCGACGGACAGGACCTCAAGCAAGGCGAGGCCGAAAATCATCTGCCATCGGATAGAACGGGGCCACCAACGCATTCGCTGACCTCAGGGAGTTCGATCGGGGGGCGTGTGCCTCAGTGTACAGAAAACGACTTTTTCATCATTCGTTAAGGCGCCGCAAGGGCACGGGCAATCTGCTTGCCGTGAAAGCGGCCATTTTCAATAAAGATCTCATTGGTTCGCGATCCCGCCACAATGACGCCGGCCAGGTAGATTCCTGACACATTGCTACAAAGGGATTCGGAATCGCAGACGGGCAGGCGGTCGGGGCCTTCGAAGCGTACGCCAAGGCTTTCAAGGAAACTGAAGTCGGGTCGGTAGCCGGTGAGCGCAAACACGAAGTCGTTGCGAAGCACCTCGCGTCCGGCGGGCGTTTCCAGAATGGCGGTGTCGGGCGTGATCTCCACCACGCGCGAGTTGAACAAAGCGCGAATCTCGCCGTTCTTGATGCGGTTTTCGATATCGGGCTTGATCCAGTACTTTACGTGCCGGTGCATCTCCGGCCCGCGATGAACGAGTGTCACGCGCGCACCATGCCGCCACAGCTCCAGGGCGGCGATGGCGGCGGAGTTCTTGCCGCCGATGACGACGACGTCGGTCCCAAAGTAGGGGTGGGGATCGTTGTAGTAATGGTGAACCTTGCTTAGGCTCTCGCCAGGAATGTTCAGCAGGTTGGGAATGTCATAGTAACCGGTGGCAATGATGAGCTTGCGCGCGTGCAGCACGCTTGGACGGCCGAAGCGGTCAACCAGATGCGCTGTGAATGCGCCGTCGGCGCCGTCGATGTGCTCCACCCGCTGATACTGGCGCACATCGAGCTCGTAGTGTGCGGCCACCTGTCGGTAATACTCCAGCGCCTCATTGCGGGTAGGCTTGGCATGCGGGCTGGGGAAGGGAATGTCGCCGATCTCGAGTAGCTCCGAGGTTGTGAAGAACGTCATGTGCGACGGGTAGTGGAAAAGCGAGTTGCAGACGCAGCCCTTATCTACCAGGACGACTCGCAGCCCGGCCTTCTGGGTCTCAATTGCGCAAGACAGGCCTGTAGGGCCGGCGCCGATAACCAGCACGTCATACAGCGCTTCCGGCGTGGTTTTCTCGTCCGGGGCAGGCATGGTGAGGGGCCTGCGATCCGGCACGGAGTCGAGCGGGTAATCGGCCATACATATCTAGATTAGGGTACTCAGCTCGGGAGCTGTCGCAAAGCGGGACAACGTCATCGAGCCCGGCACACCGGAACAAGCCCGGGCTCCCATCGCCCTGCCAGACCTATCGCGATTACGGCAAGGGCAGCGGCCATCCTGCGCAACTCAACTTCGGGCAGACGGATATGCGGTTAACAGTGAGCCGACCAGAAGCGCGCTGCTGCGAGCAAGCTGCGGAAGACTCGGCCGCGGTGAGGCCCTGAGGGTGCGCTGAAACAGCTTGCGCATCGTGTATTCTCGTTGCCATGCACGGACAGCAGGTGGAAGGGCGAGTTGCGGGAAAGCGCGTCCCGCGGACCCGAGGCGGCGGGATCGTCGCGCTGATTGGCTTGACGATCTGCGGGTGTGCGGCTCACAGGCCGCTGCAGGTGCCTGTGGCGCAAGCTGCCGTCGTGGTCAGCGGCACGGCGCGCGAGGCTCTTCCCAACGACTATCTGCGTGTGAGCTTTCTGCCCGCAGACGTGAAGGTGACGAGCCTGGGGCGTCCTGGAGCGCTGCGCGCTTTCGTAACAGCAACGCCTCTCTATGCTCCGCCGCTCAAGCTCGCAGACCTTCCCGCCTACTCCGGCCTCGTGAACAACGACGCGAACGTTCTAGTTGCAATGCGCTGCAGGCCTCCGCAACCCGAGAAGGTGGATGCGGTGCTGGCCAGCTGGCCGAACGTGTTTGCAGCGATCCAGCGCGATGTTCCTGTGGATGCAACTGCGTGCAACGGCCAGCCTCCCGATCCGGCCACGCAGATGGCCTGCTACGCCAGGGCGTTCAGCGATCCCCCGTCGGCCGCCGTGCCGGCGTCACTTGCGCACGCGTTCAGCTATGCCGGAGCGCTTTACGATGGGCAACCGCAGCACACCGCGCTAGCCAACTGGCTGCAGTCCAACTACGGCATTTTTCCGGCGTTTGCGGGCACAGGCTATTCGGTGAAGGATTCGTACTATCTCGACAAGCAGCCGATGACGGCGCAGCAGATCCTCGCCAAATCCGTCTCGTCGGAGTACGTCCTCAAGAACGTCTCACTCGCCGATGCGGGTTGCCGGTGCATTTCGGTCGCTTCCTACACCGGGCGTTCAGCAGATCCGCTCGATCCGAATTTCATCGAGCAAGCAGGCGGCGCGGGCGAATGCAAAGCGGTGCCAAAGCTCCAGACGGGCAGGAAGAAGTAAGCTGGGCGGCACCGTGCATCGGCGGCCGCGATAACGCAGGCACTATGACGGTGGCCCGGTCTTCTTGGGCGTTTCCGTCTCCGTCTTGGCTCCGGGAGTGGCCGGCGCGCCGCTCGCAGCCTGCATCTTGTCGATGGCCCGCCCAACCCGCTTGTGGAAGCGGCGCCAGTCGGAGTTATCAGGACCGATCTGGATGATGTTGGTCTTCATTGCGCAGCCGCTATCCGTCGTCCTCAGCTCAACGCGATCGGTGAAGACCGTCAGGTTGCCGAGCACGATGAACGACGCACGCCACTCCACGTTATTCATCGACTGGATGCCGTAATCCCGTGGATTGCTGTAGAGCGTATCCTTCACCGCGCCCCACACCACATCGCAGGAGACCGGATATTCCTCGCTTGATCGCGACCAGGACGGCACGGATGATATCAGCAGAAAAAAGGCAACAAGAACGAGCTTCAACATGGCTTTCCCCGGTGAGCGAAAAGTGACAGCGACGGCGGGAGCAGCTTCGCGTTGAATTGTACGCCGACAAACCGATTTAGCGGCAAATCTCCGGAACGCAAATCTCCGGAACAAAGTTCTGCCCCTGGAGAGGCGGCCGCACGTACGAAGCCGTGCGGAACTGGATCGCGAGCGCCGTTGGCGCAGCTTGCGTGCTGAGAACGGGCTGAACCCGCTTTCAGCGTACCAGGCGCGTGACGGCTCTCACACGAACTGAAGTTTGAGCCGCTTCAGGCGATGAAGACACTGGAGATCATCCAGTGCGCCACCGTGGCGCGATGTGACCTGAATCCGGGGCACCGAAGCTGCTACGCCGCAGTGATTTCCATGGACGTGCGATTCCATGTCCCGAAGGAGTCCCATGAGACTGGGTGTGCCAGCATTCGTCCTGCTCGCCGCTTGCACGCTAAGTTCGGCGCAGACAGCGGACGAGTTAAAGAAACTGCAGTTTCACGGATTCGCCACACAAGCACTGATGGCGACCAGCAACAACAACTACCTGGGCATGGATACCCGGCACGTCAGCGCCGGCTGGACGGAGGCGGCGCTCAACATCAACGACCAGGTGAGCGAAAAGTTCCGTGCCGGGGTGCAGGTGCATTACACCCGCCTGGGCGCGTTCGGCGGCGATAACGTCAGCCTCGACTGGGCCGCCGGCGACTACCGCCCGCGCGAAGCCTTTGGCCTGCGTGCCGGCAGGGTCAAGATCCGCTGGGGTCTATACAACGATACCCAGGATTATGACCCGGGCTACCTGTGGTCGCTGCTGCCGGAGCCGATTTACGCAGTGGACTGGCGCGCCACCAACCTGTCGCAGGATGGTGTGGAGGTTTACGGCAGGCTGCGGCTGAGCGACGCCAACGCACTCCAGTACAGCGCCTACTACGGCGCCTACAGTTGGTCGCCAAATGACGGTTATATGCAGGACTACAAGGAAGGCGGGACGGTCTTCACTTCTCACCCAAGCGGCACAACGCCGGGCGGCGATCTGCGTTGGCTTACTCCGGTGCAGGGCCTCACATTGGGCGCTTCGCTGATGATTTACGATGCGCATGGCCATGTCGAGAACGGTTCTTTTCGAAGTGCCCCAGCCTATTGGCCCGCCTATTACGCGCAATACAACTACCAGAAGGTCTTCGCTTCCGCTCAGTATGCACGCGACATTGAATACGACATTTTTACGGTGGAGGCGGACCGGAGCGTGGAGCTCTCCGATGAGCGTGGCTGGTTCGTCATGGGCGGCTATCATCTGACGCCGAAGTTTCAGGCCGGTGCGTACTACACCCACTATGTGGATGCCGCTGCGGGGGACGATCACGACCCCGGCAACTATTTCGGAGACTGGGCGGTCTCCGGACGTTACGACTTGAACGCGCAGATATATCTCAAGCTGGAAGGGCATTTCATTGATGGCAATGGAGTAGGCTTCTACGAATTCAATAATCCGAGTGGTTTGGCAGCGCGAACCAATGGGGCGATAGCCAAGCTTGGATTCACGTTCTGAGCGGAAGGGAAAACAAATGAAAAGCCTGATTCGTTGTGCTCTTCTGATTTCCGCCGCCATCCTGTGCAGCAGCGCAGGTTACGGCCAGGTCCTGGTGGTCGCAAATCCCAGCGTCGCGGCCGACTCAGTCTCAAAGAGCGAACTGCGCAACGTCTTCACGGGTGCGACAACCAAGCTCAAGGATGGATCGAAGGTGAAGCCCGTGCTGCTGAAGCAGGGGCCGACCCACGCCGCTTTCGTGACCGGAGACCTGTCGTTGAGCGAAGTGGCATTGTTGGTCTCCTGGCGCGGACTTGTGTTCTCAGGCCAGGGAGTGATGCCGAAGACATTCGACAGCGAATCGGCTCTGGTAGCTTTCATCGCGGAGACGCCCGGCGCGATTGGTTATATAAACCCTTCAACGCCGCATGGCAATGTCAAAATCTTGTCGCTGAAGTGAGCTGACCCCTCAAAGCTCGCATGCAGTCGGGCCGCGGCGGCATGCGAGCCGCGGCTTACCGGTAGATCTCCGGAACAAAGTTCTGTTCCTGGATCGGCGGCCGAACGTACTTTGATTTGATCACGGCCGGGAGCGGCTTCGGCTTGGGCGTCAGGTCCTTGTATTTGAACTGCGACAGCAGATGCCGGATCACGTTGAGCCGCGCCGCCTCCTTGTTATCGGAGTTCACCACGGACCACGGCGCCTGCTTGGTGTCGGTAATCGCGAACATCTCGTCCTTGGCGCGCGAGTAGTCGGCCCAGTGTTTGCGCGATTCCAGATCCATGGGGCTGAGCTTCCAGCGCTTGGTTACATTCTCCATGCGCTCCTTGAAACGCCGCTCCTGCTCCTCGTCGCTTACAGAGAACCAATATTTGATCAGTGTGATTCCGGAGCGCACCAGCATCCGCTCGAACTCCGGACAGGTCTGCATGAACTCCTGGTACTGGGCGTCGGTGCAGAAGCCCATCACCCGCTCCACGCCGGCGCGGTTATACCAACTCCGGTCGAAGAGCACCATTTCGCCAGCGGCGGGCAGATGCGCTACATAACGCTGGAAATACCACTGCGTCTTCTCGCGTTCCGTGGGAGTGCCCAGCGCCACAACGCGGCAAATGCGTGGATTCAGCGGCTCCGTAATGCGCTTGATAGCGCCGCCCTTGCCGGCGGCGTCGCGGCCTTCGAAGATCACGACCACCCGCAAGCCCTCGTGCCGAATCCACTCCTGCAGCTTCGCGAGCTCCACGTGAAGCTTGCCTAGTTCCTTGCCATATTTGCAGTCCTGCCCGATGCAAAGGGTCTTTGTGGACGAGTAATGAGCGCTGTCGTCCAGGGGTGTAACGGAGATCTGCCCTTTGCCATTGGGGCTGGAATGACCATTCTGGCCGGCTTTCTTGTTCTTCATCGTCCCTCCTCGCGCCGCAGCTTGCAGGCACACGGACGCTTCCTTTGCTTATCGGCGTTTCCCTGAATTCGTGCGCCATTTTACCCCGAATGGAACGCGGCGCAACTATGCGTTTCGACAGTGTGCGCGCTCGCCGTACCATGGGTCTGTGTCGATCAACACGCTGTTTACCATCGGCCACTCCACCCATCCCATCCAGGAATTCATCGATCTCCTGAAGGCGCACAGCGTGGAACACCTCGTGGACGTGCGGTCGATCCCGAAGTCGCGCCACTGCCCGCAGTTCAACAGCGAGGCGCTCGGGCCGGCACTCCAAGCAGCCGGTATCGGGTACACGCCTATCAAGGCCTTGGGTGGCAGGCGCTACAGCCGAAAGGGCTCCATCAATACAGGCTGGCGCAACGCGTCCTTTCGCGGGTATGCCGACTACATGGCCACGCCCGCCTTCGCGGAGGGCCTCGAGGAACTAACGGCCATCGCCCGTCGGCAAAACACGGCTATCATGTGCGCCGAAGCAGTGCCGTGGCGTTGCCACCGCTCGCTGATCGCCGATGCCATGATGTTGCGCGGGTGGGAGGTGCTTGAGATTATGAGCGCGCAGCCAGCCAGGCCGCACAAGCTCACGCCGTTTCTCAAAGTGGTGGACGGACAGCTCACGTATCCGCCGGAAGGGCCCGAGCAAAGGGAACTCCCTCTCTAGGGCGTGTCAGGCGGCGGCATCGAGCTTGCGCTCGAGGTCGCTGCGCTTCGACTCGAATTCCGCGGCCTTCTTGTCCTCGTTTTCGATTACCCAGTTCACTTCGCCACCCACCAGAATGGCGAAGCCGGTGATGTAAAGCCACAGCATCAGGATCACCACTGCGCCAAGCGAACCGTAGGTCGCACTGTAGCTGTTGAAGAAGTGCAGATAGACACGCAGACCCAGCGAGGCCACGAGCCACATGGCTACGCCCACCGCCGCTCCCGGGGTCACCCAGTACCATTTGCGCTCTTTGAGGTCGGGTCCCCAGTAGTAGACCAGCGAGTATGACAGCAGCATGGCCGCAAACATCACGGGCCACTGCAGAATCTTCCAGGAGATGCGGAAAGCCGCGCCGAGACCAACATGATCGGCGATGAGTTGCCCGATCTGGCCTCCATGGAGCGCCAGCACCACCGCGACAATCATCAGCAGCGCGAGACCAAGCGTGAGCCCGAGAACGGTGAGTTTCTGCTTGATGATCGAGCGCGTTTCCTTGGTTCGATAGATCACATTCAGCGAAGTAATGATCGCGCTCATGCCGCCTGAAGCCGCCCACAGCGCGCCCAGAATGCCGGCGGCAAGCTTTACGCCGCTCGAATGTAGCAGGGTCTGGTTCACTACGTTGTGTACCAGGTCGGAAGCGGAACCCGGCGTCAATTGCGCCAGCGTTGTCATGATCCGGTCGCGAAGCTGCGTTCCCGATTGCGCAAAAAGGCCCAGCAACGACAGCAGGAACACGAACATGGGAAACAGTGCGAGCATGAAGTAATAGGAGAGCGAGGACGAGCGGGTGCTCAGCTCATCCTCGCCCATCTTCTTGATGCCCATCTGCGTGAGACGCAGCGGCGTAAGCCCGCCGAATTTCCAGAGCGATTGCGCTTTCATGTCACGCCGCCTCTGCGTGCGGATGCCTCTTCTCCGGCCGCTGAGGATGCTCCGGGAATCGCGTTACTTCTGCTAGCCCAGTCATGACAGCGCCCTGCAGCAGGAAGAAGCCCTTCTCCTTCTCGTCATTGAATGCCAGGAACTGCGGCATGGTGGCGAACATGGCTGCAAGGCCTGCATCGATCTCGCGGCGCGTCCTGAAGTTGATCACCCGATTCATGCCGGCGGGCGAATCGGTCAGCGCGGTGAGCGCAAGGTCGGTAGCACCGCAGATGAGCGAGGCCACTGCGGCCCGTTTGTTCCTGCGCCAGAACAGGCCGGCGGCAGCCAGGAACGATCCGGCCACCACGTAATTCACAATCGAGTGCCCCTTGGAGGAGACAGTCCGCGGAAATGGCTTGGCCGCGAGCTTCGCGACACTATTCAGCATCGACATCGAAGGTTCTCCCTGCGCGACAGAGCGGCGCGCTTATCGTTCCGTGAAGATTCCGGCGAACGCGAATCCTGAGACCAGGCCCACGCCGGCAACGATGAGCGCGGCCGGCCCGAAGTGCTTGCGTGCCTGCTTCTCCACGTCCAGCGTCTCGCGCGTCGCTGCGAGTTTGGTCTTCAGCTCGTTCGCGCGCTCGTGCAGAAGATGCCGTTCTTCCAGCGCGCGAAGTTCCAGGTTCTCAATCTGCATATGCGGCATGGTGCTCATATCTGGTTCCTCACTTCGCGCTGAATCCACACGGAATCTTCCTTCAGAACGCGCATGGTCTTCTTGGGCATCAGCTGGCGCGTCTCGAATTCGCGCTTGGCAAAGTAAGCCATCACGCCGCCCAGAATCGTCCACAGCACCGCGACCGCCGCGAACGCGATCGCCCAGCGATAAGGATTAGTGGGCAGGAACGCGACCACCAGTCCCACCAGTGCCAGCGTGAACAGCACGTAGGCGGTGAGCAGCATCGTGATGCCGACTGCCGCGAGCGGAGCCGCCACCTTGAGCATCTTCATGTTCTCGCTCATCTCGGTCTTGAGCATCGTGATGCGCGTTTCCACAAACTGCTTCAGTTCCTCTTTCGCATCGAACAGAATCGAGCCGAAGCTGCGGCCATTGTGTACATCGTGGTTGTATGTTTCGTGATTTGTCTGGTTCATGACTGACGCGACCTCCACACGCGAATCCCAACGCCCACTACGAACGCGCTTGCCGCAATAATGCCCAGCACGCGCACCGGATATTTGCGCTGCGCGTATCTGGCCACGTCGCGCGTCTGCCTACTTACTTCGCCGGTGCGCTGCGACAGGCGGGAATAGCCGTCCGCTGCCCGGCGCCGTGCTTCGCGATACAGCCGGCCCGCCGACTGCTTTGTCGTGTGCAGGACATCTCTGGCGCGGTCTATCGTATGGCCAGGGATCATCCCGAAGCCGCGCCGCGTCCGCCAGTTGCGCTCGGTTGGATTGATGGGCATCAGGGTTGGAGGTGGTGGCGGCGCTGGCAAGGTCGTCGGCCCGCTGAGCGTCTCAGTGTAAGTCTCTTCTCTGTTTGGTAGGCCCATATTTATGCACCCGCGCTAAGTTGAAGTTGGCCCTGAGTTACCGTTCTAAGCTATCTGCTGGACGTGCCAGAGCGGCTTGCCTGAGCTGCCGGGTAGGGAATCGTCTCGCTCAGCGATCCCTCCCCGGCATTATCCCCGCTCCAGATCCCGGGAGCCCTCTCGCGCTCCAGTGATCTATCTCTGCGATGCCCCTGAATTCAAGGGTGTTGCACTACGGGTGGATTCGCGCTGTTCCCGTCGCTTGTTCCGTCACCGCCTGGGATCCATTTACCCTAGAGGGGTTACCTCTTCAGGAGCAGTTCCGCAATGACCGTCATCCGCCAGCAGGACCTGATCGACAGCGTGGCCGGCGCGCTGCAGTACATCAGCTACTACCATCCCGTCGACTACATCACCAACCTTGCCAAAGCCTACGAGAAGGAAGAGTCGGCCGCGGCCAAGGACGCCATGGCGCAGATCCTCATCAACAGCCGCATGTGCGCCGAGGGCCATCGCCCTATCTGCCAGGACACCGGCGTGGTCAACGTCTTTCTCAAGGTGGGCATGGATGTGCGCTTCGCAGGACCCGACGGCGGTAGTCCAACGATGACCCTGCAGCAGATCGTCGATGAGGGAGTGCGCAAGGCCTATCTAGACCCTGAGAACACTTTGCGCGCCAGCATGCTGGCCGATCCTGCCGGAGCCCGCAAGAACACCCGCGACAACACGCCCAGCGTAGTGACGGTGGAACTGGTTCCCGGGGATGAAGTGGAGATCACGGTTGCAGCGAAGGGCGGCGGGTCCGAGGCGAAGTCGAAGTTCGCTATGCTCAATCCGTCAGACTCGATAGTGGAGTGGGTGCTCAAGACAGTCCCCACGATGGGCGCCGGCTGGTGCCCGCCCGGCATGCTGGGCATCGGCATTGGCGGCACGGCGGAGAAGGCTATGCTGCTGGCCAAGCAGTCGCTCATGGACCCCATCGACATCCAGGATCTGATCGCGCGCGGCCCGCAAACAACCGCTGAAAAGCTCCGCGTCGAGCTCTATGACAAGGTGAACAAGTTAGGTATCGGCGCGCAGGGCCTGGGCGGCCTCACCACGGTTCTCGACGTCAAGGTGCTCGACGCCCCCTGCCACGCGGCCAACTTGCCTATCGCCATGATCCCCAACTGCGCCGCCACGCGGCACGCGCATCTGGTGCTCGACGGGTCCGGCCCCGTCTACCTTGATCCGCCGTCGCTGAAGGACTGGCCCGAACTGACCTACTCGCCGCAGGGTGCACGCCGCGTCAACCTCGACACCGTCACCCGTGAAGAAGCCGCGACGTTCAAGCCCGGCGAAGTCCTGCTGCTGAACGGCAAGCTGCTCACCGGCCGCGACGCCGCCCATAAGCGCATGACCGATATGCTCAGACGCGGCGAGAACCTGCCGGTCGACTTCCGCAACCGCTTCATCTATTATGTCGGCCCCGTCGATCCCGTCCGCGAAGAGGTGATCGGGCCAGCCGGCCCCACCACCGCCACGCGTATGGACAAGTTCACCCGCCAGATGCTCGCCGAAACCGGCCTGCTCGGCATGGTGGGCAAGGCCGAGCGCGGCCCCACCGCTATCGAAGCCATTAAGGAGTTCGGCGCGGTCTATCTGATGGCTGTGGGTGGAGCTGCCTATCTCGTCTCGAAAGCCATCAAGGGTTCACGGCGTCTCGCCTTCGATGATCTCGGCATGGAAGGGATCTACGAGTTCGAAGTCGTTGATATGCCCGTTACTGTAGCCGTCGACTCCAAGGGCACCAGCGTTCACCAGACCGGCCCCGCCGAGTGGCAGCAGCGCATCGCCGGAATACCGATCCTGCAGTGAGGCACATGAACTCGGGCGTTTTGGAGGCCAAACGATGTACGAAGTCATCCTCAAGCGATTCGACAATCCCGACGAAATCCGCACGTTCGAGAAGGGCAAGTTCGAACTCGTCCACATCGGCGGAATGACCATCGGCCGCGCCACTTACGAGCCCGGCTGGAAGTGGTCAGAACACGTGGGGCGCGCCCTGGGCAAAAAGAGCTGCGAGGTAGAGCACGTGGGCATGGTGATTTCCGGCTGCGCGACGGCCGCCATGGATGACGGTCGCATCATCGAAATGCACGCCGGCGACCTGTTCTTCATCGAACCCGGACACGATAGCTGGGTTGCAGGAAACGAGCCGTACGTCTCAATTCACTTGATGGGCGCAGCCCGACTACGCCGCCAGGAAGTGATCCCCACATCCGCGAGCCAAAGAAAGGGCGCAATCCGCAGATGCGAATTGCGCCCCTTTTTTTGTTACCTGTTCCCTGTTACCTGTTCCCTGCCTTTTACTGCTTGCCGAACCGGTAGATGAATCCAGCCTTGAATCCGCGGCTGCCTTGGAACTCCGATCCAAATCCGGTGAAGAAGTACTCCGGAGCAAGGCGCAGTGCCAGGGAGGGGCTCACGTTATACTCGCCCATGACCTCCGCGCTGGCGGCGAAGGTGTTTCCGTCCGGCCACATGCCCACCGTCGTGCTGCCGTAGCCGTTCGTGTCGCCGGAGAAGTGTCCGTGGGCCAGGCCTGCCATGGCGCGCCCTGAGAACGAGAACTTTGGCTGCATGTAGAACCGGTACTGCGGCCCGGCCATGAAGTTGTACATGCTAATCGACGGCTTGGTCACGTTATAGGGATTCAGGTAAACGAAGGTCGTGCCGTAGTTGCCGCGGGCGTTCAGCGTGACGCCCAGGCGGTCGCTGTAAAAGCGCGTGAAGTCCACATTCCAGGAATAGAACGAGGTGCGCTGCAGGTCCTTGCCGGGCGTGAACCGCATATAGCCCATGCCCAGTTGAACCTCATAGAGGTGCGAGTAGGTGTCGCGAATCGCCGCGGCGCGGCGCGCTTCGCGGCGGGCCTTGAGGCGTCCCTGAACGCTCACCGAGCCCTGCTGTTCGCCGGCCGGCTTCTGCGCCTGCGGCTGGCCCTGCTGGCTGCTGGAACTGCCGCTCGTTGGGGTGTCCTGGGCGAGTGCAAAGTGCGCGGCGGGCAGTCCCAACGCTAGCAAAAGAGCAACACGGCGAAAAGAAAACATCGGTATTGGAAGTCCTCCACGGGATTACGGACGCTGCGCTCAGGCACATTTCCATTGATCCGCGCCATGCCCTGCGGCATCACGGGCGCGGCCGGCTGCAACTTGGCGCTGAGCGGCTATCCCCATAGGTATTAAATCACCTCACAGGGACCGCTGTATTGATCCGGCTCCCCTTTTGGACGCCGCGAATCACGATTCGCTTCCGGGAAATGCCGGCACCCGTCGGTCCTTCAGCCAGAATTCAGCTAAGCCCCATAGGCTACGATCAATAGCAGTTCAGGAGGGTGCGTTTCCCTATGGCCCGTTTCTTGCTCGGACTTCTCATTGGAATCATCGCGGTTCCCCTCTGCGTCTTCGCCTACTTCAAGTGGGGCAAGGTGCCTGTGGCCGTCAACGATCCGCCCTTCCCGCAGGAGCGCCTGATTACGGCCGGGCCGCTGAGCGCGCGCATCGATCGCGAACTGGTCAAGAACCCGCCTATCCAGCCCAACGAGGAGAACTTCCTCTCCGGCGCACACATTTACGCCGACCAGTGCGCCGTCTGCCACGGGTTCCACGGCAAGCCGTCTGTCGTTGGCACGCATGAGTTCCCCACGGCGCCCGCCCTGTGGGAGAAACACCGCCGCGGCGATGTAGTCGGCGTCAGCGACGATCCGCCGGGGGAGACGTATTGGAAGGTCATCAACGGCATCCGCCTCACGGGCATGCCGGCCTACAAAGACGTGCTCAACGACACCCAGGCGTGGCAAGTGAGTTTGCTGCTGGCCAACGCCGACAAGCCGCTGCCGCCCTCCGTCGTGTCCATCCTGAATGGCGAAACCACGACCCAGAGCCCGATGGGCCCTGTGCCCGTGGGGCCGGCACAAAAGTAAGAGAAGGAGATAACCATGGGACTGGGTTCGACTATCAAGAAAGTACTGAAGATCGCGCTCATGAGCCTAGGCGCGTCCAGTCCTCAGAAAAAGCCGTCTACACCGAAATCTGATTCAAAATCCGATTCCGGAGCGGTACACTGAGCGCGGTCATGATCCATGTGGCTCCTTGAGCTCATGTTCGATCTCGTTGCCGCGGCCATCGAAGCCTTCGATACTGTCACGCGTGAAGACCTGAAGAACCGCAACGATCGCGGCCTGCTCAAGAAGTCCTCTGATAAGTACGTCTGCTGATCGCGACCGTTCCCGCTCTTACTCCATTCATTTCATTGCGCCCCCTCCATTCTCCGTGCAATCATCGCTACAATTCACACGTTCCCCGGGGGTCGGAGTGCGCCGCACGGTCAGCTTCCTCCTGCTCATCTTCGCTACGCTGGCCTTGTCCACCTCCGCGCAGGTCTTTGATCTCGCGCAGGACCGTGTTCCCATCACCGAACTCCACGGCATGGTTCGCTTTCACACCGGCGACGATCCCCACTGGTCCGATCCCGCGTTCGATGATTCCCAATGGCCCCTAATTTCCCCTGACAGGAGCTGGAGCGAGCAGGGCTACAGGGATTACGGCGGGTTCGCATGGTACCGCTTCAGAGTGATGCCGGCGCCCGGCCATCGACAGCTTGCCCTTTATATCCCCGGCATACGCACCAGCTACCAGGTGTTCGCCGACGGTAACCTGGTCGGCTCATTCGGCGGCTTTCCTCCAGACGGCGTCGTTATGCGGCTACACCATCACCTGGTTCTGCTGCCCGCGGAGCACGGCGGCGAAATGGAGATCGCCATCCGAGTTTGGCACTGGCCGCATTGGGCGATGTACTTCGGCGGAGGATTTACGGCTGCGCCGCGTATCGGCGACGCCGACCAGCTCAGGTACTGGGCAATGCTCCAAGACAGGGACACCTTCTGGGAACTGTCTGCACAGGATTACCTCGCCCTGCTCAATTTCCTCTATGGTGCCGCCGGGCTGGTTTTGTTCCTCATGCGACGCAAGGAGCGCCTTTACCTTTGGTACGGCTTGACCGGCTTTTTGTTCTGCGGCTGGTCGCTCATGAACGTTTACACGGCGTCTCACGACGTGCCGGAGATCGCGAGCGAAGCGTTAACGAACGGTCTGTTCGCGACCGCAGGATTCTTCACCTTCCTGCTCTTCGTCTGGACGATGCTGGAAGCCGGCGCACCATTTGGATCTGGGTGGGAGTCGCCTGCATCGCGCTTGACCTGATGATGTGGACTCTGCCC
The DNA here is from genome assembly GCF_025264625.1 of Occallatibacter riparius. Taxonomy (NCBI): domain Bacteria; kingdom Pseudomonadati; phylum Acidobacteriota; class Terriglobia; order Terriglobales; family Acidobacteriaceae; genus Occallatibacter; species Occallatibacter riparius. The sequence goes on from NZ_CP093313.1 coordinate 3,307,194, forward strand.
CCGCTGCTGCGTCTGCCGGTCTCTGTCGGCAACTTCATCTTCACGCTCATCAATCTGCCCTTCACGCTGATGCCTGTGATCCTGCTCATCCAGGGGTTCAGACGCGGCCATCCCGACGCCCGATTGCTCCTGATTCCGGTGCTTTTGAACACGATTGCCAACTGGATTAATGACGCGCTTTGGGCAATCGCCACTCGCGGCGGCACCTGGATTGTGCCTTACCGCACCTTTTGGAACAGGACCTTCAGCTGGCCGTTCAACTTCGGCCTTTACGAGCTGTCGATTGCCATCCTGCTTCTTGCCATTCTTGCCGTCGTGGTGCTTCGTTTTGCCCGCTCGCGTCGCGAAGAGGAACACATGAGAGGCGAGTTGGAAGCGGCCAGGGCAGTGCAGCAGGTGCTGATTCCGGATGCAATTCCAACTATTCCTGAATTCGCAATCGAAAGCGTCTACAAGCCCGCCGGCGAAGTTGGTGGCGACTTCTTTCAGATACTCGCTACTCCTCAAGGCGGTGTGCTTGTCGTCATCGGCGATGTCAGCGGCAAGGGTATGCCCGCGGCCATGACCGTATCGCTCCTAGTCGGCACGTTCCGCACGCTGGCGCACTTCACGCAAAGTCCAGGGGAGATACTGCGCGCCATGAATCAGCGCATGCTGGCACGCTCTGCGGGAGGCTTTACCACCTGCCTGGTGCTGCGCGTCGATGCCGACGGCGCCCTCACCGTCGCCAATGCCGGCCATCTGGCGCCCTATGCCGATGCTCAGGAACTGCAGATCGAGAACGGGCTTCCGCTTGGATCGATGGCCGACGCCCAATACACGGAATCGCAGTTCAAACTGCCGCCCCGCGGCCGCCTCACTCTCATGACCGACGGCATTGTGGAAGCGCGCAACAAGAGTGGGGAACTCTTTGGTTTTGAGCGAGCGGCGAAGCTCTCTTCCGAGCCAGCAGAAAGAGTCGCCGAAGCAGCCCAGAGGTTTGGCCAGGAGGACGACATCACCGTGCTCACGATTTCGCGGGCGGCTTCCGCTGAAGAGGTGCCGGGGGCAACACGGAGATCTGCATCCTTGACCATGTCGGTAGAATCCAATGAAGCGATATGACCGAGAGGAATGAACCCGTGACCAGCAAGAATGAAGGGAAGAGTTTCTGGCGCGTGTTCTTCGACTGGTTCATTCTCTTCAGCGGCATCTCCACCGCTTCAAACCTCTCGCGCACCCGCAAGGCCCCCGTGGTCGGCCGCGGCCTTTTCCTGTTTCGCAAGCGCGAGAAGCACTGAAGTTTTCAATTTGGGATCTCGGGCCGAATCGAAACCGTCCAAAATTCCTTGTGACGCGAAGCACAGCCGGCGGTGTGGTTTCATCGCACACTGAACCCAGAGGGAGTTTTGTGTGGCTCTGATTCTGCGCCCACGCAGGATGCGCAACGGGACTTCCTGCTTCGGAGGTGGGACGTGGAGTTGGTTTTAACTGAGATCGGGGTGGTTTTCATGATCATGGCAGTCTTGGCTCCTGTGCTGGAAGCATGTACATTACACAGGTTCCCGCGGAGGACGCTCCTTCCGGGTGGGCTCGCGATGATTCTGGGAGTTCTCCTGCTGGCTGCTGCGGAATAGGCCGGCGGCTTCAAATTCCACCTAAAGTCCAACGACGTGCGGGCCCGGCGGCGATCCCGGGGAGTTTCGCTGCTTTGCGGCCTTAATAAGTCCGAATCTCCTTCCGGCCTCACACGCCGAGTGCGCGGCGTTTTAAAATCAAACTATGTCGCTGACTCGCCAACAGGCCCTCGAATACTTCCAGTCCTCTGATCTCATCGGACTGGGCATGGAGGCGGACTCCGTTCGCCGCCGTCTGCACCCCGAGGGCGTGGTCACCTACATCATCGACCGCAATATCAACTACACCAACTTCTGCACCGAGTACTGCACCTTCTGCGCCTTCTACCGGCCGCTCAAAGGACCGAAGGCCAGCGAGGGCTACATCCTCGACTTCGAGAAGATCTACGAGAAGATTGCCGAAACGGTGGAGATGGGCGGCACGGGCGTGCTGATGCAGGGCGGCATCCACCCGGACCTCAAGATCGACTGGTTCGAGAACCTGTTCACGGGCATCAAGCAGCGCTTCCCGCAGATCTGGCTGCACTGTCTGTCAGCTTCTGAAGTCCTGGCCATCGCTGAGTACTCCAACCTGGATCTGCGCACGACGATTGCGCGGCTACGTGACGCCGGCCTGGATTCAATTCCCGGCGGCGGAGCTGAGATCCTCGACGACGACGTGCGCGAGCGCATCGCACGGCTCAAGTGCCGCACCGAGGATTGGCTCAGCGTGCACCGCACGGCCCACCAACTCGGCATGCGCACCACCGCCACCATGATGTTCGGCGTAGGCGAAACCTGGGAGCAGCGCATCAATCACTTTGAGGTTGTGCGCCGCCTGCAGGAAGAGACCGGCGGATTCACCGCGTTCATCCCGTGGAGCTTCCAGCCTGGGCACACCGCACTGGGCGGTCGCGGCTGGGACGAGGCTACCTCTGTTGAATATCTGAAGGTGCTGGCCATCTCGCGGCTCTACCTCGACAACATCCTCAACGTGCAGGCGAGCTGGGTTACGCAGGGGCTCAAGGTGCTTGAGCTCGGCCTCCATTTTGGCGGCAACGACGTAGGCTCGGTGATGCTGGAAGAGAACGTCGTTAAAGCTGCGGGAACTTCGAACTGCACGACCGAAGAAGAACTGCGGCGCATCATCCGCGATGCCGGGTTCAAGCCGGTGCAGCGGGATACGCTGTATCGGACTTACTTCCTGAATTAGCTCGAGATCATGCCGGGAACATCACTGATACGACGGGTTCGCTACGTTGTCAGCCGAGCGTTTATGGCGGGCGGGGTTGGCGTGGCAGTCATTGGAGTCGGTTTCGCAATTCACACAACTCTGTTCTTGCGGAGTGCGCTGTCTGCAACGGGTACTGTCGCTGAACTTCAGTCGCTGAAAGACGATCAGAGTGGTGGGATCGTGTATTCACCCATTTTCCGATTTGCGGCAGCTGACGGCCAAACGTACACGATCACTTCAAGCACGGGATCAAACCCGCCATCGTTCGTCGTGGGGCAGACGGTTCGGGTGCTCTATGAGCGCGAGCATCCAAGCGATGCCTTGATCGACTCATTTGGGCAGCTCTGGCTCTTTCCACTTATCTTTTGTCCACTTGGGATTGCCTTTGCGGCGGCCGGCTATCTGGTGCTGAGATTCGATCGCAGGCTCACGGTGCAAATGGCCGCCACAGCCTTATAGAGCCGAGAGCCACTTTGCACCTAAGAAGCGATCTGATTACATCCCCTTCTGCAGAACCCAGGTTGTCATACATCGCTGATCCTGGACTATCGTCGTCTTCAGCGGATCCACGAGCGTTCCGCCCAGCTCTGCCGTAAGGTCCAGCAGCATCTTCTGGTCGACGAGGAACCACTCGGATCTTCCTACCGCGAAGATTCCCGGCCGCAGCTCCGGGAAGGTCATGCCGATGCGCGAGGCTAGGCGGCAGAACAGCAATCCGCCCGGGCGCAGAACGCGACCGAGCTCGCTGAGCATCGCGCGGAAGTGCTGTTCATCGCGAGCGAAGTGAAGGACCGCGCTGCATATCACCAAGTCCGCGAAGCCGTCTGGAAATGGCATCGACTCTACTGGTCCGATGGAGAAGTTCTCGGGCGGCAGGTCCTGCTGCAGGGAGGCGGCAAGCCTCCGTACCGCGCTGATGGCCGCTGGGTCGGCATCGATACCGAAGACCTCAAAGCCCTGGCGCAGCAGGTAAACGAGATTCCGGCCCACGCCGCATCCGGCATCGAGTACGCGCATTCCTGGCGTGATATTTCCGCGAAGGATTTGATCGAAGAGATAGATGTCGATCTGTCCGAACTGCTCTCGCAGGGTCTGTGTCATTCCGGTCAACTCACTTGATTTGAGCAGGATAGCCGGTTGGGAGGATCGCGTCCATCAGGGAGCCGGGCTGTGGCCTCGGAAGGTGCTAGCTTGTTCAGTTTTGGAGGTGTTTACTCGAAAGTAAAAACGAGCATTCGCTATTGCGAGGAGGGATTTTGCCTCTATGGAATCTAGTAGATTGCTATTCTATTTGGATTGTGTCCATTGCGGAATTTTTGGCGAAGATTTGGAGAAGTAAAAACAGGGGGAGGGGTAGCTAATTTTCTAGTAACCCCATTTACCTTCCAGTAACTCCAGGCCGTTCCTAGTCATGGATTTCCCAACGGGTCGATTATGACGGAACCGTGGGCGGCGACGCTGTATCGGGCGTCACAGAGTGTAGTGATGCCGCTCTTTTGTTCATCTTCCCCTTTACCGACCAACTCCGTTAACCTCGTATGAACACGCATCTCACCCAGAGGGTCCCCAGAAATCTTAGGAGCCGTAGCTTTCCGAATGCTTCAAACTGCCGCACATCTGCTCTCGCTTGCCTTTCCCGCTGAGTTCACCCCCGGCGCCCGCTCGGCCGTCCGAACCTGCCTGCGTATCCAGCCGGAAGAGAAGGTTACGCTGATCACGGACCGCGTCACTTCGGAGATCGCCGCCTCCATCGCGCGCGAGCTTGAAGAGCTGGGCTGCCGCTGGAACGGGTACATCCTTGAGGACCTGGCGCCGCGCCCGCTCACCGACATGCCGGGGGCCGTCCTGGAAGACATGGAGACTTCGGATGTCTCGATCTTTGCCGTGCAGGTGCAGCAGAACGAACTCCGCTCGCGCATGCAGATGACCGATGTGGTGAACCGCCGCCACATGCGGCATGCTCACATGGTCAACATCACGCCCGAGATCATGTGCGACGGGATGCGCGCCGATTACGACCAGGTCGACCGGCTCTCCCAGCAGGTGCTTGATCGTGTCCGCAAAGCGAAGCGCATTCGCGCCACGACGGCCGCCGGAACCGACATCACGTCTGACATGAATCCCGATTACAAGTGGTTCAAGACCTCTGGGATCATCTCGCGCGAGAAATGGGGCAATCTACCGGGGGGCGAATGCTTCACCAGCCCCGGCGAAGTCAACGGCGTCTTTGTCGTGGATGGGGTAGTTGGCGACTGGCTTTGTGCGCGCTATGGCCTGCTGGAGGCTACGCCGCTCACGATCGAGATTGCACAGAACCGCATCGTGCGCTGCTCCAGTGAGAACAAGGATCTGGAGCGCGACTTCTGGGCCTATACCCACACCGATGAGAACTCCGACCGGGTGGGCGAGTTCGCCATTGGCACCAACATCGGCGTGAAGAAGGTCATTGGGAATATTCTGCAGGACGAGAAGTTTCCGGGCATCCACATCGCCTTCGGCAACCCGTATGGCGAGCACACGGGGGCGCCGTGGCGCTCCGGCACGCACATTGACGTGGTCGGACTCGGCTTTAACATCTCGCTCGAATACACCGGCGGCGAAACCGAACCGATCATGCGCGACGGCAAGTTTCTGATCAGCGCCTGATCCTAGACTGTCCGCGTCCGGTCAAGCTTGTCCGCAAGCGGCCACAGATGATCTGGAGCGAGATGGGGAAGTTCAACAAATACGCGGGTTGCACGTTCAAAGATCTGGATCGGCGATTGCAAATGTATGTGTGGACGCAAAAAGCGTTCGAGGAGCGCCCTTGATCCGGAAATTATGGCTGTGCTCACTGCTTGTTGCATTTGCCCTCTCAACCCTGCCGGCGTCCGCGCAGACTGCCGCACATCCTGACCCCCTCTTCAACACCATCAAGGCGCAGGATGCGAAGCTGTTTGACGCTTATAACCGCTGCGATCTGGAAGCCCTGGGATCGATGGTTGGCGATGATCTGGAGTTCTATCACGATCTGACAGGGCTCTCCAAAGGGAAGGCGCCTTTTCTCGCGGCTATCAAACAGAACATCTGCGGAAAGGTGCAGCGGAGTTTGCTTGAGAACACGCTGGAGGTGTATCCGCTGAAGGGCTACGGCGCGGTCGAGATCGGGATCCATCGATTCCACCATCCCAACGAGCCGGCCAATGTGGGAGACGCCAAGTTCGTGAACATCTGGCACAACGATAATGGCCACTGGAAGATCTCGCGCGTGATTAGCTACGAACACAACGAAGGACTTCTCGCGAAGTGATCGTCGTTCTGCCTGAAAGTCCAAACTGCATGCCCGCAGCAGCGTCTCATTACCGCTGATTGCGAAGGCTGGTAGTTCTGCCGCCGATTAGCGTGTGCGCGCATCCAAGCAATACACTGAGATTGGAGCGCTCTTATCGTATTGCGGAATATCATTTCGGGGCTGCTCAAGCTGAGGCTTTTGTCCGGCGCAGGCTGGACGCGTGTCAGGCTAAGCAGGATGCTGCTGGCGCTTGTGGCTGTATGCGTGCTCAGCTCGCCCATAACCCAGCGGCTGTGGGCATGGGATGGATTTCTGCACGGTGGCCAGGACTTTGAAACCGGCGCCTTGTTGATCCTTCTCTCACTCTGCCTGGTTCTGGTGCTGGTAAGAGTGTGCAAATCAGCCTTTGAACGCATGCTCGCTGGTCTTTCGGGCAGGGCTTTCATGTGCCGCACTGCTGCGGAACTCGCTCCGCTTCGCGTGGCGCTCGCAATCCTTCCGTTAGGGTGGGACGCGCACGCTGTTTTCAGCCTGCCTCTTCAGATCTGATTCGTTTCTACCGGCTTCACCTGAGTGGCTGCCTCGCGGCCATTTGCCTGTCGACGTAGGTTTATCCGCCTTGAAATGAAGCGGAGAGGTCATGAAAAAGTCTGAGGTTGTTCGCGCTTGGGGACGCATCCTTACGGGGCGCGCACCATCTTTATCTATCGAAATCACCAAAGAATGCCCTCTGCGTTGTCCTGGTTGTTACGCGTTCGATGACGCGCACCTGGGCGGCTCAACCGGTCTGCGCGAGCTGTCTGATTTCAAGGGAGATGAACTGGTCGCCAGGGTTTTGGCCGTAGTGGATCAACACAAGCCGGTGCACCTTTCGCTCGTGGGTGGCGATCCCCTGGTCCGCTACCGGGAACTGGAGCGACTTTTCCCGGAGCTGGACGCCCGCGGCATTCACACGCAGGTGGTCACGAGTGCGTTCCGTGTCATTCCGGCGGAATGGATGCGCTGGAAAAAACTGAATATCGTGGTCTCAATTGACGGCTTGCCGGCCGAGCACGACGTGCGCCGCAAGCCTGCCACTTACGAACGGATTCTCAAGAACATTGAAGACGCTCGGGTTACGATCCACTGCACCATTACATCGCAGATCGCCGGGCGGCCGGGCTATCTGGATGAGTTTCTCGCGTTCTGGACGGTGCGCAACCAGATATCGAAAGTGTGGTTCAGCCTGTTCACGCCGCAACGCGGCGCCTCGGACGCCGAAATGCTGAGTCCTTTGCAGCGGGCCGCGGTTCTGGCGGATCTGCGCCAGTTGCGGCGCAAATACCAAAAGCTCGAAATGCCTGAGGCCCTCATTCGAGAGATGGAGCATCCGCCTGCGAGCCCGGCGGAATGCATCTTCGCCCGAACTACCGAAACCATCTCAGCCGATTTGAAGTCGCGCATCACACCATGCCAGTTTGGCGGCGATCCCGACTGCCGCCAGTGCGGATGCATTGCCTCCATGGCGCTTGCGGCGGTGGGACATCATCCTGTGCTGGGGGCGCTGAACGCCGGGCATCTGTTCAAAGCTTCGGATCGCGTGGGAAAAGTGCTCAACCGAATGCGCGGCGGCCTGGCGCAAGCTGCACCCGCGGCGCATTTCAACTCGCCTTTCAACATCCTGGAGCCTTGAAGGGCAGAAGAGGCAGACGGAGCTCCCGGAAAAAATTCAAGGGTTGGAGCGCGCTCCACTTGAAGCCTGCACTCGGACCCAGCATCTATGGTGGTGATATGGCGACAACGACGACATCGACTTCGCTTCGCACGCTCGGCAACTCTGACCTTCAACTCACACCGATAGGCTTTGGCGCCTGGGCGATCGGCGGCGGTAACTGGGAATTTGCGTGGGGCCCGCAGGAGGATGACGAATCCATCGCGGCAATTCAGCGCGCCCTCGAACTCGGCGTCAATTGGATCGATACTGCTGCGATCTACGGCCTCGGTCATTCCGAAGAGGTGGTAGCCAAAGCGCTGAAGGGCTGGTCGGGACCGCGCCCCTACGTCTTCACCAAGTGCTCGATGCGCTGGCACGAGGACCGCTCGATCTGGCGTTCATTGAAGGCGGATTCGTTGCGCGAGGAACTCGAAGCCAGCCTGCGGCGTCTGCAGACGGACGTGATCGACCTTTACCAGATCCACTGGCCGAATCCTGAGACGGAAATTGAGGAAGGCTGGGAGGCTCTGGCGCGATTCAAGGAAGAGGGCAAGGTTCGCTGGATCGGCGTTTCGAATTTCAGCGTGGAGCAGATGAAGCGCGTGCAGAAGATCGCGCCCATTACGAGCCTGCAGCCGCCCTACTCGATGCTGCGGCGCGCCATTGCAACGGAGATTTTGCCCTTCGCGCAGGCGAACCAGATCGGGGTCATCAACTACTCGCCTATGCTCTCGGGCCTGCTGACCGGCGCGATGACGGCTGAACGTGCCGCTTCGCTGCCTGGCGACGACTGGCGCCGCCGCAATCCTGAATTCAACGAGCCTCGCCTCAGCCGGAATTTGAAGCTGGTGGAGCTTCTGCGCGAAATCGGCGCAGGCCACAATGTCAGCCCCGGAGTGGTCGCCGTGGCATGGACGCTTCACCATCCGGCGGTGACCGCGGCGATTGTGGGTGGCCGAAGCCCGCAGCAGGTCGAGGGAGTTACTCCGGCACTCCACTTCCGCCTCACCGACGAGGAGTACGCCCGGATCAAGGCATTCCTGGCGGAGATCGGCGCCTGAGTCACCGGCAGGTTACCAGACAGCAAAAAGCCCGGCTGGAAAGCCGGGCTTTTTGTCTGGAGGAGGAGGGTAACTACATTGCGGCGACGAAGTCGGGGAGGATGCCCGCCGCATGATCCTGGAGGAGGGCGGTCAAGCGAGCTGCCATTCCTGCATAGAGGGCCGCGGCGCGAAACGCATTCACGCGGACTCCTTCGCTAGCCTTGGTGAATCCGTACTGTCCGAGCGCCATCAGCACGCAAACCCTGATCTGCATTGCGTCGCTGCGCAGGGTCTCAATGACGAGGCGATCAACGCCGGCGTCGTGCCGGGCGGCAAAGTCAGCCATCTCAAGCATGACACGGGAGTTCTGGTACATGACCCAGAGGCCGCGGGGGCCTTCCATGCGCTGCCAGGCGTCATCGGGAGTGGCGTTCACGCCTTCCTTCCACAGGAACTGGTCGCTGAGCTCCCGCGCGCTCCAGTCGGGCCGCAGCCGCGCCAGGAGCGAATCCCAAGTCTGATTATTGCGTCTCCGCACCGCTGCGCGCCAACGACCGAAGTAGAAGGCCAAGGCAGCAAAGGCGAGAATTTGAATCATCGGCAAGATCATCAGTGATCCCCAGATCGTTCTTTGGTAACCGCTAATCGCACACGCTTACTCGTTCGTTACGGGACGTTCACTTACTAGTAGCAGAATACGTCACCATTACGCCATATATTTTCTGTCGGTTCAAGGGTTTTTCATGGTCAGGAAGTACTCAAAAGGACTATGTACCTAGGTAACGGGTGATTACCACGGCTGGGTTAAATTCGAACACCAGGTGGGCAAGCGAACGGTCGCGCCGGGATTTTCCATGAGGCCTGCATCGCGAGAGGCGCGCTTGGATCGGGATGGAAAGTCGACATGAAGGGCTGGGTTCGCCGCTAAACCCGCCTAGCGTTTGACCTTGCGTCGTTCCTCTTCAAGGCCGACCCGACCCGCGCGGGCGGCGCCCGCTACGGTAAACAACAGGGTCTGCATACGCGGGGAGAACTCCTGGCGGGGGGCTTCCTGCTGGGAGAAGCTGATAACCCAATAGACCAGGGAGCACACGTAGCTGGCGGCAACCATAATGTCGATGGCGTGAAAGAGTGCCTGGGAGGCGTGATGGGTGTGGAGCATCGTGGCACCCAGGAGCATGAGCGAATAGAAGCCAAGTCCGGTGGCGATCTGCAACTCACGGTTGCGCCAGCCGATGCCCAGAACCTGGCTCATTGCGGCGAGCGCGAGAAAGTAGAGAATCCGCAGCGTGGCTGAGGTTTGCTGGATGCGGAGCGGAGCGACCCAATCCTTAGGCACATGCAGGCCAGCCACACCGGTGAAGGGCCATATCGCGCATCCGACAGCGATCACGCCGATTGCGATTCCGAGCAGGATTTTGCGGGAGAGCGAAGAGCGGTACGGCCGAATCACTGACCAGGTGAGCTCGATCAGGACGGCGAGGAGCACGAGCGTGTCGATCGTATTTCCGGTCACATAGTAGCGGAAATATGCCTGACTTGAATATCCGTAGCGTGTCCCGACGAACCGACTTGCGAGGTCGCTGCTGAGGTTCCAGATGCAGAAGATCAGGAAAACTGGCAGAGGGCGGGCAATGCGCCGGTGCACGAGCAGGACGATGATCACTGCTTCGAGCGCGACGCCCAGGAGCCACAGCGCGGTTTCTAACACTGATAGCCTCCGCCCTTCGATGGATCGAATGGCCCGTACGCCTCTAGGTAGACGCAGGATACTTTGAGTCTATCAGCGAAGTCAGATAATTTTACTAGGCAAATGTTGGTCCCGGCGGTGTCGGGGCAGGCGTCATCGGTCCGGCGAAGGTGGGTCCCGGCGGCGTGGGAGCAGGCGTCATCGGGCCAGCGAACGTGGGCCCCGGAGGCGTGGGAGCGGGCGTCATGGGGCCGGCGAAGGTGGGTCCCGGCGGCGTGGGAGCAGGCGTCATCGGGCCAGCGAACGTGGGTCCCGGCGGTGTCGGAGCGGGCGTCATGGGGCCGGCGAAGGTGGGTCCCGGCGGCGTGGGAGCGGGCGTCATCGGGCCAGCGAACGTGGGTCCCGGCGGCGTGGGAGCGGGCGTCATCGGGCCAGCGAACGTGGGTCCCGGCGGTGTCGGAGCGGGCGTCATCGGGCCGGCGAAGGTGGGTCCCGGCGGTGTGGGAGCAGGCGTCATCGGGCCAGCGAATGTTGGTCCCGGCGGTGTGGGAGCAGGCGTCATCGGGCCAGCGAACGTGGGTCCCGGCGGTGTCGGAGCAGGCGTCATCGGGCCAGCGAATGTTGGTCCCGGAGGCGTGGGAGCGGGCGTCATCGGGCCAGCGAATGTTGGTCCCGGAGGCGTGGGAGCGGGCGTCATCGGTCCGGCGAATGTTGGTCCCGGAGGCGTGGGAGCGGGCGTCATCGGGCCGGCGAATGTGGGTCCCGGAGGCGTGGGAGCAGGCGTCATCGGTCCGGCGAACGTGGGTCCCGGCGGCGTGGGAGCAGGAGTCATCGGTCCGGCGAACGTGGGTCCCGGCGGCGTGGGAGCGGGCGTCATCGGGCCAGCGAACGTGGGTCCCGGCGGCGTGGGAGCAGGTGTCATCGGCCCGGCGAATGTTGGCCCCGGAGGCGTAGGGGCAGGCGTCATTGGGCCAGACGCGAATACGTTGTGCGCGAACGCAAAAAGGGAACAAGTAACTACACTGCGAACAATCAATGTGCTTGAATTCATGACACCCAGGCTCCTAACAGTAAGGCTTTGTACGAAAAGAGTAACCCAGATGTGCCAGCACATATACAACAAAGGTAACTTTTTTATGATTCTTTAGGAGGTTACCGTAATTTTCCGGGGTGTATAAACCACTGAATTAGATGTGACCGGAGATGTATCTTCCTCCAAATAACATGGAGGCGGGCATAAGCTGGCCTCTTGAGGGGGGAAGGTGATCGCAGAGTTACGAGAAGCATTCAATCGCGAGTATTCGGCGAAGAAGTATGAGGCACTGCTGGACATGCTGGAGGAGCGGTGCGGATGTCGAGTGGAGTTTCGCGTGGCCGAGACGCCGATTTTTCTGGAACGGGCCTTGCTGGAAAGGATGGCGAAGCTCGGGGCGGACATGACATGCGAGCTGATCGCGGATCCGGTGTATATGGAGGCGGCGCAGCGGGCGATTCCGGCGGAGTACCGGGTGGCGGGGCAGTGCCGGCATCCGCACTTTTTGACGGCTGACTTTGCGCTGGTGCGGGAGGCGGGTGGAGAGTTGACGCCGCGGCTGGTGGAGATCCAGGCGTTTCCTTCAGTGTATGCCTACCAAGCGGTGCTGAACCGCAGCTATCTCCAGGCATACGGGCTGGATGACAAGCGGTTTGGCTGGTATCTGAGCGGGCTGGATCGTGATGGGTTCTGGGAGTTGCTGTCGCGGACAGTGCTGGGCGGGCAGGACCCGATGTATGTGGCGCTGACGGAGATCGATCCGGAACACCAGAAGACGCGGCCGGATTTCGAGATTACGGCGAAGAGGCTGGGTATCGCGGTGGTGGACATACGGCGCCTCGAGGCGGAAGGCAATAAGCTCCACTACCGCAATGCGCAGGGGAAGCTGATACCGATCCACCGCATTTACAACCGAGCGATAGCCGATGAGCTGATTGCGCGCAATGTGAAGTTGCCTTTCGATCTGACAAAGAAGTGGGATGTGGAGTGGGCCGGGCATCCCAACTGGTATTTCCTGATCAGCAAGTTCTCGCTGCCATGGCTGACGCGCAAGGGCGGGTGGGACCGGGTGGTTCCGCCGGCGGTGTTTCTGGACGAGTTCCTGAACGGCGATGGTCGGCAGAGACTGGAGGCGGCAGGGGTAAAGCTGCCGGCGGCGGGGCCGGATGCCCTGTATTCGGAGCTGCTGTTGAAGCCGCTGTTCTCGTTTGCAGGGAAGGGGATTGAGTTTGAACCGACACAGGCTCGGCTGGAGGCGATCCCCGCGGACGAGCGGAAGGGGTACCTGCTGCAGCAGAGGATGCGCTTTGAGCCGACGATCGAGACGCCGTTCGGGATGACGCAGGCCGAGATTCGGATCCTTTATCTATGGCCCGACCGGGGGACGCTGCGGGCGGCGCTGCCGCTGGTGCGGCTGGGCCGGGGCAAGATGATGGGCGTGGACCATAACAAGAACCAGGAGTGGGTGGGCGGATCGGCGGCGTTTTATCCGAAAGGCAGGGAGTAGAAGGACAGGGACAAAGGGACAGAGGGACAAGCAGGATTGCGGAGTGCGCAACGGCTTCAATACGTTCTCCTTCAATTGCGGCGTGCTCTTCGCTCCTAAATGAGTTCCGCGGTCGGCCCTCGAAAAGCCGCTGAGCGCGATTCGCGCAGTCGGTCGCGTCCGCGGGGTATCCCAGCGGTCGTCCAACTTTTGGCATGTCACATTCCTCAACCCTATCCCGTCCCAATATTGAAAACTGGGAAGGGAAACGATGAGACGAACTTTCGCCATTACTCTCTGCATTGTGGCCGCAGCCGCGCTTTTCGTGGGCCTCGTACACATCGTTCTTGTGGCGGCGCATCTCTCTGAGCCGGCAGCGAACACGGTCCACGGTCTTACGATACGGAGGTTGTGGGCCACGGCGGCGTCGTTGCTGGCCCTCGTGGCGGCGGTGGGAGGAGGGATATCCCTCGCGCGTGCGTTCAATCGCTCGCATGCGAACTCTACTCGGCGTTTCGCCTTTTCGGCTCTGATCGCTGGTTCCGTAGCTGCTGCCGCTGGCTGGCTGAATCTCGCTTATGCACGCGGCGGTCCTGGCACCGGTAATGGAGTTGTCGGCGGCGCTGCGGCCTTTGTACTGGGGCTCGTCGCCGTGGCCCTTGGCGCAATAGCGCTTGCTCGCTTTCGTCGGACGGCTCTCAATCCGAGGCAAACAACGTGAGTACCGCAACCGCGATCACCAACCCTGAGGACAGTTTCGAACCGCACCGTCGTCGTCTACTTGGTCTTGCGTATCGAATGCTCGGTTCGATGTCCGATGCAGAAGATGCAGTGCAGGAGACCTATCTGCGCTGGCACGCGGCCGACCGCACCAAGGTTTCTGAGCCAAGGGCATTTCTCATGACGACCACCACCCGAATATGCCTGGACATGCTGACCTCTGCTCGCGCGCGCCGCGAGGAATACGTGGGCCCCTGGCTGCCGGAGCCTGTCTTCGATACGGCTGCGCTCGCGCCCGACAAAGGTACAGAACTGGCCGAGGACTTATCGATCGCGCTGCTCCTCATCCTCGATAACTTGTCGCCGCTTCAACGCGCAGCATTTCTGCTGCATGACGTGTTCGATTTTTCATTCGCCGAAATTGCGATCGCCCTCGGCCGCAGCGAGGCCGCATGCCGGCAGCTTGCCTCCCGTGCTCGCGTAAACGTGCGCGCGGCACGCCCTCGCGGAACCAGCGTGTCTCCGGCACGTCCAGGCGAAATCGACCGGAAACATGCCGAACTTATGTCCGCATTCGCTGCGGCTACAGCTGCGGGAGATCTCAATGCCCTTATGCAGGTTCTCGCCGCCGACGTGCGCGTTGTGACCGATGGAGGCGGAAAAGTTCGCTCAGCGCTCAATGTGATCGAAGGCGCTGATCGCGTTGCAAATTTCCTGGTGGAGGTTACCCGCAAGCGCCCCGATGCCTGGTGGCAAGACGACTTCCGGCTGCGCATGGGCACCGTCAATGGTCTTCCCGGTCTCATTGTGGATTCTCCCGGTGGGCCGGTACAAACGACGGCGTTCGAAATTGAGCATGATCTCATTCGCGCAGTCTATGTTGTGCGCAATCCGGACAAGTTGCGCCATCTGGCCGTGGGCAGACGCCCGACCGCGGGCGAGTAAGCGAAATGTGAATGCAATCTCTATCAGCGGAGTGACTGAAATGACATCCACCCAGCCATCTCAAAATATGTCTTCGCAATCATCCTCATCCGTGGTCTCCATTGTCGGTGTGTGGGGTGTTCGCTATCAGGTCAGGGATGTTCAGCGCGCGATTTCGTTCTACACGCACATGCTTGGATTCAAGCTCGACATGCAGGCTCCGCCAGCTTTCGGCCAGGTATCGGTGAGCGGTCTCAAACTGATCCTTAGCGGCCCCGGAGCATCGGGATCCCGGCCGATGCCTGACGGGCGCGAACAGGAACCCGGTGGCTGGAATCGTGTGCTCCTCCAGGTGCAGGATCTGCCTGTGCGCATTGCCGAGCTCAAAGCTGCAGGTATGCGCTTCCGAAACGAAATGGAGGCCGGACCCGGCGGGAAGCAGATCCAGATTGAAGATCCTGATGGCAACCCCATTGAGTTGTTCGAGCCTGCCGGTCGCTAGGTGCCGCATGCGTCCCAAGTGGCGGCGCTCGAGTGCGCGCCAGTGGCGTTGTCGGCGCTGCCAGGTACGTCGCGCCGCCAGAAAAACAATGGCCGCTGCACAGGGCAGCGGCCATTGCGTTGTTTCAGTTCTCGGCTATTTGCCGGTCAGCGGCTCGAGCCGGAACTTGTATTCATATTCCTTCGCGGGTATCGTGAACTCCTTGTGCACGGGGGCGCCCCAGCTATCGTCGCCTGCGACGCCCATCTGCAGATAATCCAGATTCACGGTGATGTCGTCTGAGTACTCCACCTCGGCTGAGTGCTTGTGCCCGATGTTGACCGGCACCTTCTCGTGTTCGATCTCCGACATGCGGAAGGGCCACGCGCTGAAGTTCAGGAGCGGCATGCCTACAGCCTTCAGGCCAAAGCCCTGGTCGTCCGTGATCGACACCCAGCGGATATCGGAACGATTGCCGGTCTCCTGAGGCTCCACGTAGGGGAACCACATGCGCTCGACCGTGTCACGGTAAATGCCTACGGCCGCGCCGAGTTTGCGGTCCCAGTAGTTCTCTTGCGGACCGCGGCCGTACCACTCCACGTTCTTCAATGACCCGATTACCCGCATCTGCATGCCCAGGCGCGGCAGGTCCGGAACCGGTGTGTTGCCGGGCTTGAACGAACTCTCTACTTCCACGGAGCCATCGCCGTAGATGGTGTACACATAGTTCTGTGTCGCGCCGCCTGCCGGCAGAACATTGCGAGCCGTGATGCGGACGATGTTCGGGGCAACCTGTTCACCGTGCACGCTCACCGTGGTGCGGTGAATGCCCGCAAGCTGCCACACGTTTTGCCGCCGCGGCATCGCGTTGCCGCGATCATTATCAGTAGGCGCGCGCCAGTAATTTGGCTCCAACGGTGCGGTCAGCAACTCCTTGCCGCCCACGTTGTAGGACGAGATCGAGCCGGAGTCCATGTCGACCGCAATGGAGAACTTCTCGCTGGTCGCCACCAACTCGCCCGGAATTCTCGCGAGCGTCACCTGGGGCAGATTCTTCACGTCGCGTTCCGGGGCTGCGGCGGTTTTGAAAGGCACTGCGAACTGATCCCAAGCGACAACGTGACCTTTCGGCGCCCACGGTGTGTCCTCGGCCAACTCGAACTTCACTGTCAGCAGGTACTCCGCGCCGGGAGTGAGGCTCGGCTGCTTCATGCCCAAGTCCACTTCCTTGTCGCTCCGCGGAGCCACATCGCCCAGCGGGACCTCACCATTTTCAACTTGCTTGCCGTTCTCCTCAAGCACCCATGTGCCATGCACAAAGCCAAGGTCCTTGAAGTTGTACTTATTCTTGACGCGGAGCTTGCCGCTCAACAGGTCTACAGCTTCAACCTTGATGTCGGCATAGGATTTCTTCACTTCGGTGAGACCGGGATGCGGCGTGCGATCCGGCAGCACCAGACCGTTGGTGTTGAAGTTGTCGTCGTTCGGTTTGTCGCCGAAGTCACCGCCGTAAGCCCAATAGTCCTTGCCGTTCGCGCCTTTGCGCCGCACGCCCTGGTCCACCCAATCCCATATGAAGCCGCCGTGCGCCCACTCTTTTGACTCGAACAGGTCCCAGTATTGCTGGAAGTTTCCGGTGCTGTTGCCCATGGCGTGCGCATATTCGATTTCGAAGAAGGGACGGCCGTTGCCGTACTTCGCGTAGTAGGACTCGATGTCCTGGGGCCTCGCATACATGGGGCTCAGCGCGTCGCCGTGATGGCTGTTTCCCGGTTCAAAGATGATGTAGAACTCAGGATGGTGCTGTTTGGCCCACTGCTTCGCGGCGGCGAAATTGCGGCCGTAGCCTGCCTCGTTGCCCATGGAAAAACCGATGATCGATGCGTGGTTCTTATCGCGCTCGATGGTGCGGGTCATACGGTCCACAATGGCGTCCAGATAGTCCGGCCCATCGGAGATAGGCTGCACCTCGTTGGATCCGTATCCGTGAGATTCGACGTTGTTCTCGTCAAGGATGTAGAGCCCATACTCGTCGGCGAGGTCATACCACTCGGGCACGTTGGGATAGTGGCATGTCCGCACCGCGTTGATGTTGTTCTGCTTCATCAGCTTGATGTCCGCGATCATTGACTCGCGCGTCATCACCTGACCCAGATCCGGATCGAACTCATGCCGGTTCACGCCTTTGATCCACAGCTTCTTGCCG
Organism: Occallatibacter riparius; assembly: GCF_025264625.1. Lineage (NCBI taxonomy): Bacteria > Pseudomonadati > Acidobacteriota > Terriglobia > Terriglobales > Acidobacteriaceae > Occallatibacter > Occallatibacter riparius. Next base: position 3,324,570 of record NZ_CP093313.1, read on the forward strand.
TTGAAGAGCATCTGGTCGCCTTTGATCTCCGACCACTTGAAGCCCACGTTCTGCGGGATCACTTCAAGCACGCCACCCTTTGCATCCTTCAGCGTGAGCACCAGCTTGTACAGGTTCGGAGTCTCCGCCGACCACTTCTTTGGGCTCTCCACTGGCTGCGCGATGTCGAGCGCAGTCTCCTTGCCCGCGGGAACCGTCAGCTTCTTCGTAGTGGTGAACATTGCCTTTCCATCGGCATCGAGCAACTTCGCTTCCAGCGTGGCCGGGGCGGCCTTTGTGCTGACGTTTTGCACCATCTCATGCAGCTTGAATGTCGCATTTTCATACTGCGCGTCAAACGGGGTCAGCACCTGGAAATCCCGCACGTGCACCGCGGGCCGCGACATCAGTTCAACGTTGCGGAAGATGCCGCTCATACGCCAGAAGTCCTGGTCCTCAATGTAGCTGCCGTCCGACCAGCGATAGACCTCAACAGCAACCGTGTTCTTCCCCGGCTTCAGATACTTCGTAATGTTGTACTCGGAGGTCATGCGGGAGTCCTGGCTATAGCCGACCTTCTCCCCATTGATCCACACGTAGTACGCCGAGTTCACGCCATAGAACACCAGGTACGTTTGGCGTCCATTCCACGCGTCCGGAATGGTGAAGTCGCGTCGATACGATCCGACCGGATCGCGCTGGTCATACGCCGTCCACGAGTGATCGTCGGGTGTTTCGGTCACCTTGGGCCAGTCCCGCTTGAACGGATACGTGATGTTTGTATAGATGGGCACGCCGTAGCCCTGCATCTCCCAGTTCGACGGGACGGGAATCTCTTTCCAGCCGCTCACGTCGTAGTCCGGCTTATAGAAGTCGACCGGCCGCAGGTCGGGCTGCTTCACCCAGTGGAACTTCCACTGGCCATTCAGCGACTGCACCATGGTGGACTCTGCGCCCGCGCGCGTGGCTGAAGCCTCATCCGCAAATGGAATGTAGTGAGCTCGCGCCGGCTCCTTGTTGATGCCGAAGACGTGGGGATTCTCCCAATCAGGCAGGGCGGCGTTGGCGCTCTGCGGAGCAGTGCCTGGGTTCTGCGAGGCGGTTTTCGCGGTTTGCGCAACGTTTACAGTTCCGGATGCAAGCCCAAGCAAAAGGCAAGAGACAGCGAGTCGGTTCATAGGTACGTCCCGATCAAAGGAGAATTGGTGCAGACGCAGCAATTCTATCCTCCCGAGCGCACGACCCTACAGCACTCTTTCGCCGCAGAGCGCTGTAGGGTAATGGATCCCGAAGCGGTGTGTTGCCAGATCAATTAATCCGCTGCAACTTCTCCGATGCGCTCCTTTGTGCCTGTTGCGCGATAGCTGAAGACGCGTGCTCGCGCGATGGCCCCGGCCGGCCAGGAGCGTTTCCAGCGAATTCCGAATTCGAGCAGCAGCATGCAAATGGTTGCGGTGCAGAAAGCGAAACAGGCTATGCCGGCGGCGTAGGTGCCGGTGAGGTCCTTGAGCATGCCGAGAAGGGAAGGCAGGAAAAATCCGCCAAGTCCGCCAGCAGCACCAACGATGCCCGTGACTATTTCAATTTCAACCGGGAAGCGTTGCGGCACCATTTGGAATACCGCTCCATTGCCCATGCCGAGCATGCCCATGACGACAAACAGCAGCGGCACCACGACCATCACGGGAGGAAGCGTGCAGACCAGCAAGAGGCAGAGTGCGACCGCTCCGAAGAGACCCAGCAACATGCGGAAGCCACCGGCTTTATCGGAGAGCCAGCCACCGACAGGACGAAGAAAGCTGCCGGAAAGGACAACGATGGTGGTGAGGTCCCCGGCCGCGATTTTGCTGAGATGGTACTGATCGTGGAAGAAGACCGACAGAAAGCTGGTCATGCCGACGAAGCCGCCGAAGGTGAGGCTGTAAAGCAGGCAGAATCGCCATGTGTCGGCCGTGCGCAGAAGAGTGCCGTAGCTGCTCCAGGGTTTGGGAGCCGCTTTTGATGGGCTGTTTCGCGCGAGCAGGAAGAAGACTGCCAGCACCGCGCAGATGGGCAGCAGAGCCATCGCGAAGACGACATGCCATCCGTAATGCTGCGCGAGGCGCGGTCCGAAGAGCGTGGCGACGAGCGTGCCGGAGTTGCCGGCGCCAGCAATGCCCATAGCTAGTCCCTGATGCTCGGGCGGATACCAGCGCCCGGCGAGTGGAAGGGCCACGGCGAAACTTGCGCCGGCGATGCCCAGCAGAAATCCAACGATGTAGAGCTGCCAGAGCTGCGACGCAAAGTGCCATCCGAGGATGAGCGGAACGAGCGTTAGTGAGAGTCCGAGGATACCGACGCGGCGGCCGCCAAATCGATCAGCGAGGAGACCAAGGATGGGACGGAAGAACGAGCCGCCTAGCAAAGGCACTGCTGTGAGAAGTCCCTTTTGCGTAGCGGACAGGTGCATCTGCTCCGCGATGAAAGGCGTGAGGGGCCCGAAGAGGACCCACACCATGAACGATATGTCGAAGTAAAGGAATGCGGAAACGAGTGTAGGAAGATGGCCGCTCTTTGCGAAAGATGTTTTCTTCATGCGGATGGCTCCTCTTGTATGCGATAGCTGGATCAGGAATGTGCTGTGGGGGACTTTTCAACGCGCACGGCACACTGCTTGAAGTTGGGCTCGCGTGAGATGGGGTCGAATGCGCTCTGCGTGACCTGATTGGCGTTGGTTTCGGCAAAGTGGAATGGCAGAAACACCTGTCCCGCGGCGATGATCTCGGTTACGCGGAGCTCGACACGATTGACGCGGCCGCGGGCGGACACGATGTCGACCCGATCGTGGGGCTTGAGATTGAGCCTGACGGCATCAGTGGGATTCATCTCGAGCCAGGCACGCGGCGACAGTTGCTGCAGGATGGAGATGGCTCCAGTCTTGGTTCGAGTGTGCCAGTGTTCGACTGTGCGTCCTGTGTTAAGCACGAAAGGGAACTCGGAAGAGGGCTGCTCGGGAAAGGGCGCCCAGTGCGTTGGGATGAGCCGCGCGCGAGTGTCTTCGGTTTCGAAATGTCCATCCGCATAGAGCCTGCGCGTGCTTGAAGGATCGTCAGGCGAGGTCGCGGTGAAGGGCCACTGGATGCCGCCGGAAGACTCGATCGCATCGTAGGTCATGCCTGAGTAGTCGCAGAGCCGGCCGCTCGATACGCGACGCCATTCCTCGAAGGCATCTGAAGGCCGCTGCCATTGCGGGAACAGCTCTTCGCGACAGCCGAGCTTGTCGGCAAGCTGGAGGAAGATATCGAAATCAGAGCGCGCCTCGGCGGGCGGGTTGACGGCTTTGTTCACTTTGCTCACGCGGCGTTCTGAGTTGGTGTAGCTGCCCTCCTTTTCGCCCCAGATGGCAGCGGGAAGGACAAGATGAGCGAGTTCTGTTGTGGGTGTGGGATGGAAGCCGTCCTGCACAACGAGGAAGTCCAGATTGCCGAGAGCGTGGCGCAGCACGTCAATGTTGGGAAACGACACGATGGGGTTTGTACCGATGATCCACAGCGCGCGGATTCTTCCGGCGACGGCCGCTTCAATGATGTCGGGATAGGCGAGCCCGCGCGCAGCAGGGATGCAGCTGGCGTCGATGTTCCAGATCTGCGCCAGCTCGTTGCGGTGGTCTTCTGACTCAAACTTGCGATAGCCGGGCAGCGACGAACTGAAGCCGGCTTCGCGCGTCCCCATGGCATTGCATTGTCCGGTGATGGAAAACGGAGACGCGCCAGCGCGACCGACGCTTCCGGTAAGCAGCGCAAGGTTGTTGATCGCGTTTACAGTCTCGGTGCCCTTGGTGCTGTGGTTCACGCCCATCGTCCATCCGATGAACGGAGCGCGCGCGCCGGCACAGAGATGAGCGACGCGGCGGATGAGAGGCTCATCAAGACCTGTGATTCCTGCGGCATACTCCAGCGTGTATGGTTCGAGGGAGCTACGCAGCTCATCGAAACCGCTGGTGTGCGCGTCGACGTAAGACTCGTTGTAGAGGTGCTCGTCGATGATGACGCGGAGCATCGCATTGATAAGCGCGAGATCAGAGCGAGGCTTGATGGGCAGATGAAGATCCGCCATCATCGCTGTTTTGGTGACACGCGGATCCACAACGATGAGCGTCTTGCTCTTGTTCGCTTCGAGGCGTGTACAGAGAATGGGGTGGTTCTCCGCGATGTTCGCGCCGATCAGCAGGATCACATCTGCGAGTTCGAGGTCTTGGTAGGCGCCGGGCGGCCCATCGCTTCCGAAGGAGCGCTTGTAACCCGCGACTGCCGTTGACATGCACAGAGTGGTGTTGCCGTCGTAATGGCGTGTTCCGATGCCGAGCTGAACCAGCTTGCCGAGCGTGTAGAACTCCTCGGTGACGAGCTGGCCGGTGCTGATGACGCCGATCGACTCCGGACCGTGCTTCTCCTGTACTGCGCGGAAGCGTTCGGCCATTGTGCTTAACGCGTCATCCCAACTGACACGAGTGAGGGCTCCGTCTCTGCGCAATAAGGGGTAAAGCGCGCGGCCTTCGGCTTCAATGGCGTAATGCTCGGCCAGGCCCTTGGGGCACAGTTTTCCGCGATTGACCGGATGATGTGGATTGCCGCGCACGCTTACTACTTTGTTCTCGCGTACGCCGAGTTGCATTCCGCAACCGACCGAGCAATAACCGCAGGTGCTGTTCACCCAGCGCTCAGCGTGTTTGCGCGCGGACGTGTAGCCGAGCACCGGATCGTCTGCGTAGGCGTATTTCGCGGCGCGGGTGTCGAGGCCACTTCTGCTGCGGAACCATTGCAGAAGGCTCATGCGGCCTCCTGCGCGAGGTAGCCGCTGGCAATGTTGCTGGGCACGACGCTTACGAAGAAGAGATAGCGTCCAATGAATTCGCCGCCAAGGAGAAGGAGAAGGCCGAGCGTGCGGAAATAGATGCTGTCGGCGGCGACGATGAAGCTAACGCCCACGATGAGCATGAAGGCCCGTAGGAGCAACTTATTCAGCAGGACGGAGGAAAGCAGCTGCCAGCTCGCGAACAACTCATGGCGCGAGGCAAAACGCAACCAGAGAAGCTTGACGGCAACGGCGGCGGCGACGGCAACAGCGGCCAGCAGCAATGCGGTGTTCAGTGCATAGTGGCCATTGCTCAAAGCATCGGCCGCTGACACTCCCAGCAGGAATGTGGTTGCGAAGAACTCGAGGAAGGTGATGGGGCTGTTCCATGCGGGCCGGCCAGGCGCAAGGTAAAGCCGGGCACTCGCAGCTACGCCGCAGGCTCCAAGGAGCACAGTGCAAACACCGAAGAAACCCACGCCCGCAAGGCGGAAGAACAGTGCCGCCGAGTAGATGGTTGCGGCGGCTGCGAACAGCGTGAAGAGGAGTACTTCCCGGCTGAGCCAGGAGCGCCGCCACATTTTCATCGCGCGAGCAGCGTAAATAGGTCTGCCCAGGTGAAGTGTGGACGCGCTGAGAGCAGCGAGCGCGACGACCAAGGCGATAAGCGCCGCTGAATCGTGCGCACCTCTTCCGACAAGCTGCATCCATGCGATCGCTCCGAAGACGCCAACTGAGAGCTGCGTAAGCACGGTCATGAAAATCAGCGGCCAATGTGCATGTTCGATGCGCAGATGTGTGATATCGACCTTGCGAAGATCGCCAGGGGCGGATTTAGGAAGGGTGATGCGAGTTGTCGACAGGCTGTCATCGGCAGAAGGCATGCCGGGCGAGTTGGCGAGGGGCTTGTACTCCGTTCGCCAGTCGGCGATGTTGACAAGCTCGATCTGGATCGCATTTTCAGGGCAGGCTGAGACGCATGCGGGGCTCTGGCCGCGCTCCAGGCGCCCATAGCACATATCGCATTTGCCCACGACGCCGCGTTCCGGGTTGTACTGCGGGACTCCGTAGGAGCAATTCCAGGTGCAGTATTGGCATCCGATGCATGCGTCGGCGCTGTGGCTCACAATGCCGGTGAGGCCATCCTTGGAGTAGGCATCCACGGGGCAGCCGGTCATGCACGTGGGCTCCAGGCAGTGATTGCAGCCGATGGAGAGGTAATGGCGTTGCGTGAAGGGGTATGAGCCTCCTTCGATCTCGCCAACGCGTCTCCAGAGAATGTCGGCGGGGTTGCCATTCTGTTCATTGCAGGCAACCACGCAGCATTTGCAGCCAATGCACTTCGTCATGTCGAAGTGGAATCGGTATTGTTCCCCGGGGCCGGGAGTTGGTAATCCGTGTTGCAATGGCGCAGCTCCACAAAATGCTCCCGCGCCGTCAGTCTCTGGTGCGACTGGCGGGAAGAAAGCGATGGCGGATTCCTGCATTCGTTCGATCAGGGGAAGTTCCACGGTAGCTCCGTTGCGCGATGCGGCGGGGTTGCGAAGAGATACACAGCGGTCCACGCGAGAGCGAATCTCACGACGCGTGCTGCGGATGCATGTTCTATGCGGTAGCTCTTCAGGGAGCCGTAGAGGTTCGCTCAGTGGAACGCGCCGGCAGACAGAGCCGGTGGGGGAAGGGAGAGCGTCAAAACGCTGCTCCGATCAGAGCGATTGCGTTGAGCATAACTGGAGATTGAGTGGTACGCAAGAGCACGGTGCACATTTGCGTAAGGACCGCATGAAGACCGTGCGCGAGCTGAATTTTGCGCTGACTCTCATACGATCCTGATGCGCGTGCGTGTAAACACCAGAGAAGGTCGCATGGTTGCATCAGGCACCGGGATGTGCCGATTGTGATGCAATCGCCTGCCAGCGCAGCCCTCGCGTTCTGCGTTTCTTCCTCTTCGTCATCCGACGGCGATCTCTCACTTCCTCATTCGATTCCATTCAGCGCACGTGGCTGTGCGCATGTGCGTTTCACCTTGTTGTCGCTTTCTTTGGAGGCTGGTATGCGCAAGCTCTTTTATGTAGTTGTGTTCACATCACTCATTGCATCGTGCTATGGGCAGGGGCGTTTCGTGGACGCGTGGCAGAAGCGCGTACGCGTGACATCGTCGCAACAGCCTGGCTGGGCAGTGCCGGTATTCACGCCTTCTTCAGGCCTGGTGCAACTGATCCGCTTTGACGCGATCCGGCAGTACTCGCCCACGCATACCACCACATGGAACGTGGATGGCGGGAAGGGATTCAACATCATTCCCTGGTACAAAACCGAACTGGATTTGAATTTGCCGCCATTCCTACTTCACGATGCCAAGAACACTGTAGATGGGCCGGGCGATTTCAGCCTGCTGCTCAAGTACCGTCTTCTCGGAGCCAATGAGATGAAAGGGAACTATTCGGTCAGCGCGGCTGTGGCGGGGTCGGTTCCCACCGGCAGCCACAAGAACGGAAGTGCGGACGGAACCGTCGCGCCGACGGTGTTTGTGGGCAAAGGCTTTCGTTCGTTCGACGTGCAGAGCGCCGCCGCGATGGCGCTTCCAACCGGGCACACTGCCGCCAGTGGCCGGCCAATCAGCTGGAATACCGCTTTTCAGTACAAGGTCAAGCGCATCTTCTGGCCGGAACTGGAGATAAGCTCCACGTTCTTCCGCGGAGGGCCGCACGACGGCAAAGCCCAGACGTTCCTGGCGCCTGGACTTGAAGTGAGCAAAATCAAGTTGACATCCAATGAAACAAGCAGGCTAGCCGTTGTATTCGGCGCGGGCGAACAGATCGCGGTGACGCACTATCACACATACAATCACGCGCTCTCGTTCACCTCGCGGCTGGTCTTCTAGTGGGACGCAGAGAAAAACTCCGATGGTAGGATAGCCTCAACGCCGCACTTCAATGGCGCAGACGCAGCGTTCAGCGGGCTATCCACATCGAATGAACATCAACCAGTCCAGCCAGAAAAGAGACACGATGCCGGCGGCAAACTTCAATGGTCTTCGAGTTCTGAGCCTGGAATCTCGTCGCGCGGTGGAGACGGCCAAGCTGATCCGCACCTATGGTGGGGAGCCGCTTGTGGCGCCCGCCATGCGCGAAGTCTCGCTGGAATCTCAGAAGCCGGTTCTAGAATTTGCCGAAGCGCTGCTGCGCGGAGCTTTCGACCTGGTGATCTTCACGACGGGCGTGGGCGTGAAGGCGCTGCTCAAGACAGTCTCGGAGCACATGGATCGCGAGCAGTTCCTTGAAGCACTGCGCAAGGTGAGGATTGCTGCGCGCGGTCCCAAGTCATCCAGCGCATTGCGCGAGTTGCAGATACCCATCTCGGTGATTGCGCCGGAGCCCTTTACATGGCGCGCGCTGATGGGTGCGCTCGAGGCGAAGTTCGGGGCAGACCTCGGCGGCATGAATATCGCGGTCCAGGAATACGGAACTTCGAATCCTGAGTTGCTGACGGCGCTCGCTGAAAAGAGCATCTCGATCACGCGTTTGCCCGTCTATCAATGGGCTCTGCCTGAAGATACTCAACCGTTGCGTGAAGCTGTGATCGCACTAGCCCACGGTCACGTGGACGTGGTGTTGTTCATGAATGCGGGACAGGTGATGCATCTGTTCCTGATGGCGGAGCGCATGGGCTACACCGACGCGCTACACGAGGGCTTTCGCACTACGGTGGTTGGATCGATTGGGCCCAGCAACACCGAGGGGTTGAATGCGTACGGAGTGGTTCCTGACTACGAGCCGACGCAATCGAAGATGGGTTTCCTCATCAAGGAACTGGCAGAACGCTCCGCAGAGTTATTGCAGCAGAAGCGAATGGCCGCTGCCTTGCATGTGCCGGACGATGCGCCGCCGCCGCCGATCAGCCCGCTGTTGACCGGTGAATCAGTGGTTGCGCCAGCCAGCAAACCAGAGGCAGTCGGAGTGGATTTTCTGCATGAGATCGGCAGTCGCATAACGGCGGCCGACCCGCTGCACGTGGTGCTGAACCGCATTGTCGATTTCGCCTGTTCGCTAATCAAGTGCGATTCGTGTTTTGTCTACGTCCTTGAAGATGATCAGCTTGTTCTGCGCGCGTCGAAAAATCCGCATTCTGACGTGGTCGATCGCCTGGGCATCTGGCTTGGGCAGGGCATCACAGGGTGGGTCGGATGGCATCGCGAGCCGGTAGCAATTCCAACTAATGCTCTGCAGGATCCTCGATTTAAGCGCTTCAGGAATCTGGCTGAGGACTCCTTCGAGGCGTTTCTCTCGGTCCCAATACTGTGCAGAAGCAAGCTTGTGGGCGTGATCAACCTGCAGCATCGTAAGCCCTACTACCACACCGATCAGGAAGTGCGGCTCCTCTCCGCAGTGGGTTATTTGGTGGGCGCAGAGTTGGAGCGAGCGCGACTTGAAAGCGAGAACTCGGAACTATCTGACCGGCTTGAATCGCGTAAGGTGATTGAACGCGCCAAGGGAGTTCTGCAGCGAGACTTCGGCCTCGATGAAGAATCTGCTTATCGCGCCATGCAACGGGAGAGCCGCCAGCGCAGGAAGTCGATGCGCGAGATAGCAGAGGCTATTCTGCTCAACGAAGATCTGCGTAAGACCCGCTTGAACGGACGCGAAGCCTCAGCGTAGCGAAATAAGGGCGCCGAGCCGAAGTCATCAAGAATTTATGTGCGTTTCCATAAAGGCGGCATGAGGATTTCATTGGCGCGCCTTGTTCGGGATCAGAGGCTGTCGTAGCATAGCTGTACGGGTGAGCCCGTGTAGCGCTCCCCGCGTCACTTCGCTTCGCGCACCATGCCGTGCTGAGGCGTTCTCCACTATCACTACCTTTGCTCCGCGTTGAGCGCTCTGAATCCCGCTATAGCTGCGGGCGTTCGGTTCACAGCAACGCATCTTCCATCACCAGCAAAGGACATCGGCATGGAATCCACGTCAACGTACCCCACCGCATTTACGTCTGATCAGAAGGAGTATCTCGCCGGATTTTTTACCGGCGTGGTGCAGCAGAGGTTCAGGCCTTTTGCGGGCATGACGCCTGAGGGGCTCATTGCAAATGATTCGACGAGCGGCGCGGTCAATCTGGCCGAAGCGGTGGAAGAGACATACCACGGCGTGCCGGTTTCCGATCTGTGCCGCGAGGAGCGTTGGAAAGCGGAAGAGAATCCGCTCGACATCTGGGAGAAATTGCTGGCCCATGCGGATGCGAATCGCGCGCCCGCCGCGGAAGACCTGTTCCGCTTCAAGTTTCACGGGCTCTTCTATGTGGCTCCCGCGCAGGACTCGTTCATGTTGCGTTTGCGCATTCCGGGCGGCAGGCTTACGTCGCATCAGATGCGTGGTCTTGCCGACATGGCGGAGCGCTACGGTTCGGGCCGCGCCGATCTCACCACCCGCGCGAACATGCAGATCCGCGAGTTCCAGCCCAGAGATATTGTGCGTGTCCTCAATACGGTACAGTCGCTGGGGCTGACATCGCGCGGAACGGGCGCCGACAACATCCGCAACATAACGGCTTCGCCAACTACCGGTATCGATCCAAGTGAGCTCCTGGATGTTTCCCCCTTAGCGGAAGGGCTGCACTATTACATCCTCAACTCGCGCGATATGTACGAGCTCCCGCGCAAATTCAATGTCGCATTCGATAGTGGCGGCTCCATCAGCGTGCTCGCGGATACCAACGATATCGGTTTCCAGGCGGTGCGTGTCGGCGGCGGGCGCAGCGTACCCGCGGGCATTTACTTTCGCGTGCTGCTGTGCGGAATCACCGGGCATTGTCAGTTCGCGGAAGACACGGGCCTCCTCATATTGCCGGAACAGGCCGTTGCAGTAGCAGCCGCGATGATTCGCGTGTTCATCGAAAACGGCGATCGCACAGATCGCAAGAAGGCGCGGCTGAAATATCTGGTGGACCGCTGGGGCGTGGAGAAGTTCATTGCTGAGACGGAGAAGCGTCTGGCATTTCCGCTCCTCCGCTGCAGCGCTGAGGAATGCGATCCGCGTAATCCGATTGATCGCGCCGGCCACATTGGCGTTCATCCGCAGCGCCAGCCTGATCTGCATTACATCGGAATCTCTGTTCCCGTCGGTCGCCTTCCGGTGGAACAGATGCGCGCCGTGGCTGCTGTCGCAGACCAATTTGGCACAGGCGAAATTCGTCTCACTGTGTGGCAGAACCTGCTCATCCCCAATGTGCACTCCAGCCGCGTTTCTGAAGCTGTGGAGCAACTTCGCGAGGCGGGGCTCGATTGCGATGCAGGTGCGGTGTTGCGCGGGACGGTCGCCTGCACGGGCAACCGTGGATGCCGCTACGCCGCCACGGATACGAAGTCGCATGCTGTGGAACTCGCCAACTTTCTCGATGCCCGCTTCCAGATACTGCAACCCGTCAATCTCCACGTCACAGGCTGCCCGCATTCCTGTGCACAGCACTGTATCGGGGATATCGGCCTGCTTGGCACAAAGGTGATGGGCGAAGAAGGCTACCAGGTTGTGATTGGAGGCGGCGCTGACAAGGACCAAGGCATCGCACGCGAGTTGATATCTGCGATTTCCTATTCCGATCTTCCGCCGCTTCTGGAGCAGTTGTTTCGAACGTACGTCGAGCGGCGAGCGGGTGAAGAATCATTCCTCGATTTCAGCCGGCGCCACACCATCGATGAACTCAAGTCGTTTCTTGTTTTGAAGGAGGCCGCAACGCGATGAGCAACAGCATTCCACAGATCCCTGACAATGCGCCGTTCAGCCCGGAACAGCGCGCATGGCTCAACGGCTTTCTCGCAAGCTTGTTTTCTTCCGCGCCTGCGGCCGCATCCGTTCCGGCCGGAAAGAGAATCGCGGTTCTCTACGCGTCGCAGTCAGGAACGGCTGAAGGGCTGGCACGGAAACTCGCGAAGGAGTTGAAGGCCCAAGGCCATACGCCTGCGGTTTCAACGCTGGTGGGATACACGCCTGCAGCCCTCGCAGCCGAGTCGCATGCGCTGATTCTAGCCAGCACCTATGGCGATGGCGATGCGCCTGACGGCGTGCAGCCGTTTTACGAGCAGTTGTGTCTCGAGCACTTCCCACGCATGGAGAAGCTGCACTACAGCGTTTTCGCGCTCGGCGACAAACATTACGAACACTTCTGCAAGTTCGGCGCCGACCTCGATGCCAAGCTTGCCGCTCTCGGCGCGAATCCAATCTGCAGCCGAGTCGACAGCGATGTGGAAGTCGAACAGCCCTTCGCGGATTGGAAAGCCGCCGTGCTGGCGCAAGTTAATAAGAATGACGCGGCGAGGATCTTCGCTCCGCCTCCTGCTGCAGCGGCAATCGCCGAGGTCAAGAGCGATGATGCGGTGAAGCCTGCCCGCGTAGCCGAGCCCAGCATTTCGCGCGACAACCCGCTGCTGGCTAGGCTTGTAGACAAGCGAAGCCTGACGAAGGGTGCTGCAGCCAAGGTGACCATCCACCTCGCGTTTTCAACGGAAGATGGCCGCCTGACCTACGAAGCAGGCGATGCGTTCGGCGTTATCCCAAGCAATGATCCCAATCTGGTTGCCGAGATTCTTCAGCGGCTGGGATTCAACGGCAACGAGCAGGTGCCGCGCGGCAATTCAGGATCGACCACTCTGCACGAGGCCCTGCTGCACAATCTGCAGATCACGCGGCTCAGCCGCAAGATCGTTCAGGAATATGCAAAGCGCGGTAACTGCGCGCAGTTGCTTGCCATGCTGCTACCGGAGGCGCAGAGCAAGCTGGAGCAATATGTCTCGGAACGCGGGCTGATCGATTTGCTGGTGGAGTTCCCCGGTGTCCTGGACGATCCGGCGGACCTGGTTGCGATGCTGCCTCGGTTAACGCCGCGGCTTTACTCCATTTCTTCCAGCCCCGCTGCACATGCCGGCCAGGTTCACGCCACCGTCGCCGTGGTTCGGTACTTTGCTAATCAGCGGGAACGCGGCGGCGTCTGCTCCACGTTGCTGGCGGATCGCACGACTCTGTCTGATCGCCTTCCCATCTATATACAGCCCAACAAGAAATTCCGTCTGCCCGCTGATCCAAGCGCCCCCATAGTCATGATCGGGCCCGGCACCGGCATCGCACCGTTCCGCGGATTCCTGCATGAGCGGCGCGCGCTTGGGCACACCGGCCGCAACTGGCTCTTCTTCGGAGGGCGCAGCGCATCGGCCGATTTTCTCTATCGCGAAGAACTCGAAAGCATGCGGGCTGATGGCCATCTAACGCGGCTTGATACGGCCTTCTCGCGCGACCAGGAGCACAAGGTGTATGTGCAGGATCGCATGATGGAGCACTCACGATTGTTTTGGCAGTGGCTCCAGGAGGGCGCCAGCGTTTATGTCTGCGGCGATGCCTCGCGCATGGCGAAGGACGTGAATGCTGCCATGCGGAAAATTGCAGAGCAGGAAGGCGGCTTTTCGCACGAGCAAGCGGAGGAGTACATGGCGCATTTGAAGGACCAGCACCGCTATCATCGCGACGTGTATTAAGGGAGACCAGGAGTCGGTGGGCGGATCGGCAGCGTTCTTCTTGAGAGGCCGGGAGTAGGAATTGGAAGAACAGGGACAGAGGGACAAAGGGACACTGGCAATGTGGCCGAATCGCGAATTTAGGAGTTCTATTCCAGGTTTCGCTCACGCTAGAGAATCGCGACTCCCTCCATCACCTTCACCGCGTATCCGCCGACGCGGACATTATGCACTCGGTCGCCGGTCTTGCTTGCCCGAACGAAAATCTCGCTTGGCCGGTTGGCCTCCACGCCTTGGCGGATCAACGCCAGTTCCTCCGGTTTGATCACGCCATACTTGACCATCCATGCGGCGGTGCAGCCGGAAGCAGAGCCGGTAGCTGGGTCCTCGCCGAAACGATCGATGTTGCGCGCCCGGAGGCAGGCGTTGGAATCGCCGGTCTCGCGGGTGACGTAGTGGAAATCCAGGGCGTTCTCGCCCGCAGCCTGCAAGTACGCGTCATTTTTGTCAAAGTCCAGGTGCAGGCTTTGCAGAGCCTTGAGTGTGCGAAGGGGCACAACTACAAAACCCAATCCCGTCGACACTGTCTGGATGGGCAAGTCTGGATCCAGATCATCCGGGCGAAGGCCGATCAACTGAGCAATCCGGGTTCGATCGTGTGTCTTGCCGAAGACCGGATCCAATTGAGTCATCTCCCCAAAGGCGCCGCGCGCGTCATCGTGAAAGACGACCGGGATCTTGCCTGCCTTGAGGTCCAGCAAAATGGTGGAGGGACGGCTGGTGCCGTGCATGCGCAAAACGTTGGCGGTGCCGAGAGTGGGATGGCCAGCAAACGGCAACTCGCCGGCAGGATAAAAAATGCGGACCTTGGCTCCTTCGCTGCGGTCAGTCGCGGTGTCTCGCGGGAACACAAACGTGGTTTCCTGCAGATTCGTCTCGCGCGCGAGGGCGAGCATCTCTGCATCAGTGAGACCACGCGCATCAGTGAACACGACTAGCTGGTTGCCCTCGAGCCGCTGGGACGTGAATACATCCATCTGCACATAGGGATAGCGGCGAGAGGTAGCAGCCGGGGTGGCAGAGGCTGCTGAGCACTGGATCAGCTGTCCGCCTGCCGTGGAAGCGGCGATACCGCGGATGAGGGCGCGTCGTGAAAGGTTCATCGGTGGCCCAGATTCTATCAGTGCATGGCCGGAAGGCCTGGCGGAAATTCGGTTCCCGAACATCTATGCGCGTTTCGTGTACTTACTGAACAAGCGGGTCAAGTTTGTCTTGAAGCCGGCCGGCAGCTCAGACCATCCCACCTCTGCGGGTTCCTCCTGGGCCTAAGAGGGCGAGCGGAGGCAACCAGCGGATCGCAGCAATGCGCCGAGTAGTTCGTCGCCATCCCACGTATGCATTTCAACGACATCCAACTAGCTCAACCATGAGAGGAAATATGCTGGCCCATTCCATCGTTCTAATCACTCATATTGCAGCCGTCTTTGTACTATGCGCGGTGTTAAGCATCGAAGCGCTTTCTTTGCGATGGTTGAGACGAGCCTCCAATTTTGGCGATGCTCACCCGTGGATCGAACCGGTTCCGCGACTGCGCATGTTCGCAATCGGGTCGGTGCTCCTCATTCAAGCTACCGGTATCGACCTCATTCATCGAACGTCATCTCTGGGGCAGGGCTGGGCACTTGTCGCCATGGGAAGCTTTCCGGTTCTCATGGCGCCGCTCGGAAACCTGACGTCCAGGCGGATGCGCATAATTCGCGCGGCGTTCCGGTCGAGAGATGTGAGCGAAAGCGAAGCCCTCCGCATGTTGCGCGCACCGTTTCTCAAAGTCTCCCTGGCTGTCCGGGTCGCGGCCTTCCTCGGGGTATTTGTTCTGGTGACGGTTAAACCGGGGGCGTGGGCCGCGGCGGGGTTTGTAGTAACCTCACTTAGTCTTGCTCTCCTCGTATCGCTTTCCCCATGGCGGCGCATGGAACCACCCATAGGGCGGAGCGTGTAAATGACCAACATGCGGGCATTTGCCGTCCTCCGCCAGAGGGCGGAACACGGCATCATCCGGACAACATACAGGTGCATCAGGGAAAGGCGTTCAAGTGACATCTCAATCCACTAGAAACAATGCTCATAGGATGGTGGCCTGCGTCAGACTTGTCCTCTGGATCGGCATATCCGGCGCGGTAATGCCTGCAACGAATGCTGCTGATTTGAATCGCGATATCGCGCGGGTGAAGACAGGTGTCTTTGAGTATCGCGACTCGGATTGCGGCAAGAATGTGGGCAATAGCAAGATCACGATTCAACGGCTCTCCGGCTCCGGCAATTTGAGATTCATGAATGAAGCGAACTTTTCGGATGGCTTCTCCGGCTTTGAGAGCCAGAGGTGGGAAGCGGTCACATCGCCGGGATTCCAGCCGATCCTGGCGCGGCTGGCATTTGTTCGCGACGAGGAGCCTTTTCCAATCTTCGATCTGAGCTACGAGTACGGCGAGGTCAAGGGCTTCCTCATGCGTCGTGAAGACGCTTCCGCTCAGCGCGCCAAACAGGCGATCGATGAGGCGGTACCTCCCGGCATCGTAGATCAGAGGATCGACTGGGGCGCGATTCTTGCCAGCGCCCTCGAACCGGGTGAGCGCATCCAATTCGACGTGTTCGACCCGGTGACCGGCGTGGGTCACGTGACTGCTGAAGTTGGGTCGGCTCAACTGATACGGGTCGCCGCTGGAACGTTCCGATGCTACCCAGTTGATTACCAAATCAAGAAGCTCAACAGGACGGAGCACTACCGGCTGTTTGTTTCTATGAGGCTTCCTCACATTATGGTTCGCGAAGATTTTCCAAACGGAGTGGTCTCGGAACTGGTACGAATCCTGGCGGCTGCTGGGGACCATTGAGTTCGTGGTTTTGCCGCGGTCCTCTCAGTATGACCGTTCCACGCGATGTGAATCAGGTGTGATGTCAGACCGGAGCAGAGCGGGGCTTGCATGGGATTTCGTCCTGCAGTGAACACGCCACTTTGGCAGAATGATCCAGTGGAAACAATCGCGATTTTTCATTCTGTTCTCGGGCTTCGGGCGGTAGAGCAGGAGGCGGCGGAACGATTTCGGTCTTGCGGCTTTCGAGTTGTACTGCCCGACCTCTACGCCGGCAGGCGCACTGAATCACTCGACGAAGGGTTCCAAGTGATGGCAGAGATTGGCTGGCCTATGATTTGCCGGCGCGCGGCTGAGGCGATGAGGAATCTACCGGATACCTCGATTCTCGCGGGCTTCTCCATGGGGGCAGGAGTGATTTCCAGCCTGTGGCGCGAACGACCCGCAAGCAGGGGAGTTCTCCTGTTTCACGGACTTGCTGAGGTCCCGAGGAATGTCAGGTCCGGTTTCAGGGTGCAGACTCATATCGCTTCTGTTGACCGATTCGTTTCTGGCGAGCAAAGAGCGCTTTGGTCTGAATCGGGACGAAAAGCCGGTCTCTCGATCGAGGACTTTAGCTACAGTGAAGCAGGCCACTTCTTCACTGATTTCAACTCGACCGATTACGACGCTGCTGCGTCGGAACTCGCATGGAAACGCGCATTGAAGTTTCTACACGAACTGAGTTTGACCTGACTCCAGCGATCGAGATTTTCGCGGATTTATTGAAGGCGTATTGGATCGAAATATCTTCAACGCAGGGGCTGGCCGATTCCTGGGAAAATTCCTCACGCTGTTTTTGAGCCACGCGCCTCTTTCCCCGATTCGCTTGCCGGGAGAATTCTCTTCAATTAGGCGTCCGCATATCGCGACGATGATTCGCTGCCATTTTTGAATGGGAAAGAATCGCTTGCCAGAGTGTAAGTAGATGGCAGAAAATGTCGTGCGTTAAACATATGGACGCGAGCCTCCCCCCTTGGAGCCGTTCGCCATGGTGTGTCGGTGTTGTGGGGCCTTCAATTCACTGCGTCGCGAGCAGCGTGTCGGCTTCTGGCAGAAGAGGTTCTTTCCTCTATTCGGTTTATTTCCGTGGGAATGCGTGTTCTGCCGGAAGGTGAAGCTTTATTTCGCGAAGAAAACGGCGAGGATGCAGGGCGGCGCGTCGAGGTGAGGCGGAGGCGCCCGTCATTACTTTGGTGTGAACTTAGCGCACGTCTTTCGTGCCAGAATTGCGTTCATTCAAATCTCCCCAAGGGAAAGGCTGGTTCTAATGCCCTCATGTTCTTTTGCCTGTAATTGCGCGCTGGAACATAACGCTGAGGCGAGTACCCGGCGGCCGATGCTCGTTTACTGCAAGCCAAAGCAGAATGCGGGGAACCCGGCATTTCGGGGCGCGTGTTATGCGCTACTGCTGGAGGCGACGCTGTGGGGAGCGGCGATGGCAACCGTCGCGGTCTATCGTGTGATGTTTCACCGCTAAGTCCGGAGTACTAAAGGCGATGCACAGGGGGCCGCACGAGGTGGGCAGGCCTGGTTACCTTTTAGCGAACTATTGTGTTCTATCCTTCGCGGTGGAAGTTCGATAGAGTCGGACTGTCCTGCTTGGACTACTGAACGGGGCAGGAGGTCGCATGGGTAGAGCCACCAAAGCGCGTGTAGCGATATTCCCGAAGAGGCCCGGGGCGCCGCCAGTGCAGGAGGTGCGCTGCGCGGTGCGGTTTCCGCTGTCGCTGCCGGTGGTGATCCAAGCGAGGCGGCGACAACACACGGCGCAGACGCGGAATGTTTCAGCGAGCGGCGTGTTGTTCGAAATGGAAAACGGGCTGCCGGTTGGAGAGCACATCAACTTCTCGCTTCGCATGCCGGGTGGCATCCTGGGTACGGCGCACGATGTTCTGGTGGATTGCACCGGACGTGTGGTACGCTGCACGAAGAGCCAAGCCCAGACTCAAGTTGCAGCCACGATCGACGAATATCGGTTTGTGGAGCAATAACTCATATTTTTCCTGGGCGGGCCATAGCAGGTTATGGAATTTCTCGAAGATACACCTGTAGGTGGAAGTGCGGACGATGCCACGAGGCCGGGGAGTATCCGCATCATCCTTGCGGACTCGCAGGCGATCTATCGCGTCGGAATCCGGAAGATATTCGCACTTGAGGACGATATTCGGGTGGTGGCTCAGGCTGATTCACTCGAGAATCTGAAGGGTGCGATCGAGCGCTTTCCTACGGATGTGGTTCTGGTGGAAGGGGCTTTGCTCGCGGCTAGCTCCAGTGCGATCGCGGACATCTTGAAGATTGCGCCGGAGATCAAGCTGATTGTGCAGGCAACTTCGACCGATGAGAGCGCGACGGTGGAGTTGTACCGGCGAGGCGTGCGGGGCATTGTGACGCGCGCGATTTCACCGGATCTTCTGGTGCGTTGCGTACGGCGTATCGCGGAGGGCGAGACCTGGATCGATAACCAGAGCGTGAACTGGGTTATTGAAGCCTATCGCGCGCAGGCGGCTTCGCTGGTGAATCCCAAGACGCAGCCGCGGCTGTCGCCGAAAGAGATGGCGATTATCGCCTGCATCACCCAGGGGAAGCGGAACAAGGAGATTGCGTTCCAACTGGGGACGACCGAGCAGGTTATCAAGAACTATCTGCGCAAGATATACGACAAGCTGGGGGTCAGCGACCGATTGGAACTGGCGCTCTATTGTCTGCATAACAAGATCATCCAGAGCGATGACGCAGATGAGAGCCTGATCGAGCAGAAGCTGGCGCGGCGATAAGTTAATAGTTAGAAGTAAGTTGTGACGCGATCCTTTGGATCGCGTTTTTTATTGGTTGGAAGGCGGCCGTCAGCCGCAGCCTGATGCGCCCAAACCGAATTGTTCTTGTGAATGCTGTTTACTCCATAGTACAAACAGGCGTTGGCTGTAATGAGTACCTTTTTCGGACCTATGTGATTTAGTAGATTGATATGTCGCGTTAGATGAGGTAGTTACGCGAAATTTGGCGAAAATTAGGAGAAGTAAAAACAGGGGGAGGGGCAGCTAATTTTCTAGTAACCCCATTAACTTCTTCGTTAACCCACGTTCGCCCTTGTTTTCCTTGGCCCGGATAGTTCGTGGAGGAGGGAAAAACGAAGCCCGCCGTGATCCGGCGGGCTTCGTTTTCCTTCTCTATATCCAGTATGGCAGATTCGATCAGTAATCGGCAATTATTTTTCCACATTGTGAAGTGATTGGAATGAGCGGTTTAGGTATGTTTTCCACACGGGAGGGGGCTTGACAGGATTTTGGCGATGGTCCGCTGAGCACGCAGATCCCGACAGCAACAGCCGCCAGTGTCTTGAGCAAAGCTGAAAGGGTGATTCTCAATGCTGCTGATTCAATGCCGCCAAGATCTGTTTGCGAAAAGACTCGTAGGGCGTCAGCACGGGGCCGCGCAACGAAATCAATCCGCCTCCACTCTCAACGATTTTCCGCGTTGCGCCATTTGAGAGCGTGAATACCAGCCTGTCAAAGGGCACACCTCTGGGTTCGGATTCGCGGAACACATCGTTGTCCTGATGCTGGTAGTACCACAACTGGAGTACCCAGGAGCAATGGAGGCGTTGCACCTCCGGCACGATATCGCGTTGCAGGGAAGCTGGTAAGACGATGATGTTGAGTTGGGCCTTGTTCCTGAGTCTCTGTCCGGCCAGTTGTTGATACATCCCAATCGCAAACGGTCCGGCAGGAGGGTCGTAAGAGCCGGCTTGATCCGGTTTTGTATCCACAATGCATAGCGAAGTTGGGGGCGGCTGCGAGAACAGGCGATTGGGCGTTGGGATAACCGCAGCCAGAGCTGCCAAGATGAACAGTCTCTTGAATCTCAGCACGATATGCCTGAGATATTTCACGTTGCAAGGGTTCCACGGGAGGCATGATCAGTCAAGCTCCCCGAGAGCTTCGCCGACTCGGCCGTTGAAGCCGTGCCCTTGTTACAAAGCCCGGCAATCCTGTTTTCAGGAAGCTGCCGCAGGGCAAGAGGATCTTTCAGGGCGGATCCTTCGCCTTCACTTCGCTGAGGGGCAGATGACAGCGCCGGGGACGGGTTCGGGAGGCCTGGATTCCCTGCTTCCACGCCGCTCGTCGCCGAGTGCCGGGAATCACAAAAGGACAAGCAAAGGCAAAGGCAACCGCAGATCCCTCGGCTGCGCCTCGGGATGACACCGCTTTGGGGGTAGCGGGCCTGGTGTGGCGGGCGTGAGTGGGATGATCCAATGCCCTGCGGCGAATTACGGCAACAGGAGCAAAGGCAAAGCTAAAGAAGGCTGGGTTCCTGGTTCCCTACGCTTTCGTGGAGGGCGCGAAAGCGTGGCGCACCCGTGGTGCATGGGGGAACTCTCGTGGGCTTGGGGGGCGTGCTGTCCCACCCTCGCGCGGTGACGGGCCATCTAGCGACGAAGACCTGTCGCCGGTGACCCGGCTGCGCACCCGGCGGCAGCTGACTTAGTCGCTGGGCACGTGCGGTGAGGGATTGTCCGCTTTATGGCTCGCAGCCGGTGTGCCGATATGGTCCGCGAGGTTAGCGCCAGTGAAGTTGGAGGTAAAACTTGCATCAATCTCCGGCAGCATTGTCCGGTTCCACGCCGCCCATTCCGCTACTAGGCGACTGTACGTGTCGGGCAGGCGTTCCTTAAGGTTGGCCCTCTCCATAGGGTCATCGACAACGTTGAAGAGGAACGTGTTATCGAGAATCTTGAGGTACTTCATATCGCCATCTCGCACCGCATGCTGGGCGTTCGCTTTGTAGCGCCAAAACACCTTGCGCGAGATGGGCGCAACGCCCGCCGTGAGGAATGGAAGAAGATCGATGCCGTCCGATGGATAGGCGGGATCGGGGGCGGTCCCGGCAGCGGCGAGAAGGGTCGGCACCCAATCCATGCTCATGGCCACCTGACTCGTGGTCTTCCCTGCCGGGAGGCGAGCGGGCCAGGAGACTATAGCGGGAATGCGCAGCCCACCTTCGAGCAATTCGGTTTTACGCCCGGTGAATGGCCAAGTATCGGCGAAGCGTTCGCCCCCATTGTCACTGGTGAAGATCACAATGGTGTTGTCGAGTATGGCGTGCGACCGAAGTGCATCGAGTACGCGACCGACCTGCAGATCGAGATCCTCCAGCATGCGCTGATAAGTGCGTTGCGAACCGCCGTCGAAGTCAGACATGGGACGCCCTACAAGCCTTCGGGATTCGCCTTCATCTTCCGGCCCTTCCCATGGCCAATGAGGTGCGTTGAAATGCAAGCTAAGCAAAAAGGGTCTTCTCTCTTTTGCATAGCGATCGACAACCTGAACGGCACGATCCCCCAGCAGGTGGGTGAGGTACCCGGCCTGTTGCACTTTGACATCCTCATCCCATAGATCATCGGAGTGAGTGAAATAGTCAACCGCACCACCGCGGAACCCATAAAAGTGCTCATAACCGCTCCGCAAAGGTCCGTATTTGGGCAATATTCCCAAGTGCCACTTCCCCACGAGGGTCGTTCCGTAGCCGGCTTTGCGCAGCAACGACGGCAAGGTGGGATGTTCTGGGGGCAAGCCGGTATCGCGATCAACCAGCGGTTCGTCGAGACCGACATCCAGCCGATCCTGATAACGTCCGGTAATCAGGGCCGTGCGCGTTGCCGAGCAGACGGCGGAGTTTGCGTAAGCTTGCGTAAAGCGCACGCCTGAAAGAGCCAGACTATCGATGTGAGGAGTATGCAAATCGGGTCGGCCATAACACGAAACATCGGCGTAACCAAGGTCATCAGCAACGATGAAAACGATGTTGGGCTTGGCCGATGTATGCTCTCCAACCAGTTTTTGAACACCGAACGCAAGCGCAGCGGCCCCCATGCCGGCTTGTCGGAGGACGGTACGGCGTGAAGTGCACGGCATATGGCTCCTGGCACAGGGAAGATCAGGCGAGAAGCTTAGCAGCATGCACGCATGATCGCCGAATCAAATAGCTGGATGCCGAAGTGCGGCGCCTCACTGTGCCCCAGTTTGGGTCAATTACCGGCTATTCGGAGGGGCAGGGGCGGCGCGGGTGAGTGAATTTCGACGCGGCCTTTGTATGTTCTGTTTCGAGGCTTGAGGATGAGTTCACGTTTCGGCGGTGAGCTCGCAAAACGCAACTGCAAGAACAACCGCAGATCCCTCGGCTTCGCCTCGGGATGACACCGCTTTGGGGAGCGGGCCTTGTGGGGAGTTCGCATTGTGTGGAACGTTACGGTTCGGGTGTGCCGTCGCAGGTGACTTTGCTGCTGGTGCCGTCGCAGGTGGGGTGGGCGCGGTCGTCGCAGTGAGCGCGGGCGCGCTCAAGGAGGTCGATGAGGGTGCGGAGGTCGGACTCGCCGAGATGATTGAGCAACTGGCCGGGGAGCTGGGAGATGGTCTCGTCCATTTCAGAGAGCAGGGCCAGGCCGGCGGGGGAGATATGGGTGAGGACGACCCGGCGGTCCTTCTTGTCGCGCTCCTGGCGGATGAACTTGAGGGCCTTGAGGCGGGAGAGGAGACGGGTGATGTCGGGGTCGGCTGTGACCATGCGGTCGCCGATGACGGAGCAGGGAAGGCCCCGGGGGTGAGCGCCGCGGAGGATGCGGAGGACGTTGTATTGCGTGCTGGTGATGTTCCAGCGGCGAGAGCCGCGCTGCATAGCTCGCTGGAGACAGTCGGCGGTGCGGGCGATGTTGAGGAGGGCTTCTTCCGCGGGGCCGCTGAAGGGGCGTTGCTGACCGATCTCGGATTTGAGACTACACACGGTGGCTCCGGGTGGAACAGGGACAAAGGGACAAGGGATTAACGAACAGAGGGACAAAGTTGCAGAGTGGCAAAGTGGCAAAGTTGCGGAGTGCAGCAGTGAAGGAGTGAGCCGGCATTCGAGAAGCCACTGCATTGATCGGTTCTCATGCGCTCATCCTTCACTATTTCACTGCTTAGCTGTTTCGCATGCTACTGCTTGGCGACGTCTAGGTCGATGGTGAGCTTGATTTCGTCGCTGACGATGTTGTCGGGGGTTTTGGCGCCGATGCCGAAGTCCTTGCGTTTGAGGGTGGTGGTGGCGCTGTAGCCGGCGTGGGGTTTCTTATCCATACCGGGGATGGGGCCGGCGGGGCCGTCGACCTCGAGCGTAACCGGGCGGGTGACGCCATGGAGGGTGAGATTGCCATTGACGGTGAGGTGGCCGGCGCTGCCGCTGACACTGGTGCTGGTGAAGGTGGCGGTCGGGAACTGAGCGACGTCGAAGTAGTTCGGGCTCTTGAGGTCGTTGTCGCGAGGCTGAACGCCGGTATCGATGGTGGTGGTATCGATGGTGACCGAGACGGTGGACTTGGTGATGTCGGAGTCGTTGAGAGTAATGGCGCCCTTGAGGCCGCCGAAGTGGCCGTTCACGTTGGACAGGGTCAGATGTTTGACGGTGAAGTTGACGCTGCTGTGCATCGGATCGATGTTCCAGGTGGAGGTCTGAGCCGCGGCGAAGGGAGCGGCGAGGGCAAGAGCGCCGAGCGTGAGAGCAAGACGATGCATGGGGAAATCCTTTCAATGAAGTCCACGTGGGCCGGTGCTTGGAGCGTTCCCACGGATTGCGTGAACGAGGAAGAAAGCCGCGCGAGGGCGGGGGAAGGGGAAGCGCTCACAGAAAGGATGCCACCGGGCAGTTGTTTGTTGCAACAACTATTTTGTGAGGGGTGTGTTTCGCAGGAAATCCGGGAAGAGGTGATGGTGATTTGCAGGGTGGATCAGGGACGCGGGCGGGGTGAGCCTTCAACGTGAAACGCGAGTAACCATTACCTCGGGTGCCGAGGTACTTAGCACTAAGGTGGAATTGAGGACCTCTGGGCAGGTTCCTATGATCCCTATATTGCAATCATCATTCTTAGCCGCGTATGCGGCCTGGAGCATTCGGAACGATTTGCGGTGCAAGCCGACGTGCGGCCGAAGAACGCGGCGCAGTCCAGACGAGAGCATTCAAGGCACCCGCACAGGCCAACCATGGAACGCGCAGCAGGCGCGATGCGATTAGTAAAGTTGCTGGAGATGGTTTGTGAGATCAGTGCGCGTTGAAGATTCCCCGAGGCGAACGAATCCGGTGCTGGAAGCGCTGGCCGGGGACCAGCGGGAGACGCTTGGGGAGAATTCGTTCCGGCGGATGATTGCCGTGGAGCGGAAACGGAGCGAGCGATCGAAGGAGCCGTTCCTGCTGCTGCTGGTGGAACTGGGCGACGAGCAGGAGCCGAAAGACAACCGGAAGGTGCTGGAACGGATGCTGGAGGCTCTGCGGTTGTGCAGCCGGGAGACCGACGTCATTGGTTGGTACAAGGAGCACAGTGCGATTGGGGTGATGTTCACGGGCCTGGTTGTGAAGGACAAGGACCTGATCCGGTCGACGCTGCTCTCACGCGTGAGCGACCTGCTGAGGAATGAGCTGACGTTCGACCAGTTCGACGAGGTGCGGCTGTCGTTCCATTTCTTTCCAGATGCGTGGGATCACGAGAAGGACGGCGATGGGCCCACGAATGTGACGCTGTATCCGGACCTGATGAATCCGCCGGCGAAAAAGAAGTCGCTGCTGATGATGAAGCGGGCGATCGATGTTGTGGCGAGCGGACTGGGGCTGCTGGTGCTGTCGCCGGTGTTTGCGGCGATTGCGATTTTGATCAAGCTGACGTCGAAGGGGCCGGTGCTCTTCAAGCAGCAGCGCGTGGGTCAGTACGGAAAGCTGTTTACGGTTTTGAAGTTCCGCTCGATGTTTGTGAACAACGATCACAGCGTGCACCAGGAGTATGTGACGAAGCTGATCGCGAACCAGGCGCAGCGGCACGGGGCAACGGGCGCGGGCGATGGGGTGTACAAGCTGACAAACGATCGCCGGATCACGCCGCTGGGAGAGTTTCTGCGGCGGACGAGCCTGGACGAGCTTCCGCAGATTTTCAATGTGTTACTCGGGGAGATGTCGCTGGTGGGACCGCGTCCGGCGATTCCTTACGAATTGGCTGCGTACCAGACATGGCACAGACGGCGGATTCTGGAGGCGAAGCCTGGGATTACCGGCCTGTGGCAGGTGACGGGGCGGAGCCTGGTGAAGTTCGACGATATGGTGCGGCTCGATTTGCGCTACGCAAATTCGTGGTCGCTTTGGCTGGATCTTTGGATTCTGGTGCGCACGCCCATGGCAGTGATTCGAGGTTCGGGCGCCTATTAAGCAAGAGACGGGCGCCTCTGCTGCACTTCTCCTAACTCCTAGCGTCTTGATCAGTTTGCGGACTCGAGAGATCGAGCCCTTTTCGACCTAGCCGAGCTCAGCGGCGCTTGACGGATAGTGATGCGGGTCACCCCGCTCACTAACTCTTCTTCTGTGATCCAAATAGAGGCATATACTGCCCTGTGAAAACCTTGAAAGCACGGTGAGCCGGTGAATTTTGGCGTGATCGGTTATGGCTACTGGGGACCGAACGTCGTGAGGAATCTTGCGACGCTGGAGGGGACCCAGGTGTTGGCCATTGCGGACCTGGATGCAGGGGCGCGGCAACGGGCGCAGCGCGCGTATCCGGCGATTCACGTGACGGCGGACGCGCGGGAGGTGCTGACATCGACAAAGATCGATGCGATCGCGGTGATTTCGCCGGTGTGGACGCATTATGAGCTGACGAAGGCGGCGCTCGAAAACGGCAAGCATGTGTTTGTCGAAAAGCCGTTTACGGCTAACACGGCGCAAGGGCAGGAACTGGTGGAATTGGCGGAGAAGCGCAACCTGAAGATCATGGTGGATCACACGTTCCTATTTACGGGGGCGGTGAAGAAGATCAGCCAGTTGATCGATGAGGGGGCGCTGGGGAAGCTGTACTACTACGATTCGACGCGCGTGAACCTGGGGCTGCTGCAGCATGACGTGAATGTGCTGTGGGATTTGGCGCCGCACGATTTGTCGATCATGGATCACCTGATCAAGGAGACGCCCGAGGCCGTCGTTGCCACAGGAGAGAAGCACCTGAACGACTATGAAGACGTGGCGTATATGACGTTGTACTTCCCGGGAAAGACGATTGCGCACATCAACGTGAACTGGCTTTCTCCAGTGAAGGTGCGGATGACGCTGATTGGCGGGGAGAGGAAGATGGTGGTGTGGAACGACCTGGTGGCTGATGAGAAGGTCAGGGTGTACGACCGGGGCGTGCAGACGACGACGCAGGAAGGCATGTATAAGCTGCTGGTGAATTACCGGTCGGGTGATATGTATGCGCCGCGGATTGAACCGGCAGAAGCGCTGACGCAGGAGCTCAAGTATTTTGTGGATTGCATCACAACGGGAACGGATCCGATTAATGACGGGCGGGCCGGGCTGCGGGTGGTGAGGATGCTGGAAGCAGCGACGAAGTCGCTGAGCACACGAGGATCGCTGGTGAAGCTATGAGTACATTCAACTGCATTGCGGATGACGTCAGGCTGGGTGTGGGCGTGAAGCTGGCGAAATTCATCAATTTGTATGGCTGCACGGTGGGCGACGGCACGAAGATCGGCACATTCGTGGAAATCCAGAAGAACGCCACGGTAGGCAAGAACTGCAAGATTTCAAGCCACAGCTTTTTGTGCGAGGGCGTGGAGATCGAGGACAACGTCTTTATCGGGCATGGCGTGATGTTCATCAACGATCGCTTTCCGCGGGCCACGAATGAAGACGGCAGCATGCAGACCGAGGCCGACTGGAAGGTGGAGCATACGCGAATCTGCAAGGGAGCGTCGGTTGGGTCGGGCGCGACGATCTTGTCGAATGTGACGGTGGGTGAAGGGGCGATTGTGGGCGCGGGCAGCACTGTGACGAAGGATGTTCCGGCGCATGCGATTGTGGCGGGAAATCCGGCACACGTGACACGGATGATCAAGCCGGTGGAGGAAGACGCGAATGCGCCGGTGCCGTTTCTTGACCTGGTGACGCCGCACGTGGAGATGGAACAGGAGCTGGTGGCGGCGTTCCGGCATTGCTTGCGGACGGCGTCGTTTGTGGGCGGCTCGCCCGTGACGGAGTTTGAGAAGGCGTTTGCGGAGTTCTGCCACACCAGCGAAGCGGTTGCAGTGAACAGCGGAACGGATGCGCTGCGTTTTGCGCTGATGGCTGTGGGCGTGGGGCCGGGCGATGTTGTGGTGACGGTGCCGCATACGTTCATTGCGACGACGGAGGCGATTTCGCAGGCGGGTGCGCTGCCGGAGTTTGTGGATGTTGACGAGCGGACGTATAACTTGTCTGCCCCGGCGCTGGAGAGGTATCTGACGACCCAGTGCGAGCGCGATGCGGCGGGGCGGGTGATCAGCTTGCGCAGTGGACGCCCGGTGAAGGCAGTCGTACCGGTTCACCTTTATGGGCAGATGTCTGACATGGACGCGATCTGCGCGCTTGCGGAGCGGTACGAGCTGGTGGTGGTGGAAGACGCGTGCCAAGCGCATGGCGCTGAGTACTACTCAGCGAAGCATGGGCGGTGGGTACGAGCGGGCGAGACGGGCGCGGCAGCGGCGTTCAGTTTCTACCCGGGGAAGAACCTGGGAGCGATGGGCGAGGGCGGCGCGGCGACAACGAATGATGCCGCGGTGGCGAAGATTATGCGCCAGCTCAGGGATCACGGGCAGGCGAAGAAGTACTACCACGATATCGAGGGATACAACGGAAGACTGGACTCGATGCAGTGCGCGTTTCTGCATGCGAAGCTGCCGCACCTGGAGGGATGGAATCGGCAGCGGCGGGAGCGGGCAGCGGAGTACAAGAGGCTGCTGGCGGAGGAGAGTGGCGCAGTGCTTCCGTTTGAGCCGGAGGGCTCGCGCGGCGTGTATCACTTGTATGTTGTGCGCACGGCGGAGCGCGATGCGTTAATTGAGCATTTGAAGCACGCGGGAATTGGGACGGGCATTCACTATCCGATCCCGCTGCACCGGCAGAAGGCGTATGCGGGGATGGGCTATGCGGAGGGTGCGTTTCCGGTGACGGAGCGCGTTGCGGCGGAGATTGTATCGCTGCCGATGTTCCCGCAACTGACGGCGGCGCAGCAGGCACGGGTGGCGGCTGAGGTGCGCACGTTCCTGGCGAAGACGCGCGAGGATCTCGCGGTGGCTGAGACCGCGGGGCGCGTGTAGGTGTTGCCGATGATGGACGAACTTCAACTCGAGGCCAGGTCGGCGGGATCCGGCTTGGCGGCTTACGTGCTGGTGACTCCGGCGCGCAACGAGGCGCAGTTCATCGGGCAGACGATTGAGGCGGTGGTTGCGCAGACGGTAAGGCCGCTGAAGTGGGCGATTGTGAGCGATGGGTCTACCGATGGAACCGACGAGATTGTGAGCCGCTACGCCGCGGAACATGCGTGGATTGAACTCGTGCGCATGCCGGAGCGGACGGAGCGGCATTTCGCCGGAAAGGCGCTGGCGGTGCGTGCCGGCGCGGAGCGCATGGTGGGGTTGCCGTACGAGGTGATTGCGAGCCTCGACGGCGATATTGCGTTTGAGGCGGATCATTTCGAATTCTTGCTGCGGAAGCTGAAAGGCGATGCGCGGCTGGGTATAGTGGGAACCCCTTATCGCGATACGGCGAACGAGACTTATGATTTTCGGTTTGTGAGCACGGATCATGTGTCGGGTGCGTGCCAGGTGTTCCGGCGGACGTGCTGGGAGGAGATCGGCGGATACGCGCTGTCGAAGGGCGGGGCGATCGATTCGATTGCGACGCTGACGGCGCGCAGCAAGGGCTGGAAGACGCGGACGTTCCCGGAGAAGATGGCGCTGCATCATCGCGTGGTTGGCACGGCGGAGAACAGCCAGATGAAGTCGCGGTTCATCCTGGGCAAGCGGGATTGGATGGTGGGCAACAGCGCGGTGTGGCAGTTGTTCCGGGGACTTCGCCAGATGACGCAGCGGCCTTATGTGGTGCGCGGAGCCGCGGTTATGGCTGGATATGTGTGGGCGGCGTGTACGGGTGTGGAGAGGCCGGTGCCGGCGGAACTGCGGGCGCTTCGGCGCAAGGAACAGATGGAGCAGCTGGGGAGGTTCTTCCGCGGAAAGACCGGCGCGGAGAGTGCTGCAAACACCGGCGAACACAGCACACAGGCGGCGCGATGAGCACCTGCGGTGCGGCTGGCCGCGGCTTCGCCGCCAGTGGCCGATTGAGGATTGTGGTTTCCCTCCCTCGCGACAGAAAGAAATCGCGAGCATAGGGCACGGGAGATTCTGGGTAGATTATGGGGCGGGGAGTTCAGATTTCGGCGGCGAGTGTGGAAGGGATTCCGCATGCGGCCGAACCGCGCTCGACGATTATTGTGAACGCCGATGACTGGGGCATGCGACTGAAGGCGACGGATCGCATTCTGGATTGCGTTCGGCATGGGTCGGTGTCGTCCACGAGCGCGATGGTGTTCATGGAGGATTCAGAACGCGGCGCGGAGCTTGCGCGCGAGTATGGCGTGGATGCGGGACTGCATTTGAATCTTACGGAGGCGTTTACGGCGAAGGATGTTCCGGCGCGGTTGCGCGAGGAGCACGTGAAGCTGATGCGGTTTCTGCGCAAAGGACGGCGTGGGAAGGTGGTTCCGAATCCGCTGCTGGCTGGAGCGTTCGAGTACGTGGTGAAGGAGCAGCTGGAGGAATTCGAGCGGCTGTATGGCGCAAAGGCGCGGCACATCGACGGGCATCATCATGCGCATCTTGCGGCAAACGTGCGCGGGCAGAAGTTGCTGCCGCAGGGAACCATGGTGCGGCGGAATTTTACGTTTGCGGCGGGCGAGAAGAGCTGGCTGAAGCTGCGCGTGCGCGCGTTCCAAGACAGGCAACTGGCGCGGCGTCATTCGATGACGGAGTATTTTTTCGACATTGCGCCGTTGGAGGAGACGAGGCTGCGCCGGGTGCTGGAACTCGCGCGGACGGCGGATGTGGAGATCGAGTGCCATCCGGAGCGCGATGCGGAGTACGACTTCCTGATGAGCGACGGACTGGCGTGGCTGGGCTATGCGGTGACGGTAACGCAGGGATATCGGCTGCGCGGGAGCCATGTGTCGAATGCACGCGTGCGTGAAGAGGATGCGGTGAAGACGCCGCATGTCGCTGTGTGCATCTGCACGTATAAGCGGCCCGCGGAGCTGAAGCGGCTGCTAAGGGATCTTGACCGGCAGAAGACCGATGGGTTGTTCACCTATTCGGTTGTGGTGGCGGACAACGATGCGGCGCGATCGGGAGAGACCGCGGTTGAAGAGATGCGGGGCGCGATGCGGGTTCCGGTGAAGTATTGCGCGGAGCCTGAGAAGGGAATTGCGAGAGCGCGAAACCGGGTGATTGGAAGTGCGGATGGGGATTACTTCGCGCTGATTGATGACGATGAGTTTCCCGAGCCGGACTGGCTGCTGACCCTCCTGAAGAGGTGCAGAGAATATGGCGTGGATGGCGTGCTCGGGCCAGTGAAGCGGTATCTCGACGACGGTGCGCCGCAGTGGCTGAAGCGGAGTTCGTTGTACGATCGCGCAGTGCAGCCCACGGGGAAGGAAGTGGAGTGGCGCGGCGCGAGGACCGGCAATGCACTGCTGAAGAGCGCGGTTTTTGCCGGCAATGAGCAGCCGTTCGACGTGAAGTTTGCGGCGGGCGAGGACCAGGATTTCTTTCGCAAGAAGATTGAGGAAGGACGGCGGTTCGTGTGGGTGTCGGACGCCGTGGTGTGGGAAGAGCTTCCGCCGGCGCGGTGGAAGCGCAGCTACTTTCTGCGGAAGGCGATGCTTTATGGATCGTATGCGGCGAAGCAGCCGGACTGCGGCGCGAAGAGCGTGTTGAAGTCGCTGGTTGCCATGCCGTTGTATACGCTGGCGCTGCCGTTCGCGCTGCTGGCGGGGCAGCACCGGTTTATGACACTGCTGGTGAAGTTATGCGATCACCTTGGCAAGCTACTTTCGCTGATGGGGATCAGACCGTTTCACGATGAGCATGTAAGCGAATAGAAAAGGGCCCGAGGCATGAAGAGGGATTTGATAGAAGTTGAAGGCCTGGAGATCAGGATCACGGGACGCCGGCTGCGGACGGCGCAGCTCGAGGGAGACTTCTATCAGTTTTTGAAGGATCCGGAGTCGGTAATTGCCGCGTTGCGAGCGACGCCTGATCGGCCGGACCTGTTTACGTTTATGCAGAGCCTTGCGGATGTCACGCCGAAGTACAAGTACCCGATGGAGTGGGACAACATGGCGGTCATCAGTGTGAGCACGTTCGACCACTGGATGAACCATCAGATCTCCGCCAAGCCGCGGAATCAAATGAGGCTGGCGGCTAAGCGGGGCGTGGAATTGCGCGAGGTGCCGTTCAGCGAAGAGCTGGTGCGCGGCATCAAGAGGATCTACGACGAGACGCCGGTGCGGCAAGGCCGCATGTTCCCGCATTACAAAGAGGATTTCGAAAGCGTTTATGCGGCCGAAGCGACGTTTCTGGATCGCGCTATTTTTCTGGGCGCATATCTGGGCGAGGAACTGATCGGGTTTGTGAAGCTGGTGGCGGACGAGGATTGGAACCAGGTGGGGATGATGAACATCCTGTCGCTGATCTCGCAGCGGGATAAAGCGCCGAACAATGCGCTGGTGGCAGAGGCGGTTCGGACGTGCGCGAATCGCGGCATTCCCAACCTGGTGTACTTCCGCTTTGCGCAGGGCAAGCGCCAACGCGGCGGTGTGATTGACTTCAAGCTGCACTGCGGTTTCAGGCGTGTGGATGTGCCCCGGTATTATGTTCCGCTTACGCCGTGGGGCCGAGCGGCGCTGCGGCTTGGATTGCATCATCGGCTGCGCGACCGGCTACCTGAGGGTTTGAGCGAGAAGCTCAAGGAATTGCAGAAGAGATGGCATGAGCAGAGAACGCTCGAGAAAGCGAGCATTGGAAAGATAAACCCATGGAGGCTTTTCGATTGATCGGGCGGGGATCTGGTCGCCGGCTCTTTCACGCTGTATGAAATACGCAGCCACCGCCATCACGGTCGTGTTCATCTGCTGGCTTTTCCAAATGGACCGGCACGAGCAGAGGCGCGCGTCATGGGTTGTATGGATTCCGGTGATCTGGTTCGGCATTATTTGCTCGCGGCCGGTGTCTGTGTGGCTGCAGCCGAACCGCGACACGAACTACGTGGAGCGTTTTACGGAAGGCAGCCCGGTTGATGCGACGGTGTATGGACTGCTCATCCTGGTTGGGCTTCTGGTGCTGAATAGACGCGCCGCACGTATGAAGCAGTTTCTCCAGTTGAACCTGCCGCTGTTGTTGTTCTTCCTGTATTGCGCAGTGAGCCTGTCTTGGTCGGACGCGCCGATGGTGGGGTTCAAGCGCTGGATCAAGGCCGTGGGCGACCTGGTGATGGTCCTGCTGGTGCTCACGGATGTTGATCCGGAGCATGCGATCAACCGGATGTATGCGCGCGTGGGGTTCGTGCTGCTGCCGATGTCGGTGCTGTTCATCGTTGCTTATCCGGCGCTTGGGACGATGTACGACGCGACGGAACACGTGACGATGTACACGGGCGTCACGACATTCAAGAACGAACTGGGTGTGCTGTGCATGGCGTGCGGATTGGGTGCGCTGTGGTCGCTGATCGGGGCGTATAAGGATCGTGCCATGATGAACCGCGGGCGGCACATGATCGCGCAGGGGATTACGTTTCTGCTGGCGCTGGGGCTGGTGATCCGCGCGGATTCGATGACGTCGTTCTCGTCGTTCCTGCTGGCGGGTGCGGTGATGGTGCTGGCATCACTGCCCTGGATGGAACGCAGGGCGCCGGTGCTGGTCGGCGTGTTTGTGACTGCGGTTGCGGCGGCGGGGTTTTCGCTCTTCCTCAGTTCGGGTGCAGGCATTCTGGAGTCGCTGGGGCGGAACTCGACGCTGACGGGAAGGACGACGATATGGAAGGCGGTGCTGGCGCAGAAGATCAACCCGCTGACGGGGGCGGGCTTCGAGAGTTTCTGGATGGGTGACCGCATGGAGGCAGTATGGTCCATGAGCCAGCGAGGGATTCAGCAGGCGCATGACGGGTATCTGGAACTGTATTTGAACCTGGGCTGGATGGGTCTGGCACTGATTGGGGTGCTGATTGTGACTGGGTTCTATGCGGGCCTGGCGCTGTATCGAAGGGATGCGCAGGCGGGACGGCTGCGCATAGCGCTAATGACGGCGGAACTGGTGTATGTGTTCACGGAGGCTGGGTTCCGGATGATGAGCCCGGACTGGTTGGCGTTCCTGCTGGCGATCACTGTGATGCCGTTGGCAGCGGCTCCCGATGCAAATGCGGTTCGCTTGTTTGAGCTGGGGCGGAGGCGCAGGGAAGTTCGCGTTCTGCAGTAGAGGGCGGGAGAGTGTGAGTGATGCACGGCAGATTGAGGAGAGGGTTTGAGGCCGTTTGACGCTAGTGGCGCATTTGCGCCGTCGGTTCCGCGTGGCGGGAAGGCGCTGCGCAGCCTGGCGGTGCGAGGCGCGGGGATGAACATCTTCTCGGGCGTGATGTCGCTGGGGATCCAGGTGGCGGCGACGGTCGTACTGGGGCGCATCCTTGCGCCGCGCGACTTTGGGCTGGTGGCGATGGTGCTGACGTTCAGTATGCTGCTGGCAAATACGCCGAACAACGGATTTATCGACGCTATTCTGCAGCGCAAAGAGATCAACGAATCGCTGGCGAGCAATCTGTTCTGGATCAGCACTGGCATTGCGGTGACGCTGACGGGTTTGTTTGCGCTGGCAGCGCCGCTGGTTGCGCGCTTCTACAACGAGCAGACGGTGATTCGCATTGCCGTCGCGCTGTCGCTGCAGATTCTTCTGACATGCGCGCCGACGGTGCATGCGGCGCTGCTACGGCGAGCGATGCTGTTTCCTTCGCTGGCGATGAACGACATTGTTGCGCGCGCGATGGGCGTGGTGACGTCGATTGTGCTGGGGTTGGCGGGTTGGAGTTACTGGGCGCTGGTGGCCGGGCAACTGATGATGTCGCTGAGCACGGCGGTGGGTGTGTGGATTCTTTGCGCGTGGATGCCGAAGAGTCCGGCGGTTGAGGAGACGCGCGATGCGCTGAGGTTCGCAGGGCATATCGGAGTCCGGTACAGCATCAACTACTTCGTTCGGAACTTCGACAACCTGCTGGTAGGTTGGCGCTTCGGCGCGAATCCGCTGGGGTATTACAAGAAGGCTTACGACCTGTTTGCGATGCCGATGACGCAGTTGGTTTCGGCCAATGCGAACGTGGCGGTGTCGGCTCTGAGCCGGGTGCGCGATGATCGCGCGCAATGGACGCGCTATGTGCTGGGCGCACTGGGGATGCTGGCGTTCATCGGGATGGCGCTGGCAGGCGATCTGACGCTGATTGGCAAGGATGTGATCCGCGTGCTGCTGGGGCCGAACTGGGGAACCGCCGGGTGGATCTTCACGTTTTTCGCGCCGGCAATCGGGATCATGATGGTGAGCGGCGTGCATGGGTGGATCCATGTGTCGCTGGGGCATGCGGAGCGCTGGCTGAAGTGGGGCATCTTTGAGTGGGCCGTGACGTGTGCGCTGTTCTTAGCGGGATTGCCGTGGGGGCCGCAAGGAGTGGCGGTTGCGTGGAGCGCGTCGTTCTGGGCGCTGACGCTGCCTTCACTCTGGTATGCGGGCAGGCCGGTGGATTTTGGAGTGATGCCGGTGGTGCGGGCGATCTGGCGGTATATTGTCGCTTCGCTGGCGGCGAGTGTTGCGGCGTATGCGGTTCTGGCGCACAGCTGGTGGCTGAGGAATCTTGAGGATACGGCCGGGGCGCTGTTGAGGATTGTCTGCGTGACGGCGACGTTCGGCGTGCTGTATCTGGCGGCGGTGGTTGTGCTGCATCGCGGGCCGGCGCCGCTGCGGACGATGGTTACGCTGATAGGCGAGCTGCGGGGGCGAAGGCGGCCGGCCACAGTCGCAAATAACACTTCGAGGGTAGTAACTGCGCCGTCAGTGGAATAGGCAAGGGTGGCGGGGGGCTGTTCTTCTTCTAGATGGGATCGTGTATCGCGGAAGCGACTCAAGGGATATTCAAGATGAAAGTTTGCATGCTCGCCTACTCGTTTTACGACGCTGATAACCGGGTGCGCCGCTATGCCGAGGCGCTGGCGCGGCGTGGCGACGAGGTGGACGCGATCGCGGTAGGGCACGCGGGTCAACCGGCGGTGGAGACGATCAATGGCGTGCGGGTGTTCCGGGTGCAGAGCCGGGTCCGGGATGAGCGGGGGCCGCTCAGCTATCTGTTGAAGATTCTGCTGTTCTTCATCCGGTCCATGTGGTTTCTCACGAAGGGTGCGTTCAGCGAGCCGTACGATCTGATCCATGTTCACAACCTGCCGGACTTCGAGGTATTCGCGACGGTGTTCCAGCGGATGCGCGGGGCGCGGGTGATCCACGATATGCACGAGGTGGTGCCGGAGTTCTACGCGAGCAAGTTCAAGATTGGCGAGCGTTCGATGATCTTTCGGCTGCTGGCCCTGGTGGAGAAGCTCTCAATTGCGTTTGCGGATCACGTGATCGTGGTGAACCACCTGGTGGAGGAGACGGTGCTGAACCGCGGCAGCGTGCGGCCGGAGAAGTGCTCGGTGATCCTCAACTATCCCGACCCACGGATTTTCTGGCGTTCTGCGCGAAAGAGGATGAGCACGGGCAGGGACGGCGAGTTTGTGATCTGCTACCCGGGCACGCTGAGCCGGCACCAGGGAGTGGACCTCGCGGTGGAGGCGGTGGGGCTTTTGCGGGAGAGGGCGCCGGGGCTGAAGTTTTTGATCATCGGCGACGGGCCTGAGCGCGAGAATCTGAAGAAGCTGATTCGGGAGCGCGGTCTTGAGGATCGCGTGTCGCTGACGGGACTGGTTCCGCTGGAGGAAGTTGCTGAGGTTATGGCGACGATCGACCTGGGCGTGGTGCCGAAGCGCAAGGAAGGGTTCGGCGATATTGCGTTCAGTACCAAGACGATGGAATTCATGGCGATGGGTGTGCCGGTGCTGGCGTCGCGCACACGGATTGATGAGTTTTATTTCGGCGGTGGGAAGGTGGAGTTCTTCGAGTCAGGGAATGCGTCCGATCTGGCGGAGAAGATTCTGGCATTGATGGATGAGCCGGAGCGGATGACGGAACTGCGCAGGAACTGCGCAGGGTTCATTGCGAAGAACAACTGGACGGCCAAAGAGGAAGAGTACTTCGCCCTGGTGGATGGGATTACGCGTAAGGCGCGGCCAATGGAGTGTGCGGCGCTGAGCATGTGATGAAGGCTGCGCGGCGGGGAATTCGGTGGTATTCGGGAACGATACTCTTGCTTGCGCTTGCGTCTTACTGCGGCGCGCAGAGCTGGAAGCCGCTTCTGGCGGAGGACCGGGGGATCGACTGGTCGCAGGCTGGAGTAGGAGTGATTCCGGCGCGGGAAGTGAACTGCGCAACACTCAAGCCCACGGCGACTCTTGAACAAATCAATGCTGCGCTAGCGGCCTGTCCTTCGGGGCAGGCCGTGTTTCTTGAACCGGGAACGTATGCGATTGGCGGGACTGTGCGGGTGCCGTCGAATGTAACGCTGCGCGGGGCCGGTGCGGACAAGACGATCCTGAACGCTACGGGCGCGGGAGACGCCGTGATTGCGATGGGGTCAGGCGGTGTGCCGTTTCGTCCTCGGGTGATCAAGGGCGGTGCGGCGCAGAATTCGACGCAGATTGAACTGGTTTCGGCTGCGGGGATCGCGGTGGGGAAGTACCTGGTGATCACGGAGCGGAATGATCCGACGTATGTGACGGCGGCGGGGAGCGGCGGTAATTGCAACTGGTGCGACGGCGGCTGGACGAAAGACGGCAGCATGGCGCGCGGGCAGATTGTGGAGGTGACGGCGGCAATCGGCAATACGCTGACGGTTGCGCCGGCGCTCTATTCGGCTTATACGTATGAGGCCGTTGCGGTGCCGTCCGCGATGGCTGCAAGCCACGCCGGCGTGGAAGACCTTCAGGTGAGGGCGAACAATACCGGATATGCGACGAATTTCCTAATGGACATGTGTGCGTATTGCTGGTTGCGCGGCGTGGAAGGGAACTACGCGGACGGCGACCATGTGACGATCCGGTGGGGATATCGCGATGAAGTACGCGACAGCTATTTCTCGAACGCGTATCTGCATGTGCCGGGCGCGCATGATTCGGATATTGTGCTGGCACTGAAGACGAGCGGGTCGCTGATTGAGAACAACATCATCGAGCGCACACATGAAGCAGTGATGCCGCAGTGGGGCGCAGCGGGGAACGTGATCGCCTACAACTACACGATGGGCGAGTTCGACAGCGATGCCGCGAATGTGATGATCGGCGGGGTGAATTATCACGGCGCGCATCCGCAGTTTAATTTGCTGGAAGGCAATGTGCTGACCGCCATCTATGCGGATTCGGTGTGGGGCAGTTCGAGCGAGACGACGGCATTCCGGAACTGGGTGGTGGGCACGAATCGGATTTGCGGGCCGGTTATGGGGCGCGGGACAGTGGATTGCGGGAAAGGGCACTATGGGTTCCAGGCGGCCAGGGCAGTGCAGTTTTCGTACCTGAGTACGCGAAATAGCCTGATTGGGAACGTGATTGGAAGCGCGCAGATGCAGGCGCTGAAGGGATATTCGACCGCGGTTACGCAGACGCCGGTTCTTGAGTATCCGGAGAAGCGCGTGTACGAGGGGGCGGTGGGGATCACGTTCGGCTACGGCAGCGCCAACGATGATGGAACGGGCGATGGATGCGGCGGCGGAATCGCGCCTTGCCATGCGGGGAAGACTTCAGCCACGACGCGGATGCATGGGAATTTCAATAACGTGAGCGGCGGGATCGAGTGGATGCCCGGTTTGATGCGGAAGCTGCCGGCGTCGTTCTACCTGGCGGGGAGGCCGGCGTGGTGGGGCGCGATTCCGTTTCCTGCGATTGGGCCGGACGTGACGGGTGGAATGGGACCGGGCGGGCACGTGTTTGGGAATCCGGCGCAGGCCTGTTACACGAAGGTTATGAAGGGAACCGATGGCGGAGCGGGGAGTCCGCTGGTGTTTAATGCGGAGCGATGCTATGGGCCGTGGAAGTGAGGGACGACCAGAAAATTGAAAGAGAAAGGCCTCCGCATTCGACGGAGGCCTTTTGGTTTGGCTTGAGTTTGTGAGTCACTGCTGAGTGAGTTCGATGACCTGGATGGAGTAGCCCGGCATGGTGTGGCGGAGGCGCGATCCCTGCACTGGGATGGTGCTCTCCACCGGAACGATGTCCTTAGGGTGATCGATGGTGTTGGTGGCCTGGGTGTCTTTCGCGCTCAGGCTGACGAGTTTTGCAGACGCGGCGAGCTTTGCGGCGGAGAAGTCGATGTCGACGGCCTGCGGAGCGGAAGAGCCGTTGACGAGCTTCAGGTAAAGCTTCTTCTTCGCGGCATCGCCAGTGATGGAGTAGAAGAACTTTCCGTCTGCGCCTTCAACCTTCGAGGCGAGAGTGTGATCGCCGATGTAAGAGCCGAACATGACCTGCGCGTAGTAGGCGGGCGAGCCGTAGCTCTTCGAGGTGTCGTAACCGATGAGGTCGGTTTCCCACTGCATCCCACCGGGATTCACGTTGACGAGCAGCGGTGCGTAAGAAGCCATGATGACGAGATCGCTGTTGCGCTCGAGGCCGGTCATCCAGGCGGCGTCGCCAAGAGCGGCGCCCATGTTGGGCGTGGGCGCACCTTCGCGCGTGGCCCATTCGCCGACGAAGACCTTGGGGCCCTTGCGGTCGGCATGATCGTAGTGTCCGCCGTCCCACTTCATTGGCGAGGAGGAATTTTCGCGGCTCGCGTCGTAGTGGTCTGCGTCCTTGAAGTTTTGCGTGGCGCGGACGTAGTAGTGCTCGTCGAGGACGTCGACGTCTTTGCTCTTTACTGGGGCGGTTGCGATCAACTTCAGATCGGGATACTTGGCACGGATTGCCTTGGCGAACTGCTCGTAGCGTGCGTCGTAGCTGCCGGAGCGATCGAACCACTCTTCGTTGCCGATCTCAACATAGGTGAGCTTGAATGGCTCGGGGTGTCCATCTTTGGCCCGCTCAGCGCCCCACTTTGTGCTGGTGGAGCCGGTCAGGTACTCGATTTCGTCGACCGCATCTTGCACGTAGGGATCGAGGTCGGCGCCGGGATTTACGTGATCGCCGTGCAGGGAGTAGCCGGCGTAGACAGCGAGCACTGGCTGCATCTTCAGGTCCTCGCACCACTCGAGGAATTCGAGGAGGCCCATGCCGTCGGTGGACCAGTAGCCCCAGGGGCTTTCGTGGCCGGGACGATCGACGCGGGGACCGATGGTCTTCTTCCAGTCGAAGTGATCGGAGATGCGGTTGCCCTCGACATAATTGCCGCCAGGGAAGCGCAGGAACTGCGGATGCATCGCGGCCATCTTCTCCATCAGGTCGGCGCGGAATCCGTTGGGACGGTTGTGGTAGGTGGGCGGAAAGATGGAGACGAGTTGCAGCCAGAGGGTTCCGGCATGACCAACGCTGATGGCGAGGTGGTTCGCGGTGGAGGCTTCGATTGCGCCGGTCTTGAGGGTGAAGTTGTACTGCTTCCAATCGGTGCTGACGCTCTCGACTTTCGCGGTGGCCAGGGCTTTGCCGGTCTGGTTGGCGACGAGGCTGACGGTGATGGGGCCCATGTCAGAGGCGCCGGCCTTCGCGTAGAACGAGCCTTTGTACTCAGTGTTGGGTTTGAGGCCAAAGCCCCACCAGCCGGTATTGATGAGGCCAGCCTGGTTCTGGGCGTCGGCCTGCTTGATTTCGAGCTTGAGGCTGGACTTGAGAGCATCGCTGGGGCCGGTGGAGGCGTCATGCTGCATGGTGGCGGAGGCGTTGCCCTGCTCAAGGAGGTACCAGTAGAGGATGCCGCTCCAGTCTCCGCGGAAGGTGGCGTTGCGGACCATCTCGGCGTAGATGCCGCCCTCGTAGGAGTAATTGATCTCCTCGGTCATGAGGCCGTAGAGCATGGGGCTGACGGGAGTGGAGGGCTGATCTGGATGAATGGAGAGGGTAATGGGATGCTGCTGCGCGTTGGCCAGAGAGGCGAGGGCGAGGGCGGAGCAGGCGAGGATGCCGGTAAACGCTTTCTGAAGCATGTAGGTTTAACCCCTGTTCGAGACTCGGGAGGAGTATATCGCACTGGCCTGGAAATGCGATTTACCGTTGCTGAGGACCGCGTTGAGGTTCCGGACGAGGGCGGGGGACTGTCAGGCAGAGGCTGCGATGATGCGATCGGCCCATACAACTGCCTCAGTGAAATCCGCCAGGAGACGACTGTTGTCGAGCCCATGTTGCGCGGCAATCGAGTCAGACTCCGGCCAGTCGCCCCGCTCATGGGATTTCAACCAGGCGAGCCGAGCCTGGATGGAGCATTGTTCGCTTGAGCAGGGACGATCGTCTCGAAGGAGTGCAGTGCGAAGCGGCTCGCTGAGCGAGAGTTCGCGGATCGCATCTTCCATTGGCAACTGCAGCATGGCAGGGAGCATGCTGAACAGGCCGAGCAGATAAGCCTGGCTGGGTTCAAAGTTTGTGCCGATGGAGCCGAGCTCGCAGAAGCGGGCGCGGATGAACGCCATTCGCAGGATCTCTTCAGGGCGGCCGGCATTGAATTCGCTGGCGATGGCGAGCCACGCGATGCGGCGGAACTGATCATCGCCGATTTTTACGATGGCCGACTTGATGGAGGTAACTTCCTGACGGGATGCCATGATGGCGGAATTTGCCAGTCTGATGACGCGGTAGGTCAACGAGGCATCGCGCTTCACCAACTCGCAGACCCTTTGCAAATCGAGAGGCTGCTGTTGCATCGCCTGAAGCAGCTGCATGTGAGCGACGTGATTGGCCGGGACTTTGCGCCTGGTGATTAAGAACGGCTTGCAGAAGAAGTATCCCTGAAAGAGCGTGAATCCTTCTCGCCTGGCCTGTTCGTACTCCTGATGGCTTTCGACCTTTTCAGCGATCAGCGCTCCAGAGAAGTTGCTGAGCCTGGCGAGCGTTTGGCGGCGTGCTTCGGCATCGGTAGAGCGGAAATCGATTTTGATGTAATCAGCCAGACCGATCAAAGGCTCCATCTCCGGCTGCCAGGTAAAGTCATCGAGCGCGATGCGGTAGCCGCCTTTCTTGAATCGGCGACAGGCACTGAGAACCTTGGGCGTTGGTTTTACATCTTCGAGAATCTCGAGTACTGCCATGCCTGGCGGCAGTGCTTCGACCAGTTTTCCCTCAAGCGCGTCGGTTGTGCAGTTGACGAAGGCTGGGAGGCCTCCGGTGAGCATGCGCACGCCGAAGACGACGGTGTTATCGATCATGGTGCGGGTGGCGTCGAGACTGGAGCCGCGGAATTCAGTCTCAGGCCCTGAACGGAACAACAGTTCGTAGGCATATACGCGTCCGCGCATGTCGAAGATGGGCTGACGCGCAAGATAGCGGACCGGAGCTGCCGCCTCTTCGGAGAGGGGCTCGAGCATTGCGTTCTTGCTGCTGCGCGTAGGCATGAGATCAAGCTGCTTATCGGATGAAGACCGCCCGATCGTTAGACGCCGAGGTAACGTGCTGATGGTTGCGGCTCGGCACAGGGAAGTGAATCAGGATTGCGCACTGTGTTTCCCAGAGGACAGAGTTGGCATCCAAGGGACCCATGACTCCCGAGGAGCTGCGGCTCGCGATGGCATTGCTGAAGATCAGCGAGGAGGTGAGCCGGCGAATTCCGCGGGAGCAACTTGCAAAGTGCAAGACGACGGAGGAGCTCTGGAAGCTCGTCCATGAACACATGGACGAATTTGACGGCGGCCAGGAGAAGGACCAACAAACCTGATTCGGAGTTCGCTACTGGTTCACTATGCCCTGGGCGATGGCGTAGCGAGTGAGTTCCGCGATGGTGCGCAGGCCTAGCTCATCCATAAGGCTGCTGCGGTGGAACTCCACTGTCTTGATGGAGATGTTGAGGCAAGTGGAGATTTCCTTGGTGGATTTTCCCTCGGCGACAAGCTGCAGGACTTCGCGCTGGCGAGGAGTGAGCTTGGTCTGGAACAGCTCTGCAGGATTTCTTCTCGGTTCAGCGCGCGCGATTTCGCCTGCCTCGCCGCCCACCAGCGGGCTTACATAGTAGCGGTCCGCGAGGGCCATGCGAATGGCTTCCATCAGTTCCTTCGCGGCGGACTGTTTGGCGACATAGGCTCGCGCGCCGGTCGCAAAGGCCGCATGAACGTAAGCGGGATCAAGTTGCTGCGTGACGAAGATCAGCCTCATCCCGGGGTGAGTTTTTGCCAGGCGGCGCGCGGCTTCGATGCCATTCATTTCGGGCATGCCAATGTCGAGCACGACGACGTCGGGCTGGAGGCGGTCGGCTTCCGCGATCAACTCACGGCCAGTGGTAGCAGTGCCCACCACGTCGAATTCGGTGCTCAGCAGACGCGACAAGCCGTCGAGCATGAGCGAGTGGTCGTCTCCGAGAAGAAGTCGTTTACGCATGGCCATCCACAGGTATGGTGACGGTGATGGTGGTGCCCTGGCCAAGGCCGGACTGCACATCGAGGGTGCCGCCGGCCAGGCGGGCGCGTTCCTGCATGGAGATCATACCGAGGCCGTGAGTCGTGGGGTCCGCATCGCGATCGAACCCGATTCCAAAGTCCATGATTTTCAACTCCACTTTACTGTCTGGCGCGCTGAGGACCACCTTTACGTGCGTCTTGCCGGCGTGCTTGGCTACGTTTCGCAGAGCCTCCTGCGCGATGCGGTAAAGCGCGATGGAAGCTTCCATAGGCACTGTATTGGGCAGATCGTGGCTGGAGTAGTTGGCCGGCATGCCCTCGCGGGCGCCGAATTCCGTAACCAAGGCTTTGAGCGCCGCTGGAAGTCCAAGGTCATGCAAGATGGCCGGATGGAGCCGATGCGACATGGTGCGCACATCGGTGTTCAGCGCGCTCAACTGCTCCCGCAAGGCCTGCAACTTTTCCAGTCCATCCTTTTTGCCTTTGCCGTTTTGGGCGAGAATCTGCTGGAGGTCGATTTCAATCAGGCTGAGCCGCTGGCTGATGTCGTCGTG
This sequence comes from Occallatibacter riparius, assembly GCF_025264625.1. Lineage (NCBI taxonomy): Bacteria > Pseudomonadati > Acidobacteriota > Terriglobia > Terriglobales > Acidobacteriaceae > Occallatibacter > Occallatibacter riparius. The sequence continues at coordinate 3,367,856 of NZ_CP093313.1, forward strand.
CAACTCGCGGGCGACCCGCTGCCTCTCTTCTTCCTGCACCGAGAATAGATGCCCGGTAAGGCCGCGCAGTTCCTCCTGGGTGCGGTTGAGTTTGCGGGCGGCGATTGCGATCTCGCCCTCAAGGGCGTGCTTCTCCTGCGTAATGAGGCGTTCCGCTTCGCGGCGGAGGGAGATGTCCTCGATCATCAGCAGCAGAACGCGGTTGCCGTCAGTGGAGAGTGCCTGCGCCTTGATGAGAAGGGTACGGCGCTGCGCCGTGGTCGACTCGTGCTCGAACTCGAGCAGGGAACCAGCCGGGCCGCGCAGCAGGTCTTCCAGCTTTTCGCGAATACCCTGAATGCCCCATAGCAGGGTTGCCAGATCAGGCATCGATCGTCCGACCAGGTCACTTGCAGGCATCTGCGTGAGTTCGCGGAAGGATGTGTTCGCGGTGCGGACGGTGCAGTCCTGATTCAGCACCGCAATCGGCACCGGCACGCTCTCCACCACCGAACTGGCGAAGTCACGGGCGTCGACCAGTTGCTGCTGGCTGCTCCGGAGCTGATCGATATCGAGCAGGAGGACGACGAGGCCTTCAATCTTGTTGTCAGATGTACGATAAGGGCGAACGCGGAGCAGATGCCAGCGGCCTTCTTTATCCTGGACCTCCATCTCACGGGTTCCAAGCGATTCCAATACTTCATTGAGAATGGGTTCGAGATCTTCGATGCTCAACTGCAGGCGGATCTCATTGATGGACCGACCTATATCGGTGGGCCTGACGCTGAGCAGCCGCTGCATGGGCGGGGTGAACTGGCGAATCTGGAACTCGCTATTCAGCATGAGGAGCGGGATATTGACGCTGTTCAGCAGGTTGGTGAGATCGTTGCCTGTCTGCGTGAGCACGTTGTTGCGCTGCTGCAACTCGTCGTTGACAGTCTGCAGTTCTTCGTTGGCGCTCTGCAGCTCTTCCTTCGTGGTCTCAAGCTCTTCGTTGGTGCTTTGGAGCTCTTCATTGGCAGACTGAATCTCTTCATTCGCCGAAACCAGTTCCTGATTGCGGGCGTCGCGCTCTTCGACGAGCGATTGCAGGTGAAAGCGGGTGGAGTTCAGATCCTGGCGAAGCTGCGCGATCAAGCGCTCTTTCTCGTCCGCCGAGAGTTCGGGTTGGAGCACCTGCTCGGGCAGGCGCCGTTCCACTCCTCCCTTCGAGAGGGCTTGGAAAAGAATGAGAAAGCTGCGCGGCCGTGTAGAGGCGCTGGTGATGGGAAGCACGTCAATTTCGATCTGCTGCTCGCCCTTTTGCTCATCTATCAAGGTGACTTGGGTGGAGGCGGGGACGTTGTCACGGATGGCGCGCTGGGCCGCCGTGCGCACGTCATTGACGAGACCGTCTTTGAGCACGCGCAGCAGGTTCCAACTCACCGCGCCGGGAGTGATATCGAGGAACGAGGAGGTCTGACCGCGCGACTGCAGAACATTCATGCGGTCGTCGATGATGAGGCCCGGCGGTCCGAATCGCGCTAGAACAATGCGGTCGGCGGCGCGCTGTAGCTCTTGTTCAGGCCAAATGTTGTTATCGATTTCGACGACGGGCGGCCTAATCGCTCCACCCGCGTGTGTCAGGGCATAGGTGCGCGGCGGCTCGTAGTTGAATGGCAGGTGCGCGCCGGTCTTCATGTAGATCTTGTGCTTTCTGTCGACCGTGTTGAAGACGTCGCCGTAGTCGCGCAATCCTTCGGACATGCCCAGCAGCATGTAGCCGCCAGCCTCGAGAGCATAGTGGAAGGTGAGCATCACCTGGCGCTGCAACACCTGATTGAAGTAGATCATCACGTTGCGGCAGCTCAGGATATCGATGTGGGAGAACGGGGGATCTGCGCAAAGATTCTGCCGGGCGAAGATGCAGGTATCGCGAACACGCTTTGAGACCTGGTATCCGCGGTCGACCTTAACGAAGTAGCGGCGGAGCCTCTCGGGGCTTACCTCACCGGCAATAGTTTCGGGATATATCGCGATCCGCGCGGTCTCGACGGATTGGTCGCTGGCATCTGTGCCGAATATCTGGACTGGAGTATCGAGGGAATTCTGGGAGAGGTACTCGAGAACCACGATGGCGAGAGAGTAGGCTTCTTCTCCGGTGGAGCATCCTGCGCACCAGATGCGGATGGGCTTCTCGGGAGGCCGGTCCTGGAGCAGCACGGGCAGCACATTCAAGCGAAGGGAGTCCCAGAAACCCGCATCGCGGAAGAAATGCGTGACATTAATAAGGACGTCTTCCTGCAAGAGGCGGAGTTCGTCGGTCCGCATCTGAAGGAGCCGATGGTATTCGGACAGGCGATCTTGGCGCAGGAGCAGCATGCGGCGGGCGATGCGGCGGCGAACGGTTTCAGGCTTGTATAGGCGGAGATCGAGGCCGGAGAGTCCGCGCAGCAGCTGCAGGATTCTCTGAAAGGACTGCTCGTCGTCGGGGGCCGCGTGCCCGTCTTCGAGCGAGCGCACCTCGGGCCGCGTGAACTGGTGGCCGAGACGGCCGAGCTCGATGGCGATCTCAGCGGGAGGGAGAACGAGATCAACGTGGTCAGCGGCAATGGAACTGCGCGGCATGCCGGGCTGCATGGCGGACTCGGGGGTCTGGACGATGGCAATGCCACCCTCCGCCTTGATTGCCTTGAGGCCAAGGGCGCCGTCAGAGTCGCCACCCGAGAGCACAACGCCTACGGCGTGATTCTTCTGATCGGCCGCCAGAGAGTAGAAGAAGGTGTCAATCAGGCGGTACGTACGGTCTTCCGGGGACAACTCCTCGACTTGGAAATTGCCCTCGCGGATGGTGAGGCGCTGGCCTGGCTGCAGCACATAGAGGTGGTTTTGTTCCGCACGCAAGCCATTTTCGATGGGAACGACGGTCATCTTCGTGTAGCGCTCGAGAATCTCCGAGAGGAAGCTACGCTGGTTAGGCGCCATATGCGTAACCAGCACGAAGGCCATTCCCGTGTTTGGGTCGAGATTTTCCAGAATTTCGCGCAAGCTGTCGAGGCCGCCAGCGGAGGCTCCGAAGCCGACGACTGGATACATCAAGGCCGGAGCCTGTTGTTCTTCTCCAGCCGATTCAATGCGGGGAGCGAAGGGCAGATTGGGAGATGGGTCCTGCTGGCTAGGCTGCGTGGAATCTTCGGTGGCTAGGGCGCTGGTCTCGTTCGCCGGCACAAGGGCCAGCTCCGATGATTCGGAAGCCGGCTGGGGCGAGGTATCAGGGGAACTTTCTGGGTTGAGATCGTCGGGGGGCATAATCGTACTTTCAGTACATTCACTATACGCTGCATTGTGGTTGCCAAGTGGGCCTGTGAAAGTGGACTTAGTGAGAGAACTCACGCGGCTTATCGAACGGTTTCTGATGAATTCTTAACGACGGTTATGGCGCCGGGTGAGAATCTGCATCTCAGTCGGGGTGGCAGCGCGCGACATTATTGTGGTCGGGGCCTCGGCGGGCGGATTCGAGGCGCTTCAGACCCTGGCGGCAGGTTTGCCAGCCGATCTGAAAGCCGCTGTGTTCGTAACCCTGCACCAGTCTCCACATGGCGAAGGCATTCTGCCTCTTATCCTGAATCGGGCGGGCGCCCTGCCCACCTTGCATGCCGAGGACGGGATGCTCATCGAGGAGGGCCGGATCTACGTCGCCCCTCCCGACCATCATCTGATGATTCGAAATGGTTTTCTGGAACTGGGGCATGGACCCAAGGAGAACCTTCATCGGCCGTGTATCAACGTGATGTTCCGTTCCGCGGCGGCGGCGTACCGGGAGAGAGTAGCGGGCGTAGTGCTTACGGGGCTGCTGGATGATGGAGCGGCCGGTCTGTGGGAGATTCAACAGCACAATGGAACGACCATTGTGCAGGATCCGGAAGAAGCGGCTTACCGCTCCATGCCCGATAGTGCGATCCGTGGATTGAACGTTCAATATATTGTGCGGCTCGGGGAGATCGCACCGCTGTTGATGAGGCTGGCGGTGGAGGATGAACACGCGCCGGTGCCCGCCGTGCCGGATCCAGAACCTGAACCGGCTACCCAGGTTTGCCCAGAATGCGGCGGCGCGATGACGATGACCCGGATGAGCCATCTGCGGGAATTTCGCTGCCATACGGGGCATCGGTTCGGGCTCAAGTCGCTGATTGCCGAGAAGATCACGATTCTGGAGCGCGCGCTTACTGGAGCGCTGGCGCAATCAGAAGAACTCACACAGCTTCTGCGCACGGCCATCCAGCAGGGCGAAACCGAACACGGCAGCGATGCTGCTCACACCATCGAACGGCACCTTGAACAACAAGACATGCTGCGCCACCTGCTTGAAAGCGGCCGGGACACCTCCGAGATTCTTCGAGAGGCGTGATCTAAGCTTCTTCCCTGCGGTCGGTCCAGGGGCGACCAAAGGGGTCAGTCACCAGCCGCTTGGAGCGATCGAGGAGCTTGTACGACTGTTCGATGGTCTGTTGACACTGATTCAGCAACTCGATGGTTCTCGTTACTGAGACCCGCGAACGGTCAACTCTCTCGATGGTCTCTTTGAGGGCAATCTCCACGACGTTTGCAGGATATTGTCTCGACATTCCTCGTGCGGACTCCTCTGCGTGTTGGATGCGGGAAATGATTCACGCGTGAACCATGATAGCGCCGGAATGGCGCGAGGTGAACCTTGTATAGCTGAGGTGAATTTTGGAAGTGTCGTGAAAGGAAAGCAATTGTCTGAATGGGGCCTGCGGCGGCGGCCAAGGGTTATCCCCAGGTAAATAGCAGAGCCATCCCACGATGCGCCCCTTTTGCCGGCAGGGCCGCTGAACACGGGCAACCCGACTAAATGTACTTACCTCTTACGAGCACGTTGGGCCGCACAGGCTAGGGGATGAACTCATGAGAGATCCCGCATCCTCTTGTGCTGTGTCGCCGTTTGTTCGCACGAACGCACGCGGGCAGCTGACCAGGAGTGAGAGATGGCGAACGAGGGATCAGGAAAAAGGGCATGATCGAGGCTTTCGTACTGTGGAACGAGCCTAACAATCTTTCGCATTGGAACTTTCATCTCGACCCAGGCTGGCGAGGATATGCCGAGTTAGTGAAGCTAGGCTCGGAGGCCATTCGCGGCGTGAATCCTGCCGTGCCCGTTGTGCTTGGTGGAGTGTCTTCATGCGATTGCGATTTTCTGCGCAACATGGCGGCACAGGGCGTGATGGATCACGTGGATGCTGTGGGCGTGCATGGGTTCCCACTGGACTGGAATCACTGGCAGATAGACGACTGGCCTGCGAAAGTGGCGGAGGCCTACGACGTTTCCGGCAAGCCGGTGTGGGTGCTGGAGGTGGGAGCATCCTCGTTCGGCGCGGAGGAAGTGCAAGAGTTCGGACTGCGGCGCACGCTGGAACTGCTCAGCGGGCGCGTGGAGCGCATTCACTGGTACAGCCTCTTCGATCTGCCGCCTACGTGGCCGGCTGAAACACGGCATAAGGAAGCTGAGGGCTCTTCCTACTATCGGCACTACTATCTCGGTCTGGTGAAGGATGACGGACGGCCAAAGCTCGCCGAGGGCTGCTTTCCATCAGATGGTTCCGTGGGGATTTGCCAGTGGTTCCATTTCGAGGATCCGCGGTTGGATGACGCAGTGCGCTGGATGAAAGAGCGCGGGGTTCGATATTTGAGAACAGGACTGAGCTGGGCAGACGCATATCGCCCGAATGCCACGGCATGGTTTGACCGGATGATGGCGGCACTTGAGCCGTTCGATGTGGCGCTTACGTTGTGCTTTACGCCGGCGCACCTGGGCATGGAGGAGCATCACACCAGCCCTCCTCGCGATAACGCGCAATTTGCCGAATTCGCTCGATGGGCGGCGGAGCGCTATGGGCCGGCGAGCAGCAGCACCTCAGCCGCAGATGAACAGAAGAGGTTAGCCATTCTATGAGCAAGCAGATATTGATTACCGGCGGAGCTGGGTTTGTGGGGTCGCATCTCGCGGACGGGTTGTTGCGCGCAGGGCACCGGGTGCGGGTACTGGACGAGCTTAATCCGCAAGTGCATCCGGGGGGGCGGCCGGATTACCTCGCCAAAGAAGTTGAGCTGCTCACCGGCGACATGCGCGATCCCAATCGTCTGCGCGAGGCGATGACCGGCGTGGATGTTGTCTTCCACTTTGCGGCGTGCGTTGGCGTTGGGCAGTCAATGTATGAGATCAGCCGCTACATGAGCGTGAACACGATTGGCACTGCAGAACTGCTGCAGTCGATTCTTGATTCGCGCAGCATGGTGGAGAAGATTGTCGTCGCTTCTTCGATGTCGATCTATGGCGAAGGAAGGTATGTTTGTAGCCAGTGCGGACGCCACGCATCGCCACCGGTGCGGCCGGTGGAGCAACTGAAGGCCGGTCACTGGGATATGCATTGCGAAGAATGCGGCGGCGTTCTGAAGCCTGTGCCTACAGACGAGAGCAAGCCATCCGAGATCAACTCGGTGTATGCGTTATCAAAGCGGGACCAGGAAGAGCTGTGCCTGATCTACGGCAGAACCTATGGGCTGCCGGTAACCGCGCTGCGCTTCTTCAATATTTATGGAACGCGGCAGGCGCTCTCGAATCCTTACACAGGCGTCGCGGCCGTGTTTGCTTCGCGCATGCTGAACGGAAAGCAGCCGCTGATCTTTGAAGACGGCGAGCAGATGCGGGACTTTGTTCACGTGTCGGACATTGTGCGCGCCAACATGCTTGCGATGGAAAGGCCGGCATCGAATGGGCAAGTGATCAACATCGGGTGCGGCAAGCCTATCACGATTCGCGAGGTAGCGGAGAAGCTCGCCCGCAGCCTTGGTAAGGATGTATTGCCGGTGATCACGAATAAGTACCGCGCAGGGGACATTCGGCATTGCTATGCAGATATTTCGAAAGCGCGTGTTTTGCTGGGCTATGAACCGCAGATGACCCACGAAGAGGGGTTCCGTGAACTTGCGGAGTGGCTGGGCGAGCAGCAAGCCGAAGACAAGGTAGAGACGATGTTGAGTGAATTGAGTGCATATGGATTGACTGCGTGAGTAACGCGGAGAATGGAAGCGGAATGAAACTGGATGGAGCAGGCCGTTTGGTATTGATTACAGGCGGTGCCGGGTTCATTGGGTCCAATCTGGCTGAGCGTCTGCTTAGGTCGCCCGAGACTCATGTGCGGATCTTCGACAACCTCTCGCGCCGCGGTGTGGAACAGAACGTTGAGTGGCTTCGCGGCATGCAGGGAGGGAGCCGTCTTGAATTTACGCGCGGAGATGTGCGCGACGCGAAAGCAGTGCGACAGGCTCTGGAGGGCGTCACCGATGTTTTTCATCTAGCGGCACAGGTGGCAGTCACAACTTCGGTAGATGATCCGTCTACTGACTTCGAGGTGAATGCGCACGGCACATTCAATGTTCTGGAAGCTGCGCGCAGAAGCGGAAGACGTCCTTTTCTGCTGTTCACTTCGACGAACAAGGTTTACGGATCACTCGATCGCACTCCGACTGAAATTGAAGGCACGCATTACCGCGCATGTGCGAAGGGACTCCGCGGCGTGACGGAGGAGGAGCCCCTCGATTTTCACTCGCCCTATGGCTGCTCAAAAGGAACCGCGGACCAATATGTGCGCGATTACGCGCGCATTTATGACCTGCCGACTGTGGTGTTTCGGATGTCATGCATTGCCGGTCCGCGCCAATTCGGCAACGAGGACCAGGGGTGGGTGGCGCACTTCCTTTATTCGGTGCTTGAGGGATGTCCGATTTCCATTTATGGCGACGGATTCCAAGTGCGCGATGTGCTGCATGTGCACGATCTGGTTGACGCGATGCAGGCTGTTCGGCGCAACATTGAGCGCACGCGCGGGCAGATCTACAACCTGGGAGGCGGGCAGGAGCGTGCCGTTTCCATCATCGAGATGCTGCACATTATGGAAGCCCGCACCGGCAAGCGCCTGAAGCTGAAGTACTGCGAAGTACGGCCGGGCGATCAGCCCTGGTACGTGGCGGACACGGCGAAGCTTGAGCGCGATACAGGATGGCGCCCCAAGCGCAGTCTCGCAGATACTCTTGAGGCGATTTTCGACTTTTGGAAAGCGAAGCAGTCAAAGAGCGCCGCTGAGCCTCGAACTCAGGTGCTGGAGCAGGAGGTCGCATGAAGTATGCGCTTGTGAATCCTCAATGGACTTTTGAGGGCTCGACATATTTCGGTTGTCGCGAACCTCATGTGCCTCTGGAACTTCTGTCGGCGCGAGAAATGCTACGCGCGGCGGGGCACCATGTCCTGCTGATTGACGCCAATATGGAGGAGCTTGCTCCCGCAGATGTGCGGAGTAAGTTGGAGGCATTCGGAGAAGACTTTCTCGTTATTCCAACGGCGCCGTCGTATTTGTTCTGGCGATGTCCGCAGCCTGAGTTGCGCGTTCCTAAGGTGTGGATTGGTTCGCTGGCGCGAGAATCGAAGGTTGTGTTGATTGGGCCGCACGGATCTGCGACGCCGCACGCAACGATGATGAAGACGGGGGCCGATGTCGTTTTGCGCGGCGAACCCGATCAAACGCTGCCGCAACTTAGCTCCGTGCCGTGGGAGATGGTTCCGGGATGCTGCTGGCGGGATGAAGAAGGGCGCTTCCGGGTATCGGAAGGGCTTGGAACTACGGACATGAAGGCCGTGACCATGCTCGACTATTCGGATTACCCTGTGGAACGGCATACGCACCTGCATCATGTCTTTGCGGGCAATGGGGCGGATCACCTGAAGCTGGGCGCAGAAGTGGAGTTCGCACGCGGATGCCCCTATTCATGCACCTTCTGCAACAAGACGCTCTTCCGCAACCAGTTTCGCGAACGAGATCTGAGTCAGGTGCTTCAGGAGATCGATCAATTAATTGCCCGTGGAGTGGATTATGTCTACTTCATCGATGAGATTTTCGGCGTTGGCAAGCAGGTGCGGGTGCTGCTCGAGGAGATTGCGAAGCGTCCACTCGCCATTGGATTTCAGACGCGCATCGATCTCTGGAATGAGGAGTCGCTTGAATTGCTCGGGCGCGCGCATTGCGTTTCATTTGAGTGCGGGATTGAATCGATTACGCACGAGGGTCGAGAAGAATTCAACAAGCATTGCCGATTTACGACCGAGACGATCGAATCTACACTGCTCACGGCGCGGAAGCATATTCCCTGGGTGCAGGCGAATCTGATCGGCACGACTCACGACGATCCCGCGGAAGTCGCGCGCTTCCAGAGGACGCTCAAGGCTGCGGGCGTGTGGGTGAGCGAGCCCGTACCGCTATTTCCATTTCCGGGCAGTCCGCAGTATGTGCAGACATTCGGGGCGCAGCCGGATGAGGGCGCCTGGGAACGCGCGCACCAGTTCTACCTGCAGTTGTTTGGCGACCGCGGGTTCTCCGATATCCAGGATCAGCAACCACGGTCACTGGCGGAGTTGGAATGCGCGCTCTGATCACGACCGACACGGTAGGCGGTGTCTGGCGGTTCACGCACGAGCTTGCGGCGGGACTGCTGGAAGCTGGTGATTCTGTAGCGCTGGTCAGCTTCGGCCAAGCGGCATCTCCGGGCCAATCTGCTGAGTGCGCGGAACTGGCATCGCGGTGGGGCCTTGCTTTTCGTTATGTGGATTCGGATGTACCGCTGGAGTGGATGCAGCACAACGATCGATGCTTCGAAGCAGGAGATCAGCTCATCGGCGCGGTGGCGCAGGAGTTCGATCCTGACGTCTTGCATTCAAATCAGTTCTGCTACGGAGCACTTGAGATTGGTGTTCCGAAGATCGTTACTGCTCACAGTGACGTGCTGAGCTGGGCGCGAGCGTGCCGCGGGGAGACATTGCAGAGGTCGCCATGGCTGGAGAGGTATTGCGCGCTCGTTCAGCAGGGTCTGGACAAAGCGGATGCCGTGACTACGCCAACTCAGTGGATGCTGCGCGCCTTAAAACAGGGTTTTCGAGTCTCGTGTGAGAGCCGCGCGATTCCGAACGGCCGGAAGATTGCGAATGCTGTGCCCGGGAATGGACGACGGATGCAGGCGGTGACCGCGGGTCGGTTGTGGGACGAAGCGAAAGGCGTCACCTTCTTAGAAAAGGTTACCTCTCCGATGCAGCTCGTCATCGCTGGGGCGACTGACTGCGACGGGAGCACTGCACCGGAATTGAAGAACGCCACTTTAGTCGGCCCGCAGAGTGAGCGTGAGTTGCTCCGCTTGTTTCGTGAAAGCGCTGTGTACGTGTGCACTTCACGCTATGAGCCCTTTGGACTCGCTCCCCTGGAGGCGGCGCTTTGTGGGTGTGCAGTGGTGGCGCGGCGGATCGAGTCGCTCGAGGAGGTCTGGGGAGACGCGGCGAGCTACTTCCGCAATGCTGAGGACCTATCAGATATGCTTGCGTGGCTCTGGGAGGATTGCGGCAGGCTCCGAATGGCGCAGCAACGAGCTGCCGAGCGAGCCAGCCGCTACACTCGCGCTGCAATGGTCGCATCTTATCGCGCTCTGTATTCGAGCGTCGCGGAGACGGCCAGTGTCACGTAAGCTGCGGATCGCCTATTTCGCGCATTCCCTTCGCTCCGACTGGAACAACGGGAATGCGCATTTTCTTCGTGGCCTGATGCGAGGGATGCGCGCGCTGGGACATGATGCGGTGGTATTCGAGCCGCGCGCGGAATGGTCGGTGGACAACCTGCTGCTTGAGCCTCGCGGTCAGGAAACACTACGACGATTTGAGGAGGTCTATCCAGATCTGCAGATCGAGCTCTACGAAACCTCGGATGTATCCAGCCAGGGGATGTGGCAGCAACGGTTGGGGGATTTCGATGTGGTGGTTCTTCACGAGTGGAATCCGCCGGCGCTTTCGGCCGTTTTGCTCGAAGTGCGCGAGTATCTCGGCTATCGAATGCTCTTCCACGATACGCACCATCGGGCATCGTCATCGCCGGAGCAAATTCGGCTTTTCGGAGTGGATAAGTTCGACGGAGTGGTTGCGTTCGGAGAAGTATTGCGCAGGATTTATCGAGAGCGGTTTGGAATAAATCGGGTGTGGACGTTGCACGAAGCCGCAGATGTCAGCGTATTCAGACCTGTAGAAGCGCAGGGCAAGCAGCAGGATGTGGTCTGGATTGGCAATTGGGGGGACGATGAGCGCTCAGAAGAGATTCGCCAGTTCTTCCTGCGGCCCGCAGCAGAAATCCCGGAGCAACGCTTCTCGATTTTCGGCGTGCGCTATCCAGAGGGAGCGCTTCGGGAGTTGTGCCACGCTCATGTGAATTACGGCGGGTATCTGCCGAACCTTGAGGCGCCACGAGTCTACTCGGAGTCTCTGATGACGGTGCATGTGCCGCGGCAGGAGTATGCGCGGGTGATGACTGGCATTCCGACGATACGCGTGTTTGAAGCGCTGGCATGTGGAATTCCACTCATCTCGGCTCCCTGGAATGACGCAGAGGGGCTGTTCCGCAGCGGAGACTTTGCGGTGGTACGAAATGGAGCGGAGATGGCGGATGCGATGAGACGGTTTCTCGAATATCCGGACGAAGCGGCGGCGCAGGCTGAGCGTGGGCTTGAAACGGTGCTGGACCGGCACACGTGCGCGCATCGGGCAGCGGAATTGGACGGAATTTGTGAGGAGGTGCTGCGATGAAGATCTTCGCGTTCGGATCGAGCATTGTTTCGTCGTATTGGAATGGAGCGGCGACTTACTATCGTGGCTGCTACAAGTACTTGGCGCGCCGCGGCCACAGCGTCACATTCGCAGAGCCAGATGCATACGGACGCCAGCAACATCGTGATTCCGGCGACTTCTCGTATGTTGAATCAGTGGTGTATCGGCCGACGATTGACGTAGCGGCCATGTTGGAGCGCGCGGCGGAAGCCGATGTGGTGGTGAAGCACAGTGGGATCGGCGCGGATGATGAGTTGCTGGAAGCGCTGGTCTCGGAGATGGGCGCGGAGCGGCCGGTCTTCTTTTGGGACGTGGATTCGCCGGCCACGCTGGCAAGAATGCGCGCAAATGCTGGCGACCCGTTTCGCCAGGCAGTGCCGAAGTTCGACGCGATCCTGAGCTATGGCGGAGGTCCGGCCAGCCGCGACGGTTATCTTCAGTTTGGTGCGCGCGCCTACTACAGCATCTACAACGGTCTTGATCTGGAGACGCATCATCCCGTCGATCCCGATGCTGCACTGAGATGCGATGTCGCTTTCCTCGGTAATCGGCTCCCGGATCGCGAAGCGCGTGTGGAGGAGTTGTTTCTGCGGGCTGCGGAGTTGGCGTCGGGTGCGTCATTCATCCTGGGCGGCGAGGGCTGGGGCGACAAGGCGCTGCCGAAGAACGTGCGATGGATTGGGCACGTTCCAACGGACGATCACAACCGCGTGAACTGCTCGGCGGGTATGGTGATGAACATCAATCGGGCGTCGATGGCGGACTCGGGATTCTCTCCGCCTACGCGCGTTTTCGAGGTTGCAGGTGCGGGTGCATGCTTGCTTTGCGATGATTGGCCGGGTATCGATGACTGCTTTGAGCCGGGCACTGAGATTCTGGTGATACGCCGGGCTGAGGACGTGGTGCAGGCACTCCGTAAATATGACGAGAAGGCAAGGAAGAAGATCGGAACGGCGTTTCGGGAACGCGCGCTAAGGGATCACACCTACGATCTGCGCGCGGCTCAAGCTGAGCACGCGTTCATCGAGTCGCTCGAAAGGCGCAGCGGCGTAGAGCGGGCCTTTCCGACTGCCGAGAGAGTGGAGCAACCTGCATGAAAATCGTGATCTATGGACTTACGATCACCTCGTCATGGGGGAACGGACACGCGACAACTTATCGCTCGTTGGCCAAGGCGTTGGCGGAGCGCGGGCACGTAGTGCATTTTGTGGAGAAGGATGTCGAGTGGTACCGCAGCAATCGTGACTTGCCGGAGCCTGAGTTTTGCTCCGTGCAGATCTACGACGAATGGAAAGTAAGTGAGAAGGCAGTGGCGCGGGCCAGTGCAGACTCAGACGTGATTGTCGTAGGTTCCTATTTCCAAGACGCGATCGCACTAACACGCCGGCTGCTGGATGCGGGACGCGGGCCCATCCTGTTCTATGACATCGATACTCCGATCACGATGGCGGCCCTGCGCGCCTGCGGAGAGACGGAATATCTGGATGCTGCGCTCATACCGCACTATGCCGCATATTTGAGCTTTACGGGTGGGCCAGCGCTGGAAGAACTCGAGACGCGCTTTGGTTCCCCCTGGGCTGTGCCATTCTACTGCTCGGTCGATCCGGAGTTATACAAACCAACGGCATGCCGCGAGGCATTCCGATGTGAGTTGAGCTACCTGGGCACGTATGCAAAGGATCGGCAGCCGAAGCTGGACAGGCTGTTAGGGCGCCCGGCTGCGCTGATGCCGGAACGAAGATTCCTGGTGGCTGGGCCGCAATATCCCGAGTCAACTCAGTGGGGATCGAACGTGGGACGCATCATTCACGTTTCGCCCCAGAATCATCCGGCATTCTACTCGTCCTCGCGGTTTACGCTGAACCTTACGCGAGATGACATGGTGGCGGCGGGCTATTCACCCTCTGTGAGGCTCTTTGAGGCGTCTGCTTGCGGAGCGGCGATTCTGTCGGACAAGTGGCCGGGCCTCGAGACGTTCTTGACGCCAGGGGAAGAGATCTTGACCCCGAAAGATGAATTTGAAGTTAGGTCGATTCTTGTGGACACTACAGAGGAAGAGCGCCGCCGCATTGGGTCAAATGCGCGCGAGAGAATTCTTGCTGCGCATACATCTGCTCATCGTGCTCGCGAGTTTGAGGATGTGGTGGAGCGGGTTCATTCCAACAGGTCGGCGAAGCTGCGGATGCAGAGCGAGGGGCTCTCGGCCGCGAGCGTTTCATAAGCATAGATGCCTGTGGCTACGGCGGCTATAGGAAGATTGTTTGCGCGCGCGGCGGAGATATCGGCCGGGGTGTCGCCGAATGCCAGAATTGCGGCATTGTTGCTCAGACGTTCGCGAATGAGTGCTATGCCGTGACGGAATACATGTTCGCGGTATTCCAGGCCGTCGGACCATGCCCCGAGGGGGAAGAGTTCGAGTAGTTTGGCGGCAGCGAGTTTCTGCTTACCGATGCGCTCCAGATTACCGGTTGCTACACAGAGCAAGGCACCATTCTCGTGCAAATGATGAAGGACCTCGCGAACTTGGGGCAGAGTTGTGATGCAGAGATCGGCTTTTTGTCGCTCTACCTGACAACACATTGCGTCGCATAGCTCCGGCAGACGCGGCCGCCACTCTTGTGGAGAAACGCCGGCAAGCGTGAGGGCATCGCGAAGAATGCCAATGTCCGTATTCCCATGCGCGGTGACACCATCGAGATTCAACTGGCGGCCGGCCACGGTCGAGAGCGCATCGCAGAAGGCAAAGTAGTGCACGGCATCGGTGCAATGGAGTAGCGTTCCGTCTATGTCGAAGAGGTAAGCGTCGAATTGATCCCAGGCGACGGCAAGGCTCATGCTGCCATTCCGGGATTGCTTCGGGTATGTGGGAAGGCTGCAAGGGCGCCGTCGATTTCGCGCGCGACGCTGGGCCAGTCGCCCGAATCAGGCTGGCGAAACAGGCGCAGCGAAGGATACCACGGTGAGTCATCTCGATTGACCATCCAGCGCCAATCAGCTGCGTACTGGAGCATGAGGAAGCATGGCACACCAAGGGCGCCGGCCAGGTGCGCGGCTAATGTGTCGACGGTTATGACAAGATCAAGGTTCGCAATGACGGCAGCGAGCGGGAGGAGCCCGCGGTCCGCGAGCAATGATGTATCGCGCACGTGTTTGCCGAGATGCAACCGGCTCCACTCCTGGCGCACGAAGCCGCCCTGTAAATTCCAGAACTCGAATTCTGGTCTGGCGAGAATCGCGGTGAGTGATCGAAGAGGTATGGAGCGGGAAGGGTTCCACTCGCCTGCAGACCAGACGATGCCGACGCGGGGCTTACCCGATTTTGGTCCCAGTGCGCGGGCGGCGCAGTGCAGCTCTGCGTGTGGCAGTCGGAGATACTGGGTCGTGATGGGAAGGTCGCTGAGCTTGGTGCGAAAGATGTACGGTATTTCCATTAACTCTAGCTGCACATCCCAGGGCCTCGGTTGTTCTTGTGGATCCGCACCCCAGGAAAACACTTCATCGACGCCGGGGACACAGCGGATGAGTTCTACTGCTCGCGGGGCGCACTCCACCATCAGATCAGCCGCGTTGCTCCTGATTCTGGGGGCATATTGGAGGAATTGAACGGCATCGCCGAAGCCATGCAGGCAGCGTACGATAACGCGCTTACCACGCAGGCTCTCGCCAGTCCAGAACCTGTGGGGGTCTGGTGCGCGCCGCAGTCGAATCGCATCACTTTCTCGCCAGGCAGCTTCGAAATCGCCGGAGAGCATGGAGGCCAACCATCGGCCGCCGGCGCAACGATTTCGGTCAGCGCCGCCTTGCGCCTCTGCACGGTTGAAGAGGAATCGCGCGGAGGGCACATGCCGTTGTTCCAGAAGCGACTCGGCTAGCTCAAGAGTGGTGACTCGTTCACTCATAGCTCAACGTTCGTTCGGCGCATGGGATAGACACAATGCGGACCGTCTGGTGGGATTGCGATCTGTTCCCTGCGGCATAGGTAGACTTCGTTCTCAGGCTGCGATTCGATTCGGAAGCCGGATGAACGCAGCATGGCTTCTACGCAGGCGCGGTTCGGGATCCACCAGTTCGTTTCATCGTGCGAGAATCGATGCTCGACGAAGTGCATCTTCGGGTATCCCGGCTCGTCAAACGGCGCGGGTGAATTGAAGTCGTAGTTCTCTTCTACGGAAACGATGTCGAGGCTGCCGCGAGTGAGGCTCTGAAAGAGCAGCAGGTCACGTGCGACATGTTCATGAATAAGATCCAATGCGAGGAGGGGGTGACGCAGGTGGTAGAGCACTCCCATGAAGATGACGAGATCGAACTTCTCGCCGAGCGCCGCCACATCCCACACGGCCATGCGACGGTATTCGATGTTCGTGCCTTGTATCTCCGCGGCAAAGCGAGCCTGGCGAAGGTAATGTTCATCGGTGTCGATGGCGACCACGCGACCGGCTCCACGGCGCTTCATCTCGAGCGAGTAGAAGCCGGCATTGCAGCCGATATCGAGCACGGTCCAGCCTGTCATGTCGGTGGGCAAAGCATCGCGGAACGCTGCGAACTTGATCTCTGGATAGTCGCCGAGAAAGTGATTGGGTGCGGTTTGAATACCGTTGAGCCGGAGATTGTGAAACCAGGGCCCAAGAGACTCGATCTGCTTCTGAAGCAGTTGCTCGTCAATGCCGGTCTGCGGTAGTGAACTCATCTGTGGTGCTCACCTCCTTCTCTGAAATGTGCTCTGAGGCGGGTTGGTATTCGGAGTTGCGCGCGTCTTCCAGCAGGCGCATCGCAGCTCGATAGCCATCGAGAGTCCCTGTATCTACGTATTGGCAGCCCGCCCGCGTGCCGATCGCCTCCCCGCCTTCGTTGAGCCATGCATTGATAAGTGTGCCGAGGTACTCGTCACCACGCTCAGGCCGTAGCCATAATTGGTGCAGGGCGTGAAAGACGCGCCCAGGCATCTTCATTGCTCCCCATATCCATTGGGAAGGCGCGGTGCGTTGTTTCACGTGGATCTCTCGGACGCGGCCTTGCTCATCCGTGGAGACGGCATCGAACAACTCCGGACGAGTAACCGGAAAGAGCAGCAGTGCGAGCACGCCGTCCGGCAGAAGAGATAGAGCGTCCGAAGGGAACCAGATTGTGTCGGGCAGACCAATCAGCACCGCGTCATCCGGATGAATCAGTGGCGCGGCGCGGAAGACAGCATCGCAGAGGCCGCCTGGCGCGGGCTGCACGGTGTAAGCGATGTCTACCCCCCACAGGCGTGACCCATAGTATTGGAGGATGTCGGCCTTCGTGGGCGAAATAATAAAGCAGAGCCGGCTTGCGCCCGCTGCGATCATGCGTTCGACGAGGTATTCGCTTATTGCGCGTGGCCGCTCCGCGCCGTTTTCACAGCGGCTTCCCACCGGAAGCAGTTCTTTTGAAAATGCTAATGGCTGGATGCGGCTGCCAGATCCCGCGGCCGGTATGATGCCCCACATCGTGTGTTCTCCTTCTGTGCGATTGTGCGCGCCGATCAAATCAGCCTTCAGCCATTTCGGGAATTGGCGGTGACGCTGTGGCTATGCTCTGGCAGATCGACTCGAACTCGGCAACACGTTGCTCTGCAGTGTGATGCGCAAGAACGCGAGCGCGTGCGGCCTCAGCAATGCGCATGTGTTCGACGTCGGATAGGGAGAGCGCTCTCACGACATCGGCGCTGGTGGAAGCGGTCAAGATTTCTACGTCAGGTTGAAGGAAAGTCTCAAGGCCAGACCACGTATCAGAGATCAACGGTGTGCCGCACGCGGCTGCTTCAAAGATGCGGCCCGAGGGGCAGAATCCGTATTCGGCCATCGCGCGACGCGTCACGTTGAGCGTAAAGCGGGAAGACGAAAAGAATGCCGGATGCAGAGAGGGTGGCATGTGGCTCACGAAGAAGATGTTCTGAGACCATGGGAAGCTGGAAGGGTACTGTGCGCCCCCGATCAAAAAGCGCTCTTCCGGTAGTCGCCGCGCAGGGATAACAAAGAGCTCTTCGAGCATCTGCTGGCGGTCGTCGGCGTAGGTGCCGAGATAGCTGAGTGCCGATCGATACTCCTCGCATGGAGGCACCGGGAAATGCATTTCAGGGTCAACCCATCCATAGAGTGGAGCCACAGCACGTGCGCCTAGACGACCGGTCAGCTCTTCGAGAGCGCGGCCGCCCGTGTAACTCAACACGATGTCAAATTCTGAAAGCCCTTCAGCAGGGAGGTATGCGACCCGAGCGCCGATGCGTAAGGTGTCCAGTGTCACAGGAGTGTCAAGGTCATAGAACGCGCGGACCTGAGCTCGCGAATCGAGGACCAGTCGCGACGCAGCGTCGCCATCGCCGCAGTAGCTCGTTACGAGGGCTACGTCGGCGCGTGCGAGTTCGCGCGCAGCTTCTGCCTGGATGTTTTCGAACGAGTCGAAGAGCTTCAGCGCAATTCCGGGGGGCGCCTCCCAACCATCACGCGTGGCGGCGTAATATGGGACGTCACGCTCATAGAAGGTGGCCGTGTGGCCGCGGCGGCTCATCGCCTTCAGGAACCCGCGCCAGAGCGTAGCGTGCCCATTGCCCCACGAAGATGAAACAGTAAGGCCGAAGATTACGACGTGCATGGATGTCCGCACCTATGCGGCGTGTTTCTTCTTCTTGTTGGAGGAGTGCGAAGGTTCGTCGGGGTGCACAAGCTCGTTGAAGTTGCTTTGCTCTCCGTCGGCTGTCTTCTCCTGATACACAAGCTCCAGGTTGTTCTCGTCGAACTTCTCGAAGAACGCGTCCCATGAAATTTCCCGCAGATTCGAGTCTTTCTCGCCGGGAGCGTTAGGAAAATGAAGGCGTAGTATTCCTGGTTCATTACCGCTGTGAGTGCTGGCTACCTCAGTGGGCACAGCGCCGCGCTTTTCTGCCCACTTGCGAATTTCATTGTGGTCCTGCGTTGTTTTGCTCGGGGTCATACCCGTGTCTCTCGTTGAGGGTCAAATCGAACATGCGATCTTCACCTGCACCGATGCGAGGATTGAGACCTGCGTTGTATAGATTCACCAAGCATCAACGGATGTGGACAACGGGTTGTGCAGCTCAGGCATCGAAGGTCGCGGGTAAGAAATCAAAATGCCAAATCGCAATCTCGAACTCTGCATGATGGATCGATCAGGCGGCCAGGGAACTCGTATCGCGGTTGTGGGTTGTGGGTACGTGGGGCTGGTCGCGGCAGTTTGCTTCGCCGAGATCGGCCATTCCGTCATTTGTGTCGATAACGACGCCGCCAAGATTCGCGCATTGCAGGCGGGTCAAATACCCATACACGAGGAACATCTGGCTGAACTTCTGGCATTGCAGAGTTCAGCTTCGCTCAGATTCACTACGTCGATAGCCGAGGCTGTGAGGGCATCAGACGCGGTGTTCATCGCTGTGGGGACGCCCCCTCTTGATAATGGCCACGCGGACCTATCATTCATCGAGGAGGTTGCGGCCGAAATCAGTGGAGCCATCGACTCGTACAAGGTGATTGTCGAGAAGAGCACAGTGCCTGTTTATACGAGCGATTGGATCTCCAAGATCCTGCGGCGCAATGGTGTGGATCCGAGTGCAGCAGATGTAGTGTCGAATCCTGAGTTCCTTCGCGAGGGTACGGCGGTACGGGATTTTTTGTGTCCCGATAGAATCATCGTCGGGACTTGCAGCGATCAGGCATTCCGCGTGATGACGTCGATCTATGGCCCACTGCTGGACGGCAGCTATTATCGGCGGCGCGCATCTGCTGATTTTTTGTCGCACAATCCAACGGCGCCTCCACTGGTGCGGACGAGTCCTGCAAGCGCGGAGCTGATCAAGCACGCTTCGAACGCTTTTCTTGCGCTGAAGATCAGCTACGTTAACACGATTGCAAGCATGTGCGAGATTGCTGGAGCAGATGTAGATGAAGTCGCGCATGGCATGGGGCTGGACCGGCGCATCGGTCAGCAGTTCTTGTCTGCTGGGCTGGGCTACGGTGGCTCGTGTTTTCCAAAAGACCTCAAGGCTTTTCGCTCACTCGGCCATGAGATGGGAGTGGATGTGGCACTGCTCCGGGAAGTGGAGCGCATCAATGAGCGTCAGATCGACGGATTCATGGGGAAGATTCGGTCGATCATGTGGAATCTTCGCAACAAGAAGCTAGCTGTTCTTGGCCTGGCCTTCAAGGGAGGCACGGATGATGTGCGCGAATCGCCTGCCATTAAGCTTGTTCGGCAACTGCTCGCGGAAGGCTGCGAAATCGTGGCCTTTGACCCTGCCGCAATGACGACAGCGCGGAGAGTGCTTCCGGAAGAAGGGATTAGCTACGTCGACAACGCACTGGACGCGATGAATGATGCGGACGCGCTGCTGGTGCTGACTGACTGGCCCGAATTCAGAGAGATTGATCCCCAGGCAATGAAAGTACAGCTCGCGCAGCCGATCGTGTTCGATGCGCGCAACCTGCTGGACCGCGAGTTGATGATGCAGCGTGGCTTCACTTACGTCAGCATTGGCCGACCAGCTGTGGAAGAGTGCGAAGAACCGGTTGCGCTGCGAAGAAGAGCCTGAAGGTTTGCGGATGGCGGTGAAGTAATGGTGGAGGCGGCGGGAGTCGAACCCGCGTCCGAAATCGCTGTCAGCCAGGAGCGTTCATGCTTTGTCCGGTTCCGCATGTTTTCGCCTCGGGCACTCAGAACGGACAAGATGCGCCAGAAGCTAGTCCGATTGCTCTCGCTGGAAGCCGCCCGGACCGAGCCGCCCCAACCAGCCTGCTGTGCGACGCTCTGTCTCAGCCCACAGGCAAAGCCGAGCAGAACGGCTACTTAGTTAATTAAGCAGCAAGTGCCAGATTGTCGTTGGCAACTTTTGTTTTGCGAGCGATTACGGGTGCCCACACCCCGACATGCCTCCTGTGCCGCAATCGATCCCGTCGAAACCGTGACGCCCCCAATTGCTGCTGTCTGTTAGATGAAGCAGACGGCAGTTCGGTGCGAGCCGGGCCGGTGGGCCGTGCTGCATGTTCTATCTTACGCTGAAACGGGTTCAGGCCGCTGAAACGCCTCACAGCCCCGAATTGATCACCGACGACTCGATCTTCGATAGTGATCCTTGGGCGTCAAATTGGAAGTTCATGCGGAGACTGGTTTCTCTGAGCGGATTGCTGCCCTTCAGGTCCGGCACGATGGCCTGGATCAAGCGCCAGGCGGGGTAGTACTGATAGGGGATGTGGCGATTCCTCAAGGTCTCTTCGACGGCGCCCTTCGGGGTGCTGAGCGGCAGCGCGGTCCGGAGGTCGCGATCGAAGGCTCCGGGTTCGGTTTCAAGCAGCTGACGATTGCCGGCGGCAACGACCGAACGCAGCCAGTGCAGATAAAAGAGCTCGCAGCCCAGCGCGGCGAGACCAACGCTCAAAGCCGCGATCAGGGCCGCGAGCCGGATCGTACGCGCGATTGTCACTGCTTCTCGAGATCGATGGATTCGTAGGCGTGCTTCGCAATTCCAGCCCGAATCTCCGCCGGGGTCTTACCTAGCTTCGTCTGCTGATAGGCATAAAAGCCTTCTTTTGCGCAGGTGGAGCACTCGGTTCCGTGAAGCGTCTCAAAGCAGCTCCGGAGGCTGGTGTGACCGAGGGCGCGGTCGCAACGGCAGTTGCAGGGAAGCTGATAGATCACGTTTCCGACCTTGGCCGTCTGCTGGTAGACGTGCACCTGCCAGGGATAGCGGAAGTTCTCGCCGGTCAGTTTGTCGCCGGAGAGGACCGGCGGCAGAGCGCTAACTTTCAGCGGCGCCGAAGGATGGTAGGCCGGTACATCGTCCGCCGGGTTTGTCCACTGGGCGTAACTGGCCACTGTGAAGATCACCGCACTTGTGGCGAGGAGTGAGCGGCGGCTGAGAAGTTTCTTCATTCGTAAGTCTCGCTATGAGAATTGTAGACGAAGGACGGATGGCGGCGTGAGCGGCGTCAGACCCCGTTGTCTCGTGGTTTTAGCCAAAAAAAGACGGCACGAACGTTCGAGCTGTTCGTGCCGGGAGGCCAGTGACGCAAACTACTCCCGGCGCCGAAGGTGGCGGAACGTCCACCCTCATCACCGGAATAACTACACATTACTATAGATGCGGATAAATGCAAATACAAAAATCGATATTTTCTGTGGATTTCTTCTGTGAATCGACCTCAGGGTTGAGGAGTCCAATGAGCAGCAATTTCATTTTAGAAACGAGCGGTCGACAATGGACGATCCAAAACATTTAGTTTCTGAGATATCGGACAACATCAAGAGGGCAGGAACTCGTCTGCCTTCCTGGGTGAAGGTCGGCGCGTTTGCGGCTGCCTCCGCCCTGGCGGGCGGGCTGGCAGCCACATGGTTCTATCGCAAGACCCTGACGCGCGTCCAAAATGCCGAATCAGAGCCGGAAAATTCCAATTTCAGGATTCAAAACCGAAGCGTGGACGGTGATTACTGATTTTTCCGGCTTTGCTCGTTGGTCCTACATATTCCCGCCGCGACTGGCGGGGGGTACGATCCCGTTCATCCTGAGGTAGACCACCAGTTGGCCGTAGTGGTCCATCATGTGCGCGAGTCCGAATGAGGTCATTCCTGCCCGGGTTCCATGGGCTGTGGTGGTGAAGGCATTTCCTGCGGTCGTTTCATCCACAAGGGCGTGGGCCTGCTTGAACGAGTCCTTCAGGGCCTGAAGAATGTCGGCCTTGCTGGTGAGCTTCTCGATGGCATCGCTCTTGGTCTTCAACTGCTCATCGGTAATCGTCGGACCGCCGAAGAAGTACCAGTTGGCTTCGGCGATGTGCTTCACCTGGTCGCCGAACGAGCGTACTTTGGCGAATTCTCCGGTGCTGGGCACAAAGCTATATTTGTCTTCGGGCATGGCTTCGGCTAGGTCCACGAACTCCTTCTCCATGCCTGAGAGAAGCTTGCCGTAGATCTGGGCAGGGGGCTGTGCAGTGCCGACGGCGGGCTTGGCCTGCTTACTGTCTGCGCCCTGGGCAGTTGACAGCGCCGGCAGACCGGCCAAAAGACAAACTGCGAGCACGCGGCCCGCGACACGAACGCTGTTTTGCATGGAAATCCTCCGGCAGCGGCCTTCGGCATCCGCACTACGAACGGGCTCGGTCGTCAGGAAAACCGAACGGAAACGGTCCGAAGGGGATACCGAGGCATATTGCTGCGCGAGGGAACTCTAGCAGACCGGGTCCGGGTCGCACATCGCGAAGGCATGAAACGGTGGCTTAGAGGATCAGAACGGCATTGACAGCCGCTTATATGCGAAACGGTCGTCGATTGTCCTCAGGCCGCGGAGGCGCAGGTAGTCAGAAACTGCAGTATCTGTACCGGGTGAATCGGCTTGGGGAGAATCGTGTGATAGTGGCCGCGGCGAACCGACTCCTCAACCAAGCCAAAGCCGATGGCGTTGCCCGAGATGAGGAGCACCTTGCATGTTGGATACCGCTCGGAGAAGTAGATGGCGAGGTCCAATCCGTTCATGCCAGGCATGACCACGTCTGAGATCATGACATCCGGCGTGAACTCATCCGATACAACGATCGCTTCTTCGGCGGAGTAAGCGGCACGTGCCCTGTGGCCTCTGGCCTGGAGAATCAGGCACAGACTATCTGCGATCGATTTCTCGTCATCAACGACCAAGACTCGCATGGGCAAATACACCTTCTAAATAATCGAGTTCCTTGAGGAAGACGCGATGCGCGAACCTGGGTGGCTCAGGCTTCCATCACTATACACAAGGAGTTGTAGTTTTGGAATTTAGGTAAGGTAAGACAAATATTCGATTGTCGAATCATCGGAGTCTCCGTCTCATTTCATCCCCTATGAAACGAGACGGATGCCGAAGATCGCTAAGCGGCCTTACGCCGCTGCTTGCGCAAGTTGACGTGCTTGCGGACCGCGAGCAAAGGTTCGAACTGCCTGAACTGACAGTGTGTGCATCGCACGGGAACTCGAAACCTCACCAATTGGAGAACGTCAGAGAACCGAAGGCGCGAATGGCGAAATTCATCATTGAAGCAATAGGAACATTGCATGTAGACCTCCAACGGGAGCAAACTGCGTTGGCCTTAGGGGAGTGGATGACTGATATCCGAGTCTAACAGCGGGAATATTCCATCTCAACCGCGTATGCAACATTTCGCCAAGCTTTAAATCACCGCCGGTCGGGCGCTGAACTGTAGATTGACGATGCCTGCTACCCTTTCAGTATGGTCGCTTCGCCGGCAGATCCGCGGCTGACCCGGGTCTATATGGATGCCAACGCCACTACGCCTCTGCTGCCGGAAGTGGTGCAGGCGATGCATCCCTATTGGATGGAGCACTTCGGGAATGCATCCTCGATTCACTTGCATGGGCAGCAGGCTCGCAGGGGAGTGGATCAGGCCCGCGAGATACTGGCGGAGTTTTTCAACTGCCATGCTGCGGAGGTGGTCTTCAACTCCGGCGGAACCGAAGGCGACAATAGCGCTATTTTCGGGCTTCTGCGCCGGGGCGATCACTTTGTGACGACGGCGATTGAGCACTCGGCAGTGCTGCAGTCGGCTGAGAAGGTGGCGGAGCGCGGCGTCGAGGTGAGTTATATCGCGCCCCAACCGAGCGGACTCATTGAGCCGGGCGATGTACGTGCTGCGCTTCGGCCCAATACCCGGCTGATCAGCGTGATGCTGGCGAATAATGAGACAGGCGTGATCCAGCCGGTGGAGGAGATCGGAAGGATCGCCAAGGATGCGGGCGCGTTCTTCCATGTGGATGGGGTGCAGGCCGCGGGCAAGATCCCTATCGACGTGCGCAAGATTGGGTGCCACCTGCTGTCAATCAGTGGCCACAAGATGCATGCTCCGAAGGGTGTTGGAGCGATGTTTGTCCGCCGGGGAACACCGGTCGAAAGCCTGCTGGTGGGCGGGAGCCACGAACGGCGACGCCGCGCCGGGACGGAGAATGTTGCGGGGATTGTGGGGCTTGGCAAGGCGGCCGAACTGGCGATGAGCGCTCTCGAGGATGGCACGATTGAGCGGGTCGCCCGGCTGCGCGACCGGTTGGAAGACGAGATTTTGCGGCTGCCGGGTGCAGGCGTGAACGGGGCCGGTGCGGATGGAAGGCCTGTAGCTCGCGTCGCCAATACGACGAATATCTGGTTCAACAACTTGGAGGGCGAGGCGCTGGTGATTGCGCTCGATCTCAAGGGCGTGGCGGTTTCGGGTGGTTCAGCTTGCCACTCGGGGGCCACCGAGCCTAGCCACGTGCTGATGGCGATGGGCCTGGACAAGACGCGGGCGCGGGCGAGCCTGCGCTTCAGCCTGCTGAAGACCACGACCGATGCCGATGTAGACCATGTTCTTTCTGTGGTGCCGGCAGCGGTGAAGCAGCTCAGAGCGGTTTCGCCGGTTGAAGCGGGGACGCTGGGGTGAGATTCGGGGATAGTTCACAGGTCCCCGCCAAGATGACTAGACGTCGAAGAGTGATTGCGATTGTGTCCGGCCTCGTTGCGCTCGCGGCCCTACCTTTGGGGGCTGCTCTCTACGGCAGCGCGGAGCGAGGCTTGAATCCGCTCACTGCATGGACGTGCACCTCGGAAAAGAAGGGCGGCCTCAGCAATGTTTCGGGAGTAGACCTGGAAATTGAGTACACAGCGTGCGATCTTCTGGCAAAAGACGAAGCAATCAGCGTGTACGCCTCACCCTATCAGCCGGGATCCAAGCATGGAACATGGTTTCGAAAGCGGACGCTTATATTCAGGTACGATCCAAGTGGACCGGACGAGTTGCTGCCCGGTTTTGAGTCCATTGGCGCCAATCGGATACTGATTTCCGTTCCCGAGGTCTCTTCCATCTCAGTTCAGCGGCACGTCTATGGCAATACGACCGTAAACTATCACATAGGACGGATCAACTACACGAAACCTACGGGTCTGGAGCACGCTGATTAACTTCCCCGGAGTCCTTAGCTGCCGGCGCGTCATCCAATAGAGAGCAAATGCCATACAACGAGACCATTGCCGTTGCCATGTCGGGAGGAGTCGACTCGTCGACCGTTGCGGCGATCCTCGCGCGGATGGATCCCGGCACATCAGTCGTGGGGCTCACGCTTCAGCTCTGGGACCAGACGCGGCTGGCAGGAAAGCATGGAATTCCCGAGGCTCCGAAGGCCGGACGGTGCTGCTCACTGGATGATGTGTATGACGCGCGGCGCGTGGCTGAGCATCTCGGCATTCCCTACTACGTGGTGAACCAGGAAGAGCGGTTCGAAGCTGATGTGGTGCGGCCGTTCGTGAGCGAGTATCTGGCTGGACGGACGCCGATTCCGTGTTCGCTCTGCAACAACCATCTCAAGTTCGATCAGTTGCTGAAGACAGCGCGGTCGATTGGGGCGAGCCGCATTGCCACGGGGCACTACGCGATCAACGAGTATGACCCGAAGCGTGAGCGCTGGATCCTGAAGCGGCCTGCAGACCTGGCGAAGGATCAGACGTATTTCCTGTTCGGGCTCACCCAGGAGCAGCTTGCGCACACGCTGTTTCCACTGGGGCGCATGGTCAAGCCTGAGGTGCGGGCGGCAGCGCGCGAGCACGGACTGGCGCTAGCGGAGAAGCCGGATTCGCAGGAGATCTGCTTTATCCCGGGCGGCGATTATAAGCAGTTTCTGACGGCTTATCTCGAAGAGCAGGGCGAAGCGATGCCCGACACTGCGGGCGAACTGGTGACTACCGACGGCCGCGTGCTGGGGCGGCATGAGAGCATCTCTGGCTTCACCGTGGGACAGCGCAAGGGATTAAAGGTGGCTTCGCCGACGCCGCTCTACGTGATCCAGATCGACTCGGCGAGCCACCGGGTGACCGTGGGCGCCGACGAGGAACTGGCGACGCGCGAGCTTCGCGCGAACCGGGTGAACTGGATCAGCGTTGCCGAACTGAAGGCGCCGATGCGGGTGAAGATCAAGATCCGCCACCGGCACGAGCCGGCGTGGGCCACGCTTGCGCCTGCCGAGAACGGAGAGGTGACAGCGGTGTTCGACGAGGCGCAGCGGGCGGTGACGCCGGGCCAGTCGGCTGTCTTCTACGACGGAGACGAGGTTGTGGGCGGCGGCTGGATACTCTAGTCCGCGCCGACAGGTATTCAGAGTTAGTCGTCTCCGGCCTGTTGCTTTATGCACTGTTTAGGTGCGATTTATGCAGGCATAATCCGTCACATCGTATTCCTGAGACTGGCTCGGCGCGCTTCAAGCGCGAGCTGGAAGGAACACCGTGTCACGCAAATCGTTCCCGATCTCGCACGCATTCCTCCTCCTGATGTTTCCGATTCTCGCCGCGCCCATCGTTGCCCAAGATCAGCAATCGTCTCAGCCAGCACCGAGTTCGGAGCCTTCCGTTCCGGTGCCGCTGCCGACGCCTTCGATTACCGGGCCATTGCAGGGTGCGCCGCCGCATACGGTGGATTCGGGTCCGCTGGGGAAGATCAGCATCAATGGTGTGCTCACCGGATTTGGCGTGGGTCAGAGCTGTCCCGTGGCGGGAGATAGCGACGGCCATGCGGCGCTGAATAATGGCCAGGTGTGGGCGCAGAAGGTGGATGGTTGGTGGCAGTTCTACGTGCAGGCGGGCGCGTATAACGTGCTCGCGGTTGGAGCGCCGTTTCTCGCGACCGAGAAGAACATTACGGACCTTTGGAGCCCTGTGCCGGTGGCGTATCTGAAGCTGGTTCCGGCGAAGAACACGTCGATCCAGATTGGTTCGCTGCCCGCGCTGCTGGGCGCGGAGTACACCTTCGATTTCCAGAACATGAATGTTGAGCGCGGGCTGCTGTGGACGCAGGCGAATGCAATCAATCGCGGGGTTCAGGTGAACCAAGCGATGGGGAAGTTTGCAGCTTCACTGAGCTGGAATGACGGGTACTATTCGAATCGGTATTCGTGGCTGAGCGGATCGCTGAGCTACACGAACGGGCCGCACAGTATTGCGTTCCAGGGTATGGGAAACCTGTCGCAGACGGCTTACCGGACAACGGCTACGCCGGTGCAGAACAACGGAAGGATGTATGCGTTGACCTACACGTATACGAAAGGCAACTGGATCGTGATGCCGGCGTGGCAGTATGGCGATGTTCCGACGAATGCTGCGGCGGGCGTGGCGCGTGGAGCGGCGACGCAGGGAGGCGCGCTGTTTGTCAGCCGCACGTTCAAGCATGGCTTCTCGCTGGCGGGACGCGGGGAGTATCTCGGGAGCACCGGCTCGGCCGCGGAGAACTCAGTGAATCTGATCTACGGGCCGGGGAGCGCGGCCTGGTCGCTGACAGGCACGCCGGCGTGGCAGAAGAAGGTCTTCTTCATGCGCGGGGATGTTTCGTATGTGCGTGCGAGTTCGATTGCGGCGGATAGTGCGTTTGGAGCGGAGGGGACGAAGGCAGATCAAACGCGCGGAGTGCTGGAGGTTGGGTTCCTGTTCTGAGGCCGGTTGGTCGCACGTGTTAACGAGAAAGTAACATTCGGGAAATATTGACAAGGGATCGCGATGGGCAAATATGGTTTTTAATATCGTCATAAATCTTTTACAAGGAATATTTAAGCCGAAAACAGGCGAAGATATGGAGAAGTAAAAACAGGGGGAGGGGTAGTTAATTTTCTAGTAAACACCCTGCAATTCTTCGTGAGAGATCGTAGATCTGAGCACATCCGAGCACACGACACCCACATGAGCAGGTTAGCGGAAGGTGGCACCCGAGTCTGTGATGGGGGTCACGGCTGTGCTGATTCTTGCAATTGACGCCGAAGGCTCGGGAATCAGGAGGTTTTCTTTTCGGCTTCGGGGCGCGGGAGATTGCGCGGCATGGGCGCGTGGGAGATATCGAAGGTGGAGAAGCGCATGTGCCGGCCGGTGATCTCGTTGCGCAGTTCGTGCCAAAGCTCGTTGGGGATCTTGAGGAACACTTCGACGACGGCGGGATCGAATTGCGTGCCGGAGCAGCGCAGGATTTCTTCGCGGGCCACGTCGAAGCTGCGCGCCCGGCGATAAGGCCGGTCGCTGGTGATGGCATCGAGCGCGTCGGCGACGGCGAAGATGCGGGCTCCGATGGGTATTTCGGCGCCGTTCAGGCCATTGGGATAGCCGGTGCCATCGAATTTTTCCTGGTGGGCGAAGACGATTTCTGCAGCTTCGCTCAGGAACGGAATCTTGCGCAGGATGTGGTAGCCGCGCGTGCAGTGCTCGCGCATGACGTCCTGCTCTTCCTGGCTGAGAGCGCCCGGCTTGCGCAGGATGTCGTCAGGGATGGCCATCTTGCCGATGTCGTGGAGGAAGGCGCCGCGTGCAATCACCTTGATCTCGGCGGGCTTGATTCCCATGGCCCGAGCGAGTGCGATGGTGTAAGCGGTGACGCGCTTGGAGTGGCCTTCGGTCTCGGAGTCTTTGAGATCGAGCGCATCGCCGAGGGCCTCGAGGGTGATATCGTAGGAGTGCTCGAGGTCTTCCATAGCCTGCTGGAGCAGTTCGGTGCGCGCCTGCACGACCTGCTCGAGGCTTAGCTGGTAGTTCTGATTCTCTTCAAGAGCGGTGCGGTATTCGAGGGCACGGGTGACGGTGGCAACCAGGTGCTCGCGCTCGAAGGGCTTGAGCAGGTAGTCATAGGCTCCGCGGCGCATGGAGTCGATGGCAACGCTGATGTCGTGGATGGCCGATACCATCACGACCGGAATTCTGGGGAACTGGGAGCGGATACGTTCAAGCAGGGCGATGCCGTTAACATCCTGCATGACAATGTCGGTGAGTACGAGGTCGAAGGGGGCCCGTTCGAGAGCGTCGGTGGCCTCGCGGCCGCTTCCGGCGAGTTGGACCTGGTAGCCCTGGCGTTCAAGAGTGGCACCGATCATGGAACGAACCGGACCTTCGTCGTCCACCACCAGGATGTGGGGGGCGCGGCGTGTGCGCGACACGGGACGGCCCTCGCGATCCACGAGGGTGAGCGTGGTGTTCTCCGGTGCGGGCTGTGCCAAGTTCAGTGCCAAGGGCAATGTCTCCGGCCGGGCAATCCTGCCAGGCATTCGTGCGTCGTTCTTCACCCGTAACAGTTGCCGACCGGCGACGAAACTTCACAGAGGGAAAAAGGGGAACCTATTCAATCGGTGGCCCTTTTCAATTGGGGTTAAGTTTCGAGACAACGGCAACGTACAACCGAAAGTAGCACTCTGGCAAAGGATGAAAAATACCACCTTTGTGTGCCAGTCTCGAGCGCGCGTGCCATCTATCTCCAGATGGACTATGATGCGACTCCAGAGGGTTTGGTTGCCCTTCAGTTTACAAGGTTTAGGTTTCCTGCAGCAAAACTGGTCTAATCGCTTTTGCAGAGGCGATTCTTGCGCGCTTCGACCCAGCCTTCCCGGGTTACCTGCCGGCTCCGGGCGACTGCCAAGGCACCGGCGGGGACATCGCGGGTAATGCAGGAGCCGGCACCGACATAGGCGCCGTCTTCCAGCCGCACCGGCGCTACGAGGGTGGAATCGCTGCCCACAAAGCACCCCTTCCCAATCACGGTCTGATGTTTATGTACGCCGTCGTAATTGCAGGTAATGACGCCGGCGCCTAT
This sequence comes from Occallatibacter riparius, assembly GCF_025264625.1. Classification (NCBI taxonomy): domain Bacteria; kingdom Pseudomonadati; phylum Acidobacteriota; class Terriglobia; order Terriglobales; family Acidobacteriaceae; genus Occallatibacter; species Occallatibacter riparius. Next base: position 3,398,108 of record NZ_CP093313.1, read on the forward strand.
GTTGGTTCCTTCGCCCACCTCTGAGTCGCCGAGGTAGGCCAGATGATTGGCTTTAGCGCCCTTGCCGAGACGCGCTTTTTTGGTTTCGACAAAGTTGCCGATATGCGCGTCTTCGCCGATTTCGCTGCCAGGGCGCAAGTGCGCAAAGGGTCCGATCTTTGCGCCGTCAGAGATGGTGCTCTCTGCGAGCACGCAGTTCTGGCGGACGAGTACGTTATCGGCGAGGGTGCAGTTCTCAATCACCGAAAATGACCGAATGAAGCAGCCGGAGCCGATTTTCGTTTTGCCCAGGAGCTGCACGTAGGGTTCGATGACGGCTCCGGGCGCGACCTCAACTTCGGGATCGATGACGCAGGTGTCGGCGCGCCAGATGTCTACCCCGGAGTCGAGCAGCCGGCGGGCCGCGGCAGATTGTGCGGCGATACGGTCCGAGACGCGTTCGGCGATGCTGCCTTCATGAGCCACGGCGGGCTCTGTTGCGTGGTCTTTCTTCACTGCTGATCTCCTCCGGGCCCTTCGCCTGGGCCCATGCCGCCTTTGGGCGCGCCGGGAATGGTGATGTCGATGGTCTTGACGGGGCCGAGCTTCAGGGCGTCGAGGCCGGGCTGGATCTCGGATTGATTGCCGACAACAAGAATGGCGAGTTTCTCGGGGTGGATGTACTTTTTGGCAGCCGCGGTGAGGTCGGCGACGGTCACCTTGCGCAGAGCGGCCTCGTAAGTCTGGAGGTAGTCGGGCGGGTAGCCATAGAACTCGAGGCGGATGCTTTCGGAGAGCACTTTCTCCGGAGTGTCGTAGCGGAAGAGGAAGGTGTTGAGAATGTCGTCTTTGGAGCGCTTCAGCTCTTCTTCTGTAAACGGCCGAGAGTTCATGCTGGCGATCTCGTCTAGCGCCGCTTTGGTGGCGTCGACGGTGGAGGCGCTCTTGGTGAGCACTTCAACGTCGAAGGTGGCTGGGTGGTCATAGGCGAAGCCCATGCCGCCGCCGACGGCGTAGGCCAGGCCGAGCTTGGTGCGGACGGTCTGGAATAGACGGCTGGCGAATCCGCCGCCGAGGATGTCGTTCATGATGGCGATGGACGGCACGTCGGGGTTGCGGCGGTCGGTGCCGAGGCCGACGATCTGGATGTTGGACTGGTTTACGTTCTGCTTGTTGATGAAGTAGACGGCCTGATTGGGCGAGTGGAACTCGTCATCGCGCTTGGAGGCGGGCTTGACGTGCGCGAAGGGCTCGAAGGCGGCGGTGAGCTTGGCCGCCATGGTTGCGGAGTCGAAATCGCCGCCGACGCCGACGATGAGTTTGTTGCCGATGGTCTTGTCGTGCCAGGCCTGGAGGTCCTGCACGGTGACTGCGCCGATGGTCTTGAGCTCGGCCTGACGCGCGTAAGGGCTGTTGGGGCCGTAGACGAGCTTGGTGGCTTCGCGGCTGGCGATCTCGGTTTCGTCGTCGTTGCGGCGAACGATGGCAGTGGCTGCCTGCTGCTGGGCAAGCTGGAGCTTCTGCAGGTCGAATTTGGGATGGAGGAGCAGGTCCATGACGAGGGAAAAGACCTGGTCGGAGTCGCCCTTGAGCGAGTCCCATGAGAGGGAAGTGGACTCGCTCCCGCCGGCGGTCTCGATGTGCGCGGCTTTGGATTCGAGCAGGTCGTCCATCTGATCGCCCGACATTTTGGCGGTGCCGCTGGTGCGCCATGTTTCGCCGTAGAGCGAGACGAGGCCGACCTTGGCTGGGTCTTCATCGCGCGAGCCGCCAGGGATGAGGATGGTTCCGGAGACGAAGGGCAGCTCGTGGTCTTCCTGGAGGAAGATGATGATGCCGTTCTTGAGCTCGATGCGCTTCGGCTGCTTGGGCTTGAACTCCTTGAGCGGAGGGATGGGGATCTTTTCCCACGGCTTGGATTGCTGTGCGCCGGCAGGAACAAGGATGCCGACAGTGGCGAAGGCGAGGAGGCATTTGGCAGCGAGATGTGTGATGGGGAGCTTGTTCATTGCGCGCCGCCTTTCTCGCCGGCGGGCTGCTGTTGTTGAGGCTGTGTAGGTGTAGCCGTTTCGATCCAGGCGCTGGTGCGATTGCTGGATACGAATACTTTGTTCGCAACACGGCGAATGTCGGCCTTGGTCACCTTGTCTACCTTCTCGAGTTGATTGAAGAGCTCGCGCCAGTCGCCGTAGCGGGTCTGGTATTCGGCGAGGGCATTGGCGAGGCCCTGGTTGTCGGCGAGGCCGCGGAGGAGGTCGGCGCGCGTGCGGGTTTTGAACATGGCGAGCTCTTCGTCACTCACGTCGGTGGTCTTGAGCTTGTCGATTTCCTTATGGATCGCGGTAGCCATCTCCTGCGGCGTGTGGCCCGGGATGGGGACGGCGTAGAAGGCGAAGAGGCCGGGGAACTTGTCACCGGGGTAGGGGCTGAATCCTTGTGCCTCGGCGGCAATCTGCTGATCGCGCACCAGGCCGCGATAGAGCCGGGAGACGCGGCCGTTGGACATGATGTCGCTGATGGCGTCGTAGACGGCGTCGTCAGGATCTTTGTAGCTGCCGCGGTGATAGCCCTCGATGTAGAAGGGCTGCGTGTCTTCGCGGATGAAGACGGTTTTTTCGGCGAACTGCTTGGGCTCGACTGTCGTCATGAGCGGCGGCTTGGGGCCGGCGGGGACTTTGCTGAAGTACTTCTCGAGCATCGGCAGGATTTCGGCGGCCTTGACGTCGCCCACGACGGCGACGACGAGGTTGGAGCCGACGTAGTACTTCTTGTGGAACGCCATCGCTTCAGTGGCGGTGATTTGGCTGACTTCGCTGGTCCAGCCGATGCCGCTGCGGCCGTAGGGGTGTGCCACGTAGGCGGTGGCGAGGAATTGCTCGAGGAGGCGGCCGATGGGGTTGGAGTCGGTGCGCATTCGGCGCTCTTCTAGGACTACGTCGCGCTCCTTGTAGAATTCGCGCGGGACGGTCTCAGAGAGGCGGGAGCTTTCAAGCCAGGCCCAGAGCTCGAGGCGGTTTTCGGGCATTGACCAGTAGTACTCGGTTTGGTCGAGGCCGGTCTCGGCGTTGAGGCCTTCGGCGCCGTTGCGTTCTGCTACCTCAGTGAACTGGTTGGGTTCGACGTATTTCTCCGCGTCGGCTTTGGCCTGGTCGAAGGATTTCTCGAGCTGGGCGAGCTTCTGCTTGTCGGGGCCGAGGGGATTGCGGCGCTCGGCTTCGACGGCCTGCTCGGCGGTTTCGACTTTTTCGAGGGCGACTTTCTCATCGGGCCAGTCGTTGGTACCGATCTCGGTGGTGCCCTTGAAGGCGAGGTGCTCGAACATGTGGGCCAGGCCGCTCTCGCCGGAGGGGTCGTTGACGTCACCGGCATCGACGAAGGTGACGTAGCTGAAGACCGGCGCCTCGGGGCGTTCGCAGATCAGGATGGTGAGGCCGTTGGGAAGAACCTTGGTGGTGATGCGCTGCTCAAAGCTCTTGAGGTCCTGGGCGTGCAGGGCTAGCGGTGTTGCGATGGCTAAAACGGCCAATCCCGCCCAGATCCGGGGGAACAATCGGGTGATCATTCACACTCCTCGTGCCGTATGCCGGCACCTTCCAAGCTACCAAACCGCAGGGCGTGGGTGCCCGAAGTCGTTGTGAGCCGGTCAGAACCATCGCTCGCTTGATCTCGTATTCTTCTATGCACGATCTGAAGGATACTCATGCGCAAATTTTTGTTTCGCAGTCTTCTTGCTCTGTGCCTGATCGCGCTGCTGCTGGTTGCGGCGGTGTGGACGATTGAGTTTTATCCGCAGCGGAATTCGCATCCGCCGCTGAAATTGGCGAAGGGGACGCTGGCGATTGAGCATGCGCGGATTTATGTTTCGCCGACGGATGCGCCGATTGCGGATGGGACGGTTCTGATTCGCGATGGGCTGATCGCGGAGGTGGGACCGAATGTTGTGATTCCGGCGGACGCGCAGAAGGTGGCCTGTAACGGTTGCGTGGTGACCGCGGGATTCTGGAACGCGCATGTGCACTTTACCGAGCCGAAGTGGAAGTGGGCGGAGTGGAAGGCGGCGGACAAGCTGGATGCGCAGCTTGCGGATATGTTTCTGAGCCGCGGGTTTACTACGGTTGTCGACCTGGGGTCGAACCCGGCGGAGACGTTTGCGATCCGGCGGCGCGTGGAGCGGGGCGAGGTGCGCGGGCCGTATATCTATACGGCGGGTACGGCGCTGTATCCGCCGCACGGGATTCCCTTTTATTTGAAGGAGACGCTGCCGGGCTGGATGACGGCGATCATGCCGCAGCCGGCAACGCCTGTTGCGGCGCAGGCGGTGGTGAGGAGAAACCTAGGATCGGGTGCGGATGTGACTAAACTGTTCACGGGATCGTGGGTGGAGCGCGGACACGTGCTGCCGATGCCGTTGAACATTGTGAAGGCTGCGGTGGAGACGACTCACCTGAATGGGAAGATAGTGTTCGCGCATCCTTCGAACCTGGCGGGAACGCAGGCCGCGGTGCAGGGCGGCGTGGATGTTCTGGCGCATGTGCCGGACGATACGCGCGGCATTACTCCGGAGCTGTTCACGACGATGGTCAAGCAGAACATGGGCATGGTTCCGACGCTGAAGATGTTCACGACTACGGTGACGAGTGATCCGCACTATATGGATCCAATGTATGCGGAGGTATGGCAGTTCAAAGCTGACGGGGGGACGCTGATCTTCGGGACGGATGTGGGGTACATGACGGACTACTCGACCGAGCAGGAGTTTACGGAATTGGGGAAGTGCGGGCTCGGGTGGCAGGATGTACTGGCGATGCTGACGACGAGTCCGGCTGCGCGGTTGGGGCAGTCGGGGCAGAAGGGGACGATTGCGCCGGGGAAACTGGCGGACCTGACGATTCTGAGCGCCGACCCGGCGGTGGAGTTGACGAACTTCTCGAAAGTCCAGGCGGTGGTGAGGTCGGGTGCGGTGATCTGGCAACGCTAGAATGCAGAACATGGAAATTCGGCCGGAGGAAAGCCTGATCACGGGTGCGTGGGTTTTGGTGGGTGGGCGCGTGGTTAACGACGAATCGCTTGAGCGGATCCACTCCCTGGTCAGCGGTCATTTGGAGCGGGTTGCAACCGGCAACTGGGAAATCCTCTATCGCGATCCAAGGGACGGCCGTTATTGGGAAATGTTCCATCCCCACGGTGAAATGCACGGAGGTGGCCCTGCGTCCCTTCGCGTTCTCGATGTTGAAGCGGCGCGAGAGAAGTACGGTGTCGATCGTCTTCCGGCAAAATAATCTGGCAACGCTGACGTTGGATAGGGTAGGTTGTTACGCAACCGAAAAAAGCGAAAGCGATGTCCCCGATGATCGCCTTCAGCACTGTCCATCTGATTCTCCGCCCGTGGCGCGCCAGCGACCGCCTGCCCTTTGCGAGATTGAATGCGGACCTGCGCGTGATGGAGCATTTTCCGCACCCGCTTACCCGCGAGGCCAGCAACGAACTCGCAGACAAGATTGAGGCGCATTTCGAGAAGTACGGTTTTGGCGCCTGGGCCGCTGAATTGCTCACGACTGGACAGTTCATCGGCTTTATCGGCCTTAACGTGCCGACATTCGAGGCGCACTTCACTCGGCCTGAGTTTCCGGCGGTGGAGATCGGGTGGCGTCTTGCGTCCGAGTACTGGGGCAGGGGACTTGCGACCGAGGGGGCGCGCGCTGTTCTGCGTTACGCGTTCATGAAACTGCAGCTGCCGGAGGTGGTTTCGTTCACCACGGTTGGCAATCACAGGTCGCGGCGCGTAATGCAGAAGCTGGGCATGACGCACAATCCGGAGGACGATTTCGATCATCCCGAACTGGCTGAGGGCGATCCGCTGCGCAGACATGTTCTTTATCGGAAGGTGGCGTATTCGTTTGATTGGACTGAGTTGAAACAGCCAGCGGCGAAGGGCAACTGACAACTGATCACCGGCGCTGCTATTCTCGGCTCACGTTGCGGCGAATGCACCCCCAGTTCGTCCGCGCGGAGACCGCATGAGTACCAGCGCGCCGGCACCGACCCACTCGCTCAATCTTTCTGCTCAACCGCTGCTGGTGCGCCGCGCTGCTGTGCTGGGCGCGGGAACCATGGGATCGCGGATTGCCGCGCACCTGGCGAATGTGGGAATCCCCACGCTGCTGCTGGATATGGTGCCGGAGGGCGCGCATCACAAGAACAAGCTGGCCGTGCTGGCGATTGAGAACCTGGCGAAGTCGAAGCCAGCGGCATTTTATGACGCGAGTTTCGCTGATCGCATCACGCCCGGCAACTTCGAGGATGACCTGCCGAAGCTGGCCGGGTGCGACTGGGTGATTGAGGCCGTCGCCGAGAATATTGCGATCAAGCACAAGCTTCTGGAGAAGGTTGTTGAGCACCTGGGGCCGAATGCGATTCTGACTACCAATACGTCTGGGCTGCCCATCGCGCAAATCGCCAAGCCAATGTTTGCGCCGATACGGCAGCGGTTTTTCGGAACGCACTTCTTCAATCCGCCGCGGTATATGCAGCTTCTGGAACTGATTCCCCTGCCGGAGACGGATCCGCAGATTCTGTCAGCATTTGCGGCGTTTGCAGATCGGCTGTTGGGCAAGCAGGTGGTGCTGGCGAACGACACGCCGAACTTCATCGCCAACCGCATTGGGGTGACGGTGATGTTTACCGCGGCCACCTTGATGCTGCAGCAAGGGCTGACCATTGAGGAGGCCGACGCGCTGACGGGGCAGGCGATTGGATGGCCGCGAACGGGGACGTTCCGGCTTGCCGATATGGTGGGCATTGATGTGCTTGCGCATGTGGCGATGAACTTTCCGCAGGGCGCGGCGCCTGGGAACTTCTTTGATCTTCTTGCGGAGATTGTGAAGCGCGGCTGGCTGGGCGATAAGGCGAAGCAGGGCTTCTACAAGAAAACGCGCGGAGCGGAAGGCAAGGAGCAGCGCGAGGTTCTGGACCTGAAGACGCTGGAGTATCGACCTCTGGCGAAGGCTTCTATTCCGTCGCTGGAGATGGCGAAGAACGCGGCGACGCTGAAGGAGCGGCTCCGGATTTTGCTTGCGAACGATCCTGCGAAGGACAAGGCGGCGGCGTTTCTTTGGCCGCTGCTCTCGACGCTGTGGAACTTCTCAGCCGAGCGGATTGGCGAAGCGGCGAATGATGCGCCGTCGATAGACCGCGCGATGAAGGCCGGCTTCAACTGGGAGATGGGTCCGTTTGAGATGTGGGATGCGGCCGGCGTGCGCGAGACGGTGACGCGCATGAAGGCGATGCAACTGCCGGTGAGTGCGGCTGTCGAGGAGTTGCTCGACTCGGGCAACGAGCACTGGTATGCGCCGGATGGTCCGCACTGCTTCAATCCGGCGAGCGGCGCGTGGGATATGGTTCCGCGGCAGCCGGGGCATGCGCGCGTTGCCGATTATCGGCGCGGAAGGCGGCCGGTGCAGTCGTGCATTGTGCGAGCGAACTCGGGGGCATCGCTGGTCGATATTGGGGATCACATTGGGTGCATCGAGCTGCACTCGCTGAAGAACGCGATTGGTGGCGACGTGGTTTCGCTTGTGTCCTCGGTGCTGAGAGCTGATTCAGATGCGGTGCGGGATTTCGCCGGATTCGTCATCAGCGGGGACCGCGAACATTTCAGCGTGGGCGCAAACCTGATGCAGCTTCTGCTGGCTGCGCAGGAGGGCGAGTGGGACGAGGTGAATGGGGCGATCCGCGGCTTTCAGCAGATGACGCAGCTGATCAAGTTCTGTCCGCGGCCGGTGGTGGTTGCGCCGTTTGGAATGACGCTGGGCGGCGGGGCCGAGATGTGTTTGCACGCGGCGCGGCGGCAGCCGCATGCGGAAACTTATATCGGGCTGGTTGAGGCGGGTGTGGGGTTGATTCCCGGCGGCGGCGGGACGAAGGAGATGCTGCTGCGCTCGGTGGATGCGGCCGCGGCGATCGCGCCGCCTGATCCCAAGGATCCGCCGTCGCGGTTTGCGCAGTCGGCGCAGATGATTGCGGCGTTGCGGCGCACGCTGGAGACGATTGCGATGGCGAAGGTGTCTGCGTCTGCGGTGGATGCGCGCGGACTGGGGCTGTTCTCCGCTGCCGATCGCGTTACGTTCAATCGCGAGCGACTGCTGCTGGATGCGAAGGCCGAGGTGCACGCGCTTATCGAAGGTGGGTATACGGCGCCGGTGCCGCGCGCGGAGATTCCTGCGCCGGGGCTGGCCGCGCTGGCAACGATGGAGTCGGGAATTTTCCTGATGGGCGAGGCGGGCTACGCGAGCGAGCACGACCAGAAGGTGGCGCGCTGGGCGGCGTACATCCTCGCCGGTGGACGGATTACCGCGGGTTCGCTGGTGAGCGAGCAGTATCTTTTGGACCTGGAGCGGGAAGCGTTTCTGTCGCTGTGCGGAGAGCGCAAGACGCAGGAGCGCATTGGGTTCACGCTGAAGACGGGGAAGCCGCTGAGGAACTAACCAGATGTCAGGGCAAAGCCCTGACCTACCTATTTCGGACGGACGAGGTCGATGCGGTCGCGGGTGCGGACCCAGGTGTTGCCCGCCATGCGTCCGACCGCATCGAGGCCCTCGGGGTCGACGCGAAAGTCTTCGATCAGGTCTTGGCGCACGTGGAAACGGACGATTTCGCCGAGCACGATGACGCCGCCGCCGGGCTGCCGGCTGGTGTAAATGACCTGGAGGAGTTTGCATTCCATGTGCGCGGGCGACTCGGCTACGCGCGGGACGCGCACGACTTCGCTGGGAATCGGGGTGAGGCCGGCGAGTGCGAACTCATCCACATGCGGCGGGACATCCGCGGCGGTGATGTTGGCCGCGTGGGCTATGGCCTCGTTGACGACGTTCACGACAAATTCACCAGTGGCTTCGACGTTGGCGAGCGTGTCTTTGCGCAGGGCGGGATCGGCCTGTTTGCCGTGCAGCGATGGGCAGAAGATCAGCGTTGGGGGGACGGAGCCCACTCCGTTGAAAAAGCTGAACGGGGCGACATTCGGGATGCCCTCGGAGTCCACCGTGGAGACAAGGGCGATGGGGCGCGGCACGATGATACCGGTCATCAGCTTGTAGATCTGCCGTGAGGGCTGGCCGGCGGGATCGATGCTCAGCATCGGAGCAGGAGAGGCTATTTCGTTCATCTTCTTGATCGTAGAGCATGCCGCAGGCAGTAACGCGAGTGGCAACCGGCACTGATTTTCGCAGTTGTGTAACATAACATGATGCAAAATCAGTAGTCAGGGGGATTTCCGTGCCGCGCATCCACTTTCAACAGCAACTCGCCGAACTGAAGGACAAGCTCCTCGCCATGGCGGCGCTTTCGCAGCAGGCCGTGGTGTCGGCGGTGGACGCGTATCTCCAGCGGGACGAAGGGCTTTGCGATTACGTACGCCAGAACGAGACGGCCATCAACACGGCCGAGCGCGAACTGGACGAGATGGCCTACGCATTGCTTTCGCGGGAGCAGCCGATGGCGATCGACTTGCGTTTTCTTCTGGCAGTGATCAAGATCAACGGGGATCTGGAGCGGATCGGCGATCAGTCGGTTGGCATTGCGCGGCGCACGCGCGACACGCTGCGCGTGGAACGCGTGGAGCTGCCGGTGGACTTTGCAACGATGGGCGAATGTACAACCCGGATGATCCGGTCAGCGATTCAGTCGCTGCTGGAAGGCGATGCGAGGCTGGCCGATCATGTGCGCGCGATGGATGACGAGGTGGATCGCCTGAACCGACGGGCGCACGCTGACCTGCTCGACTTGATTCAGAAGGATCCGGCGCACACGCAGCAGGCGATGAATGGATTGTTTGTCGCGCGATCACTGGAGCGGATCGCGGATCATGCGTCGAATATTGCGACGGACGTGATTTTCTGGATCCGCGGGGCGGATGTGCGGCACCAGTTGAGCGTGGCGATGGATTAGAAAAGCAGCCGTCAGCTTTCAGCTATCAGCAAAGAAACAGGCGCCATGTGAAGGCGCCTGTTGTTTTTGAGGAGCGAAGGCGTTTAGCGCGTGGATTCGTAGAGGAACCAGGCGCGGCGTTCGGCTTCGTCGATCCAGTTCTCAATCATGCTGGTGGTGGCGAAGTCGCTGGCCTGGCTGGTGATCTCGTGGGCCTCGCGCAGGTTGAGCGCGAGGGCCTGGTTGTCGTCGCGGAGTTCGCGCAGCATCTCTTCGGCGGGTACGAACGGCTTCTCGTTATCGTGGATGCGCTGCAGCTTTGAGATTTCGCCGATGGAACGAAGCGTGTTGCCGCCGATCTTGCGGACGCGTTCGGCGATGTCATCGCTGATGGCGAAGACCTGCGCGGCCTGCTCGTCGAGGAGCAGATGGTAATCGCGGAAATGGGGCCCGCTCATGTGCCAGTGGAAGTTCTTGGTTTTGATATAGAGGGCGAATACGTCAGCGAGCAATGAATTTAACGCGCGCGAGATGCTCTGCACCTGTTCCGGTGTGAAACCGCCGGGGGCGACAGTGTTGGCGTTTTGGACCGCCTGAGTGGCCATGCACTCTCCTTTCATTCAAGGCGGACGCGGGGGGAAAGCTTGTGCGACCGCCGTTTCTGAGATGCCTGGGAAAGCGGTTCGGTCGCGCTGATTGATTTCAAAGCGAAAAAAGCGGCGCCGCTGGATGCGGCGCCGCTTTGCTTCAGCTGAATTGAAGTTAGACCTTGATCACAGGATGGGTGGCGTAGTGCATGAGCACGGCTACTGCGCAGCTTGTGAGGCGAGTTTCCGCCGAGTCAGCGCGGCTGGTGAGGATTGCGGGCACGCGAGCGCCGAGAACCACGCCGGCCATCTGTGCGCCGCCCAGGTACTCGAGCTGCTTGGCGAGCATGTTGCCGCTTTCGAGGTCGGGAACGACGAGAATGTCGGCCTGACCGACCACGGGTGACTCGAGCTTCTTGATCTCTGCTGCGCGGGCGCTTACGGCGGTGTCGAAGGCGAGGGGGCCGTCCAGGATGCCGCCGGTGATCTGACCGCGGTCGGCCATTTTGCAGAGAGCCGCGGCGTCGAGGGTCGACTTGATCTTGGGGTTGACGGTCTCGACCGCGGAGAGCAGTGCAACCTTGGGCTCGGGGATGCCTAGCGCGTGGGCGAGGTCGATGGCGTTCTGGATGATGTGGACCTTGTCTTCAAGCTCGGGTGTGATATTGATGGCCGCGTCGGAGATGAGCAGGGTGCGGTCGTAGGCCGGGGTGTCCATGACGAACACATGGCTGATGCGGCGATTGGTGCGCAGGCCGGTGTCTTTGTTCATGGCGGCGCGCATCAGCTCGTCGGTGTGGAGGCTTCCCTTCATGATGGCCTGGGCGTTGCCGGAGCGGCACATGATGCAGCCGAGCTCGGCGGCCCTGGATTCGGTGTCGGCCTGGAGGATGGGGTAGTTGCTGATGTCTACGCCGATCTCGTCTGCCAGCGCCTTCATTTCGGCTTCGTCGCCGATGAGGGTGGGCTCGATCAGGCCTTCCTCGGCGGCTTCAATGGCGCCCCGCAGCGCGACGCTCGAAAGCGGCCAGACCACGGCGGTGGTGATTGCGGGCAGTTCCTTGCAACGCTCGAGGAAGTTGTGGAAGACGTGATAATCAGCCGGGTGGCCCACAAGTGGGTCAACGGCCACAGCCTCAGCAAGAGGCGCAAGATCGCTCATTGTTTGTTCTCTCCCGGCCGGCATACGAGTAATTATGCGGCCATCCGAGAACATTGTCTGCTGGAAGGGTGTTCAGAGCCTGTGCTGTCGGTCACACTGCGGACTTTGGTACTGGATTGCGGGACGCGCCCGGATTCCGGATTAGCAGTCATCCACCAGAGTCAAATAAGCCGCTTGTGAGTCTCTTCGTAGCCGAGCGATGTAGCGTGCTCGTGCTGTTAGCGTAAAGGGGAAACAGAGGGAGGGCTTCCTTGGAAGGGGAAAAGCGGAGTCAAGCAGGTGATCCGAACCTGATCCGGGTCTTTGATGAGTTTGGTCGCGAGCTTTTCATCACCAAGGAACATTGGCGGACGAGTGTGCTTCCAGGCTCTCTGAAGTCAGATTGGGATTATCCTGATCGGCTTTACGACCTCATCGCTGGTTCACTCAATGATGGACTTCACGCGGATGTGCTGGCTGCGGCTGAACACCTTTACAGGATTGATCCAAAACGGGATCGGGGTGCCTGTACGTACGGTGTTGTCCTGATGAAGAACAACCGGCTGGACGAGGCCGAATCTGTCTTCCGTTCGCATATCAAAGCTTATGGCGAGGAAGGATACATACTGACAAATCTCGCCAAGGTCTTGGCAGCTCGGAACGAAGGTCAAAAGGCTCTGGATACGCTCTGGCACGCGCTTGAACTCGATCCGAATCAGGACAACGGCCTCGTCTGGTACGCATCTATCCACCGTGAGCAGATCGGGCCGAGCGGCTGGGGGCAGGCTTTGAGTCGCGTAGCCGCGCTGCCAAACAGTTGGCGGGCACAAATGTGGTTGGCGAGAGAGGCGCTGGAACGGCAGAATCTGGCAAGCGCTCTTGCGTATTACGATCAGGCGCTGTCGAGGATTGGAGGCACGGTTCCTCACGACGTGTTGATGCAGATGAGCGGTGATCTTGGTAAGCACGGCTATCTGAAGGAGTCTATTCAACTGGCGGAGCCACGATTTGTGCCGCAGGTCCACGGCCTCGCTGTTGGCAACAACTTGATCAAAGCTCATCTCGACCTGGGGCAGACGGAAGATGCCAGAAGAATCCTGGACCAGCTTTACGGGCTTAAGCGTCCGGACTATATGAAGACCTTGAGTTTTTGGGACACCGAGATTGCAAAGGCCCGTCTAGCTCGACATTCTGCGCCGAATGCGTCGCAATTAGAGGTTACGATCGCCACAGTTGAGGGGCCCGTCTGGCTGAAGTCTGCGCCAGGAGAACTCTTCGCGGAGAAACCCTCGGATGCTCTCACAATTTGCATTTCTGGGCTCCACGGTTGAACAGCCCCAAAGGTCAGAGACTATCTTATTGCAGGTCGCAGACGCGCCGGGACGGCTCAGTCGGGCACTCCCGCTGTTCTTGGCTGAACAGGTCTGGTTCGAAACGACAGCGAATGTGAGTACTCTGGTTCCGTTCGTCATGAGCGGGCCCCGAGGGTTCATGCTATCCGGGGTTCCATGGCAAGCGCAGGATGCCGCTAGATATTCACTTCAAGGCTCAATTAGCGCCAGCTTTGTTGTGGTGACGCACATCAACGGTGCAACTGACCCTTGGACGCTAGACTTGCGCATTATTCGGTCATCGGATCACGAGGTTGTTGGCAAACTCAGTGCACCCCTGGATTATGCGAAACCGGAAGATAGCATTCCTGAGCTGGCAAGGCGAACCCTGTCACGGCTCACTGACTTGACCCCTGCGGGTTTTCAGAAGACTTCCGAGATGTACAAGGTTCCGACAGGGGCGCAATTTAGGTTCTATCTTCTTCGCCTGGAGCAACTGCTTGCGATTCGGTTGGCGGGGATGGAAGGCAATGGCTCGAACTTCTTGAATGGCGAGCGCGAGATTCTAGATGGCAACCTTCAGTTGTGTCTCGATTGCCCGAGCAATGTCATAGCTCGAATGCTGTTAGCGAAAACGACGCTTGCGATGAAGAGAATCCGCCCGGAGTTGATAACGGGGTTTAAAGACAAAGTCCTGCTGCTAAACAGGAAGAACCCTCTGGCTGAACCAGCGCGAAGCGTTCTCGATCGTTTGTTTGCGGAAGCGTTTGCGGTTTGATTCTCGCTTGCAATTTACGCGGAGGGGCCTCGAAAAGCTTCGTTGCGGCCTCACCGATGCGATTCGCCGGGAACCTTGAATTATTCCGACCGCAGCGCGCTGACTGGATTTACCACTGCGGCGCTGCGTGAGGGCAGGTAGCTGGCGATCCAGGCGATGGAGAGGATGCAGGCTGTTGCGAGGCCGTATGTCCAGGGATCCATGGCGCTCACCTTGAACAGCAGGGACGACATGAGGCGCAGGGCAACGGCGGCGATCACGATGCCCGAGACCGCGCCGATCCCCGCGAGTGTGAGGCCCTGGCGGACGAACATCGCGGTGAGCTGTTCGCGCTGGGCGCCGAGGGCCATCCGGATGCCGATTTCGCGCGTGCGCTGGGAAACGGCGTAAGAGATGACTCCGTATATACCGACGATGCCAAGCAGGAGAGCCATTCCACCGGCTACGCAGAGGATGACGAGCGTAAATGAAGTGCGGGCCATCGACTTGCGATAGAGCTGGTCGACGGTGTGGGTGTTGGCGAGCGGCAGATCGCCGTCCACCGACCACACGGCCTGTTGCACTTCGCTCATGAACGCGGCCGAGCCGGAGCGCGGTGAGCGGATGATGAAGTTGACGCCGCGGCGGATCATTTCCTTGTCGCCATTGAGGTTGTTTTGGAAGAGGGGCCAGTAGATGGCGGTGGGCGCGGGTTTGTCGACGCCGTCGTCGTAGATGGACTTTGCGACGCCGATGATCTCGCGGTAGTCCTCTGTATCGGTTTCGCGCACGCGCTTGCCGATGGCGTTCTGGGCGCTGCCCCAGTACTCCTTCGCGAAGTTTTCGCTGATGAGGACGACGGGGCGCTTCTGGAATTCGTCGTCCCAGGTGATGTCGCGGCCGGCGACGAGAGGAGAGCCAATGGTGGAGAAGAGTCCCGGGCCGATGAAGCGGAATCGACGCAGCGGAGGAAGTTCGCCCTGCTTATAAGTGTGGTCTTCGGCGGCGACGGGGTTGAACCATTGCGAGCCGTCCATGGGCACGGCGGTGGAGATACCGACTGATTGCACACCGGGCAGGGAGGCGAGCTTTTGCTGGATGGCCTGCTCGGTGCGCAGGACGCGCTCGGCCTGAGCGGCTGGAATTTGCGTGTCGGGGATCCAGACGAAGAAGGAGAGCAGGCTTTTCGGATCAGAGAAGCCCGGGGAGACTTGTATGAGCGCGCGGAAGGTGCGGATCATCAGACCCGAGCAGATAAGCAGCACAAGAGCCAATGCGACCTGCACCACGACGAGGGTCTTGCGCGCGCGATGGCGCTCGCGGCTCTGGCTGAGGGCGCGGCCGCCTTCGCGCAGGCCGGTGTTGAGGTGGACGCCGGAGAACTTGATGACGGGAATGATGCCGATGACGATGCTGACGAACAGAGCCAGTCCCATGGTGAACAGAAGGACAGGCAGATCGATTCCGATGTCGTGCAGGCGGGGCAGGCCGGTGGGCGCAGCGGCCACGAGGACACGGAGCGCCGCAAAGGCAAGGCCCAGTCCGATGAGGCTGCCGACGACGCTGAGGACAAGACTTTCGACGAGCAGGCCGAGGGTGATGTGTTTGCGGCTGGCGCCGAGGGCTGACCGGATCGAAAGCTCCTGGCGGCGGCCTTCGGCGCGCACCAACAGGAGGTTCGCGACGTTGGCGCAGGCTACCAAAAGCACCATGAGGATAGAACCCATGAGCACCCAGAGCACCTTGCCCACATCCCCGATGACGACCTTCTTGAGCGGCTTCAGGTTGGGCTGGAAGTGGGCAGACTCGAACATGGCGACGGGGTATCCGGGAGGCGGCGGGAAGGAGTGCAGAGCGATGGGGAGCATGCGCGCGATGTCGGCGCTCGCCTGTTCGAGGGTGACGCCGGGCTTGAGCCGCGCAATGCCGCTTTCGTTGAAGTTGCCGAGCATGGTCTTGCTGCGATCGAACTGAATGGGCACGAATACTGAGGCTTCGTAGTCATCTAAAAAGTGAAAGTCGCGCGGAAGGACGCCAATGATCTCGCGGGCTGTTCCGTCGATGGTCATGGTCTTGCCAATTGCAGAGTTCGATCCGCCAAAGCGCCGCTGCCAGTAGCCGTAGGAGAGGACGACGGTCTTGGCAGCGTTGGGCTGGTCATCCTGGCGGGTGAACAAGCGGCCGAGCATGGGCTTGACGCCAAGAAGGGGCAGAGTCCCATCGGTAACATCGATGCTCTCCAGATGCTCAGGGTGGCCGAAGCCCGTCACCGTCAGCGCATCGTAGCGGTAGCAGGCGATGTCCTGGAACGCGGTGTTGTGCTCGCGGTAGGTGAAGTACATGAACGCGGCCATGTCGATCTCAGGCAGGTTGACACCGGGCGCGCTGTGCCAGATTCCGATCAACTGGTCTGACTGGGGATAGCTGAGGGGCTGGAGGAGCACACCGTTGACCACGCTGAAGACGACGGTGTTGGCGCCGATTCCGATGGCCAACGTCAGGAGGGTGATGGCTGTGAACAGAGGAGCCTTCGCGAGTCGGCGGAAGACCTGCTTGAGCTGATCGGTAAAGAGTGCCATTCGATACCCCCTGGAGATATTTCAGGAATGCCATGCGGGTGGATCGCTGTTTGATACGCAAGGAGGCTGCGGCTGGTTCACTGGCGTGATCCCGGGCACATCGTGCCGAGGCAAGGATGGCCTAATTTTCGTCTCGGCAAGGGTTGTCGAGATGCGATAGGATTCTCTCGATTCCAGCCCCATGGTATCGGTCGCATTGACCGTTTTTCTCTCCTGATGTTGTGGGATTTTCAGGTCCGGTGATTACCAGTTTGAAGGGATAGAAAGTGAAAAAGACCTTCGGAACAATCATTCCTCTTTTTGCCAGCCTTCTTGTTACGGTTCTAACTGCCTGTGGCGGGGGAAGCGGAAGCAAAAATCCGCCTCCTCCGACTCCGACAACTCCGACCGTGACGGTCACGCCGGCTTCGAATCCGGTTACGGTCGCGCAGTCGCTTGCGGTGAAGGTGGCGGTATCGGGCTCGGGCGGTACGGCGACGGGAAGCGTAACGCTCAGCAGCGGCAGCTATACATCTGCCGCGACGGTGCTGAGTGCGGGCAGCGCCACTATTCAGATTGCGGCAGGGAAGCTAGCGGTTGGGACCGATACCCTAAGCGCGAGCTTCACGCCGGACTCGGCGGGTTCGTCGACCTATAACGCGGCCAGCGGAACGGCTAGCGTCATTGTGAATAAGGCGACGCCCGTGGTTACGGTAACTCCTGCGGTCTCGACCATTGTGCCGGGACGAGATTTGAGCGTGACGGTGGGCGTGAGCGGCGGCACTGGGGCACCGACGGCTACCGGCCAGGTAACTGTGGCTGTGGGGACGTACACCTCTTCGCCGGCTACTCTCTCGAATGGGAGCGCGGCGCTGACGATACCGGCGAGCGCATTGTCGAAGGGGAGCAACTCGATTTCAGCGGCCTTCGCGCCCGACTCGACTGGCCAGAACATTTACGAGACGGCGACTGGAACTGGATCGGTGATGGTTGGCGTCGTGACTCCCATGGTGACGGTGACGCCGGCTTCCACAACCGTCGATACGCAGACCCCGCTGAAGGTGACGGTGACAGTCGATGGCGGCAGCAGCAATCCCACGCCGACCGGTTCGGTGGTGCTGAGCAGCGGAAGCTATACGTCGGGTGCGGCCACGCTTGCGAGCGGTAAGGCGACCATCGATGTTCCTGCGGGCTCGCTTGCAGGGGGTAGCGCGACTCTCAGCGTGGCCTACACGCCGGATGCGGGTAGTGCGGCTAATTTCGGCGCAGCTACCGGGTCAGCCAAAGTCACGGTATCGAAGATTACGCCGACGGTTACGGTGACGCCGGCTTCGACGAGTATCCGGTCTGACCAGGACCTCAAGGTGACGGTAGCGGTGGCCGCACCCACGGGCGATGCGATGCCGACCGGGTCTGTTGTTCTGAGCAGCGGTGCTTACAAGTCAAGCTCGACTGTGCTGGCTTCGGGGAGTGCGACGATCGATGTTCCGGCGGATACATTTACTGCTACAAGCGTGACGCTGACGGCGGCCTACACGCCTGACTCGGCGAGCGTCGGAATTTACAACAGCGCGAGCGGGACCTCCGCGGCGATTGCGGTAACAGCCGTGACGTCGGTTTCGATCAACCAGGCCGTGAGCGGACCGAAGGTCACGGATCAACTGTTGGGCATGAATCTTGCGGACTGGTACGATCCGACCGATCCGGCGATTCTGCCGGCCTTCAAGGCCGCAGGGATCAAGGCGGTTCGGTGGCCGGGTGGATCGTGGTCTGACAACTACCACTGGG
Source organism: Occallatibacter riparius (assembly GCF_025264625.1). Classification (NCBI taxonomy): domain Bacteria; kingdom Pseudomonadati; phylum Acidobacteriota; class Terriglobia; order Terriglobales; family Acidobacteriaceae; genus Occallatibacter; species Occallatibacter riparius. The sequence continues at coordinate 3,416,170 of NZ_CP093313.1, forward strand.
AAAAGAACATGTTGTGCTACAGTCCAACTGCCGGTGCGCCTTTGCAGCCGGGCGGGTGGGCGCATCCCAACGGTACTTATGACAAGTTCATCAATGACGTAGAGATTCCGGGCGGGCTTGACGTTGCTCTCACGGCCGACTACGGGACTGACGCGACATGCACCAAGGGCGGCGATCCCACCGAGGCCGCGGCATGGATCACCTTTGCCGAGAAGAACGGCGGTAAGGTGAGCCATATGACGGTCGGCAACGAGAATTACGGGTCGTGGGAAACCGATCTGCACGCGAAGCCGAACGATCCGACGACCTACGCCACAGCGGTCGCGACGGGCTTCTATCCCGATATCAAGGCCGTTGATAAGAACGTGCCGGTGGGGGTGGTGGTGAACCCGGGGAATGTGCCCGACTGGGACACCATCGTTCTGGCTAACGCCAAGTACGATTTTGTGGAGTATCACTTCTATCCGCAGGGCCCCGGACAGGAGAGCGACACGTACATCACGCAGCAGGCGGCGCAGGAATTGACCAAGCAGGTCGAGACACTGAAAGCTGAGCTGAAGACGGCCGGGAAGCCTGATATGCCGATCTACGTGGGCGAAGTCGGGTCAGTCTATACGAATCCGGGAAAGCAGAGCTGGTCGATCACGCAGGGCTTGTATGCAGGCCAGGCGCTGGGCGAGATGATGAACGAAGGCGTCTCGCGGCTGACGTGGTGGATCGGTTTCGGTGACTGCAATCAGGACGACAAAGGCAAGGCGCTCGGCAACATGAGTTCGTCACTCTATGGATGGCAGACCTTCGGCGCGTATAACGTGTTTTCTGACGGGCCCAGCGACGGACCTTGCGGCGTTGGATCAGGCCCGGCGGGGACCATGTCTCCGACGGCGCGGGCGTTCCAGTTGTTCAGCAACGTCGCGGTGAACGGCGAAAGCGTGCTGACGCCTACGGTAGCGGGCGACATCACCAATGTGCGCGCCTATGCGGCGACGCATAGCGGGGGCACCGCACTGGTCTTGTTCAACCTGAACGGCACTGCGAGCGAAGATGTGAAGATAACGTTGTCGGCGCAGAGCTCGAGTTCAGACGTGCAGGTGATCACCTATAGTAAGGCCATCTACGACACCTCGAAGAATGGCAAGTGGGATCCTCCGGTGACGAAGGATATGGGCCCGCAGAGCCTGCCGGTGAAACTCACGCTGGATCCTTGGAGCATGAATGTGGTGATCATCAAGTAAGTGATCAAGTGATCAAGTGATCAGGTGGTGGATAGTGGGCGGCATTGCTCACTTGCCCACCACCAGTAGCGTTACTTTATTGCGACGATCATCGAGTCGGGTCCGACGAGGTGCTCCACATACGCCTCGCGGAAGCCGGCTTCCTTCATCCACGAGATGCCATCGGCGCCGGTGTAGTCGAATCCGCCGTTGGTCTCGATGAGCATGTTGAGACTCATTAGCAGGCCGAAGGCGTTCTTGCGGCGATCGTCGTCGATGATGCAGTCATATGCGAGGAACGCGCCGCCTTGCGGAAGCGCCTCATAGGCTTTGCGTACCAGCATTCGCTTCTGTTCCAGGTCCCAGTCGTGGAGGATGTGGCCCATCATCACGACGTCTGCCTTGGGCAGGGGCTGGTCGAAGAAGCTGCCGCCCTGGAACTTCACACGCTCGGCAAGCCCATTGGCTGCGATGTATTCCTCGAAAACGGGGGCGACCTCGGGCAGATCGAAGCCGATGCCCATCAGATGCGAATTCTTGAGCAGCACCTGGGTGAGCAAGTCGCCCTGGGCGGGGCCGATGTCGACGACGGTCTGGTACTTGCTCCACTGGAACTTGGCAGCGATGGCCATGTTCGCACCGCGACTTACGCCGGTCATACCGCGCAGGAAGACTTTGAGACGTTCGGGGTCGGCGTAGAGAGCCGAGAAGATGTCGGGCTCGCCGCGCGAGGCCTCGTTTTGCGGCTGGCCGGTGCGGAGGGCGGTCGTCAGGTGGTTCCAGTGATGGAAGAGGCGGCGGTTGGCCATCTCAAGAATGCCGCCGACATACGACGGCTTGTGCTTGTCGAGGAATAGATCAGTGGATGGCGTGTTGGAATACACGTCGCCGGAGCGATCGAGGAAGCCGAGAGCGACGAGCGTATCGAGGAAGTCACGGGACGAGCGGGGATGCAGGCCGAGGCGGCCGGCGAGCGAGTCCAGGCTCTCAGGACCCCGAGCAAGCTCGGTGAAGACTTCCATTTCGACTGCGCTGAGGAGGGTCTTGGATGCGAAGAAAGCGAGGCCTGTCTGCAGGATATGTTGAGGGCTGGGGGCGGCGGTTGCAGCGTTTATTTCGGCCGCGGGTTCGACGGTGGCTGCGCACATAGGGATGTGTCCTTTCATTTGGCTGGGAAGATTCCCGTTCGACAGTAGGGAAGTAAGCTAGTTCCCGAGGCGTAAAAGTATTTGGGTTCCGCATCTGGGGAAGTCTGGCTATGTGCGGATGCAAGCGAGTGTAGTCGCGGGCTGGGTTACGCGTCCATGATTATTCTTGCGGAGGGCACTCACGCCGTTTGCATTCCCTGCGGCGGCCCTAAGCTGATATGCTGCGGACGCTCAGGAAAACCGATTTAGGAGTGCGAATTTATGTGGTTCCTTGGAATGGATGTGGGCACGGGCGGCACGCGCGCCGTAATCGTTGACGCCAACGGAAAGCTGGTCAGTGGAGCTTCCAGCGAGCACGCGCCCTTCCGCACTCCTCACCCCGGCTGGGCGGAGCAGGACCCGGAAGACTGGTGGCGCGCCGCACAGGAGGCGATCCGGGCGGCCATTGCCGCCGCGCCCGAGCCGCGGGAACCGATTGCAGCCCTGGGCCTGACCGGCCAGATGCACGGCGCGGTGATGCTGGATGAGAACGGCGCAGTGCTGCGGCCCTCGCTGATCTGGTGCGACACGCGCACGCAGCCCGAGTGCGACTGGCTTCACCAGAAGATCGGCTACGAGAAGCTTATTGAGCTTACGTGCAATCCGGCACTGCCCAACTTTACGCTGACTAAGCTGCTGTGGGTGAAGACGCATGAGCCTGAGATCTTCGCGAAGATTCGCCACATCATGTGCCCCAAGGATTATGTGCGCTATCGGCTCACGGGCGAGTTCGCCATCGATGTGCAGGAGGCCTCGGGCACGCTACTGCTGGACGTGACGCATCGGCGCTGGTCGCGCGAAGTGGCCGAGGCAGCCGGTATTCCGATGGGATGGCTTCCGCAGGTGTACGAATCGCCGGAGGTTTGCGCGAAGATCAGCGACACCGCCGCCGGGCTTACCGGTCTCGCTGCCGGAACGCCCGTTGTGGCGGGCGCGGGCGATCAGGGTGCGGGCGCGGTGGGCATGGGTATTCTGCAGCCTGGTTCGGTCTCGGCGACGATCGGCACGTCGGGCGTGGTGTTTGCAGCGACGGCTGAGCCGACCAAGGATCCCAAGGGGCGTCTGCACACGTTCTGCCACGCGGTTCCGGGGGTGTGGCATGTGATGGGGGTGACGCAGTCTGCAGGCTTGAGTTTGCAGTGGCTGCGCAACACGTTCTTTGCCGGCCAAAGCTACGACGCGCTTAGTGAAGCAGCGGCGAAGATTCCCGCGGGTAGCCAGGGTCTGGAGTGGGCTCCATATCTGCTGGGAGAGCGCACGCCGCATCTCGACCCTGAAGTGCGCGGTGCGTTCGCGGGCATTCACAGCTCGCATACCGCGGCACACTTTACGCGTGCGGTGCTCGAGGGAGTAGCTTATTCGCTGCAGGATACATTCACGCTTTTTGCTGAACTGGGCATTCCGGTTAGCGGTATAAGGCTCGGTGGAGGCGGCGCGCGCGGTCCGCTGTGGCGGCGCATCCAGGCGGGTATCTACGGCCATGCGGTCGAGATTCTCACCGCAGAAGAGGGCGGCGCATTCGGTTGTGCTCTGATGGCCGGGGTGGGCGTGAATCACTGGGCGAATCTCGACCAGGCCTGCGGGCAGGCCATTGAGGTTGCGCAGCGGATCGAGCCTGATCCTGCGGATCGGGCTGCCTATGAGCCGGGCTACGCGAAATGGCGCGAGTTGTATCCTGCGCTGCGCAGCCTGCGATAGCGCTCTTGTCGATCCTACGGCTCCTCGCCTAATGTGGTTGCACGCGCGCACCGCCCGGTGCCGTGCCGAGGAGCCCCGGATGTCTGTTGCCGCAGCGCAAGCTTCATCCCCCATGCAAGCCGGCCAGGCCGAAACCACCATCACTGCGCCGCCTGCCGCGTCGAGTCTGATCCGCAACGTCGCGGTCGACGCTTATCGCGGACTGGTGATGCTGCTGATGATGGGCGAGGTGCTGCGCTTCGCCGAAGTATCGCGCGCATTTCCGGACAGCACCTTCTGGCGCATTCTGGCGTGGAACCAGACCCACGTGGAATGGGCCGGCATGAGCCTCCATGACACGATTCAGCCGGGCTTCACATTTCTTGCCGGAGTGGCGCTGCCGTATTCGATCCGCAGCCGCCAGCGCAAAGGCGAGAGCTTCGGACGCATGCTGTTTCACACCATTTGGCGCAGCGTACTCCTCATCGCGCTCGGGATCTTCCTGCGGTCTACGGAAGGGCCGATCACCTACTTCACGTTCGAGGACACTCTGACGCAGATTGGGCTGGGGTATACCTTCGCGTTTCTGCTAGCTTTTGCGAAGCCGCGGTGGCAATGGATCGCGACCGCGTCGATTCTTTTTGCGTACTGGCTCGCGTGGGCGCTCTATCCAGCACCAGGTGCAAATTTCGACTGGGCTGCTGTTGGCGTTCCCAATGACTGGCATCAGCACTTGTACACAGGATTTGCGGCGCACTGGAATAAGAACAGCAATCTTGGGCAGGCCTTCGACGTGTGGTTCCTCAACCTGTTCCCGCGCACCAGTCCGTTTCGATTTAATGGCGGCGGCTATCTCACGCTAAGCTTCATTCCCACGCTTGGGACCATGCTGCTGGGGTTGATCGGGGGTCGGTGGTTTGTGGAGGCCGCGCCGAAGATTCCGCTGCGCAAATTCCTGCTCGCCGCTGCTGGTCTAATTGCGCTCGGCTGCCTGTTTCACTTCACCGGAATCTGCCCGATTGTTAAGCGTATATGGACACCGTCGTGGACGCTGTTCTCGGGCGGGGTCTGCTTCCTGTTCCTCAGCGCGTTTTCGTGGATTATTGACATGAAGGGCTATCGGCGCTGGGCGTTCCCGCTCGTCGTGGTGGGCATGAACTCGATCGCGGCCTACCTCATTGCGCATCTTTGGGAGGACTTTACACAGAAGAGCTTCCAAATTCATCTGGGCGCGCGGGTGCTGAATATGTTCGGCACGGCGCTGGAGCCTCTGTTTCTTGGAGCTCTGATGCTAAGCGCGTATTGGGTCGTTCTCTACTGGATGTACCGGCGCAAAATCTTCCTGCGCATCTGAGCGGAACTCTTTTCACAACGTGTGAGAAGGCCGCACGATGCCGCTCGCCGTGCTGGTGTTGCTTCGCGTATCAGCGGTTTGCAGCCATGTGTCCCACGAAGTGAACAAATCTTCATCCGCGCTCTAAGCACGTTTCTAAATGCATCCCGTCCAAGCACTGAACCATCCTTCCCCTCAGGAGGTCTTGTCGCTTGCGCATAACAGCCCGTGCACCCAAGTGGGCACTATTAACAATAGGATTACTTCTCGCTAATTTCGGGGTGCATGTCCATGCGCAGTCAGATCGGTCCAACCGTGACGCCGCGTTTGCTCTTCCCGATGCTCCTCAGGCGCAGCAGACGGCGCAGGAGCAGCCAGTCGCCGATCAGCAGCCATCTGCGACTGCCACTCTGTCCGGCACGGTTGTTGACACGAACGGCGCTGTCATTCAAGGCGCCCGCATTACTGTGCGCAGCAGGTCCGGTGCAGAAGCACATACTGTTGCCACCGGTGGCGACGGCCAGTTCGTATTCAGCGGTATACCTGCGGGACACTATGATGTGACTGCCACCGGCGAAGGGATGTCGACCTATACCTCGCCGGAGGTCGATCTCGGCCCCGGCACCGTGCGGATCATGCCTGCCATTCAACTGCGCATTGAAGCCGCAAGCACCAGCGTTACCGTTACTGCCGATTCCGAACAAATCGCGGAGCAGCAGGTACAGATTGCCGTGCAGCAGCGCGTGCTCGGAGTCGTTCCGAACTTCTACACCACCTACGACTGGAACGCGCCTCCCATGCGCGCCAAGCAGAAGTTCAAGCTCAGCCTGCACTCCATGTTCGATCCCACTGCGTTTGTCATCATCGCGGGCGTGGCCGGAGCCGAGCAGTACAAGGATGTGTACCCCGGCTTCGGCGGTGGCTGGGAAGGATACGGCAAGCGCTATGGCGCGACGTTCGCCAACCACGTCAGTGACCAGTTCTTCGCGCATGCCCTCTATCCGTCGCTCTTCCACCAGGACCCGCGCTACTTCTACAAGGGGAAGGGCAGTGTGAGGTCGCGCGCGATGTATGCAATGTCGGCTGCTGTCATTGCTCGCGGAGACGACGGTCGATGGAAGCCGAACTACTCGAGCGTGCTGGGCAAATTCACTTCGGGAGCGCTATCCAATCTTTATTTTCCCGAATCTGACCGCGGGGCTCACCTGGTGTTCTTCAACGCGCTCACGGAACTCGGCACCGATGCTGTCGAGAATCTCCTCGAAGAATTTGTACTCAAGCCCCTCACGTCGCACGCACCGAAGGAGCATGACCAGCCGTAATCAGATGCCGGTTCCACCGGACTCGGCCGGCGCGCTGCCGCCGTTGTCCTGCTGCATGCCCATTTTGTGCTCGTAGACGAGGTTGCCGCCGAGGTGTGCTGACAAGGCCACCACGGCAAACCCTATGCCCGCCAGTGCGCGGCCGTTGTTGCGGTTGCGCTTGCGCACGCATGCGGATGCCGTGAAGAGCGCGGTGGCTCCGATGTTGAGGAGCGCATGCACAGCGCCCACCCGGCGCGGGCGTGGCTCGTCGATGTAGGCCCAGTCCGCTAGACCCGCGGCCGCTGAAGCGATTGCACCCAGCAGGCCCAGCCAGAGCGTGGCGTCTGCCGCTGCGTCCATGCCGCGGCCGGGGCACATGGCGGAGAGAGAGTCCAGCGTTACGGTCGCGGTCCAAGCCCCCACTGGCACATCAGTGATCGCGGAATGCAGCGGCTCGTGCAGCCACTCGCCCTGCAGAAATGACCGCACGCGATCGCCCGCAGGCCCCATCAGCTCAAAACTCGAGTGAATGGCTCCCTGAGCGGTCTTCTCTACTTCGGGACGAATCCAGTCCTGCCGCTCGGCCCAGCGCGCAACCGGGTCCTTGCTCACCGCAATCTCGTCTGCCATATCGCCTCCCGCGTTCTTTGATGCTGAATCTGTAATAGGAACAGCATTCTGCACAACGGTGTCTTGCTGTGGGAGCATCCTAAGGCTTGCGGCGGAGAGGCTCCCGCGATACTGCTGAGACCCTGGTGATGGCCCGCAAATCTGCGCAAACGACTGCCGACAGCGCCTTCCGGCACGAGCTACTGCCGCTTGTGCAAGCTGTGGCGGAGCACCGCCTGATTCTTTTTGTTGGGGGAGGCGTGTCGCAGAACCTTGGTGTTCCGGACTTCAAAACACTTGTCCATCACATGGCATCGGATCTCGGCTTCGCTGGCAATTACAGCGTTGCCGACTACTCAGTGGTGGCCGAAGCCTATCTGGTTAAGCACGCACAACTCGGCGCGCTGCGCAGTTGGATGGACACGAATTGGCATCCGTCCTCGATCAACATCGCGAAGTCAGAGTTGCACAATCTAATCGTCGATCTCGATTTCCCCGTGATCTATACGACCAATTACGATCGGTGGCTCGAGAAGAGTTTCGAGGGCCGCCGAAAGCCCCTCCACAAGGTGACGAACACTGCGGACCTGACGGTACCGGCCGATGGGCGCACCGAGATCATCAAGTTTCATGGCGATCTGGAGGACGACGATTCGCTCGTGCTTACGGAGAGCAGCTACTTCCAGCGGATGCTGTTTGAAACTCCGCTGGATATTCGGCTGCGGTCGGACTCGCTTGCGCGCCCCCTGCTTTTCGTCGGGTACAGCCTGCATGACGTGAACACGCGTTACCTGTTATTCCGGCTGCAGGAATTGTGGAAGAACTCGCCGCATGCGAGCCATCGCCCTATGTCTTACATCCTGATGACGGAGCGCAACCAAGCTCAGGAGATTGTGCTCAAGAGCCGTGGGGTTCTGCCCATTGCACTTGATGAGCGCGACCCCGGGCGTGCAACCACTGTGTTCCTTCGCGATCTGCTCAGGGAGGTTCGGCGCCTGCGACGCCGGAACCGACGTGGATGAGCCGGGCCGGCGAACAGGCTGTGTGCTCCGATTAAGATGGAAGCATGTGCTCACCCCTGGCAGCCTTTTGCCTTGCCGCCGTGCTGGTTCTATCCGGCTGCGGGTATCACACGCTGGGGTCGGCCACGCATCTGGCGCCGGATGTGCGGACATTGTCGGTTCCTCAATTTGCCACACGCACAGAGGCGTATCACACGGAGACAGTGATGACGCAGGCTGTTATCCGCGAGTTTGCCACGCGTACACGGCTGCACGTCACGCCTTCCAGCAGCGGCGAACCAGACGCGGTTCTGCATGGCACGATCCTGCAGCAGACGATTACCCCGCTTACGTACAACACGACCACGCAGCAGTCGTCGAGCTTTCTTATCACGATTGTCGTGTCGGTCACGCTGACGGGTCACGATGGCCGCGTACTCTACGAGAACAAGAACTACGTCTTCCGGCAGCAGTATCAATCCACTACTGACCTTGCGAGCTTCATCGACGAGAGCCCGGCGGCAGAAGAGCGGCTGAGTCGCGACTTCGCGCGCGCGCTGGTGGCCGACGTGATCGAAGGCCTCTGAGCACGAATTAGCTTCGGCTATTCATAGCGGAGCGCCTTGACCGGATCGAGCCCAGCCGCGCGGCGTGCGGGTAGCCAGCAGGCGATGATCCCCACAGTTATCAGTACTCCGGCGACGGTGAGGAAGACCGTTGGATCCTTTGTAGCCACGCCGAACGGAAGTGCACCCAGCAGGCGTACGGCGGGGATGGCCAGGGCCATGCCGAGGATCAGTCCCAGGCCAATCTGCCACAATCCGCGCTTCATCACCAGCATGAGGATGTTACGGACACTGGCGCCCAGAGCCATGCGCACGCCGATCTCCTGTGTGCGGCGGCTGCCGGCATGTGCGATCACCGCGTAGATGCCTACCGAGGCCATGATCAGGCCGATCAGCGCAAAGGTGCCGAAAACTTTCCCAAACACGCGCAGAAACCATGTCTGGTGCTCAAGGGAGGCGCTCAGCGTAGAGACGTCTCGCAACGGCAGCTCGGGATCCATGCTCTGCACCACGCCGCGAATCGCCGATGTCGGATCGCCTGAAGACTCCACCGCGATGGTCCTGCTCCCCCAGCCCCTCTGCCGGTAGGGCACAAAGATCAGCGGCTTCGGATCGTTCGAGATCAGCTCCTGGACGATATTGACAGAAACCCCCACCACCGTCACCCACTCCGTCGGCTTGTTGTCTTCTTCGAACAGCCGGAAACGCTTGCCGACCGGGTCCTGGCCCGGCCAGAAGTGCGCTGCCGTCTCCCGCGTCACGACAGCCGCAAAGTGATGCGATGCTCCATCCGTTTCGTTGAAGTCGCGGCCCTCGACGAGCGGCAGGTGGATCGTCTCGAAATAACCCGGCGAGAGCACCAGGTAAGACACCCACGGCCGCCGTCCCGGTTCGCCAATGGGCTGGCCCTCCAGCTCCATCTGCTGTCGCGCGGCGCCCATCCCTGGAGGCGACAACGTCAGCGCAGCATGACTCACGCCCGGGAGCGCCCTCAACCGTGGCAGCAACTGATCGTAGAACCGCAGCCGTGCATCGTTGTCCTTGTAGCGCGTCTCGGGTAGATCGATCCGCGCCGTCGTCAAGTGCGTAGCAGGTACTGAGGGATTGATCTCCAGGCTCGCCAGCAGGCTCCGCACAAACACGCCAGCTCCGGAAAGAAGTACGAGCGTAAGCGCGAACTGGAAGACAACCAGGGTGCCGGTGAGCCATCCCTCGCGCTGCCGGCCAACGGTGCGAGCGCCATCTTTCAGCATATTGTTGAGATTGGCGCGCGCGGCGCGTAAGGCCGGGGCCGTGCCAAAGAGCAAGCCACTGAAGATGCATAGTCCGGCAAAGTAAGCGAATGCTATCCAGTCGGGGGTGAACGCGATCCACGAAGGCCGGATGTCGCGGGTAGCCAGATCGAACCAGTGCACGCCAAAAGCCGCAAGGCCAAATCCAGCGAGCCCGCCGAGAACGCTGAGCACAACGCTTTCGATCAGGAGCTGCCGAACGACGCGCCACCGCGAGGCGCCAAGCGCGGTGCGAATTGAGATTTCGCGGTTGCGCGTGAGCGCGCGGCTCAGCATCATGTTGGCAACATTGGCGCAGGCGATCAGGAGGACAAAGCCAACGGCCGCGAGCATCAGCAGGAAGATCACACGAATCCCCCCGCCGTTGTAGCGCTCGTGAAAGGTTTGAACGCTGGCGGAGAGATCCTTGTCGGCGGGGTACTGCGCGGCGAGCCGATGGGCGATGCCATCCAGTTCGACCGATGCCTGGTGTTCGCTCACACCCGGCTTGAGGATCGCGAAACCCGTCAGGCTGTGATTGTCGCGTTTCTCCAACTCCGGCGTGGGCACGAGCGGAATCCACATGTCCACTCCGCTGGGGAACTTGTATCCCTCCGGCATCACGCCGATGATCGTGGCGGGTTCGGCATTGACGCGAACCGGCCGGCCGATGATATTGGGGTCGCTGCCGTAACGGTCTTTCCAGATGCCATAGCCGATGACGGCCACCGGGCTGGCTCCTGGCTGTGTGTCGGTTGCGGTAAAACCGCGACCCAAGATGGGGCTGGCATGCAGCATAGAGAAGATGCCGGCGGTCGCGCGCTGCAGATGATAGGGCTGCGGGGGGAGTCTGTTTTCGCTGAGGACCGCTTCTTCATCGATGGCAGCTTCAAAGGCCTCGAATGAAGAGGATTGTGCGCGATAGTCTCGAAATGCGGGTAGAGACATGCCCACCGGATTCTCGTTCGGGGCGGGATTGCGGTTGATGACAGAGACCAGGCGCGCGCCTCCCGGCACAGGCACAGGCTTGAACAGAACGGCGTTGATCAACGTGAACACCATGGCGTTCAGACCAATGCCGAGAGCCAGCGTGACCACCACGGCGGCCGAGAACCACCGATGTGACCAGATCATCCGCAAGGCAAAGCGCAGGTCGTTTCTCATAGAGACCTCCTACGGGAAGACGTATGCGAGAGTTCCGTTGTTAACGCCAGCCTGCGAAAATTCCCTTCGTGCAAACAACAAGGGGAGCCGAAATGGCTCCCCTCTGATTTCGGAGTCACGCTTTAAGCGGTTAGCTTCTCGAGTTGTTCCGGCTTGGTGATGGTCAGGCTGGCGCCGCGAATCTGGATCCACTGATCGCGGCGGAACTGATTCAGGAGCCGCGTCACGGTCTCGCGCGATGTGCCGGCCATGTTGGCGATCTCTTCATGCGTGAGCGCCATGGTGAAGCGGAGTTCGGCGCGTCCGTTCGAAGCGGCGCGACCCCAGTCGAGCAGGAGGCGAGCCAGTCGTCCCGCGGCCGAGCCTGACAACGCAAGCCGCTTGGCGTCGTGGAACACTGTCATGTACTCGCCGGAGAGCGACTGTGCGGCATGCATGCTGGCGATTCCGTGGCGCCCCAGGAAGTCAATGAACTCCTGCTTGCGCATCGTTTTCACCGAGCACGGCTCGATGGCTTCCGCAGTTACTTCGTGCGGAACATTGGCAAGCACGGCGCTGAGCCCCATGACATCGCCGGGGCCGGCGATTTTGAGGATCATCGTCTTGCCGTCGCGCGATGTGGAGGAGATCTTCACCTGGCCGAAGCAGATGATGAAAACGTTGCGCGCCTGATCGCCTTCATTGAACAGCTTGGCGCCGCGCGCGTGGCTCATCATGATTCCAATCCCATCGAAATCTTTCAGAGCCTCCGGTGTCAGATTACAGAACATCCGAAGGTGACGGTGCTCGCAATTCAGACAATCTTCCGGCGGGTGATGAGAGTGCAACGAAGCCATATTTTTTCCCGGTGACTTACTCAGAAGTATAGCGCAAGGAGACGTAAGTTCATCGGTTTTAAGCGATGAAAAGCCCTGTAGGGCCGACATGAGTGCTGTACCTCACTCGTGTGGGCCTAACCGGCTCAAAATGCTCTAATTAGCTCTCGGAAAAACGGCTGCGGCGGGTGCGCGCGCAGTGTGCAAGGCTGCACGCATGATAGGCGCGCGATACCTCGCGGGCCAGTTCTTCCAGTAATTGCATCCTCAACGGCGGATGGCTTTCGAAGGCTTTCTGCAAGGCTTCCATCGGCAACATAAGGAGCGAGCCCGCAACTTGTCCCAGCAGGGAATAGGTATGCAGGTGATCGCCCAGCGCAGCTGCCAGTTCAATCAACTCGCCGGGGCGCGCGGTGCCGAGCGTGATGCGGGAAGTCAACCGCTCGGTGCGCCGCTGAAGCTGGCCCTGGATGACCAGATAGAGCCCCGCGCACGGAGATCCCTGCCGGAAGATAACTTCTCCGGCCTCGAATGTGATGGTCTGGGCGGCCGCCGTCAGAAGGTTGGAAATGGCAGGTGGGCAGGCCAGCAGTTCCGATACCGGGTGCGCTGCCGTAGCTGCCATGATTCTTGCCCTTGCCTCTGCTGCCATAGCCGCATCTCCCCTGCTTCGGGCGCGTTCCTCGCCCCTGCGGTACGATACTGCCGCATTCCATCTGCCCGAGATTCCCTGGTTTTTCATGCAACCAACTCCGAGCAACCCAGGTTTTATCGCGATGCACCAATGCTGGCACCTGTCCGCGCGTACTCCACAGAGGAGAGGCGCGGTGAACAGGCGCAAATTGCTAACCCACGTTAGCCGCCAATTCTGCGTCGGGCTGAATCTTCTCCGTGTCCGCAGGAGCCGGAATGCAGAGCACGGGCGCGCGCGAGCTTGCGAGGAGCGTGAAGACCGTACCGTGCGGGCCCGGCGAATCGCTCTTCCGCTTGACTCCGGTTACCAGAATGCTGGGGCCGTACTGTAGCACCGCGCGCGGAATTGCGTCCTCCGGCGGGCCGTCTTTCACGATGCAGCGCACCGGGAACTCTGCGGATTCCTTGATGCCGAAATCGGCCAAAGTCGTGGCGCATGGGTTCAGGAACGCCGAAGCTTCAGCAGAGGTGCGCGCGTGTACCACGATCAAAGTACGCCTGAATGTGGCTGCCAGCGAACTCGCGACCTCGACGGCGGCCTGCTTCGCATCGTTTTGATCGATTGCCAGCATCACGGGTCCGCCGGGGATGGGACGGTTCTCACCGGCGTTCCAGTCGGCAGCTACCGCCAGGACCGGGCAGGTGGAACGGCGTACCAACTGCTCAACGATGGCGCCGACGGCAACCGGGCCCGCGCCCTGGCTTCCCTTGGTCCCGATGACGATGAGTCCTGCTTCGTACTGGCTCGCTACCTCGAGAAGCATGTCAACGACGGCACCCTGGCGGAGCTCGGAATGGCTGTGAATCCCTTCGCGGATAAGGTCGGCCACCATGTTGTCGAGCACCGAGCGCGCCTGCTCAGAGATGTGCCGCAAGACGTTCCCGGGAACGGAGTCTACGGCGGCGTATTCCAACGGATCTGCCCCATGCGCGAGCACAATGCGCGCGCCATAGGCGCCAGCCAGTTTGCGTGCGTACTCGAGGGCCGCCTCGGACGTCCCTTGCAGGTCCGTCGCAACCACGATGGTCTTCATCCTGTCGGCAAAACTCATAATTGCCTCCCGGCGTCGCAGGGCCCGCAAAGCCGCTCCATGCCCATTGTTTTCCCGAGTGTGCGCTAGTGCGAACAAGGCAGGCAGTGACACGATTCACCTGCTCTTGTGAGCCAGATCACGTATTCGGGAAAAATTGGGTTGGATTTGAACGTTTACGGTCGCAATCGACTCGGCAGTGTGTACACGGGGCTGATCGATGCATTAGGCTGGCGCGTTATGAAAAACCGAATGTCTGCTCAAACGTTTTTCACGGGGGCATTGCTGGGTCTGTGTGGATTGTTATTCGCCGGCGCGGTGCATGCCCAGGCGCCGGTGCCCGATTCGCCCGAGATCGAAGCCAAAGCTCAGGCCATGCTGTCGAAGCTCGGGCTGGAACAAAAGGTCCAACTGATCGGTGGCGTTGACAGCATGTTCACCAATGCGCTCCCTTCTATTAATCTGCCGCGATTCAAGATGTCCGATGCCTCTGTAGGAGTTCGCACCTGGGGGCCGACTACGGCTTACGCCGGCGGGGTGATGCTCGCGGCAACGTGGGATCCTGATTTCGCGCGCAAGCTGGGCGAGAGCCTGGGCAAAGATGCCCGCGTCCGAAGCGTCAACTTTTTGCTCGGACCGGGCGTGAACATTGCGCGGTCGCCCATTGCCGGACGCAACTTTGAGTATCTGTCTGAGGATCCGTACCTGAACTCAGCCATGGTCGTTCCTTATATCGAGGGCGTGCAGTCACAGGGCGTGATCGCGACGGTGAAGCACTACGCGATCAACAACCAGGAGTACAGCCGCCACGACACCGACGTTGAGGTGGACGAGCGCACCATGCGCGAGATCTACTTGCCGGCGTTCGAGGCCGCGGTGACCAAGGGGCACGTCGACTCCGTGATGAATTCCTACAATCTCATCAACGGTCAGCATGCTACTCAAAACGAGTTCCTCAACCTTAAGGTTCTCAAGGGCGAGTGGGGATTCAAGGGCGTGCTGATGTCGGACTGGGACGCGACCTACGATGGCGTGGCCGCAGCGAACAATGGGCTCGATCTGGAAATGCCATCGCCGCGCTTCATGAACGCGAAGACACTGTTGCCCGCCGTCAAGTCCGGACAGGTCAAGGAATCCACCATCGACGACAAGGTGCTGCGCATATTGCGGACCGAGTTGCGTTATGGATTCACCGATCGTCCGCAGTTCGATCCTGCGAATTCGACCTACTCCATTGCCGATCGTGCGGTGGCTCTGCAGGGAGCGCGCGAGGGCATTACGCTGCTCAAAAACGAAGGCAAGATTCTGCCGCTTGATGCTTCGAAGATCAAGACGATCGCGATCATCGGGCCGGACGCATGGCCAGCGGTTCCCGGCGGCGGTGGTTCCTCGAACGCGACGGCGTTTGAGCCTGTCAGCATTGTCACCGGCATCGCCAACCTCGTCGGACCCAACGTCCGCGTGCTCTACACCCGCGGCCTGCCGGAGATCATGGACGTCTTCTGGCAGACCAACTGGAACGGCCCCGTCCAGGTCGCCACGTATTCCAGCAAAGACTTCACCGGAACCCCGCAGACAGCCAATCAGCCGAAGATCGCCGACTACAAGAACGAATGGTGGGGACCCGCCGACAAGGGCCCGCGCAGTGTTCGCTATACGGCTTCCTACAAGGCCGACAAGGCCGGCCGGTACCTGCTGCTCGCCGACGCGGCGGGCGGCGACAAATACACCATCAGCATCGATGGCAAACAGGTCCTCCAGCAGACGCAGGCCGAGGGGCAGGTGGCCGAAACCGCCGCGCTCGATCTCAACGCCGGCCAAACCGTTTCCGTAGTCGCCGACTATAAGCCCGCCTTCGCCGGTACGCGCCTTGGCATCGGCCTGGTCAACGCCGCCAGCGTCATCTCTGAAGAAGTGAAGCGGTTTGCGTCGATGGCGGACGTGGCCATCGTCGCGGTTGGCTACAACTCCGACTCAGAGAGCGAAGGCGCAGACCGCACTTTCACGCTGCCGTTCGGGCAGGACGCGTTGCTGGAGGCTGTCGCGGCGGCGAATCCGCACACCATCGTGGCGCTCACCGCGGGCGGCGCGGTCGACACCAGCCGCTGGCTCGACAAGGTTCCGGCGCTCCTCCACAACTTCTATCCCGGCCAGGAGGGCGGCACTGCGATTGCGGAGGTGCTCTTCGGCAAGCAGAATCCCGAAGGCCACCTGCCGGTCAGCTTCGACAAGAACTGGGAGGACAATCCGTCGTACCAGTACTACTACCCCATCAAGGGCGCCGATACCGTGCTGAAGGTGCCCCAGTCCGACCGACCCGCCACCAACCTCACCATCGGTCACGTGAAGTATGGCGACAAGCTGATGGTGGGCTATCGCTACTGGACGACGACGGGCAAGCAGCCGCTGTTCCCGTTTGGATTCGGGCTCAGCTACGCCACCTTCAGCTTCGCGAACATTCAGGCGCCGTCGACGGGTAAGGCGGGCGAGCCCGTCACTGTCAGCTTCAACGTGACCAATAGCGGCAGCGTGGCAGGAGCCGAAGTTGCGCAGGTTTATGTCTCGGATCCCTCGGCGAAGGCGCTGCGGCCGGAACGCGAGTTGAAGGGCTTCGAGAAGGTGCGGCTCGCGCCCGGCGAGACTAAGCATGTTTCGATTACGCTTGACGCTCGCGCGTTCAGCTACTGGGATGAGTCCTCGCACAAGTGGACCATTGATCCAGGTAAGTTTGTGGTGCGCGTGGGCGACTCCAGCGAAAACACGCCGCTCGCCGCGGACGTCACCCTCAACTAGCCCCTCTCCCTCTCTTTGCCAACTTGGGCCTGCCGCGAATCGGCAGGCCCTTTTTCGCTCCTCAAAATACTGAATATCCTCGGAGCTCTCGCCCCCGGTCCGTGAATCAAGCTGGAACCCGATGACGGAGGTGAGCGTATAAGTTCGCGAGGTGTCTTATGCGTCGATCGATTTTGGGGGTCATTCCGGCCATTGTTCTTTGTGGTGCCGTTTCGCTTGCGATTCCGAGCTTTGGGCAGAATTCGGACTTTAACCTGAACGTCCATGCCAATTCGAATGTGACGGCAAAGGATATTGGGCTGCCGGTATACCCGGGCGCGACGCCATTCAAGGACAAGGACAGCGACTCATCGGCGGCGGACTTGCTCTTTCTGATGAACAGCTTCCACTTCAGCCTGAAGGCAGCAAGCTTTGTGACCACGGATTCGGCGGATCGAGTGCTTGAGTTCTACAAGAAACCGATGTCGAAATTCGGTGAAGTGCTGGAGTGCAGCCACGGGAAGCCGGTGGGATCGCTGACCGTGACGAAAAGCGGGCTGACGTGCGGCGACGGCAAGAGCGGAAACGTGACGGTAAATGGAAGCGACAGCGATCGCGAACTGCGGGCGGGGACGCCTGAGCAGTTCCGGATCGTGGGCGTTGAGGGGACAAAGGACGGCAAGACCAAGTTTGGTCTCGTGGCACTGGTGCTTCCGAAGGACGAGTCGAAGAAGTAAGCGGTCTCGGATCGAGTGCCTGCGGATCGGCGTAGACGTGGTTACTTCCAGGCGGCAACGACAATCCCGATGCGGACTGGTGACAATTTGAGTCCATCGGCACGGTTCTGGAAATAGAGCTGGTTGAGACCTTCGTGATCGAGCTGTTCGATCCTGCGGAAGCCGGCCTGGCGCAACTCATTGTCCATCTGCTCGGGCGTAAAGAAGAGCTGAAACGGCTCGCCGGCCGCCGCTACGCGCTCGGCCAGGCGGTCGAAGATGGCGCGCCGCTCCGGCGTTAGCGTCTCCGGTGGCAGGCTGTAGTCGAAAGCCACGCCGGTTCCTTCGGGCAGAGTTCCGATAGCCGCCAGCGTCGATCGGAACGCCTGAATTGTCAGGTAGGGAGCAACGCCTAACCAACTGAAGAAGGCCGGCGCCGACTGGTTGATGCCGGCGTCAAACAGACTCTCGAGCAGAGTTTTGTGCTCGAAATCGAGTGGGACGAAGGTGAGATTGGGCGGCAGAGCGATGCCGGCGGCAGCCAGCATCTCGCGCTTGGCGTCCTGCGTGGCGGGGAAGTCGGCCTCGAAGACGCGGAGGTCAGGGAAGGGATTGCGGTACGCAAAGGTATCGAGCCCAGCGCCGAGGATGACGTATTGGCGAACGCCCGCTGCGATGGCCTTGACGAGATGATCTTCCGCAAAACGGCTGCGTGCGGCAAGGTAGGCGCGGAAATCACGGGCCACCGTGTGCGACGCCCGTTCGAGGTCGCGTGGATAGTCCTGGCCGATCAGCTTTACGGCGACGGGATCGACGAGCACGGGCGGGTCATCCACCAACTGGTGCGCCGCGCGGCGTATGGCCACGCGCAACGCGGTTCGGCTCGCTTTCCCGTGCTGCATCTGATTGCAGAATAACGGAGCACCTGCGGTGCGGCCACCTGCGGCTTCGCCGCAAAGCGCTTTCAGGCAGTGTAGGACCGGACAGGCACGCACGTAGGATGGGCATATGAACTGGATTTTCTGGGCGCTACTTTCGGCGCTGTTCGCGGCCGCAACCGCGCTGCTGGCCAAGGTTGGCGTGGCCCACGTCGACTCGAATCTGGCTATGGCGATACGGACGACTGTGGTGGTCGTGTTTGCCTGGGGGATCGCGCTCGCGCTGGGCAAACATGGCGAGATACGCGACCTGGACCGGCGAACGATCCTCTTTCTCACGCTGTCCGGCCTTGCGACGGGTTTGTCGTGGATCTGCTATTTCCGCGCGCTGCAGCTAGGGCCGGCGTCGCGGGTCGCTCCCCTGGACAAACTCAGTGTCCCGCTGGTGATGATCTTCGCGTGGTTACTGCTGGGAGAGAAGCTGACGGGGCCGGCTATTCTGGGCGGCGCCCTTATCACTGCTGGAGCCGTCGTGATGGTGCTGGGCTAGGCGAGGCGGGCGATTATCCTTTCTTCAATGACAGATGCTTCAAGAGAGCAGGGCCATGAGCTGGTATCGGTGCGCAGGATTGTGCTGACCGGGTTTATGGGGTCGGGCAAGAGCACGGTGGGACCGCTGGTGGCGGCGCGGCTGGGATGGCGCTTTCTGGATGTAGACGACGTGATAGTGGCCGAGGCTGGCATGGCGATCAGCGACATCTTTGCGCGCCACGGCGAGCTTGCGTTTCGCGAGATCGAGCGGAATACGATTGCGCGCCTTGCTGGCGAGGATGGGCTGGTGCTTGCGCTGGGTGGCGGGGCGATTGAAGATGCCGATACGCGGGAGCTTCTGCTGCATGCGCCTGGGACTATCCTGGTTCATCTTGAGGTGGCACTGGAGACGATGCTGGCCCGATGCTCGGGTACCGACGGTGCACGTCCAGTGTTGGCCGATCGGGCGAATCTTGCTGCGCGGTATGAGCGGCGCCTGCCGCTGTATCGTGCTGCGCATGTGTCTATTGCGGCCGACAGACTGACTCCGGAGCAGGTGACGGACGCCGTGGTGCAGGCAGGCCGAGCACGGCGCTTGGTATGATGGAGAGAAGGCCCTGATGGTGTGGGGCACTTCCCTCTGAGGTTTCTCTTTTCGCCAGAATGGCGCCCCACTCGGCAATCCCGGTAAACCTTGCTCCGGCTTCAACGCCGCATGAGCATCACCATATCCCTGTCCCGCAGCCGGGGGTAACGGCTCGTCTCATATCGGACTTGCGCGAGCTGTTCAAGGTTCGGGTGACGGGACTGGTGGTGATTACCGGATGGGCAGGGTTTTACCTGGGATCGATGCAGTCGGGTATCTCGACTTTGCAACGAGGGCTGATCGACACGCTGGTGGGCATCGGGTTGGTTTCGGCGGGCGCGGGCGCGTTGAACCAGTGCCTGGAGCGGCGGAGCGATGCGCTGATGAAGCGCACGGCCGATCGGCCGCTAGCAGCGGGGCGGTATCCGCTCGGGCTGGGGATTGTTGCTGGATTGGGAGCCCTTGCGCTGGGCGGGGGCTGGCTGGCGCTTCACGCCAATTTGCTGACCGTGGCGCTGGCCCTTTTGACGGCGTTTACGTACGTGGCGATTTACACGCCGCTGAAGCGGGTGACGACGCTGGCGACGTTCATTGGGGCATTTCCGGGAGCGATGGGGCCGATGCTCGGCTGGACGGCAGCGCGCGACCAGATTGAGTGGCCCGCGGTGGCGCTGTTCGCGATTTTGTTCGTGTGGCAGTTTCCGCATTTCATGGCGATCGCGTGGATGTATCGCGACGAGTACGCGAAAGCCGGCATTAAGATGCTGCCGGTGGTGCAGCCCGACGGCTGGTCGACGTTTGTTGAGGCGCTGTTCTATGCCGTGCTGATGATTCCGGTGAGCCTTGCGCCCTGGAGATTGGGCATCACGGGTGTGGCCTATGCGCTTATCGCAGGCCCGCTGGGGCTGGTGTACCTGGCGTATACGATTCGGTTCGGGAAGATTCTGCGCACGAAAGATGCGGCGGAGAGCCGTATGGTGGCGCGCGACCTGCTGAAGGTGAGCGTGATTTATCTGCCGCTGCTGATGACCACGCTGATGCTGTGCGCCATTGCCAAACACTAAGGGACGGAATGACGACTGCGGCACAAACTGAGAAGCGCGGGCCGGTCGCTGCTGCCGGCGTGATTGCGATTCTGGCGATCAGCGTCGCGGCAACGCTGTTCCTGTTCTGGCTGATCTATGTGCATCCCGCGTCTGACCAGGCCGGCGTGCGGATGGCATTTCTGCCTGCGCTGAATGCCTTGCTGAACGGAGCTAGCGCGACGGCGTTGCTGATTGGGTTTCTGTTCATTCGGTCGCGGAAGATTGTGGCGCATCGGCGATCGATGTTGATGGCGTTTGGATTCTCGACGCTGTTTCTGATCGGCTATATCGCGCACCATGCGCTGCATGGAGATGTTCGCTATCCTGCGCAAGCCGCCTATCGCGGTATCTACCTTTCGATTCTGGCCAGCCATATCGTGCTCTCGGCGGTGGCGCTGCCGATGATTCTGATTACCTTCTTCTTTTCGCTCACCGGGCGTTTCCCGCAACACCGGAAACTGGCGCGGTGGACGTTCCCGATCTGGCTGTATGTTTCGGTTACGGGCGTGATCACTTACGTGATGCTGCGCCTGGCGATGAGTGGGAGTTAGCCTGAGATGCCGATGGTGGAGCGCGCGCCAAATCGTACGACGCGGATGACCGATGGGACGCCCGAACTGCTGAAGTGGGGCGGGTCGATCGTTGGAACCGGCGTACTTGCGGCGTTACTGCTGTTGACGGCACTAGGCGGCGTATCGCGGACCGGAGCGCATACGAACGGCGGCTGGTTCGCCCTGATCGTCGCGATGATGTGCATTCCGTTCGGCGGGCTGTTGCTGCTGCTGGGGATCGCGAAGTGGCTGCGGAATCGCTCGCTGGCGCGCGCTCGGCACTGATTGCGCCGCAGCGCGAACGTCGCGGCCCGGCGTTTATACTTTCGAAGATTGCTGGGGATCTCTGAAACGAGTCTGCCGAGGGAGACCGGCTGCTGCGGTGTTCCTGGATGGATTCGCGACAGGGCCGACCGCGCGGCTAAGCCGCGCGACGAGCAGTCGCGGCAGAGAAGATCCCAGTCATCGAGGCCACTGGCGGTCAATGCACCTTCCCATCAAGCGCACACTGGAACGCGTACCGGGCGGCATGATGACCATACCGCTCGGCTGCGGCGCCGTCATCTCCACGTTTGCTCCGCACGCGGGCAGCTTTTTCGGCTCGTTCACGGGGGCGCTGTTTAGCGGTGCGCTGCCCATTCTCGCCGTCTTTTATGTATGCATCGGGGCCACGATTTCGGTGCGATCGCTGCCTGCCGTGGTGCGCAAAGGTGGAGCGATCTTCTGCACCAAGATCCTTCTCGGCATTGCCGTGGGCGTGACCGTCGGCCACTGGATTGGCATCAATCCGATCGCCTCGGGATGGTTTACCGGCTTTTCTACTCTGGCGTTCGTTGCGGCAATAAACGATACCAACGGCGGCCTCTACATGGCCCTTATGACCCAGTACGGCCGGCCTGAAGACGCCGCTGCCTACTCGATCATGGGCCTGGAGTCCGGTCCATTTTTCACCATGGTTACTCTTGGGGTGGCTGGGCTGTCTGCGTTTCCCTGGCAGACCCTCGTCGGCGCGGTCCTGCCTATTGCCGCGGGCATGCTGCTTGGGAATTTGGATCCAGATCTGCGCCACTTCCTTGCGAACGGTGTGCACGTGCTGATCCCATTCTTCGCGTTCGCCCTCGGCGCAACCCTGAATCTCAAACTGGTATGGCGAGCGGGCGTGGCGGGCCTCGCATTGGGAATCGCTGTCCTTGTGGTCTCCGGTTTTTTCCTCGTCCTCATCGACCGTCTCACCGGAGGAAACGGCACGGCCGGCATTGCCGCATCCACCACGGCCGGCAACGCCGCGGCTGTCCCAGCGCTAGTAGCCGCAGCGAATCCACAGTACGCCGCGGCAGCCGCTACTGGCACGCTGCTCGTCGCGTGCAGCGTTATTGTCACTGCCCTCGCCGCTCCCTTTCTTACCGCCTGGTGGGCTTCGCGGAATGGCTCCCGCGGCACCACACTCGAACTCGCCGGCCAGGGAGTAGAGCGTGGCTGAAATCATCATCATCGCCGATGATCTGACAGGCGCGGCTGACTCCGCGGCAGCGTGTGCAGCGCACGGGCCCACGGCTATCGTTACGCTGGGCTTGCCGCAAGACTGCACAACCTTGCCCGACAGCGACATCTTATCCATCGATGCCAATACGCGCTGTCTTTCAGCCGGTCAGGCCGCAGGCATTACTTCCCAGATTGTTCGCGCCCGCCACGACCATCGCGCACTTCGGCCCGGCAGTCTTATCTTCAAGAAACTCGATTCGACTCTGCGCGGCCATTTCGCAGCGGAACTCGCCGCCGTTCTGAGAGAACTGAACGCGATTGCACCGGCCGGCGAAGAGCATTGCATCGTGATGGCACCTGCGCTTCCGGCGCAAGGCCGCATCACCATCGGCGGACGGCAGATCGTCGATGGCCGGCAACTCCACGAGGGCGATATCCCCGCGCAACTCGGTGCAGCGGGGCTCTCGTGCCGCATCATCGACATTGCGACGGTCCGTGCGGATGCACGCAGCCTCGAGCAGTTGATGGTCATGCTGTCGCACCAAACGGACGTGCTCCTCTGCGATGCCGAAAGCGATGACGATCTGCGCCGCATCGCGGAAGCAACCATGGTCCTGGGCGATCGGGCCGTGTGGGCAGGTTCCGCCGGCCTTGCCGCGCATTTGCATCGCGCCGGGCGACTATCTTCAACCACCGGGCAGCCGCAACAAGTCGCGGCGACCTCCAGACGCCCTACTCTGTTCGTGGTGGGCAGCGTCTCGTCCGTGTCGCGCGAACAGGCCGCGCTGCTTTCTGCGCTGCCCGATGTGACCACGTTCCGTCTCACGATGGCGTCGGTGCTGAGCTCCACGGTGAACGTCGCGCCCGTGCTCACGGCGCTGCAATCGCGGCGCGATGTGCTTGTCGCACTCGATGACAACGAGCGCTGCTCCGAAAGCGAATCGACCCTTCTCACAAAGAATGTTGCCAGGATGCTCGGGCCCTGTGCCGCGCTGCCTGGAGCAGTTGTGGCGACGGGAGGCGAAACAGCCCGTGCCCTTCTCGATGAATTGGGCATTCGCCGCCTGCGCATCGTCGACGAAGTTGAGCCCGGCATCCCCTTTTCCATGGCTGAAGGCTGGACGCGTCCGCTGCCGATCATCACCAAGGCCGGCGGCTTCGGATCATCGGGAGCACTGATCCGTTGCCGCGAGTTTCTCTCAGCGCCTGGTCACTCACCCGCGCGTATCCGCGCAGGAAGAACGTCTGTATCCTGAAAACGATATGGCAAAACCCATCATCGCCATCACCATGGGAGATGCCGCCGGCGTCGGTCCCGAGATTATCGTGAAGAGCCTTTCGCACCCGGAGGTGCACGACCTGTGCTGCCCGCTCGTCATCGGCGACGCACAGCGCCTGCGCTCCGCGGCAGAGATCACCCAGGTGCGCATCGAAGTGCGCAGCCTTTCCGATTCCAGCCTCCAGATTGCTCGCTTCGAGCCGCACACAATTGACTGCGTCGATCTTCACAACATCTCCGCCGACCTTGCGTGGGGCAGACTCGCGCGCGATGCCGGCGAGGCGGCCTATCGCTATCTCGAAGTGGCAGCGCGCCTAGCCTTGCAAGGTGAAGTTGCGGCAATCTGTACTGCCCCGCTCAACAAGGAAGCTCTGCACGCTGCGGGGCACAAGTTTCCAGGACACACCGAGCTTCTGGCTTACCTCACCGGCACGCCTGAAGTTTCGATGATGTTGACCACGCCGAAGCTGAAGGTGCTGCATGTGACCACGCACATCGGGCTCATCGATGCGATCCGCCGCATCGAGCCAGGCCTAGTCGAACGCACGATCGCCCGCGGTCACGATGCGCTCGAAAAAGCCGGGATTTCGAATCCGCGCATCGGTGTCTGCGGAATCAATCCACACGCCGGGGAAAACGGATTATTCGGCTACGGCGAGGAGGAAGAGAAGATCGTGCCCGCGATTACAACCTGCCGCAAGCTCGGTTGGAACGTCGAGGGCCCTCTGCCTGCCGATACGCTCTTCTTTCGTGCGCAGCGCGGGGAATTTGACCTGGTGATTGCCATGTACCACGACCAGGGCCACGGCCCGGTCAAGGTCCTGGGTATCGAGTCCGGGGTCAACATCACTATCGGCCTGCCTGTTGTGCGAACCTCCGTCGACCATGGGACCGCCTTCGACATCGCAGGCACCGGAAAGGCCGACGAGCGCAGTCTCATCGAGGCGATCCGCCAGGCGGTGCAGCTCGCACCCGAGTGGAAGTCGGGCAGCCTCGCCTATCGCTAATCCACTCTGGAGTTCTTGCCCATGGAGTCCAATGCCGTACGCAACCTGCAGCGCAGAGAGTTTCTAAAACTGGCTGGTGCCGCGGGGTTTTGCGGTCTTCCGCCAGCCGGTCTTGCCGCAGGTATGGGGCGCGTTTGTCTGATCATCGACCCGGAGAATTCAGGGGCGTCAAGCCCAGCGGCGAAGAGAGCCGCGGAGTGTCTGACAAAAGCGCTCAACGCAAAGGGTATAGCGCACGAACTGGCTCGGGGATCGGAACCGACAAAAGGCGCAGGTTTCTGCATTGTTCTGGCGAACTCTGAATCGCCCCTGGCCAGGGGGTTCCCTCATGCAGAACTGACCAGGGCTGAGAGTCTGCGGATCGCGCCGGGAAGAGTGGGAGGCGTGGCCGGCATTCTCGTTTCGGCAATCGATACAAGGGGATTTGTATACGCGCTGCTCGAATTGGCGGAGCGGGTGCAATATGGTGATGACCCGCTGAAGTCGCTGCAGTTGGCTGCCGCACTGCAAGACCAGCCCGCGAACGAAGTGCGTGGCGTGAGTCGCTATTTCTGCAGTGAGCTGGAAGACAAGCCCTGGTATTACGACAGGAGCTTCTGGAGCGGATACCTGGACCGGCTGGTTGCGAGCCGCTTCAACCGGTTCACGATGGCTTTCGGGCTGGAGTACGATTTTCCGCGCGGGGTGACGGACGACTACTTCCATTTTGTCTATCCATATCTCGTTGATGTTCCTGAATACCCGCAAGTGCGCGTGATTCAAGTTGCCGCCGCTGACGGAACCAGGCTGGCAACTCCGACTCCGCTTAGCGCAGACGAGCGCGCGAAGAATCTGGATATGCTCCGCTTCATTGCAGCCGAAACGGCTGCGAGGGGTTTGCAGTTCCAACTGGGCATCTGGACACACGCATACCAGTGGACAGAAAGCCCGGACGCATATCACCGTATCGAAGGATTGACGCCGGAGAATCACGCGCACTATTGCCGCGACGCACTCGCGATGATTTTGAGATTGTGTCCGGAGATTCAGGGGCTCACCCTGCGCGTGCACGGTGAGAGCGGAATTCCCGAAGGAAGCTACGCGTTCTGGCAAACGGTGTTTGAGGCAATCGCCGGTGCGGGACGGACCATCGAGGTCGACATGCACGCGAAGGGCGTGGATGAAAAGATCATCGACATTGCGGTCGCTACGGGTATGCCGGTGAAATTGGGAGCCAAATACTCGGCCGAGCATCAGAGCCTTGGATATCAGCAGGCCGACATTCGCGCGCTGGAGATTCCTCATGGGCAGTTATCGAAAGCGAATGAAGACCTGTTTCGGTTCAGTAGCGGCTCTAGAAGCTTTACGCGTTACGGCTACGCGGATTTCCTGCGCCAGGGCACGCGTTACAAGTTGTGGTTCAGGCTTTGGCCGGGAACCCAGCGGCACCTGCTCTCGGTGGATCCCGAGATGGCTGCAGCATACGGGCGCACCGCGAGCTTTTGCGGAGCCACAGGCCTGGACCTGATGGAGCCCCTGACCTTTAAAGGGCGCGAGGGCTCAGGCCAGCAGGGAGGACGTTGTGCGTACGTCGATCCATCCCTGAGTCCCAGCCAGGATTGGGAGAAATACGATCTCTATTACCGCGTCTGGGGTCGAAGGCTCTACAACCCGGATGGTGCCCCTGAGACGTGGCGCCGAGCCATGCGCACGGAGTTTGGCTCCGGCACCGAGGCGACAGAGAGCTCACTTGCGCACGCAAGCCGGATTCTTCCTTTGCTGACCTCCGCACATCTGCCTTCGGCAAGTAACCACGATCTATGGTACGAACTCCCGACGAATATGCCGATCGTGGAGGGCAGCGAGCCCTCTCCTTATGGAGACACGCCGGTCCCGAAGATATTCGGGGCCGTCAGTCCGCTGGATCCGCAGATATTTTCGAGTGTGGCCGAGTATGTGCAGTCGCTGGTTCAGGGCGCGCCAAGTGCGAAATATTCACCGATCGATGTGGCGAGATGGCTGGAGCAGTGCGTCAGCAATGCGACGCATTGGCTAAACACAGCGACACGCACAACAACCGCGCGCGGCGGGAGTGCGTTCAGGCGGATCGAGGAGGATGTGCTGATCCAGATCGGATTGGGGACGTTCTTCGCGCATAAGCTGCGGAGTGCGGTGCTCTACGATCTCTTTCAGCGAACCGAGGATACAAGCGCCGGCAATGCGGCGATCAAGCATTATCAGCAAGCGAGAGATGCGTGGTCCTCAATGGCGCAGCGCGCGAAGAACGTTTATCGCGCGAATGTGTCCTACGGCAGCATCCCGAAGCGGAGCGGCCACTGGTTCGACAGACTGCCGGAGATTGATAAGGATCTTGCCGCAATGAAGGCAACGATTCAGTTGAACCAGGCCGAGACAAGCTCCCGCCGAGGGGCGGCTAAAGAGATGAATACCCTCGCGGGGACGCGGCGCCCGATGATTTGCCAACATACGCCTCCGCAAGAATTCGCGCCGGGAGAAGTCCTTGCGTTGAGGCTCTCCGTTCCGGGCCAGGAAGGCACACACGCCTTGCGTACGGTGCGGCTTCGCTATCGGCACGTCAATCAGGCGGAGCGCTGGCAGGTGTTGGACGCGACCAGCGCAAACGGCGCGTATGCGACCGCGATTCCGAAAGAATACACAGAGAGCGGGTTTTCGCTAGAGTATTACTTTGAGCTGGCAGACGGTAACGGAAGATCGTGGATGTATCCGGCGTTCAATGAGAGTCTATCGAACCAGCCTTATTTCGCGGTCTGCAAAAGGGCCGGGCCAAGTACTCTTTGAAATCTGGGCGATGCAGCGTTGGCGATGGCATATTCGGTCCTGCTCTGCGGATTATGCTTGCGCACACATCCGCGACGTGCGCGGGGGCGCACCTTCAGATTGCGAACCTCAAGGACGAATGATCGTCACCACCTTGGAGTCCGGTTCGCTCCACGCGGCCGCTCCCTCGTGGCTCAGGGTCTGCTTCGCATCGTCCCAGTGGAGATGCGTAACTAATCCGGAGCCTTTCTCATACGCATAGGTCGTACCATCGTCAGAAAAGAGGGTGAAGTCCGAGTCTGCTCCCGGGTACACACGAACGGCAGCTATGTCCTGTTTTTCCTGGGTGCTCAGAATGCGCGTGCCGAGCGGCACAATCGAGCCCGCCCGAATGAAGAGTGGGAGCGTATCGATCGGCGCAGCAGCGGTGATGGTTTGTCCACCTTTGATCCGTTCGTTGGTCCAGTAGTTATACCAGTCACAGCCCGCCGGCAGATAAACGCGACGGCTCGTCGCTCCCTGCTCGACCACTGGTGCTACAAGGAACGCGGGGCCGAACATGTATTCATCGCGAATGTCGGCTACGTTCGGGTCATCCGGAAAATCCATGAACAGCGCGCGCATGAAAGGAGCGCCGGTTTGATAACTCCTGTATCCAAGCGAGTAAGTGTATGGCATGAGCTGATAACGCAGGCGCAGATACTTCTCGAGGATGGGTTCGGCCTCTTTGCCATAGGACCAGACTTCATTGTGGTCTCTCTCTCCGTGCGCCCTCATCACGGGCTGGAAGGCGCCCCACTGGAACCAGCGCACAAACAGCTCCGGATAGTCCTCATACCCGTCGACCGT
This sequence comes from Occallatibacter riparius, assembly GCF_025264625.1. Lineage (NCBI taxonomy): Bacteria > Pseudomonadati > Acidobacteriota > Terriglobia > Terriglobales > Acidobacteriaceae > Occallatibacter > Occallatibacter riparius. Next base: position 3,444,549 of record NZ_CP093313.1, read on the forward strand.
GCCCCGTACATCCGATGCGTCCACCAGCGGCTTGTGTGCGGCGTGATAATTCGCATAAACCTGAGGTGAGAAAAAGCCAGCGATGTCCGTGTCCCAGTACGGCATTCCGCTCGCCGTAAAGTTCAGCCCCGCCGGAATGGAGCGCTTCAGCATGTCCCAGGTGGAAGTGATGTCGCTGGACCAGAAGACGGTCCCATTGCGTTGCGCGCCGAGGTATGCGGCGCGCGCGAGGATCATCACCCGCCGGCTGTCTCCAAAGTCGCGCCGGAACCCCTCATAGACAGAGGCTGTATGAAACAGCGGATAGACGTTGTAATAGCGCGCGCCGGAACCAATGTGGAAAACGTCATTTTGCGGGTCGACGTCCGGCTCCGTCTCGTCCAGCCAGATGTAATCGAACCCGTACGGCTTTACATATCGGTCTCGGATCGACTCCCACCACCACTTCGCCGCTTCAGGATTCGTGGTGTCAAGATTCGGTCCAACCTCCTTCGTGTAGCCACCTCGGTCAGGCTTCCCATCCGCCGTGAGGATCAGCCAGCCGTTCTTCAGGAGCATGTCATAGAAGCGCGTGCCCTCTGAAAAGTGCGGCCATACGCTAAGCAGCGTTTTAATACCCATCGAATGTAGTTGCCGGTTCATTGCCGCTGGATCGGGCCAGCGCGCTGGATCCAGATCCATCTCCCCCTGCTTCGTCATGTTCAGGAAATCGACGACCAGCACATCCAGGGGCAACTTGCGGTCGCGATATCCCTTCGCAACATTTAGAAGCTGTTCCTGCGTGGGATAGATCGCCTTGCTCTGGATGTATCCGTAGCTTGCCTTGGGCAGAAGTGGAGCGGCCCCGGTGAGTTGGCGGTACCCTTCATAAATTTCATCGCTCGTGTTACCCGCGATGACAAAGAACGAAACGCGCTCACCAATCTCCGAAGACCACACGTTCTGCTGATTAAAGCCAAGATCGATCGTCGTCTTCGATGGGTTGTCCCAGACCAGTCCATAGCCGTGGCTTGAGACCATGAACGGCACACATACGTTCTCGCCGCCTATCGCCGAATAGTCGTGCCAGCATCGAATGCGATGATCGCGCAGATCCAGATCACCCTGTTGCTGCTGCCCGAGGCCGTAATAGTGCTCGCCTGTGGGCGAATCGAATGTCGCTGCGATGTGGTACCCGGCATCGCCCTTTGTGTCCTTTGATTTCTCCTCGCCCTTTGCCGCATTCGGGGACATCGACCATCGCCGCATGGTCAGCAGAGGCTTGCCCTCCGCGGTGCTCACTGAAAAGGAATCGTTGTAGGTCCCGCGGCTCTCGTATCCGTAGAAGTAGCGGCCTCTCAGTTTCAGATTCAATTCATCGAGCGGCATCGGATGCGGACCCGGTAGAGTCTCCGGAGCAAGACGGACCACCATTCGGCCCGAGCGAAACACATCGTACCCGTCTCCGTCCTTTTCGCGCGTCCAGCCAGCGATCGACGGCGTACCGACGATTCCGTAGCCCGGCGCCGCAATTGCTGAAGACTTCTCTGCGCTCAGAGTGACGCGAACGATGTTAGGGCCGTATGGCTCCAGGGCAATCGTCCGATCATCGTGCTCGACGACAAACCGATTGGCCTGCTGGCCTGCTACGCATGCTGCGGAAATCACGCCAAGTATGATGACGGCGGCCAGGCGAAAACCGATTTGCCTCATTTCTTCCTGTACTCCCCTCGAACGCTAAATGGCATAAGGCTGGTAACAGTATGGCATCGCTTCACACACCCTATATCACCAGATTGCAAATGGGCGGCGCAAAGACGAGGTCGAGTGTGAACTCCGGCGCAATCCGGGCGATCGCCACTCTAGACGATCGCTGGAATGCGGATTGACGCCGGAAATTATGGAACCGGGGAGGAATCCCAATTCAGTTGTTGAAGGACCAAAGCTGGTTAGCAGCCCCGGTGACCGTTTCCTGATCCAGCCCTGTGCCGTTCAGCAGAGTTCGGGAACCGCTGCCGGAGATAGCCGCGGGAACGCCCAAAGCCAAGCCGCTCTTCTGGCTCAGCAGCTCGTAATTGCCGTTGCCCATACTGACCACCTTCCAAATCTGGTTGGAGGTGTTGGACCAATACCATTGATCGATCTTGGCTCCAGAGCTTGTCGATCCTCCGTACACGTCCATGGCCAGGCCGCTGTAGGCGCTGGTCAGGTAGATATAGTTGTTCCCCAGATTGGTCACGGTCCAGGTCTGGTTGCTACCACCGGTGGCAGGCCACATGTCCAGGTACGTTCCTGCGGTCTTGCTGAACCCGTAATCGTCGATCGTCAGACCGGTCTGATAGTTGGAGATGATGTAGTTGCCGTTGGCGATGAGGTTCGCGGTGTTGGTTGAGGTTTGTGGGATGACCACTGCCACCGAAGTGTAGGCCGGCACCGTGATGCTGAAGTTGTTGCCCACTCCGCTGATGGAACTGGAGCCAATACCGGAGTTCGGCGTGTTGGCTCCTGGGGAGAAGTTGGCGTTGCCGAAGGTGTATTTGGTGCCGATTGTGGAGAGTGCCGCCCCGGAGACGCTTATCGAAACCGTGGTGCTGTTGTTGGGATCGTCGTTGATGAGAACCACGCCGACCTGGCCGTCCGAGCGCCGCACTCCATGCGCGCGCAGCAGCGAATTGGACGAACTGGCCGAGACCAGCCGATCTCCGGGGCGCGCCACCAACGAGTCGAACTGCACGCCATACCACGGGCCGTCGGGCGTGTTCGTCGATGAATCCTCGAAGACCCCGCTATTCAATTCCTGATAGTCGACGTTCGACGCTCCCTGTTCGAACCAGGAGAGGTACTGGTCGGCGGTGAAGAGATAGGGGTAAAGTCCGCCGTTGCGGTTTGCAGCCGCTTCGGTAACCAGAATCTGAATCTGGCTGCCGTTGCCGAGGGTGTAGTACTGCTGGATGGCGGAGCGAAACGTCGAAATCTCGGAACTGACGGTCGCCGGGGCGGCCAAAACCTGCGCATCGGTTCCGTTGGGATACCAGTGATCGATCACGAAATCGAGCGTGTAGCCAGAACCCTGGAGAGCGCTGGAGAGGGCGGTCAGCACGCCCTGATTCCAACCTGGAACATACGGGGAAGTGCTGAGGTATACGCCGCACTTGATATTCGGATCGACCGCCTTCATGGCCTTGATGAACGCCGCAGCGTTGGTTCCATATGCCGAGGGCGAAAGAGCCGAGTTGCCCACGCGGGCCGACGCAGTCTGATTCAGGACGTGCAGGTCGTACTCCCAGTTAAAACCGGAGTAGTAGCCGTTGCCATAGATCTCGTTGCCGATCTCCCAGTACAGAATGCCGTCGTTGTTGGTAATGTTGGCGTACTGCACCCAGCTCGCGGCTGTGCTGGTAGTACCCGGCCCGTTGTTGGTTGTGTTCGAGCCATAGTTGATCGTGATCACTCCCTTGGCTCCGGAGGGCCGAATGAGGTCGGCGATCCAGTTGTCGAAGGTATCTCCGGGGGCGAAATAGCCACCGTTATTCAACGTGTTGTTGCTGCCGCTGATGAAGTTGAAGATGTCGGCATACGAGCCGCCAGGGTAACGGATGGCATTAAATCCGCCCGTTTTCAGCGCGGCTCCAAGCCCCTGGTTGGTCATGTAGCCGTCATAGACCGACGAGCCCACGCCATAACCACCCTGGGACGGGACACTGCCCATGTTCGACGCAGCATTGATGCTGACATTGGCGGACGTCTGGGCCGCTAGGGGCGAAGTCACAAGTCCGCAGCCGAGCAAAATCGCTCCAAGAGCAAACATGCGAACGGCGTGTGAGCGCGCGGCTTGTTGAGACGAATACGAGGGGGAGCTCATCATGAGAAAACGATTCCTTTCCGAATCGAGATGACCGGGGAATCCGGTCTTTCTTCTGTTGCCGTTTGCCAGGACCTTTCGAGAGGGAAGCGACAACGCGGAGAAGTAGAATCTGGTTTTCATATTTTTGGGAAGGTTAAACATGTACGAAGTTGTTCGCGCGTCTAATCGATCTACGGAAGCATGAAAACAAAGGCTTTAGACATGACTGTTAACAGCGCTGCGGGCACACTACCGCGGTTGTTTAACTTGCCGAGCGCGCTTGACTAAAGGTGAGCTTATGTCCGCGAGGCCAAATCCCGTCTGGGGCGGTGATGGTGTCCGTTCCAAGCGTCCAAAGCACGACCGAAATGCGCCCGGCGGCATGCCCGAGGTCGGCCAGCATTGGAGAAAGGCAGATTCTTCACATTGCGCTGGCGGAGTTCCATGCCCGCGATGACGAGTTTGCCGGGTTCGCGATACGGAAGCTGACGAAGCAGGACCGCATTGGCAACGCTGAAAACCGCGGAGCTCGTTTTCACGCCAAGGCCAATGGCGAGCACTGCAACGGCCGTGAAGAGTGGATTCCGGGCCAGGACGCGAACAGCGAGAACTAAGGTGCGCGGGGACATCGGTGACCTAATGCGCAATCGGAAACAGCATCCGGGAACGAGTCCAACCCACGTCGGCCATGGCTTGCATAGATCACCAATCCCTTGACGGTCGCGTAACGACCATTGATTGTCAGTAAAGGAAGTGAGGTGCGGCAGATGGCAAGCCAGAGATTAGGACCTCTCAATGCGACCCAAACTAAAACGAGTGTCAATGAAGCGGGTACAGTGCAGGAAGCGCTTCGGCCTTATGCCATAGCGGACAAGCTGCGCACGCTGCGATTGCGGCGCAGCATGGGCCTGGCGCAGCTTGCGGAACACACCGGCTTTTCGACCGCAATGCTCTCGCGGCTCGAGAACGGGCGGCTGGTTCCGACTCTGCCCACGCTCACTCGTATCGCTCTGGTTTTCAGCGTCGGTCTGGACTATTTCTTCAGCGATCCGAGGAAGAGGCATGTCGTGGCGGTTGTGCGGCGGAATGAGCGCATGCGGTTCCCTTCAGACCCGAATCCGCTCAGGCACCTTGGGATTTCGAGAGCCTTGACTTTCGGGTGAACGAACGCAAGTTGAGCGGCTACCTGGCGCATTTCCATGCTGTCTCCGCCGAGCAGGTCGTCGCGCATTATCACCAGGGCGTGGAACTTCTCTATCTGATCCAGGGCAAGCTGGAGATGATGATCGGAGTCGAGACATTCACGCTTCAGGCCGGAGACTCTATCTACTTCGACTCGATGCAGAAGCACACCTATCGCAGCTTGATCAAGGGAGCTTGTAAAGCAATCGTGATCACAACAGGAACGAGTCGATAGCGCTTGTCCCGGCTTAGCGTATTTCATTGGTTTACCGCGATGCAACAAACTCGCCAACTTTCTGCGCATTACGCAAGCGATTGCAATTCGATACCGCGCTTCGCCTCGATCATCGGCGGATCTCCCCTAGCGTCGAGGAATGGGCGAGTACCGAAAGTCATCGAGTAAACGAAGCGTGATCGTCGTGGGGGCGGGGCCTGGCGGCCTTGCGGCTGCCATGCTTCTTGCGCAGCGCGGCATCAGTGTTCAGGTCTTTGAAAAGCAGGACGTGATCGGAGGTCGCAACGCCGAGTTGCGCCTGGGCGAATACAGCTTCGATCTCGGCCCTACCTTTCTCATGATGAAATTCCTCCTTGACGAGCTGTTCGCCGAGGGAGGACGACGATCGAGCGATTATCTGGCCTTTAAGAAGCTCGACCCTATGTACGCTCTGAAGTTCCCCGACAAGACCATGCTGGTGCGATCGCAACCCGACGCGATGAAGGCTGAGATTGAAAAGCACTTCCCCGGTGACGGCGCGAACCTGGACCGTTTTCTGGCGCGTGAGAGCCTGCGGTTCGCCAAACTCTATCCCTGCCTGCAGAAGCAATACGGAACCGTCGCCAGCATGATGAGCCCGACTTTGCTCGCCGCGGCGCCCCACATCGCTGCCGGCCAATCCCTCTACAGCGTTCTCGGCGATTATTTCCGCTCTGAGGAACTGCGCCTCGCCTTCACCTTCCAGTCAAAATATCTTGGCATGTCTCCGTGGGACTGTCCCGGGCTATTCGCCATGATTCCCTACACAGAACACGCTCATGGCGTTTACCACGTCATGGGCGGCCTTTCGCGCATAAGCCATGCACTGGCCGACGTGGCTGCGTCAGAGGGAGCTGAGATTCACACCTCCTCGCCCGTAGCCCGCGTTCTTCTCGAAGGCCGCCGCGTCGTGGGCGTTGAACTGACAACGGGTGAAAAGGTCTTCGCCGACGACGTTGTCATAAACGCGGATTTCGGCCACGCCATGGCCACCCTGTTCGACGAGAGGGCGCTGGGCCGCCACAAACCTGCGAAGCTGCGCAAGCGAAAGTTCTCGTGCTCGACATTCATGATGTATCTGGGCCTCAATCGCACCTACGACGCGGAACATCACACCATCGTCTTCGCCCGCGACTACAAGCGGAACATTGAAGCTATTTCTCGCGGGCAGGCCTCTTTCGACGACCTGTCCGTCTACGTACGCAATTCCAGCAAGGTCGATCCTTACGTGGCGCCGTCCGGTCACTCCGCTCTGTACATCCTTGCGCCGGTGCCAAACAACATCAGTGGCATCGATTGGGACGAGTACAAGATTGAGATGCGGACGCAGGTACTGCGGACGATTCGGGAACGCACGGAATATGGAGATCTGGCCCCGTATATCCAGCGTGAACTCATCATCACTCCGCGGGACTGGGAGCGGAAACACTCTGTCTTTCTTGGCGCCACTTTCAACATGGCCCATAGCTGGGATCAGATGCTCTACCTGCGTCCGCACAACGAGTTTGAGGAGTTCTCGAATTGCTACCTGGTGGGCGGCGGCACTCATCCCGGCAGCGGTCTGCCTACTATTTTCGAGTCGGCACGCATCTCCGCCAACCTGATCTGCAAGAAATACGAAGTGCCCCACCCGACGGCAAAGCCGCTAGAGGTGGTCCTGGCATGACTTCAGTAGAAGCAGATCGAATCGTCGAACAAGCGCGGCAGGCGCAATCGCGCTGGGGAGCGCTCACAGTGTCTCGCCGCTGCGAGCACCTGTCCCGTCTTCGCCAGGCGATCTCCTCAGAATGCGAAGGCATCGCGATCACGATCGCACAGGAAACCTCAAAGCCGCTGCTCGACTCGCTCTCGGGTGACGTGATGGTGACCCTCGAAATGCTGCGCTACTACGAGTCGCACGCGCCGAAGATCCTGCGTGCTCGCCGACTCAGCAAGCCGGCCTTGTTCTTTCGTGGCATACAATTCGAAAGCCTTCTTGAGCCGTATGGCGTTGCACTTATCTTTGGCCCATCGAATTACCCGTTCCAGTTGGCGATGGTCCCCATGATCACCGCCTTGGCGGCCGGGAATGCGGTCGTGCTTAAAGTATCGGAGCGCGCGCCCGCCACCGCGCACCTGATCGCGAGACTCTGCGCGGAAGCCGGACTTCCTGCAGACGTCGTACAGGTGCTGCATAATGACGCCGCGGACTCCGCTGCTCTGATCGAGGCCCGTCCTGACGTCATCTTCTTTACCGGGAGCACCCGCAATGGGCAGATCGTGGCACTGAGCGCTGCAAAGCACATGATTCCATCAATCCTGGAATTGGGCGGGAAAGATGCCGCCCTGGTGTTTGCCGATTGCCACCTCGAGCGCGCGGTGGAAGGCATAACTTACGGGGCGTATTCGAACTCCGGCCGGGTTTGCGTTGGAACTAAGCGCGCGTTTGTGCAGCAGTCCATCTACGGCGAATTTGTGCTGCGCCTAGGGCTACGGATCGCCCAGCTCAATGTCGATAAAGACATGCATGCCGACCTCTATCCGCTCGGGGAAGAGGAATCGGGTCTGCTGTGCGAACAAGTAGAGGACGCGCTCTCCTGCGGAGCCACCCTGCAATGGCCGTTGGATCCCGCCTCCGTGGGTCGCACCCCGATATTGCTTACGGACGTTCCACCACAGTCTAGCCTTCTCACCGAGGAGAGCTTTGGGCCGGTCCTGTGCGTTGCACCGTTTCGAGACGAGGCAGAAGCCCTGGCCCTAGCGAACGCTACGGACTTCGCTCTTGGCGCCAGCATCTGGACGAGAGATAAGCACCGAGCGCGGCGCGTTGCCACGGCGCTGTCCGCCGGCAGTTGCGCGGTCAACGACGTGATTCGCATGATCGCCAACCCCCACGCCCCCTTTGGCGGCAACCGGCTCAGCGGGTATGGCCGGTACCACGGACCGGAGGGGCTCCGCGCTTTTTCCCGCAGCAAAACTCTCATGATTGCTGGTAGCCTGCGTAGCCGCGAAATCAACTGGTTCCCGTTCACCGCCAGGACCAGCAGACAACTTGCCGGCCTGCTCAAGTTCCGCCACAGCACTGCCGGACCGATATCGCGGCTGGCGCGTTTATTCCTGGCGCTGTGGCTCGGAGCAGCCTGCTTTGCGCCCACTAACGCACAGGCACCTTCCAGCACCCGCCTCGACATCACTGTCCGCCTCACCCCCGAGGCTCATGGTGAACTGGCCTACCTCGTCTTTCAATCACCCGCAGGCTTTCCAGGAGATACTGCCAAGGCAGTTCGCCGGGGATTTCTCGCCATCTCGCCCGGCACCGCTCAGGCTCACATCGCGCTCGACCTGCCGGCGGGCACGTATGCAGTCAGTGTCTACGAGGACCGCAACGCCAATCACAAGCTCGATCACAACCTATTGGGCATCCCGCGAGAGCCGGTCGGAGCCTCAAACAATCCCCGCTGGCGCATGGGCCCCCCTCGTTTTGAAGATTGCTCATTCGTCGTAGGCAACAAGCCCGAGAGCATCACGATTTCCCTGGTGGGAGGACTATGAGCGGCTCTCACGGCTCAAAGCACGTGGCGGTTATCGGCGCCGGGATCGGCGGAATGTCGGCAGCCATCATGCTCGCTCGCCAAGGCTTCGATGTGACGATTATCGAGAAGAACGACCAACTGGGTGGGAAGTTGAATCAGTTACAGACTCAGGGGTTCAGCTTCGATCTCGGTCCGTCGATTTTCACCCTTCCCCAGATGTTCAGGCCGATCTTTGAAGGCGACGGGAAGCGGCTCGAAGACTACATCGCGCTCCGGCGGGTCGATCCGCAATGGCGCAACTTCTTCGAGGACGGGACGGTGCTTAATCTCTGGGAAAATCCCGAGCGGATGCGAGCCGAACTGGCGCCTTTCGGGCCGCGGGTGATTGAAGAGTTTGAAGCGTTCGCTGCCTACTCACGCCGCCAGTACCAGGTGGTCGAGCGCGGCTATCTGGCCCGCGGCCTCGACACATTTCTCCAGTTCTTGCGCTTCTACGGCTGGAAGGATGCGCGAGACCTCGACTACTTCCGCTCCATGTCCGGAAGCATCTACAAGCGGCTGAGCAATCCCTACCTGCGCGACATCTTCGAGTACTTCATCAAGTACGTCGGCTCCAGCGCGCTCGATTCTCCGGGCTTCATGAATCTCATGCCCAATATCCAGATGGAGTTCGGCCTCTGGTATGTATCGGGCGGCCTCTATCAGCTCGCTCACGCGTTCCGCCGCCGTCTCGAGGAGTGCGGCGTCACAGTCCGTCTCGGTCAGGAAGTACTGCAAATCGAGCACGCCAACAGCAGCGTAACCGGAGTGGAACTACGCGGTCGCCGTGGTGATGTCGATTTCCTGCGTGCCGATTTCGTCGTCTCCAACATGGAAGTCATCCCCGCGATGCAGAAGCTACTCGATTCGCCCGCATCCGCCATGAAGAAGGTGAGCCGCTTCCGCCCTTCATGCTCGGGGATCGTCATCCACTTGGGGCTGAATCGCGTTTACCCGCAACTCGCGCATCACAATTTCTTCTACTCACAGGATCTGCACGCCCACTTTCGCCGAGTCTTCCGCCAAGGGAGACTTCCCGACGATCCCACGCTGTACGTAGTGGCCCCCACCCGCACCGACCCCTCACAAGCGCCGCCGGGCTGCGACAACATCAAGATTCTTCCCCACATCCCGCCCCTCGACGAAAGCCGCCTGACCACCCGCGACGATTACATTGCGTTGAAGACTGTTTGTCTCGACAAGCTCGAGCGCATGGGCCTTGCCGATCTGCGCCGTCACATTGTCGTAGAGGATTTCTGGACGCCCTTCGATATCGAAGCACGCTACGGCTCCAATCGCGGCTCCATTTACGGGGTCGTATGCGATCGCAGAAGCAACTTTGCCTTCAAAGCTCCGAAACAGAGCTCGCGCTTTCGCAACCTGTTCTTCGTCGGCGGCAGCGTCAATCCCGGAGCGGGCATGCCCATGGTCGCCTTGAGCGGCCAGCACGTCGCGCGGATGATCGCCGAGCAATATGCTGGGGAAACCGCATGATCATTCCCGCACTAATCTGCGCGCTCGGACTCCCTGCCGGCTATCTCCTGATCCGCAGGGTTCCGACGTGTCCCTCCTCTGTATCCGCCACCGGACCCAGCCTCTCCATCATCATCCCGGCGCGGAATGAAGAGCGGAACCTGCCTCGCATTCTTCGGTCGATCGCCGAATCAGGCGCCCATCCGGAACAAGTTCTGGTCATCGATGACGGGTCGAATGACCAGACAGCTCCCCTCGGTGCAGCTCTCGGCGCGCGTGTCGTCACCTCTTCCGCGAAACCCGCTGGATGGACCGGCAAATCCTGGGCATGCTTGCAGGGCGCTCAACTCGCGAGTGGCGACCTTTTGCTATTCCTCGATGCCGACACCTATTTCCTGCCCGGCGGCCTTGGCAGGATCAAATCATGCTGGCTGCGTCAAAGAGATCCCCAACTGGTCCTCTCCATCTTGCCGTTCCACGCGACTCACGCGCCCTATGAGCAGATGTCGCTCGTGTTTAACATCCTCATGGCCGCGGGCGCCGGCGGCTTCGGACCGCTTGCCGCCCCTCAGCTCTTTGGACAGTGCCTGCTGATCCCCAGGGACTTGTACTTCCAGGCAGGAGGCCACGCGGCGGTCCCCGGAGTAGTGCTTGAAAATCTTCGTTGGGCCGGCAACCTCCGCACCTGCGGAGCCCGCATTCAGTGCCTCGGAGGCGAGGGCGCTCTGCACATGCGGATGTTCCCGGAGGGTTTTCAGCAGATGTCCGAAAGCTGGGCAAAGGCTTTCACGCAGGGCGCCGTTGATTCCGGGCCCATTGTGCTCGCCACATCCATCATCGGGATTTCCGCACTGTGGTCCACAACGCTACTTTTCCTTGTGCCGCACGGCCAGGGACTCTTGGCCCTCTTGATTGTCTATCTGCTTTTGGGCCTGCAGATCGCATGGATGGCCCGGCGACTCGGCGCGTATCGATTCCTGACCTGCTTCCTGTTCCCTGTCCCGCTGGCGTACTTCTGCCTCGTCTTTGGGCGCGCGACAGCCAGGCGAGCTCTCGGCCGCACGACCACTTGGAGGGGGCGTGAAGTATGAGCGCGCTCATTTGGGCAGCCAACATCTTGGGATGGCCGTCGATCCACATCGTGATCGGCTCCGCAGCCGTGCGGATTCCGCGTTCGCACTTCGAGCACGACAACTGGCTCACCGCGCCTCGCTCCTGGGAGCACAGCGGCCGCATCTATCGCGATCTTTTCGCAATTCGTAAGTGGAAGTCCAAACTGCCCGACGGCGCACCGTGGGTTGGAGGCATGGCTAAGAGACACATGTTCGGCCGCGATGAATCCACGCTCGACGAGTTTGTCATCGAGACGCGCCGCGCCGAAATCGCGCACTGGGCAATGATGTGCTGCGCTCCGGCTTTTTTCTTCTGGAATCCTCCCTGGGCGCGCCTTGTCATGCTGGCCTATGCCATGGCAGCGAACCTTCCCTGCATTCTGGCGCAGCGTTACAACCGCCTCACTCTCGCCCGGGCGCTCCGAACCAGGAATCGCGCACTGAGTTCGCTATGAACTCTGATCACCATGCGCAGCAATCAACGGCACGACGTCGACGCTATGTCCTGCATCTCTCGTGCATGCTCGAACCGGATAGCGATAAGCGCAGATACCTCGTTCGCATCCGTCCGTCGGTTTCACGCAGCACCTTCAATCAGCCATTCGGACAGCGAGCCTTTGAAGACGATTGCGAACTTATCGCGGCTATTAACCCCCTTCTCCCTGTAGGGTCCGATGTTCGCGACGTCTTCGGTCATATCGAAGCCACGAATGGTTTCTTCTACGTTGTGTGGCTCAGTGATGAGGAAGCTCAGGGGTTGGGCTGGAACGACGAGGATACCGCCTCCTAGACAAGCCCTTTGGCTGTTGGTCTCAAGTGCTGCCCACAGTCAGTATGGAGTACCGGCGCCGATGCGCTAATCGTGGGTTAGGCTGTGTATCTATCAGGACACACAGTTCAGGGCCACAAGCGGAAGGGAGCCGGTCATGAAGGAGAAGGTACGATCTTCAGGTTTGGATGCCCATTGCCGAGACGATCGCGGTAGCAGTCCGAGAGCCGGATGGTGAGGTCCGCGGCCTAGGCACGATTCCGAACCGCGCCGAGTCGATTCGCAAGTTGATCAGAAAGCTGGGCCCGGCAGAGAAGTTGAGAGCTTGTCATGAGGCGGGGCCAACGGTTACGTTGTGTACTGGCAACTCGCCGAAGTGGGCGTTCAGTGCGAGGTGGTGGCGCCGACCTGGTACCGGTCAAGGCTGATGATCGGGTAAAGACAGATCGGCGGGAGCAGAGAAGCCGGCGGGTTGCTTTAGATCCGGTGATCTGACCGCGGTATGGGTTCCCGATGAAGGCTCCGAGGCGTTACGACATCTGGTGCGTGCTCGTGAAGCCGCCAAGCAGGACCAGATGCGAGCGCGGCATCGGCTGAGCAAGTTTCTTTTGCGCTCCGGCCAGAGTCCACCAACCGGCGTTAAACGACCCTATCTGATCTGGGTTGCGCAGCTGCGGTTCACGCAGCCAGCTCAGGAGTCCAGTCGACAGGATTATCTGCACGAGGCCGGCACATGCGTACGCGGGTGATGCGTCTGGAGCATGCCATCACCGAAGCAGTGAAGCTGGCCTCAGCCGCTTTGCAGCAAGTCATCAATGACCTGCAGGCGCTTCGCGGTATCGCAGATATCTCGGCTGTGACCCTTGCGGCCGAGCTGGGCAAGGTATCTCGTCTTGCCAGTGCTCGAGAGATGATGGGTTATTGCGGAGCGGTGCCGAGCGAAGACTCTAGTGGCAAGCGAATCAGGCGCGGGGGCATCACTAAATGGGCAATGCGCACCTGCGACGAATCGTCGGCGAAGCAGCGTGGAGCTATCGTCGGTCATCGTGCATCTGGTATGGCTTGCTGAAGGGGGCAAGAGAGCATTTCGGAAGAAGCGAAGGAAATTGCGTGGAAAGCGAAACACCGCAATGCACAAGCGATATATGAAGCTGGGTGCGGCTGGAAAGCCCCAAGGGAAGATCATTACCGTCGTCGCTCGTGAGTTGCTGGGCTTTGTCCGGGCTATTGGAACCAGGGCAGAGCTGATCGCCAGTCAGCAAACCGCAGCATAAAAAGCAAAGCAACAACCCCTAATGAGGTAAAAGCAAAGACAGTTCATCGATGAACTTCGCTATACATGTCGAGCACAGAGCCAGCAGCAGCCGAAGCAAGCTCGAAGGAAAACCCTCGTTTGGCCTATGCGACAGGCTCGATCGGACTCGCGCTAACGGTCAGAGGCAGCTCCCGACGGATCATGATTATGCGGTTCCGACCCGCGAATATCAGACTGATCAATCGTCGCCAAAGCCTACCCAGGCTGCTGCTCGCTCTTTGCTCGGGAGAAGACAAAAGCCAACGACAATTCCAAAATCTACCCCATCGATCCAGCGGAGTTGACACGGTCACTCCATATCAGACCAAGTCGCTCATCCGGACCGGCGATCTCAGGTCACAAGCGGTTGGCGATGGGAACGGCTACGGTTCAACGCTCCCACTTTGACGCATAATCGCCGTTACGCCCAGTGACCGTGAATTGGCAATAGTATCCAAGAGCACGCGTCACCCGTTTTACGGCAACTTGGATCGCATTTAGAAACTCTCGCCGAATTCCCGATATCCATCCCCGGAGCACTGCTCCATGAGAGAAGACGGAGAGCTTCCAACCGCTACTGCGGGCGACATCCTTGCAGTATCCCAACCCAACCGGATACACTTCGGTCGCGCTTCCGCTCCCCAACTTCAGTGCCACCGGAGTTCCCCATGGGCATCGAACAGTTCTTCAAGGGCCTCTTCCACCACAACGACGACGACCCCGCTACACCGGTCGCGCTCCCACCCCTTTCCGATAATCCCATGACCGCAGGTCGCGTGCTTCTTATCCACGGCTACTCCGCCAATTGGCAAGGCTTCATTCCCTGGCATGATGCCCTCAAGGCCGCGGGAGTTGACGTCACTCCTATCGCCGTTGGGAACTACGTCACACTCAACAATGAAGTCACCATCAAAGATCTTGGCGAGGCATTTGACCGCGCCCTGCTATTCACTCCGTGGAGCACCGGCACTCGCGACGATACCTTCACCTTCGATGCTATCGTCCACTCCACCGGAATGCTCGTCCTTCGCCAGTGGCTCGCGAACGATCCCTACCCGCGCACCGACGCGCGCAGTCGCATTAGTCGCCTCAAGCATCTCGTTGGCCTTGCCCCGGCGACTTTCGGCTCGCCCCAGGGTAAGCAGGGCCGCAGTTGGCTCGGCGCTCTCGTCAAAGGCAACAAAGACCTGGGCCCTGACTTCCTCAACGCCGGCGACCAGGTACTGCTCGGTCTAGAACTCGCCTCCGTCTACACCTGGGATCTGGCTCACAAAGACATGCTCTGTACGCCGCCGCTCTATGCCACTGGTCCCGGCACCCCCTACGTCGCCGTCTTCATCGGTAATACGGGCTATAGCGGCATCTCCGCCGTAGCCAATTCCCCTGGCTCCGATGGCACTGTGCGCTGGGCCGGTTGTGCTCTCAATACCCGCAAGGTTTCGCTCGACCTCCGTCGCAACCCGCAGCTCAAAGATGAGGCCGGAAAGGTCACCCGGTGCACGATCAGCCCCTGGGCCGCCGAGCGCCTCGCCGCTCCCATGATCGCCGTCGACGGCAAAAATCATGGCACGATCATTTCCGACCCCGACCCCCACGTCCGCGACTTCATCACCCGTTTCCTCCGTATCGCCGACGCCGTGACCTACAACAGTTGGGAAGCCGCTGCCCTCAACTTCGGCCAGGCCGCCCTCGACAAAATGAGCGCGGAAAGCGTCAGGGGCGACTCCGGCGGCGCCGGTTGGCAGCAACTCGTCATTCACATGGTCGATGACCACGGTGATGGCGTCTCCGACTACAACTTTCAACTTTTCATCGGCGACGACCTGAGCCAGTCCGATGACCCCGGCTACCCCCCGGTTCCTCTCATCGTCGATTCCTTTTCCGCGGACAGTAGTTACCGTTGCTTCTACATCCGCATCTCCCCCGAGATGCTGAACCTTAACGCCGAGAGCAAACCCCCAAAAAAGATGTGGATCGAATTGATCGCCTCCAGCGGCTCCGACCTTATCCACTACGAGGCCTACACCAGCGACGACCCCAATGCCCCACAGTCCCTCACCATCGACAGGCCTGGCGTCCCGCCCATCAAATTCGATATCACCGCCCTCGCGCAAGGGGCCTCTCTCCTCTACCCTTACACCACCACCCTGCTTGAAGTTTTTGTGGAGCGCGAACCTATGCCTCTCGGAATGGTCAGCACTATCTTCACATTCCCTGAGCTTATGTAAGCTCTGACGTCATAGAAAGACAATGCGGTTTGCCACGCTTTGCGCTCGGTCCATCGGAGAGGTTCGGAAAATTGGCTGCCGGAATTCCCGACCGCGGCACATCAGCAGCATTACTTCCAGGAAGCGAGCAGAGAAAATGGCAATCGAAGTCCTCTTCCGTCGATCATCTGGCGGCCGAGCCCAACGATTCGACAGTGGCAGGTCATTCTCCTTGATGTAACCCGCTCTCGATCGAACCCCTTGCGACTGTCCAGGAGTTACTAACTTACACCGAGCCGCATGTTGTCACCCAGGAGTGAATCGAATCCATATTGTCTGAAGAATTGACGCGGTATAGTATGAAGCGCATCGTTTCGGAAGGGGGCGGCGGTGACAAACATCAACGGGAAAACCTACGCCATGACGGCGATTACGCCGATGAAGCCGTGGAAGACGCCGATCCTCAAAGTTTTCTTCTTCCTCCTCGCGCACATCAAACCCCTTCAGGCTCGCCTCGTCGGCCTTTCGTTTATCCACTTCGCGCGTTGGGTCGTCATCAAACGCCAGGCGTTTCCGCGACTGGCGAACAGCCAGCCGATCGAGAACCTCTCCTACGACTACCTTCTCTTCTTCAGCAATTTCAACGGAACCTGGAACCAGTACATCGACGCGTTCGCCGATGTGCTGGCGGACGGGTTGAACCTGGTCTGGCGATGGAGCGAGAAGTTCCCCATGTCGCGCCCCGTAACCGCCTTTAAGCGATACATCTCGCTGGTTCAGTTCGACACCGACTACTACTACACCGCCTATCCGCGAGCCACTACCAATGACGTCAAGGCTGCGCACCGCGTCTGCGCCGCGGTCGAAGATCTCGGGCGCAATTGTAATGAGATGAGTCCGGCCGAGTTCTCCGCGGCGTACCTCCAGTTTCTGGTGAAAGTACAAAAAGACCTGGGATCTACCGGGGTCGGGCCCGTAGGCACATAGAACGGAGAAAGCTATGGCGAACGTCAGCGGCAGCGTCTATGGACTAACCATTTTGTCTCCGATCATCAGCGATCCCAACGCGGACATCTCGCACGACTGCGCTATCCGGGAATACCTCGCGAACTTGGCCAATGGGCCCACGGGTCCGTTCGCCAAGGTCTCCAGCACCCACATCTGCCGCTTAGTTGTGATGGACGACCTTATTTATGTTGGCACGCCCGCGAGGGAGGAACATCTGAGCTCGCAGTATCTCGTCTTCGAGAGTAACTTCGATGGGGAGTTGGAGCCATACCTTAGGACAATGGCAAAAGAAATCCCGGAGGTGGTCGAATCTGTTTGGGGCCACTGCGTGGGTTATCCTGGCCTGCTCGACGTAAACGCCTTCGTGGCGTATATGAAGAAATGCCAACTCACCACGACGTTTTACTTCGCGGATGTGAATAACCATACGGTGCAATCCACTCTGCGCGCCCTGAAGGTGCAGGCGAGCGTGGCTGACTTCATCGGGAAACACCAGGGCGAGTCTCCGTCGGAGTTGCAGGCGGCATTTCGCGTCTTTTATGAGCGTGTGCGCAATATGTCAGAGCCGGAAGCAGGGCATCACGATCCACAGGGTCACGTGAGCATCAAGCTCAACAGGAGCATTGCGGCGCAACATGGCTAAATTGAACGCTGCCGATATCCAAGGGTTTGCGATGCGCGGATATACCTTTCCGGTCGCGCGCTTCGTATTGATGGGGATTGCGAACGCCGAGGGCGGACGCGCGTTACTCCTTCGTATTCTCGACCAGGTCACGACGGCGGAGCGTTGGGATGTGAAGCCGGATTCCACACTCAATATCGCGTTCACTTACGCGGGACTGGTCCGGATGGGACTGCCGGATGCCACGCTGCTCAGTTTCCCGGTGGAGTTTGTACAGGGGATGAAGGCGCGCGCGCCAATTCTGGAGGATTCTGGAAACAGCGCGCCGGAGCGATGGGACGCGGTGTGGCGAGACTCACAAGTACACGTTTGGGTGGCGATTTACGGGGAATCGCTGGATGTGCTGGCGCGTCGCTGCGCGACTCTGCGGCAGTTTCTGCAAGAGACCGGTGGTGCGCGGATCCTCTACGAGCAGGACGCATCGGCGCTGCCTGACGCCAACGGCGGTTACAGTACCAAAGAACATTTCGGATACACAGATGGTTTCGGCAACCCCGATTTCGAAGGAGCCGACCGCAAGTCGCAGCCAGGGCAGGGAAAACTGACCGCTGATGGCAAGTGGGTTCCTCTCGCGACGGGCGAGTTCCTGCTCGGCTACCCGGATGAGGCGGGCGAAATTCCAGCAGGTCCCGTACCGCATCTGCTGGCAAAGAGCGGTACCTTCATGGTGTATCGCAAGCTTCATCAAAATGTCGCCACATTCCGCCACTACCTCGATGAGCACGGCAGCCGCTATGCAGGAGGGAAAGAGAAACTCGCGGCCAAGTTTGTCGGTCGCTGGCGTGACGGCACGCCCCTCCTGCTTTCTCCGGATAAAGAGGATCCGGCGATCGTGACCAACCCGGCGCGCAGCACAAACTTTACCTATGGTGAGGATTCCGGGGGAAGCCGGTGCCCGATTGGCGCGCACATGCGCCGCGTCAATCCGCGGGATGCTTTTGGCTTCGGCGGCGCGCTCATCAATCGACGTCGCATCATGCGCCGTGGCCTGCCCTACGGCGTCTACACGCCGCCCGACCAGCCGGCCAATGACGCCGACGAACATGGCGTGATCTTCATCGTGCTGAATGCCAGCATTTCCCGCCAGTTCGAATTTGTGCAGCAGCAGTGGATCCAGTACGGTAACGATTCGCACCAGGGAAGCGATCGCGACCCACTGATGGGCGCTCACAACGGCCAAGGCAAGTTCATGATCCAGGGCGACACCAATGCTTCGAATCCGCCCTACATGTGCACCGCGCTTCCAAGTTTTGTGGAAACGCGGGGCGGTGACTACTTCTTCATGCCCAGCCTTACCGCCCTCCGGTTGATCGCAACGAACTCGGTGGACCCCAGATAAGGCGAGCCGCATGTATCTTCTATGTCGATTGAAAGCGATGCGATACTGTTGCCAACGGTCGGTCACTCAATCATGAAGGTTTGCTCAGCAAACAGCGTATAGGTAACGTTCTTGGGGGTCATGGTAGCAACGTCGACGTTGCGCCAAGTCCCTCCGGCGGAGCCGACTTTTCGGCAGAAATCTTGCTTCTACGAATAACACGGCGATTCACCGCCCGCCGGAGGGTCGCACAAGGCAAGTGGTGACGATCACTTTCCTCCGGTAAGCCGTTTCTCGGCCAAGTGGACTGGATTTCTAAACACTCGCCGGCCGATCAAAGCTTCTCCAGCCTGCCCAAAATACCTCTTTCGAGTCTTTGCAGACGCGACACCGAATGCAATTCTGTAAAAGTAAGCCCTTGAAACGGTATGCGATGCGACGAAATATTGGAGATGCGGGAAATGGAAAACGGCGACCGTCCTACTCCCAAAGAGAAAAGTACTCGGAATGCTAGACGTTTCAGCCCGTTGGCTCGGATACGGGCAGCCCACGCAAAACAGATCGCCATTCTATGCAGTTTTCTACTTCCTCTCGCCGCTTGCCGATCTGCACAGGATCTTCAGCGTCCTTCGATTGTCTTTGTCCACACTCCGCCCAGCCAATCTGGCGGTCCAGAACTGCTGGATGACCTGAGTGGGAAAGTGATCAATGGCCCTCCCGGAGCAAAGATCGTTGCATACGCGCGCAACTCCGAATGGTGGATCCAACCATTTCGGAGCCGCCCGTTTACCGAGATTGGGTCCGATGGGAACTGGAAGACCGCTACCCATCTTGGAACGGACTACGCAGTGCTGCTGGTTTCCCCGGGGTATCAGCCTCCGGTGCGCATCAAGGAACTCCCCGCAATAGGTGGCGCAGTGCTCGCTATAGCGCTCACGAAAGGGAATGCCGGGCAATCTATTGCGCCCAAGATTCTACATTTCAGCGGATATGACTGGGCGGTGAGTTCGTCTGCGGACTATCGCGGTGGCGAATTGAGCGACTATGAGCCCTCAAATGCTTGGGTCGATGATCATGGGCATCTTCATCTCTTGATGAGCGAGGGGGAAGGCCAATGGCATTGTGCCGGTATACGTCTGACGCGGAGCCTCGGTTACGGGACCTACCGTTTCGTTGTTCAGGACACTGTCCATCTGCCGACGTCCGCAGTACTCGCAATGTTCACCCGCGACGACCGTCAGAACCAGGAAGATGGGGCGGAGATGAATATCGAGCTAAGCCATTGGGGCAAGCAAACAAACCGGAATGCTGATTGTGTCGTACAGCCATACTATGTTCCTGAAAATACCGTTCATTACAATGTCCCGGCGGGCCCGATGACGTACGAGCTCCGCTGGGAACCGGGGAACGCCACATTTCGAACCTTCTCTGGAAATTCCGAGATCTCCGCCGCACATAAAATCATGGAACACGTGTTTAAGGCGGGCATCCCCATACCCGCCGCTGAAACGGTTCACATGAACTTCTATGATTTTCACCACTCAAAAAGCGGATTGCATCACCCTGTCGAAGTTGTGGTGGAAAGGTTTGAATATCTTCCGTGATCCAATTCGGCTGCGGGCATTCGGCAGTTCTGTCGTAGTCCCGCTATTGCTCCTGACTGCGATGCCGGCGTGGGCCGTCGACAACCGACGCGGCCTCCCGCAATATATGCACGACTCCTGGGGAGCAGAGAAAGGTTTCATGGGAGGGACAATCTTTGCCATCGCTAAGTCTCGCGATGGCTATTTGTGGCTGGGCACCGAACACGGACTCGTTCGGTTCGACGGGTCCGACTTCACTGCCGTGCCGGAGCCTTTGTCAGACGGTCGTCACGCCGGCGCGGTGCGTGGTCTTGTGGAAGACGCCGACGGGGAACTTTGGGTGCGTCTCGACGGCCCCCGTCTGCTCCGGTATGAGAATGGGACGTTCGATGATCCCGTTGCAAAATTCGGGCTGACAGATGCAGCCTTTACGGCTACTTCGCAGGACACTCGGGGAAAGCTGTTGGTCTGGGGACCAAAAAACGGGACACTTCGATTTCAGAACGGCGAATTTGATCGGACATCTGCTTGCGACGACATGAACGGCATCGTGATCTCCGTTCTCGATTCGACAGATGGCACGTTGTGGCTGGGTACGCGCGACGCAGGTTTGTACCAGGTACAAAACGGCAATTGTAACCAAGTCTTCTCTGAGGTTCGGCTCCAAAGCGTAAATGCGCTTGCTGCGTCAGAAGCTGGAGGGGTCTGGATCGGGTCGGAAGCCGGGTTGTACCTCTGGGAACATGGGACCCTTGTCCCGCTCGATCTCCCCCAACAACTACGCAGGGCACAGATTTTCGCGCTTACCAGAGATCACCACCACAACCTTTGGGTTGGAACGGACCACGGCCTTTTCCGAATCAATCTTCTAAGCAGGAAAGTCACCGGCTTTCTTGGCAGCACTGCCGGAATTGAGGTCTCGGCCATTTATGAGGACAACGAAGGCGAGATATGGTTCGGATGCGGCCGCACCCTGCAACGCTTGCGTGACGGAATGTTCGCTTCGTACTTCCTGCAGGAAGGGCAGCTCAATGAGAACGGAGGTCCGATTTTTGTCGACGACGCCGAGCGCACCTGGTTTGCGCCGGTCTCAGGCGGCCTCTTCTTTTTGAAGGACGGGGCCATCCAACGCGTGTCTGTGCCGGCTCTGAACAATGACGTGATCTATTCGATCAGTGGTGGCGACGGTGAACTTTGGCTCGGTCGCCAGCAGGGTGGTCTGACTCAGCTGACACGGCGCGGCGATCAATGGGTTGCCCGAACCTACACCCGTAAAGACGGATTAGCGCAGAACAGCGTATATACAGTGGTGCGCGCACGGGATGGCGCAATTTGGGCTGGCACAGTGAGCGGCGGTCTGAGCGTACTCCGCAATGGCCAATTCAAGAATTATTCGGTCGACACCGGTCTCCGCTCCAATGCCATCTTCTCTGCGATGGAGGCCTCCGATGGAACGATGTGGTTCGCTTCACCGAGCGGACTCGTCTCTTTTGCCGGTGACCATTGGACAACATATAGTGCGAACACTGCAGAGCCGTCACCGAATGTCAGGACCGTTTTCGAAGACTCCGGGAAGGTTCTCTGGATTGGCACATCGCATGGGCTAGCCCGTTTTGACCATGGACGCATTGCAATTCCTGATGACCTGCCAGAGGCCCTCACCGAAGAGGTACTGGGCATCGGACAGGATGCCCAGGGGTTCCTCTGGGTCGCAACCGCACACCATGTCGTTCGGGTGGACCGCGGTCCACTGCTCTCCGGCACTCTCTCCGAGAAGGACGTACTCAGCTACGCGGCGGAGGATGGCCTTCTTGAAACCGAAGGAGTGCGGCGCGACCGCTGCCTCGTTTCTGACTCTTCGGGACGGATTTGGCTCTCGCGACAACATTCGCTGGCCTTCGCGGATGTGCAAGCCGCAGATGGATACCGTTGGCCTGCCAGCGTACGGATCGACTCTGTCTCACCGGGAGAAGCGTATTCACCTGGTAAGCCGCTCGACGTGCCTCCTGGAACCCGAAATATCACGTTCCGGTATTCACCAACGGCCTTATTCATGCCCGGGCGTATTCAGTTTCGTTATCGGTTGGATGACTATGATCAGGCATGGAGCCAGGACGATTCCTTGCGTCAGGTTGTCTACACGCATCTGTCTCCGGGGCGCTATACCTTCCGCATCATGGCTTCCAACGCTCTCGGAGCTTGGAATGGTCCGGAGACCGATATTGCACTCATCATTCGTCCAGCACTCTGGCAGACATGGTATTTCCGTCTGTTATGTGCTGTCGCCTTTGCGATAGCGATCGTTTGGCTCTACCGCATCCGGATGCTTCACTACAATGAGCGCCTGAACCGTCGTTTTCAGGACCGTCTGGCGGAACGCACCCGCATAGCGCAAGACCTTCACGACACCCTCCTGCAAGGTGTCCTCAGTGCATCCCTTCAGTTGGACATCGCCCAGGACCACCTGCCCGACGATTCGCCTGCGCGACCGATGCTTGGCCGTGTTCTGCAACTCATGCGGCAGGTTACCGAAGAAGGACGCGAAGCCTTGCGGAGCCTTCGCTCCTTCAATAGCGGCACAACAATCGAGACGGCATTCGCCCGTCCGCCCCAGGAGGCGGGCCTGACGCAATCGTCCACCTACAGGGTTCACGTTGAAGGTGGCCCACGTCAGCTTATGCCCGCTGTAGGCAACGAGGTGATTTTCATTGGCAGAGAAGCATTACTCAACGCATTCAATCATGCTCAGGCACGCAACATCGACGTAACTATCGAATATGGTTCGCGAGCCTTTCGCTTCCTGGTGCACGACGATGGCTGCGGAATCGATCCAGCTATTCTGAAGAACGGCCGTTATGGCCACTGGGGTTTAGCTGGCATGCGCGAACGCGCTGAGGCCATCGGTTCCGTGCTCAAGATCCAAAGCCGCGGCTCGGGCGGAACAGATGTTGAACTGACCGTCCCCGCTGTGATTGCCTTCGCTGACTTGAGGGTGCGGGATTCATGGTGGCCCTGGCGGGCAAAGAAGGACTATTCTAAGGTGCGTGAGAACAGGCAGCCGCCCCCATGAACAAACTGTCGGTTCCAATTCGTATTCTGTCCGTAGACGATCACCCGCTCATGCGCGAGGGAATCGCGGCCGTCATTCGGAATGAACCGGATATGCAGCTTGTCGCGGAAGCAGTCAACGGTGAGGAAGCGATCATTCGCTTTCGCGAACATCGGCCGGATATCGTCTTGATGGATCTCCGTCTGCCAGACATCTGTGGTACAGAAGCAGTCCGTGCGATTCGTCGCGAGTTCAGCGATGCACGCATTATCGTTCTGACCACTTTCGATGGTGACGCGGATATCCGTCTGGCCTTAGAGGCGGGTGCACAAAGCTACATGCTCAAGAGCATGCCCCGGCGGGAACTGGTGGAAGTTATTCGAAAAGTGCACGAGGGCAAGCGTCACGTGCCGCCGGAGGTCGCCGCCCAACTTGCAGAGCACATGGGCCAGGAGTTCCTCAGCCGCCGAGAAATCGAAGTCCTCGAGAGAATCGCCGGCGGCAATCGCAACAGCGACATCGCATCGATGCTATTCATCAGCGAAGAAACCGTAAAAGGTCACGTTAAGCACATCATGGAGAAACTCGGCGCAAATGACCGCACGGAAGCTGTCGCTATCGGTGTGCGTCGAGGCATTATCAGGCTTTAGCCGGTTCGCCCCCCAGAAAGGGTTGTTTTCCCTGACCTCCTGAGTGTTGTCCTTAAAAGCCCCCTTATCGGGATGGCTTTCCCCCGCTGTAAAGCAGATAGTCATTCCAGAACGGACGTTACGCGTTGGGCACTCACGATTGCCGAACGGCAAATACGCGGACTTCCTCCCAAAACATCTTCGTGACCATCAGGCTCATTTTGCCGTCAGGTCCGAACCAAACGTTCTGGCATTGGAACCGTTCGAGTACGGATCAACGAAATCGCGATGAAGAACCACCGCCCGGCTAGATTGAACTGAGCGTGAAGCGCAATCCCTGCCCGCTAAGACAAGGCCGTCTAGGCAAATTGATCAAACGAATCAGTGCAGTAACAGTCCAGGCACGCACATTCAACTTCACAACCCAGAGAGGAGTACTTCTATGACAAGTCAGCGCAAAGCGACTATCGTCTTCTGTCACGGCATTTGGGCCGATGGCTCGTGCTTCAGCAAGGTCATTCCCGCATTGCAAGCGGACGGCCATGAGGTCATTGCAGTTCAATACAGCTTGGAGTCGTTCGAAGAGGACGTGGCCATGGTTAAGCACACTCTCAACCGTGTCAGTAGCCCCGTTCTCCTCGTCGGCCACTCCTATGGCGGCGCCACGATCACCGCCTCGGGAGTCGATGAGCGCGTGGCTGGTCTCGTCTACATTGGAGCGGTTGCGCCGGACGTCGGCGAGACTGTTCAGGACCAACTCAACAAGTATCCCTCGGATATCTTTTCTCGCGTAGAGGTCGCTGATGGCTACGCCTGGATGCTTCCGAATGCGACCGAGTTCTTCTGCGGCGACCTTTCCGAGCAGGAGCAGAAACTCGTCTGGGCGACACATTTCCCACCTCACGCCGACCTCTTCACGCGTTGTGCTGTTCAGCGTACCCCGTGGAAGTCGAAGCCAAGCTGGTACATTTTGTGCCTGCAAGACCATACCGTTCACCCCGATCTCCAACGATGGGTCTCGAAGCGCATGGGAGCGACTGTGATTGAGGTCGAAAGCAGTCACGTACCGATGCTCTCCAAACCCGATGTCGTTCTCGATGTGATTCGAAAAGCTGCTGCAGCCGTGATGGAAAAGAAGGACACATTGGCGTATTCCTCTTAGGTGTGTGGGAGAGCCACCGTGACGGCGGTTTCTCCCACAACCACAATTGAAAGGACCGCCGGTCCTTGCGATTCCCATCGCTGGTGTGAATTCAGTCACGAGCTAACCTGCTGCATGCAATCGGGCAATAGCAGCAAAAACCGCAGTTTGATGCAATTCGAACTGCCTGACCTCAATCCTTGCGGGGAGCCAACCCGTGCAATTGCTCACGGCGCATAGTGCCTCGCACAGGTGTGCCCTCGGCACACGCGAAGGGCTTTATTATGGCTACTCAGCACAAGCCAAGCATCGTTTTCGTCCACGATATCTGGGCCGACGGTTCTTCTTTCAGCAAGTTGATACCGCCGCTCCAGGCCGATGGGTATGAAGTCCTTGCGTCTCAACACCGACTGGACACTTTTGACGACGATATAGAAACCGTGAGGCAAACGATAGATCGCGCGAGCGGCCCTGTTTTGCTGGTTGGCCATTCGTACGGCGGCTCGCTTATCACGCACGCTGGAACGGACCCTCGAGTGGCAGGCCTCGTCTACATCGCGGCCCTCAGTCTCGACTCGGGCGAGACCTTGCATGGGCTTCAAGCCAAGTTCCCAACTGCGGACATCTACTCGCACATAGATGTGAGATTTGGGCGCGCCTGGATGAAGCCCGATGGAATTGCATGTTTCGTGGGAGATCTGCCTGATCATGAGCAGAAATTAGTCTGGGCGACACAGAACCCGTGCGCAGCCGATTTACTTGCCGAAATCGCCGGGGGCATCGGATGGAAGTCGAAGCCAAGCTGGTACATCGTCTGCACGAACGACCGCACTCTACATCCCGAACTGCAGCACTTCATGGCAAAGAGAATGAGGTCAACCATCTTCGAGATAGCAAGCGGTCATGTTCCGATGTTGTCCCAGCCCAAAGTCGTGCTGGATGTCATCAGGGAAGCAGGCGCTGCGATTATGAATGGCGCAGAAAAGCATTCCCAGGTTCATAGTAGATCGCCGCTGGTGAGATGACTTCAGGGGCGGAGGATCTCGAGCCGCCCTTACAACTCGACTGTATCCGGAGGCAAAAATGAAAAAAGGCAACATGACAGGTTCAGGTTCCGCAACTTCCGCACCACCTGCACTTCAACTTTCGCATGAAGGTCGGCAAGAGATCGGCGAACTGCTACGTTTCTTGTTGGCGGACTTCTTTACTCTCTACATCAAGACCAAAAGCTTCCACTGGCATATGCAGGGCCCGCATTTTCGCGACTATCATCTTCTGCTTGACGAACAATCCGAAGAACTGTTCGAGGCAACCGACGCAATTGCTGAAAGAGCAAGGAAGATCGGTCAGTCCACGATTCGCTCCATCGGTGATATTGCTCGCTTTCAACGCTTGAATGACGCTGAGATCAGCGACGCTCCTCCAGTCGCCATGCTGCAAATGCTTTATGAAGACAATGCCGCATTAGCAGGCTTCATGCGCAGCACTCACCAGGTGTGCGATGCCTCAGGCGATCCTGCTACGGCGAGCCTGTTAGAGAACTGGATCGACGAGGCTGAACGTCGGTCGTGGTTCCTGTCCGCAACGGTCAAGTCTGCCTGCTAAAGCCGCCTTCCTCCTCCGTGAGTCAATGAATGGCATCAAACCATCTCTGCTAGATGTGCGATGGCTTAGCGGCCGACTGCTGTATCGGGAACTCCTCAGAGTCACTCATGACGGGCGGGAATCGCAGCGCCCGGAGATTGCCGGAGGGCATGCGTACGTCAACCACGCAGACAATCGGGCTGCGGTTCTGATGCCGAGAAGGCGAAATTAGTCACCGTACCGTATTACCCTGCAACTTGCCGAAACGGAGCGACGTGTCGGAACCTAAGTTTGCATCGAGAAGCATCACCTTCGCTGGTGGCGAGATTGTTCGCGGAGTCCTCGCGCCAGTTGGCTGGGCTGATACCCTGTCTTCCGGATTGCCTCGAGGACGCGACTGCGCAGCGGCTCGCGCACCTTGACCGTGTCGTTGAGAACGTGCGAAACAGTGCCCAGAGATACGCCCGCGAGCTTCGGGATCTGATTCATGTTTGCCATGGCTGCCTCATCTTCGGTCCTCTGCTCCGATGTCCGCGATCGCTTCGCGGTCAAACCCGGGCCTCCATGGGAAGCTGCAAATGAATCCTTTCAGCCAAGCGTAGCAGAGGTCGAAAACGCATCGTGTTGACAGCGGGTAGCGCACTCAGTCGAAAGACTTCAAAGCGTCGTCTGTGGAGACTTCCGTAGTTGCCGAACAGATGCGACCATCCGACTCGCCGTCGGCTTGCTGGGGTGCTTCCATAAGCCCTCATAACTTCGACCGCAAGGCTGAAAGTCACAAGGCATCGAGCGATCCGATTGCGGCTTTAAGCGCAATTACGATCCGGGATCACTTTACAGGTCCTATTCACACTCAAATTCCGAGCCTCGCCCGATGGAACACCTTGGACCGTGCGCGCGCGACGGCCCACGGCGTGGGCTCCACTCAACGGTGTAACTATAACGACGGGGATTTCGCCGGTTCTGACAAAGAACTCGTCACATTCAGGAAACACCGGTCTATGCAACAACTTCGGCGGCACTGTCGGCGGGCCCATCTGGAAGAACAAGACATTCTTCTTCTTCGACTACGACACGACCCGCGCCAGCAACCTGGGTACATACCAGGCCGGCGTTCCCTCTGACGCCGAGCGGGCCGGCGACTTTGGCGAGGTGTGCGGCGCGCAGGGCGGCACCTTCGACCAGAATGGCAAGTGCTCCGTGGCCCAGGGACAGATCTGGGACCCCTATAGCGGGAGCTACCAGAACGTCGAGGGCTATGGGTCGGGCGCGGTGCGCAGCGCTTACATCCCATATAACAACATCGCCGCATACTCTAGTCCGGGGAACCCCAAGTTGCCGCCTTCCCTTGAGCTACCGGCCGGGGCCGGCAATCTGATCGACCCGGTGGCCAAGAAGATGATGCAGCTCTTCCCGAAGCCATCGGCGAACATGGCCAATCCAACCATCTACGACAACTGGTCGGCCGCGGGCGCGAGCCATTCTCCCAACAATCAGTTCGAACGGGTTCATCGGCGTGCCGGCCACGTTCATCGGAGGCGGTTACTATTCCGCCGCCTTCACCAGTATCGGCGGAGATCCCTACGCCAACTACAAGCAGGGGAAGAGCACCGGGCAGGCCGGTGTAATGCTTAACAAGGTCTGGGGAGAACATGATGTCAAGTTCGGATTCGAAGGCCGCCAACACATCATGAACTACATTCAGACCGAAGCTCCCAACGGCAATTTCAATTTCGATACCGGTGGATCATCGGGATGTTTCTATGACCTCTCGCTCTGCGGCGGCGACGCCATGGCCAGTTTCATGATGGGCCAGTCGAACAGCAACTACTACGAGATCCAGGACCAGCCCGCCACCCTCGACCGCCAGTATGCCGGATACGGTCAGGATAACTGGAAGGTCAACCAGAAGCTGACCCTCAATCTTGGCTTGCGCTACGAAGTCTCTGTCCCGAGAACCGAACGGTATAACCGTCAAAAATTGGCTGGATCTCACGGTGAAGTCGCCGCTCCAGCTAGCAGGCAATGCAGGATTCGACCGCACCCTCTACGGCGGCGAAGTGTTTGCGAACTCCGACCAGCGCAGAATCGTCAACATGGACTGGAAAGACATCCAGCCTCGTTTCGGCTTTGCTTATCAATGGGACGCGAAGATCGTGATCCGCGGCGGCTATGGCATCTACTACTCGCAGCCCCGGTCCGGCGCAACAGGTGTCCAACCGTATTTGTCGGGCGGATTCAAGCAAGGCACCAGCGCGATTCTGACCTATAACAACGACGGTGCGACTTCCTACGTACACCTCAACCATCCGTTCCCCAGTGGATTGCTGCAGCCGCCGGGCGCATCGCCTTGAGCACCGACCTGGACTACAGTGCTGCCGGAGCCCTGCGCGACGTCACCAATACACCCTACGAGCAAAGCCTGAGTTTCGGCGTGGAACAGCAGTTGCCCTGGAGCCTTCTCTTCAACTTGCTTTATGCCGGCAAGAAGGGCACCCATTTCTTTTTTTCCAGCGCCAACTGGATCAACCATCTTGGAGTTGGAGTCGAAAGCCTCCCAACCGGCGAGAAGGGTGCGCTCACCAACTACGTGGACAATCCCCTCGCGGGAGTGATCACCGATCCGGGAAGCGATCTTTATTACGACCAGGTGCCAGCGTACTATTTGCAACTACCCTATCCTCAATTCCCTTGGGGGGTGAGCGTCGAACCGCCGCCGATTGCGAACTCGACGTACCACGCGCTGCAAGCAACGCTGGAGAAACGCTACCTATTTCGGCAAAGCACTCCCTCCATATGGCGGACTCCAGAAGTACTTTGCAGAGACCGAGATGGACGGCCGCTGGTGAGTCGCAGCGAATGATTAATGATCTCAGATTGTAAGCGATCCCCGCGGACGAAGCTATTTCTGCTCTAGGAGATAAGGGTTAAACGCGCATCTGGGTCCTTGCTCTCCATGTCCAGGGCGCCGATCGACGGAGCTCTGCTAGACATTCCAAATTCTCTCTGCTTCGCGTCACCTCAAGATGCGCTGTTTTGCTTACCAGAACGGACTCACTACGATCACCCTTGCAACTGATTGACTATTCGTGTGCTTGCACTGAATCTAAGACATCATTGGGAGTTCGGAATCGACTTCGATCGACTTTCCTGCGGCCGCCTCCCGATCACTCGATGGCTGGGATCGCCTGGAGTACGCCACGGTGCCGACCTGGCGGCACATGCGGTCGTAGGCGATCTCGCGGCTTGGCCTGTAGGGCAGCATTCCGCATTGGTTTTATCGCGGCCTCGATCTCCCTACGGCGCTGAAAATGATGCAGATATGCACATTTGCCGAGGGTTCCAGGCGGGAGCACTTCTACCTCGTGAAGGCCCCACCTCGTCGCGCTAAACCATTTATACTTGCGAAGACCGTAAGGAATTCAGGGAAAGGAGCGTCCGCTCAGGTCACTGACGGGCTCGGAAAACCCCTCGCTTCGTATTTTGTGACAGCGAGAATTAGCAAGGGGTACACGATTGTGACAGCCAGTTTTAACAGGGGGGGCGCGATTGTGACAGCCAGTTTTAGCAGTGACAGCGAGAATTAGCAGCGGACACATAGAAGGAGTGAGATGGCGAAGAGCGTTAACAAAGTGATATTGCTCGGCAACGTAGGCAAGGATCCTGAGATTCGTTCGACGGGGGGCGGCACCATGGTCGCGAACTTCACGCTGGCGACAACGGACCGGGCCAAAGATCAGCAGGGCAACTGGCAGGACAAGACCGAGTGGCACAACCTGGTGGCGTTCCAGCGCACGGCGGAGATCGTGCGCGACTACGTGAAGAAGGGCACCAAGCTCTACGTGGAAGGCAAGATCCAGACGCGCAGCTGGGACGACAAAGAGTCCGGGCAGAAGCGGTATCGCACGGAGATCATCGTGAACGACATTTCGCTGCTGTCGGGCCGGGATGATGCGGGCGGAGGTGGCGGGTATAGCCGAGGGTCGAATGCGGGCAGCTTTGATCAGCGGCAGCCGGCGGCTCAGGAGGACTTTGCGCAGTCGGCTGAGATCTCGGACGACGATATTCCGTTCTAGAGCTGGACCTGTTTGAATGGGTTGCGGGCCGTCTGAGGGCGGCCTTCTGTTTATAGGTCAGTAACTGTTCGACTAAAACCGGGGAACCGGGCTTTCGCTTTATGTTCAACATTTATTCGCCATAGGGGCGAAAACGTCCGGTCTGCGATATTGGTCATAAGTTATTGAATGTATTCGAGTAGTTCATTTACTACTTTATGCATGAATATACATTCTTGAATTTAACTGTTATTTATATGGTAAATACTCAGAAATCTGACTTGTAACGAAATGGCACCAGACACTACTCCCCACGTTGTCATCGTATGAAACGTGGACTCGTGTGTAAGTGACGGCGGTCGCGACTAATAGAAGCGAGCGGGTCGCCCGGAGTCAGCGCAGTTGCGCTTCAGAGGCGGGTTGAGGAAGCCGACAGATCTTGATTTGCTCATTCGCATAGGGGCAGGCAAGGTCGGCCTTCGTATCGCGCGCCAGGATAAACCCAGGTTGCGAAGAGGCCTCCAGGGCAGGTATGCGCGCCGGGCTCCAACGGGTATCGAGGTCCTTCTGAGCCTGAGTGCCCTGGGTCCATAGCTGGGTTAGATCCGGAGCGATGGATGCGCCGCCTCCGTAGAGCATGGCACGCCTCACGCGTGGCTCAAGACTCTGACTTGGGAACGCGACTGGCCGGTTCTGACGGACTGACACTTCGCGGACTGTACTTGCGGCTGCCTATCAGCGCGGAAGTGCAGTGCTGCGTTTCGCGACTGCCGGCCGATGGGCCGCGGCTTGCGCATAGTCGGCCTTTGCGGCGGCAAGTTCTGGTCCTTCCAACTGGAGGCGCGGCGGGCGCACGCGTGCGGAGCCCAGGCCGGCTTCCTGCTGCACCTGCTTGATGAGCTGAACGAATTTTGGCACCGTGTCCATGCGCAGCAGGGGCAGAAACCAGCGGTAGAGCTCGAAGGCTTCCTGCTTGCGGCCTTCCGTTGCGAAGTTGAAGAGATCGACGGACTCGCGCGGGAATGCGTTGACGAGGCCGGCGATCCAGCCAACGGCTCCGGCGTCAATTCCCTCAACAATTGCATCATCCACACCGACAAAGATGGCGAGCCGATCTCCGGTCAAAGCGCGGATCGCGGTCACGCGGCGCACGTCTGTCGAGGATTCCTTGACGGCGGCGAGACTGGGAAATTCACGCGCGAGTTCCTGAATTTGCTCGGGAGTGAAGTCGGTGCCGTAGGCCACGGGATTGTTGTAGAGCATGGCAGGCAGCTCAGTGGCTGCGAGAATAGCGGCGACATGCGCTTTCATCTCGCGCCAATCACCTTGATAGACGTAGGGCGGCAGAATCATGAGGCCCTGCGCGCCGGCCCGAGAAACTGATTGCGCGAGTGCGACTGCTTCTGCAGTGGACAACGCCGAGATTGCCGCAACCACCGGAATTTGAGGCGATACAGCTCCGGCGACGGTTTGTATCACCGAGATCTTCTCATCAAAGGTGAGAGTGGCGGCTTCGCCTAAGGAGCCCAGGCAGACCATGCCGGCGCATCCGTTATCGCGCAGCCAGCGTGCGTGTCGACCGATGAAGGCGTGATCAACTTTCAGCTCGGCATCAAACGCGGTGGTCATCGCGGGCATTACGCCTTTCCATTGCATTGCGGCTCCTTGTGATGTTCAGAGTAGCGTGTCGACTGTTTGTAACGGGATGGCAGATACGGGTCGGGTGCGATAGGTGGCTGCTTGCCACTGAAAGACGCGACGATGAGCTCTGCGGTTCCGAGCGAAGTGGTGATGCCGAGGCCTTCATGTCCTGTGGCAAGCCAGACCGAATCGTCGGCGGTCGAGGGACCGATGAGGGGCAGCTTGTCCGGTGTGGCTGCGCGGAAGCCGGTCCAGACGCGAATCGCGCTCATGGATTGCAGAGAGGGCATGTAGAGGGCCGCGCGCTGGAGCACGGCGGTGATCATGTGCTGATCGACGGCGGGATCTTCATTGCCATATTGGCGGGATGAGCCGATGAGTACTTGGCCGGTGCTGCGCGGCTGCACGTTGAAGGCGACGGAGTCTGCGCCGATGCTGTGGGCGCTCTTGAGATAGCCGAGCTCGACGAGCTGGTGACGGACGAAATTAGGGTAGCGATCGGTGATGACGAGGTGGCCTTTGCGCTTTTTAACTGGGATGTCAGCGTCGAACTGCGGAGACCAGGCACCGGTTGCATTCAACAGGCGAGGCGCTTTTAGATGCGAGCCGTCGTCGAGAACGGCTTCGCCGTTGGCCATTCGCGAAATGGAGCGGCCGACGATGAGAGTCGCGCCGTGTTGCTGCGCTTCATGGGCGAGGTGAAGGGCAACTGTCGGAGGATAGGCAACGGCATCGTCAGGCACGAGCAGCGCGCCTGCGAGGCCGGAGCGTAGGTTTGATTCACGCTGAGCAAGCTGCTGTGCGTTCAGTAGTACAGCGGGAACATTGCGGGCTGTGTAGAAGGCATGCTTGCGCTCTGCTTCGGCCATCTCCTCATCATCAGCGGCGATCCAGAGAGTACCGCGCTGCTCATACTCGCATGAAGCGGGGAGCTTGAGGCTGAGCGCGTGCCACAGAAGCTGACTGTAGCGGGTCAGCGCGAACTGAGCATCGGAATCGTCCATGACAACGATGTGGCCCATGCCGGCGGCGGTTGCGCCGCTGCCGAGGACATCGCGCTCGACGAGAGCGACGCGCATGCCTTGGCGTGCGCAGGCCGCGGCGCAGGCCGCTCCCACGATGCCGCCACCGGCGATGATCACGTCGAACGATGAGGCAGCCATGGTCATCAGTTAGCCGATTCCATCACGAAACGGATCAGTTGGATCGTAGAGGAGAGTGGATTCAGCGGTGACGAACGCTGAGCCGGTGATGCTGGGGATGACTTGTTTGCCTTCCATGCGCACGCGGCCTTCGAATACGGTGCCGAGAATCCCTTCCTGACGCCATGTTTCTCCTGGCGCGAGTTTGCCGTCGGCGATAAGGCAGGCCATCTTGGCGCTGGTGCCGGTTCCGCAGGGGGAACGATCGTAGGCCTTGCCGGGACACAGCACGAAGTTGCGGCTGTGATTGGCAGGATCGAGAGGGTCGCTGAACAACTCGATGTGGTCGATCTCCGCGCGGTTGGCGCCGGTGATTTCTGCTGAGGTGAGTGCGTTGCGCACGGCCCATGTGAAGTCCGTGAGCTGATCGACGTTCTCGAGGCGGAGATCGAATGGATGATCTTTGATGAGGAAGAACCAGTTGCCGCCCCAGGCTACGTCACCGATGATTTCGCCGAACTGAGGGACGTGTACACGGGCGTTCGCGATGTGGCGGTAGGCGGGAATGTTTTCGATAGTTGCGGTGTTCGGGGAGTCGAGTTGGACGCGCACAATGCCGACTGGAGTTTGAATACGATGCGCGCCGGGCGTGATGCGGCCGAGGTGAGCGAGGGTGACGGCGACACCGATGGTGCCGTGTCCGCACATGCCGAGATAGCCGGCGTTGTTGAAGAAGATGACGGCGGCTGCGCAATCGGGAGTATCGGGCGGCAGAATCCAGGCGCCTACGATGACGTCGGAACCGCGTGGTTCGCAAAGAATCGCGCGGCGCAGGTGGTCGTGTTCAGTGCGCAGCCGTTCGAGGCGTTTGGCGAGCGGGCCTGCGCCGAGGTCAGGGCCGCCGGAGAGCACGCAGCGTGTTGGTTCGCCGGCTGTGTGCGAATCGAGGACGACGATCTTTTGGAGAGAATGCTGGGCCGGAGTCATGGCTGGGCGGCAGTCCTGATGGCTGAATGAGGTGTTGCTCATGCGAAGTATACAGTCCGCTACAATCGGAGTCGTCGTGAGCTCGCCTATGTCTTTCGAGTCATCCGAACAAATATCGATTTCGATCAACGGGCGGACGGTTGGGGTGCGCGCGGGATCGAGTGTGGCTGCTGCGATGATGCTGGCGGGTACGGCTTGCCACACGTCTGTTTCAGGCGAGCCGCGCGGACCGCTGTGCGGGATGGGCATCTGCATGGAATGCCGAGCCACCGTGGACGGGGTTGCTCATGTGCGTACGTGCCAGGTGTTGGTGAAAGATGGCATGCGGGTAACGACCGGATGAGCGCGCGCGAGGTGCTCGTAGTAGGTGCTGGGCCGGCGGGGATGGCGGCTGCGGCTGCAGTAGCCGAGGGTGGCTGTCGGGTGCGCGTAATCGATGAGAACGCATCGGCCGGTGGGCAGATCTGGCGCGGCTATGGATCGGATCCCAAAGGCGGTGCGCCGCGCTTTGCGAGGCTGATGCAGCGATTGGCCGCTGCGCAGGTTGAGATGGTTGCAGGAACGCGGGTGGTGGCGCAGCCTGCGAAGGGTGTGCTGCGCGTTGAGGGCGATGCAGGCAGTGGCGATCTGAGCTTCGACAAGCTGATTCTGGCCACGGGCGCGCGCGAGCGATTTCTGCCGTTTCCGGGATGGACATTGCCGGGGGTGCTGGGGACGGGCGGGCTGCAAGCAATGGTGAAGGCGGGGCTGCCAATCGCGGGGAAACGCGTGGTTCTGGCGGGGAGTGGGCCATTGCTGCTTGCGGTTGCCGCGAATCTTGCGAAGCAGGGCGCGGAGATCGCGGGAATTTTTGAACAGGCGCCGATGTCGCGGCTGATGGCCTTTGGGGTGAGCCTGATGTCGCATCCGGGCAAGATTGTGGAGGGGCTTCGCTACGGCTCTGCAGTAAAGGGCGCGGGCTATCGCACGAGTGCATGGGTGACCCGAGCGGATGGAACGGATCGGCTGATGTCCGTGACAGTGAGCATCGGCGGGAAGGCGCGGGAGATCGGTTGCGATTATCTCGGCTGCGGATTTCATCTTGTGCCGAACCTGGAACTGCCTCGGCTGCTTGGGTGCGCCACGGAAGAAGGATTTGTTCGGGTCGATGCGGGGCAGCAGTCGAGTGTAGAGGGCGTCTATTGTGCGGGGGAGCTCACCGGCGTGGGCGGCCTGGAGAAGGCGCTGATTGAAGGTGAGATTGCGGGGCTTGCGGCTGCTGGCCGATCCGCTGTGCATCTGTTTCCTCGGCGTGACCGGCAGATGCGGTTTGCGCGGAAGCTGGATGAGGCGTTCGCGCTGCGCGGGGAACTAGGAGAGTTGGCAGCAGAAGACACGATTGTATGTCGCTGCGAGGATGTTCGGCGTGGTGCTCTGGAAGGCATGCGCAGCGGTCGCGAGGCCAAATTGCACACGCGCTGCGGGATGGGACCGTGCCAGGGGCGCGTCTGCGGTCCGGCGACGTTGTTCTTGTTCGGCTGGGACGCCGAGAGCGTCAGGCCGCCGATTACGCCTGCGCGCATTGAGACGATTGCCGCGGACGTCAGTGATGTTGCGTC
This sequence comes from Occallatibacter riparius, assembly GCF_025264625.1. Classification (NCBI taxonomy): domain Bacteria; kingdom Pseudomonadati; phylum Acidobacteriota; class Terriglobia; order Terriglobales; family Acidobacteriaceae; genus Occallatibacter; species Occallatibacter riparius. Next base: position 3,480,630 of record NZ_CP093313.1, read on the forward strand.
GGCTCAAGACGTAAGGTGATTGAAATCGTGCGGGCAGGAACGTACAAACGATCTGTTCTAAACTGAAGGGTACGCTGGGAGTGTCTCTTTGGTGTCTTCTGCCGCAATTTCTGTGGATGCTGCGCGTCTTCCGTCGCCGGCACTGCGCCGTTTCGCGTGGTTTGTGCTGGTGTATTTCATTGCCGTGATTCTGTGGGGCGGGTTGGTGCGCGCGACGGGTTCGGGGGCTGGATGCGGTGACCACTGGCCGCTATGCAACGGCACGGTTGTTCAGCACTCGCCGCGACTGGACACCATGATTGAATTCACGCACCGGTTCACGAGCGGAATCTCGTTCTTTTCCGCTGTGGGACTGCTGGTGTGGACGTTTGCAGGAACGGTGAAGGGGCACCTGGCGAGGGCGGCGGCCGTTTGGACGGTTGTGTTCACGCTGGTGGAGGCGGTCCTGGGGGCCCTGCTGGTGAAGCTGGGGCTCACGGCGCAGAGCCAGTCGCCGTTGAGGGCTCCGTACCTTGCACTACATCTGACTAACACGCTGCTGCTGCTGGCGGCGCTTACGCTGAGCGCTCATCTGTTGAGCAGACGGCAAGGATATACGCGCGCGACGGTGCGGCTGGTGGCGCCGATCGGGGCTGTCGCCGCGGTCATTGTGGTGATGATGGTGGGCGTTACAGGATCGCTGGCCGCGCTTGGAGATACGCTGTTTCCGGCGCGCTCGCTGGGGGCGGCGCTGGCGCAGGATTTTTCTGCGACGAGCGGATGGCTGGTGCGCTGGCGGTGGACACATCCGACGGTCGCGTTCTTTGCGAGCGTGTTTTTGATCTGGCTGCTGGTGCGCGCTTCGAGGCGGACCGCGCATTGGGATAACCGGGGCCTCTCAGCGTTGGTCCTGGTGCTGCTGGCTGCGCAGTATGTGCTCGGCGTTCTGGACGTGGTGCTGCTTGCGCCGACATGGCTGCAGATTGCGCATCTGCTGGGAGCCGACGTGCTGTGGGCGGCGTTGGTGGTGCTGACGGCGCGCGTTGTGCTGGAGCCGGCGAAGGCAGGGAGTCGGGAATAAGGATTAGGGAGTAGAAGAAACGAGGGCCGCGATCAGTGAGGTTGATCGCGGCCCGATTTTGTTGCGGGGCTTAGGGCTTACTTAATTAGTGCGCCGGCTGCGGGATAGGCGTTGCCGTTGACTGTGGCGTTGATTACGGGCAGTTCGGGGGTTGCTGTGAGCCATTCGATCTTGCCGTCGCGCAAAAGGACCGTATCTTCCGCTTTGCCGCCCCGGATGCTGGGGTTCCATGCGAAGGCCTGGTTGTTGACCACGGTTTCAGTGCCATTCGGTGTGGCGACCCACTCGCGCTCACCGTAGCCGGTGGGTCCTCCCTGGTGATGGAAGCGCTCTTCGCCGGGATAGCCTTCGGCTGTGTAGGCATCCTGGGCAACTTTGAACAACTGCGCAGAGGTTGCGCCCACGCGCGATGCATCGAGCAGGGCGGCGTTCACGTTGGCAGCCGATTGGAATCGGGAAGCGAGTTCGGCGGGCAACTTGCCGAAGTGCACGAACCGCGTGATGGAGATGGCCAGGCCGAACTTGCGCGTGCAGAGGTTCAGCATGCCGTACTGCTTCAGGCGCGCGCCGCGAGCAACGGCGTGCTTGTATTTGAAGATGCGATCGTCGACGGCGTAGAGGTAGACCGAAGGCAGAATGCCGCGCTTGAGCAGGTTGGCGGCGGTCATTGCTTCCAGGTCGTATTCACTCATGCCGGGTTCCACGGCATCCAGCGATTCAGCAGTTGCGGCTGCTGTTTGAGCGCCGAGCCATTTGTAGCGTGCGATTTCGGTTTCGCTCAGAGACTGGCGCAGAGGAAAGAGATTCGCGGAGGTGGTGCCAGGCTGCGGCGTGTCGGATGCCAGCGGGCCGCCTGCGAGCTTCTTCGCGGATTCGAGCGTGTCGTCTGCGTACCAGGGGAAGAGGACCGGCTCGAAGTCTAGTGCGCCGAATTCTTCGTCGTGCAGACGAGGAGCTTCGTTCTCCGTGGTGAAGTAATAGCGCTTGCCCTCCGCGGTGACGAGGATGGCTGCGACGCCGGTTTCGGCCGGAGTGAGCACGCGGAGTTCGACCGCGCCGCCGGTGATCCAGGCGACGTTTTCATTGCGGCGAATGAGCACGCCTCCGAGCTTCTGGCTCTTGAGCCATTCGACCACTTTCTGATGCTTTCGCTCCAACTCATCGTTCCACGCGGATTGGGGGACCAGTGTTGTTCCGTTGACTGCTAGATCCTTGGCGATTCTTTTACTCATAAGGCCGTCTCCCTGGAGGTTCTGCTCTACGCGCGAAGGGCGTTGACCTTTGTCAACGCCCTTCGGTTTACCTTTGGCTTAGTCGTCTAGTCCCGGGTGATAGTAGCTCTGCCATCCGAGATAGTTGCTCGCGGCTTCGTGGACGGCCTTGGAGACGTCAGAGAAGTTCGCGGCGACGTGATGTTCGAAGCCTTCGCGGCAGATGTACTTGAGCAGCTTCTGCAAATGCGGAATCTCTGCGACGCCGGCGCCGCCGAAGGTCTCGAGCGGGTCATCCGTGAAGGCGCCCGGGCCGGTGTAGCCGCGGATGATACCGTTCTGATCGTCGGTGGAGTAGCGCGCGTAGCTCATGACGCCGGCCTTGACGCGGCCTACGCAGGTGCCGAAGGTGTTGAGCTTGCCCACGGTGCCGGCGATGATCTCCTGGTAGTCCATGCGGACGTCCTTGAAGAAGTGCTTGGGCAGGTTGGAGCAGTGGAAGCACACGCACTTGTTCGGGTCGGAGCCGTAGTTGTTGTTCCAATCGAGCAGGGCGGAAGGCGTCTGGCTGGCGAGGGCGAGCATGTACATGCTGAGCGTGCCGGGCACATCGACTTCGCAGGCTGACGGAATGAGATTGTTCGACATCATGCTCATGATGGTGCAGGGCACCACGCCGAAGAACTCTTCCATGGAGGTCCAGCACTGCACGGCGCTGATGGTGCAGTGGGTCTGCTTCATCCAGCCGTCAATGACTGCGCCGAGCTTCGCCATCTTGAGCAGGGCCTCGTCAGGGATGCCCTTGGTAGTGACGTAGCTCTTGATGGCGGCGAGCTTGGCCTGAGCCGCGTCGTCGTTGTCTTTCATACGGTTGATGCGGCCGAAGACCTCGGACAGATCGAGCGTGTCGACCGAGATGCCGCTCTGCTCGAACAGCCGCTCAGAGTAGCGCACCGTGTTGAACGCCGCGGGGCGCGCGCCGATAGCGCCGATCTTGAGATTCTTGAGGCCCTTCACGATGCGGCAGACGGCGGAGAACCGCTCGAGGTCAGCCTTGAATTCAGGCGAAGTGACAGCCTCCGTGTGCAGGGTGGTGAGCGAGTACTTGATGCCGTACTGCATCATGTTATTGCAGGCGCTCATCTTGCCGCAGAACGAGTCGCGGCGGACAGCAATGGTCATGTTGTCGCTGCGGTCGGGCGTAGCCTGCACAAGCACCGGAACCTTGAGGCCGGAGAGACGGATGGCGTCAACGATGCCGCGTTCTTCACCGAAGTTGGGCAGGGTAACGATGATGCCGTCAATCTCATCGGCGTGTTTCTTGAACAGCTCTGCGCAGCGGAGGGATTCATCGTAGGTCTCTACCGCGCCGTACTTCGATTCTTCGGGCGAGAGCACGATTGCCTTGGCGCCGGCCTGTTCCAGCACGGCAAGGATTTCTTCACGGCCAGTCTTGGCCAAATGATCGGGAAAAAAGCCGCGGTTGCCCACTACGATCCCGAAGGTCATTGTTCTTGCTTGTTCTGCCATGTTCAAAAACTCCTTAAAGATTGCGATTGAATATCAGTCGTTCCGTCCGGGCCGGAACTTAATGCTGTAGAAGAGCCCGAGAAGCAGCATCAGGGCGCCCCACCAGGCGGGTGCGTGCAGGTTCCAGAGCACCACATTGGCATGCTGGCCGGTGATGAGTTCGAAGACTCCGTAGGCGGCGATCAAAGCGCCATAGACACTGAGAAGAACGCCGATGAAAAACCAGATTGAGATGTGTCCTGAATGCATCTGCGGCCTCCGTTACCAGAAGTAAATGTTGAGTGCTAGAAAGACGACTCCAGCGATGACCGTCCAGAACCACTCGTTCTTATAGAACGGCACAGGTTCCTCCACCGGCAGCTTAGTGGCGCCCATCACCACGCCATCGAGTTCGGCGAGTGTCTTCGGCTTGGTGAACAAGCTGACGATGATATTGACGCCCATGGAGACAATGACCGACCAGAGCGCACGGTACATGTTCTCGGCCATGTCCCTGGCATCAGGTGAGAGCGCCACATAGCGGAGAGCCGCTGGATCGGCCTTGACCCAAGCCCACAGGCCGATGGAGGTTAGCGTGCCAAGCAGCAGTCCCCAGAAACCGCCGGACTTGGTTGCGCGCGGCCAGAGCATACCGACCAGCACCACGCCCAACAGAGGCGAGATGAAGAAGCTGAACAGGGCCTGTACGTAGTCCATAATGCCGGCCATGCTCATGACCAGGTAGGCGGTTCCGATGGAGATGATGACGCCCCAGATCGTGGCCCAGCGGCCAACCGCGACATAGTGCTCGTCCTTGGCGGTCTTGTTGATCATGGGCTGATAGATGTCGTAGGTCCAAACGGCGGAGAAGGCGCTAACGTTGCCGGCCATGCCGCTCATGAATCCCGCGATGAGGGCAGTAATGCCCAACCCCAGCAGACCGGGCGAGCAGTAGCGAACCAGCATCAGCGGCAGGACCTCGTTGTAGCTGTGCAGTCCTGATTCCGGTGTCGCCAGATTTTGCGGCACAAGGTGCATCAGGCTGCCATCAGGGTTTTGCAGAACCACCAGGCCGAGCAGGCCGGGAAGGATGACGATAAAGGGGACCGCCATCTTGAAGAAGGATCCGATGACCGGCGCCATGCGCGCAGAGCGCAGGTTGTTGGCGGCGAGAACGCGCTGAACGACAAGGAAGTCGGTGGTCCAGTAACCGAAGCTGATCGCGAAGCCAAGGCCGAAGACGATGCCCGTCCAATGAATGCCCATGGGGTTATCGGCGAAGTGCCCCATGGAGCGCCACATATGCGTGTAGTCGCCCGCAGGGGTGAGGCCGGTGGCGATGTTGTGCGCCAACTTGGCCTTGAAGCCGTTCCAGCCGCCGGATTCGACGAGGCCGAGGATAGGAACCAGCAACGCGCCGCCCCAGATCAGCATGAACTGGAGCACCTCGTTGAAGATTGCGGAGCGCAGTCCGCCGAGTGCCACGTATGCCGCGACAGCGAGCGAGGAGACGATGATGGAGAAGCTGAGATTCCAGCCGAGGACGACCTTCATCACCACGGCCATGGCGAACATGTTGACGCCGCTCATCAGCACCGTCATGAAGGCGAAGGAGACGGCGGCAACGAAGCTGGCGCCCTGTCCGTAGCGGAGCTTGAGGTAGCCGGGTACCGAATGCGTCTTGCAGACGTAATAGAAGGGCATCATCACCATGCCGAGGAAGAGCATGGCGGGGATTGCGCCGACCCAATACCAGTGAGCAGCGAGGATGCCGTACTGGTAGGCCGAACCAGCCCAGCCCATCAGTTCGAGCGAGCCAAGGTTGGCGGAAACGAAACTGAGGCCGGCGATCCATGCGGTCATCTCGCGGCCGGCCATGAAGAACTCTTCGCTGGTGTTGGCTTGGCCTTTGAGATAGAAGCCTATCCAGATGACCATGACGAAGTAGATTGCGATTACCGCGATATCCAGCGCACCCAAGTGCGCCAGTGAGGGGGCCGCCAGGGCAAGCGCGTGCGATGCGGAAGACACACTGGCGGCGAAGATGTTGGGAGCTAATCCGGACATGGACTCACCTGAACTTGGGCGTGCACCCAGGACTGTGGACGTTCGCCCTTAAGTAAATGGTTTTACTGCAGTGGTTGTCAAGGCCCAAAACGCGCAGTTCGGGACCGTGGGCGTCGGCTTGGCAGGACGGTGGAGGTCTTGACTGCGCAGCGGAGCAGAATTGTCGAGAAAGCGTTTACGCAGCTAGTTTACGGGGCTTCCTGGATTTGCGCCAGATTTCTGTCATGAATCGTCACTCCGGCGCGCCGATGCTGCGCAAAAAGGCGATGGTCTTCGTGTCACCCCCGGGGAACTTCGCAGCGTATGCCAGCGCAGTGCAGTCCACGAATTCTTCGGGCTGCTCGTAATGGCCCGGCAGATTAGCACGAATTGCGAGGTTTGCTCCGCTGGCTACAAGGAAACGGGCGAGCTCGAGACCGTAGTCATAGAACTGGCTGACGGCGTGGAACAGGGGAGTCTGCCCACCGATGGTGTTCGCATCGAGGGCAGCGGGGGCGTTCACGTCGGCTCCGCGAGCCAGGAGCATCTGAGCGGCTTTCACGTTTCCGTATTCGGCGGCAACGTGGAGGAGGGTCCCGCCACTTAAAGTCATCCGGCGGTAGCCGGTGGATCCGAAGTCGAGCTCGGGAAATCGGCGATGAACGAGAGGGGGATCCGCATCGAGCATGGCTCCCAGGATGTCGAGTCGGCCGCGGAGAAGTTCTATTGCCGCGGGGATGTTGCGCTTCGAGGTGCAGCCCGCGTCTATCAGCAGCCGCATGCATTGCGCTTGAAGGGGAGAACGGGAGTAGGTGCCGATGACGTAGTCGAGGGGGGATGGGTGGCCGCGTAGTTCGGGGAGGTGGGGGTTCGCGCCATTGTCCAGGAGCCATTTCAGGGCGAGGGGATTCAGGGTCTCGCAGGGAGCGAAGAGGATGGGGAAGTGGCCGTTCCACTCGGCATTGACGTCGGCGCCGTTGCGGACGAGGAGTTCCATCATGGGGATGCGGTGGTCGACTAGCGCGGCACGCATCAGGGGAGCGTCGCCGCCCTGGTGGATGTCGGAGCCGTGGTCGATCATCCATTGCGCGATGGCGAGGCGGGTGGGGCCGGGTGGTTCCCAAGGGACGCGGCACTCGGCTACCCAGGTGAGGGGGCCGGATTTGCCGTAGCCGAGGGGGGCGCGATGGAGGGCGGGGTTCCGCGTCATCAGGGTGCGGATGGCGTTGAAGTCATTGGTGTCGATGGCGTGCTTGAGCATGCCAATTTCGTGCAGAGATTCGACATGGTGTTTGAGCTTGGGCCAGCTGCGGAAGCCGTACTGGCGCGCGATCTGGAGCTGGGCGCCGGAGAGGGTACGGGCTGAGCCGGTGTGCAGAAGCTCTTTGGCCTGGTCTTTGAGGTGGCGGAGGTTGGGGCGGTCGGGAATCGGTCGGGGCGGGGTAGAGGGATCGGTGGGCATGGGCCTCCTTTCGTTTGCGCGCCCGGTGTCCGCATGGTTCGGGCCGAAAGAAGGTTCGGGTAGAACTTTCAGCAAGGATGGGCTTGGAGCCCTTTCCGCGGACCGGAGGCGTCCCTCACGCTTCAGCGGGATCGTAACAGATTACGAAATGGGCAGGGAATTGGATTCTTCGAACAGGTTCTTTACGGGTTTCTGTCTTGTGCGGCGGGTGGCGTGGGGACTAACGTGTTTGCTACGGGATCGGCTGCCGATTTCCCCGACTGATTCTGATTCGGTCCCGCTCCGCACGAATAAGGAGGTCTACTCATGCCGTCGAATCTGAATTCCCCTGTCACTCGCCGCAGTTTCTTCCGTTTTGCCGCCGGGGCTTCCGCGCTGGCTACGATGCCAATTGTTACGGAGGCGCACCTGGCATTTGCGCAGAGGGGGCGGCGTCTGGGTGATCCCAATCATGGGGTTCATATCGATTCGAACGAGAATCCGCTGGGTCCGTGCGATGCGGCGCGGCAGGCGATGCTGGATATGGTGCCGAAGGGCGGGCGGTACTTCTTCGACATGCAGGACGATCTGATCGATCTGTTTGCCAAGCAGGAGGGGCTCGACCGCAAGGCTGTGCGGGTGTATGCGGGATCGAGCGAGCCGCTGGCGTACACGGTGCTGGCGTTTACGAATCCGAGCCGGCCGCTGGTGATTGCCGATCCGGGGTACGAGGCGCCGATGTTCGCGGCGGAGCGGACGGGGGCGAAGGTGATCAAAGTGCCGCTCGCCGATCCGAAGGGGGCGGCGACGCACGACACGAAGGCGATGCTGGGGGCGGCAGCGAATCCGGGCGTGATTTATGTGTGTAATCCGAATAATCCGACGGGGACGTGTACGCCGCGGGCGGATATCGAGAGCCTGGTGGCGGGGGCGCCGAAGGATGCGGTGATGCTGATCGATGAGGCGTATATCCATTTGTGCGATGCGCCGCGGTCGCTGGATTTTGTGAAGGAAGGGAAGAACGTGATTGTGCTGCGCACGTTCTCGAAGCTGTATGGGATGGCAGGGATTCGGATGGGGTTCGCGGTGGGCCGACCGGATTTGATGGACAAGATCGACTACTTCGGGTCGAACTTCATGCCGATTACGGCGACGGCGGCGGCGATCGCGAGCCTGAAGCAGGCGGACCTGATCGAGACGCGGAAGAAGATTACGGCGGGGACGCGCGGGGAGACGATGGCCTGGCTGAAGGGGCAGGGGTTCGCGGTGACTCCATCGGAGAGCAACTGCTTCATGCTGGATACGCGGCGGGACGGCAAGGATGTGCTGAAGGCGATGGCGGCAAAGGACGTCTATGTAGGGCGGATCTGGCCGGCGTGGCCGACGCAGGTGCGGATCACGGTGGGGACGCCGGAGGAGATGATGACGTTCCGGAAGGCGTTCGGCGAGGTGATGGCTGGTCCGGCTGCGGCAAGGCTGGAGACGCCAGGTGCGCATGGCGGCCGGTTTGACGGCGGCGGGACTACGCTTTGGTCCTGAATTTCATTTATTTCAATGACATAGTGAGGGTGCTGGCACTCCTACCCGTCCGTTTGCACTGTTTGTGGTGCAGTGTCGGGGGGGGGGGGGAGGGGGGTACCTGCCCTTGTCCCGGCTCCCGGACGGCTATGCTCGGGGGGGGAGGGGGTACCCTTCGGCTGGAGTCCGTTCGCCCCGTTGTGCCTCGCGCCCTAGGGGCTGGCCCGCTTCGCACCATTTCTGGTGCTCAGGGGGAGGGGGTGGGGTGCCTGCCCTTGTCCCTGGTCCCGGACGGCTGGGTCGCGGGGGGGGAGGGGGGTACCCCTCGACTTGCTCGTGGCCGGCGCGGATCGCTGGGTGCGGAGCTTTGCACCAGCCGCTGATCCGGATTGGTGCGGGAGTGGTCCGGGGGTGCCTCACATGCCGATCGGGGTTTGGACACAACTCCACGCTGAACGCTGATGCGTCGCCCGAGAGACAGAGTAGTTGCCGGATGGGGGGCGCGGCTGTGATGCGGCGCACCGGTGCGTGTGATGATGCACCTGAGTCTTTACATCAGGTCAAGCGGCTCCTGACCGTTCAGGTGCGCGGAGTTCACGACGGTACTCGCCTGGCGTCATCCCAGTCACTCTCAGAAAGAGCCTGCCGAATGATGCTCCATCCTGGTATCCAACCTGATAGCAAATCTCCGCGACGCTCAGGCTGGTGGACTCCAACAACGAGCGGGCGGCCTCCAAGCGTTGTTCCTGGATCCATTTCCCGGGAGAGATTCTCAATTCCTCGACAAATCGCCGGGCGAGTGTTCTCGGCGTAACATGCAGTTCTTTCGCAAGAAAAGAAATATCAAGTTGACTGAGATTCGAATGGGCAATTCGGCGCAGCCGCTTTTCAAACGAGGTGGTCTCCAGCAGACCGGGAACTTCATACGGATCTTGAGATTCGCGTGCGGGCGGAAGGACCATCAGCTTTCTCACCAGCCGCTCTTCCTTGGAATACCCGAGGTCCCGCAGCAAGCTACTTATAAGTTCCAGACCTGCGAATGCCGCGCCGGTGGTATAGAACGAACCGTCGCGCACCAGGATCCGGGATGGCTCCCATTTTACGAGCGGGAATCGAAGCTTGACCTCTTTCTTGAGCCACCACGAGATGGTTGCACACCTGCCTTTCAGCAAGCCGAGGTTAGCCAGAATATAGGAAGCGCCGCAGGTAGCCGCGATCCTTGCCTTTTGACGTTTGGCTAACAACACCAGCGGCTTTGCACGTTGAGTTTCCAACTCCAACTCCCGGACCGATTCAAGGGCGTTCGCAGTTACGCCAGTGAGCAATATGAGCACATCCATCGTCTGCGATGGCCTGGGGTTCGCCCGGTAGAGGATCCCGGATTTGGAACGCGGGTGTTCTGTCCTCGATACAAATTCGTACGTAAACACTTCGCTTCCGCGGACCTCATTGACAGCCTGGAGGGTCTCGACCAAGGTTGAGGCAATCGCGGAGTAGAAGGCATCGGGCAAATAAAGCACGACATGCATATGGCAAGTTTTGCATAAAGAATGTCATTTTCTCCACTGGCCTGAAGTTCCCGCCAGACCTAGGCTGAATTCAGACGAAAGTGATGTCAGACGGGCACTAGCGAACAGGAGGAATTTGGGTGAAAGCATGGGTTTTGGAAGGCTTTGGACTAGATAACTTGAAGATGGTTGATGTACCGATGCGAGAGGTTGGTCCCCACGATGTTGTCGTGAGCGTGAAAGCCGTGTCTCTGAATTACCGAGACAAGCTGCTGGTGGATGGTCTCTACAATCCCGATCTGCGTTTTCCAATCACGCAGGTAGCCGATACCGCGGGCGAGGTTGTCGATGCAGGAGCAGAGGTCTCTCGTTTTCGGAGAGGCGATCGTGTAATTACCAACTATGCCACACGGTGGATCGACGGGCCGACGAGGGTCGACGATGTTGTGCATACGTTGGGAAACACGATTCCGGGCGGACTGGCTGAGTACCTGGTGATCAATGAAGAAGTGCTGGTGCACGCGCCTGAATACCTGACCCACGAAGAGGCTTCCACATTGCCGGTTGCCGCCCTCACGGCCTGGCATGCGTTAACGGTCAAACGGCAGCTAGCTCCAGGTGAGACTGTTCTCGTGCAGGGGACGGGTGGCGTATCTATCTTTGGTCTGCAACTGGCCTCAGCACTGGGCGCAAAGGTGATTGCGACATCGAGCAGCGATGACAAGCTTCAGCGAGCCAGACGGCTAGGCGCACACCAGACGATCAATTACGTCCGAACGCCGGAGTGGCACACCGAAGCCCTGAGATTGACATCGCAGCAGGGAGTGGACAACATCCTGGAAGTTGCGGCAGGTAAGACTCTCCGCCAGTCGCTCGAGGCCATCAAGCCCGGCGGACAGATCTCGGTTATTGGAGTCCTGGATGGATTTGTGTCTGAGATTCCCATCTTCACGTTGCTACAGAAACAAGCTTCGATTGTGGGTATGGTGACCGGATCGAGACGGATGTTTGAAGAGATGAATGCTGCGCTTGCAAATTTCCAGATTCATCCTGTGATCGACGCTGTGTACTGGTTCGAGGATGCTCGACAAGCCTACGACCATCTCTATCGAGGAGCCTTTGGAAAGATCGTGATCAAGCTGCGTTAAGGGCTACCGGCGCTGATAGGGCACGGGTGAGTGCGAGGGTGTGGAGTTATCTGGGCCGAATCCCGGTTTGATGAGGCAGGTTCCTGCGCCGAAGCGGACGTTCGGGATGACACGGTGCGTGGGGGAGTCGGCTTGTCTGGTGCGCATGGAGCAGCGCGGCGGCGGGATTTGAAACAGCAGATTCCCTGACGGGAATGACAGCAAGAAAAGCAAAAGCAAATGCAGGTCTTTCAACTGCCCCTTCTCCTTCGTTTCACTCTGGCTCAGGGTTCGCTCAAGATGACAGCAAGAAAAGCAAAAGCAGGTTCTTCCCCTTCGACTTCGCTCAGAGTCAGAATGACAAATTTGTGGGGGAGTGACGAGAGTGCCCAAAAGCAACTGCGGGTCCCTCGGTCCGCTGAAGAAAGCGCGCGGACTCTCGGGATGACACTTCATGGAAAGAGGACAGCATTGTGGTGACACGGTGATCCAGATCACTTGGTGGGGTGTTGTTTCGCACAGTCATGCGGGTGGAGTTGGTGCCACGCTTTTCTGTTGCGAGGTGTGCGATGGTGGAAGCGGCGGCGGAAGTGGTGGGGACGCGTTGGAGCCGGCCGTCGGTGATCCTGATGGCTACGGATCTGAGTGACCTGGATCGGCTTATGCCGTTTGCGCTGGACGAGGGTGCGGCGACGGGTGCGCGGCTGATCCTGATGCACGTGGTGTCGGCTGGGGAGTCGATGACGGCGGATGCGGCGGGCATGCCTTACTACGATCCTTCCGGTGCTGTGGATATCGCCGAAAAAGAGTTGGAACCGTGCTGTGCAATCGCGCGGAAAAGGGGTATTATCTGCGATGCGGTGATTCGCGAGGGTCACCCGGCACAGCAGATTTTGACGGCCGCCCGGCAGTTTCATGCGGACCGCATCCTTCTGGGGACCCGGAGCCGTGGGAGGGTCAGCAAGATTCTCATTGGTTCCGTGGCTGAACAAGTGCTGCGCTCGGTCAATATCCCGGTCATTACCGTGGGTCCTGAGGCTCGTCTCGCGGTGCCCGGCAACACCCCGACAAAGGTGGTGCTGCATGCCACCACACTTAGAGAGGCCTCCCGTCCGAGCGCAGTGCTTGCCAGCCAGATCGCGTCCAGCCTGGGCGCGGGGTTGATTCTTCTGCACGTACTTCCTCCGATTTCAGACATGCAGCGTAAGGGCGAGCCGACGGGGATGGACTCGGCCGCGATGATGGAGCTGCGCAAGCTGGCGGAGGAGTTGAGCCGCGATGTGCCAGCGGGCGTGACGCCGAAGGTGGTGCACGGGAATCCTTCGATTGAGATTCTGGCGGAGAGCGCGGAGCACCACGCGTGTTTGATGGTGCTGGGGGCGAGGCATCGGTCGGCGCTGGAGAATCTGACGCGGGATCGGACTATATATAAAGTGCTGGCGCATGCGCGGTGTCCGGTGATGACGCTGGAAGAGACGACGGCAGGGAACAGGGAACAGGGAACAGGGAACAGACTGCAGGGAGTAGGGAATAGGGAGTAGGGAGTAGGGACAAGAGGGACAAGGGGGATATGGGGGACACAGGGGATTAGGGGGCCGAGAGGCGCGCTCGTGAGTGGCTTCTATTCCAGATGATGTGATCTGACGCTGCAGACTTTTGTTCTTTCCTGTCCCTCCTGTCCCCCGTATCCCTTTCGTTCCTCCTGTCCCTTTGTCCCTGTTGTTTTGCTATTCTGGGGGCGCATGTTCTTGTCATTGGCAGTCGGGGGAGACGCTCGTTGAGTGGGGCGCGGTGGGGCGCGGGCTTCTCGGCTGTGGGGCGATTTGTCGCGGAGATTGAGGCTGCGACGAAGGGCGGTCCGCTGAAGCCGGGGTATGTGCTGGCGGGCGATGAGCTCTTTCTGCAGGAACGATGCCGGGCGGCGGTGATCAAGGCGTATGTGCCGCCGGATTTCAAGGACTTCTGCTTGTCGGACTTCGATCTGGGTTCGACGCCAGTTTTCGACATTCTGGATCGGGCGCAGACGCCTTCGCTGATGGCACCGTTTCAGGTGATCTTTGTGCGCAACGTGCGGAACCTGTATACGCGCGGGGCGAAGAAGGATGAGTTCGCCGCGCTGGGGCGGTATTTCCAATCGCCGAACCCGCAGGCGCTGCTGGTGTTTGTCGCGGACTTTATCCGGATTCCGTCAGATGTGCGGCGGATGGATATGGACGATAAGAGCAAGTACGAGCGGCTGACGGAGACGCTGGGCGAGCACTGCGGAATGGTTGAGCTGGCGCGCGTGCACGAAGACGACGCGATGCGCTGGGTGACGGCGACGTCGAATGAGGCGGGGAACCGGATGGATCCCGACGCGGCGCGCGAGCTGGTGGATGCGCTGGGCGCGGACATGATGATGATCGCAGGGGAGCTGGAGAAGCTGCTGCTCTACACGCTGGGGCGTGGGCGGATCACGCTGGGCGATGTGGAGACGATGGTGCTGGGGGCCAAGCAGCGGTCGCTGTATGAGCTGACCGATGCGATCAGCGCGCGGAACAAGGTGAAGGCGATTGCGCTGCTGCATGGGCTGCTGAACTCGAGCGACGCGGGCGAGGATGCGGCGATTGGGCATTTGTACATGCTGGCGCGGACGTTCCGGCAGATGCTTGTGATTCTGGAGAAGAATGTAAGGGATCAGCGGGCGATCTGGCAGGCGCTGTGGCAGGGGTTCAGGATCCCTCCGTTTGCGGCGGATGATTTGATCCGGCAGGCGAGACGGTATAAGTCGCGGCGGGATTTGACGCGGGCGCTGCGGTTGATTGCGCGGGCGGACCTGGAGCTGCGGTCGTCGCCGCCGGACAAGCGTCTGGTGCTGGAGCGGCTGGTGTACGATCTGGCGTCGGAGCCGAAGCCGGTATCGCCGTGGTCGGCGGCGCAGTTGTCGTTCAGCGAACAGTGAGGGCGGCCCTCAGGGGCTGAAGCCCCAAATCAGTTGACGGGAGCGCATGCGGGCTGCCTGAAGGCAGCCCCTGATACAAGACCTGTTCCGAATAGCTTTTCAGCAGGGTGTGAAGTCGTGCCCTTGGGCAAAGCTCGCGCAACAAGAGGGAAGGTTTAGCGGACGCCGTTCTGGTTGAGCCAGGGGCCGTAGTCGCGGTCTTCTTTCTGGATGTGGGTGGTGAGCCAGTCGCGCAGGAACATGAGCAGATCGACGTTGAGTGAGAGCTCGCCGCGTTTGTAGCGGCCGACGAAGGCTTCGACCTGTCGGGTGAGGTCCTTGTGCTTGACGAGGTGGGCCGCGAGATCGGGATACTTCGCGCGGGACATCAGGGCTTCTTCCGAGGCGAAGTGATCGTGGGTGTACCTGACGAGACGATCGAGAAGAGGGCCGGCCGCGGATTTGCCGGCGCCGTTCAGCATTGCGTCATGGAGCTCGTTGAGTGTTTTGACGAGGCCTTTGTGCTGCTCGTCCATTGCTTTCACGCCGGTGGATAGGCGGTCGCTCCAGGTCATCAATGCCATTGCGGATCTCCGTGTGAGAAATGGGGCCCGACGGGGTGTTTATCGGCGGTTGTGCGGCAGAGTTGAGGGGGTTCGCTGCGGCCCTACGGGACGCGCAAGCGGTGTGGTGGCGTTGACCGAGGACGAGTCTTCCTCCATCAGGGCGAGCGAAAAGCAACTGCAGGTCCCTCGGCCCGCTGAAGAAGACGCGCGGGCTCTCGGGATGACACAGTCATGTGGAGTATGCGACAGGATGATGGCGCAGGTGTCTGGGTGAGGCACAGATGCCTGTCACAATGGTGCTGTGCCGCATGTGACTCCTCTGTTGGTGATTGCCGCTGTGCTTGCGATGGCGCCGTATCTTGCGGCGGCGTTCTTTGCGGACTGGGCTGCGGGGCGGGCGCGGACGCTGCCGGCTATTGCGCAGATGGTGCTTCCGGCTCTGCTGTGCTTTCCGTATGTGCTGGTGTCGGTGGACGCGGGGGCGTTCAGCTGGCGGTGGCTGGCGGTGTATGCGGTTTTCCCAGCGGCGATTGCGCTAGCGGCGCGCGCGATGCCGGAGGAGGCGGTGTGGTCGCGGCTTGTCGTCCTCCTGGTGATGGGGCTGGCGGTGGATCTGCGCTGGTTTGAGCCGGCGTGGCCGGCGCATCTGTCGGTGTTCAATAAGGTGCTGCTGCTGGATGCGGGGATCTATGCGTTTGTGATGTTGCGGCCGTTGGAGGGGACGGGGTTCGATTTGCGGCTGCGCCGATGCGATGTTTCGGTGGGGTTGAAGCAGTTTTTGTTTTATCTGCCGATTGCGCTGGTGCTGGGGCTGGCGCTGGGTTTTCTGCATACGCACGCGCTGTCGTGGGGCGACGTGGTGCGACTGCCGGGGCGGTTGGCGTTTGCGTGGGTCTTCACGTTCTTCTTTATCGCCGTGCCGGAAGAGCTGTTCTTCCGCGGATGGGTGCAGAATCTGCTGGAGCGCAGGTTGGGCAGGAGTGCTGCACTGGTCTTGGCTGCGATTCTGTTCGGGCTGGCGCACTTCAACAAGCGGGCGCTGCATTTCAACTGGCGCTATGTGCTGCTGGCGGCGATTGCAGGCGTGTTCTATGGGCGGGCTTGGAGAGAGAAGCGGCGCGTGGGTGCGTCGGCGGTGACGCATGCGACGGTGGACTCGGTGTGGTCGCTGTTTCTGCGGTGACCACCTGCGGTGGGGCCGACTGCGGCTTCGCCGCCATTCGAGGCTGTGTGGGATTTGTGGTCGTCCCCGGTCCCCAAAGCGAGGGACCGGGGGCACCCGGCGTTCCTACTGTAGTTCGGCGCTGGGTTGCGCGCTGTTGGTTTTGAGAGTGACGGAGCCGTCGCTGAGGCCAGAGGTTTTGGCGGTCAGTTTGATGGAGCCGGCTTTGTGCGATGTGCGAACGACGACGAGCGCGCGGCCCTCGAAGAGCTTGCGGCGATTGCCTTGATACGCGTCGGGATCCTGGGCGTCTCCATTGCCGACTGCGGCGATGGTGCCGGGGCCGCTGATATCGAATTGAACATCGTTGGTTGCGTGCAGATCGGGGCGTCCGTTCGCATCTACTGCCTCGACAGTAATGAAGGAGAGGTCTTCGCCGTTTGCGTTGAGTGCAGTGCGATCTGCAGTAACGCGCAGCTTGGTTGACGGTTGGGCTGTTGTCAGGATGCTTTCCGCAACGGCGCGATCGCCGCGGAGGCCAACGGCTTTGAGCGTGCCGGCCGCATAGGGGACCGAGAAGACTGCTTTGAACTCCTGGTCGCGGCCGGTGGGCTTTTCACCGATGAGCTTGCCGTTCAGATAGAGCTGGACTTTCTCCGCGCCGGAGTAGACTTCGACATCGACGTTCTTGCCTTCCTGTTCGGGCCAGGTCCAGGAGGGAAGCGTGGGGTAAGTGGCCCACATGATGGCGATGATCTTTTTGCCATCGGGCTCAGGCAGGCGCACGGTGGCGTAGACGCGGTCGCCGCCGTTCCAGATGATGTCGCGGTAGTAAGACTGCGGCTTGCGGAGGCCGGTGAGGTCAAGATCGCCGCACATGGCTGCGTGCCAGGGATAGCCATGCATGAAGACTTCCATCATCGCTTTGGCGGCGGGATCGGTGTTCTTCGCCATGTCGGCCATGACGTCTTTGCCGTTGGCCATGCCGGTGAAGAGCTGATCGATGAAGCCGGTGTTGGCCATCATTCCGCCCATGCCCTCGGCCATTTTGGCCTGTTGCGGTGTGCCGTATTGCCAGGCGCCGATGCCGGATTCACCGAGGTAATCCATTGCCGTCCAGGTGAGGTCGCCAAGGATGTAGGGATTGTCGTGGGAGACCGTCCATAGCGGGAAAGCCTTGGCGGGCCAGGACTCCGTAGTGAGCATCATCCGCGTTGGCAACTGCTCGTGATCTTTTTGGTATGTGGGAAGGATGTTGTAGTTGTAGCCGGTGATGTCGAGCTGGGAGAAGACAGCCTGCGCGGTGGGCTTGGTGGTGGTGCCGGGGAAGGCGAGGGTGAGGGGGCGCGTGTTGTCGAGGGCGCGGACCTGATCGGCGAGTTGCTTTGCGAGCTCTGCGCCGCGATCGACTTCGAGCTCTGGGATTTCGTTGCCGATGCCCCAGATGACGATGGAGGGGTGATTGCGGTCGCGGAGGACCATGGATGAGATGTCCTGCTTCCACGAGGCGTCGAAGTCGTCGCCGTAATCGAATTTGACCTTGTGCGCCTTCCAGACGTCGAAGGGCTCGTCGAGAACGAGAAGGCCGATGCGATCGCAGGCATCGAGAAACGCGGGAGAGGGCGGATTGTGCGCGGTGCGCACGGCATTCATGCCGGCGGCTTTGAGGAGTTCGACGCGGCGCTCTTCGGCGCGATCGAAGGCTGCTGCGCCAAGAGGGCCGTTGTCGTGATGGACGCTTCCGCCAGTGAGCTTGATGGATTTGCCGTTCAGGAGCAGGCCGTTTTCTGCCGACCAGGAGAGCGTGCGAATGCCGAAGGGCGTGGTGACCCGGTCGATGACTTTGCCGTTTTGGCGAATGGTGGACATGGCGCGATAGAGGTTGGGTGAGTCGGGTGACCAGAGGGCGGGATTCGCCACTGCGATATCTTGCGCGGCTTCGTCTTCTTTGCCGGGCGCGAAGGCGAGCCTGGATTGTGCGGAGCCAACTTTGTTTCCTGCCTTGTCGAGCAGAGTGGTATCGACGGTGACATCGGCGGCGGTGGAGGACTCGTTTGCGACGCGTGTGTGGACGGAGACTTTGGCCGAAATGGTTGTCGCCTCGGGTGTGGTGATGAAGACACCCCAATGCGCGAGGTGAGTGGGTTCCGTCACGACGACGCGGACGTGGCGGTAAATGCCCGAGCCCGAGTACCAGCGGCTGTTGGGCTGGGCGGAGTTGTCGACGCGGACCGCGAGAACGTTCGCGCCGGAGAAGTCCAGATTGGGAGTGAGGTCGAAGGAGAACGCGGTGTATCCGTAAGCATGCGTGCCGAGTTTGTGTCCGTTGAGATAGACGGCGGCATCGCGGTATACGCCGTCGAATTCGACGCTCACGCGTTTGCCTTTCCAGGTGGAGGGAGCCTGGAACGACTTGCGGTACCAGCCGATGCCGTTAGGGAAGAAGCCTCCACCACCGCCGCTGGGATTGTCTTTGTCGGGCTTGCTTTCGATGCTCCAGTCGTGGGGCAGATCGACCGTGCGCCAGGAGGCGTCGGCGAACGCGGGAGCTTCGGCTCCACTGGGATCGCCGAGGATGAACTTCCAGCCGGCATCAGCGGCGAGTTCCTGCCGGGGTGAGTCGGGTTTCGCTGCGTGGATTGAAGCGGGCGTGAAGCATACTAGAGCGGCGAGAGCAAGGAGAAGGCGGGGCTGGAGTTTCATCGAGTTCTCTTTCTGCTTTGAACTTTGGAGGGTTTCTTTCGGGGCCGGCGTCGGGGCGGAGGTTCTGGGGCGCGCAGGCCGAGAAGGAGGATGCGAATGGTTTCGCGGAAGAGGCGATCGACGGGCTGGCCGTATTCCTGTTCGACTTTGCTGCCGAGGGAGGCGAGGCGGCGCTGCGCACCGATGACGGTGTTGATGACGGCGTGCATGGTGAGGTCGGGATCGAGATCGTGGCGAAGGGAGCCGTCGGCGATGCCGTCACAGATCAGGCCTCTGAAGGCGTTGAATCCACCGGGATTGATTTGCGACTCCAGGGTGATGAGGCGTTCGGCGGGCCAGTGGCGCGCATACATCGCGTCAAACTGCGCCATGAAGCGCACGGTGACCGAGTTGTTCACGAGTTCATCGGCCATGAAGTCGAGGAGGGCAGTGATGCGGGCCAGCGCGTTGGGCGTGGCTTCGAGGGACTGCTGCGCGCGCGCGCTGGCCTTCTGCATCACGTCGGCGATGACGGCCCAGACGATCTCATCCTTGTTGGCGAAGTACTGGTAGATGGTGGAGGGCTGAACGCCGCTGGAGGAAGTGATTTCGGCCATGGAGACGCGGTCGATGCCGCGCTCGTCGAAGAGGGTCCAGGCGGCATCGAGAATGCGGCGGCGCTGGCGCTCGCGGTGAGCGGGATAGGAGCCGGGCGGCTTTGCTGTTTTCTTTCGGGGCATGCGCTCGATTCGGATTTCGCATCACAGGTACGAAATCGAAATAATATTTCGAATTTATATAGGGATGCGGATGCGGAAGTCAAAGAGAACTTCGGAGAGGCGCCTCTTGACGGGCCGGCCCGTTATGAAGAATGCTACATAGGGCAGTGACTTGGCGGGCGGTCGTGATCCGGCTCGGACAGCGGTGAGAAGCTCTTCTCCAACATTGCGATCTTCGGAGGTTATCAGCATGCAACTTCGTCTGGTTGGAAGCCTTACAGCTCTTTCCCTGTGCGGTGTCGCGCTGTTTGCCCAAACCAGTGCACCTAATGCGCAAGAGCGATCGGAGACAACGAAGACGGTTCACCAGTTGTTCGTGGAAGATCAGGAAGACTCATCGAGCGGTCCCAATGGGGGGCCGGGGTTTACGGAGGAGGAGTACAAGAAGCGGGTGGCAGTGCGACAGGCTACTGTGCGAGCTATGTTGGCAGCGGGCGAGGTGAAGACGGGCGATGACTTCAGAGATGCCGCGTTTCTCTTCCAGCACGGTGACAGCCCCGACGATTTTTTGTTCGCGCACATTCTGGCGATGGAGGCTGTGTATCGGGGCACGACGTCGGCAAGATTCATCGCGGCGGCGACGCTAGACCGCTACCTGCAGTTCATCAAACAGCCGCAGGTATTCGGCACGCAATATGTGCTCGACCGGAATATACCGCTTGCGAAAAACAACAGCGGGCTTCCGCTTCCGTTTGGGAGGACGCTCGCGCCCTATAACGAGAGCTTTCTGTCCGACCAAGTGCGAACCGATTTCTGCGTTCCGACGCTGGCACAACAGAAGGAGAATGTCGCTCTGTTCAATGCGGGCAAGTGGCCGCGGGAGACAATGCATCCGGCCTGTCATTGATGTGTGCGTCGTCTCTTCGAATTGTGCATGGTGCTAGGGGTTGGGGAAGGGGACAGACTCGGAGATGATGGGCCGGTCGACCCAGGTGAGATAGCTGATTCCTACGCGCATGTTGTGGTCGAGGTGGCCGGGGATGGTGATGGCGATGGCGATGCCGAGGATGGCGTGTGCGACGGCGAGCGGCCAGAGGTTCTTGTAGCGCAGGAAGAACAGGCATGAGGCCAGGCCGCAGACCAGCGTGATGAGAGTCAGTACAGGGTTGGGGAGATGCGCGATTGCGAAGAGCGCGGCTGATAGCGCGGCCGCGGCTGTGGCGTTGGGGATGAGGCGGACCGATCGGGCGAGGAAGAAGCATTGCAGGATGAGTTGCTGCAGGCCGGCCCATATTGCGTACCACGCGTAATGGCGCACGAAGAGGTAGGGCGAGTGGGGCAGGCGGAGCGTGTGCAGGTGTCCTGCGACGGCGATGGAGAAAAGGGCGATGGCGCCGGCCAGGGGGATGGCCCACAGCGATTGCCGCAGGTTCTCAGTGCAGATGCCCATGGTCTTCCAGCCGTCGAATGAGAGGGCGATGACACCGATGGTGCAGACGGCGGCGATGCCCCAGAGGGCGAATTGCCAGGGGCGGGGTGTCCAGATGACCAGAAGGATGAGGCTGTAGATTCCTGCGAGTTCGAGGATGTCACGGCGGCGTCGCTGTGCAGGAGTTTGGTGACAGTCTGCTTTATATTGGGCCGTTCTTTTATATAAAAACCACTGGGTCGTACCCATACTAGTGGGATTAGATGCGGAATTGTGGCACCTGCGGTGCGGCCACTGCGCCTTCGGCGCGATTTCGGGCTGGGGTGGATTCGCGGTTTCCCACTCTGTCGGCAGGAAAAAGCCGACAGGATGGGGCACGGGGTTACTTTGCTGCGTGTCGCTTCGTTATTCGAGGAGGATGGCGGGGTCGTGGTCGTGCTTGCGGGTGGTTAGGGTGATGGCGGCGCCGAGGATGAGGGCTCCGCCGAACCAGGCGAAGGGGCCGAGGTGCTCGCCGAGGAGTTTGACGCCGAGGAAGGAGCCGAGGGCGGGCTCGATGTTGAGGAAGACGCCCGCGCGCGAGGCGGGGACGTGGTGGATGCCCCAGTTCCAGAGGAGCGTGGTGGTGGCGGTGCAGGCGAGGCCCGAGGCGGCGAGCGCTCCCCAGGCCTTGAGGCTGACGTGGGCGAAGGGAACCGGGGCGCTGTTGTTGGGGATCCAGTGGATGAGGAGGCGGGGGCCGAGGATCCAGGCGGCGAGCATAACGGTTCCAGCCACTAGGGTGTAGGCCGTGACCACTGGCGGGCTGTGACGCTCCATGAGTTTTTTGCTGATCAGCACCCAGGCCAGAGAGATGCAGAGGGAGACGACGACGAGGAGGTCGCCGCGAAAGGTGGGCTCGCCGCGAGCGGGGTGGCCGTGTGTGCCTCCGAGGACGATGAGCCCGGCGCCGATGCTGGAGCAGAAGAGGGCTACCCAACCGATCCAGTCGAGGCGCTCGCCGGCGAAGAGGGCAGCCGCGGCGGCGAGGAGGACGGGCAGAGTTCCGACCATGAGGGCGGCATGGCTGACGGTGGTGAGGGCGAGGCCGTGAAACTGCATCAGGAACTGTAGCGGCACGCCGAGGAATGCGGAGATGAGGAGCAGCTTGAGTTCGGCGCGGGTGAGGCGAACGCGATGGATGATGGCCAGGGGCACGAGGCCGGCGCAGGCGAAGAAGAAGCGGTAGAGCACCATGTACTCCACGGACATTTCGTTCATGGCGATGCGGCCGAAGAAGAATCCGGTGCCCCAGAGACAGCCTGCGAGGGCGCATGCGCCGTAGCCGAGCCAGAGCGTGCGTTGGTTGATTGCGGCGGTGGAGGGCATCTCCTTTTAGGGTCGCATATGGGGGGAAAGGCAGTGGTCAGTGGTCAGTGGTCAGTGGTCGGTGGTCGGTGGTCGGTGGTCGGTGGTCAGTGGTCGGTGGTCAGTGGTCGGTGGTCGGTGGTCGGTGGTCGGTGGTCGGTGGTCGGTGGTCGGTGGTCGGTGGTCGGTGGTCAGTGGTCAGTGGTCAGTGGTCAGTGGTCAGTGGTCAGTGGTCAGTGGTCAGTGGTCAGTGGTCAGTGGTCAGTGGTCAGTGGTCAGTGGAGCTTAGATGCTCAGGGGTCAATGAAGAGCGAAGCACAAATATCAGGCTTAGGAGGAAGCTCGCTTTGAGAGACCAGATGTGCGACTGCATCCGTGAGCGGCTAAAGGCGCGCTCATTGTGAGTTTCTCCGCGAGCGGTGAAGTCGTGCCCTGACAGGCTTTTGCGTCGGTGGGTTTTCCGAAGGGTGTGAAGCCATGACCTATCCAAGCTTGAATCGGATGGGTGAGAATAGGGGGCGATGGTGAAGGTGGTTCCTGCAGCGAGATTCTGGGTTCGGACGGCCGTGGGGCTGGTGCTCGCGGTTTCGCTGTGGGAGAGCGCTCCTGTCGCGGGGGCGCAGGATGTGTTTCCGCACGGGCTGTTTGCAGAGAAGAAGAAAAAGGCCGCGCCGGCCGAGGCTGGGACCGTACGGGCCACGGTGCAGCCGTCGTTCAGCATAGCGGCCGAGCCGCTGGGGTATTCGCAGCCGGCGTCCTTTTATCTGGGCATGCGCAGTGCGCTGATGAGCCTGGATTTTTTGGACGAGGACAGGCTTCTGTTCACGTTCAGGGTGCCGGGGCTGATCAGCCGTTCACACCGCAATGAGGAGACGGAGAACGAGCGCAAGGTGCGCGCGGTGGTGCTGCGGTTGCCGCAGGGGAACGTGGAGTCAGAGGCGGTTTGGACGCTGCACGACAAGAAGCGCTATCTCTACAACCTGGGCAACGGGAAGTTTCTTCTGCGTGACAGGGATACGGTGCAGATGGGCGATGCCTCTCTGCAGTTGAAGCCTCTGCTGCAGTTTCCGGGGCCGGTGCTGTGGCTAGAGGTGGATCCGTCGCGGCAGTTTTTAGTGACTGGTTCGAGTGAGCCGCCGACACAGGCATCGCGGCCTGGG
Source organism: Occallatibacter riparius (assembly GCF_025264625.1). NCBI lineage: Bacteria > Pseudomonadati > Acidobacteriota > Terriglobia > Terriglobales > Acidobacteriaceae > Occallatibacter > Occallatibacter riparius. The sequence continues at coordinate 3,504,035 of NZ_CP093313.1, forward strand.
GATGTGGGGAGTCCGGCATCGGCGCGCGGGAATGTGACGACGGATGCGCCGGGGCTGAGCGATAAGCCGGACATGGTTCTGCGCATTTTGCGACGCGAAGATGGCAAGGTGATGCTGGTGAGCCATGTGCGGTCGGCGGTGCACCTGCCGATCAACGGGCAGGGGTACCTGGAACTGCTGCGAGGCAGCGGGATGATGTGGACGCTGAACTTCAATTATTTTTCGGGGGGCAACACGCTGGTTGGGCAGGTGGAGTCGGCATGTACGCCGCTGCTCGATTTCATTTCGCCGGGCGAGGTGCTGGCGACGGGGTGCAACTCGAATGGGGATGCGAAGCTGATGGCGCTTGGCCTGAACGGGAAGAAGCTGTGGCAGGCTCCGGCGGGGTCGTCGGTGTGGCCGGTGCTGGTGACGAATACGAAGGGGACGCGGATTGGGCGGGAGTCGCTGATGGCGGGGCGGGAGATGAGCACGATTGCACCCCTGGAGCCCGAGGACATCAAAGGGCAAGACGTGCAGATTCTGGATGCGGCGACGGGAAAGCTGGTTCTGCGGGCGGCGGCCACGCCGGTGTTCGACATCGGTGGTAATGTGGCGATTTCACCGTCGGGGCGGAGGGTGGCGATCATGATGGGGAAGAACCTGCAGATTTTCGAACTGCCCGATCCAACGCCGGTTCCGGATGTGAACCTCGAACATTAACAGGACGTCGCGAGTTACTGCCAACTTTCGGACGTCCCGTGTAAACTTTCAAGCGGGAGAAAACTCTTTGGCCACGGCTGCCCTCCACTACGCTGCTGCTGCGGCCTCCGACCGCGGCCGCAAGCGCGCAAACAACCAGGACGCATTCGGCTTCTCCATCGAACATGGTGTGTATGTGGTGTGCGACGGTATGGGCGGGGCCGCCGGCGGCGAGGTCGCGAGCTCGATTGCTGTGGACGAAGTGCTGCAGGCGCTGACGGAGCGGGACCGGGAAGCGCAGGTTCCCAAGCTTGCGGAAGATGCAGTATGCGCTGCCAACACGGCGGTGTACTCGCGCGCGCAGCGCAACTCGAACCTGTCGGGCATGGGCACGACCCTGGTGGCGCTGGTGGTGGAGCAGGCGCAGGTGTGGGTGGTGAACGTGGGTGACAGCCGCTGCTACCGTTTGCGCGAGGGTAAGCTGGAACAGCTGACGCTGGATCACTCGCTGGTGGAGGAGCAGGTTCGGCTGGGCCGGATGACTCCGCATGAGGCGCTGCGGTCGCCACTGCGCAACGTGATTACACGGGCGGTGGGCACGCAGAACGGCGTTACGCCTGACTGCTTCCAGTTCGAAGCGCAGACGGGGGACTTGTTCTTGCTGTGTTCGGACGGGTTGACGCGCGAGGTTTCAGACAGCGCGATCCAGGAACTGCTGGCGGGCGATCAGCCGCTGCAGGAGCGGGCGAACCGGCTGATTGAGGCGGCAAACAAGGCTGGGGGGCGGGATAACATTACTTGCATTTTGGTGCAGGCGATGGGGCAGTGAGTGCGAGTGGATAGTGGTCCGATGTCGAAACGTCCGCATTCGCGGTCACCTCGAATTTAGATAGGTACCGTATCCAGTTGGCATGACAAACCTGTACAGGCTCGACACCCGCGACAAACCAGCATTGCTATTCACGATGCTTCGAGTATTTGCATCCGACCAGAGCCGCGTCGCGTTCGAGGGCAACCTCGCGAATACGGAATTGTTCAGGATGGAAGGTGCGTCACACGAAGAAACAGAAAAGCTGAAACGTGCGACGACTGCGCCGCAGCTCGACTTCGTTGTTCTGCCTCTCACCCTGGACCGTGTTTCCGAAATCGAAAGAGCTATCCAATCCAAAATTGCGTTCAGCGGGTATCGAGGCATCGTTCACGTTCAGATTGAAAGAAATGAGGAACTGGTGTTCGGCGCGTACGACAACTTCGACAGAGACGCCGTGGTTGTGGACGGAATACCTTCGGTCGATTTGTTGGACCAACTCGTGAGTGATCGAACGCTCAGAAGCTATGCCGCGAAATCGACGCTGCCATCATGAGCGGTGAGTCGGCGATGTAAGAGTTTTGCGGTCGGATCTGACCGTCAAACTGCAACCGCGGATCCTTCGCTGCGCTCAGGATGACAGTGCCTGGGTTGGGGTATGAGCGGAGTGCGGGCTGCCTAAAGGCAGCCCCTGATACAAAGCACCTCTCATCACGGCTTTTTAGCAAGCTGTTGAATCGCGCCCTTTTACATGCATCGTGGGCCGGTCGCCCATGGCTTACAGACTGCCTTTACGCGGTTTCGAAGTGCTTCTCGATTTCTTCTAGGGTCTTGCCTTTGGTCTCGGGCAGGAAGAGCAGGACGGTCAGGAAGTAGACCACCGTGCATCCCACGAAGACAAAGAACATGCTGGAGTAGCCGTGCTTGCCGACCACGGGCAGGAAGACGGCGGCGAGCGTGGTGGAGACTAGCTGGTTGAGGACCAGTGCGATGCTCATGCCGTTGGAGCGGATGCGGGTGGGCATGAGCTCGCTGAGGGCGAGCCAGACGCAGACGCCGGGGCCGGTAGCGTAGAACGCAACGAACAGGTAGAGACAGATGGCCATGAGCCATCCGTTGGCGGCGCTGGGTATGGGCTGCACGAAGGCGTGGTCGATGTGGAGCGGTGCGGTGCGGGCGGCGTCGAGGTCGGCGAAGGGGTTCTGGAAGAATGCCTGAACCTTGCCGCCGGGCAGGGCTGCGCCGCGGTTGACGTCGACGGCAGAAGCGGAGTCGCCCAGGGTGACGGGGATGGTGCTGCCGGTGAAGTCGCCATAGGAGTAGACGATCCAGAGGGATTGTGCGCCGGTGGGCGTGACGCTGAGGCTGCGCGTGGCCTGTTCGTCCATGTGGAAGGTCAGCTTTTGATCGGAAGTGACGAGCGGCTGCACGGCGGCGGCGACATCGACGCGGTTCTTCTCGCTGCGCATGAACAGGAGCGCGGCGACGGAGAGGGAGACGATGATGCCGGAGGTTCCGAGGAGGAAGAGGAACTTGCGGCCCTTCTTGTCGACGAGGGTCATGCCGACGGTGGTGAACAGAAAGTTCATCATGGTGAACAGGACGTAGCCCCAGTGCGCCTGTACGTCCGAGAGTCCGCTGGAGATGAGGATGTTGGTATTGAATCCGACGATGGAGTTGATGCCGGTGGCGGTGTTGCAGGAAAGGATGACGCAGGCCAGCAGGAAGGGCAGGATGAAGCGGCGCTGAAAGAGCGGCTCGCGGCGGCCATGGCTGGTGGTTTTGGAGGCAGCTTCAGAGGCGATGTCGCCCATTTCGCGAAGTTCGAGAGCGGCCTGGTCAGCGGTGCGGGAGCGCAGCAGGGCGGCGTGCGCCTGGTCCTGCTTGCCGCGGCGGAATAGCCAGCGCGGCGACTCGGAGATGAAGAAGCTGGTAATGACGAAAAGGATCCCGGGCGGCATGGACATCCAGAAGATGCTGCGCCAGGCGTGGTCCTTGACCTGAAAGATCGCGTCGGCTGAGCCGATGCGGGCAACGGAGTCGACATGGTAGCTGACCAGCACGCCGATGATGGCGGCGGCGAAGATGCCGAGGGTGAGCATCCATTGGAAGACGGCGGTGCCGCGGCCACGCTTGTCGGCTGAGAGGCACTCAGCCAGGTAGAGCGGAATGACGACGCCGACGAGTCCGCCGCTCATGCCCTGGAGGAGTCGGCCGAAGAAGAGGGCGCTGTAACTCTGCGAGAGCGCGATGACGGGGATGCTGACGGTGAAGGCGACGCCGCTGACGATCATGAGGGGCTTGCGGCCCATCCAGTCCGCGAGGATGCCGGCGAAGAGCGTAGAGAAGACGCTGCCGAGCAGGACGGCGGCGACGATGATGGAGAGCTCGCCTGGGCTGAGGTGCGATGTGGCTTCGAGATAGGGGACTGCACCGCCGACGATGCCTACGTCGATTCCGTAGAGGAGGCCGCCGAGGCCGGCTACGAGGAGTAGAAAACGGTTGTAACGTGCCAGCTTCTTATCGTCGGAAAGGGATGTCACCTGAGCTCCAGACTGCATGAGTGCTCTCGCAAAAGGAATGGTGAAAGATTACAACACGGAGGCAGGGAACAGGGATCAGGGAACAGGGAACAGAAAGCCCTGGGGCGAAGCGGCTCTTCGCCCCAGGGCTTTGCGTGTGAAGCCGTGCGCACTAAATCCGAGTGGACACGGCGGCGTGGTTGCGGGCTTCAGAGGTTTGTTCACGCCAGAAGTGGGCGGCGCCTACGAGGGGGGCCTGGTCCCAGAGGGCTGACTGGACGATGTGGAAGCCGAGGCCATCGATTTGTGCTTCCGCGGTGGGCAGGAAGAGTGAGGCGGAACGTGCGATGCCGCCGCCGATGACGACCATTTGCGGATGGAAGGGCGCGATTACGTCGCGCAACACCTGGCCGAGATGCAGGCCGAAGTTGTCGAAGACTTCGCGTGCTTCGGGATCGGTGGCAGCGGCTGCGGCGATGGCGGAGACTTCGAGGTCGCTGCCCGTGCGGGCGAGGTATTCGCCTTTGACCGCGCGGGTGGAGATGAGGTCTTCAACGGTGCCGTCGTTGTAAGGATAGTCCCAGATTTCGCCGCCCGGCGGCACGCCCGGACCCCCGGTGACCTGAGCGCCGTCGATTGCGAAGGCGCAGCCGATGCCTGTGCCAAGAGTGAGGCCGACGGCCCGCTTTGCGCCTTTGACGGCGCCTGCGCCGACTTCGCCGAGAAGGTACGCGCCGGCGTCATTAAGGAAGCGGAACTGATCGCGATTCCAACCGAAGCGCTGGGCGAGTGCGCCGCGGAGATCGCGGCGGTAGAGCGCGGTGAGCTTATGCTCCATGAGGCTCATGCCGGCTTCCGTGTCGAACGGGAAGGGTACCGCGAGGGATGCGCCGGCGATGGAGTGCTCTCCGGCTGCGGCTTGCGAGCCGAGATTGTGCAGGAGGTCAGCGAAGGCTTCGAAGGTATCGATGCCTGCGAGTGGAGCGCCTGCGACGCGCACGACTTTTAGATCAGCGAGGCTGCACAGCCCCGCACTCACGTGGCTGCCACCCACGTCGTAGGTCAGAACAAAAGTGCTGAATGATGCACTCACGCCAGAGCCGCCTTCCCTGCATAGCTAAAGTGGTCTTTCTTGGGGCCCGCCGCAGCTCTCAATCGAGGTTGGAGCGCGGTCAATGTTGGATTGATGATAACGGTATCATGGCGGCGGCACGGCAGGATAGGATGTTACGCGAATAGAGAGGACGTTTATGCTCGCTTGGCTTTCGCGCGCGCGATTGGATCTTTGCGGTTTTGGCTCTGCGGTTTTGCTGGCGCTCTCATTTACAGGGGGCAGATCTCTGCCAGCGCAGGCGCCGCCTGTGCCGCAGGAGGTGTATGGGCCGTGGAGCGCGGTGATTCTGCCGGATGGTCCGGGGCTGATGGAGCCAGCGCCGGGCGAGTGGGGCGGGCCGTCGAAGGTGTCGAAGGTGCCGAGCCAGGTGCTGACGGGCGATGCGAAGTGGTCGCTGGCGTTCTGGTTCTACGCCACTGACCCGGCGAATTCGAATGGGTTGACGCTGCTGGCGGGTATCGGCGATCCCGGAGCGAAGGACGCGCGGTACGTTGCATTCGTGGATGGGCGGATGAGTTTGTGGCTTGGCCGCGGACAGGATCGCTTTGTCACGGCTGGCGGAGGCGTAAGCGAAGGGTGGCATTTCGCAGTGGCGACGGGAGACGGCAACGCGGTTGCGCTGTACGAGGATGGGAAGGCGGTTGCGTCGTCGGGGTACTCGCAGGGCAACGTTGCGGCGCAACTATGGATGGGGCCGGCGGGAGGCGAGCATCACTTCGGCGGGAAGATTGCGTATTTGCGGATCTACGACCAGGTTCTGACGCCGGAGCAGGTCAAGCACATGGCTGCCGAGAAGCCGAACTTCGACACGCCGGAGTATACGGAGGCTTCAGCGCACTGGCCGGTGCAGGTGCGGGCGATGGCGGGACAGACGGAGCCGCAGGATCCGATGACGCTGCCGCGGAGTAAGGTGGCGCCGCAGAAGCCGGTGGCGAAAGCACTGCGTGCGGCAGATCTGAAGAGCGAGTTGGCTGGGCAAAATCCGTGGACGATTCGCGGAGGCTGGAAGCTGGCGGCAGTTCCGGATGTTGGGGCGGCGGGTGAGGAGATTTCGAAGGCGGGGTTTGCGGCGAGGGGCTGGATGGCGGCCACGGTGCCGGGAACTGTGCTGACCACGATGATTGATCGCGGCATCTATCCGGACCCTGATTATGGATTGAATAACCTGGCTATTCCTGACAAGTTGGCGCGGCAGGATTACTGGTATCGGGTGGAGTTTCCTTCGGCAAAGGAGAACGCGGGCCGGAGGATGACGCTGACGTTCAACGGCATCAACTATGCAGCGGAAGTGTGGTTGAACGGGCAGAGGCTGGGCGATGTGAAGGGCGCGTTTATCCGCGGCAGCTTTGATGTGACCGATGAGCTGGCGAAGAGCGGAATGAATGCACTGGCGGTGAAGGTGAGCCCGCCGCCGCATCCGGGGCTGGCGCAGGAAGAGTCGATCAAGGCAGGGCCGGGCGATAACGGCGGGATCCAGATGCTGGATGGGCCGACGTTTTTAGCGACGGAGGGATGGGACTGGATTCCTACGATTCGCGACCGCAACACGGGTATCTGGCAGGATGTGACGCTGAGAGCCGAAGGCCCGGTGAGCGTAGGCGATGTGAACGTGATCACGACGCTGCCGAAGGCGGATAACAGCGAAGCGGATATTGAGATTGAAGCGCCGCTGGTGGATACGAATGACAAGGGAGTGGAAGGCGAGCTGACGGCGAGCTTCGACGATGTGAAGGTGACGAAGCATCTGCGCATCGGGCCGGGCGAGACGGTGGTGCGGCTCACGCCTGCGGAGTTTCCGCAGTTGAAGGTGCAGAACCCGAAGCTGTGGTGGCCGAATGGATATGGCGATCCGGCGCTGCACCACCTCACGGTTAGCTTCGCGCAGGCGGGTGTGGGGATTGATTCGGAGCAGGAGGTTGATTTTGGAATGCGCGAGGTCAGCTATGAGTTGTCGCTGCTCGATCAGACGGGACACATGCGCCGGGTGGAGGTGCTGCCGAGCCGCACGCATGACCAAGAGTTGCCGCTGATTAACGGGAGACACGAAGGGATTCGGCGGATTGATGACAAGACGCCGGACGAGGTGTTTCCCACGGGCACGCCAGGATGGCTGCGCGATCTGCTGATGCATGCGTGGGTCCAGACACTGCAGCCGGGCGCAGAGGGATCGGCGTCGGTGCGCGCGGTTGAGGGCGGATGGCCGGGAACCGATCTGGTGATCAAGGTGAACGGGGTGCGCATTGCGGCGCGCGGCGGCAACTGGGGCATGGATGACACCCGCAAGCGCGTGAGTGTTGAGAACCTGGAGCCGTACTTCCGGCTGCATCGCGACGCGCATGTGAACATGATTCGCAACTGGATGGGGCAGAACACGGAGGACAGTTTCTACGCGCTGGCCGATAAGTACGGCCTGATGGTGTGGAACGACTTCTGGGAGTCGACGCAGACTTACAATCTCGAGACGCAGGATCCGCAGCTGTTCCTGAACAACGCGCGCGATACGATTCTGCGGTACCGGCATCATCCGTCGATTGTGGTGTGGTGCGGGCGCAATGAAGGTGTGCCGCAGCCGATTTTGAACGAGGGGCTGGAGTCGCTGGCGCGCACGCTGGATCACACGCGTTACTACACGGGCAGTTCGAACATGGTGAATCTGCGCGGGTCGGGGCCATACCAGCTGGAGCCGCTGGCGATGTATTACCGCATTAATCGCGGGTTCAGTGTGGAACTGGGAATTCCTAGTGTGCCGACGCTCGAGGGCATCAAGGCGTTTATTCCTGAGGCGGATCGGTGGCCGATTTCGGATACGTGGGCGTATCACGACTGGCATCAACTGGGGAACGGTACGGTGAAGCCATTCATGGAAGCTATGGCTACGGAGTTCGGCGCACCGACCAGCCTTGAGGACTTCGAACGCAAGGCGCAGATGATTGACTATGCAGCACACCGCGCGATCTTTGAGGGTTTTGCAGCGCATTTGTGGCAGCCGAACTCGGCGCGCATGATCTGGATGACGCAGTCGGCGTGGCCCTCGATGGAGTGGAATTTTCTGGGGCACGACTACGATACGCAGTCGAGCTTTTATGGTACACAGAAGGCATGCGAGCCTGTGCATGCGCAGTTGAATCTGGAAGATGGATCGGTGGATCTGATCAATCTGAATGCGGCGAGGTCGCTGAAGGTGCGGATGCGCGTTGTGGGCCTTGACGGCAAGACGCTGAGTGATGAGACAAGCGCGGTGCAGGCTGCGGCAAATGCGCGCACGGCGGTGGCTAAGCTCGATCTGGAGAAGATTGCGGATGGGCATGCGGTGCTGGTGAAGTTCGATGTGATGGATGAGAACGGCAAGCCGGTGAGCGATAACTTTTACTGGTGGGCAAAGCAGGAGAGCACGCTGCAGGAGTTGAGCAAACTAGGCGATGCGAAGCTGACGACGAAGGCGAGTGCCGATAGCGTGGGCGGCGAGCGGCGGGTGACGGTGAAGATCAAGAATGACGGAGCAGTGCCGGCGATCTTGATCAAGCTGACCCTCACGAATGCGGTCAACGGAGAGCGGATTCTGCCGGCGTATTACAGCGAGAACTATGTTTCGATTCTGCCGGGCGAGGAGCGGTCGGTGGAGGTTGAGTTTCCGCAAGGGAGTGAGAAGCCGGCGCTTGGGATTCGAGGGTGGAATGTCGCGTCGGGCAACATTGCGGTGCAATAAAAAATGGGCCGCGGTTTCCTCAAGCCGCGGCCCGTCAGCTGCCTTCCTCGCTGCGAATTTATGGGGTGAGAGTCTCCGTTACCACTTCGATTTCTTCGCGACGCGTTGTGCCGGGGACGTCGAGAGAACCAAGCACGACGGGCCTACCGGAGGTGAGGCTTGATGTGCCCTCGAGCATGGTCTGGCGGATCACGGGGTCCGGCGCCGTGACTCCGGCCCTCTCATCAGTGATGGCGGACTGTTCGACCTTGGTGCGAAGGGCCGTTCCTTCGATGTTTGCGTCGATGTTCAGGCCTACGTCAACGTACTGAATCTGTGAATTCTGAGAGGCGGCCGCTGCGTTGTCGCCGGTCATGCCCGTGACTAAGGGCACGCGATTGCCCTGCTTCAGTATGGTCTTCCCGCCGGATGTAACGATCAGGGAGTAGTGCTTCGTGTTGGTGCGCTTGCCGTTCTCGACGTCACTGACGTTGTAGGTGACGCGATAGATCTTCTTCGGGCGGTCGAGTTCGGCAACCATTTTCTTCACGCCCTGGAGTTCCTCGGCAGTGCCGCGCACCGTGATCGCGTACTGCGTTGCGACTCCGTAGATTCGGATGCGGGTGAAGTTGTTACGCAGAGCCGTCTGGATATCGTTGAGATCGTTCTGTCCGGTCACGTTGGAGAGATAGATGGTTTCGGATGTTTCGGGGCCTCGCGGCTCAGGGCCTTTCGACTCCGTGTTTGTTGATTGCGCGTTTACAGCGCATGGGAAGGTAATCGCAGTCAGTGCGCATGCGGTGAACACGCATTGAGCCATACGCGACCTCAGCAAGGTCATTTCCTGCCTCCAAAAGCCGTTCATCAGAGGGACGCTCCGTTGCGGCCATTCGTCCTCTCATCCGATAAGACGCGAAGATCGGGATTTCGCTCAAGAATGTTCGCGGGTGCTCGATGTTGTCACAGGGAAGAGGCTCTGCTATGGTTCGTGGGAACGATATCGCGCAGCCAAATACGGGGTGAAATGAACGCAGGGCCGCGCCTTGTTCAGGTGTTCGCCGCCGCAAGGTCGGCAGGAGTTTTCGATGTTGTCTGCATTGATTGCCCGTTTTCTTTGCTTTGGTTCCCGTTCGACAAGAATCATTCATACTTTCGCTGTTCTTGTACTTCTTCCCGCAACGATGTTCGGAAAGATACTGGTGCTGTGGCAGCCGGGATTTCCGACGGTGGGCAGTGAGCCGATGGACCGCGCGGTGCTTGCGCGCGCACTCGATGGGATGAATGCATCCTTCGTCGATCTCAAAGGGCTGAAGGCTGCGGGCGCTCTTGATCATGCGGACCTGCTGGTTCTGCCGTACGGTTCGGCTGCTCCTGTTGATGCATGGAGCGCTATCGAACATTACCTGCATAGTGGGGGCAATCTGCTGATCGTGGGAGGTCAGCCGCTGCAGGTTCCTGTGGTGCAAGCCGGCGAGAACTTCGAGCAGTTGCGCGCGCAGAACTCGTATGCCGGTGAGGTTGGGTTTCGGAACACATATGAGGTGCCGGTGGCGGCCGGCGCGCAATTCAAGTGGCGCGATGGCTACGCGCTGGGGGCTGCGCCGAAGATTCGCGCGCGGAAGTTCTTTGCGGTGGAAGGGCATCTCGACGGGCTGGGCTACATGGCGGACAAGGACGGTTTGCTCGTGGCCGCGCCGGTGATTGTTGACGACCACGTGGAAGGCGCGATGAGTGGAAGTCGTATTGTGGCGCTCGACATCGAACCGGAGGCCGGCTATTGGGGATCGGACGATGGGATTGCGCTGATGCGCACGGCCGCCCACTACGCAGCGCAGGGGGCTGTCAGCCTGAATGTGGAGACGCTTTTTGCCACGCTGCGGCCGGGAGAGTTGCCAGTGATCACGGCGCATGTGCGGGAGCCACGGTCGAGCGGATCAGGGGCCGGCGAATTGAAGGTGACGCTGAACTCGGAGCAGGGAAGTGTCGACTCCGTAACGGTGGCAGTTGCTCATCCGGCTGCTGGGGATGTCGCGATTCCGTTTCATAAGGCGCTGAGTCCGGGGTTCTATACGGTCACCGCGACGTATGGTGAGGCCGGCCAGTTCAGGGCTTATTACCAGAACGGTTTCTGGGTGGAGGATGCGAGCGCGATTGCAACAGGCGAGCGCGTGACGGCGAATGGGGATTTTCTTGCGCGTGATGGTGCGCCGTACTTCCCGGTGGGGACGAACTATTTTTCTACCGAGGGCAATGGTTGGGATTTCTCAGGTCCGCGGAATGCGGCGGTGTGGGAGCACGACTTTGCGGAGATGGAGCAGCACGGGGTGACGTTCGTTCGTACGGGTGTCTGGATGCACTTCGGGCGCTTTACGCAGGAGACGGCTGGTGGCGGAGCAAATGAACGCTTTCTGCGGAATGTTGAGGCGTTCATGCTATGCGCGCAACGACATCACATCGTGGTGAATTTCACGTTGTTTGCGATGTCACCGCGCGCGGGCGATCGCGAGTGGGGAGAGCAGGAGGGAACGCTGCCCAATCCTTATCTGGATGCTGAGGCGTTGAAAGAGGAGCAGGCATACGCGCGATCAGTGGTGGAGCGGTTCAAGGATGCGCCGTTTGTGACGTGGGATCTGATCAACGAGCCTAGCTTTTCGAACCCACGGGTGATCTTCAAAGGCAACGTACCCAATGGCGATGGTGTTGAAGTTGCGGCGTGGCACAAATGGCTGCGCGAGAAGTACAGCGGTGATTTGCGCGCGTTGGCGGATGCGTGGTCTCTGTCGGTGGTTAAGCTGGGCAGCTTCGATGATATTCCGCTGCCGGCGCAGGCGGATTTGAGCGGGGAGCGCTACGGGAATTCGAGAGAGATTCGTGCGCTGGACTACAACCTGTTCGCGCAGGACATGTTCAGCAACTGGGTCAAGAAGATGGTTGTTATGATTCGCTCGACGGGGAGCACGCAACTTATCAATGTGGGCCAGGACGAGGGCGGTGTCACCGATCGCGTGCTGAACCAGTTCTATGGCGGGGCAGGCGTGTCGTTCACGACCAATCATACGTACTGGCAGGACGATGCGCTGCTGTGGGACTCGATTGCGGCGAAGCGGCCGGGGCTGGCCAATATCACGGGGGAAACGGGATTCCAGCCGGTGTGGTATCCGGATGGTACGTGGCGCTACAACGAGTTCACGGGGTTGGGCCTGACGCTGCGCAAGTGGGCGCTGGGCTTTGCGGCGGGATCGAGTGGGGCAGTGCAGTGGGACTGGGCTCGCGAAGCTGATTTTGGGATGAAGCGGAGCGATGGCTCGTCGAAGACGTGGGAGAACCAGATGCGCGCGCTGGGCGAGTTTGCGAAGAAGGCTGCGCCAGCGGCGACCTCGTTGATTGAATCTGAAGTCGCGATCGTGCTGCCGCAGTCGCTTCAGCTTTCGGTGGAGAATCATGTTGCGCTGGAAGCGCAGCAGAACGCGGTGCGCGCGTTGTATGGATATGCACGATCGCAGGCGTATGCGGTGGGCGAGTATCAGATCGAGTTGCTGGGGCATCCGAAGCTGATTCTGCTGCCCGCGCCGATGGGAATGACGGAGAAGGCGTGGCAGGGGATTCTGGATCGCGTGAAGGCGGGAGCGACGCTGCTGGTTACGGGGCCGTTCGATGGGGACGCGCATCTGCATGCGACGGGACGGGCGCAGGCATTGGGGATCAGCTATTCCAACGTGCCGCTCACGATACGCGAACAGCTGGTGAAGTTTCCGTGGAGAGAGGAGCGGGTCAGCTTCGGCGGGATGAAGACGACGACGCTCACGCAGGGTGAGCTTGCCGATGGAACTGGGTGGATGGAGAAGAAGATCGGCAGCGGGCGGATTCTGTTTTCGCCGGTGCCGCTGGAGCTAAGCGACGATCTTGAAGTTGTCGGCAGTGCGTATGAGTATGCACTGAAAGCAGCGGACGTTGCGCCTGTGTATTCGACTGCGCTGACGGACCCGGGGATTTTGATTGCGCCGACGGTGTTTCCAAAGGCGACGATGTATGTGATCACGTCGGAATCGAACCAGGGGCAGGTGACCTTCACCGATGTGCGCAGCGGGAAGACGTTCCGCGGGATGCTCGATCCGGGGAGTGCGGCGATTGTTCTGGTCGGAACGAACGGGAATCTCAACGCATCGTGGAACTGGTCAGCACAATGAGATGGAGGGCATGGAGATAGCGACGGAACTTAGAGTGCACATGATACCCTGCTTTTGCTCATCATTATCTTCATCATGACGTCACAAAAGGGCAGTAAGACAGCGCCGGGACGTTCTACGACAATGGCCGACGTCGCCAAGCTGGCGGGCGTAGGCAAGATGACCGTTTCCCGACTGTTGAGCGGCAGCGCCAATGTTTCGAAGGAGACGGCGGAGCGTGTGCAGCGCGCTATCCGCATGCTCAATTACCAGCCTAACGAGCTGGCGCGGAGCCTGCGTTCTCCGCATTCGAAGACGATTGCGCTGATCCTGCCTTATCTCTATGATCCGTTCTTCGCTACGTGCGCGCATGCGGTTTCGACCGTGGCTACGCAGCACGGGTACTCGGTGCTTATCACCACATCGGATGAGAAGACGGATATCGAGCAGCAGCAGGTGGCGCACATGCTGCGGCGGCGGATTGACGGGATGATTATCATTCCTGCACCGAATGAGGAGGACTATCTTCGCGGCAAGGACTTCGAAAGCGTACATATCGTGACGCTCGATCGGCCGGCGACACATTCGCGCTTCGATTCGGTGCTGGTGAACAATCGTGCCGGAGCACGCGCGGGCGTGGCGCACCTGATTGAGCACGGGCATAAGACGATTGCCTTTTTAGGGCTGGCGAAGGACTTGTTTACGATGCAGGCGCGCTACAACGGATATCGCGAGGCGATGACGGGGGCTGGCCTGACACCGGAACTTTACATTGAGTGCCGGTCGAACGAAGAGACGGTGACGCTGGTGCATTCGCTGCTCACCGAGAAGAGGCCACCCACGGCGCTGTTTGCAGGGAACAATCTGACGATGCGGTACCTTCTGCACGCGCTGAATATGCTGCGCATCGATGTGCCGGGGCAAATTGCTCTAGCGGGCTTCGATGATTTCGATATAGCAGACGTGCTGCAGCCAGCACTGACGGTGGTGCGGCAGCCTGTTTACCAGGTTGGCGAGATGGCAGCCAACCTGCTATTTCAGCGCATCTCGCGCGGCGAGTATCCAGCGAAGGGGCACCGGGTGGTGTTGCCCACGGAACTCGTTATCCGCCGCTCCTGCGGCTGCCATCGCGAGTCGAGGGTGACCTTTGGGGCGAAAAGCGTGGCGGACACAACACACGAGTAGCCCGAAGGCTTCTTGAGGGTTGTGTCCGCCAACTGGGCGCTAATTATGTGACTGCGTACCTAGACCGCTCTGCGGCCAGTGATCAGGTTGATGATCAACACTACGACGGCGACGACGAGAAGCAGGTGAATCAAACTGCCGGCTATGTGAAAGCTGAACCCCAGGATCCAAAGGATCAACAGGATCACAAAAATTGTCCAGAGCATGCGTTAACGTCTCCTTTTCGATGACATGCGCGCCCTGGGGAACAACGCAGACTTTCGGGCGCCTACCCTCGGTTGGATGCAGGTTTTGGGGAGACGAGAAACATCGGCGCGCGAAAAGGCGCGCAAGGTTCGTGACTCCAATCATTTTGTGGCGGGCCCTGCCGTGAGAATGTTGATTCCGAATGCCTGACGGGCGGCATCGGTAACATCCTCGTCGCAGCCGACGAAGTACTTCCCCGCGGGAGTGAAAACAGGAGCGGCAACGTTGGCGGCCTGATCAGGCGCTCTGCCGGAGGGCGAGGCAGCTTCAGTCTTCCGAATCGTAAGCTCCTACCAGAGAAGTTCCAGGGAATACGACCGTGAAGGGAACGTCGCCGGAGATCGAACTTGCTTCCCATCGCGATAGAGGTACGGTAAGCATCGTGCCAGGGAAACCACCGCAGTTACCGGGGCAAAAATCGATGGTATCCACCACCGTGAAGGTGAGAGACGGTGTCAGCAGCAGAGTGCCGTCCGTATTCTGGATAACGTTGACAGTGCCTGTCACGCTTCGGGCATCATTGATCGCGCCCTCGGTGTTCCTTCCGACTCTGCACGATTCCTGAGTTTTGCCGATGCCGCCCGCAATCAATCCGGGCACGGTAAAGGGGTCAGTGAAAACCATCTCTCTTTCCAGCATGGCGTTGACGGTAGCGGGGTCGAGGACGCTGAAGATGTTGACGTCGATGAAGTTTCGTCCGGGAGGGAAGGTGGGCGGCGATGTTCGGAAGGCGTCTTGCAGCATCGCCCGGATCCGTTCGCTCATGGCGCGCGTCGTAAGCGAGCGAGTAAAGTCTTCTGCGTATGTCGCGCTGATGTCTCCCGCGGGGGCGGGGTTCCAAACAAAGGCGTTGAAGAGCGGCAGCGCTCTGCTGTTCGCACTCCCAATTCTGGATAAAACCGTTGCAGCATTAGCGGCACGGTCGGCGATGGCCTCAGCCTGCGTGGCGAACGGCCTGCAATAGTCATCGGGGCAGTCTGGATTCCTAGCGCAAGCGGTTCCTGAAGATTGCTGCTGCGCGGGAGGCGGGTCGTGGTGTTCCGGAGGTGGTGGGGCACCGGGGAGGAAGAGAGTAACGCGGCGGTTCGAGGCTTCCGCTCCGAAGTCGGTTGTCTCTCCCTGCATATATGCATCGATTTGTCCTTCCGGAATGCCTGGGCCGGGGTCGGCAGACGGGCTGATCATTTCAGCTTTGACCGCACTCACCCGATCGCAGGAGAGACGCCAATTCAGGGCCTGGTCACCCGGCTCGCTGGCGAACCCATCGATACGAACCCTTGGGCGTGTCCCGGCCGCTCTCCAGTTCACGACGAAATTGGCGATTTTACCTGTCGCGGTACTGTCGAGCGAGGAGCTGTTGTTGGCAAAGAGAACAAAGTCGGTAGCCGGAGGAGCAGCCGCCTGGGGCACAGTGCAACTCAGAACCTGCGGTATCTGGCTGGTGTCACCGAGGCGGCGCAGGCTTGCGTTGTCACTGTCGCCCTTCTGCTGAATCACATGAGCTAACTCATGTGCGAGCAGGCTTCTTCCGGACTCAGTATGAGGCGCGTAGCTGCCGGAGCCGAAAACGATATCGTTGCCGACCGTGTACGCAAGAGCCCGCACGGCCGCGGCTGACCGGGCTGCGTCTTCGCCCGTGTGGATGCGCACGTCTGTGAAATCCTGATTGAATCGGGGCTCGAGAAAAGCCCGCGCCGAGCGGTCAAGAGAGTGCCCAGGCGAGCGAAGGACATCGTGCACTATAGGAGGGGCTTCGCCATCCGCTAGCGTGCCTAGGGTTTTCCGTCGGACCGTCTTCTCTTCTTCATCGCACTCCTTGCATTTCCTGCTGATCTGCCGAATTGACGGCATTGTTACGGGGGGTGGCGAGGTCATGCGCATTACGTGGCTGGCGGCACGATCTGCTTCGGCTTCCAGCGGATCGTTTGCCGCGCCGATCTGGAGACCAGAATGCGAGGGCCGCGGATTCCGCGATAGACGGCGCAATGCGGCCTGATTGCCGAAGTACTTTTCAGCAGGAGCGGCAACGTTGGCGGCCTGATCAGGCGTTTGCGCCGCGTGATCTTGCGAGGCGCATGGCGATTGAGCGCGGGTTCTCATAATGTAGACGACCCTCCAAAGGGGAAGAACGGTCGTTGATGAAAGCTAAACGATTCCGGTGCACTTGCAATATCGATTTCCGAGGCACGCACACAAGGCGCATTTTGATTGCGGCAGACAGTCATTGCGATCACCTTTGCAATCGTCGATGATCTTCTTGCTGGCCTCGAGGCAATCCATCATGTTTGGCGCCTCATTGCTGTCTTTCGTGGTGTTGCAAAGCTCGATGCCGGCTCCGCGATCACAGGGGAATGCAGGCATGTTGAGATCGGGGTAGGTGCCGGGCTGCCTTTGAACGCGAGGGCAGGCCGCTGCGTTGGATTCGCCTTTGTGATCCGCACCGCCCTGCTGTGCAACATGCGCGAGCTCATGCGCGATGAGGCGATTGGGACCGGCACTGGCTCCGGGACCCAGCACGATGTCAGAGCCAGTGGCGTAAGCCAGCGCGTTGACAGAGGCTGCCGATTGTCGCGCGACCGTATCCGAGTGCACGCGCACGCTGCTGAAATCCATGCCAAAGCGCGGTTCGAAGAAAGCCCGCGTGGGGGCGTCGAGAGGCTGTCCGGGTGAGCTGAGAGCCTGGCTTACGATGGGAGGCGCGACGCCCTTGGCCTGAGCCGTGCCGTTGTTCTTAGTTTGGACTTTGTCTTCTTCCTCGCATGCGGCGCACTTGCGTTGAATAGTGTCCGCCGGTGCAGGGCCGGTCATGCGCATCACGTGGTCGGCGGTGCGATCGGCTTCGGCTTCGAGGGGGTCGTTGACCGCGCCGACCTGGAGGCTGCGCTGAATGCTGGGCGTGGTGCGCGAGAGGCGGCGCAGCATCGCCTGATTGCCGAGGCATGGAACTGGGCGCGAGACAGGCGGAGTGGTTCTTACCGCCTGTTGCGGCGCCGGCTTGCGGTAGAGCGAACGGGTTGGAGCTAAAGAGTAGCGCATAGTCACCTGAACTGAGTCAGCAGGCTAGACCGCTGACCATTCATTTCGGCCTCATTCGGTTCCGGATTCGTCTCTGCCGCAGACAATGCTGAGCCCTCAACGATGCTTCATACTCCCTCGAACTTGCGGGTTTTGCTGCGTCGTCATCTTGTTGGGGGCGGTGGTGTTGGGGCGGTGACGCCCGCGGCTGGCGGTGCGACGATACCCGGGTAAAGCGCGGCATGAACTCGGCTTTGCTGCACGCTCGAGCTCATGTCATCGACGTGCGATTTGGTGGCAGTCTGAAGGGCCGTGCGCTCGGCGTCGTTGACTATTCCCTTACAGATGCTCTCGAATGCGGCGATATCCTCATCGCTGATCCAGCCTTCCAGCAACCGATTGAGCAGACGGGCTTTCTCCGCGGTGGCGATCTTCTGGAAGTCGGCCGTAGTATGAGCCGCTACCCAGGTGCGAATGTCGGAGTCGGAGGTCAGGTGACGGGTGGGCACATCCTGATCGAGATAGCCCTCCTTGAGGGTATTGGGATTGTCGGCAGTGGTGGCGCCGTGACCAACGGAGCCCTTCGCCGGGGGCGGGGTCTGGCCGGCCCTCTTGGCGATCTCCACGGCAGCGGTGGTGCAGTTCCATTTGAAGAGGTCGTAGGGTGGGGTGCCCTTGCACAGGAGTTGCGCGAATTGGAGAGCCGCCGTGTGTTGGGCCTGCGTAAGGGTGTACTTCTTGGAGTAATCCACGCAGGAGGCGTGAGCGGTGTCAGGGTGGACGACGCACCCCGGAACAGAGGTGTGAATCACATCTGGCTTTTGAAGTGGGTTGGGATAGAACCCATACGAATACTTGGCTCCGTTCGACTCGGTGAAGACAAGATAGGTGTGGCCGACGTCGTCGCCACTCATGATGTCGTCGGAAGACTCGACATCGGTATCGATGTTCAGTTCGAGCTGCCAGTTCGTCGATGCGCCGGAGCCGGCCGCAACGTCAGGTGTTTCGCAGGCAGTACCGTAAGCGCATGACCAGACTCCGCCGCAGTGACCTGGCTTTGGCGCGCGGCTGAGAGTCGGTTCTGGGCTGGTATCAGAGTCGCCAGACTGCTGGACTACGTGGGCCAGTTCATGCGCTAGAAGGTGGGTGGGGCTGCTGGTTTCGCCTGCGCCGAGGACGATGTGATTGCCGGTAGCGTAGGCGCGGGCGTTGACCGCGTCAGCCGATTGCGCAGCGAGCGAGTCTTTGTGGATTCGCACCTGGCTGAAGTCTGCGTCGAAGCGCTTCTCGAAGAATGCGCGCGTGTTGGTATCAAGTGCCTGGCCCGGCGAACTGAGCGCATGGCTGACGATGGGAGGCGCGTTGCCCTCGGCTTCGCCTTGACCGTTGCTCTTGGTGCGGACCTTATCTTCTTCTTCGCAGGCAGCGCACTTGCGTTGAAGGATGCCCTCGGACGCGGGAGCGGGCATGCGCATTACCTGATCGGCGGCGCGATCGGCTTCGGCTTCGAGGGGATCGGTGGTGGATCCGACCTTGAGCTTGGGTTGAACGGAGTCGGGCGTCGTAGAAGGACGGTACGGTGCTTTGGCGCCGAACTTGAGTGTGAAGGAGAGGCCGCCGCCGCTGAAGTCGGGAAGCAGAACGCCATCGAGTTCGTAGGAGATGCCTCCGCCCGCGGTCTTGCCAGACATTCCTTTGGCGATTTTGGCGGCGAAGTCGGGCGCGATGTACTTCGAGAAGATGCCCCAGCATGCGCCCACCAGCTTGCCTTTGTCCAACTGGTATGCGGAGGGAAGCTTGCCCGTCATGGAGTAGTTGATGAGCTCTCCAGCCTGGATTGACTGCTGCAGGGCTGAAGGGGATGCGTCGTATGGATTCGACGTCTTCATGTCCGGAAAGCCGAGACGCAGGCCAAGGCTGAGGTTGCCGAAATCCTTTAGCGAAAGCCGCGAAGGTGCGTCGGGCGCGGGTGCGGCTGGGGCTGGTGTGGGAGCGGAAGGCGGCGGAGTGGAAGTGCCGGCGGTTGGACCTGCGGGCGCGGGAGATGGACCGGCGGGTGCGGGTGTCGCTGCGCCTGAGCCGGGGGCGGGGGGCTGAAGTCCGGGCATGAGCACCTGCAGCAGCGTGGTGTTGCCCTTCAGGATTTCGTCCCAGGGGATGGTGAGTTTGACCTCATCGGTTTTTCCCGCATCAGGTGTGGGGCTGGGTGCAGGGCCGGCAGCGGGAGTTGCGGGTGCTGGCGGGGTCTTCTTTGCGTCGGCCGGTGGGTCGCGACGGACTACAGGGCCGCTGCGCGACAACTGGCGCAGCAATGCACGATTGCCTGAATAGGCAGGTTCGGCCGAATGCGATTGTCGGTCTGGGGAACGGTGCAGTCGCTGCGCGATGTTGGGCGCAGGCGTGCGAAGGCGGTTGGCGGCTTTCAGCATTGCGCGTGCCCGGTTCCTTGTTGCTTGTCATATTGCCGCAACGGGAACTGATTGTGTCCAGGTGAAATGGAGTGTACGAGTTTGCGCGCAGGGCAAGACTCAATAGAAGCGAAGGATATGCCTGGCTCTGCTTTTTGGGATGCCTGCATAAGTCTCGCTCCGGATCGAGCTCACTCGTTTCCAGATCCTCCGCATAACTGCGCGCTCAGGCCATCGATCCGGCGAAGTTACTCGGAACCGAAAATGGAAAAAGGAGCTGTTAGACAGCCCCTTTCCTTGTTTGCTCCAACAGGCGTCGAACCTTCTAACGTGCAACGCACGCTATCCTCTCCGGAGGTGAGAGCAGTCAAGTAAAGGTACTGTGATTTCAAAGATGAAGTCAACATCTATCTTGCGTTGATTTCACCGCATCAAGGGACATTGTCAGTGACCCTAAAAGGCCCGGTCCAGTTGGTCGAAGTTGAGACGTTGTCGGCGGCCTTCCACAGGTAACCTGCGGGAGCCTGCCTGGTGTTGGCCTGCACGAAGATGCCGAGCGTGAAGCGAAGCATTGCGTTGCGTTCGACGAGCACGCGACGGCCGAGGACACCTATTACCTTGATGGCGTAAATATCCTGGCCGGCGTTGGCTCCCCGGATAAGCTCCACGTGATTGTCATTGATAACTGCGCTTTCAACGCCGCCCAGAAAGATGCCGTGACGGTCGCCGGTCATCTCCGGCGTGAGGCGGACGATGACGGTGTTGCCAGAGATCTGCACTACGCTCGCCTGCAAGCCGGAGACATAGGGAACAGCCTTGCGGTTGCTGAGGCCCACATGGATTCCCTGCGCGGTGCCGTCGATGGTGTTATTCAAGATGCGGACGTCATTGGCTACGCTGCCGGCTATGACGATGCCCTGTGAAGAGGTCGAGTAGAGGGCGGGCAGAAGGTTGCTGACGTAGTTCCGGAAGCCCGGCGCGACGGAGTCGGGAGCCTTGAACGCCGCTTCCGCTATCTGGTGCACTGCGGTGTGCACTTGGCCTGCGGTGCTGGACTCATTGAGGTTGGCTTTGCGAAGAGCGTCGGTCCAGACGTTGGTGAGTTTGTCGCTGCTGATCATCTGCAGCTTGAGATTGCCAAAGGAGGCGGTAACGTGAGCGCGGCCTACGTCGCCCAAGTTGACATGAGGCAGTGCGGAGATTTGGAACTGGGCGCCGGTTGCCTGAGCGTTGGGTGCGACATCGGCTTGCTTTTCCTGGGGTGCGGCTTCCGGCGCGGCATTCGCGGGCAGAGCAGCCTTCTCAGGTGCAGGCGCTGAAAGGGGCGCGTTCGCCTGGGTGGTTGTAGCAGCGTCGGTCTTCTTGCGGAGGAGCCGGCGCTTGTCTCTTGTCGTGGTGGCGGGTGCGGTGCTGATGATGGACATCCCGTGGATGAGCTGTTTCTTCAAGCGCGACGAGAGGTAGACATTGTCGCGGAGATCGCTGTATTTGATGTTTCGCAGTATCGGGGCGGTGATGAGGTAGTTGCCCTCGATCTGCGCGCGATCGGCGTTCACTACCAGTATTCCGACCTGAAAGTGCCCTACCCGAAACTCGCTGTTGAGGATGCGCAGGTTGTAGTGTCTCTGCGCAAAGCGCGGGAGGTCGACTGCATTTGTCAGCGTGGTGGCAGCCGGAGCAGGGTTGTACACGGCGATGCAGGAAGCGGCGCGCAGGTCGGCATCAGCGCAGACCACGATGACGCGTTCGATGTCCACCTGTTCGCAAGCGCGAATGGTGATCGCACCCTGAAGTCCGACAGTGGCGGCATTGTTGGAGAAACCGGCCGCCCCGGCGGCGACGGCGATATCGGACAACACGACGTTGGGACAGTTGTCGAATTCGAATACCACTTCGAGGCTAGTCCCAAGAATTTGAGTTCCCGCGCCTGCCCCGGTGATCTTGACGCCGATGCGGGAGAAGACGATGGTGCTGTTCGCCTTGTAGGCGCCCGGCTGGAAGCAGATGCTGAGCGCCTTAGCGTTTGCCATAGCTGCTTTGAGCACAGTGGCCCAGTCCTCATTTGGGCTCAGGGTCAACTCGCAGCAGGTGCAGTCGCCGGCATCGATGAGCGGCTTGAAGTGATTGCGGCAATCGTCGAGGATCTGCCATGATGCCGCCGCGGCGCCGGCGACTTGTTGCACGACGGCCAGATCGCAAAGCCATTGGCGCGGACCGTCGGGGAGCTGTTGTCCCTCGAGGTAGCGCTGAGGGTAGACGCTTTGTGGAGTGTTGGGCCGGACGGCGAAGCACCAGTAGGGGCGGGATGCGAGCGGGGCCGGGGGCAGAGCTGCCATCTTGATTGTGACGGCAAGGCCGGAGTCGGAGTCGAGCTGTACGGCCGTGCCGGAGGTGAACGATGCGGTGCCCTGCCACAGGCGGACGAACACCGTGTGAGTGTCGCTGGGCAGCGTGGTGCCGGAGGGTAGAGTCAACTGCTGCGAGGCGGGATCGTAGATGGTTCCGGCGCCGAGGGTGACGATCGTTCCATCCGGCGCAGCGACGTAGTTCTGTTCAGCGGCTTTGCCCAGCACCATGGTCGTGCGCAGGATTTCGATCACCTGCTTCGGTTGCGGGGTGTGCGCTGCGTCAATGGGCGCCTGAGTCAACTTGAGTACGTTGGAGCTGACCACCTTAGCGCGATACAGGAACGAAGCGTTGTTCCAACCCCAAAGCAATGTGCCGTGGTTTCCGGAGAAGCTAGAGACGGCGACGCGCACGAGTTGGTTGTCCGAGCCTAGATAGCCGCCCTGCGCGGGAGGACAGCAGGGATTGGTCGATTGCTTGGGCGGGAAGAAGCTCACACCAAGGGTGGCGGCGTACTTCAGCTCGCGCGTTGCCGGGTCCAGGAGCAGGCCCTTGCTCTGAAGGTTCTTTTCGAGATCCGCTTCCGCGGCGGCGCAGTCCGAGTCAGTAGTGGGAAGGAGCACGAGATGCTGCATCAGGCGCGTGCGCGCGGACGTGTCGGGGCCGCCGAGGGCGACTTCGCGCAGGGCTTGATCTTCAGTGGCGGAGATGCTCTGCTCGGTGACGAGCAGGGCGGCAAGTGCGTTCCCCTGGATGGTGGTCTGCTGCGGCTGATCGAGCCACTCGGGCTGATTGCTGAAGGGAACGGGCTGGTCATTGTGCAGGCGCCAGCCGCCGACGTACATCGTGCCCTTCGAAGCGACGAGACCGTCGGTTGCGTTCCAGGAGACCTTATATCCGTCATCCGGTGTGCCAGCGGGGCCGACGACCTCGATTGTCTCTACACGGAGGGCTTCACTGGCGATGGCGGATTCTTCGTTGACATCCGCTTCGAGCGTGACCCGTCCCTGTTGAGCGACGACCGATCGATAGCCGCGCGATGGATCAAAACTGATACGTGCAAGATCGCTTCCCACAGTGTCACTCCTTCTTGCTGGACGTGCTTAATCCACGTCGATCCAGACCGGCAACTGGCCGATCGGGGAATACTCTTCAAATTTCAGTGCGAGGCCGCGTCGCTTGAGCGGAATGCCTTCGAGGCAGTAGACGCCCATTTCCGAGCCGTTCTGCGCGCCTTCAAGAATGGTGCCGGGTTTCGCTGGCTGAGCATTGGGATCGCCGCAGCCCGAGCCGCCGTGACCCGGAGCGAGAATCTGCGCGTCAGCGTCGCTGCGCAGCTTGGCGTACTCGGGGTTGCCGAAGGCACGCGATTCGAAGATCGGCGCGCCGGGGGTGATCTCAACCGAACGATAGGGCTGGTGCAGGTTGCTGCCCTTGGCGTAAGCGGTGAACCGCACGCAGCCTGCCTGCGGATCCTCTACCGTGGCAAGTCCGTCGAGAATGCTCTCCGACGCGCTGAGCCGGTGCGTGTAGGAGGCTCCGAGGACGGTGCAGCGCGAGAGCGAGACATTTCCTTCAGCGAAACCGAGCGCGAGATCTGCCAGAGCTAGCGGCCATGCTTTTTCAGCTTCGGCGGCCGTGAACTGCTGGATGGCTGCTGTCATGGCTGCGATGAGAGCCGAAGATGGGATGGTTCCAGGCGTGTAGCTGTTCAAGTCGGATATGAGAGCTGAATTGCCCGTGACTGCTTTCTTCGCGAGCGAGTTAGTTTGGTACTTAAGTGAGGCGGCCAAACTGGCGGAATCGAAGATGGTGGGATTGTTGAGCGTGCCTGTCTTTGCGACGGTGTGCGAAGGGATGGATTGCAGGATGCAGTCGCTGGCAGTCATGCTTTCAATGGCGCCGCCGAAACGGGTGCGAATGGGGCCGACGATGGTGCGCTCGAGGATCAGGTTCGTAACGGAGCCTTCGACGTAGAGGGTGACAGGCGCGAGCGGCATGCCATCGATCGCGGTTCCATACATGGGCAGGGGATTGGGCGGCGGGCCCGGTTGCTCGTATGGGCAGGGGATGGGCGCCGCATAGGACGTGCCGGGATCGAGCGTCATCATGCGCAGGTAGACCGAGTCGAACGAGCCCTGCAGCACGATGTCTGCGCCCTGCAGCAAAAGGCCTTCGAGGACAAGTACAGTGGGATTGCCCGACGCGGCGGCCTGGCCGACGATGGTCCAGGTTTGCGGCGCGCCGGTGGGCCAGCGGAGCACGGGGCGTTCGCCGCTTCGAGCAGCGACAACTACGGTTGCACCAGCAGGAACCGTGAGCGTTTGGGTGGGACCCGCGTAGGTGAGGGTGTCGGCGATCTCGATGTTGGCATCGGCGGTAACTGCCGCAAGCGCGCTGTCGATGTCGCTGCCGTTGCCGCCGGAGATCGTTGTGGTGACTTCGGGGATGGGCAGATCGTTGAGGATCTGAGTGTTGTAGCCTCCGGCACCGATTTCGGATGCGAGTCCGAAGTTGTAGCAGACTGCCAACGTGCCCACGGGTTGGCCTCCGACGAAGCTGAAGCGGCCGGCGCTGGGCTGGATGGCGAGCTGCGACAGCGGCAAGGCCGCGCCCGAGCCGGCAGCGATCAATCCGACGGAGAAGGCTTCCGGCGTAAATGTCGCGGGGTAGAGCTTGTCGGGCACTGTGGCCCACAAGGTCTCGCGAATAGCGACGGGAAGTTCCCATTCGTCAGGAGAGACCCAGTGCTCGCCCCATGAACCTGCCTCCGCGACGCGCTGCGAGGGTGCAAAGAGTGGAATGGCGCGACCCGTGGGGTCAAACGTGAGGCACGGCGGATTGGCTCCATTGCTGACCGGCGTGGCGCCCGCGATGGGAAAGGCCTTGAGCCACCACAGAAACACGCCGAGGTTACGGATGTTGAAGTGGCCAAGTGTCTGGCCTCCGGCGCGAAGGTCGGCTGTGTAGAAGTACTCGTCGAATGCCGAACCCGTGTTGCTGGCTGGGTAAGTTTTGCGGAGGTCAGCGAATCCGCCTGCCGGTGTACCACTGTATGCGCCGATGAGGCCTTCGGCGATTTCAAGCGCATTGCCGGTGAATCCGACTGGGCCGGTGATGGGATTCTCGATCTGATAGCTCAGAGGCGGATCGAATTGATGGCGCGTGCGGCCAAGTCGACGGAAGAACTCGACTACGCGCGCGTCGCGGGAGGCGATATCGGCGGCCAGTTCTTCGAGTACGCCGACGGTGCCGGCTCGGCGGCGGTAATAGACGGTCTTCGCGACGTCGATGCGCTGCGCGGCTGAGTCGAGGCAGGCCACGAGCCGCGTTGCTACGAGATCGCCGATATAAGGGATGCCCCAGTCGTCGCAGGTTTCAATGGATTGGTTCTGACCAAGGCGGTCGATGTTGCGGCGTACTACGGCTGCCTGTGCACCGATGCGATTCACCAACTCCTGCAGAGGACCGGGCGCTCCGTGCACCGGGCCGGTATCCATCGCGCGATAGATTGCTGGCAACATCTGCCAGAGCCGATCTGCGTACCACTGTGCGTATCCGTCGCTAATCATTGGCGGACACCTCCGTGGTGGTGGGAGAGAAGTCGCTGGGGTCGAGGGAGAAGTAAGCTCCTTCGCCGGGGCTGTGCAGCGGTCCGGAGTCGACCGCACCATTTACGGTGAACTGGCTGGACTGAATGCCGACCACCCCGGGGACCGCGAGGCACGCGGCTTCAATCGTGCTGTCAAAGAGCGACTGGCCGATGCCGATCTGCGGCGGCGAGAACAGGCCGGTGATGGGATCGCAGAGAGCGGCAGTGAGATTTGCCTTGATGGCATCCGAGTCCCAGCCCGCGACGATGACGAGTGCCATGGTGAGAGTCACGGTCATCTGTTTAGCGGCGAGCACGGTGACGGGCCGGTTCTGGTCGCCCTCAGCGGAGAGAAGTGCCTGCACGGATGTCGCGACGTTGGCTTCGCCGGCCACGTAGACGGTTACGCAGGCGCGCAGATTGACTGCATCCCACGACCACGTGGCGGCAGCCATCGTCACTCCGGGAGCCTGTGCAGCGATAGCCTGGTAGTCAAAGACCGATACGGCCCGATTGAAGGCCAGTACGGAGCGGGGTGCATATTGCTTGAGCAGAGCCGCGGGATCGGGATCGCTACCTCCGCTGACTGCAACGGGATTCACGATGGTCTGCAGGCCGGGATAGCTCTGTGCGATGACAGTCAGCTTGCCAGCGGGCGGAGAACTGGCGCCCGCGCCAATGCGATACGTCGCGATCACGTTGTTGTTGCCGGTGGTGAGGCGAGCGCCGTTTACTCCGTCGCCGAAGTCGACCCAGGTATTCTGGCTTGAGTCTTCGCGCGTGACAAACACGCGCGCGTCGGCAGACTGGCCGTAGAAGCTCGTAACCTCGGTCCACGGTTCGCCGTTTACGGTGATCGTGACGGTGCTTGCGTAGCCCGACGTTGGGTTCGCGAGATACGTCACCGGCGATTTGGCGAGCTTGAAGGATTGGCCGGACTGGGTTGCATCGCCGCTGCCAAGGATTTCTTTCGAGACGGTCTGCCCACGGGTTACGGAGAGCAGATTGAAGTAGACGTAGAATGGCGGTTGCAACTCCGGCGAGAGGGGTATCGGCGTCGAGTCGGGCCAGGTCACGCTGAGTGTGTCCCCGCTTCCGACGCCGGAGGCAGCGTCTCCATTGCCATTGCTGTCGGCTAGCAAAATTTGCTGCGTGCCTGCGGACGGGAACTGCGCGGGCGAGATCGCGTCAAGGTCTCCCGTGCCGTTCCAGGGTTGCGGCGGTTGATCGATGAGAGTCCCGACTTCGACCCATCCGAAGAGAATTGAGACCGAAGCGGAGCTGACCGAATTCAGCCATGAATGGATGCCGGAAGCCAGTGTCAACTGCGTGTGAAGCACCGGAATTGGCGTCGGCTTGCCTGAGCCTCCGGCACTGACCGAGGTCGGTGAGCCGGCAGAGCAGGCGTCCCCCATCATGTCGGTTGTCGAATGCACCTGCACGACCTTGGGGTCGGCGTTCGGCGCAGTGAAGACGAGATAATGGTTCGGCCGGATCTCACGCGCCAAGCCAGCCAATTGAATGGTCTTGCCACTCGCGTTGTAGGCGGAGCCATTCACGGTCCAGAGGGGAGCGCTCTGATTTGGCTTCCTCAGGCGGGCATTCGCAGCGGTCATTGCGCCCGGTGTTGAGGCGGAGACAAACGTGAGCTGCGTTTGCTTACCGCCGGTTGGCGCGGACTGCACCGCGGGCGCCGCTGAGAGCGTGATCAATGTGGGGGCTGTTGTGGAGTCGCGAGGGCTGAGCAGAAGCACGTCGCCGTTGCTCAGTGAAGTGACGCTACCTTTGAGGAGAATTCCGTACTGCGGCGT
Organism: Occallatibacter riparius; assembly: GCF_025264625.1. Taxonomy (NCBI): domain Bacteria; kingdom Pseudomonadati; phylum Acidobacteriota; class Terriglobia; order Terriglobales; family Acidobacteriaceae; genus Occallatibacter; species Occallatibacter riparius. The sequence continues at coordinate 3,531,614 of NZ_CP093313.1, forward strand.
GGTCTGGTACTGCCCATGTGCCTGGTGTTGCTGTTGCGCCTTAACCTTCTTGGCTTTCTTGTAGGTGTACAGCTCCTCCTCGTACTGTATGCCGCCGATGGAGTACTCTTCCCAGGAGATGCTTCCCAGATCGGCGATGAGGTTGGGCGGAGGCAGCGCGGGCACGCGATCTGGAAGGCCGATCGAAGTTGCCTGCATGAGCTCAAAGGTTTGCGGCGACTGGCCAGGACCGGGTTTGCTCTGGAACTGAAGGCCCTTGGGCAGAGTTACAGTCTGACCCGGCAGCACGCTTGGCGAGACAAGTGCGGCGAGTGTGCCTGTGGCGCCGATGGCCGGGCGAGGACGATAGCCGAGAATCTGGATCAGTTCGGCGGGCGTCTCAGGCAACTGCGCGGTGCGCAGGTAATCTTCATTGGCGATGCGTTCGTTGTAGAAGGTGAGGATGTCGGATAGATACGCCCACCATTCGACCATCATTACACCGAGATCGGCTACTGAGGGATCTGCTCCGTCTGTCTGCCACGCGGTGAGCGACTGCTCGAGGGGAGGCTGACCGGGAGGAGCAAGCAGAGGCGTAAGCAGAGCGCGACGGAACGAGTTGAAGTCGCCGGCGCGAAACGCGATCTCCGCGAGGCCAGGCAGATTCGTCAGCATCGAGTTGGCCGCATTGCATGTGCAAACGGGTGTTGTGCTCATCGTCCACCCTCCGGGAAGACTCGAATGGTGCCGCGCTCCGGATAATCGGGATCGTTGGCGACGCGCAGAATCTGATTCGATCCGAACTGCAGAACATCAGGCAGAGGCTGGAACACGTTGCTCGCGCCACGCTGCCGGTACTCGATGTCGAGCACGCCGTTCACGCCGTCAACGCTTTGGATGGCCGCCTCGAGATTGCTGCGATACAGCGGCGTGCCGAACGTGAAGCGATCGGCGAAGAAGAAGCCCGCGGTTCCGTCGGGGAGCTTGGCGTCAGCAAGACGCGCCAGCACGCCGGCTTCGACATCACTGGACAACCAGCCATCCTTCACGCAGACGGTGATCTGTAGGTCAATCGACATGAGGGTAGGCGGCGGCGCATAAGACTCGTAGCCCGCGAGGCGTCGGCGATTGAGCAGATCGATCAACTGCTCCTGCTCGGCGAGCGTAACGTTGGCGCCGCTCGACTGGCCGGCCCCGGGATCGACGGTGGTGAACACCGTAAGCCAGCTTCCCGTCCAGCGGAAACTGGTTCCGGCTTTCAGGACCCACGGTAACTTCTCCGCTGCTGCCTCATAGTCTGACGGAATCACGGCGCGAAATTGCGACGCGCGAAATGCCTGTGGCGCCATGCGCTGGATGTGCTGCGCGGTCTCGGCGTCTGCGCCGTTTGTGACGGCGAATGGATTGCGCACGCCGCTGAGATAACCCGATGCGCTGGGGGCGACGTTCTGGATGGCACCGGCAGCGAGGTTGCCAGCTGCTCCCATGCCGATGCGATAGGTGACGCTGAAGACATCGCCTTCGTTGAGATCCGTTCCGAATGTGCCATCGCCAAAGCGCAGCGTGTCGCCCTGGTCGCCGTCATATTCCCATTGCGTGGGTGTGCCGAAGTTGTCTGTCGCTACCACACGCCACGCTGCTGAATCGACGGTGAAGGCCGTTTCAGTCGCGGTGGCGTCGAGAAGGCTGGTGGCGAACTGGAAGCTATCCGGCTCGGGCAGCGTGCGGTTCAGGATGATTTCAGGAATGGGCTCGGCAAGATCGGGATCAATGGATGAGTCGTTCGCATTTGCCGAGGGCAACCACGCGAGCCGTCCTGATTTGGCGCTGGAGCGCGACAGGGGATACCGGAATACCCAGTTCGGCGCGGAGTCGGTGCCGTTCGGCCCGTAGCGCGCGATGGCGAGAGGCATGGCGATGGCGCCGGCGGGTGCGGATCCGATGGCGAAAGTCTCAGAGAACCGCTGACCCTGGGTGGCGTGAAGCAGGTTGCCCGCGAGATGGGTCAGAGTCAGGTCGTGTTCGCGCTTCAGTGCATCGGCAGGACCCCAGGTGATGAACGTAACTGGAGTGGGTGATCCGCCGGTGAGATAAAGCGGGTCCCAAAGCTCGGTGGCGCTGGTCAGGTTGACGACTTCGCGAATGCTCTCGCCAGGCAGATCGGTCTGGATCAGCAGAGGCATCGGATTGTTTGCCAGAATCTGTGCCTCGAACTTGTAACCGTGGTTCAGGATATACATCTGCGTGGAACCACACTTCAGGCATTGCTGATCGTCGTCGAACCAGTAGGGCTGGATGCCATCGTTCCAGAGTGGAGAGACCGCGTAGCTGGTCTTGTCATTCAAGCTGGTGCCGATCTCGAAGGGGACGATGACTCCGTCAGGCGTCATCGCGCTGATCAACTGTCCGGCCGGAACGGTATTGCCTACTACATTGCATTGCACGGTGGTGGAGGCTGAAAGCGCAGGCGTGGGCTCGTAATCCACCAGGCGCGCCATGTTGACTAAGGAGCGGCGCTGCGTCGCGCTCAGGAGCGAAGCTTCCGCGGCCACGCGGTCCTGCAGGTAGCTCAACTCATCGGCAACCTGGCAGAGAGCTTCCATGAACATGACACCAAAATCGGCCTCGGAACGCTCCTGCCATGATGGATAGCGCTGCGCAGAGAAATCAGTGAGGGCGAGCTTGAAGCTCTGGAAATCTTTTGCGGTATAGTCGATGGCCGGAAGCGGAGGATCGTCGGGCGCGCAGCAGGTACTCTTCGGATTGCAATCGAAATCCGATGGGCACAGCACCTTGAACGAGAAGGTCGCGCTCGAATACATCGGATCCAGCGCTGGCAGGGGATCGAGAGTGTTCGGGGGCCCGGAGGCACTGGGCGTATCGGTCGTCAGGGTGAGTGTGTAGGTCGAGAAATCGCCGGGCTTGTCGACGTGAACAGCCAGGACGGGGCGTCCCGCTGGATCGACTGACCAGTCGCTCGGGTGGACCTCCCTGGTGTTGATCCCCTGAATGCGATCGCCACCGGAGATGGTCGCCTGAACCTCGGCCGGCGAAGCGGGCTTAATGTCGACCGTGTTGAGGAAGTGTACATAGAGGGTCTTCGCGTCCACAGACTTCAACTCAACGAAGTCGATGCCGTTGACGACGAACGGAGGTCCGATGACCTTCACCAGGCGGTTGCGCGGTTCTGTGAGTGGTTGCGTCATCTCATATCACCTGCACCTCGGTTTGTGTCACGGACTGCGTTTCGATCAGCACGTAAGTGACCTGTATGGCGATAGCGCCATCGGGCAGCGGAGGCCCGGAGACCGGACCACCTGTTGTGCTGTTTGCCGTTCGCACAGTCACGTCCTTCACTGTGATCTGATTGGCGAGCCAAAGGTTGAGCGCCTGCGTTACAAGCAGCTTTGTGGTTGCGCCTAGCGAGGAATTCATCGGTGCGAAGAGAAGCCTGCGCAAACCAGCACCGAACGTGGGCAGGCACACGCGCTCGCCAGGGTCGGTGAGTAGAATCTGGCGGATCATTTGATCGACGTGGCTGGCGTAGTCGGTCTGCGCAGCCTGGCCAGAGGCAGCATCGATTGCAAACGGATAACGTATGTCGCGCCGTATCGTCATCGTGCCTCCTCAGAGCCCTTCCACTAGTGGCTGTGTGTTCTGAATCAAAACTGTGCCTTGCGGAGCCTGCGTGGCGGCAAGACAGAGCCCTACGCTGGCCTCGTTCAAGGCGAAGTCGCCGCCGGCTTTGACCTTTGTGCATGCCTGGACCCACTGCACGGTTACGCACGGGCTGGCCACGGTGCCAATCACGAAGGGGCATCCGGCGATGGTGCAGGTGTCTGACATGCGCAGCACGGGAGACGAAGCTGTCGTTTGCGACTGTCCTGGCACCGCTGTGACGGTGCCGCCGTGCGGGCACATCATGGTGCTCGCGGATGTGAGCAGTGCGGGCACTAGGTCACCTCCAGTGCGCCATTGTTGACGTTCACGCCGCTTGCGCCGATGGCTACGCTGCTCGAGCCTGACGTGCAGGTGATACCGCTCGAGTCGAGAACGACTGTGTTCTGCTGCGCGTCCGTCACGGTCACGCTGCCGGCATTGTTGTCGATCGCCAGGGAGCCACCCGTAGCGATGATGCTCTTTACGTCCGCGCTAGCCGAGGAAGGGATATCACCGGAGGACCAATACATGCCGACCCAAATGGGATAGGAGACATCGCCGCCCTCGAACTCGATCCAGACGCCGCTGCCCACTTCAGGCAGCATCACGAATCCCACTTGCGGTCCGGCATAAGGCACGCACGGCATGCACCATCCAGTGCCGGTCTGGGGCAGCACGGAAGGGACAGCCGCCTTGACGCGCATTGTGGATGCGTCCACATCAGTCACCACGCCTCGATACTTTCCGTAGTAGCGGTTGCGCACGCGGTCCATCAAATCCTGCAGCAGGGGATCGCTCATAAGCCAAGTCCTCCAAGCGGTCCAGCGCTGGGCGGAGCACCAACAGCATTGCGCATCAGCACAAAGTCCATGGTGTGTTTCTCCGCGGTGATCTTGTGGCGAACGCTCCAGACAAAGTACTTGCCTGAATGAAGTGAACCGGCGGCGTCCAGTTGAACCACTGTGCCTGCGCGCAGGATGGAGCCGACGCGGCCCACATCGGCAGTGCCCTGGCACCGCACGAACCAGCCGGCTTCTCTGAGGACCGATTGCGCGCGCTCGGTCAATTCCTGGCCGTCATCCACCGTCGTGGTCAGCAGCGAGGTGACAGTCGTTCCGACAAAGTCCGATAGGCCCTGCGCTTCCATCGGGTCCAGGCCGGAGTCGCTTGTGGTTCCGCCGGCGCCGTCCGGACTGCTATCGGTGAACAAGGTCTGCATGGCAAGCGTCGCCGATGGGCGCATCACGTCCCACGTGATGTCGACCGCGTCGATGGTTGCCGCGGTTGAATCATTCAACGTGAGCGTGACTGCGGGATCACCATCGAGCGATGGCTTAGCGAACGAGCCGGTGCGCTGGCCCGGCGTGTCAGTGCAATAAACGCGGAAGAGCTTGCCGTTCCTTCTAGCCAGACGGCGCAGAAACTGCGCGTCGGTGGCACGCTGCATCAGAGTGTGGCCGTCGGATGTGTGCGCCGGCGTGTCGTCGTCGGTGTTTGCGCTGTCAGGAGTGAAGCCGTAGTTGCCGAAGATGGTGTTGGCGACTGCGCCGTCGGTTACGTCGGCCCACTCTTTCACGTTCTCTGTGGTGTTCATGAGCCAGGTCGCGTCCTGCCCCCACACCTTAAGGGTGCTGGAAACGGTCCCTGTGTCGAGATGAGTGGCATGCGACAGTACATAGCCATCGAAGAGGCACTGGACTTGGCCGTCTTTCGCGGCTGCTGTGATGGCGATATTCGACAAGGGCGCGAGACGCGTATCGTTGGGGAGATCGTAGTCGCCCGCATCGGTGCGCTTGATCGGCAACGTGATCGAGAGTGCGCCGGGCATGTCTACGTTCTCCTCTATATCCAGTTCCGACATTGCCGTGGACAGGTCATTGGCGGCCTGCCCGGCAATCAAAATGGTGAAACTGCTCGCCATTTAAACGCCCCCGCGCGGAATCCCAATGAGCGGACGCGCTTCAAGGGCTGCGGCGACGGGCGTGCCATTCGCATCGCAGAGCTTCCAGAACAGCGTCGGGTCCTTCAGATAGCGCGCGGCGATCAGGTCGAGCCGATCGCCTTGCACCTTGGTGTGGTAACCAGCCAAGGGCAACTGTGACGGCGAACGCGACAATCGCGTCGCGGTGACCACGCGGCCATCGCGCAGTGTCACGGTGTAGGGAACGAGTTTTGCGTAACGGCTATTGGTGGCAAACATTGTTTCTCCTCATACTCGTATTCCCTGCTAAACCGGCAACATGCCGACGATCGATTCCACGGCGTTGGCCAGGTTGGCGATGGCCAGCGCTTCACGTAGGCCGGCTGTGTAGGTGGCGGCCATGTTGGCCAGGGTGCCCAAAGGCCCATCGACGAATTGCAGTTCGGGCGGCGTTAGGACCTTCAGCGTGATCTGCGCCTCCGCATGCGTGGGGACCAACAGAGTGCCGTCGTAGAGCTTCTCAGTGAACGTCAAGGCCGTCACGCGCACGGGCGCAATGCGTCCAGGGCCCCAGACAAATAGAGTTGTGGGCAACTGCGAAGCTGGAACCGCGGTAGCTGGCGGAGGACCACCTCCCAGCCCGAGAGCGGAGGAGACGGAGCCGATGAGTCCGCCGCCCGGAGGGGCGGTGGGGAACAGAAGCATCTCCAACGCCGCAATGCGCGGATAGACGCCGCTAAGCTTGGCGAGTCCGGCGGTGATGGCGCTGCCATCGGCGATGGTGTCGCCGGCGTCCATCGCGAGCGTGAACGAAAACTGTTCCTCGGGCGGTCCAGTGATCGCGAGCGGATTGCTCGGGCTCTGGCCGGGTGAGCTGACGCCGCCGGTCTTCGCCGGCGTCCAGGTGTGCGTCATCGTCTCGGGGTTGTACTGAAAGAGGATGACGTTGGGCAGAGGTATCGGGAAGCTCTCCATGAACTCGATCAGTGCGCCGCGAAGGTACTGTCCAGCCATGCTGTTTTATCCGATCTGCCGCAAGAGTGAGTTGACTATTTCATCCGCAAGTCGCGGTAGATTCCTGCTCGTTGCCTGTTCATTCAACTCCACGGTCAAGTCGCCGAAGTCGCCTGCGTGCGGCTTCGTTTGTGCGAGCCCATCGCCTACCTGCTTGGCGAGTTCCTTCGCGTTCTCGGTGCTGAGCCCGGGAATATTGAGCACCAGACGCTCGATGTAAATGTCGTCCATCGTCAGCTCCTCGCCTCGAAGGTGTTCATAGGAGTGCTCCGCGGCCAAGCGAGGTCCGCATCAATTGCCCTTGTTTTGCATACTCACGCAGGGCTGAAGTCTCAATCTGTTCCATGCCGATTTTCTTGCCGGCGCCGCGTGCCAGAAATGCCGCTCCCAGCGCGATTGCCTTGATCTGCGCGCCGTTCAGGTCCATTTCTTCGGCGAGCAGGTCGAAGTCGATGTCCTCAGTGATGCGTTCGCCGCGGGCTGAAAATTCCGGCAGTGATTTTTCCCAGAGGACGCGGCGCTCCCGCTTGTCGGGGGGAAGGAAATCCATGACGAAGCGAAGGCGGCGAAGGAATGCAGTATCCAAATCGTTCTTGCGGTTGGTGGCCAAGATTGCGATGCCGTCGAACTGCTCGATGCGCTGCAGGAGGTAGTCGATCTCGATGTTGGCGAAGCGGTCATGCGAGTCCTTCACCTGCATGCGGCTTCCGAAGAGCGCGTCTGCCTCGTCGAAGAACAACAGCGCGCCTGAACGCTCACATGCGTCGAACACATTGCGCAGGCGTTTCTCGGTTTCGCCAATGTACTTGTTTACGACGCCGGCTAGATCAACGCGATAAAGCTCCAAGCCAAGCGAACGCGCCAGCACCTGTGCCGCCATTGTTTTGCCGGTACCGCTGGGCCCCCCAAAGAGCGCGGATATTCCCTGACCAAGATGCGTTAGGCGTGAGAATCCCCACTCTTCGTACACCTCCCAACGCAGCAGCACCTGGCCTTCGAAGTCTTTGAGCATTTTCTGCAGAGACGGCGAGACCACGAGATCATCCCACGTGTACGGGCAGGCGAGCGGCTGCATCAACTCGCCGTGCGCCTCGGCCGCGCGCCGCAAAGCGATATAGACGGCCTCCTTCGAAGCGGATTGCGCCACCAGGCGGATTTCGTTTGGCGTCAGCCTCTGCACGCGCACGATAGCGGGCGGCTCAGCGTCACTCCAGTGCGACCAGCATTCCAGGCGCTGCGCGGTCGGCAGCGGATCCAGCACGAAGCGATGTGTTGCGCTCAACGATTGCTGTGCGCCACGCAGACAGCGGGAAGCGAGCGCTTTCAGTTCGGCGTTCTCCTGCGGTGTCAGTTGTTCGGCATCGCGCCAAAAGAGGACTGCACCCGAGGCGTGCGCCAGACGAATGGCCTGCACCAGCGCGTCGAGCCGTGATTCTCCAGGCGTCGAAGACGCTCCGGGCAACAGCGCGGGAGTCACCGCCAGAAGAGGACAGTCGATTGCCGCAGCATATTGGGCGGCCAAGGTCTCGCGGCCTGATCCATCGGGGCCGATGAGGACCAACTCCAGATCGCGTCCTTCGCAGAGCAGGCTCTCTGGAGTGAGTTCGGCGAGCATCTTGCCCAGCAATTGCGGATAAAGACATGGCAGTGAGCGCGCATACTCCGGTGGAAGCATGCGCGTCGAGCGATCGAGTGAGGGATCAAACCAGCGCTCGGCTTCGATGGACAACACCACCGCAGCATCGATCTGCCACGGAGTGGTGGCGCGCAACGCCGGCTCGCCATGCGCCGGGTGCGCCAGCCGCCAGCGAAGGAGGCTGCTCATGGGCGCCGGTCCTCCGCTCCAGCCGAACAGCGCTGCCGCGGCTGCCGCGGTAGGTTGATTCGCGCGCGTGTCGTCGGCGAGGTAAGCAAGGGCTCGTCCGAGGTGCGGGTCGAGTTCGCAGGCCACGCACAGCGCGAGGAGATCGCGCTCCGCTGAGGTTAGTCCGAACTGATCGCCGAGCTGCTTCCAGAAACTCGATGTCTCGAGTGCTTTGCCGGCAGCAGATGCAGCCCTCACAAGCTCGCGGTTGTTCTCTTCGCGACAGAAATTCTTATAGCGCTCTTGCGCGTGGCGCGGATCAGCGAGAATGCGACGCACTTCGGCGGGTGGAATGGCCAGGCCCTGATCCGGGCTGGTTTCACCCTGCGCCCACAGATGCTCCATCCACGCAGTGCGCAGCTTGGCGCAGGCGCGCACTCGCGCTTGAATTGCATCCGAGGTTCGCATTGGCGTCCGTTTGGTCATGCAGCGGTTATGGCACCTTTACCCACCACCCGGGTGGGGCCTCGATGTTGTTCACGATTACGCGGACGGGCATGTAGGATCCTGACGTCAGACCCGCTGCGGGAAGTTCAAATGCGATTGCCCCCGTTCCTGCGTTCACAGTGGCTACGCCGGGAGCTACCGCTCCGCCTATCGTGAGCGCAGTTTGATCGATGAGCACTGATGTGTGTCCGGCGACGAGTCCGCTGGCCGAGAATGAGTAGACATGCGAAGGATCCGGTTTGAGTTCCGTCTCTCCCGGCCCAATTCCGAGCACCTGCGGAGCGATTGAGATCGGCAGCGGATTGCTGCGGAAGCCTGCGCCGGTATGGCCCACCGTGATCTGGTAAGCACCCGGAGGCGGTGTATTGGTGAGCGTTGTGCCGGACGCCGGGGTTGCTCCATACGTCGTCGGCAGCTGCACTACAACCTCATCGGCGTTGCCTGCAGTCCCGGAGGCTGCTGCTCCGAAGACGCGCCACGATGCTGGTAGCGGCCACTCTGCGCCGCCGCCAGATGGACTCAGATACACCGTACCTGCATCAGCCTGATCCAAGCCGCTGCCGAGCAGTCGGACGCTCTCACCTGCCGCCGCTCCGGGCTGCCCGGCGAGAGAGACGACCTGCGAAGGATGGGCTGCAATGGGCGCCACGCGGTACGCGACCTGTCGACTTAACTCGAACAAGTGCGGTTCCGGTTCTGGAGTAGGCGAGATGAAGTTGAGGTCGGGGCTCACGCTCAGCGAAACCTCGACGGGCGTGCGCATGTCCTCGACCGGAGGCAGATCGGGAGCGAGGAAGACGATGGCGACCCGGAACATGGCCGAGAGGCGGATAGGCACGGTGATTGCCTGCCACAGGCGGCTCATCTCTTCGATTGAGTCAGCCTCCACGGTTACGGAGAACTCCGCCGTCGCGCTCTTGTAGATCGGGTTCGCGTGGAAGTAGGCCAGCGCCACACTCATCAGGTACTGCTCCATATGCCAGTTCTTTTCTGAATAGCTGGTGAGCAGATACGACAAGTTGAGACTCAATGGCTGCGAGGTATTCAACTGCGCGCGCTGCCCCTGGACGGGCGTATTTCTCCAATATGGGTCGCGGCCCACGTGCAGGAGGTAGAGACTCAAAACGTTTGTGCCGTCAGTGCGCGAAACGGCCGGCATCAGTCCGGATACTTCGAACGGAAAGTGATTTTGTACATAACGCGGCGAGGCTTTGATCGCAGCAGTGAGCTGCGAGATGAGCAAGTGAGTGACCTGCGCGAGATCCTGGACGCTCCACGCCATCGCCGTTATCCCTGAACCAATCCGTAGCTCCAGTCGAGCCCGCGAGCCAGCGGTTCTGCTGCGCCGGAACGTCCTCGTGCCTGTGCCACTGCGTTGTTCTGCGCCACATTCTGAGTCATCGCCACGGGCTGCGGGACGACGGGCTGCGGCAATACTGCGCGTATCTCAACAGTGCCGATGTGCACCCGCGGGCCCTCAGTCGACCGCACCTCGGGCTTCTCTGTCTTTTGTTTCGCGGCCTGCACTTGAGGGGGCGCAGCAACCTCGCTCGCTTGTTGGATATCTTTGCGGTTTGTGACCTCCTCCTGGTGAGCGAGCTGTGATGACGGTAGCGCATCCTTTGTAGGCTTCGAAGTCGCGATGGGCTCCTGAACGGACTCACGCGGAGAAGGCGCATGGATTTGTTGAGCGGTTTGCCTTTCAACAGGCGGGAGTTCGTTCCGCAGTGATTGAGTGATGCGCGGAGTCTCAGGCTCTCTGCTATCTGCAACAACTTTGTGACGCTGCGCACGCATCGGCTGTTCGGACGCGCGCTCTTTATGTGCAGAGTGCATCTGTGGACTTGCAGAGACGGATCGAGCCTCGAGATGCTGAGCAGGCTGAATGGCTTTTCCCGGTTCTGCGCTCGGGCGGGGCGAATTCAATTGGTGTGTGACGTTGCGTTGCGACTCACCCGCAAAAGAATCGGCGCTCTCGTGTCCTCCTGCAGGATCAACTGGCGATTCGATAGCTGAGCGCATTCGGTTCGCTGGAGCTTGCTCAGAATCTCGCGCGAGAGGCGTCAACTTGTTGTCCGGGAAGTTGAATCTGTCTTCAATGATTGGCACTTGCGGTGCAATCTCGTTAGTGTCTGCCGAAGAGACAGGACGAGCCGTCAGCACGGTCGCGCCGATTGGGACCGGTTGCGCGAGCTGTTGGAAATAACTGTGGTCGCCACTCTTGCTCTTCATACGGCCACCTGTTCCCGGCGGCGAATTGTATCTGCGTAGGCTCGCCTGCGCCGCTGCGGCATGGCGAGGATGGAGGCCTCATCCCAGTGATAAGTGGCCGCGATTGCGTCCGTTTCTTCATGGATGCTCGCGGCCTGATTTTCCAATTGGTCGATCACCAGCCGAGGAACATGCAGCATCATCGTCAGCGATTCGCCGCACTCTGGGCAGTTTCCCGCCAGCGGACGCGATACAGCAGGCGCCATCTCTTCCATCACTCGCTCCGCTCGTCTTCGGTCACGCGTGTTCGCCGCATCGATGCATCGTTTCGCCAGCAGGGACGCTCCATCCGCGCTTGTCATTGCGAGGAACTGGTCCTCCACGGTCGGCAGCCGAAAACGCACATCCTGTCCGTTGTCTCCAGGCAGAACATGCCAGCGCGCGTCGTCAGCCGGGCGTACTCTGCGCGGCGAGCGAGGACGCGCCTCATCGAGAAACGCCGAGATGGAGAACTCCAGTTCCATGCGCACTCCGCACGCGTGCGATCGGTCGCGAAATACGCACGCCACCTTGTCGCCAAAAAGAAATCGCCTCAATCCCAGGAGGGCAGTTTCGAAGTCAGTGACGGTTAGAGTCGCCCAGTATTCCGGCGTGCGGCGCTGAAACGGCGCTGCCGCGGCATTCTCGGACTCTTTCACCAATGCCAGCCGCGACAACGCCACAAGAGCACGCTCCAACAGGTCACCTGAGGCCTCGAGAATCGCCAGGTCGTCATTACCGTCGGGTGCCTGAAAGCGCAGCTCCAGCTCGCTCACCGGCAGCTTCATGACTACTTCTCCTGAGGTTCAGTCAGCGAGGTGTCCTGTTCCCATCCCTCGTTTTCGAGCTTGATGTGCTCAATTGCGATTGCGTTTGATCCGGCATCGAGGTCAGGGAGCGCCTGATACTCCGACACCCAGCAGCGATGCACGAAGAACCGCCACACCGGCTGGCCTTCCTCATTGAGAAGGTCGATGCGGACCTCCTTGCGGAGATTGGCCAGCGACTGGCTCGGGGAGCCTTTGTCGAGGACCTGCGAGGCGTTGGCCCAGGCGACGAAGTCCTGGTCCTGCGTCAGGCCGCGCTCCAGAGTGATGGCTTCATACTTGGTGCGACCCAGGCCTTTACGGATGATCGGATCGCCACCGGATTTGTACTCGACCACATCAGAGGACCGCTTCAGCGATCCCACTTTGCTGACCACCGCGACCGGAGAGGTCGATTGCCCGAAGTACACCAAAAAGCGGTAGCTCTTGTACGGATCGAAACGATTCACATTCACGGTAAACGGTTTACCCATAAAGCTTGCTCTCCTTGGCTGAACTTGAGTTCAATGCTGTCTCACTCGCAGACTGCCGGGCGTCAGGATGTCTGCCCGGCTAGCTGCGAAATGGTGATCACCACGAATTCAGCCGGCTTGAGAAGCGCTACGCCGACCACGATATTGACGATGCCCAGTTGCTGATCTGCGGGGGTTGTTGTGGTGGAGTCGCACTTCACCTGGAAGGCCTCGCTCGGTGTGGAGCCCTGCAGCGCCTGCTGATTGAAGAGCGCCAGCAAGAATGCCTCGATCGACGCTTTGATGGCCAGCCAGAGAGGCTGATCGTTCGGCTCGAACACCACCCACTTCAGGCTGCCGATCAGTGATTGCTCAATGAACAGCGTCATGCGCCGCACGGGCACATACTTCGACTGCGCGAAGGCCATGTCGTCGGCGACCAGGGTGCGCGCGCCGTACACCACGGTTCCGGTGCCGGTAAAGCTGCGCAAGCAGTTGATAGAGTCCAGATTCAACACGCCCTGCTGCATGTCGTTCATCACGCCGCTCGCCACGGGGCCGGTTGTTCCCAGCAGGGAAGTGCCAATGCCCGCAGGTGCTTTCCACACTCCGCGGGAGGCGTCGGTCGCGGCATAGATGCCTGCTACGTATCCGCTCGGCGCGACTTCCATAGGGCTTCCGCTCACTGGATCCGTGCTCTTCAGGTAAGGGAAGTAGAGCGCGCCGTTCTGGCTCAGAGGTACTCCGCCCATCATCGAGGCAATGCTGGGTAGCGGGCTACCTGGGATTTGGAATGCCGTCGCCTGTGCGGGCGGGTCCACGATGGTGAACGCGCGCTTGCGCTCTGCGAACGATAGCGCAGCGCTCAGCACAGTGTTGTCGGCCACGCCCGGAACAAGCAGCAAGTTGAAGATCTCTACGTTGTCCAGCGACGAGTTCGACTCAAAGACGGGCAGGAAATCGGCCGCCGCGAAGCTTCCGCTGAATCCCGCGGGCAGTCCGGCGGGAGCAGAACCAAGCTGGACGAGCGTAAAGCTCGCCGGCCCTGGCGGAACCGGGAGTGCCGGCGATGTGTATGGGAACGCGGTGCCGTATGATGTGCCGCTCATCGGTTGCACTGTGACAAGGTTTGAAACTCCGTTGATCACAGCGTCGATGCTCTTTGGTGCCCCCTGTGCAATCGAGATATCGAGCCCGCGGTAGACTTCAACGCGCGTCCCATAGGTAATCACGAGATCGAACAGGGTGTAGACGGTGGGTGCGGCGGCCGTGGTGCGCAGGTTTGACACCTTGGCCGTCATCGTCACCTGATCGGTTGGCTCCAACGCGTGAAGTTCAATTCCGATTGTGGGAGCGCTCGAATCCGGCACCAGGGTCGCCACCGGGCAAAGGTCTCCCGTATCGCTGCCCCACGTTATCGGCCCGCCAGTTCCCTGAGCCGAGGGCTGCAGTCCCACGACATAGGCGTTGTTCCCACCGTTCAGGAAGAACGCATAGACCGCGCGTGCCACGTTGGCGTCATACAGACCGCTTGAATAGAGGCCGCCAAAGTTCGCTTCGTAGTCGCTGAAACTGAACAACTGCACGGCGGTGTTGAAAGGGGCCTTCGTCTTGTAGGGATGGGTGTAGCCCACAAAGGCAGTGATCGACGTGGGCGCCGGCGAAATGGTTTGGGTACTGAGCGGCATCTCCTGGATGTAGATGCCCGGGTACGAGTAAGCAGTGGACATGCGCAAACCTCGCTGGTGAAGTCAAATGCCTTCCCAAGTCCTGAAGCGGACAAGGGACTGATCAGCCGCGGGCCATGCCCGACAGGTCGATGCCAAGGGCCCGGAAACCAAATCGGATCCGCAATGGAGTGCGGAAAAGCGCAACCGGCCTACAAAGAAAGTGGGTACTCAGGACAAGAGGCTTGCTGAAGCCGTATGGCCAGCCGCCCCGCCCTTCAGCGTTATTGAACCTGCCGCGGGAAGTGGTCCGCTTTGTCCGCTGAAAGTGACCAGATAAGCGAATGGATTGGTCGCCGAAAGCGACGACAATTTGACGTCCGTTTGAGTCTTTGTCCAACTGACGGTCAGCGTAAAGGTTGTCGGTGGGGCTCCTGCATCCGGCACGATGTCGAGCTTGATCAGTTGCGCATCGGCCGCAGGGTCCTGGCTTGTGGCAGCCAGGGTAAACGCAGTCTTGGAAGAATCGGCCGCTTCCGGTACGGCAAGATTGAAGTCCGGGCCTGCGCTGATCGCGCCTGAAAACGTCCCCGGCATCTCGCCGGTACCCGGATCCGATACATAAACGAGGCCTTCCGCAGCACCAGCGCTGGTGCCCAGTGTCGTGCCGATGAGGGCCGGCGTCATGTCTTTATACACTTCTTTCGCGGCAACCGTGATCGTCACAGTTCCGGCCGCTGGTGATGGGCTCGAGAAAGAGATGGTGATCGAGTTCCCCCCGGTGCCAGCATGCGCCGCGGTTGCGGTCAGCGAAGGCGGAGTGGCAGGCGTTGTCGACGCGGAGACCGCGCCCTGCAATACCAGCTTGGCCAGCAGCGCGGGAACTAGTGTTGCATTGGCGCCGAAGTGAGGCCACGATGATGCGTCCACTCCGTTGGGAGTGACGAAGATCTGGTTCAGGGGGATTTCCAGCTGGTTCTGGTTGACGTCTACAAAAGATACCGGGCCTGTGCCCGCGATCGAATAGTAGGCCATACGATCCACTCCCTGTTTGGAAACCGCCGTGCGGGAACACGACAGCTCGCGCTCTCAATAAAGGGAACAGCCTGGAACTAAGCAGTACCGAGGAAGAAGGAACAGCCAGAGACAACAGAAGAAGGAAAACCGTGGGACGCTGCGGTCTCATTGCACCGGGTGCTTCGACGCCCGTCTGAGTGAGCCGCGAAAGTGTGGTTTGCTGCCGCGACGTTTTATAGCACAAACGCCTTTCGAAAACATAGAAGAATATTCCGAGGTCAAATTTCAGGCTCGCATTGAATGGCGAGTCCCCGACCAGGAACATACGAAAGACTGTGGTGTTCATCCCAGTTTCGTGACACCGTCCGTGGCCTCCAAAAGAGATTGATCGCCGATCCCATGCCGAGAATACCGCCGGGCCGATGTAGAGTCGGGTCATTAGGGTGATGTGCCTGCCGCGGAGCGTCCGCCTTTGAACACTTAATCTCGATTGTGAACGCCAACCCTACCGTCCACGCCTGCTAAGTCCTTGATTTCAAGTTCGCGGCGAGAACCTCCTTTGGTCCGAGACATGCTCTCACTATCTGCAAGCCGACGTGTGGAGGTTGGAAATGACGGTTCTGTTTCAGGATGTTGCATATGCATTCCGGCAATTGCGCAAGACGCCTGCATTTACCGCCACGGTGCTGCTCACGCTTGCGATCGGCATTGGGGCCAACTCGGCCGTGTTCACGCTGGTGAACGCCATCCTGCTACACAACCTGCCCGTAACAGATCCCAAGACCCTGATCCGGATAGGCGACAAAGACGACTGCTGCGTCAATGGCGGCTGGAACGACAACGGGGACTACTCCCTTTTTGCCACAGACACCTACTACATGTTCAAAAGGAGCCTGCCGGAGTTCGAGGAATTAGCAGCGATGGAGTCCGGGTACGCCTGGCGGCCCATCACCGTCCGCCGCTCGGGACCGCAGACCGTCGCAAAATCCTTCACCGGAACTTTCGTCTCAGGCAACTACTTCCGCGTCTTCGGCCTATCACCGGCTGCGGGTCGGCTCTTTGTGGATGCCGACGACCAGAAGGGTGCGCCCATTACCGCTGTGATGAGTTATGACGCATGGATGCAGGACTATGGCGGCGACCCGGGTGTGATCGGCGGCGCGTTCTACATCAATACCAAGGCCGCGACGATTATCGGCGTGGCTCCGAAGGGGTTCTACGGCGACCGCATCGATACCAATCCGCCCAAGTACTTCCTGCCCATGAATACGATGGACACGGTCATCGGCGCTCCATACTTCAACGATCCAGACTCGCAGTGGGCCTACATCATCGGCCGCATCAAGCCGGGAACCTCTGTGCCCGCCCTTCAGTCCAAAGCAAGCGAGTTGCTTAAACAGGCCTATGCGCCGCTCAAGACCTTCAGCGATCAGCGCGCAAAGAAGGTGCTCCCCCTCACCCACGTGGTGCTAAGCCCAGGCGGCGGGGGCATTCAGAACATGCAGGATGGTTACAAGGACCACCTCAAGCTGTTGCAGTGGATTGCGGCGCTTGTTCTCCTGGTCGCCTGCGCCAATATTGCCAATCTGCTTCTGGTCCGGGGGATGAGTCGCCGCGCGGAACTCTCCGTCCGTTCAGCGCTGGGTGCCCAGCGCCGTCGCATTGTGCGCCAGCTTTTGACGGAGAGCGTTCTGCTCTCCGGAATCGGCGGTCTGCTCGGCCTTGCAGTTTCTTACCTCGGAGCCCACGCGCTGCTGGCGCTTGCCTTTCCCGATCAGCACAACATGCCCGTCGCTGCCTCGCCTTCGCCGATGGTCATCGGATTCGCCTTCGCACTTTCGCTGGTCACGGGAATCCTTTTTGGACTTGCGCCAGCCTTGATGGCCGCCCGTACGCAGCCTGCTGAAGCCCTGCGCTCCAATGCCCGTACCACAGCACATGGAGCGTCTTTTTTGCAGCGGTCGCTCGTTGTTCTCCAGGCCGCCCTTTCCCTCGTGCTGCTCGTGGCGGCGGGTCTTTTTGCGCAGAGCCTCAACAAAGCCCAAAACGTGGACATGAAGCTCGATACCACCAACCGTTACATTGCTCACATCAATCCGCAGGCGGCGGGTTACAAAAACACTGAGGTCGAGCCCCTTTATCAGACAATCGTCGACCGTTTCCATGGCATCCCAGGCGTTGTCAAAGTTGGACTTTCAACCTACACGCCGATGGAGGAGAACAATTGGTCGTCTGGCGTGAAGGTCCAGGGAGAGCCGGACAGGAATAAGGGTGCGTCGTGGGTGAAAGGCACGCCGGAGTATTTCGATTCCGTTGGCACTCACATAGTCATGGGGCGTGGCTTCACGGCGCAGGACACTCTGAAAGCTCCGTCAGTCGCCGTAGTCAATAAGGAATTCGTCAAGCAGTTTTTCGACAACAGAAATCCTATCGGGCATCATTTCGGCTTTTCCGGAGTTTCCAAAACCCCGCAGGATGGGGCGCACGAGATTGTCGGGGTGGTAGAAGACACCACATACACCAGCGTTTACTGGAAGGACCATGCCATGTATTTCCTGCCGCTCACGCAGCGGGCTGGACTCGCCAACGACGCTGACCCAGACAACTCTATCGACAAAGACCTGTCGATGTACGCCGGAGCAATCGTCATCCAGACGGCGCACCCCATTGATGGCTTTGAAAAGGTCGTGTCCGACACACTGGGCAGTATCAATCCCAACCTCACGATCGTGAAGTTTCAGACTTTCAAACAGCAAATTGACGACCGCTTCATCGAAGAACGGCTCATTGCTCGTCTGACCTCGCTTTTCGGCGTTCTCGCCTTGCTGCTCGCTGGAATAGGCCTCTACGGCGTAACCGCCTATACCGTGGTGCGCCGCACACCGGAGATCGGCATCCGCATGGCTCTGGGGGCGGCTCGCGGCCGTGTCATCAGGATGGTGATGCGCGCTGCAATGCTGCAGACCGTAGCCGGCCTCATCATTGGCATTCCTGTAGCGGTCTTTTGCGTGCGCTATGTGAAATCGCAGCTTTATGAGATCACCAGCGTGAATGTGCCGGTCATGGCGGTTGCCATAGGAGTATTGATACTGGCGGCTGCTATTGCCGGCATCATCCCGGCGCGGCGGGCGGCCTCCATCGACCCAGTGCGCGCCTTGCGCATTGAATGAACTGCTCGGAGATACAGAAATAGAACTGGCCTGGGCAAGCCTTGGATCGCAGATCGACGTGAGTAAATCCCTAGCGCGTAGCTGTCGTGGCGAACTTGCGGACCATGGCCAGCAGCAGTTTGCGGTCGCTGTCGTTGAGATTCGACGAGTAGCGGCGGATCTGTGAAAGGAACTTGAGCTCGTCATCCGAGAGCTTCTGTTTATTCATATGTTGGCCGAGGGAGTCTTCGGCGAAGAATTGCGAGATGGGCAAATCCAGGGCGACGGCGATCTTGGATAGCGTGTCGAGCGATGGAACGGTGTGGCCGTTTTCGACTCGAGATAGATAGCAACGCAGCAAACCCGTCTTCTTTTCGATATCGCCCTGCGAGAGGCCACGCTGCAGGCGGTGGGCGCGGATCGTTGTGCCGATTTTCATATGGGGGATCTTCCTGATTACGGCCGCGATGCGGACTGGCCGGGATGTGAAATGTTGACACAATAGTTAACATGCAAACCGGGCGAATGCAAGGAAAATATTGATGAAACTGTGAAGTAGTAACAGGTTGAGAGCTATCAAACGAGGTGTTTTACAAGATAAGCGAGATCGGGAATCGGGTTGTCGTTATAGGCGGCGCAGGGAGTGAAGCCCATATCGAGATAGAGGCGGTGGGCGGCGGGCATGGCGCTTGGTAAGGTGTCGAGGTAAACGGCATTGCGTTCAGCGGTTTGCGCGCGATCGAGGACGGCTTGGGTGAGAGCGCGGCCCAGGCCGGAGCCGCGGGTTTGCGGGACGATCCAGAGGCGCTTGAGTTCCCAGGAATGATCAGCGAGAAGCCCGGGGGCGGGCCGCCAAGCGACAAAACCGGAGGGTAGGTCATTCATGAGCGCGAGAAGCGAGCCGCCGCCGATATCGCTATAGCTGCCGGGTAGATTCGCAGCTTCCTCTTCAAGCGAGGCGAGACAGAAGCGGGCAGCAGCGGGGTTGCTGACGACAAATCGGCCGTAGTCGAGGAGGAGTGCGCGAGCGGAGGCGATAACGTCTGGGTTACTGGCGGGTGTGAGGTCGATGAAATTGGGTTGGGCCGGCGCCATTTACGAAGTTTAAGACAGTTGAGAGTGCCGCGGGTAAACCTTGGCCGAGGCGCGTCCGTCTGTTTGAGTACGGGTTAGGACCAGGGAGACTGGATGAGGCGGGCGGCTGGACGGGCGATGGTGGCGGTGTTGTGCCTTGCGGTGGCGGCCGCCGGGGCGCAGGTTACTGGCCCGCCCCCGACCGTCGGCCCCACGAGAGAGGCGGCCCCCGCAGTTGCCAGCGGAAAGTTGCACGGTGTGGTGAAGAGCGGGAGTGTGCCGCTGCCGGGCGTGACCGTGACAGCGCAGAACACATTGACCGGGAAGCGCTATTCGACCCTATCGGATGTGACCGGCGCGTGGTCGATGGCGATACCAGTGAACGGGCGGTATGTAGTCCGAACGGAATTTGCGGGATTTGCGCAGGGCGCAGGCGAAGCGCTGCTGAATGCGCAGAGTCACGACGCCGAGGTGAAGCTGGATCTGATGCTGGCATCTCGGGCGGCGGCCCAACAACAGCAGGAGGCTGCGCAAGGCGATCAGGCGGCGCAGGCGATCCGTCAGATGGCAGCAAACGGGCCTCAGGCGTTGAACCTGATGAACGCGATGACCGGGGCGGGAGATGCGGCGACGGCCGGGACGGGAGGCGCGGCTGGCGCGGCGCTGCCTTTGATTGCGGGGAATTCGGATTTCGCGGGTGAGTCAGTGGCGGTGAGCGGGCAGGCGGGGCAGGTGAGCCCGGTGGCCGGCGTCGACATGGACCGGCTGCGCGACACGATGGAGACGATGCGATCGCAGTTCGGCGGGGATGGCGTGCAGGGTGGCGGGCTGTTCAGTGGAGTCTCTGGTGGCGGTCCGATCATGATGGGCGGCGGTCCTGGCGGGTTCGGCGGCCCTGGAGGATTTGGCGGGGGACGCGGCAACTTCAGGAACTTCAAGCCGGGGCAACCACACGGAGCAATCTTCTGGATGGGATCGAATTCGGCGCTGAATGCCGAGCCATTCAGCCTGCGCGGGCAGCAGCAGGAGCAGCCGGCGTCGGGAACGAACCGGTTCGGGCTTACCTTCATGGGGGCGCCGTACATTCCGGGCCTGACGAAACCCAGCGGGAAGGACACCGTGTTCCTGAACGTATCGGGGTCGCGGAATTCGAGCCCCATGGATCAGTACGCGACAGTGCCGACGGAGGCGGAGCGCGCCGGAAACATTCCGGGTTTGAGCGGGCCGATCACGCCGGTGAAGGAAGCAGAAGCGCTCCTCAACTACATTCCGCTGCCGAACTTGCCGGGTGATACGCAGAACTATCATCTGCTTACGACGCAGCAATCGAATACGAATCAGGTGGGCGTACGGTACATGCGCGGGATCGGTGCGAACGCCACGCCCTTCGGGTTTGGCGGCCGTGGCGGGGGTGGCGGCCGCGGCGGACGGACCCAGACACAAGGGCTGCGGCAGAGTATCAACTTCAATTACAACTGGGCGCACTCGGCCAGCGATGATGTGAATATCGAGCCGATTCTCGGGGGGAAGACGGCGTCGGACTCAAATTCATTTCAGGCGGGTTACACGCTGGGCAAAGGAAAGCTGACGAGCATCTTCAATGCAAGCTGGAATCGCACCGATGCGAAGGTAAAGAACTTTTTCACAAATACCACGGATATTGCGACGCAGGTTGGCGTTCTGGGGCCGGACGGCGGGCCGCTCAATGCAAGCCCTCTCAACTGGGGCTTGCCGTCGGTTACCATGTCGAGTTTTTCGGGGATCGACCAGGTGCAGCCAACTTTTTCGATTCAGCAGACAATTTCGGTGTCGGAGACGCTGGCCTGGATTTATGCGAAGCATAACTTCCGCTTTGGCGGGGATTACCGGAGAGTGCATCGCGACTTTCTGGGCGGGAGCAATGCGACTGGAACCTTCTATTTCACGGGGTACTACACCGGGTCTGCCCTGGGAGACTTTTTGCTCGGCGAGGCGCAGCAGACTTCGATTGCCGCGGCGGAGAGCAAGAGCTATCTGCGAGACAACGTCTTCGACTTATATGCGCAGGATGACTGGCGGGTTAAGCCGGGTGTGACTCTGCTCTATGGACTCAGGTATGAGTACTTCTCGCCGTATACGGAGAAATACAACCATCTATCGATGGTGGATACGAATCCGGCAGGAGCATTTACGATGGTCGGCCAGGTGCAGGCCGGTGGAGCGAGTGCGAACTACGGTCAGCTTCCGGATTCTCTGGTGCATCCGTACGGTCTGGCGATGGCGCCGCGGCTTGGCTTGGCGTGGCACGTGCCCAAGCTGAAGCAGATGGTGGTGCGTGGCGGCTATGGGATGAACTATACGGTCACCCAGTATTCGACGTTTGCGCAGTCGATGGCATATCAGCCTCCGTTTGCCAATCAGCAGACGAACAGCGCGGCGGTTTCGTGCCCGGATGCGCATGTTGCCTGCTACACGCTTGCGAATGGCTTTCGCGGCGCAAACGCGATCGGGAACTACTCAGTGGATCCGCATTACCGGCTGCCCTATGTGCAGGTGTGGAATGTGGATGTGCAGAAGACGCTGCCATGGGGAGTGGTGTTGAACGTTGGCTACAGCGGGTCGAAGGGTTCCAATCTCGACGTGAAGATCGCGCCGTGGGCGACGCCTCAGAGCCCGCTGACGAATCCAGACAAGGTGCCATTCTATTTCGAGCAATACGGCGCATCTTCGCATTTAAATGCGGGCACGGTGCGAGTGAACAAGCGGCTCTCGAGCGGAATTGCACTGGGAGCAAATTACCAGTACTCGCATTCGATTGACGATGCGGGCTCTGTGGGCGGAACAGGCAGCGTGGTGGCGCAGAACTGGCAGGACATCGAAGCGGACATGGGTAACTCGAGCTTCGATGTGCGGCACAAGGTTAGCGGGACTTATCTGTACGAACTGCCGTTCGGAAAAGACAAGTTCTACTTCACGACGGGGAAGATGTCGCACATTCTCGAGGGCTTCTCGATTTCGGGGAGTTACACGTTCGCTACGGGAACGCCGCTTACGCCGACGCTGCAGGCCAGCCAGTCGGACGTCGGCCGGGCGGTTACGGGAACCGGAAGGCTCGATCGCATGCCCGGTGCCTCGCTCATGCAGGGTGGGGGTACGCTGCACCGCTGGTTTAATACCGATGCATTTATGGTGCCGGTGCCGGATGCATACGGCAATTCGTTCGGGACGGCTTCGCGGAATCTGATTCCAGGACCGGGGATTGTGCAGAACAACATGTCGCTTTCAAAGACCATGCAATTGGGCGATACGCGCAGCATGGAGATCCGCGCGACCGCGGACAACGTGTTCAACACCGTTCAGTACACGGGCGTGGATACTACCTATGCAACAAGCCATGACTCGAATGTGGCGAACGCCTTCGGACAAGTGACGTCGACAGGTGCTATGCGGTCGTTTCAATTTATGGCAAGGTTTCGCTTTTGAGCAGGGTCAGGGTGACTTCAATGCGTGAGTTGGTGCGCAAGGCGTTGGCGGTGGTGGCAGCGATAAGTTTGCTTGCGCCGGGAGGAGCACTGTCGTCGGCGCAGCAGGACCAGAATCAGCCGGCTGGAGGATTCGTTATTCACGCGAATGCAGAGCTGGTGCTGACCAATGTTGTAGCGCGGGATGCAAAGACCGGCGAGGTGGTACGCGATCTGAAGCAGAGCGACTTTACTGTTTTTGAAAATGGCAAGAAGCAGGAGATTGCCTCCTTCGATTTTCAAAGCGTAGAAATGGCGACTCCGCTGAGCGAGGCGACGGTAAGCGGGCTAGCCGCTGGAGGCGTCGGTGACAAGGCCCTCAAGGTTGCGAAGCCTGAGGAGTTGCGGAATCACAGGCTGATCGTCTTCTTCTTCGATCTGACGTCGATGCAACCGGAGGACCTGGATCGCAGCGTGGATGCGGCGAGGGAGTTTCTCAAGAACAAGATGTCGCCGGCGGATTTGATTGCGCTTGTTTCGCTGGGCGACACGCTCAAGGTGGACCAGGATTTTACGGCCGACAAGGACGCGCTGATCGCCGACGTGGGGATTTACAACGGCACCGAAGGGCAAGGGTTCGCGCAGGGCGCAACGGCTAACTCGAACCAGACAGAAGATACAACGGGTTATACGCCGGACGAGAGCGAATACAACGACATCAATACAGACCGGGAGTTATTTGCGCTGCGGGCAGTGGCGAAGTCGCTCGAAAAGATACAAGAGAAGAAATCGCTCCTGTATTTCTCAGGCGGCATCTCGCGCGATGGGATTGAGAATCAGGCGTCCCTGCGGGCGGCGGTGAATGCCGCTGTGCGCGCGAATCTGGCGATTTATAGCGTTGACACCCGTGGGCTGCAGGCGGTTTCGCCGGTAGGCGATGCGTCAACGGGGAGCTTGCGCGGGCAGGGCGCGTACAACGGTGGCGCGCTCGCGAACAATATGAGTGCGAACTTTGCGTCGCAGGAGGTGATGGCGACGCTGAGCTCAGACACGGGCGGGAAGGCGTTCTTCGACTCGAACGATTTTGCGCCGGCGTTTGCACAGGTGCAGAAGGACACCTCGGCTTATTACGCGATCGGGTTTCACTCGACGAATCCTCTACGCGATGGGAAGTACCGCAAGCTGACAATCAAGGTAAACCGGCCGGGCGTGAAGCTGGAATATCGGCAGGGGTACTATGCGCCGGCGGACTTTGCGCACTCGGTTAAGGGGGACCGTGAGCAGCAGTTAGAAGAGCAGTTAGCGAGCGACTTACCAGCGACGGATATGTCGGTGTATCTGGATGCCATGTATTTCCGGCTGGAAGAGAACCGGTTTTACGTGCCGGTGTCTCTGGTAGTGCCGGGGTCGCAGATTCCCTTTGTGAAGGGCGGCGATAAGGACAAAGCAACGCTGGACATTATCGGCACAGTGATGGACGAGGTGAAGCGGCCCATCGGACGGGCGCGCGAAACGGTGAAGCTGAATCTCGATCGGGCCGTGGGCGCGCGGCAGAAGAATATCCAGTACACGACCAGCTTCAATCTGCCGGCGGGGAAGTACCACCTGAAGTTTGTGGTGCGTGAGAACCAGACGGGACGGATGGGGTCGTTCGAGGCGGATATTGCGCTGCCCGAGATGAAGAAGCTGCCCCTGAAAATGAGTTCCATCGTGCTGGCGAGCGCGCGGCAGCCGTCAAAGCATGACAGTCCGCTGGTGCGAAACGGCGAAGAGTACGTGCCGAATATCAGTCATGTGTTCCGCCAGGATCAGCATTTGTATCTCCTTTATGAGGTGTATGGGCCTGCGAAGGAGAAGCTTGCCGAGAGTGCGCCGAAGGGGACGAAGGCCGGCGTCAACGTGCTAAGCAGCCTGGAACTGCTGCAGGGGGCGGCGAAGGTGTATGAGACGCCCGTCGTAAAGGCCACAACCATCAATGTGCCGGGACGCGAGGCCGTAGCGGTGGAACTGGATGTTCCGCTGAATGGGTTGAAGCCGGGACAGTATGTGTGCCAGCTGAACGTAATTGACGATGCGGGGGGAAGCTTTGCGTTTCCTCGATTTGCGGTGCTGGTGAGAGAGTCGGTAGCTCAGCCTTCCGCGTTGGGATCGGGATCAGGTGGGCACTGACTGCCGGGTACGTTGACATGGTCGTAGGGGCAATGGCGGCAGGCGTTGCCACAGCAGTAACCGCGCTTCCGGTGGTATGCGGCGGTGAAAACAAGTAGCCCGTTTTCGATGTAGTAGTCTTCGGGGTCGAGAAGCGGCGGCGACGGCATGCTGCTTCTATTGTCGCGGATTCCTTCCCACCCAGGAAGAGGATGGACCGGCCAGCCGCCTAGAATAGTCCTATGAGTTTAACGGCAACTGAGCGGGCGCGGCGGATCAAAATCATCATCTTCGACGTGGATGGAGTGCTAACGGATGGCACCATTTGGCTGGTGCCTGCACCGGGCGGAACGAGTGCAAAGGTGGATCAGCACATGGCGTCGGCCGATGGTGTGGGTTTTGGCGTGTCATCCGCAACGATGATGGAGGCCAAGGGCTACTCGGCTCATGATGGTGCGGGCATTTCGCTGGCCCGGATCGGCGGGCTGAAGTGTGGCGTCATCACCAAGCGCATTTCAGAGACGGTTGCTACGCGCATGCGCGATCTGAAGATGGACTACGTCTACATGGGGCAGGCGTTCAAGATGCGGCCCATCCGCGAAATCATGGAGAAGGAAGGCGTGACGCTGGAAGAGATTGCTTATGTGGGCGACGACGTGATCGATCTTCCTGTGATGCGGCAGGTCGGCTTCGCGGTAGCGGTTGAGAATGCGCGCGAGCAGGTGAAGGCCGAGGCGCATTATGTGACGAAGCATGCCGGCGGATATGGCGGAGGGCGCGACGCCGTGGATTTCATCCTGGACGCGAAGGGGATTCTGAATAACTGCATCGAGACGATGATTGACGAGTCGAATCCAATCTCACCGTCGATGGACATTGGGAATGGCGTCGAACGCGCCTGATCGAATCAGGTGGCGTGCAGAAGGCTGATCACTAGGATGACGAGCACGATGGCGCTGACTGCGACGTAGAGTCGGTCGCGCTCGAGAGCGAACCCAATGACAGCGAAGACGACGCGGGCTACGGGCGTAGCGATAAGGAGCAGCAGGCCGAACTGAATCAGTCCAAGACTGTTGAACTGGGTGGCAAGCTTGAAGATGCCTCCGACCGTGCGGAGATCGGCTGACTCTTCAATGAAGTTGTGGAAGCTGATGTGGCCGGCATAGTGCTGCGCCAGGTAGACCAGCGCTCCGATCGTGACAAGACCAGCGGCGAGTAACACTCCGACGCGGAGCAGATTGCCCATGATGGTTTCGAGACGGCGATCGTCCATGGGCGCTAAACCTTTCCCGTGATGCCGTTGATGATCATCTCAATCGCCATAACGAGGATGACCACGCCGAAGACGATGCGCAGGGTGCGCACCGGGGCGTGGACAAGGACCTTACTGCCGAGGAAAGCTCCGGCAAGAACGCCGAGCATGACGGGCATTGCGACGCGGGGGTCTATATAGCCGCGACTCAGGTAGACTCCGGCGCTTGCAGCGGCTGTGACTCCAATCATGAAATTGCTGGTGGTGGTGGATACCTTGAAGGGAATGCGCATGGCGCGGTCCATGGCGATCACCTTGACCGCTCCGGAGCCGATGCCAAGTAGGCCGGAGAGCGCTCCGGCGCCGAACATCAGGCTGAAGCCCGTTTTAACGTTGCGGACGCCGTATTCACAACTCTGACCGTTTTCGGGATAGTCGCCGGCGAGGCGGAGGCGCGCGCCGAGGGCGTCGGATTCCGCTGGGCCGCTGCCGTGATGGCTGCCGAACAGGGACTGCCATGCCGATTGAATCAGTACGACGCCGAACACGATCGCGATGATGTGAGTGCTGGTGAATGCGGCCAGCCACGCTCCGGCAATGGCGCCGATGGTAGTGGCGATTTCAAGGAACATGCCGATGCGGACGTTAGAGAAGCCCTCGCGCACGTATGCCGCGGCCGCACCCGAGGAAGTGGCGATGACAGAAACCAGCGATGCGCCGATCGCGTATTTGATGTCAACGCCAAGCAGGATGGTGAGTGCGGGAACAACGACAACTCCGCCGCCAAGCCCGGTGAGCGCTCCCAGGAAACCTGCGAGGAGCGAAATGGCCCAGACAGCGACGGTGAAGGTCAGGACAGTCATGTTGGAGCGCTGTGGTTGCTCGGTTAGCCGTTCAGATTTCCAGGATGACGGGCATGATCAGCGGACGGCGGCCGGTGCTCTTCTGGATCAGACGCTTGAGATCGACTCGCACCTTTTCCTTGACCATGCCGTAGTCGGTTTTCTCCTCACCGCTGAGGCTGTCCAACGTCTTCATGACGCACATGCGCGCTTCTTCGGTGATGTCGCCTGCGGCGAAGCCGCGCATCACAACTTCCGGTGTGCGCTCGACGATTCCGGTCCGCTTGTTGATGGCCAGGATGGCGAGCACGATGCCGTCTTCCGACAAAATGCGGCGATCGCGAATCACGAGATCCTCGACAACATCAATTGACGAGCCGGAGTCGATCAGTACGCGGCCGGCGGTGACCTTGTCGATTTTGCGCGCATCGTCCCGATCGAGTTCGAGCACGTCGCCGTCTTCAATCACGATGGCGTGCTCGACCGAGCCGGTCTCCATGGCGATCTGTGCGTGGCGGCGGAGGTAGCGGTAGTCGCCGTGCACGGGGATGAAGAATTTCGGCTTCACCAGGTTGATGAGCAGGCGCATCTCTTCTTGGCTGCCGTGTCCGGAGACGTGGATTAGTCCGTGCGAGCCGTCATCGTAGATGACGTTGGCGTCGCGGCGGTAAAGGTGATCGATTACGCGGAAGATACCCTTTTCGTTGCCGGGAATGATGCGTGAACTGAGGACGACGGTGTCGCCTTTATCGACGCGCGCATGCTTGTGGTTGTCCACGGCCGCACGGCTTAGGGCGCTCATGGGTTCGCCCTGCGTACCGCTGATGAGCACCATAAGCTGGTCGACAGGGTAGTCCTTCATCTGGCCGGGGTTGATGACCAGGCCGGTCGGGACGTCGAGATAGCCGAGGTCCTGAGCGATCTCAGTGCTTTCAACCATGGAGCGGCCGATGATGCAGACCTTGCGCTTGTGCTCGCGCGCCAACTCCATGGCGATGCGGATCCGGTAGATGGAGGACGAAAAACAGGAGAAGAACAGCTTCTTACGCGCGCGCGAAAAGATTTCATCGAGCCGCGGGCGGACAGCGCGTTCCGAGGGCGTATAGCCTGGACGCTCCACGTTGGTGGAGTCCTGCAGCAGGGCGAGAACGCCGCGCTTGCCATACTCGGCGAAGGTGTGCAGATCGAACGCGTGGTCGTCGAGCGGCGAGAGATCGATCTTGAAGTCACCGGTATGGATAACGATGCCGACCGGCGTCTCGACGGCGAGAGCAACACAATCCACCAGGGAATGCGTGACGCGGATGGGCTCGATAATGAACGGTCCAATGGTGAACTTCTGCTTGGGCGCGATCTCGATCAGTTCGGTCTCGTCCAGCAGGTGATGCTCTTCAAGCTTGCCCTCCACATAGGCGAGGGTGAACTCGGTCGCGTAGACGGGAACCTTGATTTCGCTGAGGATCCACGGCAGGCCGCCGATGTGATCCTCGTGGCCGTGGGTCAGGACGATGGCGCGGATTTTTTCCTTGTTCTCGACGAGATAGGTGATGTCCGGCACGACGATGTCAACCCCGAGCAGCTCGCTCTCGGGGAACATGAGGCCGGCGTCAATGACGAGGATATCGTCTTCCCACTGCAGGGCAAGGCAGTTCATGCCGAACTCGCCCAGTCCGCCCAAAGGTATGATTTTCAGCTTGTTAGTCTGCATCGCGTCCAACTTAGATCGTAACAGGGAAAAGGGATAAGGGAGTAGGGATGGCAAACCGGGCCCAAGTTGCAGGGAAGACCGGGCGAGGGCAAGCGGGTCGGGGAGCAGTGACTTAAAATTGGGCGGACACCCTGTTGGAGAGACGAATGCGGAAGACGATGGCGGTATTGGCTGTGCTCTTGACGATCTGCGGGTTCGCGGGCGCTCAGCAGAAAGAACCTTGCGCCACCCCGGGCGAAAACAATGCGTGGCTAGGGATTGAGACAATCCGGCTGTGGCCAGGCGATGCGCCCCAGGCGAAGGGCAGCGATTGCTGGGACGTTCCGACGCTGACCATTGTGCGGCCCCAACCGGGACACGGAAATGGGTCGGCGGTAGTCGTGCTGCCGGGCGGCTCCTACGCGCATCTGGCGGCAAACCTGGAGGGCCGGCAGGTTGCGGACTGGTTCACGTCACGGGGGTTCACGGCGTTCATTCTGCAGTACCGGCTGAGCTCGCATGGATATCTGCTGCCGATTCCACTGCTGGATGCGCGGCGGGCGGTGCAGACGGTGCGGGCGCGGGCAACAGATTACAAAATTGATTTGAATCGCATAGCCATCATTGGGTTTTCGGCGGGAGGACATCTTGCGGCCTTGGCCAGCGTGCAGCCGGCACCTGGCGATCCCGCGGCGGCGGATCCGCTGGAG
This sequence comes from Occallatibacter riparius, assembly GCF_025264625.1. Lineage (NCBI taxonomy): Bacteria > Pseudomonadati > Acidobacteriota > Terriglobia > Terriglobales > Acidobacteriaceae > Occallatibacter > Occallatibacter riparius. The sequence continues at coordinate 3,561,014 of NZ_CP093313.1, forward strand.
CGGGTTTCGAGCCGGCCCAATTATCTGATTCTGGGGTATCCGTGGATTGGGGCGATCTCCAGCGATACTTCGCACCTGAGCTACTGCAAATTGTTCGACGTCATGGACCGGTGCGAGGCACTGCGTGCGGCGTACTCTCCTGATCTCTTTGTCACGAAAGAGACCCCGCCGACGTTCTGGTGGCACACAGCCGATGACGGGCTGGTGCCGGTACAGCAGGGACTGCGCTTCTACGAGGCACTGCTGAAAGCCGGCGTGCCGGCCGAAGGCCACATTTTTGCGCATGGGCAGCACGGGACTGGGCTCGGCACGGGCGATCCCTCACTGGACCAATGGCCTGCGCTGCTGGAAACGTGGTTGCGCAAGCAGGGGCTGATTCCGGCGGTGATCAAATAGAGCAAAGGCGGGTCCTTGGCTGCGGTCAGGATCACCGGTCTTACGGGACCCGCATCGTATACTAACCGTATGTCGATTGTGCGCAATATCGCGGGCATTGCGAAGGGCATGAGCATCACGTTCGGCGAGATGCTGCAGCCCACGCAGGTGGAAAACTATCCCGACGGTCCCGGCCCGCTGCGTGGCGCCAAATTCGAACAGCGCTACCGCGGGGCGCACGTTCTGCAGCGCGACGAGAACGGCTTGGAAAAGTGCGTGGCGTGCTTCCTGTGCGCTGCTGCCTGCCCCTCGAACTGCATTTACATCGAGGCAGACGAGAACACCGAGGAAAAGCGAATCTCGTCGTCCGAGCGGTACGCGAAGGTGTACAACATCGACTACAACCGCTGCATCTTCTGCGGTTATTGCGTCGAAGCTTGCCCGACCGATGCCATCACGCATGGGCACGGGTTTGAGCTCGCCACGCTGAACGCCACCAATCTGGTGATGCGCAAGGAAGACATGCTGACGCCATTCCAGGCGCGGACGGAAGAGAAGTAACCCTGACGTCGCACCGAACGCTAAGTTACGTCCGCCCGACGACAAAAGCCCGTCGAAGTTAGCAGGCCTCAAAAATAATTCTGCCTGTCTCCGAAACTTTCGCGACTCCACTGGGTCCGCGAGTGTATTCGCGTCTCTCGTCTCGTGGGTGATTGAAAAGTCGAAATGCCGGGCGGCTTTCCTTGGGGCCGTCTATCTGGAGGCAGGTTATGAAATGCACCTCTCTGGTGCTGTTCTCCGTCCTGCTTGCGCCGCCGCTCTTTGCGGACGCTGGCGAACACATCATTCCGGCTGGCTCTCTGATTTCGTGCACGACCGATGAGCCAAAACTCTCCTCTAAAAACACGGCTGTGGGCGACCCGGTGCTGTGTCATCTGGCACATTCGGAACGCTACGGGCGAGCCACCCTGCCGTATAACAGCTTTCTGGTTGGACACTTCGAAGAGTACAAAGATCCCGGCCATTTCGTAGGCAAGGGATACATGGAACTGCGGTTCGATCAACTCGTGATTGAGCCCGACGTCGAAGTTCCAATTGATGCGCGCGTGGTGGATGTGCCAGGTTATCGCGTCGACACATACGGGCGCATTCTCGGAAAGGGCCACGCGGTGCGCGACGCCGTCCTGTGGTCGATTCCGGTGCTCTGGCCCATCGATCTGCTGATGCTACCTGCGCGCGGACCCAGGCCTACGCTGAAGCAAGAAACCCGGATGACCCTGAAGATCATGGACAGCTTCGCAGTGCCAAATGCTAAGCTACCCTATACGGATCCGTACGGTCTCAGGCATCGCGATCAGTCGTACGATGAGCCCCCGGTGCAGCAACAGCAGCCGGTGCAGCAGCAGTCCTATCAGCCTCCGCCGCAGCAGTATGCGCCGCAACCCCAATACACGCCGCAACCGCAATATCAGGCTGCGCCCACGTACAACTTCTATCAGCAGCCTCCGGTGGTGATTCAGCAGCCTCCGCAGGTAGTGGTCATGCAACAGCCGCCGACGTACGTCTACACGCCTCCCGCTCCGCCACCGCCCGTTTACGCGTATGGATATGGATATGGGCCACCGGTGTGGGGCGTGCGCGGGGCCTACTTTTATCGAGGCTGGTGAAAACCGGGACGAGAGCGCGACTCGACTGGTTCCATTCGGCGGATATGAGTACTTTGCACCACGCCGCCCGTCGTGACCTTTTAGACTGAACCTTGCGGTCTTTGGACGCGAGTAACAGTTGGAGAAGGCACGTTGGCTAAATATCTTGTGACAGGAGCGGCTGGTTTCATCGGCCGTTCCATTGCGGCGGCGCTCCTGGCGCGCGGCGAGTCGGTGCGCGGCATCGACAATTTCATAACAGGCAGGCGCACGAACCTGGTCGGCATCGAAACGATGGAATTCATCGAGGGAGATCTGGCTGATCCTGCGGCGTGCGCACGCGCATGCAAGGGTGTCGAGGTTGTATTCCACGAGGCCGCGCTGGCATCGGTACCACGGTCAGTGGCCGATCCGGTAGGCACAAATGTGAACTGCGTGGATGCAACTCTGAACGTGCTCGTAGCTGCACGTGACGCGGGCGTGCGCCGCGTGGTGTATGCGGGATCATCGTCGGCTTATGGCGACACGCCGACTCTGCCGAAGCATGAAGAGATGAAGCCGAGCCCTATCTCGCCGTACGCCGTGGCGAAGCTCGCGGGCGAGCACTATCTGGCCTCGTTTACACGTGTGTATGGGCTGGAAACTGTGACACTCCGTTACTTCAACGTGTTCGGGCCCTACCAGGATCCCACGTCGCATTACTCCGGCGTGTTGGCCATCTTCTGCCGCAAGATGCTGAAGGGCGAACAGCCCACGATCTACGGAGACGGCGAGCAGAGCCGCGACTTTACCTACATCGACAACGTGGTACATGCGAATCTGCTTGCGGCCGAGGCGCCGGCTGATAGGGTCTCGGGTGAGATGATGAATGCCGCGACCGGCCGGCGAATCACGCTGAATGAAACGTTCAAGGTTCTGCGTGACCTGACCGGGCACAAGGGCGAGCCCGCCTACGGTCCGGCGCGCTCCGGCGATGTGCACGATTCGCTTGCGGATATCCGCAAAGCGGAAGAGCGCATGGGGTACAAGCCCCTGGTGGATTTCCGGGAAGGATTGCGCAGGACCGTGGATTGGTATCGGGAGAGTGAAGGGCTTTAGTAAGAAAGTGTGACAAAGGGCGCTCGGATTCGAGCGCCCTTTCGCATGTTCGGAGTCACGTGCGCGATCAGCAGCGCACGATCTTATCCGACTGAATCCCCTTGGTCGCGTTCCGAGTGTCGATCACCAACTTCGCGCGATTGACGATGTCCTTATAGTCATATGTGGAGTGATCAGTGACGATGAGGACAGCATCGAATTGCTCGATATTGTCGAGCGGCGTGTTCTCCATGTTGAGGTCGTAGTGGCGGCCGCGCCCCACGTGCGGGAAGAACGGATCGTTGTAGAAGACAGTAGCGCCCTTCTGGCGCAGCAACTCGATGATCGTGAGCGAGGGTGACTCGCGCAGGTCGTCGATGTCTTTCTTGTACGAGAGGCCGAGGACAAGGATCTTCGAACCGTTCATCGCCTTGCGGTGATCGTTGAGCGCGGCAGCGGTCTGCTCGATAACGAAGTAGGGCATGCCGATGTTCACTTCCCCGGCTAGTTCGATGAACTTGGTGCGGAAGTCGTATTCCTTGGCCTTCCACGAGAGATAAAACGGATCGATGGGGATGCAGTGTCCGCCAAGCCCGGGGCCGGGATAAAAGGCCTGGAAGCCGAATGGCTTTGTCTTGGCGGCATCGATGACTTCGTGCATGTCGATGCCCATGCGCATGCAGAGCTGTTTCAGCTCGTTCACCAAGGCGATGTTCACGCAGCGGTAGATGTTTTCAAGAAGCTTGGTCATCTCCGCCACGGCAGGGCTTGATACGGGAATGACGCGGCGGAAGATGGAGCCGTACATGGCGGTGGCGAGTTCCACCGCGCCGGGATCGCAGCCTCCAACAACTTTGGGGATGTCGTGCCGCGCGACGGTGTCGTTGCCGGGATCTTCGCGTTCGGGCGAGAAGGCCACATGAAGGCCGATATCACCGACTGACCGAGCAACCTTAAGCCCGTGGGGGTTGCCCTTCTCGAGCAACGGGACGACTATCTCCTCGGTCGTGCCGGGATAGGTCGTGCTTTCCAGCACGATGAGCTGACCCGCTCGCACGTACGGCGCGATCGATTGCACGGTGCCGGTCACGTAGCTCAGGTCGGGCTCGTGGTACTCATTGAGTGGCGTGGGTACGCAGATGATGACCGCATCCATGCTGGCCACCTCTGAATAATCAGAAGTCGCGCTGAACCCGGCTCTTTGTGCCTCCTGGATGTGTTCAGGCAGAATGCGGACAATGTAGGATCCACCGGAGTTGAGGGTCTCGACCTTGCTCTCGGCAATGTCGAAGCCGGTGATGCGGAACCGCTCGGCGCTGAACAGAAGTGCAAGCGGCAGACCGACATAACCCATGCCGACAATGCCTATACGAGCTTCACGGGACTCAATGCGCTGCTTCAACTCAGGCAGCGAGGTGCTGATGGTGGACATAGCGTAATTCTAATTCCTCTGAATTTACTTGACCGAGTATCAAAGCTATTGCAATCGGGTCTGTCGCACAATCGCCAACGTGAGTGAGCACGGTACGGGTATCGTGTGAGCGCGCGCGTCTTGCCCCTGCGGTAGACAGGTTAGAGTTGTGGGATATAAGGATGACCGCAACGGGAGCACTTCGAATCTCAGACGAGGCACGGCTCTACGGGCTGGAGGAACTGTCCCGCCGCGCTGGCCTGCACGACCATGACTGGCAGGGCTGGCGTATCGACGCCAATCCAGGCTCCCTGATTCTGCGCAGGAGAGATGGTGCAGGCCAGATCGTCTTTCCGGCATCGAAGACCGAGCTGAGCAGCGGACGGGTGGTGCGAAAGAGTTGGTTCAGAGAACCTGACGCCCACCTCGGCGGCCCGGTACCCGAATTCATTGTGCCGTTCTGTTCCGCGGAGTCCAAGGCAGGCGAGTCGCTGTTTGTGGAGACTGCGCCGGGGGAATTCCGCTGTACGGAAGACCTGTTGGCCTCGGCGGCGTTGGTGCTATCTCGATACGAGGAGATCGTGTCTACGGAACGAGATGAGCACGGGCGCTTCCGATCCGCAAACGGAGTAGCAACACGCGACGGGTATCTCGACCGGCCCATCGTGGATGAGTGGGGACTGGCGCTAGAGCAGATCATTCAGGCGATGGAGCCCGGGTGGCGCGCGCCAAAGCGAACAGTACGGGTAAAGGTGAGCCACGATGTGGACCTCATCGGGATTCCCTTTCGCCTGCGCGAGCCCGCGGTGCAGATCCTGGCGCGACGTCAGTTCGGCGCGGCCATCCGCGATCTGCTGAGCGGATTTACCGGAGTGCTGCCAGGCTCGCTGGGGCAGGTGATGGAGATCTGCGAGCAGGTGCAGACACGAGGGCTCAAGTCTGCCCTTTACTGGAAAGCTTCGGCGCGCACGGCCTTTGACAGCGGCTATGACATCGATGATCCCCGCGTAGCACGCGTGATGGACTGGGCGCGTGCGCACGCAATCGAAATGGGCGTGCACCCGGGCTATTACACATTCGGCAACCCAGAGGAATTGGCCGCCGAAGTGGACCGGTGCCGGCGGGCGGTCGGTGAGGGCGAGATGGGCGGCCGGCAGCATTACCTTCGCTGGTCGCCTGACACGTGGCTGCACTGGGAGCAGTGCGGGATGGCGTACGACAGCTCAGTAGGATTTGCCGATTGCGTGGGATTCCGCGCCGGAACATGCTGGCCGTACCGACCATGGTTGTGGAATGAGAACCGACGGGCGAAGCTTCTGGAGATACCGCTCGTCGTCATGGAGCAGTCGCTGGTCAGCCCGCAGTACATGGGACTGCCGCCGGAAGCGAGCTCGGAGGCCGTGAGAGGGTTGTTGCGCAGATGCGCAAGCGTCGGCGGCGTGTTCACGCTGCTGTGGCACAACAACTGCCTTGGTGATCCCTACTCCAAGCACCTGCCTGGTATATTCGACGCGCTGGCGGGCCTGGAGAATCACGACTGGAGAAATGAACAGGGGTAGCCCAGGTTGACCCCGGCTAGAATGCACCCAGCCGTTTCAGCAGTTTCAGGGTAGGCTGCGATGACCGTCTCACAGGCTGTTGATACCCACAACCTGATTCTGGAATCCCTCCCGCCGGAGATGCGTAGCGATCCGGCGATCAACTCTCTCGTGTCCATCCTTGAGCGGTACCTGAACCCGGCCGACCTCGCTGAGCGGCTGGACGCCTTTGTTGCGCTTAAGAGGTGGGTATCGACAGGCAAGGGTGTCTCCGGCGCGACCAGGCCACGGCTCGGTAATTTTCTTACGCTCATCGAATCGCAGACGGAGCTGCGCAAAGCGTTTCAGGCGGCCAGTCGCCAGGTTTTGACCGAACTCCGCTCAGTGGAATTGTTCGCCGAAGCGGGCCTGCAGCCGCACGCGGGACTGTGGTCCGAGACCATTCGCCGCATTACGCAGCGCATTCTACCCTCCGCGCAGAGCGAGACTGATCTTCGCTGGCTAGTGGTTCGACTCTATCCCACAGCCAAAGACATCGACAGGCTGTTCGAACTGCCGGACGAACAGTTCGAGCGGATGGCGCGGGCTCTTTCTCCGGCAGAGGACGCGGCGGCGTGGGCTGTTCAGCGATCCGACCTGACGCAGGCTTTCCAGTTGCTCGCTGTCCATATAGCCGGCCTTGGGTTGTCGCCGGAGATGCGTGCGCGCAGCACGCCCAATGCCATTGAAGAGTCGCCCTATTACCGGATCCAGCAAGCGACAGCAGAGTTGGTGAAGCAGAGCGGAACACCTGACACGATCCGTGAGTGGCGCACGCAGGCACATCGCATCCGCGAAGAACTTGAACACGCGCATCTGCGCATGGAAGACGCGGGCGTGAGCACGGCGCTTGTATTTGATCTGCTCACCATCGAGCGGGCGCTTAACCGCATGCAATGCATCGCCGTGCTGCTCTTTGTGGCGGAACCTCATGAAGCGATCGTTGCGGTCAAGGTCCTGCTGGATGACGTGATGAATTCCCGCCGTGACGAGCTAAGCGTCCGCGGATTGTTGCGCGAGAACACTGCGCTGCTGGCGCGCAAAATCGTCGAGCGAACCGGGAAGACAGGCGAGCACTACATCGCAAATACGCGCAAGGAATACCGCTCCATCTGGAAAGCGTCCTTGGGCGGCGGACTATTGACCGTGCTGACCGCGGCGATCAAGATGCGTGTGGTGGAGGCGCATTTTCCACCATTCGTCGAGTTCATGGCGGCCGGCATGGACTATGCGCTGAGTTTCATCGTCATGCAGCATCTGCATCTCGCGCTTGCCACCAAGCAGCCGTCAGTAACCGCAGCAACATTTGCCGGAATCGTGCGTACCTCGCAAGGCAAGGAGCGGCTGGAGCGAGTGGCGGAGTTCGTGAGCCGAATTGCCCGGAGCCAGCTGGCGTCGGCGATCGCCAATCTCATTGCCGTGGGCGGCGGGTGCGTGGCGTTCGCTGAGCTGTGGTTCTATATTTTCGGAAGCCGTTACCTTGATGTTCAAACGTCAAAGTATGTCTATTTCACGCTCGACCCGTTTGGATCAGGCACCATCATCTTCGCGGCCATCACCGGCCTGATCCTGTGGGTCTCGGCGCTTGCAGGCGGCTGGATCGAGAATTTCTTCAAGTTCAACTCCATTCCGCTTGCCATTGCGCAGCATCCGGCGGGTCACACCTTTGGCCAGCAACGCATGAAGAGGCTGGCGAATTTCATCGACGCCAATATCTCAGGCTGGGGCACATGCATTGTGCTTGGCTTTGGTCTGGGTTTCGTTCCAGCGCTCGGAAAATTTCTTGGTGTTCCGCTCGATGTTCGCCACGTGACGCTCACGACCGGAACACTTGCGCTGGCCGCGGCGAGTTTCGGAAAAGACTGGCTCTATCGCGGTTGGTTCATCTACACGGTCTATGGAGTTGCTGTCACCTTTGTTGTCAACCTCGGCGTGAGCTTCTCCATCGCCGCATCCGTCGCCTTGCGAGCGTATGGGGTACCGGGGAAGGAGCAGTGGAGATTGCTGCGGCATACGATCAAGAGCTTCTTCCGATCGCCGGCGAGGTTCCTGTTCCCCCCGCGGATCAACGTCGAGACGAGCGAAGCCGACCGCGCCGGGCACCAGGCTTCGTAATCTAGTGCGCGTGGCGATGTTCGGGCTTCAAATCAGGCAATGTGAGGTGGACTAGCTGCACCGGATCGACTGCAGAGCCTGACCACTTCGCTTCAAAGTGTAGATGAGGCCCGGAGACGCGGCCGGTGGCTCCGCTCAGCCCCATGGTCTGCCCCTTGCGCACGCGCCGGCCTTCGTGGACATCGATGCGCGACAGGTGCATGTAAACGGTGAAGAGGCGCTGGCCGTGGTTAATGATGACGATGTTGCCCTCGTAGAACATCGATCGCGCCAGCACCACGACGCCCGAATTAGACGCGTGGACCGCTGTGCCCTCCTTCGCTGGATAATCAGTCCCAAGGTGGCGGCTGGTCTTCTCCTCGTTCATCAGGCGTGTCTCGCCGAAGCTTGGCGTAGCAGGCGCTTCAATCGGTTCGGCAAATCCGCCTGACCAGAGCGGCCGCTGGATGTCGCGGGCGAAAGCCCTTTTCTTGAGCAGGTCGTCGTGGGCAATCTGCTTCTGTTCCTCGGGGCTGGGCTGCACGTATTGTTCCGGAACCTGGACGTTCCCAGCGCTCGCGTTGATTGGCTCGATGGTCACTCTCTTCGTGGCGCTCGCCCAGCGGCCGGTTCGCAGGTGCGCACTGACCTTTACTTCGTAGGGTCCGGGCTGCGTGTCAAGATCGACGCCGGCGAGGGCGTACCAGAGATGCGGCTTTTCTCCGCGAAAGAACGTCAGGCGCTTGCCGTGCCACGTGCCGGTGACCTTGATAGCAGGTGCCGTGAGTTCGCAAGTAACAAAAAGCGGGGATCCCTGCTGGGGCTGGTCCGGCTGCCAGAAGACGTTCTTGATGGGATCCGGGTGCGGCTCAGCCGCGTGCTGCGCGAATGCTGCAACGGCGAATGAGAATAGGAGGGAGACCAGCGCCGCGCGAATGACACGGGAAGAGGAACAGTTCATCTGTCTTCAACCTGCGGACTTGGGGTACTTCCGCATAGACGTTGGGATGCGAAGACCGGATCGTGAGATGCCGCACCGCGAAGTAGCTTGCGCCGCGCGAAGGAACTTCAGTTACTCAACGGAACGTTCAGAGCAACAATCTCAGCCTCGACACCCCCGTCGTCGCTTACGTGCAGGTATCCCATGGTCACCGCGAGATTGAATCGCCGCGGCCCGCAACTGCCTGGGTTGAAATAAAGCACGTCCTTATGGCGACGGATCTCCGCCTTGTGGGAATGCCCGAACAGCACAGCCGCGAACTTCGCCGCGGCGGGGTCCAGGTGCAGAGTGGAGATGTCGTGCAGCAGGTAGATGTAGGCGCCATCGAAGAGCAGGACCTCGGTCTCAGGCAGGCGGCTGCATGGGCCGCTCTTGTCGATGTTGCCGCGAACGGCCGTGACCGGAGCGTACTCGCGGAGGGTATCGAGGATTTCAGGATCGCCCACGTCACCCAAGTGAAGGATCGCCTCAGCGCCTCTGAGTTTCGGCAGAACCTCGGGGCGCAGCAGGCCGTGTGTGTCGCTGATGACGGCGATCTTCAATTCGTTCCTCTCAACAACTCTGATGCTGCAATCCGATTGCGTCGAAATGGATTAGATGCCCGATTCCAAGGAGATGCCTTTCCGCTAAAATTCGGGACAGAGCGCATGGATGCGGGCGCTTTCACGACGGCCATGTCTGTTATAATTTCGCCCAATGCGGCTCCCCCAGTGCTCGCCGGTCCCACGCCGCCGCAACAGCGTTTGCCTCTCTTCCAATACCTGCGAATCGTCCGCCGCAATTTTATCGAAGCGCTCGATGAGGGCATGTACCAGGCCCCGATTATCCAGCAGCGCTCGGCCGTCTCCCGCAGCTTTATCGTCAACGATCCCGCTGGCGTGCGCCGCGTCCTGCTTGAGAACGCTGCCAATTACCCTAAGGCGCCCGTGGAGCACCGCATCCTCGGCCCCGCCATGGGCAACGGTCTCATTCTGAGCGACGGCGAAACGTGGCGCGCACATCGACGCATCATGGCACCCGCCTTCGATCACCGCACCAATGAGCGCTACGCGCCGGTGATGGTGGACGCGGCGCGCAAAACGGCCGCGCGATGGGCTGCGCTGCAGCCGGGCGCGATTGTAGAAGTGCAACACGCAATGATGGAACTGACGCTCGACATCATTGCGCGCTCCATGTTTGCCGCGGACAGCGACAGCATCGTGTCGATCATCCGGGAAGGGTCAGATCGCTATCAGGAAGTCATGATGGTTGGCCTGCTCGAGTTTGTGCCTGCCATCGGCCCTCTATGGAGCGCGTGGAAGGGCTTACGAGGACGGGCTATCATGCGCGATTTCGACCGTGCGATGTTCGACCTCATTGGCGCGCGCATGAAAACCGGCGCGAACGCGAATGGCGATTTGCTCGACAGGCTTATCTCCTCGCGTGATGAAGAGAGCGGCTCCGGAATGAGTGCGCGCGAGGTCCGCGACCAAGTGCTGACGATCTTCGTGGCGGGGCACGAGACCACCGCTCTGTCGCTCATGTGGACGTGGTACCTGCTGTCGATGCATCCCGAACACGAAGCCAGAATGCACGCGGAGCTCGATGCGGTTCTGGGTGGCCGCGAGCCCGCTTGGCCCGACGTGGGGAAGCTGGTGTACACGCGGATGATTCTGCAGGAATCGATGCGCCTCTATCCTGCGGTGCACACACTGGCGTTTCGAACCGCACTCAAGGACGACGTTTTGTGCGGCATGCCTGTCCCTAAAGGCTCACTCGTCACCATCATCCCCTGGCTCATTCATCGGCATCGGAAACTCTGGGAGAATCCCGATCGCTTCGATCCCGAGCGGTTCACGCCTGAATCCATCGCGCGCCGCGAGCGGTTGGCTTATCTGCCGTTCGGCTTCGGACCTCGCATCTGCATAGGCGCGTCGTTCGCAATGACCGAGGCTGTGCTCATCCTCGCCACGCTCGCCCAGCGGTTCCGGTTGCGTGTTGCGCCGGGGTGCAGCGTGGAGCCGCATGCAGTGTTCACTCTTCACGCGAAGAACGGGATGCAGATGACGGTGGAACCGCGGGGTTGATCCCGTTTCCAAGCAGGCACGGGGGCGAATGGGCGTGCTGGCACTCATGTTATGTTAGCTCTGTCAACGCATTCAAATCGCGCGCGGCAAGCACTTCGCTGGAATCGCATCCATTCCTTCATTCAAATATCTGAATAGAGCAGACGCGGAACAGGATACCGGAATATTGAGATGAAGGAATCGGCCCGAAACGACGAACGAGGCGCTGGAGCAAACTGGCGTCGCGCGTGGGCAGCCTATACGGATCGACGCGTGCTGCAAGTGCTTGCACTGGGATTCTCGAGTGGCTTGCCGCTCCTCCTCACCTACTCCACTCTTCAGGCATGGCTTGCTACAGTCGGCGTGCGTCGCTCAACGCTGGGCGCCATAGCCCTGGTTGGCACGGCTTATTCCTTCAAATTCGTATGGTCGCCGCTTATCGATCGCGTCCCGCCCCCGATACCTTTGGGACGCCGGCGCGGATGGGGAATCACCATTCAGGTTCTTCTCATCGCGGCGATTCTCGCTTTGGGCTCCTGCGATCCGAAGCATCACCTGCCGCGCATGGCCGTTCTGGCCGTCGCTGTCGCCTTCCTGTCCGCGAGTCAGGACATCGTCATCGATGCCTGGCGCGTCGAGAGCCTTACCCTTGATCAGCAGGCCCCCGGAGCCGCCATGGTTCAATCCGGCTACCGCATCGGCATGCTGGCCGCCGGTGCCGGCGCCCTGTTCATCGCGGCGTCCGCAGGGTGGTTCGCGGCCTACGCCACCATGGCTGGGCTGCTCAGCGTGGGATTGCTGGTGTTTTTCTTCGCTCCTGAGCCGAAGGTGCCTTCAGAGACTTCTTATCAAGCACGATCGATATGGAGTACGATCGGTCACGCTTTTTTCAAGGCCGTAATTGCCCCTTTTGGCGACTTCATGCGCCGGCCGCTCTGGCCCGTCATCCTGATCGCGATCTTCTTATACAAAATGGGCGAAGCGATGGCGGGAGTGATGTCGACCCCACTCTACATATCCCTGGGATTCACGCTCCCTGAGATTGCGACCGCGTCGAAGATATTTGGATTTTTCTCGATCGTGATTGGGGCGTTGATAGGCGGCGTGGTCACGACTAGGTTTGGAATTCGCACGGCCCTGATCCTTTGCGGCATTCTGCAGTCCATCGGCAATTTGTTTTTCGTATTGCAGGCAATGGGTGGGCATCGGATCGGCTATCTTGCATTGTGCGTCACTGCCGAGAATCTCACCGGGGCCATGGCTGGAACCGCGTTGATTACATATCTCTCCAGCCTCTGTTCGCCTGCTTTCACGGCGACTCAGTTCGCGCTGCTCTCCTCGCTCGCATCGCTTAGCCGTACGGTGATTGCCTCTTCGGGAGGAGTGTTGTCCGAGAAGATCGGCTGGGTGCAATTTTTCCTGCTTACCAGCCTCGTCGGATTGCCCTCCATCCTCCTCTTCTTCTGGATCGGCCCGCGCAATGGCACCCGGAATGGCCGGCTCACCCAGGCGCTCAGCGACACAGATGATCTCTCAGAAGAGCCGATTCCCGCTCCGAAGCTCTAAACTGCAGGCCCGTTTTTGTGACGATCTCGGAAAGAGGCGTTCCCTTCCACGGCACGCGAGCGACTTGGGCGCCAAACCGGGGTCTAATGTATACATGATGTCCCTCCGAGTCTGGGCTCTTGTATTTCTTAGTTCAGTTGCGGCCGTGTGTGCCGCCCAAGCAGGTCCGCGGCCCGCAGCGGCCGAGCAGTTGTTCGCCCTGGCCAATCAGTCGCGCGCGCAGGTGGGCGCTGATCCGCTGAAGTGGGATCGCGCGCTCGCCGAAGCCGCGATGCGACATTGCCAGCGCATGGCGCAGGAAGGCCCCATTTCGCATCGCTACAGCGGCGAAGCAGACCTGACAGAGCGAGCGGCGGCAGCCGGAGCGCACTTCGGGCTCATCGAGGAGAACATCGCCGCCGGTGATTATGCATCGCAAATTCATGAAGGCTGGCTGAACTCCCCCGGCCATCGCCGCAACCTGCTCAATCCTCAGGTGGATCATGTCGGCATCGCCGTCATCGAGTCGCACGGGACCCTCTACGCGGTGGCTGACTACTCGCGCGGCGTGCAGGCGCTCTCCCCTGCCCAGGTGGAGTCGAAGATCGGCGAGCTTCTCCACTCGACCGGCATCATGGTCCATCAGGACACCGCCGAGGCCCGCGCCGCTTGCCGCCTCGACCGTGGACTCCCCAGCATGCCCGGAGGAAGCGCGCCACAGTTCGTCATGCGCTGGCAGGGCGCTGACCTGGACCATCTGCCGCAGGAACTCGCGTCGCGGGCCCGCTCCGGGCGATATCACTCGGCCGCCGTGGGCAGCTGCCCGCCGCGCGGTGAGGTGGGCGGGTTTACGGCGTATCGCCTGGCCGTGCTGCTGTATTGAGATAGTCAGTTGCTGGAAAAGGCGAATCCCCAGCAGCGCCCGAGCCATCCATCAGCCATGAGAGTCCTCTCCGTTAATTGCGGTCTGCCCCGCGAAGTCGACTGGCACGGCCGCACCGTGACCACTTCCATCTACAAGGAGCCAGTCGAGGGCCGCGTCCCGTTGCGTACGCTGAACCTCGATGGCGACCGGCAGTCGGATCTCACGGTCCATGGTGGCAAAGACAAAGCAGTCTATTGCTATCAAATTGAGCATTACCAATACTGGCGAGAGGAACTACCTGGCCGCGCTCTGCCCTTGGGAGTCTTCGGCGAAAACTTCACTGTCGAGGGGCTGCCCTCTGAGCACGATATTTATGTGGGCGATCGGCTCTCGATCGGCAGCGCTGAGGCAGTCGTCACGCAACCACGCCTTCCCTGTTACAAGCTCGGCATCCGGTTTGGAGCAGACACGATGGTTAAGTGGTTTCTCGACGCCGGACGCACGGGATTCTATCTAGCCGTAACCCGCGAGGGCGACGTCGGGGTCGGCGACGAGATCACGCTGCTCGGCAGGGCCCCGAAATCTGTGCCCGTTTCTGAGATCACCCGTCTCTACATCGCGAAGAGATTTAATGATGACGATGCGCTGCAGGTTCGCCATGCGATCAGTGCCGATGCACTGCCGGAAAGCTGGAAACAATACTTCCGTGAAAAGCTGGCGCGCCAGTGATGAATCCAGTGATGAAGCTTCTCGTCGGCGCTCTGAGCCTTGCGATGGCCTCGCTCACCGCGAATTCGCAGAAGTTCGTCTGGCAGCCATCGCCGGGCCACACGCAGATTCCCATATGGCCGGGCAAGGCGCCCGATCCGCAACCGGTCCGCGGCCCTGAGATAGCCGAGCGGGATCCCGCCTCGCTGATTGGCGGCAAACCCGCAACAGGCATCAGCAACGTGACGCGGCCCACAATCACCGTCTACTCGCCGGCAGAAAGGAACACAGGTGCCGCCATCGTCGTCTTTCCTGGAGGCGGATACCAGATGCTGGCCATCGACCTCGAAGGCACCGAGGTCTGCGACTGGCTCGTGCCCAAAGGGATCACCTGCATCCTGCTCAAGTATCGCGTCACCGACGTCGGTCCCTATCCGAAGTCCGGACCCTATCCTGAGTCGCCCATGGCCCTTGAAGATGCGCAGCGAGCCGTTGGACTCGTGCGCTTCCACGCCGCAGATTGGAACATCGATCCACACAAGATTGGAGTGCTTGGCTTCTCAGCCGGCGGCCATTTGGCCGCTGCCATCAGCAATCATTTCGCCCAGCGTTTGTACCCCGCAGTCGACGCGGCCGACAAGTTAAGCTGCCGGCCCGATTTCGCCGTGGCCATCTATCCGGGGCATCTGAACCTGTCCGCCGCGGAGTGGGATGCGCGCCAGGGCACGAAGAAGTTCAGCGCCCTGCATGCGCCCAACGCCGATCGTGAAACGAGCCTCAATCCCGACCTCCATGTCACGAAGGAGACTCCGCCGACGTTTCTGCTGCAGGCCGAAGATGACCGCGTCGACAGCGTCTATGATTCGCTGACCTATTTCCTGGCTCTGAAGAAGGCCGGCGTCCCGGCGGAGTTGCACGTCTACGCACAGGGCAATCACGCCTTCGGTCTGCGGCGGACAAAACTGCCGATCACCGCGTGGCCCGAATTGGTGGAAACATGGCTGAGGACGATCGGTATGGCCGGGACAGTGGGTTCGCCAACCCGCCCCCAGTGAGATCGTAATGTGCCGTACTCATCCGAAGCGCTGGTTCGTCCGCCAGAACTCCGGCCAGCCCTTCTTCGGCGGACCGCAGACGTAAATGTCGGGGTGATCATCGCTCTCTTCGTTGTGAATCCCAAGCGTGTTTCCATTGTGTCCCGCGACTCTACATCCGGTGAACTCGCGATCCACCTGGCGCTGAGACCATCCCACAACGATCAGTGTCGACGGTTGTTGCTGCGGGTAACTGCGCAGGTAGAACGAGTTCGTCAGACTGATGGGCGGCGGTAGTTGATACGCTCCGCCAAGATTCTCAATTGCGCCGGCCTCGCCGTAGTTGCCGGTGAGAATACCGAAGCTCGCGCGCTGCTCAGGGGTGAGGGAATCGCGCGCTGCGGCGATGGCGCGGTTCATGTCATCCCAGCCAAATTCCTCGCGCAGGTCGCTATTGTTTTTCAGGGCGAAGTCGCGCAGTCGGCCATCAGGCGCAATGGGCACGAGAATCGCCAGTAGGAAGGCCCCCATCGCCGCTACGCACGTGAAGTAAGCGGTCGCCACCGTCCGCTGCGCCCACGTGGGGCGGCGCGCCAACCAGCCCTCTGCAGCCGCGCAGCCCATCGCGATCAGGGCGGGATAGGCCTCGGCTACATAGTAGAAGCGGCCCTTATTGACCCAGAAAACGAGCACAGGCACGGCGTACATCCAAGCCAGCACGCGATATCGACTGGATCGCGCAAAGGCGATCAGGCCGGCGATCCAGACAGGCGTGGCGAAGAGATTGGCGTCCAGCAGGAACTGATACTTCCAGTAGCCCTCAGCGCGGCCTTCGCCCACGTCGCGCGCGTGAATGTGTTGCAGGAACGTGTAGGAGATGAAGTCGTGGCGAGCCAGCCAGACAATATTCGGCAGGAATAGCAGAAGCGCCACTCCTACGCCGGCATAGAACCAGGGACTCAGGAACCATCGCCGTGCTCGCGTCAGGGCAAGACCCGCAAGAAGCCCGGCGACGAAAAAGACTGTAGAGTACTTCGTCATCAGGCACAGGCCGATGGCCGCGCCGATGGCGATCCACCAGCGAGGATTTTCCGACTTGAGCAGCCGGATGACGAACCAGCAGACGAGCACCCACCACAGATAAGAGAAGGTCGTGTATTGGAACTCTGTGGCCTCGAAGATCGGCAACCCGGAGAGCCCGACCGTGATGGCAGAGGCAACCTGCGCCAGGCGATTGCCGCCGAGGTCGCGTGCCATCAGCCCACTCACAAAAATGACAATAGCTTGCCCGATCACAGAGGCAAGACGCAGGCCGACGAGCGACACTCCGAACAGGCTCAGGCTCACGCGCTCGATGAAGGGCGTCAGCGGCGGGTAGGCAACGAATCCCCAGTCAAGATGCCGGGCGTCCGAGAGAAACTGCAACTCATCGCGATGGAAGCCATAGCGTCCGTTCGTCAGGACGTGCGCGATCGCAAATACCGCGGCGATGCCGGCAAGCAGAAGGGCGTCGGAACGGCGCTCCTCTGCTGCGGACAACGCGGTCTCGGTAGATTTTGCCGAAGCGAGAGGGAGCATGGGCCGCCTGTGGTTCAGGAGTGACTACGATGCCCGGAGAATATCAGTTCCGAACGCGAGCCTAGGGAAAATGGAAGCCAAGCAACTGCCGGATATCTCGTCCCTAACCCCGTTCAAGAGGCTGCGGCACCTTAACGCTGACCATCCCGGCAGCCGTAGCGGCTTCAATCCCGAGATCCGTGTCCTCGAAAACCAGGCACTCGGCTGGAGGCACGCCAAGGCGCTCTGCAGCCAGCAGAAAGGCGTCTGGCGCAGGCTTGCCGTTCTTGTAGTCCTCGGCGCAGACCAGGGTGTCGAACTTGTCTAGCAGGTTTACCGCGCCAAGTGAAGCCGTGACAGAACTGCGGCGGCTTCCGGAGACCACTGCCATGGGGATGTGCCCATGCTTAGCGTCTATGTGTTCCACGACTTCAGGAATTGGCTGCAGGGTAGGGACGAGCTGATGGTAGAGGGCTTCCTTGCGCGCGGCTAGTTCTTCGACGGGCATTTCCAGCCCCTGCATCTCATTGAGCAGGCGGATGATTTCGCGGATTGGCCGGCCGCCCCAGGCGTAGAAAAGTTCTTCCTCATACTCGGCGCCGTGCTCGGCAAGCGCCTTCTTCCACGCTTTGTAGTGCAGCGGCATGGAGTCAACGATGGTCCCGTCGCAGTCGAAGAGATAGGCGCGGAACGTGCCCGCCGGAAGTTCAAGTCTCATGAAGGAAGTTGATTTCTCCTTCCTTCATCGTATCGCGCTGGAGAGCTTGATCACTTGAGCCCGTGAACGGCAACCGCGTCAGCCGGCGGCGCCGCCTGCGCTTCGACGCCGCCTTCGCCGGGCTTGGTGGGCTCCATGCGCAGCGCATTGTTGAAGCGGTTGAAGTAATTGAATAGCCCAATAGCGCAGAGCAATTCGACGATCTCTCCCTCTGAGTAGAAGGTCCGCAGTTCGGCAAACTGCTCGTCGGTGACCGCGTTGGCGTTGCGCGTGACGGTCTCAGCCAGCCAGAGGGCTGCCTTTTCGGCAGGAGTGAAGTCCTCGCGGCTCTGCCACTCGGCAAGATGCGATAGCTGATCATCCGACCACCCCAGACCGCGCGCAAGCACGGAGTGGCTGGCCAGGCAGTAGGGCGTCTCGTTCACCTGGCTGGTCCTGACGATGATGAGCTCTTTGAGCTTCGTGGAGACCGTCCCGGTCGAGAGAACAGCCGCAAAGTGGTCCTGCATGGTAGCGAAGATCTCGGGCCGGTGCGCCATCACGCGAAACATATTGGGCACATTGCCGCGCTGGGCGAAGACTTTGTCGTAACGAGCGGCAATTTCAGGGGATACGTGGCTGCGGTCCAGGCGGGAAATGCGCGACATGAGGCTCCTTGGCGTTCGAGTCCATTATGGCACCGCGGTCGGAGTTCGGCTCATGCCGCGGGCGCAAGAGCGTGCGGCTGGGAGGGACGACGGATTTTGACCGGGAGGGCAAGGTCTGGTACTTTGGAAGTGGACAATCAAGCGCCAGACACTCCTCAGTAGCTCAATGGCAGAGCATTCGGCTGTTAACCGAAGGGTTGTAGGTTCGAGTCCTACCTGAGGAGCCAATCTTTCAAGCACTTACGACATTCCTTCCTTCAGCGCTTGGTCCAAGTTGGTCCAACTGAGTTTCGACCTTGACGGTTCTCCTCTTCGGAGTCGCGTCGCTGATCGGTGTCACCTTCCCATCAAGAATTGCAGGTTTCCAGTCCGCGAGGATTTCCATCGTGCGGGAGTTCATCGCGTTCAGGACGCTCGTCTCGATCGTCTGTACGTAGACATCGCCCGTCGTGCGGATGCTCGCGTGCCGTAATGCACCCTGCGCATCCTTGAGCGTGCCGTGGTGCTGCAGGTTGGTTCCCAGGGTCCGCCGCATCACTTGAAATGTGATGAGGCTTTCCGGGATTTCCAACTTCTTCGCGATCGGACGAACCCGCCACCGGAGGAAGTTCTTGCCCCACCGTGGTACCGCCTTGCCCTTCCGCTCGCCCCGACCGAAAGTCGGGAACATTAGAGCGTCAGGAGACGGGTCGGGGCTGAGCTTCTTCCATGCTTCGATGACCGGTCGGACTTGCTCCGGAACTCCTATCGGTGCCCGGCTCGACCGGTTTTTCAGTCGACCAGGGTAGAAGCGTCCCTCGAATGCCGTTCCGTGCGGAACCAGTGTTGTACCCGTCCAGGACTTCCATTGAAGCCCGAGAACCTCACTGGATCTTGGCCCACAGAAAATTCCGACGTACATCAGGCACAGATCGTGCAAGTCATGGATCTTCCCGATGAGCTTCAGGATTTGATCCTGCGTCATCACGGGTTTTTCGACTGGTTTGGTCTGCGGCATACTCACGTCTTCTGCGGGATCGGTTGCGAGAAATTTCAGCTTCTTCGCCGTCTGCATGATCGAGCGGATGTTGATGTGGCAGTGGCGAACCACCGACTGCGAATATTTTGTTGCGAGTTTGTTAAGCCAGACTTGGATCTCGAAGGTTCCGAGCTGGTTCAGAGGAATTCGCCCAAAGTGCTCCACCAGATAATGCTTGATCTCGTACGTATTGATCTTCCGGTAGGCCGGGCTCCAGGTACCTTCTCGCATCGGCAGGTATCGCTCTTCGACGAACCATTGAAATGTTGCGGTTTCATCGGGAATGATGCCGGGCGAAGTCTTCGCGGGAATTCCTGTCTCTTTGAGTATCAGCGAATGCAGCATTTGCTCTGCTTTCCACTTCGGCGTACCCGCCTTTGGGCAGAGCGGAACGTTGCGACGCTTTCCAACCTCCTTTCCTTCCTCATTTCGCAAATACACCGTGTATTTGCCGTACCACATTTTCACCTTCTGCCCTCTCGGGTAGACGGTCCCTTTCTGATACTTCATTGCCATGGCTGTTCTCCTATAGCCCGGCACCGTTCCCTGATCGTGGAGAACAATTCAATCATCCACCAAACTAGGAGCGGCGGGAAGAGGGCTGCGTATTAAGTTCGGCCATAAAGATTGCGACGTCAGCAGCTCGATAGCGAAGAAGCTTCCCCAGCTTTACGCCGGGAATGCGGGGTGAACGTCTGGTTGTGTGGTCGCGGATGAAGCGTTCCGATACGCCCAGCTTGGCGGCCACTTGGCGTGCATCGAGCAAGCGATCATCGTCTCGATCTGACGTGGCAAATTCTTCCGTTTCGGATGCGGGTGTGGTGGTTTGCATTGCGGTCCGGGCCGTGGCAGTTGCCATGGTTCACCTCGGGCAAGTCAGCAGATTTGCGTCCGTCGCATATCGAGCGCTGTCGTGCTTCGAGCGCTGGTATCCGACTCTGCAACAAGCCTCCTGTGATCTCGATTCTTTGTCCAAGACTTTGCACCAATAGGACTATTGGTTTTATCTATCGCGATCTCAACTCAGTCGGAACAAGTGGGTACCTGAAGGTGCCCGATTGACAGTCTTGATTCATCCAAGGGACTCTGATTTCGTCGCTGATTTCCACAGGGGCCTGCGCGGTGTGCTTCTGCCAAACCCTCAGCCCAGGAGTTCAAACCTGTGTCGGACCTACTTGAATTCAGGCTTCTCAAGTTCATCGTTGCGATTGCGGAAACGGCCAACTTTACGCGGGCTTCCGAGCGGTTATTCCTCGCCCAGCCAACACTGAGTCAGCAGGTCATTGCGTTGGAAGAAGGGCTCGGAGTTCAGATTTTTGTTCGACGGCGTGAAGGGGTCAGCCTAACGCCCGCCGGGCAAATGCTCTACGCCTATGCGCAGGAGGCGTTGGAACTGCGAGACGAAATCGTAGGTGCAGCACGCGCGATGGATCGAGGCGAAATACCAGTTCTGCGCGTGGGCTTATCGACCTTTATCAATCCTGATTCCGTGCAATCTCTGCAGCAAGCGTATACCCGTCTATTCCCTGATAGCCCCATTCAAATGGCAGGTGGTCATCCGGTTCAACTCCTTCAGAGAATGGAAGAGAAGGCGCTTGACGCTGCAATCCTCCCGCTTCCCGTGACCGGAACAAATTGGGTTGTGTCGCATGTCGCATCCGATCCTCTTGTCGTCTGTATGAGAGCGGATGATCCTTTGGCGTCGAGCCGAGAGGTGCAACCATCCGAGTTGGCTGGTCGGCTGAAGGTATTTCGCGACCCGGAAACTCATCCCGCCGCACACCATCGACTCATGGAAATGCTGCTGGAGATCGGGATTCGACCGGAAGCCTCCTGCCTCGCGGCAACACCGGCGGATATTCAGATGATGGTCCAAAGCCGGTGCGGTTTGGCTCTCGTTGACGAGAGAACTGTACTGCCTTCAGATCTCACGTTGAGGCCAATTGCGGGAGCCAAGTGGACCGCTGACACGGCCTTCGTACATCACGCGAGCGCCAATCATATTGCGCTCTCGATTCTCCTTCGACATCTTCCCAAAGCCAAGCGGACGACCACTCGCAAGATGCCGTTACGCCAGCACCCATTGAAGCCGATCCAGTTGGAACTGATGGCATAACGAGCGGATGCGCTAGTTTTTATGGTTGGTGCATACGGCTGAGTGCGTGGCTCGTGCCCAATGATCGGTAAATTCAAAAATCTGCAGGACCCCCCTAGACGTGCTTGACAATAGTACCGAATGATCGGTACAGTATGATTCAAGTGAGCGTAGGGCCACGGACACTGCCTATGCCAACGGAGAAACATGACCCTCATTCCCCTGCACACGAAGGAAACAGCTCCCGAACAAGCCAAACCGATCCTTGAGCGATATGAGAAGAACATCGGACTGATCCCCAATCTGTTCCGATTGCTCGCGCACAGTCCGGATGCCCTCAAGGGTGTCGCCGACCTGCACGCTGGGCTAGGCAGGAGCCTTGGCGCCAGAACTCGCGAACGCATCCACATCATGACCGCCGAAGTCAATGGGTGCGACTACTGCCTAACAACCCACACATATCTCGCAGGTAAATTCACGAAGCTGACTCCCGAGGACATGGAACTCAATCGGAAGGGCCACTCCACCGACCCGAAAGCCGATGCCGCTTTGCAGTTTGCCTACAAGGTGGCCAAATCGCGGGGCCATATCGAGGCCGCCGATTTCGAAGCCGTACGAGCTGCCGGCTACACCGATGCGCAGATTGTTGACATCGTGGCAGAGATTGCGTTCAGCTTCACAACCAATCTTTTCGATAACACTTTCAAGACCGACTTTGACACCGGGTTTCCTGTACTCCATACCCACTACAACGAGTTGGAAGGCGCAGCAAAGTAAGCGAAGGTGAATCGCCACTTGCTCACGCGCATGCAGGCCCATGTCTGCAGAGTTCCAATGTGGGCGACACGTCCACAGTGCTTCCCAACAGATTCAGGAGATTCCCAATGTCCGCAACGACCACATACAAGACCATCTCTGTCGCCGATCGTCGCAGCGGCTCAACTCTCAACCTCTTCTACCGCGAGGCGGGACCGCAGGACGCGCCCACGATTCTCCTGCTGCATGGATTTCCGAGTTCCAGTCATCAGTATCGCGGCCTTATGGACCGGCTCGCCGGTAAGTACCACGTGATTGCTCCGGACCTGCCGGGTTTTGGCTTCTCAGACGCTCCGCCGGGAGAGACCTTTGGCTACACATTCGACCACCTGGCGGAGATCATGGAAGGCTTCACCGACGCTCTGAACCTCACCCGGTATGCACTGTACGTGTTTGACTACGGCGCACCGGTTGGTTTTCGTCTGGCTGTCTCCCGTCCGGAGCGTGTGGCCGCGCTGATCTCGCAGAATGGCAATGCCTACGAGCAAGGCCTGAGTGATGGCTGGAGTCCAATAAAGGCTTACTGGGAGAAACCAACCGAGGAAAACCGGAACAATCTTCGCGCTTTTTTCCAGGCCGGTACGACGCAGTTTCAATACCACCACGGCGAGGCGGATACCACGCGGATCGCCCCGGAAAGCTACACACTCGACCAGCATTTTCTGGACCGGGCCGGAAATGACGAGATTCAGCTGGATCTGTTTGGCGACTACAAGTCGAACGTTGCCGCCTACCCGAAGTTTCACGAATACTTCCGTACGCATAAGCCAGCCACACTCGCCGTGTGGGGCAAGAACGATCCGTTCTTTCTTCCGGCTGGTGCGGAGGCGTTCCGTCGCGATCTACCCGAGGCTGAGATCCGCTTTGTCGACGCAGGCCACTTCGCGCTCGAAGCCCATCTCGATGAAATTGCGCAGATCGTCGGCGTCTTTCTCGCTCGCACGCTCGACGCCGAACAGGGGAAGGCTCTGTTCGGAGAACTCAACATGAACTCGGTTCCGGTCGGTGGCAAGGATCTGGTTAGAGGGATGGCCGATGTCTTTGGATTCGTGCCTAACCTCGGCTACGCATTGGGCGTGGAACCTGCCGTGCTCGATGTGTACATCAAGATGCTGCAGGCTCTCGGTCAGACCGTGCTCGATCCGATTGCGCAGCAGGTTGCGCTTGGCGCCGCGAGCCATGTAAACGGCGCGGAGTATGCGATTGCAGTTCACGCCACCCTCGCGTCCAAGCTCGGTGCCTCGAAGGAAATCGTAGACACCATCCGGAATGGCGGCTCATTTACCGATCCGAAGTTGGAGGCGGTCCGCAGATTCACCGCGGCGATTGCCTCTAAGAGGACACAGGTTTCTGACAGCGATGTGAAGGCACTCCTCGCGGCTGGCTACGACCGCCGGGCTGCTGTCGCACTGGCGTTGGCTGCGGGCGCCAAAACTCTCGTCAACGCGGTCGCGCACTTGGCACGTCCCTGCCTGGACGAGGGCTTCCAGGCGAAATAGAACATCCCATCGTTGATTGAATGTCTTGGAAAGCGGGCTATCCCTCTCGTCGATCCCAACGATCCCCAACCAAAGGAGCTACGGAGATGAAGATCCTCAAGACGATGTGTCTTGCCGTTATTGGCGTTGCAGGCGTAATCGTGCTGGCCGTTAATGGCCCTATGGCCAGAAGTGCTGAAGCGAAGCAAACAAAAGTGGGAAGCTCCGTCGTTGACGCACGGGGCAGCCTGCATGTCCCAGAGGACTACCGCACCTCTTACCAGTTCCTGGGCAGCTGGGCGCTCCCCGCAGAGACCGGCAAGAGTGTGAAAGAGATCCACAATGTTTATGCTTCTCCCGGCGCGATTGATGCCTATCGAAAGACGGGACATTTCCCGGAAGGCGCGGTGTTGGTCAAAGAAAGATTTCATACCGCCACTCAGCAGATGACACCCGGCACTGTGAGTCACGCCGAAAAGCTCGTCGGCTGGTTCGTGATGGTAAAGGAAAGCAAAAACGTTCATCCTGACAACAAGCTCTGGGGTGACGGCTGGGCCTGGTCCTATTTCGACAGCGCTAATCCGCTAAAGACGACGTCTACCAATTTCAAAGTAGATTGCTTGAACTGCCACCAGCCGGCACACGCCACTGATTACATCTACACCCTCGGATACCCACCACTCGCGCGTGCGCATTAAAGTGCGTGCGCGAGCGGAGGATTGGATGCTGGAGGTAAATCGCATGCGCAAAAAAGCAGTTCTCATCCCAGTCTTGTCTCTCGCTGCCGTCGCACTTGTGGGAGCATCTCTCGCTGCGTCCTTCGATTTGAGCGCGGTGCCGGAGCCGGGGAGGGTCGAAACGACCGTCGCGAACGAGGCCAAGAACTTCCTCGTTCATCGCGAAGCACGAAGATCATCTATCAAAGAACCATCTCTGACTCAAAGCGACTTGGACAATGCCCAAAACGTCTTCGGATCAGAGTGCGCGACTTGTCATGGGAATGATGGGCGCACGCCGACGGATATTGGGCGCGGTTTGTACCCTCGTGCTCCGGATCTGGGAAACGATGAGGTGCAACACTGGTCTGATCCCGAAATGTTCTGGATCATCCGAAATGGACTCCGCCTGACCGGAATGCCGGCATTCGGAAAGCAACTAACGGATCAGGAAACCTGGAGCCTGGTTCGGTACTTGAGAACATTGAGGACTTCGACGCCAAAGTCGTGACCTTTGAGGACGCGACTCGATCGCCTCATTGCTGTAAACTGTGTGGGAAACGAACGTTCTGTACAAAGAGGCGTCCCATGCCTGCAGCTCTGGATGCGAAGGAAAAAGCGGAAATCGTAGATCGCCTGTTCGTCGTCTTTCAAGATCATGGGTATGAAGGGGCATCGCTTGCCGATCTTTCCCGCGCAACTGGGCTGGGGAAATCGAGCCTTTACCATCACTTTCCGGGAGGAAAGGAACAGATGGCCGAGGCGGTTTTGGAGAAGGGCAAGGCGTTTATTCAAGCCGCTGTTGCTGATGTGGCGAAGTCGGCCGAGCCTCTTAAAGCGCGCGTTCGGAGGATCGTTGCGGCACTCGATCAGCTCTACGCGAACGGACGTAATCCTTGCGTTCTAGGCAGACTCGCGGTTTCTGAAATCGGCCCTAAAGGCCGCCAGCTAGCGCACGATATTTTTTCCATCTGGACCGATGGAGTTGCTCACCTTGCTCGCGAGACCGGGATGTCACAAGTCAGGGCTCGCCAATTCGCCGAAGACTGGATCGCGCGCGTGCAGGGATCGCTGATCTTGTACGCAGCAAACGGTGACTGCTCGCCATTCGAGCGAGCGATGAATCAACTCCTGGAACTTGCAAAAGAAAAGCTCCCGCCAGACAAGAGATCTTAGTGATTGCCTTGATCCGGCTCCTCGCGTCGAAAATGATTCGAACCTCCAGGACGTGCAGCTGAAGAGCACTCCCGAGAATCTACGATGGCTTTTCAAGTCCCCTCCACTTTCGAAGATCGCATTGCGGCTCTTCAGTCCATCGAAGAGCTGAAGGGCCTTGCACCAGAAGAATTGGCATGGATCGCTAGCGCCGGGAATGAACGATCGGTGCAAGATGGGGATCTGGTCTTTTCGCAGGGAGCGCCTCCACACCATCTCATCTTTATCCTTGCCGGCGAAGTAACGATTAAACGGCACAGGTCAAGCCCGGTTTCGGTGCTTACCGGCAGAACAGGCCGGATCACCGGGAAGACGCCTTTTTCACGTATCCGAGCATGGAGCGCAGAGGGCCGGGCCTCGGGCAACGTCTGGTTGCTCGAACTTCATGAAACCGCATTCCCAGCGATGCTCACAGCAATTCCGTCGATGACTGAACGAATAGTCAGGCTGCTGATTGATCGCAACCGAGAGTACACAAGGGCCGAAGAACAGATCGGAAAGCTGTCTGCCCTGGGCAAACTGGCGGGCAATCTAGCCCATGAGATGAACAACCCAGCTGCAGCCGCGAGAAGCGCTGCGCTCGCGCTAACTCAGGATACAGATACTGCAGGAAGCGATGTGCGCTATCACCTTGGCCTGAAATGTCCGGACCAGGTTGTTCTCCACTCGTACACCCGTGGACTAGATGTAATCCGATCAAAGATAAAGTTAGGGCATGGTCCAAAAAGCTCCCTTGAAGTGACTGAGCTCGAAGAGTCCATGGCAGATTGGCTCAGAGGAAAGGGCTTCGAGGATGCCTGGAAGTTGGCTCCCATTCTTGCTGAAGCGGGTTTGTCCATCTCTGAGCTCCAAGAATTCTTGGCTCCTGTCGCCGCAGTGCTCTACCCGCTAGCTTTGCAGGACCTTTTCAATACAATCAGCCGAGATGCCGCCATCGCGACAGTGACTCAGGCGACCGGGCGGATCTTTCAGGTTGTTACTGCAGTAAAGAACTATTCCTACATGGATCGACAGGCACTGCAGAAGATCGACCTAGCCAAGGCTCTGGAGGACGTTTTGATGATGTTTCAGCCTCGCTTAATAAATGTGACAATCAAGAAAGAAATCCAGCCGGACCTGCCACTTCTGGAAGGGTATGGGGCTGAATTGAATCAAGCCTTCTTCGCTCTAATTGAGAATAGCCTCGACATCCTGGGGAACCGTGGGCTGCTTACTCTCGCAGTGAAACTCCAAGGAGATGAATTCCTTGTCGAAGTCGGAGATGATGGCCCCGGTATTCCGGAAGATGCTAAGGACCGTGTCTTCGAACCGTTCTTCACAACCAAGCCCTTGGGTTCTGGTTTAGGGCTTGGGTTGGACACCGTCCAGCGTGTCGTAGCCAAGCACTTCGGGACCGTGGCCTTTGACACATCTGCTTCCGGCACAGTCTTCCATGTTCGGCTACCCATCGCACGTGCAGAGATCTACTGAGCCCACACTGATTTCAACGGTAATGAATCATGAACTCTCGTTGAGCGCATCAGCACCGAATCACTCATCTAGCGGAAGCCGAACAGCTCTGCTTTTGGTGGTGAATTGTCGAGCACTTCGTGCGGCCCGATCTTCCGACACGATCTGCTATTGGTCGGAGCAATAGCACTATAGATAAGAAGTCTTGGACGAAATTTCTGTGTGGCATTAACTTCCGAAACATGACGGCGAACAACATTGCCGTCCGGAGGAGCAAATGCCCCAAACATCCCATCCGATTCTCCCGGCCGCAATGAAGCGGGAACGATTCATCTCCAAGCCAACTCACTACCGTCTTGCACGCCTGTTTGTCCCCTACCTATTTGCGGCGGCATTTGCCACCGTAGCCCAAGCCCAGGGAACGATGGACTTCTCTGGCGCGCAAACACTCATGTCAACCTTCAAAACGTTCGCGATGTACGCTGGCGCTGTCATCTGTCTCGGAGGCCTCATCTTTGCGGGAATCCGCATGATGAGCGGTCGGTTCCAAGACGCAATTCCTGGTCTCTTCGGCGCACTGTTCGGCGCCGGAGTGCTCGGATGGGGCGCAGGATGGATCGGGTCTTTGACCGGTCAGTCCATGTGAGGTGCGCCTATGACCAAGCGGGGAGAGCCGTTACCAATCAATCAGGCGCTTAACCGGCCACGAGCCAAGCTCGGATTGGACCTCAGCGCATGGATGGCGATTGTCTTCGTCTGCGTAACGGTTTTCCTCGTTGGGTTTCGTCTCTTGGCGATGATGGCGTTCCCCACGCTCGCAATTGCTGCGTGGCTCATCGTCCGCAAACACCCGAAGATGTTTCAACTCTGGGGCCTGAGCCTCAACCAGAAGTCCTACTATGACCCGCGCAAATACTGAGCACGCCAAATTCGTTCCGTGGTTCGCAAAGGCCGGAGCCGCGTGCAGCATCGTTCCGATTGCACGCTTCATTGGCCCGAATATCTTCGCGATGAAGGGCGGCGGCTACGGATGCCTGTTCACGCTCGCGGGCATCGACGAAGAGAGTCTGACCGATCAGGAACTCGAATCGCGGATGCGTTCGATTGAAGGCGCGTTGCGGGCACTCCCGGAAGATTCGTGCCTGTATCAGTACACCCGCGTGATGTCCGGGTATGAATTGCCCCGGCAAGCGACGTACAGCAATCCTGTCACGCAGGGATTCGTCGATGACCGTCTCGACTTTCTTGAGAAGACCGCAGGGTTCAGACGCATTGACCTTCACTGGTGTTTCACTCTGGAACCGTCCAAGCTGAAAGCCTTCGAGCGTAAGCCGCAAGAGACATCCGTCGACAATTCACGGATGCTTGCGGAGCTTCAGAAGTCGGCAACGATTCTGGAAGGGCATCTCGGCGCAATGCTAGGGATGCGGATGCTGGACAAGAACAGTGCATTTCGGTTCTTTTCCTATCTCTTCAATTTGGAAGAATGGGCGGCTCAGTCACAGCTCCGTGATGACACAGGGATAGACCGCCAGATCGTCGGCAATCCCATCGCCTGGCATAGCGACCATCTCCGCGTCGGGAAACGCTACGTGCAGATGTTCTCGCTCAAGACAACCCCGGACGCTTCCCGGCCCTGTCTCTTCTCCGGATTGCTGACGCTTGATTGCGACAGCGTGCTGTGCTCGACGTGGCGGCCGAAATCAACAGCCGCCGCGCGGCATGAGATCGACGCACAGGAGAAATTCATCTCTTTCTTCAAAGTCGGAGTCTTGGCGCGCGTGATGAGCGGGCGAGATGTGGCCTCCCTCGAAACCGGGGCCGCAGCAAAGGCCGCGAATAGCAGTGTCGATGACCTAAGCCTTGTCATTCGTGAGTTGGATAAGAAGGCACTGGGTGAATATTCCCTACGCCTCCTCGTGGCCTCCAACAGCGCGGAACAACTACGCGCTACCGCGCCCGTCGTGCATCGGATATTTGTCGATGCACGGGCGCAGGTGATCGAAGAGACGCTTGGCAACCTCTGTGCGTTTTATGCCATGTTCCCCGGCAATGGGAAATTCAATGTTTTTCCGATGTGGCTTTCCGAGGAACACCATGCCCGGCTGTCTTCGGTATTTGCGCCATATATCGGCCATCCGCACTCGGAAGATCTCGACTCCGAATATCTCAACGTCTTCGAGACACGCTCACGAACGCCATTCTTTCAGGACGTGTATGTGGACGGAGTGCGCGTCATGCTCATTATCGGGCCTACAGGTTCAGGCAAAAGCGTGATCGGCAATGCGACCGTTGCGTTTGAGCAGAAGTATGAGGGCTTCACCTACATCTTCGACATTGGAGGTAGCTACGAGAGCGTCGTCGAACTGTACGGCGGGCGCGTAGACCGCATCGGCAAAGATGGCCCGCGCGTTGCGCTTTTCGCTCAGGAACCGACCGAGAGCAACATCAAGTTCCTGTACAGCTTTATCAAGCTGCTTCTGACTAACGGCGGCGCAGAGCTGGAGCCGGAAGACGATGATGTGATTCACAAGGCCGTGCAGGATATCTACCTGCTCGACCCCGAGAATCGCCGCCTATCCAATCTCTTCTTGCCCAAGAAGCTCGACCGCTACCTGTCGAAATGGGTTGGAAGGGGCGTGTATAGCGCCATCTTCGACAACGTGGAAGACAGCCTCTCGCTTTCCCGCGTCCAGTGCTTTGACTTCCAGGGCGTGAACAACGTGCAGAATGCTGACCTCATTGAGCCGCTGATGGTGTGGCTGCTCCATCGCATTAACGATGTGCTGTACGATCCCGCGAACCTCGGGGTACCGAAGCACATTCTGATCGAGGAGATTTTCTCTTCAATGAAGAATCGCCAATTGCTCGAAGGTGCTCTCGCTTCTATCAAGACTGCACGCAAGAATCTTGGCGGCGTGACCCTGATAGGGCAGTCGGCGGAAGATCTTGGCAAGAACGCCGATTCCATTGTGAACTCCTGTACTTCCTTTATGTTTCTGAGAGACGCGACGTTCAACCGCAAGCGGTACGCCGAACTGTTCAAGATGACAGAACAGCAACTCGCTCTCTTAGAGAGCTTGCGAGACCGCGAAGCACTCTACATTCGTCGCGACGGGCTCACGAAGGTCGTTTGCTTCAATCTCGACGCACGCAGCTATGCGACGTTTTCCACGAAGCCAAAGGACCGGGTCCGCCGGTCGAAGTTGATCACCAAGTACGGACTCGCCGAGGGCATCACGAGGTTCGCCCAGGGCGAGTCTGCCTAACTGAAAGGACCAGAGAAATGAGAGCACCGATCATTACCTTCATCGCCTGTGGACTTGCATTTGCTGCCACCGCCGCCCTTGCCTCTGGCCCCGGCACTCCCGATGCCAAGCACCTCCAGCCCGATGCGCCGCGCACCATTACCGTGTCCGAGGCGGATACGCCGCCTGTGGTCCGCGCCGGGCTTCTGCAATCGACACTCATCCTGCTCCCTGCCGAAGAGAAGGTAGCGAACGTTTTTGCCGGCGACACGGTGGATTGGGTGTTTGACGGCGGTCATGTCGCCAGTCGCTTCATTAGCATCAAGCCGAAAATCGCAGGTAGCACGACGGACGTTCATATCGTCTCTGACCACGGCAATGAATACACGCTCCAGTTGCGGGAAGTTTCCGGCGACGACGATCCTCACTTCGACTCCAAAATCTTTGTTGCGCCAGGAGACAAAGCCGCGAAGGACAAACTGGCCGAGATGCCTGTCTTCGTGCCTGCCGCTGAACTGGACAAAGTCAAGCAGGAGGCGGCAGTTGCGCAAGCGGCCGAGGCCATCTCGCTGAAAGCGGAAAAGACACAGGAAGAGGCATACCGCAGTCAGTATCCCGCCTCCCTCCACTTTGACTACGCGTGGGATAAATCGAAGGGTAAAAACCTTGGCTTGCAGGAGATATGGCGCGACGACAAGTTCACGTATCTACGCGGGCAGTTTCAGGAGACGCCCGCTCTGTACGAGGTGAAGGACAAAAAGCCGTCGCTGATCAACTTCGATTTCTCGAACGGCCTGTACACGGTTCCGAAGGAGTTGGACAACGGCTATCTCGCCATCGGCAAACAGAAGGTGGAGTTCCATCGCACCGCGGAAGCGAGGTAGCCATGCCGGAGCCGAATCAAAACGTTCCCTTAACCATCCCTGAACAGCCGGAGTCGAAGCCTCCCCTGCGAAAGAGTATGCCGGTCGTTATCGCTCTGATCGTCATCATCGGGCTTATTGGCATCGCCAATGTCTCCAGTTTGTTGAGCGGCAACAAGAAGAGTGCTCCCACGAGTGCATTGCCCATGCGCCCGGCAGCACCGAACGCACAGCAGGTAAACAGCTTCGAGTCGCAGCAACAGTTGCAAGCGCAGCGCGATGCGGAGGCGCGGCAACATCAACAGGAACTTAACGCAGCGCTTCAACAGCTCCAGCAGACCGAAGGCGCGCCCGGTCCAGAAGCCGCGGGCGCACCACCGATGACAACCGCGCAGCGTTCGGCGATCTACGGCGACAGTCCCAATGCCCCACAGCGCACGTCGAATATGTCTCAGGCACAGGCTGAGGCCAAGCAGAAGCAGCTTGCAAAGGAAAAGCAGCAGCAGGATGCAATCAATAGTGACACCGTAGCGATTGACTTCGAGCACAGCAGCACGTCCCCGGCGACGGTGGAGGGCGCGCAAGGGACGGCTGCTACCGCAGCCGGCGGCCCGGCTCCTTCAAAGCCTGTCAACGCAGAGGCCAAGACGGACAACAAAGGCAACGCGATGTCCGGGTATGACTTCGATGCCTATGATGGCCGCCTGTACCGCATCTTCGAGGGAACGGTGCTTGAGGGTGTCGTGACCAATCACATTGATGGAGGTTTCAGCGGCCCCATCATGGTTTCGCTCACAACCGACCTCTACTCCCATGACCACCAGCGGCTTCTCTTGCCGCAAGGCACGCGCCTCCTGGGCGATGTGCAGAGCGTCGGCAACGTCCAACAGCGCAAGATGTTCGTGACCTTCCATCGCGCTATCTGCCCTGATGGATTTTCGCTGGAGTTCGCCAAGTACATCGGCCTCGATCAGATCGGGACGACCGGCCTTGCCACGAAGGTGGACCACGGTTATTTACAGGCGTTCGCCGCCGCCGCCGCTATTGGTGGATTAGGAGGCCTGGCACAGATCGGGAATGGTGGCAGCGTTCTTGACCCTTCGGTACAGATTCGGAACGGGATCTCCGAGCAGTTGGCCGTCGAAGGGGAGCAGGTGTTGAATCACTTCCTCAATCGCCTGCCAATCATCACGCTCAAGGAAGGTTCACGTGCTCGCGTTTACATCGGCACGGACTTGTTGATTCCTGCCTACGCGGAACATCGCGTCGATCCGACGTTATAGAGAGGAGCGTTGCGATGAATGACCGTTATGGGCATCTGCTTCTGCTTCATCGCTTGTATCAGGTCTCCGGGACTATCGGTGCAATCGTGCTCCTTCTGCTTCTTGGGACAGCCACAGGAAGAAGCACGCTTGTGCGGCTCTACCTTCAGTCCGACGAGGCGATTACGAACGCAGAGCATATTCACGCATTTTCTATGGACAGGCTCGACCCTACCTGCCCGCAGTGCATGTAGTTCAACCCAACCACAGGAGGCTTTATGAAAGTCACACTGACCAACCGCCGTAAATGGCTTGTCGGGGCAGGCACGGCATTGCTCCTCACCGCGACGCCCGGCTTCGCTCTGTTCGGAATGGGGGATATTGTCTTTGACCCCACCAGCTACGGCAGTCTCGTCTCGCAGCTGACAACGCTTCAGACGCAGTACAACATGCTGAAGAACAACATCATTCATTTCTCAGCAAAGCAACAGTGGCAGACAACGCTTCATGCTCTCGACAATGTGAACGTTGCGAACATGTTTGGTGAAACAGCAGGCATGAGCATCGCGCTCAACACCAACTCATCGTCGGCGTCGAGCACGGCATGGAAGGCCGCTACCGTCGCGTTGAACGGCAGTTTGCCTACCTACGTTGCGAGCCAGTCCCTCGGCGGCTCTCGTACCTCACAACTTGCCTTGATTGAGACCTCTGATTCTGTCTCTCCGGACTGTCTCACCGCGGTGGGGCAGTACCGCAGCGACAGAAGCAGTAACATCACGGCCAACAATTCGCTGCTGGCGCAGCAATTCGATGGCAGTGATGGCACAAACAGTGAAGTCCAGCAGCTCAATCTACTAAACGCGGCGGAAGCGCAGAAGGCCGCCGAGATGCAGTCTCAGGGCAGGTTGCAAGCCTGTCTAGCGTCACAAATGACGCTTGCCAATATGGAGCGTCGCAACGCCCATGTCGAAGACCTAAACACCGCCGTCTTCGTCCAGCAGCAGCGTTCAGCCAATGACACCAGCGCATCCAATGAGGGTAGGACCTGGAGTACCTATCTGCCATAAGGGAGGTGTCAATGCTGAAAGCGATCAATACAAAAATCCTGCTCGCCATCCTAGCAGCTCTCACCGCTATCGGAGGCGCAATTACCTACCAGCGGCATGAGGCGGCGAAAGCCGCCGCTGCCGCTGCCAAAGCCGCAGCCATCCTTCAGCAACAGCAGAAGGAGTCCGAAGAACGGAAGGCCGAAGATGAGGCGTTTCGCCGGCGTGTCGAGGCGGACAAGAAGAAGCACAATTCCGCTGCCGCAAAAGAGGGTAAGACCTGGCAGAAGTACATTCCTTAAATGTCACCGAGGGGAGGGGCGATATGGTTTCCGTGGCTCTGTTAGCGCAAGCACTTCCGAGCGCGAGTTCCGGCGTCGACTGGCTCTATCAGTTCACCAACAATCTCACCAATCTGACGACGCAGAACGGTGGTGCGCTTACGCAGCTTGGGCTCACGGAACTGGCTTGCATCTCGCTCTTCACTCTCATCAGCATGGTCGTGAATTGGAATACCCAGACCATGACACTGCGTTTTCACGCACAGCCCATCCATGCGGGTGATTTGGTGAACTTCTTGGTTCGGCTCACCGTCTGCTGCCTGCTCGAAAATTATTGGGTGAATCCGTTCCCCGGTGCAACCTTCGGTATCAACCACTTCTTTTCATATATAGCTCAGGCAATGGTTGCGGCCTTCGATCAGAACGCGCTCGACAACTTGCTCCAGCTACTCAAGACCGCTGGTGACAATACCGCGATGCCGTCGCTCGTGGCCCCGGTGCAAATCCTTTGCTATTTCGTCGTGCAAGGGCTACTCGGCATCGCGTCCGCCATCCTATTTGTGATCAACTGCAGCGCGTTCATCCTCTATGGCGTGACGGCGCTATTCGGCCCGATCTTTGTTCCGTTGTTGATGACGAAGACTTTCCGCGCGAAGTTCTTTCACTTCCTCGATGTGCTAATCAGCTTTGCCATGATTCGTGCCGTAGCAGCCGCCTTCATCTTCGTATGGGGCGGGTTCATGAATGGCTTCATCCAGCAGACGTTCAATGGAAATTATTCGATCGAGATGTGGCTTGCCAACCTGATTCCGTGCATCATGGTATTCGTCGCCTTCATTGTGAACATGCTCTTTATCCCGAGCATGACGCAAGCGATCTTTGGTGGGGCGGCGGGAATGGCTGAAAGTATCACGAAAGTCGTCGGCACGGCGTCGTCCTTGGGGATGACAGCAGGAGGAGGCTAGAGTCTATGTTCCGCTTCGCATTGCAAGTCGCGTTCATTCGTCGCGTACTTCAGGCGCGGATCATCAGGCTCATGCTTCTACTTGTATTCCTCGGCGCAATTGCCGCCGGGGCCGTTTACACCTTCGTGATTCTTCAAGCGGTAACGCAAAGGAGCCATTCTCCCCATGTCCACCCAAACAGCAGTCAATGAGCAACCGATCTTGACGCCGGAGCAATCCTTGCTTACGGATCAGATTGGCAACGAGGTGTATGCCTCACATTATGCCGAACGAAGGGCCTATCGGCTGATCCTCACCTGCGGCACAGTTCTGCTTTGCGGCTCCATGTGGCTGAACTTATCCTTGGCCCGTC
Organism: Occallatibacter riparius; assembly: GCF_025264625.1. Lineage (NCBI taxonomy): Bacteria > Pseudomonadati > Acidobacteriota > Terriglobia > Terriglobales > Acidobacteriaceae > Occallatibacter > Occallatibacter riparius. The sequence continues at coordinate 3,596,117 of NZ_CP093313.1, forward strand.
GCCCACTCGTAAACAGGTATATCCGCATCGACGAAATGGGCCGCGCCCAGGCCATCCAATACAGCGATTTGAACTACAGCCCGCGCGAGGGCGAGATTCGGACGTACATAACCGACTGGGCAAATTACCGCTACACGATTGGGCGCGATACCATAGCCAAGAAATACCCGCTCAACTACTACTTTCTGTCCGGGAACCTCGCCTCGCAGCTGATGACCGATGACAACCAGAATCATCTGGTCTCGCAGGTCGTGGGCGGCCAGATCGAGCAGAGTGATGTCGAGGTGAAGAACGTCACCATTACCTCGATGTCGCAGGAGACAGTGCAGGGTGCTTTGATGGCCCGGGGAACGGCGCTGCTGGCTCTGGATAGGCTCTACTCGCCAAGCCACTCGCGGGAGCCGAGAACGGAGCATTGGATGCTCAGTCTGACCTACTACCTGAATCCCAAACAGGTCAGCGATCAAGCCAAAATCTACCCGCAATATGAGTTCATAAACCCGCTGGGCCTTACGATTACAGAGTTCCACGAAAATCGCGTCTCGGTCGATCCGATTGCACCCGGCGCTTCGGCTCCGGCCACTACCGGGAGTGCTTCGACAACAGCAGGAGCACTGCGATGAGCTTTGAACTGATATTGCCGTTCTTTCCCGACGAACTGCGGTCACTCTTACTGGACACGTCCATCTCGGATTTGATGATTAACGGGACAACCGGCATCTATGCGGATCGTGGCGGCGTGATCGAAAAGATCACCCTCTCCACGCCCTATACAAACGACCGCTTGCAGGCCGCAATCGAACGTGTCGCCCGCATCCTTGGACAAGACCTCACCAGCCAGAATCCAATCCTCAATACACGGCTGCCCGACGGCTCCCGCGTAGCTGTTGTAGGGTCTCCATCTTCTATCAATGGACCGACGTTCACTGTCAGAAAATTCAATCGCTGGTTCACGTCCGATGAACTCATTAAGTCCGGCAGTCTTCCAGAGCAGATTCGTGACACCGTGATCGGCTTTATCGCAGGGCGAAAGAATGGCATTATCAGCGGCGGGACCGGTTCGGGTAAGACGACTCTGATGAAGGCTCTGCTTGATCATGTCCCTCTGCATGAACGGCTCATCGTTATCGAGCAACCGGCCGAGTTGAAGCTGACCCATCCAAACGCCGTCAGGTGGGAGGCGGTCGATGCGATTCCCGGCCAAGTTGCTGTGACTCAGAGCCAACTTGTAGCCGCTGCTATGCGCCATCGTCCCGACCGCATCATCATGGGCGAGGTCCGCGACGAGTGCGGCTATGACCTCCTACAAGCAATGAATACGGGACATGGTGGAACACTCTCCACGATTCACGCGAAGAGCGCATGGGACGCGCTGAATCGTCTTTCTGACCTTGCCCTGAGTGCCCGTGCCAATCTTAACCACTCATTCATCCGTTCCGAGACGGCAGAGGCTATCGACTTCGTCCTGTACTGCGAGCGCGATCATGCGGGCAGACGCAGGGTACGCGAGCTTATTGCCGTGAAGGGGTACAGCCACGCGGAACAATCCTTCGAGACAGAGCAACTCTATCTGGCTTCCTCTGCGCTAGCGGTGGCATGAAACGCGGATGGAATCAAAATCGTTATGGTGCTTCACACAGACAAATCGGAGCCACATCTTTCGATCAGAAGGTGTGCGCTTGAGCATGACGCAGACCAGCTAAAGAAATTCGGGTTCAGCGCCCAATTGCGGCTCTTCGCGGAAATCCTGGTGGGAGTGAGCGAACCGCGGTTGCCGGTTCATGGCATCGCCAGAATGCGCGCTTGGAGGATTGTTCAGGCGGGTGTCTCCGGTATGTATCCCGCCTTCTGCATGGTCATTGCTTCGGGGTCAATCCGACGCCCGGCGGCAGGCTCGTTCTTCTGCTTCGGCTTCCACCCCACCACGCAACAAGCGCGTGCCGAGGCCTCGGTGTTGCGCCGCCTTCGGTTACGGTTTCCGTCCGTGACGGACCCTCCGTAAATGCAGAACTTCGGCCTTGGGAGTCGGACCCACTCGCTGGGCTTCGCCAGGTGTGACCCGAGCAGATCGGGAATCTCAAAACGGAGACACAATCATGTACCTGAACAAAGTAATCCTAATGGGCTTTCTCGGCGGCGATGCAGTTCTTCGCACCGGCAAAAGCGACAAGCAGTTCACCACACTCTCCCTTGCAACCAAGGAGTCCCGCAAGGACAAAGAGAGCGGCAAGTATAACGAGCGCACCGAATGGCATAACCTCATCGTCTTCGGCAAGCTGGCCGAGTTCGCTGGCAAGCTCAAGAAGGGCGCTCACATCCAGATCGAGGGAAAGATTCAGCATTCTGAATATAAGGGTGTGAAGACCGACACAATCCGGGTGACATCCATCCTCAAGCTAGACCGCGCAGAGCGGGTTGCCGCAGAGGAAGAGTTCGATGAAAGCTCCGAAGAGGACGTGGCCGCGTAGGTCCATTTCCCCGCGCAAGAAGCCCGGCGCAAGCCGGGCTTCTTTACTGCCAAAGGTCCACACAATCTTTCTCGCGAGAGGTGCCGCTATGAGTCAAATCGCTACCCGTTTCCTGAGACGCTGCTTTGCTCCCGAAGAGACCGTTGCAATCCTGCTTCGCAACCAGGATGCCGCAGTCCCCATGCAGCGTGTCGTGCGATTGGAGCAGGCTCTTGAAACCCGATACATGGCGTGGCTCTCATTTCAAAACCAACATGGTCGCAACAATATCTATATCGCTGCGAATCCACTTCGTCCTGGCAGCCGGAAGCGCACCAAAGAGTGCATCGCTTTAGTCCGGCATTTGTACCTCGATATCGACGAAGAAGGGGATGCTCGTCTCGCTGCACTCCGGGCTTCGGAGTTGGTTCCGCCGCCGACCTCCATTCTCTCAACATCGCCCAGCAAGTATCAGGTGCTCTGGCGCGTCGAAAGCTTTAACTTTGTGCAGCAGGAACGGATGCTCAAGTTGCTCGCTATCGCCTTCGGGGGCGATCCCGCTTGCACCGATTGCAACCGCGTCCTGCGTATCCCTGGCTTTCTGAACCGGAAGTATGATCCGGCCCACGGAGTCACGGTCGAACATCCCGACGATTCCATCTGGACTCCCGATGACTTCCATCTGGACGCAGGCGTAGTCAATGCGCTGCTTGTTGCGCGGGAGATTTCACCCAGCAAGTCTCAATCGAAACATAGCAATTCGGAGAACGATTGGGCGTGGGTTTCCCACGAGCTTGCCCATGGTAAAGACGCCGCGAAGCTGACCCGGGAGCTGGCTTCACGCCGCTCTGACAAACCCAATCCGCTGTACTATGCGCAGCGTACCGTGGATGTTGCTTCGGCCCGTCTTTGGCTAATAGAAGGCATCCGCTTCGACGACGTCATTACGATGCTCGAATCACGCCGTCGCTTCGAATTTCCCGCCGCACTTTGTTCCGCTCGTGCGCGGGAAATTGCGGCCACGGCAGAAGGCATGATCGCCCGTAGAAAGTCCGCTTGATTTCAGCCCAAAAGGAGAACCCAATGCCACTACTCGAAATAACCCAAACTCGCCACGTCAGCGCCTCGATTCGTCTCACCGATTCGACGGCTTTGTTGGTCGATCAGTACGCCGCCTTTATCAAAGCTCCGGCAGACAATGTCGTCGAGGAATCGCTGAAACATGTCTTCGCCAAGGACCGCGATTTTCAGGAGTATTTGAAGTCGCCACAAGCGCAACGGATTACGCCCACGCTTCGGGTGCGTCGAGGCAATGCCAATGATGGCGCGGAAGCTACGACGAAAAAGCCGGTTTCCGTGGCTCCAATGGCACCCCAAACAGCGGCAGTTGCGGCGGGATTGAAGGCATGATCCTCCATCTACATCCTTGGCAGTACGTAAGCGGTGCTGCGCACCGGGTGTATCTCGACACTCCACCCCTCACAGGGTCGTGCTGGGTGCACTTAGGTGCACCTGTTTAGAACCAGCCACATAGCAAATTCGGGTGCACCTGGGTGCACCTGAGATTTCGAGGTATTTTATGGCGATTCTCGATACAGAAAATGCCGCAATTTTCGAAGACGGCAGCGCGGCTAACCGGGTATGCCCTGTGACTGTAAAACTCACCCAGGACGAGCATCGTGAGGTCACAGAACATGCGGAGGGATTGGGACAGGCCCGAAGTGAATGGATGCGGGACGTGATTCTTCGTGAGCTGCGAGGCAGATCGGCCGATCCACTCTTGGAGGAAGTCGTGGGCATACGTCTCCTGCTCATCAATGTTCTCCGCCCGCTCGCGAGTGGACAGCAGATGCCTTCGGAAGCGTTCGACAAGCTGCTTGAACTGATCGGTACCCGAAAGGTGGAGATCATCCAGAAGATGGTCTCCGCAGGGAGGAGCTAAAGATGCCAAAGACAATATGGGGCCGCAAAGAGACGATCATTTGGCCGCAGAACAAACCGATCTACACCTATGCCGCTATCTTCGGCGGAATCGCTCTGACGATGCTGTTTGTATATGGGTGGCTTCGCTTTCTCACGGGGCCTCTGCAGTGGTTTTACGCACCAGTCTATGTCCGCACTTCTTTCTTCGGCAGCTTCAGCCGGACACACAGAAGCGAGTACCGGATGCTCTTTCTCACTGGATATGGACTGAAGCCGGCGCCTGCGATGAACAAAGATGTCGTACATGGAAGTACGCTGGAGCCCGGTGGCCGCGGCATCCCTCTGGCGCTGTCTTCGGCGGCGCTTCAGCTTGGCAACGACTTGCTTTTCCGCGGACCGGTACGGAGCTACCAGGATGCCCGGCTCCATGAGTACCTGAAAGACGCCGTCTATGACGGACGGGAGCTCTCGGCGCTCTTGAAAGCGCCTGCCTTGTGCGCCTCTGGAGTCTTTCTCCTCATGCTGCCATTCGCTCTCACGCTTGATGTGAAGCGGCAGAAGGCTCTGAAGTATGGACGGCGTTTGAAGGGCCCGGAGCGACTGACGCCCCAGGAATTCAACAAGACTGTGAAGGGCAGCGGCATCGGCTTCAAGACCGACGGCATGAAAGAGATGATTCGGATTCCTGCCAAGGCCGAAGCTCAGCACATGCAGATCATCGGCGATACCGGGGCGGGTAAGTCAGCGATGCTTTTTCAGGTGCTCCGGCAAGTGCGGGGCCGGGGAGATTCCGCTATCGTCTATGACCCGGCACGCGAGTTCGTGAAACGGTTCTACGACCCATCGAGGGGTGACGTGATCCTAAATCCTCTCGACAAGCGCTGCCCTTATTGGGGCCCTGCCGAGGAGTTGCGCAGCCGTTCCGAAGCAAAGGCTCTGGCCGCGTCTCTCTTCCAGCCGCCGCAGGATCGGAAGGGCGAATTCTTCATCGAATCCCCGCAGAAGATCTTTGCTTTTCTGATGGCCTATGGGCCGACGCCGGACGAGCTTGTCCAGTGGATGTCGAACCCGGATGAGATCGACCGCAGACTCAAAGGAACCGAGCACGCCCATCTGATTGATCCACGAGCCCATCAGCAGCGTGCTGGTGTCCTCGGCTCTCTCGGCTTGGTCGCAGACAGCCTGCGATTGCTGCCGAAGAGAGAAGAGGGCAATGGCGCATGGACGGCAACGGAATGGGCGGAGAAGCGGCAGGGTTGGATCTTCATTACCTCGCTTCCAGCGGAGCGTGAAGCGTTGCGGCCTTTGCAGAGCTTGTGGATTGACTGGCTGGTTTTGCGATTGCTGAATGAACCCACCAAAGACCAGAAGCGGGTCTGGTTCGTCATTGATGAGCTGGCGAGTTTGCAGAAGTTGCCGCAGCTTCACACGGCGATTACCGAAGGGAGAAAGGGGCGCAACCCGGTCGTACTTGGCTTTCAGGGTAAGGCGCAACTGGAGTACTTGTATGGGCATTTGGCGGAAGTGATGCTGTCGCAACCCGCGACGAGCGTTTGGCTCACGACGAAGGAGCCGAATGCCGGAGAGTGGGTCTCGAAATTCATCGGTAAGGTCGAAATCGAGCGGCTGCGCGAGACGCACTTCGACGGCACAAGAGCAGGGCGCAATTTCACTATTGATAGACAGGTTGAGCCGCTGGTGTTGGAATCCGAAATCTCCGGCCTCCCCGACTTGCACGCATTTATGAAGTATCAGAACTATGTGACGTACTTCTCTTTTCCGTACTTCAATATGCCGGAGGTTGCGGAGCCCTTTGAGCTACGCGAACGCCGGGACGACAAGCTGCCATACGATCCCAAGGCAGCGCGCGGCAGCAGACCGGAGTCGGAATTGAAGCAGGAGCCGGAAACCGCTACGCCCGCACCTGAGCCAAATGAGCTTTCGACCGCGCGGTCAATTCAACCCGAACTCATAGCGATTCCCGATACCCATGAGGAACACGTCGCAGTTCAGGACGGATGGAGTCTCTAATGCTGAACATCTCGAAGCCGCTCTCAGCAAGTCAGGCTCAGACCTACCATGCCAAGGAGTTCACCGCCGCCGAGCAGAACTACTGGAAGCAGGGCGACACCATCCAGGGGGAATGGCACGGCATCCTCTCGGAGGAGTTCGCCCTGTCGGGGTCCGTTGGCGCGGAGGAGTTCGCTCGTCTTTCCCAAGGCCAACACCCACAAACCGGTCATCAGTTGGTCCTCCATCGCACTGTCCATGAATATAAGAATGCGGATGGCAAGATGGTTTCTCCAGTCGAGCACCGCGCCGGCTGGGACGCGACATTCTCCGCGCCGAAGTCCATTTCACTGACAGCCCTGGTCGGCGGCGACGACCGTGTACGCGAGGCACATCGGGAAGCTGTCAACGTCGCACTGAACGAATTGGAGAAATACACACAGGCACGGATCGGCGGCAATAGTCCCGCCGAAACCACCGGGAAGTTTGCCGCTGCCAAGTTCGAACACGATACCGCTCGCCCCGTCGATGGATACGCCGCGCCGCAGCTCCACACGCATGTCGTCATCTTCAATATGACTGAGCGTGAGAACGGCAAAATGCGGGCATTGCAGCCGCACTCCTTGTTTGAGAGTCAGCAGTTCGCCACCGCTGTTTACCAATCCCATCTCACATACACACTTCGCGCACTCGGTTATGAAATCGAACCGGGCAAGAGCGGAGCACCGGACATCAAAGGCTACACGCAGGAATATCTTGATGCCTCCAGTCCGCGTCGCCAGCAGATCGAGGAAGCTCTCTCCCGCAGTGGTTTCGCGGGCGCAGAGGCGGCACAGATTGCGGCGCACAATACCCGCGACAAGAAAGTCATCCTCTCACCCGATCAAATCTTGGAAGCGCATCAACAGATCGCCGATGAGTTCGGCAACCAGGCAGCCAAAGTTGTGGCCTCAGCCAGGGAGCGGAGCATGGAACACGCTCAAGTGCGACCAGACCCGGCGCGCCATCAGCAGGTGCGTGAAGCCATCACCTTTGCCCGCGATAAGAGCTTTGAGCGCGAAGCCGTCATCGACGAACGGGCTCTCTATGTCGATGCTTTGCGACGGGGGATGGGCGAGATGACTTACCGTCAGGTCCGCGCCAATTTCGAGGCACGTGTTGCCTCCGGCGAGTTCAAGCAAGTTTCCGCGAACGCGCACGAGGCCTGCCGCCGGTTCACCACTGCGGCAACCATCAAAGCCGAGAAGGAAATTGTCCAGCGAGTACAGGATGGACAAGGCCGTGGGTCGCAAATCATGGCAATCGAGAGCGCGGTTCCTCTCGTAGACTCACGTCCCACTTTCACCCCCGCGCAGAAGAGAGTTGTCGAGGAAGTTCTCACCTCGTCCGACCGCATACAGGGACTACAAGGACGAGCAGGAACAGGCAAAACGTCGGTTTTGGAAACCATACGTCAAGGGGCCGAGATGAACGGCTATATCGTGGAGGGTCTTGCGCCAACATCACGGGCTGCCAAACAACTTCGCGACGCAGGTATTAAGGCGGATACATTACAACGCTTCCTGGCAGCCGGCGGTCCGCAGGTTTCCGGCGATCCTGGGAGCAGCCACCTCTACATGGTCGATGAATCCTCTCTGGCATCGACGCAACAGATGCGCGACTTCCTGAACAAGATCGAACCGCAGGATAGAGTCCTGCTAATTGGGGATACACGCCAGCATCAGGGAGTCGATGCCGGAAAGCCTTTCGAGCAGTTGCAGCAGGCAGGCATGAAGACTGTACAGCTTGACCAAATCATGCGCCAAAGAGATCCTGAATTGCTGAAAGCCGTCGAGCATCTGTCCAACCACGAGACCGCTATCGGTGTCGAACTCCTAACACAGCAAGGACGCATCACAGAAATTGTTGACCCGGAGCAGCGTGTTGCTGCGATCGCAAAACAGTACGCGGCGCACCCTGGAAACACTCTTGTTGTTTCGCCCGACAATGCTTCGCGACGGGCCATCAATCAGGCGGTGCGGCAGGAATTGCAAACGCTTGGCATCATTGACGAAACCGATTATTCTGTGCGCGTTCTCGTTCCCCGCAACGATATGACCGGGGCTGATCGCGAATGGGCCGCAAGTTATCAGCCCGGAGACGTCCTGCATTACGTGCGTGGCAGCAAGGAGCACGGCATCGAGGCCAGAAGCTACGCCCAGGTTGTCACGACGAACCCGGCAGAAAATCTTGTTGCCGTGCGAAAGCAAGACGGCCAGCAAGTGACCTATGACCCGTCACGCCTTCGCGGCATCGCCGCTTACCGTGAAATTGAGCGAGAGTTTGCCGTAGGAGACAAAATTCAGTTCACTGCACCATCGAAGGACTTGCAGGTTACCAATCGTGATCTCGGCACCATTCAGAGTATCGGGGAAGATGGCAAGATCAGCGTCCGAATGGAGGGCTCAAAGAACAGGGATGTACGCTTCGACGCCGCCGAGATGCGCCACTTCGATCACGGCTATGCCGTGACCTCACACAGCTCGCAGGGACTCACCGCAGAGCGTGTCTTGATCAATATGGACACGGAGGTCCACCCCGAATTGATAAGCAGCCGCTTTGCATATGTCTCTGTCTCTCGCGCGTCGCACGAGGCACAGATTTTCACCAACGATGCGTCCAATCTCGCTGAGAGTCTGAGCCGCGATGTGTCCAAGGCCTCTGCCATTCATTTCGGCGCAAGCCAAGTTCCAGTTGTGGCCGCAGGGAAGACGACGGCGTTAACAGAGACGCGATCTGTTGGCCTTGGATTAGGTCTATAGGGTTCAGGAAAATAGTCTTTCGACGACCGAGTGGACGCAATTCATCGTCGAAATTGACTATGCCATGCAACGCACTTACAGGGGAAGCCGAAACCATTCCCCAAGGTCCTGAGCACTGCTCGAGGCATCGATCAGAGTGTCGCTCAGGTGGCCGAATTATATTGTGGGGGCCAATACTCATCCACCACCGAAGGAGTCATCGCGGCGTTCTCCCACTTCAATTTTCTGCGCAGGCCGAAGGCTACTCGGTGTTCTCGGTCATACACGTCCAAGTAACGCGCATAGCCATAAATGTGAATCGTGAATTCGCCCGACACCATTCGCTGAGACAGCTCACTCATGCTGTAGTCGGTCTCTATTTGCACGAAGTGGCCTATCGAATCATTGGGGACAAGCAAGCGTGTAGCAGGAGCCTGCTCCTCCCGATATTTAGGCTCTTCTCTCGCTTGAGATCCATACTCCTGCAATACAGCTCTTGCTGATATTGCCTGGAGCTGAGCCGGTGTGACCCCAACATTTGTAATGGCGAGCTTAAGCTCCCGCATTGCTCGCTCGCCCTCGACCTTGATTCTGTTGCGATAAGAGTTCACATCCAAGGGTTCAGGTTTCACAAGAAGCCATGCTCGTTGGCCCTTGAGCACAGCTTCTGCATTCAGCGTTGCTGCCTTCGTTTGCCGGTAGAGGAAGAACACCGATGCGAAGCCACCACACGCGACAAGCACGTTAAACACAAAAGGCAACCAGAAGTGCCATGAGTTGTCGTTGAGCAGTGAAACTGTATAGACCGGTGCGTTTGGCTGACTCGCCCTAATTGTGGGTTCAGGAGCAGCCGTATCTTTCCGTACAGGACTCGATTGACCAAATGTCAGACTTATCCCGAAGGCCAACAAACAGAGCAGCGCGAGACGCTTCATAATTTCCATCCAGATCAGATGTGTGCCATCTTATCCTCTCAAAGCATAAGCGGAACCGCCTCCATTTCTCCATTCGCGATACGAGGCACTTAAGCTGCTACCTCCGATTAGCCAGGTTTCGCAAAGTACTTGCCCGCTCGACCTAGGGACACGATCCACCGGCACTGCGACTGTACTCCACTTGATCGTCAGTTGAGCGCGTGAGTGGCTGGACCGTAGAGGTTCAACAGCAACCTTCCGTCATCGCCGGTTGCCGCTTCTATATGCCACGCAGTACAGTCGAACGGCGTTGATATACGACCCACCGGCCACAAGCTACTGTTGCAAACCATTCCTGTGCCGTCTGCCTTGGGGATGATTCTGACGAACGTTTTTGACGGTAGAGGGATTCCATTCCATTGGACATCGAGAGCCATTTGCAGATGCTTCCACCCTCGCGGCGAATCGATGTCCTCTCGCGTCACGAACCGATTCCACAATAAGTACTGGTCTTCTGTATCCCAGAAGTCCTTTTGTGCCAACAGTTGTTCATTTTTCGAGAGCCAAAGTTTCGCTCCGAAAATGTCCTTGAACTGCGCGGTCGCTTTCTCGGTCGCCCAGACAGCAGCAGTGCGCGAAGCCAAGCCCAACTGGCAGAGAAGAGCTGCAGGCTGGCTGCTTACGCCGTAGGTAAATGCCAGTGCCGGTCCTTCACCCAACTCGGTAAATCGGGGATGCGCCACCGCAATCGCCTGCACGCGCACGGCCTCTGCGGCCCACACCAGTTTGAAAGATATGGCATCCTGCAGGAATACCTGTATCCGATTGGCGTCATGTCCAGTCCTATCTTTCAGAATCTCCGCCGACGGAACTCCAGCGATCCATTCGTGAAGTGCAGTTTCCCAGGACTCCGGCAACGTTCTCACGCCAAAAAACGGATGCCCGAGCACAACCTTTGCAAAACGGACAGCAGCTGCCCCTGCGAGCTTCGCGTCGGCAGCTATAAAAGCGGAGTGCAACTCCGCCAAACTGTCGATTAACTCGTCGCGATGGTTGTCGAGAAACAGACCCGGTTCCGTGCCGAGTCCCGAGGCATAAAGTGCGGATCGCTGCTGTGCAGAAGTTCTGTTCCATAGCCACGTCGCTCGCGAAATCAGCACATTGCGCTCCACCGACTGCGTCGGTTCATTATGCCGATTTAGCGTCCTCCTCCAAAGAGATCCGTTGAGCATTTCGTCGAGAAGGGTGGTGATCTGAGTAACATCCGCGCCGAGTTGATCGATTGTGGATAGGATTGCTACATCCAGGTCGGCAAGATCAGCGGACAAACGCTGCGTCGTTGCTTCAGTCTCGTCGTCTTCTTCGTCATCCGTCCCAGAAAGGCGCGGGTCATCCCAGAGTGTCGGGTTGTTCAGAATGTACTCTGAGAAATCCTTCGGCTGGACCCCAAGCAAAGAGGCAATTCGATGAACCAAATTCATAACAAGACGCGCAAGTCCACTCACAAGGCGCTGTCCAGTCGATGCCTCGATGAGATCAGAAAAATCTTTATGCAAGCGGTCTCTCTTGCTCGCGTCAAAGCTAGGGAGCACCGCAATCCCGTCGAGATCGACGAATGCTCGCCCTACTCTCCCTAGCACATTGGAAAATTCCGCCTCGGGGATGCATTTCCACTGACCCTGCTCGTATCGTTGAAGCGATCGAAAGACAAGAACACTACACGATAGATCGAGACCTTGAGCGAGAGTTGGAGATGCGATCACGACGCTGAGCTTTCGTTGATGTAGAAGCTGTTCGATAGCACTCAAGAACGGCCTGGGAAGCGCTCCGTGATGAACGCCAATCCCTGCCTCAAGCGCACTGTATGCACAATGAGACTTGCCAAGCCATTCACGCCCAATCGCCGCAGCGAACTCAAAGTCGGACGGCGCCAATGGACGAATATGCTCTAAATAACCCTGTTTCGATGCCTGCAAGAATGCCTTCGCCAAACTCTCCGTCTGCCTGCGAATGGGACAGTACACGAGAATGGAATGGCCATCTCCAGCGAAGGCATCCACTGTCGCGACATGAAACTCCGCTTCGTCGTCCGGGAACTTCTTACGTCGTCGTCCTTTCGCTGCACGGATCTTTACGAAATTCGGCACAAAGGCTTCTTCTTCCCGAAAGTTCAAGCGTGCAGACTCAGATGATGTCGCCCAATCTAGCGTCGCAAGGCGCTGGCGAGTGGGACGCCACGAGACCTGGACCGCAGCTCCGGGATCATCACTGCGCAGCCACTTCGTGAAGTCTTCAAAATACGGATCTTCCGAATTGAACATTGCAGACAGACAGACAATGCGCCTTTGCTGGGCATCGCCCCTACGCAGCAGTTTTTGAACTAGCGCCTCGTATCGAAGCTCGCGGCTTCCGAGGCCGATCATATGACCTTCATCGAAGACAATCAGGCCCACATCATCCAGAACCGCCGGGTCTTGACGCATCGCGAAATCAAGTTTCTCTGGCGTTGCCACAACGATATTCGCACTGGCCAAGGTTTGAGAGTCCGCTATCGTCGCGCCAGCCGCACCGTATAAGGAGGTCACGGAAAATCCGAGCGGCACAAAAGAACGGGAGAGAACCCGTTCGACCTGAGCCGAGAGAGCACGCAATGGCGTCACATAAACTACGCGCTTTCGACTCGCTAGGGTGCACAGGATGCAGAGTTCGGCGATTCGCGTTTTGCCTGCGCTTGTTGGAAGAGCAATCACCAGATCATCCGTTAGATCGATCGCTCGCTTGGCAGCTTCGAGCTGCGACGGCCACAATTCCATTTGAGGAGGACGCCTCACGCTCATCTGAGCGATGAAATTTGTACGCAATCCAGGCCAATCTTCCTGCCCGGCGCTTGGACCATCCTGCGGCAAACGCTGATGCAGGTTGGAGTCCCAAAGGTCTTCCAGAAGATGCAAAGTGAGTGTTGCAACCCACCAAGTTGAAAGTTGGCCGCTCTGCGAAGAAGCGGCGATAAGCCGCCTCAGCATATCTATTGCGCTCTGAAATAGCTCTCTATTCCCAAAGAGCAATCCCGAGTCCGCTGTTCCAATTGCCCAAACGTAGGCATTGGTCGCAGCAATAACAACTGCGTCATCCGTATCGAACTCATCTTCCGGGTCTAATAGACGCGCCGCGATCTGGTCGTCGCTCCTGGCTGCATCCGAAAACCAGACGATCACTTGTTCCCGAAGGATGGTCATATCCTTTCGGAGAATCAATGCCAAACAACGTTCCTGAGTGGATAGGTTCGCTTCTAACGCAGGGATCGGAAGCATGGAGTACGAGCGGGCTGCATATCCTGCCAAGTGGAACGCTGTTGCGCTAACGACCAGATGCCGGCCCCTGTCTCGACTCTCTCCCGTATCTCTGCGCACCGCCGACTCAATCGCCTCTGCCGCAACACGGAAAGCATCCGATGTGCGGAGCGCGGCACCTGGCTCCCGTGTTCGATTCGCGTCGCGCAATTCGAGAGCAAGGGCCAGAACTCCATACCCGAAATCCAATAGATCAAGGGTCAGTGACGGAGTGAACGCGGGGGAACCCAGCGGCAGTACTCCGTCTCGCCAGAGAAGCCCACGGGCCAAGCCCCGGGCGAGGAGCCGTCCCCTTGTCGCCGGAGCAGTCAGCTCGTTCAATTGTTCAACAATCGTTTCGACGTTATTTGCCATCTACGGTGTAGACCGCCTTCATGAAGTCTGCATAGGCCGATAACCTGATGGCCGCGTGCTGTCGCTGAATGCCTTTGACCTTTGCCTTGGGGCACTTTGCAAGAGATGGAGTCGGATCGTTACCGCCAAGTGCGAAAACCATTTGGGTGAGGTTCTTGGATGGAAGCGGGTCCTTGGTCTGAAGCTCGCTCCACATCTTTGCTTCATCGTCCCTATTTTCTTCAAAGAGTCGCTTCGTGATGAATGCTAGAGTAGATGGGTTAGGTCGCCCGTCGAAGCCATCAAGGCCATTGCTAGCTTCGGTGACGGCACTGTCCCCGAATTGATTCCGGCTCTTGCATTCACATTTCAAAATCCTGCGGGGATTGCTTGTGTAGTTGAGTCCCAGTACATCATTTCCGTGCATTGGCATCTGCCGGTCGCTTTTCCACTTCAGCTTCTTAATAGGGACCGTGAATTCCGTCTGCGAGTTTACGTATTCCGTGGCCAGCAGTTCTCCCAGGTCTCCAGATTGAGTGCGCTTGTTCGTGGGAAGACTATTTTTGATGACGGCGGAGGCTTTCTCGTAGCCCCCTAACTTTAGGACGGTCGCTTCTCCCACGAAGTGATCCGCCATAAGGGGTTTCAGTAAATCTAGACCGATCTTCTGGCCGTTGTTCTTTTCGACAAAGTAGTCGATCCCCGTGCCGGACGGGGAACCAGGCTCCAACCATTTTGAGAACAGGTCGCTTGGCACAGGCAAATCCTGATCAGCAGAGTAATATTTGCGTTGCCGTCCATCTTATTGTAATCAGGCCACATACGCCAAGGGTTCTGGCCTGGCGGTTACGAACAATCGCGCAACCCGGAATTTGGGGAATCTGAGGAAAGCAGTGTAGAGACAGTGACCGAGTTTACAAATCCTGATCAGGTTGTCATCCGTTCAGTTTTTGGCCAGATGATGAGAATGCGATTCATCCTCGAACTCACCGACAACCGACTTCCCGAACTTGGCCCACCGATCATTCTCAATCAGTGTGGATCGAACGACCTCGATGTCCTCTGCGCCACCGACTCCCTTCAGCACAGATTTGACCGATTCGGCAACTGACCGCGGCATCCACGGACTCAGATACACACGATCGATACAAGAGAGCGGAATGTCGATATCGATATAAGACCTAGGTTTACCCTGATCCTCAAAAATCACACGGTATTCCGATTCTGGCTTGAATGGAGCTCTCTTCATGAAGGGAAGGTTTGTGATTCTTTTCGAAGTTTGCGCTAGTTCATTCAGGGAAATGTATGAAACTCGTCTCCCTCTGATCCCGTCGTACTGATTCAACTCCGCCAAGAGCTCTTCTTTGTAGAAACTGATGCATACGCCACTCGAACCGGAAGCGAACACGCTCCAATGATGATAGGTCTCGGTCTCCTGAGAGAAGCAGACTGCTAATAGGGTAGCGAGCTGCTTCTTCTCCTTATACAGGCGCATGAAAAGCGAGTCGTTCCTATCATCCCAACTTTCTGGATCAAGAAAGGTCAGCGCCTTCTTAGAGAGAAGGTATATGAGAGACGGCAGATTACTATAGCGTCGCAGGAATTTCTTCGTCAGAGGCATTCAACTCACATGTAGAAACAGTAGCGCGGTTCGATCCGTTGATTATCCTGGCAGTGTTTGAGGACATTACCCACACTCTGCGCTGCCGTGAGAGTCAGAGGCATACCGCCGTCGAACTGGGTACTATTCCAATTCATCTTCGTCAACGCCAGAATCTCTTTTGCATGACCCAGCGGCGTCTGGTCCCCTGCTGCGATCTTGATAGAGACAGGTTTAGGAACGTACATACCAGGATATGTTTCAAAGAACGGCACGCTCCCTTTCGTATAGAGCACTCCGCTCCGGCCGCTTGTTTGAAGGAAGGTGCCGCGTAGTGGCGGGTAGACCCCGTCTCGGTAGAGACGGATCTCCGAGTCATTGACATGGACGAGGTCGTAGATGTCGATACGCGCTTCTTTGATAGCCTTTCTGGCCCCGGCTTCCTCTTCTTGAGAGAAAGGGGAACTCTTGTGGATGACCACGCGAGCCGGTAAAGTGCGATGAACATCACGGTATTTTGCCAGCGCATCGGTGATCAATGCCTGGCAATCGTCTCCAGACAGGTGCGGCTGCCTGTCGTCTTTCGAGAGCGAAGCAGACCCGCCGCGGACGACAACACCCTCTCCAAGTTCATTAAAGACCTGGGCCATGCTGGTGGTGAGCCGCGATCGGTCCAGACTTTCAAAGAAACTGATGCCGACGAAGCAAGCGGAGAACTGGGAAGAATCACGTACCAAGCGCCAAGGGGTGCCCCCAGCCTTGTAATACAAGGCTGAAAAGATGTTCCAAGCACGGGTTGCTTCGTCCTGCAGAGGGCGAGGTATGCCGGTTCTTTTGAGTTTCCGGGCCTTTGATTCATCGTATGTGCTGGGCAGGATCAGCTGGATCGGAATCCGCCATTGCATCGTTCTCGCCTTAAGCAGATGATGAAGGTCTTTCCGCCCCGGACTCTTCCTCTCTTCATAGACCATTTCCAGAACTTCCACGGGAAGCGCGCACACTATGACATCGGGGTTGCTGTTTTCCGCCAAAAATTCCACTTCCTTGATGAAAAGATCGACCGCCCTTTCGACTCGGTCTGCGATAGTAGCCTCATTCGAGACTGTTTCCAAAGAGGTGTTGGTAAGCGTCCGCGCCAACGAGGCATCCGCAACGAAGGCGCAGCAGAAAGAGCTTGTCGAAGAAATGGGCGGAAATGCAGGAAATAAATTGGGCTGCTTCGTTTGCTTCTGTGCCACGCCCTGAGAGCACTTTTCGAGCCAGCGAGTGGTTCCTTCAACGGTCTCGGTCGTGCCGATCAGTCCTACTCTGACTTCCTTCGGCGCCCGCGAAGACTGAAGATCAAAGGGGCCATAGTCGCGGATGCCGAAGCGGATATCGACATGACGATTGCCGCCACCGAATTCGAGTTCTGGTTCTTCGAGAATCGTAAGATTCATAGTTCTAGCTCTGCCTGCTCCTCTTGATCTTCGGCAAAAACGGTCTCTTGGCGATCTTTCTCTTCCCGTTTTACCCAGTCCGCATCCTCGAAGCCGCTATCGGCGATGAACTGCATCAAGGGATAAAACTTGAGCAAGTTGTGTCGGCTGAACAACGTGTCTTTCTGGAGAAATTCGGCCCACATGAACACCTGGCCGTGTACGGCCTGGTTGTTCTCCAATCGCTTGATGCCGCTCAGAGCGTCCGCGCTGAATCGACTATCTCGGTAACCGTCTTTAGTGAATCGATAGGTTGGCGTGATTTGCAGAAACCAGTTTCCATCCAACTCCAGAAAATGCCCAAAGAAGGCCACATGTCGGAAGTACGAGGTGCGCTCAGGATCGAGTTTGGATTGATACCGCTTGAACACCTCACGGCTGGCGTTCTTGCGTCTGCTGCGGTACTTCCGCTTGCGGTCGCTCAGATCATCGCTGGCCCGGTGAAAGTAAAACTTGTCCATATTGGAAAAGTGGATGTCATCTTCACGCAGCTGGTCCTGCAACGTGACGTTCAGCAACTCAACGAAGAGCTTTTTTCTGTCCGCGTCGTGCGTCATCGACCATTCGAAGGTAAGATCGCTCTCGACTGTGCCGACATCGACAATATCCTGCCACTGCGTAGAGGAAAGATCGTGAAACGAATACACGACGGAGCCATGAATGGTGAATCCTCGACAAACATCTCGCCCAGATGGCTTGGCGAGACTAAAGAGATGGTCTAAGGCTTGCTTCCGGGCTGGGAACGTTGTGCGGGCATGGTAATACCGCTCCGGAAACTGGGCCACCGGCAACAAGTCCGTGAAAATGGTCTCCTGTTTTGGGGTCGTTCCCAAATATAGGCCGCCATCGTCGGGGAGAGCCAGCTTGCGGAGGTCGTGCTTGGCAGTTTGGTCGAAACCGTGTTGAGCTTTCACGAAGTGCATCTTGCGCGAGGCCCTGCGAATCGGATCAGAGAAGTAATCCTTTACCGAGAGCCAGTACGCTTCATCCGTTCTTGGCCGCGAATAGACCAGGATTACGGGGAGATTTCCTTTGAGCCAATAGCGAAGATCCCGTTCACTACATGTGTAGGTCAACTCCGTTGCGGTCTCACCCTCAAAAGCGCCATCGGTAGCTTTGCTTTGCACGGAGAGGATCAGATTCGTGACCTCGGCATTTTCATTTCGAATCTCTAAGCGGCCGTCAATGCCCGCTTCAACGCCTCCACTTGGGTACCAGAGATAGCCCATTTCCAAGATGCGCCGCTCGATGAGGTTAACTCCTCGCGCGCCGATCATGTCTGAATTCCCGATCTTCTTTGGGAGAGTCCGACTCGGTTTTACCATCTCAGCTCTGATTTAGTTCATTTTATTGCACAAGTTTTGTTGCAGCTCTAAAAATCCAACCTGTTGTGATCTAGACAATGCCGGGAGGAAGTCTCCTCCCGCACTGCGACCGCGCTGCGTTCTCCGCTCCCCACCTCTGCGGGCCTGTTCCTGCCCGCAACGCCGGCCCTGAAATCCATGCGGGAAAACTCCTAAATTTCTTCTTTTATCGAGTGCCCGCGCTTCATGCGGCTTTGTGGCAGAGCCGGTCGGAACCCGTCAAGGGTCTTCGCTGACGCTCGATGAACGGCAACAAACGCCGCCCTTGACCGAACCCGCCTCGCCCCTGCCCGCCGCGCAAGACATGAAGCGGGGGCACTCAACAAAAGAAATTTGGTTGAGAGCCACAGGCGAAATGCCCTCCTTCAGAATCTCGCCCACGCGGGCAGCACAGGAGAGCAAATATCATGTCCATCACCAACAGCGTAGCTACCAACCCCACGCCGCACAGGAAAAATGCGGCGCAGCCCATTCGCAGCGATTCGCCTTATCAGGGACGCACGGCGCAGAAGGACAACCCTACACAGGCCATCATCCGGCAGGCCGTGGACTTCCTCATCGAGCAGGTGCAAGCAGGTAAGAGCGATACCCTGACCGCGTATCTAGCGGCTATGTCGCGGTTCCGCAACTACAGCTTCGGAAACATTCTCGCCATCGCTCGCCAACGGCCCACGGCAACCCGCGTTGCAGGCTACGGGGCATGGAAAGAACTGGGCCGGTTCGTGAAGAGGGGGGAGAGGGGCATTCAGATACTCGCGCCAATGACTGGATACCGCCGCAGGAAGGACGGTCCGGAGCGAGAGAGCGACGAGAAGCCGCGCCAGGTCCTTATTGGCTTCCGCGCGGTTCACGTTTTCGATGTTTCGCAGACCGAAGGCGCAGACCTCCCAGAGTTTGGAATCGCCGTCACTGGTGAAGTGGGCGAGTATCGTGACCGTTTGCGGGATTTCCTCGCCGAAAGGGCTATCGAGCTTGTTTATAGCGAAAACATCGCGCCAGCGTTTGGTGTTAGCTACGGGGGCAAAATCGCCCTGCTCCCCGGCCAACCGCAAGCGCAGGAGTTTGTGACTCTGGTACATGAGGCGGCACATGAGCTTTTGCATCGGACGGAGCGGCGCACCTTCACCACGCCCACCGTGCGCGAGACGGAAGCGGAGGCCGTGGCCTTTGTTGTCGGCCAAGGTATCGGCTTGGAGATGGGCACCTCATCAAGCGACTACATCCAGATGTATAGCGGCAATGCCACGCTCTTAGCTGAAAGTCTTGAGGTCATCCAGCGTACGTCCGCTGTGATTCTCAGCGCCTTGCAGCCGCCTGTAAGCAACGAGACGCAGTCAACCGCGCCCGCCACCGATGCACTTGAGGAGGTGGCGTGATGCAGACTTTGCTTCGCATCCTAGAGCGGGCCGGAGGCTACCGGCGTTCGCTCTACCTCAAGGTCGAGAACGCGCCCTATATGGCGCTTGTGATCGAGGCGGTAGGAGAGCCAGGGCCGCTCGGGCTGCCCTCAATCTCCGTTGCCCACTACGGCGAACAGAACGGCGACCTGATGCGCGACCCGGAGATGTGCTTCGAGCTAGTCAACCCTCTTGGCTGTGGTTTGTCTCTTGACCCGTATTACTGGCGCAACGACTACGTCGGCGTTGAGCAGTGGTCCCGTAATCTCGTGCGCGGGAACTATGTTGCTCTTGTTGAATTGCACCGCCAGCATCAACGCTTCGCCGCCGAGTGGGACAAGAACCTCAAATTGCAGGGGTTTGCTGACGCCTTCGTGGACAAGTCTATTCGCGGCTAGTCCTCTCCATGTGCGGAGCGGAACAGCCAGCGTGTCTTCGCTCCGCGTGTCCTCATCCTTAAACCGCTCGAAAGGAGCTTATCACCATGACCACTACGGCAATCAACACTCCCGAATACCGCGATGTGCCTCTCGCGTTGCTCGTTCCATCTACCACCAACCCCCGCCGCCGTTTCGACGAGGCGTTTCTAAGGGAACTGGCCGCCAGTATTCAAGCAAACGGCGTTCTGACCCCGTTGCTGGTTCGGCCCAAGGACGAACATCTCGAAATCGTCTTTGGCGAACAGCGTTACCGTGCCGCGCAGATAGCCGAAGCCGCAACCATTCCGGTTCGCATCCGCGAGATGAGTGATGCACAGGTGTTGGAGGCGCAACTTGTCGAAAACCTCCAGCGCCGCGACGTTCACCCGATGGAAGAGGCGCAGGGCTTTAAGGCCCTTCTCGACTTGGAGGAACCGAAGTACAGCATCGAGCTCATCGCCTCTCGCACGGGCAAGTCGGCGGTGTTCGTGGCAACCCGCCTCAAGTTGGTTGACCTCATCCCGGCTGTGGTCGATGCGTTTTATCGGGACGAGATCGGCGTGGGACACGCGCTGCTTTTGGCACGGCTCCAGTCCGGCCAACAGGAACAGGCCCTTGCTGCTTGCTTCCGCGAGGATTGGACGGCTGGCGGCAAGGCCAAGCGCATTCTGCTCCCGGTCCGCCACCTGCAAGGCTGGATTGAACAGAATGTCTTGCTTCTCCTCAAAGACGCGCCGTTCAACAAACGTGACGCGCAGCTTGTCCCGGCGGCGGGCAGTTGCCTCGAATGCGCCAAGAGTACCGGACATAGCAAGCTGCTGTTTTCGGACTTCGGCAAGCAGGATGCTTGCAGTGACCCTGCCTGCTATCAGGCCAAAGTTAGCGCACACGTCGCAAAGACCATCGCCGCAAAGCCGGAATTAGTACAGATCAGCACTGCCTATGGCGGTCAGAAGGAAGGCAGTCCAGTACTGCCACGCAACAAGTACACCGAGCTTCACAAGCCGACCAGCAAGGAGGATGCCAAGCGTTCTGAGTTCAAGGTGTGCAAGCACACCGCCGAGGCCATCATCACGGAAGGCAGCGGCGTCGGCACTTTACAGAAGGTCTGTGCCAATCCTTCCTGCCCAGTGCATCGTCCGAAGCAGCAGCGCAGCCGCGAGGATGAGAAATGGAAGGCCGAGCAGGAGAAGCAGCGCAAAGAGCAAGCCATCGCGAATGCGACGGGGCTCCGCGTTCTCGCGGCTGTGAGTGCTGCTGTCCCTGTCCGTCTGATGAAGCGTGACCTGCTTTTCGTTCTTGAGAAGATGGTCATTCTGATGGATGAGCGCCACGTCGAGTCCCTTGCCCGGCAGCACGGCCTCCGGCAGAAGCGTGATGAGGGAGGCATTGCAAAAGCGTTCAGTGCCTTCCTTCGCCGTGCCGACGAAGGAACACTCTCGCGGATGTTAGTGGAGGGGGCAATCCTGCTTGCCGCGACGAAAACGAATCCGGCAGTCGTTCTGCGCGATGCCGCCGCCGCTTACAAGGTGGACACCGATGCCATCGCAGCCAAGGTCAAGCAGGAGTTTGCCGCGAAGATGAAGGCGCAGGCTGCGCGAAAAGACATACAGAAGCCGCCCGCCAAGGTCGCCAAGAATGCCGCAGCGGCTTAACGGGAACCAATTAAAGCAACTCGCGGAGCCTGATTTCCCAGACTCCGCTTTTTTTCTATTCGTTGCCCGTCTTCCCGCCCCCATTTGCGCTCCGCAATAGCCGGAGGCCATATTTATCCCACCCGACGGGCAGGCGCTGTCCCATGCCACAGCTCAATCTGACGCGAAACCAATTGCAGATCCGACGATACGGTTGCTTCCTAGCCACCTTTACACGAGAAAGCTGGATGAGCGACACTTTGACCTGTAATTCATTTGAAATCTTGGCCCGAAGGCTGTGCGCTAGCCACATGAAACCCCACGGATGACGACGTAAGAGCCAAAGGGACTCAGCTCGGGTCGCGCCTTGAGGAAGAATCTTGTCGAACTTCAGTGAGCGAGTCTCATTTATCTGGTCGGTTGCCGACCTGCTTCGTGGTCCGTACAAACCAGCACAATATGGCAAGGTGATCCTGCCTCTGACGGTCCTGCGCAGGCTTGATTGCGTTTTGGAGCCTACCAAACAGAAGGTTTTGGACAAGGCAGCATCCCTCAAGGCGAGCGGCATTAAGGACATTGAGCCGATCCTGAATAAAGCCGCTGGACAGAAGTTCCACAACACCAGCAAGTGGGACTTCCAGAGGCTCAAGGGCGACCCGGATAAGATTTCGACCAATCTGGCTCACTACATCAAGACCTTTTCCTCGAAGGCGCGCCAGATCTTCGAGTTTTTTGAATTTGAGAAGGAAATTGCCAAGCTGGCAGAGGCCAACCGGCTTTACCTCGTCGTTTCCAAGTTCGCTGAGATTGATCTTCACCCGTCCGTCGTTCCGAACTATGAGATGGGTTTGATCTTCGAGGATCTGATCCGGCGCTTCAATGAAGCGTCGAACGAAACTGCTGGCGATCACTTCACTCCGCGTGAAGTGATCCGTCTGATGGTCAACCTGCTCTTCACCCCAGATTCCCAGGTCTTGCGGACTCCCGGCACCATTCGGACCCTGTATGACCCGGCCTGCGGAACCGGGGGCATGCTCAGCGTGGCTGAAGAGTTCCTTCGCGAGTTAAATCCGGACGCAAAGCTCGAAGTTTTCGGCCAGGACTACAACAACGAAGCCTTCGCCATCTGCTGCTCCGACATGATGATCAAGGGGCAACATTCGGACAACATCAAGTTTGGTGACAGTTTTACCCAGGACGGTCTCGCGGGGAAGAAGTTCGACTACCTGCTTGCCAATCCTCCCTTCGGCGTCGAGTGGAAGCCGCAGGCCGACAAGATCATCGCCGAGCATGAGGAGAAGGGATTCGATGGCCGGTTCGGTCCCGGCCTTCCGCGCATCAATGACGGTTCGCTCCTCTTCATCATGCACATGATCGCGAAGATGAAGGCGGAAGGGTCGCGCCTGGCCATCGTCTTCAACGGCTCGCCCCTATTCACCGGCGACGCCGGATCGGGTGAGAGCGAAATTCGCAAATGGATCATTGAGTCCGACTGGCTGGAGGCAATCGTCGCTCTGCCCACGGAAATGTTCTACAACACCGGCATCGCCACCTATATATGGATACTCACCAACCGCAAACGCCGTGAGCGCCGCGGCAAGGTCCAGCTCATCAACGCAACCGATCTTTATGTGAAGATGCGCAAGAACCTTGGCAACAAGCGCAACGAACTCTCTAACGAGAACATCGCAGAGATTGTCGATTTGTATGGCGACCTCACGAAAAATGGCCGCTCAAAGCTCTTCGACAATCGAGACTTTGGCTTTCACCAGATTACGGTTGAGCGTCCTCTCAAGCTGGCGTTCCAAGTTACGCCGGAGCGCATCGAGGCGCTCAAGGAAGAGAGCGCCTTCCAGAAACTGGCAACCTCCAAGAAAAGAGGTCGCGAAGGAAAGAGCGAGATCGATGCGGGGCAAGCCCTCCAGCTTGGAATCGAGCAGATGTTGAAAACGATGGACGCTTCCATCGTGGACAAAAACCGTTCCGGGTTCGAAGTGCGTCTGGTTTCTGCAATCGACCAAGCCGGAATCAAGATTCCCGTGCCGGTCCGTAAAGCCATCTTCAGTGTCATGTCCGAGCGCGATGAATCGGCCGAGATTTGCCGCGATGCGGACGGCAACCCGGAACCCGACGCCGAAATGCGTGACTACGAGAACGTACCGTTGAAAGAGGACATCCACGACTTCTTCAAGCGCGAGGTTCTGCCGCACGTGCCCGACGCTTGGATCGACGAGTCGAAGACCCGCATCGGCTACGAGATTCCTTTTAACCGCCATTTCTATGTCTTCAAACCGCCGCGTCCGCTCGACGAGATCGATGCCGAGCTGAAGACCGTCGCCGGCCGCATCATGACTATGCTGGAGGGGCTGGCCGAATGAGCGAAATCCTCGATCCACGCAACGGCGCGCCCGAAGAGCAGGGCTTCGCCGAGATTGTCCGGCTGATCGATGCTGGCCAGAGCCGTGCGCTCCAGGCGGTCAATACGGCGCTGATCGACCTTTACTGGCAGATAGGTGAATCCATCAGCCGACGGCTAGCGACAGCCGAATGGGGCGAAGGCACCGTAGACCGGCTGGCCGCGTTCATTGCCCTGCAGATCCCAGGCGTGCGCGGCTTTTCTCGGCGCAATTTGTTTAGAATGAGACAGTTCTATGAGGCTTATCGAGACAACCAAATTGTGTCACCACTGGTGACACAACTGCCGTGGTCTCATCACCTCATCATTCTGGGCCAAAGCAAGCGGCCGGAAGAGCGTGAGTTCTACCTCCGCATGGCAGTTCGGGAGCATTGGTCCAAGCGCCAACTCGAACGCCAGTTCAAAGCTGCGCTCTTCGAGCAAGCGGTTCTCAATCCGCCAAAAGTGTCGCCAGCGGTGGCACAAATTCATCCAGAGGCGCTCACCATCTTCCGGGATAGCTACACCCTTGAGTTTCTCGGCCTACCGCCCGAGCACTCCGAGGCCGATTTGCACCGCGGCCTGATTGCTCGTATGAAGGATTTTCTGCTCGAACTCGGCCACGATTTCTGTTTCGCCGGTTCGGAGTACCCACTCCAGGTCGGCGGTCAGGATTTCGCCCTCGATTTGCTCTTTTATCACCGGGGATTGAATGCGTTGGTCGCCATTGAACTCAAGGTGGGCCGCTTCGAGCCTGAGTATCTCGGCAAGCTCAATTTCTATCTGGAGGCGCTGGACCGCGACGTGCGTAAGCCGCACGAGCGGCCCTCCATCGGCGTGCTTCTTTGCGCAAGCAAGGACGATGAGGTGGTCGAATATGCCCTCAGCCGGAGCCTAAGCCCGGCGCTGGTTGCCGAGTATCAGACTATGTTGCCCGACAAACAGCTTCTCCAGGCGAAGCTCCACGAGTTCTATCGGCTCAATGCCTCGGAAGGAGACGAGGCATGAAGCTGCCGCGCTACACGAAATACAAAGACAGCGGGGTGAAGTGGCTGGGGCAAGTGCCGGAGCACTGGGAACTGCATCGCGTCAAGTCTCTCTTCGAAATCAAGAAGAGAATTGCTGGTAAAGAGGGATATGACGTCCTATCTATTACTCAGCGCGGTCTTCAAATACGTGATGTTGAAAGCAATGATGGTCAGCTCGCTGCGGACTATTCTAAGTACCAGTTCGTGAAGCCCGGAGATTTTGCCATGAACCACATGGACCTTCTCACGGGCTATATCGACATATCGGGGACGTTTGGAGTGACAAGTCCTGATTACCGAGTTTTCTCAACGCGTCCAACAGCGACCATTCATGACCGCTATTTCCTTTACTTGTTCCAGAATGCTTACAGGGAAAAGATCTTTTACGCCTTCGGTCAGGGAGCTTCTCATTTAGGACGCTGGCGATTGCCAGCCGATCAATTCAACAATCTCGCTTTGCCAGTGCCGCCCAAAGAAGAGCAGATCGCAATTTGTTCCATACTCGACTATGAAACCGAGAAAATTAACGTTCTGGTCGAAGAACAGCAGCGCATGATCGAGTTGCTGACAGAGAAGCGGCAGGCCATCATTGCCCACGCCGTCACCAAGGGCCACAACTCTTCTATGCCGATGAAAGCTTCTGGCATCAAGTGGCTGGGGTCCATACCCGCAAATTGGGAACTCTCGCGACTGAAGAACTGTTGTTATGGAATTGTTGATTGCAAAAATCGAACACCGGAGGAGAAGGTCGACGGCGGCTTTTTCGTAGTTCGAACAACCTGTGTTAGGAACGGAACTTTTTGTTCTGACGGTGGGTATTTCACTGATGAGAAAAGCTATGTGGAGTGGACAAAGAAAGGAACACCCAGAGAAGGTGATGTCCTTTTCACCCGTGAAGCACCCGCCGGTGAAGCATGCCTAGTCCCTAAAGACTTGGTGTTCTGTCTCGGACAAAGGATGATGTACCTGCGACCTGACACAGACAAGATACTTAGCGAGTACCTACTCTACAGCATATACGGCCCATTGATTCGAGGCAGAATCGACGCGAAATCGAAAGGCAGCACCGTCAACCATTTGCGCGTAGGCGAGGTTGGAGAACTCCCGATCCTTGTTCCCTCAATTCCAGAGCAACGTGAGATAGTTCGCGAACTAACTGCCCAACTGAGCACGTTATCTTCGTTGATGGCACATGCGGCTCACGCCATCGCACTACTTCAAGAACGTCGTTCTGCCCTCATCTCCGCAGCTGTGACCGGACAGATAGATGTGCGCAACTACCGTCCCGAGGAGGCTCATGCCGTATGCCAGTAGATCACAAAGAGAAGGCCTTCGAGTCGGCAATTGAGCATCATCTGGTCACATGCGCTGGTTACGTCAAAGCCGAGCAGGGCTGGTTTCATCAGGAGCGTGCTCTCGACCCGACGCAGTTCCTTCCTTTCATTCAGGAATCCCAACCAAAGATATGGGAGCGGTTGCGCAAGCTGCTGGCCGAGCGCACCGAAGAAACGCTGCTCGACGATCTAGCCAAGGCGATGGACACGCGCGGCTCGCTCGATGTGCTACGCCATGGCTTCAAGTGCTACGGCGAGCCGGTCAAGGTCGCATACTTTAAGCCAGCCACGCGCATGAATCCCGACGATCTGGCCCTATATCAGAAGAACCGCCTCACCGTAGTCCGTCAACTTCTCTTCAAACCGACAAGCTCGCAGGCGCTGGATTTGACCCTCTGCCTCAACGGCATCCCTGTGGTCACCGCAGAGTTGAAGAATCCGATGACCGGCCAGGACGTGCAGAGCGCGATGTACCAGTACAGGAATGACCGCGACCCGAACGACCTGATCTTCCAATTCAAGAAACGCGCGCTGGTCCACTTCGCCGTCGATCCCGACCTGGTCTATATGACGACGAGATTGGCAGGGAAAAGCACCTACTTTCTTCCTTTCAACCAAGGCGACGGTCTAGGCGCGGGCAATCCGCCGGCCGCCGCGGGCAAATATAAGACTTCGTACCTCTGGGAGGAGGTCTGGCAGCGGGACAGCTTGCTCGACATCCTTGGCCGCTTCATGCACCTGGAGGTGACGGAAGCGGAAGTCGGCGGCAAGAAGATCAAGAAAGAGACAATGATCTTCCCGCGCTATCACCAGCTCGACGCCGTACGCAAGCTGGAGAGCACAGCGCGCCAGGAGGGTGCCGGCGCAAACTACCTGATCATGCACTCCGCCGGTAGCGGCAAGAGCAATAGCATTGCGTGGCTGGCGCATCGGCTCTCAAATCTGCACGGCGAGAACGATGAGCGTGTCTTCGATTCGGTGATTGTGGTTACGGATCGCCGCGTCCTTGACCAGCAGCTGCAGAACACAATCTATCAGTTCGAGCACCAGAGCGGCGTTGTGCAGAAGATCGACGAGGACTCGACGCAGTTGGCGGAAGCGCTCAAGTCCGGCGTGCCCATCATCATCACCACACTTCAGAAGTTCCCCTTCATCACAGACAAGGTCGTAGACCTGCCCAATCGTATGTATGCGGTCATCGTGGATGAAGCGCACAGCTCGCAGACCGGCGAAGCAGCAGCAGAACTGAAGGGCGCGCTGGCGGGCAATGCCCTCAAGGAGAAAGCAAAGCAGGAGGCAGAAGAAAGAGGGCTCGCCGATTACGAAGAAGAGATCGTCAAAGCGATGGTGAAGCGCGGTCGTCAGCCGAATCTGAGCTTCTTCGCCTTTACCGCCACACCGAAGTACAAAACGCTGGAGACCTTTGGTCGCAAGGACGGGAGCGGCAAGCCGCAACCGTTTCATGTCTACTCCATGCGACAAGCCATCGAGGAAAAGTTCATTCTTGATGTTCTGCGCTACTACACGACGTACAAGACATACTTCCGGCTGATCAAATCCATCGAGGACGATCCAAAGCTGGACAAGAAGAAAGCTGCCCGTGCGCTCGCGCGCTTCGTCAGCTTTCACCCATACAATCTGGCGCAGAAGACGGAAGTGATGATTGAGCATTTCCGTACGTTCACAAAGGCAAAGATTGGTGGGCGCGCAAAGGCGATGGTTGTGACCGGTTCTCGGGAGCACGCTGTCCGCTACAAGCAGGAATTCGACAAATACCTCGCAGAGAAGGGCTATCACGACATCAAGGCGCTGGTCGCATTTTCAGGAACGGTGGAACTCGACACGGGCGACGAGTACACCGAAGTGGCGATGAACAACGGAATTCGCGAAAGCCAGTTGCCCAAGGAGTTCGCGAAGGATTCATACCAGGTCTTAATTGTTGCTGAGAAATACCAAACCGGTTTCGATCAGCCGTTGCTGCACACGATGTACGTAGACAAGCGTCTGGACGGCGTGCAGGCCGTACAGACTTTATCCCGCCTGAATCGCACGCACGCCGGCAAGGAAGACACGTTCATCCTCGATTTCGTCAACGAGGCGGAGGACATCAGAGAAGCGTTCAAGCCTTACTATGAGATCCCGGCGATCGATCAACAGGTCGATGTGCAGCAACTCTACGGGCTCCAGAAGAGCCTAGCCGATGAGCAGATTTACTGGGCGAACGAAGTTGAGGAGTTCGCAAAGGTCTTCTTCAGACCAAAGCAATTTCACTCGCAGACAGATCACGCAGCGATGCATCGCATCCTGAACGGTCCTGTAGAGCGGTTTGAAGCTCTGACCGAAGAGAAGCAGGAACAGTTCCGCAGCAACTTGGTCGCGTTCCGGAACCTGTACTCGTTCATGTCACAGATCATTCCGTTCCAAGACGCCGATCTTGAGAAACTCTACGCCTTCGTTCGGCTGCTTGTGCCACGCTTGCCGAAGCGTGGCATTGGCCCGGCCGTGGTGCTTGAGGATGAGGTGGCCCTTCGCTTTTATCGTTTGCAGCAGACGAGTGAAGGTTCAATCGCTCTAGCGGCTGGCGAGCGGGGAACTGTCCCCGCGCCTACAGCAGTCGGTACGGGCAAAGATCGTCATGAACAGGTCGAGCTTTCTCGATTGATCGATGTCGTTAACGAGCGATTCGGAACTGACTTCAAGCCAGCTGATCAATTGTTCTTCGAGCAGATCAGAGAGGAAGCGATATCCGACACCGCAATCCAGCAGGCCGCTATGGTCAATTCTCTGGAGAACTTCGGATACGTATTCGACAAGGCGCTCGAAGACAAGTTCATTGATCGCATGGACCAGAACCAGGAGATCTTCGCTCGCTACATGAACGACAAAGACTTTCAGCGTGTGGTGGCTGATTGGATGCGGAGACAGGTTTATGACGAAGTGCGTGCTCAGACATCAGAGGGTGTACCCGCGCGGGAACTACGTACTTAAATCAAAAACTGATCTGGCACTGGGCTGATCGACTCTTCAGTCGGTAGACCTTTCAAATCAATAGAGTGGCCGCAGTCGTACCGCAGGCAGTTGTCCGGATTTGAAGTTTCTGCCATGATTGACAACAAGTGAACGGGTTCTGCTATGCGACTTGCTCTTCCCCCAAGCCTTCGCATCGCTTCCGGTTTGCTTTTGGCCGCCCTGCTGAGCATTGTCGGGTATCAAGTCTTCCTGCGCATATCTCATTCTCCAGAGGCGCTGCTGAAGCGAGCCGACGATCTGTCATGGCTCAATAGCTGGATTGCAGCGGCTCCTCTTTACCATCGCGCCGAACTCGAATTCAAAGAAAAGGGCGATACGTCACGGGCGCTCTACGCGCATGTCAGCCAGGTACTGGCGCAGAGCGAATCTTCCAGAACAATTCCGAGTCAAATTGCGGAATTGCGAGGCGACCTGAACCGCCCGGAAGCGAGCGATCCGGAAACCCGTCTGCGAATTCTTACCATTCTGGGGATGCTGGAAACAAACTACGATGCCGGCATGGCCCGTGATACCTGGTCGCAGGTTGGGTCAATCTCAATACGGCGGCAGCATTATCTTCTTGCCTCGCGCGCGATTGGTGAACAGGGAATCGCGGCGTTCCTGCTTGGGGATCTTGCGACGGCGAAGAAGGATGTCGAGAAGGCATGGATGGTGGCGAAGGTTGCCGATCCTGCCGCCCACATCCGTTATGCCAGCATGTACGGCACCGGTCTAGTCGAACTTCACAAATACAAAGAAGCGCTTGGGCCACTCAACGAAGCGATCAATGTCGCCAACAAAACTCGTGACGCGGCCTATCCGTCGATTGCCATCAATGCCAAAATCGAAGCGCTCAGCGGTACCGGCCAAAGTGAAAAGGCACTTGCGCTCGCAGACGACGCGATGAAGAAGATTGCGGAGCTTCACTTGGCTGGTCACTTGTATGAGTTTATCAGGTGCGGGCACGCGTCTACGAGGAGAAGAACGACTGGAACGAAGCGATATCGGACCTCAATCAGTCCGTTCAATACGCAAAACAACTCTCATATTGGCGTGGGATCACCCAGGCAGGCGGCTTGCTTGCGGAAGCATACCTGCACCAAGGAAATCTCCAGTCCGCTTTAGCAGCCATCAACGAAGCCATCGATGCAAACAAGCAAATCCCGGATGAGCTGTACCAGGTCCCCAAGAATCTGGCGATCAAAGCACAAATCCTTGCGCGGCTAGGCGATATCCGAACCTCCAACGACCTCTATGAAAAGAGCGCAGATTTGCTCGACGCGCTTCTCAGTAAAGTTCCAACGCCGACGGTTGAACGGCAACTCTTGAGTGACCTCAGCACCGTGTATTCCGGCTATTTTGCCTCGTTGTGCAATCAAGACCGGATCGCCGACGCATTTCGAGTGATCGAGCGCGCTCGTGGTCGCGTCGAAGCGCAGGGACTTTCAGATCATGTGCTCGTTGTTCCACAGCAACCGACGCCGGCTGATCTCCGACTGACCGCGCTCAACGTACAGTTGCTCGACACTGACGACCCGATAAAAAGAACGAGCGTGCTTGAAGAAATTTACACCGCAGAACAGCAGCTCGGTGGGCACGTCAGCCAAAGCATCCCCGCTCCGGTTTCTCTGAGTGCGCTGCAGAAAGATCTATCCCCGTCCGATCTCTTCATCGAATATGTGTTGGATAATCCAGTTTCATACGCATTGGCGGTAACGGATACGACGGTTCGGCGCTACGAATTGCAAGGCAGAGATCAGATCGAGCAAGACTCGGCACAGTATCGTTCCGAAATCATCAAACGAGGAATTGACCCAGCGCTTGCCGCGAAGCTGTTTCGAGAACTGCTTGCCCCAATTCAGGAATATAAGCAGAAAACTCACCTTGTAGTGGTTCCCGACGGAAAGTTGCATCTGCTTCCGATCTCAGCCCTGGCAGATTCGGGCCAATATGTTCTGGCTTCGCATAGCGTTAGCGTGGTGCCATCCGGTTCAGTACTGGATATGCTGCAGCACCGCAGAGTTCGAACAGAGCAAAAGGAACTTCCGTATGTCGGAGTGGCGGCGTGGATATCCAAACCGCCACCGACAACTCTGCTTGCCACCATCCGCCGTGCGGTTTCGGGGCCAGAGAGGCGAGAGCTGGTCGCACTGCCCGAAAGTCGCAATGAAGTAGAGACCATTGCAGGCGATCTTCCAAAGCCCAGCACCGTTCTCCTCGGCGATCACGCGACAAAAACGGCATTCGAACGGCTACCGCTCAATCAATATGCGGTCATTCACCTTGCGCTACACGGCTATGCCGATCCTGAGTTCCCCGACCGATCAGCCCTCGTCTTTGCGCCACGTTCCTCACCCGCGGACGACGGCCTACTCCAGGTACGGGAGATTCGTACTCTGCCACTGAACACCGACCTCGTGACACTATCGGCTTGCGATACAGGAGTCGGTCCGGTAGGGGAAGAGGGCGTGGCGAACGTCGTCAATGCGTTTATCGAGGCGGGCGCACAAAGCGTGGTTTCTACGCTCTGGGAGATGGAAGATCATTCCACCGCGCAACTCATGATTGCCTTCTATGGAAATCTTAGCCATGGAAAGACGAAGGTAGAAGCTCTGCGCGAAGCGCAGCTCGGATCATTGAAATCTGGAGACTCGCCATACTTCTGGGCCGGGTTCGAACTTGATGGCGAGCCAAACGCACCGCTCTTTGCTAGTTCGAAATCAACTTCCTCGTTGAGGAGCAGTCAATGACAACAAGTGTCGCTGCGGTTGCGCAGATGCCAACCGAGCTTTCGGCTGAAAACAAGCACAGCATTCTTGAAAATGTTCTCAGCGCTTTACGGAAGCGGTTTTACTCGCCCGAGAAGTTGAATCGTGACTGGCAGGCAGCAGTACAAAGGCACAGAGCCAAAATAGAGTCCGCTCCTACCGCTGATGCGTTCGAACAAGCTGTGAGCGACCTACTCAAGGAGCTAAATTCCTCCCACCTGGGATTTTTCCATCAGAGTGCGCGGAGGGCATCGAGTCGCGCAGCGCTCAGTGCAACCTACTTGGCCGACGAAACGGCTTACGGAAAGCGGTGGATCTTTCAAGATGTTCACAGCGGAGGGGCGGCGGCTATAGCGGGCATTGAGCCAGGCAATATTCTCCTGACTGTCAACGGCGAGGAGATCATTCCGCCTGAGCACCCGGTATTCCCGATGGGCAAGCAAACCAATGTCGAGCTGATTGACAATCAGGAAAACCGGCGAATGGTGATGGTGGACGTAGCTAAGCCGAAAGGCAAGAAACTCCACTTCATCGAACCGACACTTGTCGAAGCGCGGCGACTCAAAGAGGGTATCGGCTACCTGAAGATAGCCATGTTCCCCGGCATGGTTGGAGTTGTTGTCGCCAATCAGATCACGGATGCAGTCCATTCCTTGGGAGCAGTCGATCGGTTGATTATCGACCTCCGAGGAAACACTGGGGGTGGAATCGGCGCTCTTCGAGTGATGAGCTTGCTTACCTCAGAGAGAATTCCGGTCGGCTTCGCTCTCGATAAGCGCCGCACAACTGGAGACCTCAACCACGAGAGACTAAGCTTTCCCCGGTTCTCCCGGATTCCATCGAATACGAAGGCACTTTGGCCTCTGGCGTTGCGCTTTGCTCCAGCGATGCTCACCAAGAAGCCAATTGTCCTCGAAACCGAAGGCCTCGCTCCACAGCAGTTCCACGGACGTATCGTTTTGCTGGTCGATCGGCATACCGCCAGTGCGGCAGAAATGATCGTCGCCTTTGCACGGGAGAACAACCTTGCAACGATCGTCGGCGAGAAGACGGCTGGCCGCCTGCTGTCAGCCACGTCCGTCAAAGTAGGAAACGGATTCCGCCTCGCACTTCCAACTGGGGCATATCACACGTGGCGAGGATCTGTTCTTGAAGGAACACCAATCGAACCAGACCGTCTCGTCGAATTTGATTGGCGGGACAGACGTCGAGGCAATGATGGGCAACTCAACTTCGCAATCGAGTGCTTGCAAACATTCTCGAAGGCTGGTTGAGAAGGTGGCAAAGATCCCGGTCGACGATCTTTCTACGCCTCGGTGAGTGACTTGGGCGATTTGGGGCCAACAGTGAAATTCTGAGGCACCCACTGGCGAGAACGGTGTTTCCCAACGTAATCCTCGAAGTCTGCAATCAGGCTCATGCTCCCGAAGCCGTTCACGCCCATCGCTCATCGCCGTAGAATCTAGATCTCGGCACTGATTGTGTCTCGCAGAGCGATGAGGGCATTTTGAAATACGGCAAGTTAAACCAACGGACGAATCTCATCCCAACATTGGTAATGACCTATTTTGATGGCGCTAATAAGGCCGACAGCACGCAATACGATGTGATTACTTTGGCTTCTGTTTCAGGGACAAAGCACGAATGGCATCGCTTCAACAGAGAGTGGCGGCAGGTACTCAACAAGCATCGCGCCGCCTATCTGCACGTCACCGACGCTATAGGTCAAAAGAACGATTTCGGGAAGTGCTGGAATACGAGACGCCGAGACGCGTTCATTATGGATTGTGTCAAGGTGATCGGACGCCACATCGCTCGCCCGATTCGATACAACGATCCTGGCCGACTCGGGCTTTACCCGCATTCGATCACAATTAAGTTAGCGGAGTTCATTAAAGCCCGGCAGGACAATCGGGGCGTTCCCAGTAGCGCCAACGAAGTGTGCGCGACACAGGCCGTTTTCGATTGTATGAAGTGGGGATTCGATGGGCTGGGTGCACAGAACATTCACCTTTACTTTGACCAGGGAGAGCCTTTTCGAGGCCACATTTGCGACCGCGCAAACAACCCAAAGGTATTGAAGCAACTCCCCTTCTTGGCCAGGGTCACGAAGATCACTGATCGCGATATGAGGGTGACGCCCGCATTGCAGTTTGCTGACCTACTTGCGTGGTGTGTCAGCCACAAAACCGATGTGCGCACAAAATGGCACGAACGGCTCCTTAAGAACCCCCATGAAGAATATTTGGTTGGTTATGACCAATTAGTTAATCCGCTTCCAAAGACAGTTGAATTAGTTACGAAGTGGAAGCTGCCAAAACGAAGGGCTCATCCGTAAATCTCTTCCAAAGTGGGGGAGAAATTCAAAGTCACCTCCAATTAATCGATTTTCGTTCGCGCATCAACTTTTACGCGCCGCTAACGACTATTGAGGCTTTCGCATCCACAGATCCTTCGCGCCCTTCACGAGGTCGGGCCTGAAGAACTGCACATGCCCGCATACGTCGCAAAGCGCGATCATGAAGAAATTGTGGCTGTATTGGGCCGGTTGGGGACTCATGACAGGAGCAGTTAGCCCCCATGACTGCGGAGCCTCGGTATTCTTCCGGAGATCTTCCGGGCCATTCAGGAATTTGTACTCTCCCTGCCCGCAGAAGGCGCACGTGTGGGGAAAATCAATCAGGATGGGCCTCCCGTTCGCCTCAAGAATGCGAATCAGCCGCGTCACCGCTTCAGCGGCAACTTTGGCATCAGGATACCGGGCGCTCGGATTGTGGACAATCATCCTGTCCAGCAGCTCGTGGACGAGTTCATATTCGCGGCGGTTAACGAGACCTTTGCCCAGCTGATTTCGAGCTGAGCGATGATCCTCACGGTCAAACGGTCTGGTACCGGGAAACATCGAGTGCAGCACTTTGCCCAGCGAATACACGTCACCGGTGGGCGTCACATCTTCGAGACGTCCATCTCGCGTTTCCGGTGCGCCGAACCAACGCGGACCGGCGACCTCCATCGTCTCAGTCACGCGATCATCGTCAGTATTCTCGTCGCCCAGAAGAAAGCACAGGCCGAAATCGCCGACGACGGGCTCATCATTGCCGTCGAGAAAAATGTTCCGCGGCTTGATATCGCGGTGCACTATGTTTTTCTCGTGGGCGTGCGCCACGCCTTGGCAGATGCCGAGGAACCTGCGGAGCGTTTCCATCACGCTCAATTTGGGCGCGGCGTCGAGGCTGCCGTTTTCACAATACGGCGTGACCAGGTAGGGCGCGCCGCGCTCGTCCGCTCCGTAGTCTACGATTCTCAGAACATGCGGGTCATCGAACTGGCGCAGCGCCTCGATCTCTCGCTTGAAACGTTCCTGACGCTCTGGTCTGCGCGCTTGTCCCGGAGGCATCGTCTTCATCACATAGAGTCCGCCGTCATCGTCGTCTATGCACTTCACTATCTGTGCATCGCCCTGGCCGCTCTTCGAGAAAGTCTTTCCGGTGCGCTTCCACGAACTGAAGTTGCCGATTTCCATGTAAGGTCCTGATTCCGTAGGGCCCTAGCACGTACTTCGTTACTCATGAAATAACCAAGTATGCAGGCCAGTTGCGGGATAATTGTGATTGTTGCATGAACATTCTATTCACAACGACCGGTCATTTTGAAGACCGCGACCATGCCCTGCTCGTCAAGACGCTTCGCGACCAGAAGCACATTGTCGAGTCGCTCCCCTTGGAGCGGCTCATGGGATATCTAAAATTCGACCCGGTCAGCCAACGCGCGGCGGTCGATGCGATCCTGTGCAAAGCCGACACCGACCCGGAGACGATTGCGACGTACACGCTCCCGCGCGTGTTGAAATTAGCCGCGGAATTCCGTAGGTTGCCGGAGTCCTGCGCCATGCGCGATGGACGCAAGTGGAAATCCATCCCGTTCATCGCCATTTCTGACCAGCCATACCATTTCGGCTATCCCGACGAGATACGAAAGCTGAATGTAACGATCATCCACCCCACTCCCTACCCGCAGGAAATCATCTCGCAGGTAAAGGACACCGTCGACGAATACCTCAAGCGCATCCTCGAAGATTACCGCCAACTCGGCATTATGTTCACGTTCGAGAAAGGTCGGGCTAAACTCGCGCCAGCTCTCAAGAAGAAAGATCCGGAGATGGAGAGCGCCTACTACTACGCACCCGCAGACCGCCGCAATCACCGGGGATGGGTCACTGTTATGCGGGACAATGAAGCCATCGCCGCCGATGTCGAGATATTTCAACGGCTCCTCGAGATGAAGGTCAGTGAACGGGAGATGCAGAGATTCTTTGAAGAGAACCCGTTCTTCCTGTCGCAGCTGCGGTTGGGCATCCAGACGCCACATCCTTCCTACCGCACTCATCGCTGGTCGCCGGATTTTGCCTTTACGTCAATCCTCGGCGCGTCTGACCTGCGAGATATTGATCTGCTCGAACTCAAAGGCCCCGCCGAAGAGCTACTTAATCAACACAAGAATCACCCGGGATTCACGGCGCTCCTACATAAAGCGATCGACCAGATCCGCGATTACGGCGAATACGTCAATCATCCGGAGAACTACCGCAAAATGATGCGCCAGTTCGGCTACATCCCGCAGTCGGCGCGACTCGCCGTGGTCCTCGGGCGCGATTATGACGACAAGGAAAGGATGGTGTGGGTTGATAAGCGTCGCCGGCAGAATGTCGATATTGAGATCATCACCTATGACAAAATCCTCGAAACGCAGGCCAATCAGCTCAGCCCCATCATCACGCCGACGATGACGGAAATCACATCCCTACGCTTCGGCGGGGCTGTTTCGACCAATTTCCTCGGCTGATTTCCGCGGGCACGGGCGTGATTCATCACTTAATCTGAAGCGGGTAGTAGTACGCGGCTTGGTCCTGTTCGTGTGTGGTTGAGAGGAAGTATTGGCCAGCCTGGGCTTTGCTCAGATCGATGCTGGTCAAAATTTGCTCCTTCTCGCCGTTTGTTGCTGTGAGGGCAAGACCCTCAGCGACTACACCATTGCCGCTCTGGTCACGAGTGATCGCGACCAGATACTGGCCGGGAGCACTATGCCGTGGCAGCACAATCGTGAGATTGATGTGAGCCGCGGGCAATAACACAGACTGTAATTGACCTGCCTGTTCGCCGCGAACAGTTCCAGCGTCCCAGAGGTCCACCGTTTGAGAAACGGCTATGGCATTATCTGTCGTCGGCGTGTGGCGGGTTGTGTATATTCCAACGAGCACTGCGGTCACGAGAATGGCGCAGGAAGCGGCAACTGAAGCGATCATGACTTTCCGCCGACGCGAGCGCTGCTCTTGTCGAATAGCAAGAAGCTTGCTCATGCACGTGGGGCAGGTTGCCGCGTGATCTACACGCGGATCGGAAAGCGATATTTTGGGGGATCTTCGTGCCAAGTCCCGGAGAAAGATCTCGTCAGGACATGGGCCTGAGGGACTCGTTTCCCCTGCGAGTACTCTTCGCTGATGTTGCTGCGCAATCCATTGCTCAAACCGGTCTTCAGCGTCTGAGGACCGGCGCCAGCTCAGCCGCATTTAGGGGACTCTCCAGGTTGGGATAGATCATCAAGCAGCAACCCCAACTCACGGAAGTATGCCTTGCGGACCTCCGAGTAGTCCATTTCCAGGTCACGACCGATCTCTCGCCACGAATATCCGAGCCAGCGCCAATTGATGATGCTTTGAGCAAATGGCGACAGCTTGGCGAAAATCTCACTCGCGTAGATGCGTTGCTCGATTTGTGGCTGTGCGGCACAAACAGCTTCGAAGTCCGATGCCGAACCGCTTGCGCGTTCGCGCCTTTGCTTGAAAGCCAGGTGTTTCGCCTCGCGGCGAATCTCGCTTTTTACCCGAGCGTTTACCTTTGCCGAGCTGGCATCGGGATGACGGGTAATGTAATCGGTCGCGTTTCGGACGGCGTGCTCCATCAGATCATGGGCGATGTGGGCGTCATTGAGGAATGTCCAGGCGCATAGAAGCGCGTAGGGCCAGGCTGCGTTAGCAGCGGCCTCCAAAACCTGATCAGAAGGAGGGTGTCCAGTCGTGCAGGCCCAACTCCACGTCAGCACTTGCCAGCTGCGACCATTAGGCGGCATTCGGGAGCATTTGCCCGGAGGGGGAGGAACCACCAGGTACCCGTAGTATAGGCGAGATCTCGCAAAAAAACTTCAATTTCGCCCCCACACTTGGCCCTCGGAAATGCCTTTAGTAGCTGCAGGACTTCTGGCGTGCAGCGGACATCGACATCACGAGCAAGCGAAGATCTTCTTCGGGAAGATGACCGTGATTCGTCTGGGCGTCTCCTCGCGGGCGCTCAACCTGCAACCGTCTTCGCGATCGATCAAGCTCGAAGGCAAACGTACCCGTTCTCGGCCTGCGAGGAGTTGGCCGCCAAGTTCGCGATCACCTTGGTTGAAGGGAAGTGGAGGGCGCCGATCCTCCGGCATCTCCAGAGTGGTCCCATACATTTCGGAGAACTTAAAAGAAGGCTTTCGCCAGTCTCAAAGAAAGTGCTGAATCAGCATCTTCGGCAGATGACAAAAGACGGACTCATCACTCGTACAGACTTCGCCGGCAAGGTGCCGCGGGTGGAATACTCGTTGGCGAACCCTATCGGGTACTCGGTTTTGGAACTGCTCAAGGCGATTGCTGAGTGGGGAGACAGACACTACCCACAGATGAAAGACGACGAAACTGGCGTCGCGTCGAGAGGTTGAATGTGGGTGGAAGAATGCGCTCCGCTATTGATCTACGAGAGCGAAAAGCCCTGGGATGAAGTACCTTCGCGCTCTTTTCTTTCCAGAATAGCCAACTGGAGGCACGACACTCGCATCTCATCGCGCACGCGATTCGCGGAGTAACTCCTTACGGATCAGTTGTGGTGGCGCGTTGGACCTCTCTGAGCCAATGGCACACCGATGAATCTACTTTGAGCGTCCTGAGGATCGAAGCTCAACCCGGTGGAAATCTTCTCCTTTTATTCGCCTATACTGGTCATGATGTTCCATGCTCCTTCAGGCCTTTATCCGTTTGTTGTTGCGTGCAAGGAATGCCGACGGAACATCCCTGCGCCGGTGGAAACTCTGCCGGACTCCTGGATCATTGCTAAATGCCCGCTGTGCGAGGAGCAACGCCGCTACTTGCCCACAGACATTTTCCAAGGACGACTTTCGCATGAACTCGTTGGGAAGTTTCGGCGCGCTGGAGACGTCAAATGGGCGAGATGAAGCGGGCAATCGCCCGCGAAGAACAGGACCGTCGGAATCAGGATCGCTTCGCCAGCACCGTCGTCATTGCCGCGTCGATCATCGCGGCTGTTCGTTTGGCGCGAGACGATATCGGATATTCGTCTCCTCGCGTCTATGCGGCCATTTCTGACAGCGTCAGCTTGGCACGGAAGATCTTGCAACGAGTGATCGGTGGATGAACTCGCTTCGGTGCGGCCTACATTTGGTCCGATTCTTCCACGATCAGGTAGTGAGAACCGGGGGGCTGTGTTGAATTCTTGGTCCAGAATTTGGTCCAATTGCGTGCCGTAGAGGCTCCGATCGTTCCTCTTGGCTCCTGTCTACTCCGTTGAAAACATGTGTACTCCGAGGTTTATCATTCGGCTGTTAACCGAAGGGTTGTAGGTTCGAGTCCTACCTGAGGAGCCAATCTTCATGTTCTAAGCTATTTAATTTCAGTTATTTATAGATAAGAAAACCTGCCAGTGTAAACAATTATTACAACAATTGTTTTTCTCTGTATGAGCGCTTCGGGTGCCATACCCCCACCCTTCATTTCGCGAGTGTATACACGCGAGCAGGCGTTGCGGTCTGGGAGCGCTTTCGATAGGACTATTTGACCCCCATATCCCCCTACGCTGCTCGTTCCCGCGCTTGGCGTTCGACTCCATGCGTCGCGAGAGCACCTATCGATGCTAAGCATGGTTCAAAACGAGAAGGTACAGTACGAGCAACGCAAACAGCGCCGTAATCAGGACACACTGCGCAGCCAATGTCCAGTTCGCCTTGGTTTGGAGTGCGCCGTGGATGCTCTCAAGCGCATCCCGCCATCGACGGTTTCGGCGAAGATAGAACGTGATAACGTGCTCATCCGAAAACTCTTCAGAGGAGAGTTTTGACAGGTCTGTCGCTTCTCGCATCTGGTTGACAGACTCGAATGGAACGATAATGTCTTTGACGCGGAGCGCAACCGCCGACAAGATTACTGCGACCAGAGAAAGGGCGGGCGGCAGCACCACCACGAGAACTTTCAGACCTCCGGCCTTCATGAGCGCGACCACATAGCCGTCTTTGAAAAAGCTGGCCACGGCTGCCAGCACTATGCCGCCAACAGTCGCGGTCCCCTGAGCTTTAGCATCGATTCCTGAGAAGCTCTTGTAATAGTCGTCATATTCTTTGGCAGCTGCATCGCAGGCGCTGATTGCAACACTGACCTTATCCGCCATGGGCGTGCTCCGAAACGTTCACCTTTTCTTCGCGGCTTTCTTCGCGGCCTTCTTCGCGGCTTTCTTCGCGGCCTTCTTCGCGGCCATCTTCATGGGCTTCCTTGCAGCGGCCTTCTTCGCCCCACGCCGTGACACCGGCGTGAATATCGGGGTGTCATGATCATGCAGGTAGCAGTAGAGACTCCCCTCGGAAGCGAGTCTCTCGCACCGAGCGCCTGATAGCGTGTGGCCAAGGCAAATGATCGCCATCCGACGTTGACTGTCCTCTGTGAGATTTTATGTAACCTTTGTACCTCAGTGTGCACGCCTCTGCAATGGCGTTCGTGCATCGGGCTCTATGGGGTGACTCTCATGTGCTAACGTCCCCCTACATTGCATGCGGTCCGAGTGCGATACGATTGAGGCAATCTTCAGACGCCCCACCCGACCTATCGAGCAGGAAACATTATGTGCAGACTTCCATATCTGATCTTGGTTGCAACTGTCCTTATCTCACCAGCAACCGCCTTCGGTGCGGCATGAACGCGGTGTAAGCCATGAAGAGTTCGGGATGCGGAGGGCCGCACCAATGGGACATAAATAACGAAGAGTCTTGTGTCGACGCGACTATGCTTTATCCGACTCGGAGGTAAATGGTGACAATCGTTGCCGGATTCAAGTGCGATGGGGGCATCGTTCTTTGTGCTGACACTCAGGAAACGGCAGGCGCTGCAAAGAAGAACGTCACGAAACTGCAAGTCCACCACGGTTTCTTTAACCCGTTGTCGGGGGAAAAGGATCGGCGATTCGCCGCTGCGTTTTGTGGGGCCGGGGACGGACCTTTCATCGACAAACTCTTGAATGAAGTTTGGGCGGCCATTAGGTGGTGTGAATCGCTTTCCGACGCATGTGTGATTGCCGAGTCAAAGATCAAAAGCACGTATGAGGAGTACGGAAGAATCTTCCAGAACGGCCTTTGCCCGCAAGTCGACTTGCTGTACGGGATCACGATGGACGAGTTTAGCTGCCTTTTTTCGGCGACCGGTCCCGTTGTAAATGACGTGACCGACTACATCTCAGGCGGCGCAGGTTACTACCTATCCGATTTCATAGCCAGCAGAATGTATTCGCCAAGTATGAACGTAAAGCTGGGCGTCACTCTGGCTGCATACATCCTCCTCCAGTGCAAGGAACACGTCGAGGGCTGCGGCGGTGAAAGCCATATCGCGGTTCTCAGAGAGAGCGGAAAAAGTGGTTACGTAGCGACCTCCATCGTCCAAGA
The DNA here is from genome assembly GCF_025264625.1 of Occallatibacter riparius. Lineage (NCBI taxonomy): Bacteria > Pseudomonadati > Acidobacteriota > Terriglobia > Terriglobales > Acidobacteriaceae > Occallatibacter > Occallatibacter riparius. Next base: position 3,638,044 of record NZ_CP093313.1, read on the forward strand.
GATAACTGATTTTCTCTACGAGTCGGATCCTGAAATCGGCAAGTTCCTGCTGTCCGTAGCTGACCTTGATGTGTCACAGACTTGTCTCAATAAGCTGACCAAGGATCTTACAAAAACGCTCACATCGAAGCGCGCTTTTCACATCGACCGACTCGGGAAGTACCGCCAGTTCCTACGGGCTAACGACGAGCAGTTAGGGCTAACCAAAGAGCGTGATGAGCTGAACATAAGCGAAGATCATCTTGGCATATAGGAAACCATTGGGGCCAGCATCCGGCCAGCGCGCTGTTGGGCTCGGGCGCGGGTTTGAACGCCCAAATCGCCTCCGGCTGCACGGCGGGCCCGTACAGCGTGAGCAAGGGGAATGTAAGGCGGGCCAGCGTTCGCCAGCCCGCTCTGTTGCTACTCTGCCTGAACCGCAGAGCGGGTAGTGATCTGCTCCCGCTCGCCTGCACTTTTGCCGATACGCTGCTCCAGCTTCGCCGCATCGATCCCTTTGCCCTTGGCGTAGGCTTTGAACTGCTCAAGCGTACAGGGGTTTCCGTCGATCATGAATCGCGTCTCACGCCCGTTCCGTTTGAGCACCCGCGTTTCGGGTGGTTGCATTGCCGCTCTCGGGAGCGCGTCAATCAAGGCCAATTCCAACTGATGAAGTTCCTCGCAATCTGCGCCGCCGAGGCGGGTGAGTTCGACGCTTCTCATCATGTCCTCGACGATGTCCACATGCTCTCTTGCCATGAAACAGTTCCTCCTTGGAGCGTTGCCCGTCAGATAGTGACGGAGGTTGATGGATAGGCCGGTGTGACGACCGGGCTACAATCGATGAGGCGCGACAGGTTGAGAATCGTACGCTTGACCTGGCCGTTTGGAGCGACGTTCCACACGTCCTCAGCCACAACGAATCCGAAGCTGCTGCCTACAACATCTCCGCGCTTCACAAGTTCGTAAACGTCGCGGCCCACCGTGGTATCGGGCAGGTCGCAGCTATACAGCAGGCCACGAGCATCAACGCTCACCCGTGCCGTGCCGCTTGCCGTGCGCCCGAGCAGCTTGTGGGCATCGTGGTTGAACAGAACCAACACGTCCGGCTTTGTTCTCAGTACTCCATCAAAGGCGTGATGGTCGATAGTCTCGATGAACCCAATGTCGTCGCTCGGGCTGTCGAAGCGAGCAGCATAGCCCGCAATCTTCTTCGCCATTGCCTGTAACTCCTTTCTGGTTGGAGCGGGCCCGCAAGCTCACGGCCCCGGCCCGCATTCAGGTCAGTTCCCGTTAGGTGCAAACCCAGCTGCTACATAAGCCGCACAGAGATCCTTGCGGTTCTTTTCCCATGCTGCGTTAGCTTGTTCCACACGAATCCGTGCGGCAGCGGCGGACTTGGGACGTTCCTCACGTTCCGCCCAATTCAACTCGTTTTGCGCTCCATTGAGTTGGATCGAGAGTTGAAGGTTCTCGCAGAGTAGCTTGTCGATGCTATGGATTTGGTCCTGCGTCGGCGCGAACTCTTTGATGAGCTCAACTTCACCGTCAACGTAGGCAATCACGGCTTCCGCTTTTGTTAGCGCTGCCCGGACTCGCTTTGCCTTATCTGGGTACTCAGACCACAGCCGGAGTAGTCGCTTGTGCGTGTCAATTCTGCGCTGCATGTGGGTTTTGAGTTCTGCGAGTGATGCGAGTTCGTGCGCATTGCTCGTTTTCCTTTTCTCCAATTCGATGAAAGCGCTCATAGCGATCCTCATGTTCATGTTGGTTGGTTGTTGTCATTCTGCGGAACGGCCCGCAGAGCCTCGGCCATATACATGCCGCACGAACTCAACGTCTTCCGCGAGTCCAAGCCGATGCACAAGGGTTTCGCCGTAGATACAGGCGATAGTGAAGCCCGTCTCCGCCAGCAGCTTCGCGAACGCAGGAGCATCGCAGGGCCAGTCGTTCGCGTCCCGGCACCATCTGTTGAAGTCCCGATAGAGCGACGCGAGGTTCGTGCTAAATCGGTCGCTCACTTGGCACCGCTCAGTGAGCCATTGGGTGAAGTCCTCGGCCCATTCATCGGCGGCAGTTTTCGGGCGGCTCAGGTACGCGATTACTTCGGCCCTGTGCAGCTTCAACTCCGCTACGAAGGGTGCCAGCCGCTCTGCTGGTCTGCCTAGCAGCTTCCCGCCTTCGATAATGAGCACTGCGCCTGATTCGGCGACTCGTTTGATCAGTTCGGCAACCATGCTTCTGCCTTTCCAAAAGGCGTAACAATGCGTAACGGCGTCACGAGCCGCACCAGTTGTGGTGATTCCGTGTTTCGTGTGTTTGGCGTGTTACGGCACAGAGTTGCGACGGCAGCCTATAGTCGCAGCCACTCCTCTTCGCTCGTGACGGGCGTGCCGTGCTCCGGATCAGGCAGTAACAGGGTTTCAGCCAGCACTGAGGCGGTGTGTGACGATGTGACGGCCGTTACGGGGTCTGCAACCACCGAAGCGCAGAACCTGGCCCACGCATCCTCGAAGTCGGTCCGTAGATAACCTTTCGCTGTACCGCTCCCGATCCGAAGGGTGCGCGGAGCGATGCGATACTTACGAAGTTCCTTGGCGAGTTGGTGCGACCTCATCGGCTCGTGTCGGAATCCCCACGCGATCCATGGCCGCTCGTCTAGCTGGTGCAGGTACTCCAGCACGTCAGCGGTGGTCAGCCTGTCGGTGCGTCTCTCATCGAAGTGCGCCCGAATGTCAGACAGTAGCATCGCCCCGAAGGACTCGGTAGCTTCCGCGTTACTTGCAAACGCTAGCCGTATGGCTCGCAAGACTCGGTTATGCCACGCTTCACCCGCTAGTGACGCAATTGTCAGCAACGGCCGCGCTGTATCATTCTGTCGCCCGTCAAAACCAGAGACTTGTCCGTAGCGGAAGGCGGCACGAAGCACTGGCGTAACGGTTTTCGACCAGCGCTCGATCATCTCGCGGAGTGGCAATGCTTCTGCCTCTGCTTGTTCGGTGTCAAATGACCGCACACGCTCTCCGGCGGTCCTGCGTCTCATTTCGATACGGATCGAGCGGGAGGCTGTGGTGTCGTGCAGGTGGTTGCCTATACCTGCAAACACTTTGGGGCAGTACACCGCGAAGTCGCGCAACTCGTTATTCTTCCCGTCGCACTTCGTTACGACTCCGTAACGCACGAAGCCTTCGTTGAGGATGCCTTGCAGGGTAGCGGCAAACTCGGGGTTGCTCGCCAACTGCGCATCCATCTCATCGAGGAAAAGGGTTGGTCTATCCTTCGCATCGGCAGCTCTTTCCCGGTCAATGACACGCACCAATGCGGCGGCTGTGATTCCTCCTGCCCTGCGAGGGTTGTGCGCAAGCACGCGCAGCACGTCCATCAACAAGGACTTTCCACACGCCTTCTCCGCTGCGGTTACGAAGATGTATGGTGTGAAAAACGAGAACTGGAAGACGTAAGTGTGGAGAACCCAGACGGCAAGAATCGCCTCTTGATTATCGTGCAAGACGACATAGCGCCGAATGAATGCCGCGATCTCGTCCAGAAGCCCAGCCGTGTAGTCTTCGCGCAGGTCGAATAATTCTGCGGGCCAGCCGTTCCAGACCGGCAACCTGTCTGCCAATGAGTCCGACACTGCGCCTGCCGTTATCTGATCCCCACGCATGAGGGCTTCATTCAAAGCAGTTTGCAAGTGCTCTATCTCTCGTTCGGCCTTATCTTCCCCGAAGACATCCTGTCCCAATTGCCGTACATCGACATCCATCGCATTTCCCTTCTGCGCCTTCGCGCTTCACCGGGTGCTTTCCACCCTCAGTTCGGCCCTGTGAAGGGCTTCGCAAGCATGGGCAAACGCTTCTGCCGTAGCGTCGTCTTCGGGGTCTTGGGCTAGCGCCTTGCCTAAAGAGTTGGCCACTATCTGCGCGCGCTGCATACACCGCATTGCCTCGCGCTTTTCCGCTGCTCTGCGCTCGCGCTCGGATTCTCTACACTCGTGCTCCGCTCGCATTTCAGCTATCTGTTTGGGCGATGGCGGCGGGCCGGTGAACAGATCGCGTCGTGATAACCCGAGTGCCGACAAGATGCCGTCTGTTGTACATCCGCCAAAACAGTGCAAGAGCACGCGGCCATCTTTGCCCTCTCGAATGTAGAGTGAAGGTGATCTGTCGTCGTGCGCGGCGCATTGAGCCTTCCACCTCCCGGGGCCGAGCGGTTGCGCGTTGACGAGTGCTCCGAAGTCGCGAGCGGTCATGTCTTCCCTTTCTGCGCTAAATGACGAGTGGTTTGCTGGGCCGCGGAGTGCACGGACACAGCCCAGCAAAAGTGAGGCGAGGCCAAGACCTACGCAGCTTGTGCGAATGATTGGTGGCTGTTGATTCGCTCGGCAATCCAGCTGTTGATACTCGATGCCGTCCACCGGGTGCTGTTCATCCCCAATCGCACCCCCATCGGAAACTCTCCCCGTGCCATCAGACGGTAGATTTGCGACCGACTCAGGCCGACGCGGGTGATAACCTCGGGTAGCCTCAAGAAGCGTTCCTCGGTACTCGTCATAGTGATCCTCATTGCCGTGAATGCACACGGATGCGATGCGCCAGCGTCGCGGGCGCGTTGATAGATTCCGGGCAACAAAAAACCGCCCTCGAAGGCGGTCTTATGTGCGCGGGTTGTGGGTGCTATTGAGTTACGTGCTGCGAACCAGCAGCCTGCTGCGCGGCACCGTGGCGACCCAGCCGAGTGCGCGGGATCTCGTGGTGTCCCTTTCCCCTCTCATACTGTTAACCCGTATGACAGGGCTATTTCTTACGTCGCTTTCAACTTTATTTGCTTCTTCCAGCGGTGGCATCTCTGATCGAGCGTATTGCGACTGACACCCAGAGCTGTGGCGATCTCCGATGGACTGAAACCCTCGGCCTTGAGTTCAAAGACCTGCCTCGCCTGCTCGCTCGGGAACTGAATCTCAGGGTGCCGGTCGTTGCCAGCGTAAAGCTCGTCAGGTAAGGGGATGCTGCGATTCGCTTCCTCCATCGCTTTGAACATATCCGCACGAACCCCTCGGATGATGTGGTTAACCCATGCGTGAAAGGGAGCAATCGGCTCATAGTGAGATATACGCTGAAACACTCTGATCGTTACCGTCTGGGCTGCATCCTCATCGTAGAGCCGCCGGTACGCGAGCATCCGTACATATCGCAAGAGATCCTCGGTGTCACCGCTTGCCTGCAACTCATCTATTTTCTGGCAAAGTGCTGTGTACTGCACCGATCCACCTCCCGGCAGAATCTCCCGTGCCGTGGGTGTCTCGGTCGCGTTCCCCAACGGAATTAGGAATGACTACAGTCTGCGACGCGCTGGGAGTGTGCCTATGTGATGGAGATCACGAACCAGCAAGGGTGAGTCCGGCGCAGTGGTACAGAGAAACCGTCCTGTGTGGGTGAAAAAGCCGCCCCGAAGGGCGGCTCGGTTTGCTGCTGTATGAATGTGGGTGATCAGTTAGCTCCTGCGATCTGGAGAGCTTTAGCCAACTCATTATCTAGGTAGTCTGCCCATGCTTGCATCATTTCGCGGCGCTGGGGAATGTAGAGGGCGTGATTGTAGGCGGCGCTCACGGCATTAACGGCTGCATGAGCCAGCTGCAACTCTATATGCTCATGGGGCCACCCCTGCTCATGCAGCAGCGTCGATGCAACACCCCGAAATCCGTGTCCTGTCATCTTGCCCCTGTACCCCATGCGCTTTAGCGCGTTCGAGATTGTTCCCCCGCTCATGTGTCCTCTGACGCCGGGAAATAGGTACTCGCTGTTCTCGTTCTCTCGCCGCAACCGTTTGAGCAGGTCGACAACCTGACGCGAGAGCGGGACGATGTGGGGCCTGTCTTTTTTCATGCGCTGTGCGGGAATGTCCCACCGCGCGTCGGCGAAGTTGACCTCGTCCCAGCGCGCCCCGTTCAACTCGCTGGTTCTAAGAAACGTGTAAGACATCAACCGCATCGCCATGCTCGTTTGTCCGCCCCGATAGCCGCCATAGCTGTTGATTGCGGCCAAAAGCGCAGGTAGCTCCTTCGCGTTTACGCGAGCGTGATTGGTCTTCTTCACAGGCTTGAGTACGTCTGACGCTCTCACATCGGCCGCCGGGTTGCGCTGTGCCAGCCCATTGGCGATTGCATATCGAAATACCTGACTCGTAACCTCAAGTGCTCGCCGCGCGATTTCACAGGCCCCTCTTGCCTCAATCGCTTTCACCATTTCGATCACTTCGGGTGCTTCGATCTTAGCGATGGGCCGGGAGCCAATTGCGGGCAGAATGTCGGCTTTGAGTCGGCTGTCCATTGTGACGACGTAGCGGGCGCTCTTGTGAGGCTTCCAATGCTCGTACCACAAACCGGCAATGTCGCCGAATGTGTCACCCTTTGCCGATTGCTTCTCTGCCTTCCGCTGAGCGGCTGGGTCAATGCCGTTATCCAGTGCTCGCCGGGCTTCTATGTGCTTCTCGCGGGCTTTTGCGAGCGTTACGACCGGGTACGCTCCGAGCGCCAGTCGCTTCTGCTTTCCCTCGAAGCGGTAGGCGAATCTCCACAGCTTCGCGCCATTGGGCTGTATTAGAAGAAACAGGCCGTGCCCGTCGGCTACCGTGTATGCGATTTTCGCTGATTTGGCGTTTCGCAGTGCCGTATCTGTCAGCTTCATTTCGTTCTCTCCCGCCGCTGTTCGGCATCAACAACGACACCAAGAATACAACAAAAATAGCAACAAAACAGGCGCGCTTGTAGAGGATTATATGGAGCGCTCTGGGATGGGGTTTTCGTGTAAACGCAAGCAAAATAGAATCTTACATATAACCTATGGGACAGCTCGGAATGCGCTGAAACGAAGGTTTGACTAATACCTGAGGAGCCATATTTATTACCGCATAAAATGCTGCACTTTATTGACTTCCTCTGGAAGCTATCCCTACGATTGTCCTAAACCTGCTGCGAGGCCTTCTAACGCGCCCAACATCCGGCTGGGAGAGGACAGGCCTCATGACCTTCACGGTCTTTCGGCGGCACAACCGGCCGGCGGATGGTGGAAGATTCGACGATTCATGTCGTCGCATCGGCGCGAGTCCGCGAGCAGCGCACGGAGATTCACGCGGGAACGAGGACGGAAGGACTCCGCTCCTCCTGCTGCCATCATCGCAACGCACTTTAAGGATGAAGGCGCAAAGATGTCAATGTAAATCATTTCTGTATTGGACTTAAGACTGAAATGGTTGATCGTTTGCGAGTCTTTCGATGACCGCTCCACGTCTCGGATTTCACCAGCAAGTCAGGCGCAGCACGTGCGGCGGCCCGGACTTTGTGTCAATAATCTGCGTTTCAATGACGACCTCAAAGTTCCTTCTGTTTCGGCAGGAGCGCACGCTCGCCAAGCTGGCGGACAGCCTGTCTGTTGCGATGAGTTCGCTCGCGGCGAGGGTGCCATCGTTGCCGAGTCCTGCTTCGATCAAGACGGGGACACCAGTTGTCACGTCATCTACTTTTGCGATCACCGCATAATCGCTCTTCCAGTCTTTGAAAGGGGTACCGAGATCGGCGGACCATCGAGTTCCGGAGTGCTGATTATCAACGATGGAGGCAACGGGTTCCTTCCCCGCACCAGAGCCGGGCGGATTGGACACTTCGATCCTGTACGGCAGATCCTTTGTCAGCCGAATGGTCCACGGGTTATCGATAGCGCCGATGAGGATGACCGGCTGGCGCCTAAGGTCTGCGAGTGAGACCTGGTCGGCGGCGACGACACGGAATGGGATCTCCTTCTTGCCTAGCAGAGCGGCCATGGAGGAAAGGACGGCGGCGTCGTCCAAAGCGACAATCTGCTTTCGAAGAACCATATCGACGAATGCCTGCCCATCCTTTGAGACGGCACCCGTGGCCGGGAGCTGGTGGGTATCGATACACACCAGGACGGGGCTTCCCGGGTGAAGGAATGAGTTCCATAAATCGGGCCCGCTATTCTGCGAATGGTCTCTGATCATCAGGACAGCCAAGGCAGCGCCGATGATCAGAGTCGCCGCAGCAGCCAGATAGATGAGCCGCGTGCGAGAGATCGTGGTTTTTGGAGAGGATTCGGGCGCCGTGTCCGTCGGCGGAACAGTTGCAGGAGTCTCCAGCCTCACCTCAGGCGATGCTTCCGCAGTGCTGGACCTTCCGCTGGACAACTCGACAACGGAGGCATTCTCCGCTTTTCTGGCTTTCCGAGGCGCTTGGAATTTGAATTCAGGTACGTAGGAGCCGCGGGGCAGTTCGATCTGAACTGGGTGGGGGCCAGCAGTTTCGCCGTAGTATTGCCCGAGGCGTTTGCGAACCTCGTTCGCCGTGACTCGGACGATCGAATCGTCGCCGGTGTCGTAGTCGCTGGTTCGCTCGAATACGGTGATGCCAATGGTCCGCTCTTTCAGTTCACCGGCGTTCCCGCTCAGAGTCTGGATCACAACATAATGCAGAAATCGCTTGCATCGGCCGCTCTGGGCAAAGATTGGAGCCTTCAGCAGGGTGTCCAGTTCCGACCTGACAGCGGCCTGGAATTCCGCGCTGAACGGGGCGCGCTCGACTCCTCCGTCTTCGATCAATAAGCCGGTATTTGGCATATTCCCTCCGATGTTCCCTGAGCGGGCCAGCCCGCGGATGTTAGCAGATTCGGACTGGATCAGTCCCATTCAGCTCTTAACCCCTCCGGGTGATCTGGTAAAGAAAACAAGCACTTAGCTGTCGATAACGTCTTAACGTGCCGCCGAAACCGTTCAGAACCTTGCTCAGTGTCGTATGAAGCGGATAGGGTCGTCTCCGTTTTCAATGAGAATAGATTTCTCAATCGGAATCCGCTTGATCAATGACAACTAGTTTCCGTCCTTACACCCCAGGAAATCAAGCGCGAACCAATGAAAGGAATTTCAGGAGGCTCACATGAGAAGTATCCGCCTTGTTCTGGGACTTGCCGTCCTGCTTGCCATGCCATGCATGCTCTTCGGGCAGGCAGGCGCAACCGGAACAATCCTGGGAACTGTGACTGACAGCGGCGGCGCAGTTGTGCCGAACGTCAAGATCACGGTAACGAACACCGCAACCAAGGTTTCCTTCCAGACCCTCACGAACAGTGCGGGTGACTACAACGCACCTGCATTAAATCCCGGCACTTACACCGTCAGTGCCGAAGCCGCCGGCTTCCAAAAAGCTGTTATTTCGTCCTTTGTGCTTACGGTGAACCAGCACGCTCGAGTGGACCTTTCTCTTAAGCCCGGGGCGGTAAGCGAGACGATTACCACTACGGCACAGGCAGTCGCGCTAGATACCGACACCGCGGAACTTTCCAGCCTCGTCAGCCAAACGCAAGTTGAGAACCTGCCGTTGAACGGTCGCAACTTCATGCAGCTTCTGCTGGTGGGAGCGGGAGCCGTCACAGTGGGCGGCGAGCAGGGAACGATGCGCCAGGGGCAGGGCAACGCGATCAGCGTGAACGGCGGCCGTCCCGAGGGCAACAACTACACGCTCGACGGACTGGTGAACACAGACGCAGCCCTGGTGACTCCTGCCGTAGTTCTTTCGCAGGACGCCATTCAGGAATTCAAGGTTTCGAGCGGAACATACTCCGCGGACCAGGGATTCAGCGCGACGCAGATCAACATCGTGAGCAAGAGCGGCACCAACAACCTGCACGGGGCGGCATTCTATTTCGTTCGCAACGACGCATTCGATGCCAAGCCGTTTCCCACCGCTTCAGTGCAGGGCGTGGACAATCCGGTGCTACGCCAGAATCAATTCGGATTTGTCGCCGGCGGCCCGATTTTCATCCCCAAGCTGTATGACGGACGTAACAAGAGCTTCTTTATGGCCAACTACGAGGGTTGGCGCATCACCAATGGCATTGTGCAAGCTACCGAAATGCCGAATCCCGACATACTGCAGGGCAACTTCTCGGCCGAGCAATATGTAGCGCCGGCGGGTTCGGGCCTTACTGGCGGACCGTTGCCGGCCTATGGAACAGCGGATTGCAGCAAGCTATTGTCGTTGGGCGGGAATTGCATGCCGGTCAATCCAGCAACGGGGCAGCCATTCCCGAACAATACGATCCCCTCGGCCCTGCTGACCGGCAACGTTGGCACTGTTGCCGTGAAGCACGGATTCTGGCAGACGCCGACCATCGACAATCTACCTGAAGGTGCGGGCGTGGTGAATTACGTCAAGGGGGTTGGATTCCCGCTGCACCAGAATCAGCAGTCCTATCGCGGCGATCAGAACCTCGGCAAATTTGGATCGGTATTTTTCCGCTATACCGATGCCAACTACAACAACAAGGCCTTCTACAACTCGCAGGACCTGGTCAACGGCTACGAGATCTACCTTCAGAGCCAGACGAGCTGGACTGTATCGCACACGGTCAATCTCGGATCGACGATGGTGAATAACTTCCGGTTCGGGCATCTTTCGGCGAACGCGCCGCAAGGGGGCCCGCAGATCACATCCGATGCTGTTTCGGAACTGGGACTATCCGGAACCTTCACGACGTTCACGGCGCTCCAGCAGACCTGGCCCAATGTGGCTTTGAATAGCGGCGGGTTCGGCAGTGGCGGCGGATCGGTCAATTCCTATACCGGATCCGAGGGGCCGACTTGGGAATACGCCGACTCTTTCAGCTGGGTGAAGGGCAAGCACACCCTCGGTTTCGGTGCCGATTACAGGCGCTGGCGGCTGATCCGCAACCTGGATGATGACTTCTATGGGGATTGGACCTTTAACGGGGCAAACGTCCAGCAGAACGGCACGAACTGCCCGAACAAAACGGGCCTGTGCGGAACCGGCAACGCAGTTGCCGACATGCTGCTGGGCTACTTCAGTGGCGTTGCCGGTTACGTTCCCGGTCCATTGAGCCCCAAAGACACCGCGGGCAATCCTCAGGACCACGTCTTCAACTACTTCGCTCCCTATGTTATGGATGACTGGAAGGTGACGCCGAAGCTCACTTTGAGCATGGGGCTTCGCTGGGATTACCGTGCCGCGGCGTATGAGGCATCGAATCACTTCTTCTGGCTCGACACCAAGAACCCTCAGGGCGGCCTTTGCTATGCGGACCCGGTTCTCAGCAAGAACGGAGTTGCACCGGGGGCAGGTTACGACGGGGGTCCGATTCTGCGCTATTGCGGTTCCGTTCCGCATGATGGGCCGAAGACGCCCTTTGCGCCGCGGTTCGGCGTGAATTATCGCATCACGCCGAAGACAGTGTTTCGCGGCGGTTATGGAATCTTCTTTGACTCCGCCGAAGGCCGCGAGATCGACAACTCGGCCGACATCTACCCTTACAGCATCCGCAACAGCCTGACACCCAGCACGAATCCCAGTGTGGCAAAGTTGACCAACAACATGTTCCCGGTTTACTCCACGCTGGGTCCTTTCCCGGTATCGACGCTTACGTTCCTCGCTGTGATCGAATCGGACAATCCACTGAACCCATACGTTCAGTCGTGGACGGCGGGCGTGCAGCGTGAAGTGGCGAAGAACACCACGCTCGAGGTGAACTACATCGGCACCCACGCGATTCACCTGCTCGACCGTCGACAGATTGCGCAGCCAAACGCAATTCCCTCCGAGAGCCTCGCTTTCTGCCAGCAAGAGGTCGACGGTGTCTTCGTAAACCTCAAGACGGCTCCCTGCAGCAACTCCAGTCGGCTCCCGTATCCCAACTTCGTCAGCATCTACATCAACAGCGACTGGCACGGCTACTCGCATTACAACGGCATGAACGTGAAGTTCGAGCACCGCGCTAATGACCTGGCTGCGACAGCCGTTTACACGTGGGCGCAGAGCAAGGACGATAAGTCGGCTGCTGCTGGCGTTGGCGCAACGGGTGCGGGCTTTCAGGGCTTCATGGACAATCACCATCCGGAGCTTGATTACGGACTGTCAGACTTCGACGTCGACCAGAGGTTCGTGACCAGCTACGTGTATCAGCTTCCGTTCGGGCGCGGAAAGAAGTTCGCGTCGGGTGTAAATCGCGCTGTGGATCTTGCCATTGGCGGTTGGGAGACTACCGGCATTGCCACCTTCCAGGCCGGCTTCCCCTACAGCGTCACAGCGAACGACCTTGGTGGAGTGCTGGGAACCTTCTTCCAGCGCGCCAACAGGACGAAGGGCTGCGACATTAAGAGCAACCTCTCGAAGCCGTATCAGCGCATCAACTTCGACTGCTTCACACAGCCCGCCCTGGGTGTCTATGGCAATACGCCCCGTAACTGGCTGCGTCAGCCTGGCATCAACAACTGGGACATGGGGATAGGCAAGACTTTCCACATTGCCGAGACAGTCGGATTCAAACTCACGGGCGACTTCTTCAATGCCTGGAACCACCACCAATACAACATTGGAACCGGCGCCCTAATCGGCAGTGGATCGGGTGGAGGCTCGTCAATCAGCAACTCCATTACTTCAACTAACGCCGGTCAGATCACGGCCGCGTCGGCTCCCCGAATTATCCAAATCAGTGGGAAGCTGACCTTCTAGTTCGTAACCATAATCCACGCCGCCGCCACTTCGACCCTTCCTGTGGCGGCGGTTTCCTTCACATGTGATTGCCGATACCTGTGCTCGCTCGCACAGAGTGCGATCTGCTGCCCGAAGATCTCCATTGAGCGAAAGAACTGCTTCCCGGAAAACGGGAGAAAGAGAACTTGTGAACTCGTTTGGACGAATGCAAGGTGTTGTGACTCGCCGCAGTTTTCTGGAGCAGGGCTCAATGGCGTTGGCTTGTGGTTTGACAGCCTCACCGCAAGTTGCGTTGGGAGATGTGCAAGAGACCCAGACCGTCGAGGTGCAAACCACCTATGGTCGGATGCGCGGCCAAAAGGTGAAGGGGCTTTCGACATTTAAGGGAATCCCTTATGGCGGATCGGTTTCCGGCGCGGATCGATTTAAGGCAGCTCCGCCGTTGCAGCCATGGACAGGAGTCCGCGATGCTTTCAGGTCCGGGCCACCATCTCTGCAGTCACCCAAGCGTCCCTCGTTCGGGACCAGCGAAGGCATGCCCGCGGAAGATTGCCTCTACCCGAACGTATGGACGCCCGCCGCGGATGGCCGCAAACGGCCCGTTATGTTCTACAGCCATGGCGGCGGCTTCACCGTAGGTTCGGGCGGAGCTCCGTATCAGGATGGCGGCAACCTGGCTCGCGCCTGGGACGTGGTGGTTGTGGCAACGAATCACCGTCTTGGCTTGATGGGCTTTCTCTATCTCGGCGAACTTGGCGGTGAGGAATATGCCACCTCAGGCAATCAAGGTCTGCTGGACATCTGTGAGGGCCTCAAATGGACACGCGAGAACATCGCAGCATTTGGCGGCGATCCCGACAACGTAATGATCTTCGGGGAGAGCGGAGGTGGCGCGAAGACATCTTGTCTCTATGCCATGCCGGCAGCCGCGCCGTACTTCCACAAAGCCTCGATTGAAAGCGGCCCCGGCATCCGCATGTTTCCTCGCGACATGGCCGCGGAAACCGCGATGATGGTTCTCAAACAGCTAGGACTACAGAAGAGCGAATGGCGCAAGCTGCTGGAGATACCGGGCGACAAACTACTTTCAGTTCAGTTGGATCTTGCACGGAATCCCGGCGGCCCCTCTCACCATGAATGGTGGCCGAAAAGGCATTGGCGGCGGCGGCCGGCCCGGCGGCTTCGGCCCCGTGGTGGACGGGACGATTCTGCCCCATCATCCCTTCGATCCGGACGCCCCAGCGATCTCCAAGGACAAGCCGCTCCTCGTCGGGTACAACCGCGATGAGACGATCTTTTTCTTTATGGAATCGCACAACACCAATGTCTTCAACCTGACTGAGGCGGCGCTGAAGGACCGGCTCAACAAGGAGTTCGGCGCCCATGCTAACGAGGTTTTCAGTGCGTATCGGACAAGCCGTCCGGGCGCGTCGCCTACTGACTTGTACATTGCCATTAGCACGGCCCGGATGATTGGCTTCGGTTCAATCACCATCGCAGAGCGCAAATTTGCGCAACACCGCGCCCCCGTGTACGCCTACATCTTCACCTATCAGTCGCAACGGATCGTTCCTGGAACGCAACACAAGGTCGGCGCCGCACACGCGCTGGAGATTGCTTACAAATTTGATCTCATCCAGCCTGCCGAAAATACTCCACCCTCGGACCCTCAACAGACGGCTACACGCACCATGATGGATACCGGGCCGGAGAGCGTGAGGACGAGTTGCACGGGCCGCCAGCCTATTTCACATCCGATTGGAGTGCTGCAGAAGCATCTGTCCGAAAGCTGGCGGAACTCGATCCGCTCACGGTTGCCCCAGGGCACGGCAAGCCGATCGCAGGCCCTGAGGTTGCTGCATCGTTGCGAGCACTGGCAGCACATTTCGAGCAGGTCGCGGTGCCCAAGAACAGCCGCTGACCAGTTTCCCAGCGCTGTGAATCTCAGGTCTGTCCCGAATCCACCGCAACGATGAGCAACTCACCCCACGTTCCGGCACATCCATGCTCCTGCAAGGCAGCAATCTCGATTCAATCCGGAGCGTTCCTGCGATGAACAATTCACCCCACGATCCACGCGAAGCCGGACCCAAACCACCATTTCCGCAGCAGCCGCAGGCGCATCCGGGCAGCGTTCGAAAGATGAACCCGGCCGCGGATCACGGCGAAGAGTCGTATCGTGGAACCGGCAAGTTGAACGGACGTGTCGCCATCATCACCGGCGGCGACTCTGGAATTGGCCGCGCCGTCGCAATCGCCTTCTCCCGCGAAGGAGCCGATGTGGTCATCTCATTTCTGCCTGAAGAACAGGCGGATGCAGACGACACCGCTTCCGCCATCGAATGCGGCGGTGGCCGCGTTTTAAAGGTCCCGGGCGACCTGCAGCAGCTTGACTACATAAAGCAGCTCGTCTCGAAAACGATCGACAAATTCGGCCACCTCGACATCATCGTGAATAACGCGGGCTACCAGATGTCCCACGGCGATATCGAGGAACTGTCGCCTGAGGAACTGGACCACACGTTTCGCACAAATGTATTCGCAACGTTTCTGCTGAGCCAGACCGCGCTCAAACACCTGCAGCCCGGCGGCGTCATTCTGAACACAACCTCCATCCAGGCATATGATCCCAGTCCTCAACTCACCGTCTACGCTGCCACGAAAGCCGCGATCCTCAGCCTGACGAAAAGTATTGCCGGGCTCGCTATGAAGAAAGGCGTCCGTGTGAACGCCGTCGCCCCTGGACCCGTGTGGACACCGCTCATTCCCTCCACCATGCCTGAGGAAAAGGTGAAGGAATTCGGATGCAATACGGATTTCGGTCGTCCAGCGCAGCCCGTTGAGCTAGCCAAAGTTTTCGTGTTTCTAGCGTCAGACGATGCGAGCTATGTGACCGGTGAAGTCTACGGCGCAACGGGCGGGCGTACACCTTATTGATTTCGTTTCCTTGGTATTCCTCCACATGGATGCAACGGGATCTTCTAACCCGAGCGACTCTCCCAGCAGTTTCCAGGCATCCTGCTCCGCGGTCGATGCTGGTCTTCGCCCACACGTACAAACTAGCGGCTCCCGAGAAAGATCTCGCTCAATTCTTTCGGAGGCACCACTTCAAGCTGCTCATACGTGCAATCCTCAGGCTTCTTGTCAAAGCGCCATCGCCGAAACTGCGCCATGTGACGGAACCGTCCGCTCTGCATGTGCTCGTATGCCACTTCAGCCACAAGCTCCAGTCGCAGCGGCTCCCACGACAGGTCCTTTCCCTGGCTCCAACGGCTCTGGCCACCCGGCCTCCTGTGCGTACTTCCGTCGGTCTCCATCTCGTTATTCCACGGGTGGTGTTCATTCGCACCCTTTCGATAAGGCTTCAGATAATCCACAAGCTCATAACGCGTCTCCATCGGAAAGCTACCGCAAACACCCACATGCTGCAACACGCGCGACTCGTCGTACAGTCCCAGCAAAAGCGACCCAATCGCTGGCCGCGAGCTCTTTCGATACCAGCGGAAGCCAGCCACAACACAATCGCAGTCGCGCTCATGCTTCACTTTGATCATGGTCCGCTTGTCCGAATCATAGGGGCTCTCTTTGGCCTTCGCGACCACCCCATCAAAACCCGCTCCCTCAAAACGCTGGAACCAATCTTGTGCCTGCTGAAGGGCATCGGTGGCCGGAGTGACATGAAGCGGGGGTTTTGCCTTCGCAAGAATCGCCTGGAGTCTCTCGCGCCGCTGGCTGAACCCTTTCTGCCTCCAGTCATGTGTGCCCTCCGCAAGTAGATCGAAGAACACCACGGAAGCGGGCGTCCGCTGGCTAAGCGTTTTCACGCGCGAGGCCGCCGGATGGATCCGCAGTTGAAGCGCATCAAAGTCCAGAGCGCCGTCCGTGGAGATCACAATCTCTCCATCCAGAACACACCTCTTCGGCAGTTGCTGCAGCAGGGGTGCGATCAACTCAGGGAAGTAGCGATTCAACGATTTCTCGTCGCGGCTCTGAAGCAGAACTTCGTCTCCATCGCGAAAAACCAAAGTCCGAAAGCCGTCCCATTTGGGCTCATAAATCCAGTCAGGGCCAGTCGGTAGCGTATCGACGCGCTTGGCCAGCATCGGCAGGACGGGTGGATGTACTGGCAGGTTCATAACGTTAGCGCGGCCATGCATTTCCATGCAGAGTTTGGATGCCGAAGCGTTTGCGTCTGAAGGTAAAAGAAAACGGCGCGGGCTGCTTGCCCGCGCCGTCCGTGTTTGTCTGTGTCCGATTTAGAACTCGACTCGTGCGGCAACCTGCCCAGTGCGGGCGCCGCCGAAGTCCGAACTGATCGAATTAGAGATCAAACCGAAGCTCGGGTTGCTCAGGTCCGTAATCGGATCGCCGAGGTTGGTGTGGTTGAGAACATTGGTGAAAGTGCCTTCCACCCTGGCGCGCACGCGCTCGGTGATGCTGAACGATTTGCTGAGTCCAGCAGACAGGTTCACCAGCCCTGGGCCTTCCACTGAGCCGACATGGCTATTGCCGAACCGGCCGATCGGCAGTGGGTGCGGTCCGATCGGCTGGAACGAGCCGTCCTCCTGTGGCATGAAGCCGGCCCCCGTCAGGCATGCATTGCCAGATGTCCATGTAGGATCGCCCGGGCATGCGAACGCCGTGGCATTGGTCCAGCCAAAGCGGTTCTGCCCATGCGGACGCGTGCTGACACCGACGAGCTGGTCAGGGTGCTGATTGCGATGACCACCATCGAAGCTCCCGGTGCCATCACCAAAGGAGCCGTTGAGCCCGGAACCAGTACCGGATGGATCACCCTGTCCGTTCGGGAAGTACGGCGTGAGATAGGGCCCAGTCTGAACCGTGAAGATGGAAGAGAGCCGCCATCCACCCACCACAGCATCGGCTGCGCGCCCCATGCTTCCGCCAATCATCCGTCCCCGTCCGATCGGAAGATCATAGAGAGCGGTTGTGTTCCAGCGCAGGCGCCGCGTGCCATAGGCATCGCCGAAATCCACATGCCGGTCGAGGATCGACGTCGCACGCTGGCCGCCGCCTTCGCCGCCGAACCCGTTGTTGGCCGGGCCCTGGTTGTCGGCAAGGTTCTTCGCCCAGGTAAACGTGGAATTGAACTCCAGTCCATTCTGGAGACGGTGCGAGCCATCGAACTGCAGCGAGTTATAGCTTGCGTTGGCACCCGTAGCGCGGGTATTGATGCGACCCCAGTTGGGGAATACGCGCGCGCTGATCGGCGCGTTGAAGGCTGAAACCGTGCTGGAGAAGGGGAGTGTGTTTTCGTCCGGCGCCCACACGAGCTGGCGCGTGTTCGAGCCGATATAGCTCACGCGGCCGGCATATCCGGAACCGAAGTCATGATCCACACTCAGCGCCCACTGTTCGGTATAAGGATCTTTCCAGATGGTGCTGTTCGCCGTGCCAAAGTAGTCGGTGCCGTAGCAGTTGGTGCAGCCGTTGCCGCCGGCGCCAGGATGGACCTGCGGCCACTGGAACCCGATCGCGTGCGTACTCGGATCATAGGTGTTCGAGAATTGCTGCGTATACGCCTGCACGGTGCCGGTCAGCGAGTAGAAGCTCGAGCCCAGCATGTTGATGTTGTAGATGCTGAAACCTCCGCGGATCGCCCACTTGTCGTTCGCAAACGGCCGATACGCAAAGCCCAGGCGTGGCATGAACCGCAGGTGCGGAACCTTCTTCAGACCGGAGGGAAAACCGGCATCGCTGTTACCCTGCACCTGCATGCAGGCCGCGCCGTTGATCGTTGCGTTGTTGGTGTTGTGCACACCATCGGGATTGCAGGCGTTGGCGCTCGCCAGGAAGCCTTGCGCAAGCAGATCCTGCTTGCCCTGCGGGTAAATCACCCGGCCGGACTTGAGCACAGACGGATCGAAGTTGCCGATATCGCCGAACTTGTCGTAGTAGCCAGGGTGGAGTTCGTAACGCACGCCATAAATCAGCGTCACGTGCGGATTGAGGCGCCACTCATCCTGCGCGAACAGGTGATAGTGCCCGGAGAGGCCGTCATTGTCCTGGCGCACCACGTCATAGAAGCTGTTGTTGGGAAGGCCAAGCAGGAAGTCGGCGAAGTCCACGCCCGTGAACATGCCTGCGCTGCCTTTGGAGTTGAACGTGTATGTGCCGTAGTTGTCCGCGCCGTTGAAGCCGAGTGGCGTGATGGCCTCAAGCTGCTCAATGTCGCCGCCGAACTTCATCGCGTGCTTGCCCTTGATCCAGGTCAGCGTATCGGCGTACTCGTAGGTGAATGACTTGTTCAGCCCTGTGAGGCGGTCGGCATCCAGGCTCTGGATATTGTTGAAGTCCATCTCAGGGATGCCGTTGTAGAAGAGATTTTGCAGCCCCTGCCAGCCCTGCTTCACCGTCCAGTCATGCCCGTTGAACGGATTGGATCCACCCGACGTGTACCGCGTGAATCCGAAGCCGCCTTCGTTGATCAGGCTCGGCGTAAGCGTCCAGTTGGTGTCGACCTTGAGCACGCGGCTCTGGCTGTTGTTGATCGACGAAGGCAGGTTCAGGATCTGCTCTTTGTTGATTGGGAAATTCTTCCATGTGAAGCGGCCCCAGATCAGAAACTTCTGGTTGGCGCCGAAGTACTGATCGCCGCGCACGTCGAACTGGTTGGAATGGCCGCTGCCATCAACGTTCGCCTGGTAGTTGGCTTTGCCATCGTCGGTGTAGAGCGTGGGGTCGCCTACGTTCGGATCGGGATAGAACTGCTTCAGCGTGTTTGCCGCAATCTGGCTGATGGCTGAAGTGGGAATCTGCTTCCCGTAGCTGGTGCCGTTATAAGGATTGCGCAGCCCGGCGAATCCCGCTGAAACATACTTGCTGAAGTCACCCTGCTTCATCAGAGTGCTGGGGACCTTCTCGTTGATGGTGACTTGCGCCGGATGCCGCCACCCTTCATAACCGCCGTAGAAGAATGTGTGATTACGGCGGATAGGACCGCCGATGCTGCCGCCGAAAGTGTTGCCCGTAATGTCAGCCTTGTTTGTGGTGGTCGGATACGTATAGGGGATCGCGTTAAACGCCGAGTTCTGGTAGTACCAGAAGCCCGACCCGTGGAAGGCGTTCGTACCGCCCTTGGTGGTCACAACAATCTGAGCGGGGTCGCCATATTCCGCATTCGCCATCACACCGTCCGAGCGAATCTCAGAGATGGACTCAGTGGAAGGGAACGAATCCTTGATGAAGCCGCCGCCCGCCGGATCCTTCAACGTGATTCCGTCGACCGTGACTTCAACCTGGTAGGGGAGAGCGCCCTGGACCGAGATGCCCGAAGCATCATCCTGCACGCCGGGCAGCGTGCCCAGAATGCCTGCGGCGCTCGTTCCGCTGAAGCTGGCGCGCGTGTTCACGGGCAGATTGGTCGCAGCGTCCGCCGTGAACGTGCCGCTGATCGTGGGGTTGTCGGTGTCAATGGCGGTAGCGTTTTCACCTGTCACTTGGACGGACTGCTCGACAGCGCTGATAGCCAGAGCAACGTCGATGCGGAGTTCCTGCCGCACCGCGAGCGTCACGCCTGAAATCGACCACTTGGCGAATCCGTTCGCCGCCACCTTCACGGAGTAGTGTCCCGCAATTACGTTCGAGAACAGATAATCGCCTGTGGCATTCGTCATCGTTTCGCGCGATGTGCCTTCGTCCATGTTGGTCAGCGTGACGCTTGCGCCGCTGACCACGGCTCCGGCCGCGTCTTTCGCTGTACCGAAGATGGAGCCTTGGGTTTGCGCCCTGCCATCGATCGAAAGCGCTGCCAGGGCGAACACGAACACGGTGATCACTCCTAAGCGCTCGATAAGCGAACGAAGGGTTTCCCGTGTCTCGATCCTGGATGGGTACGTCATGTACTGCCTCCTGAAGTGGATGAGTTTTGGTTTGAGCTGTGGTTGGGGTCCGAAATGATGTGCGTAAACCGGCGCAGCCAACGCAGTCGGGCCGCAAAAAAGGATTCGGAGATGAACCCAGGGGAATACTTCAGTTGGTCTATGTATCGATTCCAGCCTACGAAGGGCGTATTAAAGAGGCGGGTAAATTATGTAAACGGACGTTTAAAAGCGTTGTCGTGCTTGTGGATAAGCGCGCCCATTTTAGGACGCGCCCAGCAAGGTCGAATCAGTCGTCTGTCTTAGGCCGTTGCAACCGGTGCGACGACTTTTCAAGTTCCTTGCGGATTTCATCCGCGTCATCCACATCGCGCAATGCCGCTGCCTCCGCCTTCGTCTTCGGTTTTGCAAACTTCGCCTTTGACGGAACGAAGACATGCTCATCCGCCTGCACCGCTGCGAACGGCTCCATGTGCGGATGATCATCAAAGATCCCGCTGATCTCACCCGCCAGCGCATCCTCCAGGTTTAGAGGCCCCACACCGAGAAGTTCGTCGATCGTGCGCGTGATCGACCCCATGCTGGTGTGCTGGTGACTGATGAATCCTGGCTTGGCCCACGGGCTTGCGATCATGAGAATGCTGCGATGAGCATCGACGTGATCGACCCCCCCCTGCGCATCATCTTCGGTGACGAAGACAGCCGAGTCCTTCCAGATCGAAGTGCCTGAGAGGAACGCCACAATTCGGCCCAGCGCAAGGTCGTTATCCGCGACATATGACGCGCGATACGGATAGCCATCTTCAGGCCGCGGATCGGCGGTGTGATCGTTGGGCAAGCGAATCACGATGAGCGCGGGGACCTTTCCCGAAGCGAGCCGACGCCGAAAATCGCGCTCGAATTCCGTTGCCCTGAATTGATCCGGAATGCCGAGATTGAACGTTGGGTAGTGCCGATCGGTCGCTTCGAACATCGGCTTCGGAACAGGCGTGTTGAGAAACAGCCTTTGTCCTTCCGGAGCAGCTCCATCCATCTCGTCGGCGCCCTCAAGCTCTATGCCTTCTCCATAATTGAGAATGCCCAGCGACCCATGTCCCGCAGAAGCGATGTGCTCCCACAACGTGCCAAACTGAGGCTCATCTTCGGGCATCGGCGCGTCAGCCCCGCCAAAGAACGCGCGTCGTCCCGGCTGCGCTGCGAACGCATCGTCATGGCGCCTGCCCCCGTACCCAGAAGTCCAAGCCGTGTTGAAGTAAGGCGTCGGATTGATGCCGACTACCCACCGATGCCCATCTGCCGACACATCCGAGTCAACGTAGAAGTTATCGCTCATCGCATACCGCCGCGCGATCGCGTGCAGATTCGGCGTTACGCGAAGTTCCATTTCCGCCTTCGCATTCCCGGCCGGGGTGCGCTGCTTGCGCGGCCTCGAATCGTTTTCCGTCACCCAGCCCTCCATGCCGTAGCGCGCAAGCGAAGCATCGCCATTCGAGCCAGCAACATCCCCCAGCACTTCGTCGTAGGTCCGATTCTCGCGAATCACCAGAAAGCAGTGCTTCAGATGCGGCAGCGGTGTGTGATTCGCAATCGCCGCAGTGTTTCCCGCTACCACCGTATGCGTCAGAACCTCAGGGGAGGGAAGCGATGCAAGCGGAATCACGCTCAAACTGCCCGACTCCAGCGAGCCTATATAGGAAGGCGAGTTGGGACTATGCTGCGAGCCTCCGTTCGGCCCCGCACCCTTACCTTTCGTATTGATCACGTACAGAGTCTTGCCGCCAGGAGCGAGCTCGATCGCCGAAGGATTCCAGCCCACAGGAATGTGTTCCAGCACCTGCATCGAGGCCGCATCGAGCACCGCGACCGCATTGATGCCGGATTCCGCGACGTACACCCGATTGTTCCGAATCGCGATACCGCTGGGCATCACCCCCCGCAACGGTCGTCCCCCCGCGTCGCGAAATCGTGCGTCGTCGAAAGGCGAAAGATACGCTTGCGCCAGCACCCGCGTCCCATCAGCCGAAACCCTCACCACTTCGTCTTCATGTGCAAGCGATACGTAGACGGCATCCGCCTCAGCTGCCACGCCTGTCGGAGCAGCTCCGCCCACGGTACCCTGCTTCGCCTCAGTAATTCGCTCGCCCAGTCGCAGCCGAGCCGAGATCGCCGGATGCTCTAAGTCGCTGATGTCGTACGTCCAGAGCGAACTGCCCTGGTCGGAATTTTCGTCGCCCAGCCCGGGAATCTGTTTCCCTTCCACCGTCGTGCCTTCCCGCGCTGCTTTTGACGGATAGCCGACTGCAGGGAAGTGCAGACCCGTTTCCAGCGGGTGATCGCGATCCGCGCCGGGCACGGTCTTGTATTCGAAGAGGCCCGTATTGGTGACATACATGCGCTTGCCGTCCGGCGAAAGCGCCAGCCCGAACGGATAAGCCCCGGTCGCAACAGAACCGAGCACCGACAGCCGATGCGAATCCACAAGGACCACGCGCCAGTTCCCCTGGTCCAGAACATAGAGCGTGTTTCCGTCGCTAGACACAACCAGAGTCGCCGCAAACGAAGATTTGTAAGTCTTGCTCCCAGAATCCCCGTCGAGGGAGATCTCGCCGGTCGCCTTCCAGACTGTCGTCGAGTAGGTCCGGATCTTTCCGGAATCCCCCGTCGCGACGTAGAGCGTTGCTCCATCCGGCGAATAACCGAGCCCTGCATGCACTTCGACCGCCGGATCGTTATTCTCTTCCGCGGGCATGCGCCGCACAGAAGGGTGCTCATCATTCGGGCCGTCGATCACATTCAATGCAAAAGGGAATCCGATAGAGGGTGCGGCAATCTGCGCGCCGTCTGGGCGAACGGCTAGCGCGAATGGATACGGGGCAAGCGGAATCCAATTCCCGGCAGGATGGATTTCGCGGCCGTTAGGGAGTGTGGCGGCAACGTCTATCTGGGCAACAGATACGCACGGAAGAGCGATCGCAGCGCAAACCAAGAGCGCAGCCAGTGTTCTCGAAGAGTGCATGGTGATAAGTATGCGAAAGAAATGTGAATCCAGGATTGCAAATCCTCTCGCCTTCTACCCGAAATCAACCACGCGGCGCGGACGCGCCGGGAATAAACCGGAAATGAGGCGGCGGACTTCTGTCGTGCGCCGCGCTCAAGGATTCACCGTCAGGCAAACCCAGCGGCAAGGCAACTTCTGCATACCGAATCGAATCCCATTGTGATCCAGTGCGGGTTGCCAAAATCACGATGTGCCGAGTTTGCTTGTTCAAACAGGAAACCCAACTGAGGTAGCTCTACAGATACCTGGTGAGTCCACAAAATTACTGCTAACGTCAAATGCACCAGCACGATCAAATAGGTACGTAATCCAGCTGTCCCGCAGGGTGGAGTGTTAACACATTAGTAATTGTCCCGCTGCAACGCTTCTGTTACTATTGGGCCGATCGACCTAAATAGGCTCTCTAATGTTTGCTGCGAGACTCGTATTGCGGGTCGTGTAGTTTTTTCGTCAGACGGTACCCCAGGATGGACCGCGGCGGCTTTTTTTGAAGTGCCCTTTTTTTATTTTTTTCCCTGTGTGTTGCACCAAGTCTGATGGGCATTAACTTCTTGTTTTTGGGCTAGGCCTGATGACATCACTTCCTTCTCTCATTGAAGCGCAGGACGAATCCGTTCGCGAAGTCAAGCGCTTAACGCTGGTGCACTCCACCAGTTTCTCTAGACACGATGCTGCAAAAATCGCCACCGGGTCGTTATGGTGCCTCTCCAGCGGGAAGCGAGCCTTTGACATTCTGGTCTCGTCAGCGATCCTGCTGGTTGGCGGCATACCAATGCTGCTCATTGCCCTCATGATCCGCCTCACCTCGAGGGGGCCGGCCATCTTTTCGCAAAAGCGGGTGGGGCAGTCCGGACGGCTCTTCTCCATTTTCAAATTCCGCAGCATGGTCGTTTGCGCCGACGAATGCGGTTCCGGGTTGACTAAGTCAGGCGACTGCCGAGTTACCCCCATCGGCAAATGGCTGCGCATGATGAAACTCGACGAGCTTCCGCAGTTCTACAACGTCCTTCGCGGCGACATGAGCATCGTCGGGCCTCGCCCCAAGTTGCCCCAGTTCGCTGATGACCGCGATCTTGCCTATCGCCCCGGCATCACAGGTGCGGCATCGCTGGCATTCCGCCGCGAAGAGGAGATTCTCGCCTCCGTTCCTGCCGATCAGGTCGAGGTCTTCTATCAGCAGCGCATCAAGCCCCTCAAAGCTATCATTGATGCTCGCTATTCCGTGCACGCCACGTTCCAATCGGATCTGCGAATCATTCTCTCGACCCTCTGCGCGAGCTTCAACAACGAGCATGCGGCGGCATTGCAGGCTCACGACATCGAGCCGCTTGGACGGTCTGCTGCGAAACCCGTTACCGTTTTGCGCTATTAACAGCTTATCCGCGTCCCATTGGTCCGCAGTCGGTATCACTCCTTGGGCTCTAGCTGGTATTCCCGATACCCGGTGCATTCCGGGTGTCGGAAGAGCCGCTCGGCATGCTTCTTCTGCCACATTCAGCGTGCTAGACTCATTTGTACAATGGAACTTTTAGGCTTTCGGGCGCCTCGCGCTCAATTTGCAGCCGGCGTTGCTGCAGTTACATTCTTTGCAATACTTACAGCCTCCGCACAGCTTCCAGGCGACACTTCCAATCCGCAGAACAGCCAGCAGCCGAACTGCTCCGATCCTGCTCAGGCCGCGACGGCCGCT
Source organism: Occallatibacter riparius (assembly GCF_025264625.1). Taxonomy (NCBI): domain Bacteria; kingdom Pseudomonadati; phylum Acidobacteriota; class Terriglobia; order Terriglobales; family Acidobacteriaceae; genus Occallatibacter; species Occallatibacter riparius. The sequence continues at coordinate 3,663,126 of NZ_CP093313.1, forward strand.
TGTTCCTCTCAGTTGGATCGTCAACCCACGACCAGCCCGTATTCCCCCGTATCGCCCGTCCCTGAAGTTCCATCCTATTATTCTGATCGAGAGAGTCCTCGCCAGAGCGTTCCCAACCTCTTACAGCCGAAGACGCCCCCCGAGCCGCTCACCGAGTTCCAGCAGTTTGTTGCTTCCAGCACCGGCCAGGTTCTGCCCATCTTCGGTGCTGACCTCTTCCGTCAGGTCCCCTCCACATTTGCGCCCCTAGACCTGACCCCGGTTCCCTCCAGCTATGTCGTCGGTCCCGGAGATGAACTGCGCATTCGTGTCTGGGGCCAGATCACCTTCCAGGCCAATGTCCGCGTAGACCGTTCAGGTGAGGTTTACTTGCCCCACATCGGGCCAGTCCATGTCTCCGGACTTGCCTTCTCTGAACTACAGGGCCAACTGCAGAGAGCAGTGGGCGCACAATACAAGAACTTCAACCTCACCGTCGATCTCGGCCAGATCCGCGCCATTCAGGTCTATACCTCCGGACAGGCACGTCACCCCGGTCTCTACACCATCAGCGGCCTCAGCAGCCTCCTTGACGCATTGTTCGCAAGCGGAGGCCCCTCCGTCCGCGGCTCGCTTCGCCGCATCGAGCTGCGCCGCGACGGCAAGCTCGTTTCCGTATTCGACCTCTACACCCTGCTCACCGCTGGCGACCGCAGCACCGACGTGAAACTGCAATCCGGCGACGTCATCTTTATCCCGGCCGTGGGCCCCCAGGTGGCGGTCACGGGCAGCGTCCGCAATTCCAGCATCTATGAATTGAAACCCGGTGAAACCCTCAAGGACCTCCTCAGCGATGCCGGCGGACCCTCTGCCGTCGCCGCCGCTACCCGCATCTCCGTCGGCCGCATTGCCGATCATAAAGATCTCCGTACCGTCGACGTTGCCTTCGATGATGCCGGCCTCAGCACTCCTCTCGCTGACGGCGATCTCGTCCATGTTTATTCCATTGTTCCGCGCTTCCAGCAGACCGTAACCCTGCGCGGCAATCTTGCCAACCCCGGCAAATTCAGCTGGCACGATGGCATGCGCATCAGCGACCTCATCCCCGATAAAGACTCGCTTCTCACTCGCAGCTATTGGTGGAAGCGCGCCCAGCTCGGCCTGCCCGCCCCCGAGTTCGAGCCATCTGACAATCTCTCGGTACTCCGTCAGCCCACCGAGCCGCTCACCCTGCCCCCCCCTGGTTCTCGCCGCGCCATCGCCAGCAACTGGCCCTACGGGCAGAATCTGCCCTACCCCCCGGGCGACCCCCGCAATCTGGCATACCAGCAGCAGTATCAGCAGCAAAATCCCCAGCAGGGTTATCAACAGCAGGACTACCAACAAAGTTTCACCCAGCAGGGCTACTACCCCCAGGACTACGATGCTCAGCAGCAGCTCCAGCCTGGGCAGCAATACCCTACCCAGGGCGGCGTCGCTCCCTACCAGCGTCGTGAAATGCAAATCGCTCAGGGCAGCGGCCTCGCGGAAGGCAGTGAAGATCAGGACTCCAACGCCCAGACACTAGACGGCGTTCCCCGGCGGCCGCGCACAGAGGTTCGCTTCCTCGCCCCCGAAATCGACTGGGACTACGCCGTTGTCGAGCGCATGAACCGCGATACCCTGAAGACCCAGCTCATCCCCTTCGATCTCGGGCGTCTCGTGCTTCAGCACGATGACTCCCAGAATCTAGCCCTTCAAGCTGGCGACGTCGTCACCATCTTCTCTGAAGCTGACATCCGCCTTCCCATCGCGCAGCAAAGCAAGCTGATCAAGCTTGAGGGTGAGTTTGCCCATGCCGGGTCCTACTCGGCCCAGCCCGGTGAGACGCTCCGGCAGCTTGTCCAGCGCGCTGGCGGCCTCACCGACCACGCGTATCTCTACGGCTCCGAGTTCCGCCGCGAATCCACGCGCCGCCTCCAGCAGCAGCGCATCGACGACTACATTCGCAGCCTCGACATGCAGATGCAGCGCAGCAGCCTCGCCTTTGCAGCATCCACTTCACAAGCGGAAGCCGCCGCTGGCGTCTCCGCGCGCACCAACCAGCAGAACCTCATTTCGCAACTCCATCAGATGCGCGCCAGCGGCAGAATTGTCCTCGACTTCAAGCCGGACAGCTCAGGCCTTGACCATATTCCTGACGTCGCCCTCGAAAACGGTGACACCTTTATCGTTCCCTCGCGGCCGGTAAACATTAACGTCATCGGCGCCGTTTATGACCAGAATTCCTTCCTGTTCAATCCAACGCGAAACGTGAGCCAATACTTGCATCTCGCCGGCGGACCAAGCCGCAGCGCCGACGCCAAGCATGCCTTCATCATCCGCGCCAATGGCGAGGTCGTCGCCAAAGAAGCTACCTCAGGGATGTGGTCGAATCCTTTCCCCAATCTGCTCCTCTACCCTGGCGACAGCATCGTGGTGCCCGAAAAGGTCTACAAGCCTTCCGCGTTGAAAGGCGTTCTCGATTGGTCTCAGGTCTTCTCCCAGTTCGCACTTGGTGCAGCATCACTCAGCGTCCTTCACTGATCCAGCTTCGGCACGCCGATCAACCCGGTCGGCCATCGCCTGAGAACGAAGCAAAACGGCAGGCCCTCAAGCCTGCCGTTTTGAGCTTCTAATTCGCTCGGCACGCATACGCACGCGAATCTTCACCAGCGCGGACCTTTGTCCCCCGCTCACACACCCTTCTTCGGTAGTTGCGATGAAACTCCGCCCGCCGCGCCTTTGTGACCTCATCGGAGTAAATGCGGCTCACCAGGCTCCGCATCCCCGCCTCCAGCTCCGCGACGCTCATCTTCGCCGGCTGAAAGTTCACGTCGAATAGAGTGCACAGCTCCCACGCCTCATCCCGCAGAATGCGCCCTTCCTGCTTCAGTCGCGCATACAGCGGAGTCCCCGGAAACGCCGTCTGCACCGTGATCTGAATGTCATACAGTCCGCTCTTCTGAACGAACTCCCAGATCGCCTCGAACGACTCGGGACCCGATCCATCAAGGCCCAGAATGAAACAGCCGTTCACCCTCACACCTCGATCCTGAATCTTGCGAATCGCCTCCAGGTACGACTCCACCTTGCGCGCTTTCCAGTTCGCCCGCTGCTCCACTCCATCGACTCCTGAGAACGTGGTCCCTTCGAACCCGATCAGTACCTCCGCGCAGCCCGCGTCGCGCAGCATATCCAGCAGTTCGGCATCATCCGCGACCGAAAGATCCGTCTCCGTAAACCAGCGAATATCCTCCCTGGCAACGGCGCGCAACAGCTCCTTCGAATGCGCCTTGTTCACGAATGTGTTGTCATCCGCGAACTCGATGAACGGCCGCGCCCACAGCGACTTGATGTTTCTTATCTCATCAATCACGCGCTCCACCGGCTTGACCTTGTAAGTCGGCGAGATGCGAATAGATGCCGCGCAGAACTCGCATCGAAACGGGCAGCCTCGTTGCGTTTGCACGGTAAGCCGGTTATACCGCTCGATCTCCAGCAGATCGAAACGCGGCATCGGCGAATCCGCAAAGCTGTAGTGTGTTCCCCGCGCATCGTACACTGGCTTCAGCGTTCCGCTGCGCAGGTCCTCGACAATTGCAGGCCACAGCGGCTCGCCTTCGCCAATCAGCACGGCATCGGCGTGGCGCAGCGCTTCCATCGGCAAGGCGGTCACATGCAGACCGCCAAGGATCACCCGCGTTCCCAGCGCCCGATAGCGATCCGCCAGTTCGTAAGCCTCACCTATCTGCGCAGAGAAACTCGAAATGGCCACCGCATCAAATTCCCGCGGCACCCCGTCAACCTGCTTCACATCCGCGACCTCAAGATACTGAAGATCAACATCCCAGGGCGTCAATCCGGCAAGCGTCAGGAGACCCAGGCTGGGCAGCGATGCGATCACCCGGCTCCGCTCCACAAACCCAGGCAGCGTCAGTCCTAGCGCCGTGAGTTCGGTGTTATGCGCGCGAACTCCACTCATGGCAATCAAACCGAGTTTCATCGTCTCCACCATCCCATAAGAATTGAAAGGATCCCCGCCGTCACCGATAACACCGGAATGGGAAACAGATGCCGCAGTGGCTTCCGCCAAGCCGAGAGGAAGCAGCACACCGGCATCGTGATAGCGCCTGCCATTAGACCCCACGAAGCAGTCGCTAGCCAGTTGCCGCTCAGGTTTAACTGAATCGCAGTCGCGGCGAAGAGCAGATTCAGAAATCCCAGCCCGAAGAAAGAGATGTGCCCCAGTCGTGTCAGACGCCTTCGATACGACCCGTATCCTCCCATCCAGTCGTCACGATGAAAGAGCAGCCCGATCACCGCGCCCGAAAGAACACCGGCCAGCATCCCCACCCACCCGCCAATCAGATTTGTCACCGGCATCGTCATCCTCTCTGCGCGACCTGGCTGCAAGGAGCAACACCTTTCTCAGCCCCGTACGACAACGGTTCTGAAGGCACGATTCCAACCAGCGCCGATCCATAAGCCTCGAACGCCGCAATAATGGCTGAAACAATCAAGCTGTCCCACTTGGGCGAAACCACAGAGCGCACCATCCGAATTCACCTCCTCTGAGGAAGAGCGAATGATGCGAGCTTAGCTATATGTCAGTGTGGGAAGTGACCGCTCCGTACAGTTTCGCGAGTGTCACAAAAACGCGCTATCTAGCGAAAGCGGCTCAGTTCGGCGTGGGCAGCATCTGCGAGGAAAGGAAAAACAAAAATACGCGGCCCCTCAGGGAGCTTGCCTCCGGCCGCCGTTAGTGCATCGCAGATAATCGCTGCCGTCCCGTCGAGACCCCGCACCCAGCGCGGTCGAGCGGCATTGCGCAACACGAGCCGCTCCGGCTCCACGCCCGCGGCCTCCAGCACCGTGCGCGCAATTTCGACGAAGTCCGGCCACCGTGAAGCGACACCGATGAGCCCGCCCTTGAGAGAAGGTAGCCACGAATCGAGCCACGCGCGCGCCGATCGAATCTGCAGCGTGATCAGTTCCACGCCGGCGGGCAATGCGGCGCGCACGGCATTTGCCTGGCTCGGCCGGCACACCGGAATCGCCGCCAGAAGCGTTTCAGCTTTTGCGCAGTCTTCAATCGACGCGCTCGACACCGGCATCTTCACAACCTGCCTAAGCTCGGCAAGCAGGATCTCGCGAACCTCCGCATCAGGATCGACGAGCAGGAAGTGGTCAGGCGGCGGAGACTCCAGCCACCGCGCAACACGTCGCCTTACATCGGCGGCAGGCAGGTTGAGCTCGCGAACGGCGCGGAAAAAACCGGCAATATGCTGGTCGAGAATCTGCTCCGGCGTTGAAGGCCGTACAGCGTTGTTCTTCACGTAAACGCCGCTGCCATGCCGGTACTCAGTCCAACCCTCGCGCTCCAACTGGCGATACCCGGCACTCACAGTATTCGGATGAATGCTGAATCGTCGAGCCAGCTCGCGCGTGCTCGGCAGACGGTCGCCCGCCGAGAGGTCGCCGCTCAAAATGGCCAGCACCACCTGTGTCACCAGTTGGCGATAGATCGGTACCTCGCTCGCAGGTGAAAACCAAAGCCGCACAGGCAAACCTCGCATCCGTTCAGGATCAACAACACATCGCGTTGCTAACGAGCCGCAACGAAATCAAAATAGGCCAGGTTCATGTTGCCGTCCGTCAAAATGTGCACCGTCAAGACATTCCTGCCCTTCGTGAGCGGAACCGTGAAGAGCTTCGCAGCCAGATTCCAGTGATGCCACTGACGCCAGGCCACGGGATCAGCCCCATCATAGGTCGTCGCGATTCGCAGCGGTCCCGTAGCGTCCTTTCCATTCACGTCAATTGCGATTGTCCCACCGCGATTCGAAGTGTAGAGAAGATCCGCTCTGTAACTTCCCGCCCGCTCTGCCTCCACAGTGATGTTGAACCACTCGCCCGGCTCCGTCCACCCAACGTAGAGCAGATCTCTCGGAGGAACGACCTTCTCGAACGCGTTGTCATCGATCCGGTCTGGCGCCCGCTCGAACTTCGTGTACGACGTGTCTACTCCCTCGTGAATACGAAATTCATTCAGATAGCTCCCATCCGCTGGATTCAACTCGCCGCTCCCATGATTCTGCGCATCGGCGTCGTGATAGGCGACCCCCTCGCCTCCCAGGTCGTAATAGGCGCACAGCACGCGCCCCGGCACTTTCTGTGCTCCATCCTGATAGCGGCCATCGTGATACGGCATGCCTTTGTACTGGCTCAGAAACGCCGGTGAGAACCCGCGACCTGCCACCATCGGCGCGAGCGCCAGCAGCGGCGCCGCCGCCAGGCAGAACATTGAGAATCTCCGACTCATATCCAATCGTTATATACGCTGACCGCAATGCTATCGGGTGTACAGTTCCCCCAGGGATACTCGCACCCATGACGCCAGCTTCAGCCGCAGCCCAGCGGCCAGCGCGAACTCATTGCCGCCACGCAAGCCGGGGGAATCACTCTGATCGCACCAGCCCACAACGTCTTGATCGCAACAAGTGACAGCGCACACGCTCGAGCAAATTACATCACTATCGGCAGGACTGAATCGAGCTTCGTCAGCTTCAAAAGCTCCAGATCGCGCGGTGTGCAGCCTGAGACAGACCACCGAACCCCTTTGTTCCGCGCTCTCACATAGAGCCCTGCCAACAGGCCCATGCCAAGCGAGTCCATGTATGGAACGCCCGACAAGTCGAAACTCTGCGAGGTTACCTGCGCGCCTGCAGGCTGAGTCTCGAAGAGTTTGCGGAATGCATCAGGTGACAGGGAGCTATGCATGTCTCGCGCTGTGAAGGGGCCCTTCAGTCGAAAAATAATCGAGCCCTGCTCCTCTCCTTCAACCACCTCGACAGAGAAATCGCGGCTCTTCCAAATCTGAGCAGCGGAGCTGGAAACTTCGGAACTGGACAAGCGAAATTCCTTTCCATGCGAAAGATTGAACATCACTCATTCCGGCTGGCCCGGCCAAACCCCTGCACAGCGGCCAGCCATGCAGTGAAGCTGCGCCTGAATCTCACTAGGTAATTTCCGGAAATGCCGTTTGCCACGCGTCGAATCCGCCTGTCATGTTCGCGATGTTTTCAAACCCCATGCGTTGCAGCAGGCTGGTCGCGGCCGAGCTTCGGTAGCCCCCCTTGCAGTGAACAAACAGCATGCGCGAGCGGTCAAGTTCGGCTGTCCGCGTCGGCAACTGCCCCAGCGGAATATTTATCGATCCAGCCAGGCTGCCAGTGCTGCGCTCGCCGGCTTCACGAACGTCAAGGATCGTCGGAGATCCATCCTCCCTCGCGCGCCACTCGGCCACTTCCTGCACAGACACCTGCGGCACATAATTCACCGCATACCCGGCCTGAATCCATCGGACAAGGCCACCTTGCAGAAAGCCAATCACGTTCTCCATGCCAACCCGCGCCAGGCGCGTGCGCGATTCTTCAATCGCCTTTTCGTCCTCGGTCACCAGCACTACGCTCGCGGCAAGACCGATAAGCCGGGCGGCCCAGGATGCGAATTGTCCCGAGAGTCCGATGTGCACTGAGCCCGGAATGTGGGCACACGCAAACTGCATCACAGGACGCGTGTCCAGCACCACAGCTTCTGGGTCTGCCATAGCCCGCCGCAATGCTTCCGGTGTCAGCCCCTCGAGTGGTTTCTGATCAGACAGTGATGCCGCGCCCGCGCGGTTGCGCTGCACTTCATCGTGGAAGTAGGCTGGCCGCGCCGGCAGGTCGCTCGTCAACAACTCGACGAACTGCTCCCGCGACTTGGCTTGCAGCGCATAGTTCGACCTCCGCTCGCGCCCAATGGTCGAGCTCGCATCGGCACTCATCTGCTTGCCGCACAGCGATCCCGCCCCATGCGCCGGATACGCCAGCGCGTCGTCAGGCAACAGCAGCAGCTTTTGATGGACACTGTCGTACAGCATGCCGGCCAGCTCTTGTGGCGTGTGTCGATCTGACAGGTCAGGCCTGCCCACATCGCCCACAAACAGCGTATCCCCCGTCATCACCGCAAACGGCTGCGGCTCTTTCGCGGGATCCACCGCCGCTATGCAGATGCTCTCCTCGGTGTGCCCCGGAGTAGCCATCACGCGCAGAAGCCCTGAACCAAACAGAATCTCCTCACCATCCGCTAGTGATCGGTGCGCGAAACCCGCGCCCGATCCCTCTCCCAGGCAGATCGTCGCACCCGTCCTCTCGGCCAGCTCCACGTGGCCGGAGACAAAGTCGGCGTGCAGATGTGTCTCGAAGATCCAGCGAATCTCGACGCCGCGGCTTCGGGCGGCCTCCACGTATATATCCACATCTCGCTGCGGATCAACGACAGCAGCCTCCCCACCATCCCAGATCAGGTAAGACGCATGCGCCAGGCAGCCCAGGTAGAAGCGATCGATTTCCATGTTCGTCTCCGCTCAGTTTGGCTTGCCGGCAATGCGGAGACACGATTTGGGTGGGCGCCGGCGCTGCCGGGCCTCTTCTCCTGCAACGGAATCAGGAGCCGTGTCATTCATGCGCAGCATGTGCTCTCGTGCCTTTCAATGAGATTGCTCTACGTGGCCCGGTGTGATCGGTCCCTAATAAACAGTTCTCTCGAACAGGCGCCCAAACCGCTGTCGCCAGCAGCCGAGAAGCTCTGCGCCTCGCAACAACGTCAGCATGCACTCGAGGGAAGAACCAGGGGAAGGTTTTTCAATACTAGCGCGCGCTCCCGGGCGCGTCCAGCGAGAATCTCAGGCATCCCCACTTCACAGATGCAAAAGGCGGAAAAGAGCGCCCGATGCCCATCGCCTTGAAAGCAGAAAGGCGCCCGTCTACCTGAGTCTATGAATTGACATGCTGTCGTCGATTCGGCGGAGCTTGGATGTTGCGATATCAGCTCCGATCATCGTCGCTGCGCCTTCCACGGATCGGCAACGAGAAGCCAAATGACCGCGACAATCACGTAGGCGTAGAACCCCAAGGCAAGGATGCCGATTGCCGCCTGAAACAATCTTGGGAAGAGGTTGTACAGGCCGATCACGGCGAGGATCAAACCGGCGATGACGCCAAACTGGAAGAACATGGCTTTCACCTGCCCCGAATTAACTAGCCAGCAAATGCCCCAGACAAGGCCGATGATGAGGGCCACCGGCAGCGAGGAGTACCAGTACGCAACCGCAGCGTAGACGCAGCAAATAAGGGAGAACCACTTCCTGGTGTCCTTGTTGCCCAAGACAATGGATGCGAGGAGGACAGCGATCAGACCTTCGCCGGGATTCATGAGAGCGGGTCCTTTACCTACATCCTTCCAGTAAGAGATACGCGATCTAAGACGGGGAGTTCATAATAAGCATCCCGTAAACATCGTGGGGACGACCGGCCGACGGGGATTCTGTGCAAGTTTTGCAACGCCAGCACCTCAGGCTATGGACGAAAGTTGTGCGGGGTTCTCCCGTCTTGCGCTATACACCGCACGGGAATGCTTTGTCATAATTCCTTAGGTCAAAGGACCCCACGAAGATGACCGCCCAAGCTCTACGTGTTCTCGTCCTAGACGATGAGAAGGTGATTGCCAATAGCCTTACCGCCATCCTTCGCACACGAGGCTACAAGGCCCAAGCGGTCTACAGCGCTGCGGGAGCAATGACGGCGGCCAAGGACCTGATTCCTGATACGGTTATCTCCGACATCATGATGCCGGAGATGAACGGCATCGAGTTGGCCGCGTACTTCGCCGTACACCACCCGGCCTGCAGGGTTATGCTCATGTCCGGCGATACCGCAGCTCCGGACCTACTCCGAGCGGCGCTACGCCACGCTCAATCACATTCGACCTATCACAAGACTGTCGGACCGATCGAAATCCTCCAAACCCTCGCCGCCTTTGCCCCTTCGGCCTAAGCAGCCCTGGAGTCGATCGCGATCTCGACTTCCCGCGTTCAACAGCATCCAAACTTGCATGCCGAAGGACTTGTTTCAGGAACACGTCGAGCTGATCGCTAAGCACGAACAGGAGTTCCTCGATCGACGCACCGCCCGAGAACGGTTCGGCGACCTAATCGCGGGGGGAGCGGGCAGCGTGACCTTGGTCTGCGTGCATCTGGCAGCTTTGCGCTTTGGATTGGCTTAAATCTTGCCTCGGGTTTCAGGCATTTCGATCCGCCGCCGTTCTCTGTTATCGGCAATCGTGGCGCTCGAAGCGATTCTCCTCGCGAGTTTTCATCCTCATGCGCCAGGTGCGGATCGGGCGCAGGTCAGAGAACGAGAGCACCTGATGCTTCAGGTGCTTCTGTTGACCGAGAAAGAAGTGACTGCCGCGCTGGACCTGAGCAGGCAGATTGCACGCCAAGTGGGGCTGGGCATGTGGCGGAAAGACCCCAGGTGCAAGAGCTGAGTCAGCGCACGCCAATCGACGACGTGGCGCAAACCATTCGGGAGAAGCTCGCGGGGGAGTGAGGGGGCGAGCTGCCTGCTTTTCGGATGAGGCTTTGAGGTTTCTTCCGACCAAACGGCCCCGGCTGGAGAATCGGGCCTCTGCCGGGTAGCTAACTTTCGCTCGATTTAGCTCGATTCTTGGTAGAAAGGGGGGCAACACGGAGTACAAGGGAGAAACAGCGGCTTCGGGCAGCCTTTGCATCCGGCTGATTAGCTGACTCGGAAGCTTTTGCCTGGCATGCTGGCGGAGAGAGTGGGATTCGAACCCACGTTAGAGTTTCCCCTAAACACGCTTTCCAAGCGTGCGCCTTCAACCACTCGGCCATCTCTCCAATAGGGTGGTCTACTTCTTGAATTTACCATATCGCCCGCTGCCCCAATCGGCCGCGCAACGCTGCACAGCAGGCGGCTCTGAAACCGTTTACATCAGTCCGCCACCTCATTTATAGTTCGCTTGCTCACACGCTCCCACTCCCGCGCAGCGCGAAGCGAAATCTCTCCCATCTCAGGGGTCTCTATGCCTCCCATTTCTCGTCGTGATCTTCTCTCCTCCGGCCTTGCACTCTCTGCCTCCTCTCTGCTCGCCCGCTCTGCCTGGGCGCGCACTGCCGCTGCCTTTGCGGATGCAACCAACGCGGCAGCGCTGCCCGCTGTCGCCCCTCGCGAGCAGCTCCTCTTCGACTTCGGTTGGAAGTTCACCTTCGGCCACGGCTCCGACCCCGCGAAGGACCTCGGCTTCGGCGTCGATCAGGGCGACTTCGCCAAGACGGGCGACTTCAAATTCGCCAAGTCCGGCTACGACGACTCCAAGTGGCGCTCCTTGAATCTCCCCCACGACTGGGGCGTAGAGCTGCCCCTCGTCCACGACGACGAGCTGATGTCGCACGGCTACAAGCCCCTCGGCCGCCGCTACCCCGAAACCAGCGTCGGCTGGTACCGCCGCGAGTTCGAGGTTCCCGCTGCCGACAAGGGCCGCCGCACCTGGGTCGAATTCGACGGCGCATTCCGCTCCGTCATCGTCTTCGTGAATGGCTGCTTCATCGGTCGCAACGACAACGGCTACGCGCCCTTCCGCTTTGACCTCACCGACTTCCTCGCCTACGGCGAGAAGAACTACATCGTCCTCCGCGTCGACGCCAGCTTCGGCGACGGCTGGTTCTACGAGGGCGCCGGCATCTATCGCCACGTCTGGCTCACCAAGATGGACGCCGTCCACCTCGGCAACTACGACAGCTGGATCCGCCCCACGCTCAACGGCAACGCCGCGACTCTCGCGCTCGCCACGACCGTGAAGAACGACAGCGCCGCGCCCGCCAATGCCAAAGTGACCTGGAAGATCCTTGATCCCTCCGGCAAGCAGGTAGCTACCGCCGAAGCAGCCGCGCAATCTATCGCCGCCGACGGCTCCGCAAACTACACTGCCACGGCCAAGCTCTCCGCTCCCGCTCTCTGGTCTGTCGACACACCCAATCTCTACACCGCTATCGTCCGCGTCGAAGCCGACGGCAAAACCCTCGACGCTGAGAAGGTCACCTTCGGCATGCGCACCGCGCAATTCACTGCGGACAAGGGCTTCTTCCTCAATGGCAAGCCGCTCAAGATCCAGGGCACCTGCAACCACCAGGACCACGCCGGCGTTGGCGCGGCTCTGCCCGACTCGCTCCAGTGGTTCCGCCTCGCTGTTCTCAGGGAGATGGGCGGCAACGCTGTCCGCACCTCGCACAACATGCCCACGCCCGAGTGGGTCGAAGCCTGCGACCGCATGGGCATGATGATGATGTGCGAGACGCGCCAGATGAGTTCCAACCCCGAAGGCATGGCGCAGCTTGAAGAGATGGTCAAGCGCTATCGCAACTCCCCATCCATCATCCTCTGGGGAATCGGCAACGAGGAATGGCAACTTCAGAACACTATGTCTGAGCAGGGCGCGCGCATCGGCGCCGATATGGTGCGCCGCTGCCACGAACTCGATCCCACGCGCGTCGTCTCCGCCGCCGTCAATGGCGACAACGAGAAAGGCGTCTCCACCGCGCTCGACATCATCGGCTTCAACTACAACCTCAAGTTTCCCGACAAGTACCACGCCGGTCATCCCAAGATGGCCTGCTATGGCTCCGAGACATCGAGCGCCATCGGCACTCGCGGAATCTACACGACCGACAAACTCCGCAACTGGGTCAACTCCTACGACGGCGTCGTGCCCTGGGGCGAGACCGCCGAAGAATGGTGGAAGTTCTATGGCACGCGCGACTGGCTGGCCGGTGGCTTTGCCTGGACAGGCTTCGACTACCGCGGCGAGCCCACTCCCTACAAGTGGCCCTCCATCAACTCGCAGTTCGGCATCGTCGACATGTGCGGATTCCCCAAGGACAACTACTTCTACTACAAAGCCTGGTGGGGCAAAGAGCCATCGCTGCACCTCTTCCCTCACTGGAACTGGGAAGGCCGCGACGGCGAAGAAGTGAAGGTCTGGGTCTACGCCAACACCGACGAAGTAGAACTCTTCGTCAACGGCAAGAGCCAGGGCAGCCAGAAGGTCCCGCAACTCGGCCACGTCGAATGGAAGGTGCGCTACGAGCCTGGGTCGATTGAAGCGCGCGGCTCGAAAGGTGGCAAGGTCATCCTCACTGAAAAGCGCGAAACCACCGGCGCTCCCTCGCAGATCCGCCTCACGCCTGACCGCACCACCATCAACGCCGATGGTGAAGACGTCGCCGTCATCAAGGTTGAAGCTCTCGACAAGGAAGGCCGCTTCGTCCCCACCGCTGACAATCAACTGTCCTTCAGCGTCTCCGGCGAAGGCCGTCTCATTGGCGTCGGCAATGGCGATCCCAACTGCCAGGAGAGCGACAAGGATCCAAAGCGCTCACTCTTCAATGGCCTCGCACAAATCATCGTCCAGTGCACAAAGCACGCAGGCGACATCCAAGTCGAAGCGTCAAGAGACCCCAAGGCCGAAGACCGTGCAGAGCTGATGCCCGCAAAGCTGACCATCACTACACGCCAGGTGGAATTGCGCCCGGCTGTGCCCGTCACGGGCGCTCACGAGTAGCACAATCCTTCCGTGCCCCATCGACGAGTCTTCGTCGATGGGGCACGGGCGACAGGGTGGGAAACCACAACTCCCACCGCCTTTTTATTAGTCCCCGACCACCCCAATCGATTTACTCAAGCGCTTTACGAATTCCTTACGAATCCTCCCCGAAGTCCTTACACACATCGCCCCTACACTCTCCAGCATGACGGGATTGTTATTAGCCGCGATTCATGTGCTTGAAGTCATCTTCTTTGTCGGACTGGCGGGCTCAGCCATCGTTGTCCTGATCAGCTTCGTCGAGGACTTCGAGGTCCTCCTGCATCGCGACAAACCCAAGGCGAGACATCGTGAACAGACCGACGCGCCCCAGACGCACCCAGGCGCCCTCCCCAATCTGTCCTAGAAAATTCTCGATACGGCTGGGGCGCTGGACGGTGTACCTGAATGGGGGCCTCCGATTTGGCGCCATTTTTTGCGCCAGAATCTCTTCGCATCAAGATCAGCTAGGCAGCTCACGCACCGTCGGTGCCGCCGCGCGCGCATCCTCCTGCGCCTCAATGACCGGCTTCAGCGGAATCCAGAAGCGAAACGTCGCTCCTTCACCCAGCGTGCTCGCCGCCTCAATCGCGCCACCATGCGCTCTCAACAGTGCACGCGCAATGGCCAGCCCCATACCCGATCCCTTCCCGAACTTCGCCGCTCTGCGCCCGCGATGAAACTTCTCAAAGATCAACGGAAGATCGGCCGGATCAATCCCCGGCCCGTTATCGCGCACGCTGAATTCAAGCCGCTCCTCCGCACGCTTCGTGCTGAGCACAATCCTGCTCCCCTTCGGCGAATACCGCGCGGCGTTCTCAAGCAGGTGCCGAAGCACGCGCCCCATCAAACGAGCATCGAAGAGCGCTGGCGTATCACCATCACCCGGCTCGATCTCCACAACATGCCCCTGCAGCGCCGACCGCGAGTGATCCGCCGCATTGCGCAACAGCGAAATCGGAAGATGCGGCTGCTCGTTGATCTTCAGAACCTTGCTGTCAATCTCCGCCATCTCCACCGCTTCGCCAATCAGGTGGTCGAGCCGCGAAGCCTCTTCATCCACAATCGCTGCCAGGTCCAAGCGCGTGGCATCATCCAACCCGATGGGCTCCATCAGCGTTGTTGCCGCCGCGCGTATCGAGGTAAGAGGTGTCCGCAGTTCATGCGTGAGCGAGTCGATCAGCGCCCCACGCAGTCTCTCGCTCTGCCGCGAGGCCTCCAGCCGCGCATTCGCCGCAATCGCCATCGCGCGCGTCAACGCAATCGCCACCTGTGCGCAGACGGCCGTGGCCAGTTCGCGCGACAACGCCTGCGGCCGCCACGCCAGCGCGCCCACCGATCGCGATCCCACCAGCAGCGCATGCGCTTCAAACTCGCCCTCCAGCGTGCTCGCCGCACTCTCCGCGCGCGCCTGCTGACGCATCGCCGCTGCAAGCTCATCCCCAATGCCTTCTACCGATGCGTGGAACTTCTCCTGGTCACGCATGTACAGAACCACGCGCTCCAAGCCAAAGGTCCGTTCCAGCAGCCCCGGCAACTCCTGCGTCAGAGCCGCTGCATCCTCGCGCAGCATCATCTCCTGACTGAGCGTGTAGAGCCGGTCGATCTCCGCGCGCCGCTGCTCTGCCTGTTGCGCCTCTCTCCGCGCCCGTTCCGACACACGCCCCGCCACCAGCGAGCTCGCCACAAACGTGATCACCGCCACCCATTCCGCGCCGCTTGCAATGCGGATACTGTGATACGGCGGCAGAAAGTTGTACTCAAACAGAAACGCGCACAGCAGCGCCACATACAGCGAGATACGTATGCCCACGCGTGTCGCGGTCCACACCACGATCACCAGAAACGTCAGTCCTGCCGTGGTCGAACTCGCTCCCAGCGCGTCCATGCTCAGCGTCAGCGCGATCGCTGCCAGCGTAGCGCCGGCTGCGCGAAGCAGAGTCCGCGAATCCAGTCCAATCTTCATTCCTATGCAAAGGAATCATACGCGCTGAACTTCGCGCGGACGATAATGTAAGCTGCCCATGGAACCCCTGATGACGCCAAACCGCATCCTGGTCATTGACGACGAGCCCCAGATCACGCGCGTGCTGCGCGCGGCGCTCGCGGCGCAGCGCTTCGAGGTGCGCACCGCCAACGATCCCGAAGAGGGCCTTCGCATCTTCAACGAGTGGCAGCCCGACCTTGTCGTCACCGACCTCATGATGCCCGAGATGAGCGGCGTCGAACTCTGCCGCGCCATCCGCTCCAACTACGAAACCCCCGTCATCGTCCTCAGTGTCCGCGAGCACGAGCAGTCCAAGATCGAAGCCCTCGATGCCGGCGCCGACGACTACGTCACCAAGCCCTTCAGCATTCAGGAACTGCTTGCACGCGTGCGTGCTCATCTCCGCCGCGCGCCCGAGCGCATCTCAGCGTCCGTTGAGGCAGGAGACTTCGTCGTCGATCCCGACGCCCACTCCGTCGTACTCAACGGCAAGGCCGTCCACCTCACCCCAACCGAGTTCGACCTGCTGTTCTATCTAGCGCGCCACGCCGGCAAGGTTGTCACCCATCGCAACCTGCTCCGCGCCGTCTGGGGCCCTCAGGCCACGCAGCAAAACGAGTACCTCCGCGTCTTCATCGGCCAGCTCCGCAAGAAACTCGAAGCCGACACCGGCAAGCAATACATCCAGACTGAACCCTGGGTCGGCTACCGCTTCCTCCCCGAAGGCTTCCCCGAAAAAGACCGCGACGACTAACTGAGTCGAGCCCACGACCTCCCGTGCCCCATCCTGTCGCCTGCCCGGGGTCCCCATCGACAGCTCTTCGCCGATGGGGTGGTTGCGGGCCGACAGGGTGGGAGACCACGAACCCCGTCCAGACGCTCTTGTCTTTGCCATTGCACTTGCTTTTCTTGCTGCCATTCCGAAGGGAATCTGCTTTTACTCCGTCGGCCCATACTTCCGGATCAACTCGTCCGCCTCCGCATACCCAGTAGGCACCTCAATCCCCACGGTCGACGCCCCCGCCTTCAGCAAGGGCTCAACCCACTCCGGAGTGCGCCGCCTTTGCCAATACGAACTTGTGCATGCGCGAATCGCGAGTTGCAACGCGGTGAGGCCATCGCCGTCGCGAGCCTCAAGAGGAGCGCCACGCGCGATCAGCAGCCGCATCGTGTCAGAGTTTCCATGCCATGCTGCAACGTGAAGAGCGGTGGAGTTACGCGGCGTGCCAAAGTAGGCATCGCCGAAGTAAAGCGCATCCGCCTGCACCCCCACATCCAGCAGGCACCGAACACCCTCCGTGTTCCCCACGCCCGCAAACGCACCAAGCAGATCGCCTTTGTGCACCTCGAACATCGCTCTCGCCCCTGGGTCTGTCTTGAGCAACTCCTCGGCCCGCTCCCGATCCGCCAAAGCGCTCGCCGCCGCAATTCCATCAAAGCCGCGCAACTGCGTGTCGACCCCGCGCTCCGCCAGCAGCTTCAGCACATCGCCGCGTCCGCGCCGCGCCGCCATTTGCACAGCGTTGCCGCCGTCGTGCTTGTTGGGCAGCAGCGGATCGCCGCCGTTGTCCAGCAGCAGCCGGATGATCTCAATCCGGTTGTCCCTCTGCACCGAGTGCTGCAGAGCGCTTGTCCCCCAGTGCGGAATGAAGTTCGGATCGCACTTGTACTCCAGGGCAAGCTGCATTCCCTCGTAATCGTGCCAGTCCGCTTTGCGACAGAGGATCCACGCCTTTCCCCTTTCATCCACCTTGCCGCTCTTCAATAGGATCTCGAGCACCGTGTTGTCGTAGCCTTCCGGCACATGATACGGAGTCTCCCCGTCATTCGGATCCGCGCCGCGATCCAGCAGCAACTGCGTCACTCCCGGATGATGCGCAGCCCCCGCCGCGCCGTACAGCGCCGACTCCCACACTTCAGGATCTCCCGCGCGCCACGGCTTCTCGTACCACCCTGCGTTCGGATCAGCCCCCGCGTCCAGCAGCGCTCTCGCCGTGCTCACGAACGCATCACTGCGCGCCGCATCCAGCCGCAGATACCGTGAGAAGCACAAATGGCACAATGCATCCCAGCCATAAGGGCCGCCCTTCTGCGTCGCCAGCGAACCATCCCGCGCAACAAACTCGCGCACCGCGGCCTCATCTCCCAAAGCCGCGGCGGTGAAGATATTCGCGCCAGCCACCTGTGGATAGCGCGCAACGATCGCGTTGGCCTCGTCCAGCGTTCCTCCTGAATGCGACGTGCCATCCCGCGGCACCAGCGCCGCTCGCAGAAACGCGTCCACCGGATCCGCCAGATCTGCGATGTCAGCCGCGATCCGCAGCCGCTCAACCTCGGCCGCAAACTTCGGCCAGCTCTCAAAGCCGTGTTCGCGCGCCAGCACCAGCTGCGCATCGGCAAGTGCGACGCGCCCCTCCGGCGTCTGCGGATGGTGCGCTCGCACGCGCGCCAGCGCCTCGGCATCGTTGTTGCGGCAGGCGCGCGCCAATTCCTTAGCCTGCTTCTTATACTGTTCGAGATTCGGACGGACGGGGAGTTGCTTTTCAGGCATACGAAGCTCCTTTCGGCATCGCCCTCAGGTCCGCATCGACGGGCGAGAAAGAAGTTTCGTTGTCTTGGCTTGCAGTAAGGTGGGCACGGCCCTTTCCGCGGACTGGATGCGCCCTTCGCGCTGAAACCAACATACCCAGCCCCTCCCGCCGCGTCAAGAACTCAGAAATAGTTGCGGGACCCCACCCTGATAGCGTTACAGTTCTTAGCTGACAGAATTGACGGGGGTTTTACCCGCCGTACCGCACTAGACTCGGTACCGGGGATTCTGCCGATCGTCAGTTGTTTCTATGCCGCAAGGGAGAACGTTATGGACCTGAAGATGCACGCTCGGGAAGTTAAAGGAATCATGGTCATCGACCTTGGTGGCCGCATTGTCATGGGCGAAGCATGCGCCGCCCTTCGTGACGAGATCCGCGATCAGATGAGCCATGGATTTAACAAGATTCTGCTCAACCTGGCCGACGTCAGCTACATCGACTCCGCTGGCCTCGGCGAACTGACCGGCGCATACACCAGCTCCAAAAACCGCGGCGGCCAGCTGAAGCTCATGAACCTCACCAAGCGCGTTCATGACCTCATGCAGATCACCAAGCTCTACACGGTCTTCGATGTCTACGACGACGAGGCATCAGCCGTCGCATCCTTCGCCTCATAAGGCAGACCCGGCGTCCCCCGCCGGGTTCGTCCTTGAAAACTGATTCGACCTATCGCTCGTTCATTTCTTCGCGGGTGAAGTGTCGGCCTGCTCTGATGTGGCGCAGGTTATCCATCGTTGCTTCAAAAATGCGATCGTCCCCTTCACCCGTAGTAAATCGGACGAGCCATTCGCGGAAAAACGTATTTAGTGTCTTCCCCTGTGCGCGGGCCATCTCGCGTGCTTTCTCGATCAGGTCGTGATCCGCGCTGAGTGTCACGTTCTTCATACGCAATTCAGTGTAGTTGCATTCGTCCACCGCCGATCCTCGTTAAATTAGAACAATGCCCCAGCTCGCCACACAGTCCGAGTGGAAAAGGGAACTACGCGCCATGACCGCGCTCGCCCTCCCGGTCGTCCTCAGCGAGCTCGGCTGGATGCTCCAGGGCATCGTCGACACCATCATGGTTGGCCATCTCGGCCCTGAAGCCATCGGCGCCGTCGCCATTGGCAACGCCGTCTACTACGTCCCCTCCCTCTTCGGCATTGGCCTGCTGCTCGGCCTCGACACTCTCGTCGCCCAGGCCTACGGCCGCGACGACCACGACGCCTGCCACCACTGGCTCGCCCAGGGCGTCTATCTCGCCTTCATCGTGAGCCCGCCGCTCATGATCCTGCTCGCCGTTGCCAGCCTGTTCTTCGGCCACGTGGGTATTCACGCTGAAGTCGCCCTCCCCGCCGGAATCTACCTGCGCGTCATCATCTGGGGAACCCTCCCCCTCCTCCTCTACGGAGCAGCTCGCCGATACCTCCAGGGCGTCGGACAGGTCCGCGTCGTCACCGTAACCCTGGTCCTCGCCAATCTCCTCAATTGGCTCGGCAACTGGGTGCTCATTTACGGCAAGCTCGGCGCGCCCGCCATGGGTGTTCCCGGCTCCGCCCTTTCCACCGTCTTCGCCCGCATCGGCATGGCAGCGGCCCTCCTCGGCTTCGCCTGGCGCTACGAGCACAGCCGCGGACATCCGCTCTTCGCCCGCTGGGCAAAACCGAGCCTGCTGAAAATCAAGCAACTGGCGCGCCTCGGCGCTCCCGCAGCCGGCCAGATCGTCGCGGAAGTCGGCGCCTGGAACCTCGTCACCTTCGCCGCCGGCTTCCTCACCCCCGTCGAGCTCGCCACCCACACCATCGCGCTCAGCTATGCCAGCCTCACTTACATGGTGCCCCTGGGCGTCGGCGCGGCCGCAGCGGTCGGCGTCGGCCATGCCATCGGAGCCGAAGATCGCCCCCGCGCTCGCCGCGCCGGCTGGCTGGCCCTCGCGCTGGGCATCAGCTTCATGTTCCTGGCTGGAATCGTCCTCTTCCTCGCGCCTCGTCCCCTCATCGCCGTCTACACCACAGATGCGCGCGTCATGGAGACCGGCCCCACCCTCCTGCTGATTGCCGCCGCCTTCCAGATTTTCGACGGCGTCCAGACCGTTGCCACCGGCGCACTCCGCGGCCTGGGCGAGACACGCGTGCCCATGATCGCCAACCTCATCGGCTACTGGCTCATCGGCCTGCCCCTCGGCTTCGTCCTCTGTTTCTGGTTCAAACGCGGCGTCTTTGGTCTCTGGATCGGCCTCACCCTGGCGCTGATCATCATCGCCGCGATCTTGCTCCATCGCTGGAACAAAGACAGCTCCGCACAACGCTCCACTATCCAGGGGCAGCATTCGCTTCAATAATGCTTGATTCGGATAAGCTCCATCCTGCGCGCCAGGGAGAATCGCGCGCAGGATGGAAGCACAAGCCTGAAGCTAGTTATGTCCGAATTGAAGGTGGGCACGCACGCCGGCGTGATCCGATGGCCACAGTCCACCGGTCTTATCCTGATGTGCCGCCCCCGCCTGGCTCAGATTCAGCGGCCGCACGTTCCCCTTGGTCCAGATGTAGTCGATCCTCTGAAACGCAGTGGCGTTGTTAGCGCTCGAATCGAGCAGCGGCCACGTCGGCGCAGCAGCAGCATTCGGATAGCGGGTCCACCACGCATCAGTGAATCCAAGATTCATCATCTCGTGCCACGTCGCGATGCTGGCGTCCTTCCCCAGCGCGTCCGCATTGAAGTCCCCGGCGATCACCACCGGCATATTCGTGTTGGCTGGCCCCGTCGCCAGTTCATACGCCTGCGCCTCCTGGATCAGCAGCGTCGCTGGCGCCTGCGCAACATAGCTCTCCAGGTGCGTCACAATGAACCGGAACGGCTGTCCGTGCAGCGTCACATCCGCCGATCCCCACCCACGCGTCACGTTGAACGAGCCTCCCGGAGTGCTCACGGGCAACAGCGTTGGGAAAATGCCCCACTGCACGTTCGCGATGCCCATCCCAGGTTCATCACGGGCCAGCATCACATCCGTGTCCTGCAGAAAAACGTAGTTGGTCAAGTCCGGCAGCGGCCCCGCCAACTGAAACTCCGGAACAATCCCGACAACCTTGTACTTCTGCCCCTGCGCGGCCAGCGCCGCCACCAACTCCTGCAGCATGTCGTAGCGAACCACAGGGTTTGAAGGAGGACCGACAAGCCACGTGGACACCTCCTGCAAACCCACCAGGTCAGGCTGGTTGATCGCAATCTGGTGAGCCACAGCCTGCATCCGCAGCGGGGGATTGCTCGCGTCTACAGCGTTCAGAGTGATCTGGACCGCCGCCACAAACTCCGCCGGAGTCTGCGCGGAAAGCACTTCCAAGAAATCCGAGCCCTCGTTGACGTTGTAGGTCATTACCTTGACCGTGCCATTCTGGGCAGCCACGGGCATGACCAGCAGGGCCGCAACAGCAAGCAGCCCGAAGACGCGATTCCATCTGGAATACCGCTGCATTCGATCCTCCCATTTGGGCAAGGGTACGCTCCAACGGCTCTAAAGAATAGGTTATTAGCGTCGTGTATGGGAACGCCCCTCACCCGCTACCGGTTTAACGCTCCTGCAATTTCACGTCAGTAATAGCCATCACGTCAATGGGTGATCTGCTCCCAATCATCCCGAAAGAACGTGCAACTTGCGATACGTTGTCTTAAAATATGGGAGACGGAGTAGTAAGTCTCGAGATGCCACGCTGCCACGTCGCACTCCGCAAGTGACTATAATCACATAGGAGCTACAAGGTACTCTCCGCAACGAATCTCATCGGAAGGGAATCCCGCCCAAATGGCGACTGGAGACCTGGTCCTGGGTCAAGAACAGGGCCGCACAGACGCGCGCCAGCGCGTAGTTAACGACTTCAGCATCAACGTAGCAACGGTGAACGGGTCCGGCTCGCAATCCGCCAATAGCGTACTGCTGAAAAGCATCTTCGGAATGGGCGTTCCTGTCAGTGGCAAGAACCTCTTCCCGTCGAACATCGCCGGACTTCCCACCTGGTACACCATCCGCGCCAGCAAAGACGGGTACGTCGCCCGCAAGCGCGATACCGAAATCCTGGTGGCCTTGAACCCCGAAA
The DNA here is from genome assembly GCF_025264625.1 of Occallatibacter riparius. Classification (NCBI taxonomy): domain Bacteria; kingdom Pseudomonadati; phylum Acidobacteriota; class Terriglobia; order Terriglobales; family Acidobacteriaceae; genus Occallatibacter; species Occallatibacter riparius. The sequence continues at coordinate 3,685,259 of NZ_CP093313.1, forward strand.
CGGCGAAAGACGACATCCTCGGCCTCCCCGCCGGCGCAGTTGCCATCTACGAGGAGAACCTCAACCTCGCCCAATATCGTAACGACGTCGTCTGCTACGCCGTCCCCTTCGACAAGATCACTGCATCCGTCTGCCCTGAGGCCAAGCTCCGCAAGCTCGTCAAGAACATGGTCTACGTGGGCGTCGTCGCGCAACTCCTGTCCATCGACCTCGACATCGTCGAGAAGTCGGTTAAGAAGCAGTTCGCGAAGAAGCAGAAGGTATTTGATCTCAACTTCGGCGCAGTTAAGGCCGGATGGGACTTCGCCGCCCAGAAGCTCGTCAAGCACGATCCCTTCGTGATCGAGCACATGAACGAGACCGCCGGCAAAATCATCATCGACGGCAATGCCGCCTGCGGCATGGGCTCAGTATTCGCGGGCGTCACCGTCGTCGCGTGGTACCCCATCACTCCGTCCACGTCGCTGGTCGAAGCCACCACAGACATCCTGAAGAAGTACCGCGTCACCCCCGAGGGCAAGGCCACCTTCGCTGTCGTTCAGGCTGAAGACGAGCTCGCCGCTATCGGCATGGTGCTCGGCGCAGGCTGGGCTGGCGCTCGCTCCATGACCGCCACCTCAGGCCCCGGCATCTCCCTCATGGGCGAGTTCGCCGGACTCGGCTACTACGCCGAAATCCCCGGCGTCATCTTCGACGTGCAGCGCAGCGGCCCCTCCACCGGCATGCCTACCCGCACCCAGCAGGCCGACGTGCTCTCCACCGCCTTCCTCTCCCACGGCGACACCAAGCACATCCTGCTGTTCCCCGGCTCCGTCAAGGAGTGCTTCGAGTTAGCCGGTGAGGCCTTCGACATCGCTGAGCGCCTCCAGACCCCCGTCTTCGTGCTCACCGATCTCGACCTCGGCATGAACAACTGGATGTCCGACCAGTTCGAATATCCAACCAAGCCCCTCGACCGCGGGAAGGTCCTCACCAAGGAAGATCTGGACAAACTCGGCAGCTTCGCACGGTACAAGGACGTCGACGGCGATGCCATCGGCTGGCGCACCTTGCCCGGCACCATGCATCCCAAGGCTGCCTACTTCACCCGCGGCTCCGGCCATAACGCCAGCGCCGGATACACGGAGAAGCCGGACGAGTACCAGTACGTCGTCGATCGCCTCACCCGCAAATTCGAGAGCGCACGTACCATAGTTCCCGCTCCGCAGATCGTAAAGAACGGCACGTCGAAGGTCGGCTTCATCGCCTACGGCAGTTCCGACTACGCGGTGCTCGAGAGCCTCGACCAGATCAAGGCCGAGTACAAGACCGACGTCGACTACCTCCGCGTCCGCGCCTATCCGTTCGCGCATGAGATCCACGACTTCATCGCGTCGCACGAGCGCGTCTACATCATCGAGCAGAACCGCGATGCACAGATGGAGAGCCTCCTCAAGCTGGACCTTCCAGCCGACCAGGTCACCAAGCTGCGCTCCATCCTCTACTACGCCGGCCTGCCCCTCGACGCACGCAGCATCACCGACGAGTTCGCCACGAAGGAGGGCCTCTAATCCATGGCAACCGCGACACCCACTCCTAAGACCAATCGCATCGGCCTTCCCATCCTCGAGTACCGTGGCGGCAAGTCCACGCTCTGCGCCGGCTGCGGCCACAACGCCATCTCTGAGCGCATCATCGACGCCATGTACGAAATGGGCGTAGAGCCCGAGCGCGTCATGAAGATGAGCGGCATCGGCTGTTCCTCCAAGAGCCCCGCCTACTTCATGAGCCGCGCGCACAGCTTCAACAGCGTGCACGGCCGCATGCCCTCGGTCTCCACCGGCGCGATTCTTGCGAACCACACCATGACGACCATCGGCGTCTCCGGCGACGGCGACACCGCCTCCATCGGCATGGGCCAATTCGTGCACCTGCTGCGCCGCAACCTGCCGATGATTTACATCATCGAGAACAACGGCGTCTACGGCCTCACCAAGGGCCAGTTCTCCGCGACAGCGGACCTCGGCTCCAAGCTCAAAACCGGCGTCATCAACGACCTTCCGCCCATCGACACCTGCGCCCTTGCCATCCAGCTCGGCGCAACGTTCGTTGGCCGCTCCTTCTCCGGCGACAAGAAGCAGCTCCTCGCCATGCTGAAGGCCGCCATCGCGCATAAGGGCACGGTGATGCTCGACGTCATCAGCCCCTGCGTCACCTTCAATGATCACGAAGGCTCCACCAAGAGCTACAAGTTCATGCAGGACCACGACGAGCCCGTCGCCGAAATAGGGTTCGTGGCCAGCTTCGACGACATCGAAGTCGACTACGACTCGGGCCAGGTCTACGACGTCGAAATGCACGACGGCTCCAGCCTGCGCCTCCGCAAGCTCAAGGACGACTACGACCCCACCAGCAAGGCGAACGCCGTCCGTACGCTGATGGAGGCGCAAGCAGACCAGGAAGTCCTCACCGGCGTCTTCTACATCGACACCCAGAAGCCCAGCTTCATGGACCTTCTGAACGTCGTCGACCAGCCCCTCGGCACCCTCCCAGAATCCCAAACCCGCCCCCCCAAGTCCGCCTTAGAGCAGCTAATGGCGAACCTGCAGTAGGGCAGGGAACAGGCACTAGACAACAAGGCCCCGCAGCGATGCGGGGCCTTTCATTTATCCCTCACTCAGAAGGCTTAGTGCACGAGCATGTGAAAGGGCATGACTTCAGTCGTGCCGATAAGGGCCCCTCCTCCACAGACCTGTCATCCCGAGCACAGCGAGGGATCCGCGGTTGCTTTGTATTACTTCCGACCAGACGGCGATACTTCCGCTGGCGATACCTCTTCCGGGCTGTAAAATGTAGTCAATTCAGCGTCCGAGGAAAGCAATGGGGACAGTCCGTGAGTGGCTAGAAGCGCTTGGAATCGGAATTCCCTGGGGTGCGTTCATGGCCTGGTGGGACGCGCATGATTTGACCGAGAGTCTTCCACGTCGAGAGCGCGTTTGGCGTCTGGTGCACTGGGCACCGATGGGACTCTGGTTTGGTCTCTTGACTACTTTCGGATGGCGGCGAGCATTTCATCCGCCACTATTGTTTATTTCAGTCGGACTGCCCCTTGGCACGTTCATCGTGACAAGGGTTTTACGCGGGAAGCGCCGCGTCGTGTCGAACCGCGTTTGAAAATTCACACTGCAGGGGTTCCCCGGGTCTCCGGTTTTGGGACCTGGGAAACCACAGACTCACCCCAGCCCTCCGAATTACTTTTGAATATCAGAGTCCCAGCGCACTCAACCCAGGATGATCATCCGGCCTCCTGCCGAGCGGCCAGTGAAACTTCCGATCGGAAGCCTTGATCGGGAGTTCGTTAATGCTGGCATGCCGCGCAGACATCAATCCATTCTCATCGAATTCCCAATTCTCATTACCGTAGGCGCGGAACCAGTTGCCCGAATCGTCATGGCACTCGTAGGCAAAGCGCACCGCGATCCGATTCTCACGAAATGCCCATAGTTCCTTGATCAGGCGGTAGTCCAACTCTCGGATCCATTTCCGAGTGAGAAAACCAACGATCTGTTCTCTTCCCGTTGGAAACTCCGCTCGATTTCGCCATCGCGAGTCAGGAGTGTAGGCGAGAGAAACCTTCTCCGGGTCTCGCGTGTTCCACGCATCTTCAGCCAGGCGGACCTTCTGGATCGCAGTCTCCAACGTAAACGGAGGCAGAGGGGGACGTGAAGACATCAGGTGTGCTCCTTCCCATTCGGGGTGAACTTCAGTTTCCAGTTCGGACGCGCGCCTTCTCCAATTCCTGGCGCAATGCCTGATTCTCTTTTTCGAGAACGTCAATCCGTTCCTCGATCCCGTGGACAGCCTCGCGAATCTCTTCGGCGGTATACCGCGGAGTTATGTGCTGGGGACAATTCCAGTCATAGGCGTCAACGTGAATGAGGAACACCCGCTCAATCACCGCCTTGTATCCCGGCATCCGGACGCGTTCGATCCATTCGCTCGCTGCTTCTCCTTCAAGCACATCGACACGCCCCAGAATCTTGAGCCGCGCCTGGCGGGGATAGTCGACCAGGATCATGGCCACCCTGTTATCGGTGAGCAAATTTCCTGTACTGATGAACTGCTTGTTGCCCCGGAAGTCACCCAATGCCAGCGTGTGATCGTCGACCACCTTGAGAAATCCTTTTGGGCCGCCGCGATGTTGAACGTACGGCCATCCCGTTGCGCCTATCGTCGCCCAGTAAAAGCTGTCCCGCTCAGCGAGGAACTCGATCTCAAACTCGGTTAGGTGAGCGGAGGAGTCATCCGATTTCGAGAACCTCTCATACTGTCGTCGACTGCCGTATCGCTCCTGGAGTTCTTTGACGACCGGCGTGAACAGCAGCGAACCAAAGCTCATAACACCTCACGGGATCGGGGCAGGGAAGATGGCCCCGGTCTAACAGCGCGAAATGCCGCGTATCGAGAAGATGCGTTTCGACGCTGGTCGATCCTTTATGTGGAGTAGCGCCCAAGATCGGCTACCGGGGTGGGACGCCAACCGGGCTGTCGGCTCCGTGCGCATCGCGCCCAGAGGAAGGCAGTTTCTCGACGGTCTTGTCTTCTAAATGGCTCTATATAAGATATTTACACGCACAAGGATGTAGGGACAAACCGAAGACTTCAGCGAGGCGCCGAAGCCGTGATCTTGACCCCCATCCCATTCAGCTTCGTCCGCGCCTGTGCCGCTTCCGGCGTTTGCGGATGCTTCCGGATCAGCGCCCGCAGCTCCTCAATCCCCGGATTCCGCTTGTTCTGAGCCAGCAGCGAGAGTCCCTTGTGCAACTGCGCCGCGGGAGCCTTGTTGCTGGTCGGAAATCCCTCTAGAACCGAGTTGTACGACTTGATGGCATTGCCGTAATCCTGCTGCCGGTACGCAATCTCGCCTAGGTAGAACTGTGCCTGCCCCGCCAGGTCATCGTTTGGGTAGTACTGAATGATGTCCTGGAACTCGCCCTGCGCCACGTTGTACTTTGCGCTGTTGAAGTCGCGCACCCCGGCCTGAAACGTGTCCTCTAGTGGAGGCGCTGCGTTTGCCGCCGGACCGGCCTGCGCTCCCGGACCCGGCTGTCCGGCTCCCCCCTGCGGAGCCCCCTGACCACCCGGCGCCGGCTGCGCGTTCTGCAACTGCGTCTGGATCTGGTTCAGCGCGTCCTGCAGCTTGCCCACACGCGACTTCAGCTCATCCACCGAGTCGTTCAGCGACTGCACTGAAGCCGCGCTCGAGTCGATCTTGCCGCTCATCGCCTCGTTCTGCGACGCCAGCTTCTGTTGCAAGTCAGTCACCGCAGCCGACATGCGATTGGCGCTGTCGGTGCTCTGCTCCACCAGGTGCTGAATCACCCCAAAGCGCGAATCCATCGTCGATTGCAGACGCTGCACCATGTCCAGCAACTGCTGCACCTGGGTCTGCAGTTCCACAATCTCTTTCGAGACCGCGTGAGCGCGAACCGGAGCGAAATTCACCGTGGCGGCAAGAACAGCGATGGCCAGAAGACGGGTAGAGAACTTGCGAATCGAATGCATGCATTCACCTGCTTGGTGCCTGAAAGTTGTGGCAGCGGAACGTGACGCGCAGATTGCCAGGTATCAGTATAAAAGCCGCGGTCCACGCGCTCGCTAAAGAGGCGTGGACCGCTCCCCCATGGACCGTCGCGAAGCCGATGCTCCGCTCACATCGATAGACGGGGCAGCAGCGAACCGCCGCCCTATCCCGCCGGTCTACTTATCCAGCGCGAAGCCGGCGCGGCGATTCTGCTGCCAGCACTCTTCGGTGGACTCGCTGCAGAACGGCTTCTCCTTGCCGTAGCTGATCACGCGCAGCCGGGTTGCCGCCACGCCGGCATTCACCAGCGCGTTGCGCGCAGCCTCGGCGCGGTTCTGGCCCAGCGCAAGGTTGTACTCGTTCGATCCCCGCTCGTCGCAATAGCCGCCGATTACCACCTTCACATTCGGGTGGCTGTTCAGATAAGCCGCATCCTGCGACAAAGTGCTCTGCCCGTCGGCGCGGATGTCCGCCGTGTCGTAGTCGAAGAAGATGTCGTGCACACTGGCGCGGAACTCTTCTTCCTCGCTCATCGTGTTGCTCGGCACCGCCACAGCGGGCTTCTGCTCCACAGTCACGCGGGCGGTGGCATCAGCCGTGCCGCCTTCACCGCGAGCCACCAGGTGGTAGCTGGTCGATGCGGTGGGCGAAACCGACTTCACGCCCGACGTCGGCACATCGCCGAGGCCGTCGATCGAAACGCTGGTAGCGTCCGTCGTCTTCCATGTCAGCTGAACCTGGTCGCCTGCCGAAATGCTCGAAGGCGTAGCCGTGAGCTGAGCAGTTGGAGCAGGTGCGGCCGGCGGAGCCTCTGCTGCTGGCGGCACGGGCTTTTCCTTCTTCTTGCAACCAGCAATGGCAACCAGGGCGACAAGCAGAAAAAGCGGAACGACAAGACGAAATGTTTTTTTCAATTTGCACTCTCCTTCGGCGGATGTTAAGGGAGCAACTGTTTCAGAACCGACCATGTACAAACCTGTTATGGGCGATGAGAGACCAACTGCCTCAGCGAACAGGGGAGCGGCCCGCGCCTGGACGGATTCAGGAGCTGCATGATTTAGAGCTTGCGCCCGGCCCATGGAACTAATCAGAACGACACACCCATCATAGCGCTGGCAACTGTATGTTGTTGCAGTAAACGGTGCGGAGCTGCCCGCGGATGAACCTTTTCGCACAGGGTATCAATCGAAGGTTCCTGCAGGTCCAGAATGTGACACGCGGAACAAGTTTAGCCAAGGCAGGGCACGTCCCTGCCTCAGCGCGAAGCCTCTACTTCCAACTCCAGTTAGGCATGAAGTTCTCGCCGCCGTGCGTCAGCTGCTGCTGCTGCGTGCCATCGGCCAGCATCGACCAGATCTGCGCCTTGTGACCCACCGTGCGCTCAAACACAATATGCCGCCCGTCGGGCGACCACGACGGAAAATCATTAGACCCCGAATCATGCGTGAGCTGCATCCAGCGCTTCGAGGCAATGTCCATCACGTAGATGTCCTGCCCGCCCGGCGCGCCCGGCCCGTACTTGCGATTCCAGCTGAACGTCAGCATCGCGCCATTCGGATGCCAGCTAGGCGAGATCGCGTACCCGCCGTCCGTCATGCGCTGAATGTTAGAGCCGTCCTGATCCATGATGTAGATCTGCGGCAGCCCGGTCCGCCCGCTCACCCATGCGATTTGCGCGTTGGTGCGGGGGTTCCAGGTGGGAGAGACGTCGGGTTCGCGGAACGACGTGAGCTTACGCAGATTTCCACCGCTCGCGTCGGCAACCCATATCTCCGGGTTCCCGGTTCGTCCGGACGAAAAGGCGACCTTCGATCCATCGGCTGCCCATGCTGGCGAGAAGTTGTTGCCACCTGCGGACCCTCCCGGGAAACTCACAATCCGCCCAAGCTCGAGCGAATACATCCGAATCGCCCACCCGTCCTTGCCCAGGGAACAAAACGCAATTCGGTTGTTGTCCGGTGAGATGCGGGGAGATATCGAAGTGCTGCCCAGATGTGTAACTTGGTGCTGATTCTGCCCGTCGTAGTCCATCGCCCAGATCTCCTTCGTCCCTGTCCTGTTGGAAACAAAGTAGATCTTCGTCTCTGCAATACCGTTAATCCCGCCGCCCAGCCGCTCGATAATGGCGTCGGCAAAGCGGTGCGCCACCGTCCGCGCCATATCCTGGCTGGCCGCCTCGTTGTACTGCTGCGTCAAAACCTGCGGGCTCTGCGTGTTGCGCGTGTCGTCCAGAAACCCAGTTACAGACAGCCGCCCGTTGTTGCTCTGCAGTGCGCCAAACGCCACCATCTCCGCCAGCGCAGGAGCAGCCGACCACTGCCCGAGATTCATCTCCTGCTGCGATCCCGGCGTCCCCTGCGGCGCCATCGACTTCGACACCAAATCGAAGATGCCCGCATTCTGCAAGTCGCTGAACAGCGTAGCGTCGAACGTCGCCTTCAACGCCGGCGTCTGCGGGTCGGCGCCCACGGGCTTGAAATCAGCCGCGCCCAGCCGGATGCGCGCATTGCCCAGGTTCGTTCCGGCGTGAACCCAGTCCTGGGCATACGTTGGAGCGGTAAGAAGAATCAGGGCAACAAGCGTCAGAAGAAACAGGGGAAACTTCTTCATAGGTATTCCTTCCTGAAATATGAGGGATAGCGGACGGGGCGTGCTACGAGGCTGGCGATCGAACATGCAGGATGCCCTCGATCGTGTTGCAGAATCAGTACTCACAATAATACGAAACGTTCAAAGTACTGCCGTTGTAACCGTTGGGAAGCGCACCGAATGTGTCAACGCGCTGCACGGCGCGCAGGCACGATCTGTCCAGCGTCGGGCTGCCGCTCGATCTGTCCAATTGCGGATTGCCCGGCTGGCCGTTCCTCGAAATCGGAAAGGTGACGAAAACGCGCGCACCTTTCGGAGTTCGCGGGTCAACTTCAAACTTGTTCCACGCCTGCGACATCTTGCGATTGATGCCGTCCACATACCACGCAAATCGCGTTCCGAAATCACCCTGCGTAATCGACGTCGGCCCCGGATTCGTCTGTCCCTGCACTGCACGCGGCAAATTATTCGCAGCCATTTCGCCGTACTGCGCCTTGTTCTGTGGCTGCGGCTGCGCCACCTTCTGCTGCGTCTTGGGCGGCGTAGGCTGAGGCTTCGGTGGGGGCGCCTTCTTGTCCTGGATCGGAATCGTCTGCTCATCCACCTTAGGGGCGACGGTCTTCGGCTCCGGCGGCGCAGGCGCTGGGCTAGGCTTGTCCGTTGCCAGCACGTTCTGGTTCGGCGGTACATCGCTTGGTAGCGGAATCGCGCTCGATACTAGATTCACCGCAATCGCGCCGCCCACATTCGGCCCGCCCCACAGGTTGTGCGAGATGTTGACCAGGTAATAGGCCGCGATCGCCCCCGCCAGTGCGAGATGCAGCAACACCGATCCCGTAGCCGGCGCGGCGATCGGCTCGCCCGTCAGCTCTCGTTCCAGGTGTTCTTCGCGCTCAAGCAGGACGCTCATAATTGGCAGGTCCGAATGGTAGTTCCGGCGGTGAGTCCGGGCTGGTAGGTCCGGGCTTTAGCCCGGACATCAAATCAGATCTCAAAAACTCTCAGGGGGCTTTAGCCCCTGAGCATCCCAAAACTACTTGCCGCTCTTATCCAACGGCTGCGTCACAATCGAAATATTCGTGATCCCCGCCTGTTTGACTGCGTCCATCACGCTGGCGAAAGCGCCGAAAGTCACGCGTTCGTCGGCGCGCAGATAAATCACCTGCTTCACCGTGTCGCCGCTGCCACTGGCGTCATGCAGTTTCTGCCCCAGGTCGTGGATATTCACCGGCGAGTCGCCGAGAAACACATTCGAGTCGCGATCGATGGTGACCACAAGCCGCTGCTCGGTGATTTCCTTCACCGTGCGTGTCTTCGGCACCGCCACTTCGATACCCGATTGCAGCACCGGCGCCGTGATCATGAAGATGACCAGCAGCACCAGCACAACGTCTACCAGCGGTGTAATGTTGATCTCCGCCAGCGAGGACTGGGTCCGGCCGTTTGCTGTCGTAAAAGCCACGGTCTAACCTCGCGAAGGAAGCTCTCGGCCCGTCTCCGAAAGCGGCCGTGAGTAGGAAGTTCCACCTGCCGGGCTCGAATACGGTCCCGGCTGCACGGGTCCCGCCTGCGGTGGCGGAGCGGAAGGCCGCACCTGGATCTCTTCCAGTGAATTCAGCAGCTCGCGCGAGAAGTCATCGATAGCCGAAGCAAACACGCGAATGCGCGCGGCGAACTGGTTATACGCCACAACGGCAGGCACTGCGACAAACAATCCAGCGGCCGTCGTGATCAGCGCTTCCGCAATGCCCGGCGCAACCGCGCGCAGCGTGGCCGCGCCCGCAGTGCCCAGTCCGTGGAACGCTTCTACGATGCCCATCACGGTTCCGAACAAGCCCACAAACGGACTAACCGCGGCGATTGTCGCAAGCCACGACAGGCGGCGCTCCAGGCTCGTCACAGCTTCACTCGCTGCCGTCTGCGCGCTGCGCTCCAGCGGAGCCAGGTTGCGCGGTGGGCCTCCTCCGCCGGTCTGCCGTTTGTACGTCTCGTAGACGTCTTCAAATACCTGCGCCAGCGGGCTGTCCTTGTAGTCGCCCGTGATCGCCGCAATTTCCTGAAGCCGCGTCGCCTTGCGGAACGTCCGCACGAAGCGCTTGCTGGCGTTCGTCGCTGTGCGGAATGTTGACCACTTGCGGAAGATGATCGTCCACGAATAAAGGCTCGACAGCAGCAGGACAAGCAGCACCCCGATCGCAACCGGGCCGATCTGGCTCATCAGGTCCATCAATGAGCTCGCTCCGTGCGCAAGCCCACCGTCTACCGGCGCTGAAGCGGCATCATTCTGTAACAGAAAAGCAAAGGCTAGAGGGGTAAAAATCGCCATTCACCTCATCATTAACGGTATCAGACGCACGAAGGCCATCCAAGTTACCCAATTAGATGCGTCGAGCCGATAAACCCATGGCTAATACCCTGGCGGCAGAAAATTTGGCAGGCACAAACAAAGTGAAAGGGCACGACTTCACAGCTTGCTGAAAACTGTCTAGAAGAGGTGCTTCGTATCAGGGGCTGCCTTCAGGCAGCCCGCATGCCGTTCCCCTGATCCCTCGGGGGCTTCAGCCCCCGAGGGATGCTGATCGATAGCGGATAGACGCTTAGTCATTGCAAAAACCGATTCGCCGCAGCGCCAGAGTCCTCATCAAGCTTCGTATCTGGACTTCTCCTTTCTCGCAGTCTCGTTGTCCTGGCGGTTCTGAAAATTGATAGACCTGATTCACTGTGTTTGATAGCACCCGTCGGCCACAACCCGAAGCAGCCCCGCACATGCTATGCTGCGCTCGGATAGCCACTGCCCCAGACAGAAAATGCTCATAGAATTACGCGCAGAGAACTACGCAGTCATCGATCACGCCATCGCGGTCTTCGGGCCGGGGCTCAACCTGCTCACGGGTGAAACCGGTGCAGGCAAATCCATCCTCGTCGATGCGCTCGCGCTTCTCATGGGCGGCAAGTCCTCTGCCGAGGTCATCCGCCATGGCGCAGATCGCGCTGTCGTCTCCTGCGTTTTTGAAGCCACTGCAGGCGCTGAAGCGATCCTCGAGGAAAACGGCATCGACGTAGAAGGCACTGAAGTCATCCTCCGTCGCGAAATCCTCACCAGCGGGAAGGGAAGAGTCTTCGTCAACAACCAGCCCGCCACGGTCGCGGTGCTCAAGCAACTCGCTCCCGAACTCGCGCTCGTCCACGCCCAGACCGAAACGCTCGTCAGCTTTGACCAGGGCCAGCAGCGCCACCTGCTCGATCGCTTCGCCGGCATCTCGCTCGAAGCCGTTAACGAGGCGTACACAAAGTGGAAGCAGGCCAGCGACAAACTCGCCGACCTTCTCGAAGGCGAGCAGGACCGCCTCCGCATGGTCGATCTCTGGACCTACCAATCGAAAGAGATCGACGCCGCCAAACTCGAGCCCGAAGAAGACGAGGCGCTCGAGACCGAAAAGCGCGTGCTCGCCAACGCTGAAAAGCTCTACGCCGCGGCCATGGGCGCATTCGATCAACTTTACGAAGGCGGCATCTCCGTTGAGGTCTGCCTGCGCGCCGCCATCAAGCACGTGGAAGAGCTCGCGCGCTACGACGGCAAGTTCAACGAGTCCGTGCAGCAACTCAAATCCGCCGGCGCGATCGTCGACGACGTCGCCACAAGCCTGCGCGATTACGCCGAAGGCATCAATGCTAGCCCCGATCGTCTCGCCGAAATCGAAGACCGCCTCGCCATCATTGACCGTCTCAAGCGCAAATACGGTAAGACTGTCGCCGAGATCCTCGCCTTCAGTGAAGACGTCGCCCGCAAACTCTCTGAGGTAGAAGACCGCGACGAAATCCTGAAGACTCTTCGCGCCGAAGTCGATCGCACCGCAGCGGAATATCGCAAAGCCGCTGCTGCGCTAAGCATCGAACGCAAAGCCGCGGCGGCGCGCCTCGCCAAGCAGGCCGAAGCGCAGATCAACTCCCTCGCGATGAAGGTCCGCTTCGAAATCGAAGTTGCCGCAAATGAAGAAGAGCAGAACTGGTCCGCCGCGGGCTGGGACGAAGTTGAATACCGCATCGCCACCAACGCCGGCGAGCCGCTGAAGCCGCTGCACGAAATCGCCTCAGGTGGCGAAATGAGTCGAGTCATGCTCGCCCTCAAAGTAGCCGTCGAAGAAACCACGTCGAAGAACAAGCGCAAGACGCCCACGCCGCGCACACTCGTCTTCGATGAAATCGACATCGGCATCGGAGGCCGTGCCGCAGAAGCTGTCGGTCAGAAACTGAAAGCTCTGAGCCGTGGTCAGCAGATCCTCTGCGTCACGCACCTGCCACAGATCGCCGCCTTCGCCGATCAGCATTTCCTCATTGATAAGCGCGAGAGTGGCGGCCGCACCAAAACGCAGATCCGTCTCCTCGATCAGCGCCAGAGCACGCATGAAGTCGCGCGCATGCTCTCCGGCGCCACAGTCACGGAGACAAGCCTCCAGCACGCCGCCCAAATGATCGCCGCCAGCAAATAGGTATACGCAGTCGGAACGAGGCATCAGCCGAGCGCTCCAGAACGGGCGCCTTCTATTCCCTGTTCCCTACTCCCTATTCCCTGTATTTTTCAATTTGGCAAATGACTCGCATCGATCGGCGGTGCCGACAGCATATTAGCCACCGTAGCCAGCATGAACGTCGGGTGCAGCGGCTTGGCCAGGATCTCGAAGAGGTGCCCCTTCTTCTTGGCCTCTTCCAGCAGCCCGCCCGTGCCCGGCTGCCCGCTGAACAGCAGGAAGTGCACATCGGGATAGCTCGCCTTCAAAAAAATGGCGAACTCAATCCCGTTCATCCCCGGCAGCACCACATCGATAATCGCGAGGTCGGGCTTCCACTCCTCAAGCGTCTCCAATGCCTGCTCGGCGGAGTAGGTACTGCGCGCGTCGTAACCATTCGAAGAAAAGATCAAAGCCAGCGTATCGGCGATCGTCTCTTCATCGTCGACCACCATGATTTTGCGGCTGCCTGGAAGGCCTGGCATGTTCTTGCTCCTTGCCGCGATCGCCAGCTCATCTACCTCGCCTAGGGTTGCCGAAATGAAAACGTTCCCAGGTGGAGTGGCAATGCAGATATATCAATTGAAGACCCAAATGAAAGCTGTATTACTCAAATAAAGGTTCGCGATTACCAAAGAGCCGATGGGCACCCCTTGCGGATATTTCCGTTCCGGCGCATGCTTACCGCAAAACTAGGTTTGGCGTCTAACTTGTAGAAAAACCCCGCCCGGCGTTCCGGTTGCCGGTGCGGCTTACAAATCGGCGTTACTTCCCGGGTTCGCGGTGAGTTTTAGCTCTCGCGATTCCCACTGGACCGTTAGATGCGCGCAGATTCCTGCTAGGATACCTGCACGGGCCCCAGAAACTGTTTCCATCGAGGAAATTCCATAGATGGAACAACTTACGGGAAGGTCAAAGCTTGAAACCGGAGTATTCAATAACGGCACAGCCATCCCTCGTGCCGGAGTGGGCAGATCGAATTCTGCGCCTCATTTCTGACCTCAAGATCACCCAGGCGCGCCTGGCTGAACGCCTCGGGGTTTCGCCCGCCACCGTATCCCGCTGGATTCAGGGAAAACACGAGCCCACGGCCGAAGGGTATGTCGCCCTCGGCAATCTGGCCCCGCGTCCCGATGCCGTCTACTTCTGGGAGCGCGCCGGCATGGACGTTGCCAACCTGCCCGACACCAGCCTCCACCGAGTCGCATCCTCGCTTCGCGTCAACCTCGACGAACTCAACGTCGTCGCCGGGAAGCGAGTTTCGAAGGAACTAACCGCGGCCTCGGGCGCTGTGGCAATTCCGCTTCTCCACGCCTCTGCCTATGGAGATCCGATTCCACCCGGTGAAAACGTTAGTCTCGCTGAAGTGGAAGTCGAAGAGCTGATTCTGGCTCCCCTCGCCTGGTGCCCCAATCCCGAGCACATGATCGGCATGCATCTTCAGGGCGATTCCATGATGCCAGTTGTCCCGCCCGGCTCCATCCTCTTTGTCGATACCTCGGCCACCGATCGCGATCAACTCGACAAAAAGCTTGTCGTCGTCTCGCATCGAGACCTCGGCTTCAAGGTGGCGCGCCTCCAGCGGCTTGAAGGAACTGACCTGCTCATTTCGGCAAACCACCGGTATCTGCCGCTCGACGTGAGCAACGCTTCCAAGTGGAAGGTGTTTGGCCAAATCCTGTGGTGGGTCTCGCGCGATACCGTCCCAGCCGCGTAGATAACGGCAATTTGTCGCAAGTCTTACTTCACGTCCACTTTCTTGAACCCCAGCGCGTAGAGCAGGCCCGTTACGGTTACGCGCGCGTTGTCGCGGGCTTTGTCCAGGATCTTATCGTCCAGTGCGGCCTGCCTGATCTGCTCCTCGGCCACTTGGCGCACCTGTGACTCAAGATTCGGATCAGCAGGAACCAGCAGCCCGGTCGTGCGCTGATACACACGGCTTCGCGTGTTATCGATACGCGTCACCAGGATCTGCGCCGCGGGTAAACGAACCTGCGCCGAGTCGCCATTCACCTGCACGTCATTCTTGCCCAGCTGCGTCAGGTCTACGCCGGCAATCACGTCGCCGTGCGCGATAAACAGCATGCGGTCGCCCGCAAGGAAGTTGGGAACCCCCGGCGTATCCTTGTTGGCCTCGACGATCTTGTCCACGGTGTAGTTCACCGACTCTAGCCGCGATAGCTGCCGTATCTTCTCCACCACCGCCGTTGCCGAGGTATCAATGTGCGTGATGCGGCCGAAAGTTCCGTTGCCGAAGGACCATATACCGGCCCGCACGAGAAGGGTCGGTACCAGGACAATCACAACAAAAACGGCAAGCAGCACAGATCCCACCAGCACCACCCACAGGGCGCGGCTGCTGCGGTTGGGATTCGCGTTCTCAAGATCGCTCATGGAGGATTCGATGCCAGCTTAATCCCAGCTATCGCCGGGCCGCAAATCCGTCGGCCGAAAGCCTCCTGCAACTTTTTCCATAACCTGGGTTTTTAGGAAGGTAACCTGCACCGGACTCAAAGGCTGCAGGGGGTTCAAGGAGGACAGTTCCATGCGGCGCTTCCAATCAGTTCGACTCTTTCTCTTCGCTCTGCTGCTCGCGGTTGTTCCGGTCTCATCGGCACACGCCGGAGTGTTTATTAGCGTGGGCATAGCGCCTCCTCCTCTACCGGTCTATGTGCAGCCTCCATGCCCCGAGCCGAACATGATTTGGACTCCCGGCTACTGGGCTTATGACTACGATCAGGAGCAGTACTACTGGGTTCCCGGCGCGTGGGTGCCGGCTCCCTACGAGGGCGCCCTGTGGACGCCTCCTTACTGGGGCTGGAGCAACGGCTTCTACGCCTTCCATACCGGATATTGGGGCCCCGTCGTCGGCTACTACGGCGGCGTTAACTATGGCTTCGGCTACATGGGCGTCGGCTTTGCGGGCGGCGAGTGGCATCACGATCATTTCTTCTACAACACTGCCATCGTCAACGTGAACCGCACCTACATTCACAACACCTACATCAACAACACCATCGTTCACGAAAACACCATCGTGAACAACAACCACATCGCCTACGCCGGCGGCCCGCACGGAATTCAGCACATGCCCACGCCTGAAGAGCGCCACGCCATGCAGATGCCGCATGCGTCGCCCACCCGCTTCCAGGAGCAGCACATGCAGCAAGCGCGCTCCGACCGCCAGAACTTCTTCAACGCGAACCATGGCAATCCGCGCACCGTCGCCGTTGCCCGCCCGCTTCCAGCCGAGCACATGCAGGCGCCGACTGCCGTAGATGCCCGCCGCGGGCTTCCCACGACCGGCAACCCCCGTGGCAACGCTCCGGAGACTGGAAACCGGACCATCCAGCCGGCACAGCCGGTCAACCGGCCGCAAAACACCATGCCGCCCAACATGCGTCAGAACGAGAACTCCCGCATCACCGCAGCGCCTGTGAACCAGCCGCAGCATGGATTCGCCGGAATGCAGCAGGCCCAGTCGCAGCAGCAACACACCATGCAGCCGCAGCGCATGCCCAACGAAAACCCGCAGAACAACCGGCCGCAGCAGCCTGCCACGCAACAGCTCTATCGTCCCAACATGCCGCAGGCTCAGCCGCAGCAGCAAAACCGGCAGCAGGCGCAGCCCCGCTACGACTCGCCATCGCGCATTCAGCCGATCCCGTCGTACCACCCGGCTCCGCAGGTGCAGTCTCGTCCAGAGCCTCAGCAGCAATACAGGCCTCAGCCGCAGCAGCAGTATCGTCCGCAGCCTCAGCCGCAGCAGCAATACCGCCCGCAGCCGCAAGCCCAACCTCAATACCGGCCGCAGCCTCAGCCCCAATACCGGCCTCAGCCACAACAGCAGTATCGGCCTCAGCCTCAGGCCCAACCTCAATACCGGCCTCAGCCTCAGCCTCAGTACCGGCCTCAGCCTCAGCCACAGCAGCAGTACCGCCCGCAGCCGCAGCAGCAGCGCATGCCGGAGTTTCATCAGGCCCCCCAGCCGCAGCACGAGTCCCGGCCGCACCGGTAACTCTCGGACAAATCAAGTCAAAAAAGGTCAGCCGCTTCTCGCAAGGAAGCGGCTGACCTTTTTTGCTGTTGGGCGAGTTGTATCACAGGGCTTAGTCCCCGTCGAGGACTCGCCTTCGCAGTAGTGTATTCAACGGTCTGTCCGCTCGCTCGCCACGCCGAGTGCCGCCACCAGCGTGTCAATCCGCTGCCGTATCACTTCAAACGTCTGCTGAACCTTTTCCGGTATCTCGGCCTCAGGAATCGGCCCGACGTCTTCGACTTCCCATACCTCGACTCTTTGACGGGCGTACTCGATCCAATCCGCACAAAACCGGCGGTGCTCAGATTCCATAAGAACAAGTACGTCGGCTGCGCGCACCAGGTCCTCCGTCGTCCGCTGCCAATTCGCCGACGCAAAGGAGCCGAGGCCGAACTGGTTCAGCACGTCGGCTGCGTAAGGCGAGATAGCCGCATCTCCGTCCCTTCCGGCCGCTATACCGCTCGAAGAAACATGTACGCCCAGCACGCACCGGGAGGTGCAGTAAGCCTCTGCCAGACGGCTGCGGTAAATGTTGCCGGTACAAACGAAGTGGATTCTCATTGCGAGGACCAGCATAGAATCGCACGAATGGCTTCCCAGCTTCTCTGCTTCACTCTTTCGCTGGAGAATGTGCAATTAACTTGCCGGTTGGTATACTTGTAGTGTGACTTCCACTGCCCTCGAACCCATCTCGAACGGTGCCGGTACCGGAGCTTCCCCCTCAGACAAGCGCGTTCTGCTCCTCAAGCCGCGCGGCTTCTGCGCGGGCGTGGTGCGCGCCATCGACATCGTCAACATCGCCCTCGAAACCTTCGGCGCGCCCATCTACGTTCGCCGCGAGATCGTGCATAACCGCCACGTTGTCAATGAGCTGGCGGAAAAGGGCGCGATCTTCGTCCATGAGATCGACGATGTTCCCGACGGCCACCGCGTGATCTATTCCGCGCACGGCGTCTCGCCGGCGGTTCGCGAACGCTCCAAGGGGCGCAATCTCAAGGTCATTGACGCCACCTGTCCGCTGGTCACCAAGGTTCATATCGAGGCGGTCAAGTTCGCAAAGCAGGGTTACTCGCTGGTGCTCATCGGCCACCGCGACCACGACGAAATCGAGGGCACACTGGGCGAGGCTCCTCAGGTGACGCAGGTCGTCTCCAGCGCCGCTGAAGTCGACAGTCTCCAGGTTCCCGACCCCAACCGTGTCGCCTACCTGACCCAGACCACGCTCTCGCTGGACGAGGCGCGCGACATCATCCACGCGCTCAAGGAAAAGTTCCCCAATATCGTCGGCCCGCACTCGCAGGACATCTGCTATGCCACTGAAAACCGGCAGGTTGCGGTGCGCAACGTGGCGCATAACGCCGACCTGGTGCTGGTCGTGGGCTCCACCAACAGCTCCAACTCCAACCGGCTGGTCGAAGTTTCGCGCAATCTCGGCACCAAGGGGTACCTCATCGATGACTCCCGCGCCATCGACCCCGCGTGGCTTGAAGGTGTTAATAATGTTGCAGTTACGGCCGGAGCGTCAGCCCCTGAAGTGCTGGTGGAGGACGTGGTGAATTATTTGCGCCAAAACGGCTATGCCAGCGTCGAAGAAGTAGAGGTCATGCCGGAAAATGTTCGCTTCGGCCTGCCTCCCGAGATCGTGCAGGCGATTGGCGGTGCAGGCGGCAACGAAGCTGTTCCTGTCCGCTGATTTCACCTAGAAAGCGGACCACTCGGCCGCATATTTCGATTTCTATGTTTGCGCGTCGACCGACGGGGCGGTTCATGTACATTGGCATGAAAGCCGGAAAACCTGTTTGGCCGCGCAACGTACTCAATCCGGGATTTTCCGGTGCAGTAACCGAGGCATTCTGAAGAGCGCATGAGTCAACCGCAGGGGACACAACACGTCACGGCTCCCCGTTTTGGCCGCCTTGACGCGGATCTGGAAGATGTAAAGTCATCGGTCCTGAGAGCAGCGGACTATATCCTCTCGCGTCAGCATGCGGACGGCTACTGGTGCGGCGAGCTCGAGGCCGACTCCATGCTCGAAGCCGACTACATCTTCCTTCACACCTTGCTCGAAAGTGGAGACCCCGGCCGTCTGCGCCGCGCATTCACTGAGATGATGCGCTACCAGAACGACGACGGAAGCTGGAGCCTCTATCCCGGCGGCCCCGGCAACATCTCGCTCACCGTAAAATGTTATTTTTCAGCCAAGCTCATGGGCTTGAGCAAAGACGACCCTGCCATGGTGAAGGCGCGCGAATGGGCGCTTGCCAACGGCGGCGTAGTCGCGTGTAACACCTTCACCAAGATGTACCTCTGCGCTCTGGGCCAGTACGACTACGATGCCGTCCCCGCTGTCCCGCCCGAGATCGTCTTGTTCCCCAAGTGGTTCTACTTCAACATCTACGAGATCTCCTCGTGGTCGCGCTCCATCCTCGTGCCGTTGGCCATCATCTACGCCAAAAAGCCGTTCAAGAAGATTCCGGCCGAGCAGGGAATCGACGAGCTCTTCGTCGAAGGACGCGACAAGTCGAAGCTCCGCCTCCAGTGGGACAGGAAGAAGTGGTTCTCCTGGCGCAACTTCTTCATCGCCACCGATCGCCTTGCACACTGGGCTGAAGCCGTCCACCTCCGCCCCGTCCGGAAGATGGCGCTCAAAAAAGCCGAGAAGTGGATGCTCGAACGCTTCGAGATGACCGACGGCCTTGGCGCCATCTACCCCGCCATGCTGAACGCAATTCTGGCGCTGCGCTGCCTCGGCTACTCGGAAGACGATCCGCAGGTCATCCGCGCGCGCGACGAGTTCGAAAAGCTCGGTATCGAAGAAGCAGCCAGCGACGTCATGCCGGAGCCGACCTTCCGCATGCAGCCCTGCGTCTCTCCTGTGTGGGATACCGCGCAAGCCGTATTCGCGCTGGGCGAGGCAGGCGTGCCCGCCAACGATCCCCGCATGGTCAAGGCCGCCGACTGGATGCTCTCCAAAGAAGTCCGTCATAAGGGCGACTGGTCGGTGAAGGTTCCCAACACCGAACCCGGCGGCTGGTACTTCGAGTTCAACAACGAGTTTTATCCCGACACGGACGACACGGCGCAGGTTCTCCTCGCGCTGAACAAGGTGAACCACCCCGCGGAGCGCCGCCAGATCGATGTGTGCCAGCGCGCCATCGCCTGGGAATTCGCCATGCAGTGCCGCAACGGCGGCTGGGGCAGCTTCGACAAAGACAACACGAAGATGATCTTCCAGTACATCCCGTTCGCCGATCACAACGCCATGCTCGACCCGCCGACAGTCGACATCACCGGCCGCATGCTCGAAATGCTTGCCGCCTACGGCTACACCCAGGAAGACAAGCGGGTGCAGAAGGCGATCAGGTTCATCCTCAAGGAGCAGGAGCCGGACGGAAGTTGGTTCGGTCGCTGGGGCGTGAACTACATCTACGGAACATTCCTCGTCCTGCGCGGCCTTGAGGCCATCGGCTTCGATCACAACGAGCCGCAGGTGCAGCAGGCAGCCGAATGGATCCGCATGGTGCAGAACTCCGACGGCGGCTGGGGCGAGTCGTGTGGCACCTATGACGACCCCAACACGCGCGGCGTAGGCGTCAGCACTCCTTCGCAGACGGCCTGGGCGCTGCTTGGCCTTCTCGCCGCAGGCGACGACCGCTCCGACTCCATCGCCAAAGGCGTCCGCTGGCTCCTCGAGCGGCAGCGCGAAGACGGCGGCTGGGACGAATCCATGGGCGAAGGTGCGCGGCGCGAGAGCATCATCACCGGCACCGGCTTCCCCAAAGTGTTCTACCTGGCATACACGATGTACCGGCAGTACTTCCCGCTCATGGCGCTCACCACGTACCGTCGTGCCATGGAGCGCACGGCGTGAACATGAATTGGGACTGGTAGGTCGGGGCTTCAGCCCTGACAATCAAGCCAGCCCTCACCGATGGGGATTTAGCCCCTGAGGTTTTTATGCAAGGGCGCACAACGCAATCGCGCCAACACTGCAAGAATGAATCGAGGAACTACTGATCACTGACCACTAATCACTGATCACTGGTTTCCGGAGGATTAGACACACGATGGCAGTTCCGATCTCCCAGATGTGGACGGTTGCAAGCTACGTGCTGAAGAAGCGCTTCAGCGGGCAGAAGCGTTACCCGCTCGTGCTCATGCTTGAGCCGCTCTTCCGCTGCAACCTGGCCTGCGCCGGCTGCGGCAAGGTGCAGTATCCGCCGCACGTGCTCAAGCGCATGCTCAGCCCCGAGGAGTGCTTTGCTGCCGTCGAAGAGGCTGGCGCGCCTATGGTGTCCATCCCCGGCGGCGAGCCGCTGCTTCACCCGCAGATCGTCGAGATCGTCAACGGCCTCATCGCGCGGAAGAAGTACATCTACCTGTGCACCAACGCGCTCGAACTGAAGCGGCGCATCCACGAGTTCACTCCCTCCAAGTACCTCACGTTCTCGGTCCACCTCGACGGCCAGCGCGACCACCACGACTTCTCCGTCTGCCGCGAAGGCGGATGGGACCTCGCAGTCGACGGCATCAAGGAAGCGGTGAAGCGCGGCTTCCGCGTCACCACCAACGCCACCTTCTTCGACGGCACCGACCCCAACAGCGTCCGCGCCTTCTTCGACGAAGTCATGGACATGGGCGTCGAAGGCGTCGTCCTCTCGCCCGGCTACAGCTATGAGAAGGCGCCCGATCAGAAACACTTCATGGGCCGCGCCCGCGTCCGCCGCCTCTTCCGCGCCATCCTGTCGAACCGCAAGCCGAACTGGAAATTCAACATGTCGCCCCTCTTCCTCGAGTTCCTCATGGGCGACCGCAAGTACGAGTGCACCCCATGGGGCTCACCCGCCTACAACATCTTCGGATGGCAGCGCCCCTGCTATCTCCTTCAGGACGGCTACGCCGACAGCTTCAAGGAACTGATGGAGACGACGAAGTGGGAGGAGTACGGGGTCGCCAGCGGCAATCCCAAGTGCGCTAACTGCATGGTGAGCTGCGGCTATGAGCCAACGGCGGTCATCGAGGGCTTCGGTAGCCTGAAGGGCTTCTGGGGCATGGTCCGCGGCACGTTCTCAAAATACAAGGATCCGCACGCGCAGAAGCTCCTGGCCGAATGGAAGACCGAGCCCCACGCGCCACTGGTCCAGATCGAAACCACAAATCGCTCTCTCGAAGAAACCAACGCATAAGGTAGGCCGGGCTTTCAAGCCCGGCATTTCGACAGGGCACAAATCCGCTGGGCTTTAGCCCCTGAGGTATTAGGCCTCACCGGCCACGAACCACGGGAAAGGGCACGACCTGACTCTAGCCCGACACGAGCACCGCTAACCCCGCTAGCTCCGCTAGCACCGCTTGGTACCCATGACCGCAGAAGTCCAGAAATACACACTCGAACAGATTGAAGCCCTCGAAGTCGCTCCCGGCTTCGAGCATGAAAAGCTCGAAGGCTGGGTGCCCTCGCTCGCCAGCGATGAAGAAGTCCGCGACGCGCTCGAGAAAGCATTCGACTACCGCGGCGATGTGACCATCACCACCAAATCGGGAGACAAGATCGAAGCCTACGTCTTCAATCGCCAGACCGGCGCCACGCTCCAGGACTCCTTCATCACCTACTTCGCGCCCAACGTCAACGGCAAGCTCAAAATGAGCTACGCCGAAATCGCACGCCTCGAATTCAGTGGCAAAGATCGCGCAGCCGGCAAGCACTGGGAAGACTGGGTCAAGGCCTACAACGAACGCAAGGCCGCCGGCGAAAAAGACATCGCCCTCCATCCCGACAAACTGGAGTAAGCGAAGTGACAGGCAAGGTGCAGAGTTGCGGGTGTATCGCTCTCCCGGTGGAACTCCAGGCGAAGACCGGCTTATATCCCGGCGCCACTTTTGCCATTGAGTCCACGGGCCGCGATGGTCTGTTGATTCGCACCCTTGAGGCAGGTAAGCCCGCTCAGCATGTCTCAGGCGCTACGTGTGGAGTATCTCAGCCCGAGTAGATCAGGCGTGCGCCACCACCTCGCCTTCGATAACTCCCGCCTCTGAGCCATCATCATCGAGGCAACGCGCGACATATAGCGCCTTAGCTGGAGACGAGTCGATCGCCGGTCTCTGAGGCCGCTCCCCGGGCCCGTCCGCTCCAACGAGTCCATCGAGCATAGACGATCATCACCACCGCAGCTACCAGCGCATAGCAGGCAATCGCCGGAATCGCGTGTGTTGCACGAACATATTGCCCTGACAACAGTAGGGCGAGCCCGGCATGGCGATTCGTGTTTGAAATCGCGAAGGTCTCCTGGATGACTGGATCCTTCAATCGCATCAGCCACACGGCAAGCATGCATCCCAATGCCAGCAGGAGCGCCACAACCGGAACCATCGGACTGGTCTGCATCAGTTCCGGCTCCAGCTTCCACAAAATCAGCACCAGAAACGCGGTGAGCAGCACGTTTCCCAGCATGTTCAGCGGCGCCTGGATCTTCTGAGCCACGCGCGGAGCGAGCCTTGCCACAACCATTCCCGCTGCCAGCGGTATGAGCTGTTTCTCCAGGATCTGCCAAAGCATTGCCGTGGGTGGAACCCAGATCACTCGGTGGTATAACCGCCCGGCCACAAACACGATCAGGGGAATCATGATCGGGATCATCAGCGCCGCCCAAAGCTGATAAGTCGCCGCCAGGTGCATGTCGAAGCCTTTGCGGGCGAGATTGCGCGTCAGCAGCGGTGCGCCGGGCGCTGCCCCCACAAGGAAGATTCCCGCCAGTTCGCCTCGCCCCAGTCCGAAGACATGCCCCAACGCTAGAGCAAGAAACGCCGGAATGATGAATGTGGCAAGCAGTAGCCGCAGCCATGCCAGCCAGGTCAATCGGCGGATCGTCGCGGCCAGTTCCTTCAGATCGAGGCTCAAGCCCACAGAGATCATCAGGATTGCGACGACAATCAGGATCAGGATGCTCATCAGTTGATTCCCGGATAAGGCTCGCGCCCTGCGCGATCACTAAAGGAGACCATCGCCCATTCCGAACTGAACAACGACTGGCAACTCGGGCAGAGGGGATTTTGCGCTGTCCTCGGCCACTCCCTCGCGCACAGCTAATGCGTCATCGTCTGCAGCTTCTCGGCAAGCTCATGTGCCCATGCGCCCACCACGTTCCAATCCCGCGCGTCGCTTGCCGGAATCTTCTTGAGTGTCCAATTGAATGGGAATTGCAATTTCGTCGGGTCCCACTTGCCGCCCACAACCTTGCGCGCCACGGGATGCAGCCACGGCACCCGCGCCAGCTCTCGATCCAATTGCTCCTCGGCTGACTGGAACTGCTTCTCCTGCGCCTCCACGGGCCCGGGTACCAGCAACGCGACCGGTACTCGCGAGAGCTCGTCATGCCACACGGCAAGAAAGTGCCGCGCCTCCTTGTGCAGCTTGCCGATGTAGAGCGCCGCGGCCACCACCACGGCCGAATACGGCCGCAGCTCCTTCACTTCGCCCACCGGCCGCACTTCGGCGTGAACGCCATCGCGTTCCAGGCACTCCGCCAGCTTCCGCGCCGTCTCGGCCGTCGAACCATATCGGGTGGCATAGGCCACCAGAACCCTTGCCTCCATGGCCCCTCCTCCGTGTAACGCGGAAGCGTAGCGCGAAGCCCGCCGCCTACGCTGTGACGGCGCATACGTCCAATCCAGCTCCGCCCACTGGCCGGCGGTACTCCATCCGACCGACCGTTTAGACTGAAGACTCTCGGTTTATGCGGATCTTCGTTACAGGCGCTACTGGATTCGTCGGCCACCACGTGGCCCGTGCTCTCGCGGATCAGGGCGCCGATCTGCGCCTGCTCGTCCGCAAAAGCAGCAATCTTGCCAATCTCGAAGGCATCAAGGGCGATACCCGCGTTGGCGACCTGGCCGATCCGGAATCCCTGCGCGTTTCGCTCGCCGGTTGCGATGCCGTGGTGCACGTAGCCGCCGACTATCGCCTCTGGATTCCGAACCCTGCCGACATGTACCGCGCCAACGTCGATGGCACCCGCGAGCTCCTCCGCATGGCCCGCGAGGCCGGCGTCCGCCGCGTCGTCTACACCTCCAGCGTCGCCACCATGGGCTTCCGCACTGACGGCATCGTCATCAACGAGGACTCGCCCGTCTCCATCGGCGACATGGTCGGCCACTATAAGCGCTCCAAGTTCCTCGCCGAGCAGGAGGCGATCAAGGCAGCCGAAGCCGGCCAGCAGGTCATGGTGCTCAATCCGACCACCCCCATCGGTCCCAACGACGCCAAGCCCACTCCCACCGGCCGCATCTTCGTCGACTTCCTCAACCGCAAGTTCCCCGCCTACATGGACACCGGCCTGAACCTCGTCGACGTCCGCGAGGTCGCCCGCACACACGTCCTCGCGCTGACCACCGGCACGCCCGGCCGGCGCTACATTCTCGGCGGCGAGAACCTCACCCTCAAGCAGATCCTCGACAAGATGGCGGCAATCACCGGCATTCCATCCCCGCGCACCAAAATCCCGTTCGGCGTCGCCGCCACGTACGCTTTTTTCGAAGAACTGATCACAGGCAAGATCCGCGGCAAAGAACCCCGCGCTACTCTGGAAGAGGTCCGCATGGGCCGCAAGAAGATGTTCGCCTCAAGCGCCCGCGCCCAGCAGGAACTGGGATTCAAGATTCTGCCGGTCTACCCGGCCATGCGCGCGGCCATCGAGTGGTTCCGTGCGCATGAGTATGCGCCGTAAGCACAGCGGAAGGGCTGCATGAGTCGAACTAACAAGGATTCAGCCGCGAATACGAGACGAGATATTGAGGTCAGGCTAGTAGGGGATGCGTTTGACATTCTCCTCAGGGGAGAGATGATCCACACGCAGATCTCTGAGCGTACGCTCAACGATATCCTGTGCGTCAGATGGGGCTACTGTGGCTCCGAATTCGAGGAGATTCTGCGGGAGGTTCGCTCTGTTGGCCGAAAGATTATCCTGTTCTAGAAACGTGGATCTTCGCCAGTCGGATCCTTGGAGTCCGGTGTTGAGCAAAGGCCAAATCCCCGCATGACCCGCGTCGCCATCATCGCCGCTCTTCCCGGTGAGCTCAAGCCTTTGGTCCAAGGCTGGCCGCACTCCACGCGCAACGGCATCGACTTCTGGGCCCAGCGAGACGAGGAAGAAGAGTGGATTGCAGCCTGCGCCGGCGCCGGCCAGGCCGCCGCCACCCGTGCCTTCGGCGCCCTTGAAGAAGGCGGACCCATCGACCTCGTCTTTTCGGTAGGTTGGGCGGGCGCCCTGCGGCCCGAGATTGTCGCGGGCACGGCTCACAATATGGCCGGCGTTTACGATGTACGCACCGGCGAGCGCTTCAACTGCGACGCCGATGCAGGCCCCCTATGGCTTGCGACCAGTCCAGTTGTCGCCAATGAAACAGAAAAACTTAGGCTCGCGTCGGCCTATAAAGCCGCTCTCGTCGACATGGAAGCCGCCGCCATCGCCCGCCTCGCCGCGATGCGCGAGATCCCGTTTTACTGCATCAAGGGCGTCAGCGATACCCTGAACGCCCACCTGCCTGACCTGAACCCCTTCATCGCGCCCGACGGCAAGTTCCGCATGGGCAGTTTCATCCTTTTTGCCGCGATCCGGCCCTGGTACTGGCCTGCGCTCATCCGGATGGGCGAAAATAGTAGAAAGGCTGCCGCTTCCATCGCCCAGTCGCTGCTCGAGTTTCTCGATGCAGGAGGTCACGTCAGGAACCCGAATGGCTACCCAAATCTCAAGCCCTGAGCTCAGCATTCCCCGCCAGCTCCCAGCCACCATGCGCGCTGTAGTCTATCGCGGAATCAATGACATGCGCATCGAAACGGTGCCCGTTCCCGAAATCGGCGCCGGCGAGCTGCTGGTCAAGATCGCAACCTGCGGCATCTGCGGCACCGACCTCAAAAAGGTCCACTACGGCTCGCACTCCGCCCCACGCATCTTCGGCCACGAAATGTCCGGCATTGTCGTCGCACGCGGTGAAGGCGTGACGAAGTTCGAACTCGGCGAGCGCGTCGTCGTGCATCATCATGTGCCCTGCTACGAGTGCTATTACTGCCGCAAGGGAACCCCCGCCCAGTGCCCGCTCTACAAGAAGACCGGTGTTACAGCGGGGTTCGAGCCCTCCGGCGGCGGCTTCGCCGAGTACATCCGCGTAATGGACTTCGTGGTGAACAACGGCGGCGTCGTGAAGATCCCCGACGGTGTCCCCTTCGAACAAGCCGCGTTCGTTGAGCCCGTAAACACCGTGCTCAAGGGCGTCAAGATGCTCGACCTCAGGTCCGATGACACCGTTCTCGTCATCGGACAGGGCCCAATCGGCCTAATGCACGCAGCCCTTTGCCTGCGCACCGGCGCCAAGGTGCTCACCTCCGATCTCTATCCCGAGCGCCACGCCATCGCGGCACGCTTCGGCCTCAAGCATCCCATCGATGCAGGCAAGGAAAACGTCGTTGAGCGCGTGTTTGCCGAGAGCGAAGGCCGCGGCGCTGATGCCGTGATTCTCGCCGTCGGCGGCAAGGCGCTCATCAAGACCGCCATGGACGCCTGCCGGCCCGGCGGTAAGGTAATGCTTTTCGCCCAGACCCAGCACGAGGAAGCCATCTTCGATCCCGGCGCCGTCTGCATGGACGAGAAGACCCTGATGGGCTCCTACTCGTCTTCCTTCGACATTCTCGACGAAGTCACGGATCTGGTCTTCAACGGCTACCGCAACGGCTTCGACCTTACGCAGCTCATCTCACACCGCTTCCAGACCGAAGACGCGGTCGCAGGAATCGACATTGCCTCCCACCCCAAGGCCGATTCGATGAAGATTATGATCGAACCGGTGCTCGGCGCGGGAGCACAGTAACGGGAGGAAGGATGCCAGGCACCGTAAAAGCCGCAATCCTCCGCGGCCGCCAGACGGTTGAATCCGTCGTCGAAGGCGGCCGGAAGAAGGTCGAAGACGTCGTCGAAGGAGGCCTCAACACCGTTGAATCAGTCGTCGAGGCCGGCCTCAACACCGTTGAGACTGTCGTTATTGAAGGCCGCAAGAAGGTCGAATCCGCCGTCAGCCTGGGCCGCAAGACGGTCGAACATGCCATTGGGCGCAACACCATGCGCGCCGCCGTCCTTCACGGGCGCGAAGACATACGCATTGAAAGCGTGCCCATTCCGCAGGCCGACCCTGGCGAGATCATCGTCCAGGTGGGTGCAGCTCTAACCTGCGGCACAGACCTGAAGGTATTCCGCCGCGGCTATCACGCGCGCATGATCGTGCCTCCTGCGCTCTTCGGGCACGAACTCGCCGGCACAGTAGTCGAAGCCGGCAAAGGTGTAGAGGACTTTGCGCCCGGCGATCGCGTCGTTGCGCTTAATTCCGCCCCGTGCGGTAACTGCTACTTCTGCAAGCGGGACCAGGAAAACCTTTGCGATGATCTGCTCTTCAACAATGGAGCCTACGCCGAGTACATCCGCATCCCGTCTCGCATCGTCGCCAAAAACACGCTGCGCATTCCCGATCACGTTCCCCTCGAGCATGCCGCGCTCACCGAGCCGCTGGCCTGCGCCGTGCACGGCTTTGAGGATTCCCGCCCCCGCCGCGGTGACACCGTCGCGGTAATCGGCGGCGGCCCGCTCGGACTGATGATCCTCCACGTAGCCGCCCTCGCCGGATGCGAAGTAATCGCCATCGTCCGTCACGACGGCCAGGCGGAAGCCGCCAAGCAACTCGGCGCAGCGCACATCGTGCAGACGCGCAGCATCCGCCAGGCCATCCAGATGACCCGCGCACTTACTCACGATCGCGGCGTCGACATCGCCATTGAAGCGGTGGGCGTGCCCGAAGCGTGGCAGGAAGCCGTAGAGCTTGTGCGCAAAGGCGGCACTGTGAATTTCTTCGGCGGATGCGCTGTCGGCACGCACGTCTCGCTAGACACCAACAGGCTCCACTACAACGACATCACGCTGCGCGCCACGTTCCACCACACCCCGGCCATCTGCCGGCAGGCGCTCGATCTCATCGCCAGTGGCCGCTTCCAGGCCGGAGCCTTCATCACCGGCCGCGCGCATCTCTACGAGCTCAACCGCGTCTTTGAGAAGCTGATGAACCGCAGCCACGAAATCAAGACCGCCATCGTCCCGTAACCCGGCTCGCTGACATGCTGACTCGCTAAAATATGCCTATGGACACTGCTGCCCAACACGATGAGCTGATCGCCCGCGGTTGGGCTGCGCTGCCTCCTGCATATCGCATCCCCGATGTTGCGCCCACACTCGACGAAGCGCGCGCCTACTGCAAGAACCTCGCGGAATCGCACTACGAGAACTTCCATGTAGCGTCGTGGTTTCTGCCCAAGGCCCTGCGCCCGCACTTCCACGCCATCTACGCGTACTGCCGCATCTCTGACGACCTCGGCGATGAAGTACCCGATCGCGCCGCGGCCCTGGCACTCCTCGATCTCTGGGGCCAGGAGCTCGATGCCTGCTACGAAGGCCGCGCTCGCCACCCGGTATTCGTAGCTCTGGCCGAGACAATCCGTGCGTGCAGTATTCCCAAGAAGCCCTTCGCCGATCTGCTAGTCGCCTTCCGTCAGGATCAGACCGTCACGCGTTTCGCCAGCATAAATGAAGTGCTCGCCTACTGCGAGTACTCGGCAAATCCCGTGGGCCACTTGGTGCTGTATGCGTGCGGCGAAGTGACTCCCGAGACGCAGGAAGAAAAATTCCGTCTGTCCGACGCAACCTGCACCGCCTTGCAACTCGCGAACTTCTGGCAAGACGTGCGCAGCGACTACCAAATACGCAGCCGCGTGTATCTTCCGCAGGATGACATGCAGCGCTTTGGCGTGACCGATGCGACGATCGCCGCCGGCGTGGCCACGCCCCAATTCCGCGAACTCCTTACGCACGAAGTCGACTACGCGCGCAGCCTCTTCGAACAGGGCCTTCCGCTCATCGGTATGGTCGACCGCGAACTCGCCGTAGATCTCGATCTGTTCAGCCGCGGCGGACTTGAGATCCTGCGCGCCATCGAGCAGCGCGACTATGACGTGCTGAGCGCGCGCCCCTCCATCAGCAAAGCCTCAAAGCTGCAGCTCGCGTTGCGCGCAATCACGGGCAAATTCCTGCCATTCTTGCGTTTGGGGAAGGCAGCGTGAGTACGGCCGTGGTATCCGCTGAGCCCGGCATCGATCAGTCCTATGCGGTTTGCCGCGACATCGCCAAGCGCGAGGCGAAGAATTTCTATTACGCCTTCGTGGCGCTACCCGAGGCGCGGCGCAACGCCATCTGCGCTATTTACGCCTACATGCGTAAGGCTGACGACCTGGCCGATGACGAGAGTCTTTCGCGCGAAGAGCGCATGCGGCAGCTCGATGCATGGCGCACGGAATGGCACGCCGTCAGCCGCGGCGCCGGCACGAGTGATCCCGTCTTTGTTGCCACCCGCGATGCCGTGCAGCGTTTCCGGATCCCGCTCTCCCTGCTCGACGAACTTGTCGCTGGCACCACGATGGACCTGGAGCACGCTGCTACAGACCATCCCGACACGTACGCCACGTTCGATGATCTTTATCGCTACTGCTATCTCGTCGCATCGGTCGTAGGCCTGGTCTGCATCCGCATATTCGGCTACTCCGATCCTGCGGCGGAAAAGCTCGCGGAAGAAACCGGCATCGCCTTCCAGTTGACCAACATTCTCCGTGACGTCGCAGAGGATACCGAACGCAACCGCGTCTACCTTCCGCTCGAGGATCTGGCCGCGCACAACATCTCGCTTGACTCGCTGCTGAAGCG
Organism: Occallatibacter riparius; assembly: GCF_025264625.1. NCBI lineage: Bacteria > Pseudomonadati > Acidobacteriota > Terriglobia > Terriglobales > Acidobacteriaceae > Occallatibacter > Occallatibacter riparius. The sequence goes on from NZ_CP093313.1 coordinate 3,715,742, forward strand.
CAACGCGGGCTCTCCTCCGAGCGCGAACGAGCGCGCTCTCCTTGCCGACATCGCCGCGCGTGCCGAGAAATACTACGCGTCCGCGAAGAAGCTACTGCCGCTCATCGACCCCGAGAGCCGTCCAGCGCTTTGGGTGCTTGTTCGCATCTATCACCGGCTGCTCATCCGCATTCGTCGCGCGGACTACGATGTGTTCTCGCGCCGAGCCAGCGTGCCCACGTTCATCAAACTCGAGATCCTCGCCGTCGGCATGCTGCGCATGGGCTGGGCGCGCCTCACGGGCTAACGCTGTAATCAAGGCTCCCGCATCAGCGCGGCACGGACTGCGAAAATGTGAAAGGGCACGAGTTTACTCGTGCCGTAACGCGCATTAGAAATAGCTGGGGCTTTAGCCCCTGAGGGACTTCTTGCTCGATGCGGATCAAAAGGGAAGTGTAGCGGTCATCGGCGCAGGCGTCGCCGGAATGGCCGCTGCCTGCTCGCTTGCCGAGGCTGGCTATCGCGTCACACTGATCGAACGCCGCGGCTATCTCGGCGGCCGCGCTTCCTCATATCTCCACCCCGGCGTTAACGAGGTCATCGACAACTGCCAGCACGTGCTCTTCGGCTGCTGCACAAATCTCATCGGCTTCTATCAGCGCATCGGCGTTGCCGACAAGATTCACTGGACGCAGCACATGACCATGATCGAGCCAGGCGGACGGCAGTCGCGTCTTGGTCCGTCGAAGCTGCCGTTGCCCGCGCCGCTGCATGGCGCCCTAAGCTTCCTGCGCGCAGATGCCTTCACGCTCGCCGACAAGATCGCCCTGGGCCGCGCCTTCTCAGCCATGATGCGTCCCGACGCCCAGCATGAAGATAACGAATCGCTGGCCGATTGGCTCCGTCGTCACAAGCAGACCGCCGGCGCAATCAATCGCTTCTGGCGCCTCGTGATCGCCAGCGCGCTCAATGCCGAGCTCGAACACATTGCCGTGAAATATGCGGCGAAGGTCATCCGCGAGCTCTTCATGAACTCCGCATGGGCCGGCGCGATGGGCATGGGCAGCGTGCCGCTGAGCGAACTGTATGCAGGTGCGGAGCGCTACCTTACCGAGCGTGGCTCACAAATCATCTACAACACCAACGTCGAATCGCTCGCCTGGAATGAATCGACACACAAGTGGACGGTCCTCACGCGAACCGGCGACATACTCGCGGACTATGTCGTCGTGGCCCTGCCGTTCGAGGCCTTCGGCAAGCTGCTGCCCAACATGCCCGCCGCACCGGAAGCAACAGCCCTGCAACAGCAAATCACGCAGCACGAGCACTGGCCCATCTGCAGCGTGCACCTATGGTTCGATCGCCAGATCACTGATCTCGATCACGCCGTGATGCTCGACCGCGAGATTCACTGGATGTACAACAAGGGAAAGATGCAGCCCTGGCGCAACGTCAAAGGCAGCTACGTTGAACTGGTGCAGAGCGCATCACGCGCATTTGCCGCGCTCCCTCGCGAGCAGGCCATCCAGCAGGCCCTCCAAGAACTGAAGGAGTTCTTCCCCGCAGTACGCAACGCCAAGGTGGAGAAGGTTGCCCTGATCAAGGAAGTGCGAGCCACATTCGGCGTTCCGCCCGGCATCGATACGGCGCGGCCGGGCGCGCAGTCTCCCTGGCCAAATCTATTTCTGGCTGGCGACTGGATCCAGACCGGCTGGCCGTCCACGATGGAGAGCGCCGCCCGCTCCGGCCACATCGCCGCCGAAGCCCTCACCACGACCGCAGGTAACGCGCAGAGCTTCCTTATTCCCGACCTGCAACCCCGCGGCCTGATGCGTTTTATCTAGCTCCGCCAGCTACGCTAACCCGCTAGCTCCGCTGCAATTCAATGCGCCAGCAGATACACCCCAATACACACAAAAACCGCCGATGCCCACCGCCGCTTGTCGACATTTTCCTTCAGGAAGATCTTCCCCGCCACCGCGTTCGTCACCAGTGTGAGCGACGCCGAAGCGGGCGCCACCAGGCTCAGGTTCAGATGATTCAGCGCCAACAGAAGCGAGAAAAACGCCAGCGCCAGGAACGTTACGCCGGCGAAGAACAGCGGGCAGGTGACCACAGCCTTGATCGCACCCTTCATCCCTGAATGCGCGCGAATATCATCGAGATCGCCGATCGACTTCATCGCCGCAGCCGTCAGCACTTCGCCCGTGGTGGACAGCAGCACCACCGCAGCGATCATGCCGGCAGCGGCCCACGGCCCTGTCCCAGTTGGAGACGCAAGCATCATCGGGTAGCCTCCTCTTCCACTGCTGCGGCGGGCTGCGCCGCCGGGCGCTCCGTCACCGCCGGCCCCTGCGCGACGAACCCGACACCGACCGTGATGAGAATGACGCCTGCCCACCGCTGCCACGACACCGACTCATGCAGCCAGAACTTCGCGAACAGCGCGACGATCACGTTTCCGAACGCCGTCGCCGGGAGTACGAATGTTAGATCGGCCCATGAAAGAGCCGTGAGATAGCTCGCGAAGAATCCGATCAGCAACACAATGCCGATGGCGATCCACGGTGTGAACACCGCCGCGATCAGCGTCCCGGGATGCGCCAGTGTGATCGGCGCCAGATGTGTCATGCCGCGCGACAGGCAGGTGTCGCCCAGCGGCGCGCTCAGCGCGACGAGGCCCAGGATCATCCATTGATTCGGAGTAAGGCGATGTTGCGCCATGTGCAGTGCGGCCCTCAGCCGCAAATGAAAGAAGGGCGGACGCAGTGCGCCGCCCTTCGCGTTGATTACAACAATTTCACTCTATGCGCCGGCGCTGACGGCCTGTGCGTCGGCCTTGCTTCTCCGCGCTTCCTTCACCTGCTTGTTGCGCTGCGACCGGAGCTTGAGGAACGCCTTGGCTTCAACGTAGAGGCGCGGTACATCGCGGTTCACAATCGCCTTCCACACCACGCGGAACGCCGCCTTCGGCCTGAAGTAGTACTCGTCGTAAAAGCGGTGCACCATCTCCATCACGTAGTCGACAGGCAGGCCTGGGTATTCAATGTGCGCCATCTGGTGCCCGCCGCCGTCTTCCATCTTCTCGTTCGTGATAAAGCCGCCCGCCTTCGCGAACTCGTAAAACTCGGTGCCGGGATACGCGTGCGCAATCGACACCTGGATCGTTTCGCAGTCCAGCGTCTTGGCGAAGTTGATCGTGTTGCGGATCGACTCTTTCGTTTCGCCGGGCAAGCCGAGAATAAAGTCGCCGTGGATCACCAGGCCCAGGTCGTTGCAGTCCTTCGCAAACGCGCGCGCGCGCTCAACGGTGGCGCCCTTTTTGATGTTCTTCAGAATCTGCGGATCGCCCGACTCAAAGCCGACGATGAGCAGGCGGCAGCCCGCGTCCTTCATGGCCTTCAGCGTTTCGCGGTCCGTCGTCACACGCGAAGTGCAGCTCCACGTAAGATTGAGCGGCTTCAGCTTCTCGCAAAGCTCAATCGTCCGCTGCTTCTGAATGTTGAACGTGTCGTCGTCGAAGAAGAACTCCTTCACCTCGGGGAAGTTCTCCTTGGCCCACTTGAGCTCGGCGGCAACGTCGTCAGTCGAGCGCTTGCGCCACGCGTGGCCTGAGAGCGTCTGCGGCCACAGGCAGAACGTGCACTGCGCCGGGCAGCCGCGCGTGGAGTAGAGCGCGATATACGGATGCAGCAGGAACGGGACGTTGTACTTCGTCACGTCCATGTCGCGCTTGTAGATCTTCGTCGCCCACGGCATCGCGTCCAGGTTCTCCACCTGCGGGCGATCGGGGTTGTGGATGATCTTGCCGTCCTTCTTGTAGCTGATGCCCAGAATCTCGCTCAGTGGCTTGCCCTGCGCAAACTCCACAACGGAGTAGTCGAACTCTCGTCGGCAGATGAAATCCAGCGCTGAGCACTCGTTCAGCGCGCGCTCGGGGTCGGTGGTCACCGGCGGTCCCACAAACGCAACCCGAATCGACGGATTCGCAGCCTTGATCGCTTCGGCCAGGCGCTGATCGCCCTCCCAGCCCACCGTCGAGGTGAAGAGCACAAGGAACTCGTAGTCCTTCGCGATCCTGATCGTCTCTTCCGCCGACACGTGATGCGGCGGCGCGTCCAGCAGACGCGAGCCCTCCAGCATGCCCGCCGGGTAAGCGAGCCAAACCGGGTACCAATACGACTCAATCTCGCGCGTCGCCGGCCAGCGCGAGCTGGCGCCACCGTCGAAATTCTCAAACGAGGGCGGGTTGAGGAAGAGGGTTTTCAAAGGCATTGACATTCCCTTCAATTTTAACATCGAGCAGTTTTTCAGCGCTGCAATCGATGGTTAAGTGCCCTATTTTGTGTTGACTTCGTTCAGCCAGTCCTGCATGTGGCCCAGGGCCCTGATAAGGTTCAGCCGCGCCTTCGCCAGATTCAGATCTGATTCCTGCACATCCAGGTATTTCTGGCGCTCGTCGATCAATGCAAGCTGCTCCTGCGTGGGAGACATCTGTGCTTGAGCGCCCGGCCCCGCACCAGCCCCGTTTCCGCTCTGCATCTGCGTCTGCACTGTCTTCAGATCGTCAGCGGCGATCTCTTGCCTCAGGCTTGAGACTTCAGCCTGGGCCTGCAATTCACGCAGCGTGCCGGTGAGCTCCGCGATTGCCACCTCGTTCTGGCGCGCAGCCTGCTCCGCCTCTGCCGTGGCGCGCAGCGCATCGGCAGTGGACTCACGCCCCTTGGCACGATGCACCATATCGAACAGCGGCACCTGCACGTTGAACCCCGAGGTGAAGTTGTTGGCGGGCAGGTCTTGTTTGAAGTAGTCGTTGACGTTGTTGAGAATCGTTGTATTGCGGTTGTACTGCGCGAAGAAGCTCAGTTGGGGAATATAGTTCGTTTCCTTGTCGCCGGCTGCCTGTTGCTGCCGCGCCCGCGCCGAGAACCGGGCCGCATCCATCGCATTCAACACGTTGTGCCCGTCTCCTGGACTGATCTTCGGTATCTCCGGAATGCTCGCATGGTCCGCTCGAATGGCGCCGTCGGGCAAACCCGTCAGCGCGGCAAGCTGCTTTGAGAGCGTGGCCGCCCGTGTCTGCAGGTGCAGCAACGCCAGCTTCAAATTCGCAGCGGCAAGTTTTGCTACAAGCAGAGAACGGAGTGGATCGACCCCGGCCTCGGTACGCTGCTGCTCGATCTCCACCAGCTTGTTGGCGAACTCCTCCTGCTGTTGGGCCGAGACGATCTCCGAGTTCACAGTATCCAGTTCGATGTATGCGTTGCTCGCGTCAAGCGCAACCTGTTCGCGCGCGTCCTTTAGCCTCGATTCCGCCGCGCGCCAACCACTACGGGCTGCGTCCATATAGTGCTTCTGCGGAATGCTGAACACCAGTGATTCCACCGTCATCGAATAAATCGAAGGCGGCTGCCCCGTGAAACCCACCGACGGGAACGCCGGAATCCCCGTGCCGAAGTTGACTGATGGGATGTAGGCGTCCCTGGTCTGCTCGTACGCAGCCTTCGCTTTGGCAACATCAGCTTCCGCCATCTTCACGGCCGTGCTGTCGCGCTGCGCCAGGTCAACAACCGTCTTCAGCGACACCTGCGCATGAGACATGGCGGCGCAACCGAGAGCGCCGGCAACTGTGACCAGTCGGCTGAGTCGAGCCAACGAATTGTTCCCCTTCAACTCCATGCGTCGGGTCAAATCTTCAAATCCTGTGCAGGTCTGTAGCCGCTGGCCATTCCCAGCGCCGCAGTGCGCTCCCTTGCCGCGCCTGCCGCGTCGCCTGACTGCTTGTATAACCGCGCGAGCCACGTGTGCGCCTCGAATGCCGGGGCTTCCTCAGTCTGACTGGCCGACGCGAGATACTCCTGCAGCATCTTGATGGCAAGCGCCGGATTTCGGTTCGCCTTGATCAGCACCGACGCTCCATTGAACAACGCAACGCCCGCATGCCTGTCGCGATCCGCTGCGGCCTTTCCGCTCTGCAGTGCAGAGTCCATCTCCTCATACCGCTTGTTCTTGCGAAAAAAACTGGCCAGGCGCATCCACTGGAACGCCGGATGCTGGCTTGCCGCAATGGCTAGCCTGAACTCGCGCTCGGCTCCTACGTAATCGTGGTTCTCCTGCGCAATCGCAGCGCGAAGCTCATGCGCGCGCGCCGGATCCACCTTGTCGAGTTGCGCGGCCACGCCCTGGGCCTTGCCCGTTCCTCCGCCCACCACGCCCGGAGCCGAGTTGTAGAACTCGCCCAGATCGGCCAGCGCCTCCGCATTCTTTGGATCGAGCTGCACCGCCTGTTCGAACTCCGCACGCGCGCGCTTCGCGAGGTTATACGCCGTGACAAACGATGCGTTGTCGGCTCTCTCGCCAAGCACACGCCCCAGCCACAGGTGATTCATCGAGTTCTGCCAATCCAGCGCCACGGCGCGCTCGCACTCGGGCTGCGCAGGATCCCACTGCTCCAGCGTGAACAACACCCTGCACCGAATGCCATGCGCTTGCGCTGAATCCGCATCGGGGGAGGGAAGCGACCGCAGAATCGAAATAGCCAAATCGGCCTGCCCCGCCTGCAGCGCTGCATTTGCGTCGGCCACGCTGCTGGCGCCCGCCTGCGCGGGTGCTGCACACGCTGCCAACAACAGCGCGATCGCCGCAAATACTACTGAGCTGAGACCCCTCACTTGACCGGCCTGATCGGCACGCCTTCCTGCAATGGCTGCCCGCTGATGGATCCGGTTGCCACCCAATCGCCCGCATTCAGCCCCGAGAGGATTGCCACCTGGTTCAGATTCATCGTTCCGTAAGTCACCGGCGTCCGCTTCAGTTCGTTATCGATCATGCGGAACACGTACGGCTTTCCGTTTTCAACGTGCAGCGCTTCGCGAGGTATGCTGAGCGCGTTTGCCTGGCTTGACGTAGTCACCGTGACCGTCACATTGGTGTCAGGCAACAGGCCATCGGTATCGTCGTCCACCGCGATCAGCACTTCGCCCACGTTCCGGGTGCCGTACTGGGTAATCGTCACCGGAACGCGTTCAATGTGCCCCTTCCAGACTTGGCCCGGCTTGGCATCCCACTTGATCAAAGCCTGCTGTCCAACCGACAGAGTCCCGATCTCGGGCTCGTCGAAATAGGCCCGCACCCGCTCATGTTTCAGATCGGCTAACTCGAGAATCAGCTTGCCTTCCTCGATGAAATCGGTAGGCTTGGCGGCGAGTGTGTAGATCGTGCCCGAAGCAGGCGCCCGCACTATCGTCTTGTTCTCCACGTCGCGAGCCGCAGCCAGGGCAGCCTCTGCGTCACGTATCGCAGCCTGCGCGCGATCAACGTCGCCCGGCGTATAGCGGTTCTTCGAGCCGTTCTGGCTGGCTTCCAGCGCAGCCGCAGTCGACTGCAGGCGCTGCCGCGCGGCCGCCACTTCGCTCGAAGATGCCGCGCCCGTGGCCTGAAGCTTGGTCAGCGCATCCACATCCCGCTGCGCCTGGTCGTGTTCAATCTGCGCGCGCGTGATTTCAGAAGAAGATGCCTGCCGCTCTGCGAGGGTGCCCCCGTGCTGGGCAGTTTCAAACAATGCCTGCGCCGTTCTCACGCCGCTCTCGGCCGCAGCCACACGGGCGCGCGCTTGGATGTCATCCAACTTGACCAGCACCTTTCCAGCGTCCACATGATCGCCGGTCTGCGCATACACGGCCTTCACCGTCGTCGAGATCGGGCTGAACTCCTGGTACTTCATCTCCGGCTCAACCCTTCCGTTGGTGCTGATCGTGCTCTCCAGCGACTGGTGCGCAGCTTCAACCACGCGCACCTCCAGCCGATCGCGGGTAAGCGATCGCACCGAGAAGAAAACCAGTATGAGGATCACGCCGGCGCCGAGCCAAACCCAGCGCCAGTCCAATTGCTTGCTCTCTTTAGCCATTCCTAACCTAGGTCAGTATATAAGACACATGAGTGAGGTCGAAGATGCGCGAAAATCCATAAAAACGAGCAAGTTGGCCCCGAATTTTTTCAATCCGTACAATGGGAATATGGCAACAACGCAACCCCGCTACACTGACGATCACGCCAAGGCCGGACTCGACTTCGCCTTCCCCGCGATCGAAACATGGCAAAACCAATTCCCCGGCTACGTCATCGAGATCGACGATCCCGAACTGACCTCCGTCTGCCCCAAGACCGGCCTGCCCGACTTCGGCACGCTCATCATCCGTTACATGCCGCGCGAGCGCTGCCTCGAGCTCAAGTCGCTGAAGGAATACCTCTTCTGCTACCGCAACCTCGGCATCTTCCAGGAAAACATCTGCAATCAGGTCCTCGAAGACATCGTCAAGGCCACCGACCCGATCTGGGCCGAAGTCAAAGGCGTTTTCCGCCCCCGCGGCGGCATCGGCACCACAGTCGTAGCCAAGTGGCCCCGCCCGCAGGAATGAGAATTCATTTTCTGCCCCGCTAATTTCTGAGAAACTACCTGCAGCGGCCTCTTCGGTCCCCTTACCGGCCTGGCCTTGCAGGAGGGTCCCACAATGAGCGCCACCCCAACCGCTCCGCAGTCCGCCGAAAGTCCTCTTTCTAGCCAACCCCTCTCGAGTTTGGAGCAGTGGGACGACTTCGTAGCCGACCGCTATCGCGAAGGCAAGTCCGAGGAAGAATTCCGTGTCTACGACAAAGCCGCCAATCCCGGCGTTGCCGAGTTCTACCGTCTTAACCACGAGAATCAGACCGTCGCCTTCGTCCTTGAGAAAGAGAAGCAATACTTCTCACTTCAGAAGGGCATGAAGTCCATTTGGGAGGCGGCTGAGTTCCTCAACACCATGGTCGACGACAGCGATCCCGATACCGACCTCACCCAGATCGAGCACCTCCTCCAGACCTCCGAGGCCATCCGCCGCGATGGCCACCCCCGCTGGATGGTCCTCACTGGCTTCCTGCATGACCTCGGCAAGTGTCTCTGCCTTTACGGCGAGCCGCAGTGGGCCGTCGTCGGCGACACCTTCCCCGTCGGCTGTGCCTGGTCTCCCGACATCGTCTATCCCGAGTACTTCGCCAACAACCCGGACCGCCATGTGCCGGAGTACCAGACCGAGCACGGCATCTATGAGCCCCATTGCGGACTCGACGCCCTGCACATGTCCTTCAGCCACGACGGCTACATCGCCGAAGTCATGAAGCCCTACTTGAACATCGAAGCGCTCTACATGCTGCGCTATCACTCGTTCTATCCGTGGCACAAGCACGGCGCGTATCAGCACTTCACCAATGATCAGGACCGCGCCATGCTGCCATGGGTGCTCAAATTCAACCAGTACGACCTCTACTCGAAAGGCCACACCAAGCCCGACGTAAAGGCCCTCAAGCCCTACTACGACGAGCTATTCGCAGAGTTCTTACCGGCAAAGGTCGCCTGGTAGCCGCCGAGGAGCCGGCACACTCCGGCTCCAGCACCCCTCTGTAACCTTGTAACTCCGTCCCTTTTCTCCGAGCCGGCGCAGAAGCCGAAGGGGCGTACCGGTCTTTCTGATCCCTGTTCCCTGTTCCCTGATCCCTGTATTCTGGTCCCACGTGGCCACCCTGACTCAACCCGTCCAGCGCTCTCGGTTCAGCCCAGCCCTCGTCACCCTGAGCCTGCTCATCGGCCTTAACCTCCTCAATTACATCGATCGCTATATCCTCCCCGGAGCCCAGTCCCTGATCCAGAAGGAATTCGGCTGGAAGGATGAGCAGATCGGATTGCTTACGACCGCGATGTTCGTGGTCTATATGCTGTTCGCACCTCTGACAGGCTGGCTGGGCGATCACTTTAGCCGCAAGCCGCTCATCGTGGGCGGCGCGATCCTGTGGAGTCTCCTCACGCTGTGGACGGCATGGGTCCACGACTACACGAGCATGTTCGTGCGGCACGCGCTGGTAGGTGTCGGCGAGGCCTCGTTCGGCATCTTTGCGCCCGCGGTGTTGTCGGACTTTTATGACGAGCGAAGCCGCAACCGCATCCTGTCGATCTTTTATTTGGCCATTCCTGTGGGAGCGGCAATTGGAGTCACATCAGGTGGTGTGCTCGGCAGCAAATATGGCTGGCGCACCCCCTTTCTCGTATGCGCGATTCCCGGCTTCCTGATTGCCGTGCTTTACGGGTTCTTCGGCAAGGAGCCCAAGCGTGGGAGCAGTGATCACGTGAAGGCGACGGCCGACCGCGCGACGTTCAGGGGTTTATTCAGGAACCCGGCATTTCTCACGGCGACCTTTGGGCTGGCCATGCTGACATTCGCCATGGGCGGCATCTCGACCTGGATCGCGCAATTTCTCGAGCGCTTCACGGGCATGTCAACAGCGGCAGCGGGAACCTGGGTCGGCGTCGTCACGGTCATCGACGGTATTGCCGGCACAGCCGTCGGCGGATTCATCGCACAGCGCTGGCTCAAGACCAATCACAAGGCTCTCTATCTGCTTTCGTTCTGGAGCGTCGTATTGACCATTCCCTGCGGCGCGCTGGTCTTCTTCGGGCCGCGTAGCTGGGCTCTGCCGTCGCTCTTCGCAGCCGAGTTCTTCCTCTTCCTTAACACCGGGCCGCTCAACACGGCCATCGTCAACTCGGTGTCGGCGCCGGTGCGCGCCACCGCGATCTCCGTCAACCTGTTCTGCATTCATTTTTTCGGGGATACGTTCTCCCCGGGAATCATCGGCGCAGTCTCGGATCGTACCAACCTGCGCCTCGCGCTAGGCGTCACACTGGTCTCGCTGCTCGTGTCAGCCGTGATCCTCGGTTCCGGCGCACGCTTTGCGCCGCGTCTGCAAGAGTCGCGAACCTAGCGGAGCGACCTCAGGCAGTCACTTGCAGGGAACCGCGGTGTCCTGCGCGGCAATGATCTGCCACTTGCCATTGCGCTTCAGCCAGGTGTCGGTCCATACCAGGCAGCGCCCCACGTCCTTGCCGTCAGCGCCGGTCTGCGTTGCGCGCTCGCTCCCGTAAACCATCGCCAGGCTGTCGCCGAATAAGCGCACCTTAGCGCCATCGAGCTTGCAGTCGCGAGCAGACCGCGACTGATCCCCCGCCATCTCCTTGGCACGGTCGTAGCGCGAACCATCCGGAGCGGTGCCCCAGAAGTCCTCGGCCACAATCGTCTCAGCAATCCGGTTGTGATCGCAGCTTGCCTCGGCCCACTTGCGCTCCGCGTCAATCATCATTTTGGCGGTGGGGTCGCCTGCATCAGCCCAATGCGACTGCTGGGCGAAAGCTGGAATGGAAGCGCCAAGCACACCCAGCGCAAGTGCCACCTGCAAAGAGCTGATCTTCATCGTGCCTCCGGGAAGTAAGAGCACCATAGCAGATTGAAGCTTAGAACCGGCGCACACAGGTGACAGCCGTCACGGAAACGGCCCCCGAATCGCGCTAGCCTCTTCTTGGGCATTGGTGTGTCCAGGCCGCATACCCCGCACACCCAACCTGAAACGAGGAACAAACGGGGAGTAACTAATCAGGAACTGTAGTTACTATAAAATTAGCTACCCCTCCCCCTGTTTTTGCTTCTCCAAATATTCGCCAAAATCGGCGTAATCCCCACAATAAACTAACGATAGCGATATACTGAATTCCATAGGACCAAAATACATTGTCTAAACGAATGATGCGGAATTATACTTCGCAGTAAACACCCCAATTCGGCGCTTGGCCAATCGTCGTGTGTCGCCGGTGTCTGCAGTCAGACGCAACAGGCGCTAAGGACAAATGGGCGGCTTGCTTGGCCGCCCATTGAATCTCTTTGCAGCAACCTGATCTATGCGCCGACCAGCTCTTCCTGCTTCTTGCCGTAGTGGCTCACCACGTAGTTGTCGAGGATCTCCTTGAACTCGGCCACGATGGTGTCGCCATGCAGCGTTTTCAGCAGTTTGCCGTCGACGTACACCGGAGCCTTAGGCTCCTCGAACGTGCCAGGCAGGCTGATGCCGAGATTGGCGTGCTTGCTCTCGCCGGGGCCATTGACTACGCAGCCCATGACCGCGACCTTCAGCTCTTCCACGCCCGGATAGGTCTTGCGCCACTCAGGCATCGACGTGCGCAGGTAGTTCTGAATCTGCTCCGCAAGCTCCTGGAAGTAGGTGCTGGTCGTGCGTCCGCAGCCGGGGCAGCTCGTCACCTGCGGCATAAAGCTACGGATCTGCAGAGACTGAAGGATTTGCTGTGCGGCGAGCACTTCTTCGGTCCGGTCGCCGCCGGGCTTTGGCGTGAGCGAAACGCGAATGGTGTCGCCGATGCCCGCGAGCAGCAGCGGGGCAAGGCCTGCGGTTGAAGCAATCAATCCCTTTGCGCCCATGCCGGCTTCCGTCAGTCCGAGGTGCAGCGCGTAATGGCACCGCGAAGCCAGATTCGTGTAGACGTCTATCAGGTCGCGTACGCCCGAGACCTTCGCCGACAAAATGATTTGATCGTCGCGCAATCCGTAGCGCTCGGCGGCCTTGGCCGAGTCGAGCGCACTCACCACCATCGCTTCCATCATCACGTCGCGCGCCGGCAGCGGGTTCGCCGACTTGGAGTTCGCATCCATCATGCGCGTGAGCAGAGCCTGGTCCAGCGAGCCCCAGTTCACGCCGATGCGGACCGGCTTCTGGTTCTCGACCGCGCACTCCACCATCGTGCGGAAGTTGTCGTCGTCCTTGCGCCCGATCGAAACGTTGCCCGGATTGATGCGGTACTTGGCCAGCGCGCGGGCGGTAGCGGGATACTTCTTCAGCAGGAGATGGCCGTTGTAATGGAAGTCGCCGACGATGGGGACCGTGATGCCGCGCTTGTCGAGCCCTTCCACAACGTGGGGAACGGCCTCGGCGGCCTGTTCATTATTGACCGTGACGCGGACAATCTCGGAGCCCGCAAGGGCGAGGGCGGCGACCTGGTCGATGGTGCTCTGAACGTCGGCAGTGTCGGTGTTGGTCATCGACTGCACGACGACGGGGACCTCCCAGCCGACCCGGATCTGGCCGATGCGGACCGTGGGAGTCTTTCTCCGCTGAATCTCTGGCATAGAAACCTCAATTCCAGTTTACTAGGAACGCTGTTTCTAGTGGTCAGTAGGTCGCGACGAATGCGTGGATAGGCCCGCGACTCAGGCGGTTCAATTCTTTGCAGATGAACCAGATGCGGCTCACGGAACGAGGATGATCTTGCCTCCCACGCCGCATTTCTCGGCAAGCTGGTGTGCCTCCTGTATGTGGCTCAAGGGCATGGTTCGCGCAATCGGGATGGAAAACTCCTTGCGCGCCACGTCCTCAGCGAGCTGATAGAGCCGCGAGGCGTCGGGAGCGGCCATGAAGGCTTGGAAGCGAATGTCGAACTTGTCCGCGTTTTCCGGCTTTCCCAACACTGATCCCAGCACTCCGCCACTGCGGATAGCCCTTAGCAGGCGGCGAATAGTCGGGCCGCCGACAGTATCGGCGATCGCGTCGAGGTCCATCAGGCCCTCAATCTCGTTTTCATCATCGATGGCTACAGCGCCGTCGGATCCGAGGGCGGCGGCCTGGTCGCGTTCGGAGGCGCGAACTCCCGCCAGAACGCGCAGGCGATGCTTTCGGGCGACGTGCACCGCGGTTCGTCCCACGCCACCTAGAGCGCCGGTCACAAGCACAGTTTCGCCGGGCGCAGCCTTTACCGCTCGCTCGATTAACTGTGCGCCCGTCGTAGTCACCAGCGGGAGAGCGGCCGCCTCTTCGAAGCTCAGGGAATCGGGGATCGGCGCCAGCACGTCCGCCTTGGCCACGGTGCATTCGGCGTAAGTGCCGTTCGCAAGCGCCATCACCCGCATGCCCTTAGGGAAGCCCGTGACGTTGCGGCCCGAGGCCACCACCTCGCCGGCGAGGTCGCGGCCCAGGATGGCCGGAAAATCGACTGGCATGCGGGCTTTGGCCGCGCCGCTACGAATCTTCCAGTCAACAGGGTTGATGCTGGTGGCCCGCACGCGCACCAGCACTTCGTTCTCGCCGAAATCCGGCACATCCGTGTCTTCAAAGCGGAGCTGTTCCGGACCGCCGTATTCGTAGAGTAGAACCGCCTTCACGCAGGACCTCCGTCGGGGTAAATGTCTCCCCATTCGAGTCCCGCGAGCGGTGATGCGTTGCCCTCCGAGCTAGAGATTCGCTGCTCGATTTCCAGTGATGAGCCGGACGATTAGCGTGAGGAGCACTGCTCCAATCACGGCGATGACGATGCTGCCGATCATGCCGTGCGAGCCGGTTGTGCCAAACCCGAAGAAGCTGGAAACCCAGCCGCCGATGAGGGCGCCGATCAGGCCGACGACCATGTCCATGATGAAGCCGAAGCCGGAGCCCTTCATGAGCTTTCCGGTGATCCAGCCGGCGATTACGCCGATGATGATCCACGCGATGATTCCATGACCCATTGCATTTCCTCCTGAATTGCTTTGGATGCAGGCTTTTTGCCTGAGCCCGAATGCGATTACCAAAGGAAGAGTGCGGGTAGAGGTGCAGGCCTAGTTCAGCGAATAGGTGTGACGCCCTTTTTAAGGATCAGGTTGCCATACTTGCGCAGTTCGCCCGTCATAACGATGCTGAATGCTGTGCGGGCCCGGCCGTAAAAAGCGTGCCGCTCAATGCGCATCGGGTTGGCAGCGGCGGGGACGTGGCGGTGAACCACTTCCATGTAGTCGCTCTCGACCGCGGGATCGAGTGCGTCGCCGGTAACCACATCCATCATGATGAGCGGCGGCGCGTAGGAGTCAAGCTCAAAAAGGGGGAGTATGCCTTCCAGCAGAGTACGAATGGGGACACCATCGGCGCGAAGGACCTGCGGCCCGAGCGAGTGCCCGGGAAAGTGCGCGTCGGCCAGGACGATCTCATCGCCGTGTCCCATGCGGTGCAGGACTGCCAGCAGTTCGGGGCTGATAAATGGCGAAATTCCTTTGAGCATCGACGGTTCTCCACGATAACAAGTTGTGGAGAATCATAGCGGATGGGGATGGGGCGGCGCAGACTCGGCTAGGCGGCCCGACGAGATTCGGCACGTCTGCCGCCACATTCGGGGCCGAACTGCTGAAGGCGCTTTTTGCGGCGTCTCCAATAGATGTACCCGATTGCGAAGATGGAGCCCGAAACCACCCACGAGACCTTCTCGATATAGCCGGCGAGCGAGTCAATCTTGCTGGCGGAGAAGTAGGCGATGACCGCGACCGAGGTGACCCAGGTGACGGCGCCCAGGGCGTTATAGAGCAGGAAGGAGCGCCACTCCATGTTCAGGGCTCCTGCAACAGGACCGGCGACGGTGCGGAGACCGACGACATAGCGCGCCCAGAAAATCGTTGCGCCACCGTGGCAGCGCATCTGGTCGCGGGCAGTGGCAATGTCCTCGCCCATGTTGAATTTGCGCTCCAGCCAGCCAAGAAGTCGAGGTCCGAGCCAGCGCCCGGCGAAGAACCCAACGTTGTCGCCGACCACCGCGGCCGCGGTAGCCACGAGGATCACCAGCAGCAGATTGAGTTCGTGAGTCTTATGGGCGATGAAGGCCGAGTACATCAGGATGGTCTCGCCAGGCAGGGGCAAGCCCGCGTTTTCGCCCAGAAGCCCTGCGGAGAGTGCGAGATAGCCCCATCGGGCAAGCAAATCCTGAATACACGCGGCGAGCCATTCCATGACGGGTTAGGTTGAAGATACTCGCCGTGTGGTTGTTTCGAGGAACCGGTTGGAGCCTGCTCCATAATCCATCGCACTTCGGCCAGGGAACAGCGGGAAGCCGCGACGCATGTCCTTTCCTCAGAGGCTCAAGGCTTCAGCGCGGACGCAGGAAGGCCTCCCAGCGGGAGCTTTTGCGTCCCGCCTCGGACTTTGGTCTTTGCCGCGCTCGCGCTTTCATGAAGCAAAGCGCAATCAGTCCCAACGCCAATGCAAGAAGGGCGAACACTGCATACTCGGCTGCGGGAGAATAGCCTGCCTGGTAACCGGTGACTCGTATCGCTGCCACCCACGCGAGAATTGGCATAGTGTCGCTCCGTCACTCCGTGAGAACCCGGGAACGTGTCTGGAGTTGCTACCGAGACCGCGGCTAGTAAAAGGGGCGATCTGCGGATGCGGAATCAGGGGCAGGCCCTTCACTTCCGAGGGTAGCTGAGGCCAGATGGAGGTGCCGCGCTTCGTAGAGCGCTGGTATGCTTGCAATCAGGCGGGTTTTCTTTCGCCTGATCAACATAAGTGGCCCCGTAGCTCAGCTGGATAGAGCGTCGGTTTCCTAAACCGCAGGTCGGCTGTTCGAATCAGCCCGGGGTCACCACAATTTGAAAATCGCCAGGATGCTCGGGAAGGCGGTGAAAATCCGCCACTGCCCCGCAACTGTAAGCGCCGTCCGCACCTCGATCGTCTTTTGTCTGGGTGAGGATGAAAGCCAACGAAACCACTGAAGGTGAGTCTCCGCTCGGCACGGGGCAAGGCTCGAATTCGGGAAGGTGGCAGGCGCAAGTCAGGAGACCGGTCCTCGGCGCGCAACCGCTTTGCGTCCCGAGGGGGACGCCAGGAGCCGATATGACCTTGGCACGTTTTCGCGGCCGCTTCTTTCATCGCGCCGCTCGACTCTCCGCTTCCACTTTCCTCCTGTTGACTCTAGTGTGCACATCGGCCTTTGCCGCCTCTGTGCGCGGAATCGTGACCGATGCGACCGGCGCCCGCGTCAGCGGGGCAACCGTTGTGCTTCTGCAAAACGGCGAAGCGGTGGGCTCGGCCGTCTCCGGCGCCGACGGCAGCTACCAGATCACTACAGGTACCCAGGGGCGCTTCTTCCTGCTGACCAATGCCAAGAGCTTCCGTCAGCTCGAGACGCCGGTCTTTTATGCGAAGCAACTCGACACGATCGAGCGCAACATCGTCCTCGAACCCGAATGGGTCCGCGACTCGATCGTGGTTACCCCCACGGGAACGCCGACTCCTCAGCCGCAGACCAGCTCAGCGACGGATGTGATCGGACCGCTAGATATCGATCTGCGTACCGATCTTGTGAGCACGCTGCCGCTGATGCCGGGAACAAGCGTCATGCAGATCGGACAGCGCGGATCGCAGTCGTCCCTGTTTGTGCGCGGAGGCGATTCCGACGCAACGATGGTGCTGGTGGACGGCGTTGAGGCCGGCGACCTGGGCGGGCGCTTCGATTTCGGTACGCTGCCCGCAACGGGCGTGGAGCGGGCGGAGGTCTACCGCGGTACCAATTCAAATCTATATGGAGCAGGCGCGCTGAGCGGCGTAGTCAACCTGACGACGCCCCGGGGTACGACGCCGTTCCCGTCGTTCTTTCTGCGGGCCGACGGCGGAAACTTCAACACGCATCACGAAGAAGCGACCATTGCGGGAGCGCACGGCAAGCTAGATTACCTGGGCACCTATAGCTGGCTGCAGACCTCGAACGCACTGCCGAACGACCAGCACCACATGGGCGCTGCTGCCGGGAACCTGGGATACCAACTGAATGCGAAGACACAGATTCGCGGCACTGCGCACTACAACGTGGCGGCGACCGGAATCCCCAATGCGTGGGACTTCTACGGTGTAGCCGACGATGGCACGCAGAAGGACCAGGACATCTACGCCAGCGGCTCCATTGATCACCAGACAACGGACAGCTTTCACAACGTGGTGCGGTATGGGCTGGCGCGGAAGCGCGAGCAGTCGGCGCTCTGGAACGCATCGGGCGAGTACGTGCTGAACTACGACGGATTCGGCGACAACGCATACCTGGGCAGGCAGGTCACCATACGGGGTGCGAACGGCGCATCTGCCACAGGCCGGGCCATTCTCGACTACGACCAGGCGTACCCCTTCCAGTATCACCTTGTATCGAACCGCGACGAGGCTGCCTACCAGGGCGATTACCGTTTCACGCCACACCTGATGGGGCTCATCGGATTCCAGTTTGAAGATGAGCACGGTGCGGAGATTGTGCCGTCGTATGGCACGAACGAGACAACGGAGCACCAGAACTACGACTACTCCGCGGCGGTGCACGGAGACTTCAAGGGGCGCTTCTTTTACACGCTCGGCGGAGGCTTGCAGCACTACTCGCTGTTTGGCGTGGAGACCACGCCGCGCGCGGGCTTCACTTACTATGCGCTGCGGCCGCGTACGGGGACATTTAGTGGAACGCGTGTGATGTTCAACTTTGGCGACGCGGTGCGCGAGCCCGCACTGACTGATGAGTTCGGTTCGCTTTATCACTTCCTGGTAAGCAACGGCTTCGGCAGCGTAGCGCAGCAGTTGCACATTGGACCTCTGACGGCGCCGCGAGGCCGTATGTACGAGGGCGGCCTGGAGCAGGCGTTTCTGAGCGATCGCATCCTGTTTCGCGCACGGTACTTCCATAACGAGTTTGGAAAACAGATCGAGTATGTGGGCGGCCATCTGCTGCCGAACCTGATTCCGGGACTCACGGATGCCGATAAGCAACAGCTTGAGTCGGCTTTGGGCTTCTACTACACGAACGACTATGGACTCACGGTGAACACGCAAGCGTACTGCGCGCAGGGATTTGAATCAACGTTGGAAGGCGGCATCGGGTCCACGATCTTCCTGCGCGGCGGCTACACCTATCTCGACGCGGTGGTGCAGCGCTCGTTCAATAGCGACAATGAAGCGCTCACGGATGGATTTGCGCCAACATGGAACGGCATTCCGATCGGAGCGATTTCGCCACTGGTAGGAGCGCGGCCTTTCCGCCGGCCTCCGCACACCGGCTTTTTCACCGGCACCTATGCGCGGCATCCGTTCACAGGGATCGTCAACATGTCTTTCGCCAGCCGTAGCGATGACTCGACCTACCTCTGGTATCAGGATTCTCAGGGAGGCAACAGCCTGCTGCTCCCGAACCGCAATCTCGACTACGGCTACGCAAAGATCGACGTGGGCGGCAGCTACCAGATGAAGTCGTGGATAGCGTTCTACGGGTTGATGGAGAACCTGACCAGCAATCAACACATGGGACCCATCGGGTATCCCACGCTGCCGTTCACCGTGCGCAGCGGCGTGAAGCTTCAGTGGGGCCGCGAAAGCAAGTAATTGATTCAACAGCACCAGGGCCGCGGAGAATGTCCGCGGCTTTGCTGTTTCTGGTAGTTCTGCCAGCATCCATCGGGCTCTGTGGAAACCTACCCTGAATTGCTGTTATTCCTTCAGCTTCCGCAGAGAGACGAGGGCTCACGATGGTTCAATCCAGATCCAGATATGGTTTTGTGGCTGCGGCCGTTTGCACGCTCCTGATGTGCGGTCTGTGCGCGCCTGCTCGCGCGCAAGGGCACATCGACAAGGCCTGGGACATTCTCAAGAAGGCCGCATCCGATTCGAACACTGATAAGCGCGCGGCCGGGGTCGCCGTGTTGGCACTACTCCAAGGAGATTCCGAGGCGCAGGCGATGGCCGAGAAGGCACTCAGCGACGAGAAGCCCGTGGTTCGCACCGCCGCCGCGAATGCACTGGGCGCGATGGAAGCGAAGAGTGCGATTCCGGCGCTGAAAAACGCAATCAGGGACAAGGATGTATCTGTGGTCTTAGCCGCCACGCACGCGCTCTATGTGTTGAAAGATCCTACGGCCTACGAGGTCTACTACGCCGTGTTGACCGGGCAAAAGAAAAGCGGCGGCGGCCTCATTGACGATCAAAAAAAGATGCTCAGCGATCCCAAGAAGATGGCGCAGCTCGGGTTCGAGCAGGGCATTGGATTCATTCCTTTTGCCGGACTCGGGCTGACCGCGCTGGGCATGATCACGAAAGACGACACGTCGCCGGTGCGCGCGGCGGCGGCCAAGGTGCTAGCAAAGGACCCCGACCCCAAATCGGGCGACGCCCTGGTAGATGCGGCCTTCGACAAGAGTTGGATCGTGCGGGCCGCCGCATTGAATGCTATCTCCGAGCGCGGTGACTTCACGCTGGGGCCGCGCATCGAAGCCGGCATGGACGATGAGAAGGAGCAGGTGCGCTACATCGCAGCCGCAGCGGTCATTCACCTGCAGGACGTGAGGACATCGACGGTAGGGAAGTAATGCGGCTGCCGCTGCGATACTGGACTCGTGTTTTCGCTAACGCGACCGAATCAAGACACAATTGATGTTGCGCTGAACCGGGCGGCTGGGCTGCCTGCCGCATGTCCCAATCTGCTGAGTTTGCGCGACGGGCTGACGGCCACCAAGCCGCCCTGGGGATTCGCGCACGATGTTTCCCTCTCGCAGATTGGAAAGGGAGAGAGTGCATTCGCGCGAGCGCGCCTCGCGATGGAGCAGTGGGCGGAGTTCGACCTGGGCTGGGTGCGGGTGGCGAATCCCACTGCGGATGTGCGCAAGGGCGAGTTGGTCGCGGTTGAAGCGCACACGGTGGGCTTGTGGTCGCTGAATCTGAGCCGGATTGTTGAGACCGTTAACACGCCCGACCGGATCGGATTTCTGTATGCTACGACCGCATTGCACATCGAGGAAGGGCAGGAGCGGTTTCTGATTGAGCTCGACCGCTCGTCGGGGCGGGTGCTGTACCTGATCGAAGCTGTTTCGCGGCCGCGGCATTTGCTGGCGCGGCTGGGCTGGCCGCTGGGCCGGGCGATGCAGAGCAGGTTCCGCCGGGACTCGCATGCCCGGATGCGGCGGTCTGATCGGTGAGGCGGTGGTCTCGGCGCAATTTCACCTGGACGCGGTAAAGAGCACGACGAGGGCTCGCAGACGCTCCTTTTGAAGTCTGCGCGGAAACCGTCCGGTTCTGGTTAACTCGGCTATCCCGTGGAGATTCGCCCAAAACAGCTCTGCAACGATCTCGGGTTTGTCACTCTGCTCCTTGAACAGCTCCAGGAGTTGCGTGAATCCGAATCGCAGTTCCGCAGGCGTAGCCATTTCACCGAACGGAACGCTCAGCCCGATTGAAAACATCACCTCGTACATCGCGGGCGAGGCCTCTGCGAAGCGAAGATAGGCAGCCGCGACCGATTCGACCGCAGCTCCTCGTTTTGCCCGTGTGCGCGCCCTCTCCAAAACCAAGCCGATTTCCTTGAAACCCTCGATGGCAACCGCGGCCAGGATGGTCTCGCGGCTTTCGAAGTGAGAGTACAAGACGGGCTGACTGTATGAAATCTCATCCGACAGCCGCCGAATGGTTACGCTGGGCCACCCCTCACGCTCCGCGATCCGCCGTGCCGCCGTGATGATCTGTTCTCGCCGGGCCTGCTTCTCACGTGATTTTCGGCCTGCTATGCGGTCATTCGCCATCGTCGGTCTTTCCAGTGATAGGAATTCTAGCGCTGTTAAATTGTACGGCCGATTTGTGCATCTTTTCGGGATGGGCCCAATCATACCTAGCATTGCTAGTTTTTCTAGCACAAGAAAAGGATACGCTATGCACAACACCATCCCGCTTATTCTGGCCGTTCTCATTGCCGCCGGAATTATCGTCATCGGCTGCTTCTACGTTGCATCTCCTGAAGGAATATCAAAAGATTTTGGCCTGAGGCCAGCTGCACCGGATGCCGACACCCGTGCGTGGCTACGTCTCAAAGGAATTCGTGACATCGCTTCGGGACTAGTGGTCCTGACCCTGATGCTGGCTGCCGACCACCGCACAGTGGGAATCGTGATGCTCGTATTTGCAACCATACCCTTCGGCGACATGGCCAACATTCTTGTTTCCGGCGGAAGGAAGGCGACGGCGTTTTCCTTCCATGGCATCACCTGCGCAGTGATGCTTGTCGCCGGCCTCTTGTTGATCCACGCCATCTGAACCGAAACCATCACAAGAGAGGCATAGACATGACTCAATGGATGATCTATCTGGCAGTCCTGCTCGGAATTGTCAGCACTGCGGCGGTATTCGGCACGGACATGTTCTTTTTGACGATAGGCCGTGCTGCGCTCTGGCGGACATCCGCGGCGGCAGGAACCGAGGTCATGGGCTTCTTCCATTTGTTTGCCGATGCGCGGATGCCGATCTGGGGCGTCGTGGCAACCCTGTCCAACATTGTTTTGGCCGTGATGAGCGGGAGTGCGCAGCGCTGGTTTTATCTCGCATCACTCCTGATGCTGATTCTCTTTGTCGTTATCTACGCCCGGCTGTCGAAACCGATTAATCAGGTTCAAACCAAAGCGGCAATGGCAGGGCTGCCACTTGAGAACGCTCGAGAACTACAAGCGGCCTGGGATCGATCGCTATTCATCCGTGCCCCGCTGCTCGTTGTGTCACTGGTCGCGCAGTGCCTGGTGCTGTTGGCAAGTTGAGGCATGGTGGCCGGCTAACAGCGCCGCATGCAGGCGCACCGCGTTCCTGATTCTACCGGGTGCAGAAAAAACGCTTTACACAAGGGGGGGCATCTGTTTCTCTTCTCTGTGGAGTCTCTGGCGGCTCTAGAAGGGTGCTCGAACAAAAGTACGTCACGGACGGCTGGTTGGGTAACCGAAATGCACGATGATGAGCGTGCCTCCGCCAGAGCATATCTCGGCCACTCACAGGGAGCATTGCATGGTGAATCGAAGAATCGGTGCAGCCGCCGCCCTCTTGTTCAGCGGAGCACTCGCCTCCGTAGGCGCCCAGCAGAACCCGCCCACTCCGCCGCAGCAACTGAGGGTAGCGATTGACACCCAGCAAACCGCCCGGCCCGTTTCGCCCTACGAATATGGCATGTTCATCGAGCACATCGGCGCGCTGATCTATCGCAGCCTTTGGTCGGAGATGCTGGATGACCGAAAGTTTTACTTCCCCATCAAGCCGGAAGAACCCCAAGCTGCCGCGCCCGCCCAGGGCGGCCCATTCCGCAACATGCAACTGCGGAAGTGGCATCCCATCGGTCCTGCGGAAGCAGTGGTGATGGACAAAGAGCATCCGTTCGTCGGCGAACAGAGCCCGCGCATCGAACTTGACGCATCCTCGCCGCACGGCATACGACAGTCCGGTTTCACCCTCGTAAAAGGGAGGAAATATACCGGCCACATCTGGCTGCGCGCCACACTGGGCGCAAAGATGAAGATCGCGCTTGTCTGGGGTGAAGGCGCCAACGATCGTCAGGTGGTCGCGGTTCCGCCTCCTTCAAACATTTATAAGGAAGCGTCTTTCAACTTCGTAGCCGGAGCTGACACCGAGGCCGGCGCATTCGAGATCACCGGGACAGGCACGGGCAGCTTTCATGTGGGCGCCGTTTCGCTCATGCCAGCAGACAATGTCGATGGGTTCCGCCCTGAGGTCATCGCGCAACTGAAGCAGCTGCATTCGGGATTCTGGCGGCTGCCGGGCGGCAATTTCATCTCCGATTTCAATTGGTATCACTCAGTCGGCCCGCGCGATAAGCGGCCGCCCAATTTCGACTACGCATGGAACGCCATGCAGACGAATGATGTCGGCATGGATGAACTGATGACGTTCTGCAAACTTATCGGCGTCGAGCCTTACATCACGGTCAATGCTGGATTCGGTGATGCGCACTCGGCTGCCGAAGAAGTGGAGTACATGAATGGCGCCGCCACTACGCACATGGGTACGGCGCGCGTCCGTAACGGACATCCCGAGCCATATCACGTCAGATTCTGGAATGTCGGCAATGAGCCGTACGGGCAATGGCAACTGGGGCGCACCGATCTGAAGTACTACCTGATGAAGCACAACGAATTCGCGAAGGCTATGCGCGAGGTCGACCCATCGATTACGTTGCTGGCCTCAGGTTCCATGCCGGAGGAGGCGATTCTGGAAGGCGTCGCCGCCGACTGGCACATTCCCTTCGATCAGGCCGGTATCTGTTCCGACGCGGATTGGACCTGTGGCTTCCTCAAACACGACTGGGGCAATTTCGACGGCATCACAGAGCACTGGTACACGCGGGCCGGCACGCACTGGGACCGCGAGCGCGCTGAGAAGGGCATCAAGGTCGGCCGTCTCGAAGCTGGTCTCGTACCCGACGACGAAACGAATCTCGACTGGGTTCGCCGTCCTTCCGACCGCGTTCGCCTCAAGGCCGAAGAGTGGCAAGAATATGAGAAGCAGTTCCCCGAAATGAAGACGAAGCAGATCTTCATGTCGAATGACGAATACGCTTACACCGGCGGCCAAACCGATCTGAAACTTGCGCTGGCCTACGCCATGGTGCTGAATGAAATGCTGCGCGAAACAGACTTCCTGCGCATGACGGCGTTCACCATGGGCGTTTCCACGCTCGACTTCAACCAAACCGCCGCGACGCTGAACACTAATGGACTCCTTTTCAAACTGTATGGCGAACTTCTCGGCAGCGGCTCCATTCCTGTCGCGCTCACGGGTAACTCTCCGCAGTCGGTTCCCACGCAACACATGATCGGGGACCTTCCGCGAACCAGTGCCGGCAGCCCAACCTATCCGCTGGATATGTTCGCGGCGCTCAGCGCAGATCGCAAGTTCCTAACGCTGGCCGTTGTGAATGCCACGGACTTCGAGCAGAGACTGGATCTC
This sequence comes from Occallatibacter riparius, assembly GCF_025264625.1. Classification (NCBI taxonomy): domain Bacteria; kingdom Pseudomonadati; phylum Acidobacteriota; class Terriglobia; order Terriglobales; family Acidobacteriaceae; genus Occallatibacter; species Occallatibacter riparius. Next base: position 3,740,117 of record NZ_CP093313.1, read on the forward strand.
AGCGTGAATGGATTGCGGCTGAGCGGCAATGCAAAGCTGTGGCGCATGACCGGCAAGACTCTGGATGCCGCGAACAAAGTGGGACAACCGCCGCAGGTGGAAGTGAAGGAATCGGCAGTCAGCGGAGCACCATCGACGCTAGCCGTCGCGCCGATAAGCGTGGAGATTTTTCGGTTCCCAGTCGGGCAGTAAGCGTTGCGCGGATCCGCCGTGTCAGCAAGGAATCCTTGAACAGGAGTGTATGCGTGCAGCGAAGAGATTTCTGCAACTTGATTGCGATGTCTGCAGCCTCAACGGCTCCGCCGGGATTTGCCCAGGCGTCGCCGGATAGCCAGTCCGCATTGCCGGAAGGATTCAATCACTATGCCCACGACTAAGCCGAGTTCTGTGCATTGCCGCCTGAGAAACGGGTCTTCTACAAAGTGAGCGGCGGAAAGATTGTGGAGACGAAGCTGGACGAGTCCAATTGGCAGCAGCCGGCATGGAACTACAATCCGGCTCCCTCGCCAATTGCTGGCGGTATGTGGGACGACGTGCCTCTGAACTCGCCGGTTTTGGGACTCGCCGGCGACGGCCCGTTCCAGCCTTCTTGGGATTCACTGCTTGAATACGAGGCGCCCGAATGGTACCAGGACGCGAAGTTCGGAATCTGGGCGCACTGGAGTCCGCAGTGCGTGGCCGAAGCCGGGGACTGGTATGCTCGCAATGTTTATGTCGAGGGGCAGCGCCAATATGAATATCACCTCGATCATTACGGGCCGCCATCGCGCTTCGGATACAAGGATCTCTGCGCTCAATGGACGCTTCTGAACTGGCAGCCCGACGAGCTAATCGCGCGCTATAAAAAGCTGGTGCCAGAATCTTCGTAGCGCTCGCCAATCACCACGACAACTTCGACGCGTGGAATTCGAAACACCAGCCGTGGAACTCAGCGGCTATTGGTCCGCATCGCGATGTCAAAGATGTTCCCGATCGCCTTGCAAAAGCCGTCGTTGCCGATTATGAACGCGGGCTCACTGCCGAGGTGTGACCTCGTGGATGGAGGTCAATGGCGAAGCCATCTATGAGACTCGATCGTGGAAGATCTCCGGCGAAGGTCCCAACATGGTGAAGGCCGGATCCTTCCAGGGTGGTAGCGTCAGCAAACTCGGAGAGAAGGACATCCGCTTCACGCGCAACAAAGCGAACAGTGTCGTCTACGCTATCGTGCTCGGTTGGCCTGCAGAGCCGATTCTCATCAGCTCACTCGGCTTATCAGCGAAGACCAGCCCGGGTAAGATCGCGCGCGTGGAGTTGCTAGGAACAGCGGAGCGATTTGAATGGAGGCAACAAGCGGATGCCCTTCGCGTGGCACTTCCAAAGTCCTATCGGCCGCGGGTGGACTACGCTGCCGCGCTCAAGGTGATGCTTGCGTAAAGCCACCGCAGGGCTGTCCGAGACCCGGGAACTGCTCGATTCGTTGAGCGCAGAGAAGTACCGCCTATGAGCGTATAGGGAGCGCACGGCTGCCGATCGGACGCACGCCATTTTCTGTATCTAGAAATGCCAGCCAGGAGTGGTTCGGAGCGAGAATCTCTTCCAGCTCCGGTTCGCTGAGAACCATGCAAGCGGTGGAGAGGGCATCGGACTCGGCGGCGCTATCGGCAATAACCCAGGCCCGAAGTTGGCGTGACGCGGGTTGGGCCGTGCGGGGGTCGAGAATGTGCGCTCCCTTGACGGCGACGCCTGAGCCGCTCAAGGAAATATCCGTCAGAAAGAACCGCTCGGAAGCATTGTCTTCGCCCAAGCCGCAGGACCAGCCCGGAGCTCCGGGTGGTGCATCCCCCGCGAGAATGCTGCTGCCGCCTGCCACCAGCAAGAACGAGCTGATATCCCAATCGCGAAGCAGCTCGGCCATGCGGTCGAGAGCAAAGCCCTTGCCGATCGCGCCCAGGTCGAATTCAAGTCGGCCGCTCAGGCACGTGATGGACAACTCGCCAGGCACCAGATCCCACCCAGAAAGCGAGGCCTGAGTCTTCAGCGCGCCAGGCGTGGGACAGAAGGCTGTGTGTGTGGCCTCTTCCATTCGCTTCGCGATCTGCAGGCAGGCGAAGGCCGGCTCGCTCAAACGCATCTTTTCACCGGGGGCGAGATGCGCAGCACGGGCGATGTCGCTGTTGGTGCGGAAGCGGCTTAAGCAGGATTCGAGCGAATTGACGAGATCGAATGTGGCCTGTGCGGCCTGTGCGGCGTACCCTTTTTCGTCATGGACGATGCGCACTTGAAAGTGAGTCGCCATGGCGGCATGATTGAACTGGTGAATGTCAGGCATAACACTCTCTATTTGGGCGCAGGGATCCACAACAGGATGAGCACATTTGGACGTACGCCGAAGAAGTCGGGACGCAGATCTCGCAATTGGTCGGTGTATTGTTGCGAGGCTTCGTTGGAGGTGATGTAGAAATCGGCGTCGGGCACCTGCTGGCCTGGCTGGTAAAAGCCGACCTGATCAAACTGGCGGAGATACCAGGGTAACGGCCACGGGTCCGACGCGATGACTGCAATGCGTGGCCTGGCTATCCCGCTCTTGTGCGCCAGATCGTGGATCTCTGCCTCGAGGCCGAGAATGTCTTCCGTCGTGTGCGCATACGCATAGGGGTTGGCTTCGTCGGCCGCATGGAGGAAAACGCGCTGACGCGTGTCGTGAGCGATCAACACCGCGGCAATCACAGCAAGAGCGCCCGGGAGAGGGTATGCAGCGCGCGGTCCCAGTGTCGTCGCGATCCAATGCCACACCGACTCGGTGGCTTTAGCAGCGAGCAGAGCCAGAGGCAGCCAGAGATTCAGCGCCAGCCATGGTGTTTTGTAGGGGATCGAGCTATAGATGATGGCGATGAAGAGCCCGTAACAGGCGAGCAAGCGGTACGCTGAAGCGTCGCGCTTCCGGATCGCGAGGACAAATCCGATGCAGGCGAGCGCGCACAGCAATCCGCCGGACCAGCCGCCGGTGAGAAGCCTGCCGTAATACCAGAACGCCTTTTCGTGGCCCTGGCCGGCCGCACGCGACAGAGCATCCGGGGCCACCTTCGCCAGGGTTGTCAGCCCCTTCCAATTTGTGCCGAACCCCGTGAACAGCAGGAGGGCGAGCGCAAGAAAAGCGCCAAGCGCGGAGAGTGGCGGAGCGGCGCGCCAGCGGCCAGCCGGTCGATCGTGCCGCGGATTCAAAAGCCAGGACGCAAAACCTGCAGCGGCGAGCGCGAACCAATGCAGGACAGAGGTCTCTTTGCAGGCAAACATCAACGCGGCGCAGGCGCCGGCGAGAGCGGCATAGCCGACGCTGCGCGTTTTCGCGGCTCGCCACCCCGACAGGATCAGGCCGATGGTCGCTGCGCAGAAGAGCGATTCATGGATGAAGTATCTGTCGTAGTAAACGGGTAGGGGAGCGACCGCTAACAGCAGCGCCGCCAGCATGCACGGGATAAGACCGAAGAGATCGACAGCAGCGCCGAAGAGAAGAATGGTGATGGTTCCGGCCACCACCGGTATGAGGCGTAACTTCGATTCCGTTAGATCGGCGAATGATCGGGCGCCTTGCAGGCGCACTAGCGGTAGGGCCAGTGTCGCCAGCGCGGGACCGTGGCGGTCCTGCGGGTCATAGGTGTACTTTTCGCCTGCGAGTAATTGGCCGACGATATAGGCGTTCACGGCTTCGTCGGTGTGCATGGGCCGCGTGCCCAGTTGCGGCAAGCGAACCGCCAACCCGATCAATGCGATGAAGAGAAAAGCGAGCCAGCGGGACCAAAGCCGCCGCGGGCTCGCTTTTTCCATCCAAACGTCTTCCGGGGACACCGAACTCAGGCGGGTTTGCCCCACACTTCAACCTCGATGTAGTCGTTCAGTTTGTTAGTAGTGTTCCCGTTGCTGTAGAAGCGGACATAGCGCCCCTTCGCGCCTTTGGCGTCGATCAGCTTGCCTTGGTAGGTCTCCACGTAGTTCTGATCCTTGCCTGGGCCCGCGCCAACCTCGTTCTTGAAGTCGTTGTTGAAAATGGTGGTCACGCCGGACTTGAATGAAGCGTCATCGGAGACTTGCGCAACAACATCGCGATAGACGCGCGCCTGCGAGTGGAAGTGCCACAGCAGCACGGCATAGATGTTCGCGCTTTTGCCGAGGTCGATCTGGAGCCACTGCTTGCCGGGGCCGAGTTCCACCCAGGAGCCTTCATCGCCAGCCTTGTCGCCATCTGTGACGAGGTCCAGCGTCCCTACCACGGGATTCTCGTCGCTTGCTGTGACCTTCTTGCCCTTTGCCAGGTTGACTGAACCCGCGGGGATCATGAAATCAGGTCGCTTGCCCTTAAGCGGTGGCTCGAGATTCGGAACATTAAGCGGAACCGGGGTGCCGACGAAGAGCGGCTTGGGAAGCTGCGTCTTCAACGGAACCTTGTCCTGCGCCATTGCGGCAGCGGCTACAACTAAGACGGGTACGAGGGAGTAATTGCGGGAAAGAATCTTCATAATTTCAGGCTCTCACTTCTTCATCGGTGATGTTGATTTTCTTCTCGGCGGCAACGGCTTCGTTTGCTTTGTGAATCACGTATTCGCTCGAGAAAGCTTCATCGGCGGGGCAGTTCAATTTGCCCTTGCCGCGGACAGCGTTGAAGAAATTTTCCAGATGCGGCTGATGCGGCGGCTTGTTGAAGAACACCGGAATCTCGTACTCTGCCAGCGCAGCCGTTTCGCGCACATCCACTTTTGTTGCGTCCGCGGCTACTGGTTTCGCCTTCACGTAGCCCTTCTGCGCCAGGTCGTCCCACGAGACTGCCGTCGCGCGAGCCTCGCGATAAATGGCGCAGATCGCGGGATCTTCCGACATCCTGATGGTGCCGTCGTCGCCCATGAACTGTTCGAAGTAGCCGCCGCCCGCACTAGTCGTCGTCTGCACCTGGTAGAACGCACGCGCAACTGCCGATTCCACGGGATACTCGTATATCACCATGGCGTTGTCGTACCAGTCGTGGTTTTTGAAGTAATCCAAACCACCGCTGGCCGTTACGGATTTCGGCGTAGTGCCGAGCCACCAGTTGAAGATGTCGATCTGGTGCGCACCAAGGTCGGATAGCGGACCGCCGCCAAGGCCCTTGTACCAGCGCCAGTTGCGGAACTGGTGCATGTCCTTGAAGCCGTATTTTGCGAGCATGCTGGCCGGCATCTCGTACTTCTTTGGCCACCCGAAGTCCTCTTTGACCGCGCGATTCCACTGCCCCTGGATGGCCGTGAGGCGGCCGCAGAACTGCGCCTCGTGGAGCAGCCGGTTCAGCGTGAAGACATACCTGGGATTACTGCGGCGCTGATGACCAATCTGCAACAGCTTTCCGGTTTCGCGCATGGTCTTCACCATCGAGCGCGCACCTTCAATCGTGTTGCTCATCATCTTTTCGCAGTACACATGCAGACCCGCCTTGAGGCAGGTGTTGGTCATCGGCGCATGCCAGAAATCCGGCGTCGCGATGAGAACAGCCTGAAGGTCCTTTTCCTTCGCGAGCAGGTCTTCGTAATTCTCGTAGGTGTGAACCTGGTTACCGAGCTTCTGCAGGTAGCGCTCACCCTCGCCGCGGTGATAGTCCCAGATGTCGCACAACGCCACGAGCCGCACGCCCTCGATATTGAGGAGCGACTCAAGCAGAACCTTGCCCTCCTCGCCATAACCGATGAGGGCAACGTTGATGGTGTTCAGTGATGACTTGGGGACGGCTGCTTTCTGTTCGTTCGCGTCGGACTTGCAGCCTTCCAAGAGCATTGCAGCGCCCGCCACCGCGGTCGCGCTGATAAATTCACGACGATTCAACTTGTCTACCATTTCTTGAGGACCGCAAACCTGTTATGACGGGCGAGCACAAAGGCCGCCGCCACCAGAAGAATGTGAATGCCAAGGTATGCCACGCCGTCGTTCTGATCGATGAGAACCAGGCCCACCGTGAGCGCAACGAATAGAAGCCCTTGCACGAGCAGCGACACGCGCGTACCCAGGCCGATGATGAGCATCAATCCGGTAAGAATGAACGCCGGACCAAGCAGCTTGTCGAACGCCACCAGAGCAAATTTCGGGAACAGCGGCTCATGAGCGAACTTGTCTCTGAGCCCCACAGGTATTCCCGCGTAGTTGGCCAGCGCGTATGACTTGACGTTCACGTTGACCATTACGCCGCTGGCGTCCGGTTGCCCGGTGGCAGGGTCGATAAGCGGCATTGCCACCGATTTGTACGCCGCGTATTTCTGAATGCCTACGAACAGCGCGCGCGCGCCCAGCCACAGGCGCAAGCCCCAAAATGCAAGGGTGTAATCCCATTGGGCTGTGCGCCCGGAATCCAAATTTAACTGACTCAAGTTTGTCCTCTGCCCGTTGGCGATCTCGGGCTCAACTGCCGATTTGTTCACGAAGCCTCCGCCACAAAGCAGCGGGAAGTCCCCACCGCTTCTGCGCAGTTCTTAGCTCATCTTCCAGGGACCGCGATACTCGCGCGTCATCAGCTTGCTCGCTTCAGGATCGCCGATGATCTTCTCTTCCTTCACGTCCCAGCGGATCTTCTTTCCCGTGAGCATCGAGATAAGGCAGAGATGACCGGGAATCGCCGAATGGTGCCCGATCTCCACGGGTGTAACCGTAGCCTGCCTGGTGCGAACGCAATCAAGGAAGTTCTGCATATGGTCCGTGGAAGTGTAGAGCTTCACCTTGCGCAGTTCGCGCGGCAGATACTTGCCTTTCTTCCAGTCCGGGTTCGACGCATCAAAGCCGCCACGATCCACCCATACCCAGCCCTCGGTGCCGATCCACTTCACGCCTGTCTTGATGTCGTGATGGCCGCCCGCAATCGTCATCGTGATGTTGCGCGGATACTTCAGTTCGAATCGATACTTCGGCGCGGTGTTCCAAACCGCATCGCGGGGCGGCAGTTCGCCGCTGCCCTCCACTTCCGACGGGCCGGACAGATCGAATCCAAGGCCCCAGTGCGCGATGTCGCAATGGTGACCAATCCAATCCAGCAGCTGGCCGCCGCCGGTGTTGTAATTCCACCGCCACGACTTATGCGAACGCGCCCTGATGTAAGGCTCCATCTTTGAGGGGCCGACCCATGTCTCGTAATCCAGTTCTTTTGGGGGATCAGTGACAATCGCATTCCAGGCCGGTGTTCCCGGAACAATCTGTTCGAAAGGCGTGGGCTGCGCTCCGGCGGCGGTGATCTTGGCCATCGCGTCTTTGGCCACGCCGTCAAAATCCGCATTGCCGCCCGGTAGCCCGACTTCGACGTGTGTCACCTCGCCGATCAGTCCGCTCCGCACAATCTCCGCAGCCTTGTGGAACATGGGAACCGACCGCTGCCATGAGCCCATCTGCCAGACGATCCCGTTCTCCTGAACCGCGCGCACAATGGACTGCTGTTCGGCAATTGTGTGCGCCAGTGGTTTTTCACCGTAGATGTCCTTCTTACGCCGGGCCGCCTCAGTCGCGACGATCTCATGCCAATGGTCCGGCACGGCAATCATGACGGCATCAATATCCTCGCGAGCAAGCAACTCACGATAATCGTGATAGCCCTTGCAGTCTTCATTGCCGTAAGTCTCGTTGATCTTTTTGACCGCGGCTTGAAGATGATTGGCATCGATATCGCACGCGGCGACCACCTGGCAGTCCGGCAGGTTCAGGAAAGCCGAGGTGTTCCCGGGCCCCTGCCAACCCATGCCGATGACTCCCAGGTTGATGCGGTTGTTGGGAGAGGTCGTCGATGTCTGCGCAGCATAGCCGCGCATCACCGCCGGAAGAACCGCAGCAGTCCCTGCGGTCTTCAGGAAGCGCCGGCGATTAAACGGGCGAAGAAATGGTCCAGAACCAGATTGTGAAGGCATGGATATCCGAAAACCTTTTCATTCTGTGGAATCAAGTGACGTTTTATCATCTTTCCAATCTGCAGGTCCAACCGTCATGCGGCAGACTTCAGATCAGACTGATTCAGCGCAGGTTGCGTGCCGTCCGTAATCACAGTTAGGAGAGCGCCCAGCCGGAACGATTTTGCCGCCGAATGAACTGCGCAGCCTCAGGACAATTCTTCGCTTCCATCTTGTGCGAGTCCCACTCGATTTTTTTGCCGGCGCGCAGGGCCACACACCCAAGCAGCAAGATCTCCGTCATTGGCGCGGCAACGTCGAAACGCGAGTAGCAATTCTGCGGCTTGTTTTCCTTGATCGCCGTCAGCCACTCCTGCGCGTGGGCAAGCACACCCCCACCGCCTTTCTTGCCGCCATCTGGATTGCGCGGAATGCGTTCCGGGAACTTCGCCATCGCCGGGTGCTTCAGGTAATGGACGAATTTCTGGTCGCCCTTGAGCTTCACGAAGAAGCTTGTTCCGTAGTCATCCGGCGAAAAGACAGCGCCGCCATCTCCCAACAGCAAGCAGCCGCTTTCGGGTACGTCTCCGAGCAGCGCGACGATATCCGCCGTGAGTTCGGCAGGCGGCTTGTTGGTCAAATCGTGACCGCCTCGCAGAGTCTCATTCGGCTGGCCGCCGTCGTACCACCAGAGAGTCATCGGATCGTGCTCGACTTTCCTGGTGCGATGGAAGAAACTCGGGTGCTCGAGTGGTACGTGCCCGGTGCGCTTGGGAAACGCGTAGCGGATCTTGGAACCCACCGGATAAGACTCTTTGTTCATCGTGCCGAACGGCATGGCTTCAACTTCAGTGGGCGCGCCGAGATCGAGAGCGCGGAACGGCATGTTGACGGTGTGGCATCCCATGTCGCCCAGCGCGCCGCAGCCAAAATCCTGCCAGCCGCGCCAGTTGAACGGCTCGTAAACTCCGTAGCGTCCGTCCGGCTTCCGGATACCCACAAACGGCCGCACTGGGGCCGGCCCAAGCCAGACGTCCCACTCCAGTGTTGCGGGAACCGGATCTTCTCCGGTCGGACGGTCCATTGCCTGCGGCCAAATCGGGCGGTTCGTCCACACGTGCACCTCGTGCACGTGTCCGATGAGTCCGTCCTGTATCGTCTCCACCCCGCGGCGCAGGCCGTCGGCGGCGCTGCCCTGGTTGCCCATCTGCGTAACCAGCTTGCGATCGTGAGCCATCTTCCGCAGGTAGCGCGCCTCGTAGATCGTCTGCGTCAGCGGCTTCTGGACGAAGATAGCCTTGTTCCTTTTCATCGCCGCCGACGCCACAATCGCGTGCATGTGATCCGGCGTCGAGACCGTCACCGCATCGATCTGGTGATCCATCTGGTCCAGCATCTGGCGGTAATCTCTGTAAAACTTCGCGCCCGGATACTTCTGCGTCTGCGTCTCGTATGCCTCAGAGCCAGCATCCACGTCGCACAGTGCGACAATGTTCTCTCCGGCGCAGGCATCGGTGTCGCTCCTGCCTTTGCCGCCGATTCCAACACATGCAATGTTCAGCTTGCTGTTCAGGTTCTGTCCGCGCAAAAGCGCAGGCACGCCGAACGCGAACGCTCCGGCTGCCAAAGAACTGGTTTTAATGAACGAACGGCGGTCCACACACAATTGCGGCTGAGATTCAGGATTTTTCATGATGTCTTTTGGGTGTTTTTCAACTTACGCAAAAGCATACACTCGACCACACCCTAGCGAGCAAGATTCCCGTGACACGTTGTTATTTATTGCTTGGGCCCAGCTGGAGCTTACTTAAAGTCCAATTATCAGCCGGGCTCACGGATGGTACCTGTTCTCGACGCCCTTGTGCAGTGTGTTCTACACAAGACGTCGTGCATTTCCTGAGACTTCTCAGCGGTTAAGATCTGCGGCTTGCTTCCGCCCGTGTGTCTCCATTTTCCGCGGGCGGTTGTGCTGCACTCCGATTAACTCCAATTTCTAGTACAGCTCTCGACACAAAATGGGGCACAAGATCGCCTCATGCAATCATCGTAGGAGGCGTCAACGTTTCCACGGAGTTCAAGACCCTTCTCCAACGCCTAAGTTTCTTCGTCATCCCTTCAGTGAGCAGTTCGGTCGACTACGGCAAGTTGGGCCGAGTCGCGGACGACGGCATCTTCGGGTGGCGGGGCCATCGAGCACTCGCGCAGGAAGTCGTCATAGCCGGGGCTCCATCGGAGCGTCTGCAAGATCGGGTCGCACCAAAAGGCGAGGCTCCAGAGCGAACCTTCGCGATAAGAGACCGTTAGACGTTCGAGGGCGGGCCGAGTCTGCTCGAGTCCGGTCTGCACGATAGCGATGGCATAGTGATTCTGCTGGCTTGTCCGAGGCTGCTGGAGCAGATCGATCACCTCGCGAGCGCTATCAACCTGTTTTGAGGCAGCGTAAGCATACCCGAGAGACCCGAGAACTACGGCGTTGTCAGGATGGGCGAGAGTCAGTTGTTCAAGTCTTTCAACGGAATGGTCGATGGGCAGCGTCTGCGCCCACGCCAAGGCTTCCAGACTATCTATCAAAGGCCCACGACGTCCCATCGAGCGACTCTCTTCGGCCGATCGAAGCGCGTCACCTCCACTACATGTGAGGTACACACCCCAACAGTCGAACTCATTCCATAGGGCATTGAGCGGGTTCTTATGCCCAGCCTCGCGGAAGCAACAGGCCGCCTGCTCGACCTGGCCCTCGGCGAGGGCAAGCAATCCCATGGCGACTTGAATTCGCGAGAGGAGTGAGAGATCCGATTGCGCGCTTTCGAGCAGCCCGCGGGCGCTTTCCCAATGGCGATCGACGCAGACCTTGAGGAGTGCGGAGACCAGCATAGCTTCAGGGAGAGCGGGGTCGAGGCCAAGGGCGCGTTCCAGCGCAGCGCGGCTCGTAGGGATCCTGGTTTCTCCTTTCCCCGGGCCGAGAAGAGCTTCAAACAGCACGGCCGAAGCAAGTCCGGCATATGCAGCTGCATTCGTGCAGTCGAACTCAATGGCTGTCGCCAGGGCGCTGGTGATGCTCTCGAGGTTCCGGAAGGAAAGATCGCGCCACATCATCCGGGACAGCGCCACCAACTCCGCGGACCGCAAGCGGGAGCGTTCAGGAATGACGGAGCGGTCCTCAGCGGGCGAGCTGTCGGCGGCGAAGGCCTTCAAGAACGGAATCGGTGCATGACTGAGAGTTGAGGGAGCGTTGCCATGGTCCGCAGGCGCTCTCTGCCTTAGCCAGGCGTCCAATTCATGGGTATAGGCAAATACCGAACCGGACGTGTTACCGATGCGCTGAATGGGGAGGCCGTGCTCCTCGTGCCAGCGCTGCACAGTCCGGATACTACGACCCATATGCTGGGCAATCAATTTCCAGGAGTCCAGCCGTCCCGAGCTTCCTGACATCGACCTATATCCTCTTGCGCCGCGGTCATGGCGGAATGGTTTGCCATGCCAGTGATCCACAGCAGGCTGGCGAGGTGATTGAGAAATCCGCCTCGTTAGTTTTGTGTAGATAACTTAGGTAAAAGCGTCCTGAATGTAAAACGTTGCTCGCGGTAATCTTCAGTCGCTGCAGCGTAGAGCTGTCTATTTGCATAGAGCAAAGAGTTCCAGAGTCGTTTGGGAGAGTGTAAGGAATTATGGATGCATTTTGGGTGAATGTCCAGCGGTTTTAGCGCAAATTGCGTCGAATCGCGACAAGATGACAAGTTGCGCTTCGATAGTTCACAACTTGGCGCATTTTGTCGTCATTTGTGCCTATGCACATGGTTGGACCTGCACTAGGATGAACCCCACTTACAACTTCAACAGTTACGGGGGCTCTTGAGGTCCGGGGAGCGCAGGGGCGAGAAATAGTTATGGAAGCCAGTTTGAGGTATAGATATTCGGTCCCTTATAGTCCGAAAAGCCAGCGTTCGACACCTCGTCACTTAGACATAAGAAAAAGTTGCGTCGTTCTGCCTTCTTGCGAAGAGAAAAGGGTCTGGAAGAATCGCATGCGCGTGATTCAGAACGACCCGCTCTTTTTTACTTATTTGTATGTCCAGATCGGGCTGGGAGAGCGCAACCCCATCGTTCTACCGGAAAGAGGGGCACTGGAATGTGCGGCATCGCCGGAGTTCTGAGTCTCAATGATCGGGTGATTGACCGGGCGGAGCCCGCGCGCATGATTTCGCTGCTCCGCCATCGGGGACCGGACGCCTTCGGTATGTATGTCCGTAAGCAAGTGGCCCTGGCCCATGCGCGCCTGAGCATTATCGACCTCGACGGGGGGGCGCAGCCGATGGGCGCTACCGATCATTCCGCATGGCTGACGTTCAACGGCGAAATCTACAACTATGTGGAGCTGCGCGAGGAACTGGCATCCAAAGGGCATTGGTTTCGCACTGAGTCCGACACTGAAGTGATCCTGGCGGCCTACCAGGAGTGGAACGAGGATTGTGTAAACCACTTCAATGGCCAGTGGGCGTTTGCCCTGTGGGATTGTGGCCGCGAGAAGTTGTTTCTGTCCCGCGACCGAATGGGCGTGCGGCCTCTCTATTACGCGCGGACTGCGGATTCTTTTTTATTCGCTTCTGAAATGAAGGCAATCCTGGCGTCGCGTGAAGTTTCGGCTGAGGTCGATCTTCAGGCGTTAGACCAGACCTTTACATTCTGGAGTCCATTGGCTCCCCGAACAGCGTTCCGCGATATCCGTCAGGTACCGCCCGCAAGCTCAATGGTGGTCCAGAAGGGAGAGATTCGCACCTGGCGATACTGGAGGCCTTCTTTCGAGTGGGAGGAGGCTGCCGATGCAGCCGCGGAGAAGCGGTTGAGCGACGAGCTGTTTAGTCTGCTATATGACGCCACTCGAATCCGGCTGAGATCGGATGTGTCGGTAGGGGCATACCTGAGCGGGGGCATTGATTCGACGGTAACCACGGCACTGGCGAAGTCGATTGTGAAAGACCGTCTGCGGAGTTTCTCAATTACATTCGACGACCCGGAGTTTGACGAGAGCCGTTTCCAAAACGAAGCCAGTGCTTTCCTTTGCACCAATCACACCTCCAGCTGCTGCACGCCGGTCGATATCGCCAGGGTTTTCCCGGAAGTGGTGTGGCACACGGAGCAGCCGATTCTGCGCACGGCCGCGGCGCCGATGTTTCTGCTGTCGAAGCTGGTGCATGACAGCGGCTTCAAAGTGGTCTTGACGGGGGAAGGTTCCGACGAAGTACTGGGCGGTTACGACATCTTCAAAGAAGCCAAGATCAGGCAATTCTGGGGCAAACAGCCGGACTCGCGGTGGCGCTTTCTACTTTTGAAAAGGTTGTATCCCTATATGCATAATCTGCGCCGGCAGCCGGCCAGTTACCTGAAGAGCTTCTTCCGGGTGACCCCGACAGACCTGCAGAATCCATTCTTCTCGCATCTTCCGCGATGGGATTTGACTGCGAAGATCAAGGGATTGTTTTCGGCGGCGGTTAAAGATGCACTCGGAGGTGCGCCGGCCACGGCGGAGCTTCAGGATGCCTTACCGCGGGGATTTGCAGGTTGGGATTGCTTTGCTCGGGCTCAATATCTCGAACTCGAGCAGTTGCTGCCGGGGTATATTTTGTCTTCCCAGGGGGATCGGATGGCTATGGCACATTCCGTGGAGTGCCGCTATCCCTTCCTGGATTATCGGGTGGTGGAGTTCGCGAATCGCCTGTCGCCCAAATTGAAAATGAAAGCATTGGATGAGAAGCATCTTCTCAAAAAAGCGCTCCGTGGATGGATCCCACAGTCGATCATCGGCCGTCACAAGCAGCCATACCGCGCGCCGGACGGCAAGTGCTTTTTCAGCCCTGATGCTCCCGAATATGTCCAGGAACTCCTCTCGCCTTCCGCGTTGAACCAGCACGGGATTTTCGACCCGCGAAGCGTGTCTTTGCTGATCAATAAGTTCATAACCGGTCGTGCGATCGGAACGAAAGACAACATGGCTCTCATTGCGGTGTTATCCACACAGCTTTTACTTCAACAATCCGTTCATCAATCTCTGGAGATGACAAGCTATGCAGCTCACACAAATTGACCAAGATGTTGAGGACTTTGTCGTAAAGAATTTTTTGTTTGGCCAGCAGGACGGCCTTACGCCGGATGAATCGTTGCTGGAGAGGGGAGTGCTCGACTCCACGGGAGTTCTCGAACTCATCGCGTTTCTCGAAGAACACTACGCGATCAAGGTTGAGGACGACGACGTGACGCCGGACAATCTGGATTCAGTTGCAAGGATTTCTGACTTTGTCAGCCGGAAGCTTGGATACAGCGGTTGAGGAGTAACGAATGCAGGTCGAGGAATTCCTAGAGGATAGCGCACGCGTATTCCCGTCGAAGGTGGCTCTGATCTGTGGCAAGAGCCGCTACACGTATGCCGAGATCGACGCCCAGGCGAACCGGGTAGCCGTAGCGCTGCTCGAGGCGGGGGTGCAACGCGGCGACCGCGTGGTGGTGTTGCTGCCGAATACTGCGGAAACGGTGATCGCATTATTCGGAATCTTGAAGGCAGGAGCAGTGTTTGTGCTCCTCAATGCGACAACCAAGCCTGACAAGCTGATGTACATCGTGAACAACTGCCAGGCCGTAGCCCTCGTCGTGGACGGCGCCGGTTGGGCAATTGCGCAGAAAGCGTCCGACGTGATGCCCAGTATTGGAATCGTGCTGGTGGCGAGATGCAAGTCGGACCTACCGACAGCTGCAGGTGGAGGGAGGGTCATCAATTTCGAGGCGGTGCGATTGGGGGCGCAGCGCGTGAAGGCTCCGCCGAAGACTTGCATCGATATTGATCTCGCCGCGCTTGTTTACACGTCCGGAACGACCGGCCATCCCAAGGGCGTGATGCTCACTCACTTGAACATGGTGTCTGTTGCGACATCCATCGCCACTTACCTGGAAAACACGAGCGACGATGTGGTGATGAATTTCCTGCCGCTGGCGTTCGGCTACGGCCTTTATCAGGTATTAGTGATGTTCAAAGTGGGTGGGACCGTAGTGCTACACGACTCCTTTGCGTTTCCACATGTGGTGCTCGATCTTATGGAGCGGGAACGTGTAACAGGTCTGCCAATTGTTCCCACCGTGGCAGCTTTGCTCCTGCAGATGGATATTTCGAGGTACGCTTTGCCGCAGCTCCGATACATCACCAACGCTGGAGCGGCGCTCCCCGTTGAACATCTGCGGCGGCTCCGCACCTTGTTTCCGAAGGCGAAGCTGTATTCCATGTACGGGCAGACCGAATGTCAGCGAGTGTCGTACCTCTCTCCGGATCAGCTCGATGTGCGGCCGGGGTCAGTGGGACGTGGGATGCCGAATGAGGAGGTATTCATCGTCGACGAACAGGGGCATCGGGTGGGACCCGGCGTTACAGGGGAGCTGGTGATTCGGGGATCCCATGTGATGCGAGGTTACTGGGAGTTGCCCGAAGAGACTGAACGCCGTCTTCGGCCTGGTCCACTGGCGGGTGAGAAGGTACTGTACAGCGGCGATCTGTTTCGTGCCGATGAGGAAGGGTACCTGTACTTCGTAAGCCGGAAGGACGACATCATCAAAAGTCGCGGCGAGAAAGTGAGCCCGAAGGAAGTTGAGGACGCCATCTGCAGGTTGGAGGGAATTGCGGAGGCGGCGGTGATCGGTGTGCCCGATGCCTTCCTTGGGAGCGCCATCAAAGCGATTGTGAAGCTTACGCCAGGAGCACACCTGACCGCGCAGGACATTCTTCGTCACTGCGCGGGGCACCTGGAGGATTTCATGCGCCCGAAGTACGTGGAGTTCGTGGAAGCCGTGCCCAAAACCGAGAACGGCAAAGTGAGCAAGCGTCTGTTGGCCGAGCGGGAGACAGAGATGGCTGGCGCTTCGAGCAGATAGAACCGATGGATCAGCTTAGAAAGGAAGATCATGTCCGCAGCAATTATGGAATTTCATGAACTCCTCAGAATTGATTGCGCACGCGAGGTAGAGCGCATCGTGTCCTCCATTCGCCAATTAGTACCGAGAGAGTTTCGTCGCAAGGGCGCAGTGGTCGGTTTGTCGGGAGGCATCGACAGCAGTGTTGTTGCAGCTCTGTGTACGCGCGCGTTAGGACGAGACCGTGTTTTAGGACTTTTCATGCCGGAGTCCGAATCGGCGGAGGAAAGTCTGAGCTTGGGCCGCCTGCTTACCGACAGCTTAGGCATCCCGTCCGTTTCGGAGGAGATTACGCCGATCCTGGCTGCGTCCGGCTGTTATCGGCGGCGCGATGATGCGATTCGCACCATAGTTCCCGAGTATGGGCCCGGGTATCGCTGCAAGCTGGTGCTCCCTGATCTCATTGGCGCCGATCGATACGCGCTGTATTCGGTGGTGTTGCAGTCCCCGCGCGGAGAGACCACGAAGGTGCGCCTTTCACTCGACGCGTATCTGGTGATCGTGGCGGCGAGCAACTTCAAGCAGCGAACGCGCACAATGCTGGAATACTACTATGCGGACGCGCTGAATTTTGCCGTAGCCGGAACACCTAACCGTCTCGAATACGAACTCGGCTTCTTCGTAAAGGGAGGCGACGGCGCCGCGGACTTCAAGCCTATAGCGCACCTATACAAATCGCAGGTGTATCAACTCGCTGAGTATCTCCAGATCCCGGAAGAAATCCGTCGCCGGCCTCCCACTACCGATACCTATTCGCTTCCGCAATCGCAGGAGGAGTTCTATTTCAGCTTGCCGCTGGCAGATATGGATCTATGCCTCTATGCGAAGGACAAAGGGATGACAAGTGCGGAGCTGGCCGCTGTGTCAGGATTAGCGGTGGCCGAGATCGAGCGCGCATGGTCGACGATCGACTCCAAACGAAGGCACGCCACCTATCTGCACAAGGCTCCGGTCACATTTGCAGCTGAATGAGGGCGCTTCCTTCGCTGTAAGCAGAGACTAGTTAGTCGCCAGTCCCGCAACTGCATATTCCGCGTCCGCTTCCGAGCTGCTTCACAAAGCTACACTGCGCCTGAACGCTGTCGAGGAACTCGTTCGTAGTGTCAGAGCCGCTGAGAGTTGTCTCCGTCGCGTATACGGATGGGCCTGAAGTCTGTGTGTGGGTCAACCATCCGGTCCCCGCCTTTGCACCGGAGATCGCTGCCGGATCGCAGGCCGAGTTCGCTCCCTGGTCTGCGGCAACGACCATTATCGAGCCCGCAACAGGTGATACTTGAGTCAGGGGGTTGGATCGAAGATCCTGATTTAGTGAGAGTGTCCGCAACCCTCCGCTGGAGACTGTGCAGCCACAGCACTCGGTGAGTTGCTGGTCTTCATTGAACACGTACACCATGGAACAGGATTGCAGGTGGCCATCACCGCTTGCACTGATCCGCAACGTCGAGTCCGGTGCGCCGGCCTCAGCCGAGAAGTAGGTTGTGAATACGACAGGCTGGACGACAGCGGTGGCTTCCGCCACCATGCCGAGGGACTCGGCTTTGATCTGCGCTGTCCCCGCATGGAATCCCAATGCATTTCCCTGTTGGTCAACTTCAACTATCGAAGCATCATCCACCGTCCACACAGTACTGGACGTGACATCGCTTATCAGTCCATCGGAAAAAGTGCTGATTGCCTTCAGCGGGAGACTGGAGCCGGCTCGCAGGTGAATGGGGTTGGGTGAGATCGAGATGCTCAAGGGTACTGCGGCGGTCACCTCGGCTGCAGCGGACGCGGTTAACCCACCAAGAGTCGCAGAAATGGATGTAGATCCAACGCCGATCGCCGTGGCGAGCCCGACGGAATTGATCTCCAGAATCGAGGCATTGCCGCCACTCCACTTGGCGGCGCTTGTCACATTCTTCGAGGTTCCGTCGCTCATAGCTGCGCTCACGGTTAGTCGCTGTGTTTCGCCCTTGGGCAAGGAGAGCGAGATCGGCGAGATCGAAATGCTCAAAGGCACTGCTGCGCTAACCTCGGCGCCCGCTGATGCGGTCAATTCACCTAGAGTCGCTGAGATGGATGTAGAGCCAATACCCACACCCTGGGCCAGCCCGGCGGAGTTGATTTCCAGAATCGAGGCGTTACCGCTCTTCCACTTCGCGGCGCTCGTTTCATCCTTGGAGGTTCCATCGGTCAGAGCGGCGTTCAGCGTTAGTCGCCGTGTTTCCCCCTTAGCCAATGAGAGCGATATGGGCGAGATTGAGATCTTAGAGGGAACTGCGGCAGTGACCTCGACTGCAGCGGATGCGGTGAGTCCGGCAATAGCTGCTGAAACCGAGGTGGATCCGATGCCAACCGTTTTGAGGAGGCCAGTGGAGTTGATTGCAATAATGGCGGTATTGCCGCTGCTCCATTTCGCAGTGCTCGTTTCATCCTTCGAGGTCCCGTCGCTCAGAACGGCGCTCACAGTCAGTTGCCGCGTTTCTCCGCTGGCAAGAGAGAGCGGGTTGGGCGAGATCGAGATGCTCAAGGGCCTTGCGGCGGTGACCTCGACGGTCGCGGATGCGGTTAGCCCACTGAGAATCGCTGAGACGGATGTAGATCCGACGCCCACAGCCTTGGCGAGCCCGATAGAATTGATCTCCAGAATTGAGGTGTTGCCGCTGCTCCATTTGGCCGCGCCCGTTTCATCCTTCGAGGTTCCGTCGCTCAGAGCGGCGGTCACCGTTATTTGGTTTGTTTCGCCCTTAGGCAAGGAGAGCGGGTTGGGCGAGATCGAGATACTCAAGGGCACCGCGGCTGTGACTTTCACTGTAGCGGATGCGCTCAATCCACTGAGAGTCGCTGAGATGGATGTAGTTCCGACGCCGACTGCTTTGACAACACCGGCGGGCTGGATCTGCAGAATTGAATCATTGCCGCTGCTCCACTTCGCGGCGGCTGTCTCATCTTTCGAGCTCCCGTCGCTGTAGACGCCAGTGAGTGTTGGTTGAAGAGACTGCCCCAGCGCCAGCACTGACTTCTTCAGATCAATTTGCAAGCTATCTATCTTCGGAGCGGAGGAGGAACCAGGCCGGGCAAAGAACGCCCCGCCACCGCATCCAGTGAGTGCGTTTGCACAACAGATTGTCAGAGCAATAGCTAAAATGAGGTGCTTACCACGCCCCGCAGCATACCGACTGGTTGTTCTTGACATAGCCTAAGCCTCGCGGATCGATCCACTATGCCTAACCCAAACGGATTACTCCGTAGGTACCCAACAATGATGGACACCTTATCCGAGAACAAGTGCCCATAGAGTTTAGCCGCTGCGAGTTAGTTCACTTGGAATAGCCTGAAAGGCTTAGTTGGCGCATGCTGACTGAAGAAGATGCCTTGGTACTAGCGGAGTTGCACAGCGGAAATGTGTGGATCCAGACCTTCGCTATTCCTGTTGGCTGACGAGAATGCATGCCAGGCGGTTCGGTGGGACGAGTCGCGTGCTTCTCGATCGCTTCAATAAGAAAACCAATTAGCGACTCCGACGTGGCAGGCTGCGCTGAGGAGTGTGGTGATTCACAGCAAAGCTTCGAGACCGGAGATGTATCCTCTGATATCCTCGCTTTGCTGGCGCGTCCAGCGCACGTGCATGAGGGTCGGTATTCGGATCCCCGAATCGCACACTGGAAACTCGCAGCGGACGATCGCAAGCGGTCGAATGGGCTGGAATGTCAGCAGGCAGAGGCCATTGGTACTGACATTCTGAATACGTCCGGGCTTAGTCGTGGCGCTGCCCAACTCAGGTTCATCACAGCCGGGCAACTCCCTTACAAGCACGTCAATGTTCTGGGGATAGCGCTTCTCGCGACGGCGCTCGACCTTTGTCCCGGCTTTCATAGGACATCATATGTAATCTATACGTGTCCCTAAGTAAACTGCTCAGATGAATTAGGTCGATCATGTGTCTCCTCCGCCGTATCGGGCTGGGATCCAAATACCTTGCCCACAATCCCGGAACGGGTTGACACGTCCATTTTGAACATGACAAGCCGGAGAAAGGCCTTCACGGTGTTGGGGCTTATCCTCATCCGCGACGCGATCTGCTTACTCGTCAGTCCTTCAGTCAAAAGAGATACTGTCTGGAGTTCGCGAGGCGTCAGGCCGAACTGCTCCGTCAGTCCTATCAGACCGCCAGGCCCATGAGAATGCCGCTCTAAAAGAACAACGTAATTCATGGGCTCATTGGTCCCGATCTGCCAGTCGCATCGGAAGGCCCTGCATGTGTATTTACGCTGTCCGGAGACGATCTCATGGACAAAAATAGGCTCCGCTCGCCCGTTGCTTTTCAGCAACCAAAACGTGATTTTGTCGCGGATGAACAGCATTGGCTGATGGATCTTGTTCGGGTCGGTGGGAAATGCAAGGATCTGAAGAGCGGCCGTATTGAACGCGACCGGACAGATCGCCCGATTTATAAGTATGAATCCAGGAGTGGTGTGTACTATTTGCACCGCTGCCTCCCATTCGATCACCTTTCGTCGAACGAGGCCTGCGTCACACGTGGTCGACCTGAGTGCGATTCGCCCACTCATTTCCAGTGTTGGGATTTAACCCATTCAGATCAGAGTCCGTGGGACGTACGAGGAGCTTAGACATAGACCGCCAAAAAGTCAACATAAATTATGAATGCTAAATTGTTCCGGCGTAACGACCAATTAAGGTCTCGGCTACTTACGACGGCGGGCATGTGGTGTCGTGACATATATCACGCCATTCCATTCCTCCCTAAAACCTCAATGATGATCTTATAGGTTAGGCCAATCGGGTAATTGCTAGAAACATGCGGAGGTGCTGGAATTCGGTGTTTGGAGAAGCCCCGTGTTGAAAGTGGCGGAAGTCGAGCGTCGCATAAGTGTATTGTGGAACCGGAAACTCTCGACCACAGTAAGTGGATTCCTGCGGTCTCAAATGGCCACTGTTTTCCCGTTCCTTCTTCTGGTGGTTATAGGTCGCGCACAGATAACGCAGTCTACAGCTGATCGGCCAAGCGAATCCCAACTAGAACTCCCCACACCGCAGCTCTGCGAGGGGCATCCCAGCGACAGAACCCGGACACTCTCGCTGGGCGGGCAGTCGTTTAGTTCAGAAGGTCAGGCGAGAGCGTCACAGGATTTATCATCCGAGCAAAACGAGCTCCCAAAGCCGAATGAGCCACAACCGAGCGAGCAGGCGACGAGCGCTGCAGGGCAGAATATCGCGAAGAACGCTGGCGGCCATGCGGCTCCGATGGTGACATATGCTGGTGGCTTGATCACGGTGCGACCCGGGGGCTCCACAATGCGAACAGTTCTGCAGGCCATCAGCGGACGGGCGGGCATAACACTCGATCTCCCGGCTGCAGGACTTGATAGCAGGATCTTTGATGAGCAGATCGGTCCCACGCCGGTCCGAGAGGCGCTGCTTCAAGTGCTCTACGGTTCCGGGCTCAATTACATCATCCAGTACGCGTCCAGCGATCCGCCCCTCGTGAAGAGGCTTGTGGTGAGTGCACAAGCAGAGCACGCCAGCGCTGCAGACCAGCAAATAGCGAGCGGCAATGGCATCAAGCAGGCGCCGAAGATGGAGATCGCAGATCAGGCATTCGATGGAGGGAGCGAGGAGCAGCCTCCAGAGGAGTCGCAGCCACTCATTTCTGGCCCAGCGCCAAACGTGCCGGGTGTCCCGGCGAACTTCAACCTCAAGGAAGCTGCTGCCCAGGCCCACAAAACGCCGGGAGAAATCCTTGATGAAATGCAAAAGCGTCAGCTTGAGATTCTGCAAGCTCAAACGCCGCAACCATGAAGGCTCGCTTACATAACGAAGTAGTTAGACGAGTGTCATAAATGTAAAGCGGCCATGGCGATGGTCCGACCGCAGGTGGTGTGCGTGCGTACCATTTGGAAGATGTGTTTGCGAGACAGAGAGTAACTGATGACCCATAGGGGTTAAGGCATTCGGGGCTACGTCAATTGGGTACTTGCATTACAGAAAACACCAAGTAGAGTTAGGCACTGAGCGCCGACAGATGTAACTCAACGGGTTAAGCGGCGCAAGGAGGAATGGGATGAGAATCAGTGGTCTGAAGCTGCTGGCCTTCGCTGCGGCGGTCACTTGTCTCGCCTTTGCGAGCGTGGGCTGGGGACAAACTACGGACGTCTATAGGCTCAACTACTTCGCCAACAACGGCGTTGCGGGGGTACCCACCGCGACAGTCCGGATCGACAACCCCGGGGTGACGGGTGGCACCCTCTGCTCGTTGATTTACGTGTTCAACTGGGATCAGCAGATGGCAGAATGCTGCGGATGCAAGAACACACCAAACGGGCTGCGTACGTTAGACGTATTCGCTGATCTGACTGACAACCCGCTGACGGGCAGAATCCCGACGGAGGGCGTGATCAAGATCGTGTCGGCAAAGAACAATGGCTGCAACGCCGCTGCGAACGTGAGTCCTACGCCCAACCTCAGGGAGTGGGCAACACACGTTCAGGCCGTAAGGGTGGGAACCGCCACCACGTACCCGATCACCGAGACCGAGTTCACGGATTCGGTTCTTGGCGCGACTGAGCTCGCCAACCTGCAGGCGCAGTGCGGCTTCATCGGGATTCTGGGGAGCGGCCAAGGCGTGTGCACTTGCGGCCGTGGGGACTCTACGCACTAACCCATGCTGCACCTACGAAGGGTGGATTCTAAACCGCTTCGTGTCGTGAGGTTATTTGACAGTACAACCCCAGGCGGGACTAAAGACCCGCCTGGAGTTCTTTTCCGGAATTGCATTTCAGCACCTTTCAGGAGACAGCCATGATCTTTGCCTGCTGCCGGCGCCTGGTCATCATTGTTCTTGCGAGTGCCTGTGGAGTTCTGTTCGCACAGGAATCTGTCCAGCAGCCCGCCGCTAACATAAGCGGGACGGTGCTTACCCTTGGAGAACTTGAGGCCACGCAATCCGGCAAACTTCTCCAGGCCCGTTATCAGCATTACTTGAGCGAACGCAAAGCACTGGAGGATGCGATTGATGAGCGTCTCCTGAAGACGGAGGCGGAGAAGAAGAACGTCTCACTGGATACGCTGATGGATACGGTAGTATACAAGGGTATCCAGGATCCCACTGAGGATCAGCTCAAGGTCTATTATGAAGGGCTCGAGACGCAGGATACATATGAGAATGTACGGAGTGCGGTACTTCAGCATATTCGCGAGCTACGACGGTCCAGAGCGCGTGCGGCTTATGTGGCGGAGTTGCGAAAGAATGCGCAAATCAGCATTCTGCTGATGCCTCCTACGGCTGCTGTGAATACCGAAGGCGCATTCACGCTCGGGAAGAGCAACGCTCCCGTGACATTAATTGAGTTTGCCGACTATCAGTGCCCGTACTGCCAAACTGCAAATCCTCAGATACAGCGGCTCAAAAGGGAGTTTGGCGAGTCACTCACGGTCATTTTTAAGGATTTCCCGCTTCCCATGCACGCCAGCGCACAGAAAGCCGCTGAGGCCTCCCGATGTGCTGGTCAGCAGGGGAAGTTCTGGGAATATCATGACACCCTGTTCAGCACCCGGCTGCTTAGCCCGGACGATCTGCGCGATCACGCGCGCGTCCTAAAACTGGATACGGATCGATTCGACAAGTGCCTGGCCAATGGAGATGAAGCCGGTGCGGTGAAGAAGGACTTCCAGCAAGCCAATGCTCTTGGTCTTAGCGGAACCCCGAGCTTCTTTATCAATGGGCATTTCTTCAGCGGCGCGATGGACTATGCAGCCGTCAAGGAGTTTATCAATCAACAACTCAACGGCGTGACGTCGAAGCAGCAGATGCTATCGCAGAAGTAGCAAAGCCACACACGCGCGTCACGAAAAAGGAGCCGGCAAACCGGATGCATGCTTATGAATTCCGCAAAGCGCATCGCGCGCATCGCCCTGCTGCTCGGAGCCTGGGGGGCACAATGCCTGATGGCATCGGTGCTGGTTGCTCCATCCAAAGTGACGGTTAATCCCGGCGACACCCTTCAGTTCTCGGCCACAGGCGATCCGCTCGGCATCTACCTGTGGAACCTGTCAGGACCGGGTTGCAGCGAGGACTGCGGCAGCATTACATTCGGCGGCCTTTACACCGCCCCGGTTGTGGCCCCCGCATCTCAGCCCATCATAGTGAGTGCCACATCGTATTTCGATTTGTCTCAATCGGGGAGCGCCGCGATAACAATCACTAGCCAAAATGTTATCTCGGTTCAGGTGTCGCCCTCGCAGGCCAGCCTTGAATTGGGTCAGCAGCAGCTCTTTACGGCGACTGTGTCTGGCACAACGAACACTGCTGTGACGTGGAGTGTGTCCGGACCGGGTTGTACCGGCGCCGCATGTGGCACGATCACTTCCGGCGGCCTCTATACGGCTCCTGCGACCATGCCCAGCATTGCAATGATCCAGGTGACCGCGACCTCCAAAGCTAATACGAGCAGATCCGGTACGTCGACTATCGCGTTGCTTTCTTCCATTGCAGTGAGCGTTAGTCCGAAGACTGTAAGCCTGTATCCGAACAAAACGCAACAGTTCAACGCCACCGTGACCGGTAGCCCTGTAACGACGGTGACGTGGAGCATTCGCGGCGATGGTTGTTCTGGAAGCGCCTGCGGCATGATTACATCCGCTGGTCTCTATACGGCTCCGGCTACGCCGCCCAGTTCTCCAAAAGTCACAGTGACCGCTACAGCGACCGCCGACCCGAAGGCGCTTGGAAGCGCCGTGGTTACATTGCTCACGCCTCCAGCCATCACTATTTCGCCCAAGTCGGTGAGCATTATCTCAGGGGAGCATATTCAGTTTTACGACAAGGTGACCGGTACAACACAGACGGCTGTCACGTGGTCGGTGAGCGGCACGAGTTGCCCTGGAACGGCTTGCGGCACGATCTCGGCAACAGGTCTCTACACATCACCGTCGAACCTGTCCGCTCCGTTGGAGGTTACCGTTAAGGTAACTCTCACGGCTCTGTCGTCTGTAAGCGATGTTGCCAAGGTGAGCATCGTTCGAGCGAACAATGCAAAATTGGCCGGGCATTATGCGTTTTACCTGAATGGGTTCGATGCGAATGGAATCCAGCAATGCGCAGGCACAATATATGCCGATGGCAAAGGCACGATTCTTTCGGGTTTTGAAGATACAAACGACATAATCAACCCGTCCACCCGCATGGCAATCAGTGGAACCTACCAAATAGGATCCGACAACCGCGGGTCGATCACGGTGAAAGGCCCCAACGGGACTCAAACGTTGGACGTGGTGCTGAATGCCGGGGGAACCAGGGGCCGGTTGGTCTCCATCGATCCGAAGGGGGTTCGCAGTTCCGGAACGATCTACCGTCAGTCAACGTCGGCATTCGATGCTTCCGCACTTGACGGAGGGTATGTGTTCAGCCTCGTGGGCCAGAACAAAGCAGGGGGGCGCATTGGGGCTCTCGGGCTGTTCTTCCCAAATGGCTCCGGGTTCGTTGCAGGATGCGGAATGGATGTAAATGAAGCTGGAGGCGCAAAGGTCGCTTATGGAACCTACTCCGGAATCTATAACTACGACACGGACGGGCGGGGGACGATGACCTTGATTATCCCCGGGTTCATGGATGAAACATTCAACTTTGTCTTCTACATCATTTCGTCAAATCAACTGCTACTGCTCTCGACGGATCCTCTAAGCGACTCGACTCCGATCTTCAGTGGACAGGCCATCGCTCAGGACGAGTACGCATTCAGTGCGGAACAGTTCATTGGAACCGCGGTGTACGGGGTGAGTGGCAAAGCGCAGGGCAGAGGAGACGTGACGATAGGACGCCTCAATTTCCAGACCGGAGATTCAGTGATTGGGAACTACGACAGAAATGCGGCTGGGACGGTTACTTATGCAGGACAGACGACCGGAGCCTACAGCGTACAAATTACCGGACGCGCGACGATGGTCTTTTACGATCCGGGCGATGATTCGACATCCACGTGGGTGATGTATGCCGCGGGGCGGGATACGGGATTCATCTTGGATATGTCATCGAACGCCGTCCGAATCGGTGAGATCACTCCGCAGGATACGCCGCCCTTTTCGAACGCATCGCTGGTGGGCACTTTCCTGGTTGGATCGGGCGAACCGATTGTGAAGCCCGCTCCGCTTTACATCGGCTACATGAACTTCGATGGCAGCGTGAGCAAGCAGGGGAATGGCGGGGTTACCGGCATGGAAGACGTGAGCCTCGCATCGTCGCTTTTGACGAATCAGACAGTCAGCGGTACTTACTCGATCTCGGTTCTGGCAAGCGATGGGCGGGGATTGATCGAGTTAAGCGCCCCGTCCACGAGCACTTATCAACTGTGGCTTACCGGTATGACCAAGGCTCTGGGCGTGCAGGTGGACTCGACCGTGGTCAACCCCGCGATTCTCTACATTGAACAGTAACGGGACTGCTTGGCGGACGGGTTCTGCGATGCTTCCCGTCCGCCGAGATCGGGGGATTCAATGAAAAGGACGTATACTCTGGCAATCCTTTTGGGTGCTGCCCTGCTTGGTGGATATTTGTGCTCAGCACAGGAAGACGACACCGCTAGATTAACGAAGCAGGCGATGGCCGGAAATGCATCGGCGCAGGTCCAGCTGGGCATGAAGTATGCCATGACGATGCATCCGGATTTTACCGAAGCGATGAAGTGGTTCCGGATGGCTGCGGATCAGGGGTCGGCAGATGGGCAACTTCATCTCGCCGCAATGTACGACATCGGAGTCTCTCCGCAAAATCCAACGGAGGCGGTGAAATGGTACGCGTTAGCCGCAAAGCAGGGACAAAAGGATGCGGAGTTCCGTCTCGGCCAGATGTACGATAGCGCACGCGGCGTGACACAGGATTATGCTCAGGCCGCTGAGTGGTACAAGAAGGCCGCTGCGCAGGGAAGACTCGACGCGGAATACCGCCTAGGCGAGATGTATGAAAGCGGCCTGGGTGTGAAGCAGAGCTATACCGATGCGATGCACTGGTATCTGGGCGCTGCGTCGAAAGGCCGTCCTGAGGCGGAATATAGACTCGGTTATCTGTACGAGATGGGTTTGGGAACAAAGAAGGACAAGCAGCAGGCGATCGCCTGGTATCAGAAATCCAGTGATCATGGATTTCCCGATGCCACCCAGGCGCTTAGAGCACTGGAAGTGCAGTGATCTTCGACCGCAGAAGTCTCTGAAGCCGGAGCACTGAAGAACTATCGCGAGGCTATCGGGGAATCCCGCTGTCGTTATGATGTGCGGCATAGGGCTAATTCGAGACAATGACAGGCTGCTTCCAACGACAAGCAGCGCGGGAGAGTAGCAGATATCCCTCGGCTTCACGCGGCCCGACCACTCATAGACATACAGGTCAGTGAAGCGTCGCCTATCAGCCACCAAAGTACTATAGGTCTCGCGGTCGGTCTTTGGGAGACTTACATCTCTCCGCGTCGACCCGCTAGCCATTCAAATGACACGCTGAGGCGCCGGACGCCTATGGCTAGGGAAACGGATTCGTAATCACACGGTTCGTCGGAGACACGCCTGGTTGTGAGCCTGCGGTCCTTGCCGATACGGCGTACTCTCGACAATGCCGGACCGCATCGCATTTGGGACATTCTGATAACCAGCAATTCCCCCTTCCACGGGTTCAAGCAGCAGGCGGCACTGCAGATAACTTCCAGAGCATTTGGACTGCCGCTACCAGGCGGCCACGGATGGCTGCATGGGTTTACTATCTACACCAGTGCAAATTGAGAACGGCTCGGTGGGCGATATGAAAGCGCATCTCAATCGGAGAGAACTGATTCAACGTCTCGGCGCCGCAGCAGCGGGGCTGTATCTCGCACCGGCGCGGCTTACTGCATCGACGCCAGCGCCCATTGCACCGGTCGCCATCTCGAGATGCTCCAGCTACGGCCCGGAAGTGGTCAGCGCGCTAGCCTCGATGTTCGATCAGCTAGGCGGCCTTGCAAAGCTCGTCAGCGGCAAGACGGTGGCGATCAAGATCAACGTTACGGGAAGCTCCACGGAGCGTTTCAGGGGCCTGTCGCAGGGGCAGACCTACTGGGTGCACCCGCAAGTTGTAAGCGCCACGGTTCACCTGCTCGGCCAGGCTGGTGCACGGCGCATACGGCTGCTCGAAAGCCCAACCTCTTCGAAGGTGCATACGCTCGAGGAGTTCATCTCGCAGGCTGGGTGGAAAGTGTCCGAGCTCACCAGCGCCGCTCCCCGCGTGGAGATGGAGAACACAAACTTCGCCGGCCCTTCGAAACAGTACGTGCGGTTCGCCGTACCCGGTGGAGGCATGTTGTTCAAGGCATATGACCTGAATCGAAGTTACGAAGACTGCGACGTGTTTGTGTCTCTGGCCAAGTTGAAGGAGCACACTACCGCAGGTCTGACTGGATCGATGAAGAACCTGTTCGGCATCACTCCCACAACGATCTACGGCGAAGGCGCAGGGATTGATGAGCCGAGCCAGGAGGCGGCCGGCGGACGATCCATGCTGCACAACGGCAGCCGTCAGCCTTCTAAGAGCGCGCTGCCCGAGTTGAATCCGCACTCGCCGCGCGATCCCGGCTACCGCGTACCGCGCGTGACCGTCGACCTGGTTGCAGCGCGGCCCATTCACCTGAGCATCATCGACGGCATTCAGACCGTCGCGGGTGGCGAAGGCCCTTGGGCCCGGCAGATGCGGACAGTTCCTCCCGGTCTGCTGATTGCCGGCACAAATTGCGTGACGACCGATGCCGTTTGCGCGGCGCTGATGGGCTTTGATCCCATGGCAGATCGGGGCACGCCACCGTTTGAGAATTGCGACAGCACGCTGAAGCTTGCCGAAGAACTGGGCATCGGCACACGCGACCTGAGACGCGTTGAGGTGATCGGTGTGCCCATTTCCAAAGGCCGAATCGACTTCCGCAAAGTGTAAGGCTAGCTGAAGATGGCGTCGTCCCAGGATTGGGGCTCGTCCCACGTCGGTGTCGGCTCGAAATATCCAGTGCCTGGTTTCAAGTGGCGCTTCACCTCGTCATCGTTCAGAGTGATGCCCAGGCCGGCTGTATCCGGTACCTTTATAAAACCCTTGTTCACTATGGGTTTGTCGATACCGTTTACCAGGTCCTGCCAGAACGGCACATCCAGAGAATGGTTCTCCAGTGCGAGAAAATTTCTCGTCGCCGCAGCGCAGTGAACGTTCGCCATGCATGCCACCGGCGTGCCCGCAAAATGCATAGCCATGGGAAGGCCGTAACGGAAGGCCATGTCGCCGATGCGGTGCGTCTGGAGGATACCGCCTGAAGTAGAGAGGTCGGGGTGGATCTTATCGACCGCATGTTCCCTGCAGAGCGTCTCGAAATCGGAGAACTGGTAGATGTCTTCGCCGGTCAGGATCGGAGTGGGGCTGGCTTCCCGAATCTCTTTCAAGAGATCGGTGTAGTACCAGGGAACGACGTCTTCCATCCACTCCAGATTGAACTTCTCGTACGCTTTTCCAAGGCGAATGACGGATTTCACGCCGATGTGACCCAGGTGGTCCATCGAGAGAGGCATGTCATAGCCGATGTTGTCGCGCACCGCCGCAACATACTCGCAGAGCCTGTCGATGCCCTTATCGGTGACTTCGGTGGCCGTAAACGGATGAGGCTGATCGCGCATTTCCCACTTGCTCATGCCTTCAGGACGCATCACCGTGCCGGCGATACCATCCAGGACCTCGATGCCCAGATCCATCTTCATCCAGGTCAGACCCATCGCTTTGCGCTCTTTGGCGCGCAGCCCGTACTCTCTCGGTTCTCTTGATTCCGTGGTGTCGGCATAAATGCGAATCGTGTCGCGCCACTTGCCGCCCAGCATCTGGTAGACGGGGATGTTGTACACCTTTCCTGCGATATCCCAGAGCGCCATCTCCACGGCGCAAACACCGCCTGCCTGCCGGGCGTTGCCGCCAAACTGCGCAATCTTCTGAAAGAGGAAGTCGATGTTCAGCGGATTTTCGCCCACGATGCGGCTCTTCAGCACCATTGCGTATTGCGGGCCGGCAATATCGCGCACCTCGCCCAAACCGTAGACGCCCTGGTTGGTGTCGACGCGAATAAGCACACAGGGGCTCGGTCCGGGCTTGACCACGACGGCGTAGCGCATATCTGTGATCTTCAACGCCGAGGGGCTCGAGGCTGTGTTTACATTCCTGAGAGCGGGCTCCGCAGGCTGCGCGGTTCGGCCGAGTGCAGCGGCGGCCAGAGCCGCCAATGAAGACTTGAGAACACTACGACGATTGAACCTGCCAGCGCCGAACATATGCATAGATCAGTCTCCAGAAGTTTTGAGATTCATCCTAACCCGAACGGCGAGGTTTAGCTTGCGTGTCGACGTGATGGCCAGCGAAACACTTAGGTAGTTCAATTCTCCGGATGGGATAGCGCTTTCGCCAGCAACGCGTCGAATTCACTCCTCGGCATCTTCAATTTGTCAGGGTGGGCATCGATCCACTTCGCGAAACCGTCATACTTCTTCGCGTTCCAGCCGCCCTCGAACTCGGCCCCGTTCTTGCCTTCCTGATTCAACTCGAAGTTGTAGTCATCTTTGAGTGCGGTGAATTCAGCAGTGCTGATCGCCTCTTCGGCCAGAATGGCGGGGATGAACAGCACTCCCTCTGGCTTCGCGAGAACCAGATCGCCCGGCAGCACAACCGCCCTTCCAATGCGGATGGGTGCATTGATCGATGTCAATTCCATTTGAGCCCAGGCGGAGGGATCGTATCCGCGATAGAAGCCATTAAAGTCCGGAATCTCGCGGTTCTCTTCCTGATCGCGAATACCCGCATCGAACACGAAGCCCGTGTGAGTGTGCGCGGCAATTCCGTTGCCGAGGTTAGAACCGATCAAGGTGCCTTCGATGATCTTGCCGAAGCCATCGGCCACGTACACGTCTCCAATCTGCAGTTCGTTGATCGGCCACATGTTTGTGCCCCCCACTCGGCCCTCCGCCTTACCCTCAGCGGTGATTGCGTGCGCCATATCGGGCCGGAGCGGCATGTATTGCGCGGTGACTGCACGTCCAGCGAACGGTTTTTCGATGTGGAGAGCCTGCCAGCCCGCCTCGAATTGATTCTGGTATCCCTTGGAGCGGAGGAAGTCCCATATATCTTCGATCGACATATCCACGGCGCGCTTCAGCAAGGTGTCCGACACCTTGGGCCGGCCGTCGGGGAACCGATCCCCGTGCCAGTCCGAGGTATAAAAGAGCATCTGGTCGTGGGTCATCTTCACCTGGGACGTTGCTGGCAACGCCGCAAGCGACGCGCACAGCAACAGGGTCAAAGCGAATAGGTACTTCATGCGATTCTCCGTCGTAAAAATGTCTTAGGCGATCTTGGAACCAATATCGTTGGTGTTATCCAGAACTCACGGCGGCAGCGACGCCGGCCCTCGCCTGCCATCTCGACTCTACTGCTTGATGACTGTGCCGTCCCGCAGTCGGATCTCTCCCCAGCCGCCATTCAAAGGGCTCGAGGTGAAAGGAGATTTCGCTGCCACTTTGTCATCAATCTCGATGCCCCACCCGGGCTTCTCACTGACCCAGAGATAGCCGTCTTTCATCTCAGGACATCCCTGGAAGATGGCCTGCGTGCGCTCGTTGAAGGGCGTGTATTCCTGGATGCCGAAGTTGTAGCTCACCAGATCAAGGGTGGCATTGGCCATGTGGCCGACGGGAGAAACATCTCCGGGCCCATGCCAAGCGGTCTTCACTTCATACTGCTCGGCGAGGATAGCAATCTTGCGCGCCGGACTGAAACCACCCACCTGGGAAAGATGTACGCGAATGTAGTCGATCAATCGCCCTTCGATCAGCGGCCGCCACTCATGCGGAGAGTTAAAGAGCTCGCCCATCGCGATCGGGGTGGCGCAGTTCTGGCGGATCTGCCGGAAGTATTCGAGATCTTCAGGAGAAAGCGGGTCTTCAAGAAAAAACATTCGATACTGCTCGGCTTCCTTGCAGAACTGCACCGCCTCGTTAGGCGTAAGGCGCTCGTGCATATCATGGAGGAGTTCAATCTCTTCGCCAAGTTCTCTGCGGCAAAACTCAAGCAGTTTCAAATTGCGGCGCATGGCGAGCGCGGGGTCGAAGAGCGGTTGGTCGTGCAGAGCCTTGGGGCGCTTATCGCTCGAATGTGCCGCGCCATAGCCCGACATGCCGGGAAGCTCCACCTGAACGCGCACGTGGCGGAATCCCTGATCAATGTATTTCTTCGCTGCATCCACCACGTCCTGATACTCGGCGCCGCTGGCATGCGTGTAGCAGTCCACTGCCTCGCGGCATTTGCCGCCCGCAAGCTGATAGACCGGCATTCCGGCCTGACGGCCTTTGATATCCCATAGTGCTTGGTCAATCCCGCTAAGTGCGTTGTTCAGTACGGGACCGTTCTTCCAATACGAGCTGTCGTAGCAGGACTGCCAGATATCTTCGATCCGATCCGTCGTCTTGTTGAGCAGGAATGGCTTGAGATATTTCTCAACCGCAGGCCTGACCAGATCTGCTCGCTGCGTAAACGTGGCGCAACCGTAACCGTAGAGTCCGGGTTGATCCGTGGTAATCTTCACCACCGTCAGCCGGAAACCTGCAGGCTGGCACTCAATCACGCTGATGTCTTTAATTCGCGGCTGTGGGGTCGCCCGCGTGGCCCGCGCAAATTGTTCCTGCGCTTTTACTGAGCGCGGAGCGAGGGCGAGCATTCCCGTTCCTGCGATCGTCCTTAAGAAATCACGCCGGCCTGCATGCATGTCTCCCGCCCTCCCCCAATTCACTCTCCAACCCTCGAAAGGCACACGCCAAAGATGCGAATCCGAGCAGGGTGATTCTGATTCGGCTTTCGAAGAGACGCCAGTTTACCACCACGTTGAACAGCAACCCCGCGTCATTGGGCGGCCGGATTGTGAGGAGTTTCGCGTTTTGCCGTTCTTCTGCTCGGGTGCTTGGTTGTTTCCTGGACCACAGCGGCGCCCAGTCGTTTGCCTATCCGGTCGAACGCTGGAGTAGGCCCCCGCCACCGCAGTTCATCGATCGACTCAAAGACCGGAACATGGGTGCGTAAAGTAGCCAGATCGCGAAAGAGCAGGGCCGCTTCGTAATTCTCTCGGAGGTTTTCGGGCAATTGCGCGGACGCAGCAACCTGCACGTGCCACTCTCGAGCACTGCTTGGAATCTGCTCGATATGCCTGAAGCGCGAAAGCACGGAAGCTGTACTCTTCGCGCCCCATCCGGGCAGTCCCGGATAGCCATCCGCGGCATCGCCGACCAGGGCGAGATAATCCGGAATTGATTGAGGCCCAACGCCGAACTTCGCGAGAACTCGGGCTCGTCTCTGACCAGCTTTTGGCGACGGTCCAGTTGCACAACGCGCTTTCCACGACCGCAGTGGGCCAGGTCTTTGTCCGGAGTGCAAATGATCACCTGCTCCACTTGAGAATCAGCCTCCGCCTTGGCTGCTGCGGACGCGAGCGCGTCATCGGCTTCAAACTCAATCATTGGCCACACCAAAATCCCTGCGGCCGTGAGCGTCTCCTCGAGCAGTCCGAACTGACTGAGCAACTCGGGCTCGATGCCCTCGCTAGTTTTGTATCCGGGCCAGAGGTCGTTTCGGAACGACTCGATCACATGATCAGTCGCTACCCCGACGTGCGTAGCGCCGCTCTTGATCGTGCCCAGGATGGATCCAAGGACGCCGCGCACTGCGGCGACCTCGCGGCCCTCCGCATCCTTCGCACACGGGAGCGCGTGGAAGTGCCGAAACAACTCAGAGGTCCCATCAACCAGGTGTACATGCATCCAGAAAACCAGAAGCCAGCATACACCAGTCGTGAACCTTGCTTCTGAACCTCGGGTCACCCGCTTCAGTCCTGCTGAGCGGCCGCCGTGAACTGCGCAGCCGGCAGCGCTTCAGCGCCGGCTGAAGTGAAAGGCTATACCAGTACTCAGTTGAAGAATGTTCTGGTGATCGTTCTGTCCGTTATGAAAGAGCGTGACAAGATAGTCGGCCTCGACCGCGCGCCAGGAGATGCGGCTCTCTGGACGCAGTCGCAGATCCAGGCCGCCGCCCACATTGGAAGCAAACACTACAGAAGGGTTCGCTGCGGCAGTGTTTCCTTCCACCAGGCTGCCTCCAGCATGAGCGCCCCCGGCCAGCACCTGGCCGAAGGGCTCCAGGCGTCCCGTCGGAAGAACATGCCTGTAGCGCACACCCGCTGTGAATGTGGTCAGCGTCAGATCGTAATCGTGTGCGGCGATCTTGCCGGCATGGCCGGCGGTCACGTCTCCTGCGAGAGAGAAGTGGCCGCCAGGCAGCGGATAGGCGAAAGAGGCACGGCCCCCTTGTGGAGAGAAGCAGCCACACTGGTCCACGGGGGCGTTGGATCGAAGGTAGGTATATTCCAGGCTTAACTCGGGGCCCGAGCTTACGGGGCGGGCGGTAGACTGTGCTGCCGCAGTCATCGAGGTTGCGGCGATGGCCAACAGAAGTGCGAATCGTATTCTCATGGGCATTCTCCTTTAATTCACCGTCAACTGGACTGTGGTGGTATGCACGTCGGAGCCGCTACTCGCCGTGACAGTGATGATGGAGGTGACGCTGGTGCGCGGCAGGGCAAAACCTCCGCCGCAGCCGGTCACTGCGGCAGCCGCGGCCAGCGAAGCGAGAACAATCAGGCCCACCTGCATGCGGCGCGACCACTTCCCTCGCAGTCGTTTAGGAATAGCGAAGAAGAGCAGCGCCAATGCCGGTGAGCCTATCGGCCACAGCGGCTCGAGGCCGCGATACGCAGCCATCGTTGCTGCGGTTTGAATCGTCATGACAGAATCCGCGGTGCCGCTGCCCGGTGTGACCGACGCGGGAGAGAAACCCGCAGTAGCTCCAGAGGGGAGCCCGGAAGCTGACAGCGTGACTGCTTTGTTGTATGGCCCTCCCGTTGTTCCCACGGTGAGGTGAAATTGGGCTGAGCCGCCGGCCGCGATGGTGGCCGTCGACGTGGTTGCGGCGACGGTGAAGTCGCCTTGCTGCACGGCTACTCCCGTTCCCGAAAGACCCGTGCTTTGCGGCGAGTTGGCAGCGTTGTCCGTCACGAGCAACGTTCCGGGCAGCGATCCTATGGCGGTCGGTGTAAAGACCACGCTGACGGTACAAGTCGCGCCCACGTCGAGAGAACTGCCGCACGTAGTGGTCGCCGAGTAGTTCGCGGACGCGATGGCGGCTTGCGGTCGTACCTTGCCCGATACGCTGGGCTGACTTTCCGAGAGTGACACGGTAATGCTGGTCAGCGGTGCGGTCCCCGTGTTCTTCACCGTGATCGACTGAGCGGTGCTGCTGGATCCCTGGGTCTGACTGCCGAACGCCAGCGAGCCAGGTGTGAGTGTTACCACTGGCGCGGCAGGTGCGGTTCCGGTTCCGGTGAGGGCCACTGTGGGAGCGTCGCCGCTGGTGTTGCTGCTGACTGACAGTGTTGCGGACTGCGCGCCGGTCGTCTGCGGCGTGAATACAATCGCAAGTGCGCAGCTTGCGCCAGCGGCCAGGGAACTGCCGCAGGTGCTTGTCTGGGTGAAGGAACTCGAGCCGGTGATAGGAAATCCGGTCAACGTGAGCGTGGCATTGCCGGTATTCTTCAGCGTCACGGTCCGCGCGCTGCTCGAAGTACCTGTTGTTTGATTGCCGAAGTCCAGAGATGCCTGATTGAAAGTAGCCACCGCCGATGTCTGAATCGTGTACGTGGCGGAGGCGACCGCGCTCGTCGTGTAGCCGCTGCCTGCCGCAATAGCCTTTATGGTTTCTGTAGCAGATACGGCGACCGGGCTCGTGTAGTTGGCGGAACTCGTCGTAGGAGCGGAGCCGTCAATGCTGTAGTAGATAGTTGCGCCTGTCGTCGAACTGCTGATCGTTACGCTCTGTGCGGTCGAGTAAGTGCCGCCTGCCGGGGAGAAGGTTGGTGCGGCAGCTTGAGCCAAGTTGATCGTCTGCGTAAGCGAAGCACTGCTCGACGAGAATCCTGAATCGCCCTGATACGCGGCTTTCACGGTGTGCGTGCCTGCCGTCAGTGTCGACGTGTTGTAAGAGGCAGCGCCCCCATTCAGCGCTATGGTATCTACATCGGTGCCGTCAACGCTGAATACCACGTTGCCCGTTGGTGTCGTGCTTCCTGAGGACGCGTCAACTGTAGCGTCGAAGATCACCTTCTGGCCAACCGTGGCCGGATTTGCGCTGGAGGTGAGTGTCGTCGTGGTCGCAACGGCGGCCGGATTGGTGTCGAAGGCGGCGACGAATCCGGTGGTGGCGAATTCGCTACCTGTCTTGTTGGTGGTCTGGAAGGCTCTGCTGGTTGCCGGGAAATCCCTGGCGACGGTGCCGCCTGCGACAAATGCGTGGCCTGCCGCATCGATGGCAATGGCGTCTCCGAACGTGCCTTTCGTGGCGCCGCCCAGGCAGGTAGAGTAGGCCAGCGCGGTGCCGGCTGCATTGATGCGGGTGATAAAGGCCGATCCGAGAGTGGCAGCGGTGGATTGGAATGCGTCTGCAGTTACAGGGAAGCCTGGCAGCGTGTCGCCGGTGACGTACGCTTCACCGGCGCTGCTGACTCGAAGGCTGCGGACGCCGTCGTTGAATTGCGTCGAGGGCGGTCCAAGGAACGTGGAGTAAACAAGAGCCGAGCCTGCGGCGTTGAGATGGGTGACAAATCCCGCGCCGCTGTGGCCGGCGCCCTGAAACGCGCCCGCGGTCACGGGAAAGTCGCTGGACTCTGAGTGGCCGCCAACATAGACGGTGCTGGCACTGTCAACCGCGATTGTCTTGACAATGTCTTTCGTGCTTCCACCTAAGTAGGTGGAGTAGACCAGGGCGGATCCGGATGGGTTCAATTTCGAAACGAAGCTGATGGCGTTGGGTGCAACGTTGGTCTGTTGGAATGCGCCGGGCGTCACCGGAAAATTCTGGGATGATGTCACACCGCCTACGTAGGCGTTACCGGCGGCGTCCAGGGCGATGGCGTTTCCCGAGTCGTAATTCGCGCCGCCCAGGTAGGTGGAGTAGACCAGCGCTGTGGCCTTGGCATTGAGCTTGCTGACAAAGGCGGAGCGGAAGCCGGGGATCGTGGTTGCAAACGCGCCCGGCGTCACGGGAAAGTCATGCGCCGTGGTTGTTCCGATAACGTACACATTGCCGGAACTATCCAGGGCAATTCCGCTTCCCTGTTCTCCCCCGAAGCTGCCGCCCAGGAAGGTGGAGAACACCAGCGCCGAGCCGGTAGTGTTGAGTTCGGCAATGAACGCGGTGCCTCCCGACGTTAAGCGCGCGGCCTGAAATGCACCGGTTGTAGTGGGGAAATCGGAAGAGTTGGTGAGGCCGGTGACGTATGCATTGCCCGCGGAGTTCACCACAATCGCATTCGCGTTGTCATTATCGTCCGATCCGCCAAGGTAAGTGGAGTAAACGAGCGCTGTGCCGGTGGCGTTGAGCTTGGTGATGAAAGCCTGGGTGCGGTTTGCGGACTTCTGGGCGGTCTGATAGCTCCCCGATGTCACCGGGAAATCGGCGGAGGATGTGGTGCCGGTAATGTAAGTATTGCCGGAAGCATCGACCGCGATGCCCAAAGCCTCTTCCCCGGTGCTACCGCCCAGGTAAGTGGAGTAGACGAGAGTGGGGTCGATCACCAGCGGAAGGTCACAATCGTAGTCACCCAGCGCAAAGCCAACCGAGTTTTGCGCCAGGAGCCTGAAGCGCCCCGAAACCCGCCGACGCTTGCCTTCCTCTTCCTGGTAGACAGTCGGCGCGTGAAAGACGATCTTGCCGTTCCGTGCCCACACCGTCAGATCGCCGTTGGCAGCGAGTTGAAGCCTGCTGGCTCCTGCGAACTGCAGGCGAATCGCTTCAGGGTTGGCCTTTGGCGCAACCACAAAGTCGTACTCGAGCTGCTGCTGATTGCCGTAGTAAACGAGATCGACACCCGGATAAACTCCTGCGAACTCCACTTTCGCAAAGGTAGGGACCCCCGACTGCCAGCGAGAGGGATCGTTGCCGCGGAAGTAGTTCACCGTACCCGCAAGCGGTTCGACTCCATGCGGCTCAGCCAAACCATTCGCTCCCAGCAACTGCATCCGGAGCACGTCCGTTTTGGCAGGGGAGGGAAGATGGCTGCCCGCAACTTTACGGGTATCGCTAGAATCAGGCGTGCGAAGCGCCAGGACTGCTTCCTGTGAGGTCAGAAATACTCCGTACCCGCTGCCCCGGGCCAGGAACCGGACCCGCGGATCCGTCTGGCCGCGATTGACCTCAAACGCGAGGGGCAAATGGCCGTAGCTGCTCGCAACACTGCTCCGCTGCGCAGCGGTTTCAGGCAGGTTCTGCGCCGAACTCGCCATGACGCCAAGCCCGACAAACATAAGCATGGATACGGCTGTCGAACGACCTAGAGATATCGAGAACATGGGACTCTCCTCGTTGCAAGCGTGAATGAGTTGGCGCGCCTCCACCGTCCGGCGGAAAACTGCCGTTAACTACTCAAATCGACAACTCTCTTTAGCTCAAGTGGAGTGAGGGCTTGCAGACCCAGCACTCCGCCGAAATTGAAAACGTGCAGTGCACATCACTTCGTTCCGCGCTCGAGCGGGCGGCAACCGGATCGAGCGCCATCAATGCCAGGGCCTCGCTCAGGCGCAGCATCTCCGTCGACCCACAGGTCGAGCACCGGGAGGGCCTCTCCTCATGCTTCTCCGGTGCCCCGCGGATGCTTGCCCCGCCTTCGTTGCATGGCTTCGCTCCCCCACCCGCCGGAGGAATGCCGAAGACGGACAGCTCGCGGCGCTCAATAAGAACCTCGATCCTTCGCCTTCTCTTCAAGGCACCTCCGCTCGGGTTCCTGGTCCGCCGGCAAGCCGTTGTCGCAATCCCAAGGGCTTGGTACCCTAGGGCAGCTAACCTGTATCTCGAACCCCCGGGGCCCGAATCTCTTCCGATCTGTGCGAAGTTCTCGCAAATCCCTGGCCGCGATGTCCTTAATCCGGCTCTCAACGGTTCTCAATTTTCCTCACCTTGCACAACGCGTTGAGGGAATTAGGCTTGATCCGATTCGAAGGATTTGAAATACGCCCGGCAGCGCGTTCCCTCACGTGGAACGGGCAGGCGATCGTCTTGCGCTCGAAGACCTTCGACCTGCTCCTCTACCTCGCGCAACATCCTCATCAGGTCGTCACCAAAGACGAGCTGATGGCCGCCCTGTGGCCGGATTCGTTCGTCGAGGAGAGCAATCTCACGCAGCAGATTTTCCTCTTGCGGAAAGCCCTGTCGGAAAGCGGCCAGGCGGAGCGGATCGTTGTGACGGTGCCTGGGAAGGGATATCAGTTCGCGGCCGCAGTGGAATCACCTCCGGTGTCATCCCAGCAGCTCCGCTCCGGCGAGTTGAGGATGAACGCGGTACAGTCCGTCACCCGGATGGTGATTGAGGCCGAGGAGGAAGAAGACCCACCTCCGCCGCAGGTGCGTTCGGAAGCTCGGGTGTCTCGGCACTGGCGTTTGGTTGCGGTAGCGACCGGGGTAGCCGTTATCGCCACCGGCCCATTCCTCGCCTGGAACAGATTGCATTCCACTCCGCCGCCGCACATTGCCGCTTACACGAAGATCACGCAGGATGGCCGCCCCAAATCCATTGGTGGAACTGACGAAAGCCGAATTTACTTCGAGTGGGAAGACACGGGAGCCATCGCCCAGATTTCAGTCTCCGGCGGCGCGACTGCTCCCATCCAGGTTCCGCTCGAACATCCTCGCATTGGAGAAGCGTCGCCGGATGGATCCACCCTGCTGTTTACCTCCGAGGGCAAAGGAAAGGGCCCCGCCGATTCGCTCTGGGTAGTTCCCGTGCTTGGAGGCTCTCCCCGCCGCCTTGTAAACGCGGTCTCATCCACGTGGTCGCCTGACGGAGAGAAGGTCGTATACGGCACCGCCAACGGAGACATTGGTATTGTGCGGCGCGATGGAACAGACGCGCACCGCATTGCCTCGGTGGGCGGTTACCTGAAGTCGCTGGCATGGTCGCCCGACGGCAGCGTGATCCGATTTTCCAGGGACGGGTTGCTGTGGGAGATTTCCGCCGATGGGAAAAACCTGCATCAGCTTTTGCCGGGTTGGGGCAAATCGCCTACTCAGTGGAGCGGCAAGTGGGCTCCTAACGGACTGTTCTACTTCGTCGCCGATGACCAGATTTGGCTCTCCGATGAGCGGCGAGAGGTAGGTCGCACTGCCGCGATCCTACCCATTCAGATGACGTTCGGGCCAACGGTCTGGGACCGGCCGATGCCTACCCAGGATGGCAAGAAGATCTATGCCTCGGGTCGCAGCAAGCGCGGTGAACTTGTCCGTTTCGACGCGAAATCCCGGCAGTTCCAGCCCCTCTTGGCAGGAATGTCGGTAGAGTTCGTCACCTATTCGAACGATGGCAAATCGGTGGCCTATGTTTCCTACCCCGAGGGCGTTCTTTGGCGCGCCAATCAAGACGGCAGCAACCCTATCCAATTAACTCAACCTCCCGAGTATCCGAAGTCCATACGCTGGTCGCCCGACGGATCGCAGATTGCCTTAGTCGATCGCACCCCGAAGGGCGTAAACGCCATTTATCTCGTGCCCTCCGACGGAAGTGGAGAGTCGCGGCGCTTGTTGCCGTCAGATCTAAACGCGGAAACGGACCCAAGCTGGTCGCCAGATGGCCGCAAGATTGTCTTCTCCACCTCGCCGAATGTGGGCGCAAGTGCGAAGTCCAGTGTGTGCATCCTCGACATCGCGTCAGGTAAGGTCGACGTCATGCCCGATTCCGATGGCCTCGTGGTGCCTCACTGGTCGCCTGACGGCCGGGTCATCGCCGCGATGACTCTCGACACCATGGGTATGAAGCTGTTCAACATCGCCAGCGGACAATGGGCACCCTTGAACACCGGCGCAGTTGCTTTCCCGGAATGGTCGCACGACGGCAAGTCAATTTACTACGTAAAGTGGGGAGACAGCCCGGCACTCCTTCGCATTCACATCGCCGATGGCAGGCAGGAGACAGTAGCCGATTTGAAGGGCGTCCAATATACCGGCGTTTACACCCTATGGATGGGCCTCGACCCAGCGGATGCGCCGATGATGCTGCGTGACGCGGGCACTGACGACATCTATTCTCTGGCCCTGCAGTCGCAATGAAGCCGTGGGGTACCGAAAGGCAATACGATCCCAACTCAGTCCTCATCTGGAGCAGCCACGCTCTAACTCCCCACACCTATTCAGAGGCGGAGAATTAGGAGTGTTTGCTGTCCGAGCGTGAAATCACTAGCAAGCGATTACTCAGCGATTTACTTCTCTCACTCGAGAGTGAAATCCTAAGATATTTCGATTGACAACAATGATGTAAGTGTTACCCTCTCTTTGTTCCTCGAGATACCTAACAACATAAACCCTGTGAGGAGACCTGATCCTTGCGCACTGGTGCGTCACGCAGATGCGAGATTAGGTGTCTCTTGAAGAGTGACTCTTTCCCCTTTCTTTCCTTCTTCAGATTGCGTCTAACGATCGCAGCAGGCAACACCCTTCCGGCCTCGACACCGCGCTGAGCAGGGTCAAGCTGCCCATTGCGTCGGGCTGTCCATGAAAAGGAGAGGTCATGCAACAAAGTGCATCTTGCGGAAAGTGGACCTATCGCAGTCTGCTGAACGATCCCGACGGGTCCCTCGAATTCAGCAAACTCGAGTTCGGCGAAGGGACGCTTCAGATTGATACTGCCGGATCTGCAGGACTGACCGGCACAATTGGCGGCACCGGGTGGGCGCTGTCTCTCTGGGGGTGCGCAGGCAACGGTTCCCCAGCGCAGGTTCGATTCCAAGGCAAGGGAGAAGTGAATGGCGAGCCCTGGGTCTACGACTACATCGGCTGGCTCGTGCCCGTCTGGCCCAACAGCACCAGCAAACAACAGCGGACGGCGATCGTCGGCTCCGTGGTGAGGACGACACCTCACACGAACGGTTCGGGAGGAATTTCGCCGGCGGGTGTAGTCGCCTCCTTCTACGCGATGCGTGCGAGCTGAGACGAGACAACAAGTTGGAGAGACCGGGCGATGGCAACAGAAAAGCTCAACGTAGTAATTTCGGGCAGGGACCTCCGAACGACAACGCTTATCTCGAGTTCCTCAAGAAGCAGGCCGACGGTGCGCAACTGGTTTGCTCCGTGTGCACAGTCGCGGTCTTCCTGGCCGGCGCGGGCCTGCTCAACGGACATGTGGCCAGTACGCACTGGGCCTACAGGCCCGGGTTGCGCCTGTTCCCGTGCCATGTGGTCGACGACTACAGGAGATACGTGCAGAGCGGCAATCGTGTGACCGGAGCCGGGATTTCATCTGGCCTTGATGAAGCGCTCTACATCGTGGGTCTGCTTTGCGGCGTGCGCGTCGCGCGCGATGTTCAGTTCAAGATGCAGTACCATCCCCAGCCCGCTTTCCATTGCGGTGATCCGTCGGACACAGACATCAAAGATGATCCGCAAATGATTACCGAGATTGCGGCCGCCTGGGAAGTACAGCAAGCCGTTGAACAAGTGGCCGCCTGGATGAAGAGCTAAGCCATTTCAAAACTTGACGCGGTTCTACGCCGCGGATTTGGAGAAGGAATGAACAAGTTACGCAAGAGAGTGATTCCTCCCGTTTGCATCACAGTGTTGACCTTGGTAACCGCCTTTTCCCTGCACGCACCCTTACTGCTTGCTCAGCAGGCTGCTGCTCCTCACGTTTTTGTCCAGCCGCCTACGCTGGAAGAAACGGCGCCGGCCACAATCGGAGCAAGCAAAGCGCTGCGGTTCACGGCTCCAAGGGAAAAAGAACCCTGCAATCCGCAGGGCGACATTCGCCGTGACGGCAACGATGTCTACGTCCGCCTCGACTACATGCGGGCCAAGTTCACGATTAACAATCCGGATCCGGACGACCCCTATGGCGGCGAAGATCCCGTGGAACTGCGGTCGTTCGGCGGCTGCCATGCGGGCCCCACCGTCGAGTTGTTGCCAGGCAACACCCTGCACTTCGACCTACACAACAATCTGAGCACCGATGATCCCAGCTGCCTGCCTAACCCTCCGGCGGGTCTGTTATTGCCTCCTGGTGTAGGCTGCTTCAACACCGTGAATCTTCACACGCACGGCCTGCACGT
Organism: Occallatibacter riparius; assembly: GCF_025264625.1. Taxonomy (NCBI): domain Bacteria; kingdom Pseudomonadati; phylum Acidobacteriota; class Terriglobia; order Terriglobales; family Acidobacteriaceae; genus Occallatibacter; species Occallatibacter riparius. Next base: position 3,783,139 of record NZ_CP093313.1, read on the forward strand.
CTCACCCGCGGGCAACAGCGATAACGTTCTGCTCAGCATTGCGCCGCAGACTCACTTCCCCTATGAGATCAACATCCCGAGCGATCATCCCGCCGGCACGTTCTGGTATCACGCCCACAACCATGGGTCCACCGCGGTCGACGCTGCCAGTGGCGCCGCAGGCGCACTCATCATTCGCGGCACTCGCCAGTACAGCAAGAAAGTATTGCCCGACGGAAGCCATCCGCAGGCCGACATCGACACCGTCCTGAATGAGGCACCGAATGTGCCCATGCCCGAAAAGCTCTTTGTGTTGCAGCAGATTCCTTATGCCTGTTTCAGCAATCCGTCGCTTCAAGGCGGCCCGTGGCAAATGATCTTTACCACCAACGGACTGTACACCACCAACAGTCCGTCGAAAGGCGCGAGCAGCCCCGCCAATTCACCATGGGTTTGCCCTAAACCTGACGGCATCAATCACGCTTCAGTCGGTGTCATTGAGAACTTCAGTTTGCAGATGTTTTCCGCATCCATCTGGGACACGAACGGCCGATTCACCTCGATTAACGGTATTGTCCAACCCACCATCGAGGTGCCCGCGGGAGAGATCCAGCGCTGGCGCTTCATACACGCGGGCATCCACGACACGGTCAATCTCCAGGTCGTTCGTGTGACTCACGTGCCGGTCAACGGGCCTGGCAAGCTGATGGCTGCTGCAGATGCAATGGCGCAATCTGCTCTGCGCGGGAACCGTATCCAACAGGAAGCCGCCGTGTTGGCGCAGTGCGTTGCCAATCAGAATACGCTGATTCCGCAATTCGAGATCGCTGTCGATGGCCTTACTCGCACCCACATGAAAACCATCGGATACGGCAACGACAACGCCTCGAATTATCTGCAGCCCGGATACCGCAGCGACGTGCTTGTGGTCTTTCCCGAGGATGGGGACTACTGCCTGCTTGACCAGGCTGCCCCCAAGTCGCAGCGGTTTGATCCCACTACAGGCAACGGGGGTGGTGCGGGCCCTTCAAAACCCCAGTTGCTCGCCTACATTCATGTGCGGGGAGGGACAGCCGTCACCGAGAACCTCGAAACATACGTCAAGAACACCCTGTATAACGCTAACCCCCAGCTTGGCGACGATGAAGTCAGGAACCAGCTGAAGCAAGGTGACCTCACTGCCTGGGCGCCGTTCTCAAAGGATTTCCCTGCGCCATCGCCCAGCACGCCCGTCCAGCAGGCGTTTTTCAACATCACCAGTCAGGGACAATTTCAGGTCAACAACGCCTCATACGATCCCTCTGTGGTCAACATCACCCGCCAGGTCAATACCTCCGACGATTGGGTTTTGAGCGCCGGCGGCGAACCGCACATCTACCACATCCATGTGAACCCCTTCGAGATCATGGATGTCCTCAAGGTTGAGAAGGACGGCAAGAAGCGTTCCATCTTCGATGCCAATGGCCATTGCCGTAAGGATCTCCCCACCGACGAGCTGGAAAACCAGTACTGCAGCATGTACCACGTCTTTCGTGACACAGTGTTTGTCCAGAACGGATACGAAGTGCACACACGGACGTACTACGACCGCTACATCGGCGAGTTCGTGATTCACTGCCACATCCTGGATCACGAGGATGCAGGCATGATGCTGAACATCCAGATCGTGCCCAATCTGAACCTGCCGGGTGGCGGCATGGTCATGAGCGGCATGCAGCATGGTGCTGCCCAACCCTGATCGGCGTTCAGTCGGCGCCAAACCGATTGAGCGCTTTCCTTGCGATCGATCAAGACGATCCAAATTTGTTAGCCAAGGTGAAACGATGACACTACAATTCGCAGCATCTTCCCGACGCACATTCCTCAAGACCGCAACTGCCGGCGCGGCAGCGGCGGCTTTTGCCGGCCCGTTCGCATTGGCAGAACCGCGCGCCAAATGGACTCGCTGGAACGTAACCAGTCCGCAAGGCCAGAGGGCTCTCGCCACTTACAAGCGGGCTGTCGAAAAGATGATCAAACTTCCACCCGACGATCCGCATAACTGGTTCCGAAACGCCTTCGTTCACCTGATGGATTGTCCGCACGGCAATTGGTGGTTCTACGTATGGCATCGTGGCTACCTCGCGAATTTCGAAAAGATCATCCGCAACGTGAGCAGCGATCAGAGTTTTGCTATCCCCTACTGGGACTGGACCGCGCTGCCCGAGATACCCGCTCCGATGTTCGCCGATGCACTCACGCCGCGGAGTCCGGCGTTCCTTCCCTACAACAAGGACCTCGACACCTTCACCGCCTACATCAAAGCGCCGCTGAACAAGTACTGGGACACGTTGAACTCCGATCAGCGGGCCCAACTGGACAAGCGCGGGTATAAGTCGTTCGACAATCTATGGAATGACGTTGACGGCTACGATCCGAAAACAAAGAAGGTGGTGCCCGGCAACATCGGATTCGCTGCCAATGCAAGATCGCGCTATCTCACCGCTGGCAATCCCAAGCTCAACAATCGCACCGCGTTCGATGTCAGCCTGCCGACACTCAACTTCGGCCTCGCAGCACCGGACTTCATATCAACCGCTGCAGAGATGAGCTTCAACAGCTCCCAAAAGTCCTCTCACAACGACCCGGCGGGGGGCACCGGAAGTTTCTTCTCAACCCTCGAAGGCCTGCCGCACAACCAGATTCACAACTACATCGGCGGAGTTGGCCCCTGGGATCCTGGCCCTTACGGCAACATGACCAATTTCCTGTCGCCGGTGGATCCAGTCTTCTTCCTGCATCACGCCAACATCGATCGCCTGTGGGATGTTTGGACCCGTAAACAGATGAAGCAGGGTCAACCTTACCTGCCCACCGGCTCCGATTGGAGTTCCTACAAGGACGAGCCATTCCTCTTCTTCGTCAGCGGCGATAGAAAATACCTCACCAACGGCAAAGCCGAGGAGTACGTTTCCATGGCTCCCTTCGATTACGACTACCAGCCCGGCTCCGGTGAGGACGTCATCGTCAGCGCGGCTCCGCCAACGCTCAAGTCTGCGCCGCCGATTGCCGCCACGGTTCAAGCCAACTCGGCAAGCCTCTCCCTGCCCAAGGCGGCGCTTCGCTCTCACCTGGCGCAGCCCAACGTATCCAGGCTGGCTGCACTGATCACCTTGCCGCACCCGGCGCCAGATGGCAGCGAGCGCGAATTCGACATCGTGGTTGGCGCTCCAGCAGGCATAACGCAGGCCGACCCTGGCAGCCCGTACTATGCAGGAACCATTTCGTTCTTCGGCAATATGGTCAGCATGCCTGAGATGGAGATGGACTCTACCTTCGTGGTGCCGCTGCCGCACAATAAAGGGCTGCTCACCTCGGCAAACGCGGCCGCCGAAAACGTCCCCGTGAGCGTTCGCGTCCTGCCATCAAGCGGCAAGGCCGGCTCTGCTCCCGTTTTGAAGTCGGTAGTAGTCAAAGCCAGATAGGGAACTATGTTTGTTCTGCATCTGCTGATGGCGGTTTTCTTGTTGGGATACTCTGCGGATGGAAGTCCGACCCGCAGAGTGTCCCTCACGCTGCCCCACCCCCCTGCTACCGGCGAAACCATCTGGCTCAAAGTCGAAGTCGGGGAGATCGGCCACAATCAAGTTCACGTCACCACATCCAGTGGGCGGGAACTCGGGACCATTTCAACCTACGGCGTCAAATCAGGAAAGCCGGCGGGGACTTATACCTTGCCGGTGCCGGCAGATGCAATGTCAGGCACTCACCTGACTGTTCTTCTCTCTATTATCCAAGGCCGGACGGAACACGCCGCCAGTCTGCGTGAGGTGAAGGCGGTCAGCATCGGCCTGCGACCGGCAAAACCATAGCTGTCCTGCGATCCTGTTGATGGCAACGGCTGAGAATAGAAGCCATATGGCGGAGGGAGAGGGATTCGGATTTCCGAGCTGTACTGAAAACACGTAACTTATTCTGTTTTCAATGCCGCTACAAACGCACAAAACGGTGGAAACGCGGCTTCGGAGTACGTATTGAGTACACGGAATTTCGAGGGCGTTCGCGGCAATTGTGAAGTGCGATCATAGAAGCATGGGATTCAAGGAAAGCTTATTGCGCGGAAGAATTGATGGGCTGAAGAAGAATATTGCCCGTTGTGAGGAGCGTGGCGAAGACCCGCAACGCATCAAGAACCTCAAGGAACTCCTCGCTGCTACGGAGCGTGAACTCGAACAGCGAACGAACCCGAAGTAGAGCGAAGTCGCATCGGGCTTTTCTGGGGATAACTGCGCCTTGCAATTTCCTGCCAGTTTGCTTTAGTGAAGTGGGTCGTTCTTTGAAAACTTGGGGCAACAATCAACAAAATGCCAGACCATAGCGCGAACGTTGCGATGCACCCGAATGGGTTGCCGATCGAAGAAACCGTTTCTCATATTAGGCGAGGAATAAAAGCGTATGCGGTCTTAACAAGGGACTGCTTGAAAGACCATCCGCATTGGAAGAGCGAAACGGATGGAATCGAAGATCCTGCGGAGATGAAGGCGAACCTTATGCTCTGTTATCGCCATCTCGAAGATGTCGCAATGCGATTAGGAAAAGTATTGCAAGCGAAAGACGGCGGGAAGTCGGTCTACGACAAATAAAAACTAATCGCCCCAAGTTTTCAGTGAAGTGTATCGAAACGATTTGCTTTCACCAGCTTGCAGCATATCTAAGTACGTATTAGGTACACGAAAAACGACGAAACCGCGCTAACATGCGCGATTTGTTGTACTTGTAACTGGCGGAGGGAGAGGGATTCGAACCCCCGGTACCCTTTCAGGCACAACGGTTTTCAAGACCGCCGGTATCAACCGCTCACCCATCCCTCCGCGTGGGTTGGTGGGGACCCCACCAGTTTACCGCAATTGCGCATTTTTCCCGCGGCGGCACATCGCGGCGCGCTTGCCGTCCATCTGCCGGACCGGCCTAACGCCCCGCCGGCAGATCGAAGCTGTACATGAACGAGAAGGAAAAAATGGGATAGATGTGCACAACATCAAGGTTATGGCGCCACTTCTTCAGCGCGTTATCTAGACTGCTCTGGAACGCCGCTCCGACGGGAGTGCTTGTATCCGCCACGTTGCTGCATTGAGTCTGTTGCTTGTCTTGGCACACCCAGCCCGACACGGCAACGTTCAGCGTCGGCGGGCCGGCAAAAGCCACGCCAAATTCCGACGGGAAAGACCAATGCCGATGCGAGCGGGGAATGAAGTTCCCGAATCCGCCGGTGGCGGTGAATGCAGGCGTGTGGGAGTGCAGGCCGAGATCGGCCTTTCCGGTCAGTGGCGTTGCGCCTGTCACCGAGTTCTCTGTCGCCGAATAGTATTCCTTTCCGTCGATGGTCACCTTCGTGCCGCCGGTCAGGTTGACATCCGCGGAAATGCGATTGCCGTCGTAGAAGCGCAGACCGGGGCTGAGGCGCCAGACGCTCTTTGTGGGATACCAATCCACCGAAGCGCCAAGGGTGGCAAGATGAAAATCGCCATTCACGTTGAAGCCGTTGATCTCCATGTGGCCGGTGTTGTAGAAGAACCAGCTCGAGTCAACGCGCGCATCCAGGCGCTCGCCCAGAATCACGACGCCTTTTGCCCCGATGCCTCCAGGCGAGATTCCGCTGCCAATGGCGAAACGTGAAAGGAATCCGAAGTGCTCCTCCATGCCCGGCGGTGTGAATGGTGCTTCACGTCCCGCCGGTGAAGGGGCGGGCGGATCAGGAAGCCCCCCTTCCGAAGAAGAGAATGCCACTGGCGAAAGCGGCTGAGACGCCACAGGAGCCGGGGTGGGAGAGGGGGCGGACGCGAAGTACTGTGCGTCCATTTGGCTGGCGGAACCGAGCAACAAAACTGCCCACGCGCAGCTGAAAAAGGTCAGCAGAAGCGGCTTTCTCACGATCAATTTCCTTTTGCTTTTATTTGGGGCCTGGGGGAAAAGCCACTGCAAAAGAGGGGACTCGCTGCCGTGGGTTTTTTTGAACTCGTGCTCTAAACGTATCTCAAATCCTATTTCGAGACCAGGGCGCACGCAAGAACCCAGATGTGGATCATTGGCTGACGATGTTCCCATGTGGTACATCCCTCAATTCGTTGTTGCATGATTGCGCCAGGCTTATTGATACTGCGTAACTTGATACGAGAGTGTTACAAAAGGAGTGCATGACCAAGCGTTCCAAACCGGGCGCCGGTCCGCTACCGGGCCAACCCATCAGCCTGCGAACCCTGGGCGAGTATCTCAACCTATCCCCCGCCACAATTTCGCTCGTTCTCAACAATGCCCCGGGGGTACGGTCCATACCGCAGGAGACGCGCGATCGCGTCATCGAGGCCGCGGCCAAATTCGACTACCGCCCCAGTTTTTACGCCCGCTCGCTGCGCAAACGCCAGAGTTTCTCGGTCGGTGTGCTCGTCCCTGAACTCAGCGACGGTTACGCAACCGAGGTGCTGGACGGGGTCGAGGAATTCCTCATCGAGGAAGGTTATTTCTATCTCACCGCCAGCCACCGCCGCCGCCCCGACCTAATGGAGGAATATCCCCGGCTGCTCATGGAGCGCTCCGTCGAGGGGTTCATCGTCATCGATACGATTCTGGAAAAGACGCTCGCGTTGCCCACTGTTGTCGTGGCAGGCCATCGTCCCATCGAAGGCGTTACCAACGTGGTGCTCGATCAGAGACGGGCCGCCGAACTGGCCTTGCGTCATCTCTATCAATTGGGGCATCGCAAGATTGCGTTCATGCGTGGCGGCAGCCACAGCGCAGACGCTGATGAGCGCTGGGAATGCCTGATGTCTGTGGCGCGCGACCTGAAACTCACCGTCAGCCCGCAACTTTGTGTGCAGCTCGAACTCCGTGTGTCCACGCCCGAACTGGGATTTGGTCCTACGAATGAACTCATCCAGCTCGGCGCGGAATTTACCGCGCTGGTGGCTTACAACGACATTGCCGCAATCGGTTCCATTCGCGCCCTCATGAATCATGGGCTGCGCGTGCCTGAAGATGTGTCGGTGGTCGGCTTCGATGACATTCAGGGAGCCGCCTTTCACAATCCGAGCTTGACGACCATCCGCCAGCCGCTTCGGCAAATGGGAATCGTCGCTGCACGCATCCTTCTGCAGCGGATTCGCGGCCAGGCAACATTCCCTGATGTCGTGCCGATCCATCCCGAGATGGTGATTCGCGAGTCCACGTGCCCTCCCGACCCAAAGCGCGCGCGTCCCAAGGCAAAGCCGGCCTGACATGGCCGTCAGACTCTCAGACGCCGCGACGCTTGGCGTGCTTCACGCTGGATTCGCTCTGACGGGCGTGCTGCACGCCATCGGCGGCGCCCTGCTCCCCTCCATCACGCAAGCGTTTCACCTGAGTGACAAGCAATCGGGCCTGCTCTTCTCCCTCTATTTCTTGGGTACGGCACTCGGCGCCCTGTTTTGCGTTGGCCGCTACGCGCAACTCATGGGCGCGGGTTTCCTCGTGCTCGCTGCTGCCTGTGTGGGCATCGCGCACGCAAATCTGGAGTTATTGCGGCCGCTCTTCTTCGTGCTCGGAATCGGCGTGGGCATACCTATGAGCGCGGTGAGCATGTTTACAGGTCGCAAGTTCGCCGACCGCAGCGCCGCTCCGCTCACATTCTTAAACTTCAGTTGGAGCGCCGGCGCGTTGCTGGCCCCGCTGCTCGCCGCGCAGCTGTTGTTGAAGCACACCTACCGCGATGCGTACCAGGCCTTGGCGGTAGCTGCGTTGGCCGCATCAATTGCATGCTGGATTGTGTTGCAGGACCCACCTGCAAGGCCGGCGCCAGAGCGTCACTCAGGAATTCGCAACGTCGGCTGGATCGTCCTGTTTTCGGTGCTCACGTTTCTTGAGGTCGGCATCGAGAACACCACCGCGACATGGCTGGCCACCTACTCCATGCGCGGCGAGAGGGTAGGCGCTGCCGGAGGCGCCGCTTCCTCCGCGCTCTATTGGACAGGCTTCCTCGTCTCGCGCGGATTGTTCTCGCTCGTGCTTCTGCGCAGGGACTCAAAGCGCATTCTGCGCGGAGCAGTCGCCGTTGCTCTGATTGCCGCGGCATTGCTGATCGCGCTTCCTGGTTCAGTCGAGCGTGGCTTCGCCATGCTTACGCTCGGCGCTGCCCTGGCGCCCGTGTTTCCGCTCATGCTCTCGCGCTTCTTTGCTCGCGCGGGTAGCGCTTCCGACTCGCGATGGATTCTTTCGATCTGCGGCTTTGGAGGCTCGGTCTTGCCATGGCTCACCGGATGGCTTTCGGGCTCCTTCAGCAGCCTGCGTATCGGCCTCGCCACAGCGCCAGCGGCGCTGGTGTGCATTCTGCTTCTGCTGCCGCTCGCTTTGAACGATCGCGCTCGGCAGCACGCCACCTGAAAAACGGGGAGCCAAAGCTCCCCGTCGCCACTATGCACGCGCACCTATTTACCTCGCGGGCATCACCATCACTTCCACTCCGCTCGCCGCATCCTTTTCGCGGAACACCTGCTCGGTCGCCTTCTTGAAATCCTCAGGCTTGGCGTGCGGAATATCCGTGAACGTCTGCGGGTTGCGATCGGTCAGCGGGAACCACGAGCTCTGCACCTGCACCATGATGCGATGCCCGCGGCGGAACGTGTGGAACAGGTCCGGCATGGTGAAGTCCACCTCCGTCTGCTTGCCCGGTGTTAGCGGCTCCGGCTTCTCCCAGCTGTTGCGGAACTTCGCGCGCATCGGCTCGCCGCGCAGCAACTCCTGGTAGCCGCCCATCCGAAGTGGCGGCTCGTCAGTCACTCGCTTGTTGGGCCGGCCTTCGGCGTCACCGTAGTCCTCGGGATACACGTCGATCAGCTTCACCACAAAGTCCGAGTCCGTCCCACTGCTTGCGATCTTGAGCTTAGGCGAGATCGGCCCCGCAATCGTCACATCTTCCGTCAGCGGATCCGTCTGATACACCAGCACATCCGGCCGATAGCTCGAGAACCGCTGATCATCTACCATGTAGCGCTGGGGAACCGTATCAGTCGTGTAGCCAACAAACGGCACCGGATGATTCGGATCGCTCACATACTCATCTACGCCCTTCGCGTCCGCAGGCGCATCGAAGCTGAGCTTCCCGCCCGCATGGAAGTAGAACGTCTTCGCCTTCGCTTCCTTAGGGGGCCACTCCTCAAAGTGCCGCCACACGTTAGTTCCCGTCTCGAACACGACGGCCTTCGGCTGCGCACCCGCGCTCTTGCCCTTCAGGTAGTGTTCAAAGAAAGGGAACTGCACACTCGCATGGAAGTACTCGCTGGTCTTGGCGTTGAACTGGATATCGCCCAGATGACTTCCTTCTCCGCGCGCCCAGCCGCCATGCACCCACGGTCCTTCCACAAGCGTCGTCGGCGTCTCCGGATTCATTTTGCTGATCGCGTTGAAGGTGCGATACGGCCCGCTCAGATCCTCCGCGTCGTACCAGCCGCCCACCACCAGCACCGCGCATTTCACATTCTTCATGTGCCGCGACAGATCGCGCGCCTGCCAGTAGCTGTCGTAGGTGTCGTGGTTCATCTGGTCGTTGAACAGCCAGTTCGATCCTTTCAGATACTGCGCTTCGAGATTCGCGAGGTTCCCCGCATTCAGATAGAACCTGTACGTATCCGGCGTTCCAAAATCAAACGGTACGCTCTGGTGTGGCGTCTGCGGTTGGCTCTGCGGCTTGAAGAAGGCATAGAACCCGAAGTTCGCCGACAGCATGAACGCGCCGCCGTGATACGCGTCGTCCCCCTTGAACAGATCCGTCATCGGTGCCTGCGGGCTTGCCGCAACCAGTGCCGGATGCGAATCGATGATCGAAGCCGAAGTGTAAAAGCCCGGATACGATATCCCCCAAATACCCACCTTACCGTTGTTATGGTCGACATTCTTCAGCAGAAACTCAATGGTGTCGTATGTGTCCGACGAATCATCTACATCTTGCGGCGACTTCTTATCGTCGATGTGCGGACGCATCTCAATGAACTCGCCTTCACTCATGTAGCGGCCGCGCACATCCTGATACACGAAGATGTAGCCGCCCTTCTCGAACTCGTCCGAAGGCCCGAGGTGTGCGGGATACTTGTCCTCACCATACGGGGCGACACTGTACGGCGTGCGATCCATCAGGAATGGGTACGGCCCGGGATCGGCAGGGAAGGCCGACGTCTTCGGCACATACACAGCAGTGAACAGCCGCTTGCCGTCGCGCATCGGGATCCGGAATTCGTACTTGGTGTAGTGCGATTTGATAAAGTCATCGCCCGACACCTTTGTCTCTTGTGCAGGAACGCACACCACAGCCAGCAAAATAAGAGCGAACGCGCCGACCCACCGATGCAGGGAATTGAACATTTGTCCTGAGACCTCTCTTGACACAACAGACTACTGCATCGGCGCCGGCCGCTCCGAATGCAAAAATGCCCGCGCCATCATCAACCAGACGCGGGCATCCCGAATCAATCCTGAAGCTACAGGCCCGATTCTTCCTTCTTGGTCTCGGGCGCCTTTTCCGGCGTTGTCAGCGGCTTCGTGATGTCATCCAAATACGCGGACGTTCCATCCACGCGCTCCAGGACAGGGAAGCGCTCGCCGTCGTGATAGTCGATCTCGGCATTCGTCACGTACGTGTCCGACTGCACAATCAACTTGATCGGCTCACTCGTGCCCTTCGCACCCTTGATCGCATCGCGCAGCATCTCTGCAGAGAACACCTGTCCGTTGATGGCCATGATTTTCTGTCCCGGCGCTAGGCGCGCCTTGTCCGCAGGCCCATTCCAGCGCACATCGGCGATGCTTCCATCTGCGCCGATCCGTAGCCCAAGCGAATACCAGCAATCCACGCCGCCGCCGCGTCTGCCGCCAAGCGACGATATCGTCTTTTCCGAGGCGCTGGGCTTGTCCTTGTACACCAGCTTGTAACCGCCACGCTCAATACCCGCAAGATCTGCACGCGGATTGATCCTGTCCACGCGATCGTGCAGGAACGTCGCCCAGTCATACTTCACCACCTGGTTCAGATCCGCGACCAGCTCGTCGAACGTATACGTCACAATCAGCGGCCCAGTATTGCCGCCCTTCGCCAGAAAGATCTTTTCGAAATCGTCCAGCGACTTCTTGTTGTCCGTCATCTTGCGGATCAGCGTATCCGCATCCAGCCAAAGTAACTCGCCTTCCTGGTAGTAGTCCTGCCCGCGCCGCCAGTTTGACCACGCCGGATTCCCTCCGCGCAACACGCTGGCGGCAATCGCGGTATCTTCCGTCGAACGCCACTCGCGGCCCGGCTTGGTATCGAGATTCGCTGCGCTCATCGCCAGCAAATCGCGATACTGCGCCTGCGACTTCAGCCCCGATCGCGCCGCCAGCACGTTGCCCAGATACTGAGTCATGCCCTCATAGACCCATAACAGGGCGCCCTGCTGCGGCGTCGCAAAGTCCGGCTGATACAGTCCCACTGGCCGGCGATATTTTCCATTCCACGAGTGCGTAAATTCGTGCGACAGCAGATCGGCCTCGGCCAGTTGATGCGCATCGTCCGCAAAACCCTTCTCGCCCACGCCGTTGTCTGACGATTGCCCATGTTCCAGGCCTTCTCCGCCTGCCATGTCCGACAGCGTCAACAGGAAGTGGTAGACGTTGTAGTGATGCGATGCATACTCGGCATCGGCCTCACGCACCAGGTTGTTGATCTCTGCCAGTGTGCTCGGCCGCAGGTTCGAGTCCTCCGGCTGATCTGAAACCACATCGATGTAGTGCTTCGGCGAAATCGTCGGCGCCAGCGCGAACTCGTGGAAGTACTGCCCCGCAATGACAGGCGAGTCTTCAAGTTGCTCCACATTCGTCACCGCGAATTTCGTCGTGCTTCCCGTCGCCGGCATCGGCCACGCCGAAGCTCCTTCCGGCTGCAGCGCCGTTCCCACACCCCACCCGTCCGGCACCTTCAGCGATGGCTGAACCGGAATATCACGCACCGGAATGTGCGCAGGATAGAGCAGAAGCTTCTCCCACTCCAGCACCGCCATCTTGGCTGACACGCGCCCCGTCACAATGCAATCCAGATGCGCATGCAGCGTAGTCGCTCCCTTGGGGATTGTCACGTGGAATTCGTACATGTCAACATCGTCGCGCCGCCACTCAACCGGTTTGCCATCGCTCGAAAACACAACGCCGGTAATGTCGCTGACCGGACCAGTAGGCCGATGATTTCCCGGAATCCACCGTGGCGTGGTCAGCGTAAGGGGACCCGGCGTAACCGGCAGATCCACTTCGGCGTGATAAATCTTGCGAGGAGCGTCCGTCAGGTCGGCAATGATTTGAATGGGAGGTTTTTGCGCAAAGGCGATCGGGCATACACTGGCGCACACAAAAACAGCGAGCGATAGCTGGGGGATGCGGAATCTGTGCATAACAGTAGCCTAACTGATGGATGACCCCGCGTTCGCCGGCCAATTTAACCGTATCTTTATGCGGCAAACATTTGAAGTTAAGGCCCGAAAAGCAGAAAATTAAATTACAGGGCCATGCTTTACCACTAAAACCAATCTGTCATCCAGTCACAATAAGACAACAAGCCTGCAAGTGTTCTTCCTCTGCCTGCGTTAAGCCGCAGTGCATTTGATGCGAACCATCTTGGAGACCGAAAAGATGCGAACTACATCTCTGCCTCGCGCAGCATTCCTGCTGTGTGTCTTGTCATTCTTCCTTTCCATAGCAACCATCTCCGGCTACGCGCAGACAGCGGGTGCCGGAACCATCTCCGGCACCGTGATGGATGCGAGCCAGTCAGTTGTTTCAGGCGCATCCGTAACCGTGTTGAATTCTGACACCGGCGCGACGCGCACGTTCACCACCAACGATCAGGGAATCTACGTCGCCCCGTTCCTGCAGCCCGGCCACTACACCGTCCAGGCAAGCGCTGCCGGTTTTGGCAAGGTCAATGCTACCAATCTCACGCTCCTCGTCGGCCAGACCCTGACCATCAACCTCTCGCTCTCGGTCGAGTCCGCAAGCACCACCGTCGAGGTCACCAGCGAGACACCTCTGCTCGATACCGAGAAGACTGAAGTCTCGCAGGTTGTCGATCAGCACATCATCCAGAATCTGCCCGTAAACGGCCGCAACTGGAGCGATTTCGTTCTGCTCACGCCCAACGTTGTGCCTGACGGCGGCAGCGGCCTAGTCAGCTTCCACGGCATCAGCGGCCTCTACAACCAGAACTACGTCGATGGCGCCAACAACAACCAGATGCTCTTCTCTGAGGCGCGCGGCCGCTCCTCGGGTGCTCCCTTCGTCTACAGCCTCGACGCCATCAAGGAGTTCCAGGCCCAGACGTCGACCTACTCAGCCGAGTTCGGCCAGGCAGTCGGTGGGCAGGTAAACGCCATCACCAAGAACGGCACCAACAACATGCATGGCGACCTGTTCTATTACCTGCGCTATCCCGATCTGAACGCCCTCGATCCCATCAGCAAGTGGTCGGCCCTATACAACAACGGCAATCCCTTCCTCCTCACGCAGCCCATCCACCAGCAGCAGGAGTTCGGCGGCAGCGTGGGCGGTCCCATCAAGAAGGACAAACTCTTCTACTTCTTCACCTATGACGGCTTCCGCCGCGTCGGCCGGGTTCTCTACTACCAGACGAACAACGTAACGACCACTCCGACCGGTAGCTACACCGATACGTCGACCATCTCGCCGACGCAATGCCCGCTGTTACGCGATGCCCAGGGCAATCTCACCAACACGCCGGCCATCACGAGTGCCCAATGCCTTTCCGCCATCAAGTTCCTGCAGGACCTCGGCGGCGGCAGCGGTGAGCCTCCCTCGCGCTACGCCCGGGAGAACCTCTTCTTCCCGCGCCTCGACTACCAGCTCAACGACAAGAACCTTCTCTACGCGAACTTCAACTTCGCCAACTTCGACAGCACCAACGGCTACGCGCCCAACCCCACGTACTCCAACAGCTCGGCCAGCACCAATGGACCCACCAGCTATCACGAGCGCTTCTTGATCGCGCACTGGACCTCCACTCTGAGCAGCACCGCCGTCAACGATTTCCGCTTCCAGTGGGGACGCGACCTCGAGACCGCCGGAGCCAATGCCCCCGGACCCAGCATCGGCATGGGCGCCGAAACCTACGGCATGCCCAACGCGCTGCCTCGTATCGCCGAGCCCGATGAGCATCGTCTGCAGTTCACCGATGTCTTCAACAAGGTGCACGGCCGTCACACGTTCAAGTTCGGCGGCGACGTCAACCTCGTCCACGAAATCATGATCAACCTCTTCCAGGGCGGCGGCATTTACAGCTATTCGGGCAACGTTACACAAGAGTTCCAGAACTGGGCTGCCGACGCATTCGCCGGTCAGGCAGGCGACATCGACCCCTACGCCGGTTCCCACTACAACTCATTCGTCCAGACCATCGACCAGATCAATCCTGCCAAAAAGGCCGGCGCTGACGACTTCTGGATGAAGATGTATGACGGTTTCGCTGAAGACACCTGGAAGCTGCGTCAGAACCTGACGGTCAACCTCGGCATTCGCTACGACCTGCAACTCACCCCGGACCCTGAAGTTCCCAACACAACCTCCGCTCTCGCCGAGCACTACAACAAGACCATCAAGAACGTGGCCACCCGCGTGCAACCGCGCTTTGGCTTCTCCTGGAACCCCTACAAGGGCACCGTCGTCCGCGGCGGATACGGCATCTTCACCGGCCTCAACCAGGGCAGCACCTACTACGCCATGCGTGTCGAAAACGGCATGTATCAGATCAACTACAACTTCTCGGGCTGCAACCAGTGCCTGCCTTCCAAGGGCGTCCCTGCTACGCCGGCCACGCTGCAGTTCCCCGATGTTCCATTCCTTCCGCCGGGTCCGGCGCTCTCCGGTGCCCTGCATCCCGATGGAGGCACAGCCCCCACCGTTACTCCCATCAGCGGCAAAGGGTCGGCCAGCTTCCACGGCCTCTCGCCTGATTTCGTACCGCCCATCACGCACGAGTTCGCGCTTGGCGTCGAACAGGCTATGCCCGGCAAGTTCACTCTGAACATCGGTTATGTCGGCTCGCGCGCTCTGCGCCTCCCCGTCTTCCTCGATGGCAACCTCGTCGGACAAGCCCCGCACGGAATCCGCAGCTACAACGTGACTGACCGTTTCGGCAAAACCACCCAGATGACCGTGCCTTACTACCTCGCCACTGACCGCATCGATCCGACGCTGACCTCCATCAACGCCGGTTTCAGTGTGGCTAACGCCTGGTATCACTCCATGGCCGTCACGGTCCGCCGTCCCTTCAACCACGGCTTCGAGGTCCTTCTGAACCACACCTGGTCTAAGTCCACCGACGACGATCAGGTGCAGGGCGCCTTCGGCACCTTCTACGGCGGCAACCCCGTCCTCGACCCCAACAACCTCAAGGCCGAGTATGGTCGCTCCGACCTCGACGTCCGCAACCGCTTCGTCGGCACCCTCCTCTGGAAGCCCACCATCACCAGCGACAACCCCTGGGTACGGCACGGCGTCAACGGCTTCACCTTCTCCGGCACCGCGACGGAAGCCACCGGCTTCCCCATCGTCGCCAGCATGAGCGCTCCGTCTGCGGTCCTCAAAAGCAGCACCCCGTCCGCAGCCGACGGCAACATCTTCGGTGGAGCCATGAGCTCCAGCTCGGGCGCGCCTACCACTGGCCGTCCGCCGCAGATCCAGCGCAACAGCCAGCCCGGACCCGGAATCCACAACATCGATTTCCGCGTCACTCGCGACATCCCCATCCACGAGCAGATCTACCTGCAGTTCATCGGGGAAGCCTTCAACGTCCTCAATCACACCCTCGTTTCGGGCGTCGCAACCACCTACTCCACCCTGAGCTACCCCGGAGCGAACGGGTGCCCGGCCACCTCGGCGGCACCGACGGATTCCCAGTTCGCCGGTTGCATCACGCCGTTCGTAGCCAGCAACCCCGCTTCGGTGTTCGGTGCTCCCACCAGCACCAACAACCTGCTCTACGGACCACGCCAACTCCAGCTCTCCGCCAAGCTGTTTTTCTAAGGCGAGCGAGCTCGGATCATCAAGTGGCCGGCGCCTCGTGTGCCGGCCGTCTCTTTTTTGCTCCCTGAACCCGTCGCCGCCCGGTGTCCAGTCCCTCTTCATGGAATCCTTATCGCCCGGGTGCTAAAACTATCTAAAGTCAGCGCGTTGTGCACCCTGGGGATGACCGTCTGGCGTTGGTCCCCTTGGGCTTTGGGACGGCTAGTCAGCACGGAATTGCACCATGTTTATCCGTCCTGCCCCCCGATTCCGATCGCGCCAGTGGTCCTCCTGTCCGCTTCACAACACTTGACAGGTCTGAGGCACATTGTTGTTGAATTGCAGTCAAACATCGGTCAAGATATTGACTAATCTTGTCTTGACCCGCTCTGAGGTTCAGGCCCAAAACCGCAATTCTTTCTCCTTTAATATTGGAATTAGTGGGCCCCCCAGAAGTCGGAGCAAGGTCGGTAACCACGAACTACAAGTAGATCAAGGCGATGCGGAGGCCCCTTCTCTTCATCGCATGCGACCAATTTCATTGCTGTGGCGGGCATCAAGGCTGCAGTTAATTTGGAGGAACCGACGTGAAAAGATCCCTATGGGGTTGGGTGCTTCTTTGCATCCTCTCCACTGCTTCCCTTGTCTTCTCCCAGACGGCAACAACCTCATTGCGCGGCGTCATCAAGGACCCCTCCGGTGCTCTGGTGCCCGGCGCTACGGTGACCATCACCAATGGCGCCAACGGCCAGTCGTTCACCGCGAAGGCGGACGCTTCCGGTGTTTACCAGTTCCTGCAGATCCCGCCGGCTAAATACACCATCACCGTCACTGCGGCCGGATTCGGTGATCAGTCCAAGACTGCAGAACTGCTGGTCAACCAGCCCGCCAACATCGACTTTGCTCTCGGCGTGCAGGCCGCAACGGTTACAGTCGACGTCTCAGCAACCGCCCAGACCCTCAATGTCACCGACGCCTCGCTGGGCAACTCCACTGACAACGCGACCATTCAGGCGCTGCCCTCAGAAGAGCGCAACGTACCAGACCTGCTTTCGCTCCAGCCCGGCGTGCTTTTCCTGCCTGCTGCGAATATTGGGGCCAATGATCCCCGCAGCGGTGCCGTTAACGGCGGGCGCTCTGACCAGGGCAACGTCACCATCGATGGCATTGACGACAACGACCAGGTGAACGGCTATGCCTTCACCGGGGTACTGCGCCAGACACAGGACTCCATCGAGGAGTTCCGCGTCGTCACAGGCAATTCCAATGCTGACACTGGCCGCTCCTCCGGAGCCCAGGTCTCCATGGTCACAAAGTCCGGCACCAACAAGATTCACGGCGCCGTTTACGAGTACAACCGCAACGGCCTCGGCGTGGCAAACGACCCGCTGGTGAAGCAGGGCCAGCTCAATTCCGGCCAGTCCAACGTGCCCGGCAAACTAATCCGTAACATCTATGGCGCTGATCTTGGCCTGCCGCTGAAGAAGGACAAGATCTTCTTCTTCGGTAACTGGGAAGCTTATCGGCGTCGTGAATCGTCACCGACGACACGCACTGTGCCAACAGCCTCCTATCAGGCCGGCACGATCACCTACTTCGACACCCCGAACACAACCAAATCTCTGTCGATGGGTGATATCACGGCTCTTGATTCAGGCTGCAAGGTCTGTAACACCGCCGAATATCCCTTTGGAGCTGGTCCCAATCCCAACGCGCTCGCTCTCTTCAACTCCTTCCCGGCCGCCAACGGAACAGCATCGGGCGACGGACTGAACGAAGGCTCCTTCACGTTCGCCTCTCCTCAGCCTGTAGACCAGAACACCTACCTCGCACGCATGGACTTCGCCCCCTCCGACAAGCACCGCCTGTTTGTCCGGGGACAGCTTCAGAAAGACACCTCAGGCGACGTCGAGCAGTTCCCCGGCCAGGGCCCCTCCACCACCTTCACCTCCAACAACAAAGGCATCATTGGCGGAGATGTCTGGACCATCAATACCCATCTCATCAACGACCTTCGTTACGGCTACATCCGCCAGGGCGGCAGTGCCTCCGGCGTCGGCAAGGGCGACTATGTCAGCTTCCGATTCCTTGACACACCGACCTCGCAGAGTCGCACCACCGTCTACAGCGTCCCGGTCAACAACCTCGTCGACGACCTGAGCTGGACCAAGGGCAGCCACACCCTCGGGTTCGGAGCCAACTGGCGTCTCATACACCAGAACCACTCCACCGACGAGAACTCCTACTCGAGCGCGACTACCAACCCCTACTGGCTGTCGGGCAATGCGCCGGGTGCAGGAGGTGTTGACGGAGGCTTCCTCAACTCATATAACATCGCCTTCGCCAATATGGTCGGTACGGTTCCGGCCCGCAATGATGTTGTGAACTACAGGATCACCAGCGTCACACAGGGCTCGCTCCTTGCCGATGGCACTGCCATCCAGCGCCACTTCTCCTCCAACGAACTCGAAGGCTACATCCAGGATGCATGGCGTATTCGGCCCAATCTGACCGTCACCTACGGCGTCCGTTATTCCTATCTAGAGACGCCTTGGGAAACCAAGGGCCAGCAGATCGCGCCCACGATCGACACCCATGCATGGGCTCGGCAGCGTGAGCTAGCCGCCGAGCAGGGCCAGATCTATGAGCAGGATCTCCTCTTTGCTCCCACCGGCAAGTTCTACAACAAGGCGCCTTACTATCCGGCCAACAAGAAAGACTTCGCTCCTCGGCTCGCCATCGCCTACAGCCCCGACACCAAGACTTCTATCCGCGCGGGCTTCGGCATGTACTACGACCACTTCGGTGAAGCCCTGGTCAATGACCTCGACGCCCACGGCTCCTTCGGCCTTAGCTCGTCCCTCACCAACCCATCGGCCGGAGTCTTCAAAATCGAAGGCGATTGCGCCAATCAAGCGGACTGCAGCCATCCCGGTGCCCCGCGCTTCATGGATCGCCACACGCTGCCCAACATCGCCCACCCGACCCCGGACGCGACCACGATCTTCCCTTACCTCTATCCAAACAACTCCTTCAGTATTCAGACCGGCCTCGACAGCCGCATCAAGACCCCGTACTCGGAGTCAATGGACCTGTCCGTGCAACGCGAGTTGCCCGCCGGGTTCATCATCGAAGGCTCCTATGTCGGCCGCCTCGGACGCCGGCTCTTGCAGAGCATCGATATCGCTGAGCCCGTCAATTACCACGATCCTTCCGGCGGAGGCGACTACTTCACCGCTGGAGCAGCGCTTTCCAAGCAAGCGGACCTTCATGGCGGCGACTACGGCGGTGTGGCCTGGTACAACAACACCGGCGAAACAAAAGCACCAGTCCACGTACCTACCATCCAGTGGTTTGAAGATGTGTGGCCCTTCATGAAGGGAACGGACGAGCCCGGAGAAAGCGCCACGGATGCCATCTACAACAACGAGTGGGCCCCGTATCGCTATAGCTACGGCGCCACTACCTCAACCTCCGACATCGACTTCTACTGCTCGTACGGGTGCCCCGATGGTTGGCAGCCGCGCATGTGGCAGGATCAGTTCGCCACCCTCTACGTGCTCGGCAGCGTAGGCGCCAGCTACTACAACGCTGGACAAATCACTCTGCGGCACCCCATGAGCCACGGCCTGCAGATGGACGTCGCCTATACCCTGTCCCACTCCATCGACATGGGCTCGGACAACGAGCGCGCGACCCTTCGCAACGGTGGTACGTTCTCGTTCATCCTCAATACCTGGAAGCCTGAACTCAACCGTGGCAATTCTGATTTCGACACCCGCCAGCTTGTGACGGTCAACGGTCTCTATCTGCTTCCCTTCGGACGTGGCAAGGCCGTGGCCGGCAACGCCAACGCATTCCTCGACGCCATCATCGGTGGCTGGCAGTGGTCGGGCCTCGCTCGCTGGAGCAGCGGCCTGCCGTTTTCCTTCTTCGAGCCCGGCTGGAGCACCAACTGGGAAATCGAGAGCTTCGGCGTTCGGAGCGGTCCCATCAAGACTCACAAGCACCGGGACGCCGATGGCAACATCCAGTACTTCGACAACCCGGATGCCATCAACAGCCAGGTCTACTGCGGCGGTTGCGGCGGCGGAAACATGCGCCTGCCGTACGCGGGTGAAGCCGGCGAGCGCAATGTGTTCCGTGGCGATGGTTACTTCAATATCGACTCGGGAATCGCGAAAACCTGGAAGACGGGCGACTTTGGAGCCATCCGCTTCGCGTGGGAAGTCTACAACGTCACCAACTCCGTGCGTTGGGATCCCGCTTTCATCAACACCGGCCTGACCGGCGGCCAGCTAGGCGTTGCCACCAGCGTGCTCACCGTTCCCCGCCGCATGCAGTTCGGCCTTCGCTACGACTTCTAACCTTCAACCCATCTGCAATCCAAGCCGGAGGAGCTCAAGCTCCTCCGGCTTTCTCTTTCGGCGCAGGCGATTTGGCCGGCACTGCCTCGGGCGCCTTTACCGCCTCCCGCGACGTCCCTGCCACCGCGGGAAGGGAAGCCGCCGTACCCCCCTCGTTCTTCACCAGAATCGAAATCCTTCGATTCGACGGATCAAACGGATTCGACTTCACCCGCAGCATCTGGTCCGCATAACCGCGCACCTGCGTCACCTGGTCCGCGCGTACGCCCGCCTGCTGCAGCAGTCGTCGCGCCGAGTTGGCGCGATCCGCTGACAACTCCCAGTTGCTATATGAAGTGTCGCTCGAGTAGGGTGCCGCGTCGGTGTGGCCTTCGATCAGCAGCGCATTCGGCAACTTCTTCAACTCGCCCGCAAGCAGGTTCAGCAACTCCTGCCCGCTGCCGCTCAGCCCCGCACTGCCGCTCTGATAGAACGTGCCATTCTTGCCCTCAATCAGCTCGATCCGCAGCCCCTCTGCGGTAATCGTGATTTCGATCTGCTTCGAAAGCTTTTCCAGCTCCTTCTTGGCCTTGATCTCTTCCTCAAGCTTGTCCTTCAACAGCCGCAGTTTGTCTTCGTTCGCAACCACCGATACGCCGTTGCCATTCATCGTTGTGCCCAGCAGGTTCGCCGTTCCTTTTGGATCGTTGAAATAACCCGCCACCGCCTTCTTGATCCTGTCGCTCGAGTTCATCAGCCACAGCACGATGAACAGCGCCATCATGGCGGTCACAAAATCGGCATACGCCACCTTCCACGCGCCGCCGTGATGGCCCCCGTGGCCGCCCTTCTTCTTGATAACAATGATGGGCTGCGCCTTCGTACTCGACATGCGCTTCTCCCCTCCGCTTCCCGTCAGGCCGCCGCCGGAGCGCCGGCAGCCGCCGCGCTCTGGCCCTTGCAGTGCTTCTCCATCTCATCGAACGTGGGCCGCACATGCGCCGGAATTGCCCTCCGCGCCATCTCAATCGCGATCATCGGCGCCGACCCCTTCAGGAACGACAGCAGCAAAACCCGCAGCACATGCAGATAGCTGTTATGCTCATCGGCTGCCTTGGTCATGTTCGAGGCCACCGGCCCCAACACACCATAGCAAAGCAGGATGCCCAGAAACGTGCCCACCAGCGCCGCCGCTACCTTGTGCCCAATCTCCTCCGGAGGCCCGCCCAGAGCGCCCATCGTGATCACCACACCCAGCACCGCCGCCACAATCCCTAATCCCGGCAGCGCGTCGGCGGTCGTCGAAAGCGCACTCACCGGTTGCGTGGCGTCATGATGATGAACCTCCATGTCGAGCTCCATCATCTGGTCCATGTCGAACGGCTCCACGCCCCCGGTGATAGCCATGCGCAGCGTGTCGCACACAAAATTGCGCGCATGATGATCCGCCAGAAACTCCGGATAGTTCTTGAAAATCGCGCTCTTGTCCGGCTTCTCAACGTCTTCCTCCACGCTGAGCAATCCCTCTTTGCGCACCTTGTTCAGGAACTGGTACATCATCTTCAGCGTGTTCAGGTAACGCCCCTTGGCAATCCCCTTGCCCTTGATCACTCCAAGAATTCCCGCCACAATGCCCTTCAGAATATGCAATGGATTGGCCACCAGCAGCGTCCCCGTCGCCGCTCCGGCAATGATCAACAACTCCGCCGGCTGTACCAGCACCCCCAGGTTCCCCTTCTCCATCAGGAACCCGCCGATCACCGCGCCGAAGACAACCAGAATCCCTATGATCGCGAACATGCAAACCTCCCCGGCGCCCACGTGACCCGATTGCCACCCGCATGTGCGCTCGTCTCCATCCCTTCCCGCGCCCGATTCAAAACTTCCGCAAGCGCCTCACCCGGCTCCGCCTTAGACGCTCCCACGCTCACCGTGAGCGTCAGCCGGTCGCCCCACCAGCGAAAATCCGCCGTGCGCGCAAGTCCTGCCAGCAGCTGCGCATGATTCGCCAGCACCTCGCCACTCGCCTCGTGTGAAAGCACCAGGAACTCGCCGTCTCCCCAGCGCCCTACCTCTTCGCCTGCGCGCAGATGATTGGCCAGCGTGCGCTCCACGTTCTCCAGCATCGCCTCGCACGCCCGCGCCCCATGCGTTTTGCGCATGGACTCCGCCTGATCCACCGTGATCCACAGCAGGCCCAGCGGAACCGCCTCATGCACAAACCGCTCATACTCCGTTTCAAGGTGATCGCGAAGCTCAGCCTGGCTCGCCCTTACCTCCGAGCCCTCGCTGGTATCGCCATGGGGAAGGGCATTGGCATGTTCTGAGGGATGAAACACCATCGCCGTGCCGATCCGCCCGCCCAGCGGATCGCGCAGCACCAGCCTGCGAGTGATCGCCGGGATGTCATGCCCCTGCTTGTGCTGCGCGTGCACCAGTGTCCCGCGCGCCAGCAGCGGACTGCTCGCCGGCGCCATGAGTAGTTCGCTGCGCTCGAACAAGCCGCACGCTGTCAGCGGTTCGAGCCCCTGCGGAAGCTCGCGTCCGATTATCCCCGCGTTAGGATGTCCGGTGATGATCTCTGCTGCGTGGTTCCAGAACACCACGCGATCCGCCTCGTCCAGCAGCGCCAGCCCCTCGGGATACACCTCAAGGGCAGCTTCCACCAGTTCTGCTCGGTCGGCCATCGCTGCCTCCCCACCCTTTCATCGGCAGCGGAGGCAGCAACTTCATTCAGATCAGGCGTGCGCTGTTGTTTTCAAAGCGCGCTGTGCGTAATTCCCGCCGCGCCGCGGCAGACGAACAATAAACCGCGTGTCGCCGGGCTTCGACTCTACCGCGATCTGCCCATCGAATTTCTGCGTCACGATGCGATGCACAATGTCCAGCCCAAGCCCCGTTCCCGACCCCTGTGGCTTCGTCGTGAAGAACGCTTCCCAAATATGCGGCAGAACCGCTTCAGGAATCCCCGCGCCCTGGTCGCCGATGCTGATCACCAGCCACTCCGGCTCCGTCCACGTCGCAATCTCGATCTTGCCGTTGGCTGGCGACGCGTCTGCCGCATTGTCGATCAGGTTAGTCCACACCTGCGACAGCGCCGAGCCGCGCGTCTCAATCACTGACGGCGACGCATCAAATCGCTTCTCCACCTTGATCTGCTTGATGCGCAGCTTATGCCCCAGAATCGTCAGCGTGCTCTGCAGGCTATCGTGCACGTCCAGATCGCGTGCCGGTGACTTCTCGTCGTACGCAAACTTCTTCACAGCCGACACCAGGTCCGACACCCGCCCCAGACTCTCCTCGATCGTGCACACCTGCTTCATGCTCGACACCATCGCGCCTAGCCAGTTGAGCACATCGGAAAACGGGCCGCGCTCGAAGAAGACCTGCGCGCACTGCAGTTCCGAAGTTTGAAAACCCATCTCTACCAGGGCCGGTCCGATCGTCCACGCATTCTCGACGCCGGCAGACTCGAGCCACTGAGATAACTCTTCTTCCGCATCGGCCTGATCGACGCTGCTGAGTGCCGTGAGGCGGCAGCTCTGCATTGTGTGCCGCAGCAACTCCTGGATGCAGCTAAGCTGCTCGGCCGTCTTGGGCTTCGCACCAATGCGAACCCCAAGTTCCTGCAGGATGCGCAGGTTCTCGCGCAACTGCGCGGCAGATCGCTTCGCAGCCGAACCAGGATTGTGCAGTTCGTGCATCAATCCCGCCGCCAGCGTGCCCAGCGTCACCAGTTTCTCGCGATGCAACGCCTCTACCTGGTAAGCGGAAACACGCTCGGACATGTCGTGCACAATCATCTTGCGCACTGCCGGGCAACAGGACATCACGTCCCAGAACTGCTGCTCTGAAAGCCGCACCAGCACCGAGTCCTCAACAGCGCGAATAAAGAACGTCGACGACTCCTTGCCATACAGCAGCGGAGTCTCGCCAAATCCCTCGCCAGCCTTGGCAAATCCCACCGCTGTCAGCGATCCATCCTGCTCCTGGCGATCGGCGCGCAGCTTGCCTTCCAGCACCACCGAGTACCACAGGGGAGACTCGCCCGGCTTGCAGATGATGCTTTCCGCCGGGGCAGTCACCCGCATCAGCGGCTCTGGGCCGTTCAGCACTGAAAGGTCTGATTCAGCAAAACGCGGCAGGGCCTTCAGCGCTGCTTCCACTGCCGCAAATTGCACGTCTTCCGTTTGCACCGGCTTGCCGTCCACCGGCCAGTTCATGCCCGGTTTGTCGCTTTCCTGAGCCACTGAGTCCCCTTGCCCCCCGTCCCCGCTCTTAGAATCCGGCGAGGTACTGGTGAATAAACTGCACGGCGATCGAGCCTTCCCCCACCGCCGATGCCACGCGTTTCACCGATCCGTGGCGCACATCCCCGGCTACAAATACTCCGGGAACGCTCGTTTCCAGAAGAAACGGCTCGCGAGTCTCCTGCCACTCCGGCGGCAACTTGCCGTCGTTGCGCAAATCGGGCCCCGCGAGAATAAAACCCTTCTCATCGCGCAGAATTGCCGGTGGAAGCCAATCCGTACGCGGCGCAGCCCCGATGAACACGAAGAGCGATTCAGCCTTGACCTCCTCTTCGCCATTTGGTCCGCGCAGCCGCAACCCCTCCAGATGCTCCTCGCCAATGGCTCGGATGACCTGCGTTTGCGGCCTCAACACAATATTCGATGTGCGACCGATCTCATCGATCAAATATTTCGACATGGTTGCCGCCAGACCCGGTCCGCGCACCAACATGGTCACTGTTCGGGCATATTTGGAGAAATGCAGCGCGGCCTGCCCTGCCGAATTCGCGCCTCCCACCACATAGACGTCCTCATCCTTGCAACTGGGAGCCTCCACCAGCGCCGCCCCGTAGTAGATACCCCGGCCAGTCAGCCGTTCCGCGCCCGGAACGTCCAGCTTGCGGTACTGAACACCCGGAGCCAGAACCACCGCATGCGAGGAAACTTCGCGGCCATCGCTCATGCAGATAAAGTTGTACTGCCCATCGATGCGCAGCCCGGCCGCCCGTTGCGTGACGAACTCCACGTCAAAAGCCTGCGCCTGCAACAACGCGCGCTGGCCCAGTTCGGCACCCGTTATCCCCTGGTGGAAGCCCAGGTAGTTCTTGATCAGTGAAGTTGTTCCGGCCTGCCCGCCCGGCGCCTCCGGCTCAACTACCAGCGTACGCAAGCCCTCGCTCGCACCGTACACCGCCGCCGCCAGTCCCGCAGGTCCGCCTCCCACCACCACAAGGTCGTAAAAATCCTTGCTGGCCTGGATCTTCAGTCCCACGCGCTGGGCCAGCTCCTCGGGCGAGGGCGCTGCAAGCGATGCTCCGTCCGGAAACAGCACAACCGGGAACTCAGCCGACTCGAGCTTCCGCTCCTGAAGCAGCTTCGAGCCCTCTTCCCCGTCCACGTCCAGCCAGCGGTAGGGCACATGATTGCAACTCAGGAAGCTGCGGATCTCGTGGTCCCGCGCCGACCACCGATGGCCCAGCACCGTAAGCCCTTCAAACCGCGGCCGGTAGCCCAGCCTCCAGCTCTCCAACAGATCGCTGACTACCGGGTACAGACGCTCCTCAGGTGGATCCCACGGCTTGTTGAGGTAGTAGTGAATGCGCGCGCTATTGATCGCCTGGATCGCCGCCTCGGTATCGGCATACGCCGTCAGCAACACCCGCCGCGCCTCGGGATAAACCTCTCGTGACCGTTCCAGCACCTGCACGCCCGTCAGCCCCGGCATGCGCTGATCGCTGATCAGCAGCGCCACGTTTTCGTTACGTTCCTTTACCTGCGACAACGTGTCCAGCGCGGCCTGGCCTCCGGCAGCGCGCATCACGCGGTAATCGGCCCCATAGCGCCGGCGCAGATCCTGCACCACCGCCTCAAGCACATTCACGTCATCATCCACGGCCAGAATGATTGGTCTCGCCATATCTCCAGTGTACGGGCCCCCGCAAGCCATCTCGAGCGAACACCACGACCCCTGATGCCCCACCCTAGTGCCTGACCCTCACCCCTGAGCCTCGGCCCTCGCCAAGCTCCCACATCCACCCCATTCGTGGGATTTTTTCTTTTGTGACGGCCGTGACAGACTGTAAGCTCGTAAACGAAATACAGACAGTTAGCGGAACAAGCACCAAATTGGTACCGGGCTGAGTGAGCACGGGGCCGATACGCGTATTTCAATTTCGGCAGAGAAGGGAATTGGGGGACTGCCGATATGGTGCAGGGGGAAGCTGAATTTCCAAAGCGGCACAGTACGGCACGGGTCTGTCGGGCCGGCATGATCGGCTCAGTATAGACGCGCGCGTTGTCGCGGCGGTTGAGGCGCACACTATGAAGAAGATCATTCTCGCTGATTCCCAGGCCATTTTCCGGGCAGGGACGGCAAAGGTTCTGGCAGCCGACGACGATTTGCGCATCATTGCTCAATGCGCGGACCTGGAACGGCTGTTCCACGCCATCGATACATTTCCCGGATCCATCATTCTCTTTGCGGCCTCTCTGAGACCCGACCTGCTCCAATTGCGTCGGCGTCTTGAGAAGGCCGGCAGCAGGGGCATCGTCATCGCCGAGAACAGTGAAGCGGCCCAGGTCTACGTGCAGCAGGGCTTCCGCGGTGTGATCTTTCGGAATGTCACCGGCCAGGCTCTCGTCGACTGCGTCCGCCGCGTCTCCAACGGCGATACCTGGATTCCACCGCAACTGGCTGCCGTGAGTCCCGTGGACGAAGACGTCGTCGGCACCCGCGTCCGAGACCGCCTCACCCCCAAGGAAATGCGCATCGTCGCCCTCATCGTACAGGGCTGCAAGAACCGTGACATCGCCCTTCGTCTCAAAACCACCGAGCAGGTCATCAAGAACTATCTCCGCTCCATTTACGATAAGACCGGCGTTTCCGACCGCCTCGAACTCGCCCTGTTCACCATCCATCACCGCGCCCTCGCCGCAGCAGCAGCGGAAATGAGCACCAAGATGGATGCCGAAGAACAGGCCGCCACCGGCGCCGTCGCCTGACCTGCCACAAACCATTTCGCCAGGAACAACGGGGTTCCGCCAATACGCGGAACCCCGTCGATCTTTGAAGGCTATCGAAAGGGGGCCCGATGGTGCGTGGTTTAGGCGACGCAGACTTGCTGGTCTAATAGCACTCCATTCTTTCCATTCCAGTCGCGCAACTATTCCCTCCCGCCCGGGTCTACGCCTTCAACCCTGCGACCGCCTGCCTCCGGAAAGAACCACCCCCGGGAAGACGTGAGCAGAGTACGGGGGTTTCCTGGCAACGGCCTTGTACGCGATGGCGCGCGCCCGAATGTGAGGCGGTAATGACCACTAGATTATTTTTGACCCTGGCTCTGGCGGCTGGAATACCCGCCTTCGCCGCAGCTCAGAATCCCGACAACCCGCCCCAGGCTGATCCGCAGGTCTCCGGCCCCGCCCAGCTCACCGACGTTCAGTCCGGCTCACCCCAGGGTTACCTCGACCCCAACTTCGCCAACAAGCCGCACGCCGGTACCCCCCTCCCGTCCGACGGTTCCGCCACGGCGGCCCCACCCCCCTCCAGCCCGAATCAAGCCCCGAACTGGTACAAGGACTCGCCCCAGGCCTACGATCACGGCGCCTCCAAGCCTCGCCATCTTCGCGCCCCCAAGAACCGCCCCCAGGTCTACGACGACACTCAATCCGAGCCCGCCCCATCGAGTGAAGTGGCCCAGGAGAATCCGCCCGAACAGCCTCAGGAGCTGCCGCCCGCACAGTCCGACGACGAACCGACCCCCCAGGTCCAGCCCCTCCCCCGCTACTACGGTGGCCAGTCCAGCCAGCAGCAATATGACCAGCAGCAGTATCAAGACCAGCAGGCCTACGCCGGCCAGCCTCAGCAAAACTATCAGCAGCCCCAGGACTACGCATACCAGGGCGAACCTGATTACCCCCAGGACGACTACGGCTCTGGAGCCGTACAGCCCACTCAGCAACCCCTCGGCGCTGAGCAGCTTGAACAGCTCGTAGCCCCCATCGCGCTCTACCCTGACCAGCTCGTCGCCCAGATCCTCACCGCCTCCACCTATCCCGCACAGATCACCGCGGCCGACCAGTTTGTTCGCTCCATGAACGGTGCCCAGCCCGAGCAGATCGCCCAGGGCGCCAACGCGCAGACCGGCTGGGACCCGAGCGTGAAGGCCCTCACCGCTTTCCCCCAGGTCCTCGCCATGCTCGACGGCAACCTGCAGTGGACCGCCGCCCTCGGCAACGCCTATTACAACCAGCCGCAGGATGTCCTCGAGACCATCCAGCTCCTTCGCCAGCGCGCCCAGCAGGACGGCAACCTCCAGAGCACCGCGCAGCAGCAGGTGATCCAGCAGCCCAACTACATTCAGATCGAGCCCACCAACCCCGAATACGTCTACGTCCCCAGCTACAACCCGTGGTACGTTTACGGCGCTCCCATCGCCCCCTACCCCAGCTTCGAATTCGGTGACTGGGGCCTTTACATCGGCGGCGGAATCGGTTGGGGCCTGCGCTTCGCAGTGGCTCCGTTCTTCAACTTCGGTTTCGGCTTCGGATACTGGGGCCTTGATTGGGCCAGAGGCGGCTGCCTCTACAACCACGGTTATTATTGGAGCCACAGCCATGAGGTTCGCGACTGGGGCTTCGCCCACGGCGGCCGCCGCTGGGACGGCGGACGCAGCGGTTGGAACCACGGTGGCTACGGTGGCCGCGACTACGCCCGCTTCGGCAACTACAACCACGAGCCCATGAACATCCACGGCGCCCCCGGGCCCCGTAGCGGCGGTCACTCCTTCTTCGGCGGCTCTCAGCAGGAACTACACCGCATGCAGCCGGCCCGCCCCATGCAGGGTTACGGACACATGCAGGGCGGCTTCACGCGCCCGCAGTCTCCTGGTCAGCAGGCCTTCAGCCACCTACCCCCCGCCAACGGCCGTCCCGAGCAGTTCCGGGGCCGCACCCAGCCATACGGCGGTCAGCCCTTCTCCGGACGCCAGCCCCTTGCCGGCGGCCCCCAGCCCTTCCGCGGTGGCTCTCCTGGTTTCGGCGGCCGTAACGAACCCTACTCCCGCCCTCAGCCGGTCGCCCCGTCTCCCCGCCCCGGCAATGGCTTCGGTGGCTACCCCCGTCCGAACCAGGGATACATGGGTCGCCCCGCCCCGCTTCAAACCTACCGCGGCCCCCAGCAGAGCTACTCCGCTCCCCGCCCGTTCGGCGGCGGATCCAGCGGATTCGGCCAGTCCTACGCCCGTCCCCAGCAGCCCAGCAACCACTCGTTCTTCGGTGGCGGCGGACGCAGCGCGCCCAGCTTCGGCGGTGGCGGCCACAGCTTCGGTGGAGGCTCCCACTCTTTCGGTGGCGGACCCTCCTTCGGTGGTGGAAGCCATTCGTTTGGTGGTGGTGGCGGTCACTCCTTCGGAGGCGGCGGAGGTCACTCCTTCGGAGGCGGCGGAGGTCACTCCTTCGGAGGCGGCGGCCATTCCTTCGGTGGGGGAGGGGGACACTCCTTCGGCGGCGGTGGAGGCCACTCGTTTGGAGGCGGCGGTCATTCCAGCGGCGGCGGCCACCACCGCTAGCCCGAAAAGAATCTAGGGTGCCCCAGGTCCCGGGGTCCCCAGCGATCGGTCTTTGTCGCTGGGGTGGAGATCCCCGGTTTTGGGACCTGGGAAAGCACAAAGCTCCCACAGCCGAGCTTTTGCTCTTCTTTCTCTCATCCCCGCAGGGGATCTCCTTTTCATACCCAGCACCCAATTCCCAACCCCCGGCACGACCGCGTAGCCACTTCCGCCGCTCTCCGCAGCGAACCCTCAAAATCACCGCTCTCCGCAAAATAGAAACAGAACGCCCCGTGCAGCACATCCCCGGCGCCCAGCGTATCCACGGCCTCAACCGCCTCAATCGCAATCTCAAACCGCTGTCCGCGATCTAAACCAACAATTGGCCTCGCCCCACGCGTCACCGCCACAAACGGCACACCCTGCGCGGCGAACCACGCAAGCGTCTTCTCCGCATCCGCAGCCACGCCCGGCATCGCAAACCGCTCACTGCAAATCGCCGCCGTCAGCATCGGAGCCAGCACGTCCGTCCCCGGCTTCCAACTCCCGCCATCCAGGCACAACGCCGTTCCACCATCCCTCAGCGACCGCAGCAGCGGCAGAGTCTCGCTTAAATGGAATCCATCCGTCAGAGCCACCGCCGGCGCATCACCCCACGCTGGATCCCATCCGCCATCAAGCGGCAGCACCTGCACCGGCGATACAGGCGGATTCACAATCGTCCGCGTCGCCGCAGCCGCATTCACCAGCACAGTTGTCAGAGGAGTCTCGTACCCATCCGCCGCCAGATCCACCAGTTCGATCCCACGCAGATCCAGCTCCGCGCGCGCCATCTCTGCCCACGGCCCCGCACCCACCGCGCTCATCAGCGTTGCGCGTCCACCCAGCAGCGCATGCGTAATCGCCGCATTGCAAGCCGGCCCGCCCGGCGCTACACGAAACGCCCGCGCAAACACCTTCGTGTCTTCCCGCGGCATCGCATCGAGCCAATACAGCGCATCGACCGTCGTCCGCCCTGCGAAGAGAATGTGCGCACCCGTCATTCCATGATTCCAATTTCGTTCACTGTTCCGTCAGTTCCGCGGATAAGTATGGTATGTGCCAAGACGAATGAACTGGCGGTTAGCAAGAGTCTCTTCCAGCATCTGGTTCAACTCATCCCCCTGATCGCGTTCCGGATCTGGCTCGATCACCCGTGAAATAGAGAGGAGTTGCCAATCATATGTGTGCAGGTACGATTCGACTCGTTCGACTGCGTTTTCCGACGAAGACGCCCAAAGCGTGACGTTGATGAATCCGAACGCGCCGTCCATCGCGACCTCAGCGGTCACCAGCCACACAGTCTCGCTCACTGCGTCTCCGTGAGCGCCTCGGTCTGCTTGCTCATTTTCGCCGTACGCTCCAGCTTGTCCCAGTTGAACGGCTTCCCATCAATCGCCCGCTTAATCGTCTTGAACAAGACAAGCGAGAACAATTGTCTGTAGCTGAACCGCTGCAGCCAGATATGGAACAACAGCCAGCCATCTCCCTTGTTCGCCGGATGTCGCCGCTCCAGACTGAATGCCACCGCCGACGTAAAGAAGTCGATCACCAGGAACGTCAGGAAATACACCAGCAGCTTCTGGAAATTCGCCGCCGATACCGACTCCGGATGGAAGTGGCGATCCCAGAAGTAGTGCAGGATCCCAAACACAAACATCAAATCGATGAATGGTGACACCAGCGGCAGCAGCATCTGGAAAATCAGAATATTCGGCAGCGCAAACAGCCCCATCGCCTTGTTGCGCAGAAACGCCGCGCGATGCTTCCACACTGCCTGCAGCGTTCCGAACGACCAGCGGAACCGCTGCCGCATCAGCCCGTTCGCGTTAATCGGAGCTTCGGTAAACGCCAGTGCACGATCTTCGTACGTCACCTTCAGCCCATGCTCCAGCAGGCTCATTGTCAGATCGGCGTCCTCAGCCACGGTATTCACTGGATAGCAGCCGGCTTCCTTCACCGCCTCGGTGCGCCATGCCCCAATCGCACCCGGAACCACGGTCACCACGTTGAACAGGTTCAGCGCGCGCCGTTCAAAATTCTGGCTCGTGATGTACTCCAACGCCTGCCACCGCGTCCAAAGGTTCACGCGATTGCCCACCTTCGCATTGCCCGCCACTGCGCCAATCTCCGCATCTTCAAAGTGCGGAATCAGCTTCGAAATCGCATCCGTGGCAATCACCGTATCGGCATCAATGCCCACGTAGATGCCTTCATCCACATGATCCAGCGCATAGTTCAGCGCCGCGGCCTTGCCGCCGTTTGCTTTCTCTAGCACAGTCACATGCCCGGCCTTGATCTCCGCCTCGTACGCCTCGCGCGCAACTTCCGCAGTGCGATCTTTTGACCCGTCGTCGATCACGATCACGCGAATGTTGTCGTAGTCCGAATTCAGCACAGACCGGATCGTGCGCACGATGACCTTCTCTTCGTTGTAAGAAGGTACCAGCACCGCCACGCGCGGATGGAACCCCGGTGACGCCTCGCGATGCGGCCGCCGCAGCCGGTCGATGATGGCGAAAATGCCCACCAGCACCAGCCGCGCGCTCATCAGGATGTCGCCCAGGAAGAACACGTACACGATGAAGTTGAAAATGATCGCCAGCACTGAGAACGCCACAGCATCGGGCCATGCGCGCACCTGCTGCCAGAAGCCGAGCTTCGGCATCACGTCCGCGGTGGACTTGCCCATCAGCTCCGATACCTGCACGAACTCGTAGCCGTGCGCACGCAGCGTATCGATCAGCACCGGCAGCGCCGCCACCGTGACTGAGCGGTCGCCGCCGCCGTCGTGCATCAGGATGACCGATCCGCGGAACTGCGGCTTCGTCTTCATCCGGTTCAACTGATCCAGCACCGACTGCGCAATCTCCTGCGGCGTCTTCTTAATCCGCTCGTCCCAATCATCGGTGTCGATCTTGTTGCCGACTACCGTCAGCCCATTCTGCTGAATGCGCACCACCGGCGCGGCCTGGTCGTCCGTATCCGGCTCTTCATCAATGTCGTACGGCGGCCTGAAATACAACGGCTGCACGCCCAGCTTGCTCGCAAACAAGCGATTCGTCAGGCTAATTTCAAAGTCGAGCTGCCGCTGCGAAATTTCGCTGATGTCCGGATGCGAGTACGTGTGATTGCCAATCTCGTGCCCTTCACGCGCCACGCGCTCCATCACGTTGATGTGCTGCTGCGCCTCCTCGCCAATCATCATGAATGTGGCGTGCACGCCCCTCTGCTTCAGGATGTCGAGAATCCTCGGCGTCCACTTCGCGTCGGGGCCATCGTCAAAACTGATCGCTACCTTGTTGGGGTGATACCCGTACTGCCGGATCGTGTACGTATTGGGATACACGTCCATGTGTTCGTCCACAATCAGCTTCTTGCGCGGATCGGGCTCGTCGGTATCCACCTCCACCGTGCGTTTGCCCACCTTCGGCAAACCGGTCACCTTAATAATGTCGCCGTCGCCCTCCGTGTCCACGTCATGCCCCGGCTGCACTGAGCCCAGCGCCTGCAGAGCCTGTGCACTGCTCGGCTTGTCCCACACGTTCCACAGCGACGAGTCTTCCGATCCCAGCCGCCACAGTGCAAACGTCTGAATGCCGAGCTGCCGCGCCGCCCGCATCTGGTTCAGCACTGTCACCGCATCCAGGAACCACACCACGTGCCGTTCCTGGCTGTCTTCATCGATGTACTCAAAGTGCGGGTTCAGCGTGTCGTAGTCGATGTTCAGATCTGCGTCCGCATCCGATGCCCGCTGCCACACGTCCGAAACCGACAGGTCCTCCGTATCTACAACCTGCGGCTTCGGCGCTTTCCCCTTCGGCCTTCCGCGCCTGTCCTTCGGCGCTTGCGGCATCGACATCGTCCAGTCGTACCCGTAATTGCCGATTGCGCAGATGATCTTCTCGCGCGGAACTACCTTGAGCGCGCGCTGCAAGTTAGCGGTGAACCAGTTCTGTGCGGCGATCGGCCCCGGCTCGCTCTCCACCTCGTGCTGGTCATAGTTCATCAGGATGATGCCGTCTGAATTGGCCGCTACCTGCTGCAGCGTCGGGTCGTCGGCGCCGGTGCCCAGGTTCACATAGAGCTGAAGCTTCCGCGCCCGCAACTGCGCGTAGATCTCCTGAATGAACTGCACATACGCCGGCATGCGGTTGTCGTTTAGGCTCTCGAAATCCAAAGACAGCCCGCGATAGGCCGGCAGCGCCGTGAAGAACCGCATGATCTGGTTCTCGAGCGCCGCCCGCTTGGCATCGTCGGCCAGCATGTCCCCAATTGCCGGATCCCACTTCTGCGAGTGTGGATTGAAGTTGTTGACCAGAGGAAAAATCTCCGTGTCAACCTTCGTCTCCTGGATCACGTGCTTGATCTTGTTCAGGTCGTCAGGATCGTGTACCGTGCTCCCGTCGATGACCTTGAACTCCTGCAGCGTGTTCTCGCCGCTCATCGCCATCAGTTCCGGATCAGGCGCATTCACATGCAGCCACTTCGGAAACAGCAGGTCGATCTGGTGCACATGCTCCTTGAACGACGAGTAGCTGGTCGCATCGTCCGGCACATAGAACGCCGCCCTTAGCCCTTCACCCGTGTTCAGCGCCACTTCCGAGGGCTTCAGGTTCGTCTTGCGCCGCGTTGGCTGTGGCCGCGCGCCCTTCAGCAGCGGCGTCCGGTCACGTCCGCCATGATACGAGCGGTAATCCAGCGCTTTGTAGTTATGCTTGTGACTTGGAAGTAGTAGCTCCGGCAACGGCTGCCCGCGTAGGCTGTTGAAGACAAATCCGGCCACCACAAGCGTCGTAACAACTGCAATCGCATCAAGAACGCGGCGAAGTCGCTTCCACCGCTTGCGGTCCGGGTCGTAAAAAATTTGCTTTTCAGCCATCGGCAGCCGATCTTCCCACGTGCGCGAAAACCTCTTCACAGTCTAGGCTATAGAGTAACGAATCTATATGGAACCCGCCTCCTCCAGTCAATCGACGTCGCGCCGAGCTGGCATCGTTCGGGTTCTCTCCATCGTGTCCACCGTCTGCGCTCTTCTCGGCGGAGCGGTGCTTCGCTTCTGGATGATTTACAACTTCTTCGAGGTCCGCGACGACTCCCAGCTCTACGGCGGAATCGCCAAGAACCTCCTGCTTCACCACCGCTACGCCATCACCGACGGCAGCGGAGCCCTGCACGACACGCTCATTCGCCTGCCCGGGTACCCGCTCTTCCTCGCTGCCTGCTTCCGCGTTTTCGGCATCGAAAACTACTTTGCGCCCGTCTGCATTCAGATCCTCGCCGAGCTTGGAGGCTGCGTCCTCCTCTCCATGCTCGCCTGGCGCCTCACCCATCGCCTCTCCGCCGTGCAGGCCACCCTCTGGCTCTCCTGCCTCTGCCCCTTTACCGCCATCTACGCGGCCGAGCCGCTCACGGAAGCGCCCACCCTGTTCTGCATTGCAATAACCATGTGGGCCGTGGTGCGGTTCCGCCGCTGGGGCGACTGGCGTTCCGTGCTTGCATTCACATTCGCCGTCGCTTCCGCAGCGCTCCTCCGGCCCGACGGCGCGCTCGTCGGCCTCGTCTTTGCACTCCCCATGCTCGGGGGAGCCCGCGATCGCCTCGGCTCAGGTGGATGGCGGTCCTTCTATGGCGCAAGCCTCGGTTATGGAGAGCTGCGCAAAGTCATCGTCTGCATCGTGCTTGTCCTCGTGCCCTTCGCCGCCTGGACTTGGCGCAACTGGACCACCTTCCAGGTCTTCCAGCCGCTCGCACCCCGCTACGCCACTGACCCCGGCGAACCCACGTGGCCCGGCTTCCAGAGCTGGATGAAAACCTGGTGCATCGACTTCACATCCACCTACCAGATCTACTGGAACATGCCTGGCCCCATCGACGTCAGGAACGTACCTTCCCGCGCCTGGGATTTCCCCGAACAACAGGAAGAAACCCTCCAGCTCTTCGCCGATTACCACGCCAACGGGGACGAGTTGTCTCAATCCCTCGACGATCGCTTTGCCCAGCTCGCCAACCAGCGCATCAGAGCCGACTCGTTTCGCTACTACTTCGAGCTCCCGCTCCTGCGCGTCGGCGATATGCTCTTCCGTCCCCGCGTAGAAAACCTCCCAATCGATCTCGATTGGTGGCATTACGGCAACCACCGAGCTGAAACGCGCTTCAGCTGGTTCTACGCCGGCCTAAACGCGCTCTACTTCCTCCTCGGATTCATTGGCCTCTGCTTCCGCCCCCCGCTCGCAAAGTGGATGCTCCTCTACTTCGTCCTCCGCTGCCTCCTGCTTGCCACCATCGAAGCCCCCGAAGCCCGCTACACCATCGAGTTCTTCCCCATGCTCTTCGTCCTTGGCGGCATCGCCATCGCCCGCTTCGTCCCCCAAAAGCAAACGGCCCAGGCGCTCTAAGCACCCGGGCCACGTAACTGCACTTGCTTTTCTTTCTGTCATTCCCGAAGGGAATCTGCTTGCCACCTAGGGTAGTGCCGAATCGCCAACCCGCTATCTCTTGATGTATTGAGTTTTCGAGTTCGTAGGAAAAGTAAACGCATCCCCCGGCAACGAC
The DNA here is from genome assembly GCF_025264625.1 of Occallatibacter riparius. Lineage (NCBI taxonomy): Bacteria > Pseudomonadati > Acidobacteriota > Terriglobia > Terriglobales > Acidobacteriaceae > Occallatibacter > Occallatibacter riparius. Next base: position 3,819,655 of record NZ_CP093313.1, read on the forward strand.
GCATTCAGCTTGATATTTGAATAGGTACACGTCCGCGACTGCCCCTGCCCTTCATCGAAGAACTGCTTCATGCTGATGCCGCGCGTCGTATCCATCCACACAATCACCTTGGGCAGGTTCTTGCGCACGCCTGGATCCTTCGCCACCAGCTCGAGCTTCGCCGTCTTCACGCCCGCGATGGTCTCATCGCCGTCGTAGGTGATCGTCCACTTTTCCTCGAGGTCTTTGCCGCTCGCCCCAAACCCCAGCGCCAGGTAGCTTTCGAACTTGCCCGCTTTCGTCAGGGTTGTCACCTGGTTCAGCGCGCCACCCTCCCAAAGCTTCATTTCGCCGCCTGAAAACATATACGTCTTCGGCACCGGCCGCCCATCCACCTGCTGGATATGCGCAGCCATCTGGAACGACTTGTTCTTGCGCTCGTAGTACACCGCTCCCGTCTGCTCTTCCGTCTCGGGAATCGGATCGGTCATCGCGTTCACAATCTTGAAATCGGCCGAGGTGGAACGAAAACTGACTGCCGCAGCGTCCAACTTGCGCAGCACTGAATCCAGGTCATCAGCGCGCATCGCGGGAGCCCCAAAAACCGTCACCGCGACCAGCACGACAAGAAACTTGCGCATACCCTTCCTTTCCATATCTTTGACGCGCCATGCCGGCACAAAGAAACACAAATCCGCCGGCTCGGGCTAGCCAGACCCTTCGTTTAAGTTGAGAGTCTGTCATTCTGACCCTGAGCGGAGCGAGCGGGGAAGAACCCATTTTGTGTCTTCCCGCCGGCGATTTCCGAAGAGCATTCGCTGTCTCCGGGCATCTAGCTGTGCCCTATCAGATCAAACCCAGGTACGCCCGGTAAGTCGCCCCGAACCATCAGGCGGCGCTGCCGCAGCGGCCCCACCGTAGGTGGTTAGCGGTGGGCCCAAACCTTCCAAGCCAGCGGATTCCCGGCCGCATCGCGCGTCAGCTGCCACCGGTCCACAAACACCGAATCCCCCGCCACCGGTTCCACCGCCGCCCGCAGCGCCTTCTTGACAGCTTTATCCGAATCCCCCGGTGTCGCGCTCACATCCCTCGCTGGCACCGTGATGATCATTCCAAACTTCCCGTCACTCGCCACCGTCATCGGATCCCGCGGAAAGTCCAGCACCGCCGGCTTGTCTCCGTAATTCCATAGATGCGGCGTGACAAAGATAAACAGCAGAATCAGCGTCACCATCACGTCGTAGTGAAAGTTTCCGCGCGGATACGTCCAGTAAAAATAGCTCTTCAAAATCCGACTCATCTCAGCCTTACTGATCACTGACCACTGATCACTGACCGCTTATGATTTCCAGCCCGCCCATATACGGCCGCAGCGCATCCGGCACCACAACCGACCCATCGGCCTGCTGATAGTTCTCCAAAATTGCCAGCCAGGTCCGTCCAACTGCCAGGCCGCTCCCGTTCAGCGTATGCACAAACTCGCTCTTCGCCTTGCCGCCCGCCGGCTTGTAGCGGATATTCGCCCGCCGCGCCTGGAACCCCTCAAAATTCGAGCACGACGAAATCTCCCGGTACAACTGCTGTCCCGGCAGCCACACTTCCAAATCAAACGTCTTCGCCGACGAGAACCCCGTATCGCCCGTGCACAGCAGCATGCGCCGATAGGGAAGTCCCAGCGCCTCCAGAATCTCCTCGGCATCCCGCGTCAGCCGCTCGTGCTCCGCGTCCGACTCCTCCGGCTTCACAAATTTCACCAGCTCCACTTTTTGAAATTGATGCTGCCGGATGATCCCCCTCGTATCCTTGCCCGCCGCGCCTGCCTCCGCCCGGAAACAAGGCGTATACGCCGTCAAAGCAATAGGGAGCCGCGCCTCGTCCAGAGTCTCGTCGCGATACAGGTTCGTTACCGGCACCTCGGCCGTGGGAATCAGCCAGTGATCCGCGTCCCTGAACTCGCCCTTCGCCGCACTCTCCGCATCCGCATCCGAACACCGGAACAGATCCTCTGCGAACTTCGGCAACTGCCCCGTCCCGAACAAACTCCGGCTGTTCACCATAAACGGCGGCAGTACCTCGGTGTACCCATGCTTCGCCGTGTGCGTGTCCAGCATGAACCCAATCAGCGCTCGCTCCAGCCTTGCGCCCGCGCCCATGTAGACCGCAAACCGCGCCCCGCTCAGCTTCGCCGCGCGCTCCAGGTCCAGAATCCCCAGGCCCTCGCCCAGCTCCCAGTGCGGTTTCGGCTCGAAGTCAAACGCGCGCTTCTCGCCCCACGTCTTCACAACGACGTTGTCTTCTTCCGACCGCCCTACCGGAACCTCGTCCCGCGTCAGGTTCGGAATGCTCGCCAGCGAGAACCGCATCTGTTCATCCAGCGTAGCGGCGCGCTTGTCCAGCTCGTCCAGACTCTCCTTGAGCTTCCGCGTCTCCTCCATCAGAGCCGACGCGTCCTGCCCCGTCTTTTTGAGCTGCCCCACCTGCTGGCTCAGCTCATTGCGCCGCGCCTTCAGCGTCTCGGCCTGCGTAATGGCCTGTCGCCGCTCCTTATCTAGAGCATGAAAATTCCCCAGTAGCGCCGCCGGATCGGCCCCGCGCGCACGCAGTTTCTCTTCCACTAGGGCTAGGTTTCCCCGAACAAAATTCAGATCGAGCATGACTCACCAGTTTACCAGTCGCTCACTCCATGGACGTGTCATCCCGACAGTCCGCGCGTTTTCTTCAGCGGACGGAGGGACCTGCAGTTGTCCTTCGCCGGGTGCCCAGGTCTCTCGCTTCTGGAGACTTGGGAGGGACTTCCAAGACACCACAGAACCCACTATTACTCCGACTCCTCAGCAACCGCCGCCCAGACCGTCTCCGCAATCCGCATCAGCGTAGCCTTCGAGAACGCCCTCGGCGCCTTCGCCAAATCCGCCGCAAGCCCCAAGGTCAGGCTGGTCACAGCCTCCTGGGGAAGGTCCTTCATCACTCCGCCCTTCTTCTTCGGCTGCAGCAGCTTGAGAATCGGTGCGAAATCGGAATCCGCCTCCTCCGCGTCCCCCGCGGGCGAACAGTAGGGCGAATTGAGGTACTGATCCAGAAAGCGCGTTTCACGCAAGTGCGTGCGATAGAAGCGGTACGCATTCAGCCACACCAGCAGCAGAGCCTCGCGCGGCGGCATCTCCGCCCTCACGCCTTCCAGCAAAATATCGCGCTTGCTTGCGCGCACCCGCTGGTAGATCGCTCGAATCAACTCGTCCTTGCTCGGAAAGTAGTGATAGATCACCCCCGGGCTGGCCCTCGACCGCTTTGCCAGAGCAGACATCGGAGCCTGCAGCCCCTGCTCCACCACCAGGTCCAGCATGGCCTCCAGAATCTCTTCGCGCCTCGATGGTTCGGGACCGGCAGACTCGGGGCCGGCGACCTCGGGCTTGATTTTCTTCGGCATTGTCTGTCGGCACCTTCTAGAACGATCATTCTAGCAGTTCGAAAAATCTGAATCGACTAGAACGAACGTTCGATCTAAAGGAGCATACCGGTCCGTAGCGCCATTTCCGCAATCAGGAGTTCCACATGAGTACAGTTCTCGTCACCGGCGGCTCAGGTTTTATCGCCGGCCACTCCATCCTGCAACTGCTCGCCCAGGGCCATCAGGTCCGCACCACCGTCCGCGACCTCAAGCGCGAGAACGACGTTCGCGCCACCCTGCGCCGCGCCGGCGCCGACCCCGGCAACCAACTCACCTTCTTCGCCGCCGATCTCAACAGCGATACCGGCTGGCCCCCGGCCGTCAGCGGTTGCGACTATGTCCTCCACGTCGCCTCCCCCTTTCCCCCCGGCGTTCCGCGCCATGAAGATGACCTCATCGTCCCCGCCCGCGAAGGAGCCCTTCGCGTCCTCCGTGCTTCTCGCGACGCTGGCGTTAAACGCGTCGTCCTTACTTCCTCTTTTGTCGCCATCGGCTACGGCCACGAGAACCACACCGCTCCATACAACGAACACGACTGGACCGACCCCAACGCCCCCGGCCTTACGGCCTACGCCAAATCCAAGACCATCGCCGAACGCGCTGCCTGGGCCTTCATCTCCCGCGAAGGGGGATCGCTTGAACTGTCCGTTATCAATCCCGTCCTCGTCTGCGGTCCGGTCCTTTCCGCGGATTACGCGGCGTCCATCATGCTCGTCCAGAAACTCATGGACGGAGCCCTGCCCGGCTGCCCGCGCCTCAATTTCGGCATTGTCGACGTCCGCGACGTTGCCGACCTCCACATCCGCGCCATGACCCGCCCCGCTGCCAACGGCGAGCGATTCCTCGGCGCCTCCGGAGACTTTATCTCCCTCCAGGAGGTGGCGAACGTCCTCAAGCAGCGCCTCGGCCCCGCGGCCCGTCGCGTACCCACCCGCGAACTGCCCAACTGGCTGGTCCGACTCTTCGCGTTCGCCGACCCATCGGTCCGCCTCATCCTGCCCGAACTGGGCAAACCGAAAAACGCCACCGGCGAAAAAGCCCGCCGCCTCCTCGGCTGGAATCCGCGTTCCCGCGAAGACGCCTTGGTCGCCACCGCCCAGAGCCTCATCGACCTCGGCCTACTGAAAGACTCCCCCCGCGCCGCGTGAAGCCCGGGTGCCCGAAAGACGGGTGCCCGGGGGCCCATTCTTGGAAACCTTATCGGTTAGTCAGCTGCCCTCGAACCACTGACTCCAGTCTGCGCAGACACCGCCGCGGACGGTCGCGCCGGACCAGCTTCGACCTGTTCCTGCCACCCCGGTAGCCGCTGATCTCCCGTAATCAGGCGCGCGCTCCGCGTAAAGCTGAAGTAGCTCCAAACCCATGTGAACAAAACGGCTATGCGGTTCCTGAACCCGATCAGGAAGAAGATGTGCACGGTGAGCCACGTGAACCAGGCCGGAAATCCGCCCATGTGCGCCTTGAACGGCCACTTCACATCCGCGACCGCCGACATGCGTCCGATCGTAGCCATGTCGCCCTTGTCGAAGTACCTGAAGGCGGGTCGCTTAGCCCCCTTCAGGTCGGCGCTGATCATCTTCGCGACATGATCCCCCATCTGCATTGCCGGCTGCGCCACCCCGGGAACCTGCTTCCCGTCTTGAACAAAGTGCGCCAAATCGCCCAAAACAAACACATTAGCCAGATTGGCTGGATTGAGTTGATCGTCTACGATCACGCATCCGCGCTTATCCGTCTCCCCTCCCAGCATCTTGCCCAGCGGCGAAGCCTGCACACCCGCCGCCCAAAGAATGACCGCAGCCTCAAGCTTTCCAAGAGGACGCGGCCCACCAGTCTCGACCCAGCCAGGCTCAATTCCCGTCACGTGGCACCCCAGGTGGACCTCAACCCCCAGGGCCTCCAACTCCTTCTGCGCCTTTGCACTCAGATCCGGCGGATACGCAGCCAGCAGCCGCTCACCGCCATCGAGCAGCAAAACCTTTGCTTTCTGCGGATTGATGTGCCGGAAGTCGTGCTTCATGTAGTACTGCGCAATGTCGCGGATCGCGCCCGCAAGCTCCACGCCCGTGGGTCCGCCGCCAATCACCACGAAATTCAGCGGCGGATGCCACCCGTGCTCCTGCATGTGCCGCTCTGCTAATTCGAAAGCCAGCAACACCCTCCGGCGAATCTCCGTAGCATCCTCAACCGTCTTCAAACCCGGCGCAGCGGCTGACCACTCTTCGTGCCCGAAATAAGAGTGCGTAGATCCCGCTGCCACGACGAGATAGTCATAAGGAATCTGCGCGCCGCTCTTCAGTGCCACCGACTGCTTCAATGTATCGATCCCAATCACCTCATCCATCAGAACTTGCGTGTTCTTCTGGTGCCGCACAATGCTGCGGATGGGCGATGCTATGTCGGCCGGGGATAGAACCGCCAAAGCCACTTGATACAGAAGGGGCTGGAACGTGTGATGGTTGCGACGATCAATGATCGTAACCTCGACGGGAAGATGAGCCAGCGATTTCGCGGCGTGGATGCCGCCAAAGCCGCCTCCGATAATGACCACACGCGGCTGTTTGCCCGGAAGTTGTTGAAGCGGTTGAGCTAACTGTGTCACAGCGCGCCTCGCTTTCTACCTATTGCAGATGCGCCAACATGCGAATTGGTTCAAATGCCTTTTAGCAACATGACATCTGTCACATCCGAATCGTGACATTCTCCACTGGGTCTGCGCCCGCTTCCACGCGATCCTGTCTTTGCCGCTGGAGGCTGACTCCGAGTGGCAAAGAGGAGACGCGATGGCGACAGCCGATGTTTATCCTTCGCAGAGTTCCATAAGTGCCGCAGCGTGGACCGGTCCTAACGCCACGGTCGCGAACCTGCACTCCGTCACCAAGAAGTATGGAAAGACGACGGCGCTGGACAACTTTTCCTTCCGGCTCGCGCCCGGTGAAGTGGTCACGCTGCTTGGTCCCAATGGCGCCGGAAAAACCACCGCCGTCCGGCTCCTTCTGGGGCTCATCGCACCCAACGCAGGAGCGGTCAGCGTCCTCGGCCGCGATCCCCGCGACGCCGATGCCCGCACCCGCACCGGCGCGATGCTGCAGGTGGCGCGCGTGCCGGAAGTGCTTCGGGTTCGCGAACTCATCGACCTGTTCCGCAGCTACTACCCCCAGCCGCTGCCGACAAAAGAAATCGTCCGCATCGCCAAGCTCGAAGGCCTGGAAAACCGCCTCTTCGGCAAGCTATCCGGCGGCCAGCGCCAGCGGACGCTTTTCGGTCTGGCCATCTGCGGCAATCCCGACCTGGTCTTCCTCGACGAGCCCACCACCGGCATGGACATCGAGTCGCGCCGCGCGCTCTGGGACGAGGTCCGAGCGCTCTCCGCTGCCGGAAAGGCCGTCCTGCTCACGACGCACTACCTCGAAGAAGCCGACGTGCTCGCGACGCGCGTGGTCGTCATCAATCGCGGAAAGACAATCTGCGAAGGCACTCCGGCTGATATCCGCCGCCGCGTATCGGGCCGCCGCATTCGCTGCGTCACCCAGCTCGATCACGCGTTCCTGGCCACTCTGCCCACCGTCTCTGACGTGCGCCAGGACCGCGAGGCGGTAATCGTCACCGCGGAAGCCGCGGAGGACGTCGTCCGCGAGATGCTGCAGCGTGATCGCACCTTGAGCGGCCTCGAGATCCTGACCCCGGCTCTCGAAGACGCCTTCCTTGCCCTCACCGCCGGCCCGAAAGGAGGCCACCATGAGCGCTAATGCCATCGCCCTGCAGCCGCCATCACGCTTAGCTTTCCTGAGCCGGATCTTCGCCAAGGAGATTCAATACGAGTTCGTAAAAGCCCTGCGCATCAAAGCGTTCTCACTTTCGGTGCTCGGCTTCCCCATCATGTTCTATCTGCTGTTCGGCATATCCAACCGCCGTACCGATTACGCGGTTTATCTCATGGCTAGCTACGGCTGCATGGGCGTTGTGTCCGCGGCCCTGTTCGGCATCGGCATGGGCATTTCCATGGAGCGGGCGCAGGGATGGCTCGAATTGAAACAGGCCAGCCCCATGCCGCGCCTCGCCTACCTTGCCGCCAAGATCGTAAACGCCGCTGCGTTCGCGCTCATCATCGAGATAGTCCTCATCGCTCTCGCGCTTACCCTTGGAGGCGCGCATGTCACCGTCATCCAGGCCGTCCGGCTCATTGGAGTGGTCCTGCTGGGCTCGGTGCCCTTCGCCGCCATGGGCCTGCTGGTGAGCGTCCTGGTGCCCGCCAATTCCGCACCCGGCATTATCAACCTGATTTATCTGCCCATGTCGTTTGCTTCCGGCTTCTGGATGCCGATCACCATGCTTCCCCATTGGCTGCAGACCATTGCACCCGCATTGCCCACCTACCACCTGGCTCAGCTGGCGCTGAACGTGATCGGCATGGCGCAACCGGGATTGATGGCCACGCACGTGCAGGTTCTGGCTGGATATACTCTGGTGATGTTTGGAGCGGCATGGATGATCTTCAACAGGAGCGAAGCCAAGGCGTGAGCGCAACCGATTCCAAATCGGACGAACCCAGGGCAGCCTTCGGCCGCAGCGTGAGACCCGCGCAAAACCTGGTGGGCAGCATTCGCAGTACCGATGCTGCCCTGCGCGAGCGCACCTTCGTCGGCATGCATCAGCATAGGCGCCGCTGGTTCGACTTCATCTGGCTCATCTATTCCGTGTTCTTCTTCATCCAGCCGGTGGAGCGGAACTCGCGCCCCTACTGGGTTCAGTTCGCGGTAGTCTACGTCGTTTTCCTTGCCCTCTACGTCGGCGTCATCTATGCCCGCTCACGCCGTACCGCGTACCTGTTTCTGGCTGGCCTGGCAGTGCTTGGAGTCTGGTATTTCCCCATCAATCTCAGTGCGTCAGGGATTGTCGTTTACGTCGTCGCCCTTGCGCCGTTCGTAACGGACTCACTTGCTGTCTGCATCGGCATCTTCATTTCCATCTCGGGGGCCCTGATAGCCGAAGGGCTGCTCTTACACGTGAATCCATGGGCCTGGGGATTCCCGCTCTTCATCTGCCTCGCTGTCGGTTCAGCGAACACCGTGGCTGCGCAGCGAATGAGGGCGAACCAAAAACTGAGTCTGGCGCAGGAAGAAATCGAGCATCTTGCCAAGGTCGCTGAGCGCGAACGCATCGCGCGCGACCTGCACGACGTGCTCGGCCACACGCTGTCACTCGTGGTCCTGAAGTCCGAACTTGCCGGCAAACTGCTGGATCACAATCCCGAACGCGCTGGCAAGGAGATCCACGAAGTGGAGCAGATCGCGCGCACCGCTCTGGCTGAAGTCCGCGAGGCGATTCGCGGCTACCGCGCCGAGGGTCTTGCTGCCGAACTTGACCGTGCCCGGGCTACACTCGACGCCGCAGGGGTGACGCTCGACTGCGCGTCCAGCGCGCCAAAGATGCTGCCCGCACAGGAGACGGTGCTTTCGCTCATCGTCCGCGAAGCCGTGACCAACATAGTACGCCACGCGCATGCCAGCCATTGCCACATCTCGCTTGAACAGCGCGGCCGGCAGATCGTATTGGGAATCGAAGACGATGGCCGCGGCGGAATCCGCCAGGAAGGTAACGGCCTGCGCGGCATGCGCGAGCGCGTGGAATCCATCGAAGGCCGGTTCCATATCCTTTCGGAGAACGGGACACGGCTTGTCATCGAAGTGCCGGCATAGGTCGCGAAATGATGAAGAAGATTCAGGTGGTTCTCGCGGAAGATCAAGCCATGGTGCGCGGGGCGCTGGCAGCGCTGCTCGAAACCGAGCCCGACATCGCGGTCTGCGCCAGCGCTGCCAACGGGCGCGAAGCGCTCACCGCCATCGCGAAGCAGAAGCCCGATGTGCTGGTCACCGATATCGAGATGCCTGAGATGACTGGCCTCACCCTCGCCGGGGAAGTCCAAAGCCGCTTTCCCGAAACAAAAGTCGTGATCCTCACCACTTTCGCGCGCCCCGGTTATCTGCGCCGTGCCCTCGACTCAGGCGCGAAAGGCTATTTGCTGAAGGACTGCCCCTCTGCGGAACTGGCCGATGCCGTTCGCCGCGTGCATCGCGGTCTGCGCGTCATCGATCCCGGCCTGGCCGCCGAAGCCTGGGACTCCGGCCCTGATCCGCTGACCGAACGCGAGCGCCAGATTCTGTGGCGCGCCGGCGAAGGCAAATCAAGCTCTGAGATAGCCGAAGAGCTGCATCTCTCCGAAGGCACGGTGCGCAACTACCTCTCCGAAGCCATCAGCAAACTGGGCGCTTCAAACCGAGTGGAGGCCGCGCGACTGGCTCGAGCCAAGGGTTGGCTCTGATCTCCGTCGTTGCGGCCTTTAGTCAGGCTTCTTCGATGCCGCGCTCGAGCTTCCGCGATAAGAAGATGCTCGCGATGCAGAACCCGAAGAACAGGTAGAAGCCGGGCAGGATCTTCGAGGCATCGGTTGGGATCACCACCTGCTGAATGTTGGGCATTTGGCGCAGGCCATCCCATGAACTCGTGATGACGCCGTTGAATGCCACGAACGACATGAAGATGGCGAGCACCATGACATCGGCCATCGACCACTTCGACAACTCGAATGCAAAGATCTTTACCAGCCGGTTGGTGCGCAATAGCACCGGCCGAATGAGACCCGCGCCCAGCGCTAGCATCTTCAGCGTGGGGAAGACAACGCTGAAGAGAATGACGAGCACGCCGACCAGCTTCATCTCTGGCCGGTCCATGTGGATGAGTGTGTCAAACACCTCAAGGACTGTCTTGCTTCGGTAGTAGAGCGATTGGTCGCGGAACTCGATGGGCGTGCCGAGCAGCGTTGCGTCCACTTTGCTGACGCGGACCTCGACTTCAAGCATGGGACTGAGTACGCCCGCGGCCGCCATGGTGATGCAGAACAGCATGAGCACTATGACAGCGCCGCGCGAAAGGCGGCCTCTGCTGGTCATCAGGAGGAGAAACGCGAGCGCCGCCGATGCGAGGACGATGAGGTAGTCACGGGTCAGTTGTGTGTCAGCCGCGGCGATTTGTTTCGAGAGAGTCGCCTCGCATGCCACGCCGTCCGCGCACCCATAACGCTTCAGGATGGCGTTGTAGGTGGTCATGTCGGTGGGGCTGAAGGTGTTCTTGACGGCGTCGGCCAGCACGCCGCGGATAGAGTCCTGAAAGCTCTTCTCGACGTCCGGCTTGGTCAACTGCGCCATCACCACGCTGGTGTATTCGGGCACATGCGGGCGCAGCGAGGTGACGATCATATTGACGATCATCGGATTGGCGCCGGGCTTCTTCGTTTTTGGATCGGGCGCAGACATCTGCGTCTTGACGTTGTCGAGTAGCGCATACAGCGACCGCTCGACCATAGGCCGCAGGCTTTTGCTTTGCGTCTTGAGATCGAGCTTGCCCACCTGCGCCTGCAGCATGGGCCCTATGATGTCGCGCCACTGGTCAGCGCTAAGGATGCCGTAGCGCGCATGCGTGATCTCGGCAAGATCGCTGCGGAGGTCGCGGCGCGCCGCCAGACCATCGACGGTCTTCCAACTGAACCAGATGGCCGGCAGAAGGAGAAGCGCGCCGACGGCGAGGCGAAGGGTTGAGAAAAGTGAGCGTTTGGCCGGTGCTGGAGTTGTGGGTGTGCCCGCGTCTTCCACGATGGTGACGAGTATAAAGCCCGGCTCTCGGTTGTGATGCTGGTCAGGCCGCGGGACCCAGCAGCGGAACGAACCGGCGATCGCGCTCTTCGTACTGCTCGATGCGCCCGGTGAGGATGTCGTAATACCAGCCGAAGACCTGAAGCCTGCCAGCGGCGATCGCCTTTGCGACCGTGGGATGAGACTTGAGATTGCTGAGCTGGGCCACAACGTTGCCGCGAATCAGAGAGCAGAGTTCGGCGTGGTCGCCGTCGGCAGGATTTAGCGGCTGCCGATGACTGAAGGCGCCCTCCACGTGGTCGAGCCAGCGCTTGGCGCGGGGCAGTTTTTCGACGGCCGTCCGGTTAAGAGCCGCCTTGATGGCGCCGCAGTCGGAATGGCCGCAGTTAATGATGTAGGGCACCTTGAGAACTTCCACCGCGTACTCGATCGTTGCGGAGACGCCATCGACGTCATTCATGGAAACCGGGACGACATTGCCGATGCTGCGGCTGATGAACAGGTCGCCGGGTTCGGTGCCGAGGATGAGATCGGGGACGATGCGGGAATCAGAGCAGGTGATGAAGAGCCACTCGGGAGCCTGGCTTTCGGCAAGCAGATGGTAGTGGCTGCGGCGTTCGGGGAAGACGTCTTTGAGGAACTTGCTATGGCCTTGGATCAGTCGTTGCACGTGCGTTGACCTCCAATTTCAAGGGTAGCGCATGCAGAGTGGGCAAGTGATCGCGCGAGCGAGTGATCACCTGCCGGCGATTGGTCGGGCTCCAATCACCTGACCGCTTGATCACCTGATCACCTGATCACATGGCCACCTGTATAGTGGGGCCATGTTGAAGATTGGTTTTGTTGCTGCTGTGGTGGCTTGCGGTGCGGCGATCGCGTGCGCTGCGCAGACGGTGGATACGATCGATCCGGCGCTGAAGTCTCGCATTGACCGCATTGCTGCTGGCGTAATGGAACAGCACGGCGTGCCGTCTGCCTCGGTGGCGGTGGTGCAGGGCGGCAAGCTGGTGTACACGCACGCGTATGGAAAGGCGCACGTCAGTCCCGACAAGCCCGCGACACCCGATATGCGCTACTCGATCGGATCGATCTCAAAGCAATTCACCGCGGCGGCAATTCTGATCCTGCAGGAACAGGGCAAGCTGAAGCTCGACGACGCGGTGGGCAAGTATGTGCCGGGACTGACGCGGGGCGACGAGGTAACGATCCGGCAGATTCTGTCGCATACTTCGGGCTATCAGGATTACTGGCCCGAGGACTACCTGATGACGCCGATGATGAAGCCGACGACAGCGCAGTACATCATCGACACATGGGCGAAGAAGCCGCTGGATTTCGAGCCGGGCACGCAGTGGCAGTACTCGAACACGAACTACGTGATTGCCGGAATGATTGTGGAGAAGGTGTCAGGCCAAAAGCTGATGGAGTTCCTGGCCGAGCACATCTTCCATCCGCTAGGCATGAAGAGCGTGTGGGATACGGATCAGGAGAAGCTCACGCAAACCGATGCGACGGCCTACATTCGCGCGGCACTCGGGCCTCTTCGCGCAGCACCCAAAGAAGGCCGCAACTGGATGTTCGCAGCCGGCGAGCTGGCGATGACGGCGCACGACCTCGCGCTGTGGGACGAGAGCATGATCGCACGCAGCGTGCTGAAGCCCGAGAGCTACAAGGAAATGTTCACCGAGGTGAAGCTCAAGGACGGCAAGGGCACGCATTACGGGCTGGGTGTGGAGGTCCTCGATCATGATGGAAAGCTGGAGATCGAGCACAGCGGTGAGGTAACGGGATTCGTGTCCGACAACATTGTGCTGCCGGACGATGGCGTAGCCGTGGCGGTGCTGACGAATCACATGGCGAGCGGCGCAGGTCAGATTGCGAGCCTGGCAGCGGATACAGTGGCCGGCGCCAAGCGCTCGCCGGCCGAGGAGCAGACGCTGGCGATGTATCGGGGATTGCAGAACGGCCAGATTGATCGCAGCCTGCTTGCTCCGAATTTGAACGACTACTTCGATACGCAGACCGTGGACGACTTCAGGAACAGCCTGGGACCGCTGGGTGAGCCACTGACGTTTCGACAGACGGGCGAGAGCCTTCGCGGTGGCATGACCTTCCGCGGATTCCGGATTGTGTATCCCACACGCACCTTGCGGCTGAGCACGTACACGTATCCCGATGGCAAGCTGGAACAGTTTCTGGTGGAGCCGGGGAACTGAAGACAGCGAACAGGCCACAGCAAACACAAACCGGGGTCAGACGCGTGCCTGACCCCGTTTGTTTTCAGTTGACGAGCTACTACTTCACGGTGATGGTTTCAGAATGTTTGACCAGCCACTGATCCCAGCCCGCGGCGTAGACATCAAGGCGGTGGGACCCGGAACTCAGCGCTACGCTGGCGTTGAGGAACGTGTAATTGGAGAAACTGTGGAATTGCTCAGCGACTTTCTTACCGTCGACCCAGACTTCGACATCACGCATGGGCACGGTTCCAGAAGCGCCGATGGCGAAGCTTACCGGTGAGCTGGCTGCCGTGCCATAAGCGGGCTGGCAGATATTGATGCCTCGGCTGGACGAGGGCGCCTGGCAGGTGGGGAAACTTCCCGCTGTGGTGTTGAGCATGGTGGTGATGCGGGAGCCGTCGCAGCGGTCGTCCTCGCATTCGGTGACGAGCAGGTCCGCCTTGGTGTCGGCATTGGCGCGAAGAACCTGGGGCGGGTTCGGAATCGGGTAAAGGACACCATTGATGAACTGAGATGAGAAGACAGTCTGATCGGCGTTGTAGCTGGAGTTGGGATTGCGGGTAAGCACGTCGACGTAGAGCGGTCCGGAGTTGGTGTTGGAGCAGTCGTGTTCGCGAACGATGATGTCGTTCAAGCCGTTGCCATCGAGGTCGGCGACGGAGGCTGGGCCGTCGACGCAGCGGCTCACCGGCACGTAGGTACGGCTGGAGAAGGTGCGCGTGGCATTGCCGTAGTCAACGAACACACGGTTCTTATACGCCACCGGCTGGGTGGCCAGGATGTCACTTTTAGCGTCGCTGTTGACATCGCCGACAGAGAAGTTGACGAAGGCCTGGTTGGTGGGGGTGCCGGCCGGCGGTGTGAAGGTGATGGTCGTGGAAGCTGGGAAGTGCCCTGTGCCATCGCCGAAGAGGACATAGGCCTGATTGAGGTTGACGGTGTCCGGAAGGAGCAGGTCGGCCTTGCCGTCGCCGTCGAAATCGCCTAGCTGGGGAGAGCCGCCGTTGACACCCATGGACGGGCCGGTGGTGAAGCCGCCATTGCCGTTGCCGAACCAGACGGTGAGGCGACCGGCAAACACGAAGGCGATATCGGTCAGGCTGTCGTGGTTGAAATCACCGGCCACAGTTTCGGCTGCGTAACTCCCGTTGTTGTTCGCGGTGAAGGTGAATGTTTTGGTGAGCGTGAACTTGCCGTTCTGGTCGTTCTGGTAAAGGTAGAAGTGCCCGTCATACGCGCTGACGAGAATGTCGATAGCGCCATCGTTGTTGAAGTCGCCGAGCACAACCTGCTCAATACCGGTGTTGGGATCGATCTGGTAAGAAGTGGCGGGACCGTAGTAACCGTCAGCGGTGGCAAGCTGAACGGCGAAGGTGTTCTGGCCTCCCATCTCGGGATGGTAGGCGAACACCAGGTCTTCGCGACCATCGTGATTGAGGTCGGCGTGCTGGTAAAATGGAGTGCCTCCACCGAAGCCCGAGGCATTGTCCTGGCTGTGGCTCTGAAAGGAGAGGGTGGCTGGGAAGGTGACGGCGGGAAGGGCAAGGATCACCGCCAGGCGGGCGCACAACATGGCTAGCCGCATAGGTCACGACTCCAGTTTCTACGGATTTCGCTCTGAAATACTGAGGGCGTATAGGAACGTACACGCGTGGGATGCGGGCCAGCAGCAGCCCAGGTTGCTTCGAGAGCCGAAAACGGATGCTTCTCGCGCATTTATCGCTACACTGGAATCGACCTGTTTTGGTTCGCACCGGTTGAGAAAATGAGTCTTTCTACCACCGCCACTCGACCGAATTCCGCTCAGCGCTTCGCTTTCAGGTTGGCGCTTGCGTGCGGCAGCCGGGCGATTCAGGCGCGCGACCGTGTTCTGGGTCGTATGCCGCGCCGCTCTGAGGAAATGCCGGGTCTGTCATGCACTCCGCTTGTGATTGAGAGCGGAAGCAGCCTGCTTGATGCGGCCTATGTCGAACCTGCATCCGGGCCCATCCAAGCATCGGTACTCATCTGCCACGGCATCGGCGAAGTTGTCCGCCAGTGGATTCCCATTCAGCAGTTGCTAGCCGCGCGCGGTGTCGCCTCGCTCGTTTTCGACTACTCGGGGTATGGGCGCAGCACCGGCCGGCCCGAGGCGGAACAACTGGAGCGCGATGCCGTTTCCGCTTTTCGGCGCCTGCGTGAACTGGCTCCGCCAAGGCCGTTGGGCGTGCTGGGTTTCTCGCTCGGCTCAGGCATAGCAGCGGCGGTTCTCTCCCTTATGGGCGTCGACCGACTGGTGCTTTGCGCTGGGTTTCCGTCGTTTCGAGAAGCGGCCCGGAGCGTCGGCGTGCCTCCGTTCCTGGAGTGGCTGGTGCCGCCTATCTGGTCTGCCGAGGCGTCATTGCGTGGGTCCGACGTGCCCGTGCTCGTCGTCCACTCCACGCATGACCGATTGTTCCCGGTGCGGATGGCGCATGATCTCGTCGCCTGCTGCGGTCCCGGGTCGCAGTCGATCCTGGTGCCGGGCCTCGCACATAACGAGCCCTTCTACAAGCCGACGATGACATACTGGAATCCGATTGCGGACTTTCTCATTGATCCTGTCTTGCCAGCTTCGTCTCAAGTCCAGGAGTCCGTATTGGCGCGATAAAGGCGGCGAAGCCGCAGTCAACCCCCCGCAGGTGGCCTACCGATGCGCCAGGGGCTGCCGAACAGGTGCTTGCCAGCAGGATGAAGGCGGCGAAGCCGCAGTTAGCCCCACCGCAGGTGGCGCGGGTGGTGGTTCGGTACACTTGAAGAGTCGCTATGTTTGAGAACCTTACAGAAAAGCTGCAGCGGGCATTCAAGCACCTTCGCGGGCAAGGCACGCTGACCGAAGAAAACATCCAGGAAGCAATGCGCGAGATCCGCGTTGCGCTGCTGGAGGCAGACGTCAACCTGAACGTGGTCAAGGAGTTGATCGACCACATCCGCGATAAAGCCGTAGGCGCGGAAGTGATGACGGCCCTGTCGCCAAGCGAACAGGTCATCAAGATCGTGCGCGACGAGTTGATCGCGCTCTTGGGCAAAGACACGGCCCGCTTCAAGTTCGCGCCGCAGCCGCCCACGGTCATCCTGATGGCCGGCCTGCAGGGTTCCGGTAAGACCACCACCACCGGCAAGCTGGCCGCGTGGCTCAAAAAGGGCGGCCATCGCCCGATTCTCGTATCGGTTGACGTCTATCGTCCGGCGGCGCGTGAGCAGCTCAAGGTTGTGGCCAAGTCCATCGACGCCAAGATCTACGAAGGCGACCTGAAGGGCGAGCAGCCTGGCTCCAAGCTCGTGGAGCGGCTCGCCAACGAGGCGCGGCGCGAGGCGCGCAACTTCGGCTTCGACACACTGATCGTCGACACCGCCGGCCGTCTGCACGTGGACGAAGAGCTGATGACCGAGATGGAGCAACTCAAGAAGCTGCTCAACCCGCAAGAGATCCTGTTCGTCGCCGACGCCATGACCGGCCAGGACGCGGTGAACTCGGCGCAGGACTTCCACAAGCGGCTGGGCCTGACGGGCGTGGTGCTTACCAAGATGGACGGCGATGCCCGCGGCGGCGCAGCCCTATCGATCCGTCACGTGACGGGACAGCCCATCAAGTTCATCGGTACCGGCGAAAAGCCGGATGCCTTCGAGCCGTTCCACCCCGATCGCATCGTGGGGCGCATTCTCGGCATGGGCGACATTCTGTCGCTCGTTGAAAAAGCCGAGGCCACGCTCGACAAGAAGAAGTCCGAGGAGTTCGCGAAAAAGGCGCTACTCGGCGATGGCTTCACCCTCGAGGACTTCCGCGACCAGCTCAAGCAGATCAAGAAGCTGGGATCGATGGAGTCTATCCTGAAGATGCTGCCCTCGGTTGGCCCGTTCGCGGGCATGCAGCAGGCCGCCAGCCAGGTGGATGAGAAGCAGTTTGTGCGTCTCGAGGCGATGATCAACTCCATGACGCCGCACGAGCGCCGAAACCACGACATCATCTCCGGCAGCCGCCGCAAGCGCATCGCGGCAGGCTCGGGCACGAGCGTGCAGGAAGTGAATCAGCTCCTGCGCCAATACGCGCAGATGGCCAAGATGTTCAAGTCGATGGGCAAGGGCGGCCTCGCCAAGCAGATGATGCGCGGCGGCATGGGCGCACTGGGAATGGGCCGGCAAAAGTTCGGACGGTAAGCAAGAGCAGATGACGATCGCGAGCCTGCAGGACCAACTCGACGAGATCACCGCGAACACGCGCGGCCTTGTTCAGCCGGAACGCCTGGCGATCAGCGAGCGCGCCGTGGAGGAACTGCTGCTGACCGGAATCGAAGAGCGAATTCTACCGGTGGGCGCGACTGCGCCGGAGTTCAAGCTGAAGGATTCGAACGGCCGGTGGGTGCGCTCGGCGGACCTGCTGGAGAGCGGGCCGCTGGTCATCAAGTTCTTCCGCGGCCGCTGGTGTCCCTATTGCGTAACGGAACTCGAAACGTGGCGCGACCTTTATGGACAAGTGCGCGAACGCGGCGCTCTGCTGGTGGCAGTCGGGCCGCAACTTGAACGGCAGAGCGACTTCATGGTGGGCCAGCACGGCTTGCCATTTCCTATCCTGACCGACGCCGGCAACAAGGTCGCTGAGCAGTTCGGCCTCGTCTACACGCTGCCCGAGTACATGCGCGACTACTATCGCTCCATCCTCGTTAACATCCCGTTTGTGAACGGCGATCAGAGCTGGCGCCTGCCGTTGCCGGGAACATATGTCATCGGCAAGGATCGCAAAGTGATGTATGCCGAAGCGCATGCCGATTTCCGCGTTCGCCCTGAGCCGGACGAAGTGCTGACGGCAGCAGTTGCCGCGCTCGGCCGTTAGAGACTCGAGCTGCTCGCTCCACCACAGAGTTGTCATCCCGAGCGCAGTCGAGGGATCTGCGGTTGTCTTTAGCGAACTCGCTGGAAGTCACGACCTCTGCTCACAAACCCAGAACAGCCCGCACACCCTCTATCGAAACGCCCCTCAGCAGAAACACCTTGCTCCGGTTAGTCTCGCCCGCGATCAGCACGACATCCCTGCGCGCAATCGAGAACAACTCAGCGAGAAACGCAGTCAGCGCTTCGTTGGCACGGCCTTCAACGGGCGGCGCGTGCACGGCAATCTTGAGCTGGGCGGCTGCGCCTTCGCCGTAAATGCCGGAGAGAGCGGTCTTCTTCGCGCCGGGCTGGGCCCGCACAGCCAGGGTTACGCATTCCGCGGTCTCGCGGATCACTCGACGAAATCCTCGGGGAAGGCGGCACGCTGCGCCTCCATCGGTGGGCGCTTGCCAAACAGCGCGGTGCCAATGCGGATGCGCGTCGCGCCTTCTTCGATAGCGATCGCGAAGTCACCGCTCATGCCCATCGAGAGCACATCGAGATTCAGGCGCTGATGCGCGGCAGCCCAGCGGTCGCGCCACTCCCGCAGAGAGCGGAAGCAGGCGCGGGTTTGGCTTTCGGGTACGCCCCACGGAGCGATGGTCATCAAGCCACGGCAGTGCAGCGAGTCAAGGCCCGGGAGGGTTTCCAGCAGAGCGGCAGCTTCAGAGGATTCAGGATCGATGCCTGCCTTGGTTTCCTCCTCGCTCAGCTTCACTTCGATGAGGACGGGTAGCCGCTTGTGGAGCTTAGCCGCAGCTTCATTGAGTCGTTCTGCGAGGCGGAGGGAGTCGAGGGAGTCAATGGCGTCGAAGAGCTCAGCGGCTTTGGCGGCCTTGTTCGACTGCAGGTGGCCAATTAGGTGCACAAGAATGGGCGTGTCGGATGCGGCAGTAGCGCCATTGACACGCAAGGGAGCGAGCTCAGCCGATTTGCCCGCGAACTCCTGCACCCGATTCTCGCCGAAACTACGCAGGCCGAGACGAGCTGCTTCGAGGATGGTCGAGGCTGGATAGGTTTTGGAGACGGCCATCAGCTCCACTTCGCTGCGCTTGCGACCGGCGCGGCGGCAGGCGTCATGAATGGCAGATTCGATGCGCTCGAGGTTTTCGCGAAGTTGAGCTTGTTCGATCAAGAGTTCATTCTAGCTGTTGCATGGTGGTGGGATAGGTCAGGGCTTCGCCCTTTCGTCCCGGAGGCACGACATGAAAATAGCCCAGGAGAAGCGCGCAGCGCGCACTCCTGGGTAACCGGTTGCCTCAAATTTCCCGCGTGCCGTAGGTACGCGAAGATCCAGCGGCGCCCGTTACTTTTCAACCAGATTGGAATCCGTACGTTCCGAACTCTGCATCCGCCCGTAGGCGCTGTCCAAGCGCCCGGTGACGGGCGTGTGTGCAACTCCGGCGGCGAGGCCGAAGCGCGGCATGTTCACGTAGACGGCTTCGTGGTTTCCGGGCTGGACGACGAAAGTTTCGTGCCAAATGCCTACCGCTCCGTTGTTCCCAATCGCGCGATTGAAAGCAGCCCACGCGGGGAGGTGCAAGCCTTCCTTCATCTTGGCGTAGGAGTGCAGGTGCTCGAAGCTGCGCCAGTATTGAATGTTGACGACGCCGCGCCAGTAGAGCGCGGTTTCTACATGCAGGAGGCCAAGCTCGGGACGCTTTTTCAGCTCGGCAATCATCGGCGGCATGGCTTTGGCCACCTGCATCCACTTGCCGAATTGGAAGAAGCGGTTCACGCGCATGCCGATGAGGAAGACCACGAACGGCTCATCGGTGCGGGCGGTATAGCGGCCGGGGAAGATCGGCATTCGAACCTCCGGATTCAGCTCTGAGCCTATAGCCACCAGCCGATAGCGAACTCACGGCAGCTGCAAGCTACTGGCTCCCAATTACAAGCTGTTAGCGGCCGTGCTCTTCCAGGTACTTCTCCACTTCCAGCGCAGCCATGCAGCCGGTACCCGCTGCAGTGATGGCTTGGCGGTAGCGGCGGTCCTGCACGTCGCCGCAGGCGTAGACGCCGGGGACCACGACTCCCTTGTGTGTGGTGAATACGTTGTTCAGCGTGAGGACGTAGCCTTCGGGGTCGAGATCAATCTGGCCGTGGAAAGCCTTGGCATTCGGCTCGTGACCGATGCCCAGGAACATGCCGCTGACCGGCAGAACCGAGCGGGTGCCGGTGACTACGTCTTTGAGCGCTAGGCCTTTGACTTGGTTGTCGTCCACGCCGAGGACTTCTTCGACGATGACGTTGGTGCGGAGCTCGATATTCGGGTGGGCCATGGCGCGCTCGAGCATGATCTTGCTGGCGCGGAAGGTCTCGCGACGGTGCAGCAGGTAGACCTTGCTGGCGAAACGGGTGAGGAAGAGAGCCTCCTCCATGGCGGAGTCGCCGCCGCCAATGACCGCGATCTCAAGTCCGCGGAAGAAGAACCCGTCACACGTGGCGCAGCTTGAAACGCCGTGGCCGATGAGGGCCTGCTCGCTCTGGAGCCCGAGCCACCGCGCGCTGGCGCCTGAAGCAATGATCAGTGAGCGCGTGTGGATCTCGCCGATCGATGTCTTCAGCTTGAACGGGTGCGCGTGCACATCGACGGAGTTGAGGTGGGCCACCTGGAACTCGGCGCCGAAGCGCTGGGCCTGCTTCTTCATGTTGTCGATGAGCTCGGGCCCCTGGATTCCCTCCGGCCAGCCCGGGAAGTTTTCGACCAGGGTGGTGATGGAGAGCTGTCCGCCGGGCTCGTGGCCTTCAAGGACGAGCGGCTTGAGGTTGGCGCGGGCGGCGTAGATGGCCGCAGTGAGGCCGGCGCAGCCGGAGCCGATGATGACGGTGTCGCGAGTTTCGATCATTCCGAATTTCCAGTTCGAGGTTCAGGTTCGATTGTAGCCGGGCGGAACGGGAGTATCCCGGACGTCGCGACAGATTAGAAAACCCTCATCCGTGAGGATTCCCTCATCTGCCCCCGCTATTAAGATGAAGCACATGGCGAATCTGACTCTTGTGTACGGATTGCGGCTGCTTCCCGAAGGCGAAGTGAAGCAGGTTCACGACGCCACCCTCGAGCTGGTGAACGGGAACGAGGCGCATGTGACGATGCATGTGCTGGAGGGCTCGCGCGAGCAGATCGAGGCGCAGCTCAAGCAGAGCCTCGACGCGTTCTTCGACTTCTACCCCGAGATCTGAAGCTTAGTGTGCCTGCTCAAACTCGTAGGTGCCGCCGTCGGCCATCACTGCCAAAAACAGGTGGCCATCAGCGAAATGGTAGGAACGCACGTTGCCCCAGTCCTTTGTCAGACGACTGGTGAGGTCGGCTGCCGGGCACATCGCGCGCGTAAGGGCTAGGGGACCGAACTCAAGTTGTCCTGGTTGCGGTGCCTTCCAGGTTCCGCGCCCGCGATTGCAGTCGATCCGCACGGTGACGCTGCCATCCGCGGCGAAGGAGACCTGGTATTTGGATCGGTCGAGGGCCGTGAGCACTTTTCCGTTGCCGCCCACGAATTTAACGAGCTGCCAGCTTGTGCCGGCGGGCCCGGGCTGGGTAGCTTCCACCGGGATAGCCCGTGCGCTGACATCCATCTTTTTGGCCGCAGCGGGAGCTTCCTGGGTAAATGCTGTGGTGAGAGCAAAGGCAACGAAAAACGCGAGGAGACCCAGGATGCGCAAAGGCATCAGTGTCATGGTTCCTCCGTGAAATGCCGCCATGGTAAGCCGCAATCGGAGGGGAAACTACCGTAAGAATTACCAGCGCCAGCGGTCTAATGGACTTGGGCTGCTGTGCTCCTTTGTCGGGGCGTGTCGGTCGGGCGTTTGACCCGCAGATTGTCGAGCGCGTAATCGATGTAGCGTGATTCCATGCGCGGCGGCTGCTCCATGAAGCGGCAGGTGGCCACGATCTGGTCCACGATGAACTTAGGCTGGTAGGCCGCCAGCTCAAGGCCTTTGTCGATGGTGATGCGATCCACAATATAGCGGAATGTCTCCTCGGTGAGCTCCAGGCCGTGCTGCGCGCACTCGTTCTGGAAGATACGGTAGTAGCGCCCAACTTCGGGGCCTCCGACTTCAATCTTGTAAGGAAGGCGGCGCAGGAAGGCGGGGTCCATCAGGTCTTCGGGGTCGAGGTTGGTCGAGAAGATAACCAGCTCCTCGAACGGCATCTTGAAGCTCTTGCCGGAGTTGAGCTTGAGGAAGTCGAAGCGGCTTTCAAGCGGGACGATCCAGCGGTTGAGAAGGTTGGTCGGGCTGACGAGCTGGCGACCGAAGTCGTCGACCAGCAGGCAGCCGCCCAGCGCCTTCATGTGCAGCGGCGCTTCGTAGTAGAGGCCCACATGGTCCCAGCGCAGATCGAGCATCTCAAGAGTGAGTTCGCCGCCCACAATGATGAAAGGGCGCTTGCACGGAACCCAGCGCAGGTCGGGCTCGCTCATCCGGATGAAGCTTTCGCTTTCCTGGCCGATCCCCGCGGGCGCCACCTGGAGGTGAACGCTGGGATCGAAGAGGCGGATGATCTGGCCCTCGATCGCGATGGCGTACGGAATGTGGATGACGTCCTGGAAGACTGAGGCGAAGCGCAGCGAGACGGTGGTTTTACCGTTCCCGGGAGGCCCATACATGAGAATGGCGCGGCCCGAGTTGAGGGCTGGGCCGGCCTGCTCAATGACATCGGGAGCCATTTCGAGCGAGCCCAGGGCTTCCTTGATGCGGGCCATGGTGACGACTTCGTTCGTGGGCTTTTGTGCGTTCACCTGGTCGGTGTAGGCCTCGATTGTGACCGGGGCGGCGCCTGAGTAACGGGAACGCTCGAGAGCTGCCAGGGCGGTCTTGCGGCCGGTATCCGTGAACATGTAGGCCATGTCGAGCAAGTTGTCGCTCGCGCGGCGGCCGAGGGTCTGGAGGTAGATGCGATCGACGGCGGTCTGCACCAGGTCAGCCACGATGTGGTACGGGAGCTTGATGGAGTCGATGAACTGGCGAACGGTCTCGAGGCGGCCGACAAAGATGTTCTTGAGCAGCAGGTCTACGAGTTCGCTTTCGTCGATCCCTGTGGCGGCGATGCTCTGCGGCTCGACGGGGATGCGGTTGATGAAGCTGGAAAGGGTGCGCTGATCGATGGCGCCGATGGCGACGAGGTTCTCGCCGAGGCGTCCGCCATTCTCCCGCCCGAATTCGAGCGCGCGCTCAACGTCTTCTGTAGTGACCCGCCGGGCGCGAACCAGCAGATCTCCCAATCGCATTACGGTTCCCATGTCTTCTCTCGGGTGGTGCGTAAACTTGACCCCGGTGGCTGCGGCACACTGCCGCGCAGAAGGCGCGTGCGTTCACACGGGGAGAGTGGTTTACATTCTAGCGAAAGAACTGTGCTGCGAACCTGCATGACCAGGGTACTTGAATGGTACGAAAGGGTTATTGCTTCAGCGAGAAGACAGGAGGATGGGGTGGCGGAACATTAGAAGTTTCCAACCTTCCGACTCTTAGCAGGGTCTCAGAAATGCACCGATGCGGCCGAGGAGAACATCTCCATGGCCTCAACTCATCGCCGCCTGTCCCTCGCAGCCCTGCTGACCCTGAGCCTGCCCCTGCCGCTCGCTGCCGGTGGGCCCCGCCTGGTGGCCGGATCGACTTACTTCGATCTTTCGGTGATGGGAAAGCCCATCCGCTGGCCCACCGGCCAGGTCAACTACTACGTGGATCAAGGGCCGCTGAGCGCGACGGTCACGCATGCCCAGGCCGTGACCATGGTGGATGCCGCGGCAGCGTTGTGGAGCGGGGTGCCGACGGCGGCGGTATCACTGATAAACATGGGGCCGCTGCGGGAGGATGTGAGCGGATTAGACACCGTTGCGGGCAATGGTGACCTGGTTGCGCCCAACGATGTCGCGGCGACAGCTACAGACAAACCCATCGCGGTCGTTTTCGATGCCGACGGGTCCGTGATCGACGCGGTGCTCGGCTCGCAGGCCAGCGATCCGATGAGCTGCAACACCACAGGCGTGGTGGTGTGGACTGACGGCATCAACACGGATGCCACGCTGGCCCACGCGGCAATCGTGCTGAACGGGCGCTGTACCAATACCGCCAGCCGCCTGAAGATGATGACGTTCCTGCTGGAGCGAGCCTTCGGGCTGGTGCTGGGGCTCGGACATTCGCAGGTCTATCCGGATGCACTGCGCCAGTCGCGCCCCGAGCAGGCGCAGGCCTGGCCAGTGATGCAGCCGCTATCAGGTGTGTGCGGGCAAGGCGGCGGGCAGTGCATCCCCAACCTCCACACGCTGCAATACGACGACGTTGCCGAGTTGAACCGGCTGTATCCCGTGACGGCGGAGAACCATGCGGCATTCCCGGGCAAGATGTTGACCGCGGCCAATACGGTCTCGATCACCGGAAACATCACCTTCCGCGCGGGAACCGGAATGCAGGGAGTGAACGTAGTCGCCGTGCCGCTGGACCCGGACAGAAATCCGCTCTATCAATACACGGTAACCGCTGTTTCGGGCACATTGTTCAGCGGCAATCATGGCAACCCGGTGACCGGCTGGACCGATACGAACGGCACGCCCCTGTCGCAGTATGGTTCGGCGGATCCGGCGGTGCAGGGGACGTTCGACCTGAGTTACATGCCACTGCCGCCGGGGATGACGTCGGCCAGCTATCAGATCACGTTTGAACCCATCGATCCGCTGTACATAATGGAGATGACGGTTGGGCCGTACTACTGGGGATCGCCCGACCCTTCAGGCACGCTGAGCCCAATGACTGTGGCGGCCCTAGCGGCCGGTGCGTCGACGAGCCTGACGATCAACGTGGGTGACTCAGCCAGCGGCGGCTACAGCGATGCGATCTCGACCGAGCAGGCGCCGCGGCTTCTGCCCACCAGCGGATTCTGGTCAGGGCGCCTGAGCCAGGTGGGCCAGGGGGACTGGTTTAACTTCCCGGTGCGCGGCAATCGGATGCTGACCATCGTGACGCAGGCGGTGGATGAACGTGGGCTACCGACCGACGCGAAGGCTATGCCCTCGATCGGCGTGTGGGACGGCTTCTTCCCGGTGGGAGCGGCCTCCGTAGGTTACGGGCCAGCCTTCAACGGATTTGCGGCGGGCGAGACGTGGCTGCGCGTGGCCACCGAGGGCGATGACGTGTTGAGGGTGGGCATCGCTGATCTGCGCGGCGACGGACGGCCCGATTACGCCTACAACGGCTGGGTGCTCTATGCCGATTCGGTGGAACCGTCGCATCTGCCCGCATCGGGCGGGCCCATTGTAATTCGCGGGCTGGGCTTCCGCGCCAATGATACGGTGCTGGTGGGTGGAAGGGCGGCCCAGGTCACGAGCGTGTCGCCGAACGAGATCACTGCCATCGCTCCTTCGGCAGAAAAGGGAAGAACTGGTTCTGTCGATGTGGAGATCGACGACTTGCCGCTTTTCTATGCGGCGTCGATCATTGGGGGCGGCATCAGCTACGACGCGGGCAGTGGCGACTCTCTGGCGCTGGTGACTGCGCCATCGAACACTATCCCGATTGGCGTTCCGACAGCGTTTACCGTGACCGCGCTCGCGGGAGACCTTCAGCCTGCCCACGCCGTCACGGTCACCTATCGTGTGCAGAGTGGAACCGCGAAGCTGGCCTGCGGAAGCTCTTCGTGCTCAGTGACCACGGGCGGCGACGGCAGCGCCAGCATGAACGTCACGGCTATGGATGGAACGAAATCGGTGGTGGTGGCGAGCCTCACCGACGGCGCAAACGTGAAGGCGAATTTCACAGGCGGGACGCCGCCAACGCTGGCGGCCATGACGCCTTCGCTGTCGATCGCCGAGGGTGCCTCGGCGACGTGGACGACCGAAGCGCTGGTGTTAAAGAGCGGTGTGCCGCTGTCGGGTCAGACGGTAACGTGGCAGACAGGATCGGGGATCAGCGTTGGATCAAGCAAGCAGGCTACCTCCAATGCGGCCGGCATCGCCGCAAAGTCCTTGAGCGTGGGTCCGCTGAGCCCGGGAGGCTCCGCCACGGCAACCGCCTGCGTCAACGGCACGGCCCAATGTGTGACATTTACCGCGACGGGTGCACAGCCCGGATCGGCCACGGTGGAGGCGGTCGGCGGCACACGGCAGAGTCTTTCCGCGGGCGGCACTCCGGACCAGATTATGTTGCGGGTACGCGATACCACCGGGAATCCAATGGCGGGCGCGACGGTGACGCTGGCGCAGGCTGTCTATGCCTGGGCTCCGCCGTGCCCTCCGCATGGGCGCTGCGCGCAGGCCGAATTGCTGGCGAATCAGACTGCCTCTGCGACCAGCGCGATTGACGGCACGGTGACGTTTGCGCCAGCATCGCTGGCGGGTGCTGCCGTCAACGTTTCTGGCATTGCTGCTACAGGCGATGCGAGCACAGTGGGCGTTGTGATCGAGATCCATCCGTGAGCTTCCGGAGCCTTGCTAGAATGGTTCGCCATCCTGGGAGTCATGCTCATGGTCCGGAAATCATTCGCATTCTTATGTCTGCTGATAGCTGCTGTAACCGCATCCGCGCAGGTGCTCGAAACCAAAATCTGCGACGTTCTCGCCCACCCGTCGGCGTTCGATGGCAAGGTTGTTCGCCTGACCGGAACCGTCATTGCGGGCTTTGACGAGTTCGCGGTGAAGAACAACTCGTGCAACCAGGCCATCAACTCTATCTGGATCACCTATCCCGCGGGAACGAAGGCTAAGGCCGGACCCGCGGCAATGCTCACTCTGCAACTGGCGAAGAACAGCCCGGGTGATCAGGCAGCGCCGAAACGCACGCCCGTGACGCTTGACGCCAACAAGGACTTCAAGCAGTTCGATTCGCTACTCTCGGCGCAGGCAAAGTTTATGGGCAGGTGCCTTGGATGCGTACGGTCCACCGTAACGGCCACGCTGACGGGCCGCATCGACGCCGTCGATCAACCAGCACTCGAAAGAACCGGCAAAATGTTCACCGCGGTCCGCGGCTTCGGAAACCTGAATCGCTATCCGGCTCGAATCGTCCTTCAGTCTGTATCGAACGTCATACCAGGCGACATCGACTATTCAAAACCGGCGACCCTCGGCGACGGACAAGTCGAACTCGGCCTGACAGCCGATCTGCCGGCGCGTGCGGCCACTGCATTCGGCGCGGAAGGCGAGCAGAACGGCGTGGGCGTTGATTTCGATGTTACAAATACGCTGCGCAAAGACGATGGAGGGAAGGGAAGCGTAGACTCGCCCGACGGGCTGCTGCTCGCGGTTTACCTGGATGGAGACCGCCTGAAAGAGCTTGCGCTATCCGAGGCCATGGCCCACATGGGCACGCACATTGCAGATTTGCGCGAGAAGCCGAATGGGCGCAGTCTGTCTAAATTGGAGGCGCACGCCTGGTCGGCGACCATTCTGGCGGCGGTGAACCAGGGCGAGAAGCTCCTTACGCTGCCCGGTGGCTACGTTCTATGGAACCAGTCGTGGTCTGAAGCCGAACGGCAAAAGGCTCTGCCCGGCGCCCTCAGCGGATTCCTGACGGACTGGGCGGGATTCGGCCGCTAGACCGAACCCTGCCCTTGCCGCATTCGCTATCCTTTGATCTCGAGCATCCGGTCGAGCGCCACTCTTGCCCAGTGCTTGACGTTGCGGCGGACCTTGATCTGATTCACCACGCGGCCTTCCACCAGGTTTTCGAGAGCCCATGCCAGATGCTGCGGACTGATCCGGTACATCGTGGTGCAGAGGCAGCCGGTGTCGTCGAGCGTAATGATCTTCTTGCCCTTGTCCGCAAACCGCTTGGCAAGGCGATTGACCAGGTGGATCTCGGTCCCGATCGCGAACATGCTGCCTTCGGGCGCGTCCTCGACGATCTTGATGAGGCGCTCGGTAGAGCCGAGGGCGTCGGCTTTCTGGCAGACCTCCCAGCGGCACTCTGGGTGCACAATAACCTGGATGCCGGGGTACTTGGCGCGGACCTGATCGACGTGGCTGGGCAGAAAGCGCTGGTGGACGGAGCAGTGCCCCTTCCACAGGATGACGCGGCTAGACTCAAACGCTGCCTTCGTCTGGCCTCCCTGAAGCGCCCAGGGGTCCCACACGGTCATTTCGTTGAGGGGAATGCCCATGGCATACCCCGTGTTCCGGCCGAGGTGCTGGTCCGGCAAAAACAGGATCCGCTTGCCCCGGGCAAAAGCCCACTCAAATGCGGCCCGCGCGTTGGATGAGGTGCAGACCAGCCCCCCACGCTCACCGCAGAAGGCCTTGATGGCTGCGGTGGAGTTCATGTAGGTGAGCGGAATCATGTCCTCTGTCAGGCCCATCGCTTCAAGCGCTTCCCAGCATGCTTCCACCTGCGAGATCTCAGCCATGTCCGCCATGGAGCAGCCGGCGTTCAGGTCCGGCAGAATGACTTCCTGCCCCGCCTGTCCGAGCACATCGGCGCTCTCCGCCATGAAGTGCACGCCGCAGAAGAGGATGTACTTAGCGCTGGTTTCAGCCGCGGCCTTGGATAGCTTGTAGCTGTCGCCGGTGAAATCGGCGAAGCGGATCACTTCGTCGCGCTGGTAGTGGTGGCCGAGGATCACAGTGGAAGCGCCGAGCTTCTGCCGGGCTGCGGCAATGCGCGCATCCATGGTGTGGTCCGGGAGCGTGAGGTAATTTTCGAGACTGCAAACGGACTCAGCCGCCTGGGCCTCTTCGAGTACAAGAGTCAAGATGTTCCGCCTTCAGTCCATTCCAGTTTTCGCCGGTCAGGACGGGGTTGTTGAAAGCTAGGACGCTGCAGTGGAAGCGCTTCTTCCCCTCCCACGGGGTTGTTGCAGCATTCAAATAGTTGACGCATCTCCCAGGGTGATCGATTCATCAATCGTGCATGCGGGCGTTGCGGCTATTTGATGTTATTGTAACCCTCTCGTAATACAGATCACAAATGCGGAGTATAGAGAACGGAAGCATGAACAAGGGACAGAGAGACAACGAAGACTGCCGGGCAGACCTCTGTCCCGGGTTCGCGATCTAGGGATCGATTCCGTCGCCGGCTCAGGAACCGACTGTGGGATCGTAGGGGTCTTCGATGAGGAAGGGGCAGGTGGTCGTGATGGTCTGGACCACATTGTTGCCCGAAGCGTCAGAGAAGCTCCATTTGAATTTCAGGATTCCGTGTTCGATGGACAGTAGACGAGCGTCGGCGTACGTGGACTTCTTACCGTTGGAAAACACCGTAATATGAGCCATTTACCTGACCTTTATTCAAGTGCCCCAAATGGAAGCAGGGGCGATGGTTCAATTCTCCGCCGCAGTGCTTCCGTGCTGCCGTATCGGGAGTCACAAAAGGCTGGGAACATGGTCAGAAGGGCGAACGATAAAGGGACCGAGGAGGGTTATCAGCATTGAGCGAGCTTGAGCAGATTCTCTTGGGGGATGCATATGCGGCTTCTCCTTCACACATTCTGGAAGGGTTAAGCGAGGAGCTGGTTCACCGCAAGCCGGGGCTGGCGCCGCACTCGATTTATGAGGAGCTGTGGCACGTCGCGTTCTGGCAACAGATCACGCTGGACTGGATCAACTGCCGGGAAACGCCGTTTCCGGCGAGCCCCTCGGATGGTTTCCCAACTGTGCAGGACATGGAGCTCGAGAGCTGGTCGGCGCTCTATCGGCGGTTCTTTCAAGGGGCCAGCGAGGCTGTGGAGGCCACTCGCAGCGAGCAGCGGCTGAACCAGATCGTGCGCTGTCCCTCACGGCCGGGGATGCCGGTACGCGAGATGTCAGTGCGCGACCAGTTGGAGAACATGGGTGCGCACAACGCGTACCACCTGGGCCGGATCGTGCTGCTGCGGCAGCTGCTGGGCGTGTGGCCGCCGAAGTCGGGTGGATTCTCCTGGTGAAGCTCTTGCCAGTCTCTTCGTGATGGGCGGCACTCCTGTTGAAGCCAGCGTTTGTGAGTGCTGCTTGCGGACAGGTATCATGATGCTTCATGGTTGCACCTCCACCAGTTCAACTCTCGACCATCGGCATGTGGGATTCCATGTTCCTCATGCTGCTGGCCCTCGTCGTGTTCGGGCCGCGGCGTCTCCCGCAGATCGGCCGCCAGATCGGCAAGCTGATGTATGAGTTCCGCAAGGCTTCCAATGATTTCAAATTCCAGATGGAAGAAGAGTTGCGGGTTTCTGAGGAAGCAGACCGCCGCAAGAAAGAAGAAGAAGAGCGGGCGCGGCAACTGGCGCTGAGCCCCCCGGCTCAGACACAGACCATCGATGCGCAGGCGGACATCGGGGCAATGGAACAGGCATCGGTTTCCGCGCAGCCACCTGCGGTGGGGCTGACTTCAGAAAATCCCGTCGAGTCAGCAGCGTCATCCGATAGCTCTGCGGCAGAGACGGAAAACAGAATCTACCCCCGCATTAATCCGCCTTCGACCGGAGAAACTGTGGCAGCCTCGCGCTATGGCGCGAACGGGCAGGTGGCGGAGCCCGCCGCGACGCAAGAAACGGCGACCGACGCCGGCGTGACCGCCGAGGCGAACATCGGGGCCGAGCCTGCTCCTTCGGCCGGCGAGTCGCCTGCGACCGGACCCTCTTCAGACCCCAATCGAACGGAGACCGTAAGCCAGCATGGTTGATGCGGCGGACGCAATTGGTAAAGCGCGGGCGGCAGTGAGCGAGCGTGCCGAACTCCCAGGCATGAGCCTGATGGAGCACCTGGATGAACTGCGGAAGCGGATCATCCAGTCTGCTGCCTTTCTCGTTGTTGGCATGATCCTGGCGTGGATCTTCCGCGAGTGGCTGCTGAAGATCCTGCAACTGCCGCTGTTGAAGATCGGCAAGTCGCTGGTGTTCACGCATCCCATGGACGCGCTGAACCTGAACCTGCAGGTGGCGCTGCTGGCGGGTGCGATTTTTGCCAGCCCACTCATCCTGTATCAGGTGTGGCTTTTCATCGCCCCGGGACTCTACCAGAACGAGCGCCGCTTCGTGATCCCGTTCATGGTGGCCACGGTGGGGCTGTTCCTGGGCGGCGCGAGCTTTGGCTACTTCTTCGTGCTGCCCGGTGCCATGAAGATCCTGGTGCTGGGCTTTGGGCACGACTTCACGTCGATGATCACCATCGAGGACTACAGCAGCTTCTTCCTCTCGGTGATTCTGGGGCTGGGGGTAAGCTTCGAGCTGCCCATCTTGATCTTCTTCCTGGCGATGTTCGGGATTGTGAGCCCGCGGTTTCTGTGGAAGAACATTCGTTACGCCATCCTGGCCGTCTTTATTGTGGCGGCCATTATCTGCCCAAGCCCGGACCCGTGGACGATGTGCATTTACGCGATCCCGATGTTGAGCCTTTATGTGCTGGGAATTGGCGTGGCGTGGTGGGTGCACCCCGAGCGGCGCAAGAAGAAGGAAAAGGCCGCGCAGGCCGGCTAATTAATAACGGGAGCCCGATGCGACTCGCAAAATTCATTGCAGGGTTGATCTTGTTTGCGCCGATGGCGGCGCGCGCCCAGCACTTCGATGGCGCGAAGGCGTATGAGTACACGCGCGAGTTTGCCGGCATCGGGCCGCGCTGGGTGACGAGCCAGGGGCACACCAAGGCCGAGAATTATCTGCGCGCGCACTTTCAGCACGATCAGCTCGAACAAGATACGTTCATGGCCGACACCCCGATCGGCCCGGTGAACCTGCGCAACTTCATCGTGCGCTTCCCGGGCAAAAAGCCTGGCGTGATCGTGCTCGGCACCCATTACGAGACGAACTATCCGCTGCGCAATATCAACTTCGTCGGCGCGAACGATGGCGCGGCGACTACCGGGCTGCTGATGGCCATTGGGGACAAGCTGCGGGCGCAGACCGCGGGCGGAAAGCAGCTCGACGGCTACTCGGTGTGGCTGGTGTTCTTCGACGGCGAAGAGGCCTTCCAGACGTGGTCGCAGTCGGACTCAACTTACGGCAGCCGGCATCTGGCGGCCAAGTGGGGACGCGACGGGACGCTGGGCAAGGTCAAGGCGTTCATCCTCACGGACATGATCGGCGACAAGGACTTGGACATTCAGCGCGAATCCAATTCAACCGGGTGGCTCGTGGACCTGGTCCGTCAATCGGCGCACAAGTATGGCTACGACCGCTACTTCTTCCAGACCGAGGAGCCGGTGGAAGACGATCATCTGCCGTTTGTGAAGCGCGGCGTGCCCTCGGTCGACATCATCGATCTCGACTACGGGCCGAACAACAGCTATCACCACACCGCACAAGACACGCTGGACAAGGTGAGCGCAAAAAGCCTCACGATCGACGGAGATGTAATTCTCGAGACGATCCGGCTGATCAATCAGCGATAGAGGTGGCCATCTGCCCTGATCTGGAGCTGAACTACTGGGCTTTGTGTCCGGGCATGACTTTAGTCGTGCCGATAACGCCTAATCAAATCCTGCGGCTTTGCAGGCTGCGGGAAAAATTCATGTGGGCGGGCTTTGTAACAAGGGCACGGCTTCAGCCGGGCCGATAAGGCCGATAGAATATGTTGGGCTTCAGCCCCTGCTATGCCGGAATAACCGGCAGCCTCTTTAGCCCCTGTCCGAATCCAGGACACTTGTTCAGCTCTAGTACCTCACCGCGGCCGCAGCGTGGGTGAGGACACAGGTGCGACAGCCGGTCTGGAGACGGGCGCTACAAGGCGATGCTTACGGCGTGATCTCGGTGGGCGTGACTTCTGTGCCGTTCGGCCGGAATACCCAGTGTAGATCCCAAGTGCTCGACGCCGCTTGCCCGTGAATCTTCGCCGGGTGGAAGCGCCATTTGCGGGCCGACTCGAGGGCCAGATTGGCGAAGTAGCGGCTGCGGCCGTCCGACACGATCGAGGCGTTCATTACATTGCCGGAGTGGTCGACGGCGAGCTTGATTCTGACTTCAACTTTGCCGCGAATACCGCGTGCAGCGCGCTCGGGGATTTCCGGCGTGACACGCTGGGCCACTTCGCCCTTTACGGTGGGCCCCGAAGGCTGCGGCAGCGCTTTGGGTTCCCTGGCGGCAGGGTCCGCGGTGGCGGAGTCGTCGGGCGGCGGCGCCAGGGTCGGTTTGCTGCGATGCGAGTAGGCTAGGATCCCGACGATCAGCAGGAACAGGAGCGCCGCGCCTCCGAAGAGATACGCCAGCGGAAAAGGCCGGCGGGGCTCATCGTCCTCAAGCGCGCGCAGGGACTTGCGGAGTGGCGGGCGGCCGGGCGCTGGCATCGCCTCGTGAGTTTCGTAGGCGAGCGGAAGCTGCTGAGGCTTCTGCGCGGCCGTGGCCGCGGAGGCGGCGGCTGCAGCGAAAGCTGGGGCGGGAGCGGCTGCTGCTCCGGTGAGCAGTGAGCGAATCTCGGCCAGCGTGCAGCGCTGCGCGGGATCGAATTGGAGGCAGCGGCGGGCGATCTCGGCGAATGGCTGTGGAACCGCGGCGGGCACCAGCGGATCGCGGCCTGAATCGCGGACCCATGAGGGGCGATGCTGGGTTAGTGCTTCGACGATGGTGACACCGAGGGACCAGAGGTCTGCTGCGGGTGTGAGCGGCCCCAGTTCGGTTTCAGGGGCATCGTAGAGGCCCGCCCCGCGTTCGGTTGCAATAGAGAGGCCGGCGGGCTGGATTGTGTAAGGCGAGAGCTTGAGCTGTTCGCCGACAACGAGGATGTTCGCGGGCTCAAGGCTGCCGTGGACGAGTCCTTCGCCGTGCAGGAAGGCGAGCGCATCGAGGACAGGCGCAAGCATCTCGCCTGTTTCGGCAGCGGTGAGCGGGCGTTCCGGCAGGATCTGGCCGAGCGCTTCTTCGGGCATTTCCGTGACGATGTAGATGATTTCGGAACCGTCGATCTGGGCGCGGCCACACTCGAAGATGCGGAGCAAATGGGGATGGTTCAGGGCGGTTGCGAGTTGCCAGTTGCGAAGTCGCTCCTCGGCGGCTTCATCCTGGACTTCGGAGACAAGGATGGCGGCCCGCTGCGCGCCGGGAAGCTCCGTGCGGAACACATCGTCCGCGCCGATGCTGCCCAACCACTCATGCAGGGGAAGTCTATCGTCGATCTGCTGCCCTACACCTCTACTCTTAAGCACCGCTGTATCCATGACCACAGGCCGATTGTAAGGGATTGCAGAACGCCAAGAGCTGGCGGCGAAACCAGTTAGTAAAGGCATTCGCACCGATCGGGCAAGGCGATGAGACGCTTCTCTGGTCCATCTTTCCGAGCCCACCCGGAAGAAACATCTTCGCTCTTTTCACCTTGACTGTCATACCTAAACGACACGTGACAGCCATCACGGACTCTGTCTCCTCAAACCGCTACTATCCTTTCAGGGTTGTGCTTCCTACAGGGAGTGCGGCCCTTTGAAGTATCAGCGGGAGTTTACTAGAAAATTAGCTACCCCTCCCCCTGTTTTTACTTCTCCATATATTCGCCTTTTCGAGGCATTTCCAAAGGTAAAGTGTTAACACGATATGAGTTATTGGCAATACCAAAATCCATAGATATTCCCGTCCCATTTTGGGAATCGAATTCAAAAAGTGACTTAGCAGTAAACATCCGGAAGCTCAGCACTCTCCAGCGGTTCGCACGCGACGCATCTGCCGCGTCCCATCCTGTAGCATCCCTTTATGATCGGTGGCGGAGAGTGGAGCTGGTGGATCGGCTTTCATATCGCGGTTGTGGTGCTGTTGATCGCCGACTCATTCCTACCCGTTCACAAGCAGGACCGCCGCTCGCACGTGCTGAGCTGGCTTTGGACCGCATGCCTGGTGCTGATGGCCTTCGCCTTTGCCGGCTGGATCTCGATGAAAGAAGGCCACGCCACGGCATTGCAATTCGTGGCCGGCTACACAATCGAGATGTCGCTGAGCATCGACAACCTGTTCGTGTTCCTCGTGATCTTCCAGGGATTCCAGGTGAGCGCGAAAAGCCAGCAGAAGGCGCTGGTGTGGGGCGTGGGCGGAGCCATCGTGCTCCGTGCGTTGTTTATCGCGCTGGGCGTCACGCTGCTCCACCACTTTGAATGGATCACCTATGTGTTTGGCGCAGTTCTGTTGTGGGCCGGGTGGCGGCTGTTGAGTCAGCCGGCGCATGGCGTGTTGCCGTCGTGGCTACGAAAGATGCACCCCAAGGAAGGCTCGCTGCTGCCCATCATTTTGGCCGTTGAAATGACCGATGTGATGTTTGCCATCGATTCGATTCCGGCTGTGCTGGCTGTCTCGCGCGATCCGTTCGTCGTGTACACCTCGAACATCGCGGCCATTCTCGGACTGCGGTCGCTCTACTTCGCAATGTCGTCGCTGCTGGACAGGCTGCGCTATCTGCACTACGGCCTCGGCGTGCTGCTGGGGTTTGTGGGCCTGAAAATGATCACGGCCAAGTGGATCGATGTGTCGATCATCACCTCACTCGTCGTGATTGGAGCCATCCTCGCGATCACAACGATCGCTTCGCTGATTGCAGGCAAGGGCGAAAGCGGCAAAGGGACAGAGGGACACAGTGGCGGAGTGGAATCTGGCGAGTGACGGGTGCGCGGTGCATCCGGTGCTATGCTCGAAGTGAATCCTGCTGTGAATTCGCGTCCTACATCTCTCTCCGGCACCGGCAAACGGCCCCTTCTGGTTGCAGTTTCATGCGCGCTGATGAGCATTGCGGCGGCCCTGGCCGGTTGCAGTCGCATACATCCGCAAAAACAAGAGAAGGTGTGGGTGGTGGCGCGGCAGACGTATCTGCATGATCGCGTCGCGGCTGTCTCGAATCGCGTTGGCCAGGTGACCAATGGCGAGCAGCTCGAGGTGCTGGAGCACGGACGCCGCTTCCTGAAGGTCAAGACTCCTAAGAATGAGATCGGGTGGATCGAGCAGCATGCTGTCATCGACCAAGACGATTACGACCAGTTCGCCAAGCTGGCGGCGGAGCACAAGAACGATCCAGTAGTGGCATCGGCGGTGCTGCGCGATGACGTGTATCTGCATTCCGCTCCGGGTCGGGATACGCAGCGGTTCTTTCTGCTGCCGGGCAATGCGAAGGTGCAGTTGCTGATTCGGGCGTCAGTGGAGAAGCTGCCGCCGGGAGCGCACAGGCCAGCGCCGAAGCCGGATGCGACTGCGAACGCTGCGGCCGGTCAGCCCACGTCCGAGAAGCCTGCTGCGCCTCCACCGTCGCCGGCAGTTCCCAAGCTGGCACAGCCCAAGACGGCCGCGCCTGCTGTTCCGGCAGCTCCTGCGCCGCCTCCGGTGATGGAAGACTGGTGGCTGGTGAAAGATGCGAGCGGCAACTACGGCTGGGTGCTTTCCGGGCGGATGGATGTGGACGTGCCGGACTCGGTGGCGCAGTACGCCGAGGGGCAGCGCATTGTGGGCGCGTATGTGCTCACCACCGTTCACGACGAGAACAGCGATCTGCCGAACCACGAGGTTCCGGAGTACGTGATGCTGCTGGAGCCGATGAAATACGGCCTACCGTTCGATTACGACCAGGTGCGCGTGTTCACGTGGAGCCGCAATCATCATCGGTATGAGACGGCGTTCCGGCTGCGGCCCATCCAGGGATTTCTGCCGGTAAATGTCACTAAAATTCCGGGGCCGACGAAGGATGGAGCGATGGTGCCGGCGTTCGGCGTGAAGATTGCTGCGGATTCCGATGTGAGCATTGACCCGCAGACAGGCGTAGCCCGGCCGGCGAATCTGCGGACCATCAACTTTGTGCTGCTGGACACAGTCGTGAGGCGCGTGGGGCCGGATATGGCTCCCATTCCGGCGATGCACTCGGCGGATGAGAAGAAGAAGGACGCGAAGAAGGTGGCCGCAAAGAAGCGCAAATAACGGACGCGCTGAGAAGCGGGTCGTTTGCCTTCGGCTCAGGATGACAAGTTGAGTTGATGCTGGCGCTCAACCGCGGCGCTTCAGTTCGCGTTCGACGACGCGGCGCATTTCGTCTTCGGGCGGGGTTTTGCCGGTCCAGATTTCGAACTGGCGCGCGCCTTGCTGCACGAACATTTCAAGGCCGCTGATGGTGGCGATGCCGCGGGATTTTGCCAGCTTGAGTAGTGGCGTTTCCAGCGGGTTGTAAACCATGTCGAAGACGAGATTTGTGTTCAGCTCGTTTTCGGAGACGGGAAGCGCCTGCTTCGAGTCCTTCATGCCGCAGGGCGTCGAGTTGATGATCGCGTCGAAGTGATGTCTTGCGAGCTGCTCGTGCTTGAGGGCTTTTGCTTTGGCCGATCGCGCGAGGGCAACGGCGTTCTCATGGGTACGGTTGATGACAAAGACTTCTGCGCCCTGATCGACGAGGCCGAAGACGGCGGCGTGGGCTGCTCCGCCGGCGCCGAGGACAGCGATGCGCGCACCTTTGAGCTTGATACGGCGTTCGAGGGGGCGGACTACGCCGGCAACATCTGTGTTATAGCCATGCAGTTTCAGATCTCCGCCCACGCGCAGGGTGTTGCAGGCGCCGATGCGCTCGACCAGCGCGTCCATGGCAGCCAGGTGCGGCATGACCTCCTGCTTGAGCGGCATGGTGACGGCAGCGCCGGCCATGGGCAGCTCGAGCATAAGGTTGAGCAGATCCTGCACAGTTCGCGTCTTGAGCGGCAGCAGGACGGCGTTGAGGGCTTCGCGCTTGAACGCAGTGTTGTGCATCAGCGGCGAGAGCGAGTGTGCGATGGGATTGCCGGCAACGCCGAAGATGCGCGTTTCGGAGTTGAGATTGTGGGCGCTGTAGAGCGCGCGCATGGTCTTCGCGGTGACCTGGCCGGGAGCAGTTTCGGTTCCGTCGCCGAGGGAGGCGAAGGTGAATGCGCCGCCGGCGCGAGGCCCCAGCACGCGGCTCACCAGGCCTTCTTCACCCATGGCAATGCCGAGAATGCGCGAGGATGCGGAACGGTCTTCGACGAGGCGCAGGACGGCGAGGTTGTCGGAGAGTGTCTGCGCTGTGGCGACGACTTTGACGAAGTCGGGTGCGAACGACGCGATGCGGTCGGCTGCACGTTCGACGGCACGCGTTCGTGAGAAGTCGTGAAAGCTGACGATGAGTTGCGCGCCGGCCTTACGCAAAGCGCCTCGAAAATTTTCGAGCTGTGCTGGTGCGGCTTCTTCGGCGGATTCGATTTCGAGGTCGACGATTTGGCAGCCGGCGCGCGCGGCTTTGAGCAGGATCGACAGCTCCTCATCGAGAGAGCCGGTGAAACTGCCGCTGTTGGGCTTGCGCCGGCAGGTGGCGATCGCGGTGACGTTGTGCTCCGCGAGGAACCTCTTCAGGCGTGGTAATGCGGAGGTGGGCGAAGCGAGCGAGTCGAGGCGGAATTCGAGGAAGCGCGCGTCTTTGAGGGCCAGGGCGGCACGGGAGAACATCTCGGCGGGGGTGTTGGCCTGGATAGCAACGCAGATTTTGGGCAGGCGCGATGTCATTGGTCTTCTGGGCATTATCGCAAAACGACGAGGGTCCAGACCGTTGTGGGCAGACCGCCGGCTTAGTGTGGCAACCTAGATGGGTTGGAGGTTATTCGTTCATGTCCCTCGATCCGATGGCTATCGTCCATGTTTGCGGAGAACTTCACGTGTGGGAAGCGGGCGGCGCCGCGTCGCCTGAGAACCTGACGGCCTGGGTGGATCAGAGGCTGAAGACGCATGAAGCGGCGCTTGAGGCGCTGCTGGCTATCGACCGTCCGCGCACGCCGGAGAACACACTGCGACTGTATGACGTTGTGGTGGAGCAGCTCAGCTTGGCAGGAGCGCAGGCTGGAATTCTCAATTCGGTCGCGCCGGACAAGGCGGTTCGTGACCAGGCGCAAAACGAGGCGCAGCGAGTGGCGCAGGCGGGCAGCGCGTTGAGCCTGAATCGCGCGGTCTATGATGCGCTCGCGGCCATGGACATCGAGCACTGCAGTGCGGCGACGAAGCATTACGTCAATCGCACGCTGTTGGGTTATCGGCTGGCCGGCGTGGACAAGGATGAGGCGACGCGCGCGCACCTTCAGGCGCTGCATGAGAAAGCGACGCGGCTCTCGCTGGAGTTCGGCCGCAATATCCAGGAAGGCGGAAAAACGATCACGGCGACGGCTCAAGAATTGACTGGCCTGCCGCAGGATTATTTGGATAGGCACCCGGCCGGTGAGGATGGCAAGATCACGATCACGACGGACCAGCCGGACATGCAGCCGGTGATGACGTTTGCCGCGAGTCCGGCGCTGCGTGAGCGCATGTTCCTGGCGTATAACACGCGGGCTTATCCGCAGAACAAGACGGTGCTGGAACAACT
The DNA here is from genome assembly GCF_025264625.1 of Occallatibacter riparius. Classification (NCBI taxonomy): domain Bacteria; kingdom Pseudomonadati; phylum Acidobacteriota; class Terriglobia; order Terriglobales; family Acidobacteriaceae; genus Occallatibacter; species Occallatibacter riparius. The sequence continues at coordinate 3,859,061 of NZ_CP093313.1, forward strand.
GCTGGCGACAAGGCAAGAGATCGCGAGCGTCCTGGGATTCCGGAGCTGGGCAGATTTGGCGACCGCCGATCAAATGATGGGCTCAGCCGCGAATGTGCGTGAATTCCTGCACAAGCTTGACGAGGCCAGCCGCGATGGGGCGCGCCGCGAACACGAGATGATCATGGAGTTCGCGCGCAAGCATCAGCCGGGGCTGAAAGAGATTGACAGCACGAGCCGCGGCTATTGGTACGAGCAGTTCCGGCGTGCGGCATTCGACTTCGATTCGCAGTCAGTGAGGCCGTACTTCACCTACAAGCAGGTGGAGGCAGGCGTTCTCGACACGGCGGCGCGGCTGTTCAAGGTGGAGTTCAAGCCGTCGGATGTGCCGGGCTGGGACCCTGCTGTCACAGTGTTCGAGGTCTTCGAGCACGGCAAGCGCGTGGGCCGGTTCTATCTCGACATGCATCCGCGCGAGGGAAAGGACAAGTGGTTCTCGGCTGCGCCAGTGGTGACGGGTGTGAAGGGGCGGTACCTGCCGGAGGCCGCGCTGATCTGCAACTTCCCCGGCGGCGAGGGAAGCGACCCCGGGCTCATGCAGTACAACGATGTGGTCACGTTCTTCCATGAGTTCGGCCACCTGATGCACGCCATCCTCGGCGGTCATACGGAGTGGGCGGGGCTTTCAGGATTCGCTACGGAGGGCGATTTCGTCGAAGTGCCCTCGCAGATGCTGGAAGAGTTCTTCCGCGATGAGAAGCTGCTGCAATCGTTCGCGCGGCATTATCAGACCGGCGAGGTGCTGCCTTCGGAGATCATTCACAAAATGAAGGCGGCAAGCTCGTTCGGTCGCGCCGATGGCATGCGTCAGCAGATTTACTACACGACCATTTCGCTCGATTTGCATGATCAGGATCCCGCAAAGATTGACCTCGACAGCATGGTGCGCGACCTCTATACGCGGCTGCTGCCGTGGACGTGGCTCGATGGCAACCGCATGTATGCGAGCTTTGGGCACCTCACCGGCTATTCCTCGAACTACTACACGTACGCGTTTGACAAGGTGATTGCGCTAGACTTCTTCGCGCAGTTCGATCCGGAGAATCTGATCGACGGCGAGACCGGCGGACGCTATCGACGCACGGTGCTGGAGCAGGGTGGATCGAAGCCGGGGCGCGAGATGGTGCGCGACTTTTTGGGACGCGACGAGGACTTCTCGGCGATTGCGCGGTGGTTGAATGAGGAGTTCGAAGAACAAGCAGTTCACAGTTCTTAGTTCTTAGTTCGTAGTTCACAGTTCATGGTCATGAGACACGGACAACTGTGAACTATGAACTGCGAACTGCGGAGCATGCCATGGATGCCAACGATTTTCGTCGGATTGCACTGAGTCTTGAGGGTGCTGAAGAGGGCTCGCATTTCGGGCAGGCGGACTTTCGCGTGGGCGGCCGCATCTTCGCTACTCTAGCTGCGGAGAAGCAGGGCTATGGCAACCTGATGCTCACGCCGGAGCAGCAGGCAGCGTTCGTGGCGGAGGCGCCGGAGATGTTCCTGGCCATTCCGGGTGGATGGGGCCGCAATGGCGCCACGCACGTGCGCCTGGCTGCGGCTAATGAAGATGTTCTTCTGGGTGCTCTGCGCAGTGCGTGGAAGCTGCGTATCGAGAAGAATCAAAAGGTGGGCAGGCGTTCCGTTAGCGTGAAGTCGGCCAACAAAACCAAAGCCAAAAAATAATGGAGCTGCCGCTCCGGGAATCGAATCTGTCGCGCAGAGGAGTTCGCAATGAAGGTTGGAGTTCTTGGTTCGGGTGTCGTCGCGCAGGTCATCGCTGCGGGGTTCGCAAAGCATGGACATGAGGTGATGATCGGGTCGCGTGATCCGGAGAAGCTGGCCGAGTGGAGCGCACAGAATCCGAAGGCTTCGCGCGGGACATTCGCCCAAGCTGCTCAATTCGGTGAGGCGATTGTGATCGCGGTGAAGGGCAACGTTGCATCCAGCGCCCTGATGCTGGCCGGCGCCCAGAGTCTGGCGGGCAAACCTGTGCTCGACGCCTGCAATCCGATTGCGGACGCGCCGCCCGTGAATGGCGTGCTGAAGTTCTTCACCGGGCCGAACGAGTCATTAATGGAGCACTTGCAAAGGGAGTTCCCTGATGCGCATTTCGTGAAGTTCTTCAGCTCAGTCGGCAACATGCAGATGATCAACCCGGAGTTTGCCGAGGGCCGGCCCACCATGTTCATCTGCGGCAATAACGACGCGGCGAAGAAGACTGCTGCCGGTTTCCTGGACCAGTTCGGCTGGGAGACAGCCGATATGGGCGGCGTTGAAGCGGCACGGGCAATCGAGCCGCTGTGCATGCTCTGGTGCATTCCCGGTTTCCTGCGCAACGAGTGGACCCACGCCTTCAAGCTGCTGAGGAAATAGCATGCCTGCGCCCAATAGACTTGGTGCATGGCTTCCGTTGAGGAATTTCGGAACAGATGGGCGCTGGTCACCGGAGCGAGCGCGGGAATTGGAGTGGCGCTGGCGCGCGAGCTCGGTTCGCATGGCGCGAAGCTGATCTTGACTGCACGGCGCAAGGAGCGCATGGAGGCCCTTGCTGCTGAACTGCGTGGACGAGGCGTCGAGGTTCTCATTGTTGCGGCGGATTTGAACTATCCCGCTGCGCCGCGGCAGATTTACGATGCGACAGAAGGCGCCGGCATTTCCGTCGATATTCTCATCAACAACGCGGGGCTGGGGCTCTATGGCGCCCTGCACACGAATCCAATCGAGCAGGAACTGAGCCAGATTCGCGTGAACTGCGAGGCTATGGTGAGTATCGCGCGGCTGTTTGTTCCGCGGATGGTGGAGCGCGGGCGCGGCTGGGTGCTGATCACGGCTTCTACCGCGAGTTTTCAGCCTGTGCCGTACATGTCGACGTACGCCGCTAGCAAGGCCTTCGACCGGTTCTTCGCTCTAGGCCTGGCGCAAGAAGTAGCGCGATATGGCATAAAGGTCACGGCGTTATGCCCAGGACCCACGGAAAGCGAGTTCTTTGATGTTGCCCGCGCCGGCATCTTCAGAAAGCGAGGCATGCAGCCCGCGGAGGAAGTGGCGAGGTTGGGAATTGCAGCGATGGCGCGGGGCCAGCGAACCATGGTGCCGAATCTGAGCGGGCGCATGACGGCGTTTGTGGTTCGGTTTGTTCCGGTGGGGGTGATTACCTATTTCGTTGACAAGCTGGCGAAACCCAACGCATCGCCGCACTGATTGAGACGGCCTCTCCTCAGCCTTTGGGCGGCGCGGAGGGCAGGGTCGTGCTTATGCCGCTTGGCGAGAAGGAATTGTAGAAGCGAACGACGTCCTGCTCATGGCGCGCCTTAGTTGAGGGGAAAAGCGCCATCAGCGTATAAAGGCGATCGTTCACCAGAACGAAACGTGCTTGCAGCAGGCCTCCTCCGGAATTTTTCGCGGTGATGTCGCGTGCGGGAAAGCCCTGGTCGACGGTCTTGCTCTCAGATGCGAGGGTGGTCTGGGTACGGGCCAGCATGCCATCGCGTGCCTGGTCGAGGGTCAGATCGGGCGCGCGATGATTTACTCGTGCAACGGGCGGATTATCGCTCCATGCGAGCGCGAACATGGTGTCGGCGTCGGGGCTTGCATAGAGCATCCTGACCGGTTCGGTTCCACCCAGCTCGTTATATGCGGGGATCTGGGTCTCTTTCGGGTCAGCGGGCAACTCGACCTTGAAGCCGTCGTCGGGCCTGCTGATGGTTTGCCAGCTCATCTGGGCTGAGCCCGCGACCTCATTACCGGCACCGGATAGGCCCCCAGCGCCCAGCCTGAATCCGCGGTAGAAATAAAAGTATGCTCCCACACCCGCGAGGACGAGGACCAGCGCGATCACGTGCCAGCGCTTCATGGATAAAGTGTGCCACAACTCCTTTGCTTTTCTGCAACTTGATTCGGATCGGGAGTCACCTCTCTGCGTGACTTTTGACACCCGAAGAAAATCACGAAAAGAATAAGCAACCGTTTGCGGGAAGCAGGCGTCCAAACAGATAACAAGCAGAGGCTTCCCCGATTTATGGCCCACCAAAGAAAGGTGTTCCATCCTTATTGAAGGTCTCAGTGATGAGACCCCTTCTCCAATCCCCCTCCAGGATCCCCTCCTATTGAAAGCCTCTCGAGCGGGCCTGCCGGAAGGCAGGCCCAATTGCTCCGCTCCCTCCCGACCAACTTCTCAATACCTCCATCGATAAAATAAAGAAGATGCCGTCATCTTCCCATCCTTCCCCGCGAGCGCGCCGCAAAGCCGCCGATTCCGTGAAGGCTTCGAGTTTGATCGAGCCCGGACAAATCTCCAGTAACATCGACGAAGTCGACGCGCTGTTCCAAATGGCGGGTCTGAGCCGCAGCCGGCGCGAGAAGCCGGCCGGGGTTGGCCGCCGCGCGCGCTTTCAGGACAAGACGCCTGAGGAACTGCGTCCAGCGATGCCTGTCGTAGCTGCGGCTCCGAACGGGGTTGAATGGATTCCGGTGCCGGCGTGGCAAAAATTCGAATGGCTGTGGCATGGATTTTCGACCCGTCGCGGCGGTGTAACCACCTGCTACGCACCCGAGGGTGGCGCTGGCGAACTCAACCTGACCTTTACCCCTGAGGATGCGCGCGAGAAGGTCGAACAGAACCGGCGGCTGTTTGTGGAGGCCATTACCGGCGAAGCGGACACACCGCTGGTGACGCTGCGCCAGATTCACTCAAGCGTGCTGGTGCTTGCCGGACCGGGTTCGGCGGAGCGCCGATGCAAGGGCGACGGGCTGATGACGGACCGACCGGGCATTCTGCTGGGCGTGCAGACGGCCGATTGCACTCCGGTTCTGGTGGCCGATCGCAAGCGCAAGGTTGTGGCCGCATTTCATGCGGGCTGGCGGGGGACTGTTAAGCGCATTGTGGAGAACGGTATCGGCCGGATGCGGCTCGAGTTCGGGTCGCGACCTGAGGATTTGATTGCCGCGGTGGGACCGGGTATTGGCCCTTGTTGCTATCAGGTTGGGGAAGAGCTTCTGTCGGAGTTCGAGTCGCAGTTTGCGTATGGGCGCGAGCTGTTCCACGAGGTGTATAACTCGGACCCCGTCAAGACGAAGTACCCGATGCTGTTTCTCACGCAACGCGCGCCGGGTCATTCACCCATTGGGCCGAGTCTGCATCTTGATGTGGCGGAGGCCAACAGACGGCAACTGCTGGATGCGGGGCTCAAGCCCAGTGCAATCGCGATGATTGGCGGGTGCACGAGCTGCCATCGCGAGCTGTTCTTCTCGCACCGGGAGTCACGTGGCCGCACGGGACGCATGCTCAACTTGATCGGGATTGCTGACTGAGGCTGCCTACTCTTTGCCGCACATGGGTATCGCAGGGCCGGACTGGGTCTCTGCGTCGGTCGGAGCGGTTCCGTCGATGGCGAACGCGGCGTCCTGCACCTGGGATGGTTTGGGCGGGGCGGCGTAGCAGGCTTTGCCCGTAGTCGTATCCAAAACCAGTGGATAGCCGAAGTAGGCGACGTAGTGATGCGCGGGCTTGTGGCGGCCGGCAACGAAGGCGGCTACTCCAACCAGAAGGACTGCGGCGGCGACAGCCCAGGAGGGCATGCGCAGAGGCCGGCGAAGGCCGTTCGCGAGAGTGCGGAAGACGGGCGAGACAGAGCGGACAGCAGGTTTCTCAAGGGTCAGGACGGGCATGAAACTCCTAAGAAGATGAGCGCCTTAGACCTGATCTTTCTTATCTGCAGGTGAACCCTATCGTGCGGGAGGGGCGCGGATATTCGGGCTTTCAGATCATGATAGCGAAAAACGAGTTCTCATTAAACAGGTAGTGACCCAAAAGTGGCACCTGCGGTGCGGCCAATTGCGGCTTCGCCGCCCTTCTTGCCTGGGGAGGGTAATCGGATTTTGGGCAGGGATCTCCTGTGGTGCGTCTGGGCGTGGGGTGAAGCGGCAGGGGTTCTGGGTCTCAGTGGGTCTCCTTCTTATCATTTCAGGAAGTCAGGCACCTGCGGTGCGGCCAACTGCGGCTTCGCCGCCCTTCTCGTTCAGGGGAGGGGGTGGGGGTGCCTGGACCAGAGCTTTCCTGACTGATGGATCGAAGAGCGCGGGTACCGCTTCTGGCGGGAGCTTGCCGGCGAAAAGATCTTTGATGATCTGATCTATCTTATTTTGAGATGCTTGCGGTGCGGGTCGTTTAGCTTGGCCGTTCTTGCTCATGGGGAGGGGGGTGGGGGGCACCTGCGGTGCGGCCACTGCGTCTTCGGCGCCCTTCGTGCCTAGGGGGGAGGGGGGTGCGGCTGAACGAGATCGCTCCCCGGTCCCCAAGGGCGAGGGACCGGGGGCACCCACCTTGGTTTGGGCGCGGGCTTCCTTGTCGGCCTGGAGGCGGGCGCGGCGGGAGGTGATGGCGACCTGAGCGGCGTAAAGCAGTTTGGTGGCGTGGGACGGGTCGATGGCGCCGATGGCGAGGCCCTGGGCTACGCAGGCGATGAAGGCGTCGACGTTGTCGGGGGTGGAGAGCCAGGGGAGTGCCTTGCGGTAGGCCTTGCCGGCGTAGTCGCGCTCCCAGACGCCCGGATCGACGGGGTCTTTGCAGTTCTTGCGGGTGAGGGCTTCGCGCCAGGCGTTGACGCAGCGTTGGACGGCAGAGTTGATGGTAATTTCGTCGGGTTGAGGCATTTAGCGTTTCCTTTAAGTGCGAGAGATTTGGCGCAAAAGAAAATGCCCGCCGGATTGGGGTCCGGCGGGCACTGTTTTTGCTCCTATATCTAGGCTAGCAAATTGGAACAGTAATCGGCAATTAGTTTTCCACATTTTGGAGCTTGTGGATTCATGGGGTTAGATAGGTTTTCCACATCCCGGGGGCTTGACAACGTTTGGAGAGGGGATCCGCCGGGGGAAGCGGGTTATTCCCTTTGCCTTTACTGCGTTCAGGGTCAACGGCAGAATGACAAATTTGTGGAGGAACGCCGCCCCTAAGGGGCTCCGGGGAACATTTGGGCCGCTTACCCTGGGACATCCGTCCCGGGCTATTGTCGCGCCGTCCCTTCGGGACTTGTCAGGTGGCGCTAAGAGTTGCGCTTTTTGGATGCGAACGAGTTTTCAGAAGGCGCAAAGAAAGGAGGCGCTGCGGCCTCCTTTCCTTGTGAGTCGTGCGTGGGCGAAATCTACGGGCCCATGCTGTCGGGAGTGCAGACGCTGTTGTTGCTGTAGGCAGTAGGCGGGCTGGGCGGAGTGGCCCAGGGCACATTGGTGAAGTCGAAGAAATCGGTGAGGTCGGGCTGAGCGGCGTCGCGGCTGGTAAGGTGCGCGCCGGAGCCGATGAAGCGGTTTTCGACGAACTTGATGACCGCGGTGTGATCCATGGGGATGTGCGAGACGTAGTGCTTGCGCGTGAAGGGCGAGACGACGAAGTTGGGCAGGCGGAAGCCGAGCTGGGCAGCGAAGCCGTCGACGGCGGGCGCGTCAGTGGGCGCAGCGCCGGGGTAGATCTGGGGCAGGTCGCAGTGCGTTGTGGCTGTGCCGCCGGGCGGAACGCACGGGTTGTAGCTGTCGGCATTGACGGCGATGGAGGAGATATCGGGCACGGAGCCGACGGAGGCGCTGGTGAAGTCGTTGGAGTGGCCGGGCACGGGCGGTACGTGGTCGTAGGGGCCGCCGCCCTCGTCGTAGCTGAGGAAGAAGACGGAGTCTTTCCACGACACACTCTGCATGAGGGCGTCCACGATTTTCGCGACGGCGGCCTGGCCATCGAGCACGGATTGGCCTGAGCCGGGATGCTCGTCGCTGTGGCCGTAGCCGGGCTCGATGAAAGCGAAGGAGGGCAGCGTGCCGTTGGTGACGTCAGTGAAGTATTGCTTGAGCGGCGCGATGTGCGTGGGGTCGATGCAGAAGGAGTTGCTGGAGTCGCCGACAACGCTGGAGGGCTGCGTGGGCGCGGTGCAGGCAGCGCCGGTGGGGTTGAGGTAGTAGTACTTCATCGAGTATTTGAGGTAGCCGAAGGTGGTGGCGGGACGCAGGGAACTACCACCGGTGGTGCAGGCGTCGGGATCGGTGCAGTCGCCCTGGGTGACGCTGTAGTAGATCTTCCAGGAGACGTTGGCGTTGTCGAGCTCTTCGAAGATGGACTTGATGTCGAGTTTGCCGAAGTGATCGTCGGAGCCGGGATCAAGGACGAGACCCTGGGTGGTGCCGCCGGTCATGGTGGCAACGCGGTTGGGAGTGCTCTTGGAAGAGACAGGGGAGAACCAGCGGTCGGAGAGGGCGAACTGCGATGCCATGTAGTAGTAGTAGTTGAGAAAATCCTGGTCGTAGTAACCCATGGCGCGCTGGCCGGCGGTGTCAGTGAATGACTGGCCCTGGCAGGTGCCGGAAGTGATGCAGCTTTTGGCGAAGCCTTCGGCGTCATGGACGAAGCCATCCATGAGCATTTTGCGCGTGGTGGAGAAGTCGTAACGGTTCACGTCACCGTAGCTCTCTAGATAGCCGGAGGATTCGTCGTCGACGCAAGAGCTCTTGAGCTTGAAGAGCGGGAAGGACTGGCCTTCGTCGTTCTGATTGGTGGTGGTGCTGAGCTTGTCGTCGATGCCGTCGACGGTGTAGATCTTGCCGTCGTCGCCGGTGGCGAAGCCATGCGCCTGGCGATAGGGGTTGAGCATGCCGAAGTAGTTATCGAAGGAGTGATTTTCCTGCAGCATGAAGATGACGTGATTGATGTCCTTGATGCTGCCGCCGGATGAGCCGGGAGGCGTGGGGGATCCGGTGGGCGGATTGCCGGAGGAACCCGTGAGGCTGGAACATCCGCTGAGTAAAAGGCTGAGGGCGGCGGCGGCGAGAGCAAAGCAGGGAAATCTCTTATTTGTAGAGGACATCATCGAAAGGCTGTTCTCCTCGGTGCCGAGGCACGATGGGATGAGCCAAGAGCAGCAGGGATCAATCAAAGCAGTGCAATTGAAAACGACGCTTGGTTGCCGGCGGTCGTCGCCGCCTTAGAACCCCAGATGGATAGTGAGATGCCGTCCGCAGGGGCACTGTTGGTCTTGCGGAGGGCGGCAGGGGCGGTTCGGAAAGTGAAGTACCTGTAAACCTATGCAGTTGCGGCGGGCGCAGGATGCGAGGTGAATGGAGGCAGGGCCAGAAGATCGAAGCCGATTCCAGGGCGGCTGGGTATCCGGTAACTGCAGCGAGTTGTAGGCAATTTGCGATTCGATTGCAGCGGGTATACCTTGAAGTCACCCTTTTACCTAGAGGAAACCCCTGTGTTGCACCGTCGTTTTCGGCATTTCCTGCCTGCCCTTGCACTGGTCATTGTGTCTGCGAATTGTGTGGCGCTGAAGGCGCAGCAGGCAGACGCTCCCTCCCCTGCGGCCCATTTCACACGCGCGGCGAAGGATCTCTTTACGGCTGCGAGCGCGGTTCCGGGGGACGGCGCGAATATTGCGATCCTCGAGGACGATGACTCGTACACGTTTGACGAGCAGGGGCGCATGACGCACGTGGGCTACACGGTCTACAAGGTGCTGACGGAGAAGGGCGCCGAGGCGTGGGACTCGATCTCGATTGGCTGGGAGCCGTGGCATGAGGCTCGGCCCGAGATCAAGGTGCGGGTGATTACGCCGGATTTCGCGGAGCATGCGCTGGACCCGAAGAATCTGAATGAGACTCCCGCGCGCGAGGGTGACTACAAGATTTACTCGGATGGCAAGCGGCTGCACGCGCCGTTCCCGGCGATTTCGGCGGGTGTTGTGGTGGAGGAGGAGTACGTCGAGCGCGAGACGCAACCATTGTTTGCGGCGGGGCGCACGGGATGGACGACCTTCGGGCGCGAGGATATTCCGGTGGAGCACAGCCGGCTTGAGTTCGACGCGCCAGCGAGCCTGCCGTTGCGGACAGCGACGCTGTTGATGAACCAGAAGCCGCAGCGCATTGAAGCCAACGGACGCGTGAAGCTGATCTACGACGTGCCGCGGCTGGAAGGCGTTCCGGATGGTGATTCGAGTCTGCCGTCGGATGTGGCGCGATTCCCGCAGGTGAGTTACTCGACGGGCGCTTCATGGCAGGCGATGGCGACAGAGTATTCGAAGCTTGTGGACAGCCGTGCAGAGGCTGCGGCGGTGCAGAGCCTGGTGGATGGGCTGATCGCGGGCAAGAAGACGGCGGCTGAAAAGGAAGCGGCGCTGCTGGACTATCTGGATCGGCAGGTGCGGTATACGGGGATCGAGTTTGGCGGAGCGGCGATTATTCCGCATGAGCCGGCGGAGACGCTGGGCAAGAAGTACGGCGATTGCAAGGACAAGGCGACGCTGCTGGTGACGATGCTGCGTGCGGCGGGGATTCCGGCGTATGTGGCGCTGTTGAATGCGGGCTCGCGGATGGATGTTCCGGCGGAGCTGCCGGGCATGGGGCTGTTCGATCACGCGATTGTGTATGTGCCGGAGATTGCGGCGGCGAATGGCCAGCCCGCGTTGCCTGCGGTGTGGATTGACGCGACCGATCGCTATGCGCGCCTGGGGCAGTTGCCGATTGCGGACCAGGGAAGGATGAGCCTGATTGCGCGGCCGGAGACGACGGCGCTGGCGCAGATTCCGCTGGCGAGCTCGAAGGAGAACACGCTGCTGGAGTATCGCACCATCACGCTGAGCGAGAACGGGCCGGCGACGGTGGTGGAGAAGACGCAGCCGAAGGGCGTATATGAATCGCGCTATCGCTCTTACTATGCGGACAAACCGGACAAGGATACCCGCGACAATCTGACGAGCTACGTGAAGGCGCAATATGTCAGCGACAGCCTGACCACGGTGGAGCGTAGCGATCCCGCGGACCTGGCGAACCAGTTCGAGCTGACGGTGGCTTGCGAGAAGGCGAAGAGGGGATATACGTCGCTGACCGGTGCGGACGCGGCGATTCGCTATGAGGCGCTGTTCTTCCGGCTGCCGGAAGAGCTGACCACGAAGAAGGACGACGATAAGGATAAGAAGGATGCGACGTCTTCGCGTACCTCGGACTGGCAGCTGATCGAGCCGTACGTGGTGGACCTGAGCTATCGCGTCGTTCCGCCGGCGGGTTTTATTCCCAAGGAATTGCCGAAGAGCTCGACGATCACGATGGGTCCGGCGACGCTGAGCCAGACGTTTTCGACGGACGAGAATGGCACGGTGCTGGCGCATCTGGTCTTCGATACAGGGAAGCGGCGCTACACGGTGGCCGAAGGGAACGAGTTACGTAACAAGGTATCGGACCTGACCTCGGGGCCGCCGATCATGCTGTCGTTTGAGCCGAAGGGGGAGCGGCTGCTGCGCGAGGGCAAGGTGCGCGAGGCGCTGGCGAGCTATCGTGCGCTAGTGGCGCTCCATCCGAATGAGGCTGTGCATCATCTGCAGGTTGCAAACGTGCTGCTCGATGCGGGTATGGGCGGCGCGGCGCGCGAGGAAGCGCGGCTGGCGGTGAAGCTGGAGCCCACGTCGGCGCTGGCGCAGAAGACGCTGGCACAGATTCTGAAGCATGACCTTGTAGGGCGCAACATGCGGCCGGGCAGCGATCTTGCCGGTGCTGTGACGGCGTTTCGCGCAGCGGCGAAGCTAGATCCAGATGACAACTCGACACTGGGCGATTTGGCGATCCTGCTCGAATACGATCCGGTAGGTCGGCGCTACAGCATGCAGGCTCCGCTCAAGGATGCGATTGCGGAGTACAAGACGATTGGGCAGGACAAGCTGAATCAGCTCGATCTGTCGAACAATCTGGCGTATGCGGAGTTCTACGCCGGCGATTATGCGGCCGCTTGCAAGACGGCGGAGACACTGAACCCAGAGCCGAAGGCGCTGATCGCGGCGTGCGTTGCCGTGCAGCAGGGGGCCAAGGCCGGCATGGCCGAAGTGAACAAGCGCGCCAACGATGACAGTAGCTTCAAGGATACGGCGCACACCGCCGGCGAGATGCTGATGAACGTGCGGCAGTATCCGCTGGCTGCGGATTTTCTGCAAGCGGGTGCGGCAGGCGATAACGCGGCACAGGCGATGGGATTGGCGTCGCTGCTGCGCGATGCGCACCACCATGAGGATCTGAAGTTCGATAACACTCCGCAGGACCTGGTGAAGCGATTCTTCCTGTTGTCGATGGATCCGAATTTGACCATGGCCAAGCTCGAGGCGCTTTCGTCAAAGAGCGCGCTGGCGGTGGTGGCGAAGGAGGATCCGGAGGAGATCAAGAAGGCGCTGGAATCGGGGCGGCAGTTGAACTCGCAGCTGGCGCGCGAGGGATCGTTCCTGGACGTGACGCTCGACATTTTGGCGCAGGCGTTCGATCCGAAGGTTGAAGGCGACGATGCGATGGGGTATCGGCTGAAGGTGCAGATTCCGGGCGGCAGCAACATGACGTTCTTCGTGGTGAAGGAGGACGGGCAGTACAAGCTGCTGGACAGCTCGCAGGAGCCGAACAATATCGGATGGGAGCTGCTGGAGCGCATTCAGGCGGGCGATTTGCGCAGCTCGAAGGTGCTGCTGGACTGGCTGCGCGAAGATATGCATCTGGAAGGCGGCGATGATCCGCTGGGCGGGCCTGTGTTTCCGCGTTTCTGGACTCGGGGAGCCGCGCCCGACGCAAACCGGATGAAGCTGGCCGCCGCATCGCTGCTGGTGTCGTCGCGGTCGACGGCGGAGCGCGGGATTGGGATTCTGGAGCCTGCGTTGAAGGTGGCGACCACCGAGCGCGAGAAGCAGAATATCGAAATTGCGCTGAGTGCGGGCTACTCGCTGAAGCAGAATTTTGCGGCGCAGTTGACGGAGGCGAAGGCGCTGCTGGACCAGGTGCCGGAGTCGCGGATGGCGTATCTCAATAACGTTGAGGCTCTGCTTGGGTTGCAGCGCTACGACGACGCGATGAAGCTGGCGGACGATCGGTTGAAGCTGCTGGAGAACGATCCGGATGCGCTGCGCTCGAAGACGCAGATCGAGACGGCCCGAGGTAACTACGCGGCTGCGCGCGTGTGGCTGCAGAAGCTGAGCGACCTCGGGCGCGAGGATGCCGAGGTGCTGAACGAGAACGCATGGCTGGCGCTCTACACCGGCAAGATCGACGATAAGGACATTGCGGCGGGGATCAAGGCGACGCAGCTCTCCAAGGACAATCCGCACATTCTGCACACGCTGGCGTGTCTCTACGCCGAGGCAGGGAAGACCAAGGAAGCGCGGGACCTGCTGTTGCGGTCGATGGACGAGCTGAATCTGGACGAACCCAATGATGACTACTGGTATGCGCTCGGGCGGATCGCTGAACAGTATGGCGAACGCGACGTGGCGATCGCGGACTATCGCAAGCTGGAGAAGCCGAAGGAAGTGCTGTCGATTCCGACGTCGAGCTACGAACTGGCGCAGATCCGGTTGAAGGCGATGAACGCCGGGACTCAGGCCGGGACGACGTCGGCACAGGCAGCGAACGGCAAGATGCGGTGACGGTGTCAGAGGGCCGACGCGATTACGCTTACGGAAAATTTACAGGTTTTTGCGTGTTTGCGTCAGCTTGCGGACATAACCAAAAGCAACTTATCTGCGGCTCCTCGCACCTGAGAAGTAAAGAGGGCGTAGCACCGCGCAAACTTGCAGAAATAATACTTTTAACATTGTAATTACAGAGTTAAAACGCCCCACAGAACGACCCGCTTGCCCTTGGAAAAGAGTAGATACATTGGAGGATTTTGGGCTATGGGCCGAAGATATTGCCGAACGTGTGAAGCACTGAAAGAGTTTTATTGGCTCAAAGTGAATCAGTTTCTGCTCGCCGTTCGGACCAGCTCGGCGTGGCCCCAGCGCCGCCGCCTCGATGATGAGGAGTTGCAGGCGCTGAAGGATGAGTCACTGGCCGCCTTCCGTGAGCTGTTGCGCCATGCAAAGGCCTGCTATGGGCTGGTGCGGGATGAGGCGGCTTGAACGAAAGCCCGAAAAGCTTATTAGTGGACGCTGTCCGGCACGACTGAAAAGTCCGCGCCCTTTCACATGTCCCTGTGCGGTTCAGCGTCGCTTCGGCTATCGGTAAGCATTCCTCGGGGGCTAAAGCCCCGGTTCAACCAGTGGAGAGGCATTTGGGCTGCCTGAAGGCAGCCCCTGATACAAGCTCTGTTCCGAATGGCCTTTTTCAACAAGCTCTGAAGTCGTGCCCTTTCGCGCGGCCCGAGCATCATTTCAGGACGGATTCCCTTCGCGAATGACAGAAAGAAAAGGAAAAGCAAAGGCAAAAGCGGGTTCTTCGCTGCGCTGTTAATGACAAGGTTGTAAAAGGACAAAAACAACCCCGGCACGATGGCCGGGGTCGGGGTAAAACCTGTGGAAGGGCGGGTTAGGCCTTGGCGGCCACCTGGCGCTCGACTTCCTTGAGACGGGCAGCCTTGCCGCGGAGTCCGCGGATGTAGAAGAGCTTGGCGCGGCGGACCTTGAAGCTGCGGATCTTTTCGACCTTGTCGACTACCTTCGAGTTGAAGGGGAAGATACGCTCCACGCCCTGGCCGAAGCTCATTTTGCGGACGGTAAAGGTTCCCTGGGGTCCCTTGTTGATGGCGATGACCAGACCCTCAAACGCCTGCAGGCGTTCCTTCTCGCCTTCCTTGATCCTGACCTGGACGCGAACCTGGTCGCCGGGAACGAACTCGGGGAGATCGGTGCGCTTCAGCTTATCGGCGAGGCGCTGCATAACGGGATGAATAGACATGGTTTCTTCCTGCGGTTGAACTCAGAATTTCCAGTTTATCAGAAGGTTGGGTTTCGCGCCTAATCGGAGTGGTGGATTTGGACCGCGGGTCGAATTTATCGGTTTACGACCGGACTTACCAACCGCGAAGTTGCACGGCTGCATCCTACATTTAATACGCCATTTTGGTGTGATGGGAACAAGTAAATGATTTTTGAAGGGCCCCGAAATTCTGTCTTATTGAAATCCGTTCAATCCATAGTCGCGGGCGGGCTTGCGTACGCGCCCTGCTCGGATGCGCGCGGGAGGTACTGACATGCCGCCCATGCACAATTCCGCCGCGCGCCGGGAGCGGCGGGTTACGGAATATTTGCCGAATAATCCGCACCTTCATTTGGGGGCGTTGGTCAACTCCTCCGATGACGCAATCATCAGCAAGAATCTGGATGGAATCATCCTGAGCTGGAACCCGGCGGCTGAGCGGCTGTTCGGCTATTCGGCGGAGGAGATTATCGGGAAGTCGATCCTGACGCTGATTCCGCCGGAGCGGCATCACGAAGAGGAGATGATCCTCGACAAGCTGCGGGCGGGCGGGCGCCTCGAGCATTTCGAGACGGTGCGGATGCGCAAAGGTGGGGAGCGATTTCCGATTTCTGTTACGATCTCGCCGATTCGTGATGATAGCGGTAAGGTGATCGCGGCATCGAAGATTGCGCGCGACATCAGCGAGCGCAAGCGGATGGAAGAGAGCCGGTTCCGGCTGGCGGCGATTGTGGACTCCGCGGATGACGCGATTATCAGCAAGGACCTGAACGGTATCGTCCAGACCTGGAACCGAGGTGCGCAGAAGATCTTCGGATACACGGCTGATGAGATGATCGGGCAGCCGATTCTGCGGCTGTTTCCCGACGAACTGAAGTATGAGGAGGACGAGATACTCCGCAAGCTTCGCGCCGGCCAGCGCATCGACCACTACGAGACCGTGAGGAAGAGGAAGAACGGGGAGCCGGTAGAAATATCGGTGACAATCTCGCCGATTTGCGATGAGACGGGGACGGTGATCGCCGCATCGAAGATTGCCCGGGACATCTCGGACAAGAAGCGCATGGAGCGGCTGCTGCTGCAGTCAGAGAAGCTGGCTGCGACCGGCAGGATGGCAGCGGCGGTGGCGCACGAGATCAATAATCCGCTGGAGTCGCTGATCAACCTGATTTTCCTTGCGCGCCAGAACAGCGCGCCGGACAGCAAGGCTTCAAAGCTTCTTGCGACCGCGGAGGAGGAGATGGAACGGCTCTCCCACATCGCGCGGCAAACGCTGGGCTATTACAAGGACACGGGCTCGCCGACCAACGTGTACCTGCATGAACTGATCGAGAACCTCTTGACGGTTTACAACGCGAAGATGATGTCCGCGGGCATAGCGCTGGACACGCGATTCAACGACATGCAGAAGATCACAGTGAGCAAAGGGGAGATGCTGCAGGTCTTTTCGAACGTGATTGCCAATGCGATTGATGCGATGCGAGAGGGTGGGGTGCTAAAGATTTCGACGCGCAGTTTGCGGAGCGCGTCGAAAGACGGGATCCAGGTGGTGATCCAGGATAACGGCCAGGGAATTGAGCAGGAGAACCTTCCGAAGGTATTCGAGCCATTCTTCACAACCAAGGGTAATGTCGGGACGGGAATCGGGCTGTGGGTGACGAAGGAGTTGCTGGAACGACGAGGCGGCCAGATCTCGATAGCGAGCAGCAGGGCCCCAGGCGACTCGGGGACGACGGTCACGATTTTTATACCGTTCGCCATGCCCAAGAGTATCGACGAGATGGAGAAAGACGCCAATCCGGTTGAGGTTTGAGAATGGTGGGAACGCTTTTCGGTTCAATCTTTTTATTGGACCAATCGAGAGACAGCGAGGTCTCTCTTCTTGGAAGTCCGAAAGATCAAGTAGATTTCGCTACCGGCCGGATGAAGGTGCTGGTAGTTGACGATCAGCCACTGATCGCCGACACGCTGGCGGAGATTCTGGAAAATGCCGGTTTCGAAGCGTTATCGGCGCATGATGGCTGGGAGGCGCTGGCTCTGGCTGAGCGCCTCCGGCCTCATTGGGTGATTTCGGATGTGCTGATGCCGCGGATGAACGGCGTGGAACTGGCGATCACGGTGCAGCAGAAGTATCCGCGGACTGCCGTACTGCTGTTTTCGGGGCAGGCGGGTATCTCCGATGTTCTGGAGGAAGGCAAGCAGCGCGGTTACGAATTCGAGCTGATTGCGAAGCCGATTCACCCACTGAAGCTGATCCAGCGGCTGAAGCAGATGTGACCGATCTGCGGAAAGTTCAGCGGCCGGCGATGCGCGCAATTTATATTGGCGCTCATGACAGAAAAGAGAGAATTCCTGCGGCATACGCTGGCTGCGCTGGCGTACCGCGCCAACCGCGCGCTTGAAGGCGCGCCGGATGAGTTTGCCGACTTTTCGGGGTGCGAAAGAACGCCAGCGCAGATCGTGGCGCACATGGGCGATCTTTTCGACTGGGCGCTCAGCGCGGCGGAGGGCCAGCAGCGCTGGAAGGTGTCAGAGCCGCTGCCTTGGGCGGAGGGGAAGGCGCGGTTTTTCGCGGCGCTGACGGCGTTCGACGCGTATCTGGCAGGGCCGGAGCCGGTGCATGCAGAGCTGGAGCGGCTGTTCCAGGGGCCGGTGGCCGACGCGATCAATCACGTGGGGCAGTTGGCGATGATGCGACGGCTGGCGGGGTACAAGATCCGCGGCGAGAATTTCTATGTGGCGGATATGAAGGCCGGGCGGACGGGGGCAGAGCAAGCGGCGGCGGTCAGGACGTTTTGAGCACCTGCGGTGCGGCCACTGCGCCTGCGGCGCCATTCGAGGCTGGATGCGTTCTGTGGTCTCCCATCCTTGGCGCAAAGACAAAGACGCGGCAAGGATGGGCACCCGGGCTCGTGGGCGGACGCGCAAAAAGCAAAGGCAAGAACAACCGCGGATCCCTCGGCTTTGCCTCGGGATGACACCGGTTTGGGAGAGCGGGCATGGTGCGGCCCTCGTTGGCATCCTTCCCCGGTCCCCAAATGCGAGGGACCGGGGGCACCCGGCAGTCGGGCGGCTGGGTTATTGGTTGGCGATGACTCGGATGTGGGCCATCATGCCGCCGTCCTGGTGCTCGCCGATGTGGCAGTGGTAGACGAAGTCGCCCACCTCGGCGAAGGGGATCTTCACGCGGATGGTGCCGACCTTGCAGGCGCCTGAGCGCCAGGTTGCTACGGAGCCATCGCAGTTGGCGCCACCGGTGGGGAGCGGTACGTTGTCCATCAGTACCCCGCCGTCCCCTTGCGGGGCGTTGTTGGTTTCGACGGTGAAGCGGGTCTGGTGCAGGTGGAAGTTGTGGGTTTCGCCGGCGACGTTGACCAGCTCCCACTCCTCGGTGACGGGCGTGTTGCCGGATGCGAGCGGGAGGCAGACGTTGATCTTGTCGGCATCGAAGGCGGCGATGTCCTGGAATGTGCCGGGGACGGGATTGCCGCCGGCATCGACTTCTTCATAGCCGAGACCGAAGCCGTCAGGATTGCTGCTGGGAACGCCGAAATAGATGCGGCGGCGGTGGCCAGCGGGGAGAGCGCTGCAGTCGGGTGAGGCGATAGAGGGGACGGGTTTGGCGAGGTCCGCCAGACGCGTTTGGGCGGAGCCGATCTGGGCTGCGGTGAGGGGGCGGGCTCCCGCAGCCGCTTTGCCGGATGCGATGAGTTGCGCCTGATGGAGCGGCACAGCGGCGCCGATACCGGTGAATGCTGCTGCGACGGGAGCACCGAGAAGGCCGGAGGCGGAGAGCATGTGCGCTGCGACGCGGCGGACGGCTACGCTTCCGGGCAGGCTTGCGGGTGCTGCGGCGCGCGCCGAGGATGTGCTGCTGCCTTTCGCAAACGTGATGTGGGCGAGGTTGGCGGAGGGCCAGGAGTCGCCGTCATCGCCGGTGGTGTAGGTGCGGGTGCGCAGCGTGGCGGTGGAGGACTTCGATGAGGGCGGCGCGATCCAAATTTCAGCGCGCGAACTGGGCAACAT
This sequence comes from Occallatibacter riparius, assembly GCF_025264625.1. NCBI lineage: Bacteria > Pseudomonadati > Acidobacteriota > Terriglobia > Terriglobales > Acidobacteriaceae > Occallatibacter > Occallatibacter riparius. The sequence goes on from NZ_CP093313.1 coordinate 3,877,808, forward strand.
GACGAGGTGCGTGGCGCAGACGGGGGCGGCCGATCCTGAATTGGAGGCCGCGCAGGGGACAGCGTCGACTTTGCCGCCGGTCAGGGCGCGTATCTGGTTAGAGCTGGAGCCGGGAGGGGGCGCGAGGGCTACGCCGTCAAGCGAGACGACCTGAAACTGGACGGGGTTGTGGGTGGTGTCGTCTTCCATGACGAGGTCGTACGAGCGGCTGGCGCCGGAGTTGAGGAAACGCCAGATTTCGCCGGTGGATTCGGGGACGGAGAGCTCAGGGTACTGCTTGCCGTTGACAGTGAAGAACCATTTGCCGCCGGTGTAGTTGGGACCGGGATCGGGGCTGTGGGAGAAATCGGCGCCGTCGCAGGAGCCGTTCCGGGTCTCGCCGGCAACGGGATCGGGCTGGCAGAAATCGGCATCGAGCTGATCCTGGGCATCGCCCTTGGCGAGTACCTGCATGTCTTTGAGGACGATGTAGTGCACGGGGAGGCTGGAGGCTTGGGCGTTGGGCAGCGACAGGTAGTCGCTGACTGAGCCGATGCTGATGGTGCCGGAGAGGCCTTCGGTGACCTGGTTTACGCCGAGGCCGTGGACGTGGGGATGGAACCAGAAGAAGCCGGAGGGGTGATCTTTGGGGATGTAGATGTCGTACTGGATGGGCTTGTCGGTGGCGGTCTCGTCGGGCATGACCATGGAGGGGAGCTTGCCCGCGGGGTAGCCGAGGACGTAAACGTAGTCGCCGTAGGTGGGGTCAGAGGCGTCCGCTTTGCGGGGTTCGACGATGAGCCCGTGGGTGTGGAGATTGACGGGATTGGCGGCCAGCATCTCGTTCATCATGGGGTCGTCGCCGTGGGCGTTCTCGGCGTCGTCTGGCGCGGGCGGCAGGTGATTGATGAGCTTGATGCGGAGGTGGTCGCCGGCGGTGAGCTGAAGGCGGACGCCGCCGTAGGGCGCGGCGGTTCGCGAATCGGCGGGACAGTTGTCGGGCTCGGCATCCGAGGTTTTGCAGACGGCGAACACCCAGGCGGTGGGCTGGAATGAGCCGAGTGTGGCGGGAGTTGGCTCGGCGACCATGACGAGTTCGAGCACGCCGTTTCTGCTTGTAAATACGGGCGGATCAGGGAAGGGAGTTTGTGATTCGTTGGACTTTGTGCTGTCGCTGCAACTGGAAAGCAGGCACAGCAGGGCTGCAACCACCAGGATCTTTCGTGTCAAAGCTAAGTTCCCCCAGAGAGTTCGATTAAGACGGGACGGTGTTGAGTTGTACCCAAGATGACGAAATTGTCATCTTGGTGTCCGCACGAATGCGATATCCGACTTAATTAGTCCGATATAAATGGAGACTAATTTGGTCGGATATGCGTGTCAAGCACCTGCGGTGCGGCCATTGCGCCTGCGGCGCCCTTCGAGGCTGGGGGAGGCGTCGTGGTCTCTCACCGTTAGCGCGCGTTAAGGATGGGGGACTGGGGCGGACGCGAGAAAAGCAGATTCCCTGACGGGAATGACAGAAAGAAAGCAAGAACAAGAGCAGGTTCTTCACTCCGTTCAGAATGACAAATCTCGCAGTGCAAAAAACGAAGGCCGGAGCGGATCGACGCTCCGGCCTTCGTTGGTGTGTTCGGGTTTACTGACGGAGGTTTTCGGTCTGGAAGGGGAGGCCGGTCTCGGGGGATTGCATCGGGTCGGCGTCCTTGTTGGGGGCGATGGAAACGCCGGCGGCGGAGGCCGGTTCGATGGTGGTGTTGAAGCCGTCGAGGAGGATGAGGGCGTCTTCGCCGTGGAGATCTTTGAGATCGGCGTCGATGTTGATGGTGCGGCTTTCGCCGGGGACGAGCGAGACGTAGTTCTCGTCGTAGAAGACGGGCAGCACGCGCTCACCGGACTTGCGGCGGAGCTGGATGTGGGTCATCAGCGCGATGTTCTTCGACGGGTTGCGCAGGGTGACGGTGATGCGAGCGCGGCCGGACTCGTCGTGGCGGCTGAGCTCGGATTGCAGCGTGACGGGAGCGAGCTTGCTGAGGTCGGTGAGGTCGTCGGGGTGGGGGTCAGTGTTGGCGCGCCAGTAGAAGTTGGTGGAGAGCAGCTTGCCAGTTGAGTCGTGCAGGTCGAGCTTGACGAAGTTGACGTTGGAGGTGCTGGCCGGGAATTCGATGGGGCCAATGGAGGTGGCGAAATCGGGCGGCGCGGTGAAGTGGCGCTGGTACTGGAGGGCTACGGAGCCGTCGAGGTTGTAGACGGAGACGTCGGCGACGGCGTTCTCAAGCGGCGTGGGCAGGTTGTTGATGATCTGGACTTCGCCGTTGGCCTGGTTGAACTGGATGTGCTGGAGCTCGCCGGCCGAGCGGGTACCGAAGAGCGATGCACTGGGCTCGAGGTCGTAGTGGTAGAGCTGCCAGACGAAGCTGGGCTGCGCGGGCGCGGACATCCAGGTGATGACGGCGGTGGTCTGGTGGAAGAGCTGGGCGTTGCGGCCTTCGTACATGGCGCGGTAGGCCTCGTAGTTCATGAGCTGCGCCTTGCGGACGAAGTCGGCGAGGTTTCGGACCTTGCCATAGCGGTCCTCAAGCTGGCCCTTGTATTTGTCACCCCACTGCGCGCCCTTGGCGAAGTCGTGCTCGGCCCAGTCGTCGGTGATGGTCTCCCAGTCTTTCTGGGGCATCATGCCCTTGATGGATTCGAGGGTGGGGACGGAGAGGGAGCCGGTTTCGGTTTTGAAGAAGTCGTCGGTAACGATGTAAAAGTCGCGGGGAGCGCGCCAGTGGTAAGGGCCGTTGGAGCGGACGCCGGCGCCCGATGTGGAGCTGGGCTGATAGCGGCGGGTGGGTTCGAGTTCGGCCATCAGCTTCTGGAGCTCGTCGTCGATGGACTTGGGCGGGAATCCCTCGTTACGCGCGCACCAGACGGCGATGGACGGGTGGTTGCGATAGCGGAGGATTTTGTCGCGCACGTTGGCCATGTAGGTGGCGAGGTCTTCGGGGTCGGGGCCGTCAGAGGGATTGGGCTGGAAGAACTCGTCCCAGAGCAGGATGCCGTATTTGTCGCAGAGCTCGTAGAAGTCGGGGCCGGTGGACTGGCCGACCCAGTTGCGGATGAGGTTGAGGTTGGCGAGCTGGTGGAGATGGATTTCGGCATCAAGGCGCTCGCGGGGGATGCGCTTGAGCATTTCGTCGAGGCCCCAGTCGCCGCCTCGGATGAAGACGCGCACGCCGTTGACGCTGATGGTGAGGTTTTCGGAATCGGGAACGGAGTAGGAGATTCTGCGGATGCCGAAGGTGACGTCTTGCGCGTCGGATGTGGCGTTGCCGGCGTCGAAGCTGAGGTGAAGCGAGTAGAGGTTCTGCGGGCCGTAGCCGTTGGGCCACCAGAGGCGCGGGTTGTCGATATGGAGAGCCGGTGTGGATTTCGGATCGAAGGTGACTTTCTGCGAAGAGTGCGCGGGAATCTCAACAGGCTGCTCGAAGTGAATGCTCTCTATGTCGCCTTTGAGGACGCCTTTCTGCGGCTGGTCGGTGACATTCTCGACGGTGGCCTGGACGACGACGTCGGAGGAGTCGGTGCGCGGCAGGGGGAGGTCGGTGGTGACGAGAGGGTCCTTCACGAGGACGGGGCCGGTGGCGGAGAGGTAGACCTTTTGCCAGATGCCGGTATCGCGGTCACGGATGGCGGGGAGCCAGTCCCAGCCGATGGTGGAAAGGAAGGTGGGGCCGTCGAGCGCGGTGATGCCGCCGTTCTGGCCCAGGCCGTTTTTCAGCGTGTGCTCGTGAGGCACGCCGGGGTGGGGCTGGGGGGTCACGAGAACAGCGACGATCGCCTTCTGGCCGGGCTTCACGCGATCGGTGATGTCGAACTTGCCGCGGATGAATGCGCCGCGTGTGGTTCCGATCTTTTTGCCGTTGACCCAGATTTCGGACGAGTAGTTGATGCCGTCGAAGTTGAGCCAGACGTGATGGCCGGCGTAGTCGGCGGGGATGTCGATGACATCGCGGTACCAGTAGGAGGTCTTATTGAGGGACTCGGGGATGATCTCGGGGCGGTTGTTTTCGCCGTAGGCTGGGTCGGGGTAGACCTTGTTGTTGACAAGGGTGGTGAGAACGGTGCCGGGGACGGTGGCGGTGTACCAGTCTTTGGCTTTGAAGCTGGCGGAGGCCACTTTTTCGGCGGAGTCTTTGACTCTGGCGGAGTCTTGGAGCTGCCAGCCGGAGGTGAGGGTGACGGAGGAGGGAGGAGCGGGGCGAGTCTCGGATTGGGCGGCTGAGAAATGGGAGAGGAGTGTGAGTGGGACCGATATCAAGGCAAGGTACAAGGGCTTTCGGGTAATCAAGGAGGCTTCCTCACTCTTTGAAATTTTCGCGAGCGGATGGAGCTGTGCGCGATGGACTCTGACATTGTAGACGCGGAGGGCGGGCGTGGCTTTACTGGGGCAGAATAGCTTCAGGCGGATGAACAGTCATGAGAGAGAAAATTGCAGACTTCTACGAGCCGCTCGCGGCGGTGTATCACCTGATCTTCGAGGACTGGGATGCGTCGATTGCGCGGCAGGCGAAAGTGGTTGATCGCCTGATTCGGAACGAACTGGGTCAGGCGCCGCTGCGCATTCTGGATTGCGCATGCGGGATTGGAACACAGGCAATTGGGCTGGCTCAGCTCGGGCATTTGCTGACGGCATCGGATGTGTGCGACGCCGCAGTGGAGAGGGCGCAGAAGGAGGCTCAACAGAGAGGGCTCACGATTGCATTTCATGTTTCCGACATGACTGGGTTACGCGAGATCGAAGAGAGCGGCTTCGACGCAGTGGTGGCTCTCGACAATGCCCTGCCACATTTGGAGAAGGATGAGCTGAGCGCGGCCGTTCAGACGATGGCTGGCAAGCTCCGGGATAGCGGCCTGCTGCTTGCGAGTATGCGCGACTACGACAAGCTGATTCTCGAGAGGCCGTCGGTGCAGGGACCGACGTTTTATGGCGGGGTGGTTGACCGGCGGATCGTGCACCAGGTTTGGGATTGGATTGCTGAAGACAGATACAGGGTGCATATGTACATCACAGAGAAGAACGGTGGGGCTTGGCGCTTGCACCACTTTGTGGGAGAGTATCGCGCTGTGCTGCGGAACGAGGTGAGGGACACGCTGGCGGAGGCGGGATTCGACCAGATACGGTGGCTCATGCCTGAGGAGAGCGGCTTCTATCAACCACTGCTGGTGGCGCGCAAACAGCGTGAACAAGAGGCGGCGGGGAAGCGGGCGGAGCGCATCGGATAATGGTGACATGAATTTCCAGCGTTCTTCTGGCATTTTGTTGCACGTCAGCTCCCTGCCTTCTTATGGCGGTATTGGCGATATGGGGCCGGCCGCGTATGACTTCATCCAGTTTCTTGCCGATGCGAAGCAGCATGTGTGGCAGGTGTTGCCGCTATGTCCGACGGGATATGGGAACTCGCCGTATGCGAGCTCGTCGGCGTTTGCAGGGAATCCTTATTTGATCAGCCTGGAGTTTCTATCCGATTGGGGTTGGATCAAGGGCGAGCGCATTGCGGGGCTGGCGGGGCGCGGCGGGGCGGTGGATTTCCACGAGGTGGAGACGCGCAAGCTGCCGCTGCTGTATGAGGCTGCGGGGAATTTTCTGGATGATGGCGCGGGGCGATGGCCGGAACAGTGGAAGCAGTTTGAGGCGTTCTGCAAGGCTGAGGCGAACTGGCTGAAGGACTACACGATGTATGCGGTGCTGCGCGCGAAGTACAACACGGGCGCGTGGACGGCGTGGCCGGAGCAAGTGCGGAAGCGCGATGACGCGGCGCTGGATGAGTTGGTGCGGGAGCATGGGCGGGAGCTGGCGTTGGAGCGGGTGCTGCAGTTTGCGTTTGCGCTGCAGTGGGGGCATCTGCGCGAGGCCGCGGCGAAGCAGGCGATACGCATTTTGGGCGATGTGGCGATTTTTGTCAGCATGGATTCGGCGGATGTGTGGGCGCACCCGGAACTGTTTGAGCTGGATGCGGACCTGAAGCCGGTGCGCGTGGCGGGCGTGCCGCCGGATTATTTTTCGGCGACCGGGCAGCGGTGGGGCAATCCGCTGTACCGGTGGGATGTGCTGCGTGAGCGCGGGTTCGACTGGTGGATTCAGCGGATGGCGAGAGCGCACCAGGTGTATGACATTGTGCGGCTGGATCACTTCCGGGGGTTCGAGGCGTACTGGGCGATTCCGGCAGAGGAGGAGACGGCGATCAACGGCAAGTGGGTGAAGGCGCCGGGGATGGAGCTGTTCCAGGCGCTGGAGCGCGCGCTGGGGCCGCTGGCGATTGTGGCGGAGGACCTGGGGCTGATTACGAAGGAAGTGGATCAGTTGCGGATGGACGCGGGGTTTCCGGGGATGCGCGTGATGCAGTTCGGGTTCAGCGACAAGGGCGCGCATATGCATTTGCCGCACCAGTACACGCTGGATACGGTGGCGTATACGGGCACGCACGATAACGACACGACGCGCGGATGGTGGGACAACGCGGGCTCGGCGGAACGCAAGGCGGCGAGGGCGTATATCGGAGAGCCGCCGCATCGTGACGGGAAGGCATGCCCGGTGTGGCCGATGATTCGCGCGGTGCAGGGGAGCGTGGCGCAGCTTGCGATTGTGCCGGTGCAGGATCTGTTCGAGATGGGGTCAGAGGCGCGGATGAATACGCCTGCGGTGCCCGCGGGGAACTGGAGCTGGCGCGCGCCGGAAGGCCGGTGGACGAAAGAGCTGGCGGAGAAGCTGGCGGCGCTGGCGGAGGTTACGGATCGGGAGAAGGACCCGTTGGAGAGGCAGGGAGTAGGGAATAGGGAGTAGGGAATAGAAAAGCTAGCGCGAGAGGTCGAGGTATTCGAGGGCCGGCTCTTTCGGGAACGAGTGGATGGCTAGCATCTTGTAGATCAGGGCGAAGGCTTCTTCTTCGGAGAGGCATGATCCGAACTTGCGGGTCTTTCCGTTTAAGTCGAAGCAGATGATGCCTGGATAACTTGGCTGACCCATTCCGGTAATCGGGCGATATCGGAGATCGTAAATTTCGCTCGTTGCGAAGGACCTTTGACGGATCTCCATGCCGGCAAGCGTGTAAGTTAACTTGAGCAGGGAAGGATCGAGTGTGAGGGCAATGCGCCCGAAGAGGCTCCACATTATCGTTCCAAATGTATATACGCCGGCAATCGACCAGAGTGTCAGCCATAGCAAGAATGGCGAGCCGCCGTTTTCCCATTTCTTTCCGAAAAGTTGAGTTCCTCCATATATCCAGAACGTGAGCCAACCACAGAGGAACAGCGTTCGCCACCCCCCCATCCAGCCGGGGATTTCAATGCGAATGCCATTCGTGGTTCTCTCCCAAGTTAGTTTGCCGCTGAGTCTTTCCATGGAGTCTGGATCATCTTAACTTGAGCGCGCCGGGCTTTGTCTGCGTCTGCTTCCTTGTTATTCTTGCCGCACATGGAAACTGCTGCGATTCAGACGCACGGGCTCACACGGCGGTTTGGCGAGTTGACCGCTGTCGATAACGTCACATTCAGCGTGGCGCAGGGACAGTTCTTTGGATTTCTGGGGCCGAATGGGGCGGGCAAGTCGACCACGATCAAGATGCTGACTGGGTTGCTGGAGCCGAGCTCCGGGTCGGTTGAGATTCTGGGGCAGCCGTTCAGCGCGAACGCGCTGGACCTGAAACGGCAGATTGGCGTGGTTCCGGAAGGTATGGCGCTGCTGGGGCGGCTGACTGCGCCGGAGTACCTGCGATTTGTAGGGCGCATGTATGGGCTTGATCGCGAGACGACGAATCGGCGGGCCGAGGAACTGCTCGAGTTCATGCAACTGGCGAACGAGAGCCGCAAGCTGGTTACGGATTTTTCGCACGGCATGCAGAAGAAGCTGGCGCTGGCCGCTGCGGTGATCCATGGGCCGAAGGTGTTGTTTCTCGATGAGCCGTTCGAGGGCGTGGACGCGATTGCCGCGGGGATGCTGAAGACGATGCTGCATGGGATGATTCAGCGCGGCGCGACGATTTTTTTGACGACGCACGTACTGGAGATTGTGGAGCGCCTGTGCAGTCACGTGGCGATCATCAGCCAGGGACGGCTGGTGGCGAATGGGTCGATTGAGGAACTGCGCGCGGGTGTTGCGAGCAGCGTGCCCGGAGCGGACGGTAGCCAGAAGCTCACGCTCGAGCAGATTTTTCTGTCGATTGTGGGGGCGGGCGGAATGGAGCCGGCGCAGGAGCTGTCATGGCTGGCTTAGCCGAATCGCTGAATGGCATCGCAGGATCGAACGGACCGCTGAGCAAGAGGTCGCGCGCGCAGTATGGGGCGCTGGCGCAGATGCGGTGGAGCGCGTTCAGGAACACGATCCGCTCGACGCGGGGGGCGATGGAGCTGGGCGCACGCATTGTTACATCGGTGGTGTTTTCCTGCATGGGGCTGGGGATTGCGTTTGGCCTGGGCGCAGGCGCGTATGCGATGGTGGCGCATGGTGATGCGAAGTTTCTGCCATTTTTATTCTGGTCAGTGTTCGTGTTGTGGCAACTTGTTCCGATTACGATTGCGTCGTTTCAACAGCAGTTCGACATGGCGGGGCTGCTGCGGTTTCCGGTGAGCTTTGGTTCGTTCTTTGTGCTGAATCTGCTGTTCGGGTTGATTGATGCGTCGACGATTGTGGGCGCGTTTTGCTGTGCGGGATTGTGGATTGGGATCACGCTGGCGCGGCCGGGGCTGTTCGCATGGGCGGGGCTGGCGCTGCTGATCTTCGCTGCGTTCAATGTGCTGCTGGTGCGCACGATTTTTGCGTGGATCGACCGGTGGCTGGCGCAACGGCGCACGCGCGAGATCGTGATGGCGATTTTCTTTGTGTTGATGCTGGGGCTGCAGCTGCTGAATCCGGCGTTGCACACGAGCGCGGGGAAGGCGCCGTTCAGTCCGGAGACGCGCGCGGCATTTCTGCACTGGATGCATGCGGCGAACGGGGTGCAGCGCTGGCTGCCGCCGGGGATGGCGTCGATGGCTGTGCAGAAGGGCAGCGAGCATCTGCCGCTGCAGGGACTGGGCGCGCTGTGCGGCATCGGGCTGTTCGCGACGGTGACTGGGGCGACGCTGGCGACCCGGCTGAGAGCAGAGTATCGCGGCGAGAACCTGGGCGAAGGGCCAGCGAGAGCGAAGGCCGAGCCGAAGGGGCGCGAGTGGTCGATTGGCGGATCGGGTCCGATTGCTGCGGTTTTCGAGAAGGAACTGAGAACGCTGCTACGGGCGATTCCGCTGCTGTACCAGGTGGGTTCGCCGATCTTCGTTGTGTTCGTACTTTCGACTGTGAATCGGAACAACAAGCTCAGCTCTGGGCATTTGCCGCTGGGATTGTTGCTGGCTCTTGCGTACGCGATTGTGGGTTTCACACAACTGATCTACAACAACCTGGGCGGCGAAGGGCCGGGCATTCAGTTGCTGTTTCTTTCGCCTACGCCGATTCGCACGGTGATTCTGGCGAAGAATCTTTTTCACGCGGCTCTGTTCGGGATCGATGCAGTGCTGGTGTCGATTGTGGCGTGCTGGACGGTGGGGACGCCGGCTCCGGATGCGCTTGCGGCGAGCGTGGCGTGGGTATTGTTCGCGCTTCCGGTGCATCTGGCAGTGGGGAACGCTTTCTCACTCATGATGCCGTACAAGATCAACCTGAGCCGCATTGGAAAGCAGAAGGGATCGCAGGCCAATGCGCTACTAAGCCTGCTGGGGCAGGCGATCACGCTGGGTGCAGGCGTGGGTGTGTTCGCACTGTGTGACTGGGCCGGCAAGCTGTGGCTGGCGATTCCGATCTTCCTGGTGCTGGCCGTGGGGGCGGTCGCTTTCTGGATGCATATGCTGAGCCGCGTGGATGCGATGGCGAATGCGCGGCGCGATGAGCTGATCACGACGCTGGTGAAGGCCGAGTGAGCACCTGGCACCTGCGGTGCGGCCAGCTGCGCCTTCGGCGCCAATTGAGGCTGAATGAGAGTGGCGGTCTCCCACCCTTGCGACAGAAAGAAGTCGCAAGAGCTCTGGGGCGAGCGCAGGGGACAACCGGTCAAACCCTCCTGGCGCCAGGGGGCTCCGGCTGCAGATGGAGGAGTACGGCACCACACACGATTCCGAAACCCCACTGCGCAAATTTAAGAGATACCAGCATCGCGGTCGCAAAGAGCACAAAGGCGATGATTGTGCGCACTTTTGCTAGTCGACGCGAACGATGCGAAATCTCCTCAAGTTCGGCGTGTGTCAGCGCGTGGTGCTCGAAACTGAGGTAGGCCGCTTCTACGAGAACAAAATCAGTTGCATACACGAAGACCGGAACTGCAGCAAGACGGGTGTCGGCAACCCAAGCAGTTGTAAAGGGCACCAACGATACGGCAAACAGATGAGCGAAATTGATCCAAATGAGGCGTGCGGTCGGCTCTTCAGTGAAACGCAGCAGGTGATGATGATTGAGCCAGACGATCGCAACGAATACATAGCTGACCAGGTAGCTCAAAGCGGTCGGCCAGAGCGGCCAAAGAGCCGCGAACGTGGGATGTTCAGGCGGCTTCAGGTCGAGGACCATGATGGTGATGATGACGGCGAATACAGCGTCTGAGAATGCCGCCAGTCTCTCGATTGTCGCTTTCCTCTGAGGCATACCCGCTCCGTTTTTCCCTTAGGGCCCGATTAACTATTCCTTCTCGCAGCGCAGCTTGCTCAGGCTAGACCGGCGGCTTCCAAAATGATTTCAACAACCAGATTCGGAGCCGTGTACATGGGCGTGTGATCAACGCTGTGTGAACGGACGCGAGCAGCCATGCGCTCGGCCATGAAGCGCTGGTTTTCCGGCGCAATCATGCGATCTTCGCCGGCGATCAAAAACCACGACGGCACAGTCTTCCATGCGGGCGCCGGCGCCTTCTCTTCAATGCATTTGAGGCTAATGGGCCGCTGAATCGCTGTCATGATCGCGAGTTGGTCTGGTGTGGCCTTGTGAGCCACGGCATGCGTGAAGCCTTGTTCCGGCATCCAGATGAACCCGTGTGCATCGGGTTGTAGCTGCGGTGCGTCAGGATGGGGACTCGTGCGATAGAAAACATCTGCGACAGTTTCACCTTCATCCGGGGCCAGGGCGGCTATGTATACCAACGAGTTCAGCCGGTCGTGATCAGCCGCGGCTATCACGGCGCCGGCGTACGCGTGTCCGACGAGCGTAACAGGACCATCCGCTTTCTCGATGACGCGCCGAAGCGCGGACGCATCATCGGAAAGGGAAGTGAGCGGAAGGGGCGCGGCAATCACGTGCAGGCCGGCCTTTCGTAAAGGAACAATCACGTTGCTCCAACACGATCCATCGGCCCATGCGCCGTGAACCAGAATGGCAGTTTTGGATCGGGGAGAATTCATCGACCGGGCACCTCTCCCACGTCGCGGACGATGCCATTTGCTTGCAGGAATTCCTTCATGGTTGCAGCGATTTCGACTGCATGCGTCTCGATCGCAAAATGGCCAGTGTCGAGGAATTGAACCTGGGCGTCTGGGAGGTCTTTGCGGTACGCTTCGGCTCCGGCAGGGATGAAGAATGGATCATTCTTGCCCCAGATTGCGAGCAGCGGCGGTTTGGCACGCCTGAAATACTCCTGAAAGTTTGGATAGAGCTTCACGTTCGACGCGTAATCGAGAAAGAGATCGAGTTGTATGTCCTTGTTGCCGGGCTGTTCGAGCAGCGCTGCATCCAAGGTGTACGACTCAGGAGCAATGCTCTCTGGATTTTCGACACCGTGGGTGTATTGCCAGCGCGTTCCTTCGAAGGTCAGAATGTTCGCGCGGAGCACATCGCGGTTTTCGGGCGTGGGCTCGGCCCAGTATTTTCTGATTGGTCCCCACGCGTCGCCGAGGCCTTCTTCGTATGCGTTGCCATTCTGGGAGATGATCGCAGTCACACGCTCCGGGTGGGCCATCGCAAGTCGAAGGCCTGCTGGTGCCCCGTAATCGAAGACATAAATCGCATAGCGCTCCAACTCGAGCGCTTCCGTGAAGGCCGCGAGAGTGTTGGCCAACGCGTCGAATGAATACGAATACTTCCGGTCCTTGGGTATCTCGGTGAATCCGAATCCTGGCAGATCGGGCGCGATGACGCGGTATTCATCTGCGAGACGCGGGATGAGATCGCGGAACATGAACGATGAGGCGGGAAAGCCATGCAGCAGGAGCAGCGCTGGTGCGGTCACATCTCCGGCCGAACGATAGAAGATCTGCATTCCATCGGCTTCGACCTTTTGTACGGATGTTACGGGCACGACGGGTTCAGGTCCGTTGAATCCGTCGGTTTCGGCGGTTTGTTCTAAAGAAAATCGGCTCATATGAGTTCCTTCTCGGGTGCGGGTCAGGAAATCGGCGAGTTGATGATCACGTGCTTATTGACTGTTGTTTAGTACGTTTGCTCTGCCGAAACACATGGTCCGGCTCAGGCCCCTACGCGTGCGGGTGGATTGCTTCGTGATTGCATCTGTTCATGGACCTCTTTAGCCGCAGCAATGCTCGAGAGATCTTGCTTCAGGAGGTAAAAAGAAACGGCAAGCAGGACAACATCTTTCATTAAGAAAGCGACATTCCCGACCATAGCGGGAAACCCGCCGGCCGATGGAGCCCAGCCATCAGGCATGAACGGGATGATGGTGACGGTGCAAAGAAATGTCACGACGGATCCCAGGGCGCCCAGGACTCCAAGCTTCCGATTCCAGAAGCCGGCTAGTAAGAGGGCTCCGAACAGCCACTCGGAAACGCCGAGGAAATACGCCGACCCCTTGATGCCGAACACCGAGTACATCCAGGAGATCAACGGCCCATGCGTAAAGAACGGAATCAGACCCTGCGCTTCATAGTCGAACCACTTCTGATAACCAAAGAAGAAGTAGATGATGACCATTGAAGCCCGAACGAGATGGAGGTCTGTATCGCCCTGGAAGAGGCGCATCTTTGCCATGCGACTGATGAGCGGGTTCATATTGTCTGTCCTTTCCTTGGTGACGTCGTGCGTTGTTGCCCTTTGCGACTGTTTGGGAATCGGCCTTCAAAGCCACGGCACGAACTGGATAGCTTCAAACGTGCCCGATGAAGTCGCGTTTTGGCCGCGGCCTCGGAGATCTTGAGCGCTCTGCTGATTTCCTTGATCGAGGAGTCGCTTTCCATCCGCATCTGAAGGGGCTTTCGCAGGTGATCGCTTAAGCTTCGGATGGCGCGGAACAACACTATCTGACGCAGGCGCCGTACATAGGCTTCTTCGGGATCCGGTGCTGAGTCTCTGATCTCGATAAGCACGGGCTCCGCTGTGGTGTCGGGCTCCGGATCGAAGAGTACTTCGGGGCGGGACCGCCGCCTACGCAAGATCATCAATGCCGAATTGATTGCGATCCGGGTCAGCCAGGAATACACATCTGATCTGCCTTGGAACGTGTGCAAGGCTAAATGCGCGCGCAAAAACGTGTCCTGGAGAGCGTCTTCCGCGTCGTGCGAATTTCTCGTGATGGCAAAGACGGTTCTATAGAGCCGCCTTGAGTAAATGGTGTGCAGGTCTGCCAATGCTAGATGCGAGCCTCGAAGGTCTTCCGCCGGACGCTCATCCTTATTCACATCCTCGTGTTCGAAAGCGGGAGGGCAGTTGCAGCCTGGATCATGCAGGGGAGTCATTCTTGAATTCCTTCAGTGGGTTTGCGTGGTGGACACCGACACGCCGCCTGACGCATGTCATGCAGCATCAGCGTCGATACAAATGAGTGTCGACTCCGATTACGCGGGAGCAGACGCGTCAGCCGTACGCGCTAGAGGCGTTTCTGCGGAATCGACTGGGTTGGAGGAGAACAGCGGTATCAAGCCCTCAACGAGTGTGGGGTGGGTCAGAACCGCATCGCGCAAGCGTGTGTAGGGCAAGCCGGCGATCATCGCTATCTGCACCGCGGACATGATCTCTGCCGCTCCCACGCCGAACGCCGTGAATCCGAGGATGCGATCGGTTCCAGGTTCGATCAGGGCTTTCAGGAACCCTCGGGTCTCAGACAGCGTGCGAGCCCGCAGGTTTGCCTCCATCGGAATCTTGAACAGGCGGTAAGGGATGCCGCTGGCCTTTGCCTCTTTTTCGTTCAGCCCAATGCGTGCCAATTCAGGATCGGTGAAGAGACAATATGGAACCTGCCGGCCGGAGGTTACATGATCAATTCCGTTGATATTGTCGTGTACAACTCGGAAGTCATCGACGCTGATGTGCGTGAACTGAGGGCTACCCGCGACTTCGCCAATGGCCCAGACATCGGCCGCGGTCGTCTGGAGACGGTTGTTGACTTTGATATAGCCGCGATGGGTAAGCTCGATCCCGGCGTGCTCCAGTCCAAGCCCCTGCGTGTTGGGCGTCCGACCGGCTGCTACCAGGACATGACTGCCCGTTAGTGTTCTTCCGATTCCATTCTGCTCGGTATGTACGGATACCGAACCTCCGGAGGTTCCGGATACATGCCTCACGTGGGTCCCGAGACAGAGTTCGATTCCTTCGTCGATAAACAGGAGGCGAAGAGCATCGGCGATGTCCTCATCCTCCTGAGGCATCAACTGAGGCCGGCGGCCGACCACGGTCACGCGGCTCCCGAAGCGCCGAATGGCTTGCGCCAGCTCAAGGCCGACGTAGCCGCTCCCGATGACAATCAGATGTTCAGGAATTTCGCCGAGCTCGAGTGCCTCGATGTGCGTGAGGGATTTCGATTCAGCCAGGCCGGGAATAGATTCAATTGTCGCCCTGGTGCCTGTGCTAACGATCACGTGGGTGCCGTGCAGTTGACGGGTACTCCCGTCCGGAAGGGTTACCGCTAGCGTTTTCGGAGCGGTGAAGCGTCCCTCACCGAGAATGAATTCGCTGCCGGTCTTGCGATAGTTGTCGAGATAGATGTCATTGAGACCGCGCACCATCGCTCGTTTGCGTTCACGCACGCCGGTCATGTCGATGGTGAATCCGCGGTGGACGATGCCGAATTCTTCGCTACGGCGGAAGAGAGACGCTACGTTCGCGCTGTGGATGATGTTCTTGCTCGGCAGGCACGCAATGTTGGGACAAGAACCGCCAATGTATTTCCGGTCAATGACCGCGACGCGCTTGCCTTCGCCGGCAAACGTCCATGCTGCCAGGGTTGAGCCAGTTCCGCCTCCCAGGATTACCAGATCGAAATGCTCGGTAGTGGGGAATTTGCCGGGATGGTTGGAAGAGATCGTTTCGGTCTGCATGCCCCGGTAATAGTGCAATCGAGTTGCCAGAGCAGACGAACATAAAACGGGCGGCGGCAGATATGGCTTAGCCGCTTGTGATGCTGGATGTTACGTGCGTTCGGGATCTCGTTCACACAGAGGCGAAGCGAGACGGACTGGAGTTCAATCTCTAACAGTGACGGACATCCGTCGCGTGTTCCGTCGTGCTGTCCGTTGGCATGACTGCGCTATACCACTCACGAGGGCAAAATCAGGAGCCAGAGATTCAGGCTACTGTAGCTGCCTCTCCCGGAACCTTTGAGGTGCAGAGGCCGGGCGCGTCATCCGATACTTCCGCATTTTATAAACAAGCGACGTCCGTTTCATTCCCAGGCGCGCCGCGGCGCCATTGCGGCCACCCACCACCCAGTTGCTCGCCTCGAGGACCCGGAGGATATGATCCCGTTCGAGTTCTTCGAGGCCTGTGATGGGGACGTTTGATCCTCGTGGAGCACTGAATGGCTCCAGCTCGGACGTGGGTGCGCGCAGCACGGTGTACGGCGATAGAATCACCGCTCGCTCGATGAAGTTCTGCAACTCCCGAACATTCCCAGGCCAGCGATACCGGATCAGTGATTCCATCGTCTCGGAAGGTATCTCGTCGATTCTTTTGTTCATGCGTCGCGAATACATGAATATGAAATGTTGAACGAGCCGCGGAATGTCCTCGGTCCGCTCGCGAAGCGCCGGCACATGAATGGGAAACACTTTGAGCCGGTAATAGAGGTCTTCGCGAAATGTGCCCTGTTTCACCATGGCGGCCAAGTCTCGATGGGTGGCTGCAATCAACCGGACGTCGACCTTGTGCGTGTAGTTGCTTCCGAGTCTCTCAAACTCCTGCTCTTGCAGCACGCGAAGCAGCTTTGCCTGCAGTTCTAAGGGGATATCGCCGACTTCGTCAAGGAACAGGGTTCCTTTATTGGCGAGTTCAAAGCGTCCGGTTTTCTGCGCAACTGCTCCCGTGAATGCGCCTTTCTCATGACCGAATAATTCGCTCTCCAGAAGTCCGAGCGGAATGGCCGCGCAGTTCAGTTTGACGAAAGCACGTTCGCGCCGGCCGCCGAGGTTGTGAATCGCACGCGCAATGAGTTCCTTACCCGTTCCGGTCTCGCCCATGATGAGTACGCTCGAGCTTGTGGGAGCAACGACCGAGACCAGGTCGAGCGCAGCCTTCAGAGCCGGACTATCACCGACGATTTCTGCGAAGTCGGCGCGAATCTCTTCTTCGAGATAGAGTCTTTGCCTGGTTTCTCTAAGCCGGTCTTCATTCGCCCTCTCGAACTCCAGCGCATTTTCTACAGCAATTGCGACCTGTCCGGCCACTTGCTGAAGAAACGAAAACTCGTCCTCGGTGAAAGCCCTTTCCGAACGGCTGAATGCTCCCAGAACGCCGATCACACCCTGGCGGCCGATCAGAGGCAGCTCGCACCCCGATCTCAGGCCTTCGGCCATTACAGTTTCGAAGCACTGTTGACCTTCCCTGGTGCCGAAGATTTCCGGATCTCTTTTGAAATCCTCGATGCAATGGATGAGTTGATTCTTACCGCAGAGGAACGCTTTGCCGCAGGTCGAGCCCGTGATGGGCACGAGCGCCCCATCGTTGATGGCGCCCCGGCCCTGCGGATTGTATAGAACTCTAAGGCGCAATAGACCGCTCTGTCCGCTGGGCAGCAGCAAGGCGCAGAAATCGCAGCGCGTTACCCTGAGCAGATTGGTCGAGAGCGCCTCCAGCAGATGCCCCAAGTCGAGCTTGGAAGTCATGCTGTTCGTGATGCTGAGAAGCAGGCGGAGCCGATCGCGCTCATGCTTCAGCTTTTGCTCATTCATGTGCCGCTCAATGGCGATGCCGGCGATGTGGCTGGCGTTGTCGATCATCTGAAGGTCGGACTGACCGGGGCTGCGCGCCTCGCGATACAGAATGGCGAATGTTCCGAGGACCCTGCCGTCTTTTGTGAACAACGGGCGCGACCATACAGAGCGGACGCCATAATGCAGAACGCGGTCACGGTAGTCGTCCCAGATTGGATCGATGAGAATATCGCTGACATATACCGGCTCTTTGCGATACACCGCGGTTCCACACGACCCGCCCTTCGGACCGATCAACATGGGCCCTACGTGGCCGTCGAAGCCCGGAAGGCTCGGTGCCGCTGCACAGCGGAGTTGCGTTCCATCTTCATCGGGAAGCCAGATCGTACATAATGTGCCATCACCACGAGACTCAACCCGTTCAGCGATGATGGTCAGCACTTCAGAAAGCGGCGATCCGGCGAGGATCAACTTGAGAATATTCAGTACGATCTCGTTTTCCATGTGACCTTCTTCTGACGCCGCGCCGCGTCACACGCACAAAAGATCCCAGGCGGGTGATAGTCCAACCAGCCTGTGGGCACTTAATTGCAGAGGGAAGTACCCGGGCTGTCGACAATCCGCTGTAGCGGGATTCTCAGACCGAACTGACCGGACTGAAGGCGGAATCGTCTCGATGGTCGCTCGGGGCTGTTCGGCGGGGAAATTCATCTAAGTAATCATTGGCGCTCTGGTGTCGGGCGGTGTCAGAACGCCTCGGAAAAAATCTCTGTTCAGCCCATGCACGCCGAAGGAATTCTACGACGGTTTCCGGCGGCGTCCGGGAAAGGGGGGCAGAACACGGCACTGACAGGGTACACCCGGAGCCATGTAACTTGTCAACCGCAGAAACATAGGTTACATTTGCGCCGAGGTCGAATCCTGTGAAGGCATCGCTGCCAAAGCGACCAGCAGACAGCAGCCCACCGTTTCTGGCGGGTGATGTCGCACTCGATTTCCTCAACACGCGCGTGAGTATCGGTGGAGAAGTCCAGGATTTGCTACAGACGGACGCGGATGTGCTTGGCTGGCTTGAGAAGGCCGGATTCCCCGTCTCGAAGGCTGCAATGCGAAAGGTGCCTCGATCGCTTTTGCAGGACACTAGAGACTTGCGAGAGAATGTGCGCTCGCTTGTAGAGAAACGAAAGGCGGGCCGCTGGGGAGATCCTTCAGTGCTCAATAAGTTTCTCAGGTACGCGCAAAGTCATCCCCAACTTGAATGGAATGATCCGCGACAGCCCGCGCTTGCGCGAATACGGAATCAAGACAGGCCAGGATGCATTCTGGCACCGGTTGCTGAAGCGGCGGCTGTGCTCCTCAGCTCGGCTGATTTCAGCCTCGTGAAGCGGTGCGAGGGCGAGGACTGCCTACTGTGGTTCTCCGATCAGACCAGATCCCACCATCGCCGCTGGTGCAGCACCAGGATATGTGGGAATCGCTACAAGGTGGCTGCCTTTCGGAAGCGTCAGCAGGGTCGCGTCTCCTGAGGAACGGTGGGACATACGAGAGTGAGACGAACTATGATTTCGGCGATCAGAAAAAGGAGCCCAGCGAGAGCATGAACTTACATACCAGAGGCCGTTTCCGCATTCTCAATTCTCGGCGTCTGTCGACTGCGTGTGCTGCTTGTGCAGTTTTCATCTGCGTACTCACCGCCGCTTTTCTTATGGAGGCAGATGCTCAGCGAGCGGGCCAAACGATTCCGGGGGAAGACTGGGTGCAGCTCTTCAATGGCAAGGACCTTTCAGGATGGACACCGGTGGGCGCCGAAAGCTGGAGCGTTGAATCGGACGGCGTGCTCCACGGTAAAGGACTCACCAAAGCCTATGGCTATCTTGAAACCAACAGAGACTACAAGGACTTCCAGTTATCCTTGCGCTTCAAGTGTGTTGGCGATGGAAACAGCGGCGTGTTCTTCCACACTGCTTTCAAGCCGAACTCCGTCGATACCACGCAGGGCATGCAATTTGAGATTGACTGCACGATGATGCATCACACCGCGGGCGTGTATGCGGAAGATGGCCGCGGGTGGGTGGTATGGCCGGCGCCTGAGAATGAAGGCGTGGTTCGCAGAGGGGACTGGAACGACTACTTTCTCGAGGTGGTCGGAAACCGCTACCGCTCGCGCCTGAATGGCGTGCAGATGGTGGACTACACCGATCCGAAGCCGGGCGCTCCCGACGGACGCATTGCTTTGCAGTTGCATGCCGGCGGCGAAGGGAACATGCAATTCAAGGACATCTGGATTCGAGATCTGTCAAAGTAGTGAAACTTGTCATGTATTGCCATGCTTTGCGCGTTCGTAGACGTGAATATTGACCGCGCCCGTCACTTCCATGCGGGGATCTAATCGTGCGATCCTGGCCGGCACAGTGGATGCGTCTATATGTCGGGCCGACGGCCCCATGAGTACCATTGCTTCCACATCGTTGTGCTGCAACTTCATTTTCCATTGGCAGCGTTTCGCATCCAGAAGACGGAAGGATGGATGCAGTGATTTTGAAATACGCCACTCCTTCCTGGGATCGACGGTCAGCATCCCGATTGCATTACGCACTTCCTGCATATGCTGGTCTGCAGGGAAGGCTACGACTAGCCGCCCTTCGCGATGCAACGTGCGAACAAGCTCCGGTACCGGTCTGGGCGCGAAGATGTTCAAGGCTAGATCGACTGATTCCGATTTGAGTGGTAGCTTCTCGATCACATCTGTGACCACGGCATCAAGGCGCACGTGGGCCCTGGCCGCACGCCGCGCAGCAAATTTCGACAAGTCGAGTGCGAGGCCCACGGTGAGAGGCAGGGCCTCCAGAACATGCGCTATGTAATAACCGATTCCGGCACCGGCTTCCATAACGAAGCGGGCATCAGACGCATGCGTCTTGCAAGCTTCGACGATGGTTTCAGCCAGGGGAAGAAAATGGCGCTCGCCCAGGAATTTCTCCCTGGCGGCCACCATCTCTGCGGAATCAGCGAATACGGACGTGAGGCATGTTTGCGACGAGATTCACGTACCCTTGCCGGGCAAAGTCGAACGAGTGGCCAGCCGCGCAGCGTACGCCCGCAACTTGCGACTGCATTTCGCCTCGGCAGAGGGGACAGAGCAGCGTTCGGATCGTCATCAGTTGCATGGAGTCATTTTAAGACAGATTGCTCGAAGTGCCGGCAATTAGATGCCGGACTCACAGCGGTGCTTAAGGCTACGAGCCTCAGTCCTGACGTAGTTCGTTATCAACCTGGAGAACACCTTACCCACGATGTTACCCAGCAGACCGCTGGAGGAGAATGAAAGTTCTACCTCGGTACTCGCTTCGCGCTGCGTGATGCGATGGTCAGCGACCATAGCCGCGCCTGGAAACCGCTGAACCCAGGTGAATCTGCGGTCGGGTACACACTCAGTGACTTGATAAACTGCGGGACGAAGCCTCGGTTGTACGACCCGGTAGCGAGCTCCTACGACCATTCCACTGTTGCCCAGTGGCTTGATCTCGAGAACGGTGGGCGTCCACTCGTGCCAGCGCTCAACGTCAGCAAGAACCTTCCATACGATTGCCGGCTCCGCCGAGGTAACGAAGTTCTCTGCGACTTGCATCTTGCTCCACTCCTTAGCGTGGTGTGTATGATCGGTTGACCATCAACCCGGTGCCGAATGAGACGCTCGGGAGCTTAGTGCCCGGATGCATTGCTCGCGGATGCGCCACAATTCCGGCGTGCTGTATTGGCCAAGCGTGAGGCGCGTAGACCACGCCTCTAGAGCACACTTGTGAAGCCACACCTTGTAGTCAGTGATTTCATCGGGCTCAATGGTCTCCTCCAGCAGGAAGTGCTGGATTGGCTTTCTCCCCTGGGTATGCGGCAAGCCGGTCAAGTCGATTCGCTTGCCACGAAGGCGCAGATAGCAGTGCGCCTCTGGCAGGGAAGAAAGACCGAATGGTTTAAGGACCTCACCCACTCCCGGCGTGTTGTGGCCTGACATTTCGTAGATGCCAACAATCAATTTCATTGAAATGTGCTGCTCGTTCGCGAGCCGCTGCATCAGCGCGTGTTTTGTACTGCACGTGCCGCATTCCTCGTCCAACACTGCGAGCGGACACTCCGGGCGCGCGTTTCTTGCATACGGGAGCGATTGCACCAGGCGCGCCGCCTCTCGCAGATCAGAAATTCTCCACCTGATAAAAGCGCGCGAAATCTCACCTGAGTTTCGAAAAGGAATCGGCTCGACGCTCTTCCATGTGTGCATTTCGACTGGATTGGAGTGTGTCATATTCAAATCCCATCATCTTCGGGAATAGGCGATTACGAGTGAGGTGTACTTTGATGGCCTTGAGAACCCTGGCTCGATGGCGTGCTCGCGCGGGATTGGTCCGTCATCCGCATCAGGAGAGATCGTACTGTTGCGATCGTTCGTTCTCCGGCATCCCGGGCCGTTGAGAATGCGAGGTAACCGTCCGGTCTGGTTAGCTGGACGACCTCTTTTTGCGTTGTCTTGACTTTCAGGATTGGATTGAACTCGCCAGCCAGCGATTCTGCAGAGCTCCACAGATTGGGCGACACATCCTGTGGGAGAAGGAGCACAAATTCCGCCCCGGGAATCTGCCCGCTGCGCATGAAGTCCTCAAACACTCGTTCTCCTTCACCCTCGACGATGGGACTTCCTGCATATGCAATGCCCAGGCCCGACAATCTGTTCACGAATGCATGTTGGAAAGTTGAGAGATGCGAAACAGCCGGGATCAGGGAATCGCGCAGAAATTGTGCGAGGACATTGGGTGTCCCCATGACTTTTGTGAGATGATCCGTTGTCTCGATCACGTCAGTGATAACGGGAAGACGCTCTTCCGAGTAGCTGTCGAGCAGTTGTTCGCTCCCGTCGCCACGCAAAGCCATGTCGAGCTTCCAAACCAGATTCCAGGCATCGTGCAGGCCTGTATTCATTCCCTGGCCGCCGAAGGGGCTATGAATGTGAGCCGCATCGCCGGCGAGGAATACACGGCCCTGGCGGAGCTGTGAGGCATGACGGTGATGAATCCGGAAGTAACTGCTCCAATGGAGCGCGTGAGCCTGAATTTCTCGAGGCGCTCGCTCGGCGAGCACCCGTTGCGCCAGTTCAAGGCTCGGAGCATCGCCTTCAGGATGGTTGATTGTAGCGACGATCCGGCGGCGGGTTGCGCTCATCGGGAAGATCGCTACAGCGCCCTCTGTGCTTGGACACAACTGCATCTCGTTGGCGGGAAGTTCCTGATTGGTTTCGATGTCTGCGAGCATGAATGGCGTGTCGTAATCGCCGCCCTCGAGCGTGATGCCCAGAGACTTGCGCACGCCGCTGCGCGCTCCGTCGCAGCCAACAACAAATGCGGCGCGAATATTCTCGCGGACGCTGTCCCGTTCGACGATGATTGAGACAGCATCAGTCGATTGCTCCAATGAAACGAACGAGGTGTTGTAGTCGACAGCTCCGCCGCCTGTTTTAAGCGCCTCGGCCAGCAGGCTTTCGGTTATATTTTGCGGGACCATCGCGACATACGGATAGGGAGTCTGCTCCGGCTCGAAGCGAATGCGCGCCAACGTGCGATCGTGCGACATGACCGCGACCGAATTGACTCGATTAGCTGCCTCAAGGAACGCGGGGACGAGACCCGCCATGTCAAAGATCTCGAGGGTCCTGGGGAAGATCGCCAGTGCTTTCGAGTGCTCCGACTGGCCCGAGCGGGCTTCGATGATTCTGTAGCGCAGATTGCGACGCGCGCACTCGTTCGCCAAAAAGAGCCCGACCGGTCCAGCGCCTACGATGAGAATGTCGATTTGGTTGGGGGAAGTGTGAGTCATGTTATGAATTCCTGATGCTTGGATGCGGAGCCGCACCGCTCGCAAACGGCTCTGCAGGGTATATACGCGCCAGGGGAGCGGCAGGTTTCGGGTCGCCGAACCTTTAAACGCGCAGAGCCTTTGGATCGTACGCGCCAGGTATTGTCCTGAATCCAACGCAGATGCGATTCCAGCCATTAATGGCAACGATCGCCATGGTCAGGTTCACCAGTTCCAACTCGGAAAAGCGCTGTCGAGTCTCTTCATAGACGTCGTCCGGCGCCCGCGTTTCGCTGATCAGGGTAAGGGCCTCGGCCCATGCAAGGGCGGCTCGTTCGCGGTCGGTGAAAAAGGGCGTTTCCCGCCACGCGTTGAGAGCATAGATTCGCTGTTCGGTTTCGCCATCAGCACGGGCGTCCTTGGTATGCATATCGATACAGAACGCGCAGCCGTTGATTTGGGAAGCGCGGAGCTTGACGAGCTTGAGAAGTCCCGGTTCGAGTCCTGAATTCCTGACGTAGGTTTCAAGTGCAGCCATGGCGCGATAGGCCTGAGGTGCAACTTTATGAATGTCCAGCCGAGAGTGCATCCAATTTCCTCCTCACACGTCCACGTTAAGCGGTCCATGGCTGCCCAAACGAACCATAATTGAGATATGGAGTAGACCACTTTGCCCAAGAGGGAAACATTTCAGGATCTTCCACTGCGACCGCGGAGAGCGGACACGGAGATGTGGCGCTGGCTCCGTGATGAGCTTCGTCATGCAATTCTGAGCGGCCGTCTCAAGCGCGGCACCCGCATGCCTTCAACCCGCGGACTTGCGCAGCAGTATGAGTGCGCGCGCGGAACCATTGTTACGGCATTCGGGCATCTGCTGGATGAAGGCTATCTGGACACACGCAAAGGTGCGGGGACATTTGTTGCGCTCGCGCTTCCGGAGGACCTGATGCCGGGCCCTCGCGCGCGTGTGGCTCCCGCGAAGCGTCCGTCTGTTGCAGGGTTGTCGAAGAGGGGTGAAGCAACAGTGACACAGGTCTCGATTCTGCCTGCTTCGCGTTCTGTCGGCAAGGCGTTTCGCGGTTGGGAGCCGGCGATCGATCTGTTCCCTATCGATCTGTGGGCGCGTCTCACAGCGCGGATTGCACGCCGGGCTCCACGCTCGTTCTACGGGCAAGGTGACGCGCGCGGTCATGCTCCTTTGCGGAAAGCCATCGCAGAATATGTGGGGAGCGCACGTGGCGTAAGCTGCACTCCAGACCACATCGTCATTACGGCCGGCGCTCAGCAGGCGTTTGATCTTTGTGCGCGTCTGCTGCTTGATCCAGGTGATGCGGTGTGCATGGAAGACCCCGGATATCCAGGGGCGGCCTCGGCCTTCAAATCGGCCGGCGCTCGCATTGTTGACATTCCGGTTGATGGCGAGGGGCTGCGCGTCGATCGTCTGTTCACGCACTCGGGCCGTATCAAAGCTCTGTATACGACTCCTTCAAATCAGTTTCCGCTTGGTGTCACGATGGCACTTAACCGGAGGTTACAGTTGTTGCGGTGGGCGCTTGAGCGGGGTGTCTGGATCGTCGAGGACGAATTCGATGCAGAGTATCGCTACTTCGGGCGGCCCGTGCCCGCCTTGAAGAGCCTGGATGAAAGCGGATCGGTGATCTATATCGGAACCTTCACCAAGATGCTGTTTACCTCGCTGCGGCTGGGATTTGTCGTTCTTCCCGATTCTCTCGTAGACGCATTTGCGGCGGCTCGATGCGTTACGGACAGGCATTCGCCTACGTTGCAACAGGCTGTCCTTGCCGAGTTCATTCTCGAAGGACATTTCGGTCATCACATCCGTCACATGCGCCAGGTCTATGCGGAGAGGTGTGAGGTACTGGTTGAGGCCGTAAAAGGCAATCTCTCTGGAAAGCTCGATGTGTCGATGGCCTCGTCGGGTATGCGAACCATCGGTTGGCTGAAAACGAAGGAGAAAGACTCCGTTACGGCTGCGCGTGCGCGCGCCGCAGGATTGGAGGTAATCGGGTTGTCGCAGTTCACGCGGCGAAATTCCCTGCCGGGTGGACTGCTGCTCGGGTTCGGAGGGTGCCCGCCGGGCGAACTGCGTCGAGGCGTCGACGTCCTCGCATCGATTCTCTGACGGCAACATCAAAGCCAAGAGGCATGGCTGCCCGTGGCAGACTGACTGGGGCTGATTGAATGACAGAATTGATTGACCCGAAGTTGTTTTCGGACGACGTGATGATGAAGAAGTTTCGCTTCATCGTTGAGCTCGACAAGCTGAAAATGGTGTTCCGTCGAACTCTGCTTCTCGACAAATCAAGGACAGAAAATGACGCGGAGCATAGCTGGGAAATGGCAACCATGGCCTTGGTCCTTCATTCGTATGCCGAGCCTGGAACGGATCTGCTTCGCGTGCTCAAGATGCTGCTGATTCATGACCTGGTGGAGATCGACGCGGGCGACACTTATGTGTACGACCGGGTCGGGATCCGCGATCAGCCGGAACGCGAGTCTGCGGCGGCCTCGCGCATCTTTGGACTGCTTGAAGATCCGGAAGGCGCGGAACTTCATGCGTTATGGAGAGAATTCGAGGATCGCATCACCCCGGAGGCACGTTTCGCACGCGCCCTCGATCGACTGCAGCCACTGTTTCACAATTACTGCACCGCAGGGCAGGTATGGCGCCAGAACGCTATAAAGGCGTCGCAAGTACGACAGGCGATGCAGGTGATTCGCGAAGGCTCCGCAACGCTTGGACTGTTTGCCGATCGGCTGATCGACGCTTCCGTTGAGGAGGGCTATCTCGCAACGAGCGATGAAGGTTGATGCTGACAGCGAGACCGATGAACCTATTCCGGATCACTTGATGATTCGACCACCTGTCAGCTGACGGCGTCACAGGTGTATGAATGGAGCTATCCTTGATCCGCGTATGCGCAAGCTCGTCTACAGCGTGGCCATGAGCCTGGACGGCTACATCGCCGGCCCCCGCGGCGAGTTCGACTGGATCACGCCCGACCCGGCCATCGACTTCAAAGCGCTCTTCAGCCGCTTCGACACGCTCCTCATGGGCCGCAAGACCTACGACCTGATGCGTACCGGCGGCCAGACAGCCGCAAGCATGGGCATGAAGTCCGTCTACGTGGTCTCCAGCACCCTTGATCCCGCCGCCCACCCCGATGTACAGATCTTCCACGACCGCATCGCCGAAACCGTCGCCGATCTGAAAGGCCAGCCCGGCAAAGACATCTGGCTTTTCGGCGGGGGAGTCCTATTCCGCTCCATGATCGATGCCGGCCTGGTCGACATCGTTGAACTTGCCGTGCTCCCCATCCTCCTTGGCTCCGGCCTTCCCGTCATTCCTGAAGGCCGCCGCACCCATCTTCATCTCGAAGAGTCGAAGCCCCTCCCCAGTGGCACGCTCCTGCTGAAATACTCAGTCTCCGCGGCTGTCGAGTGACCACGGGATGGCTGAAGACCTCTGTGCAAGCATCCAAATGTTCGAGGTAAGTCAGAATGCGTGCAAAGGTCGCGTTCGCGCTCGTGGTCACCAGCTTCTACGCAATTGCAACCGGCTGCAAACCAGCAGTCGATCGGGCACCCTTCAAAGCGGCAATCAACAAGTCGCTTAACGGCAAGC
This sequence comes from Occallatibacter riparius, assembly GCF_025264625.1. Classification (NCBI taxonomy): domain Bacteria; kingdom Pseudomonadati; phylum Acidobacteriota; class Terriglobia; order Terriglobales; family Acidobacteriaceae; genus Occallatibacter; species Occallatibacter riparius. The sequence goes on from NZ_CP093313.1 coordinate 3,904,368, forward strand.
ACGAGTGCGTCTGGCCTGATGCCATCAAGCTGCCCGCCGAAATCGACCCTTCCAAAGACGATCGGATCCGCGACTTTACAGCCCTCGCCGACGCCGGCCTGCTCCTGCGCGAAACGGTAGTGAAGGGCCAGGCCCTGGCCGGCACCAAACAGACCGCCAAATTCGACCTCACCGATCAGGGCCACTCCTCCTGGTCACCCGACCCCAATCGGCCCGGTTATGGCAACTTCTGCTTTGGACACTTCAACGTCACAACGATTGACGAGGCCACTCCCAACGCTTCGTCCGATCCGACGCAATACACCGTGAACTACCACTACGAGGTCGAGGGCATCCCCGCGTGGGCTCGCACTCCTGAATCGATGAGGGCCTTCCGCAAGGTCGCTGCGGATACCGCCATTCAGGCATCGACCGCTACGCTGGTCAAAGGCTCTGACGGAGCTTGGGAAGTGCAGCGGGCTCCAACCTCGCCATAGCCGAAGCGCTCCCCGCTCCTACTACAATGAACCTCGACATGCAGTGGAACGATCTCGTCCAGGAAGTCACTCACGTCGGCGCTCAGGGCGACAGCACGCAGCCCATCACCGGCATTGAATACGACTCGCGCCGCGTGCGCGCAGGCTCCGTCTTCGTCGCCATGAAGGGCGGCTCAACCGACGGCAACAAGTTCGCCGAGAAGGCCATCGCCTCCGGCGCCGCCGGCATCCTCACCGACTCCTCCGTCACCTTCGACCACCTCATCGTCTACCACCCCGAGATCCCGATCCTCGAGGTCGAGCATGGCCGCCGCGCGCTGGCGCAAGTCTCTGCCGCATACTTCGGCCATCCCGAGCGAAGCCTCGCCGCCACCGGCATCACCGGCACCAACGGCAAAACCACCACGGCCTTCCTGGTCGAGTCGCTGCTGAACTCCGCTGCACGCACCTCCATCCTCATCGGCACCATCGAGTACCACGTCGCCGGCGAAGTCCGCCCCTCCATTCACACCACGCCCGAGTCGCGTGATGTCTTCGAGCTCCTCGCCGAGGGGGTCTACCGCGGTGCAACCGAGCTCGTTACGGAAGTCTCCAGCCACGCCCTCGATCAGGGCCGCGTCGCCTCTATCCCGTTTGACGTTGCCGTCTTCACCAACCTCACGCGCGATCACCTCGATTACCACCAGACCATGGAGAAGTACTACGCCGCCAAGCGCCTTCTCTTCGATGGAACGGTCTATCCCGCGCCGCGTGTCGCCGTCATCAACGCACACGATGAGCGCGCCCGCCAGCTAGCCGCCGCCGCACGCCGCGCCGGAGCCGAAGTCCGCACCTACGGCATCGGCCAGGGCGACTGGCGCGCCGTCGACCACAAGCTCACTCCCGGCGGCGCGGCCTTCACGCTCGAAACCCCGGCCGGTTCCGCGAAGGTAACATCGCGCCTCGCCGGCGAAGTCAATATTCTGAATCTCCTCGCCGCCGTAGCCGCCGCCCACGCGCGCGGACTGACCTTCGATCAGCTCGTCACCGCGATTCCAACTCTTCAGCCGGTTCCCGGGCGCTTCCAGCCCGTCGATGCAGGCCAGACCTTCACTGTCATCGTTGACTACGCTCACACCGACGATGCGCTGCGCAATCTCACCGGCCTCGCGCGCCAGATGCTTGGCGGCTCCGATGGCCGCGTCATCACAGTCTTTGGCTGCGGCGGCGACCGCGATCGCACCAAGCGCCCCAAAATGGGCGCAGCCGCGGGGGAGGGAAGCGACATCGTGATCGCTACCAGCGACAACCCGCGCTCTGAAGACCCGCTCGGCATCCTCGCTGAAATCGAGCCCGCGCTCAGAGCCACCGGAAAGCCCTATATCGTCGAGCCTGACCGCGCTGCAGCCATTCACCTTGCCGTGAGCAAAGCCAAGCCGCACGACATCGTCCTCATCGCCGGCAAGGGCCACGAGAAGGAGCAGATCCTCGCCGACCGCACCATCCCCTTCGACGACGCCGAAGTTGCCCGCGCGGCTCTCGCGGAACTCGGTCAGCACTGAGCCCAATGGGATAGGCTTAGACACGATGAAGCTCACTCTCGCAGAAGCAGCGATGGGCGCCGGCGCGGTGCTCGATGCTCCCAATGTGCCGAACGCAGGCAGCGTCCTCCTGCAGGGCTATTCCATTGATTCGCGCACTATTGCTCCTGGAGAGCTCTTCTTCGCCGTGAAAGGCGAGCGCTTTGATGGTCACGATTTCATCACTGCCGCAGTCGAACGTGGCGCTGCTGCCGCTGTCGTGTCGCGAGCCCGCGCTGCATCTCTGTCCGACTTGACCCTTGCCGTTCCATTGCTCCTCGCCGACGACCCGCTCACCGCGCTGCAATCGCTTGGCACGCACGTGCGCCGCCGGTGGGGCAAGCGCGTCATCGCCGTCACCGGCTCGGCCGGCAAAACTACCACCAAAGACGCCATCGCCGCCGCTCTCGGCGCGAAGTTTAACGTCCTCAAGTCGAAGGGCAATCTCAACAACAACTACGGCCTTCCGCTCCAACTGCTGCGCATCGAGCCCGAACACGAGTGCGCTGTGGTCGAAATGGGCATGAACCATGCCGGCGAGATCGCCGCGCTCGCTCGGATCGCCAGCCCCGATTGGGGCGTGGTCACCAACGTCGGCATGGCCCACGCGGAAAACTTCGCAGATGGCCAGTCCGGGATCGCGCGCGCCAAGTTCGAACTCGTCGAGTCTCTCCAGGCCTCCGGCGTCGCTTTCCTCAACTGCGACGATCCCTACGTCTCGCAGTTCGGCCGCGACTTCGCCGGGCGCGCTGTCTACTTCGGCCGCGGCCCCTGCGCCGATCCGCAGATCATCGACGTGGCAGAAGACGAGCACGGCCTCAACATCCGCTATCGCGCTGGAGACGACGAGCACACGCTCGCCCTAAAGCTCGTCGGTGCACACAACGCCATCAATGCTATGGCTGCGCTCGCCGTCGCACGCGAGGCCGGAGTGGAAATCGAATCCGCCGCCGCAGCGCTCACCGCGCTCACTCCCGGCGATAAGCGCGGCGAAACCATCGCGCTGGCAGGCGCCACTATCCTCAACGATGCCTACAACTCCAACCCTGAGGCACTGCGCTCCATGATCCGCACCCTCGCCGTGCGGCCTGCGCAGCGCCGCATCCTCATTGCAGGCGAGATGCTCGAACTCGGCGAACACGCGCCGCGCCTTCATGCCGAATGCGGCAAAGCCGCGGCCGAAGCCGGCATCGATCTCGTAGTCGGCGTTCGCGGCAACGCGAACCACATCGCCGCCGCGTCCTGCATGGCCGGCGTGCCCTCGCTGTTTCTGCCTGACGCCGAGACGGCAGGCCACTGGCTTGCCGAGAACCTCCGGCCCGGTGACGTGGTCCTCATCAAGGGCTCCCGCGGCGTCCGCCTGGAACAAGCTATTGAAACGGCGAAGCAGATGCTCGCGCAATCGGGACGCTGACTCACCAGGAACCTTAAAACCTTACCCCGAGCAGGAAACATGCGCCTCAAACTCGTCATCCTCGCCCTTCTCCTCCTCACGCCTCTTGCCCGCGCCGTCGATCCAACCTGGACCCACGCCTTCCCGCCCTTCCGCATCGCCGGCAATCTCTACTACGTCGGCAGCGAAGAACTCGCCGCCTTCCTCATCACAACGCCGCAGGGCAACATCCTCGTCAACAGCAATCTCACCTCCTCGCCCGCGCAGCTCCGCCACAGCGTCGAAAAGCTCGGCTTTCGCTGGTCTGATACGAAGGTCCTTCTCATCAGCCACGCGCACTCCGATCACGCGGCCGGCAGCGCCGCCATCCTTCAGCAGACGCACGCGAAGTATGAGGTCATGGACGGCGACATCCCAGCCATCGAATCCGGCGGCCGCAGCGACTTCGCGCTCGGCAAGCAGAAGCAGTACCAGTACCCGGCCGCGCACGCCGATCGCATCCTCCACGACGGCGATACCGTTTCGCTCGGCGGCACAGTTCTCACCGCGCACAAAACTGCCGGTCATACGAAAGGCTGCACCACCTGGACCATGGACGTCACGGAGGCCGGCAAGACGCTCCATGTCGTCATCATCGGAAGTCCCAACGTACTCTCAAGCTACAAGCTGATCAACAACAAGGCTTACCCGCAGATCGCCGACGACTTCCGCCACCAGTTCGAACTCCTACGCGCCCTGCCCTGCGACATCTTCCTGGGCGCGCACGCGTCCTACTTCGACCTGAAACAGAAGTACACCCGCCTCCAATCCGGCGACAAGAATGCCTTTATCGACCCCGCCGGCTACAAGGCCTTTGTCGCCGAAAAGCAGCGCGACTTCGAGTCGGCGCTCGAAAAGCAAACCCGAAAGAATTGAGAAGGTTCCGGTTCTGGTACCTTTGGCGGCGAAGCCGCAGCCGTCGGCACTGCAGGTGCTTGTAAAATCAAGCCTGAACTCCGCCTAAGACCAACCGGGCCAATTGGCTCTGGAGGCTACTTGCTCTACTGGCTCCTATATCAAAAGCTCTATCCGTTCTTTCATCCGTTCCGTATATTCCGTTTTCTTACGTTCCGTACGGCCTTTGCCTCCGGCACCGCGCTCCTCATCGCCCTGCTGATCGGCCCCTACGTTATCCAGAAACTCCAGGAATTCCAGATCGGCCAATACATCCGCGAAGAGGGACCCAAGTCCCACCAGAAGAAGTCGGGCACGCCCACCATGGGCGGAGTCCTCATCGCCATCGCCGTCCTGTTACCCACGATCCTCTGGTCCGACCCCGCCAACCCGTTCGTCTGGATCGCCGTTTTTTCCACTCTTGCCTTTGGAGCTGTCGGCTTTGCGGACGACTACATCAAGGTCGTTAAGCGCCGCAACCTCGGCCTCACCGGCCGCGCCAAGCTTCTCGGCCAGGGAATCGCCGCCATCTGCGTCGCCGTCGCTCTCATCGTGCTGCAGCAGTTCAAGATGTTCTCGACCTCGCTCACCGTGCCATTCGCCAAGAGCCTTCGGCCCGACCTGCTCTGGCACTGGCCCATGCACATCCACTACATCGGATTCCTCGCCTTCCTCCCCTTCGTCATCTGGGTCGTATTCGTGCTCATGGGATCCACAAACGCCGTCAACCTCACCGACGGCCTCGACGGCCTCGCCATCGGCTGCACCATCATTGCTGCCGCCGCACTCGCCGTTCTCACTTACGTCAGCGGCCACGTTGTCTTCGCCGACTACCTTGAACTCCAGCGCATGCCCCTGGTCGGCGAGCTGACAGTCTTCTGCGGCTCCATGGTCGGCGCTTCCATCGGATTCCTCTGGTACAACGCCCATCCGGCTGAAGTCTTCATGGGCGATGTCGGCTCGCTCGCACTCGGCGGGGCCATAGGCACGGTCGCCATCATCATTCGGCAGGAACTGCTGCTCCCGTTCATCGGGGGCATCTTCGTGATTGAGGCCGTCTCGGTAATGCTGCAGGTTGGCAGCTACAAGTTGCGCAAAAAGCGTATCTTCAAGATGGCGCCTCTGCACCACCATTTCGAGCAGCTCGGCTGGAGCGAATCCAAGGTCATTGCCCGTTTTTGGATTCTGGCCCTGGTGTTTGCACTGTTTGCACTCACCACATTGAAATTGCGCTAACGCCCGCGACCTCGCAGCCGGCTCCGGTGCACAATAATTACGCGCGGGCTGCAGCGGTTTCACTTCTCAGGATCGAAAGCCATGATGGATCTAAAAGGGAAAAAGGTTCTCGTCGTAGGTCTCGGCAAGTCCGGCCTGGCAGCCGCCCTCTTCCTGCGCCGCCGCGGAGCCCAGGTCACCGTATCCGATGTCCGCAGCGCCGAAGCGCTCGCCCGCGAAATTCCCGCCCTCATTCAAGAGGGAATCGCCGTTGAAGCTGGCGGCCACGGCCTTCTTACCTTCCGCCGACAGGACCTCATCGTCGTCAGCCCCGGCGTGCCCGTCGACACGCCCGAGCTCGTTCAGGTCCGCAGCTTCGGCCTCCCCGTTATCGGCGAGCTTGAACTCGCCGCCCGCTTCCTGCAGGGCAAAGTCCTAGCCATCACCGGCTCCAACGGCAAGACCACCACAACCACTCTCGCCGGCGAGATCCTCAAGGAGTCCGGACTTCCCACTCTCGTAGGCGGCAACATCGGCGTCCCCGTCGTGGCTCTCATCGACGACAGCAAGCCCGAAGGCTGGTCGGTCCTCGAGGTCTCCAGCTTTCAGCTTGAGACCACCAACGAGTTCCATCCCGCCATCGCCGTGATCCTCAACATCACACCTGACCACCTCGACCGCCACGGCACCTTCGAGAACTACGCGTTGGCCAAGGAGCGCATCTTTGCCCGCCAGACCGCCGACGACTTCCTCGTCCTGAATGCCGACAACCCGCGCGCCGCGGAAGCCGCCAGCCGCGCCCCATCGAAGGTCTACTGGTTCTCCGCTCACCACTCCGTCCCGCAGGGCGCATGGGTCGAGAACGGTCAAGTCGTCTTCCTCGTCTCTGAAGGCGGTCAGCCCGAGCCCATCCTGGCCGTCGATGCCATCCCGCTCAAGGGCTTGCACAACGTCGAAAACACCCTCGCCGCAGTCTGCGCCGCACGCCTCGCCGGCTGCCCGGCCGCCTCTGTCCGCAGCGCGGTTGAGAAATTCAAAGCCGTCGAGCATCGTCTCGAATTTGTTTCCACCATCAACGGCGTGGATTTCTACAACGACTCCAAGGCCACCAACGTCGACGCCACCGAGAAGGCCATCGCCGCATTTCCGGGCGGGATTCACCTCATCCTTGGCGGCAAAGACAAGAACTCTGACTACACCGCCCTCGCGCCGCTCCTTCGCGAGCGTGTCCGCGCCGTTTACACGATCGGCTCCGCTGCCCAAAAAATCGAGTCGCACCTGCGCGGCGTAGTTCCCCTTCACTCCTGCCAGACTCTCGACAACGCCGTAAAGTCCGCTGCCAACGCCGCGCGGCCCGGCGACATCGTGCTGCTGGCTCCCGCCTGCTCCAGCTTCGACCAGTTCGAAAGCTACGAGCATCGCGGACGCGTCTTCAAAGAGCTCGTTCATGAAGCTCAGGGTTTCAACATATGCCAGCACGCGTAGGCGTCGATAAGTGGATCTTTTTCACCACCCTGCTGCTCGTCTCGGTAGGGTTGGCGATGGTCTTCTCCGCCTCCGCCGTCGTCTCGCAGGAGAAGTACCACTCGCCCTACATTGACGTACTGCGTCAGGCGCTGTGGGCGCTGGCCGGCGTGTTGTCCATGATTGTGTTGATGCGCGTCGACTACACGCGCTACAACTCGCCTAAGTTTATCTACCCGGCCCTCTCCATCACCACGCTGCTCTTGGTCCTGGTGTTCTTCTTCAAGAACTCTCACGCTACCCATCGCTGGATCCGCTTCGGCGGCTTCTTCACGTTCCAGCCGTCGGAGCTCTCGAAGCCCGTCCTCATCCTTTTCCTCGCGTGGTTTCTCTCTACCCGTCTCGACAGGATGCGCGACTGGAAAAACACCATCCTTCGCGGCGTCTTCATGCCCATCGTCTTCGTGCTCCTCGTCGTCAAGGAGCCCGATCTCGGCACCGCCCTCGTCCTCTTTGGCGTCACGGCGCTCATGCTCGTTCTTGCCGGCATGGAGTGGAAGTACCTCCTCATCGGCTTCGGCGCCGCCCTGCCGCCGCTGCTCGCGCTGCTCTTCCTCGTCTCCTGGCGAGCGCAACGCATGTGGGTCTTCCTCCATCCGGATTCCGACCCCAAGGGCGCGGGCTTCCACATCAACCAGTCGCTCATCGCGGTCGGCGCAGGCGGTTTTACCGGCCGTGGCTTCATGGAAGGCATGCAGAAGCTCTTCTACCTCCCTGAGGCCTCCACCGATTTCATCTTCGCCAATATCGCCGAAGAACTCGGTTTCATCGGTGCGATGGTCATTGTCGTCCTCTTCGGAATTTTCGCCGTCCGCGGCCTGCGCGTGGCGTTCAAATCGCAGGACCCCTTCGCCCGGCTCACCGCTTTCGGGCTGACGGTGGCGATCCTGCTTCAAGCGTTCTTCAACATCAGCGTCGTCCTCTCGCTGGTTCCGACAAAGGGTATCCCGCTCCCGCTGATCTCCAGCGGAGGCACCAGCCTCTTCGTCACGCTATCCGGCATTGGCATCCTCCTCAACATCTCCCGCAAGGTGGATTGAGCCACCGCATTCGCTAAACTGGTGTTACGCTCAAACCGTCGCGAATTTGCCTGAGAGAAAGGGGCAGGGAATTGAACGAATTCGGCCCCGCCGTCGTACTCGGACTCATCTTCGGATTCATGTGGGGCATCGGCTGCTCGCTCGCCATCATGTACTCCATCTTCCTCGGCGGCTACCGCAAAGCCATCAAGGAATCTCTGGCCAGCCCTCAGCCGCCCCGCTACGTCAAAGCTTTCGAGAAGATCCAGGCCAAGCGCGCCCGCAAATCCGCCGAACCCCACGCGACCTCGTGACCTCGCTTCCAAAGAAAATGGCGTGGCCATAAAGCCACGCCATTCGACAATCACCGCTTATTCTTTGCATCAGTCCTGCCGCGCCACCACTCCGCCCTTCATCACGAAGCTCACCCGCGTCGTCGCCGAGATATCTTCCAGCGGATTCCCCTTCACCGCGATCACGTCCGCCAGAAAGCCCGCGTTCAGTTCGCCAATCTGGCCTTCCCAGCCCAGCAGCTTTGCCCCGTTGATCATGTCGGCCTGGAGCACCGCCGCCGGCTTCATCCCATACTGAACCATCAGCTCCATCTCCCGGGCCTGCGTCCCATGAGGAAACGGGCCCACATCCGATCCAACAGCGAATTGAACGCCGGCGGCGAGCTGCTTCTTGAACTCGGCGATCTTGTAGTCCAGCATCTCGGCCTCGACCGCCGCCTGGTCCTGCGAGTCGCGGTGCTTGGCAAAGTACTCCATGATGGCGAACGTAGGCACCGCGAAGATGCCCTTCTGCTTCATCAGCCGGATGGTCTCGTCGCTCAACTGTGTCGCATGGTCAATGGACGCCACACCCGCCTGCGCCGCATAGAGCGTTCCCGGCTCGCCCATGGCGTGCACGGCCACAACGGTGCCCAGACGCTTCGCTTCCTTCACCGCCGCGGACAACTCTTCCGCCGTGTACTGGTAGCGCGTATGCAGCACTCCGCCGATCATCTGGTCCGGGCCGGTCTCATAGATCTTCGCGAAGTCCGACCCTTCCTTGTGCTGCTCGCGCATTACTTCAACGAGTTGCTCCGCATTATTCGCGTAGTCCGCATTCGACAGCACATGCTGCGCCGGGTTGTAGCGGTTCGCGTCCTCATGGCCGCCGAGAATATCGATGGCATTGCCGCTCACGCGCAGTCGTGGCCCCGGAATCATGCCCTGATCGATCGCGTTGCGGATCGAGCTGTCGGCCGAGCCCGCGCCTTCCGTGCCCATGTCGCGCTCGGCCGTAAAGCCGGCCATCAAGTCGGCCTTTGCTGCCTGCTCGGCCAGTATTACGCGCCAGGGCACCGACTCTTCAACGGTCTGCAGATCTTCCGCGCCCGGATGCAGGAACAGATGAATATGCGCGTCAATCAAGCCGGGCATCAGTGTCGCATCGCCCAGATCGATGATTTTCGCTCCCTGCGGATGGTCAACGGACTTGCCCACCGCACGAATGCGCTCGCCCTCGACGAGCACCTCACCCGGCGAGATCACGGTTCCGCCGCGCACATCCAACAGCCGCGCCGCATGCAGCACAACAGGCGTGCTCGCGGCCTGCTGCGACCGAGCGCCAATTGGAAGAAGGCCCAGAGAGAGGCCCACGCACACACTGGCACGGCCGAATAAAGCTATCCCATGAACAAGCTTTGGCATGGTACGACTATGCCGCACCTTGCCTCCCCTTGTCGATGGATTTGCCTCAGTACGCGCCGATGCCTGTCAGGTTGTGCCCCAGAATCAGCGTGTGGATATCATGCGTTCCCTCGTAAGTCTTCACCGACTCGAGGTTCATCATGTGCCGCATGATCGGATAGTCCTCCGTGATGCCATTCGCACCGAGAACATCACGGGCCATGCGGGCGCACTCGAGCGCCATCCACACGTTGTTCCGCTTGGCCATCGAGATATGCTCGTGCCCCACGGTTCCGGCATCCTTCATGCGGCCCACGTGCAGGCTCAGCAGCTGGCCCTTCGCGATCTCGTTGGCCATCCACACCAGCTTCTCCTGCACAAGCTGGTGTCCGGCGATCGGCATGTTATGGAATTGTTTCCTGGTCTTGGAATACTGCAACGCTGTGTCAAAGCACGACATCGCCGCGCCCAGCGCGCCCCAGCTGATTCCGTAGCGCGCCTGATTCAGGCACATCAGGGGACTCTTCAATCCGCCCGTACCTGGCAGCAGGTTCGCTTCGGGCACATGCACGTCCTGCAGCGACAGCCCGCTCGTCACCGAGGCCCGCAGCGACCACTTGCCATGTACGTCGTATGCCTTGAACCCTGGCCGGTCCGTCTCGACAAGGAACCCGCGCACGCGATCGTCCTCATCGTCCACCTTGGCCCAGATCACTGCTACATCAGAAATGTGCCCCGAGGTGATCCACAGCTTCTCGCCGTTCAGCACGTAGCCGTCGCCGGATTTGCGCGCCGTGGTCTTCATGCCGCCAGGGTTCGAGCCATACTCCGGCTCCGTCAGCCCAAAGCAGCCGAGCTTCTGTCCCGAAGCGAGTGCGGGCAGCCACGTGTTCTTCTGCTCATCGGAGCCGAACGTGTAAATCGGATACATTACCAGTGCCGACTGCACGCTCACAAAGCTGCGGAATCCGGAATCGCCGCGCTCCAGCTCCTGCATCACCAGACCGTACTCCACGTTCGACATCCCCGCGCAGCCGTAGCCATCGATGGTGGCGCCAAAGAACCCCAGCTCGCCCATCGTCTTCACCAGCTCGCGCGGGAACCGTCCTTCGCGGAAACACTGCTCGATGATGGGAACGAGGTTGTCCTCGACGAAGTCGCGCGCCGTCTTGCGCACCAGCAGTTCGTCCTCGCTGAAGGAGGAATCGAGATGAAGAAAATCAAAGCCGTGAAATTTGAATCCCATGTCGCACCTGCCGTTCTTGATCTGGGCCCAAACCAGCAAGAGTAGCACATGCGGGCGGACATAGAGGCAGAGCACGGGCTGGGGTAGTCCCTCAGCTGCAATTTGTTTTGAAAGGGCACGACTTTAGTTCCGTCGTAAATGCGTGGGATAGAAATGAGGGCTTCACGCCGCCAGCTTAGCTTTCTCCTCCAGCAGATGGAGCACATCCAGTTCTTCCTGTCGCAGCTCGTGCGGCGTCTTCGCCACCTCCGCCTTCACCTGGTCCTCGAAGGCCTTCACCATCGTGCCGCTCATGTAGCTCTCGATCACCCGGGGATGCACATAGCACTTGCGGCACACAGATGGCGTGTTTCCCAGCCGCTCTGCTACCGTCTTGATCGCTTCCACCACGTTCTTCTTCGTCTGCGCCTGGGTTTCGCTGGCCTCGAACTGCCGCAGCAGGGAACAGGCCAGCACCGTCCCGGCCCACGTGCGAAAGTCCTTCGCGGTGAAATCGTCTTCGGTGATGGCGCGCAGATAGTCGTTCACATCCGACGCATCGACTGACCGGTGATTGCCCTCCTCATCGATGTACTGGAACAGCTCGTAGCCCGGCACGTCCTGGCACTTCTTCACGATTCGGGCGAGCTGGCGGTCCTGCACATCAATCGAGTGCATCTTGCCGCTCTTGCCCTTGAACTTGAAGTGAACCTTCGACCCTTCGACATCCACGTGCTTGTTGCGCAGTGTGGTCAAGCCGTAGGACTGGTTCTCCTTGGCGTATTCCTCGTTGCCGATGCGGATGAATGTGGTCTCGAGCAGCCGGACGATAGTAGCTAGGACCTTCTCGCGCGGCAGCCCGGATAGCGCAAGATCGCGCTCAACCTGGTCGCGGATCTTCGGCAGCGCCGCCCCGAACAGCTTCATCCGTTCGTACTTGGTTTCATCGCGGACCTCGCGCCATCGCGGATGATACCGGCTCTGCTTGCGCCCGCGGGCATCACGGCCTGTGGCCTGTAAGTGGCCGTTCGCGGCCGGGCAGATCCACACGTCCGTCCAGGCCGGCGGAATGACCAGTGACTTGATGCGCCGCAGCGTATCTTCGTCTTTGATCCGCTTCCCGTCGGTGTCGAAATACTGGAAGGACTTGCCGCGTTTTTTGCGCGTGAATCCCGGCTTTGCGTCCGTTACGTAACGCAGCCCGGCCTGCCTGGAGCTCTGTATTGGGTCGGTTATGATCTCCAGCGTGGCCATGGTCCCCGGGGAAACTCGAATGCTCTGCACAGCTTGGATGCCTGGTGCGCACCTGTCGTCAGTTTCGCGCGACGGATTCTGCTCATCCTGCTTTGCGCAGCGCCTGGCCTCTGAAGAGATACCGGTCCAGGAAGTTCGCACAGTGCATCAGCAATTCCATCTGCGCTGCGCCGCTGAGCCAATGGGTCTGATGCGGGAAGATCTTCACCTCGTGGGTGATGTTCTTCTGTTCCAGGATGGCCTGCAGCTTGTATGCCTCAGCCACCGGCACAATATCGTCACGGTCGCCATGCAGAACCAGCGTGGGAGGCATGCTTTGGGTCATGCGGTCCTCCCATCCCAGCGGAACTCCGCCTGAGAGCTCGACCACCGCGCGAATGCGCTTGTCCTCGATGCCGAGTGCCACAGCCAGGTATCCGCCCAGAGAGATACCCAGAACGCCGATCCGGGTAGCCTCCACGCATGCGCGGTTGGCGACATAACTCACCGCGTCCTGGATCGCCGTCAGCCAGGCAATAAAGTGCCTGCCGTCAAGAATCTCGGCCATCGTCGCACGGCTGGTCGTCGTCTTTTCGAAGTAGTGCGGAGCATAAATCGCTACGCCCGCTTCCCGAAGAGTGGGAGCGAACCGCTCCATCCAATAGCTGGCGGCTCCGCCCGATCCATGCAGCACCAGAAGCGCGGAATGCGTACCATCCGGCTCGGGTTCGAATTGATCTATATGTATGTTGTGGGTCCCGCTAATGTATCGAGCCATAACATAAACAGATGCACCGTTGCCTGATAAGGCTGGAAGCACCGTCTCTAACGGCCGATTGGCTATTCCAGAAACTCGCGCACAAACGGATCTTCACTGTGAACAAGGTCGTGCAGCGAGCCATCGAAGAGGATCTTCCCGTCGTTCATCATCAGGAACGTGGTGTTCTGATCCGTTTCGCCCTCAGGCAGTTTCACCATCGCGCCTTTGTCCGAGTCGAACCGGTGCGTGCACATGGTGAATGCGTCCTGCAGCCGATGCGTCACCATGATTGACGGCGTTCTGTAGAAGTCCCTCTGCTTCACGATCAGTTCGATAATCGTTGTCGACGTGACCGGGTCCAGCCCTCCCGTCGGGGAATCGTACAACAGCAGTTCCGGCTGCCGGATCAGTGCCCTCGCGATGGCTACGCGCCTGCGCATACCGCCTGAGAGGCTGCCTGGGAAAAGCGAAAAGGTCTGTTCCAGTCCTACGAACCGCAAAGCCTCGAGGACCCGGCTGTCGATCTCTTCGTCGGGCACCTCTTCCTGGATTAACTGGTACGCCACATTGTCGCGGACCGTCAGCGAATCAAACAGCGCACCCTCCTGGAAGACCATACCCGTGCGCAGGCGCAGCGGAAACAGGTCGCGCTCCCGCAGTTGCGAGATGTCATTGCCCAATAGGACAACCTGACCGGAATCCGGGCATATCAACCCGTTGGCGGTCTTCAGCAGCACGCTTTTTCCAACGCCTGCGGGACCCAGCAGGACGCGCGTTTCCCGAGGGCCAACGGCGAAACTCACCCCATCCAGCACGTCTGGCCCGTTAAACGAGATGTGCACATCACGAAACTCCACGACCGGCTGCGCAGCCGCTTCGTCCTGGTGCATCGCCACTGCGGGAGCTTCGTTCATCGGCTGAAGATGGACACCATCAGGGTACTGATGAGCAGGTCGACGAAGATGATGAGGACGGATGCGAACACGACGGCCTTGATGGTCGATTGACCTACGCCCTGTGTTCCGCCGGTTGTCCGCATCCCGTAGAAGCATCCGATCGAAGCAATGATGAAACCGAAGCAGAGAGGCTTGACGAGGCCCTGTAGAACATCGCCAAAAGCGAGGAACTGGTAGGCCTGCGAGAAATACTGCCCACCGTTCTGGTGATTCATGAACACCGTCACCGCGGCGCCCCCGAGAATGCCGCAGAAATCCGCCACAATCGTCAGGAAGAACAGCATTACGATCGTTGCGTACACGCGGGGCGTCACCAGCTTGCGCATCGGGTCCACGCCGAGCGCGCGCATCGCATCAATCTGTTCCGTCACTACCATCGAGCCCAGTTCGCTGGCCATTGAGGAAGCGTTGCGCCCCGATACCATGATGCCCGTCAGCACCGCGCCCAGCTCGCGGATCATTGACAGGCTCACGAACCGGCCCGTTACCGCCGTTGCGCCGAACGCTGCCAGCGTCGCCGCCGATTGCACTGCGAGAACGCCGCCGGTGAAAAATCCCGCAAACAAGACAATCATCGTGGAACCGACGCCAATGATGTCTGCCTGCAGAATGAAATCGGACCAGTAAACGGGCGCGCTGAATAGATTAAGAACAGCCCGAAGCGAGAACAGGGTGTAATCCTGAACCGTGAGTACGAATTGTTTGGCGGTTCTATCGATCCTGTCTAGCGCCATCGAATCCCGTTCGTTTGCGGAACACGGCCGCTCGGCTCGGCGCGCTGCTCTCCACGACAGGATAGCGCATCTCGTCCGCTCGCCCTACACTGTTGGCAGGTCCTTCGCGTGGACGATTCTCCCGCAGCTTGAGACAAGTAACTGATCTAGCTGCCCGTTTTCAGCATCTTACTATCTGGCCCACAACGCGCGAACAGGTGATGTGTAGGCGTTCGTGCCCAAAAGTACGGAGGTATAGGGGATGCGCCATTTCCGCATGAGGTTGATTCTCGCTCTGATCGTGGGGATCACTCTGCTTTCTCTGGCCTCCACCTATTTCGAGGTTCTCGCCCGCAAGCATGCACTGCGCAGCGAGTTGGAGCGCCGCACTGGATGGCTCGGCACCAGTCTTCAGCCCTACATGGAAGAGGCTCTCGCGACCGGCGCCACGCCGCAGATCGCGGCGGTTGCGCAGGAACTGCGCCGTCACGAGGAATCCATCGGCCTCGCGATCTACGACACGAAGGGCAATCTCCAGGTCTTCGACGGACCGGAAGCCCTCATACGGAGCCTTCCTCCGGAGGCCGTTCGCAAAACCATAAAAGAGGGCGCAAACTCGAGCCAGTTCGGCCGCACCGGCGATCAGTACTGGCTGCAGGAAGCGATCCCGCTTCACGTCAACGGTCAGCCAGCCGGCGCTCTGGTTGTACTAGAGGATGCCGGATACATTCGGCACGAAGCCTCGGCCGTATGGCAGCAGACATTTTTGCGCATTTGCGCGTCTGTAATTCTCATTGTGGGCGTCACGGTTTTAATGATCCGCTGGTTTCTCATGCGGCCCATCACCAGGCTCGCCGAGCGGCTCCGCCTTCTTCGCATGGGCAATCCCGAACACGGGATTCTTGATGAAGTCGACGACCTGAGCCTGTTCACGCCGATCGCGCGCGAAGTCGAAAACATTACAGAAAGCTTGATGGAAGCCCGCGCCGCCGCGGCTGCCGAAGCACGCTTGCGCGAAGCCGGCGAGAACCTCTGGACTGCCGAGCGCCTGACCGTCCACGTGCGCCAGCACGCCGGCTCTGGCCAAATCTTCGTCGTGTCCAATCGCGAGCCCTACATGCACGTGCGCCAGGGCAAGGAGACTGTCTGCATGGTCCCGCCCAGCGGCCTGGTGACTGCCATCGAGCCGGTCCTGCGCGCGTGCGACGGCGTGTGGGTAGCGCAGGGAAGTGGCAGTGAAGATCGCCTGTTTGTGGACAGTCATGACCGCCTCCGCGTTCCGCCCGACGATCCCAAGTACACGCTGCGCCGCGTCTGGCTCTCGGCCGAAGAGGAGTCGGGCTACTACGACGGATTCGCGAATGAAGGCCTCTGGCCGCTCTGCCACATCGCGCATACGCGCCCCATCTTCCGCGCCTCGGACTGGGAGTGCTATCAGACCGTCAACCGCAAATTTGCGCACGCCCTGCTGCATGAGATGGAGGACACAGAGGAGCCCATCGTCTTTGTGCAGGACTATCACTTCGCGCTGCTGCCGCGCATGATCAAGGCGGTTCGGCCCGATGCCCGCGTGGCCATCTTCTGGCATATTCCGTGGCCAAATCCTGAAGCCTTCGGCATCTGCCCGTGGCAAGCGGAGCTTCTCGACGGCCTGCTCGGCGCTGATCTCATCGGCTTCCACATTCCGCTTCATTGCAACAACTTCCTCGACACGGTGGATCGCGTGCTCGAGTCGCGTACAGATCGCGAGCACATGGCTGCGCGACGCCGTGGGCACACCACTATCATTCGGCCGTATCCCGTCAGCGTAGCCATTGATCCCACTGGCACCGATCGTGCCGCCTGGAGCCGCACCAGCGACGAGTTGCTGCGCGAGTTCCACATTAAGGCCGACAAAATCGTGCTCGGTGTGGACCGCATGGACTACACCAAGGGCATTGTCGAGCGGCTCCAGGCTTTCGAGCGCCTGCTGGAAGACCACCCGTGGCACCGCGAACGCGTCACCATGGTGCAAATTGCCGCTCCCAGCCGCACGCGTATCCCCAGCTATGCCGATCTGCGCCGCCGGGTCGAAGCTACGGTGGAACAGATCAACACTCGATTCGAGACGCCTGACTGGCGCCCCGTTCTGCTCATAGAGCGGCAATGCAGCCACGAAGAAGTTTCTGACTGGTACCGCGCCGCCGACATCTGCCTGGTGACATCACTGCACGATGGCATGAATCTTGTAGCGAAGGAATACCTCGCAGCTCGCGACGATGAAGACGGCGTGCTTGTGCTGAGCAAGTTCACGGGCGCCGCAGTCGAGCTGCGCGATTCCCTCATCGTCAACCCGTACGACATCGACGGAGTCGCCGATGCAATCCATCGCGGCCTCGAGATGAATGCTACCGACCGCCGGCTTCGCATGCAGCGCATGCGGCGGCATGTTATGGAGCATAACGTATACCGCTGGGCGGCTACCGTTCTCGGTGACCTCCGCGAACTGCGCATCGAGACCCCGGACGTCCGGCAGGAAACCATGGTGTTGCAAAGGGCTGAAAGCGCCCAGCGCAAGCGCGCCTAGATCTAGCTAGAAACAACGTGGGAGCCCGCCCGCCGGCGGATCCTTCGCTAAGGAAAGTAGAACCCCAATGGATATTTTCCAAGAGGCGAAACCAGTGACTGAAGAAGCCACCAAGACGCTGCAGAACTATTTCGCGACTTTCACCCCGGGAACCCGGCCCCTTCTCCTCCTCGATTACGACGGCACGCTCGCGCCGTTCCGTGTCGATCGCTCCAAGGCCCGTCCTTACACCGGCGTACGCGAAGCCATAGCCAAGATCATCCACCAGGGCCAGACGCGCCTGGTCATCATCACCGGCCGTCCCGCTCGCGAGATTGGACCGCTGCTGCGCGGCTTTCCGCCTATCATTGATCAACCCATCGAGGTCTGGGGATTGCACGGCTCCGAACGTCTGCACGCCGACGGCCGCCGCGAGCTCGAGGAAGCTCCGCCCGCCACGCAGCGCCGCCTGGACGAACTCCGCGAATATCTGCGCCACAACAATCTGGGCGGCGAATTCGAAGACAAGCCCAATGCCGCTGTGATGCACTGGCGCGGCGCCTCACCGCGCACCGCCAAGTTCATTGAGATGCGCACGCGCGAGCTGTTCGAGCCCATCTCGCGCCTTGACGGGCTGATGCTCCTGCAATTCGAGGGTGGCCTCGAGTTGCGCGTCGGTCGCGACAAGGGCGCTGCAATTCGCACTCTGGTAGGTGAGATGCCGGCGGGAACGCCCGTTGCGTACGTTGGTGACGATGTGACGGACGAGGCGGCTTTCATAGCGCTCAATCAAATCCCTGCGCCGCACCTGAGTGTGCTCATGCGCGGTGAGCCGCGCGAAACCGCAGCGAATCTGTGGCTGCGCCCTCCGTCAGGTCTGCGAGGTTTCTTGAAGAGGTGGTACAAGGCGCTTCAGAACGAAGGCCGGCGCAAGAAGGTGGCGTGAAAAGACAGTGAGTAGTGATCAGTGGATAGTGGATCTATGAACCACTGATCACCGCTCACCGCCTTTCTACTCTCGCCCGCGCTTCCGAATCTCGATGTTTAGCCGCTTAATCTTCTGATTCAACGTCGACAGCGGGATGCGGAACTGCTCTGCTGCGTCGGTCTGATTCCAGTTGCAGCGTTCCAGTTTCTCCACGATGATGCGGCGTTCGATGTCTTCGAGGATGTCGAACAGTGAGGCATTCGGGTTGTGTTCCAGTAGCGCATCCTGGAAGCTCCGGCCCGTGATGTGTCCCGGCAGCAGGTCGCTCCCGATCATCGGTCCCGACGACAGCACCACGCCGCGCTCGATGCAGTTCTCGAGCTCGCGCACATTGCCTGGCCACTCGTAATCCATCAGCGCCCGCATGGCATCGGTCGAGAGTTTCCGCGGCGGCAGTCCGTTCTCATTGCAGTAGAACTCGAGGAAATGCTGCACCAGCGGTGGAATATCCTCGCGACGCGCCCGCAGCGGCGGCAGATCCACCGTGATCACGTTGAGGCGGTAGAACAGATCCTCGCGGAACCGCCCATCGCGCACGGCCTGCCTCAGGTCCACATTGGTGGCTGCAATAATGCGCACGTCCACCTGGATCTCCTGGATACCGCCCAGGTGCATGAAACGCCGGTCCTGCAGCACGCGCAGGATTTTCGCCTGCGTGTCCATTCCCATCGTCGCAATCTCGTCGAGGAACAGCGTGCCGCCGTTCGCGACTTCGAACAGGCCCTTCTTTGATGCGATAGCCGAGGTGAATGCGCCCTTCACGTGCCCGAACAGCGTCGATTCCAGCAACTCCGAGGGCATCGCGCCTGTGTTGATCGGAACGAACGGCTTGTCTTTACGCGGCGAATTCGCATGAATCGCCTTCGCGATCAGCTCCTTGCCTGTGCCGCTCTCGCCCTGAATCAGAACCGTGGACCGGCTCGGCGCCACCTGTGCCACCAGGTCGAACATCCGCAGCATCGTCTCGCTCTTGCCCACGATGTTGGTGAAGTTATAGCGCTGCTTCAGCGTGCGCTTGAGTTGCAGATTCTCTTCTTCGGCCTTGTGGCGCGCGATCGCCGATCGCATATCGGCCAACAGCTTTTCATTGTCCCACGGCTTCTGGACGAAATTCTCCGCGCCCGCGCGGATCGCCTCTACCACGTTATCCACCGTACCGTAGGCGGTAATCATGATCACGGGAGTCTCGGGCTGCCGGTCCTTGATCATCGGAAGCAGTTCAAGGCCGCTCTTGCCGGGGAGCGCGAGGTCAAGCAGCACCAGGTCGAAGTTCTCCAACTCCAGGATGCGCAAACCCTGCTCGCCATCCGCGGCCATCTTGACCGAATAGCCTTCGAGCGTCAGCAGCACCTCCAGCGAATCGCGGATGCCCGCCTCGTCGTCAATTACCAGGATGCTTGCGATAGTGGTGTTGCCATTCGACGTCGTCGCCGAAACGTTCAAAGGAAGATCGACTTCAGGCATGGACTGAATTCCTTAAAAGGGGAAACTCAAGGTGAAAAGTGGTGCCGGCGCCAATGGCGCTCTCCACATGGATTTTGCCTGCGTGCTCCTGGATGATTCCGTAGGACACGCTCAGTCCCAGCCCCGTGCCGCGCTTGCCGCCCGGAGCCGGTATCGTCTTGGTCGTAAAGAACGGATCGTAAATGCGCTTCATGTGTTCCGGTGAGATACCCGATCCGGAGTCGCTCACCACCGCTTCCACGTGGCCGTTCACCAGCGTGGTCACGCGCAGGTTGCCGCCGCTCGGCATCGCTTCCTTTGCGTTCAAAAGCAGATTCAGAAATACCTGTTGCAGCTTGCCCGCATTGCCGTGAATCGGCGGCAAGTCCGGGGTCAGTTCCATATCAACGTGGATCTGCGCGGTCTTGAACTGGTGTTCCAGCAGCGACAGCGTGTCGCGGATCACCTGGTTCAGATTCGTCGCCTTCATCTCGGTCGTGGAGGTCCGGGAGAAGTTGAGGAGTCCGTTCGCGATCTCGGCCGCTCTGAAGCTCTGCTGCGTAATCTTTTCGAGCACGGGGCTCAGTCGCGCATCGCCGCGCAGTTGCTTGGCAAGCATCTGCGCGTAGCTTGAAATTACCGCCAGCGGTGTATTGATCTCGTGCGCCACGCCCGCAGCCAGCAAGCCGATCGAGCTCAGCTTGTCAGCCTGCGCGAGCTGTCCTTCAAGCGTCACGCGCTCAGTGATGTCATCCACGAGCACGATGCGGCCCACCGGCACAAACTCGCGCGAGAGCAGCGGCGCTACGGCAATGTTCGCGGTGCGCTGCTCGCCGGCCCGCGTGATCAGCCTGAACTTGTAGAGGTTGTGCACGCCCGCTTCATTCTTGAATGAGTCCAGCGCATCACAGACCTCCGCGGGAAATACGGAACGAAGCACCTGACCGAGCACCTCACCGCGGCTCAGCGCATACATGGCTTCCATCTGCGCGTTCCAGCTCTCGATCCGGTCATTCAGGTCGACCGCCAGGATGCCTACGTTGATGGATTCGACGATATTCTCGTTGAATTCCTTCAGCCGCTCGAACTCAGTAATCTTCGCTTCAAGCCGCGAGTACAGGCTGGCGTTCTGCAGTGCGATCCCGATATACCCGGCCAGCGACTCGAGCAATTCCACGTCCTCGCTGGAGAGGAAGTCGCCCCCTACCGTGCGGCCCAATCCGATCACCGCAATCGTCCGCGTTGCCGATCCGTCCTGCACCCTGCATGGCAGATAGTAGTTCAGGTCAAGCAATGCGGCCGTCTGGCGCTGCCCCTCAGGCAGATGCAGTGCCTGCTGCGCGTTCTCAAGGAAGATGTGAGAGTGGTCCTGGTTCTGGTCGAAGTCCAGGAACCCAAGCTCCAGCCCGGCCAATCCCGCGCCATCCTGCAATGCGCGAACCTCGGATTGCAGACCGTGGCTCGCAGCCAGGCGCAGCCGGCCGTTCTCGCCAGCCAGGAACATGGCCACGCGAGACACCAGAAGCGTGCGCGGCAGCCGCTCCACGATTGATTCCAGCAGCGCCTTCAGGTCTGTCTCGGAACTCAGCCCGCGGCCGAACTCGATGAGGGTCTTGCGATAGTCATATTTATGGCGGTCGAACACTCGGTCGACCCAGCTCTGGATGCGCCGCTTCAATGGCTCAAAGAACGCTGCAACGAGAAGAATGGCAATGCCGCCGCCCCAGTCGCGGAACGACTCAGGCAGATTCTTGTGTGCCAGATCTGCCACCAAGGCAAGGATTCCAAAGTATCCGCCGAGGATCAGGCCCGTCGCCAGCGTGTACGCCACGCCGCGCTTGAAGATCAGGTCCGTATCCATCAGCCGATAGCGGACGATGGCCCAGCTAAACGTCAGCGGAAGGAAGATCAGCGAGAGTCCGGCGAGCTTGGTGAGGATTGCTGGGATGCGCAGGTCGAAGAGGAATGGGATCGCGCTCAGCAGAGTGAACGGCAGCACTGCGAGCAAAGTGCCGCGGGTAAGCCACTTCAACTGCTGGCGCAGCAGGGGAGTGTTCGCGCGGGCGTAGCTGCGCAGGAATAGGGCAGTCGCGACCAGGTAGAAGAAGGCGTCGTATGCCACTCCCGCCTGGTTCAGCCGGTGCATCAGCAGCCCGGTGGCCTGCCAGCGGGTGAAGGCACAAATCCACAAGCCCAGCAGCACGATTCCCGGAGCGTAGATAACGGGTAGCAGCCAACGCCGTGGCAGGCTGCGCAGGCGCTCTTCGGGGAATGTCAGCGCAAAATGCAGAAACAGAGCCGGTTGCAGCGATTCGGCCAGGACGTTACACCAGAACACGGCCCAATCAACCGCATCCAGCTTTCCGGTATACTTCAGCGAGTAAAGTGCAAACGATACAAGACAGAAGAGATAGAAGTGCGTTGCGCGCGGAGCAGTCCAGCGCCGGAACAGCACATACATGCCGATGGCGAGGTAGATCAGGCCGATCACCCGCAAGGCTTGCGCCAGGCTGCGATCAACCGGCTCCGGTACCACCGGGATGGGCGTATCGAGCTTAATGCCGTCGCGCGTGATGGAATAGCGCGCCGTGCCGTAGACGCCCGTCCGGTAAAGTTCCCGCACCTGGTCCGACAGGCGGTGCACCGGAACATCATTTACTTCAGTCAATAGATCGTTTGTTTTGAGACCGTATCTGTCGCCCGGGCCGCCCGGCAGAACCTTGTCCGCGATGAGGCCGGCACCGTTCGCCGCCTCCGACCACCATACGCCGTCATCCGGCTGCTGATTCCGGACCTCGGTGTCCTGCATCAGGTTCCACGCCGCAAGCAGCACCAGCCCCACCGTCATAATGGCGAGGAGCGTGGCTTGCAGGCGGTTCGATAGGTTGGTCTCCATAGCGGGGTGCCTGATCAAGAATTCCTTATGCACGTACCTTGCCACGCGGCAGGGGCCCGGGAGTGTGGTCGAGGAACTCCGTCCACATTGCTGAGAACATTCACGATATGGACGTACTGGGCCCGGTTAAGTCAGCCAATTTCGCGCACAAGCGGCGAAATAATGCAGAAATATGGAACCAGTATACAGAAAGATGAAAGCAGCTATGGTATTCGATAGTGCTTTACAAAACAATCGCTTACGGTAGTTTCCTCGACGGTTTTCCAGATTTCGTAGACGCTCAGAGAGTAACTATTTCTGTCCATAGGTGGCCTTCGGACCGTGCTTGCGCAAATAATGATGCTGTCCCACGTAAGCAGGCAGCCCCGCTTCGGCCGCGCCAAGAAGCACGCTCCGGAACGCCAGCCGCGCGATGTATTCCAGCACGTCCGCATGCTCCACCGCTTCCATGGGCGACTTGCCCCAGGCGAACGGTGCATGACCGGCCACCAGCACGCCAGGCAGAGCAACCGGGTCTAGCCCGCCTTCTTTGAAGCGCCGGGCGATCACCGCGCCGGTGTTCCGCACATAGGCTTCGTTCACCTCGGCCTCGGTCAGGGGATCGGTGACGGGAACGGGCCCGTGGAAGTAGTCCGCGTGGGTGGTTCCGAGGAAGGGAATCGGCCGGCAGGCCTGCGCCCAGGCGGTCGCGAACTCGGAATGCGTATGCACCACGCCGCCAATCTGCGGGAACTCCCGGTAGAGGAGCGTGTGAGTGTCGAGGTCGCTGGAAGGCCGAAGACTACCCTCCTTAATCCTTCCATCCAGATCGGTGATGACCAGGTCTTCGGGCTTCATCGTGGCGTAGTCCACGCCGCTCGGCTTGATGACCACAAGCGGCTCCTGACCGGAGCGATCGATACCGCTGACATTGCCAAAGGTGTGGGGTGCCAGGCCGCGACGGGCGATCTCCTGGTTGGCCTTAAGAACCTCTTCGCGAAGCGTGGGAAGGAGCATGAGAAAGCCTCTGTAGAAAGCGTTTTCTCTCCCAGCCTATCACCGTCAAACGGTGACTGGCCGCTCCACCTTCGTCACGGTCTCGACTGGCACCTCCGGCCCCAGCCAGACTACGAAGAGCTCGTATCCCACCGAAAGAACCACGGCCCCCACGAACATCCCGATAATGTTCATCGCCACGAAACCGCCCAACACGCCGAGGAACACTACGAGCATAGGCACTTTGCTGCCTCGCCCCAGCAGGATTGGCTTGAGTACGTTGTCGATCAGTCCCACCACAACGGCCCAGCCCAGATAAATCACCGCCGCAGTTGTAGATTTGACGGCAAACACGAAGATGACGGATGGGAGGAGCACCAGCATGCCCACCTGCAACACCGACGCAATCAGGAACAGTACCGCCCAGAGTCCAGCGCCGGGAAGTCCGACCAGCCAGAAGCCGAGACTTGCCAGTAAGGTCTGGATCACCGCCACGCCGACAATCCCGTTGGTGACGCTCCGCACGGTCGAGCCTACAAGGAGCTTCATGTCGTTGCCGCGAACGCCAAAAATCCGGGCAAAGAGCCGGTCGGCAAACTGCACGGCAACTTGGTTCTTCGCTATCAAAAATCCAGCCAGCACGATGCCTATTAGCAACTGCACCAGCGTTCCGCCTATGCCGGCGGTTGCCGAGACTACCGCCGGAACCCTGCTCTTGATCTCTGGCGAGTACCGGTTCAGTGCTTCGGGCAAATTGGTGGAAAGCAGCGTCTGCAACTCTTCCAGCTTGTGTCCTACTACCGGCACTTTCAGCAAGGCGGTTGGCATGGGAATGTCCACGTGACCTGACTTGATCTGTTTTGTCAGTGTGCCCACCCCATCGGCCAGTGTTCCGGCTAGCAGCACGGCGGGCACGATGAGCACTGCCATCATCACCAGGGTACAGAGCACCGCCGCCAGCGTATTGCGGCCGCCCATCCAGCGCGCCAACATTCGATAGCTGGGAAAGACCGCAATTCCGATGATGATTCCGGCAACGATGATCTTGAGGAATGGCAGCAGCAAGATGTAGCAACTGACCGCCATTGCCGCAATCAAGCAAAGACGGAGGAAGACCTCCCGAGCCTGGGCAAAGCGTTCGTTTTGGTCGAGGAGCAAGCGGGTGGTCATGGGCGAACCCTCCGTCGAATGAAGGTACCCCTCAGCAGACCAGCAGGGGGCGCTCAGTGCGACTGCCAAAATTGCTAGCGTTGAGCCGCAGCCCCATCGAATTGAAGTGCACTGTAAACTCGCTGGCAGGCCCGCCGTCTACCAGAGTGATGGCAGCCGGGATTCTACCAATGTCGATGGAAACGGCCCAGGAGATCGCCTCCGAGGATTTCTCGCAGGTCGTCACCTCGCATCGTCAGCAGATCTTCAGGTTTCTGCTAGCCTCCACGCGCGACGTGGATCTGGCCGAAACCCTGACGCAGGAGTGCTTTCTCAAGGCGCATCGCAATTGGGCAGGGTTTCGCGGCGAGTCCAGCGTGCTGACGTGGTTGATGCGCATCGCCATCAACCTGCAGAAGGACCACTGGCGTAACCGGCGGCTGCAGTTCTGGCGGACCACCCGCACTAATGCGGTGGACGTGGACGAGGCCAGCGAGTGGCTGCCCAGCGGGGAGAGCTCCCCTGAGCAGCAGGTGCTCGCGCGGGAGCGGGTGAAAGGCGTTTGGCTGGCAGTGGAGAAGTTGAGCGGACGGCAGAGGTCCGTATTCCTTCTGCGGTTCGTGGAAGAGATGGAGATCGCCGAGATAGCGGCGGCGACGGGCCTCAGCGAGGGAACCGTAAAGGCGCACCTGTCGCGCGCTACGGCGAGGGTTAGGGAGCAGTTGGGAGGACGGAAATGACGGAGCAGACGAACCAGGTTAACCCGGTAGATACGGATATTGACGATCCCGTGCTGCGCTCGGCGCTTGGAGACTTTCGCGCTAGCCTACATGCCTGGAGCGATGCCGCCTACAACCGTCCCCGTCCGGCCCTGTCTTCAGCTCCGCAGGCGATTGCCTGGCGCCGCGCCATCGGGTGGGTTCTGAGCCTGATCTTGTCGTTCGGCATTCTGGGGACCGCGGCTTATGAGCGCCATCACAGCCAGATCATTGCCCAGGAAAGACAGCATCAGCAGGATCTTGAGCGGCAGCGGCTGGCAGACGAACAGCGCGCCCGGGAGAGCGCGGCGGCCACGGACACAGAGGACCTGATGGCGGCGGTAGACAGCGCTGTTTCCCGCCAGGTGCCGGCGGCCATGGCGCCGCTGGCGCTCACGGCAGACGAAATCCAGTAGCAAACAACGGCAGTAAAGGTCTGGATCCCCTGGGAACGGGGCTGGGGATTCTTTGTACTCAGCAGGTTAGATCGCACACGAAGAACAAGAACCATTCAGGATCGAGGAGAGAGGAAATGAAGGCACACAACCTAATACAGACAGCATTGTTGATCGCGGCCTTGGCTGCAGGCGGACTCCAAGCGGTGGCGCAGGCACCGGACGCGGCACCGGGCTCCGGCTTTGGCGAGCACCGGCCGCCGATGGAGCGCGCGCTTGGCGCCCACGGGCCGCACGGCCGATGGTGGAATGATCCGCAGGTGATCGAAAAGCTGAACCTGACCGATGACCAGCGCAAATCGATGGACGACATTCTCCAGCAGAATCGCGATGGGCTCATCGATAAGCGCGCCGGCGTGGAAAAAGCTGAAGGCGCTTTGGAGCCACTGATAAGCGCGGATCAGCCCAACGAGTCGGCGATCCTCGCGCAGATTGACAAGGTGGCGCAGGCCCGGGCGGAGCTCGAAAAGGCCAACGCGCGCTTCCTGCTGGCACTGCGCGCCAAGCTCTCGCCGGACCAGTGGAAGCAACTGCAGGCGATTCGGAGCGAACGGCATCGCGGCCCCGGCCCGGCCGGTACACGCGGCTGGCGGAGGGGTGGTCCGGGCCCCGGCGGCCCTGGTGCGGGACCGGCAGGATCTCCCCCACCTCCCGGAGGGCCGGAGCCGCAAAGCTTTCTAAATGAGCTGCCTGCCCCCGGCCAGCCGGCCATTACGGACGCGTTTTAGAGCGTGGTACATCTGCTCGCCGGATTTTGCATCACATGGTATAGGCAGAGAGCAAAATACGGTTGAAGCCAAAAACCGGTGGCGGCGGGATTCAATCTCGCCGCCGTTTTTTATGTGCGGGCAAAGACGGAAACCAAGTCTGCGGGCCAGTGTGCGAAACCTGCACACTAACTGACTTGAATCGGCACAGCGAGTGGCCGGGATTGAGACACCCCTTGACTCGGCTTGAAACACATCTGTTCTAACGCTGGACAAAGTGTCTCAAAAAGAATCTTCACTCCATGACTAAAGTTATTCCGGCTCGCTCCGATGAAAGGGGTGGATGCAGCAAAGCCCAAGGCGCTCAAGAAATCGCCGGCGGGTGCGGCAGGATCGACCGGAACTGGTCAGACCGCCGGCGAAGCGAGCATCAAAAAGGAGTGAGCTTCCATGGCCCTCGGTGTATTGAACAACCTGTCAGCGATCTATGCTGAGCACAATCTGAACAACACGAATACGAGCCTGCAGAGCGTTCTCCAGCAGCTCTCTTCGGGTTCCAGGATTAACTCGGGCGCAGACGACGCCGCCGGCCTTTCTCTCGTGAACGGCCTGGGGGCGAACGCCAAGGCGCTCACCCAATCGGCTACCAACGCTACGGAAGGCGTGGGCCTTCTCCAGGTGGCCGACGGAGCGCTCTCGCAGGTGACCAACCTGCTGAATCGCGCCATCACTCTCGCGACCGAAGCTTCCAACGGCACGCTGAACGCCTCGCAGGCAGCGGCGGCCGATCAGGAATACCAGTCGATCCTGTCGGAGATCAACAACATCGGTTCCACTACGACTTACAACCAGAACCAGGTCTTCACGGGGTCGACGGTCAACATCTATACGGGAGACTCGTCGAGCACGGGCGCTTCAATCGACAGCCTTTACTTCGCACAGCTCAGTTCCACTTCGATGGGCGACGCCAACGGCACCATCTCTTACGGTTCCGGCCAAAGCACCTTCGTGGATCTGACCGCCAGCGGAGCTGGCGCCAACGCCCAGACCACCGACTCCATCACGGCCGGGAGCACCATCACGTTCACGATTCTTCAGGCCAACGGCACCACGGTCACAAAGAGCGTTTCGACTGGTGGCACCACCCCCTACAGCAACACCGTTGGTGGCATGATCCAGGCCATCAACAACGCGGGGCTGGGCGTGACGGCGACATTCACAACGCGCGCTGCGGCCGGCGTGGTCGGCGGTACCGGAACCGATACGGGCATCCAGATCTCCGGCACTTTTGTAGGCTCAGGTACAGGTCCCACCGCAGCCGGATATCACGTCGGTGTCGATAACAGTACCGGAACCACGATGAAAGACACGCAGGCCGGCGTCGCTCAAGGTGCCGCGCAGAACTCGGTCAATGGCGGATTGAGCAGCGGCATCGCTACTCTCAGCTACACTGCCGCGGCGGGCGGCTCGACGAGCCTCGCCGGTACCAAGCTCACCACGACGGCATTTGCTCAAGGCGCTTTGTCGCTCCTCAATGCCGCAGTCTCTTCGGTCGCATCGCAGGACGGCTACATCGGCGCGCAGATCAACACGCTGAACGCCATCAGCCAGGTCATGAGCACGCAGCAGGAGAACATTGTCTCGGCGCAGAACGCCATCCAGGCCACCGACTATGCCTCCGCGACTTCAGCAATGTCGAAGTACCAGATTCTGAGCCAGACGGGCATTGCAGCGCTGGCCCAGGCCAACAGCATGCAGCAGGAAGTGACCAAGCTTTTGCAGTAATCAAGCAGTACTGAAGCACTTTCGAGAAAACCCAGGGACAGGGCGGCGGCAAGCACAGCTTGCCGCCTATTTTGTTGGAAAGGGCAGGGAGTCGGGGATAGGGAGAAGTGGATAGGAACTGCATAGGCCCAGAGGGGAGAGTTGCGACTCCCTCTTCCCTAATGCATGTCCTTACTCAATTTTGTCGCACTGATCGCGGTAGCACCACTGTGTCGGAGTGCGGCCAGCGGGTCCGCCAAAGCGAACCTTCAGTGGATCGTCGGAGCCGATGCCGTAGGAGATCACGTGCCGTCCACCCTTGGAGGCTGGTTCGTCGAAAGATCTAACCTCTGCCCGCACGTTGCCATCGCTTGCTTGCCGGAAAAGCGCCAGAATGTCGTCCTCGGACATGTTGGCGCGGAGTTGGCCAATCAGGCTGTCATATGGCGTGGGATCAGGATGGCGGTTTAGTGGCCGCCATGACAGGTAGACCGAGAGACACGCAGCGACTGTTGCAGTAACGAACAAGGCGATCCAGACAATCCGCTTGCGGTTTGTGCCTTCTTCGAGCTCGTCGACGCTGCGAGCAGCTCCCTCAGTTTTCCCCGGAAACATACGTCAGCCTCGGCGTGCACCCGTTCTTCAAGGATTTTCCTGTGGGTAGGAAGCTAACACATCCAACCAACCGGCACAACGTTATTTAGGTTTGCCCCATGCGGCCTAAACGTGCTGCACCGCCTGTGCCAGGTGGGTCAGGCTCGATTTGGCATCTCCGTAGAGCATGGAAGTGCACGACTTGAAGAACAGCGGATTCTCGAGGCCCGAGAAGCCGCGCCCCTGCCCGCGTTTCAACACGATTACGCTTCGAGCGCGATCCACCTCAAGGATCGGCATGCCCGCGATCAGCGACTTCGGATTGTCGCGTGCGTCGGGATTCACCACATCGTTTGCGCCGATCACCACTGCAACATCAGTCGATGGAAATTCCGGGTTGATTTGCTCCATCTCATACAAAGCCGAATAGGGCACATTCGCTTCGGCAAGCAGCACATTCATGTGTCCCGGCATGCGTCCCGCTACTGGATGAATCGCATACTTGACCGTCACGCCGCGCTCCTCAAGCATGTCGGCCAGCTCACGCACCGCGTGCTGGGCCTGCGCAGTTGCCAAACCATACCCGGGAACGAAGATGACGCGGCTGGCAAACGCCAACTGCATGGCCGCGTCGTCCAGCGAGATCTCGCGCATCACGCCGCCGGCGGAATGTGTTTCCTCCGCGATCACCGAGCCGAACCCGCCGAACAGCACATTGGTGATAGACCGGTTCATCGCTTTGCACATCAGCACTGACAGAATGAATCCCGAGAAGCCGTCGAGCGTGCCGGCGATGATGAGCACGTTGTTTCCGAGCACAAATCCTGTTGCCGCCGCCGCGAGGCCAGCATAGGAATTCAACAGCGACATCACGACAGGCATATCCGCCGAGCCGATCGGAATCACCAGCATCACACCAAACAGGAACGCAATGCCGAGCATGCTGTAAAACACCGCGCTTGCTTCAGGATTGAACCAGAAGTAGAAGAAGCATCCTGCCATCGCAGCCGCGGTCGCGAGGTTCACGATGTTCTGCCCCTTGAACTGGATCGGTCTGCCCGGAACAATGCCCTGCAGCTTGCCCGCCGCAATCAGCGAACCCGTCGTTGTGAGCGCGCCCAGGATGATTTCGAATCCGAGTGCGCCACGCTTCACCGGGCCAAGCTCGTTGATGTTCACCAGGAACTCGCCAATACCGACCAGCGCCGCCGCCAGCGCGCCGAACGCGTGTGAAAGCGCGGTTCGCTGCGGCATCGCCGTCATCGGCACAGATACAGCCATCCACGCGCCGATGATGGATCCGAGGCTTAGACCGGCGATGATCCACGTCCATGAGATGATGTGCCCGCCAATGAGCGTTCCCACTACCGCGGCAAACATGCCGCCTTCCGCAAGGAACATCCCTCGCCGCGCGGTGTCAGGGTGCGACATCATCTTCAGCGAAAGGATGAAGAGAATCGACGCGATCAGGTACGTCGCTTCCATGAAATACATCGAAGGAGAGTAGGTGGCGAAATTCACTTCGCTTCCTCCTTCTTCGCGGCCGCCGCGCGGTTCTTGAACATCTTCAGCATGCGATCCGTAATGCCGAAGCCGCCCACCACGTTGATGGTGGCGGTAGTCACGGCCACGAAGCCCAGAATGTGCGCAGGCAGCGGATAGCCCTTTGATCCCGCCAGCACCAGCGAGCCGATCAGCGAAATGCCCGAGATGGCATTCGTGGCCGACATCAACGGCGTGTGCAGCAGGGGGGGCACGCGGCTGATGACCTGGTAGCCAAGAAACGCCGCCAGCGCGAACACGTATACGGAAGCGATCAATACAGCGGGACTGAAGACATTCGCATTCATCAGAAATCTCTCTGGTCGAACTTGATTGGCCTGTAGCGGTTACATTCGGGTGCTGCGCGATGGCTGATGGCTACGAGCTACTGGCTATCGGCTCCAGCAATTTCGCAACTCTCGGATTAACTGGCTTGCCCTGGTGCGCCACACACGCCCCGGCCAAAACTTCATCCGTCAGGTCGATCGCCAGCTCGCCCTTCTTCACAATGAGCCCGAGGAAGTTGAGTACATTGCGCGCGTAGAGCTTGCTCGCATCGACTGGGACCTCGGCCGGCAGGTTCAGAGGCGCCAGCAGCGTGACTCCATTGATCTGCTGCGTGACTCCGGGCTTGGTGAGCTCGCAGTTGCCCCCCGCGGGAGCAGCCAGGTCCACCAGCACCGCACCCGGCCGCATCGCTTCCACGGCCTCGCGTCGGATGAGCCGCGGTGCCGGCCGTCCCGGCACTTGCGCGGTGCTTACGATCACGTCGGAGTGAGCCGCGGTCTTCGTAATGAGGTCCCGTCCGCGATCGAGAGCCTCCTCGGTCAGCTCTGCCGCATATCCGCCGCCGCCCTCGGTATTGATTCCTCCCAGGTCGACGTCGAGGAACTTTGCCCCCAACGATCGCACCTGTTCACCTGCTGCAGCGCGCACGTCATACGCTTCGACGACCGCGCCCAGTCTGCGCGCCGTAGCGATGGCCTGCAGCCCCGCCACGCCCGCGCCGATCACGAACACCTTGGCGGGCGGAACCGTTCCCGCCGCCGTCATCAGCATGGGAAAGAGGCGCGGCAGCCGGTCGGCCGCCATCACGATGGCCTTGTATCCAGCTACCGTGGCCATCGATGAGAGGGCGTCCATCGACTGCGCGCGCGTGATGCGCGGAACCAGTTCCATGCTGAACAGCGTCGCGCCGCGCTCGATCGCAGCCTGCAGAGCCGAGGACGCGTCGAGCGGCTTCAGGAAGCCGATCACCACGGCGCCTGCTTTCAAGCGAGCCTGGTCGGCGGGGTCAAGCGCATTCACCCCTGGCAACACATCGGCGCTGGCCAGCAGGTCGGCCCGATTCGTCGTAATAGTGGCGCCTGCTTCGGCATAGTCCGCATCCCGGGCGCCCGCTGCCGCGCCCGCACCCGCTTCAACCGAAATATCGATCCCCTGAGCTTTCAGTCCCTTAAGACTCTCAGGCAAGAGAGCGACACGCGACTCGCCGGGAGACGTCTCCTTCAAGATCCCTAGTAACACGGGTGGCCTCCACAATGGACCAGGAAATGAGGAATGAACAGACAGTTACCACTAGTTGCGGGCAATGTCCATGTTGATTACTCGAAATTATTGAGCACAGTGGGTCTGGAATTGTGTGACATCGGTCACCGCAGGACGCCTCGCTGCGTGCAGGCTCTTGAATCTAGGCTGCTTTACATGCACTTTTTCGTCAGCGCACTCACTGCGGCAACGGCTCGGGTGTGGCCTCAGCGATCTCTGTCGCCGCGCATTCCATCGCCTCGAGCTGCGCCCGCATGGCCTGGAACTCCGCCAGGTCATGCAGCGGTTTCAACCGCGGGTCCGAGAGCATGGCAAAGAACCAGGGGCAGCGGTCCTCGTCTCCAGCGCGAAGTTCGGCCATCGCGCATTCGCAATCGCCCAGCGCGGCATAGGCCGGCGAGGCGAAAGATCGTACTACGTAGCGTTCATGGCTGAGCCACTGCAGGCGCTCCAGCCAGTCCTCAGCCGCATTCCGATCTCCGTTGCAGGCCAAGGCGTAGGCGTGGACGGCAATCGCCATATCGAAATACGGCGTCTGCTGTGCCAGCTCTTTCGTGAGGGAGATGGCGCGCTCCGCTTCACCGTTGAATGCCAGAATCGCGCCGCCATACAGCCGGCCCGCCACGTGATCCGGACTGAGATCAAGACACCGCGCCACCTGCCGCATGCTTTCGCCGTTTTTTCCGGAGAGGTGATAAACCAGCGCCAGTTCCGCATTCAACCACGGCGAATACGGGTCCTTTTCGACCGCTGCACTCAACAATCCTGTGGCTTCGCTGAAGCGGTGGCGGCTGGCTGCAAATAAAGCGCGAATGCGTGCTTCCCACGGGTCGAATGGGCGATTGATGCCGCAATCGAACATGCTCTGTGCGGCGGTCAGGTCACGATCCACGTGGAACTTCATCCATGCCAGCGCAGGAAGAATCGCCGCGCGCGCATCCTCGTGCTCCCTCAGCGACTCGGCGATATGCTTGACCTGCTGTCCGGCAATTCGAGGCGCTGTATAGCCGAGAAGTTCCTGCGTCACGGTGGCGCGAACGATGTCCACGCGCGCCTGCAGCAGTCCCGGGTCCAACTCAATCGCGTGATGCAGGTAACGAAGCCCGTCCTGCATCCTGTGGGGCTCCGTCGACTGCCATTCGTAACGGCCGCGCAAAAATGTGTCGAACGCGCGGCTGTGGTGATCTGAACCGCTCGGTACAGACGAAGGTGTTTCGACGTTGACGCCAGATCTGAAGGCAAGCCGTTCAACAACCATCTCTTGCAGAGCGGCCGCACGATCGCGCGAGACTAATGCATCTTCCACCCAGATCTGCGTCCCGTCCTCTATGCGAATCAATTCCATGCGCAGGCGAAAATGCCGGCCCAAGATCTGCACGGTTCCCGTCAGGACCAGATCCGCCTGCAGCGCTTCACCCACCTGCTGGGCGCTCATACCTTTGTCGGCGAGCGTGAACGCTGAATCGCGCGCCAGCATTGAGAAGATCTGCGGCCGTAACGCCGTCAGCCTTGCGGTAGCATCTTCGGCTACCGCTTGTCCCATGTGCTCCGGCACGTTCGGCCCGCAGGAAAAAGGAACCAAAGCCAGACGAAGCAGCGCTGGATCGGCAGCCGTAGACATAACGTCCTTCTCCACCTCTCCGGTGAGGCGGTATCCCTGCTTGTAGATTGTCTGAATGCGGTCTTCAGCTTCGAGCCTCGCGCGCAGCGACGAGATGCATCGCGGAATGCTGTCGGCTGTGACGTGAACGTCTCCCCAAACCGTGTCGCGCAACTGCTGCGGAGTGACGATGTGGCCGGCATGCTGAAGTAGCAGCCGCAGGGCGGCAAGTTCCTTCGCGGGAAGATGCACCGGAACCTGGTGGCGGAGAAGCGTACCGTCCGGTTCGAGACAGTAGTCTCCAAACCTGAACCTGGGTCCTGTGCCTCGCGACGAGTCGACTGCAGATAGATTCATCGGAACCACACATTCCGAGATTGCGCATCCATTATCCATCCCTTCAGAGAAACGGCAACTGTCAATCTGACAGACCGATCCTGCCGCGTAACAACATGCTCAATCAGTTGTTCGACGGATCAAATTCAATGAAGTGTGTGTGTTCTATCTCACACATGTGGGGTAAAGGTGCTGGACAGTTCTTCGCAAAGCAGCCTTCGGCCGCGCATCTTTGAAGCGAGCGGCCGAAGCGGACTTCAGTACTGTGATTTGATCGCGTACGTGAGGCCCATCGTGAATTGGAAGGAGTTGCGCTTGGTGGCGGGCACCGTCGCCGGAGGGTTGTTCAGATAGCTGTCAATCGTGCCGACGGAGAATCCGAAGTTTTTGTAAGCGGTGAAGGCTACAGTATTCGTTTCGTTCGCCGAGTAAGCGCGCGGCACGTTATACGAAGGGATATAGGCAAGCTCCTGCGTGTATGTGAACGGTTTCGTGTGAAGAATGTAGTTGAACGCGAACGTAGAGCCGATCAGGTCCTCGGTGGTGCCCGTTGTCCCGGTGATGAATTGCTGCCTTTCGTATTGCACCGTGCCCTTCACGTCGGCCTCGTGCCGCGGAGTGCTGAAGAGGGTCCAGCCCAGTCCGCCGCCGTAGATCTGCTGTAGTTGCAGGTTCTGCGCGAAATTGTGATCGAAGGCGGTCTGCGCTAGCGCATACATCTTTGGCGAGAAGTATTGGTCGCGTTCCGCGTCTATGTGAAAGATGGCAGACTTGGTGGTCGGCACGCCAGGTTCAGTGATCTTGCCGTAGGAGCCCTGGAAGTCGAACATCGTGCGATTGCGCGGATCGAGCCAGTTCACAGTCGGAACCAGCCGCACCAGGCTCAATGCGCCCGACACCGTGTACTGATTCTGCGTGGCCTGCACCAGCGTTGCACCGGCGGTTGCGGCGCCATTCCATCCCTTGAAGAAGCTTGGCTCGTGGAATTGCTTCTGAATGGTTGCTGTATCCACCACGTACGCTGCGTTCGCAACCGGTATCGACGCCGGCGTTGGCGCCGCATCCGCCGCATGAAGCGTGATCGACTGGTTCGCTACGTCCACTGAGCCAGTGGGAATCTGCGCCGCCGCGCCTTTCTTGTGGCTCAGCTTCACACCCTTTTGCAGCACGCCGAACTGATCGGCAGAATGCATCTCCTTGACGTGGTCCCAGCTTACGTCCACATCGCCCAGCGCCTCCGAGTGAAACGTCACCTTGCCGCCGGCGACCTTCACCAGCTTTCCATGGAGCGTGTCGCCGTTGCTCAGCACCAGCACATCGCCGGTTGCATCGGGAGCACCTGCGCCCGCCGCTGCACCGGAGGCGAATGCGGGGCGGGGAAGTGCGGTTGCGGACACGAAAGTAAAAAGCACGATGGCAATGTAGATAGAGCAAAAGCGAGAAACCTTAAGCAAGCAGTTCATCGGCACTTTCCTTTTAATGAGGTAGTGAGGTGGAAAACGGGGGGAAACCGACCTTGGGTCGATCACTTTGATGCAAAACCTGCCTGCAACCGTTGCAGGCGGAATACGTTACAAGCATGTGAGCCGGCCCGGCGCATTGCATCTGCAAAAAGCAGCAGTTCTTCCCGCAAAGTGATGAAGCGCACTTGAAGGTGCAGAAATTCTTCAGAATTCCCTCCAGATATCGGCTCCGCGCCTGGTGCATTCTGCCGGAAGAAAGGCTGAAAGCCAATGCCGAAATCCATCTCGTATGCTGTGTGGTCGCTCCAAACTTATGCCTTGGGAATGAAACTGCGGGCGCTGCGCACCAGAAAGCGCCTTACCCTCTCGCGGTTGGCAGCCGAGACAGGCCTCTCCACCGCCCTGCTCTCCAAGCTCGAAACCGACCGCATGATTCCCACCCTGCCCACGCTTGCCACCATCTGCCGCGTCTACGGCGTAGGGCTCAGTTACTTCTTCAATGAGCCGGAACGGCACGCGCTCTCCATAACCCGCAAAGCCCACCTGCAGGGAAACGCCCGCAGCTCTGACACTGCCCGCACCATCCCTCTCACCGCGCCGGGCCAGGGTGCCCGGATGCATGCCGAAATGGTCGAAGTTACCTCGGCCGCACCGCTCTCGCTGAGCGAACCAAATGACGAGACCTGCGGACTGATCTACGTCATTGAAGGCAAACTGGAGTTCAGCGCCGGCGGCATGAACGAGCTGCTCGAAGCCGGCGACTGCGCCTACATTGAGAGCAATATGACGCTCGCTTGGAGCACCAGCGGCAAGCAGCGCTGCCGCGTCCTCATCGTGAAGCCGCCTGTCGAAGCAGGAACTCCGCCCCGGGAACACGCGTCGCACTATACGACCGCAGAGCCTCCCCGTTAGGATGGTCTGGTTCCAACAAGGACGGGCATGCGACCTAACCTGAATCTGATGAAGGCCACCCTGACCGGTGCGCTCGGCGGACTTCTCTTCGGCTTCGATACTGTTGTGATTGCGGGCGCTATCGATGCCCTCGTCAACCTCTATCACCTGAGTCCGCAGTATAAGGGGTTCACTGTTGCCATCGGCCTTGTCGGCACCGTCATCGGCGCGCTCGGCGCGGGACAGATCGGGCAGCGCCTGGGCAGTCGCGAAACCCTCCGGCTCACCGCGATCCTCTACGTCATCTCCGCCGCCGGATGCGCCTTCGCCTGGAACTGGGATTCCTTCCTCGTTTTCCGCTTCATTGGCGGCCTCGGCATCGGCGCTTCCTCCGTCCTCGGCCCCGTCTACATCGCCGAGCTCTCACCTGCCAAGTGGCGCGGCCGCTTTGTCGCACTGTTCCAATTCAATGTCGTCTTTGGCATCATGCTGGCTTACATGTCGAACTACGTCATCCGCACCATGCACCTGGGCGCAACCGAGTGGCGTTGGCAGGTGGGCGTCGCCGGCGTGCCGGCGGTCGGCTTCCTCATCATGCTCTTCGGCATTCCGCGCAGCCCGCGCTGGTCCGCCTCCCGCGACCGCATCGACGAAGCCCTTGAGGTCCTCCGCCTCATGGGCGACCCGGACCCCGAAGCCGAGCTTGCCGACATCCGCTCCGCGCTCAACGAGGAACACGCCACCGCCCACGAGCGCGTCTTCCAGTTCAAGTACCGCTTCCCCCTCTTCCTTGCTATTTCGATAGGCGCGTTCAACCAGCTTGCCGGCATCAACGCCATCCTTTACTACATCAACGACATCTTCGCCTACGCCGGTTACAGCACCCTCTCCGGCGATCAAAAGGCCATCGCCATCGGCGCTACCAACCTCCTCTTCACCATGATCGGCATGAGCGTCATCGACAAACTCGGCCGCAAGACGCTGCTGCTCATCGGCGCGGCCGGAACCGCCCTGTGCCTTGCCGGTGTGGCTGGCATCTTCGCCACTCATGCCCACCAGGGCATGCTCGTCTGGATCCTCGTTACTTACATCGCCTTCTTCGCGCTTTCCCAGGGAGCCGTGATCTGGGTTTACATCGGCGAAGTCTTCCCCACCTCCGTCCGCTCCAAGGGCCAGGGAGTGGGTTCGGCCAGCCACTGGTTCATGAATGCCGCCATCGCGATGGCATTCCCCATCGTGGTCAACTCCATGAGCCCGGCTTCGCCTTTCATCTTCTTCGCGGTGATGACAGCCGTGCAGTTCTTCACTGTCCTGTTCTTCTATCCGGAGACGAAAGGCCAGACCCTGGAGGACCTGCAGCGCAAGCTCGTCCACGCTGGTTAAGCCTGTGAACCTACATTCCCTTGGGAACCCCGGCGCCCATTTTTGACGATGGGCTTTGGGAAGGGAGACACAACCCAGGGATGCAGCCGTGATCCAAATCACGTCCCTGAACGCCTCTCCCGACGTATATGTAGGGTGTGAGCCCAGTTCGCGAACTCGATGCCACGCAGGTGAGGGAAGTGGTGGAAGCAGCGCTCAGCGTCCTGCGCGAACGCGAGCCCGTGCACGTCTCCCCCTCCGTTGCCGTCAACTCCTTCGAGGCTGATGGCCTGCGCGCCGAGATCATCGCCGTAGGTCGCAAGCTGTGGGAGCGCAAATACGTTGACGGCGCAGGCGGCAACATCAGTGCGCGTCTCAACTCCGAGTACGTGCTCTGCACCCCCACCATGCTCAGCAAAGGCGACCTGCAGCCGGCGGACATCTGCCTTACCGACCTCGAAGGCAACATCCTCGCCGGCGACCGCCTCCGCACCAGCGAACTGCTGCTGCACCTCGAGATCTATCGCTTCAACCCACGCGCCCGCGCCGTCGTGCATTGCCATCCGCCGCATGCCACAGGCTTCGCCCTCACTGGCTCCGCTCCGCCCAACGGATACATGTCGGAGTTCGAGTTCTTCATCGGCCCCGTTGCCGTAGCGCCATACGAGACCCCCGGCACCCCTGGCTTCGCCGAGACCATCCGCCCCTTCGTGCACGACCACAACACGATCCTGCTCGCCAATCACGGTATCGTCTGCTGGTCTGACACCGTCACACACGCGGAGTGGCTCGCTGAGATCCTCGAGACCTACTGCACCATGTATCTGATCGCGCAGCAGGTCGGCCGTCCGCTGCTGCCCATCTCCGAGCCGAAGATGCAGGAACTGCTCGCCGCCAAACGTCGCCTCGGCTGGCCCGATGCGCGATTTAGTCCCTTTGTAGAGCCGCCGTCCCCTCCTGCCAACCCGACTGATCTCGATCACCTGGTCGAGCGCGTCCTGGCCCGCCTCGATGCGCGTGACTGCTTGCGTTAGCCCCTCGCTGACCCTCAACTATCTTCAAAATACTCGTACCCGCGTGAAGCAATCTTTAGTCAAATCAGTGTTTGCCGACACTGATCTGGGCTGGACCTTCGGATAATGAGACTTCATAAAAGCAAGTTGGGCTCCTTGCGACTGAAGATCGCTTTACATGTTGTCTTCATTGCCCTCCAGATTGGGTCCATCGCCCTTCGTTCAGGCGGAGCGCAGGCACAGCCCAACCTCAATGGACGTATCACTCTGGACGTAGTGGTCACCGATGCCGCAGGCAAGCCCGTTTCCAGCTTGCAGTCTCGAGACTTCCGCATCTTCGAAGATGGTGCCGAGCGGCAGATCGCCACGTTTGCTGGACCCGACCTGCATGCGCGGGCCCAGAATGCCCCCACGCAGATGATCATCGTCATCGACTCTCTCAATAACGGGTTCACTGAGATGGGCTTCATGCGGCAGGGACTGGTGAGGTTTCTCCGTGAGAACGATGGCCGCCTGGGGCAACCCACTACGATTGCCCAACTCACTCCCTCCGGCATGAAGATCCTCTCTCAGCCATCGCGCGACGGCAACGCGCTGGCCAACATCGTGAACGGACTCGGAGCAACAGTTAAGCCGCGCGGACTTGATGTACTTGAACTATCCCTCAACGCTCTGGTCGCACTGGCTACCAGGGAGACAGGCGTACCGGGACGAAAGCAACTGGTCTGGCTCGGTCCTGGATGGGCTACTCCGCTGCCACCGCAGGGGGCGTTCACCAAGGCCGATGTACGCGACCAGCGCACCTACTACGCGGTCGCAGTGCAAATTGCAAAGCTACTGCGGGCCGCACGCATCGTGCTTTACGGCGGCTATTCGGGTGGCGAGTATTACAGGCGTGATTATCTGAAACCGGTGAAAAAGCTATCGGACGTGGATGCCAGGGCGCTGGCTCTGAATGTCCTGGCCATCAAGAGCGGCGGCAGAGGGGAACTGCCGCAGACCAATCGCGATAGCGTAGTCGCCGACATGTTGGATAACTTCGCCGCCGAAGCCAACACGTTCTATTCACTTTCGTTCGATCCGCCAAAGCATGCAGCCAACGAGTACCACGAAATCCGCGTGGCAGTGAACGGCGCTGGACTGACCGCACGCACCATCATCGGATACTACAGTGAGCCGGAGAACCCCTCGCCTGAGCCCGCAGTGCGCGCGACGGCCCCCGAACAAAGTCCTTCGGCAGACGAGCATACTGTCCGGAAGTTCGTCACTGTGGCGGAACTCATCGCATCACTCGACGCGCTGAAGGGCCAAAGCGACGCCGTCGCGGCCCGCGAGATCGAGCATCTCCAACTCACTGAGCGATTGAGCAGCGCAAAGTTCGCTTCACTCAGCAGCCTGATGCCCGGAGAAAAATCGAAGGCGGCATTGACGGCGCTTGTGGACTCATCTGTATTTCTCATGCCGCCGGCTAACGAGATTCCAGCTCTTGCTGCGCCTGATCTGGTCGCCCAACGACGGATCGTTTCCCTTGCCGTGAACTACCTGGGCCAGGTTGTTCCGAAGCTGCCGAACTTCTTTGCCCGGCGGACAACGGTCCGCTTTGAAGGCCTCCAGACCGTCGCCAAGAACGGAGCTGCTCCACAGGACCATCCTCCACTCCGCCGGGCGAATGAGGAGACAGTGACCGTTCTTTATCGCGATGGAAAAGAAGTGGTAGGCAACGGTCGCGACAAGGCCGATGCGCGGCAAACCGAGCTTGTCACGCGAGGCATCTTCGGCCCGGTGCTCTCAACGGTCGTCGTGGACGCTTCCCACGGGGACATGAAGTGGAGTCACTGGGAGACCGGGCCAAACGGGGCGATGGCAGTATTCGCATACAACGTGTCGGAGGCCCAATCGCATTACCAGGTCTCTTCCGCGGCTCTCTTGAACACCAGCGGCAGTACGGCTGGATTCATTACGGCATATCACGGAGAGATCGGGATCGACCCCGCATCGGGAACGATCCTGCGATTGGCCCTTCAAGCGGACCTGGCTCCCGGCCCGCCCCTGGATCGCGCCGACATCATGGTGGAGTATGGCGCAGTGGAGATCGGCAGCAAGGACTACATCTGCCCCTTGCGCAGCGTGTCATTTTCGTCTGAGGGATCGCCTGCGAAGAACGGCGGCCCTGCGGGCACGCGGTATGCAACTCGCCTGAACGATGTCGTGTTCGACAACTATCACGTCTTCCGCTCGGACATGCGAATCGTGCCGGAATAGGCCCGTTACCTCCGCCGGGACTTGCGCCGAAGCGGAAGCCACATCGACCTCCGCCTTGTTTTCTCTACTTGGGCGCCGGCCCCAGCGACACGATATCGCACCGCGAACATATCTTCTGGAACTCCGCAATGAACTCGGGACTTCCGGGCGTTGTCCGCTTCAGCAACTCATCCATCGCCGGAAACATTTGCTCGAATCCCGCCGGAGCGCCTGTGCCGATCACGTGCACCGGCACGTTCCCTCGATTGCCTTGGGCATGCGGCTTCCCGCGCGGCATCACACCCAGCGAACCGGGCCCGAGTTCGTGCCACCTACCATCGGTGTAGAGCGACAAAACTCCGTCGAGCACGTAGAACTGCTCATCGGTATTGGGATGGTAATGGTAGTGCGTCATAAATCCGGGATCTTCCCGGAACCGGCCCATCCACCAGGTCCCGTTCGTGTTCTCTCCCGTAGCCATTAGCCGGGCCTCGCCGCCGCCCGCCAGTTTGTAGATCCGCGCATCCTCGGGGCCCGCGATCATCAGCGGCATCCCTCCCATCGGCTTCACATCTCCCATCGCAAGTGCCTCCTTTACCGGCGCTGCTCCCAGCGCGGCGATCGACGACATTTCCAGAAATCTCCTTCGGTCCATGATGCTCTCCTTGTTTAATTGCACATGTGTGCAATAACTGCACGCATGTATAATTAGCAGCATCGATGGCCCGCGTCAACAAAAATCGTCCGCAGCCCCCCGCACCTCCTCCGGAGCCTGCAAGCTCCGGCCGCGTAGCCCAGCGCAACCGCACACGTGCGGCCATCATCGACGCCACAATGCAGCTGATGGCGGGCGGTGCCACGCCTTCCATGTCGGAGATAGCGGCCGCTGCTCAGGTGTCGCGGCGCACGCTTTACATGTATTTCCCCACGCTCGAGCAGCTGCTCATTACTGCCACACTTGGCGCGCTCACCCGCGATACGATCGATCACGTGCTCGCCGGGTTTACCTCTCATGACCCTGCGCAGCGTGTCGAGGAACTCAGCCGTGCGCTGGGTGCTTACTCATCGCAGTCGATGCACCTGGGGCGCGCCCTGATCCGCCTTACTGTGGAGGGAACAGAACCCGCAGCGGGTGGGCCGCGGCGCGGCTATCGCCGTGTGCAATGGATCGAGCACGCTCTTGCCCCAGCGCGGCCGCTGCTCTCCGCAGACGAATTCGAGCGTCTCGTCTCTGCTTTGTGCGTTCTCATTGGCTGGGAACCCATCATTGCACTTCACGACGTACGCTGCCTCAACCAGAAGCAGACGGACGATGTACTCGCATTTGCGGTCCGCGCCGTAGTCGAAAAGGCCCTGAGAGAAGCGACGAAACAGCCCCGCCAACCGAACCAACGTGCGTCCCGCCGCGGACAAAGTTGATGTCGGCGGCGTTACCGCCGCCGACCCAGCAATCGGTTGATCGCGCCCATATTGCCGATGCCCATCGCCTGCGTTACGCCAAGGTAGAGCGCTCCATAGACCGCCAGCACAACCGGCCCCACCAGCCGCGGGTCATGGAAAGGAAGCAGCCGCCTTATTCCCACCCCCGCTAGGCCAGCGCCAATCGCCACTGCCCACAGCCGCACGATCCTGCCTGCGCCCGAGGGAACCTCGCCAATGCGCTTGTGCATACCCCGCCGCAGCAGCAGGAACTCCAGCCACCCAGCGATTCCCGCCGACAGCGTCAGTCCCGCCGTCCCCCATCGCTGATCGATTCCCAGCATCCTAGGCAGCGGAAGCGCGAACAAATACCCCAGCCCCAGCGTCAGCGCCACGCGAATCATCGCGAAGTTCAGCGGCGTCCGCGTATTTCGCAGCGCGTAGAACGCCGACGAATACAGCCGCCCCGACGTCGACGCCAGCAGTCCCACAGCCGAGCACGCCAGCACGCCCCACACGAACAGCACATCTCTATGCTGGAACTGGCCCGACCGATAAATCAGCGCAACAATGACATCGCCCAGCAGCACAAAACCCACCGCCGACGGAATCACGAAGAACGCAATCTGCTGCAATCCCGCCGTCAGCCTCTGCCGAAGCGCCGCGGAAATCTCGCTCCGCGAACCCAACTCGGCAGACATCGCTGGCAGCTCTGCAGCCGCCACGGCCATGCCGAACAAACTCACCGGCAGCGTGTACAGCGTCTGCGCGTAACCCAGCGCCGACACCGCGCCAGTCCCTAGAAAACTGGCCAGCCACGAATCGATATACGCGCTGATCTGCACCACGCCGCGGCTCAGAAACACTGGGAAGAAGTTCTTCGCCACCGTCC
The DNA here is from genome assembly GCF_025264625.1 of Occallatibacter riparius. Classification (NCBI taxonomy): domain Bacteria; kingdom Pseudomonadati; phylum Acidobacteriota; class Terriglobia; order Terriglobales; family Acidobacteriaceae; genus Occallatibacter; species Occallatibacter riparius. Next base: position 3,947,631 of record NZ_CP093313.1, read on the forward strand.
GTACATGCTCGCCCGCATGCAGCCGCACCCGCAGTGGCCAAAGGAACTTCAGCACCGTGGGAACCTGCGCGGCAAACTGCAGCCCGCTGCCCACCACGGAGCCCATCGCCAGCAGCACAATCAAATCCGCGCCGCGATGACGCTGGCCGCCCCACAGCAGCGTGGCGATCATCGCCACGTTCCACATCACCGGTGCAGCGTACGACAAAAAGAATTTGCGGTGGCTGTTCAGAATTCCCAGGCACCACGCCGACAGCACCAGCAGCGCCGCTCCCGGAAACAGAATCTGCACCAGCTTGATGGTCAGCAGCCGCTTGTCACCGTGAAAGCCCGGCGCGATCAGGTCGATCAGCCACGGCGTGGCGAAGATCCCCACCACCGTCAGCACACTGGTGAGCAGCACCAAAATCACGAAAACCGCTTCCGCGAGTTGCGACGCCTCTTCGTGCCTGTCTTCCGCGTTCAGCCGTGCATACACCGGGATGAACGACGCGGACAGCACCCCTTCGCCAAACAGATTCTGCAGAAAATTAGGAATGCGGAACGCTGCCCGGAACGCGTCCGCCGCGTCGGTGTTGCCGAAATAATGCGCAAATACGCGGTCCCGCACCAGCCCGATCAGCCGGCTCAGCAGAATGCCCGAAGCCACGGCCATCGAATGCGCCCGTGTAGAGGATTTCTTAATCGATGTAGATTGCTCGCTCAAAACACGATTATAGAGAGGAACCGTCAGCCGTATTCCGCCCTGCGCCAGTCACCTGATCACTTGACCACCTGACCACTGACAACCCCACCCCTGCCGCCGTATTCTCTTGCTTCACTTTCAGTGAGGCATTCGCATGTTTCGAAAAACAGCGCTCATTCTTCTTGTGCTCGCAACCGTCGCCAAAACCTACGGCCAGGCCATCAGCCGCGACGAATCCGAGCAACGTGCTCAGGCCCTTCTCAAGCAGATGAATCTTGATGAAAAGGTGGGTCAGCTCAATCAATCTGCAGGCATCCAGATGCCTATGCTCGGATCCGAAAAGCCTGACACCCTCATCGAGCAGGGCCGAGTCGGCTCCATCCTCTGGCTCACCAACGTGAAGGAGATCAATCGCCTGCAGCACATCGCGGTTGAGAAATCCCGCCTCCACATTCCCATCCTCTTCGCATTCGATGTCATCCACGGCTATCGCACGGTGTTTCCGGTGCCGCTCGCCATGGCCTCTTCGTGGGACCCGGGTGTTGAGGAGCAGGCACAGCACTTCGCCGCGCAGGACGCCCGCGCCGCCGGCATCGAGTGGACCTTCACCCCCATGGTCGACATCGCCCGTGATGCGCGCTGGGGACGCATCGTCGAAGGCGCAGGTGAAGATCCTTACTTGGGCAAAGCCATGGCCGCCGCCCAGGTGCGCGGCTTTCAGGGCGATCAACTCGGCCCCGACTCGGTCCTCGTCTGCGTCAAGCACTTTGCTGGATACGGCGCTGCAGATGGCGGCCGCGACTATGACTCCTCGTACATTCCCGAAGAGCTCTTCCGCAATGTCTATCTCGCTCCGTTCTACGCGGCGGCGAAGGCAGGCGCCGGCTCCTTCATGTCTGCTTACATGGACTTGAATGACGTCCCTGCCAGCGGCAACAAGTGGCTGCTTACTGACATCCTCCGCAACGAGTGGGGCTTCAAGGGCTTCCTCGTCTCCGATGCCTTCGCGGTGGGTAGTCTGCAGGTTCACGGCTACGCGAAGGACCCCAGCGATGCCGCTTACAAAGCCATCACGGCCGGCCTCAACATGGACATGGCGAGCCAGACCTACACCAAAAATCTCGCCCAGCTCGTAAAGGACGGCAAGGTCACCGAAGCCCAGATCGACGCAATGGTGCTTCCCATCCTCGCGGCCAAATATCAGCTCGGCCTGTTCGACCATCCCTACGCCGACGAATCAAAGGTCGAAGCCACGCTGAACCGTCCCGAGGGCCTCACCCTCGAGCGCAAGCTGGCCGCGCGTTCCATGGTGCTGCTGAAGAACGATAAGCAGACGCTGCCGCTCAAGACCTCGATCAAGAAGATCGCGCTCATCGGTCCTCTCGGTGACTCTACCCACGACATCGAAGGCGGCTGGACCGTCGAAGGCCTCTTCGGCAACGGCTCCAAGAGCCACCCCGTTACCCTGCTCGCCGGCCTCAAGAACAAGCTACCCAACGCGCAGATCTCCACCGTCTCCGGCCCCGAGCTCTCGCGCGTCTTCCCGGGTCTTCTCGATCAACTCGCCGGTAAGAAGGTACTGCCCCCGCCCACCCCGCAGGAGACGGCCGACTGGATCGCCAAAGTCAAAGCCGCCGCTTCTGACGCCGACCTGGTCGTCGCTGCCATGGGCGAAATCGCCAGCATGAGCAGTGAAGCTTCATCGCGCGCCACGCTCGACCTCCCTGGCATCCAGCAGCAGATGCTTGAAGCTGCAGTCGCCACGGGCAAGCCGGTTGTGCTGGTGCTGCTCGCCGGCCGTCCCCTCGACATCCGCTGGCCCGCGGAGCATGTGCCCGCCATCCTTGAAGCCTGGTATCCCGGAACCGAAGGCGGCAACGCCATCGCGGACGTCCTCTTTGGCGATGTGAATCCCGGAGGCAAGCTGCCCGTGAGCTGGCCGCGCGTAGCCGGCGCCGAGCCCCTCTACTACAACCACAACCTCACTCACGAGCCAGAAGACCGCCCGCAGTTCACCTCGCGTTACTGGGATATCCAGTCCAAGCCGCTCTACCCCTTCGGATACGGCCTCAGCTACACAACCTTCAAGTTCGCAAACCTCAAGCTGAGCCAGGCCAGCATCGGAACCGACGGCAGCACGCAGGTTTCGGTCGAAGTGACGAATACAGGCTCGGTCGCGGGAGATGCTGTCGGACAGGTCTACATCCACCAGCGCTGGGGATCGGCTTCGCGCCCCGTGCGCCAGCTCAAGGGCTTTCAGCGCGTAGCCCTCCAGCCCGGCGAAACCAAAACGCTGACCTTCCCCCTGGGCAAGGATGAGCTCGAGTTCTGGAGCCCGCAGACCAAGAACTGGGTGGTTGAGCCAAGCACGTTCGACGTATGGGCGGGTGAGGATTCCACCGCCCCCCTCCACGCCGAACTGACCGTCACGCAATAAACCTCCCGTGCCCCGTCCTGTCGACATCTTTCTGTCGACAGGGCGGGAAACCACGAACCACACCCAGCCGCTAGAGCGTTCCCGCACTAACCGAGGGTGCCCCATTTCTCGAGCAGTCTCACCGATCGAGAAGTGGGAAGCCACAAACCCTCACCCCTTCGTCGCCGCATAGTGCAGTTCCACAAACCCATTCTTATAAGCCGTCACATTCTTCAAACCCCACCTGCTCTGCTGCATCTCCCCGAACAGCCTCAGCCCATCCCCCAGCAAAACCGGCGCCACAGTCAAACGAATCTCATCCACCAGCCCCAGCTCAAGAAATCGCTGCGACAACATCGCCCCGCCCACCAGCCAGATGTTCCTGAATCGCGGCGCAAGCCTCTCTTCCAAAAGCGCCTTGAGATCGCCCGAATAAAACTCGACACTCGCCCGAGCCGAGGTCAACTCCCTTGAAGTCACCACAACCGTCGGCGTATCGCCATACACCCACCCCAGCTCCAGCGCATGCTGATACGTATGCGAGCCCATCACATAGCAATCGATGGTCTTCACGAACGCCTCGGCCTCTTCAGTTGAAACCGTAGCTCCCGCCTCGTAGACAGCTCCGGAGTCCTCCAGCCACGAGACGCTGTTGTCCTTCCGTGCGATAAACCCATCGAGACTCGCAACCATATGCAACGTCACGCACATTCCGGCATCTCCCAAGGTCGTCATCCCCTCCGGCGCGAATTAAAACAGCTTCTGTGATACCATCAAGTTACGCTCAGTTGTTTGGTCGTGAGCGGCGCGGTAAGCGCCAACACAGAATTTCCCCCAAGCCCCTACAGCGTAACCCCAAGAGCAGCCGGTGATGTTCCGGTCTGCATGAGTTCTTCCGCCGCATTCGTTTTGCGCGGGTTGGGGTAGTCGCCGGCAGCGTTGCCGTGCGGCTGTTCACAGCGTGGGTCAGCTTCAGCTCCGCAGACACGGATGCTGCTTCCTCTTACGCAGATTGCATAGTTCGGCGTGTGCATACATGTGCGCCGGCAAACTCGGGTTCCACGTGTGGCCGTTCGGGAAATGGGCCGCCGGAACTCCAGGATCCTATTTTGTCCAATCAGTTTTCTCAGTTCTCCATCTCGCCGGCGCTGCTGGCGAAGCTCAACCACAACAAGTTCACCACCCCCACGCCCGTACAGGCCGGGGCAATTCCGCCCGCTCTCGAGGGCCGCGACGTGCTCGCCACCGCCCAGACTGGCACCGGCAAGACGCTGAGCTTCCTGCTTCCCATTATCGAGATGCTGCAGAAGACCCCCGAAAAGACCGCCAACGCGCTCGTCCTGTTGCCCACGCGCGAGCTCGCCATGCAGGTCGAAAAGGCGTACCGCACCATCCGGCCGAGCGCTAACGACATGGTCGCGCTCGTTGTCGGCGGCCTCGCAGAGGGTCCGCAGCTCGACACCATTCGCCGCGGCGCCCGTCTCATCGTTGCCACCCCGGGCCGCCTTGAGGACTACATCAAGCGTCGCCTCGTCAAGCTCGACAACATCAAGATGCTTGTCTTCGACGAAGTCGACCGCATGCTCGACATGGGCTTCCAGCCCGCCATCGCACGCATCTGCGCCGAGCTTCCCAAGCAGCGCCAGACCCTGTGCTACTCGGCCACGCTTGAAGGCCAGGTGAAGGACGTCGCGCAGAAGTACCTCACCAACCCGGTCCGCATTGAGATCGGCAATGTCTCCAAGCCAGCCGAGAGCGTTGACCTGCGTGCCTTTGAAGTCACGAAGGAGAACAAGCAGGAACTGCTCGAGCACCTGCTCGGCCAGGACCAGGGCAGCTTCCTCGTCTTCGTGCGCACCAAGCACGGCGCCGATCGCCTCGCCCACCGCCTCAGCCGCTCCGGCCACGCCGCCACCCAGATCCACGGCGACCGCTCCCAGTCGCAGCGCAACTCTGCACTGCGCAGCTTTACTGAGGGCAGGCACCGCGTGCTGGTAGCCACAGACGTCGCCGCCCGCGGCATCGACGTCAAGAACATCGCCCACGTGGTCAACTACGACCTCCCCAAGCTGGCCGAAGACTTCGTGCACCGCGTGGGCCGCACCGGCCGCGCCTCCCGCAAGGGCGTAGCCAGCACCTTCGCCATGCCCGATGAGAAGCGCGAACTGCAGAAGATCGAAAGGGCGCTTTCGATTCAGATGAAGCGCTACCGCGTCCGCTCGGCTGAGACAGCCGTGGCCTAACGGGAAGGGAACAGCAAATTAGAGAGCCGGGGCAGAGATGCTCCGGCTTTCTGCTTCTATGCTGCCGCGCGTCGCGTAGAGATACCACACCAGCCATGCGGGCGTGGTCCACATGAAGTACGGCGTCTTCATCTCCACGCCGGCCAGCAACTCCAGCAGGGCCGCGCCGGCAAAGAACGCAATTGGCACCAGCGATCGCTTGCGCTCAACCGCGGTGTACACACCGGCCAGCAATGCCGGCAGCAGCATGCATTCGTCCGTGAGGAACCCATAAGGCGCGCACATCGCGGCCACCAGCAGCACAATCATTCCGTGGTCGCCCCAGTTCCACTGCTCGCGGCGCGTCCAGAAGTACCAGCCGGCCCATGCGCATGCCAGGATGAGCGGTACGAACTGAATCCACGTGCTATGCGGGCTGATGGCAAAACGCAGCGCGACACTTAGCGCTGGAATGCGTTCCGACGCGGCCTCGCCCGCGCGCATGAACGAGAGGTACTGATTCACCGCCTGTGGATCGATAGCGAGAGCAATGCCCAGCGCCGCAGTCACTGCCCCGACGCATCCCACAGCCACGCGCCACTTACGCGCAGTCACAATCCAAAGCGCCAGCACAACGCCGACCGGCACAAACAGATGCGGCTTGAATGTGCACAACAGCAGGGCTGCGCCCGCCAGCATCGGCCGCCTCTGTTCAGAGTACAAAAACAGAACCACGCCCAGCAGCAGAAACATCCCAAATTGGCCCGCCATCAGGCACGCCAGCGCCGGCGCAAAGCCGATCGCTATCAAGTGGTACGAACTCCCCGGCTTGCCATGCATCAGCCAGACCAACCAGATTGAAGCGCCAAAAGAACCTATCAGCAGAATCAGCCACGCAATGAGCGCGACCTTGGGGCTGACTAGACCCAGCGGTGCCACCAGGGGAAGCGCAACCGGAGGATTGCGCATCACCAGCACCATCGCATTCCGATCCCGCCCGGCGTTCACCTCGAGTTGCCGCACCGCCTCAGGATCGTACGGATTCCCGCCCTGCACGGCCAGGCTTCCGGCCGCCCAATAAGAAATGAAGTCGCGCTCTGCTGCGTTGCGGTCGCTGAGCCCCATCACGAAGAGCGTCAGCACATACCCCACGCCCGCCAGCAGGATCGCACCCGCGGCTACTTTGCGGCCAACGGACGATTTCCCGCTCTGCTCGTCCGCCGTAGATGAGGTGGCGCCAGCCAGTTTGACTCCCTCGGTGCTGCTCGTATTGGTCTGTTCAGAGGACATCCCTTAAGACTCGGCCCGCAAATGCCCTCGTTCAATATGGGCGCTTGAGGACTGGCTTGTGAATGTTTCCGAAGTAACAAAAGTAGCAAAAGGAACATGTTACGCAAAGCACAATCCGAATGCGCCTGCGGATTCCACTAGGATTCTCATTGCCGGGCTGCTTTACCCGGCGGATCAGGTCTGCGCTGGCCCCCACCGAAAAGGCGTGTCCAAGTCGCCGGAGCTGAAAATGTGTACCCGATCAATGCCGGAGGCCCAACACCGATACCGATCTCGCGCATCCTGCGGCCCATCTCGCCGAAGTGTCATTTCGTTGACTCCGTACCGCAAATCGCGTATTCTGGAGTCCTTGTGCGGTGTTGCGCCTGGGGTCTGTGTATGTAGTCCCGGACCCGGCTGATAGAGCCCCCTCCCAAGGGAAGTTCCATCAGCGCAGGCCACCTTCTGTTGAATCCGCGAATCACGGGAGTCAGCAGAGCCAGGAGCCCAAAGAGGGCAAACCCCGCAGCCTTGGGCGTACCCAGGGAGCTATCCTCACCCGAACAGGTTTGTTTGGCGAGTGGGTGCAGTTTTAACCCGTGCATTTTGCATGGGATCACGCGCTTTGCGCGACGTATTTCGCGGCCGGCTGTGGGCTCGGTCAGGAAGTGTTAGAGGCAGGAGAAAAATGTCGACCTTTGTTCCGAGCGGCAAAAACATTGACCGCAAGTGGTATGTGGTAGATGCCAGCGGCCAGACTCTGGGCCGGCTGGCCACCAAGGCTGCCAGCGTTCTGAGCGGCAAGCTGAACCCCCAGTATGTGCCGTACATTGACATGGGTGACCACGTCATCGTGATCAACGCCGATAAGGTTCGCCTTACCGGCCTCAAGAGCCAGAGCAAGGTCTATCGCCGCTACACCGGCTTCCCCGGCGGCCTTCGCGAGGAGTCGTTCACCCGCCTGCTCGCCCGCAAGCCCGAGAAGATCCTCGAAGAGGCCATCAAGGGCATGCTGCCCAAGACCAAGCTCGGCCGCCAGATGGGCACCAAGCTGAAGGTCTACCGCGGCGACAAGCACCCCCACGACGCGCAGAAGCCCGTCGCGCTCGAAGTGGCGTAGACGCCGGCAGCTTGTAGCCGGCAGCCCGTAGCTGAATATAGCGGGCCACGAATGATTGAAGTTTCAAGGCGAGCTAAGGGCTACAGGCTCCTGGCTCCAGGCTAAGAGGATTGAATGGCAGATCTGGTTCAGTATTACGGAACGGGGCGTCGCAAGTCGGCGATCGCCCGTGTCTTTCTGCGCCCCGGAACGGGCGAGTGGAAGGTAAACGGCAAGGCTTTCGACGTGTACTTCGTCACCGAGCAGCAGCGCGCCGCAGCCAAGAAGTCGCTGGCTGTCGTTGAGATGGCTGCAAACTTTGACGTGGTCACGACGGTTCGTTCGGGCGGCGTAGCTGCCCAGGCCGACGCAGTCAAGATGGGCGTCGCCCGTGCACTCATTGAGTTCAATCCCGAGCTGCGCAAGGCGCTGAAGGCCGAACTCCTGCTCACCCGTGACGCTCGCGTCAAGGAACGCAAGAAGTACGGACAGAAGGGCGCCCGTAAGCGGTTCCAGTTCTCGAAGCGCTAAACCGCTTCAGCTATCCGCCGGTAGCCTGTAGCCCGTAGCTCCAGTTCTGAGCTTCAAGCTGCGGGCTCCAAGCTACCGGCTCAACCTATCTCCCGCATAAGCGGGTTAAATTCGGGCGCTGGCATCGACCACCCGGATGCAATCCACGAAGGAGGCCAATGGCCACGATCACAATGAAGGAGCTGCTCGAAGCTGGTGTTCACTTCGGGCATCAGACCAAGCGCTGGAACCCCAAGATGAAGGAATACATCTTCGGCGAGCGCAACGGTATCTACATCATCGACCTGCAGAAGACGCTCAAGCTGTTCAAGGATGCGTCTAAGTTCGTTACCGATCTGTGCGCCGGAGGCAAGACGATCCTTTTCGTCGGCACCAAGCGCCAGGCCCAGGATGCCGTTGCTGAAGAAGCCGGCCGCGCGGGCATGCCCTACATCAACAACCGCTGGCTCGGCGGCCTGTTGACCAACTGGGTGACGGTGCAGAAGTCGGTGAAGCGCCTTCAGGAACTCGATGACATGGCTACCGATGGCCGCTACGACCTGCTGACCAAGAAGGAAGTGATCCGCCTCGAGCGCGAGCGCAAGCACCTTCAGGCAAACCTGGCCGGCATCAAGAATATGAAGCGACTGCCTGACGCATTGTTCGTGGTCGACTCGAACAACGAAGCTATCGCCGTGAAGGAAGCCCGCAAGCTCGGCATCCCGGTGGTCGCCGTTGTCGATACGAACTGCGATCCGACCGTGGTCGACTACGTCATTCCTGGCAACGACGACGCCCTGCGCGCCATCCGCCTGTTCACCTCGAAGATCGCCGACTCGGCTGCCGAGGGCGTGAACCTGGTGGGCGACAAGATGTTCGCCGAAGAGGCTCCCGCGGCTCCGGCCGATGAGACGGCGGCGGAAGCTACCTCCACTGAGGACATCGACCTCGAGACGGCCCTCGGCAGCGGCATCCGCAAGGCGCCCGCAGCCGTCGCCGCCCTCATGGAAGAGGCCGAGGCTGCCGAAGGCGGTCATTAATACTCGTCTGCGCATAACGCGTGCATGATCGAAAGCGTGGCCGCGCAGTCTTCGGGGCCACGCTTTTTCTCTGCGCGGCAGAAGTCTCGTAACACGGCACGACTGGTAGGCCAGGGCTGGTAGGTCAGGGCTTCAGCCCTGACAATCCGCAGGCAGGATGATTAATGATGGGGCCTTAGGCCCCTGCGGGAATCCAAAGGCGATTGACCCGAGATTAGGAAAAGAGAGATGACAGTGAGCGAGAAGAAGATCGACGCAAAGATGGTAAAAGAGCTTCGCGACATGACCATGGCTCCCATGGGCGACTGCAAGAAGGCGCTCGAGGAAGCCGGTGGCAACATCGAAGAGGCTGTGGTGGTGCTGCGCAAGCGCGGCATGGCCTCGGCGGCCAAGAAGGCTGCCCGCTCCACGAACGAAGGCGCCATCGGCACCTACATCCATGCCGGCGGCAAAATCGGCGTGCTGCTCGAACTCAACTGCGAGAGCGACTTCGTGGCCCGCACTGAGGACTTCAGCGACCTGATGAAGGACATCGCGATGCACATCGCCGCCAGCGATCCGCGCTACGTGAAGCCCGAGGATGTCACCCCCGAGGACCTCGAGCGCGAGAAGGAGATCTACCGTGCCCAGGCTGCCGCTACCGGCAAGCCCGCTCCGGTGATCGAGAAGATCGTCGATGGCAAGATGGCCAAGTTCTATGAGGAAGTCTGCCTGCTCGAGCAGCCCTTCATCAAGGAGCAGTCCATCTCCATCAAGGAACTGATTGCGCAGAAGGTCGGCAAGCTCGGCGAGAACATCACGATCCGCCGCTTCGCCCGCTTCAAGGTTGGCGCGCCCGACTGGACCGTCGCCCAGACCAAGGCCGTCGAAGCCGCTGCCGAATAACCTGGATCCCAATCAACACTCAAAAGGCCCGGAGCAATCGCTCCGGGCCTTTTGCTTTGCAAACAGCCATTCAGTTTCGCGAAACTATCCAGACGCCTTCCTATGCATCTTTCCCGAACCACAGCTCAAAATGACGAGGGCGCGCCGTAGACGACGGAAGCGATACGTATTGCCCGTTGGCCTGAATGCCTGCCGCGTTCAGCGTCTGGACAATTCGCGAAAGGTCGCCTCCGTTTTCGTCCGCTCGCTGAAAATACCTTACCTGAGTGGGATTGGGGGCCTTGTTTCCGACGTACTCGATCCCGGGTACTATCAAGCCCGCTGCTCTCAAACTGGCAGCCGCCTTCTCCGCGGTCTGGCGTTGATCCTCTCTGGCTATGTGAATATAGACCCGGGCAGGAAGGCTCGACGTGTCAACAGAGGGATTCGACAGTGCCTGCTTCACCTGCTCCGGCGGAATTGCCGCGACAACGGCATTTAAATCGCTAACCCGCGTCTCAAGGCCCTGCAGTGCCGTCTTTTTCGCAGCAATATCTTTGTCTAGACCCTCGATTTGCTTATGGCGATCAGCCAGTGCCGTATCCAAAGAGCGAATTTGATAAGCGCCGTAGACGAGGGAACCTAACACCACTAGTCCGGACACCAGCGTCAGCAGGGTAGCCGTGCGGGCAGACCTCCGCGCTTCGTGAAATTCTGGGCGACTCAATTTGCTGGATAGTTCGTCCATAGAATTAGAGCTTTCCGAACACTCGATTCAAAATGTCAGTCCACATCTGCAGTAGCCGAGCCGAAGTCAGCGCAATGAGCCCGCCTGAACCGCAAACGAGCGTCACGGCAGCCGTATCCACCTTCTTGGCGACGAAGAACATATTTGCGGCCGCACCAATCAGAACCGCAAAGGTAACGGCATTCAGAGCCAGGTGCACTCCTCGCTCCAACGCAAACATCTTAAATATCTCTTTGGCTACCTCAAGACGATCACGCTCTGTAGCCTCTGTTTGAGGCGGCAATGGGTTTTGGCCTCCCATCTTTCGACCTTTCCAAAGGTTTCGGGTGTTAGGAGTATGAGACATTTTTGCAGTCTTGAAAAGACTTTCCTTATGCCTCCTCCCTCAGCCCGGGCGAGTGCGCCCGGACATTTTCGGACCGAATCAGTCCGCAAAAATGGGACGCTCCGGGCGGCTCCCACGCTGCTGCTGGAGCCGCTTCGGACTCGATTCTGTTTTGCGGCGCTTTCTTGCGATTTTTGGACCTTTGTCACCGAATTCGCGGATCAGTCTGTGCTAATCTCTGCTGACTGGGCCGATACCGGGATCACTCGCCGGAGGGCTTTTATGCAATCTCTTACGCAAACCGTTCCTACCGCACATCCTTCCGTTCCTGTACGCCTGGTACTCGAGTCGTTCGATTCGGGCGAGGAGTGCAGCTTCCAGCATTGGATGAATGTCTGGAAACTCGTTGACGAAGGGGATGAGGAATCTGAAATCGCCGAAACCCAGCTCCTGCCGGAACCAGAACCAGCCGCCTGGAACTGATCGGAGCTCCAACACCTTGGGCTAACGAATCAAGGGTCACATTTGCGACAAGCAAAAGAGGCATTCTCGCCCGAGAATGCCTCTTCGCGTTTCACTCACAACTACCCACTACCCACTACTCACTCAGAAATGCAGTCCCCCGCCGCAGATCAGCACCTCGCCCGTCACGTAGTCCGACAGCGGCGAGCAGAAGAACAGCACTGCACCAGCAGCTTCCTCCGGCGTGCCCAACCGCCCCAGCGGGCATGCGCTCTTCACCGAGTCCAGCATCGCCTGCTGTACCCCCAGTTTGATCTGGTGGCCGTGCATCTCCATCTGTGCGATATCGGCGCCAAGCGCCTGCGTCATACGTGTCTCAATCAGCCCGAACCCAACTGAATTCACATTCACGTTGTACCGGCCCCACTCCTTCGCCAGTGTCTTGGTCAGCCCAATCACGCCTGCCTTGCCGGCCGAGTAGCCCACCTGCCCTGGATTGCCGTCCGTGCCCGAGATCGAGGTGATGTTCACCACCTTGCGCATCACGCGCTGTCCCGACGCAATTTCATGCTTCGCAGCGTCGCGGATATACCCGGACGCGGCCCTCAGAATCCGGAACGGCGTCACCAGGTGAATCTCCAGCATTGCCTGGAACTGCTCGTCTGTCGTCTTCTGGATCACGTTGTCCCAGCTGTATCCGGCGTTGTTCACGATAATGTCCACTCCGCCAAACGTGCCCAGCGTTGCCTCCACCAGTTCGCCAGGCACCAGCGGATCCGTGAGATCGCCCTGGAAATGCCCCACGCGCGACGAGTCGCCCAGATCCTCCGCGGCCTGAACGAGCATCTTTTCGTCGAGGTCGCAGATCATGACGGACGCCCCGGCCGACACCAGCCGGCGTGCGATCGACTTGCCGATACCCCGACCGGCTCCTGTGACAATGGCGGTTTTGCCTTCCAGCGAGAAAGGCGCTTCAAAGGCCCGGACGGTTACGGTTTCAGTGATGCTCATGGCTCTGCGGTCCTGTTCTAAGGGAAATGTTGCAATGCAGCGCTGCAATGCTGCAATGCAGTATAACCCTCAAGATGCAGGATCGTCCCCTCGAGTTTTACGATTTCTTAACCACCGGGACCATCAGGCAGATAAAAGAACGAGGAACGGAAGGATCGCCGTATCCCTCCGTTCCGCGCCGTTCGGCCATAATGTGAGTCTATTTATATCTATTTAAACCAGATCCTCGTAAGCCATCGTGGTCAGGAACTCCCGGAACTCCCCGGTGCTCAGCTCCCGCAGCAATTCCGCCGCCCTCGCAAACTTGCTCGCCGCAAACCGTTCCGTGCCCATCGCATCCCTCGCCTGCCGCAGTACGTCCGCGAGAATCGCGTCGTGCATCTCCGCCGTGATCGTGCGGCCATCGTCGAGCTTCGCGCCATAGCGAATCCACTGCCAGATTTGCGTGCGCGAAATTTCCGCCGTCGCCGCATCTTCCATCAGGTTGTAAATCGGTACGCAGCCATTGCCCCGCAACCACGACTCCAGATACTGCAACGCAACATCAATATTGCGCCGTAGCCCCGCCTCGGTGATCTTGCCCTTCGGCATCTCCACCAGGTTCTCCGCCGTTATGCGCGATTGCGCTAACGCGGGCGGCTTAATCTGATTCTTCTCCGGCATGTACTCGTCGAACACAGCCTTCGCCACCGGCACCAGCCCCGGATGCGCCACCCACGTTCCGTCGTGCCCCGCGCGCACTTCACGCAGCTTGTCTTCGCGCACCCGCTGCATCGCCTCGTCGTTGGCCTGTGCGTCATTGCGAATCGGAATTTGCGCCGCCATTCCGCCCATCGCATGAATCCCGCGCCTGTGGCACGTGTGAATCAGCAACTCCACATACGACGCCAGAAACGGCTGCGTCATCGTCACATCGCTGCGCTGCGGCAAAACGCAATCAGCATGGTTGCGGAGCTTCTTGATGAAGCTGAAGATGTAGTCCCACCTCCCGCAGTTCAGTCCCGCCGAGTGATCGCGCAGCTCATACAGAATCTCGTCCATCTCGAACGCAGCCGAAATCGTCTCGATCAGCACTGTCCCGCGAATCGTACCAACCGGCACGCCCACATACTCCTGCGCAAACACAAACACGTCATTCCACAGCCGAGCTTCCAGATGGCTCTCCATCTTTGGCAGATAGAAGTAAGGCGCCGAGGCCCGATCGAGCAGAATCTGGTGGTTGTGAAAGAAGTACAGTCCGAAGTCGAACAGCGATGCCGACATCGGGCGCCCTTCGAGACGCATGTGCTTCTCCACCATGTGCCAGCCACGCGGCCGCACAAACAGCACCGCAGGGTCCGGCTTCAGCTCATACACCTTGCCCTCGGGCGAGGACCAGCTGATCTTCCGCCGATTCGCATCGCGCACGTTGCGTTGGCCTTCGATGCAGTTCGCCCACGTCGGAGAATTGGCATCTTCAAAATCCGCCATGAATACATTCGCGCCTGAATTCAGCGCGTTGATCACCATCTTCCGCTCGGTCGGCCCTGTAATCTCCACGCGCCGATCCAGCAGTTCATCTGGAATCCGCGCAACCTTCCAATCCGCATCGCGGATCGCCTCCGTCTCCGCGAGGAAAGAAGGGAAGCCGCCGCGGTCATAGAACGCCTGCCGCTCACGCCGCTTTTCCAGCAGCGCAACGCGCCGCGCTTCGAATCGTCTATCCAACTCGCTGAGAAAAGCTACAGCTCCGGGCGTAAGAATCTCGCGCTCCCGCTCCTCGAGCGAGAGCGCAGCTTCTGAAATTGGGGCAATCGTCGACATTCGTACGTCATCCATCCTTTGATTATCGATCCGGTTGATGAAGTGCGAAGACTACGCCGTCGCCTGCTGCTGCTGCGGAACCTCGTGATCGTACGGATCCTCGAACTGCTCTTCTTCCGTCGATCCCGGCAGCGCGCACGTCGAAATATTCCCCGACGCAATCGTCGTCGCCACCTGGTCGAAATACCCCGTCCCGACAAAGCGCTGATGCTTCACCGCGCCGTAGCCATGCTTCTCCGCCATTTCAAACTCGTGCTGTTGCACGCGTGAGTAGGCCAGCATGCCTGTTTGGCTGTACTCATGCGCCAGCTCGAACATCGATAGGTTCAACGCATGGAACCCCGCCAGCGTGACGAATTGGAACTTGTACCCCATCGCCGCGAGCTTCACCTGAAACGACGCGATCTCCGACAGCGTCAGCTTGGCGCGCCAGTTGAACGAGGGCGAGCAGTTGTACGCAAGCAGCTTGCCCGGGAACTGCGCATGAATCGCCTCAGCGAACCTGCGCGCATCTTCGAGATTGGGCTCCGACGTCTCGCACCAGATCATGTCGGCATGCGGAGCATACGCCAGCCCGCGCGCAATCGCAGCATCCAGTCCGCCGCGGAACGAATAGAAGCCCTCCACCGTGCGTTCTCCGGCGATAAACGGCCGGTCCGCCGGATCGCAATCGCTCGTGATCAACTGCGCCGCATCCGCATCTGTGCGTGCAATCAGAACCG
This sequence comes from Occallatibacter riparius, assembly GCF_025264625.1. Lineage (NCBI taxonomy): Bacteria > Pseudomonadati > Acidobacteriota > Terriglobia > Terriglobales > Acidobacteriaceae > Occallatibacter > Occallatibacter riparius. The sequence goes on from NZ_CP093313.1 coordinate 3,962,807, forward strand.
TGGGCACATTCATCACATCCGCAGCCAGCCGCGCAGAAATGAGCTTTTGCACCGCCTCGCGCGTCGGCACCAGCACCTTGCCGCCCATGTGCCCGCACTTCTTCGCGGAAGAAAGCTGATCCTCAAAATGCACTGCGGCGGCGCCCGCCTCAATCAGCGCCTTCATCAGTTCGAATGCATTCAGCACGCCGCCAAATCCAGCTTCTGCGTCAGCCACAATAGGCAACATCCAATCGATGGACTTCTGTCCCTCGGAGTGAGCCACCTGGTCAGCGCGAATCAGCGCGCTGTTGATCGCACGCACCACCGCAGGCACACTGTTCGCTGGATACAGGCTCTGATCCGGATACATATTCCCGCTCAGATTCGCATCGGCCGCAACCTGCCATCCGCTCAGATAGATCGCCTTCAACCCGGCAGCAGCCATTTCAACAGCCTGGTTGCCTGTCAGCGCACCCAGCGCCGGCACATACGATTCGCGATGAAGCATCCGCCACAGCTTCTCGGCACCGGCGCGGGCTAGCGAGTGCTCCACATGAACAGTACCCCTCAACCGGTTCACCTGTTCGTGCGTGTAAGTGCGGGTGGTCCCATGCCAACGGGGTGAGTTCCAGCCGTTGATGCTTGTCGTATGATTCTCCATCGCTTTCCAATCCTCCATGCTGGCCGGCATTTGCCGCAGCGCAGCAATATGTGTTCGAGTAAAGCGCGAAGAAATCGGACTGGCAAGCTCCACTGATCCGATTCGGACATGTGGACAACAGTTCCCGCCTGGAGCGATAATCCCCGCTGCGAGAGTCCGACAAAGGTATGAGCCACGCCGCTCTCATACTCGACCGTCGCGCCCCTGCCCGCGCTCGACCGTTTCGGGCTAATCACCACGGAGGATGCTGCAATGCCTCTAAGCCGCCAGTTTGCCGACGATCTCGCCACCGCACTCTGCCAGCGCCGCATCAAGCAGGGAATCGCCATGCTCGATGCAGCCGAAAATGAACTGCAAAAGATCAGCCCCGACTGGCCGAATTCAGCCCGCCTTCTTCTGCTGCTCGCGCAATGGGTCGACCTCGGTTATCGCGATTACCGCTTCCTCGATAGCCTCCTCGAGCGGTTTCGCGGCAACGGCAGAGCGCGCCTCAGCGTTGCGGATTATCTTCGCCTGCGCATGGCCGAAGCCTTCACCAGTCTCGCCCGCGGCGACAGCGATGCCGCCATCGAAGCGCTGGAACTCGTCCTGCATACCCTGCACGACCTCGGCGAAGAGTCCGACTGCGCACTAGCCCACTTCTGGATCGGCCGTGCTCACCGCAAAAAGGGCGAATACGAAAAATCTCTTGAGCACATCGCCCGTGCGCGTGAAATGGCACAAGGACATAACGACAAAATGTTCACCGCCGTCGTGCAGGTTCAGGAGAGTTGGCTGCTGTTCCAAAAAGGCCTCACCCGCGAAGCCATGCAGATTCTCGCCAGCGCCGAAACTGTCCTTCGCACCACCGACCACTACGTCGCGCTGGGCAACATCGAGTCCGCGCGGGGCCGCATCGTTCGCCGCCTTGGCGAATACACGAGTGCGCTCGAGCACTTCAAGCGTGCGATGGATCTGTACGCGCGCCGCGATGCCAACCATCTCAACCTGGCCCGCGCCCTGGTCAATGCTGCGTATGTGCGCCGCCTGCTGGCCCTGCAGATTCGCAAGCGCATCGATCGCCAAGCCCAGTCCGGACGCGCCCGCGGCGCCGCTCACAAGGCCACGCCTGCTTCCACTGAGTCCCTCCGCGCTCGCTACCAGGAACTCTCTCTGCAGGCCATGGAAGACCTCAATCGCGCGCGCACCATTTACGATCTGCATCGCCACGCGGACGGCATCGGCAAGGTCACTCTCAACCTCGGCTATCTGCACCTCGACCGCGGCGACATCGATCGCGCCACCCCTGAAGCCGCCGAGGCTTATCGCATCGGCCTCCAGCAAGGCGATCACATTCTCATGGCTCGCGCCCGCATTCTCGAAACCGCCATCGAAAACGCGCACGTCGAAGAACAGACCGGCGAAGACGTTGACGTTGCCGTCCATGCCAACCGCGCGCGCGAATACAGCGACGAGGCGCTGAAGCTCGCGCACGGCACGCAGAATCTGCGCCTGCTAGCCGGAGCCTGCATCGCCCGCGGCATCACCGCAGCCAACGACTTCTTCCAGGACTGGGAAGAGGCGCGCAAATGCGCGGCCGAAGCAACGCGCCTCATCGGACCCGGCGAAAACGATCACCTGGTCGAAGATCTCTCCATGCTCAAGTCGCGCATCGTCCAGGCCTCCGGCATCAACGACACACTGCGCGGATGGTCCGAAGGCATGCTCGGCAACAAAACGTTCCAGCAAATCAGCGAGGAATTCGCCGAAATCGTCATCCCTAAAGTCTGGATTCGCGAAGGCAGAAAGATCGCGCGTGTCGCTGCCCGCCTTTCCATCTCGCCCAAAAAAGTTCGCCGCATTCTTCGCAACGCCGGCACCGTCGAGCCCGGCATGTGATCCGCCTCCCACCCCGTTATCACTTGGTTAGCAATTGAGGCCGAGTGATTAACAGGCGCGTTAACTGGGAATAATTCGGGTTGACGCGTTTCTTGAATTGGACTACTGTGACCTGTTCCGCAATGAGGCTGGTCCGCTCGCCAGCTTATTCGCATTCATGCCTACTGGAACCCTCCAGCCCTGCGTGGACGACCCCAGGCGAACGTGCGTCGGAGAGCAGGGAAGTCTGGATGTTCTTACGTTCTTTAGAGTAGTTCCCGCTGACGCTTAATCCGACCCACAAAGGGCTCTTCCAGGTCCGCGCACTTCGTGGGCCGGCGAACGTGCACCGTCTTATTGGACTCCCGCGTGGACCCCGCAGGGCAGCTCTGCGGCGGCTCCGCTTCTTCTCGGCTTCCGGCACCATATCAGGTCCAAGTCTGACGCACTCGTGGTGTGCGACAGGAGAGCTGTTGTCACACGGTCGCAGGCAGAAAGTGATGATCTCCATGGTAGAGCGCGAAATCGTTGTACTCGGCGCAGTGCGTACAGGCATCGGCAAATTCGGCGGCGGACTCAAAGACCTTCCGCCCACTGTGCTCGCCGCAAAGGTTCTTGAGGAATCCGTGAAGCGGTCCGGAGTCACTCCCGACTCAGTCGGCCACGTGGTCTTCGGCAACGTCATCCACACCGACCAGAAAGACATGTATCTGTCGCGGGTCGCCGCGGTGCGTGGCGGCCTTCCCGTCAGCACACCGGCGCTCACCCTCAACCGCCTCTGCGGCAGCGGCCTTCAGGCCATCGTCACCGCGTCTGACATCATCTATCGGGGCCAGTGCGACACCGCAGTAGCCGGCGGCGTCGAGTGCATGAGCCGCGCCCCCTACTGGATGCAATCCATGCGATGGGGCGCACGACTCAATGACGCAAGCGCCTTCGACGCCCTCGTCGGCGCCATCACTGACCCGTTCGAAAACGTCCACATGGGGATCACGGCGGAGAACATCGCGCGTCGCTTCGACGTCTCGCGTGAAGCCCAGGACTGCCTTGCCGTCGAAAGCCACAAGCGCGCAGTCGCCGCTATCCAGGCCGGCTACTTCACTGAGCAGATCGTCCCCATCGAACAGAAGGTCAAAGGCGGCGTAACCCAGTTCGCGCAAGATGAATCTCCCCGCGCCGATGCCACGCGCGAGAACCTCGCCAAGCTGAAACCGGCCTTCGCAAACGATGGCACCGTCACGCCGGGAAACGCCTCCAGCATCAATGATGGAGCGGCAGCCGTCACCCTCATGGAGCGCAATGCCGCCGCAGCCGCCGGCCTCAAACCCATGGCGCGCCTTGTCGACTACGCCGTCACCGGCGTCGCTCCAGACATCATGGGCATGGGACCCGTCACGGCGATCCGGAAAGTCATGGACCGCAGCGGCCTTTCCATCTCCGACATGGACGTGATCGAACTCAACGAAGCATTCGCCGCGCAGGCCCTCGCCGTGCAGCGCGAACTGCAGTTGCCCTTCGAGAAGGTCAACCCCAACGGCAGCGGTATCTCACTCGGTCATCCCATCGGAGCCACTGGCGCAATCATCACCGTCAAGGCTCTGCATGAGCTGCATCGCACCGGCGGAAAGTTCGCTCTCGTCAGCATGTGCATCGGCGGCGGGCAGGGAATTGCCGCCATCTTCGAAGCTCTCAACTAGGAAAGGAGGACCCCAATGGCGACCGAAGTACTCATCGAACCGAAGCTTTCATTCCATCGCCCTCTTGAACACAAGGTTGCACTCATCACCGGCTCTTCGCGCGGAATTGGCCGGGCCATTGCCAAAGAACTTGCCGAGCGTGGGGCCTCTGTTGCCATTAACTATCGCAACAACTTCAGTTGCGCGGAAGAAGTCCGCAACTCAATCCGCGAGAACGGCGGCGAGTGCGAACTGTTCCAGCACGACATCTCTGACCGGCTTCAGGCCCGCGCACTCGTGCGCGACGTGCTTGACCGCTACCAGCACGTCGACATCCTCGTTAACAACGCCGGCATCACGCGCGACAAATCCATCCGCAAGATGACCGACGAAGACTGGGCAGAAGTTATTGAGACCAACCTCAATGGCGTCTTCTACTGCACCAGCGCCGTACTGCCCAACATGATCGAGCAGAAGTACGGCCGCGTCGTGAACATCGCCTCGTTCGTCGGCCAGGCCGGAAACTTCGGACAGGCAAACTATGCCGCCAGCAAAGGCGGAATCATCGCCATGACCAAGGTGCTCGCGCTCGAGCTCGCCAGATACAACATCACCGCCAACGTCATCTCCCCGGGATTCACTGAAACCGACATGCTCGCCGGAGTGCCGCCCAACGTCCAGGATCAGATCAAGGCGCGCATTCCTATGGGCCGGTTTGGTCTGCCTGAGGAGACAGCAAAAGCCGTTGCTTTCCTCGTCTGCGACGGCGACTACATCACCGGCCAGCAGATCAACGTCAACGGCGGCATCTACATGTAAGGAGTGGAGCCGCGCAAAACTCGGCAGGCACCGGCCTTGTGAAATGGCACGACTTCAGTCGTGCCGAAAAGGCTCAAAAATGGGTGGGGCTTTAGCCTCTGAGGGATGTTTCCAACTCCTTGTGGCTCACAACAAAAGGCCCATCTCCGTCGGCGCTACTCACCCGACGAAGATGGGCCTTCCAATCTAATGTCCTACTTCGACCGCTCGCCCAGCCACGTCTCAATATGCGGCCAGGTCGTGCGGTGCGCGGCGCTGCCAGCCATGATGCCGATGTGTCCGCCATGTATCCGATAGAGCTGCTTGTCCTGGCTCGACACCTTGTGCATGATCGCTTCCGACTGGCAGGGCGGCGTAATGTGATCGCCCTCCGCAATCACCGTCAGCAGGTTCGCGTGGATCCGGCTCAAATCCACCGCCTCATTGCGGATCTTCAGCTTGTTCTGAATCAGCAAATTGTTGCGATAAAAATCCGTAATAAGCTGCCGATACGCCGCGCCCGCCATCGGAATGTTGTCGGTCACCCACGTGTTCATCGCCTGCCATGCAGTTACCGTGCGCGCATCATCCAGGTTGTCCCACAGCTTGCAGTAATTGCCCACCCAGTTCTCAACCGGTTTCAATGCCTTGGCGCCATAATCGATCATCTCGCCCGGCATATTGCCATAGGCCGCCAGCACCTTCTCCAGATCGAAGTACCGCTCGTCCGTCCACTTGGCGAAGGTTAGCCCGTTGCGATTCGTGAAGTCCAGCGGCGCCGTCAGCAGCAGCAAATTGCGCAATCCTTCATCGGGATGCATCGCAGCGTAAATCGTCGTCAGAATCGCGCCGATGCACCATCCCAGCATGCTGAATTCATTGCAGCCTGAGATCTGCTTCACCTTGCGAATCGCCCGCGGAAGGTACTCGACCGCATAGTCCTCGAGCTTCATGTTCTTGTCTTCAATGCCCGGGGTTCCCCAGTCCAGCAGGTAGACATCGTACCCGCGCCCCACCATGAATTCGACAAAGCTATTGCCCGGCCGCAGGTCCAGAATGTACGGCCGGTTCATGATCGCGAACACCAGCAGCAGCGGAACGCGATGCCGGTGTCTCATCTCGGGCGGGGAGTCGTACCGGTACAGCTTCGCCTTGTTCAGCGCCCATATCTGAGTCTTCGGGCTCTGCGCAATGGCGGCCTTGGTATTCACCACGCGGCTGAACCTTCGCATCCGTTCTTCGAACGCGGCAAGCTCAGCCATCATCGACTTCCCGCCCGTCGCTGCTTTTTCATCCGCTACGTGGCTGTCCACTAATTCGCCCGCTTTCTTCAATCCCCGAGGGGGAGCAAACGGAGCCCCGGACGACGTTCTCACTTGTGAGGTTTGCCGGCCGGCCGCTCGCGGCTATCCGTTTGCTCCGCGGGTGGCGTCGGTCGCATCTTCGCGAGCAGTTCCAGCACGCGATCGAGCTTCGCATCCAAGTCATCCACCCGTAGTTCCATGTTCGTAAAACGCTCCGCAAGCGACGCCACCTCCTGCCTCGACGGCAGGGAAAGCTGCTGCACCGCCTGCAGCATTGACTTCTCCAGTGCCTCGCGAATCGGGGTTGTCGCCGTCAAAGACCAGTCCAGCATGGCGCCCGTCGCCTTCGAATAGGCCTCCGAGTTCACCGCTTCCACCATCGTCTTTGACATGGCGTCGAGATACGCATCGCGCATCTCGCGAAACGGTTCAAAAGGATCGTACGTTGCGGCCTTCTCGTCCTTCACTTCTGCCATAGGGACACCTCAACTCACACAATTACCCATTTTCGCAGCTTGCATTGTCAGTGACGGCCGCAACAGCATCACGTTCCGTCGGCGCACACGCATCAGGCCCGGGCCGCTAGGTCCGGGCAGGCAGGTCCGGGTTTTAGCCCGGACACTCCTAATGCGTAACCAAATCCAGCATCTCCTTCTGCGCTTCCACAAACGAATCCACGCCGCGCTGGAACGATGCCACTGCCGAATCCGTCGGAACGCCGGCCGCGCCCATCTGCTGGCGCGTCGCTTCCATCACGGCCTTGGTCTGCGCAACCGTGGTCTCCACTACCTTCTTCTGCGCCGCAACCGACCGCTCCATCGCCTGGTTCGTCATATGGATCGCGGCCTCGGTCGCCTTGTTCGCCACCGACGCGCGGTCCTTCACCGACTCGATCAACGCCCGGTTCTGCTCCACCGCCAGGTCAATCGCATGCTTCTGCGTATCCGCGAAACGCTCGAACATGCTCGCAGCTACATCCAGCAACGGCAGGCGCGCGCCACCCGGCATCTTCTGCGCCATCTTCTTCCAGGTTTCGATCGTCTCTCCGTTATGCTGCACTGCAATATCGATGAACCGCTTCTGGATCTCCGCAATGCGGTCGATTCCGCGGCCGTAGAGGGTAACGAAATTGTCTCTTGCCTCGGCGGCCTCACGAACGGGCTCGCGGGCGTCTTCCACAACGGCTTCCTTGCCGGGCTTCGGCATCTGGCTCATGTGCTCCCTCCTCGTATGATTGCTCATGCTGCAAATTTTGCTGCATTGCAGCAAATCCATCCTACTCCCTTTCTTCAGCCTGTCAAGGGCCAATTGCCATAAAATGGGAAATCATCTATGGCATCCGACACCGTTCTCATCAAAAAGTACGAAAACCGCCGCCTCTACGACGCGACTAACAGCCGCTACGTCAATCTCGAAGAGGTCGCCCAGCTCGTGCAGCAGGGCTACGACGTCCAGGTTGTCGATGCCGCCTCGGGCGAGGACATCACCCGCCTCATCCTCACGCAGATCATCGCCGAAGGCGCCAAGACATCCGACTCCAATTTCCCCCTCGACATCCTTCGCCAGATGGTCATCGCCTCCGGCCGCGCCAGCCAGGAGAGCGCTGTCCGCTACACCAAGGCCATGCTCGACCTCTACCAGAGCACCTATCGCGCCATGGTCCCGACTATCAACCCATTCGATTTTCTGCAGAATCCGGTCCCGGGAGCCGCCGCCTCTGATCCCGCAGCCGCGCAACCCGCAGCCGGCAACAACAAGCCTGCAGCTTCCGCACCATCTCCTCAATCCGAAGAACTGCTTCAGCTCAAAGCGCGCCTCGCCGAGCTAGAGAAGGCCATCTCGTCCATGGGTTCGCAAAAACCTGCCCGCCCCGCGCCAAAGAAGCCTCGCAAGCCAGCTCCGAAAAAAGCTTCTTCCCGCAAGAGATAGTCCTGCTTTCGCCACCGAGGTGTCATCCCGACAGTCCGCGCGCTTTCTTCAGCGGACGGAGGGACCCGCAGTTGTCTTTGACTCGCTCGAGGTAATCCCAGTCGAAGCCGCCGCGAGTCGCTCGATGCTACTGCGCTGCAGCATTCCCCGCCTGCTTCGCAGACCACACCGGCTCCGCAACCCCGCGCAGCTTGATAGGCGCCGGCAGCTCCGCATAGTCAAATACCACCACGTCGTTCTTTCCCGCACGCAGCCACGGCGCCGGCACAAACAGCGACCGCTGCGGCCCGATATCCCACACGCGCCCCACGTTGTGCCCATTCACCCACACGAACCCCTTCGCCAGCGCACTCGTGTCGAGATATGTGTCCGCAACTTTATCGAGCGTGAACGAACCACGATGAAACCAGGGCCCCCGAGCCGCACTTCCGGTCGTCCCCCAATGCTGAATCTGATCGGAAGACCCCATCGGCAGCGAATAAATCTTCCAGCCCGTCAGCGCCCGTCCACCCAGCGTGACCGGATCAATAATCCCCGCGCGCCCATCCGTCAAACGCGCCCCAAAATTCACGCGCCCTGTATTCTCGACGAGCAGATCCAGCACGTGCTTGCCCGCCGGCACATCCAAGGCAACCGATGTCTGCTTCTTCATCCGATCCGCCGTGCCCGCGAGCTTCTGATCCACATACACCGTAGCGAAGTCCCGCACCTCGCCCAGATTCAAGTCACCCTTCGCAGGCCCCGTGATCTGCGTCCGATACAAAATGTATCCATACGTCTGGCCCACGGCCTCCATCGGCTTCGGCGCATCCGCGTCAATCGGCTTCGGCAAGTTGTCCCACAACGACGCCGACTCATTCAGCGCAAACTCCGGCACAGTCGCCATCGGCAACTCCGGCGGCAGCGGCGGAGGCGCAACGCCGGTGTGCTTCTGAATCACATCGCGAAGCAGGAAGAACTTCTTCGTCGGCCGCCCCGCCTCATCCAGCGCCGCATCGTAGTCGTAACTCGTCGTTTGCGGATAGTAGTGCCCGTTCGGCCCCGCATCGAAGTTTGCGCCATTCATGAATCCGAACGTTGTCCCGCCATGAAACATATACAGGTTGATCGAGTTCCCCTGGCTCAGAATCCAGTCGACCTCCTTCGCCTGCTGCTCCGCATCCGTGTGCGCGTGCTGCTTGTTGCCCCAGCTATCGAACCACCCATCCCAGTACTCGCCTGTCATCCGCGGCTGTCCCGGCCTGAGCTTCGCCAGTTTTGCGAAATCGTTCTGCGCCTCGCCCGGCCCGAAGTTGATCACCGCCAGCACGCCCGGCAGCGCATCGTTCGGCAACTGATCCGCGCCGTCGGATGTATACATCAGCCCCTCACCCAGCCCCGCTTTGATCAGCGTCTGGTGCACGTGCTCCATGTACATCTTGTCCTGCCCAAACGATCCATACTCATTCTCGATCTGCACCGCGATAATCGGCCCGCCGCGCGAGACCTGCAGCCCTGCGAGCTCCTTGCCCACCCGCATGAGATAGCGGTCTGCGGCTTCCAGATACTTCGCGTCAAGCGTACGCACCTTCACCGCCGGATCGGCAAACAGCCATGCCGGAAATCCACCCGCCTCCCACTCCGCGCACACATAAGGACCCGGCCGCACAATCACGTTCAGCCCCTCTTCCTGCGCCATGCGGATGAACGCCGCCACATCGAGCTGCCCGCTAAAGTCGAACACGCCAGGCTGCGGCTCATGCAGGTTCCAGAACACGTACGTCTCCACGGTGTTCAGCCCCATCGCTCGCGCCTTCTGCAAACGATCGCGCCAGTACTCGCGCGGCACCCGCGGGTAGTGAATAGCGCCGGAGATGATCTGGTAGGGCTTGCCGTCACGAACAAAGTGATCGCCTTCGATCGTCACCGGCAGAGTGCGAGGCGCCTGCGCCAACACTCCGCAATTTAACGCAACCACGCCGCTCAGCAGCGCCGTACCCATCATCGCCTTCACAAATGCAGTAGACACACGCAACCTCTCTCGCTCGGAATTCTACCCGCCGCCACGCAGACAAAGAAAAGCGCCGCACGGTCTCCCACGCAGCGCTCGACTCCAGGCTACTGATGCCTGACCACTGAAAACTGACAACCGCCCTCAGAACACCCGGTATGACATGCCCACGCTCACGCCATACGGCGACAGCGATTTATTCGGAATCCACACAGGCCAGTACTGATACTCAAAGTCCACGGGCCGCAGAGTCAGCTTGCGCGTCAGCTTGTAGTCAAACGTGCCGCCGAACGCCAGCGCCGTGAACGATCCGCTCTGGTAAGCGTCGAGTTGCGAGAAATGCATCTTCCCCAAACCCACAAGCGCCTTGCCGTAGAGCTGCCCGCGCCGTCCCACCCGGTACACCGGCACGCGCGGACCAATCAGGTAGTTGTCCTGCGTCTCGCCGAAGTATCCATTCCAGCGCATCCAGCGTCCCTCTGCTTCCAACTGGACCCAGTGGCTGAAGTGGACGTCGACGTACGCTCCGCCGCCAATCACAGGTTGATTCCAATCGCCGGGCATGAAGCCGCTGGCCATGCCGCCCGCGTTGATGTAGAGGCCGCCACCGTCCATTGCTTCCACGGCCTGCGCGCTGACAGATCGCTGTCCCGCGATCGAAAGCACAAAAAGAATGAAAACCAGAATCACAGATCTATTCATGGGCAAAGCCTTCTACAAAGCGAAATTGGTGCAAGGACATGTAGTTCTTTGGATGGTCGATCTGCTAAACGAAGATGGCCGGGAGGGGCACTCCCGGCCATTCTACCGAACCGCTAGGCCTTGGATTGTTACTGCGGCGTAGCGGGCTGTTGTTGTTGCTGCTGCTGAGCCGAGGTATCGCCCGCCGCCGGCTGCGCTGCAGCAGGAGGCGGCGTAGACGTCCCAGTCGGGTTCTGATTCGGATCCCCGCCAGGTTGCGCTCCCGGGCTTGCCGAATTCGGCGCCACATTCGACGCGTTGTAACGCTGCAGCTTGAAGTACACAGGCGTCACCTCAAGCGGCATCTTGTCGCGCGGATTCATTGGAGCGTAACGCTTCGCATTCAGCATGTGCACGCGATCGTCCCACGGGTCGGTCTTCAACCAGCTTCCCAGCGGGAGCGCCGGAACCTGTGCCAGGTCGTCCCAGTTGATCTTCGGCGACTGGTGCGACAGATCGCTCATCCACGGCGTGCCGTCCGCACGTAGGAGGCTGTCGCCCAGCTTCGGAGTATTCAGGTTCTTCAGCACCTTGCCGCGATCCTGAAGCTGCGTCCAGAAAAGCCCGGCCTGGGGCAATTGATCCTTGTACATCGACGCCTGCAGATACTGCATTGCCCGCTTCTGCGCATCGTCGTTGTCATGATCGGTGTGATACATGTTGATGCGCTGGAACGTCGACTCATCGGGGAAGAGAAGCCGATCGTTGAACGCGTAGCGCGTATCGATGTGATGCCCCATCACGATGTGCGCCAGCTCCATCGCTATAACTGAAGCAATCGTGGCCTCATTCGGCATCGAGTCGACCAGGCCCTTGCTCACAATGATCGTGTTGCCCACCGTCGTCATTTCAATCGTGCTGGTCAGCATCACGCGGCAGCGCACCGGAGTGGTGAACGCCAGATTGTTCGGAACCGCCAGGTTCGTCACAATCTGCTCCAGCACCGTCTGCTCGTAGCCGCCCTGCGTCGGCGGAGCCAGCAGGCCTGCTTCAGTCAGACGATCGAGCACGTTGTTCTCGGCCTGCAGAACCCACTCGCGCTGCGCCTGCAGTGGGCTCACATCCTGCGAGTCCTCGCTCTTATCCTCGGCCTCGTCCACCTTCACGCTGACATTCTCGCTGTCGCGCGTAGGCAGCTTCAGGCTGTAGCCCCAGAAGTGCGTCTGCGCCTTCAGGCCAACACCCTTTTCGCCTTCCGTGCGCTGCGACTCTTCCACGTACACGGCCACCGGCAGCCAGATGCCCGGCTGCACATTCATGCGCCAGCTATCGAAGTGGAAGTAGTACTTCGAGGAATCCTCATTGGTCGGTGGCGTGAACGTGCCGTTGAAGCGGACAATGTTTGCGTCCTCATCCTCAATCCACACGCGCCCGTAGAAGCGCCCCTGCCCATTGGTCTTCGGATGAACGTCGAACACCCAGGTCCGCACCGTTCCCAGAAACTCGCGCCTCACATAGCTGAACTGGTAGTGGTTCTGGTCGAATGAGCTCGGATCCAGGAACATCATCTCCGTGAATCCCAGCGGATTGTAGGTGAACTTCGTGTCCAGCCCCAGCGCCTTCGTGAGGCCTGAAATCGAGCCAACCGAGTTCTTGAACCAGCCGCCCTTTTTCTTGTTCTCGCGGGGCTCGTAAGCGCGGTCAAAAAATCCCTTTCCGAAATCAACCCGGCTCAGCATGTACGTGTCGGAGATAGGAACCTGGTAGAGCTTCTGGTCCGGCTTCGTGTCCTGGATGTAAGTCTCCACCAGCGGCGTGCGCTGCTGGATCGCCTTGATCAGAACTTTCTCGCGCTCAACCGACCTCTGGACCAGCGCCGCCTGTTCTGGCGTGAGCTGGTGAGCCATCTCATATTTCGGCTGCTTTTTCGCGAACGCTAAAGGAATGCAAAGCGCTGAAATCAGCAGGCAAAAGGGGATCTTCCTATACGTCATTTCATGCTCCTGCCGGAGGTTGTGGAGCTGCCGCTCAGCAGACCTGCCATCTACCCCGGCTGATTTTGTATCGCAATGATATCAAGCCAATTGGAACGTGATGGTAATGTTCGTTGTTAGATCCACCGCCTGGCCGTTGCGAGTGGCCGGACGGAAACGAATCTGCTGGGCAACACGGCGAGCCTCCTCATCCAGCCCGTGTCCCAGCCCATGCACGACCCCTTGGATAATTACCTGCCCATTTGCCGTGAAAGTAACCCGCAGAACTACATCGCCCTGCACCCTGAGCTGGCGGGCCTCGGCCGTGTACTGCACCGGCGGCTTCGACAGCACTTCGAGATTCGTTGACTTGGGAACCGCGTTCGCCGCCGGAGTCGCCACCGCAGCCTGCTGCATCGCTGGAATTCCCGCCGATGCGACCTTCCCGCCGCCGTAGGCCGACGTTCCGTTGCCGGTACCCGTCGCTCCCGGAATTCCCGCCGATGCTACGTGGCCAACCACGCCGGCATTCGATCCGGACTTCGTTCCATTGCCGATCCCGGTCGATCCCACTACGCCGCGCGGCGCAACAGCCGGCCCGTTCATCCCGCCATAGGGATTGCCAATTGCCGCCACCGTCGCCGGCTTGGTCGCTCCCGGATTCGGCGTCACGCCGAACGTCTCGCCCAGATGTACGGGCGCCGTCGAAGGCTTCACTTGGGTAACCTGCGCCGGCGCCGCTGCCGTCAGCGCCGCCTTCGGCTGCGGAGCCAGAATCACCGAGGGCTTCGCCTCCTTCACCACCGGAACCTTCATCTTGGCTTCCAGATTCACCGGCTTCACATCCGGCTTGGGTTCCGGCTTGGGCAAATTGATCTTTGGTGCTTCCAGCTTCACCTCGGGCTTCGGCGGTTCTATCTTCGGCGGAGGCGGAATTTTCAGCTTCATGGGCGGAGGCGGCGGAGTCGTCGGGAAAATAAGCTCCGTCTGCTCAAACTTGTGCGTCTCAATGACACGCTTCGCAGTCATTCCGATGTACAGAACCACGCCAAGAATCGTCAGGTTGATAGCGGCGCTGGTTATAAAAGACGCAGGACTCTTTTGCGGCTCAGGCAGGAGCCCGAAATTCGCCCTGATTGGATACCCATTGCTGGACATGTTTTAATCCTCGTCGTAATCGAACACGGCGACAGGGCAAATCTCCCGCCCTGCGGCAAAAAAGTCGGTAGCTTCTGGCTGCATGCTCGCGTGCTTTGATCCCCTCCGACCTTGGAGATCCGGCGTCTCATGCGTGCACTTCATCGCCTGAACGTAATGAGCTTGACCTCGGTCCCAGTCCGGTTGATTTAGAGGTTTCATCAATCTGCCAGGGCCCGCCCATGGGTTGCGGAATCCAACTGCCCTGCCCAATGAAACACTATCCCCATGAAGTCGGATGGGGAATTCGGGGAATCTGTTGTACCCAAAATAGATCAGGCGGTTACCGGTCGGCATCCCTGAAATGTGGTAGATACGCCCGCTCTCTCGATTTACCTTCGAGTCAACTCGGCCAAGTTCAAGAAACATCAGGCGCTCCGCGTACACTTATCCAAGGCGTCTGAGGCATCAAATCGCGAGAGTCAGGAATTACCAGGCCGGCTCAACTCCATTTTGCCTTTTAATTGAAGGTCTTTTGAGGGGGATTCAAGACCATCCCGGAGCCCGCCTGTTTGGTTTAATAGACTCAGACTAAATCATAACCGCTCTACCGAGGGAAAGGTTTTTTGTGAAGCTTCTTGTAACCGGTGGTGCAGGATACATCGGAGGCACGGTCGCCGGCCTCCTCGTTGACCGCGGTCATCAGGCGGTCGTTTTTGACAATCTCAGCCACGGTCGACAGGACCTTCTGCCTCAGGGCGTTGAGTTTATCCTCGGCGAGCTGGCCGACCGCTCCCATCTCGAGCGCATCTTCACCGAAGCAAAAGAGCAGGGAAGTCCCTTCGACGGCGTCCTGCACTTCGCCGCGCTCATTGAAGCTGGCGAGTCCATGGTCAAACCGGAAATTTACTTCCGTAACAACACCGCCTCCACCCTCAGCCTCTTTGAGGCCATGCTCTCCAGCGGCCCCCGCAAGCTCGTCTTCTCCTCCACCGCGGCCGTCTACGGCGAGCCCGAAGTTGTCCCCATCCCTGAAGACGCCCGCCTCCAGCCCACCAACACCTACGGCGAATCCAAGCTGCTCGTCGAGCACATGCTCCGCTGGATGAACCAGATACACGGCCTCCGCTACGCCTCGCTCCGCTACTTCAACGTCGCCGGCGCGCCGGAAAGCGCGGACGGCGGCATCACCCGCGGCGAAGCCCACGAGCCCGAGTCGCACCTCATCCCCCTCATCCTCGACGTCGCCCTCGGCCGCCGCCAGTCCATCCGCATCTACGGCGACGACTACCCCACCCCCGACGGCACCTGCATCCGCGACTATATACATGTCTCCGATCTGGCCGACGCCCATCTGCTCGCCCTCGACGCCCTCGAATCCTCGAGCCGCCTCATCTTCAACCTAGGCAACGGCAAAGGCTTCAGCGTCAAAGAAGTCATCGAGTCCGCCCGCCGCGTCACCGGCCATCCCATCCCCGCCGAACTCCACCCCCGCCGCCCCGGCGACCCCGCCTTCCTCGTAGCCGGCAGCGAAAAAGCTATCAAAGAGCTAGGCTGGAAACCCCGCTACACCCAGCTAGACGACATCCTCCGCACCGCCTGGGCCTGGCACCAGCAGCGCTACAACAAATAGCCACAAGGTCCGGGCACCGCCCCGGACCCGACTCATCCCCGTTCCCTACTTCGTCAGTGCCCCGTATCAGGGGCTGCCTTCAGGCAGCCCGCATGCCGATTCCCTGTTTCGACCGGGGCTTTAGCCCCCGCGTAACGCTCCCGGACAGCCGAAGGGACCCCGAATCTCACCGGCCACTCATCAGGGCACGATTAGTCAGACGGGTGCCCCATCCTGGCTTTGCTGGGGTGGGAGACCACGATCCCGACGGATGCCTGCCGGAAAGCAGGCGATACTCCATAATTCAAAGATGCCCTTCACCTTCGCCCACGCCGCTGCGGCGCTACCGTTTCGCCGCACGAAACTCATCGCGTCGGGCGTCGTGATCGGCTGTTTTGCGCCTGACTTCGAATACTTCGTGCGGCTTGCTCCAAAGGGAGGTTTCGGCCATACACTGCCCGGTCTCTTCGCGCTCGATCTGCCACTTGGTTTGGCCGTCTTCTGGCTGTTTCACAAATACGCCAAACACCCACTCTGGTTGTGGTCGCCGAACGGCGTTCGTCGAAGGGTGAAACTCGATTCACGCACCGCGCCCTTTCAAGGTGTCGCTCAGATTGCGCTCGTTTTGGTCTCGATTCTCATAGGAGCAGCGACACATATCCTTTGGGATTCGTTCACGCACCGTTCCTTCTGGCCTTACCAGCATTGGATTTTTCTGCGCTACACGGTGCGGTTGCCCATTGCCGGGTCAGTGCCGTATTACAAACTGCTCCAGCATGCGAGCACGGCCATTGGAATGATCGTGCTTTGGATCTGGTTTGTGCGGCAGCCCAGCAACGCTCCGATCGATCTACCCAGGTCCGGGAGCGCGAAGGCCAATGAACGGATCGCCTTCGTGTCTGTATCTGCGATCGCGCTCGCAGGAGGAATACTGCGCGCTTTTGCGGGTGCGGGAGTCCCCAGCGGCCTGCATCGAATTGAGACTTTCTCCGCAGACGCCGTCATTACGACCATTAGTTTGTTCTGGCTCGGAACAGTGATCTTTGGCGTCCTCCTACACAAAAGCAGCAGCCAGACGTAGCCTGCCTCAGCCGATTCCGGTTGCGCCCATCCAAGCTTTGAGGGCTTCCCCATCCTGGCTCTGCTGGGCTGGGAGACCGACGGTCAGCCTTGGATCGAGATCCGCGAAACCATGTCTTGCATCTCCACAACGCGGAAGGTTCATCCCCCAGAGGCTTGGCGGGCTTTGTATCAGGGCCTGACTTTAGTCAGGCCGCAAATTGCTCCAAAGACTCTCTAGGGCTTTAGCCCCCGACGCGACATACCAAGTCGGAATTACTCCAGGAACTGGCTTGCCATTATGCAAGCACGAAAAACGCGCCCCGGCAGTGGCGCAACGAAACTAGCCTAGGCCAAGTCTGAGCAACGCGAGGACTTGGCCTGGGTCAGGCGACCACACCCGCCGCGCGTCCCGTGGGTTCGCGCCGAACGCAGTTCGCTTTTTCCAGCTGCCAAATCGACCCGTGATCGCCATCACGGAACTTCCCACCGATTCTGGCTCATCATGGACACTCACTGTCTCCGGGACGGTACAGGAAATCTTTGTCCCCTCGCCCTGGCGGCGGTCAGAAACCATGTCTCGCCTCCTCCAATCCGGAACTTCGTCCGCACTGGGACCCCTGCTATGCGGAGCAATACAGCCGCCGAACCCAGGCTGGGGACACCCCCCCACCCCCCCGCTATGCGGAGCAATACAGCCGCCGAACCCAGGCTGGGGACACCCCCCCCACCCCCCCGCTATGCGGAGCAATACAGCCGCCGAACCCAGGCTGGGGACACCCCCCCACTCCCCCGCTATGCGGAGCAATACAGGAGAGCCAAGAGGGCATGGGTTTACTCGAACATCAATACCCCCCCTCCCCCTCCCAACCAATAGGCAGCGATATAAAGCTTGCGATCTCTTTACCTAAGCCGTTCTTTATAAATAGTTTGTTTGGAAGAACGCAGAATGGTCCCAGCCAGGCGATCGCTGGGCGGCTGCATCGGGAATGGAAGGAACATTATCGAGGAGTTAACGCCAGCCACGCCCTGAGAGATGGCCACGCGTGCACAAGATCCATCATCGGAATATGATTCAAGTTGCACCCCGCTGAAAGTCCGGGCGCATCAAATATCGACGCGCAGTTTCCCGCTTAGACGGAACCGCCAGGAGCATTAGTTGGGTATCTTTGACGAGTCCGAGAGGGATAGAACCAGAGGTAGCCGAGCTGCTCGCCGGTCATGGCCTCTCTCCGCGCGCCTTCTCGTCGGAGCATTGTTCGTCTTGAACATTCTCCTGGCAGTGTTTCTCGTAAGAACCGAAGGTAAGAAGCCCGGAGCAGGTGCAATCTCCACTCCGCCCACAGTTCAGGGGCCGAAGCCAGGTTCCACACCGCAGCCCGAGGCGCCGTCCGATCAGGGGTTAAGCCACGATAAGGGGTCCAGCAGCGATCTGAACACTCCCCCTGTCGAATCCAAGCCAGCCGACTTGCCCAGCATCCCGGTGGCGAACCGCCCGCACATCAAAGCAGTGCCTAAAGCGCTGCGAGCCAGCAGAGCCCGCCGCGCGGTACCGTCAACCCCGTCGAGGCATGCCGTGGTTTACCCTCCGCGCGAACCTGTCGCTCGGACTCCGGCTCCTGTTCCCAATCCAGCAGCAGCGTCTTCGGGGGCGACTGCCAATGTCGCACCGCCTGCCCGCCCCCAATCCTTCCGTTTCCCTGATGCGGGCGTCTCTCGTAGCGCAGCGCCACATCCCAACGCCCCCGCAACATCGCCTCTTCACCCTTCAACGATCGACCAAGGGCTCACTGCGAAGGGAGCCAAGTCCGGTTCAGTGGCCAACGTGGCCTCGGTTCGGCTTCCAGGTATGGAAAGGGGATTGGTGACACCGAAAACGCCTGTAGCGCCAATTGCCCATAAAATCGAGATTATTCCCCGGCCTGCCGCGAAGCCTGAGAATTGCGGCGACGAGAAAACCTTTGTCGCCTGCCCCAAGCTGAAGACCCGGTACGAGTACGACACGCCTTTCACCTCTGAAGCCCCCTGACAATTCGGCAAGACTCATCGTTGCGCTCTTCGCACTGAGGGCGGGCGCAACCGTGTTTTTGCGGAGGTTCGCGGTGACAGAGCTATTCACCGTGCACGTATTGAAAGCATTAGCGGATCAGTGCGAGCCGCGGACGACGACTTTGGTGCCTGGTGAAACCATAGCTCCCGGCGAAGGGGCTTGTTCCCGGATCGTGCCGCTACCGGCTAGCTGAACTTCGAGCCCTGCACCGGCTGCGGTTTCGATCACCTGGCGCATCGACATCCCCACAAACGACGGCACCTTCACCTGCTTGGTCTGCTTGACCACAACCTCGCTCACCGTGATCGTGCGAGGCTGGCCTGCGGACGATGATCTGGCGGGCGCTACCGCCGCAGTTGTCGTCGACTGGGCGACCGGAGCAGCCGTCGAAGCCGCTGGCTTGGCACTAACGGTCTGAGCCGCCGGCTGAACCGCCTGAGCAGTCTGATTCCGCAGCGCGTCGTCATTGGGCAGATCGTTCACCGCTGCATAAAGCGCGTTGATGTCCTCGCCGGTCTCGTCGTGATCGTCCTCGCGGGTCGGTTGGTGGGTCTCCTTGGGAAGCTTGCCTGGGCGCACCGGCTCATCGTGCGGCACGCCCAGGTACTCCAGCACCTGCTGCGCGACCTCTTGAAACACCGGCGCTGAAACCGCCGCGCCGTAATAAGAGCCGGCCTTGGGGTTATCCATCACGATGGCCACCGCGATCACCGGATTGTTCACCGGCGCAATTCCCGCAAACGATGCGATGTGCATCGTCTTCGAATACGTGTGCGTGGCCGGATCGACCTTCTGCGCGGTGCCCGTCTTGCCGCCGGAGGAGTAGCCGTTGAGCTGCGCGCTCTTGCCCGTGCCGTTCAGCACCACGCCTTCCATCATCTTGCGCATTTGCGCCGCGGCCAGCTCGGAGATCACCCGGCGCGCGCCCTGGGGCAGGGGATTGGGCAGGTCCTCATTGAGCCGTATGGGCTGAGGCGTCTGTTGGGCCACAGACTTGTCGGCCGCGGTCTGTATCTGGGCGGGCATGAGCACATGCGGCGGCAGGTAGGTTCCGCCGTTGGCGATGGTCGACACCATCGAAACCAGTTGCAGCGGCGTCACGCCGATCTCCTGGCCCATGGCGACAGAGCCGATCGAGGACCCGCTCCACTTGTTGACCGGGCGCAGCAAGCCGCGTGTCTCGCCGGGTAGCTCGACACCTGGCTTCTGCCCGAATCCAAATGCGCGCACGTAGTTGTAGTAGCGATCCTGGCCCACTTTGAGCGCCATCTTGATCGCGCCCACGTCACTCGATTCCTCAAGCGCCTTCTGCACGGTAACCAGCCCCATGTGCTCGCCCTGATTATCGTGGATCACGCGCCCTGCGAGGGTGATCGATCCGCCCTGGCAGTCCACCATGTCATCGGGCTTGGCTACGCCTGCATCAAGCGCCGCCGAGTACGCCACCAGCTTGAACGTCGAGCCCGGTTCATAAACATCGCTCACCGCGTGGTTCTTCAACAGAGCTGGCGTCGTGTGCCGATACTGGTTCGGATTGAAGGTGGGACGGATTGCCAGCGCCAGAATCTGCCCCGTGTGCACATCTTGAATCACGACCGTTCCGTTGTCGGCGTGCACGCGTTCCATCGCATGATCGAGAGCCCGCTCAGCCAGGAACTGAATATTCGAGTCAATGGTGAGAACGAGATTCTGCCCCGGCTCAGGCTCCTTTTCCGTGGAACCCAGCACCTTGCGTCGCGCGTCCATGGCGGTGAACATGCGCCCCGGCACGCCGTGCAGCGGGCCTTCAAACTTCTGCTCCAGCCCGCCGAGCCCCGTATCATCGGTACCCACATAACCGAGCACCTGCGCGGCAATCTCGTTGTCGGGATAGAAGCGCTCGAACTCCTTCTGCGTATAGAGCCCCTTCAGGTTGAGCGCCTTCACCTTCGCGCTGGTCTCGTTCGAAACGCGCCGCGCAATCCACGCAAACCGCCCGCCCGTATTCAGGCGATTGAGGATCTGGTCTTCAGCAGTTTGCCCGTCTGCGGAGTCAGTGTGCACGATCGCGGCAAGCCGCCGCGCTGCTTCGTCCTTGTCGTCAATCTCGCTGGGGTCCGCATACCAGGAGTCGACCTGCACGGTCATCGCAAGTTCATGCAGATTGCGGTCATAGAGCACACCGCGCCGCGGAGCTACTTCAAAGGTGCGCTGCTGCTGCTTCTGAGCGCGATCAATGTACTCCTGGTGGCGCAGGATCTGGAGATAAAAGAGACGTCCGGAGATGGCAGCCGCCCAAACGAAGAAGAACAGGCAAATGAGCCAAAAGCGCGCTACCCGGAGAGGGATAGCGCGCGCGATGGTAGTTCGACTACGGTTACGATTGCGAAGGGTTGCGGCCTCCATGGGCGTTGCTCCGGGGAACTGTGAATGCGCCTTGCTTATTGCACCGGCGGAGCCGGGGCATTGATCTGGGCCAGTGCCGGAGCCGAGGCGTCGACGCGAGCGCTGGGATGGACCACTTGTCCAGGCTGCGGCGCCGCAAGCCCGAGCTCGCGTGCTTTCGTGTCGATACGCGAAGGCTGCGTAAGCTGCGCCTCGCTCAGTTTGAGCTGGCGATTCTCTTCCCGTAATTGATCTATCTGCTGCTTCTCGGCCTCAACGCGATAGGAGCGCTCGATGGCGCTGAAGTGCTGCAGACCGTAGATCATGATCAGAGAAAACAGAACTGTGACGGCCGCGGTGAAGACGCGCATCTCGCGCACGCGCACCGGATCGGGCGCCTTCACCAGCCGTGAATTATCGAAATGCTTGCTGAAATAAAACTCGGGCGTGCGAACGCCGCGGCGACGCAGCGCCTGCTGCGCCATCAGCTCGCTATTGCGCTCGCTGACGCGGGCCGTCCAGGTGCGGCCGACTTCAAAGGTTGTGGTTGCTGCCGCCATGTCTGTCTCCTAGCTTCTGGCCCCTGATGCCCGGTGCCCTGATCCCTGTCTTTTCCGCCGCTCTCAACTTCGCGCTGCGCGAGCGCGGATTGCGCTCAATCTCTTCTTCTTCCGCCGTCACCGGCTTCTTCGTCAGGATCGTCCAGATCCCCTTCTGCGCTCCCTCGCGCAGGCTGTCCTTCACAATGCGATCTTCCAAACTGTGGAAGCTGATGACGGCCATTCGTCCGGAGGGCTTAAGCAACTTTGGTGCGGCCTCCATCAGTGACTTGATCTCGTCCAGCTCGCGATTCACATAAATGCGTAATCCCTGAAACGTCCGCGTTGCCGGGTGAATCCGATCTTGTTTCATTGCCGGGGCGGCGGCTCTGACAATTTGCGCTAACTGCGCTGTCGTCGTTACCGGCCGCCCCCGAACAATGGCTCTGGCGATTCTCCGCGACCTCCTTTCCTCTCCGTATTCGTAGATAAGGTCTGCCAGCTCTCGCTCGCTCGCCTCATTTACCACCTGTTCGGCGGTCTCGCCCCGGCGCGTGTCCATCCGCATATCCAAGGGCCCATCCGCCATAAAACTGAATCCTCGCGTTGCCTCATCTAGCTGCAGGCTGCTGACCCCAAAGTCCGCCAGCAGCGCGTCGACCGATCCGTCAGCCAAATGCATCGGAGCCGAACTGAACGCGTCTCCGATCAACTCGACCTGCGGCGCCTGGCTGCCGAGCTCTGCACGAACCGCATAGAGCCGCGCCGCCGCCAACTCCATCGCCTGCGGATCGCGGTCGAAGGCGATCAGCTTGCCTTGCGGCCCGAGCCCCCGAAGAATTTCGGAGCTGTGCCCGGCGAGCCCGAGGGTGCAATCGACCACAGTGCTGCCTGGCTTCACAGCCAAATAGTGCAACGCTTCCTTTAAAAGAACCGGCACATGGCGTTCTCTTTCCATGCGCTCCCCCTGGGGGGATTCCATCTACTGCTTCCGGCGGGTAATATCCGCCAGCTTTCCAAAGTCTTCGCGGGTCAGCTTGTTGCCCAGCACCGTCTGTTCAAAACGCTTGCGGTTGTGGACGGCGATATAGCTGCCCATCCCGATCACCGCTGCTTCCTCATCGTCCAGTCCAGCAGCGCTCCGCAAAATCTGCGGAATCAGCAACCTGGACTGCGCGTCCATTTCAACCTGCTGGCCGTAGTAGCTCGTAATGCTGAGATACTTCTGTACGGCTTCTTCCATCTCGCTCGATTCCGCGAGCTGCGCTTCCCGCTTTTCCCACTCCGGCAGCGGCCAAACCTGGGCGCTCTCCCCGTCGGTGCTGGTGACGTAAAACTGGGACACGCTGCCGGCATCCACCAGGGCCTTGAAGGCAGAAGGGAGCTTGAGCCTGCCCTTCTCGTCGACCTTGGCCGGGTGGTTGCCGCGAAACATACTTTCACCTACTAGAACTAAGGCTGAATCTCTAAATCCGGCGATTCATCGGTTACTGCGGTCCGCTTAACGGGCAGGTTCCCCAGAATGCCCAAGAAGCGAAAACTTACGAAGGTGGTCGAATTTGGGAGTACTCTTGCCTTAAGTTCGAAGAAACCGTTCCACAAAACTCTCTTTTGCTCCCTTTTCTCCCACTCGAATGAGATCATAGCCCAGCTCGGCAGGTTGTCCAACAGGAAAATGCCGGACTGTGAGCGTTCCTTCCCAGCAAATCAGGACAAGCGGTCTAGTTGGGTAACAGGGTTGAAGCGACCACTATATGTAGTGTTTATGGATTTGGTTCGACCTAAGCGGCAGACTGTTGGCAGCAGGGGGGATCGGGTGTATTTACACTGGATCCCGCGCACTCCGGGTGAACTGAATGGGAACGCTATTGAACTCGGCAGCTGAGTTGGGCAGCGGGGAAGAGGATCAGAAATCAGAAAACAGGGAGTGGGAAAACACCAAAGCAAAGGCGGGTTCTTCGCCTTCGACTCGGAGATAACAGAGTGCCGGGGGAAGCAGTCAGAAGCCGTGCTGAGGTGCTCGCGGCCAGGGACGGTGTGTAAGCGGCCACGAAAAACCCGCACTCGGCGGGCTTATTTATCCGAGTTTTTCGATCTCGGCTTCAATCTGCTTGAGAGCAGCTTCCAGCGCCGCGCGGCGGCCCGGGTTCGACGTTCGCTGCGAGAGGATATTCTCGCGCTGCAACTCGAGCGACTGCTTCTGACGCGCGCGATGCGTGCGGTCCTGCTCTGCTGCCCTTTTGGCATCCAAGTCAGGGTATACAGACCCGGCATGCGCAGGCGCATGCTCAATGCTTGCCATCTGTTCCTCCACCGATTTACTTTCCCAACCGCGAGCCATATATCCTCTATTTTACGGGTGTTTTGGTTTCGGGCGTCTCACTTTACTGGATTAGGCTGCTTAAGAAGCAATAAGATCATCGAGTTACGCATCTAGGAGACAGCATGCACGTCTGGCAAATTTCATCGTTCGGCATCGATTCTCTGGAGTTTGTAGAGAGGCCGGATCCGCAGCCGGGCCCAGGCCAGGTCGTCGTACGCGTGCATGCCATCTCGTTCAACTACCGCGACCTGATGATGGTGAAAGGTCTTTACAACCCCAAGCTCAAGCTGCCCCGCGTCCCATGCTCTGACGGCGCTGGCGAAGTGGTTGCCGTGGGCTCCGGCGTGACGCAGTGGAAGCCGGGCGATCGTGTGGCTGGCATTTTCATGCAGAACTGGATCGATGGGCCTCCCTCGCCGGAAAAGGTGAAGGGCGCACTGGGCGGAGACGTCGACGGCATGCTGGCCGAGTACGTGTTGCTGGGCGAGGACGGGCTGGTCGCAATCCCCGAGCACCTCAGCTTCCAGGAAGCGGCGACGCTGCCATGCGCGGCAGTTACAGCCTGGAACGCGCTATGCGCGGGCGACCTGAAGCCCGGCGGGACGGTTCTGATCCAGGGCACCGGTGGGGTCTCGATTTTCGCATTGCAGTTCGCGCGATTGAAAGGCGCGAAGGTACTGGGCATCTCCGGCAACCAGGAGAAGCTCAACCGAGCCTTCGATCTGGGGCTGGACGCGGGCGTGAACTATAACGAGGTTCCGGAGTGGGACCGCTGGGCTATGGAGCAGACCGGGGAAGGCGTAGACCTGATCGTCGAAGTAGGCGGCCTGGGTACATTGCCGCGGTCACTGCGCGCGCTACGTATGGGTGGAACGATTGCGCAGGTGGGAGTGCTGACCGGCGTTGCGGCTCCGGAACCGCTGCCGCTACCGGCGATCCTGCACAAGCAGGCGCGGTTGCGGGGCATCTACGTGGGATCGCGCCAGGACTTCATCGACATGAACCGCGCCATTTCGTTGACCCAGCTGCGGCCGGTCGGAGAAGACTTCCCGTGGAGTCACGCACGCGAGGTGCTGGCCAGGCTCGAAGAAGCCAGCCACTTCGGCAAGCTGGTGATGACGATCGGTTAGAAGAGATTAAAAGTCCAGGCATTAGGAAATACAAAGCCCCGGAGCCACTGATGGCGCCGGGGCTTTCTATTGACTCTACAAACTTTGTGCGGGGCCTTTACTCGCCTGCAGCGGAGGAGTGCTTATTGGGCTTGACTTCAAGCTCGTTGACTACCTGCTGCACGTTGGGAATTTTCTTCGCCAGTTTCTCTACTTCTTCTTTCTGTTGAGCGGTCTTCACAGAGCCCTTGATCTCGAGCGTGCCGTTCTTGGCGGATCCGCGGATGCTCTGATCGTCGAGGGCCTTGTGTGCCTTGATCGCGGCCTTGAAGTTGTCTTCAATGCCGTTGTCAACGTTCGATGCTACAGAGCCAGCCTGGTCAGCGTTGGGAGGACGTACGCCGATTTCGTTGGCGATTTGATAGTCGGGGGCGGCCTGCTGCGCGAGAGTTCCGGCCTGCTGCTTCTGGTCGTCGGTGGCTACGTTGCCTTTCAGCGTCATTACGCCTTTTTCGCGATCCTGCGAGACGCTTACCTCACCGAGCGAATTGGTCTTCAACGAATTGGTGACTGCGTCTTTCTCGTCGGCGTGATTGGCGTGACAGCCGGCGACAGTCAGCGTGCCGGCCAGAACCGCAGCCGAGGAAAAAAGCAGCCCGCGGCGAAACAGATTGAAATGCATTTGTTTTTGTCTCCTTTCGGAATACCTACCGGGAGACTGAGATGGAGTTGCGCTCCAGAAAGGTTTGTTCACGCTTCAAGTGCGCAGGGACCTGAGTCAAATGGATAGCCAGCTTGTCTGTTTACCGGATAGTAACTTTTTGGATTGCTTCGCTATTTCATCGCCTCGTAAATATATTGTTTCATGTAGATGGATTAACTTATTTTATTTGAGTTATTTATCGATAAAAATGAGCCTAAAAAGCGAACGTACGGAGAAGTAAAAACAGGGGGAGGGGTAGCTAATTTTTTAGTAACCCTTCCGTTATTCCTACAGAGGCCGCTGAGACCGAATAGGCTGCTAGCCGAAAAATAGGGTAGCGCGATTTGCGGGCGGGCGCCGTGATGGCCGTCACTTGTATCGCGAGTTCTCGGCTGCCAGTTTCAGTTGATTGCGGCAAGGACCCACTCCCGGGGTCCGACACTGCCTCATGCTTTACGCAAAGCCGAGGACGGGATGTGGTTGATAGGGTTCTTCGAGAGATTTGATCTCTTCGGGCGTGAGCTTCAGAGCCACTGCTGAGACTGCGTCGGCGAGATGATGGGGTTTGCTGGCGCCGACGATGGGAGCCGTCACAGCAGGTTTCTGGAGGAGCCACGCGAGCGCGATGGTAGCCATGGCCGTGCCGCGTTGCGCGGCGATCTCGGCAAGGCGATCAACGACGCGTTTGTCGTCCTGCTCGGTGCGCGAGTACATGGAGTTGCCGAACTTGTCGGTTTCAAGGCGCTTCGTGGTTTCGGCAGCCCAGGGCCGCGCTAGGCGGCCGCGCGCGAGCGGACTCCAGGGCAGCATGCCGATGTTCTGATCGACGCACAGGCCGGCCATCTCGCGCTCTTCTTCGCGATAGAGCAGGTTGTAGTGGTTCTGCATGGAGACGAAGCGGGTCCAGCCGCGCAGGTCGGCGAGGTAGAGCGATTTTGCGAACTGCCACGCATGCATGGAACTGGCGCCGATGTAGCGAACCTTGCCGGCCTTCACCGCGTCATGCAGGGCTTCCAGTGTCTCCTCAATGGGCGTTTCGTAGTCCCAGCGGTGAATCTGGTAGAGATCGACATAGTCGGTCTGAAGCCGGCGCAAACTCTCGTCGAGCTCAAAGAGGATGGCCTTACGCGAAAGGCCTCTGCCGTTGGGCTCCTCGCGCATGAGACCGTGAACCTTCGTAGCGATTACAACCGACTCGCGGCGCACATTGGCTTTGATAAAGTTGCCGAGCACAATTTCGCTGTCGCCGCTGGAGTAGACATTCGCGGTGTCAAAGAAGTTGATGCCAGCATCGAGCGCCTGCTGGAAGAAAGGGCGGCTTTCTTCTTCGTTCAATGCCCACGCCTGACGACCAGGCTTGAGCTCGCCGGTTGCGGGCGAGCCGTAGGTCATGCATCCGAGGCAGATGCGCGAGACTTTCATTCCGGTCTTGCCGAGGTTTACGTAGTCCATTCGTGAGTTCTCAGTTCGCGGTTCTTAGTTCACAGCTGAAAGAAGGTCGTCGTAGATCTTGCGCGTCTCGTCGCCGAAGCAGACGAATTCAACGCGCTCCACGCCTGTGCCTTCGATGTTGGTGCGCACGGTTTGGATGGCGATTTTCGCGGCGCGGTCCGAGGGGAATCCATAAATGCCAGTGCTGATGGCGGGAAAGGCTATGGACTTCACGTTGAGTTCGCGCGCGAGTTCGAGGCAGCGCCGATAGCAACTCGCGAGCAGGTCGTCTTCGTTGTGGCCACCGCCGTTCCATACGGGGCCGACGGTGTGAAAGACCCACTTCGCGGGGAGACGAAAACCGGGAGTGGCTTTGGCGTCGCCGGTTTTGCAGCCGTGCAGCTTTCGGCACGCCTCGAGCAACTCAGGGCCAGCAGCGCGGTGGATGGCGCCGTCGACCCCGCCTCCGCCGAGAAGGGAACTGTTGGCTGCGTTGACGATTGCGTCGACGTGGAGTTTCGTGATGTCGCCGGAGACGGCAAGCAAATCAGCCATAATTCTTCGATCCTCGCGGGGTCTGAAGGTCGATTATTCAGTCTGCCGATCGCGCAGCACGCGTCAGGTGGTCCTCACCCTGCTCTTCGCCCCTTCAGTTCAATTTTTCGGAGCGTCCCGCGACACTTTCTTGGTGAACCATCGGCAGTATTGCACAGTGGGGGGTTCTATCAAGCATCGTCTCGCGGGCTGGGGAATCTAAGGAACTGAATGATGAATGGTCTTCCTATTTCCGTATTAGATCTTGTCGGCATGAAACCCGATGAAAACCCTGCGCCCGCTATTGCCCGGTCTGTCGATCTTGCCCAGCACGCTGAGGAGTGGGGCTATAAGCGATTCTGGCTCGCGGAGCACCACTCGATCGACGGCCTGGCATGCTCTGCGACGGCCGTACTGATTGGACACATCGCGGGGAAGACGAACAGCATTCGCGTGGGCAGCGGGGGCATCATGCTTCCGAACCATGCGCCGCTGGTGGTCGCGGAGCAGTTTGGTACGCTGGAGGCGTTGTATCCCGGGCGCATCGATCTTGGGCTGGGGCGCGCACCAGGCGGAGACTTTCATACCATGCGCGCGCTAAGGCGGAGCCTGCAGCAGTCGGGAGACGATTTTCCGGAGCTGCTCGAAGAGTTGAGGACGTATCTTGGGCCGGTTCGTGCTGGGCAAGCAGTGAAAGCGACACCGGGGCAGAACAGCAATGTGCCGATTACGCTGCTGGGTTCCAGCTTGTTCAGCGCGCAGCTAGCCGCCCGGCTAGGGCTGCCGTTTGCGTTTGCCGCGCACTTCGCGCCCGAGTATCTGTATGCCGCGGCCGATCTGTATCACCGCGAGTTCAAGGCGAGCGCGGCGCTTGAGAAGCCTTACATGATGGTGGGCGTGCAGATCATCGCGGCCGAGACGGATGGCGAAGCGCAGCGGCTGTTCACTACTCCGCAGCAGCGTTTTCTGCGGCTGATTCGTTCGCAGCCCGTGGAGTTGCTGCCGCCAGTGGATTCGATGGATATGCTGTGGACCGACTTCGAGCGGGCGGCGGTGATGAGCAAGCTCGGCGCAGCCATTGTCGGATCGAACGCGACGGTGAAGGAAGGCATCGAGCGGCTCGTTGAGCGCACCGGCGCATCGGAGATTATTGTGGCGACTGACACGTTCACGCATGAGGCGCGACTGGAGTCTTACAAGCGCGTCGCGGAAGTGGCGCGAACGGTTGAATCGGCGCCGGTGTCGGCGGGTTTGTGATTCGATTAGCAGCGATGGATTTCGGAGATCATCTACGCACAACGGGTGGGGCGCTGAAGAACTGGATTGTGGCCCAGTTCATCGACTCCGTTTGTGTGGGAGCGCTGTGGCTGATTGGGTTGTGGATTCTGCATGTGCCGCTTGCGCCAATGTGGGCGTTCATCGCGGCGGTGCTGCAGATTGTGCCGCAATTTGGGGCGATTCTGGGGCTGCTAGGGCCAGTGTTGACGGCAACTATCAAGTGGATGGATTGGGAGCATCCGCTCTACGTGCTGGGGTTGTACGCGGTGATTGCGGTAGTAGATGGATTGCTGTTGCAGCCTTACATCATGCGACGAACGGCGAAGGTGCCGCTGTGGGCATCCGTGACGGTGCCGATCTTGTTCGGAATCATCTGGCCATTCTGGGGTGTGCTCGCGGCTCCGCCGCTGCTGGCAGTGGTGTATGCGTACAAGGCGCGGCGGAAGAGCGCAGGATGACGGCGGCGGATTCTGTTGATCCGCCGTCTGTTTACCTCAGGGGCTAAAGCCCATACTTCATGCCGGGCCTGGATGTCGGGGCTAAAGCCCCGACCTACCAGCCCTGACCTAACCTAGTTCGGCATCAGGACGGTGTCGACGACGTGGATGACGCCGTTCGATTGATACACGTCGGGAATGGTGACGGTAGCCATGTTGCCCTTCTCGTCGGTCAGCATGATCTTGTCGGTCATCCATGTGGCGGTGAGAGTTTCGCCCTGCACGGTCTTAAGCTCGGCTTTGCCATGGCCGGCTTTGATCTTCTTCTCGAGGTCGCTGGCGCTGATACGTCCCGCAACCACGTGATAGGTGAGGACCTTGGTGAGCATGTCCTTGTTTTCGGGCTTTAGCAGTGTGTCCACCGTGCCCGCGGGTAGCTTCTCGAAGGCTTCGTTCGTGGGCGCGAAGACGGTGAAGGGGCCGGCGCCTTGCAGCGTGTCGACGAGGCCGGCGGCCTTAACAGCAGCGACCAAAGTAGTGTGATCCTTTGAGTTCATCGCGTTTTCAACGATGTTCTTTGTGGCGAACATGGGCGCGCCGCCTACTTCGGGATCCATCTGCGCTCGAGCGGCGGGGAAGGCGATGGTGAATGCAACAGCCGCGATTGCGGCCATGATGAGTTTGCGGGAGTGGAGCATGGTGGGTGTGACCTCCGGTGAATTTCGACTACACACCCAGAACGCAGCCGGCGACGAAGTGGATTGCCCGCGAATCTCAGGGATTGGTTGCGATCAACAATGCGCGGTGAACTCGATTCGCCGGCCTCACGTAAGATATTCGTAAGGGTTCGGTGCAATCCAGAATTCTCCGTTCCGCCCAACATGACGGGAACATCCCAGATCGTCAAAAAATCGCCGAACCACCACGCGGGCCTGATCCTGATTGCCGCCTACAAGATTCTGTGCGCACTATTGTTTGTGCTGGTGGGCGTGGGCGCGCTGAGGCTTCTGCACAAGGATGTGGATGATTTCGCGTGGCATGCGCTGGTGGAAGTTCTGCACTGGAACCCCGAATCACGCGTAGTCAGCTTCCTGCTTGAGCGGGCCGAACTGCTGGACGATCCGATGCTCAAGCGTATCGGTTTTGGCGCGTTCTGTTATGGAGCAGTGTGCGTCGCAGAGGGGATCGGGCTTTATCTCGAGAAGGTGTGGGGCGAAGTACTCACGATCCTGATCACCGCGTCGTTTCTGCCGTTTGAGATTCATGAGCTGTTTCGGCGCGTGACGCCGGTGCGTGTAAGTTTGCTGGCGATCAACCTCGTGGTGCTCGGATATCTGTTGTACCTGGTCGGTGAGAAGGGCGCGCGCCGGGCGAAAGAGAGACACGCTTTCACAAACAAAGCTGTCTAGTGTCAGTTTGTAGATCGTTGTTGAGCCTTTAAAGGCAGTTCTTCTGGCAATCCGTCCGCACTGTGGCGGCCCCAACTCGCCAAACCGTGACGTGCCCCGGTACGATCGAATTTGAAAGGCTTGCTCTCTTGTCCCAGATCCGCGTTCTCATCGCCGGCGGAGGAACCGGCGGCCACATCATTCCTGCTCTCGCAGTTGCGCGCGAGCTGGAGGAACGCCATGGTGCGGAAGTTCTCTTTGTGGGAACGCCGCGTGGCCTCGAATCGCGCCTGGTTCCAAACGCCGGATTCAAGCTCGAGCTGATCAAGGTAGGCCAGCTCAATCGCGTTTCTCTTCAGACGCAGATCCGCACGCTCTTCGACCTGCCGCTCGCGGCCGTCTCTTGCTTCCGCCTGCTCTGGAAGTTCCGACCGGGCGTTGTGCTCAGCGTGGGCGGATACGCTTCAGGTCCCGCGGCCGCAGCTGCTCTCCTAAACGGCACCCCGGTGATGGCTCTCGAGCCCAACGCGATGCCGGGACTTGCGAACCGGCTCATCGGCCGCCATGTCAAAGCTGCGGCCGTCAATTTTCCCGCGGCCGGGCGCTACCTGCGCAATGCGGAAGTGACCGGGATCCCTGTCCGGCCTGAGTTCTTTTCGCTGCCAGCGCCGCCGCCAATGCCGCCGCGGCTTCTCATCTTCGGTGGATCGCAGGGTGCACGGTTGTTCAATAACACCATGCCGAAAATCGTGGCGGAGCTGTTTCAGGCGGTACCGGGGCTCTCAGTACTGCACCAGTCCGGCCCACGGTTCCTGGCCGAGACAGAAGCCATGTACCGCGCCAGCGGAGCTGACCCCCTGTTCTGGTCCGTCAAGCCATTTCTCGATGACATGGCGTCGCGCTTTGCCTGGGCCAATATCGTTCTGGCCCGCAGCGGAGCTTCCACGGTCGCTGAGCTTGCCGCTGCCGGCAAGCCTTCGCTGCTGGTTCCGTTTGCCGCCGCTGCCGATGACCACCAGAAGCGCAATGCCGAGGAGATGGTCCGAGCCGGAGCCGCGGCGATGCTTGAAGAGACGGATTTGGCGGAGCCTAAGAAGCTGCTCGAGGTGCTGACCGGATTGCTGCGTGATCCTGAACGCCTGGCAGCGATGTCTGCCGCGGCGCGAACCCAGGCCCATCCAGATGCTGCGCAGCGGATCGCTGCCAAGCTTGTCCAGCTGGCTAAGCGGCCGTAGCCGATTCCGGTGAGCCGAAACGAAAAAGGCCCATCCGCCGGAAACGGACAGGCCTTCTTCTCCCCAGGTAACTCGGTTACTACTCAGTGAATAGCAGGTGACTATCGGTGACCGCCGCCACCGTGGAAACCA
Source organism: Occallatibacter riparius (assembly GCF_025264625.1). Classification (NCBI taxonomy): domain Bacteria; kingdom Pseudomonadati; phylum Acidobacteriota; class Terriglobia; order Terriglobales; family Acidobacteriaceae; genus Occallatibacter; species Occallatibacter riparius. Next base: position 3,994,989 of record NZ_CP093313.1, read on the forward strand.
CCGCCACCGTGGAAACCACCGCCACCGCCGTGGAAGCCTCCGCCGCCGTGGAAGCCTCCGCCACCGTGGAAGCCGCCGCCTCCGCCATGGAAGCCGCCTCCGCCGAATCGGGCTCCGCCACCGTTAAACGGATGTGCTACGCCGACGCCGCCGTGGAAGCGATAGCCCGGCCCACCGCGATAGCCATATCCCGCGCCGTGGTAGGGACCCCAGCCGCCGTGACCCCAGCGGCCGTCATGCCCCCAGTAGCCGCCGTGACCCCAATAGCCGTGTCCATAACCCCAGTGATACCAAGGACCAGCTCCGATGAATACGCCGCCTGTAAACCAGCTCGGGCCGTAATAGCCGTAAGGCGCGCATGCATACGGGTAGTAAGGGTAGTAGCCCCAATCGCATACCGGCGGGCCGTAAGCCACAGGTCCTGCCACCACCGCCGGTCCGATTCCAACACCCACGCCCACTGAAACCTGGGCGTTCGCCGTCATGGACAGCGGCACCAAAATAAGAGAAGCCAATAAGATAAGACGCCAGCTCCGCATAAACACCTCCTTGTGCCACCCTGCCCTGATGATTCGTACCCTCGAAGGACCCGGTGCGGAAACCCTGCTTCCGCTCAGCACCTGCCAGTGACGACCCTTCCAGTCATCCCGGCTTCCAGTTCATTAAGACAACAACTTCCGGTGAAAGTTGCGGTGCACCATGCCAGATGGTGAATCCCCCTCGCTGCCGCGTGGAACTGTCGTTTTGTACCTATGCGCCAAAACGGCCTCTCCAGTTTCGGAGAGGCCGCCCTTCCGCAGATCTGGGAAAAGTTACTGCTTACCTGCGGAAATGGTCCCCATCGCGATCCCATCCACGGTGTTCGCCACGGTCGTGGTCCCAATCGCGGTGGCGGTCCCGATCTCGATCCCAGTCGCGGTGGCGATCCCAGTCGCGGTCGTGGCGGTAGTAGTAGCCCCCGCGGCGGTAGTCGTCGCGGTCATAGTAGCGGGCGCCCGCATAAACCCACTGCCCGGGAACCCAATAGCCGCCCGAGTAGTAGCCGGCTGTCCATTCGTATCCGGGGCCAGGGCACGGAGGGACGTAGGCTGTCGGGCCGCCGACGTATACGCCGAAGCCGACCTGCGCATGGGCTGCGGTCGTTCCCAGGCCCATGGTTCCGGCCACCATCGCAGCACCCAACATCCATTTGCCAAGCTTTTTCATGACTCCTCCTCCGTGGGCCCGCTCGCTTCTTTTGCGAAACCCTTTCCGGCTCCGGGCTCCCTGAGGCTTGGCTCTTGCTTGCCTCAGTGCCCGCCGGTTATGTCACTCCTAAACAGCGGTTTTGAAAGGATGTTGCGGTGCTGGCACGAAAATAAAAGGCGCAACTTTTGGAACAATCAAGGGTCATACGACGAGCCTTTTGGCCCGTAGCCTGTAGCCAGTAGCCCAGAGCTTGTGGCCAGAGAAGCTACTGGCTGCCGGCTACAGGCTGCGGGCTCGCCCTCTACTGTTACTCTGAGTCTTCGTACCTCCCATGTTCGCTACATCTCAGCACGCGCACTTTATCGGAATCGGCGGAATCGGCATGAGTGGCATCGCCGAGATCCTTCTCAACCAGAACATGAAGGTTTCAGGTTCCGACCTGCGCCGGACTCCGGTGACGGATCGGCTGGCCGCGCTGGGCGCCATCATTTATGAGGGCCACGAGGCGGGCCACGTCGGCAACGCGACTGTTGTGGTTACGAGCTCGGCTGTGCACGCGGATAATCCCGAGGTGCAGGAAGCGCGGGCTCGCAAGATTCCCGTGATTCAGCGAGCGGAGATGCTGGCCGAGCTGATGCGCCTGAAATACGGCATCGCCATTGCCGGCATGCACGGCAAGACAACGACGACCTCAATGGTGGCGAGCGTGCTGAGCGCGGGTCAGCTGGACCCTACGGTAGTGGTTGGCGGCCGTGTCGACGCGCTGGGCTCGAACGCGCGCCTGGGCACAACTCAGTACCTGGTAGCGGAAGCCGATGAAAGTGACCGCTCGTTTCTGAAGCTCTCGCCCATTCTTGCCGTGGTGACCAATCTCGACCGCGAGCACATGGACACCTACGGCGACATGGAAGACGTGGAGCGCGCGTTTCTGGCGTTCATGGATCGCGTTCCGTTCTACGGCGCTGTGACCGCATGTCTGGATAATCCGCAGCTAGCGGCGATTTTGCCGCGCGCGCAGCGGCGGGTGTTTACCTATGGCGTAACGCGCGAGGCGGACTATCGATTGGAACCGCTGGCGGCTGAGCCCGGCTCGTTCTCCCGATTCCAGGTGTTTACGGCAACGGGAACACTGGGGCCGTTCGAGCTGCATGTCCCGGGCCGTCACAACGTGCTGAATGCTACGGCGGCCGTGGCTATCGGCCATCAGCTTGGCGTGACGCCGGACAAGATTGCCGAGGGGTTGCGGAATTTTCGTGGAGTGGATCGGCGCTTCCAGCATCGCGGGAGCGGGCGCGGCGTGGCGGTGGTGGACGACTACGGTCATCATCCCACGGAGATTCGCGCGACTCTGGCCGCGGCGCGGGAGTGCGGCTACAAGCAGGTGCATGTGGTGTTTCAGCCGCATCGCTATACGCGTACCGCCGACCTGATGGACGAGTTCTCTGGTGCGTTTACGGATGCGGATACGGTGTTTGTGCTGCCCATCTATGCGGCGAGCGAGCAGCCGATTCAAGGTGTAACGGCTGAGCGCCTGGCACACCGGATTGAAGGCCCGCGCGTGCAATTCGTGCCGGATTTTCCGGCTGCGATTGCGGCGGTGACGGCGCGCGCCGAGGATGGCGACCTGATTATGACGCTTGGCGCCGGCAGCGTGAGCCAGCTGGCGCCGCAGATCGTGGAGAAGCTGAGCGCGGGCTCCTAGCTTCTGTCGCTCGAAGCCCGTTCGCAAGCGGCAAGGCTAGGCGCCCTGGTTTCCGCGGTCCCAGGTCCACAGTTCCGCGAATTCCTCTTCTTCCGCGTCCTCGAGAGTGGGCTCTTCCATCGGTTCTGCTTCGAGCCGGCGAAGGGCGGCCTCGTCAGGGGCGGTCAGGAATTGATTCACCTCAGGGATTCGAAACGATGTGCTCATAAGGTTCTGCCCTCCTCGGCGTTTTCGTTCTCCGGCTAGGGAGCAATGCAACATTCCGAGTAAAGCGCACCCTTCTTGCGAGATCAAATGGAGCGGTCCGAATCGGACGAGTGGCCGAAGCTGCCGAGGTCCAGCAGGTAGGCGCGTACGCACCCGGCTGGTCTGGCAGACGGGGCAAATCGCCTTTGCGCAAACGTTTTACCGCGCGCGGTCTCGGGAGCTATTATGCCTCCGGCAATCCATCCGTGTTTCGCAAGGAGCTGTACTCATGTCCACGCGTTCCCGCCGCAGTTTTCTTAAGACCGCCTCTGCCTCGGCCGCCGTTCTATCGCTGGGCCGCCCGCGCCTGTTCGCCCAGCCATCTTCCACCGTCAAGGTGTGGAGCACCTTCCGCGACCGCCGTCATACTGCTGCCGATCCGCTGACGTGGAAGCCGGTTTCGCAGGTCAGCGCGCAGGCTGTCGTCCTCAACACCGCCGATACACGCCAGGAGATTCTCGGCTTCGGCACGGCCCTGACGGACTCATCCTGCTACGTGCTCAGCCAGCTTTCGCAGGCGGATCGCGACGCGATCCTGCACGACATCTTCTCGCCGGACGAAATGGCGATGAACGTCTGCCGCACCTGCATTGGCGCGAGCGATTACGCGCGCACGCTTTACAGCTTTGACGAGAGTGACGAGCCGGATCCGGAACTAAAGAAGTTCTCGATCGACCACGACAAGGAGTACTACCTGCCGGTGCTGCGGGAGAGCCGCAAACATAATCCGGAGCTGTTCCTGTTTTCATCGCCGTGGAGCCCGCCGAACTGGATGAAGCCCAACAAGAGCATGCTGGGAGGCGCTATCCGCAAGCAGAGCTTCGATCCATATGCGCGGTACTTTGTGAAGTTCCTGGAGGGCTACAAGGCCGAGGGCCTGACCATCAATGCCGTTACGGTGCAGAACGAGACCGACGCCGAGCAGGAAGGCCGCATGCCCGCCTGCTTGTGGGCCCAGGAGCAGGAGATGGAGTTCGCAGGCAAGTTCCTCGCGCCGGCGATCAAGAAGGCCGGGCTGGATACCAAGGTCTGGATTCTCGATCACAACTACTCGCTGTGGGGGCGCGCAATTGATGAACTGAGCGACCCGAGTGTTTATGACGCTGTCGATGGCATCGCGTGGCACGGATACGTGGGCGAGGCATCGGCCATGAGCCGCGTGCACGATGCGTTCCCGAAAAAGAACATGTACTGGACCGAAGGCGGGCCGGATTATACGCAGCCCGACTATCTGACCGATTTCGCGACCTGGTCGGAGACCTTCAACGGCATCCTCAACAACTGGGCGCGGTCGATTACGGCGTGGAATCTGGCGCTGGACGAAAAGGGGAAGCCGAACATCGGGCCGTTCTCCTGCGGTGGGACGATCAGCATTGAGGGCGGCACGGAGAAGGGCGGCAGCCACAAGGTCACGAAGAGCGGGCAGTACTGGGCATTCGCGCACTACTCAAAGCACATCAAGCGCGGAGCGAAGGTGTTCGCAACCAATGGCGTCGCGCCCAATGCCCAGAGCGCGAAGGTCAGCTACAGCGGGTTTGTGAATCCGGATGGCAAGCATGTGCTGGTGGTGGCGAATCGCGGGGCGCAGGAGCGGGTGCAGTTCGTGATGGGCGGGAATGCCGTGGAACTGGACGTGCCGGCGGATTCGGTGCACACGTTGGAGTGGTGAAGAACAGGGAATAGGGAATAGGGAGTAGGGGCGGCGGCGCGGTCAGTAGATCACGCCGCCGTGCTGCATGGATGTGATCTGGCCGTTCTTTACGTTGAGTTGGTAGGCGGTGGATTCGCCGGTCCAAGTCTTGAAGTTGAAGGTGTGTCCGGGTGGAACTTTCTGGACCGCGTATGGTTGCCACGTCAGCGGCTGATACGGCATTGCGATGCCGGTTCCTTTCGGAGTGTCGATGAAGTAGGCGCCGCCGCGGCCGATGACGCTCGCTGAGCCGTCCGGTTCGAGCAGCACTGCGGCCTTTTCTTCGATGCCGATGCCGCGCGTAACCGGGGTGCCTGGTGTGGCGTTGAGTCGGGCCAGAAACACCAGTAGGCGGCCCATGCGGTCGCGCCGGACGAAGTGCGTGTCGGTGATGATGCCGTTCAGGATCGGAATCCGCAGGAAATTTTGGGTCAGCGTAATGCGCGAACCGAGGGGGTCGCTCAGGGCGAGCTTGCCGCTCAGGTTCGGATCGTCGGGCTTGTCGCCTTGCGCGGAGTAGGCCCACTCGCCCATGACGGCTAGGCCGGCGCTGGTGCCGCCGAGCGGGATGCTGCGGGCGATGTCGTCGTTGAGCGCATCCTGCACAGGAGACTTCATCCAGAAGTTGATGTAGTTGGCTTGATCGCCTCCGGCGATGAAGATGGCTTCGGCGGCGCGGATGGTTGAGGCGGCAAAGGGATCTTCGGCCGCTGCGCGATTGGGAAGGATCAGCGTGGCTACGGAGTTCAGTTTGGGGCACAATTGCTGGACGTAGGGGTTGTAGTCGTCGTCGCCCGTGGCCCGAAGTATGAGGAAGTCGCCTCCGCCGGCGCGATTGCAGAGCCACTGGAAGGCCTCATCCAGATCGGTGCCGCCGCCCATCAGTGCGTAGCCTGCGCGCGGGTGGGTTGTCGTAGCATCCGCCGGGCTGCCAGCGCGGAAGTACTTGTAGGCGTGCTCCGATTGCGCAAGGCAGGGAAGGGAAACTCCGACCAGGGTAGCGGCAATCAGAGCCAGAATGCGATTCATTCCGCCAGCTTAATGCAATCGCGGCGGGTCCATGCCCAGGCGATCACGTTATATGTTTCCCTAAATCCTGTGTTTCTGGTCACTTTTCCCTGTCTCTGGTTTTTGCCGTTTACGCATGGGGTTCCCCCCTGTTTTGCACCAAGTAATCCACTTCTCCCCGCCCTATAGTGGACTCTGGCGAATCTCACGACCAGCTCACGGCGTGGCTCAACGCAGTCCCAAAATCGGCAACCTCTCATGGGAGGACCAGACGTCCGAGGAGTCTCGCTTCCGGCGCGTACAGGAAGTCTCGCCCCGGGCAGGCCGGAATCCTTCAGGCCGCAACCTGCCTGGGATGCCGGTCGAGATGGCGGATCCTGATGACGACGAAGAGCTTCCGCGCCGCAAGCGCCAGTTCGAGAAGCCTTCCGGCCCCTGGTATAAGCCGGTCTCCAAACTGGGCCGCGTGCTGCTGGCCAGCGGAGCAGTGCTGGTAGTCGGTGCTCTTGTGACCGGCGTGATCATGATCAAGAACGCGCTCGAGCGTGACGGCAGATTCCGCATCGCGGGAACCGAGAATATACAGGCCGCAGGAATGAGCCAGGTTTCGCGCGCCGATATCCTGCCCATCTTTGGCGCCGACATTGGCAAGAACATCTTCTTTATTCACCTGAGCGAACGCCGCAAGGAGCTTGAGCAGATTCCGTGGATCAAGAGCGCCACCGTGATGCGTATCCTGCCTGACCGGATCCGTGTGTCAGTGGTTGAGCGGACGCCCATCGCGTTCGTGCGCGAGGGCCAGCAGGTGGAGCTGGTGGACGCCGACGGCGTGCTGCTCACCATGTCGCCCGAGGGCATGACGCAGCACCACTACTCGTTCCCGGTGGTTACGGGCATCGATCCGCGCGATGCCGCGGCCGCGCGTAAGACGCGCATGGCGGTGTATCAACGGCTGATTGCCGACCTGGACTCGACCGGCCAGAACATCTCACGGCAGATCTCGGAGATCGATCTCACTGATCCTGAAGACGCGCGGGTGACCATGCAGGACGATCCCACGCTGCTGCACTTCGGCGATGAGCAGTTCCTGGAGAGATATCAGCGGTACAAGGCTCACATTGCAGAGTGGCGCAGGGAGTATCCGGACCTGACGGCGCTGGACCTGCGTTATGACAGCCAGGTTGTGCTGAAACGGTCGCCGGGAGCAGGCGCATCGCCAACGACTGTGAGTGCAGCGGACGGTAAGCCGGTTGCGGCTTCGCAGGGGACCACGGCTACGGCAAGCGCGAAGCCTTCGGCTCGCCATGTCGAGGCGCCCGCGCAAACGCAGGCCGCAGCCAAGTCCGAGCACAAGGTCCAGCCGCATCACGCCAAACCAGCGCCCAAAACTGCGGCGCAGCGGGAAAAGGAAAAACGCCAGGCGGCACACAAGGCCGCACTGCTGCATCACCAGCACGCAATGAATGCAACCGCTGTAACCCGGCAGGGACAATGAGCACACGATGAGCCAGAACCAGGACAATCTGATCGTAGTGCTCGACGTGGGCAGCGCGCATACGCGCATCTTGGCGGCCGACCTGAATGAGGGCGCGCTGCGCTATCGCGGGCATGCGGCAATGGAATCGGCCGGCATGCGCAAGGGACTCATTGCTGACCTCGGTCCCGCCGCCCGCGTTGTCAAAGCGGCAACCGAACATTGCGAGCGCGTGGCCCGCGCCAATATCGACGAGTGCGTTGTGGGTGTTGGCGGCCCGCATATTCGCGGCCTGAATACGAATGGCGGATTCGAACTGGGCAGCCGTATGCGCGAGATTACGCGCGAAGATGTTCGCACCGCCGTGGAGCGTGCCCGCGCTGTGGAGCGCCCGCCGGACCGCGAAATCCTTCATTTGCTGCCTCGCCAGTTCATCGTCGACGATCAGCCCGGCGTCTTCGATCCGGTAGGGATGGTGGCAGCGCGGCTCGAAGTCGATCTGCACATCGCCACTTGTTCGGGCTCCGCCCTGCAAAGTACCGTGACATGTGCCAATCGCGCTGGGCTGGAAGTCACGGAGGCTGTGCTCGAGTCAGTCGCTGCGGCTGAGGCTACGCTCTCAGCCGACGAGCGGGAATTAGGCGTCTGCTTGCTCGATATCGGCGCTCACTCCAGCGACCTGGTTGTGTTTTTCGAGGGCGCCGTCGCGCATACGTCTTCGGTGCCAATTGGTGGCGCTCACTTTACGAACGATCTCGCCGTGGGACTACAGATGCCCCTCGGAAACGCCGAACAGTTGAAACGGCAATACGGCCACTGCGTGGTGACGGCCGTGCCGCAAAACGCAGAGGTTGAGATCGCCAATCCTAATCCGCAGAAGCTTTCGCTGCGCCTGCTGGCCGAGATTTTGGAACCGCGTGCCCGCGAGCTGATGTATTTCGTCAAAGAGAGCCTGCGCAACGGAGGCGTGCTTGACGCGCTGGGCGCGGGCTGTGTTCTAACCGGCGGCGGAGCCATGCTGCCGGGAATGCTGGATGTTACCGAGAGCCAGCTTCGCGTACCGGCCAGGACGGGAATGCCGGTAAGGCTCTCCAACATGCCGGGCGAGCTGGCGCATCCGAGCTTCTCGACGGCCATCGGCACACTTTTATATGCACACCGCACGCGCGTGACCCGCGCCGCGGAGAACAACGGATTGCGCGCCAAACTGCGCGCCATCTTTGCAGCGAGCTTTTAGAGAGTCAGCAGGAGGCCGGGAGTCTTATGGAAATGTCAGCACAATCCGGGGAAATGCGCATCCAGTATCACGATGAGACGCCGCGTGGCGCGCGGATCAAGGTCATCGGTGTGGGCGGCGGCGGCGGAAACGCCGTAAACCGCATGATCCAGGCACGCATGGAAGGCGTGGAGTTTATTGCCGCCAACACAGACGTGCAGGCGCTCAAGTCCTGCCAGGCCCCGGTCAAACTGCAGCTCGGCGTTCGCCTTACCGCCGGATTGGGCGCGGGCGCCAACCCGGACGTGGGCCGCCGCGCCGCGCTGGAGGACTCGGAAAAGATCATCGAGGCGCTTGAAGGCGCGGACATGGTCTTCGTTACCGCCGGGCTTGGCGGCGGCACCGGCACCGGAGCCGCGCCTGTCATCGCCTCCCTCGCCAGCGAGATGGGCATTCTCACTGTGGCAGTGATCACCCAGCCGTTCGGCTTCGAGGGCAAGCGTCGCCTGCAGCAGGCCCAGCGCGGGCTGAAGGAGCTGCTTGAATCCGTCGACACCATGATCGTGATTCCGAACGAGAGACTGCTCGCCGTGGCCAAGGACGCGGGCTTCTTCGAGTCGTTCCGGATCGCCGACGACGTTCTGCGCCAAGGTGTACAGGGCATTTCCGACATCATCACGATTCCCGGAATCATCAACCGCGACTTTGCGGACGTAAAGACAACGATGGCCGGCATGGGACACGCGGTGATGGGAACGGCGGTCCGCTCGGGCGAGAGCCGGGCGATCGAAGCGGCGCAGGCCGCCATGGCGTCGCCGCTGCTCGAAGCTGGCGCGATCGATGGAGCGCGCGGCATCCTCATCAACATCACCGGTTCCAGCGCGTTGCGGCTGTCGGAAGTCAACGCCGCGTCGTCGCTCATCCAGGAAGCGGCCCACGAAGACGCCAACATCATCTTCGGCGCGGTGCTTGACGAAAAGATGGGCGACGAGGTCAAGATCACGGTCATCGCGACCGGATTCCGCGACCAGATGCCGGAGCGCCGCGCCCGGATGCTAACGGTGGAGGAAGCGCCGGTGGTGTCGGTTCCGGTGCTTTCGAGCGAGAACTGGATGCGCGAGCCTGAGCCCGTTTCGATGATGTCCGCCCCCCCGGCGACGGTTCAGGTACAGCAGGCGGCGTATGCACCCGCGTCGGTCCGGCAGTCGGAGGCAGTTGCGATCTCTCCCGAACCCGAGTCGGTTTCCGTTCAGGCGGCGCCTGCCCCCGCCCCGGCTCCGGCGAGGTTTATGAGTGAGATCGACGAAATGGAGGAGCCCGCCCCGGTTCCGGTACGCGATGGATCGACGGAGGCGCCCCAGTCCAAGGTCGAGCTTGAGATGCAGGCCTTTGATGAGCTTTTTGCCGATACCGCGCCGCTTGGGCCGGCCCGACCACGCTTCGCCGAGGTTGGCGAGGAGCCGCCTTACAAGCCCCTGCCGCGCGACTATGCGACCGACCTCGGCAATGGGGTTCGTCCAGCGACTCCGGCAGAACAGCCCATGGCGGCGCTGTATGCCGAGAAGCGCGACGAGATGGAGCGGGACCTGGATGTGCCGGCATTCATGCGGCGCATGCAGTTCTAAATGAGTCTGGTTACGAATGGAACGGATTCTGCGCAGCGCAGCGTAACCTGAGAGAATTCTGAATCTTCGGCTCTTAAACCGCCCGCCGAATTGCACCGCAGGCGGGCAGAATGGCCGACGCAACAGGGCCGGGTTGACTATCCCGGCAACCGGTACCACAGGCTTGGAGAATCCTGCAGCACGGCTCCATAATCAGAAGAGCGGCGGATTTTATCCCGGCACAGGCAGCGCGGAATACGTTAGCGGAGTCCAACTACAAAGCTGAAGTGTTCTGCGTCACAAGGAATTTCATCGGGTCGAGAGAGATTAGCTGTATATTCGGGTTAGAACCTCCAGCCTGATGAGTTTTTGGATTTTGCGGCCCCTTGGCTGAACCTGTCAGGTCCACCAAGCCTGCCGCGGCAGAGCCCTTCGGCGCACGATCAACCAGCCGGAAAGCTCAAATGAGAGGGATCGAAGTCTTTTTGCGGTGAATTGCGCTAGATCCCGCAGATGGAACGCAGTACCAGGGTAGTGCGCCTCCCCCAAGGCGACGCACGACAAGAATCCATTTGTTGAGAGGATGCCGGCTGGATGAGATTGTCCTGCGCATTGATTTTTAGCTTCGCCTTGGCGGGAACCGGGGCTGCCTCAGCGGCCGGCCTTGACGCGCCGCACACCATCCACCACAGCAGATCGCAGCACTTGGTGGAAACCCACAAGACTCATCACGCTAGTGCGCACGCAACGGTGCACCATTCGGCGAAGGCCGCACCCAAGGCCACTGCGAAAGCTGCGCCCAAAACTGCGACAGCTCGCCGCACCCGGCACTCTGCCAAGGCAGGCAATGGTGCTGCCACCATTCGCCGCGCCAGCCTGCACGGGCGCCGTCATTATTATGGTGAGCGGTTTACGGCCAGTTCATTTGCCGGCGCCGACCAGTTCTCCGGTGACATCACCACCGGAGAAGACCCGATCGTGCGTCAGGCCGCCATTGACGCCCTGGGGGACATGAACGGGACCGCCGTGGTCATCGATCCCTCGAATGGTCGGATTCTGGCGATGGTTAACCAGAAGCTGGCGCTTTCGCCGGGCGCTGAACCGTGCTCCACCATCAAGATCACGGTGGCTATGGCGGCTCTTTCCGAGGGCCTCGTCACCCGCGACACCATGGTCCAGCTCCCGGGCTTCCGCATGAACATGACCCAGGCGCTTGCCAAGAGCAACAACCTCTACTTTGAAGAGCTTGGACGTGAGCTCGGCTTCGAGCGCGTGAAGCACTATGCCAATGAGTTCGGCCTGGGCGAACTGGCCGGCTGGCATATCCAGGGCGAACAGCTTGGCGAGTATCCTGACCATCCGATTCCGGCCGCCGAGGGTGGTGTTGGAAAGATGTGCAGCTTCGGGCAGGGTGTTTCCATGACCCCGCTCCAGCTCGGTGCCTACGTTGCGGCCCTCGCGAATGGCGGAACCCTGTACTACCTCCAGCATCCCACCACGGCCGCAGACATTGCGGCGTTCGAACCGCACGTCAAGCGCACCTTGGACATCGCCAAGTACGTGCCCGAGCTTCAGGACGGCATGGCCGGAGCCGTGGAATACGGCACCGCCCGCCGCCTGCGCGCCAGCTTCACGGAGCTGCCGGTGTTCGGCAAGACCGGCACCTGTTCCAACAACGGCACCCGGTTCGGTTGGTTTGCTTCGTTCTCTGAGGCGCCACAGGGCAGCCTTGTGACCGTGTTCTTCCTCGAGGGCGGCCGGCCCACATTCGGTCCGCGCGCCGCGGAACTCACCGGCGCGTTCTACCGCAACCTCTGGGATCACAATTACTTCATCAACAAGCCCGTGCAGGCGACGGCTTCGGCCACTCCGGCGGAGTCGACTCAGGGCGTCGAGCAGTAGGCAGATTCTCTCTCCGACGAAGGGCCGCCACGAAGGCGGCCTTTTCGTTTGCACCCAATCTTTATTTCGCACATCCCATAAGCAGACGGCTTCCCCATTGCTCTTTACCCGGGCAAACGCTACTTTATCCTTTGCTGCTGTACCCTGAGATCATGGCGCTTCCCACGCACATCCTTCTGACATACGGTTACCTGCTGTTGTTTGCGTGGGTGCTGATCGAGCAGCTTGGCGCGCCGCTGCCGACAATTCCGGCATTGCTCGCAGCCGGCGCTTTGTCCGCTCAGGGGCAGCTCAGTCTGACAGAGGTGCTGCTGTTGGGTCTGGCTGCGTGCCTGATCGCGGACAGCAGTTGGTTTTTCATTGGTCGGCGGTACGGCCACCACGTCCTGAACCTACTTTGCAAGATGTCGATGGAGCCGACCTTGTGCGTGCGTCGCACACAGCTCCAGTTCGGCCGGCGCCGCAAGGTCACGCTCCTGATCGCCAAGTTTATTCCGGGTGTCGCGCTGCTCAGCGCTCCAGTTGCCGGGCAGGCGGGCATGAGCTACGGGGAATTTGTGCTCCTCGATGGACTTGGGGCCTTGATGTGGCTGCTCGCCTGGCTGTGGGGTGGCCGGCTTTTCGGCGACGCCCTCAAGCGCGATCCCAGCTTGCTCGATTGGGTAGGACGGTTCTCCGGAGCTCTGCTGGTGATCGGCATCGCGGGGTTCATCGTCGCGCGAGTGATGCGGCGGCGGGTGCTGCTGCGCCAGATGGCGGAATCGCGCCTGGAACCCGAGGAACTCTACTCCCAGATCCAGGACGGCGAAGAGGTTTACATCGTCGACCTCAGGCATCCGGTTGAGCAGTTGACCGATCCGTTTGTGCTGCCGGGAGCGCAGCGCATCGCTCCCGACGATCTGACTCATCGGATAGGGGAGATTCCGCGTGACCGTGACGTGATCCTCTACTGCACGTGTCCCAACGAAGAGACGGCGGCGCACACTGCCATGAAGCTCCACAAGCTTGGTGTTGAGCGGGTTCGTCCATTGCGCGGCGGTTATCAGGCGTGGAAGAGCCTTGGGTATCCGATGGAGGCCATTCCGCCGGTCAATCCGCAGGCCACGCTCGTTCAGCTGGGATAGCGGGACGCCTGCGGGACCCTTCGAGCGAGAGAGTTCTCACCTTATCTAGTATTCGACATTCATGCGGAGCTGGGAATACCAAGCGGCGGGCGATCGCAAGCGCTTTCCTTCGTTGAGCGGAGCCGGGCCCGAGGCGTCAGTCTAGACTGACGACAGCAGCAGACCTTCGCAGGAGGAGCTCGATTGCCCGCAAACCACCTGTCTCTGCTGTTCTTTCAGTTGGGCGCAGCGATCATCGGGCTGGCTATTCTGGCGCGGCTGGCGAGCCGGTGGGGATTTTCGTCTATCTCCTTCTATCTGCTGGGAGGGCTGGCCTTCGGCAAGGGCGGGTTGGCGCCTCTCGACGTGTCCAAAGCGTTCATTCGCGACGGAGCCGAGATAGGCGTTCTGCTTTTGCTCTTTATGCTTGGGCTGGAGTACTCCGGTGCTGAGCTGCGGCACAACCTGAAGAGCGGAATGAAGGGCGGGGTGATCGACCTGCTGCTCAATTTTCCGCCGGGATTTGCCGCCGGACTACTGCTTGGATGGGGCATCTTGCCGTCTGTTTTGCTGGGCGGTGTGACGCTGATCTCTTCATCGGGGATCATCTCCCGCGTGCTGACGGAGCTGAAGCTCACCAACGCTCCTGAAACGCCGAGGGTGCTTGCCATCCTGGTTCTCGAGGACCTGATCATGGCGGTGTATCTGCCGCTGGTGGGCGTGCTCATTGGGGGCGGCGGAGCGATGCACATCGCCCTCTCAATCGCAGTGGCCACCACGGCGGTTGCGCTGGTGCTGTTCATCGCCACCCGATACGGCGAGCGGTTGAGCGCACTGGCGGCGCACACCTCTGACGAGGTACTCCTGCTTACGTTGCTGGGGACCATCCTGATTGTGGCTGGGGGGGCGGAGAGCTTGCAGGTGTCGGCGGCAATCGGCGCGTTTCTCGTAGGTATTGCGGTGTCTGGCCCTGTGGCTGAGCGGTCGTATCGGATGGTGACGCCGTTGCGCGATCTGTTCGCGGCAATTTTCTTCTTCTTTTTCGGGCTGGAAATCGATCCGAAGAGCCTGCTGCCGGCGCTCCCGGTGGCGCTGGTTCTCGGTGCTGTAACAGCGGGAACAAAGATCCTGACCGGCTACTGGGCTACGCGAGGCACGGGAATCGAAACGCGATTAAGGCTTCGCGCCGGCTTGACGCTGGTCTCGCGCGGAGAGTTTTCAATCGTGATTGCGGGATTGGGCGTGGCGCTCGAGCCGAAGCTCGGGTCGCTATCCGCGGCCTACGTGCTGCTGATGGCGGTACTGGGGCCGGTTGCGGCGCGCATTGTGAAATGAATCCGCGTTGCCGTCGCTGGCGGTCACGTTGCGGAGGCCATTCATTTTGGCCCGCGGCAAGTTTGGCGCGCAAAGTGCCTACAAGCACATAGTCGGAAGAGATGCCTTCGATTGTGACGGCTTAGTATGAGGGGTAGGGGAGTGGACTCGATTGGCTTACGACGATCTGCGCGACTGGATCAGAACTCTAGAGAAGAACGGCGAATTAAAGCGCATCACGGCAGAGGTGTCTCCGGAACTGGAGATCACGGAGATCACCGATCGGATCACCAAGAGGGGCGGCCCCGGTGGAACTGCAGGCGGCCCGGCACTGCTGTTTGAGAACATCAAAGGGCATCCGGGGCACAAGGTGTTCATCAACCAGTTCGGCAGCGAGCGCCGCATGGCGATGTCGCTGGGCGTCAACAAGCTGGATGAGATTGCCGAGCGCATCAGCGGCCTGATGAATATGAAGCCGCCTTCGGGCGGATTCCTGGACAAGCTGAAGATGCTGCCGCAATTGGCGGAGCTGGGGAATGTGTTTCCCAAGACGGTGAGCGCGCGCGATGCCAAGTGCAAGGAAGTGGTTTTGAAAGGCAAGGACAACGGCGGGCGCGACAACTTCGACCTGCGGCAGTTTCCGATTCTGAAGTGCTGGCCGCACGATGGCGGGCCCTTCATCACGCTGCCCTGCGTGCATACACGGAATCCCAACACAGGCAAGCGCAACATCGGCATGTATCGCATGCAGGTCTATGATGGGCAGACCACCGGCATGCACTGGCAGCGGCAGAAGGTGGCCGCTGAGCACTATCGTGAAGCGCTGCGCAACGCCGCTGCAGGGGCGGCTACTGCCGACGAGGCGTCGGCGCGTGTGGCTGCAATGGCAGAGACGGCGGGTGGCGCAGTGACCGTTTCTGACGGGCCGGTGGGTGGATTGCCGCAGGTGGCGTTCGGCAACCTGAAGGGATCGCGCATGGAGATTGCCGTTGCCATTGGCACTGATCCGGCAACGACGTTCTCGGCGATTGTTCCGGCGCCTCCAGAAGTTGAGGAGCTCATGATTGCCGGCTTCCTGCGCGGCAAGCCGGTAGAGATTGTGAAGTGCGAGACCGTCGATCTCGAAGTGCCGGCGCATGCCGAGATCGTGCTCGAGGGCTATGTGGAACTGGGCGAGCTGCGCACCGAGGGCCCGTTCGGCGATCACACCGGCTTCTATACGATGGAGGACTTGTATCCGGTCTTCCATCTGACGTGCATCACGCATCGCAAGGATCCGATCTATTCCGCGACCATTGTGGGCAAGCCGCCGATGGAAGACGCGTGGATGGGCAAGGCCGTGGAGCGCATCTTTCTTCCGGCGATGAAGATGACGATTCCGGAAATTGTGGATGTGCATTTGCCGGTGGAAGGCGTCTTCCACAATCTCATGCTCGTGTCTATCAAGAAGAGCTACCCCGGCCAGGCGCGCAAGGTGATGAACGCGATCTGGTCGCTGGGGCAGGCGATGTTCACCAAGTGCATCGTGGTGGTGGATGAAGACTGCGACGTGCAGGACGTGGGTGAAGTCGTGCTACGCGTTGCGAACAACATCGATCCCGAGCGCGATATTCAATTCACGCTTGGGCCGGTGGACTCGCTTGATCACGCGAGCCGGTTGCCGAACTACGGTTCTAAGATGGGCATCGACGCGACGCGCAAGTGGAAGGCTGAGGGCTTCGAGCGTCCATGGCCCGCGATGATCGAAATGGACCGCGAGACGAAGGCGCGCATCGATGCAATCTGGGACAAGCTGTGAGAGACAGGGATCAGGCATTAGGGATTGGAACGGCCGGGCGGTGTTGAGGGAGTAAACTCCGGCGCCCATTGCGCCCGATGCTAGCGACGTGACCTGATTTACTCTGAATGCATGCGCAGCTTCTCCCTCAGGCTGTTCTTGTTTGCGCTGATGGCCTGCGCCTTTGCGGCGCCGCGGCTGGCGCAAGCGCAGGGCGATCCGGCATTTCACTGGGTCGACTTCCGCTCTGACGCAGATCAGTCTGTGATTGTGTGGGTCACGCGTGCGCTCTCCAGCGAGAAGTGGACTGCGATCCGCGAGATCGGTGTGCTCTACGATGCTGCTCTGGTTGTGACTACAGAACGCAGCGCCCCTGACGCGTTGCCTTCTTCGGATACGTTCCAGCTTTGGAGCGTGAACCTCACTACCAAGCTGAAGACTCCTCTGCTGAAAGGCGTGAATCTGCGCTGGGTCGACTGGCTTGAACTCCGCGAGGGTTCGCCGCGCGAGTTGGCTGCGTTGTATGACGATTGCCGGGATTGCGCCGTGACGACGTACTTCACCGCGTTCCACTACGACTACGCGCAGCACATCATCGCGGCGCGATGGATTCGCGGCGGGCAAACGGTTCCGGTGTGGGGCACCGCGCCCGCGGGCGTTGATCTCACCCAGATGTATGCGGTGCTGGCGCAGCCTGATGGCCAGCAGTATCTCGCAACGTGGCTTCACTACGATTACGGCAAACAGAAGTCGCCGGACGATTACGTTTATCGCTTCGGTGTCAATCCGTTCAACGGTGTGGAGCAGACTGCCGTGATGACGCGCAAGGAAGGCGAGGAACTCAAGCCTAAGCTCTGCGCGGCTCAGAACGTGCCGCAGGGCATGTCGCGCGGTCAGGATTCACAACTCTGCGATCCATTCAGAGCCAAAGCGGAGCGGCGCCCCACAACCACGCCTCCAGCCAATGCGCAGGGCCGATCTGTACCGCCGGGCTCACATCCAGCCCCGAAGAAGTAGCTGCATTCGGCTGATTGCAGGGTGCTTGCGCAGGTTCTTACCTAGAAACAAAACCTTCTCTTAGAGCCGCATCCAACCACGCTTATGAGGTGATGCGGATGAAAGGCTTCCCCAAACTCGTTTTCGCATCCGCGCTGCTGGCATTTTTAGTCGCGGCCGGCGGATGTAAGAGTAATCAGAATCAGAGCCAGAATCCGAATAGTGCCGATCAGAACACTGCGACAGACCAGAGCACCAATCAGGATCCGGCCAATGCAAATGTAGCGCCCGTA
The DNA here is from genome assembly GCF_025264625.1 of Occallatibacter riparius. Lineage (NCBI taxonomy): Bacteria > Pseudomonadati > Acidobacteriota > Terriglobia > Terriglobales > Acidobacteriaceae > Occallatibacter > Occallatibacter riparius. The sequence goes on from NZ_CP093313.1 coordinate 4,012,502, forward strand.
TCGAACGCAAGCGACAACACGGCGGCACCGAGCGGCGCGTATAGCGCGCCGAATGATCAGCAGCCGGCCTACATCTCACGTCGAGCGCCGACCCCGCGATCGCGATCCGCGAGCGGTGAGTACGCAAGCGACGCAACCCAACCCGATCAATATCCCGATCAGTATTCTTCCGGCGGCAACTACGATAGTTACGACAATAACAACTACAGCGACTATGAGACGCCGGTTGCGTATTCTCAGCAGCCTCCGCCGCCGCTTCCCGCCTATCAGCAGCCGCCGTGCCCCGGCGAGGGATATATCTGGACTCCCGGGTCATGGCAGTGGGATAACTCGCAGGGCTATTACTGGGCTCCCGGAGCATGGGTGCTGGCGCCGTACACGGGCGCGCTGTGGACGCCAGGCTGGTGGGGCTTTAACAGCGGCCGTTACGGGTGGCATCGCGGATATTGGGGACGGCACGTCGGCTACTACGGCGACATCCCTTATGGCCATGGCTACAACGGCTACGGCTATGAAGGCGGCTATTGGCACGGAAACGACTTCGCCTACAACCGCGCCGTGAACAACGTGAACACCACCGTGGTGAAGAACGTGTACGAGTACAGAGTCACAAACATCAACGAGAACACCACGCGGGTCAGCTACAACGGCGGAAACGGCGGCATCCAGGCTCGGCCGCGCGCACCAGAGATCGCGGCAATGCGCGAGCAGCACAATCCTCCCATGTCGACGCAGATGCAAATCGTGCAGCAGGCACAACGCGATCGCCAGAACTTCGCGAGTTACAACAACAACCGCCCGCAGATGGTGGCCGTCTCGCATCCTGTTCAGGCGGACCGCGATGTGAAGCCACCGGCCCCGGTGCATTATCAGGCGCAACAACCCATACAACAGCATCGCGCACAGCAGGAACAACAACAGCGAGCGCAGCAACAGCAACAGCAGCGTACGCAGCAGGAACAACAACAGCGAGCGCAGCAACAGCAGCGCGCACAGCAGGAACAACAACAGCGAGGGCAGCAACAGCAGCATGCGCAGCAGGAACAAGCCCAGCGAATGCAACTGCAGCGCGCCCAGCAACAACAACAGCAGCATGCTCAGGAACAGCAGCGTGTACAACAGCAGCACCAGGCAGAGCCTAACCGGAATCAGCCCGTGCAGGGGCATCAGGCAGCGCAGCAGATAAACCGTGCGCCCATACCTGAGCAGCGTCCGCAAATCAGGGCGGCTGAGCCGGCCCGTCCTGCGGCGCAGGCGCAGCGTCTCGAGCAGTCCCATCCAACTTCACAGCCGCAGCACCTGGGAGCGCAGCATCCCGTGGAGCCGAACCGGCCGCAGCAGAATAGGCCCGAGACTCCACAGGCGCACCCCGCTAATCCGCACGCGGAGCAGCCGCACGCAAATCAGCCGCGGCCGCAGCAGGAGAACAAGGCCAGACCAGAACAGCAGCACAAGACTGAGCAGCAGAAGAAGCAGGAAGAGAAGCAGCATCCGCAATAATGCGTCGTGAAGGGGCGTCGCGCCAAAAGCAAAGAGGCTTCTTCCGTGGCGGAGAAGCCTCTTCGTTTTTACCGGCATGTCTCTGGGAAGAAAGTATCAGCGCCGGGTATGAATGCGTGCCACCAGCCAGTTAAAAAGAACCCGGAGCTACGCTCAGGTGTAGCTCCGGGCTGGAGTGAGTTCAACGCTCAGCTTAGCCTTGCGTTGATGCTCAGCCTCTGCCTAGCAGCGTCTGCGCCGCTCAGGCATCTCGTTTGCTCCGGCCGGAGAGTAAGTGCCGGCGGATGCGGAAGGATCGAGAACCGTTCGTGGTGCATTGCCCGTCACAATTCTCTAAAACGAAGTTAGCGATTGCGGTTCCTGTGATGCGTCAAGAAGGCGTCAAGAAAACGTGGAGATTCCATCCCACGCTTTACTCGCCTGTAATGACGCGCTCCTGGTCCTTGTGATGCTTATGAGACTTGGTCATGTGCGCGGTGGTCTTCGCATGAATCTGAATGGTGTCGAGGATGTAGTCCTCGCCATTCACATCGAAGCGCAGCACTATGCGGGAGTCTGAAGGATCCTTGACGCCAGGCTCAAGCACGCTTACCAGGTGCTTCGTGCCGTCGTGCTGCTGCAGGGTAACGAAGCTACCGTTGATGCCCTGTTGCACGTCATAGGCGCCTGCGGGGAATGACTGGCCGTTTGCTGAGAAATTGAAGGGGACGTTCACCTTCTCTGCATTGGCTGTTTGGCTGGCGAGCGCTGCGATCGCGGCAACCGCCGGGACCAGAAACCATTTCAACATTGTGGACCGCATCCGTGTGTCCTCCATGGAAAGCACATTAGCGGTCCGCAAAAACAAATGCGTCAAAGGTCCGTGGAGAAACCGTCAAGCTTTAGCAGATGTAGAACGCGAGATACGAGCAGCGTCAATGTCGTGCGAATCATGCGACCACATCAGCTCATCGTAAACGTCCTTTGACGCTGGGAGCAGGCCATTGCGCGTTGTGTAGTTGCTGAGTCGTGCGATTTGCTGATGCAGGTCCGCGGCCTCGCTGAAAGCCTTCATTTCGAGCGCACGCTGCGCGGCAATCCGTAGCATCGCCATCGCGTTCGACCAGTCACCCGCGGCTTCATAATGTGCCGCAGCCTCGCGCGCGATAAGTTCATCACGTCCGTAGAAGATGGCTCGAAGGCGATCCGCCACACGCGCATGACGTGCTGCGCGGCGTGCGGCCGACTGCCGCTGGTAAAGCACTTCGCGAAACATCGCATGCGCGAAGACATAGAAACTTGACCGCGTGCCATCCGGCAGTTCGTCCTCGCCTGCCCGCTTCACAAACGACACGCGCCTTACAAGTGCATCGCATGCTTCTTCGGCAGTGGCAACATCTTTTCCCAGCGCGGCTGCGACCATCCACGCCGGGAATGCGACAGTTGCCAGACTCGCGGCCTCGAGCAGTTGTTGCTCTTCTTCGGAGAGATGTTCGATCTCAAGCTCGATCATGCGCGCCAGTTCGCCGGGTGTTGCCGCATCCTGCTCCAGAGGGCGCAACTCCCATCGCGTGTCATCGCCGTTGTCAGTGCGTGTGAGGAGCTTCTCTGAGATGAGATGCTCCAAGATCGCGAACACAAATCGTGGATTGCCTTCCGACTGCAAGTGAACAAACTCATGCAGACCTTCGGGCAATTCTTCCTGCCCGAGCCGCGCGCGTAGCACTTTGGCCACGGACGATTTTGAAAGCCGGCCCAAACTGAGGTGCGTACACAGGCGCCGAAGACACAGATCATGCATAAGGCGCGTAAGCGCCTCGGCCTTGGAGCCGGTACGCGGTGAAACGGTAACCACGATCATCAGCTTCGCTGGCCCCCGCCTGCGCGCCAGCGCCGACAGCACTGCAAGCGTTGAATCGTCAGACCATTCCAGGTCTTCCAGAATCAGCAGCAGTGGCCTGTCCATCGCCATATCTTCAAGGGCAGCGCACAACTCGCCCGGTACAGGGGATGCGCCCAGATCCGCTTCAATATCTGGGGCTGCAGAACCTGCGGCCTGCTTGCGCAGAACCCGGCGGATCGCAGAATCCGGCGCCGACTCGGAGCCGCAGCGAAAGGCATCGGCCAGCGGGTAGTAGTCCTGCTTGCCTGCGAACCCTGGAACGCATTGACCGAACGCAGCTGTTGCCACTTGCGCCGCTTCCACGATTCCGCGGAAGGCATCAATCAGCGCGCTCTTGCCGATTCCGCTTTCGCCTGTGATAAAGACGATCTGCCGTGCACCGCTCGCCGCCTGCTGCATGGTGGCTTGCAGGCAAGCCAACTCTGAATCGCGGCCAACGATATTGGGCGCTGGTGGTGTTGTCACAGCGAGCGGTGTCGCTGCGCCTGCGGAACTGGCCACGCCTTCCGTTATGTTCGCTATGAAACAGTAGCCGCGCTTGGGCAATGACTGGATGAAACGCGGATTACGCGCATCGTCCTCCAAGACTCTGCGGAGATCGAGCATATACGTGCGCAACACCTGGGGCTGCACGTAGGTTTCAGGCCACAGCGCATCCAGCAGCTCATCATGGCTGACGAGCCGGCCAGCATGCTCCACAAGATAACGCAGCACAGCGAATGGCTTTGGCGGCAGCGCAATGCGGACGCCCGCGCGCCACAGGCACTCGTTGAGCGTATCGAGCGTGAAAGTGCCAAATTGTTTCAAAACGCGGGGGACCCTCCGGGGAATCTGACGCAGATTTGATGTGCACGTTATGTGCCGAATCCATAATCTTGCATACCGGCTAATCCATGATACGAAGTGGACTCAAAGATTGCCCACGCGGCAGCGCCGCTGTTCATTTTCGAACACCCGTGTTCAGATACGCGCATGCCCAGGCGATGGTTCATCCGACGGCGAGCGCTCAACCTCTCGTTACAATGGATTCGTCTGCACCGTTCGGAGATTCGATTGGATTTGGGAGGGCCCTGGTTCATGAAGGCAGTCAGGCTCGGCGTGTGCGTCGCTGTTGTAGCGACTGCAACTTTATTCGCTATTGAAAGTGTGGCCGCGCAGGAGCGCAACCGGGAGCAACAAAGCCCGAACCCACAAGAATCGAATGTGCGCAATCCTGAGCCGGCGCGGCAGGCGCGTGAGCAGAGCAGCCAGGGCGCCGACCAGAAGAGCAATGAGAATGCGCCCATTCCGCCGGAACGGACATCCGTAACGCATCACGATTCCACGCTCGGCGGCAAGTCGTTGCGTTACACAGCGACCGCCGGCACGTTGCTCATCCGCGACGAAGAAGACAAGCCTTACGGCAGCATGTTTTATGTTGCTTACACCCTCGACGGTGCGCAGGCCGGCTCCCGGCCGGTGAGCTTTCTCTATAACGGAGGACCAGGCTCGGCTACCCTGTGGCTCCATATGGGTTCGTTCTCGCCGGTGCGCATCCAGACCGACAGCCCCAAGGCAACTGCCGGTCCGCCGTTCACCCTTGCGCCCAATCAGGATTCGCTGCTCGACAAGACCGATCTCGTCTTCGTCGATGCGCCTCTCACCGGCTACTCGCGCGCGGTGGGCAAGGGGCAGCCGAAGGACTTCACCGGCGTAGACCAGGACCTGCGCGCCTTCGACCGCTTCATCATTCGCTGGATCAGTGTGAACCAGAGATGGAATTCGCCGAAGTTTCTCATTGGTGAATCGTATGGTACTACCCGTTCGGCCGCTTTGGCTGACATGCTGGGTAACGATGGCGTGCAACTCAACGGAGTAGTGCTGATCTCATCGATCCTCAACTACAACGTGCGCGCCGGAGGTTACGACACCATTTACATCGGCAACCTGCCGAGTTATGCGGCAGCGGCGTGGTACTTCAACAAGGTGCAGAACAAGCCCGCCGACCTGGCCGCTTGGGTGCAGCAGGCGCGCGACTTCGCCAGCGGGCCGTACGCGCATGCGCTGTTCCAGGGCGACAGGCTTTCGGCTGCGGAATTGGATTCCGTTTCGAAAGAAGTGAGTCGATTCACGGGTCTCAGCGAGCAGTATGTGAAGGAAACGAACCTTCGCATCTCGCCCACGCGCTTCCGTAAGGAAGTGCTGCGCGATCAGCGCCTCACACTCGGCCGCTATGACATGCGCTTCGAGGGCGAGGACGTGGATGCGGCCGGCGAGAATCCCAGCTACGATGCCTCCGACACAGGCATCAGCGGCGCATTCGTTGCGGCGCTTCATAATTATCTGGAGACGGAACTGAAGTACGACTCGACCGATGCGTACCGTCCCAGCGCAGGCTCGATCGGCCAGTGGGACTGGAAGCATCGACCCACCAGCGGCGGCGGCTTCGGCGGTCCCGGCGGCGAGCAGTCGCAACCCTACGTGGCGGCCGACCTGGCCAGCGCCATCCGCAAGAATCCGCACCTGAAGGTCTTCTCGGCCAACGGCTACTTCGACCTGGCCACGCCGTTCTTTCTCACCGAGTTCGACCTGAATCACATGCAGCTTCCTGAGGAACTGCGAGGTAATGTGCAGTACAGCTACTATCCTTCGGGTCACATGATCTATCTCAACGTGGACGCTCTGCATCAGTTGCGCGCGGATCTGGAGAAGTTCATCGGGGACGCTGTGAAGCGGTGATGAGCGGCTGGTGATCAGGTGCAAGCCTACTCTGCATAGGCTACTGAATGAACGAAGGGCATGCATGCGAATTGTTTCGACGATCTTTGCTGCGATTATCGTAGCGTCAACTTCGCATTGGGTGATTGCCCAGGCCGACACGCCCGCATGGTGTAAAGCGCTGCCGCGGCCAGAGTACAAAGCAATCGAGCGCGTACCGGTGCACGACTCGTGGTTCGAGGTTTACAGAGTCGCGCGGGACGTGCTTGCCATCTACGAGCCGCATCAGTCCGAAGAGACCATCGGCTATCTCATCCTCGGGCAGAAGCGCGCGCTCATGTTTGACACAGGGATGGGCGTCGGCGATTTGAAGTCGCTCACCGCGCAGCTCACGCATCTGCCTATAGTCGTGCTCAACTCCCACACGCATAACGATCACGTTGGCGATAACTGGCAGTTCGACACTGTCTATGGAATGGATACCGATTTCACGCGGCAGAACGCGCGTGGCTCGCGCGAGGATGCGCAGGCCGAGATTGCACCTGGCGAAGTCTGCGGCACTTTTCCAGTCGGATTCGATCGCAGCAAGTATGCAACCAAACCCTGGAAGATCGCGAAGTATATCCACGATGGCGAGCGGATCGATCTGGGCGGTCGGACGATAGAAGTCATCGCTGCGCCCGGTCACACGCCCGATTCAATCACGCTCTTCGATCGCGCGAATGGCCTGCTGTTTACCGGCGATACTTATTACCCTGGCGCCATCTGGATTTATCGGCCCGAGACTGATCTCGTTGCTTACGGCAAGTCCGTGCACAGGCTCGCTGCGCTCGCACCGCAGGTGAAGATCGTCCTCGGTGCGCACAATGTTCCGGTCGCTTCGCCTGCTGTTCTGACGCAACTTGCGGCCGCATACGACAAAGTGCGAGCCGGCCAGGTGGCGTCCGAACCGGCCGGTGATGGCAAGGTGATCTACAAAGTGGACGGAATTGCGTTCCTCATGCGCAAGCCATGAACGCCGTCGTCACACCGTATATTGCGCCACCGATTTCTTAACGCGGTCCACCATCGGCGACAGACCCGCAATGAGATCCGTAGCCGTGTGCACCGCGCCTACATTCTGCTCCGTCATCGCGGCCACCTGATGGATGTTGCTGCTGATTTCATTCATCGCAATGGTCTGCTGTGACGATGCACTTGCAATCTCCGATACCCGCTTGACCGCGCCGCTCATGAGGCCGTCAATGCCGACCAGCGTAGTGTGGGCCTCCCGCACCAGCGACACGCCATCGTCGACCTTGCTCGTTCCCGCGTGCATTCCGGTGATGGCGCGATCGCTGTCACCCTTGATCGTGCTGAGAAGCTCGTCAATCCGGCCGGTGGCAGCGCGCGTGCGATCGGCAAGGCTGCGCACCTCGTTTGCGACGACGGCAAATCCACGTCCTGCCTGCCCGGCACGCGCAGCTTCGATGGACGCATTCAACGCCAGAAGATTCGTCTGCTCGGTGATCTCGCGAATCAGTCGCGCCACTTCGCCCACTTCCGCCGAACTGGCGCTTAGCGCTTCCACGTCGCGCGCCGCATCCTTGATCGCATTACTCAGATCACCGATTCGCGTTACAGCCTGCTCTGACAATCCAGCGCCCTCTGTCGCCCTTGAGCCCGAATCAACGACAGCACTCTCGGTGGTCTGCAGGTGTTCCGACACTTCGCGAATGGTGAGCTCGAGCTCTGCCGTAGCCGCCGCCACACTTGACGTGGACTTGTTCTGCGATTCCGCCGCGCTCTGGATTTTCAGAATGGAGTCGAGGATGCGCTGCGTTCCCGTCTCAACCGGGCCCACGGCATCCTGAATGCACTGGAACGTTGACTGTACCCATGTGAGCAACAGAGTGAGCTTGCGCGAAATCGGCTCGTCTGCCATTCCCATCGCACCGGTACGCGTCAAATCGCCCGTCGAAAGAATGTGGTCGAGCTGCGACTCAATTCCCGCCAACCTCCGCCTGAGCTTCGGCAGCGTGTAGGCGCCACCCAACCCCGCAGCAACGCCTGACAAGCCGAACACAATGGCCGCGGCAATGCTCAGCCAGCCCTTGTGCGCGGTAAAACTCAGGGCAATGCCTGCGCAGGAAGAAAGCAGCGTCAACGCGAGCGCAATGCCCATCTGCCTTCCTGGCTGCGCGATTCGCTCGACCCACTCGGGACGCACCCGCACCACGCGTCCTTCTTCGATGCGCAGTGTTCGGTCACCCTCGCGAAGGCGCCGGTAAGCGTCGGCAGCCGCCTGAATCTGCTCCCGCGTGGGCTTTCCCCGCAGCGATTGGAATCCTACGACCCGGCCGTTTTCCCGCACCGGAGAGATGTTGGCCACCACCCAGTAGAATCCGCCGTCCTTCCGCCGATTCTTCACCACTCCCTGCCAGGGCCGGTTCGCTTTCAGAGATCTCCATAAGTCCGCGAAAGCCTCGGCCGGCATATCGGGATGCCGCACCAGGTTGTGCGGCTTGCCCAGCATCTCTTCCACCGCGTAGCCACTGATCTCGGCAAAGACCCCATTAACGTGCGTGATCCTGCCCTTCAAATCGGTTTGCGAATAGATGAAAGCATTCTCGGGAAGGAAGGTCTCAACATTGCTGACATAAATCCCTTGCTTCATGCGTTCTCCTGCCGTCCTGAGCCAGAGCTCGCATGGAGTGCCTCCGCTATTCAGTCCCGCAGAGGATCTCTGCACAGTCAGACTGCGCTCAGTGGCGTAACGAGCCAGATAGCTTATCGGCAGTGAAGAGCAAGTGTATGGTATTACCAGAGTCTGGCCGAGGGTGATTTGTAAACCCTTAGAAGCCGCCCTGCGTGGGCCCGAACCACGAACGCGCGTCGGCGCGGAACAACCCGTAAGCGAACAGCACGAGCAGGGTCGAGTGCACAATCAACTCTTGCGGTGGATGCCCGAAGCTGATGGCAACGTGAAAGGCCATCCAGGCAACGGCCAGCCAGCGCGCCCAGTTGCGGCCGCGCAGCACGAAGAAGCCGGCGACAAGGCCCAGTACATTCACGGCCGCGGCGAGAAACGCATCCCTGTGGCTATCTGGATGCGCCATGAAGTTGAGCCACGCGCCGTAGAGACCAAACGCACCAGACAGCATGATCAACACGGAAATAACGATTATCGGTAGAGGCGCTCTCTTCATAGTGTCTCGCAGTTACAGCGGCTTTCCAATTTCCCAATGATGTCCGAACGGATCAACGAGGCGGCCCACGCGCCAGCCGTAATCCTGGTCCGTAACAGGATGCACGACCGCAGCGCCGGTGTCGATCGCGCGCTGAAAGGCGCTGTCCGGATCGTGCACCGTCAGCACCATGCGCACGGTTCCGCCGCCCAGTGTCTCCGGACTGAAGTTCTTGTGCTCCGGCGACTCATCCGCGACCCAGAAGCGCGACTGCCCCACTCCTAACTCCGCGACCACAGCGCCGTCGGGAGCCTCTATTTGGAATAGCACCTGCGCGCCGAATGCATCCATATAGAATTCGACAGCAGCCTTGCCTCGCCTCACAGAAAGCATGGGCGCAACGTGCGCTGGGGCCGTGACTGGATTGGCTACGTCCGCTCCCCATTGCGCGGGATACAAATCGTGAGCGTGCCGCGAGAACAGCCAGTGATGCCCGGCGAGATCGCGTGCTGCGTATTGGAACTCGCCATACACCGTCTCGTGCGGCTCTTCCAGAATGCGCGCACCCGCGGTCCTGGCTCGCTCGCAATGCGCTTCCACATCGTCGATGAAAATGGTCAGGCTTTGCGTTCCGTAGCCGAGCTGGTCGGGCAGGGAAGTCTCGAGGCCTGCGCGCTTGACCATCAGGAACGCGTTGCCTGCGCGCACTTGGGCGCCGCTCACGGGATCGCCGTAACGGTAGTGCTCCACGAAACCAAAGGCGCGGCTCAGCCACGCGAGCGCCTCTTCCACGTCGTGGTAGGCGACGTGCGGCAGCACCGTGTCAGTTGGGACGGAACGATTGAAGTTCATCTGCCAGTCCTAGGGGGACGATTCGTGCTCCAGCCAAAGAATAGGCCAGCGACCAGCGGCCTGTATTGTAAAAAAGCGTCACTGCGCGACGATCGGGATGTGATTGTTGCGCGCCGCGGAATGAGGTTTGTAGCCCGATGGAGTGATATCGGCAAGCTCGCGAAAATCGTGCACCAGATGCGACTGGTCGTGATAGCCATGCTTGGCTGCCAACATGCTCCAGTCGGGCGGCGCGCTGGTGCGGATCGATTTCAGGACACCCTGGAGGCGGCGTACGCGGGCGTAGCGCTTGGGCGTGAGGCCCACTCTATTGGTAAAGCGTCGCTCGAATTTCCGCGGCAACATGCCAAGCCGCGCAGCTACCTTAGCAACGCGCATGCCACGCTCGAGTGCACCGATGGCCCAGGCAATAGCGGGATCGAAGGAGTCGTCAAGGTGTCGCAGAAGCAGGTTCTCCAATACATCGAAACGTGCCTGCGGAGTGGGTGCGTCGAGCAGTTGCTCGCGCATTGAGGTTGCGATCCAAATCGCATCCAGATTCACTACATGGTTGCATGCCTCGCTGGCGGGAGATGCGAGAAAATGGCCTGCGCCGCCGGGGCGAAACTGGACCGCGGCAAGCCAGTGCATCTGCCGCGTATCGAGGATGAGGGACTGCGCGTGAGGGCCGGCGAGCACCGCACCGGAATGGCGAATCTTGAGGGCTGGATTTGCGCGATCGTAGGTGCGGAACTCGTCTTCGGCAAGATTGACCATCAGGTGAGCCTGGCCGTTGGGCACAATGCGTTCGAGGCCCATGGGCAGGTTGGCCTCGTGATAATGAAACGATTTGATGAACGGCAGCAGGCGCGGGGATCTGGGGCGTGCAGTGACGGTCAGCATGGGGTTGAGGTTAGCACGTTGGAATTTTCAAGCGGGCGACAACAGACTGTGCACGGGCTCCCAGTCCCGGGGAACAGAAGGGCCGTTGCAGATAACTCTATCGGATTGGCGCGCCCGTTTCGACGAATTTCATTGGCCGCGATTGAGGGATATTGCTAACGTGAGGCCATGACTGGTGAGAAGAACGCGCGGCGTTTGCGAACCGCATTTTTCGGCGAGCGCGGCATCCGGCCGGGCTGGCTGTTTGCCATCTTCGTCGCGCTGAATTATCTACTGGGGCCGATCCTCGATTACGTGCTGCCGAAGATTCATTTTCCCGCCTGGGACATGACCTGGCTCGGCATGACCAGCAACGAGTGGCTCAACTTCGCGGCCGTTGCGCTGCTGACGCGGGTGATGTGCCGCATCGATCGGACGCCGTTCTCCTCCCATGGCCTGAGTACGTCGCCCGGATCGACGCGCCTTTTCGCGCAGGGAGTTGTGTGGGGTATTGTGCCCTCGATCATCATTGTGATCCCCATCTGGCTAGCGGGTGCGTGCTCGTTCCACGGGCTGGCGTTGGCTCCGGCTGAGCTGATCAAATATGCCGCTTTATGGGCGCTCGCATTTCTGGGTGTCGGGTTCGCAGAGGAATTCACGTTCCGCGGCTACGCGCAGCAGACTCTGTCCCGAGCGATCGGTTTCTGGCCGGCCGCGGCCATTCTGTCCAGTGTGTTCGGCCTGATGCACCTGATTTTCAAGCCGAACGAAGGCTGGATCGATCCGCTATCGGTGGCATTGTATGGAATGTTCTGGTGCCTGACGTTGCGCCGGACGGGAACGTTGTGGTTCGCCATCGGATTTCACGCGGCGTCCGACTACACCGACATGGTCGTCTTCGCCGAACCGAACACCGGTAACGCGGGGAAGCCGCTGCCGGGCCATCTGCTGAACGTGGAGTTCCACGGCCCCGCTTGGCTCACTGGAGGTCCGCGCGGAACCGAAGCCAGCATGCTGGTGTTCGCGATCCTGGCGCTGCTGTTCTACTTCTTCCACAAGGCCTATCCGGCCAAACGCGCAGTGGAAGAGGGAGTGCTCATCTCGAACTGACTCGTCGCGATACGATGGAAGGCATTATGCGTCCCCAACCTCTGATTACCGTCTCCGATGTCGAAGCGAGCAGCCGGTGGTACCAGCGCCTGCTCGGATGCCGCAGTGCTCATGGCGGCAGTGCCTATGACCAGCTTGTCCATCACGGCGAGCTCGTGATGCAACTGCACAGCTTTGAGGTGGAGCACCACCACGGGCGGATCGCCGATCCCGACGACAAGCCCTATGGCAACGGCGTGCTGCTGTGGTTCGAGGTAGACGACTTCGATGCCGTGATGGAGCGCGCCGCCGAGATGAACGTCACGATCGTGATGCCGAAGCACCGCAATCCGCCGGCCAGCGAGGGCGATGGCGGCCCCAACCACTGGGAGTGCTGGATGCGCGATCCGGATGGATACACGGTCGTAGTGGCGAGCCCGTATGGAACGGCGGATGGATCCTGGAAACCGCCTGCGAACATTTGGGGCTGAGCGCCGGTCAGGGCAAAGTCACAGGCGGATAAAAACATCCGCTACGACCTCGCGGTCATCCCAAGGACATGTCCCATTCATTTGAGCATTCGGACTTCGAGACAATCGCGCCGAAGATTCTTTACTTCGGAAATCCGGTCGCACTCATCAGTTCGCTGAACGAAGACGGTACACCGAACCTTGCTCCGATCTCGTCCTTCTGGGCCCTCGGCTGGACCATGACCTTGGGGCTTCTCTCCGACACCAAGACTCTTCAGAACCTGAAGGCTCAGCCGGAATGCGTTGTGAATCTGCCATCGCCTGACATGTGGCGGCAGGTGGAGGCGCTCGCTCCCCTGACAGGCCGAAATCCCGTCCCCGAAGACAAGCGTGAGAAATTCCGTTTTGAAAGGGACAAGTTCGCCGCGGCCTCATTTACCACGATGCCCAGCGAGGTAGTTTCAGCACCGCGGGTGCGGGAGTGCCCGGTGCAACTCGAAGCCGTCACGCGTTCCATCCATGAGCTCTCGGGAGAGTCGCGGATTCAAAAACTGGGTGGCGCGGCATCGGTCGAGATCGAGATTCTTCGAGTTCACGTACGCCGGGATTTTGTCGTTAACGGCCACTATATAGATCCTGCCAAATGGCAGCCTCTCATTTACAACTTTCGCCATTACTTCGGACTTGGTGAGGAACTCGGCAGCACGTTCCGGGCAGAGGTCTGATAAGCGCTCGCCTTGTTCCGTAAAATGAACTCGAAGGCTCGTCAATTCTTACCGAGGGAATTTCGAACTTGCTCATCGATTCGCACGCACACCTCGACAGTCCGCGTTACACCGACGATCGCGCCGAAATGCTGCGCCGTTGCACCGAAGCGGGCGTGGGCGCGGTGCTTTCCATCGGCATTGGCGAAGGTCCCCAGGAGATGCACCAGGCACTCGATATCTGCCGCGAGTTCAACGGCCAGCCCGGCATGCCGCGGCTTTACGCGAGCGCAGGCATCTATCCGCACTCGACGGTAGACGCCGACGACGCGGCCATTGCAAAGCTGGATGGGCTGTTGGCTCAGCCTGAAGTCATCGCCTGCGGCGAAATCGGCCTGGACTACTATCACGAGGGCGCGGCGCACGATGTGCAGCGCGCGGGCTTGATCCGCCAGCTTGAAGTCGCGGCGGCGCGCAAGCGGCCGATCCTGATTCACTGCCGCGGCACAAACGAGACCACCGATGCATGGAACCATCTGTTTCTCGTCCTCGATACGTACTGGCGGCACACCGGCCTAGGTGGCGTGATGCACTGCTTCGGCGCGGGATGGGACGAGGCGAAGCGCGCGCTCGACATGGGCTTCCTGATCTCGTTCGCCGGCAACGTCACGTATGCCAAGGCGCAGAACCTGCGCGACGTGGCCGCGAAAGTTCCACTCGACGGCATGCTCGTCGAGACCGATGCTCCGTGGCTCGCGCCGGGTCCCATGCGCGGCAAACGTAACGAGCCAGCGATGGTGACGCATACGGCCCAGACGCTGGCAGAGGCGAAGGGCGTAACTGCCGAAGAGATCGCCGCGACGACAACTGCCAACTTCGCAAGGTTGTTCAAGCTGGAAATGGAGTTGGTCTGAGCGGTCCCCAAAGCCCACTTTGTGTGACAGAGCACACCCCTGGCGTGGGAAACTGATAAAGGTCACGCGCGGCTGAGCTTAGGCCGTCGCGCATTGAGGTACGGTATGGCTCAGGACAATTCGTTTGACATCGTAAGCAAGGTCGAAATTCAGGAAGTGCGCAACGCCATCGACCAGGCCCTTAAGGAAATTCACCAGCGATTCGACCTGAAGGACTCGCACTCCGAGATCAAGCTTCAGGAAGCCGACAAGGAGATTCAGCTTGCCTCAAAGGATGAGTACAAGCTTGAGGCCGTGAAGGAGATCCTCGGCCAGAAGCTGGTGAAGCGCGGCGTCTCGCTCAAGAACCTGACCTACGGCAAGGTTGAGCCGGCCGCAGGTTCCAGTGTCCGTCAAAAGATCACGCTCCAGCAGGGCATCCCGGGAGAGAAGGCCAAGGAGATCGTGAAGCTGGTTAAGGACTCAAAAAAGAAGGTACAGGCCAGCATTCAGGGCGATACTGTGAGAATATCCGGCAAGGACCGCGACGACCTCCAGGCCATCATTGCGCTTCTGCGAGGCAAGGACCTGGGCGTCGACCTGCAGTTCACCAACTACCGGACCAATTAGCATGGCTGATTCCCGGCAACTTCCCTGCAGCAAGCCGGAACCAGAGAAACGTGGAAAGCGGAACGATTTGAGCACACTGGCGATAGCGACGGCGAGGGAAGTATTCGACCTGCTCCGGGATGACCTTGTGGCCATCGAGCAGGAACTGGGCCGCGACGCCGCGTCGAGCGTCAGCACCATCACGGAGATCGCTGAGTATCTCCGCGAGGGCGGAGGCAAGCGGATCCGCCCGAGCCTGTTGCTGCTTGCATCGCACATGCTCGGCTTTTCGGGGCCCAACGCCATTCGCCTGGGCGCGGTGGTTGAAATGGTCCACACGGCTACGCTGGTTCACGACGACATCATTGACGGCGCCGACACGCGCCGCGGCCGCCCTTCCGCCAATACCACGTGGGGTAATGAGAAGTGCGTCCTTGCAGGCGACTGGCTTTACATGCAGGCCTTTAAAGTGGCACTTGAAGAAAAGAACCTCAAGGTACTCGATCTGCTCATCGGTCTCACGCAGCAGATGGTTGAAGGCGAGCTGCTGCAGATCCAGAAGCTGGGCAAAGCCGTCAGCGAGGCCGAGTACTACGATCTCATCTTCCGCAAAACTGCCTGCCTGTTCTCAACGTCCATGCGCCTCGGGGCAGTCCTGGCCGGAGCTACAGACCAGCAGGAGGCCTCAGTAGGCGTCTATGGCCGGGCGGTAGGCCTGGCTTTCCAGATCGTCGA
This sequence comes from Occallatibacter riparius, assembly GCF_025264625.1. NCBI lineage: Bacteria > Pseudomonadati > Acidobacteriota > Terriglobia > Terriglobales > Acidobacteriaceae > Occallatibacter > Occallatibacter riparius. The sequence continues at coordinate 4,027,961 of NZ_CP093313.1, forward strand.
TGACGTCCTCGACCTGACCGCGACCGAAGAAGTCCTCGGCAAGCCGGTGGCCAGCGACCTGCGCGAAGGCAAGGCGACCCTTGCGGTGATCCACTCATTTGATCACGGCACGGCGGCGGAGCGGCAGGCCATCCAGCGCGTGCTCGACGATCGCAGCTTCGAGAACGTCAGCCGGCAACAGATCAAAGACATCCTCATCCGCAACGGCTCCGTGACGTATGCCATGAGCGTGGCTGACCGCTATGCCGAGCAGTCTCGGCAGGCGCTGAAATCCATGCCGGATTCGGACTTTAAGCGCGCACTCCTCTGGGTGCCGGATTTCGTAGTCGCACGCGAAAAGTAGACTCTCCATTCCTCGGGGATTGAATTGGAAAAGATCTGGGCTGAAGTCGACGACTACCTTGGCAATCTGCTTGCGCCGCACGATCCGGCGCTCACGAGGGCCCTCGATGCGAATCAAGCGTCAGGCCTCCCATCCATCGACGTGCCTCCGCTTCTCGGCAAATTCCTCGATGTGATCATCCGCATCTCGGGCGCGCGCCGCGTTCTGGAACTCGGCACGCTGGGCGGCTATTCGACGATCTGGATGGCCCGCGCCCTGCCGCCTGACGGCCAGCTCATCAGTCTCGAAATCGAGTCCAAGCACGCCGACATCGCGCGCGCAAATCTTGAGGCAGCGGGCGTAATGGAACGCGTCGACATTCGTGTCGGCCCCGCGATCGAAAGCCTGAGAGCCTTGCTCGCAGCCGGCGCCGAGCCATTCGATCTCATCTTCCTCGATGCCGACAAGCAGAGCCTGCCTGAGTACCTGGAATGGTCGCTGAAGCTCTCGCGCCCCGGCACTGTGATCATCGCCGACAACGTCGTCCGCGACGGCAAAGTCGTCAATTCGAAAACTGATGATCCGCATGTCCGCGGCGTGCAGCGCTACCTGGAACTCGCCGCTAAAGAGCCTCGACTGAGCACCACGGCGATGCCGACTGTCGGCGCGCGCGGCTACGACGGCTTCTCCATCTCCGTGGTCCTCAAGTGAAATCGATAGCCAAAGCGGAGCGGCTTCTGCATCTCCTGCAGACGTTCCGCCGGCATCGCTATCCCGTGCTCGGCAAGGATCTCGCAGAAGAACTCGGCGTCAGTCTGCGCACGCTCTATCGCGACATCGCCGCGCTGATCACGCAAGGCGCAAAGATCGATGGCTCACCCGGCGTGGGCTATCTGCTTCGCCCCGGATTCCTTCTGCCCCCGCTCATGCTCACGCAGGAGGAGATTGAGGCCCTCGTGCTGGGATCGCGCTGGGTCGAGCAACGCGGCGACCCGGCATTGCAGCAGGCTGCCAAAGACCTTCGCGCCAAAGTGGAATCGATTCTGCCCACCGACTTGCGGCAGGACATGATCTCCTCTGGCTTGATGATCGGCCCGTCGCGCGATAAGCCAATGGCCGATCGCGAACTCGCCCTCATCCGCAAAGCGATCCGCAATGAGAGCAAGCTCGACATGCGCTACGTGGATACTGCCGACGAAGAGACCAGCCGCACAGTCTGGCCGTTCGCTCTCGGCTGGTTCGACCACGCGCTGATTCTCGCGGCGTGGTGCGAGCTGCGCCAGGGCTACCGCCACTTCCGCACCGACCGCATTCGCCAATTCACCGCGCTTGGCGAGCGGTATCCGCGCAGCCGTCGCGCCCTGCTCCAGGAATGGCAGGCCAACCGGGGAATCCCGCTCGAAAAGACGCAACGCAATCCCTCAGCGCAATCCACGCGCACTGCTGACAGAATCTGACACGCCCCGGCTCTAGCCTTCGTGTGTGGCCGCAGAAAGCGGCGAAATCTGAAACACGAAGGAGATTCCCCAATGGCAACCCCCAACTTCATCATGCTCTACGTTGCCGACGCGAAGAGTAGCGCCGACTTCTACCAGACCATCCTCGGCCGCAAGCCTGTCCAGTATTCAGAGGGCTACTCGATGTTCGTGCTCGACAACGGCTTCAGGCTGGGATTGTGGAAGCGCGGAACGATCGACCCGCCGGCGGAAATCTCGGCAGGCTCTGGCGAACTCGTCTTCGAGGAAACCAGCGATGCCGCGGTAGACGAGCGCTTTGCCGAGTGGACCGGGCAGGGAACTGTAGTCGCCCAGAAGCCCACGCGCATGAGCTTCGGGTACACCTTCGTTGCGCTTGATCCGGACGGCAACCGGCTCCGTGTCTACAAGCTCGCGCAATGACCCAAAAGGGGTACGGCCCTGATCCGTTTCAGCGCCGTACTTTCAATAATTTAATTGACTCCGGATCGGTTTGGGATTAGCTTGTGGAAAACCCAGAGTTTGGCGTTGTTTACTCCCCCAAACGACTCCGAGGTGTAGTTGTGTGTTGTCCAAAATGCGATTCTGAAGCCCTTGCTACCGTCCCGGCCGAAATCCGCCTTTACAGGAACGGCCCCCGCACCCTCAGCCACCCACCCATGTCGCCGTCGCCTGACATTGTTGTCTGCCTCGACTGCGGCTGGAGCGAATTCTCTATCCCGAAAAGTTGGCTCTCCGCCGGATGGCTCAGTTCATTGCGGCCAGAGCCGCCAGCCCTGCCGGCACCGATCCCGTTCCCAGCAGTAGCGCGCTCCGCCTGACTCGCGACAAAACAAAAAGGCCCTCAGCTGAAGCTGAGGGCCTTTGAAGTTCAGCACTGGTGCACACGCATAACGAATCGGTGCGTGCCGCCTTGCAAATGTGCGCCTGCTGTGACATTCTCCTCCCGATTCCCTCAAAGGAGAATGATGGAAGCGAAGCAGAAGTTCCGCGCCGCACAGGTGTCCCTTTGTGTTGTTCTCACAGCGTTCGCGGACTGTCCGCTGCTCGGCCAGCAGCCCTCGCCGTCCTCCGATTCGGCGGCTACGAGCGCGCAGGATGACCCGCTCGTCGGCCTGAGTCCCGAGAATCGCGCTCTCTTCGATACGCTTCGCAAAGCGGCTCAACAGGGCGACGAGGCAAGTACACTGGCATCCGGCAAGAAGCTCCTGCCGGCCCTGACACCGGGCACTCGGCTATGCAACTTTGTCACCGGGCTCACCGCAGGTTCAGCGGTTGAGACGGGGGATACCGACTATGCCCTGACTCTTCTAAAGCCGCTCACCGAGGCAAACCCCGACGACTGGCGTTCGGCCTCTCTTCTGGCGCGAGCTTATGCGGAAAGCGGTGACAAGACGTCCCGCGACAGGCAGGTGGCTCATGTGATCGAGCTGCACAAGAAGAGCGCGGATCCAGACTTCGCAAAGCTGCATGTTTTCCCGATACAGAAGGTCGCGCTCCACTCCGGGTATGCCGTGTTTCTCTATCCGTTTGAGCCGTTGAAGCCGTACAACACGTATCTGCTGGCTCTGGTCTACTCGAAGGAAGACAAGCTGGATTATCGCCTTGAACTTGGTAGCGAGGACGCGGACCAGGCGTTTTTCAAGGCGAAGCATCCGGGCGAGAGGCGTTTCTCGATCGACTCATACAGGAGAGATGCCGGCAACGAGAACGGGCCGGAATCACAGGCTCTGCATGGGTTCATCGATGGGGTGTTCAACTACGACACTATGCGCGACCGCATGGTGCAAGCCGCGAACGATGTGAAACCGTCAGGCAAATAGCAAAAGGCCCCCAGCCGAAGCTGAGGGCCTTGATGTTTGGGTGAGGCTTTGGCGCCGAAGGCGCAGTTGGCCGCACCGCAGGTGCTTAGTACATGCCGTCCATGCCGCCGCCGTGGCCGCCGGCCGGAGCAGCCGACTTCGGCTCGGGCAGCTCAACCACCAGAGCTTCGGTGGTCAGCAGCAGTCCGGCGATCGAAGCCGCGTTCTGCAGAGCGGTGCGGGTCACCTTGGTCGGATCGATAACGCCCGACTTCACCAGGTCTTCGAACTGGCCGGTGGCCGCGTTGTAGCCGTGGTGGGCGTCCTTCGACTCCAGCACCTTGGCGACAACCACAGCACCCTCTTCGCCGGCGTTTGCGACGATCTGGCGCAGGGGCTCTTCGAGCGAGCGGAGCACGATCTGTGCACCGATCTTCTCATCGCCCGTGAGGGTGTCAATAAGCTTCTTCACAGCCGGGATGGTGCGGACCAGGGCCACGCCGCCGCCGGGGACAATGCCTTCCTCGACAGCCGCACGGGTGGCGTGCAGTGCATCTTCCACGCGAGCCTTCTTCTCCTTCAGCTCGGTCTCAGTTGCAGCTCCAACCTTGATGATGGCAACGCCGCCCACGAGCTTGGCGAGGCGCTCCTGCAGCTTTTCCTTGTCGTAGTCGGAGGTGGTCTTCTCGATCTGCGAGCGGATTTCCTTCACGCGGCCGTCGATGTCGGCAGCCTTGCCGGCGCCGTCCACGATCGTCGTGTTGTCCTTGTCGATGGTCACGCGCTTCGCACGGCCCAGGTCCTCGAGCTTCACGCCTTCCAGCTTGATGCCCAGGTCCTCAGTGATGGCCTTGCCGCCGGTGAGGATCGCGATGTCGCCGAGGATCGCCTTGCGGCGGTCGCCGAAGCCAGGAGCCTTCACAGCAGCAACATTCAGCGTGCCACGCAGCTTGTTGACGACGAGCGTAGCGAGTGCTTCGCCTTCCACGTCCTCAGCGATAATCAGGAGCGGCTTGCCGCCACGGGCAACCTGTTCCAGCAGGGGCAGCAGATCCTTCATCGCGCTGATCTTCTTCTCGTAGATCAGGATGTACGGATCGTCGAGAACAGCCTCGAGGCGCTCCGCATCGGTCACGAAGTAGGGGCTCAGGTAGCCGCGGTCGAACTGCATGCCGTCCACGGTTTCGAGGCCGGTGTGCATGGTCTTCGACTCTTCGATGGTGATGACGCCGTCCTTGCCCACAACCTTCACCGCGTGCGCAATAATCTCGCCGATCTCAGCATCGCCGTTGGCCGAGATGGTGCCAACCTGCGCAACCGAACCCTCGTCAACCGGCTTCGACAACTCGCCGAGCGCGCCGTGGTTGATGAACTTGCCTTCCTTGTCGCGGCTGCCCACGATGGTGGACACAGCCTTGTCGATGCCGCGCTTCAGCGCCGTCGGGTTCGCGCCTGCAGCCACCGTCTTCACGCCTTCGCGGAAGATGGCCTGAGCCAGAACCGTCGCAGTGGTGGTGCCGTCGCCGGCGACATCCGAGGTCTTCGAAGCGACTTCCTTTACGAGCTGCGCGCCGACGTTCTCGAGGGCGTCCTTCAGCTCGATCTCCTTGGCCACCGTCACGCCGTCCTTGGTGATGGTGGGCGAGCCAAACTTCTTCTCAATTACGACATTGCGGCCCTTGGGGCCGAGCGTTGCCTTCACGGCATCCGCGAGCGTGTTCACGCCGCGCAAAATCGCCTGGCGGGAATCCTCACCGTGCAGAATCTGCTTTGCCATTGCTCTCTCCTAAAACAGTGATCAGTGTTCAGTGAACAGTGATCAGTGATTCAATCTCTCAATCAGCTTTGGCCAGGATTCGAGGTCCAAGGTGGCGATGCTTCTGACCACTGACCACTGATCACTGACCACTGCGAGAACGCGCGAAGCGCGCTAGCGCTTGACGATGCCGAGGACTTCTTCCTCGCGCATGATCAGGAACTCTTCGCCGTCAATCTTGATTTCGGTGCCGGAGTACTTGCCGAACAGCACACGATCCCCCGCCTTCACATCAAGCGGGAAAACCTTGCCTTCGTCGTTGCTCTTGCCCTTGCCCACGGAGATTACTTCGCCTTCCTGCGGCTTCTCCTTGGCGCTGTCAGGGATGATGATTCCGCCACGGATGGTTTCGCCCTCTTCAAGACGGCGAACCAGAATGCGATCGTGGAGCGGGGTGAAGGTGGTCGTAACTGTTGCTGCCATTGCTTCGCTTCTCCTTCACACGCGATCGGCTCTACCTGCTGCCCGGTCGCGGAGTTTAAAATGGGATTTACTGCTGAACTCTGCGAACGCAACACGCTTCAGCGTGGCCAGGCGACCCGAAAGAAGCAGTCAGCCCGGGAGTCTGCTAGCACTCTTGCCTTCCAATTGCTAACATAGGCAACCCCGCGGACTCTTGTCAAGCCCCTTTGGGAGAATGTGAGTGAGATTCACTCATCTTTCATGACCCTGTAAGACTTTGGAGGTCCCGCTCTTGAAACTCGCTGCCGTCTTTGAAGGATGGGAAGGCTATCAACAGAGCCTCGAACACGCTATTAGCCCATTGAGCCCGGCTCAACTAGACTGGCGGCCGGCGCACCATCTTCGCTCTCTGGGCGAGGTGATCCGGCATATTGCTCTGGGCCGCATCACCTGGCTTGCCCGCATGCAGCCGCCTGAAATCGAGGTCGTAAGCTCCCAGGTCTCGCGCTGGCAGCAGGATGGCGACGGAGAGCAGCATGTGGACGAAACCGCTGTCCCCTCCGACAGCCCCGAAGTTCTGTCCCACTGGCTTGCGCTCTCCTGGCGGCCCATCCAGGCGTCTCTCGCCACCTGGTCCGTCGACGACCTCTTCCAGACCTATCCGCACCGATTCGACGGCAAGGTGTACTCCATATCGCGCCAGTGGACCCTCTGGCGTATCCTCTCGCATGACCATCATCACGGCGGCCAGATCGCTACGATGCTGGCTATCCAGGGCATCTCAGCCCACGAACTGCGCGCCCTGGGCGGCCACATCGTCGCCCCGCCCCTAGCAACGGAATAGCGGAGCCGCCTGACCGTCGAATCGCAGATCACTCGACCAGTTGATCACCCGATCGCTTGGCCAGCCGCTCCCCGTCCGCCTCGCCCGCCGTCCAACACAACAGGTACAATAACTCCCATGCATCGCCGTAATTTTCTGTCCTCAGTCGTGCTCCTGGCTGTCTTCGGCTTGGTTTTCGGAACCTTCTCCTCCTCTGCCCAGGACAGCAAGCGTGGCCGCAAATACAAGGCGCCCCCGCCGACCTCCAAGATCGAAGTGACCGTGCTGAAGGACGCTAACGGCAAACCCATCGAGAACGCCGCCGTCATCTTCCACACCCTCAACGATCCCGGGAACATGGAGCTCAAATCGAACGAGGACGGCAAGGCCACCATCGACGTGCTCCCCATCGGCGAAACGGTTCGTCTCCAGATCATCGCCAAGGGCTTCCAGACCTACGGTCAGGACTACAAGATCGAGAAGGATCAGATGGCCATCGAGATCCGCATGAAGCGCCCCGGCGAGCAGTACTCCATTTATAAGGACCACGCCGGCGACAAGAAGGACGACGCCGACAAGCCGGCCGAGAGCTCCAAGCCGCAGTAAAAGTTCCCAGTTCGTAGTTCGCAGTTCACAGATTTTGGCGCACAGCCGCAGCCGTTCGCGTTCCCTTTACGTGACTGACAACTGAAAGCTGACGACTATGAACTACGAACTGCGAACTGCGAACTCGCTCTTGGGAAAGTCCGCTCTCGTCACCGGAGGTGCCAAGCGCATCGGCCGAGCCATTGCGCTGGCACTCGCCGGCGCCGGCGCTGACGTCACCATCACCTTCCGCGGTTCCGGCGATGAAGCCGTTGAGACCGTCGATGCAATCGAGCAGCTTGGCCGTCGCGGGTTCGCCTTGGAATGCAACGTGCGCTCCCAACAGTCGGTCCGCCACGCCGTCGCCTCTACCGTCGCAGAGCACGGCCGCCTCGACATCCTTGTCAACAACGCGGCCATCTTCGAGTCAGCCGATCTCGACCAGATCACGCTCGAGCAATGGGACGCGATCTTCGAAACCAACACCCGCGGCCCGTTCCTTTTCGCGCGCGAAGCCATCCCGCACCTGCGCGCGACGCGCGGCCGCATCATCAACATGGGCTCCCTCGGCGGACTACATCCATGGGCTGATCACGGGCACTATTGCTCATCAAAAGCTGCCGTGCACATGCTGACCAAGTGCATGGCAAAGGCCTTCGGACCCGAGGTCGCCGTGAACGCCGTCGCCCCGGGCTGGATCGACATGGACGCTGAGCCCACCGAGCAAACCAGGCGCATGGTCACGAAAACCCCGCTCCGCCGCACCGGAACGCCCCAGGACATCGCCGCAGCGGTCCTCTACTTCGCTTCGAGCGCCAGCTTCATCACCGGCCAGATCATGCCTGTCGACGGCGGCCTCGGTCTCTGAATCCCGTCCCTACTCCAAATGAAAACCCGGAGAAGCATTGCTGCCTCTCCGGGTCCGACAAATGTGTTGCTTGAACGAAACGCAACCGCTCTACTGTTGCGGTGGACGTTCCTTCGGATGCTGCTGCGGCTGAGGTTTCGGCTGCTCCTGTTGTCTTTGCCGCGTGACGTTCTGCTGTTCTGAACGGCGCTGTTCTGCCTGCTGCTTTTGTTGCTGCTGCCGCTGCTGTGCCTGCTGCTGCTTCTCGGCGTTCATCTCCTGCCTGGCGGCTTGTTGCTGCTGTCTCTGCTGTTGCTGCTGCTGTTGCTGCCGCTGCTGAGCTACCCTCTGCTGCTCTTCATTACGCTGTTGCGCTTGCCTCTGCTCTTGCGCTCGCTGCTGCGCCTGCTGCTGGGTCGCTCGCTGTTGTTGTTGCTCCTGCCGCTGCTGTTGCTCTCTCTGCTGAGCCTGCTGCTGAACCGCTCTTTGCTGCTCCTGAGTGCGCTGCTGTGCTGCCCGCTGTTGCACCTGCTGCTGTTGCTCACCCTTACGTTGCTCAGCAGCCCGTTGCTGCTCCTGTCGCTGTTGCTGAGCTTTCTGCTGCTCCTGGTGTTGCTGCGCTGCTCGCTGCTGCTGCTGGTTCCGCTGCTCGGCAGCCCGTTGCTGTTCCTCGTTGCGCTGTTGCTCTTGATTGCGCTGTTGCACCGCTCTTTGCTGCTCGTTGTGCTGCTGCGCCGTCCTCTGCTGTTGTTGCTCCTTGTTGCGCTGCTGCTCGGCAGCCCGCTGTTGTTCCTGGTTCCGCTGCTGCGTCGCTCTCTGTTGCTCGTTGTGCTGTTGCGCGGTCCTTTGCTGTTCCTGGTTGCGCTGCTGCACCGCTCTTTGCTGCTGCGTTGCTTTCTGCTGCTCGGCGGCTCGTTGCTGTTCCTGCTCGCGCCGTTGATTGGCAGCATTGGCACCGTTGGGTTCGTTGCCACTCCCTCGCTCCGCTCGGTTGGCAGGCGGATGATACGGCGCTCCCGCCGCCTTGGCCGGCACCACAGCGCGACCGCGGAACTCCGCCGGACGGGCCGTTGCCGCTATCGGCGGCCTTCCCTGATTCCTCGAAGCTCTGAACTCGGGATTGGACCGTGCCATCGTGCGGTTCTGAATCTGCGGCTGCGCCGGAGGGAAGTGCCGCTCATGCATTACGCGTTCTTCCTGCGGAGTGGCGCGCATCATAACGCCGCCCTGGCCGCCGTTGTAGCTCACGCGGTTCTCGGTGCGGTTCACGATGACGGTCCTGTCCTCGTACACGTTGCGGACGTTCGTCACATTCACGTTCGTCACCGCGCGGTTGTAGTAGAAATGATCGTTTTCCCATCTGCCGCCTTCGTATCCACGGCCAGAGTACCCGTATCCATAATCGATGCCACCGTAGTAGCCGACCTCGTTTGCCCAATAGCCATCGTGGAACCGATAACCGTCGTTATCCCAGCCCCACCATGCGGGGGTCCACAAGAGGCCTCGCTGGGGCGCCATCACCCAGGTTCCGGGAACCCAGTAGTAGTCCTCGATGTCGGAGTCATAGGCCCAGTATCCAGGCACCCACATATAGCCCTCTCCGGGGCACGCGGGCTGCTCGTAAACGGGTAGCGCGGGAGGCGCGAAACTGACGCTGATCGAGAGCTGCGCTGCTGCGGGTCGCCACAGAAGCAATCCCAGCATCGCGCAAAACGTGATCCGTAGAATACTTTTCATAAATCGTTCCTTCTCGGGGAAATAATCAAGCCGGAATAAATCGGAACGATGAAGTATTTGGGGGCCCGCTCGCCCTATGGGATCAGCGCCGCCTCGCGAGCTGTCGCGGCATTAAGCTTCGATGGAGGAGCCGCGTAATGGAGTTGCCGCTTAGTCATTTTCGCCGTGCTCCAACGAATCCCTCGGCGCGTAATTCCATCTCATAGCAATGAGTTATCTGGTGCCGGCCCGGCGCGAAAGCCGCCGCTTCCTGAACCCTGTGCCTACGGAGGTAGGCGGCCTTTCCGTCATGTTCAAGATCGGCCCGGAGTTCTTTCTCGGCTCGAAAGCGCGCTCGCCAAAGCACCAGCTCGGCCCATTCAAGACTGATCCACGCATCTTCGACGAACTCACTCGCACCGGCCTGCGCGTCACCTGGTTCGGGCACGCGTCTTCACTGGTTGAACTCGATGGCATCCGCATCCTCATCGACCCCGTATGGGAAGAGCGCGCTTCACCAACAACCTGGTCCGGCCCAAAGCGATTCTTCGCGCCAACGCTGCCGCTTGAGCAGCTCCCGCCCATCGACGTAGTGCTGATCTCTCACGATCACTACGACCACCTCGGCGCCGGGACCATGCGCACGCTCGCGAACCTGCCTGCCACGCGCAGCGCACGCTGGATCGCCCCGCTCGGCGTCGGTTCCATCCTCGAAGAAATGGGCCTCGATCGCGCCCGCTGCAGGGAACTCGACTGGATGGACACCGTGCATGCGGGCCCCATCGCCATTACAGCTCTGCCCGCGCGCCACTTCTCCGGCCGCAGCCTCTTCAACCGAATGCAGACCCTCTGGGCCTCGTTCGCGCTCATCGGCCCCACCCGCCGTGTCTACTACGGAGCCGATTCCGGCGAGTGGTCCGGCTTCGAGGAGATCGGCGCGCGCTTCGGCCCCTTCGATCTCACGATGCTCGAGATCGGCGCGTCCAATCCGCTCTGGGCGCAGATCCACATGGGGCCCGAAGGCGCCGTGCGCAGCTTTCGCGCGCTCGGCAGCAGCGGACTGCTGATGCCCATTCACTGGGGCCTGTTTGACCTCGCCCTGCACCACTGGCGCCAGCCGATTGAATACATGTTTGCAGTGGAAAACCTGAAGCTGTGGTCGCCCGCACCCGGCCAACCAGCAGAGGTAATCAAGGGCGATGAACTCCGCTCTAACTGGTGGAAGCCAGAAGCCAGTAGCCCGTAGCTGGAAGTCGGTAGCGGTAGGGCTAAGGCTGCAGGCTATAAGCTACCGGCTGTTCTTCTCTATTTTGCCGCCAGAGCCCCCACCATCGACTCGAAGATCTTCCATCCATCCGCCGAGCCCAGCAGCGACTCGCTCGACCGGTCCGGATGCGGCATCATGCCCAGCACATTGCGGCCTTCATTGAGAATGCCGGCGATGTTGCCGAGCGACCCGTTCGGATTCGCCTCGGGCGTGATCTCGCCCTCGGGCGTCGCATACCGAAACGCAATCCGATCCTCCGCCTCAAGCCGGCGCAGTTCCTCAGGCGTGCAGAAGTAGTTGCCTTCCATGTGCCCGATGGGAATCTGCAGCACCTCGCCCTTCTGCAGCGTACCGGTGAACGCGCTGTTCGTCGTCTCGGTGCGCAGGTGCACCTGCTTGCAGATGTACTTCAGCCCGGCGTTGCGCATCAGCGCGCCCGGCAGCAGTCCGGCTTCGGTCAGAATCTGGAACCCGTTGCAGATGCCCAGCACCAGCCCGCCCTTGGCCGCGAACTTCTTCACCGACTCCATCACCGGCGAAAAGCGCGCAATCGCACCCGTCCGCAGGTAGTCGCCATAGGCAAAGCCGCCCGGCACCAGGATCGCGTCCACACCCTGCAAATCCGGCGAATCGTGCCACAAGAACGTGACCGGCTTATGCGCGATGCTCTCGATCACGTTGTAGGTATCGTGATCGCAGTTCGAACCCGGAAAGACCGTAACGCCGAATTTCATACCTTTAGGTTATCAGGATCGATGCCGCGATCTAAAGTTGGCCGATCAGGTCTTCCAGCAACATTGATCGCGCTCGCGCCACCTCAGACACGATGCCGTGCAGCGTGCCTTTCTTGAGTGGATCATGATTGGGCACCGAGACGGAGTGCTGCGGAGGCCCATCGTGACGAAGCCGGATATGACTGCCTCTTTGGCGGAGTACCTGGTATCCGAGGTGCTCGAGAACGCGAATCAGCCGTGAAGCCGAAACGTCCCCTGGTAATTTCATGCTGCCTCAAGAGGGACCAGTTCGTCCTTGATGAAGTGTAGTTGGACGATCTTCGGCTTTACGTCCTCATCTTCAAAATGCAGTGCAGTGACCTCGCGGACGTTGTCGCGCAGCTCGTCCCAGGTTTCAGCTTCAGTGAAGATGGCGTAGCCCAGCGCACGGGCCGTATAACCGCCTTCTTCCGCCTCGCGAACTTCGAAAATCACTTCCATGGCCATAGGATACGCGATTGCAAAAAGATCGCTCGACTATTCCATCAGCTTCCGCAGCGCCGCCGCATAATCATGCGGCAGATGCTGCTTCTGCATATTCTCGTCGCAGACCACGTGCGTAGTCTCGCCCTCAGCCAGCAGATGCGCGTGTTTGTCGTCCGCGTTCTTGCGCAGGATGCGATAGGCAAACTTCAGCACGGCTCCGCGCAGCAGTTCGGGGCGTGTCTCGATCAGAATTTCGTCGTCATACCGCGCGGGCGATCTGTAACGGCAGTTGGACTCTACCACCGGAAGGATCAGCTTGTGATCCTTCTCCATCTGGCTGTAGGCCAGGCCAAGCGAGCGCAGCAGCTCCACGCGGCCAATCTCGAACCACACCAGGTAATTGGCATAGTAGACAATGCCCATCTGGTCGGTTTCGGCGTAACGTACGCGAACGTGTGAGGTAACAGGCATAAGAGCAGGCAGTAGGGAGTAGCAAATAGGGAGCAGGGGTTTTCTAATCCCTATTCCCTAATGCCTAATCCCTGTCTTTCACGGGTGTACGTGATTAAACCACGGCAGTTTCGTCACGTCGTTGAAGATCACGAAAGCGAAGAACACTACCAGAACCACAAACGCAGCCTGGTAGATGCGTTCTTTCACGGCCATGCTGATGTCGTGGCGCAGCACGCTCTCAATCAGCAGCAGCAGAATCAGCCCGCCATCGAGAATGGGGAAGGGCATCAGGTTCAAAATGCCGAGATTGATGCTGATGGCCGCGGCCGTATAGAACTTCGGGAACCAGATGTCGGTCTCTGCGGCCTGGCCCGCCATGCGCGCAATGCCCACCGGCCCTGAGAGCTGCGACATCGCCACCTTGCGCGTGAACAGCCGCCCCAGCACTTCCACAATCAGCGTCGAGTTGTACTCGCAGAAGCTCTTCGACTTCGCCACTGCCACGCGAATCGGAACGGGCTGGCGGCGCATCGGCGGATTCACCGCCGCAAACCCCAGCCTCCAATTCGAATCAGGCTGCTTCTCCGGCGTAGCATTCAGCGTTATGTGCTGTCCGTTCCGCACCACTTCCAGCGCCATCGTCTTGCCCGCGTAGGCCTTCATATAGGCCAGCAGCGTGCCGACATAGTGGAACGGGTTGCCGTCCACCGATACGATCTGGTCGCCCGCCTTCAGCCCGGCCTTCTCCGCGGGAGTGCCCGGCTGGACCTCCTGCACCTGGATCGGCCCCTTCATCACCTGCGGCTCAATGCCGGCGTCGCTGAGGTCAACCGCGTACTCGCCCTTGGGCAGCGATGGAATCTGCAGTGAAAGATTGATCGGCGTGCCGTTGCGGTCCACCGTTACGGGAACAGTCTGGTTCACGTTCAACTGCGACTGGTTATCCACCTGGATCCAGTCAGGATTCTTCACGCCGTCGAAGCTCGTAATCAAGTCGCCGGTCTGGAAGCCGGCATGCGCCGCGCTTGAGTCGGGCGCAACCCACTCGATGTTCGCCGTCGTCACCTGGTGCTGCGGAACTTCGTTGATGAATCCGTAATAGAACACCATCAGCACGAAAGCCAAAATGAAGTTGGCCACCGGGCCTGCCACGCCGATCAGCATGCGCTGCCAGCGCGGATGATTGGTGAACGATCCGGGGTCGTAGTCAGGTCGGCTCGTATCCGGCGCATCGCCTGCCTGAATCTGGTCCGGCGTCTCTCCCGTCATCTTCACGTAGCCGCCCAGAGGCAGCAGGCAGACCTTGTAGTCGGTGTCGCCTCTCTTGATGCCGAACAGCCGCGGCCCAAAGCCGATGGAGAACGCCTCAACCCGCACGCCGCACAGCTTGGCAACGGCGAAATGTCCGAATTCATGGACCACCACCATGATCCCGATCAGGACAATGAAAGCGAAAACGGCGACTACAACTGTATGAAGATCCTGCATAGAAGAAAAACGTATCCTTTGGCGCCCCGGGAGGTTAGTTCAACAGCGCACGAGCTCTTTCCCGTGCCTGCCGGTCTTCGGCCAGGACCTCGGCAATGGTCGCCGGGTGCGTCTCCGGGGTGTCAGCGAGCACTCTTGCAATTGTATCTGCTATCCCGGTAAATGGGATGCGGCGGTCCAGGAAGGCCTCCACCGCAACCTCATCGGCGGCGTTCAGCGCGATGCAGTGCGCCCCGCCTTTTTCCGCGGCCTCAAACGCAAGCCGCAGGCAAGGGAACCGTTCAAAATCCGGCGGATCGAAGTCCAGGTGCCGCAGTGCCGCCAGATCGAACGTCAGGTTCGACGCCGGCCGCTCCGGATACGCCAGCGCGTACAGAATCGGCAGGCGCATGTCGGTCACCGAAATCTGCGCCAAAATCGACCCATCCACATACTCCACCAGCGAGTGCACCGTCGATTGCGGATGCACCGTGACGCGAACTTGGCTCGGAGGTACATCGAACAGCCTGCAGGCCTCGATCACCTCGAGCCCCTTGTTCAGCATCGTGGCGGAATCGATCGTGATCCGGCGTCCCATCACCCACGTTGGATGCTTCAGGGCCTGCTCCGGCGAAATGGACGCGAACGCCTCAATCGGAGTCTGCCGGAACGGCCCGCCCGAAGCCGTCAGCCAGATGTACCTCACTTCCTTGTGCTCGCCCACCCGCATGCACTGGTGCACCGCGTTGTGCTCGCTGTCGATCGGCAGAATCGGCACGTTCCCCGCCCGCGCAGCCGCCGTCAGGATCTCCCCGGCGGCAACCATGCACTCCTTATTGGCGAGCCCCACTGGCTTTCCGGCCAGGATCGCCGCGTGCGTCGCCTCCAGGCCGGCTACGCCGACGATAGCGGAAACCACAAAATCGGCGTCAGCATGCGTAGAGCAGGCGACCGTCCCTTCCGTGCCGTGTGCCACGTCAATGCCCGAAGCCCCCGCCTCGCGCAGCCGCGCCGCTAGCTGGTCCGCCAGCTCAGCGGTCGCCACTGAGACCACCTTCGGCCGCCAGTGCACCGCCTGCGCAAGCGCCTCATCGACGTTACGGCCTGCCGCCAGCGCCGTCACGCTGTAGCGCTCGGGAAACTGCTCAACGATGGAGAGCGTGCTTTGTCCAATGGAGCCGGTCGAGCCGAGAATCGCGAGTCGTTTCAATGCTTTGTTCGCTTCCAATCCGAGAAAGTGCTTCCCTCCATGATAAGGGCAGTCGCTGCGATCTGACCGCGGTCGGACCTCGGCGACTGCCGCTGCGCTGAACGGCGGCGGGCGCCCGTGCGCGTACACGGGCGCCGGGCTCTCTGTGTTGCTTTAGATCGCCTTTAGTTCCGCCACCGCATCCAGATACAGCGGAATTTCTTTGTTTAGATGATGTGCCGCATTCAGCACGACTTTGTGCGCGACCCCGAGCCGCGAATTCGCCCAGCCCAGCGGATCGAGCGCGCCGATAATCTGGACCTGCTTCTTGCCCACTTTGGGCAGAGCGCAAATGGCGCTAAGCAAAACGATCGTTACCTGATCCAGTTGCGTGATCGGAGCCTTCTCACAGAAGAGCTCGCCCAGTGCACCGCTGAGGACCATGTTGCCTTTACTGTGTCCAACCAGAAATTCCAGGTGCGGCAATCGCCCGTCACGCAGCAGAGCTTTCACTGATTGAATCGTTGGTCCGCCCCCAAGCGAGTCCACCGTCTCAATCATGGGCAGCAGACCGAGTCCGGCGACCAGCGAGGACAACCCGCGCCGGGTATTCTCCAGCGCGAACTCGAGCTGGTTGGTCTCGCGGAAATACAGCGCTCCACCCACGGCTTCGTTGAGCAGCTCACGGAGGCCGTATCCTGCAACCACCCCCGCAACCGGGATACCCCTGGCGATACAAACGTCCCGTGCAAGACCCACAGCTCCAAGAACGGAGCTGCCGACACCCGGTACACAAAGCCCTCGAACTTCTTCGCGCGCTCTCTCTCCGTCGTCCTTGCTCGGCGAAAGGAACTCGTAGACATCGGCAAAGAACTTCGGGTCTTTGCCTGGAGCCACGTAGACGATCGATCCCGCGATCACTGTCCCGGCCCGTTTTGCCCAGGCGTGAACGGCCTGTGCGTCCGTTTTGCTCACGTTGTAGAAATACTCGTCCGCCAGCTCGTTGAATGGGTACACCGAGGATTGAACGAGGTGCTTGAGAGTTTGCGTCCTCAATCCCGGCGGAGGAACGGACGGCTGTCCGTTCTGCGTTGGATCGGGCGGAGACGTAGATGGAAACGAAGGAGGATGGATGACTGATGCCATGATGGTCCCTCCATGTTGCGTTGTAGCCGCACCGCTTGCCGGTGCAGCCGGTTGCAAGCGCTGTGGCTTGCCGGAGGCGACGAGTGATGTGGAGACATTCTAAGCCCGAATTCGTGCGCGAATGCCCTTGAGCACAAGCGCCCGTGACGGCGGACACATCGGCCAGGTCATTTCCTGGTGCGCCAACCTCGTTGTTTAAAACGAATGGTGAATGAGCTGGACGTACCACAGTGTCGGCGCAGCCAGCAGCAGCGCATCGATGCGATCCAGCACGCCGCCGTGTCCCGGCAGAATCGTCCCTGAATCCTTCACGCCAGCCGAGCGCTTGAGCGCCGACTCAGCAAGATCGCCCACCTGCGCCACCACGTTCAGGAATGCCGACAGCACCAGCCAGTACCAAACCGGATCCTCAGAGAACGACAGCGCCATCGTGTTGAAGTGCGTACTCAGGTAGTCTGCCAGCGCGAGCAACAGGCCAGTCACAGCCACGCTGCCCACCACAGATGCCACCGCGCCCTCCCACGACTTGTTGGGGCTGATCGAAGGCGCCAGCTTGTGCCGTCCCCATGCACGCCCCACGTAAAGGGCAGTCGTATCTCCCGCCCAAACTGCGCAGAACAGAAACACCAGCAACGACGGCCCATTCGACTGCTGCTTCAACGCCGGCAAAGACACCAGCGTAAGACCCGTGTAGAGCAGCCCAAACACTGAGCTTGATGCGTCCGGCAGCACCCGGTTGATAGGGCTCAGGAACGTGCACCACAACAGCAGAAACAGCGACAGTATCCCGAGGGTAGGAGCCACCTGGTCCGGCCATCGATACGAAGCTACGAACAACGCCACAATGGCCACGCCCACAACGAGGCGCGGCGGATCGGCCCCGAGCTCCTTGGCCAGCCCCAGATATTCCCACCCGGCCAGCGCGGCCACAACCGCAGTGGCGGCCACAAAAAGCCATTGCCAGTGCGGCGGCAAAAACACAATCACGAAAACAATGGGGATAAGGACGGCGGCCGTGATAACTCGTTTCATTCTTGCGTTTGAGAATACAGCACCGGGGCAGGGCATTCGCCGCGGCTCACGGGCGCCTCAACCTCTGCCGAGTCTTGGGTCAAAATCGAACTTCGCGGGCTCAGCGATCTCGACCTTGTCGAAGTCGGGGTGCGCCGGGTTCAGCAGATAGTTCCACTCTTCCGGCACCACCACGCTCGGCACCCGAAACACTGCGCTACCGGCGCCCTTGATCCATTTGTCTCCGATCGCTTGCGTGCTGCGGGGCGGCGGATTTTCGCGCCAGTCGGACGGAATCTCGCCCGGCTCCAGTTTCCTCAGGAGCCGCTCATCGAACTCTACGCGACGCAGCACATAGCGCTTCAGAACCCGCGGCGAGTCCAGGTGCACCAGCATCTCCAGTGCCGCCAGTGCCCGCGACCCGGCGGTATACACCACGGCCACGCCCGCCGAATTCCACCGCCCGCCATAGAGCCGCGCGCCTTCTCCGCTGAACGCCTGGGCCGTATGGCGCTCATGCACAATCCGCCACCCGGAAAGCTTCAAGAAAAGACCCCGTGCTCAAGCCGCCCTAGCAGGTTCTCCACCTCGCGGGCTCCAATCTCCGTCCGCGCATAATCGAGCGGGCTCTGCCCGGCCAGTGCCTGCTTCGGTTCCCGCAGCCACTGCCGCGCCTCGCTGCTCTCCCAGTCAAACAGTGCCAGGGCCTTCTCCAGCAGGCGGGCCACTCGCACTACCCGCTCGGATTCGTCCGGGCTCAGCCGCCCCGCCGTCTTGCGCCGGGCCAGCGTGCGCGCCGGAATGCCCAGATGAGTCGCCAAATCCGGAAGCGCCAGCCCCAACCCCAACGACAGCGACTCCATTGCCCTGAGGGGCAAGCCCTGCTCAATCTCGCGAATCAGCCGATTGGTGTCGGTTGACCCCGCTCCCATCATCGATTCGGTGATAAATCCGCGTGCCGCGATCGCTCTACTCATAAGGAGCATCCTATCGCAGATTCATGCCAAATGGCAAATATATTGCGCCATTTGGCAGAACTGGGCAGACAGCTCAGGCGATCACTTCGGCCTCGGTCGGAACCTGCTCGCCCAGGTACTTCGTCACTGCCGTTTCAAGGTTGAAGTGCATGCCTTCGCGCCCCAACGCCTCGCCCAACGATGATCGCTGCACCACGGAAAGAACCTCGGGGTTCATGCCCACGAGCCAAAGGCGAACGCCGCCCTCCCGCGATTTCCTCTCCGCCTCACCCAGCATCTTGAGTGCCGTGTACTCGAGGTCGAAGATGGCGCGCATATCGAGAGCGACGACCCGGGGCTGTACTTCCTCGATTTCGTGCCGGACTTTGTGCGCCAATTGCTCTGCGTTCGCGAAGAAGATTCGTCCTTCGGGCCGCAGGATCAGCAGCCCCGGGAAGCTCTCATCTTCGGGGTGTTCATCGCTGCGCGGCCGGAAGATGTTTGTCCCAGGCTTGCGGCCCAGCCGGTACACATGTGGATTCGCAACCTGGTAGGCGAGCCCAATAATCGACGCGATGATCGCCACGATGATGCCTTTCAGCGTCCCCACCAGCATTACGCCCGCAAAGGCAATCAGGGCCCAGATGAACTCCGTGCGGCGCACCGCCAGAATCTCCTTGAACTCCTTCGGCTTGATCATGCTGACCGTATAAACAATGACAACCGAGGCCAGCGTGGCATTCGGCATCATGGCGATCAGCGGAGCCAGCAGCAGCATCGTCACCAGCGTCATGGCCGCGGTCACAAGCTCAGCCATCTGGCTTCGCGCTCCGGCAAGCCGATTCACAGCGGTCTGACTCGTTCCGCCTCCACCCGGCATTGCTCCCAGCAGCGCCCCGCCAGCGTTGGCAAGTCCAGTCGCGAACAGTTCCCGGTTCGCCTGCGGCATCGGCTCGTCGTTCGCAGCAAAGGCGCGTCCTGCCGCAATAGTCTCGGTAAAGCTCATCAACGCTATCCCGAGTGCACCCGGCCATAGTTGGCTGGCCATATCAAGCGACGGAGCCGTGAACGACGGAAGCCCCTTAGGAATATTCCCCACCACGCTTACGCCGTGCGCGGTCAGATGCAGGAAATAAGCGCACGCGATCCCGCCCCCCACCGCAATCAACGGCGCTGGAATCTTGGGCGTGTAGTGTTCCATGGCGATCAGCAGCGCAATAGTGATTACAGCAACGCTCAGCGTGATGGGATTCGTCTCCGCCACGCTGCGGATCGTTGCCAGCACGTTGTGCAGAAACGTCCCCTTTTCGATGTGGGTGCCGAATAGCTTCGGAGCCTGGTCCAGGATGATCACCACGCCGATACCCGCCTTGAATCCGATCAGCACCGGCTCGGAAATAAAATTCGCCACAAAGCCCAGCCGCAAAAAGCACGCCGCGACGAGCATTGCGCCCACCAGCAGCGTCAGCGTCGCGGCGGCGCGTAAAAGCGCGGCCTGATCTCCGCCCGGCGCAACCGCGCTCAGCTCTGCGGCGGTCAGAATCGCGATTGTGGATGACGTGCTGACGCTGAGCACGCGCGAGGTCCCAAGAATCGCATAGATGATCATCGGCACAAACGCCGTGTAGAGGCCGACCTGCAGCGGCAGCCCCGCCACGCTCGTATAGGCCATCGATTTGGGAATGACTACCGCCGCCGCCGTGAGTCCCGCAATGACATCGGGCCGCAGCCAGTCACTGCGATAGGAGGTCAGCCACTCCGGCAGACCGAAGCGGCCGCCTTGCTTTGCATCTGAAGACATGCGCACTCCTCACCGGACTCACATCGTCCGCGCCGAAGCCAAAGGTCACAGGAATCCAATTTGGAGAGAATGTCTCCGGCGCGCGCCTCCATGAACTAGGAGAAATGCCAGTTCAGCAAGCCGTCGTGCGTGTCTCTCAGCAGCCGGTCAGTCCCCGAGGCGATGTCACAGAAGCTGCATCTTTTGCCAGATGCTATTCGGAGAGCCCGAGGATAGATTCCGCGCCATGAAGACCCACAGTCGCACCTTGGCTGTTTCCTTGCTCTGTGTTGCCTTCGCTTGCCCTTTCTTCCCCCACCTGGACGCTCAGGAGAAAGCATCAGGCAGACAGCAAATTACGCCTCCAACGGAGACAAAGCTCTGGACGGGCGACATCGACGAGTTGCTGAAGAAGCGGGTCATCCGCATCGGCGTTCCATACTCCAAAACCTTCTACTACACGGTCAAAGGCGTGCAGTACGGAACCGCGTACGAAACCGGGAAGGAACTGGAGAAATATCTCAACAAGAAATATCCCCAGCCCACCAAGAACCTCAAGATCCTGGTGGTCCTGTTCGTATTGCCGCGCGATCATGCGGCGGACATGCTGCAGAAAGGCAAGATCGATATCCTGGCCGGCGCAATTTCTGTCACCGATCAGCGCAAGATGCTCGCCGACTTCTGCGACCCCATCTACACCGGCATCAACGAAGTAGTGGTCACCGCTCCCGGCGGCCCGCAAATTACATCCGCCGACGACCTCTCAGGCAAGACCGTCTCTGTCCGCAAAATATCCAGCTACTGGGAACACCTCGAGGCTCTCAATCAGCGCTTCAAGACCGAGGGCAAACCAGAGGTGAAGCTGCAGGTCGTCCCCGACGATCTCGGTGACGAAGATCTGCTCGAGATGGTCAACTCCGGCCTGTTGCCCATGACGGTTGTGAGCGACTGGACCGCGAAACTCTGGAGCAAACTGCTACCCAAGATAGTGGTGACTGATACGGCCATCAGCACCGGCGGCACAGTCGCCTGGGCCATACGCAAGGACTCTCCCAAGCTGATGGCTGACCTCAATCAGTTCTTCACCACTCACAAAGAGGGAACCGCATTCGGCCGCGAACTCGTCTCGCGATACGTGACAAGCGGCTACATGCTCAAGCAGGCCGTCTCTCCCTCGGCCATGAAGAACTTCGAGGCCACCTCCGCGCAGTTCCAGAAGTACGCAGCCGAATACGGCACCGATTACATGCTCATGATGGCGAAGGGCTATCAGGAGTCAGGGTTGAATCAGAACGTGAAGAGCCCGGTGGGCGCCATCGGCATCATGCAGCTCATGCCCGCCACCGGCAAATCGATGCAGGTGGGCGACATCACTCAGCAGGACGCCAACATCCACGCCGGCATCAAGTATTTCCGCCAGACCGAAGAGAAGTACTTCGGCAACGAACCTATGGATGAGCTGAACAAGGTGCTCTTCACCATGGCCGCATATAACTGCGGGCCGAACCGTGTGAAGCAGCTGCGGCAGGAGGCTTCGGACAAAGGCCTCGATCCCAACATCTGGATCAACAATGTGGAAGTAATCGCCGCGGCTCGGGTCGGCAACGAGACGGTCAGCTACGTCTCGAACATCTACAAGTACTACATCGCCTACAAGCTGCTCGCCGAGCAGGAGGAGCAGCGCAAAAAGGCCCGCGAGTCAATTGCGGAAACTCCCGGGGGCTTTTAGCTGACGGCGATTTTGTACTGCTCGGCCTCTTCGTCGGTGGCCAGCACGTTATCGCCAAGGCCGCCAAAGCGCCGTTCGCGCCGCTGGAAGTCGGCAATCGCCTCCAGCAAGTGGATCCCGCGGAAGTCGGGCCACAGGCGATCCGTGACAAAGATCTCTGTATAGGCGATCTGCCACAGAAGGTAGTTGGAGATTCGCATCTCCCCCGAGGTCCTGATCAACAGATCGGGATCGGGCATATGCGCTGTGTAGAGATGGCGATGGATGTCCTCTTCGGTGATGTGGCTGGGCGCGATGTGCTTGTGCTTCATCTCCGCCACAAGGCCGCGAATCGCGTCCACCATCTCTGACCTGCCGCCGTAGTTCAACGCCAGCGTGAGCGTAGTGCCGGTGTTGCGTGCTGTCGTCTCCGCCGCCCACTGCATCGTGTCCTGCACTCCCGCGGGCAGCTCGTGCGTCCGGCCGATATAGCGGATGCGCACATTGTTGTCCATCATGCGCTTCACATTGCCCTCGAGATAACTCTTGAGCAATCGCATCAGGAAGTTCACTTCGGCGCGCGGACGGCGCAAATTGTTTTCCAGCGAGAATGCGTACAGCGTCAGCCAGGGCAGCCCGATGCGCGACGCCGTCTCTGTGACCATCTGCACGCTCTTGGCGCCCTGCTGATGACCCAGAAAGCGTTTCAGCGACCGCGAGCCCGCCCAGCGCCCATTGCCATCCATGATGATGGCCACGTGTTGGGGCAGGCGTTCCGGTTTGAGCGTGTCATAGACCGCGCGCTCCTCCGGTGTGAGCTCATGAATTCGCAACGTGCCTGCTGGGTGCAAAGAGATCTGCCTCTGGATAAGGGCTCGCGCTGTTCAACGGCTGCCTGCAATAGAGCCCTGCGCCAAAAAGAACGCTTAACTCAGTGTAACGTCAGCGGCGCGCGCTGCGAACCGGATGACGACCATTTAATTTGCGATGCAAAGTCGAACCTTCGAGGTGGCCGGCAACCAATGCAAATTCGGGACTTAATGGGCAAACCGGGTATACCATGCCGCCATGTTTCTTGGAACACATTTACTGCTCTATAGTCGCGACCCGGAGGCCGACCGGGCATTCCTGCGTGATGTCCTGGAGATCCGCGCGGTAGACGCCGGTGAAGGCTGGCTAATCTTCGGCCTGCCGCCTGCGGAAATGGGAATTCATCCGGGCGAATCGCACATTGAGCATGCCGGAACAAATCTGGCTGCGAGCACCGTGTACCTGATGTGCCGCGATCTGCGCGCAACAATGATGAATCTGGAAATGAAGGGCGTGACCTGTGGCCCCGTCCAGGAAGCCGGTTGGGGCGTCGTCACATCCATCCCGCTGCCCGGCGGCAGCAGTCTGGGCCTATACCAGCCGCGTCATCCCCTGGCCATCGAAACGCCGCAGTAGGTGCGGCGCAAGCCCCGGACACGCTGCATGAGCGCGCCCGGAGCCGTGCCTGAGGAGAGGAGGTCGCGGCCTTTCGCTAGGCGGTGCGGCGCTGTCCCGTGGCTTTGTCGCGCAGCGCACCCATGAACAGCGTGCGATGCAACGAGTCCATCCGCGGCAACAGCGAAGCAATTTCCGCCAGGAAAGGATCCGCCAGAATCGAGGTGACTTCTTCCTCGCGGCGGCTCCGCGTATCCCGGACCAGCTGGCACACGTCGACCTCGAGGGCATCAGCCAGGCGCTCCAGCGAGCCCAGGGTCGGAATCGCCTTGCCGTTCTCGATCTTCGAAATGTAGGTGCGGGGCACCTGCATCCGGCCGGCCAGTTGTCGCTGGCTCAGATGCCGAGCACGGCGGATATCACGCACCTGGTTAGCCACCTGCAACCCGGCTTCGGTCGTGGTGGGCTGGCGGTCCGGTACAGGCACCGGCCCCAGTACAGGTACTTCCTCGATGTCGAGGGGTTTGTGGCAGCGGCGGCACATTGAGTTGCTGGTGCGGAACTGAACCAGCGCGCAATGTTCGCAGCGGACAACTTCACGTGAATCGACGCTCACTAAAGTAGTCGCCATCGTATTGGTGCGGAGAGCCAGAGCGGGTTCTCCGGGGTGCATTTCTGCACCACCATATGTGCTACTGTCGGGGGAGTGAACCATAATTGTCAAGTAGAAACTTGGGGTCGCCCCTAAGTTTTCCCCATCATACTCTGAAAAACCCGAAGAAACACGAACCAAATTTGCAACATGGGAGTAAACATGACCGAGCAGAACCAGTACGGGCGCGAACAGGCTCTCAGCCTCTTACGGGAATGGACCCAGAGTGACAGCCTCCGCAAGCATGCCCTGGCGGTTGAGGCCTGCGTCGCGGCCTACGGAGAGGCCGAAGCCGATCGGCTGGGACTGTCCGGCGCCGAGCGCGAGAGCCTGCTGAACCTGTACTCGACCACCGCTCTGCTCCACGACTTCGATTACGAACGCCACCCCTCCCGCGAAGAGCACCCGTTCGTCGGCGTCCGCGAACTCGAGCGGCAAGGCTGGCCCGTGGAACTGCGCACGGCCATCCTCGGCCACGCGGAGTATTCCGGCACGCCGCGCGTCACCCACCTCGACAAGGTCCTGTTTGCCTGCGACGAACTCGCCGGCTTCCTGACCGCCTGCGCGCTGGTCAAGCCCACCAAAGCCATCGCCGACGTAGAGGTCCCCAGCGTGAAAAAGAAGATGAAGGACAAGGCCTTCGCCAAGGGCGTCAACCGGCAGGACGTGATCCAGGGCGCCGCGGAACTCGGCGTCGATCTCGATGCCCACATCGCCTTCTGCATCGAGGCGATGAAAAAGCGGGCCGCCGATCTGGGCCTTTAGAGCCTGCGGAAAAGCTCTTCCGGCGACGAATTTTCACGCGGCTTCCAGGATGCGGAATCTTCAGCAATGGGAAGTATTGGCGGTGACTCGCCCACGATAATGCGCAACTCTCAGGGCTGAGGCAATCCACTGCCAAATCTACCAGCGTTCGCGTTCATCCTCGCGACGTATTCGGCATCGCGTTGGGCTTGCGCCTGTGCTAAGCGAACGAAGGCCCCGGGGCTGTCGCTCAGTAGCTCATTTCCGTGATGGCGCAACGCGTCCGAGACGAACTGGAACCAAGCGTCAACATCTCGTTCTGTGCTTAAGTGAATGGCTTGAGGAACTGATTTGTAACGCTGATCCCCACAGAGGTACAGCAAGTCTTCAAGCCAGAAATCGCCCAAATCACCCCGTCTCATCGAGAACGAGAGGCTAGATTGCGTCGCCCAGCCAATCTCAAGCACTACGGCTCCGCGAGTTATACGCATGCCTGTCGGCTGCTCATCCGCAACAGTGAACCCATACTGATCAAACAAGAAGTCAAAGCGGCTACGGAGAACCGCAAGCACTCCGAGGTGTCCATCTGGTGGGATCGGTATTTCGGCTATTTGTCCCAGCAGTGTCTCAGCCCGATCCAGAAGAGGCCGGTAACGCTCTTCGGCTCCCGCAGCAGAAACGCACTCGCGCAGCTTCTGAAAGAGCATTAAGTCGCTCTCCGAGCGAACGCGATAGTTGACCCGGGTGTCCCCCGCAACGGCACGCTGGCCGAGGTGGCCCAGATCATCCATAGCTTCGTAAATGTCGTTTTGCAGTGGCCCTATGCCCCTCTCCGCCTTCAGTTGCGAAACCGACGACTCTAGGGCCGCAAGATTCTCTTTGAGAGTCATTTGCCGGGAAATCCTCAGGCGATCATATCGCGTTCTGGGCGAGTGGTTGGCGATGCGGAAGTTTGGCGGTCCAGCGGGCCGCCCCAGCAGGTTACGCTCACCTGCCACGACGAGCTGCATCACCTGTGATGGCCAACACAGTCCGGGCGTCACCTTCCACGGCATACTTAACCTCTTCGGCCATGACCTGCTTACCTGATCCTCGTTTTGAGTCCGCCCGTTCCGTTCGTGCTCCCCTCAAAACGGCTAGTAACTAGAAAGGTATTGGGGTTACTAGAAAATTAGCTACCCCACCCCCTGTTTTTGCTTCTCCATATATTCGCCAAAATTTCCGTATTAAGCAGATTTTAAGCAAGATGGTCGTATCCAGAATTCCATAGACACAAAACAACTTGTCGCAACAACTAATTCCCAAATTTACTTGCCAGTAAATAGGCCAATGTCGCTTCATTCGAGGTCGGCTGACGAGCCAGACTGCTGGTCCCAAGACCAGTGCGAGCCGACGATTGCGAAAGCGATCAAAGCGGATTCTTAGCCCGCAGCTCCGCCACAATCTCCGCCGCCGCTTTGCGTGCCTCGTCCTCGCGGTCGGGCGGGAAGCTGATGGCGCCCACGCGCGCATGTCCGCCTCCGCCGTAGCGCTCGCAGACCTGGGCCAGATTCACCATCTTCGCGGGATCGGCCTTGGTCCACGGGTTCGAACCCACTGCGACCTTGGTCCGGAAGCTCGACTTCGACAAGCCGATCGAATACGTCGCCTGCGGATGCAGGTAGTACGGGATGAACTTGTTGAAGCCCTCAGTCGGGTGGTCCGTGATATCGAAGAAGATCGTGCCGTCCCGCTCTTCGCTGCGGCTGCGAATCAGCGCGATGTCGCGCTCGTGGCGTTCGAGCAGCGGCGGCAAAAGGTCGGCGACAAACGGCTGCGCCAGCACCTCGCTCAGCGGCATCTCCGTCAGCAGCGGAATCAGCCGCGGAATGAACGTCGGGTCCTGAATCGACTCGATCACCAGCGTCAGCTTCATCGCCGGCGCGGCCATTTCAACTGCGCTCTCCGGGCTTTCGTAGAGCGCGCCGTCCACGATGTTGGCCCAGTGAATCAGATCGGCAACCGGCTTGGTGTCGAAACCGAAGCGCGTAGCGCCGATATGGGCGAGAAAGCTGGTGCAGGATGTGTAGGTCGGGTCGAAGAACTTGCGGGACGCGCACGTGGGGTCCTGTTCGCAAGCCTTGAAGTGGGCCTGATCCTGCGGCGTGAGGAAAGCCGAGAGGTGGTGGTCGAACCACCAGGTGATGCGCGGCGAAGCCGAGTACTTGAAGTCGACGATGGCGTTCTCGTCGCCCGTGAACTGCGCCTCGTCAAACAGAGCGCCCGCGCGATGCACCAGGCCGTGATACTCGTAAGCTGCGTCCGCCGCGATGCATTCGCGGTGAAAGCGGGTGAACAGCGAGGCCGAGCAGGCTCCATCGAAGCATTTGTCGTGATAGAAGACGCGAACCCGCAAAAGTGGCTACCTTCCTCAGAAAGAAAAAATCAAAAGGACCAGAACTGTTAAGGATCAAGGGCAGGGCTGCTTGTGTCAAGGCGGCTCAGGCCGTCGCGCGAACGTTGGTCATGCAGCGTGATGGGGCTCACTGCCAAACGTGTACGCCAATGCAATAAAGAACTGGGGATTCCTTGGCGCAAGGTCGCGCGCACTCCCTGAACGAACCCACAGAAAGTGAGCCCGCCATGGCCGTTGCAGCCCTAAGCCTCGGTGTCCTTGATTTCCAGTCCTGCTGGGCCGACCTCGATCTCCCCGCCCACGTGCGGGAGGTGCTCAGCGCCGCGCCCCTCGTGCAGACTCCCGAGACGCGCTCCCAGCTTCTCGACTGGGCGCTGGGCCGCACCACCGGCGAGACCGACTGGACCCTCGGCAACCGCTACGATCATGGCGTCTACGAGGCCTACTTCCAGACGCCTGGCCACGGCCGCGTCTGCGAAGCCATCATTACCAAGGCCCGCAACGGACTGGCCATCAACTTCCCTGACCCCGCCATGCGCCGCCGCGACCCCGACGCCATGGTCATCGGCGACTCTTCCCCAACCGATAAACCCACGTACGCAGAAAGGTTCGGGAGAACCTTCGACGACACGCGCCAGCAGACACTCGACTGGCTCAAGACTCAGGAACTTGTCGCCATGCCGTTCTACGCGGGCGAGGACAAGCTCGGATACGGCTCGCTCCTGATCGTTCCGCGCCAGGCCTCGTTCTTCGCTGCCGCGCTGGCCGATCTCCAAGGCATGATCCCACGCAGCCAGGTGCCCACGAATTTCCGCATCACGGGCGGAGTGCTCTTTGTCGCACCACCATTCCGCCACACCCACTTCGGCGGAAAGCAAATCGTTGTGCACCACCGCAGTGAGAGCCACCAGGAAGTGTTTGCCTATAACCTCTATCCCGGCCCCAGCGCGAAGAAAGGCGTCTACTCCATGCTCCTCGACATCGGCGAGCGCGAGGGTTGGACGACCAACCACTGCGCGGCGGTCGCCGTCATCACGCCTTACGAGAACCAACTCATCCTCATGCATGAAGGCGCCTCCGGCGGCGGCAAATCCGAGATGACCGAGCCCGTCCATCGCATGGAAGACGGCCGCCTCCTCATCGGCCGCAACGTCATCACCAAAGAGGAGCGCACCCTCAACCTACCTGAGGCCTGCCACCTGCGCCCCATCGCAGACGATATGGCCTGCGCGCACCCGAGCTACCAGGGCCGCAGCGGCCGTCTCACCATCGCCGACGCGGAAAACGCCTGGTTCGTCCGCGTGGATCACATCCATGAGTATGGAACCGCACCGAACCTCGAGCGCCTCTGCATCGATCCGCCCGAACCCCTCGTCTTCCTCAACCACTACATCGTTCCCGGCGGCACCTGCCTCACCTGGGAGCACGTGGAAGACGCGCCCGGCAAGCTCTGCCCCAATCCCCGTGTGATTCTGCCCCGCCGCATGATTGCCGACATTGCCGCCGGACCGCGCCCCGTCGACGTCCGCAGCTTCGGTGTCCGCTGCCCCGCGACCCACAAAGACGCCCGGCTCTACGGGATCCTTGGCCTCATGCATGTCCTCTCGCCGGCGCTCGCGTGGCTCTGGCGGCTCGTCGCCCCGCGCGGTCACGCCAACCCCAGCATCCAGGCCTCCAAGTCGAAGGAGATGCAATCGGAAGGCGTCGGCTCCTACTGGGCGTTTGCGACCGGCCGCCGCGTGGATCAGGCCAACCTGCTGCTGCGCCAGATTGTCGACACGCCGGAGACGCGCTACGTGCTTATCCCCAATCAGCATATTGGCGCATGGAAGGTCGGCTTCATGGCCGAGTGGATCGCCCGCGAATACCTGGCCCGCCGCGGCAGCGCCAAGTTCGGCCGCGAGCAGGTGGACGAAGCCCCCTGTGCGCTGCTCGGATATATCCCCAGCCAGCTTAAGGTGGAGGGCTCCATCATCCCACGCGTCTTCCTGCGCGTGGAGGAGCAGATCCAGGGCGGCCTCGATGTCTACGAGGAAGGCGCTCGCCAATGGCGCGAGTTCTTTGCGAAGGAACTCCAGCAGTTCCTGGTCCCAGAACTCGATCCGCTAGGCCGCACCATCATCGAAGCATGCCTTGCCAACGCCACGCCCGACGACTACCGCCGCCTGATCCCTCACCCCATGTTCCGCGACGAGGATCACTGAAAGCTAAAGGAATCTGATTTCGTAATTGGCGAATCGCACTTCATGCGGAGAGAATGTCTTGCAATGTTTCGGACAGGTTTTCCGCTTCTCTTCTTCACCGCAGCAGTGGCGGCGCTCAACTCCGCGGATGCCGCCACGCCGCGGCCGCCTGATCCTTCCATCGCCACTTCTGACATCGTGCTCTCGATCAACGCCTCCGACGCCGGTCCCAAACTGACCTGGATTCAAAGCCTCTCGGGAACTGGTGCCGCCAACCTGGCAGAAGAGCCGCTGCCCGCTTCAGTCGAGTTCGACGGCGCGCAGACGCCGCTCACGTGGAAGCACAATGAATCGCTCGACACCATCGAACCGCACAAAATCGCACTCGTCTACGAATCGCAAAATCCCCACCTGCGGCTCGTCTGGAAATGGGAAGCGCGTGCCTCCTTCGGCCCTGTCGAGCACACCATTACCGTTAAGAATCTCGACACCCGCGAAGTCTGGCTCCCGATGATCGATTCGTTGCGCCTTGCGTTCCATGCGGAGCCGAACATCGCCTATCGCCACTTCTACGTCGAGAAAGGCGCCGACAAACCCTCGCCACAAGGTACGCACCTCGAGACTATCTCCGGCGGCTACAAGTGGACCGGTACATCCTCCACCTACGGCGACCGGCAGGCGGGCGAACCTCGCGAAATCATCCCCGCCGAATTCGTCTTCTCCGATACTTCGTGGACACAAAACTGGTACGCAGGGATCGAGTTCGGCGGCCGCACCCGCATCTCCGTCGAGCGCGCCAACAACCGCATCACCACGGCGCTCGGACTCAATCCCGCACCCGGCCCATTCCGCACCCGACTCAATCCCGGCGCCACCTTCGAAACCCCCACCGTCTTTCTCGGCGCATTCAGCGGCGGCCCCGACAGCGCAGCGAACCAGCTTCGGCCGTGGGTCCGAGCCGTCCTCGGCAACCAGCTCACATGGCGGGATCCGCACTATCCGTACGTGGTCAACAACAGTTGGGGTAGCGGCATGGCCGTCGACGAACCCCTCGCTCTGCGCATGATCGGCGAATCG
This sequence comes from Occallatibacter riparius, assembly GCF_025264625.1. Lineage (NCBI taxonomy): Bacteria > Pseudomonadati > Acidobacteriota > Terriglobia > Terriglobales > Acidobacteriaceae > Occallatibacter > Occallatibacter riparius. The sequence continues at coordinate 4,058,401 of NZ_CP093313.1, forward strand.
AAAGAGCTGGGCGTGGAGATGTTCCACATCGATGCGGGCTGGTTCCGCGGCGTCGGCGATTGGTTTCCCGATCCAAAGAAGTTCCCCCACGGGCTCGCCCCCATCGCCGATGAAGCCCACAAGCAAGGCCTTCGCTTCGGCATCTGGGTCGATTGGACGCAGGCCGCGCTCGACACCCAACCCGGTGCGCTCAACGTCCGCGATCCGAAGGTTGCCAACTGGCTGGTCAACGACGTCGCACCAGACTGGAAGCCTGAAGAGTTCAAGGGGCAGACCATCGACATCGGCGTCCCCGCCGCCGGCGATTACGCTCTTAAAGAAGTCAACCGCATTATCGACGACTACCACCTCGACATGCTGGAGCACGACGGCTACCTCGTCGCCGAGGGCTGCACGCGCTCCAACCACCCCCACGCGCCGCCCAACCGCAGCACTATGAAAGTGGTGCACGAGTGGGGAGGCGACTTCGTCACAGCCGATAACTCCACGGATGTCAGCTATCACGCAACGCGCGCTTACTACGACATCTACGCGCGCACCCGCGCCGCGCATCCCGGTCTGATCTTCGAGATCTGCAACGACGGCGGCCGCATGGTCGACTTCGGTTCCGCCGCGCATGGCGACTACTTCTCCATCACCGATAGCTACGACCCGCTGTCAAACCGCCGCGCCTTCTACGACACCAGCTACATGCTCCCCCCGGCCATGCTCGAGAGCTACGTCGAAAAGTGGCCAACGCCGCGGCGTGAAAACTTCCTCTACATGTTGCGAAGCGGCATGATGGGCTGGCTGACGCTAATGATGGACACTTCCGCGTGGACGCCCGCGCAACACGAGACTGCGAAGCAGGCGATCGCCCTCTACAAAGAGAAGCTGAGGCCGCTCATTCGCGATGCCGAGATATTCCACATCACATCGCGCCCTGACGGCGTGCACTGGGATGGCATCGAGTACTGGGATCCCGCATGCGGCGAGGGCGTCGTGTATGCCTTCCGCGGTAGCGTGCCGAACGAGCCGCAGCATGAGTTCACCCTTGACGGCGTCGACCCCGCGCAGAAATACAAGCTGCATTTTCAGGATGCAAGCTCTCCCGACCGCACTGCGACCGGCCGCGAGCTGATGCGGGGGCTCAGCGTGAATCTGCCGCAGCCGCTCAGCTCAGAGCTGGTCTTCTTTAGCGCGATCCAGTGAGCCGCGCCAGGCATTAACGGACCGGGCAGGGCTTCGCATCCCAGATCTCTGCCGCGTATTCAGCGATGGTTCGGTCAGAGGAAAACTTCCCAGAGCCCGCGATGTTGAGGATGGCCATGCGCGTCCATGCGTCTGGGTCGGCATAGAGCTTGAGCAGGCGCTGGTCGGCCTCAATGTAAGAGGTCAGGTCCGCGAGGTGCATGTAGAAGTCGCCGCCCGTAAGAAGCGTCTTGCGCAGTGGCTCGAAGATGCCTGGCTCGTTCGCGCTGAAGTGGTCAGAGAAGATGAGATCAAGCGCCGCGCGAGTTTCGGGCTCATTCTCGTAGTGCCACTGCGGGTTATACCAGCCTCGGTTGTCAGCTACCTGATCCGCGGTGAGTCCGAAAAGGAAGAAGTTCTCCTCGCCGGATTCTTCGGCCATCTCAATCGTTGCGCCGTCGCGCGTGCCAATCGTGAGCGCCCCGTTCATCATGAACTTCATGTTGCCGGTGCCGCTGGCTTCATAACCGGCGGTGGATATCTGATTGGAGACCTCCGTCGCAGGTATCAGCCGCTCGGCCAGAGACACCCTGTAATCGGGGAGGAAGAGCACCTTCAGCCGCCCTCGTACTACTAAATCGTTGTCGATCACGGCGGAGATGTTATTCACGAGCTTGATGATCAGCTTGGCAAGCGCGTAAGCGGGCGCAGCCTTTCCGGCAAAGAAGAAAGTTCTCGGCTGCATTTCGAGATCAGGATTTTCGCGCAGCCGATTGTAGAGAACGATGATGCGCAGCGCATCGAGCAGCTGCCGCTTGTACTCGTGGATGCGCTTAACAACGCTGTCGAAGATGGTGTCAGGGTTGACAACGACTCCTTGAGTGGTTCTGAGCCACGCGGCAAAGCTCGCCTTTGCACCACGCTTGGCGCCGCGAACGCGGCTGCGGAATTCGGCATCATCGGCAAGAGGCGTCAGCTTGCGCAACTCGCTGAGATCTGTGATCCAGCGGTCGCCGATGGCGTCGGTAATGACTGCAGACAGTGCGGGATTGCAGAGCAGCAGCCAGCGCCGCTGCGTCACACCGTTTGTCTTATTGTTGAACCGCTCCGGGAGCATGTCGTGAAAGTCTCTGACGGTTTTGGTACGCAGCAGCTCGGAGTGAATCGCGGCAACTCCGTTGGTGCTGTGCGAACCCACAATTGCGAGATTGGCCATGCGGATCTTGCGCGTCGAACCCTCTTCCACCAGGCTCATGCGCGTAACGCGTGCTTCATCTCCAGGGAAGCGCTCACGGACAGAGTCGAGGAAACGGCGATTGATCTCGTAGATGATTTCGAGGTGGCGCGGGATGAGCATCTCGAACCACTCCAATGGCCATTTTTCTAGAGCCTCAGGAAGCAGCGTGTGATTCGTGTATGCCAGCGTTCGTTGCGTGATGTCCCACGCCTCGTCCCAGCCGAGACGCGCATCATCGAGCAGGATGCGCATGAGTTCGGGAACAGACAGCGTTGGATGGGTGTCGTTGAGCTGAATGGCCGCCTTATCGGGAAAAGCATGCCAGTCGTCATTCGCAGCGCGGAAACGCCGGACGAGGTCGCCGAGTGAGGCTGCGACGAGCAGGTACTGCTGGAAAAAACGTAACGCTTCGCCCCTCATTGTAGAGTCGTCCGGATAGAGAACGCGCGTGATGGTCTCAGCTGCGAGACTGTCAGCGAGAGCAGCGATGAATTCTCCCTTGCTGAAGCGATGGAAGTCGAAGTAATCGGGAGCAGCGGCAGCCCACAATCGAAGCGTATTGACGGTTGTGCCGCCGTATCCGACGATGGGACGGTCGTAGGGAATGGCGATGAGCGTGGAAGGCTCGTTGCTCAGCACCTTAAGACGTCCATCTTCCATATGGAAGGAACAGTTCAGCTTCACTTCGATTGCTTCATCCGGCCGAGCCACTTCCCATGGGTCGTTGTACCGCAGCCAGTTGTCAGGGCGCTCCACCTGCCAGCCGTTGTCGATGGACTGCTTGAAGATGCCGTATTCGTAGCGCAGACCGTAGCCCATGGCAGGAAGCTGCAAAGTGGCCATGGAGTCGAGGAAGCAGGCCGCCAGGCGACCTAGGCCGCCATTGCCGAGGCCCGCGTCAGGCTCCTCTTCAAGAATGTTCGTCCAGTCGATGTTCTTCGACTTGAACACCTCGCCTGCGACGGAATCGAGCTGGAGATTGCGAATGTTATTTCCCAGAGCGCGGCCCATCAGGAATTCCATTGAAAGGTAGTAGACGCGTTTCGCATTCTCGCGCTGGTACGTCTGCTCAGTCCGCACCCAGCGCTGCGAGAGAACATCACGCACAGTGCGCGCAACCGCTTCATACTGCAAACGCGCGTTTACGGACTCTTCGCCCACCACGTTGTCATGGAAGAGATGGCGATCGTAGAGAGCGTCGGCGGATCCAGAGAATCCGACAGGCCCGCAGGCATAACGATCAACAAGTTCCTGTGGAACCACGGCCGATCTGGAGACTGCAGTTTCGCCGTCCAGCTGGGGCAGATTGCTTACTACGGTCGATTCGCTCATTGAAACGTCCTTCTCGTCCCATTCCTGTATTCGGAAATCTACTGTTGGACCAGGTGCTCCCGGCCGCATGGCGCCGCGCTGCGGCCGGAGTCCGGCCTTGCTAAATTGCTTCAGACCGTGGTCTCACGCCGGCCACATCCATTGGTCCTCTTCCGGCTTGTCGATGCCGTTTTGATAGGCGTAGTCGATGCACTCGATCTGCATGTTGCGCAACTCTTCTTTGGCGTGCGCGCCCGTAGCCTGCAGCGACGGAACCCTGTCGATCACATCCATGGCAAGGCTGAAGCGATCGATCTGGTTCTTGATAGCGAGATCGAGCGGCGTGTTGATGTTGCCCTTTTCCTTGTAGCCGCGTACGTGCAGGTTCTTGTGGTTGCAGCGGCGATACGTCAAGCGATGGATCAGCCACGGATAGCCGTGGAAGTTGAAGATGATCGGCTTGTCTTTGGTGAAGAGGCTGTCGAAGTCATTGTCAGACAGGCCGTGCGGGTGTTCGGTGCAGGGCACAAGCCTGTAGAGATCGACCACGTTGATGAAGCGGATTTTGAGGTTGGGGAAATGCTTGCGAAGCAGCACAACCGCGGCGAGCGACTCCTTCGTGGGAATGTCGCCGGCGCACGCCATCACGACATCGGGCTCCACCCCCTCATCGTTGCTGGCTTGCTTCCAGATGCTGAGGCCCTTGGTGCAGTGGACGATGGCCTCTTCCATCGTCATGTACTGCAGGTGCTTCTGCTTGTCCGACACGATGACGTTGATGTAGCCGGTGCTGTTGAGACAATGATTGGCTACGCTGAGCAGAGAGTTGGCGTCGGGCGGCATGTAGATGCGGCACACCTCGGGGCTCTTGTTCACCACAAGATCGAGGAAGCCCGGATCCTGGTGCGTGAAACCGTTGTGATCCTGGCGCCAGACGGTCGACGTAATGAGCAAATTCAGCGACGAGATCGGCGCCCGCCACTTCTGCTCGAGCGACGAAGCAAGCCACTTCGCGTGCATGTTGAACATCGAGTCGATCACGTGCACGAAGGCTTCATAGGTTGAGAAGAAGCCGTGCCGGCCGGTCAGCAGATAGCCCTCAAGCCATCCTTCAAGCGTGTGCTCTGACAGCATCTCGAGCACGCGGCCGTCAGGAGCAAGCTCGCCGCCATCCGCGTCCACGGGCAGGTAATCAGCCAGCCACAGTTTCTTGCTGGCTTCGTAAATGGCGTCGAGCTTGTTCGAGGTGTTTTCGTCGGGGCTGAAGACGCGGAAGCTGTGCGGGTTCTCACGCACAATATCGCGCAGGAACCACGCGAGCGGACGGGTGTTCTCCGCGGCCACGCGGCCTGACTGCTTGACTTCGATGGCGTAGTCGCGAAAGTCCGGCAGGCGCAGAGACCGCCGGATGAGACCGCCGTTGGCGTGAGGGTTAGCGCTCATGCGGCGCGTTCCGGTCGGCGCAAGCTCCTTCAGTTCGGGAACAAGGCGCCCCGAAACGTCGAAGAGCTCTTCAGGCTTGTAGGAGCGCAGCCACTCTTCGAGAAGCTGGAGGTGGGCCGGGTTCTCGCGCACGCCTGCGAGTGGAACCTGGTGTGCCCGCCAGAAGCCTTCTACGTGATGCCCGTCCACTTCCTTCGGCCCTGTCCAACCTTTGGGGCTGCGCAGCACGATCATGGGCCAGCGCGCTCGTTGCGGATTCCCGGAGGCCCGGGCTTCGCCCTGGATGCGCCGAATGTCGAGCACGCACCGCTCCATGGTGGCAGCCATCTTCTGGTGCATCTCTTCAGGGTCGGAGCCTTCAACAAAGTGCGGAGTCCAGCCATATCCCTTGAACAGGCTCTCCAGCTCTTCATGCGAAATCCGCGAGAGCAGCGTCGGATTGTTGATCTTGTAGCCGTTCAGATTCAGGATGGGAAGCACCGCGCCGTCCCGCACAGGGTTCAGGTATTTGTTGGAATGCCACGAGGTAGCCAGCGCGCCAGTCTCCGACTCGCCATCGCCCACCACCACAGCGACGATGAGATCGGGATTGTCGAATGCCGCGCCGAATGCGTGGGAAACGCTATAGCCTAGTTCGCCGCCTTCGTGAATGGAGCCCGGAAGCTCCGCTGTGCAGTGGCTTCCTATGCCGCCAGGGAATGAGAACTCCTTGAAGAACGTCTTCATCCCGGCAACGTCTTCGCTCTTATTTGGGAAGACTTCAGAGTAGGTGCCTTCAAGGTAGACCGGCCCGAGCACGCCGGGTGCGCCGTGCCCCGGCCCCGCGAGGAAGATGGCATCCAGGTCGTATTTCTTTATGAGGCGATTGAGATGAATGTAAGTGAAGCTCAGCGCCGGGCTCGCACCCCAATGGCCCAGAAGGCGGCTCTTGATCTGGTCTTTGTGGAGCGGTTCACGAAGCAGGGGATTGTCGCGCAGATAGATCATTCCCGCGGCAAGGTAGTTGCAGGCTCGCCAGTAGGCATGGATATTCCGAAGTTCTTCGTCCGAAAGGGTGTGAGCGGTTGTGCCCGCTACGGCAGCTTGCGGCTCAAGCGATGTAGCACTCATTTAATTCCTCCGGTTGTCTCCGCTGCAGAATAGTGACTGGGCTGCTGAGGAGTTGTGATGACGTTCACAGAGGGTTTGGCGGCTATTCGTTCTCAACGCCGATGATCAGGGGCCAGGGCGGGGAAGAACACTGTCAAAAATGGTAGGACGGCCGGCTCCCGGGCGATTCAACGCTAGATGAATCAGCGCTGAGTTCTCTCCGCCGGTAAATGTGATCGTCGTGTATCCTACACTCCATCGGGCAACTTCCTGAATGATCGAACCTTAGATGAAGGAAGATTAATAGACCCCTCTGGCCCCCGAGGTTTGGAGATGGCGGAAATTCCTTCCCCGGATGTAACGCAATCGCGGGACATGGAGTCGACGCGTCCGCTGGCGGAAGAACGCCGAACGGCGCAGGCGATCGATGTCGACTGTGTCCATCCCCGTACGTGGGGCGATTTCCAGTTATTGCAGAGGCTCGGCCGCGGCGGCTTCGGCGAGGTGTTCCGCGCCTGGGATCCCATGCTGGAGCGCGAAGTCGCGCTGAAACTGCTGCTGCCGCGCGGCCAGGATGAAGAACAGCAGTTTGCCACGCTGATCACGGAGGCCCGGGCGATCGCCCGTGTGCGCCACTCCAACATCGTCTCCGTCTATGGTGTGGATCGCCGCGAGGGGCGCGTCGGCTTCTGGAGCGACTACGTTCGCGGGCAAACTCTGGCCGCCTGGATCGCGGCGTGCGGTCCTCTGAATGAAGAGGAAGCAGCCAAGGTTGGCATGCAGCTTTGCAATGCCCTGGCGGCCGTGCACAACGCGGGCCTTCTCCATCGCGATATCAAGCCGGGCAATGCCATGCGCGACCAGGATGGGCGGGTCCTGTTGATGGATTTCGGCCTGACCCAGGAACTGCTCGCGACGGCTTCGCTTGCTGGGACACCGGGCTACCTGGCGCCGGAATTGCGCGACGGCCAGCAGGCAAGCGCGCAAAGCGATATCTACGCAATGGGAGTTCTGCTGCGATTCTTGCTCTCTGGCTCGCCGGTGCCACTTGTGCCTGCACCCGGCAAGCAGAAGACGCCATCCCGTTTGCAGTTGATCATCGCGAAGGCAACGGAGATGGATCCGAAGGCGCGATTTGCGAGCGCCGATCAGATGGCGAAGGCCCTGGGCGAGATTGTTGCCGCGCCGGCGCAGAGGCCGCAGACCGTCTGGTCGAAGTGGCTGTCGCTGCCTTGGCTCGTCGTTCTCCTGCTGGCGCTAGGCTTTGTTTTCGGGCCTCGATTGTTCAGGAAGGTAGATTCCGGTGTCGGCCCCGCCGCCGGAACGCCGGCCTATGCAGATTACCTCGCGGCCAACGAGGCGCTCGGCCGATATGACAAGCCGGGGAATACGGACAAGGCCATCAGCCTTTACCAGGCGGCACTGAAGAATTCCCCGAATTACGCCCTCGCGGAAGCGGGCCTGGCACGCGCCTACTGGCGCAAATTTTCGGATACGTCGGAAAGCAAGTGGGCCGATCAGGCGACTGAGGCTGCAGGACGCGCGGCCCAGATGAATCCCAATCTGGCCGCAGTGCAGATGACACTCGGGTCGATCCACGTGGACCAGGGCAAGTTTGAAGTCGGCGTGGACGAATTGCAGAAAGCGGAAAATCTCGACCATCGAAGCTCTGACGTGCATGCGGCGCTGGCCGAAGCCTACCGGCAGCAGGGCCGCCTCGATGACGCGAAGAACGAGTTTCAGACAGCGATGGACCTTGATCCGGACAACTGGCGATGGCCGTATCTGCTCGGCGCGCTCCAGATCGACTCAGGAGATTTGACGGGAGCGGAAAAGAATCTGAAAGCCGCGCTGGCGAAAAGTCAGGATAATGCTCGGATCTTGTATGACCTCGGAATTGTTTATCGGAAGCAGGATCGCTTAGCAGAGGCCCAGAACGTATTGGAGGGGTCTGTTGAACTGGACCCGCGACCGAATCCCGTGACCGAATTGGGTAATGTTCTGTTTCAGAAGGGAGACTATGCGGGGGCTATCCAGAGATTCCAGCAGGCAATAAAGATCAGCGAATCGAAGTATGGGGCCTGGGGCAATCTGGGCACGGCATATCTCGCTAGTGGTGAGGGGACCAGAGCTGATGAGGCCTTCAGAAAGGCCATTGCTCTTGGATTGGCGCAGGCTGCTAAGACTCCCGAGGATTCATTTGTCGTCTCAGTGCTTGGATACTACTACGCAAATATCCATGATCGCGATCATGCGCTGCCCTTGATGCGCAAAGCAGTTGCTTTGGCTCCAGGCGATCCTGATGTCCTTGAGCGGGTTGGAGAGGCTTATGAACAGCTTGGTGATCGTCAGCAGGCGCTCGCGTTCCTCGAGAAGGCATTGAAGCAAGGCTATTCTGCCAGCTACGCCAGGTCAGATCCGGCACTCAAAGCTCTTCGGCGTGACCCTAACGCCCCGTCTGCGATTCGCGAGTCCAATTCCTCTCGTTAAAAGGGGCAGATGGAGTGGATCAAATGACCAAGCGAGTGGCGAAGCCAGACGACCGCATCGCTGTCAGCCGCACCGGCCGGGTTTATAGCGATAGACAAGAACTAAGGTTGGCTCCTCATTCCGATTGACATCTATGCTTTGCATTTCCGATGATTCGTTCCAGCCCCAGTGTTCACAATCACTTCACGACACCTTCGGGCCTCCCCCCGGAAGGAAAGGAGGCGGAAACCATGGCCACTCCCAGTAGTTCCAACAATGCGCCAAAAAGCGCCAAACCGAAAAAGACCAAACTGACCCCCAACAAGGCAGCACTCAAAACCAGCACTGCCAGCCAAACAGGCCGGTAGGTGTCCCCAGGGAGAAGACGGAGGCGGCCGGAAGGCCGCCTTTTCGTATGCGTCTTCCAAGTCATCCCCCGGATGGGTGGCGTGGAGAGTGGCCTGCAGCGCGAAGGAGTTCATCATTCCTCTCGGTTTCCGTGCCGGAGCGGCGCCCAACACGGAAGATGCCTTAGCCGCAGCAAAGCTCGACGAGATGAGCCGTCTCGAGCGAAGTTTCCATGTTTTGAGGGGATTTAAATTGGTGGACCTGATCGGGATCGAACCGATGACCTCTTCCATGCCATGGAAGCGCGCTCCCAGCTGCGCCACAGGCCCACTCTTGGGGAACCAACTTCCTTATTTTCGCCTGTGTGGCCACTTTCGTCAATGTGCCGAGTCCGGTCCGAATCGGACGACCTAGAACACGGGCGGACGAAACCGCGGGACGAACTGGATCTACCTAAATAGCACCGCAGCATGAACATTCGACCGTGACCGGGAACACTTTGCCCCCTCTCGGTGTCTAAGAAAATAAGGGGTACGGAATATTCAGCAAACCAGCTGGTGTCCTGCCCCACGAACCCGAAAACGAGGCTGCGGAATTCGCCGTACGGGATTCCAGACCCTCAGTAGTACCCCGGGAGAGCAGTTGCGGATTACTCGGGCGAGTTGTAGTGATCCATGCGGGCAGGCATTTGATGCGTCAGATGCCAAACGTGCATGAATTGCGGTAAGGTGGGAGGACACTGGAGTTGCAGGCGGATCTCACCATGGGCAATATCGCCAGCGCGCTGACGCTTCAATCGGAGGAGGCGGCCCTCTTAGCTGAGTTGCGGGCCGGCTCCGAAGAAGCGTTCTCGTGGCTTATCGCGCGCTACCATCAGCCGATCTATTCGCTTCTGGCTCGCACGGTGCAGAACCGCGCCGACGCCGCTGACCTTGCCCAGGAAGTCTTCGTGAAGGTCTTCCGCGGCGTGCACAGTTTCCACGGCGAGTCTTCTTTGCGCACCTGGATTTACAGGATTGCGTTGCGCGAAGCCTCGAACCAGCGGCGCTGGTGGATGCGTCACTGCCAGCAGGAAGTGCCCATCGAGCAGGAGATCGCCGAAAGCGATACGTCATCTCCGATCCGGTTAAAGGAGATGCTGGTCGACCCAGCCGAATCGCCCTTCGATGCCGCCGTGCAAGCTGAAACCCGGGCTCGTGTCGAAGCCGCGCTGGCTAAGGTGCCTGAACCCTTTCGAACTACCCTGATCCTGCGCGATATAGAGGGCTTTGTGTACGAAGAAGTGGCGGAAATGCAGGGCGTGAACCTGGGAACTGTGAAATCGCGGCTTGTGCGCGGACGCGCCTGCCTCAAAGCGATTCTCACGGCGGAACAGGAACAGAATGCCCCTGCGCGCACAATGCCCGGTTTGCCCCTTGGAGAGGAGGCAAGATGAACGGCTGCAGTGACTTCCAGACAAAGTTCTCTGAATATCTCGATGGTCGGCTTACAGGGTTAGAGATGCAAGCCGTGTCCGCGCATATCGATTCCTGTTCCGGTTGTGCGATGGAATGGAATTCGTTGCGCCGGACGCAGGTAGCTCTGGCGGCGCTGGGACCCGTGCCGGAGCCTCCAGATCTTGCTCTCCGCATTCGCGTGGCGGTTAGCCAGGAACGTGCCCGCCGCGCCAGAAGCCCTTTACAGACCCTGAACATGGCGTGGCAAAACACCATAGGTCCATTCCTGCTGCAGGCCGCCGCGGGATTTGCTTCCGCCGTCCTGCTCATCGGAACCGTCGCGGTCATGGTGGGTATCGTCGCCCAGCCGCAGAAAGCTCAGGCTGGTGACGAGCCGCTCGGCGCGGCCACGGCTCCGAGACTCAACTATTCAATTGCCGGCACCGGCGACAACGACATGGCAGCCTTGCCCAGCCCGGTCGTAGTTGAGGCGTATGTAAATGATTCCGGTCAGGTTTACGACTTCAATATCATCTCGGGCCCCAACGATGCCGCCACCCGGTCCGAAGTCGAGAACCTGCTGCTTCAGTCGGTGTTCACCCCCGCCAAGTTCTGGGGGCACCCCGTGCGCGGCATCGCGGTCCTGTCGTTCTCGGGCGTTTCAGTCCGCGGCTAATCCTTAAATTCAGGCCGGGGTATACGGATCAGAAACCCTGGGACGTTTGACCCTGCCCGGTAGTCTAACTACCATTCAGGCAGGGTTCATTTCATGTCGCTTTCGCTCCGTTTTTCCGCCGCGCTTGCTTGCGCGTGCCTGTTCACGCTTCCTGTCGCGGCCCAGTCGGGCCAGCAGCAGTCCTCTTCATCTTCGGCGCAGCTTCCCAACCCAGCCCAACAGCCGCAGGAGAAAGCCCCCTCGCTCGTCGATCCGGCCGGACCCACGGTTTCGCTTCTTCCCTCAGAGCAGTTGTTCCTTATGGCCTCGGCGCTGAACGCCTGTGGCTACGATGAGGGGCTCGAGCAGAGCGACCCCATCCGGGCCAAAGTGCGTGACGAGCTGAATCAGGCGTTCGCCAGAAGCGAGGACGCCCGCAACGCCCGCGACAAGGTCTGTCTTTACATCGCCCAGCACAAAATGACCGGGACTGTCCGCGACATCGGCCAGTATGTGTCGCTTGCTCTCTATCTCACACCTCCGCCGGAGCTCGAGACCTCGGTCGAGCTCACCGAGATGCCTCCCGACGCGGTGCAGGTGGCGGAGATACTGCCTTCGCTCCGGACTTTTGTCCAGACCACGAATCTGCACGGAATCTGGCTGGCCACGCACCGCAGCTACGACGAAATAATTGACCGATTCCACGACCCGTTGACCAGGATGATCGTCAACACCGATCTCTACCTCAAGCAGCCGGCCGAGACCTACACCGGCCGCCGCTTCGTTGTCGTCGTAGAGCCGATGCTGAATCCCCACACCGTGAATGCCCGCATCTACGGTACGGATTACGTCGTGGTCCTTGCGCCCGAGAACGGCAACATCCGCATGAACGACGTGCGGCACGTCTACCTGCATTACATGATCGAGCCGCTGCTCTATGCGCGCGCCAATGCGATCGATCGCGCTCAGCCGATCCTGAAGGAGATCCGCGAGGCGCCACTGGAATTCCGCTACCGCTCCGACACAGTGCCATTGACGGTGGAGTGCCTCATCAAGGCAATCGAAGCGCGGACCATGGACACCGGCATTCCGGATTACAAGCTCCCGGCGGGCGTTGATCGCAGCCAGATGCCCAGGTACGAGCGCGAGCGTCAGGTCGTCCAGCAGAAGCAGGAGACGGTACGCCAGGCCGCGGTGCAGCACGACATGAAGCAGGGATTCGTCCTAACTCAGTACTTCTACGAGCAGATGATTCAGTTCGAACGCGATCCCGCCAGCTTGAAGGACACCATCGGCGAGATGGTCTATTCGATGGACATCGATCAGCAGGTGCACCGGGCCCGGCAAACACAGTTCGACCAGCAGGCAGACGAAGAGGTACTGTCGCGGCCCAAGCACAAGAAGGTCGAGGGGCTTGATCTGGCAGAAGCCAAATTGCAGGCTGGCGACGTGATTGGCGCGAGCGCCCTTGCCCGGCAATATCTTGCGGAGCGGTCTGACAGCCTTCAGGCAGTTGCGGATGCTGCACGAGCAAATTTCGTGCTGGCGCGGGTTGCAGCGATGACCGGGCATCCCGGTGAGGCGGTTACGCGCTTCCAGAATACCCTGGCCACAACCAAGGAGCCTAGGCTGCTCGCTTGGTCGCACATCTACCTGGGCCGCATGCTCGACCTCGATTGCAAGCGCGATCAGGCGCTGTCAGAGTACAAACTGGCTTTGGACAACCGCGATGGCCAGCAGGACACCCGACTGGCAGCCGAGCGGGGAATGAAGGCCGCCTACTCGGTGAAAGGACATTCCTGTTCGGAGGATGATGCGGACGACTCCGGCAGTGCTTCGACCCCACCCGGCGCGGCGCAAGGTCAGCCTGCGACAAAACCACAATAAGTCTAGGCAGATTGACAGAACCGGCACAACAGGAACCCGCGTCTAATACCTGTACCGGCGAGCGTTCCGCGCGGTGTTCTTATCTATTAGTCTGAACAGCAACTGAGACGTCGGCATCCAGCAGACATGGATGCTCCAAACTGGGTCATAAGACCACTCACCGGGGTCCACGTGCAAGCGAACTTGGGCGAATTGGAATCGGCTATCGGTTACAGCTTCAAGAACCCTGATCTGCTGGTGCGCGCTCTTACGCACCGCTCGTTGGCTAACGAGCAGACCCAGCAGGAGGGCGACGGGGCAACTCTGCGCGATAACGAACGCCTCGAGTTCCTCGGAGACGCGGTGTTGGGCCTGGCGGTGGGTGAGGCAATTTTTCTCAAGTATCCGGACTGGCAGGAAGGCGAGCTGACACGGGTTCGCGCCCAGTTGGTAAGCCGGCAGCACATGGCCGAAGTTGCCGCAGAGGTGGAGCTTGGAAAGCACCTGCGCCTGAGCCGAGGCGAAGATCGCACGGGTCTCCGCCGCAAGAACACCGTCCTCTCCAACACCATGGAAGCCGTGCTGGGCGCTATGTTCCTCGACGGTGGACTGGAGGCGGTGAGGGGGTTTGTGCAGCGGCGGGTGACGGGCCGGGCAGCGGATGATTTGGCGAAGGAACTGCGTTCCGGGGCGGCGCTGGGAAACTACAAGTCAGCGCTTCAGGAGCATCTGCAGGGTGCACGCCTGGGAGCTCCGGTGTACAAAGTTAAGAGTGAGAGCGGCCCCGACCACCGCAAGCGGTTCCTGGTTGAGGTGCGGCTCAAACCCGCGGAAGGCGAACCAGGTAAACCGCTGGCCCGGGGACTGGGAAGCACCAAGAAGCACGCGGAGCAGGATGCGGCGCGGAGGGCTCTGGCGCGGTTGAAAAAGACGCGTGCCGACGACCCGCAAAGCGATGCCGCAGCAGTAGAGGAGTCAGCAGCAGAATGAGCAGTCCCGCCCCGGTCACCGGCCACCCAGTGGAGCAGAAGCTTCCCATGGTCGGCAATGCACGGCAGCACGCATTCGCACACCTGAGGGTGAATCTGCCATCGGTGCCCGAGGCATTCGGGTCGCTGCTGCGCACAGTGGTGGTGGCGCTTTTCCTACTCACCTTTGTCCTGCAGCCCTTTCTGATTCCCAGCGAAAGCATGGAGCACACCCTGTTGGTGGGCGACTTCCTGCTGGTCAACAAACAGATCTTCGCTCCCGCTGGCAGGCGAAGCAGCCTCGAGAGATTGATCCTCCCGTATCGCGACGTGAAGCGCGGCGATATCGTCGTGTTCCACCACCCTAACCCCCCACTGCTCATCAAGCGGGTGGTGGGTGTTCCGGGAGACCGCATCCGGATGGAGGACGGCCGCGTTGAGGTGAACGAGGCTCCGCTCGCCGAGCCCTACGCGGCATTCGAACCGGCGGCGGCCAATCCGTTCCGCGACAACTTCCCGGCCCGCGTGTACACCGATCCCAACATCAATCCCGACTGGTGGCGGCAGATGCAAAAACTGACCCGGAACGGGGAGTTGGTGGTACCGCCGGGCATGTACTTCATGTTGGGTGATAACCGCAACCACAGCGAAGATTCGCGCTTCTGGGGACTGGTGCCGCGGGAAGCAATCATCGCGCGGCCGTTGGTGATTTACTTCTCGCTGGAGCGGCCATCGACCACGGATGTTGAACAGGCATCGGATGATAGACTCGGACACGACAGGGAACTTTCCGCCCGCCTGACCGGCTTCGCGCGATGGAAGAGAATCTTCCGGATAGTGCATTGACGCCAGTCGTCAGTGATCAATTTTCATTTGTCAGTGAACCGGCGTGAACCGGAAGCCGTATTGCCGCTGTGAGAGATCGAGCCAGAGGATGAATAAGAAGAATATGGCGACCGCCACTGAGACGCCCGCCACGGAAAACGCCGAAAAGCACGTGGAAGAAACCCCCTTTGAAGCGATTGCTAGCATCTGTTCCGTGCTCGTGGTCGGCCTTTTCATCCTCACGTTCCTGGGGCAAAACTTCGTCATTCCGTCGGGTTCGATGGAGAACACGCTCTTGGTGGGCGACCACCTGCTCGTCGACCGGATCACCCTCTCCCCGCCCGCCAAGTGGATGCCGCTGGTCCACTACCGGGAACCGAAGCACAACGACATTGTCGTGTTCATCAAGCCGGTGATGGACGAGGTAAACGGTGAATACCAGTACCTCTACCTGGTGAAGCGCTGCATCGGTATTCCGGGTGACCACATTCATTTGCATGAGGGCATTGTTTACATCAACGGAGTGGCGCAAGCTCCCCCGCGTGAGGGCAAGATGACGCCTGCCTCCGATCCAGTATTCCTGGACGAGTTCCCGGCGGTTCCGCCGGTCGCCCAGCCAGGCTCCACTCCGGAATCGTGGGCCATCGACTTCCCCAATCACTTGAAGGATGGCGACCTGGTCATTCCCCCCGGCATGTACTTCATGATGGGCGACAACCGGCACAACTCCCTCGATTCGCGCTACTGGGGCTTCGTCCCGCGTGAGAACATCGTAGGCCGCCCGCTGTTCAACTACTGGTCGTTCGACACACCTGAGAATCAGTACGAACAGGCGGGAATGGGCGCCAAGATCGCCTGGATGGGCCATGTAGCGATTCACTTCTTCACCGATACGCGCTGGAACCGGACGCTGAAGCTGATGCATTAAGAGACGATCGGGAAAGGGAGCAGAGAAGCGCGCGGCCATCACGGGCAGCGCGCTTTTCCTTTTCCGCCAGGGTTCACAAGCGCCCTCGCGTCAAGAGCTGCCGTCACATCGACATATGCTTTTTGTCGTGACGGCCGAGCTGTGTGACGGCTGGCACAGCCTGTTGATCCGCCTTGCTTCACAATCAATACTCCGGCAGTATGTTTCGAATGGTCGATCAGCGCTATGTAGTCTGTAGGGAAATCCGTACAACCAATCGAGGCAGGTTGACCAGAAAAATAACAGATAAAATCAAATACATCGTGTCGCGACATTTATCGATCCATAGATCTTATTTGAAATCTTAGGTATACGAACACTGCCTAGATTCAGACTTTCGCCCCTATCGCGAATAAATGACGAAAATAAGGCGAAATCGTCCTTAGCTCCTTGCGAGCATCTCGATACTGAATGGTAAACACCGCTCAGGTCAACTCTGAGAAGCCAGAAGGAACCGGTCCGGCGCAGTTTAGCCCAGGAGGGACCGGCCGCCGCAGCGGGCCTCTCCGCTCAATTACGATGGGAGGGATGCCCGAACATCTCCAAGCCTCGAGGAAGCGACGGACGAAGTTGTGGTTAGCTCTCGCGGCGGTGTTCTTTCTTCTCGCTCTTGTTTTCGTTCCCCCCTACATCAGCCTGAACAACTACAAGGCCCGCGTGACGCAGTCCGTGGCGGCGGCGCTGGGACGCCCGGTACGGTTATCGGAAGTCGAGCTGCGGGTGCTCCCGCGCCCGGCGTTTCTGTTGACCGATCTGACAGTGCAGGAGGAGCCCGCATACGGCGTAGAGCCGGTGCTCCATGCCAACCAGGTCACGGCCGCCATTCGCCTGTCATCGCTGTGGCAGGGCAAGCTGCAGATCAGCCGCATCAGCGTCGATGAGGCGAGTCTCAACCTGGTGCATATGCCCGACGGCGCGTGGAACCTGGATTCGCTGTTTCGCAACGCAGCGGCGGGCAGCAAGAAGGACCAGGGCCGTCAGCAGCCTCCCTATCTCGAGGCCACCAACTCCCGAATCAACATCAAGGACGGAATCGAGAAGCTACCGTTTTCCCTCCTAAGCGCGGACGCCTCGATGTGGCGCGAGTCGAACGGCAACTGGCGCGTGCGCCTGAAGGCTCAGCCGGCGCGTACTGACGTGAGCCTGGACTTGGCGGACACGGGCATCGTTCGCATGGACGCGACTCTGCTGCCCGCTCCGCAGCTCAGCCAGATGCCCCTCCGTGTTGATCTCGACTGGCGAGAGGCGCAACTGGGGCAGCTCTCGCGTCTGGTGCTCGCGTCGGATCAAGGCTGGCGCGGTGACCTGACCGGCGAACTGCACCTGGATGGCACCGCTGGCTCGGCCAAGGTTCAGTCGCGGCTGCGCGCCTCGGGTGTGCATCGCGCCGAGTTTGCGCCGGAGACGCCAATGGACTTCGACGCGACCTGCGGGTTCACGCTGCACTACAACGACCGCAGCGTGGAGAAGCTGTTGTGCAACAGCCCCGTGGGCGATGGGCGGGCGCGCATTACCGGAAGCTTGCCCGGCGGCGGGCAGCAGCCCAAAGTGACGGTCGAACTTGATCGCATTCCGGCACAGGCCGCGTTGGACCTGCTGCGAACGATGCGGAGCAGCATCGATCCCAGTCTGCAGGCGGCGGGAGCGGTAAGCGGACACATGACCTTCGATCCTGCCGCAGCCGCCGCCGAGAACGCGGCGCAGTTGGCGTCACAGTTAAAAAAGACTGCGGGACGTTCGAGGGCGGCGCAGGCGCGCGCTGCGGTGGGATACCTGACGGGCACCTTCACCGTGGCAGGGCTGCGTATCTCCGGCGAGGCTTTGAGCAAGCCGATCCAGGTAGCCAGCATGACGCTGGAGCCAGCGCCGGAACAGCCCGGCCAACCGGCAGCTCTAGAAACCACCGTGAGCATTCCCGCTGGTGGACCCGCTCCGCTCGCGTTGACCGCACGAATCGCCCTGAGCAGCTTTGAGCTCGGTGTGCATGGAACGGCGGCGGTACCACGGCTACGCGAATTTGCGCATGTGGCCGGCTCCGATGCCGAGCCCATTCTGGCGCAGCTGGCAGGCGATCCCGCGGCGCTCGATTTCACTGCGCACGGACCGTGGGTACCTCCGCCGGATACGCGTCTGGCGCTGTCTCCGGAGAACGGCCCGGCGCGGCCGCCGCGATCGGTTGAGACCAACGGCACAGTGTCGCTGAAGAACGCGAACTGGAAGCCCGCGTTTCTGGCCAATCCGGTGATGATCTCGGCGGCAACGCTGCATTTGGAAAACGGCAAGATGCGCTGGGATCCGGTT
The DNA here is from genome assembly GCF_025264625.1 of Occallatibacter riparius. Taxonomy (NCBI): domain Bacteria; kingdom Pseudomonadati; phylum Acidobacteriota; class Terriglobia; order Terriglobales; family Acidobacteriaceae; genus Occallatibacter; species Occallatibacter riparius. The sequence continues at coordinate 4,076,486 of NZ_CP093313.1, forward strand.
GAGTTTTCTTACGGAGCGGTGAAGGGAAGCGCCACGCTCGCGCTGCCGCTGCCGGAAAACTGCGCAGATCCGGACGGATGCCCACCGCAATTCACGGTTCATTTTGCTCAACTGGATGCGGCAGAGGCCGAGGCTGCACTGCTGGGAGTGCGTCAACAGGGCTCCGTGATCTCCACGCTGATCAATCGAATTACACCGAACTCGGCTACTTCCGTGTGGCCGCGGCTGGAGGGCACGGCCACGGCCGATTCGCTGGTGATGGGACCCTTCACGCTGAGCAATGCGACGGCAGGGTTGAAGGTGTCTGCAACGGGACTCGATGCGCGGGCATTCCAGGCAAACTTGCTGGGCGGGACGCTCTCCGGGAAAGTGGCGCTCACGACCGGCGACAAGCCAGAGTACGAAAGTGAAGTGTCGTTCACAAATGTCAATCCTGCACAGTTGGGGCAGCTTGCCGGGTTGAAGCTGAGCGGCGGCACCGTGAGCGGCAGCGGGAAACTGGAGCTGTCCGGGTTCACCGATACGGACTTAGCCAAAGCGGCCCAAGGCACAATGCACTTCGAGTGGCAGCACGGGACCATCATAGGTCCTGGTGTGCCGCCGGTTTTCACGCGCTTCGATAAGTGGAGCGGCGATGCAATTGTTGCGGACGGTGGGATGAAGCTGCAGAAGTCCGAGGTTCAGCATGGAAGCCGCAAGACCCCGGCGGATGCGACTGTGACATTCGGAACACCGGCGAAGGTGAGCTTTGCCGCCACGGAGCAGGCCGCAAAGGAGAAGCCCTCGCGCCCATAGAATAGAAGCATGGCACTATCCGTTTCTTCCTCCCCTGTTACAGTCACGTGCAAAGCAGTTTTGTTCGATATGGACGGGATCTTGATCTCGTCCATCGGGTCAGTTGAGCGCAGTTGGACCAAGTGGTGCAATATGCGCGGCGTTGATCCCGCCTATGCGATCAGCGTCATCCACGGTCGGCGGGCGATCGACAGCCTCCGCGTGGTGCGGCCCGATCTCGATGCGGAGAAGGAACTCGAGATCCTCGAGGACCTCGAATGCGAGGACGTGGATGACATCATCGTGCTGGCAGGCGTGTGCGACCTGCTGAAGGCTCTTCCGCATGAGCGCTGGACCATCGTGACGAGCGCAACGGAGCGGCTGGCAAAGGTGCGGCTCAAGGAGGCGAGGCTGCCGGCGCCTGATCACTTCGTACATGGTGACAAGGTCGCGCAGGGCAAGCCCCATCCTGCGCCGTTTTTAGCGGGAGCGGAGATGCTGGGCGTTGCGCCGGAAGACTGCGTCGTCTTCGAAGATTCGGCGTCGGGCGTGGCCGCCGGCAAAGCCGCGGGCTGCACAGTGATCGCGACGTTGTTCACGCATCCTGCAGAAGAACTGGCGGATGCGGATTACATTGTGCGCGACCTGACGGGCATCGCAGTCAGGTCCACAGCAGATGGGTTCACCATCACCTTCACAGAGCGGAGGTAGCCACACTCTAACCCTGCAGGTCTGTTTTTCGACGGCCCGGCGGATTACTCGTTGGCCTCGATGCGGCGGCCGTGCGCGTCCTGAACAGGGCGTGAATTCAGCTTCTCGATTCCGCTGAAAAAGCGAAGCTGCTCGCGGCTCACCGGCAGGTCTTGTTCCATCACATACCAGCGCACTCCTTCGGTGCAGGGAGGCGTAGTCAGCGAGCCCATGTAGGTCCAGTAGCCGCGATCGGCGGGAAGCATGCCGGCGGGGTTGATCTGGGGCACGTCGTTCTTCTGACCGATAGCAGTAGGCATCTTTGCCCATAGTGTGGCCAGCGTGGCATTGGCCTGGTTGGGGTCCTCACGGAAACGTACACCCACAACAACCAACTTGCCGTCGGCACTCTGGTGGACGAGGTGCACGTCCATGTCGTCGAGCTTGCCCTTGACCGACTCTTCCGCCGGGTGATGGAAGTGATACTGAACCAGATCGAACCGTACACCGGCAATGATGATGTAGCTGCCCGGGTGAGGCGTAATCATCACCGTGTGGCCACTGTTTTCGATGGTGCCCGCGCTCGCCATGTAATGAAATTCGATCTGCGGCAGGCTTTTGTTGAGATGCGCTCCGTGGATGTCGATAGGCGACTGCTGCTTGCCGTCAGAGCATGCGTGGAAAGCGGGATCGAGCTTGCCCCAGTTCACCGGTCCCTCTTTGCCCACATACTGCCAATGCGGGTCTTCATGCTGGGCGGCGGCGATGCCGGTGACGGCAATGAGGCAAGCGATCAGAACTGAAATCCGCATTTTATCTCCGTACATAAAGGCGAGTGTCTGCAACGGAATTGTATGGTGTGAGACGCGGCGGAGCAAAGAATGTGTGTAGCTGATCAGGTGGCCAGGTGATACGTGATCCGGCTCTGACGCGGAAGCCCCCAGACAAGACGGCCATCCCAAGAGGTGGGATGGCCGCCAGTGTTGTTGTGGCTTCGCTGCCGTTTAGAAGTCGAGCTTGACGCCAAGCTGCATCTGGCGCTGGCTGTAGACGAAGTTCGAGTTGGCGTTGGTGATCGAGCCGAAGCCCTGCTGGCCGGTGATACCGGTCGATCCAGCATCGAACGGGTTGTACTTCAGATTCGAGCCGGAGATTGAGTAGGCGGTGCTATTCACTCCCGTGACGTTGATGTGGTTGAGGAGGTTGAACGCTTCTGCGATGAGCTCGAAGTTGAAGCGCTCGCTGACGCGAACATCCTTCTGCACGCGCACGTCTGTGGAGATGGTGTTCGGCTGGCGCATCGTGTTACGGCCGAGCTGGAGCAGATATCCGGAGTTGCCGGAGCCCGCGACGCCCGAGGCAGCGGCGCCGGGAATGGTGCCGCTTACGCCCGCGTTGTAGGGCAGGCCGTTCTGGATCTGGACGATCGGGTTGATGTGCCATCCATCCGCAACGTAACGCTTCCATCCGTTGGAGTTCGGCAGCGGATACGCAAGCAGCGCCCACGCTACGAAGCGGTTGGGAACGTTGAACGTCGAGTTGCCGTAGTTGGCGCGCGCATTGCCGTTCGGGTCAAACCAGTTGTTGGTACTGGGGCTGGTGCTCTCGTTCTGGTTGTAGTCCAGCGCGTGCGACCAGGTGTAGTTGGCGTCGAACGTGGCGTACTTGTTGCCGCGGTTCTGCACGTCAACCGCGAGGCCGTTGTAGCTGGAGTTGATGTTGCTGACCACCTCAGTGATGGAGCCGTAGTTCGGATTGACGTAGGGCTTCACATAGTAGGTGACAGGAATCTGCGTACCGCAGGCCAGAGGTCCGCAATTCGTGCCGCTCGCGCTGCCGGTCGAGTCAGTGATGGTGAGGGTGCTCTGCTTGCGCGTGGTGGCGTCGAGATTGATGTTCAGGAAGTTGGGAAGCTGGCGAGCCAGCGCGCCGATGTAATCCAGCGAGAAGAAGGTGCCGTGCCCCATGTCGCGCTGGAAGCTCAGGTCGAACTCATTCACCGAGGGACTTTGGAAGTTCTTGGCGAAGAAATCGATGCTGGGCGTGGGATAAGCGCCGTTATTAGGAATGATCCGCGGGAAGGCCGGCGCCGTGGCGCCATCCGGGATCTTTCCAAAGACGCTGGGGATGGTGTACTGACCCTTGGGGCTGCCGGTGGACTCGTAGGTGTTGAGGACGATGCCGTTCAGGATGCGTCCGAAGTAGAGGCCGTAGCCGGCGCGGAACACGGTCTTGCCGGTGCCGAACGGATCCCACGAAAGACCGACGCGAGGACCGAAGTTGTTGGTGTCGCTTGGCTGGTTTCCGATCTGCGCGCGGTCATCCGTGAAGGGGCCCTTGCCGTTGATGGCGGTGTTGAGCAGCGAACTCGAGACCAGCGCCGGGAACGGCGGCGGCACATGCTCGTAGTCATAACGGAGGCCGACATTGAGCGTGAGACGCGGAGAGAGCTTCCAGTCATCCTGCACGAAGAAGCCGTAGTCGAGGGTGGAAATGGAGAACTTCGGCGTGCCGAGTCCCTGGGTGAAGCCGTAGTAGCAGGCGTATTTGCCGGTGCCGGTTTCAGTCTGCTTCGAATCGCAGGTGCCGCTCGGCTGCAGGATATCGGCGAAGAAGTTGGAGAAGTAGGTGTAAGTGTAGACGCCGTTGCTCTCGTAGAGATTGTCGACGGTATCGCTGTTGCGGACAAGGTCGAAGCCGAAGCGGATGTTGTGGCTGCCGTGCTGCCAACTGGCGGTGTCGCCTACTTCATCCTTCCACTCCGCGGGATACGCATTACGGAATGAGTAGTAGGGCATACCGCCGGTGAAGCCACTGTTGCTGGAGCCGCCGTAGATGGCGAGCTGCACCGGCGTTCCGGTGGAGTTGTTCAGGTAGGTATCCGTGAAGGTTGTGTGAGGCTGTTGGCCCTCGTTGTTCAACTCGCGTCCGTACTGGAAGCGGAGTTCGTTGGAGATGCTGTTGGTGATCAGGCTGTCGAGCTTGGCAAAGCCATAGTCGAGCTTGACGAAGTCGGTGCCGAAGGTGTCGCGCGCGTAGTTGTTGGAGGTCTGTGTCTGCACGCCACCCGGCGAATCCCAGCGAAGACGGTGATAAAGGAAGCTGGCGTGATGCTTGTCGTTGATCTGCCAGTCGAGTTTGGGCGTGTTGAGAACTTCGTCGCCGGTACGGGCCGTGGTGCCGAGGTCGTCGAGAAGGCCGGGGTTGTGCAGGCCGGTGAGCGACGAGACGGCGCTTCCATAAAGAAGCTGGTCGAAGTTCCGGGCTCCGAGGAGGTAGTTGCCACCGAAAACGCGGTTGGCCAGAGCCTGCGCTTCCTTGTCGCCGGCAGTGCCCTTGTTGGAGTCGAGGTCGGCCCAATAGCTGAAGAACGACGCGGGGTTCGACGGCTTAGCCACACCCGGGAAATTGCGCTTGTACTGGTCGTATGCATAGAACCAGAACAGCCGGTTCTTGAGGATGGGACCGCCCGCGCCGAAGCCCCAGCGCTTGCGCCAGTCTTTAGGCGCGAAGGGAACGCCGGTGACGATCGTCGGAGGTCCTCCGCCGGCGGGCTCAGTCACGCTCGTGAACGTAGTGAATGGATTGATGGCGCCCCAGTCGTTATCGCGGTCGAGGAAGTAGGCCTGCCCGTGAATGTCGTTGGTGCCGCTCTTGGTGACGGAGTTGATGACGCCCCCAACCGCGCGGCCATACTCAGCCGAGTAGACTCCCGTATTCACCTGGAACTCCGCGATGCCAATCTGCGAGGTGGAATAACCCTCGCGGGTGCGTCCGCGCTCTTCAGAGAAGAAGGCCTGGTTGTCATCGACGCCGTCAATCTGGACGTTGTTAAGCAGCGGGCTGATGCCGCGGAAGACGATCAGGCCGAATCCGTTTGCGTCCGATGTGGCGCCGGGCGTGAGCAGTGCCAGGTCAGACCAGCGGCCGCCGTTCAGCGGTAGATTGAGGATTTCCTTCGAGGTAAGCGTCTCGGAGATTTCGGGCGACTCGAACTTGATGACCGGGGCCTCGCCGGAGACCTGGACGGTTTCGGTGGCTTCTCCGGTGTGCAGCGATGGATGAAGCTCGGTGAGGGAGCCTACGGTCACGGCCACGTCGGTGGCCTTGTATTCGGCGAAGTTCGCCGCAGAGATGGTGACGGTGTAGCGGCCGGGCTGCACCAGCGGGGCCTTGAAGTAGCCGCTGTCATCGCTCGTTAGCTTGATTTCGGCATTGGTGCCGTTGTTGTGCAATACGACGGATGCGCGCGGGACAGCGGCCCCGGACGGATCAAGAACCGTTCCGGCGATGGCACCCTGTGTAGTGGTCTGGGCAAATAAGTCAGCCTGAAGGCAGGAGAGCGCAGCAATAAGAAGCGCAAGGCACACTGCTGCCCTGCGCAGACGAGCTATGAAGGTCATTGGTTCTCCTAAAAAGAAAGCGTCGTTAATTAGTTTTTTGAACTGACCCGTTCTGCCGGGCTTCAGTGTCCCCTGGGTTCTACGCGAGCAGAATCGCGAGTCGCTGGCCCGATCCATCTTGGGGTGGAACGACTGCATACGATCTAAGGGCGATGCGCCTGTTGGAAGCGCTCATGCCATCCGAAAGCATAGCGGCCGCTGTTTACAGGGGAATGAACGCGTGCCTGATGGCGAGACGCTCGCAGGGTTGGAGCGTGCGATTACGCTTGCGTGCTTGCCGAGGCCGATGTAGCTTTGAAACGATTCTGGAGCGCCGCTGACAGTCATTGTCTAATTCGTCCTCTCACACTGCCTCACCCGGAAGCTGGCGGTGGGGTGTGTTCCTCGTGTTGTGTCAACCGAGAGGATGAACCGAAGTGAATCTCGAACAATTGGGATGGAGTGATTTCTTTGCGCGGCAATGTGCAACTGGCATTCCCGCGCGCGTTGCGTTCGCGTGCCGCGAGCAGTTCATTGTGTGGACCGAGAGCGGCGAAGTGGATACGGAGCCCAGCGGCGCGCTGCGACATGCGTCGCAGCTCTGGCCGGCCGTGGGCGACTGGGTCATGCTCCGCGACGATGGTCCGGTTATCGACCGGGTACTGGAGCGGCGGACGACGCTCTCGCGCAAACAGCCAGGTAGCGAGTCCAGCGAACAGGTATTGGCGGCAAACGTTGATGTTCTGTTCATCGTGAGCGGGCTCGACCATGACTACAATCCGCGGCGCTTGGAGCGCTATCTCGTAGTCGCTCGCGAGAGCGGCGCAACGCCGGTCATCGTGCTCAACAAGGCGGATCTTGCGGGCGAGTTGGGCTTCGACCTGGAGGAATTGCTTCGGCTCACACGCACGCTGGCCGGGGGTACAACGGTGTTGCCGCTGAGCGCGATGACGGACGCAAGCCTCGATGTGCTGGGCGCGACAATGTCGCCGGGTGAGACGGCTGCGATGGTCGGCTCCTCGGGGGTGGGGAAGTCGACCATCCTCAACCGGCTGTTGGGGGCCGAACGACGGAGAACGATGGCGGTGGGCGCAAGCGATGATCGAGGGCGGCACACAACCACCGCCCGCGAGCTTTTCGTCATGCCGGGTGGCTGGCTCCTGATCGACATGCCCGGACTGCGTGAGGTCGGCCTCTGGTCGGCGGAACAGTCGGTGGATGCCGGCTTTGGCGATATTCAGGAACTGGCCGCAGCATGCCGCTTCCGTGACTGCACGCATTCTGGGGAGCCGGGGTGCGCGGTAGCCGACGGTGCAGTGGACCAGGCGCGGCTCGCGAATTATCAGAAGATGCGGCGCGAGGTTGAGTACCTGAAGCGAAAGGCGGACCCGGAGCTGGCGCGGCAGACGCGGGCGAAGTGGAAGGCCATTGAGAAGTCGGTGCGGAGACATCCGAAATGGTGAGAACAGCGAACACGGAACAGAGAGCTGGGGCAAGGGCCTGAAGGCAGTCTCGGGTTGCGCCCGGTTTGAGGACAATTCCCCTGGAAGGATCTGACGCTCGAGCCTGAATTGCCGATATTTTTCGGCAGAGCGCTTCACTCGTGAAGGAGAGCAGATGCTTCATTTGCCGAAGGACCGTCCCGGGGAGTTATTGGAGCTGCTGTCGCGGCGCAGATTTCTTGAGCTGGCGGGAGTGGGCCTGACCGGCTTCTTGTGGGGCTGCAGCAATCGCACCAACATTGAGGGCAGCACCAGCTTTCCGGTACTGGCCTTTTCCGATCTGCATTTCAATCCGCTGTACGACACGAGCCCGGAGCTGCTGGCGAGGCTGGTGGCCTCGAATGCCGGCGAGTGGAAGTCTATTTTCGAGGGATCGAAGATTACCGCTCTGTCAGCGCCCGGGGCCGACACGAACTATCCGCTGTTCAAGCTGGCGTTGGAGAGCATCAAGAAGAATCGCGGAACGAGTCCGTTAATCCTCTACACGGGAGATCTGCTGGGGCACGACATCTCCTACTATCTCAACCTGTATACGGGGATCACCGATCCGGCTACGCTGCAGGGCTTCAGCGACAAGACGCTCTCGTTTGTCACGCAGGAGATACGAGCCGCGGCGGGGGAGGCCCCGGTGCTGTTTGCCGTGGGGAATTGCGATTCGTATACCGGCTACGGTCCGGATAGCGCATTCCTCGCGAACAACGCGCAAGCCTATTCTTTGAACCTGCTGAAGGGCGCGGCGGACGAACAGAACTTTCTGGCCAGCTTCCAGACCGGCGGTTACTACACGGCGGAACCAGCCGGGCTGAACGTGATGGTGATTGCGCTGAATACCATCGCATTCTCGCCGTCTGTGCAAAACAAGGATGGTAGCGAGAACAATGCCGATGCTGTGGACGCGCAGCTTGCGTGGTTCGATACGCAACTCGCGGCGGCCGAGACGACGGGCAAGGAAGTGTGGCTGCTCATGCATGCGCCGCCGGGCGCCGATGAGTGCACCACGGCGAAGGACGTCAATCCGCAGGGACACCTGGCCAGTTCCACGATGATGTGGGAGCCCAACTACCAGGCGAAGTTTTTGGAGACGGTGGGGAAGCACGAAGGAGCAATTGCGCTGACGTTCGCTGGTCACACGCATATGGATGAGTACCGGATCATGTCGGCAGGGAATGTGGTGGAGATCATTCCGGGAGTGAGCCCGTGCTTCGGAAACGATCCGGCGTACCGGGTCTTCGACATCGAAGAGGGAACGCTAGCGCCCACGGACTATAGGGCGTTCCACTGCGATCTTGCAAACACGGCTCCAGCGTTCGACAGTTACTACCAATATTCGAAGGCGTATCCGGTGAACGGAACGCTGGGGCAGTCGCTGGAGGCGCTGCAACCGCAACTGGCAAGCAGTGCGGCGCTGCAGAAACGTTACCGCGGGTACTACTACTCGGGAAACAATGCGGCGAGCCCGATCACCGATGTGAACTGGCCGGTGTACTGGGCCGGGATTGACGAGATGTGGGCGCAGGATTTGGCCAACGCGGTGAATTCGTATTCGTGAGGCCGCAAACAAAAAGGGACCCGGCAAACGGGTCCCCGAAGTGTTCATGTATTGATGGAGTTTACTTGGCGACTGCTGCGCCCTTGGCCTGCTCCGCGAGGGCGGCGGCCTTGTCGGTCGCTTCCCAGCTGAACTCGGCCTCGTTGCGGCCGAAGTGGCCGTACGCCGCAGTCTGGCGGTAAATGGGGCGCCGCAGCTTGAGGTGCTCAATGATGCCCTTGGGCGTCAGCGCGAAATTCTTGCGGACGAGGGCGGTGAGCTCCTTGGCGCTGAGCTTGCCGGTGCCGAACGTCTCGACGAGCACGCTGACCGGCTCGGCAACGCCGATCGCGTAGGCGAGCTGGACTTCGCAGCGCTCGGCCAGGCCGGCAGCCACGATGTTCTTGGCGATGTAGCGTGCCATGTACGCAGCGGAACGGTCTACCTTTGTCGGGTCCTTGCCACTGAACGCGCCGCCGCCGTGACGGCCCGCGCCGCCGTACGTGTCGACGATGATCTTACGGCCGGTAAGGCCGGTGTCGCCCATGGGGCCGCCGATGACAAAGCGGCCGGTGGGATTGATGTGATACTTGGTGTTCTCGTCGAGCAGCTCGGCCGGGATGACGGCTTGGATGACGTGCTTGAGGATGTCGGCGTGGAGTTCCTCGTTGGTGACGGTCTCAGAGTGTTGCGAGGAGATGACCACTGCGTCCACGCGGACGGGCTTGTGGTTCTCGTCATACTCGATCGTGACCTGGCTCTTCCCGTCAGGACGCAGGTAGGGCAGCTTGCCGGACTTGCGAACCTCGGTGAGGCGGCGGGTGAGCTTGTGAGCTAGCGAGATGGCGGCCGGCATTAGCTCGGGCGTCTCGTTGGCGGCATAGCCGAACATCATGCCCTGGTCGCCGGCGCCGCCGGTATCCACGCCCTGAGCGATGTCGCCCGATTGCTTGTTGATCGTCGAGATCACGGCGCAGGTGTTCGAATCGAAGCCATAGGTTGCGTTGTCATAGCCGATGGACTGAACCACGCCGCGGACGAGCGTCTGGAAATCGACGTAGGCCTTGGTGGTGATTTCTCCAGCGATGACGACGAGACCGGTGGCCGTGAGGGTCTCAGCGGCTACGCGGCTGTAGGGATCCTGCTCGAGGCAGGCGTCCAGAATGGCGTCGGAGACCTGGTCGGCAATTTTGTCGGGGTGACCTTCCGTCACCGATTCCGACGTAAACAAGAAACGGTCGCTCAATGCAAACTCCTCCCCGGTTAGGGGTCGATCTGACTGGACTTTGAAGTGCTGAAAACACCAGCCTGCGCCAGAAGGCTTTGGGCCCACGGGTGCATTCTTCCATGCTAAATGCGGGGAAGGGTAGCGGGCCAAGCAATCGCAGCGAAAGGGGAGATGCGGGCGGTCAGCGGGGTCTGGCGGCAGTCGAACCGTGTTTTCGCGCCGCCGAGACTGACTTGGCGGGGGCTCGGACGGGTTTGCCGGCGGGCGCCAGTCCCATGGGGTGCAGAAGCTTCCAAACCTGCCACTCTTCGGCCGTTATCTCCCAGATTTCAGAGGGCAAACGGCCGCTGACGTAGTCGCGCGGCTCGAGGTGGATGACGCGCATGCCCATGCGCTGGGAGATGCGGCGGGACCCCCGGTTCGCCACGGCCTTGGGGGCTCGGAGCCGGGCCTGTGCAAGCTTGTCAAACCAGAAGTCATTCGCCCAGGCGCAGGCCTCAGTCATGTATCCGTGGCCGCGGTAGTTGGGATCCAGCCAGAAGCCGCGGTTTTCGTCCTCGCTCAGCGTAAGGGTGATCAGGCCGATGACTTGGTCGGGGTCGGTGCGCAGGCGAAGGCTCCAGTGCCAGGCCTCGCCGCGCTCCATCGCTGGCAAAGCGGAGTCGCGGATAAACTGCTCCGCCCCATCGGACGGGTAGGGCCAGGGGATCTTGGCAGCGAGATACTTGACGACCTTCCACTGAGGGAAGAGACGCTGGATCTGTGGTGCGTCTTCTAGTGAAAGAGGGCGTAGGATGAGGCGATCGGTACGGCCTTCGGGAATGGTGGTCGGGGGAACCATGGTCCATAGTAGCGCCTGGGATGGGACTAGGCACAGAGACAGAAAAGCCCCGGTCAGCTAAAAGCTATCCGCGATAATGAAGGAGAACGGAGAAGACTTTGCGATCTGGATTTGTTGCCATCCTTGGCCGGCCTAATGCTGGCAAAAGCACGCTGCTGAACGCGCTCACGGGCGAGAAGGTGGCTATTGTCACGGCCAAGCCGCAGACTACGCGCAACCGAATTGCCGGGGTGGTCGAGGTGCCGGCGCGAAAGGGGAAGCATCCGGCCGCGCAGATCGTGTTCGTGGACACGCCAGGCGTGCACAAGCCGGGATCGCAGCTCGACCGCCGCATGCTGCAGGAGGTCTACGAGGCGCTGGAGACGCGTGACGTGGTGCTCGCGCTGGTAGATGCGTCGAGGCGGGTGAAGCTGCAAGAGCAGGGAACAGGGAATAGGGAACAGGGAACAGAAGAGCAGGGCGTAGGGAGCACGCATGAGGGAGAAGAAGGCCAGCATATCCTTCTCTCCGCTCAGGATAACAAATCTCAAAAGAGGGAGAAGAAGCCCTCATGGGCATCCGAGGATGAGTTTCTCTTCGGGCTGGTGCGGAAGCTGGATTGTCCCGTGTTCCTGGTGCTGACCAAGATTGACCTCGTTCCGAAAGATCAGTTGCTGCCCATGATCGACGCGCTGATGAAGCAGTACAACTTCGCCGAAGTCATCCCGGTGAGCGCGCGCAAGAAGGACGGCCTCGACCGGCTGTTGGCGCGCATTGTCGAAAAACTGCCGGAAGGCGAGCGCTACTTCCCCAAGGACCAGTACACTGATCAGCCGACCCGCTTCATGGTGGCGGAGCTGATCCGCGAGCGCGTTCTTGTCGAGACCGGCGAGGAAGTTCCGTACGCGTCGGCGGTTGTGATCGAACGGTTTGAAGAGCCGCAGCCCGAGCCCGTTACGCCAAAGAAGAAGGGACCGCAAAGGCTTCCCCTCACTCGGATCGCAGCAGCAATCTACTGCGAACGCGACGGGCAGAAGGCAATCCTGATCGGCAAGGGCGGATCGAAGCTCAAGGAGATCGGAACCGGCGCGCGTAAGCAGATCGAGTCCCTGCTGGGTACACGCGTCTACCTCGAACTTCATGTAATCGTGGAGCCCGGCTGGCGGGAGTCCAAGCGCTTTGTCGAAGAACTCGACTGGCGCAATCAGTTGGAGAGGCTGGCCGAGAAGACGCCCGGATCCGGGGATGACGAGTAGCCGGAGGGCCCATTCTGCGCGGCGATGATCTTCCGCGCAGGATGAACCACAATGATTCGCTCTCTAGTATGTGAGCTGCAACTCCAAGCCCGAGCCCGTATCTGGCACCAGCGCAATAACGCGATGATGCTCGGCGTCGTAGGCGGTTGAGATCTGTAGGGCCTTGGCCGAGCCGTTGAGCGGAGCCGTGCTCGCCTCGACGGCGGGCTTGCTGGCGCCGTAGACCTCCACCTGCAGGAGCTTCCACCACGGGGCAAAAGTCCCCTTCGGCTTGGCCACCATGACCACGATGCCCTTGTCGACGAGGCGGCAGGTGAACTCCTGGCGCAGGAAGTCCCCCTTCTTGTAGGCGAATGACGTCCCATCGTCAAGGTAGAGGCTGCCGGTGCAGTCTTTGTTAAAGCCGATGGGCGGGTAGACGCGAAGGGTCAGCGGCCCCTGCGGCTTCTCATCGGTGCTTTGCACAAGCGGCTGCTCGGGGATAATGGCTCCGGCGCGAACGAACACCGGCAGCGTGTCGAGGTTGCGCTGCTCCTGCACGCCTGGAGGTGCTTCGGTGTTATCGATAGCCTTGTGCGGGGTTGCCGCCTCAATCCTCGCGCCGGTCCAGTAGTCATACCAGCCAATAGACGGCAGGCTGACAAAATAGCTGTCCATCTCGTCAGGGAACGGGCTGTTGGCTACCAGGATGTCGCGGCCGAGCAGGAACTCGTTGTCGATGGTGGGGTCGACGGGTGCAGCGGCCGCTCCGGCATCGCCTGGGAATTCAAGAAACAGCGGCCGAATGATGGGCAGCCCCGTGCGGCTCATCTCTTCCGCCGTGGTGTAGAGGTATGGCAGCAGCCGATAACGCTCCTCGATGTAACGACGCCGGATGTTCAGGTCCTCAGGCGTGCCGTTTTCCCAGGGCTCCTGTGGATTGGTACCCTTGGCCGTGTGATCACGATCGATGGGCTGGAATGCAGCAATCTGCAGCCACCGCGTAAGCAATTCCGGTTGCGGCGAGCCCGCGAATCCGCCTACGTCGGCGCCGGCCATGGCAAATCCGCTCAATCCTAAATTGAGCAACTGCGGCGTGGTCTGGCGGAGATGGTTCCAGGTGGCCGAGTTGTCCCCTGACCAGGTCACCGCGTAGCGATGACCGCCGGCATAGCTGGCGCGCGTCATCACAAACGGGCGCGAATTGGGATCGAGCTTCAGCAGTCCTTCGTAGGTACCGCGGGTTTGCTGCATGCCGAAGATGTTGTGGATCTCGAGATGCGGCGCCGTGCGGGTGATGAACCCAGGTTCCTCAATGCGGTGGACCGTATCATCGGGCATCGTCTTCGACGGAACGAGGAACACCGATGGCTCGTTCATGTCATTCCAGAAGCCGGCGACACCCTGCTTCACAAAATCCGAATAGAGCGTTCCCCACCACTCGCGGCTCGGCTTGTGCGTGAAGTCCGGGAAGACGGCCGGGCCTGGCCAGACGACGCCGGTATAGATCGAGCCGTCGGGATTCTTCACAAAGTGGTCGCCCGCCTTGCCTTCGTCATACGGCTTGTAGCCCGCGTTGGGCAGGTTGGCAATGTGCAGATCGGTGATGACAACCGTCTTGAAGTGCTCCGCCTTAAGATCCTGGACCATCTGCTCGAAATGCGGGAAGGTCTGGGGATCGACGGTGAAGGGCCGGTTCTTGACCTGGAAGTCGATGTCGAGCCACAGCACGTCGGAAGGGATGTGTTCCGAGCGCAGCCGATTGGCGATGCGGCGGACCTCAGTCTCCGGGTAATAGCTGTAGCGCGACTGCTGGAAGCCCAGAGACCAGAGCGGCGGCAGCGGGGCTTTGCCGGTGAGCCAGGCCCACGACTCGACGACCTGCTTCGGCTCGGGTCCGTACAGGATGTAGTAGTCGAGCGGGCCGTTCTCGGAACCGAACGAGTAGGCGTCGCGGTACTCCTTGTTGAAGTCGAATGAGGTGCGCCAGGTATTGTCTAGGAAGACCCCGGCCGCGACTCCTCGCCGCAGGGTGATGAAGTAGGGGATGTCCTTGTAGATGGGATCTGTGGACTCCTGCCAGCCGAACGCGTCGGTATTCCAGTCCGTGAAGGCCTCGTTGCGGCGATCGAGCGGGCCGGGCTTGTCACCCAGACCGAAATAGTGCTCGTCGGCGGGCGACTTCAGGTATACACGGAAAGAATTGCCGTGGTACTCGATCGGGCGGCTTGGGAAGTCCTCAAGAATTACGCGGCCGGCGAGATCGGTGACATGCAGTTCGAGTGGGTCCTTATGAATAGTGACGTGCAGCTTGGCGGTCTTGAATCCGACGGCTGCCCCGGAGTTCTCCGGCGTAACCTGGACGGACGCAGTGCGGGACTCAGGCAGGACAGCCCAGGAGGCGTCTTCAGGCAACTGGCCGGCTGCGCCGACGCGCACTCGCAGGACATCATCCCGCAGCGCCGTAATCTGCATGATGGCAGAGCCGGAGTGAATTTCGATGCCAGTTGGAATGGGCCGGGAAGCGGTAACCCGGTCAAGGCGGACGAATGCCTGCTTTTGAGGCGTTTCGACTGCCAGTATCGCTTGTGTGGTTGCGGCTAGAATCAGAATTCCAAGTACAGCAAAAAGAAACCGTCTTGCGGTTGGCACTCAGCACCTCATTTGGGGGCTAAATTGAACCATCCTCAAGAGAATACTTGATTTGAGGTGCGGGACCGCTCGATTTCGGGCAACCTTTTCCGCTGGCGCGGAACGAAAGGACTTGACACAGGGTTCGTGTCATAGTTACATGAAAGTCACCGACGATCCTGGGGGGGAATGGGCCACACTCACCGAACGAGTGGCCACTATCCGCTTCCCCTGAAACTCCCGACAATCTGACCTGAAGAGCTCAGTCGGCTTGCGTTCTGAGCGCCGCTGCCAACTCCTGTGTGCGCGAGAGGAATTCCTGCTCGTCCGTGGTCTCAGCCTTCATGGACCCGAGGTTGATGTCGACGTTAGCCAGCGCGCCGGTGAGAGCGGCATTGGCGAGTGCGGCGGCCGTGATGAGATCGGAAGCCATGTTCGGATTCGTGATGGGTTTGAGCCGGTCGACCATCTTTGCGATGGCAGCCACGCGCTCCGCCACCCCCAGAGGCACCGTGGTGGCGGTTTGCAGGGCGGCGTTGATGATGCGATCGCCGTCTGCGGATTCGCGGGCGGCCTTATAGGCCTTCATGACGAAGTTGTAGGACTCGGCATCGGCGTCGATGGCCTGCTTGAGCTCTTCGCGGAGCTGACCCAGCTGGGCGATAGCCTCGCTGAGCTGCGACTCAAATTGTAGGTAAGCCTTCTTTCCGCGCGACATCGCGGCTACCATGTGGGCGAGTCCGGCGGCCATGGCTCCGGAAGCAGCCGCAGCGCTTCCACCGCCGGGGGTGGCGGTGGGCGCGGCGAGCTGCTCGATGAAGGGCTCGACACCTGCGCGTAACCCGCCGACAGCTGTCTTGCCGGTCATGACCGACGCGAGCCGGTTTTCCAGGATCAGCGATGAGTCGAAGTTCTCGACCTGCAGGAACCACTCCGCTGCTTGTTCTAGCGCGAGTTTCGGGATGAGGCCGACGATCTCGCTTGAAGTGGGCACGACGCCGTACCGCGCCGCTTCGCGTTTCACGAATTCGAAGACGCGATGGATGGGCGTTTGCTCGAAGTCGGTGAGGTTCATCGACACCTGCGCTTGTCCGCGGACCAGGAAGCCGGCACCCTTCACGAACCGCAGACCCCCCGTGGAGAAGCGCACGGCCTTCGCAATCTTCTTGGCGATATCAACGTCTGCGGTGTTGAGGAAGATGTTGTAGGCGACGAGAAATTTGCGAGCACCCACGACAGTAGCGCCCGCGGTGGGGTGTACCAGGGGCTCGCCGAAGTCAGGCTTGCGCGCAGGGTTCGTGGCGATCTCGTCACGAATGCCTTCGAACTGCCCGCGGCGAATGTTCTCGAGATTTTGGCGCTCGGGAGAGGCGGCCGCGGCTTCGTAGAGGTAGACGGGAATGCTGAAGCGCTTGGCGATCTCCGCGCCAACGTGCTTCGCCATGGCGACGCAATCCTCGATTGTCACCCCTTCAATCGGGATGAACGGCACAACGTCGGCGGCGCCCATGCGGGGATGCGCCCCCTGGTGCTGCGTAAGGTCGATGAGCTCAGCAGCTTTTCCGACGCCGCGGATGGCAGCCTCCTGGATAGCTTCGCGCTCGCCGACCAGTGTAATGACGCTGCGGTTGTGATCGGCGTCCATCTCACGGTCGAGCAGATGCACGCCAGGAATCTTCATGGCTTCAATGATGGCGTCAACCTTGGCCTTGTCGCGGCCTTCGGAAAAATTGGGTACGCATTCAACAAGAGTGTTGGGCACGAGTTGAGGATAAAGCGGCGAGGGAGCGCGGGCAATCGGAGATGCCGTCCGGGAGTCCGGATCGAAAGAGAAATCCACGGTAGATGTAGATTCATGTGGTGGATTCGTCCTTAAAGCAGGAGAGCGGGACGCATATGATGGCGATGAGGGTTGATTATGAGCGTGATGACAACGGCTCCGGTGATTCGCGCGCCGCGGGGCGGAAAGCTGAACTGCAAGGGATGGCAGCAGGAGGCGGCCTTGCGCTGCCTGATGAACAACCTCGATCCCGCAGTGGCGGAGCGGCCGAGCGACTTGGTGGTCTATGGCGGCATTGGCCGGGCGGCGCGCAACTGGGACTGCTATCACGCGATTGTGCGCGAGCTTCAGAGCCTGGGCAACGAAGAGACTCTGCTGGTGCAGAGCGGCAAGCCTGTCGCGGTGTTTCCCACGCACGATATGGCGCCGCGCGTGATCATCGCCAACTCCAATCTCGTCGGCAAGTGGGCGAACTGGGAGCATTTCCACGAGCTCGACCGCAAGGGCCTGATGATGTACGGGCAGATGACCGCGGGAAGCTGGATTTACATCGGTACGCAGGGCATTCTCCAGGGAACCTTCCAGACGTTCGCGTCCATGGCTGACCGGCACTTCGGCGGTTCGCTGAAGGGAAAGCTTGTCGTCACCGGCGGCATGGGAGGCATGGGCGGCGCGCAGCCGCTGAGCGTAACGCTGAACGACGGCGTAGTCCTCTGCATCGAGGTGGACCCCACGCGGATCCAGCGTAGACTCGATACGCGCTACTGCGATGTGCTGGCGGAGACGCTCGATCAGGCGCTCGAATTGTGCGAAGCAGCCCGGCGCGAAGGCCGCGCGCTAAGCGTGGGCCTGGTGGGCAACTGCGCCGATGTGCTTCCGCAAATTGTCCGGCGGGGCGTCCAGGTAGATGCGGTCACCGACCAGACCAGCGCGCACGATCCGCTGAACGGATACGTGCCTCAGGGGTTCACGCTCGAGCAGGCCGCGGAACTCCGCAAAAGCGATCCGGAAGAATACGTGAGGCGGTCTACTGCATCCATGGTCGTGCACGTCAACGCGATGCTCGCCTTGCAGCGTGCAGGCGCGGTAGCGTTCGACTACGGCAACAACATTCGGCGGTTTGCGTTCGATGCAGGATGCGCGGACGCCTTCGACATTCCGGGATTCGTGCCGGAGTACATTCGGCCGTTGTTCTGCGAGGGCGCTGGGCCGTTTCGCTGGGTAGCGCTGAGCGGCGACCCCAAGGACATTGACCGCACCGACGAACTAGCCCTAGAGCTTTTCCCCGACAACGAAATTCTCAACCGCTGGCTGCGTTTGGCGCGCGGACGATTTGCGTTCCAAGGACTGCCGGCGCGCATCTGCTGGCTCGGCTATGGCGACCGCGCAAAGATGGGCGAGGCAATGAACGACCTTGTCCGCAAAGGCGAGCTCTCGGCGCCAGTCGCCATCGGTCGCGATCATCTCGACACCGGCTCCGTCGCGAGCCCCTACCGCGAAACCGAGAAGATGCTCGACGGTTCAGACGCAGTCGCCGACTGGCCCATCCTCAACGCCCTCCTCAACACAGCCTCTAGCGCATCCTGGGTGAGCTTCCATCACGGCGGCGGTGTGGGCATGGGCTACTCGCTCCACGCGGGCCAGGTGACGGTGGCCGATGGAAGCGAGAATGCCTCCCGGCGGATTGCGCGCGTGCTGAATAATGATCCGGGAATCGGCGTCGCCCGCCATGTGGATGCGGGTTACGACATCGCGAAGAAGACTGCGCGGGAGAAAGGTATTCGGATTCCAATGGAATAGGCGCATGGACGAAGCGATCGAAGGGAAGAGGGCTCTGCGGCAGTGATCAAGGCGATCGTCAATATCGGGCAGTTGGTCACACTGGCGGGGCCGGCACGGCCACGCGTGGGCGCGGAGTTGCACGAGGTCGGCATCCGCGAGAATGCGGCCCTACTGCTTGAGCATGGCCGCATTGCTGCGGTCGGATCCTCTGACGAAATCCGGTCCAAAGTGCCGCTTCATGAAGTGCTCGACGCCCAAGGTCGCTGCGTCACTCCAGGCTTTGTCGATGCGCATACGCACTTGGTCTTCGCCGGCAATCGCGCAGATGAGTACGAGAAGCGAATCGCAGGCGCGACCTACCAGGAGATCGCCGCAGCCGGCGGCGGCATTCTGCGCACCGTGCGGCTAACGCGCGAGGCGAGCGAGGATGAGTTGCTGGCGTCCACGCGTCGCCATCGCGACTGGATGCTCCGCGGCGGCACCACGACCATCGAGGCGAAGTCGGGCTACGGCCTCGACCACGACACAGAGCTGAAGATGCTGCGCGTGATTGCGCGGCTGAATGAGGAAGGCCCGGCTCATCTCATCCCAACTCTTCTCTCTGCGCACACCGTTCCTCCCGAGTTCATCGACCGCCGCGCTGAGTACATCCGCTGGGTCGCAGAGGACCTGATTCCCAAAGTGGCAGCCGCTGGCCTGGCCCGCTACTGCGACGCCTTCTGCGACGACCACGCCTTCACAGTAGATGAGACGCGCGTAGTGCTGGAGTCCGCAAAACGACATGGGCTGGGTCTGCGGATTCATGCCGAGCAGTTCCGGCCCGGCACAGGTGCTGCGCTCGCCGCCGAGCTGGGTGCGGCCACGGCGGATCATCTCGAAACCGTAATGGATGAGACGCTGGCACAATTGCGCCAGGCAGGCGTGCAGCCCGTACTGTTGCCTGGCTCCGTCTTCGCGCTGAGCCGTACGCAGTACCCGCCGGCGCGCAAGATGGTGGAGGCCGGGCTTGCGATTGTGCTGGCAACGGACTTCAACCCAGGATCATCGCCGGTTCCCTCGATGCCATTCATGCTTTCACTGGCGTGCTTGCAGATGCGGCTCACACCGGCAGAGGCGCTGACCGCCGCAACGATCAATGCAGCCCACACCCTGGGCCTCGGCGCAGAGATCGGCTCGCTCGAGAAGGGTAAGCGCGCTGATTTCCTGATCCACGAATTTACTGATTATCGTGAGCTAGCGTATTTCATCGCGGCTCCGGCACGGCCGCGGGTGTTCATCGGAGGCGCTGAAGTCGCGACTTAATCAGCCCTTCACCGCAATGTCTTGCAACGCGCGGCGCATGCGCATGCGCCCTATCAAAAAGATCAACACGCCCGCTCCGATGAGGATGCCGCTGCCTCCTACGACCTTCAGCACCGCGAGCGGCTTGTTGGGCTCGTCGGCGGAGGGGATCACCGAGAGCACGATGGTTGCGCTGGTGCTGATGATGCCGATGATGGCGAGCATGATCGCAACGGGCTTGCCACCAGGTACTCGGCGCACCTCTGGCCCTGCAGGGCGCGATTGCAGGCGGATCATCGCGCCGAACAGCATTAGATAGGGAATGAAGTAGGCGATGATCGCCATGCTGACCAAGACGTCGTATGCACCGCGTACAGTGGTGCCGGCCTGGCTGGCGAGAGCCACGATAACTCCTGCGAGCCCATAAAGCCCAATGGCGACGTAGGGCGTGCGGTATCGCGTGTGGACCTTTCCGAACGCGGGCGGAAGGTAGTGATCGATTCCTGCGACGAAGGGCAGGCGCGATGTTGACGAGAGATACGCCGCCGCACCGCCGACCGAATTCAGTCCTACGAGCAATGCGACGGGCGCGATGAGCCACTCGACATGTAGGCGCGAGCTAAGCAGCGCCACCCCATTGATGAATCCGTCAGGCCCGGCCACGGCGGAGCTGGGCAGTGCAATCAGCAGGGCCGTAGTTCCACCGATGTAGCCGAGTGCGAGCACGCCGCCGCCCAGCAGAATGGCCCAGGGGATGATCCGCCGCGGGTTTTCGATCTCATCGCCCATGGCGGACCCGGCCTCCACTCCGCCAAATGCGAAGAAGACGCTCGACCAGAAGACGGCATTGCCCAAAGTGAAATGCGGCGTGAGACTTGCCATACTGAATTGATTCGCTGAACCAAAACGGAAGTACGCAATCACGGCGAGCGAAACCAATGCGATCAATGGCAGTACCGCCCCAATGGCGCATAGGTTGTTGAGCCATTTGCCCAGGTTCAGGCCGCGAATGTTAATGAACGTGATGATGCCCAGCCACGCGACCGAAAAGCTGATGAAGTAGAGCGGGTCGGTAGCGAGGCTGCGCGCGCCGCCCCCGAAAGCGAAGAGTGTGGAGGCTGCACCAAAATAGAGCACGCCCGGAAAGTAAGGCAGGTTGCTCATCAGGTACGTCCACGCGGAGATGAACCCCGATGCGTCGCCGAAGGCCTCTCGCGTCCAGATGTACAGGCCGCCCTCCTCTGGAAAGCGCGAGGACAGTTCCATCACGCTTGCAGCCAGCGGAACGAAGAAGCAGAAAAGCGCCGCGATCCAGACGAGCAGAATACTGGGGCCGGCCGCCGCGGCCATCGCCGTCCAGCGGACGCTGAGTCCGCTGACCACGTAAAACAGGAAGAGATCGCGAAATCGGATGGTGCGTTTGAGCGCGGGAACAGCGGCCATTTAGGGCGGAGCATAACAGACCACCTGCGCTGCGGCCAATCGCGTCTTCGGCCCGTTCTACACTTGGTCAAAATCTTCTGATTGGCCATTGCGGCGGTTCCGGGCGTTAGCGCCGACGACTGATCCCCGGGATGTGTAGTCGCTCCGCAGTGCGTCGGCAAACGGCGTGTCGCAGGTCACGGACCCGACCCGGTGGGAGGGCGATATCATCGTGTGCGAACAATCTGCGGCCTGCGCGGCCGCCCCTAAAAGGAGAACTCAATGGCCCCATCGCAGGCAGCAAGCGTGATTCCTGGCAAAATTCTTGTTCCGATCGACTTCAGCCCCTCATCGCACCAGGCGCTCGAAGCCGCTACCGAGCTTGCCGAGAAGTTCGGCTCGAAGCTCTATCTTCTGCATGTTGTCCCCGAATACCCGGGTTACGCGCTGCCGGAGAGTGTTTCGCAGCAGTCGATCATCAGCGACGGCAAGCAGAAGGCCGAGGAGCATTTTGAGGTCTCCATGGCGGGATTGAAAACCAAGGGCGTCCAGGCTACTTCGCATGTTGAGGTAGGAAGTGACGTGGCCGGAAGCATCCTGGATGCGATCGACCGCGAGAACGCCGATCTGGTGGTGCTCACTACGCACGGCCATTCGGGCTGGTATCCGCAGGTATTCGGATCGGTGGCGGAGAAGCTGGTGAAGCTCGCGACTGTCCCAGTGTTTCTGCTGCGCAGCCCTAAGCCGGAGAGTTCGGCCAAGGTTACCTACAGCGGCATGATGGAGTGGTGGTAAAGCAGGGAACAGGCATCAGAAATAACGGCCCGGGGATCGCAAGATCACCGGGCCGTTTCTTTGGAAACGCGGTCTACGCGTGCAAGCGATGCCGGAGGAGGGCAGGTTCCGCGGTCTCGGCCAGGTATTTGTCGACAGCTTCGGCGGCCTTGCGGCCTTCCGAGATGGCCCAGACGACGAGCGACTGTCCGCGGCGCATGTCCCCGGCGGCAAAGATGCCTTCAACCGACGACTGGTAGTCCGTGGTAGCCACGTTACCGCGTGCGTCAAGCGCAAGACCGAGTTGCTCGATCATGCCGTTGCGCACCGGCCCCAGGAAGCCCATGGCCAGCAGCACCAGGTCCACATCCTGCGTGAACTCAGATCCCGCAGTGGCTTCGAACTTCGGCGGCGGACCCACACGGCACGCGTGCACCTGCTTCACGTTGCCGTTTTCGTCGCCGGTGAAGTGAAGCGAGTTGATGGCCCAGTCGCGAATGCCGCCTTCTTCGTGCGCGCTTTCCGTGCGCAACTGCAGCGGCCAAAGCGGCCACGGCGTTGAACCAGCACGCGACGCAGGCGGCTTGGGCATGATCTCCCACTGATGCACGGAGAGAGCGCCTTGGCGGTGGCTCGTGCCCAGGCAGTCCGCGCCCGTGTCGCCGCCGCCGATGATCAGCACGCGCTTGCCCTTGGCGCTGATCGCGATGCTGTCGGGGACGGTGTCGCCCTCGTTCCGGCGATTCTGCTGCGGCAGGAACTCCATGGCGAAGTGAATGCCCTTGAGCTCACGGCCCTCAATCTTCAGGTCGCGCGGCTGCTCGGCGCCGCCGCACAGCAGGATAGCGTCGTAATGCTCGGTCAGCGTTTCGACTGGGATGTTTACACCGACATGCGCATTGGTCAGGAACGTCACGCCCTCGGCCTTCATCTGTGCGATGCGGCGATCGATGACGTGCTTCTCGAGCTTGAAGTTGGGAATGCCGTAACGCAGCAGACCCCCGATGCGGTCATTCTTTTCGTAGACGGTGACGGAGTGGCCGGCGCGCCGAAGTTGCTGTGCGGCGGCAAGACCAGCGGGGCCGCTGCCGACGACAGCGACGCGCTTGCCGGTGTTGTGCTCAGGCGGTTCGGGGCGGATGAAGCCTTCATCCCACGCGCGCTCCACGATGCTCTTCTCGATGAGCTTGATGGAGACGGGCGGCTCGGTGATGCCGAGGACGCAGGCCGCCTCGCACGGAGCAGGGCAGATGCGGCCCGTGAACTCAGGAAAGTTGTTAGTCGCGTGCAGACGGCGGATAGCGGCTTCCCAGCGATTGTTGTAAACAAGGTCATTCCAGTCGGGAATGATGTTGTTCACGGGGCAGCCGGTATGGCAGAAGGGTACGCCGCAATCCATGCAGCGAGCGGCCTGGTCCCGCTGCTTTTCTTCAGGGAACGGATTGTAGATTTCGAACCAGTCCTTGATGCGCTCCTCAGGTGCGCGGCGCGTTGGCTGTTCGCGTTCAATTTCAAGAAAGCCGGTAACTTTACCCATGGTGTACCTCTGCCTTTTCCAGGCGGGGCACGCCCAGAACACGCTTGTATTCGTGCGGGAAGACCTTGATGAAGCTGCCTTGCGCCTTTTCGAAGTTATCCAGAATCCACGCGGCGCGCGGGCTCCCGGTCAGGTCGCGATGGCGCTCGAGCAATCCGCGAACGAGAACGATGTCGTCCGGGTTCGCCAAGGGCTCGAGATCGACGCTCGCCTGGTTGCAGCGGCGTGTGGCGAAGTCGCCGGCATCGTCGTAGACATAAGCGATGCCGCCGCTCATGCCGGCTGCGAAGTTGCGGCCCGTTGAACCGATAACGAGCACCGTGCCGTTCGTCATGTACTCGCAGCCGTGATCGCCAACACCTTCAACAACCGCCGTGGCGCCGGAGTTACGAACTGCGAAGCGCTCGCCGGCGATGCCATTGAGGAAGACTTCGC
Organism: Occallatibacter riparius; assembly: GCF_025264625.1. Classification (NCBI taxonomy): domain Bacteria; kingdom Pseudomonadati; phylum Acidobacteriota; class Terriglobia; order Terriglobales; family Acidobacteriaceae; genus Occallatibacter; species Occallatibacter riparius. The sequence continues at coordinate 4,100,287 of NZ_CP093313.1, forward strand.
CGCTGGTGGCGCCGTACAGAACCACGTTGCCGACCAGGATGCTTTCTTCAGGAAGGAAGCTCGACGTGCGGGGCGGATAGGCGATGATGCGGCCGCCGCTCAATCCCTTGCCGAGATAATCGTTCGAATCGCCTTCGAGCTCGAGCGTCACGCCGGAAGGAACGAATGCGCCAAAGCTCTGACCCGCCGAGCCGTGGAACTTGAAGTGGATGGTCTCGTCGGGCAGGCCTTCGGAGCCGTAGCGGCGTGCGATTTCCCCACCCAGCATTGCGCCCACCGTGCGGTGAATGTTGCGAATGCTGAAGCTATGCTTGACCAGCTTCTTCGACTTGAGCGCAGGCGCGGCTTTCTCGATCAACGCGTGATCCAGCGCCTGGTCGAGGCCGTGATCCTGCTTCTTCACGCAGCGGCGCGCCACGCGCGAGGGAAGTTCCGGCAGGTAGAGGATCGCCGAAAGGTCGATGCCCTTGGCCTTCCAATGCGCCTCGGCGAGAACGCTGTCGAGCTTGTCGACCCGGCCCACCATCTCGTCGAAGGTGCGGAAGCCGAGCTTCGCCATGTGCTCGCGCACCTGCTCGGCGATGAAGAAGAAGAAGTTGATGACGTGCTCAGGCTGGCCAGTGAACTTCGCGCGAAGCACCGGATCCTGCGTTGCGATGCCGACTGAACACGTGTTCAGGTGGCACTTGCGCATCATGATGCAGCCCATCGTGATGAGAGGCGTTGTGGCAAAGCCGAACTCCTCCGCGCCAAGCAGCGCGGCGATCGTGACGTCGCGACCGGTCTGCAGCTTGCCGTCCGTCTGTACGCGGATGCGCGAGCGCAGATCGTTCAGCAACAGTACCTGCTGAGTCTCGGCAAGGCCGAGCTCCCACGGAAGACCAGCGTGCCGAATCGAGCTGAGCGGCGAAGCGCCGGTGCCGCCCGAGTCGCCCGAGATCAGCACCACGTCGGCGTGCGCCTTCGAAACGCCCGCGGCCACTGTACCCACTCCCACTTCGGAGACGAGCTTCACGGCGATCCGCGACTGCGGATTGACGTTCTTAAGGTCGTAGATCAACTGCGCCAAATCTTCAATCGAATAGATGTCGTGATGCGGCGGCGGCGAGATGAGCCCCACGCCGGGGATCGAGTGCCGCGTCTTCGCGATCACTTCATCCACCTTGTGGCCCGGCAGCTGTCCGCCTTCGCCGGGCTTCGCACCCTGCGCCATCTTGATCTGCAACTCGTCCGCGTTGACCAGGTAGTTCGTCGTCACACCGAAGCGTCCGCTGGCAATCTGCTTCACTGCGCTGCGACGCGAGTCGCCGTTCGCATCGGGCTTGAAGCGGGCTTCGTCTTCGCCGCCCTCACCGGTGTTTGACATGCCGCCGATGCGGTTCATCGCGATAGCCAGCGTCTCGTGCGCCTCCTTGCTGATGGAGCCGTACGACATGGCGCCGGTCACGAAGCGCTTCACGATCTCCTTGGCCGGCTCCACTTCTTCGATCGCAATCGGGTGCTCGGCGTACTTCAACTGCAGCAGGCCGCGTAGCGTACAGAGCGTGCGGTTCTGCCCGTCGATGAGATCCGTGTACTCCTGGAACGTAGCGGGGTTGTTGGCCCGCACAGCATGCTGCAGCTTGCTGATGGTCAGGGGATTCAGCAGGTGATACTCGCCGTTGACGCGATATTGATACTGTCCGCCGACCACCAGCTCAGTCTCGGAATCCGTGAGCGGCTGGAAGGCGAACGAGTGCTTCATCTGCGCCTCGCGCGCCAGCACGTCGAGTCCGACGCCCTCAATGCGCGAAGCCGTTCCGGAGAAGTAGGCATCGACCAGCGCTTTATTTAGGCCGACTGCTTCGAATACCTGCGCGCCGCGATAGCTCTGCAGCGTGCTGATGCCCATCTTTGAGAAGGTCTTCAACAGGCCCTTGTTGATGCCCTTGACGAAGTTCTTCTCGGCCTGGTTGCCTGTCACGTTGTGCGGCAGCAGCCCGCGACGCTTGAGGTCGTGCAGTGTCTCGATGGCAAGATACGGATTGATCGCGCTCGCGCCGTAGCCGATGAGTAGTGCGAAGTGCATCACCTCGCGCGGCTCGCCGCTCTCAATGATGAGCGCGACCTGGGTGCGGGTCTTCTCGCGGACAAGCCGATTGTGCACGGCCGCCATCGCAAGCAGCGAAGGAATCGGTGCGTAGGTCGAGTCCACGCCGCGATCAGAGATGATCAGCAGCGTGTATCCCGAAGAGACCGCATGGGATGCGCGGCTGGCGAGATCGTCAAGCGCCTGCTTCAAGCCCTTCTCGCCATCTTCGGCGCGGAACAGCGCAGGCAGTGTGGTCGCGAGCAAGTCGCCGGAAGACACCCGGCGCAGCTTTTCCAGGTCGCGATTCGTCAGAATCGGATGCGGCAACTTCAGCGTGTGGCAGTTCTCCGGCGTCTCTTCCAGAATGTTGCGCTCGGTGCCGATGTAGCTGATGAGCGACATCACCAGCTCTTCGCGGATGGGATCGATCGGCGGGTTCGTGACCTGCGCAAAGAGCTGCTTGAAGTAGTTGAACAGCGGCTGTGGGCGGTCGGACAAGCACGCGAGCGGCGTGTCAGTTCCCATCGAGCCTACAGGCTCTTCGCCCTTCGCGCCCATGGGCGCAAGCAGAATGCGGAGGTCCTCTTCGCTGTAACCGTAGGCGCGCTGGCGGCGCAGCAGCGTCTCAGGGTTCGAAGCAATCACGCGCGAAGGCTCAGGCAACTGGTCGAGCGTGACCTGTTGCTCCTGCAGCCATTGCGCATAGGGCTTGCGCGCGGCCAGTTCCTTCTTGATTTCAGCGTCGGCAATGATCCGCTTCTGTACCGTATCGACCAGGAACATGCGGCCCGGCTGCAGGCGGCCCTTCTTGCGGATGTCCTCGGCGGGCGCGTCGATTACGCCTGCTTCCGAAGCGAGAACGACGATGTCGTCCTTCGTAATCATGTAACGGCCGGGGCGCAGCCCGTTGCGGTCGAGCGTCGCGCCAATCACGCGGCCATCCGTGAAGGCAATCGCGGCGGGCCCGTCCCACGGCTCCATCAGCGATGCGTGGTACTCGTAGAACGCGCGCTTGTCCTCGTCCATATCAGGATTGCCGGCCCACGCTTCGGGGATCAGCATCGCCATGACATGGGGCAGGGAACGGCCGGACTGGAAGAGGAACTCGACGGCATTGTCGAGTGAAGAAGAGTCGCTGCCGTCCGGCACGATCACCGGGAAGAGGTCTTCAATCTTCTCGCCGTGCAGCGGATGCTCCAGCACGCCCTGGCGTGCGTTCATCCAGCTCACGTTGCCGCGAATCGTGTTGATTTCACCGTTATGCGCCACATAGCGGTACGGATGCGCCAGTTTCCAGCTTGGGAAGGTGTTGGTCGAGAAGCGCTGGTGCACCAGCGCAAGCGCGCTCTTGACAAGCGGATTGGCAAGCTCGAAGTAGAACTTCTCGATCTGCGGGGCCAGCATCAGGCCCTTGTAGATGATGGTGCGACACGAGAACGAAGGAATGTAGAAGAATTCCTTGTCTTCAATGTCCGACTCGCAGATCTCGTTCTCCGTACGGCGGCGGATCTTGTAGAGAAGACGCTCGAACGCCTCCTCGTCAAGTCCCTCGGGCCGGCGCACGAACAGCTGCTCTATATAAGGTTGCGAAGCGCGCGCTTCGCGGCCAATGGCATCGCCATTCACCGGCGTGTCGCGCCAGCCAATCACCGTCGCGCCCTCTTCGTTCGCAATCCGCTCAATCACGCCTTCGCACTGCAGGCGGCTGTGCTTATCCACGGGCAGGAAGCACATGGCCACGCCGTAACCGCCTTCTCCAGGCAGAGGCATCCCCAGTTCGCCGCACTCGCGTGCAAAGAACACGTGCGGAATCTGAATCAGAATTCCCGCGCCGTCCCCGGTCTCGGGATCGCATCCCGCTGCACCGCGATGGGTCAGGTTGATCAGAACTTCGAGGCCCTTGCGGATGATCTCGTGGCTCTTCTCACCACGAATGCTGGCGACCAGGCCCATGCCGCAGTTGTCGTGCTCGTTCTGCGGATGATAGAGCCCTTGAGCGTCAGGTACACGAATACCGCGATCGGATGATTGCATAGAAAACCCTTTGCGATCAGATGCGACGGCATAGGAATGATGCCGTCAGGAGCTAGATCAATTACCGATGCTCGTGCGATGTCCGCCGAGGTTTCAGAGGTTCAGCGTGCCAGCGTCCTGAATAGGTGGCTCCGAGTGGTGCTGGAATTTTTAATATAACCGAAATGATCGTCAAGACAAAGAGCGAATTCGCGTAAAAAGTCAATCAAAAGCCCCGCGGACTGTGCATCCGCGGGGCCTTTTTGGGTCACGGCGCGTAATTACAGCCTATATATCAACAACTCGCGCTCGTAGATCATTTCGGGCGGCAGGTGGTCGTGCAGGTCGATAAAGAGTCCTTCGTGCCCGATGATCTCCTGCTTCCAGGCCTCGCGATCGAACTCCATTAAGTTGTCAAAGGTCTCCTGCGGGAATTCCAGGCCCGACCAGTCAATGTCGTCGTAACGCGGCACCCACCCGATGGCTGTTTCGCGTCCATGTGTGCGCCCCTGCACGCGTTCTACAATCCAGCGCAGCACACGCATGTTGTCGCTGAACCCCGGCCACATGAACTTGCCGTTCTCATCCTTGCGGAACCAGTTCACATGAAAAATGCGTGGAGTACGATCAAGTCCGCGCTGCATCTTGAGCCAGTGCCGGAAATAGTCGCCCATGTGGTAGCCGCAGAAGGGCAGCATCGCCATTGGATCGCGCCGCACCTTGCCCACGGCTCCTGCCTGGGCTGCCGTCGTCTCCGATCCCATAGTCGCGCCGATGTACACGCCACTCGACCAGTTGAATGCCTGGTACACAAGCGGCAGCGTCGTCGATCTGCGCCCGCCAAAGACAATAGCCTCGATGGGCACGCCATTCGGCGACTCCCAGTCGGGGTCCATCGTGGGACATTGCCTTGCCGGAGCGGTGAAGCGGCCGTTGGGGTGCGCCGCGGTGCGGCCGGTCTGTTTTGCAATCTCAGGCGTCCAGCGCTCCCCACGCCAGTCTTCACACTCGGCCGGTGGTGTGTCGGTCATGCCTTCCCACCACACCCCGCCTTCCGGCGTGAGCGCGACATTGGTAAAAATAGAGTTTTTCGCCAGCGTCATCATTGCCATCGGGTTCGTCTTCTTGCTCGTTCCCGGAGCGACGCCGAAGAACCCCGCCTCTGGATTGATCGCGCGCAGGTTTCCATTCTTGTCGGGCCTGATCCACGCGATGTCATCTCCGACGGTCCACACCTTCCAGCCCTTCATCGCCTTTGGTGGGATCAGCATCGCGAAATTCGTCTTGCCGCATGCCGACGGAAATGCCGCCGCCACATACGTCTTCTCGCCCTGCGGATCTTCCACGCCGAGAATCAGCATGTGCTCAGCCATCCAGCCCTCGTCGCGCGCAATATTAGACGCGATGCGCAACGCGAAGCACTTCTTCGAGAGCAGGGCATTGCCGCCGTAGCCCGATCCGTACGACCAGATCTCGCGCGTCTCCGGGAAATGCACAATGTACTTCGTCTCGTTGCACGGCCACGCCGGATCGTGCTGTCCTGGCTTCAGCGGCATGCCCACCGTGTGCATACAGGGCACAACACGCACCTCGTCCTTGTCGATCTCGGCAAACACCGGCGCGCCGATCCGAGCCATAATGCGCATGTTCACGACGACGTAGGGAGAATCCGTGAGCTGTACGCCGATCCCCGACATCGGCGAGCCCACCGGTCCCATGCTGAACGGCAGCACATACATCGTCCGCCCTTGCATGCAGCCTTTAAATAGCTGCTTCAGGCGCCTGCGCATCACGAACGGATCTTCCCAGTTGTTAGTGGGGCCCGCGCCGTCCTTCGAGAGCGAGCAGATGAAAGTGCGGTCTTCGACTCGCGCCACGTCGCTTGGCGACGACCGCGCGTAATAGCAGCCCGGCCAAAGCTTTTGATTCAGCTTGATGAATGTGCCCGCCCGCACCAGGCGCTCGCACAAAAAGTCGTACTCTTCCTGCGATCCATCGACCCAGTGAATTGCATCGGGACGGCAGAGCTCCGCCATCTTCTCCACCCAGCGGATCAGGTGCTTGTTTTTCGTCAGGACTTTCGTACCCAGGGCCGAGTCAACCGCGACAGACGCTTTCATGAACGGACTGCGCTCCTCCCCGCCATTTTAACCGCGAAAGATAGAGGCATGTCCGATTCGGACGACCGGCTCCATCGCTCCAGCGTGCGTGCGGTTCCCTTAACGCAAGATCGTCGGGCAAATCAACCGCAAAGCCTATTCGAGCATCGGAATGAAAGGATGGAAGTGTCTGCGCGGCGAGGGCCCTGCATGTCCATGGATACAGAGAATCAGACCAAACATATCCTTATTACCGGCGGAGCCGGATTCATCGGCGCCAACTTGGTCGCGCATCTGCTCGCTGCGACCGACGCCCGAATTACCATCTTCGACAATCTCTCCCACCCCGGCGCAGAACTGAACCTGATGTGGCTCCGTTCGCAGGCACACGCCACACGCCTGCGCTTCCTGCGCGGCGACGTGCGCAGCGCAGTTCGTATCCGAGATGCCGCGCGGGACGTCGACGAGATCTATCACCTCGCCTCCCGTTGCGAAGGCACCTCCGAATCGCGGGAAAACTTCGACACGAACGTGACCGGAACCCTCAACGTGCTTGAGGCCGCACGCGGCTCCAGTCGCAGACCGATAGTCTTCTACATCTCAACTTCAAAGGTCTACAACGCGATCAGCTCCGATGCGCTGCAGCAGCAGGGAAATCGGCTGCAGCCCGTCGACCCTGATTTCCAGGGCATCTCCGAACGCGCGCAGGCGAACTTCGCCCTCCCCACTGTCTGCTCACGCGCCACGGCGGATCATCACGTCACCGACTACGCGCGCTTCTACGACGTGCCCACCCTTGTCCTCCGCGCTGATACGGTCGCCGGTCCCCGGCAGTTCGAGAAGGCAGGCCGGGGCTGGGTCTCGCACCTTGTTTACTCGGTCCAGGCCGGGCGCCCCGTTACCGTCTATGGCAGCGGTCTGCAGGTACGCGAAGTCCTCCATGTCTCGGATGTGGTGAGTGCCTTGATGGCCGCGCGCGATTTCCGCGCAGTCACCACCGGCAATGTCTACAACATCGGCGGCGGTCCCGCCCACACGGTTTCCGTGAACGAGATGATCGAGTTAATCGAGCGCGTTTGCCACCGGCAGGGCCAGGTGCATCACGCACCGGCAAGGCCCGAAGATCCCCTGTTTTTCATGTCCAACAGTTCCAGGTTCAGAACCGTCACAGGCTGGTTCCCGCGCCGGTCGCTCGAGCAGACGGTGCGCGACATCGCCGCGTTCTGGCACGCGCAACAATCGCGGATCCACCTCACTTCAAGGCCCATGCGTGCGGTTCCACAGCATCGGCACGCCGCCTGAACTTCATCTGACAAAAGGAAGAGCTCCCCAAGTTGCCCTGAGGAGCTCTTCTCGTTGCGCAGCGTTTTAAGCAGCCTTCTTCTCAGCCCACGGATCGATAACGATCTTCGTCACCTTGTCCTTCTTGTCGCGCCAGATCTTGTACATCTCCGGCGCCTCATCCAGCGTAATGCGATGCGAGATGAGGAAGGTCGGATCGATCTGCCCCTTCTCGATGCGCTCCAGCAGCGGCTTCATATACTTCTGCATGTGCGTCTGACCCATCTTCATTGTCAAGCCTTTGTTCATCGCCGCGCCAAACGGAACCTTGTCCAGCAGCCCGCCATACACCCCCGGAATCGACAACGTTCCACCTTTGCGCACACCAATGATTGCCTGCCGCAACACGCCGGGCCGGTCGGTTTCCATGAACAGGGCCGTCTTCACCTTGTCGTACACGTACTGCAAATCGTTGGAGTGCGCCTCCATACCCACGGCGTCAATTGCACAATCAGGTCCGATGCCTCCGGTGAGATCCTTCAACGCCGTCAGCACGCTCACGTCTTCCTCGGAGTAGTCCACGGTGATGGCCCCCAGCTTCCGTGCCAGTTCTAGCCGCTCTGGGAACCGGTCGATCGCGATCACCCGCGCTGCGCCAAGCATGAATGCGCTTGAGATCGCGAACAGCCCTACCGGACCGCAGCCCCAAACCGCAACCGTGTCGCCCTCTTCGATATTCGCGTTCTCCGCGGCCATATAGCCAGTCGGAAAGATATCCGAGAGGAATAGCACCTTCTCATCAGGAAGATCGCTCTCGATCTTCAGCGGCCCCACGTTGGCGAATGGCACTCGCACATATTGCGCCTGACCTCCGGCATATCCGCCCAACATATGCGAATAGCCAAACAGACCCGACGGCGTGTAGCCATCTAGGGTCTCCGCGATGTGCGCATTGGGGTTGGTGTTGTCGCACAGCGACCATAGCTGCTTACGACAGAACAAACAATTCCCGCAAGAAATCGTGAACGGCACAACCACGCGATCCCCCCGCTTCAAGTTCGTCACATCGCGGCCGACCTCCTCCACAATGCCCATGAATTCGTGTCCCAGAATGTCGCCCTGCTCCATCGTGGGGATAAAGCCATCGAACAGGTGCAGGTCCGACCCGCATATCGCCGTCTTCGTGATCTTCAATATCGCATCATGCGGATTGAGCAATGCCGGGTCCGGCACGTTCAGCGTCTCAATCTTGCTCTTTCCCATCCAGCAAACTGCCTTCATCGTCCACTCCTTTTTCCAGGTATGCCCCGTGCCTCATCCTTGCGATTTATTTTTGTCGCAAGGGTGGGAGACCACGATGCTGGATAACCCTCAAGTTGAAAGTCGTTCAGCTCGCGCGCTTCAATCCCGGCGGCGTCTTGATGTGCTCGCCGTACAGCTCGGCTTTGAGGTTCCCGCTCATGCCGCGCGGCCCATGCGGCTGTCCCTGCGTGCGCGGAATCTCGCCCGTCTCCATAAACGCCTTGAAGTGACGCAGGTTCTCAATCACCGACTGCTTCGGGTTGCGATTTCTGACGGTATCGATCGCGGTCTTCGCCTTGCCCTCGCCGAACTCCTGCAGATAGGTGATCAGTGTTCCGCGGCCGCCCGGCGCTTCGTCGAAGATCACCTCGCCGGCGTTATAAGCGTCTCCTTGAATGGTGCGCCAAGCGATGCGCTTGCCCGGTTCATCCTGCATCAGCTCTTCATCCCACTCGGTCGTCTTCCCATCCACGTCCCAAACCCAGTGCGAGATCTTGGGACCAGTGATGCGCACTTCCTTGATCTGCTCCTGCCACAAGGGCACAGCGTTGTAGTTGCGCCACAGTTCGTAGCAGTCCAGCGGGCTGGCCTGCACCAGCGCCGTGGTGCGCACCCACGTCTTGCCGTCCATGTCCGCGGGCGGCGGCATATACCGGCCGTTCTCAATCACTCCGGCGCTGCCCACACGTGGCAGGTCTTCCCGGTTCGGAGTCTCTCTCAATGCATCTGCCATAAACGTCTCCAATGCTTGAAACTAGCTCTACTTCTCGTCCAAGGGCCGCGCCATCTTCTCGTGCATGGCGCCCTTCACTTCTCCTGGAATCGCATTCGCCAGCTTGCCCTCGATCTTGGTCTTCAGCGATGCCGCATACACATGATCCTTCTCGGCGAACAACGCTTCGAGCCCTTCTTTCGCCACATCGTCAGGCTGGCTCTCGCTCTTGCCTTCGCTGCCGACCTTCGTGTTATCCATGCCGGCACGATGAAAGAAATCCGTATCCGTAGGTCCCGGCTGCAGCGCCGTCACCGTCACGCCCGTGTCCTTCAGTTCGAAGCGCAGACTGTGCGCGAACGACAGCACGAAAGCCTTCGTCGCCGCATACACTGCCTCACGCGGCGCCACCATCTCGCCCGCGATCGATGACGTGAACAGGATCCTGCCCTCCCCGCGCGCAGTCATCTGCTTCACCACGTACTTAGCCAGGTGAATGGTGCTGGCGCAGTTCAGGCTCACCATATCCAGCTCCTCATCCAGGTCCGTATCCTTGAACAACCCGCCCACGCCAACACCGGCGTTGATACAGGCAACATCGACCGGCTGCCCTAATTCCTCGATCTCTTCCCACAGCTCATCCACGCCATCTGGAGTAGCCAAATCAACTCTGGCCTCCAAAACGTTGCGCCCTAACGCCCGAAACGTCTCGGCCGCTTCCGTCAGCCGCTCACCAGCCGAGGCCACCACCAGGTCGTATCCCCGCCGCGCCAGCTCCACGGCCAACTCATAACCAATTCCGCTTGAAGCACCCGTTACAACAGCAAGCATCCCCACTCTCCCTTTTCGCAACCGGCACAATCCGGCCGCGACCGTATCCTGCCTTTTGCCACTCGCTGTGATGCAGGAAGAGAGAAAAGAGCAGCCACCAGAATCCGATAGTGCGAAATGACCTTCCACGCCTTGTCTTTGCAGCCAATCATCAACAACTTACCTGGCATCCAAATCAGCAGGCGGACACCAAGTGCATGGCAGCTCAGGGCGACATTCGCATCGGCATCTCCGGCTGGCGCTACAAAGGCTGGCGCGGCAGCTTCTATCCCGAGAAACTGCCGCAACGCGCCGAACTGGAGTACGCTGCGCGGCATTTCAACGCCATTGAGCTGAATGGCTCCTTCTACTCCCTCCAGCGCCCGGAGCACTTCGCCCGCTGGTATGACGAGACCCCGCCCGGCTTTGTCTTCTCCGTCAAAGGCTCGCGCTATGTAACCCACATGCTGCGCCTGCTCCGGATTGAAACCGCTCTTGCCAACTTCTTCGCCCAGGGCGTGTTGCGGCTTAACGAGAAACTTGGACCCATCCTCTGGCAGTTTCCGCCGCAGGTGAAGTTTGATCCAACTCGCTTTGCTGCCTTCTTTTCGCTGCTGCCGCGCACCCACGCTGAAGCCGCCGACCTCGCCCGCCTGCACGACCACCGGCTCGACGGCCGCGCCTACCTGGATGTTGCGAAGGACCGCCCCATGCGCCACTGCGTCGAGATCCGTCACGACAGTTTCGTCAGCACCGACTTCATCGCGCTGTTACGCAGGCACCGCGTCGGCCTCGTGGTCGCCGACACAGTCGATTGGCCACTGCTCATGGATGTCACCGCCGACTTCGTTTACTGCCGCCTGCATGGCAGCGAGCAACTCTATGCCAGTGGCTACGAACCCAAAGCCATTTCGGATTGGGCCGATCGCGTCCATCGCTGGTCCACAGGTCAGGAAGTGCACGACGGCAATAAGGCGTGCGCTAAAGACGCTCGCCTCCGAAGAACCCGCGACGTCTACGTCTTCTTCGATAACGACGCCAAGGTGCGCGCACCATTCGACGCGCAGGCGCTCACCAAAGCGGTCTCCCGCCTATCGTCACTCCAGCTTGCATCGTGATGCGACCCTCTGCCGCCGCACCCCGCATCTAACCTCGCGTGGCAGTCATGTGCCACGGGGAGCGTTCATGCGTGGTTTGAAGGGTAAGGTCGCCATCATTACTGGAGCCGGTTCCGGCATCGGGCAGGGAATCGCCAAACGCCTCGGCTGCGAAGGCTCCAAGGTCATCGTCGATTACGTCGGCACACCAGAGGGTGCCGAAGAGACCGAGCGCGCCATCAAAGAGACCGGAGGCGAAGGCGAGATCGTCCGCGCCGATATCACGAAGCTCAACGACATCAACTGCCTCGTAAACACCGCCTGGGACCGCTTCGGCTCCGCCGACTTCCTCATCAACAACGCCGGCGTCGAGAAGAAATCCGAATTCTGGGACACCACCGAGCACGATTACGACCTGGTGATGAACGTTAACCTCCGCGGCCCGTTCTTCCTCACGCAATCCTTCGTGCGCCGGCTCCGCGATGCGAAGAAGCCCGGCCGCATCGTTAACATCAGTTCGGTCCACGAAGACATGGTCTTCCCGGGCTTCGATTCCTACTCCTGCAGCAAGGGCGGCCTGCGCATGCTCATGCGCAATCTCTCGGTCGAACTCGGGCCGCTCGGCATCACTGTGAACAACGTGGCTCCCGGCGCCATCGCAACCCCCATCAACAAATCCCTGCTCGCGAACAAAGAGCAACTCAACGCGCTGCTCAACAACATCCCGCTCGGCCGCATGGGCACGCCTGACGACGTCGCGGGCCTCGTTGCATTCCTTGTCTCTGAGGACGCGGCCTACATCACCGGCTCAACCTTCGTCGTCGATGGCGGCCTGATGCGCAATTACCGGGAACAATAACCATGCCCTCACGGATCGAGGACTACGCGCTCATCGGCGATTGCGAAACCGCGGCCCTGGTCGACAAGAAGGGCTGCATCGACTGGCTCTGCTGGCCCGACTTCTCGTCGGAAGCCTGCTTCGCCGCTCTTCTCGGCAGCTGCGAAAACGGCTATTGGTGGATCCGCCCCGATGACGGCGAGTGGACCACCACGCGTTGCTATCGCGACCACACCCTGATCCTCGAAACCACCTTCAAGCATTCCGGCGGCACGGTAAGGCTCATCGACTTCATGCCGATCCGCGAGCGCTTCTCCGACGTGGTCCGCATCATCGAAGGCGTCAGCGGCAGAGTGCGCATGCGCATGGACCTTGCCCTGCGCTTCGACTACGGCCGCACCGTACCGTGGGTCACGCGCATCGCGAACGGTGTTCGCGCCGTCGCCGGCCCCAACCTCGCCATGCTGCACGCTTCTGTCCCCGTCCATGGCGAGGACCTCAAGACCGTCGCCGAATTCGAAGTAAAGCAGGGCAACCGCATCTGGTTCACGCTTACCTACGGTGAGTCGCACCGCGACGACCCCGATCCCATCGACGCCGCGCAGGCCCTCAAAGACACGGAGCAGTTCTGGACCGGATGGGCCGGCAAGCTCGAATACGAAGGCAAGTATCGCAACATCGTCGAGCACTCGCTGATCACGCTCAAGGCCATGACCTTCCGCCCCACCGGCGGTGTCGTCGCGGCCATGACGACATCGCTGCCCGAGTTCATTGGCGGCGTGCGCAACTGGGACTACCGCTACTGCTGGCTGCGCGACACCACCTTCACGCTGCTCGCACTCACCGCCGGCGGCTACTATGACGAAGCCGCCGCCTGGCAGGACTGGCTTTTGCGCGCGCTCGCCGGAAGCCCCGATCAAATCCAGATCATGTACGGGTTGCGCGGCGAGCGTCAGCTCATCGAGTGGGAAAGCGATTGGCTCCCCGGCTACGAAGGCTCGCGCCCCGTGCGCATCGGGAACGCCGCGGCCACTCAGGTCCAGCTTGATATTTACGGAGAGATGCTCGACTGCTTCTTCCACGCGCAGCAAAGCATGGGTCGCCACGCCGAGCAGGATTTCCGCATCCTCGTTCTTCTTCTTGAGCACCTCCAGCAAATCTGGCCAGACCCCGATGAAGGAATATGGGAGACGCGCGGCGGCCGTCGGCAATTCACTTACTCGAAGATGATGGCCTGGGTGGCGTTCGATCGCGCCGTCAAGCTTGCGGAACAACTCAAGTACCGCGCTCCCGTAGACAAGTGGAAGAAGATCCGCGACGAAATCCACCAGCAGGTCTGCGCACAGGGATTCAATCAGAAGAAGGGCTGCTTCGTGCAGTCCTATGGCTCCGATCAACTCGATGCCGCTCTCCTGCTCATGCCCCAGGTCGGCTTCCTCCCCGGCACCGACCCACGCGTAAGAGCCACAGTGGAAGCTATCGAGCGCGAACTCATGCCCGGCGGCCTCGTCCTGCGCTACGACACCTCAAAGGTAGAAGACGGCCTGCCCCCCGGCGAAGGCGTATTCATCGCCTGCAGCTTCTGGATGGTATCGAGCCTCAAGGCCATCGGCCGCGAGAACGACGCGCGCAAGCTCTTCGAGCGACTCATCACGCTCCGCAACGACGTTGGCCTGCTTTCGGAGGAATACGACCTCAAGGCCAGACGCTTGGTCGGCAACTTTCCCCAGGCCTTCTCGCACATTGCTCTGGTTGTTGCTGCAACAGATCTGGAGCGCGGAGAACAAGTCACCGGTCTGTCAAGAGACGCCGGCGCTGGCGCAGTTCGCGGATGAATTTCTGCTTCCCATCCTCGGCCCGGGTGTTGCAATAATCTCCTAGCACCAGCAGCACCCAATCTGCTCCATCCCTTCCGAGGTCTAACAGATGCACCTCTGTCGCGCTTCTCTGGCCTTTGCCGCATGCGTAACGCTCGTCTCTTGTGCCGCCCAAACCAGTGCCCAGACCGACCAGAAGCCTCAATATCCCAACTACCCCAGCGAGACCCCCGCGAACTTCCAGCCGGTCACGTCCTCGTTCGATTACGAGCGCCGCACGGCTGAGATCCCCATGCGCGATGGAGTCAAGCTGCACACGGTCATCATCCTGCCCAAAGGCGCGAAGCATGCTCCCATCCTGTTCACGCGGACGCCCTACAGCGCCGACGCGCAGACCAGCTACGCCCCCAGCCCGCACGAGGAGTCCATCCTCTGGGGCTATGACAATGCTGTCGATGTGATCGTGCAGGGCGGATACATCCGTGTCATTCAGGACATCCGCGGCAAGTACGGCTCCGAAGGCGACTACGTGATGAACCGGCCCATCCACGGCCCGCAGAATCCCACGCCCGTCGACGAGTCCACCGACACCTACGACACCATCGACTGGCTGGTGAAGAACATCCCCGAGTCAAACGGCAAGGTCGGCATCCTCGGCATCAGCTATGACGGCTTTCTGCCGCTGATGGCGCTCATCCATCCGCACCCCGCGCTCAAGGTGGCCGCGCCGATGAACCCAATGGTCGATGGCTGGATGGGCGATGACTGGTTCCACAACGGCGCATTTCGCCAGCAGAACATGCCCTACATCTACGAGCAGGCCGCCACCCGCGCCAACACCGCCAAGTGGTGGAGCGGCAGCTTCGATGACTACGACCTCTACATGCGCGCCGGCTCTGCAGGCGAACTCGGCCGCCAGCACGGCCTCGAGCAGATCGGCTTCTGGAAGAAGGTTCTCGCGCATCCGGCATACGACGCCTTCTGGTCCGACCAGGCGCTCGATAAAGTGCTCGCCGCCGACTTCAAGTCCGAAGGCATCAAGGTGCCATTCATGCTTGTGCACGGCCTCTGGGATCAGGAAGACATTTACGGCCCCATGTCGGTCTACAAGGCTGTCAAGCCCTTCGACAAGGAGAACAAAGTCTACATCACCCTCGGCCCCTGGTATCACGGCCAGGAGATCGCCAAAGGCTCATCCCTCGGTGCGGTGCAATTCCCCACCGACACCGCCGCTTACTGGCGCATGCACGTGCTCGCCCCCTTCCTCGCGCACTATCTGAAAGACGAAGCGCCCGCCATGAACATTGCCTCCGTCACAGCCTATGAGACCGGCGAAAACCAGTGGCAAGCGATGCCGGCGTGGCCCGTAGCGCCGAAGTTGAAGCCCCTCTATCTGAACTCCGGCTTCAAACTCAGCTTCACTTCTAACTCCGCTGACTCTTCTAGCTCCGCTGCCTTCGACGAATATACCTCCGATCCTGCCAAGCCCGTTCCGTTCCGCGCCCGCCCCAACCAGCCCGTCGGTTACGAGCCGCCTGTCACCACGTGGGAATACTGGCTGGTCGACGATCAGCGCGAGCCCTCCGGCCGCACCGACGTCCTCACCTACACCACCGATGTGCTCACCGGGCCCGTGCACATCCAGGGACAACCCGTCGTGAACCTCGTCGCCTCCACCAGCGGCACCGACTCCGACTGGGTCGTCAAGCTCATCGACGTCTACCCAGACGAGTACCCCGCAGACCCACAGATGGGCGGCTATCAACTCCCGATCGGCATGGACATCATCCGCGGCCGCTACCGCGAGAGTTTCACCAGCCCCAAGCCCATCGAGCCCAACAAGCCCCTCACCTACCGCTTCAACCTGCCGCCCGCGAATCACGTCTTCCTACCGGGCCACAAAATCATGGTGCAGGTGCAATCAAGCTGGTTCCCGCTCTACGACCGCAACCCGCAGACCTACGTCGACAACATCTTCTGGGCCAAACCCGACGACTACAAGAAAGCCACCCAGCGCGTCTATCATGCACCCAGCCAGGCGAGCGCCATCGAGTTACCGGTCGTCGATCAGAAGTAGATTCACTCGATGCGCAGAATCTCCGTGCTACTGTGTTGCGGGAGGATTTCCACGTTGAACTTCGCTCGCAACGCTCTCCTCGCTCTCCTCGCAGGCTTCATCTCCATAACCGCGCAGGCTCAGAATTCTGCTGAAACTCAGCAGCACATCCAGCGAGTTACTTCAGGACTTATTGGCGGCATCGTCCTCAAGGGACACGAGAGTGAAACCCGCACCCTGGCCGATCGCATGAAAGAGCTCAATGTTCCTGGCGTAAGCATCGCCGTCATTCACAACGGCAAAATCGAGTGGGCGCGCGGCTTCGGCACACGCGACGGTTCCGGCACCCCGGTCGATGCCCAGACCATGTTCCAGGCTGGATCGATCAGCAAACCACTTGCCGCAATGGCGGCCCTTCATCTTGTACAGACCGGCAAGCTCACCCTCGACGCCGACATCAACACCTACCTGACAAGTTGGAAATTTCCCAGCGATCCCATCGCCGCCGGCAAGCCCGTCACTCTTCGCGAACTGCTCACCCACACTGCAGGAACCACCGTGCATGGCTTCCCCGGCTATGCCAGCAAAGATCCGGTGCCGACGCTCATCCAGGTGCTCAACGGCGAAAAGCCCGCCAACACGCCCGCCATCCGCACCGAACAGCCTCCCATGAAGGAATGGAAATACTCAGGCGGCGGATACACCATCATGCAGCAGGCCGTCATCGACGTCACCCATGAGCCCTTCCCGAAACTGCTGCACGACACCGTTCTCGCTCCCATCGGAATGACCCGCAGCACCTACGAGCAGCCTCTGCCCGAGAGCCTCCGCGCCAACGCCGCCACACCCTTCCGCGGAGACGGCAAGCCCGTCGAAGGCGGCGCGCATACCTACCCTGAAATGGCCGCCGCCGGCCTCTGGACCACTCCAACCGATCTCGCCAAATACGCCATCGAAGTCGAACTCTCGCTCGAGGGCAAAGCGAATCACGTACTCAATCCCGATATGACCCGGCAGATGGTCACGCCCGGCATGGGCCACTGGGGCCTCGGCCTCGAGATCGGCGGTGCGGACGCCGATCCCTATTTCTCGCACGGCGGAGCCAATGAGGGATTCCGCAATATCTTCGCTGCCTACGAGAAGAACGGCGAAGGCGCTTTCGTCATGACCAACGGTGACAACGGCGGCCAGCTCGGGGATGAAGTCATGCACGCCATCGCGGCCGAATACCACTGGCCCGATTGGCATCCGACGGTGCGCACCGCGATCCAGGTCGATCCCAAAATCCTGGCTACCTACGTGGGGACCTACGCTCTCTTTCCCAACTTCGATCTGGTCGTAACTGTGGAGAACGGCCAACTGATCACCCAGGCGACGGGTCAGCCCAGCTTCAAGATGTACGCCGAGACCGAGACAAAGTTTTTCCCGCTGGTTTTCCCGGCCGAACTCGAATTTGTGAAGGACGACAAAGGCGCAGTCAACGCCGTCATCCTCCACCAGGGCGGCCACGACATGAAAGCTCCAAAGAAATGAGCCCTACACAGCGCGTGTATCACGCACCGGGCCAGACGAGCGCATCGAACTGCCAGTCGTCAGCGAACCCTGGCGCCCGTCCAGCGTCTACCTGAGCTCGGTCCTGGGAGCTTCACCGCGGAACCACCATGATGACGCTGCCGGATTTTTCTCCACACCTGGGGCAGAAATTCACTCACAGTATTCGAAAGCGCCCGTCCCCCAAAGCCCTCAGCGGTTCGTATCAGCGCATGCTGCCAGTCTGCTTCACTGTCGGTGCGCCACAGATTCGAGAGAAAGTTGTTGCCAACGGTGGCCGCATACCTCGCCTTTGCCAGATGCCGTTGCCCATCCGGTTCGTAGGCGCGAAACGTCAGGTCCACAATGTTCTCTACCCGCCGCCCAAAAGGACGCCCTTCCGCGTGGAAGTATCGCGGGTCCTCTCCCCACGCCGCTCCCAAGCCCGCTTCCATCAGGTTCCCCATAGAAACGCCCGTAAGACGCATCCCGTATCGCTTCCCGAAGCCTTCCCAGTGCGGCCCGTATTCGGTGGGTGTGTCCATCGCGGTGCCGAGCCCCGCAGAGAAAAGCCCTCCTGTCAGGCTCGATGGCCCAACCGTCGAAATCGCGAACCACTCGACCCTCTGCTTGCCCGTGATCGATTGGTATTCAGCACCGGTCTGGGGAGCCGCCTCAACGCGAGGCGTCAGTGTGAATCGAGCCTTCTGCGCCTCCAGCTTGGACGGCGTTTGCCCCGGTTGCGCCGATCCCGGCAACGTTGCCATGAGCCAGACACACCACGTCGCCAGCAGAATAATGACTCTCTTCTTCTTCACTCTTCTATCCAGAATGTTCAGGTATTCGATACTGCAGGCATCTCCTGTCACACGAGTCACCAACCTGCTCCCTGCCTCTTTCTTTCGATGCCCATTGCAGCCGAACAGGTCGTGTACACGATCGCGCCCAACATCGGCGATAATAGATACAGGACGTTTATTGCTAAGCCGATAGCAGGTTCTATCCTCTTCCCGCGCGGACTCCTAAACTCAGGTCTCCCAGGAAATCTCACGGCATGGCACCCGTCACCCTTAGAAAAGGACGCCTCACTCCATGCCGTTAAACTGCGGAATCGTCGGTCTGCCCAATGTGGGCAAGAGCACCATCTTCAACGCCCTCACCGCTGCCAAGGCGCAGGCCGCCAACTACCCCTTCTGCACCATCGATCCCAATGTAGGCATTGTCTCCCTGCCCGACGAACGCCTCGACCGCATCACCCAGTTCGTCAAGCCCAACCGCACCGTCCCCACCACCATGGAGTTCATCGACATCGCCGGCCTCGTCGAGGGCGCCAGCAAGGGCGAGGGCCTCGGCAACCAGTTCCTCGGGCACATCCGCGCCACCGACGCCATCTGCCACGTCGTTCGCTGCTTCGAAGATCCCAACGTCATCCACGTCGCCGGCAGCATCAATCCCCTCCACGACATCGACATCATCAACACCGAGCTGCTACTGGCTGATCTCGATACCGTGGAGAAGCGCTGGGCCAAATCCGAGAAGGCCTCCCGCAACAGCCAGGATGCAAAGGTCAAAGCTGACTTCGAAGCCCTTAAAAAGCTCAAAGACGCCCTCGAGGCTGGCCGTCCGGCCCGCGTTGTCGACCTCACCGAAGAAGAGCGTGCAGCGGCCCGCGAGCTCTTCCTCATCACAGCCAAGCCCGTTCTCTACGTCGCCAACGTCGACGAAGCCGGCCTGAAAGACGGCAACCAGTGGACCGCCGCCGTCGAAAAGCGCGCTGCCGAAGAGGGTGCGCAAGTGGTCCGCATCTGCGGCGCCATGGAAGCCGAAATCGCTCTGCTTGAACCGCACGAGCGTTTGGAATTCCTGGAACACATGGGCCTCACCGAACCCGGCCTGAACCGCCTCATCCACCAGGCCTACAAGCTCCTCGGCCTCATCACCTACTTCACCGCCGGTGTGCAGGAAGTCCGCGCCTGGACCATCCCCGATGGCTCCAAGGCTCCGCAAGCCGCCGGCGTCATCCACTCCGACTTCGAACGCGGCTTCATCCGCGCCGACGCCTACCACTGCGACCTGCTCTTCACCTACGGCAGCGAGCAAGCGGTCAAGGAGAAAGGCCTCTACCGCTCCGAAGGCAAGGACTACGTCGTAAAAGACGGCGACATCCTCTTCTTCAAATTCAACGTGTAAGCACCTGCGGTACGGCTACAGATCGTGCTTTAGGTAGGTCCGGGCTGGTGTGTCCGGGCTTCAGCCCGGACACACACCGCCGCCAATTACACCGGGCCCTTCAGGCCCTGAGGTATCGGGTCGGGCTAAACAAGCGCCTTTATCCCTTCTTGAACGGCGACGGCCCCACCCACTCCATGTCATAGCGGTTCATGTACTCCGCGCTCGCCGCCATTTTGGCGTCGCCCTTCGCATCCCGGAAATACGCTTCCATCTTGCCCGCCGGCGCAAAGCCAATCAGCATATGGCTCGCCGGCACAACCGAAGAGAATGTGTGCGGAACCCGCCGCGGAGCCAAGATCGACTCACCTGGTTGCAGCGTGAGACGCTTCTCGCCGACGATGAAAGCGACCTGCCCTTCCATCACATAGAACCACTCTTCCTGATTCAGGTGCATGTGCAGCGGCGGTCCGCCTGGAACCAGGTTCCGATGCTCGATCATGAACAGGTTCCCGGCGGTCTCCTGCGTGCCCACTTTGAAGGCAAGTTCGCTGAACCCCAGCGAATGCAGCGCCCCGAAGCGGTCCTCTCCGGCAGACACAGGGTGAAGCTCTAAACCCGCGGCCGCACCACCCGACGCGGTGACCTGTCCAGCGAAAGCGGAGTGAGCCATCAAGTTGGAAAGAGCTGCAGCCGGAGCGGCGGCAGCGGCTGCGCGAAGAAACGAACGGCGGCGCATAGGCGTAGTTGTCCTTGAAGGGAATGCGGGGAAGTGAGGGAAGTGTAACAGGCCGGCCGCGAAATCAGCATCTCTCAGAGTTCACTTGCCGCGCAGATTCCGCACCAGAACTTGCACTGCGGTGCCGATCGCCCACAGAATTGCCGCGTTCAACAACAAGCCGGGGCCTGCAAGGGCCATATCGCGATGCGACCACGGCATTGCCAGCATCAGGAATGGAATCCAGTCCAGGCCGACTTTACTTGGCTCGGTTGTGAGCATTGTGATGACGAACAGTCCCACAGCCATGCCCAGATAGATTCCCGCCAGCCATAAACCGAGTCGCGGCCTGCGCCGCGCCCGGATTGCCGCGCGTTTAACCGTCATTGCACCTCCAATCAGGAGGTCTGCAGCACCGCCCGCTGCGCCGCGAAGATCTCCTTCAGACCGGCCTCGGCCATATCGATCATCTCGTTCAACTGCGCCCGCGAGAACGCTTCGCGCTCGGCCGTGGCCTGCGTCTCCACCAGCCCGCCGTTCTCCGTCATCACCACGTTCATGTCCACCTCGGCCTGCGAGTCCTCCTCGTAGCAGAGGTCGAGCAACGGCGTACCCGCGACGATCCCAACCGAAGTCGCCGCCACCAGTTGCTTCATAGGCGACTGCTTCAGCGTTCCCGCCTTCACCAGCGCATTCAGCGCGATCCCCAAAGCCACCGCCGCACCCGTGATCGCCGCCGTCCGCGTTCCGCCATCTGCCTGGATTACGTCGCAATCAAGAATCACCGTCCGCTCGCCCAGCGCGTGCATATCCACTACCGAGCGCAGACTCCGCCCGATCAGCCGCTGAATCTCATGCGTTCGCCCGCCAATCTTGCCCTTCTCGCTCTCCCGCGGCGAGCGCGTCACCGTCGACCGCGGCAGCATCGCGTACTCGGCCGTCACCCATCCCCGCCCTGAGTTGCGCAGCCATCCCGGTACCCCCTGCTCGATCGTGGCATTCGTCAGCACGCGCGTGTTTCCAAAGCTCACCAGAACCGAGCCCTCGGCGGTCTGCACAAAGTTGGGAGCCAGAGTCAGCGGCCGAAGTTGAAGAGGCCCCCGCCCGCCGGGACGAAAAAAAGGTGTCTGCATAGGTCGATTGTAAGTGCCAGCGTCTGGTCAATTTCCCCAGCTGCACCAGTCGTTCCCGCATCGGGAATTTCAGCCAAACTGCCGATCCAATCCGGGAATGACCTAATCCGCTGAATGCAAAGCAGATACGTTCAATCGCACAGGCCGGTCGTTCCATTTCGGGACAAGCCCTCACGAATCCACAGCCCCGCCACCCCTTCTTCATGCAAGTAAGTTTCTTCTTAAGAACCACTTAGGGAAAGTGTCCTGGTTTGGCACACCGCGTGTATTAGGAAGGGACAGCCACCCGCAGCGAAAACCTGAATCGGGAATCCACAACAGGGTTCATGGATCGGGGCGAGGCGAAAGGAACAGCCCATGCAGCAGATCGAAACCAGCCAGCAGGAAACCAGCAGCACAGCCCGCTCCAGCCAGCGCATCGTCGCAGTCGTCGAAACCCTCGCCGCCATGAAGCATCGCGGCGGCACAGTCTCTGAGGTGGCTCACGACGCGCGCAATATGGTCACCGCCCTCGCTCTTTACTGCGACCTGCTCGCCGAGCCCGGCGTACTGGCCGAGAGTCATGCCCACTATGCCAACGAGTTGCGCCTGGTGGCCGCCGCCAGCCGTCGTCTGGTCGAAAAGCTCATGAGCCTCGATCTCAGTGACAGCACCTGGCTTGAACCAGTCGCTTCCGACGGTTTCCTCCCCCAGAACCGGCTGTCCGCCCGGCCAACCAGCCGGGCGGGCAGCCTGTCGGATCCGGTACCTCAGGATCGGATCGAGAACCTGCAGCAGGATCTGCTCGACAACTACAACCTTCTCGACGCGCTCACCGGCCCCTCCGTCGCAATTGGCATCCGCACCGAAGGCGGCGCTCGCCCCGTGCGCCTCAGCAGGGAAGATCTGACCCGCGTACTCGTCAACCTGGTCAAAAACGCTGATGAAGCCATGGGCAAGACCGGCACCATCGAGATCACCCTGCGCGAACTGCCCGGCGCACACGGCAAAATTGCCACCGCCGTCCTTGCTGTCGAGGACTCCGGTCCCGGCATCCGCGAAGATATGCTTGAAACCATCTTCGACTCCGGCTACACCACGCATGCCCACGACACTGACGATGCACCGGACGGCGGCTGGCCCGCCACGCACCATGGACTCGGACTCGCCATCACGCGTTCACTTGTTGAAGCAGCCGGAGGCACAATCCGCGCCGCCAACCGCCCCCAAGGCGGAGCGCAGTTCACCATCGAGCTGCCCGTAAGCGATCAATAAAGCCGGTCAATTCAGGCGAGAGGCAGTAACCACCGTCACATTTTTGGAATTACGAGGCGTCTACAATGCTGGCAACAGTCTTCGATACAAAAACCATGGAGTTCCTATCCCAAGCCGGGGAGCCGGCGGTACCTCTGCACCTTCTCGTGGTCGATTCAGATCCCGCGGTGCGCTCAGCCTGCGCCGAGATCGCTTCGAGCCTGGGCTATGTTGTCGAGTCCACCGGCGACCTCAGCAACGCCCGCAGCATGTTGCGCGGCCATGCCGCCGACATCCTGCTCGCCAACCTGCCTTACAACTCGACCAGCGGTCTGGAACTGATCTCCGAAGTCAAGCTGCTTTACCCGCAGACCGCCGTCATCGCCATGACCGCCTCCGGCTCGGTGAACGCGGCCGTCGAAGCCATGCGCTGCGGCGCCTCCGACTACCTCACCAAGCCATTCGCCATGGACGAGCTCTCCACCGTTCTCGACCGCGCCGCCTCCGCGCAGCTGACCGACAACGCCACACGCCAGCTTCGCGAGCAGCTTCGCTTGTCGCAGGGCCTGGGCGCCATGATCGGCCGTTCCGGCGAGATGGAGAAGCTCTACCGCATCCTCTCGAAAGTGGCTCAAAGCTCGCACCCCGTCCTGATCCTCGGCGAAAGCGGCACCGGCAAGGAACTCGTCGCCCGCACCATCCATGCCTACGGCCTCAACGCACAGAAGCCGTTCCTGCCGGTCGACTGCGGCTCAATCGTGCCCACCCTAATCGAGAGCGAGCTGTTCGGCTACGTGAAGGGCGCATTCACCGGCGCCAACCGGTCCAAGGACGGCCTTCTGGTTTCGGCCGAAGGCGGCACCGTTTTCCTCGACGAAATCGGCGAGCTATCCCTTGATCTACAGGCCAAGCTGCTGCGCGCACTTCAGGAGCGCGAAGTCCGCCCCGTCGGCGCAACGCACCGGGTGCCCATCAAGGCCCGCATCGTCGCCGCCACCAACCGCAACCTGGCGGAGATGGTCGAGAAGGGCCAGTTCCGCAAAGACCTCTTCTACCGGCTCAACGTGGTCAACCTCAAGCTGCCATCGTTGCGCGACCGCCGCGAAGACATCCCGCTGCTCGCCGCACACTTCCTCGATCGCATCAGCCGCGAGCACGGTCGCAAGTTCACCCTCAGCGATGAGGCCCTGCGCACCATGATGCGCTATGACTGGCCCGGCAATGTCCGCGAACTCGAGCACGCCGTCGAGCGCGCCTGCACGATGTCCTCCGGCCCAATCCTGCACCTGGGCGACCTGCCGACGCAGTTGCAGAATCATGGCCTCGAATCGCGCCGCGCCACCACGGCCGGCGATGATGCGAACGAGTCCGCGGGCCCGCAGCTCATGACCCTCGCGGATATGGAGAAGCAGGCCATCCTCTCCGCCATCCGCACCCTCAATGGCGACAAGCTGCAGGCCGCCCGCCTGCTCGGCATCGGCAAGACCACCCTCTACCGAAAGCTGAAAGAGTACGGCATCGCCGACCCCCTGAACGACGAGTAAGACAGCCGTCAGCCATCAGCCGATCCCTCTCACTTGCAGACGATCCCTTGATGGCTGAAGCCTCGCTTGCGACATCAGGTGACCACCTGACCACTCGGCCACCTGATCACTGTGAACTGCGAACTACGAACTAAGAACTGGGGTGTAAACATGAGCATTCTTCTCATAACCGGTATGGAAGGCGCGCGCAACTGCGCAGACGTAATCGCGAAGAACCTGGGCAGGGAAGTGGAAGTCGCTGAAGGCCGCAAAACCGCGCTCACCCTGATGCGCCAGAAAGAGTTCTCCGCCGTGGTGGTAGACGACACCATCGCCGAATGCGACCCGGCAGCCGCTGAAGCCATCTGGGAGCGCGCCGGCCTCGCCATTCCGCTGCAAATCAACTTCGCGCTCTCCGGAGCCGCCCGCGTCATCCGCGATATCCGCGCCGCTCTCCATCGCCGTGAGCGCGAGAAGATCCTCGCCCGCAGGGCCGCTGCCGCTGCCATTGAGTCCGAGCTCAAATCCACCGTAGCCGGCCTGCTCCTGCAATCCGAGCTAGCCCTCTCCGGCAGCGACGCTGCCTCGCCCGTCGCCGAGCGCCTCCGCACGGTCGCCGATCTGGCCGGCAGCCTCCGCCGCCAGCTCGCCGCGCCCGCGGCCGCCCGCGACGCCTCCATCTAAACAGCCTTCATACCGAAGCCGATTCGCAGCACGCGCCTCTACCGGAACTTCGACGCGCACTCGAGGTTCCGGCCCCTTTTTCCCTATCGCCCCGCTTACCGCTCTTCAGCCCCGCCGCGTTCATCCCGTACTCTGTCCTTATGTCCGACTCCGCGGTCCTCCTCATCGACTGCCCTGACCGGCGCGGCCTCATTGCCCGTGTCTCTTCGCTGCTCTACGAGCACGGCGCCAACATCCTGCATGCCGACGAGCACAGCGACGAGGTGCTCGGTCTCTTCTTCATGCGCATCGAATTCGCGCTGCAGTCCGATGGCCTCACCATGGACCTCGACAACTTCCGCGCCGCCTTCACACCCATCGCCACCGATCTCAACATGAACTGGAGTCTCACCTCCAGCGCCGAACGCCCGCGCGTGGCCCTCTTCTGTTCCCGCTATACGCATTGCATGAACGACTTGCTGCAGCGCTGGTTCTCGGGCGAACTGCATTGCGACATACCGCTCATCATCTCCAACCACTCAGACGCCCAGCTGCTCGCCGACTTCTACGGCATCCCCTTCGAGCACGTGCCCGTAACCGCCGACGCCCGCGCCGCAGCCGAAGCTCGCCAGCTCGAACTCCTCGCCGCCAACAACATCGACCTCGTCGTCCTCGCCCGTTACATGCAGGTGCTCTCGCCCGAATTTGTCGCGCAGTACCCATCGCGCATCATCAACGTGCACCACTCGTTCCTGCCTGCCTTCACCGGCGCCCGCCCCTACCACGCCGCCCACAGCCGCGGAGTCAAGATCATCGGCGCTACCAGCCACTACGTCACCGCAACTCTCGATGACGGCCCGATCATCGAGCAGAACGTAGCCCGCATCACCCACCGCGAGCAGGTCGAAGATCTCATCGCCAAGGGACGCGACCTCGAGCGCAGCGTCCTCTTCCGCGCCGTCAAATTGCATCTCCAGCGGCGGATCCTCTGCTACAGCAACAAGACCGTCGTATTTGATTAACCCGAAAGCCGCTCGAACGAGCATGCCTCCCAGGCCACTAACTTCCCGGGATAAACCGAATCGCGCAGCCGCCCCCGCCTGCCAGATGCAACGTGAGCGTCTCGCCGGCCGATACCTTCTGCTTGCGGATCGTCACGTGCTTCGGACGTTGCTCGGCATCCCCACCATCTTCATAGATTTCTGCCGTGTAACTGCCGGTCCCGAGAAAGCTCAACGGAACGTGCAGGTCCCGTGCTGTCCAGTTCGTCAAGCTCCCCAGATACCATTCGCGGCCCGCCTGGCGTGCGATCGTTACAAACTCGCCCGGCGTTCCGTTGAGCACCCGCGTCGCGTCCCACGTCGTCGGAACATCCTTGAGAAACTGAAACTCCGGCTGGTTCGCATAGGCCGAAGGCGCGTCGGACACCATCGCCAAAGGCTCTGTCAGCACGACATAAAGCGCCAGCTGTTGCGCTCGCGTGCCCGTCACCATCGGACTCAGATCACGCGCTACAAATTCCTCCTCAGTCACGTTGTTGAAGCCGCCGGGCGTATAGTCCATCGGCCCGCTCAACATACGCGTGAAGGGGAACGTCGCGCGGTCCACCGGACCATCTCTCCGCCCTGCCTTGTTTTGCTCCAGCCCCAGTACCGCTTCATAGTTCAAAACGTTGGGGTAGGTTCTTTCGATCCCCCACGGTTGGGTAGCGCCATGAAAGTCCACCATCAAATGATGCTCGGCGGCCAGCTTGGCCACGTCGTAATACCACTGGATGCCCTCCTGATCGTTCCGCAGAACAAAGTCGATCTTTACGCCGGCCACTCCCCACTTCTCGTAGAGCGGAAAGGCTTCTTGCATCTGCGCCGCGACATACTTCGAATACAGCCAGATCCACACCTTCACATTCTTCTTCGCGGCATAGCGCACCAGCTCCGGAACATCCACGTTGCCCCGCATCTTCAAGATGTCCTTGCCTGACCAGCCCGCGTCCAGCATCATGTACGGAAATCCCGACTCCGCGGCAAAGTCGACGTAATACTTCATGTTTTCCGTCGTGTATGCCGGCTTTCCGTCCGCTCCCAGATCGCCATTCCACCAATCCCATGTAGCCTTCCCAGGACGAATCCAGCTTGTGTCCGTCACGCGATTCGCAGGATTGAGATCGGTGAAAACATTTGACTCGACTAACTCCCCGGGCGTGTCGCCAAGCAGGATCACGCGCCACGCTGAGTTGTGAGGAAGGCTCGCATCCACCGCAGGCCCGTGCCCGTCGTTGCCTTTCTCGCTAACCGGAGGCGAAATCCTGCTGACCAGATAATGGCCCATCCAACTGCCCGTCGGATTCTCCAGGTACATCGCGGCATTCCCTTCAAGGTAGGCCTCTCCCACTGCAGCCCAGGCCACGCCCGGCAGGTGCATCACCATCGGCGCGCCGTTCAGAATGTGGCTCGCAACGCCGCCCTGATTGCTCAAGGCACTCAAAGCCATCGGAACGTACTCGCTCTCGTAAGCGCTTTCGTAGTTAGGCAAACGCAATGCCCACGCAAAAGCGTCCGTCACCGGTCGAAACTCGGTATCCTCCTGTGCGAGCTGATAGCGGGCCAGCGCAGCTTGTTCGGGAACGTGGTATCGAAACGCCACTGCGCCGTTATAGACGCGCGCCTCGATATCGAACCTGCGCCCGGGGCTTGCGCTCTCCATCGCATGAACGATGAGGCTGTTGTAAGCGTCGTGGACCGAGGAAGCTTTTCCAGCGAGCAGCCGGTAATCGTCAACGCCGGAACCCGGTGTTGTACTCGCGATGTGCACCGCGGCGCCAAGCGGCGGCTGATTCACCAACTCCAGGCGAAGGGCTGAGTCTTCAAACACCGGCTTCTCGCGGAACGAGACCGAATAAACAAGCTGCCCACTCTGCGCCGCCTCCTGTCCCTTCTGCGGCTGCACGCTGAAATGCAGCTTGATCCGGTGATCGGGGGAAGCTACCTCACGGGATTCGATTGCGCGCGGTTTACTGACGCACCACTAATGAGCAAAACAGCGAGAACAGACCAGGCGGAATATTTCTGTCGCAATATGTTTCTCCTTGGGAACGATAAGAATAGGGCATCCAGGCAAGCGCCGTCCCAGCCCATCCGCAACCGCCGCCATCCAGCGCGACCAGGCAACGAACCTTGGATTGGCGCTTTTGTAAACAAGGGCACGACTTCAGTCGGGCCGACAAGGCAGGATGAAAAGTATGGTGGCTTTTTCAGCCCCTGCTACTCCACTCCGGCCCAACATCTGACCTCAGCTCGGGAACGCGTACATGGTGCCTGCGCGGTGATCGATCACGCGCCTGTCGGCTCGTTGTCCTCGGCATCCACCCACTCTGCGCCACATGCTTCGCAGTGCCATGCCGCCTCGCGCGGCGGCACGGGAACCGACAGGACGTAGAGCGCCACAAGTGACCGACCGCTTTCTGTCCCGCCGCCCAGTGTGATCTCAGCCGATCCGCACTTTGGGCAGGTCGGCTGCACATATGTTTCTTCCTCGCCATACGTGATTGTTGCCGGAACTTCCTGATCCAGAATCTCCAGTGCAGCCGCTTCGTCCTGTTCATCCACCTGCAATCGCATGCCGCCGACTGAGTTGGATAGGAACCAGTTCATCCGCACAATATGCTCGTCTGCAATCCAGGCCGAAATACCCGCGGATTCCAGCAGCGAACGCCCCACCATTGCCTCCGTCAGGTCACGATAACGCCGCACCGTCACCAGGTGACGGAACTCCGGTTCCTCCGGGTCTTGCACCAGCGGCGGCTCGAGCCCGCGTCGCGCAAACTCCGCACGTAATGCGGCCTGTGCAGTCTCGAGCAAACCATCGTAGGAGTGGGCCAGCTCCATGAGTTCCGTTTCACTCATCTGTGCGTATTGCGCTGCTAGTTCTTCAGGGCTGGGTGTCATGCACGGAATCCTAACAGGAATTCCCCCGCGCCAATTTCTTGCCCCCTCCTCTTGACCTGTCTATAACTGTAGGGTTCACAGTGGAGATGGACGATGTTAACGGTAACCAAACTCGCCCGGCAATGCGGCATCAGCCGCACCGCCCTCCTTTACTACGAATCGATCGGTTTAATCCGCCGGCCCGCGCGCACGGGCGGCAATTACCGCTGTTACAGCCAGGCCGACGCGGAGCGGCTTCTCGAAATCCGCGCCTACCGCAAAGCCGGCCTCACACTCGACGACATACGCGCGATCTTTGCATCGCGCGGTCGCCAAACCGACGCGCGCAAGGTGCTCCAGCGGCGCCTGGTCGAACTCGACGCCGAAATCGGCTCCCTGCGCGCCCATCAGCAGGCAATCCTGCGACTGCTGGGCCACAAGGCCCTGGGAAAGGCTGAAATGATCACCAAGGAAAAATGGGTCTCCATCATGAAAGGCTGCGGCTTCACTGAGGACCAGATGAACGGCTGGCACGCCGAGTTCGAGCGCTCCGCCCCCGAAGAACATCAGGAGTTCCTCGAGTTCCTTCACATCCCCGAAGCCGAAATCAGAACCATCCGCCAGAAGAGCCGCACCGGATTCTGAACGCAAACGGAAAGGGCGCGGCTAGTCCGCGCCCCCTGCCGTTCACAGCTTCTGACCACCTGACAACCAGACCACCAGACCACCTGATGACCCATCACCGATCACTGATCACTGACCACTGATCACTCGCTTCACCCCTCGTCCGAGAAGATCGCCTCAATCGGCATCTCGAACAGCCGCGCCAGCCGGAACGCCAGCGTGAGACTCGGATCGAACTTCCCCGTCTCAATCGCGTTCACTGACTGCCGCGACACCTCCAGCCGCTGGGCCAGCTCGGCCTGCGACCAGTTCCTCTCCGCGCGCAGCACCTTGAGACGGTTTCTCATCGATACCTCATCCACACAAACGGTGTGGCGAGCCCGGTAAACACCCAGAACATGGGAAAGATCCACACCATGCTCAGGTGCGGTGCGTGGGCGAAGTCTTCCAGGTAGCCCCACACGGTCGTGGAGGCGAGAGTGAGCCCGATCCCCGCCAGCAGGGATTGCACCATCAATTCACGCTGGAAGTCGTCCTTCTCCTCTGACAGGTAGAGCCCGGTCACTACGAGCATGCCCATGATCGGGAACGCAGGCAGGGCTGCGACAAGGTAGGCCAGTGGGCCCGACAGATGGCCGAACCGGAATCCGACGCTCGCGCCTGTCGTGACCACCAGGCACAGCAGTGCACCCACAAATGTACGAACGACATAGGTTCGTTGGGCAGTATTGGAAAGCGTGCATGTCATATGAGCAAGTCTCCTTTGCATAATGACAAGCAAACTTTACTTTAATATGCAGCTGCTGTCAAGTCTTATTTACATCTTTTCGATTGTCTGCATTTTCCCGCGCGATGTGCCTTGGCATCACAGAGGTGAAGCTGCCTAAGTTCATTGGGCTATGGTTGGAAGGCATCGCCGTAGAGGACGATCAGGGAATAGGTGCTACGTATTGCTGAAAGTAGCGCAACGCTGCTTTTGAAGTGTCTTGGGGCATTCTGATCTTCACCTTGCGGACTTTCCCGTTGCCGGAAGTGTTCGCCGATGAGTATTGCAATGCGAACTGGTTGTGGATGGCCCAGGCGATCGCCTTGACGCCGATGGGGTTCTTCTTCCTGTCGTAGGCCGGAGCAACGATACCGCCGCTGAATTCCGTCAGTATCCGAAGGGCTCGAGCGCTGAACCGCAACTCAGAGCCGGAGTAGTCTCCAGGATGTCCACTAGCGGTGTTGATGGCGTAGATGATGGGGCTGGACGGATAGGAGATTCGAAACAGAAGTTGCTCAAAGTTCAGCATGGAAGCGTCGTCTTCGCCGTCGGAAATAAGCACAATCGCCCGCCGCTTGAACTTTGCATTCTTCGCGAAATAGGTCTCGGTGGCCACAAGCGCGTCGTAGACGGCCGACCCTCCGTGCGCCTTCAGATTGTCGAAGATCCCTGACTGAAAGGCTGATGCTGGAGAAAATGTGAGGTTGAGATTTGCCTGATCCGAGAAGGTCGCCAGCATGACTTCACTGCCCGAAGGCAGGCTTGTGACCAGATCCACAAGAGAATCTATGACCGGATCGTGACCTTTGCAGGTGGCGTTGGGCTCAATCTGCACAGGGCAGGCCGAGCCGGAGAGATCAATGAGAAGGGCTAGCGAGACCGGTGTGTCTGACCCGGAGAGAGACAGAATGGTTTGGGGCGTTCCATCCTCCAGGATTTGAAACGCTGTCCGGTCAGTTTGGGGCTGCGGCTGCTTTTGTTTGTCTAGGACCAGCACATTGAGGTCGGTGAGAGGCCACGGGTCGCTGGTGGCTGAGAGCGGCTTTGAGGCGGTGCCAGCATCCGAGCGAGGTGGTTTCTGCGCAAGCCCGATGAAAGTGCATAGGGAGATTGCGATGATCAGCAGGTGCGGAACTCGCATCTGGCCCTCCTGTTTTTTGGGGAAGGACTAGTATATAAGACAGAAATCGCGCCAATCGAAAGGGGTACCGGACCGTGCGTCATGCTTTAGGGGGATGTGAATTTTCGCGAATTCCTGGGCAATACTGCGACGGGCGCCCGCCTGCGCGAACGCGTGCTTACCCCAGGAGTCAAGTTTCGTTTGTAACCCCTAACCCCTAGCCCCCTTAGGCCGGTGACCGTCATCACATACTCCGACCCATGCAAGCGCTACTCTCCAATCGAGGGCTGCACTCCGTTCAGGGAGCGCGGCCCTTTTGAAGTATCAGACAGGGGTTACTAGAAAATTAGCTACCCCTCCCCCTGTTTTTGCTTCTCCATATATTCGCTTTTCAGGCGTGATTTTTGGATAACTAATTCAATTTACTTAACTTAATGGAATACTAAATTTCATAGGGACTTTCGCCCAAGTGTAGATAATCAAACAGACAATGTTACTTGATAGTAAATAGATTGCGGGCTGCCTTCAGCATTCGGCTTCCGCTTCTCTCACCGAGCCTCTGAAGTGAACTGCTTATTCACCTCGTGTCCTTTTATCTCGAACGCATTCTTCGGCACCGAATCGCTCGCTCCGGCGATATCCGTGACCCGGATATGCATCACCGCCGCGGCATCATGCGACACATCGATCCGCCGCGCCAAGTGCGCGTTCTGGTAGTTCACAAACTCCGAGCGTAGTGCTTCCATGCCCGCTCCATACGTCTTCACAAGATTCCCGTTCGTATCGAACCAGAACCCGCGCGCCTCTGGATCAAGCTTCCCCTCCGAGCTCTCGTACCCGCTCAGCACGCGGATAGTCTTTCGATCGCCCACCATCCCCGATTGCATCCGCCAGTCCGACTCCACAAACGAGTCCATCGCAGGAATCGGCTCCATCAGTCGAAACACCAGCAGCAGCAACTGCGCGTCCGGGCCGTCCACTTGCTCGTACAGCTTCGACCCGTTGCGCGCCCTCACCAGGTGGCTTGATCCAAACGTAGCCTCGCGCCGCCACTTGTCCGCCGCAACCCACAGATCTCCATAGTGTCCCGTGTCCACCGAGCCCGCGCTCGACCGCGCCTGAAACTCCGCCTTCAGCATGTACGGAAATCCCGCTCCACCAGAAGGGAAGTCGAGTTGCCGCCCGCGTTCGAAGTAGTTGCGCGCGCTCTCAAAGGCCTCCGTTCCTGTCGGCCGAGCGGTCTTGAACGCCAGCGTGATCCTCGACAGCACCTGCACCGCTACGCCATCAATCACGAAAGGCTTAAACCGCATCGCCGCAATCTGCTCGTGCGCCGCGCCGTTCATTGCCGGATTGTCCGAAACAATCGTCCCAATCTCGCGCACCTTGCCCGCCCTGTCGATACTCACTTCTGTAGTAAGCACGCCCTCCAGCGGCCCATCCTTCGGCATCGGCCACGATATGTTCTGAGCGACGAGGTTCTCTCGCGTCGTCAGCTCATTCATCAGAACCGTATTGATCGGCTCGTCGCCATCCGGTGCACTTGCGTCGAACCACCCGCCCTGCACCACGCTCAGGTCCTCGAGCAGGACGATCTTCGCGGTCACCTGCGGCGACCCCACATTCACCGTCCGCGCCACCGTCAGCTTGTGGAACTTCGCATAATCCTCGAACTCGCCACTCCAGCCGAACCCGCCAGCGCTAAGCAAAAGCCCGCTGTCGTCCCGGATCGAGACTCCCGCGCCCATCGTCTTCTGCACCTGCCCGTTGCTGCTCGCAATCGTCCAGGCCAGGTAAGTGCCGCCCGTCTCATGGCGGACCTCCGCTCCCCGGATCTGTGCCAGCAGATCATCCGACATGGGCACCGGCCGCACAATCGCGTCGGCCGTTTCCCGCAGCCACTCCGGAAAGTAGTCGCCTTCGTCCTTCTGCCAGATCTTCGACCCGTTCACGATCTGCACCTGGTGGAACTCCGGTGAGCGAACCTCCCGCCGCCACTGATCCGGCGACCTCCACCAGATCTCCACTTCACCCGTGCGCCCCGAATCCTTATCGCGTTCAGAACTCGGCGCAAGCGTCGCCTTCAGATGGAACGGCGGCGTGCCCCGCTGATCCAGGGTGCACTGCTCCACCGCCTTCAGAATCCTCTTGACGGTATCTTCAGCGCGGCCCTGAGGCGCGCACGCGAGCGTGCAGAGGAGAAGCAGAAAAGCCCAGCTTTTGCGCATGGAACCCACTCTACATCAG
Organism: Occallatibacter riparius; assembly: GCF_025264625.1. Lineage (NCBI taxonomy): Bacteria > Pseudomonadati > Acidobacteriota > Terriglobia > Terriglobales > Acidobacteriaceae > Occallatibacter > Occallatibacter riparius. The sequence goes on from NZ_CP093313.1 coordinate 4,134,032, forward strand.
CGGGATCTATTTACGCCCGAGGCCAGACGTGCAAGCAAGTGATCCAGTATTCAGCAGTTCACCGGCCCACTTGATCACCTCACCACCTGACCAACTAGACTCGTAGAGTGAGCTTCCGCGAATTCCTGGGCAACACGGAGACGGTTAGCCGCCTGCGCGAGGGTGTGCGCATGGGGCGGATTCCGCAGGCCATGATCCTGGCTGGTCCTCGCGGAGCAGGGAAGTACACGCTGGCCTTGATGCTTGCCCAGGCGGTCAACTGCCTGCAACCCACTGAATCCGACGGCCTGCCCGACTTCTGCGGACGCTGCGAGAACTGCACCCGCATCGCCGCCGCCCGTGACCTCGAAGAGCGCGTCGCCGAAGCCATCGCTGCGCGCGAAGATATGCGCGACGCCGACAAGCGCGAAACCCGCATCATGATCCAGACGCACCCCGACATTCTCGTGGTGCCCCCTGATCCGCCGCAGCTCATGATCAAGCTCGGCCAGGTGCGCGACGTCATTCACGCCGCCTACTTCCGTCCGCCCGTCGAAGCCAAACGCTCGTTCACCATCTTCACCTGCTCGGCGTTCATGAAAGAGGCGGCCAATAGCTTGCTCAAAGTCCTGGAGGAGCCGCCCGCGCACACCTCCCTTATCCTCCTCGCCGAAAACCCTCAGGAACTGCTGCCCACTATCCGCTCCCGCGCCATCCTGCACCGCATCGGTGCAATCCCCGCTGCTGACATCGAAAGCCTGCTCAACGAGCGCCGCCCGGACCTCAAGCCCAGCGACCGCAAGCTCGTCGCTCGCCTCGCTGAGGGTGCCGTGGGCCGCGCTCTCAAGCTCGACCTCGCCGCCTACCTCGCCAGCCGCCAGGACGCTCTCATCATCCTCCGAACCGCACTCCGCGATCCCGACTACTCTGCCCTCTTCCGCGCCACGGAGACCTACCGCGCTGGCGCGGACGGCCAGGAGAAGACCGTCAACCTGCTCCGTGCCCTGGGAGCGCTCGTCGAGGACCTGCTGCTGGTCGTTGCCGGCACGCCGCAATTCATGCGCAACATCGACATGGCCGCCGAACTCGAGCGCCTCGCCGCCGGCCTCACCATCGACTGGATCGATGGAGCCGCCCGCGCCATTGGCCAGGTTGAATCCGGCATGCGTCGTAATCTCCTGCGCTCGCTTTCGCTCGATGCCATGGCCGTCAACCTCGAAGCATCGCGGTAGCCTTCGGGCCCAATCACTGCCCGGTCCGCTCTCTGTCCTATTCACATCATTTTGTCGTTATCCCGCGGCTAACGGCTGTAAGATAGAGCAACTACACTTCCATGTCCCGCATCTTTTAACTACAAGCATCCCCATGACCGTCCCACTTGTGGGAAGATCGTGCCTCCGGCAGAACAATGCCATCTGCACACTTTTGGCCCGTCTACTTTTCTACGGGTCTTGGTTCACGCTTCAGGAAAGAACCGCATCTTACCTCTCGATTCCCTAGTGAGCGAAGGCTCAGCGCAGTTTCCAGACGTACAGGAAGGAAGAACGTATGAGTTCGACTTTTACTCCCATGGCCGAGACGGGCCTATCTTTGCCGCCTGCAGACCGTCCAGTTTTACGCAAGAACCGGCGCTCAGCCCCTGCCGCTCCGTTCCGCTTCTCCGCTTATAGCCATCTGGATCACGAAGACACTGAACACCGTCAGGCAGAGCTCTTCTACCTGCAGAAGCAGATTCAGTCGCAGACGCCTATGGTCATCATCCTTGAAGATGGCGAGCAGATCGAAGGCTGCATTGAATGGTACGACCGCCACACCCTGAAGGTCAGGGGCCGTCAGCGCGTCCTTATCTTCAAATCGGCCATCAAGTACATGTACAAGCACGGGGAAAACGGCGGAATTTAGGCGCGCCCACGAATCAGAGGTGCACGAGGTGCCCGCTCCCGGGCCCGGAGCCAACGTCAATCCTGAGGATGAAACGAAGCCTTCCTCAACCGGTCCCGGATGGCGGCGCCAATCCCATCGCCCGGCGGCACGGGGCACACAATCACCTCGCACCCTGCTCGATCCAGCGCGCGCAATCCGGCATACAAACCAGCCGCCAGCTCTTCCATCGAATCCCATCGTCCCCACTCGAACACCTCTGCCCCGGCGAAATTACCCCACTCAGCGGGTAGCATCACTCCTACCCGATGCGCGCCGAACCGGCCCACCACTTTCTCCAACTCCGCAGGCGATCCCTCTACAAGAATCAGCTTCGCCCGCGGCGCGTAATGCCGGATCCCGACCCCCGGGGACGGCAACGCGGCAGCCTCCGCTCCCGGCTCGATCAGGGGCGCGCGATGCACCTCCACCTTGCCCGCGACAGCGCGAATCTGCTCTACCGTAATCGCTCCTGGTCGATAAATCACCATCGGCGACTGACATGGATCGATCACTGTCGACTCCACGCCATGTTCCGCCGGCCCCGCGTCCAGAATTGCGTCAATCCTGCCATCGAGATCGTGCAGCACATGCTCCCCCGTCGTCGGACTGGTATGGCTGAACAGGTTCGCGCTCGGCGCCGCTACCGGCACGCCGGCCTCTTCAATCAACCGGAACGCCACTGGATGCGCCGGCATTCTGACACCCACCAGCGGCCGACCCGCCGTCACCGCATCCGGAACCGCCTTTGACCGCGGCAGCAGCAGGGTCAGGGGTCCCGGCCAGAACGCCACCATTAACTTCCGTGCCGCCTCCGGAATCTCAATGACCAGCGGTGCCAGCATCGGATTGTTCTCAACCGGCCCGGCCACATGAACAATAACTGGATCCCAGGCCGGCCTTCGCTTCGCCGCAAAAATCCGCGCGACAGCATCGGCATCCAGCGCATTCGCACCCAGCCCGTACACCGTCTCCGTTGGCAGCGCAACCAACCCGCCCGCACGCAGAATCCCCGCCGCGCGCGCGATTTCCTCGCGTGCTTGAGCACCTTCCAAATGCGCCGGATCGACCCGCAGTCTAAGCGTATTCACTGCTTCTATTCTCGCCTGCCGAGCCGAGCCCTTTGTCCCTCTTTCCCTTCGTGCCCTGTATTTCGTTCTCTGATCCCTGTTCCCTGGTCCCTGCCGTTCCGTATACTCACAGGATGGTAGCCGTGGAAACCGAGATCAAATTCCGCGTGCAAGATCCCGCGAGCCTCGCCGAGCGCCTTCCGGCCGCCGGCTTTCACCTCGACACCCCGCGCTCGTTCGAGAGCAATACGCTCTACGACACGCCGGACCGCCAGTTGCGCAGCCGCACCGAGATCCTGCGCATCCGCAGCTACAACGGAAAGACTGTTCTCACCCATAAGCGTCTCCCCGACGACCGCCCCGGTGAGGACCGCCACAAGCATCGCATCGAGACCGAAACCCAGGTGACTGACGGCAACGCACTCGCCGAGGTATTCCGCTCTCTCGGCCTCACACCTGCCTTCCGCTACGAAAAGTGGCGCAGCGAGTGGAGCGACGGCGAAGGCCACTGCGTGATCGACGAGACCCCCATCGGCAACTTCGCCGAGCTCGAGGGCACGCCTGATTGGATCGACCGTACCTCCGCGCGCCTCGGTATCGCTGATCACGAGACCATGACCCTGAGCTATGGCCGTCTCTTCGAACTATGGCGTGAGGAGCATCACTCCAACGCCGAACACCTCACGTTCGAAGCGATTCAGGGAGCCGCCCCAGCTCAATCCTAAGAAAACTCTGATCACGCAGACCGGGCTGTGATTTATCTCATGTTTCCAGCGTGTGCGCCGATGAACTCCGCGTATTCACTTACAGCGGAGGATGTCCATGAGACCGTCGCGTTTCCGTTTGATTGCCACTGCATCTTGCAAAGCTGCGGCATTTGCCTTGCTTTTTGCCCTTGCTATTCCTGCTCGCGCGTCAGATGACCGCGCCGTCAAGCAGCGTGTTCCGCCTGTTTATCCCGAGCTTGCCAAGCGCATGAAGATCACCGGCGAAGTCACTGTGGAAGCCACCGTGGACCCCGAAGGCAAAGTCACCGATGTCAAGGCCATCAGCGGCAGCAAAACTCTGAGCCCCGCCGCGGAAGACGCTGTCCGCAAATGGAGATTCGTTCCCGGGCCGGACGTGTCACACGTCGATGTGTCAGTGAAATTCGAAATGGCGCAATAGCGTCTGGCGCGTTCCCTGAAGCGCGTCGACAGGCGGCATCCAACTCTGGCCGGATGCCGCCTTCCGCTTTGCTGCGGCTGCGCGCCGCGTTATGCCGCGCGCTTCTTGGGTGGGACCTTCTTGCCTTCACGCCGTGCTTCCGACAGGCCAATCGCGATGGCCTGCTTGCGGCTCTTGACCTTCTTGCCGCTGCGACCTGACTTCAGCTTGCCGCGCTTGAACTCGTGCATCTCCCGCTTCACATCGTTGCCGGCTGACGGCGAATACTTCCGACGCGAAGAAGAGGACTTCTTCGACGCTGACTTGCGGCCAGTCGATTTCTTCGCAGAGCTCTTCTTTGTGCTCGTGCTCTTGCGCGCGCTCGACTTCTTCGAACTGCTCTTCTTTGTGCTGCTCTTCTTCGCGCTGCTCTTTTTCGTGCTCGATTTCTTTCTGGCTGTCTTCTTCGTTGCCATGAACTATCCTCCCTCGCAATCAGATGGTTCCGCGATTCGAGACAGTTGTATGCAGGTCAGGCAACCCGTTGCGAATTGTGCAAAAGAAAAGCGCGCCGGAAACGAAACCCGGCGCGCATGCATGAACAAGTTTGATCGCGTCTATGCGGTAGCCCTCTGCGGCTCATGATGGCTGAGCTGCACGCTCACCACCTTCGATACACCAGGCTCCTGCATGGTCACGCCGTAAATCATGTCTGCCGAGTGCATCATGCGCTTGGAGTGCGTCACCAGCAGGAACTGCGTGTCCTTGCTGAGTCCGTGCAGAAGATCCGCAAGCCTCCCGACATTGGTTTCGTCCAGCGCCGCATCCACTTCGTCGAGCACGCAGAACGGACTCGGTTGGAATTGGAAGATGCCGACCAGCAGTGAGATCGCAGTGAGCGCCTTCTCGCCGCCCGAGAGCAGCAGCACATTCTGCAGTTTCTTGCCGGGCGGCGAAGCCACGATGTCGAGTCCGCTCTCGGCCGAGTTCTCCGCGTCGGTGAGCCGCAGGAACGCCTGGCCGCCGTGGAAGAGCCGCGTGAACACATTGGCGAAGTTCTCGTTGATCTTCGCAAACGCCTCGTCGAACTTCTGCCGCGAAATCTGATCGATCTCCTTGATGGTCTCCTGCGTATTCTCAATCGACTCGATCAGGTCCTTGCGCTGCGTTTCAAGGAAGCCATGCCTGTCGGCCGTCTCCTTGTATTCGTCCAGCGCCATCATGTTTACCGGACCCATCTGCTCGATTCTCTGTTTGAGCCCTCGGCACTCGTCTTCCTGCGCCGTCAGGGCCTCGCCTTCAATGTGCGCGATCTCCTTGTCTTCGCGCAGCACCACGGCCTCGACGTTGACCTCTGCCAGGCAGCTTGCCTCCAGGTGTTCGAGGTCCGACTTCAACTTCGCCAGCTCGCTTGCGCGATTTGCACGGTCATCACGCAACTGATCCAGCCCGGCGCGACCAGTCTTCAGCTGCGTCTCGAGATTGGCGAGCTGATGACGAAGTTCCTGTGCCTCGGCCGCAAGAGCCTGTGCCTGCGCCACCGCCTCAGCCCGAACCGCCGTCAGTTCTTCCTGCCGCGCCGACAGCGTCTCGCTTTCGCGAATGCGCTGCTCGCGCTCCGCTTCGGCCGCCGCACGTTGCTGCTCGATCGCCAGCACGCGCCGTTCGAGATCCGCATGCAGCCGGTCAATCCGCTGGAAGGCAGCCTCTGCGCCACGCCGACGCTCTTCCAGCCCAGCCAGTTCGGCAGTCAACTGCGCTGCTTCCTGCTGCAAGCCTTCGCGCTTCTGCCGGATCTCAACCAGCGCGGCCTGCTGCGCATCGAGCGACAACTCCGCCTCGCCGTGCTGCTGCTCCAGCCGAACAGCTTCGTCCCGCTTCTGATCGATCAAGGCATGTTTTGCTTCGCGAGCATCCTTGTTGCGCGCCGCCTGCAGCGTCCATTCCTGGAAGCGTCGGTCAATGCGCTGTACTTCCGACTCCATCTGTTTCAGCGCCGCGCCCTGGTTGGCCATTTCGCGCTCGGCCTGGCGACGTTCTTCGCTGCGCTCTTCCAGTTGGCGCGTCAGGTCCTCGATCGTGCGGGTGAGGGAAGCAGCCTGTGCCTCCGCTTCGCCTAGAGCAGCTTCAACCGCGGCGAGCTTCTTCTCTGTCTCGCGCAGGTCGCGCTTGAGCGCCAGCGGGCCTTCGCTCGCCGGCTTGCCGCCCGTCACCGTCGTGTTGTGGAAGCACTCACCGCCCGGCGTGAGGAAGAACGCCTTGGTGTATTGCTCTGACAACTGCTGCGCCAGTCCGGTGTCTTCGACAATGTAGCCGTTCTTCAGCTTCGGCAGAATCGCCTCGAGCGAGCGGCCGAACCCGTTGAGCACCTTGATCGTGTCCTTCAGCGGAACGATCCCGTTGCCGCGCACATCCTCTTCGGCTTCCACACGCGCCATCAGCGCCGCTGGGTTCTCAGGGTGCACCAGGAACGTCGCGCGCCCATCCACGCCCGACTTGAGCATGTTCACGCCATGCTCAGCCGCGGTCCAGCTATTGACGACAAGATAATTCAGCTCGTCGCGCAGGAACTCATCGACCACATCTTCGTGCTCGCTGCTGACTTCCAGGAAATCCGCCAGCGTTCCCACCGGAGCCATGCCCTGGCCCAACGCGCCCGGCTTCAGCAACTGCCGCACCGTGTTAGTCGAGTAGCTGTGGTTCCTGATCAGCGACTCAAGCGAATTCTTCCGCCCACCCAGCGAGGCATGTTCGCTGCGTAGTTGATTCGCCTTCGCACGAACTCCGTTCTCTTCCGCGCGGCGCGCCTGCAACTGCTCCCGTAGCGAAGCGATCTCGCCCTCCAACTGCTTCAGCCGCTCCGTCGAAGATTCAAACGTGAGCCGTGCTTGTCCGCTCTGTACGCCGAGGTTTTCAAGCTCGTTGCGCGACTGCCCCATCTCGGCTTCGAGCCGTTCCGCCTCGCGCTCCAGCGCTGCCAGACTCTCTTCGGCCTGCGCGGTCGAGTTGCGCGCATTGCCGGCCAGCGTCAACAGATGCATCACGTGCCGCCGATTCGCCTCAAGCTGCCGCTCGGCATTGAAGACTTCCTCCTGCGCGGATCGCGCCTCCTGCTGGCGCGCCGCAACCTTCTGATGAAATGCCCTCGCGTCGCCGGAGGCGCTTTCAAGGAACGCATGCTGCTGCGCGCGCTCCTCTACGATCCCGGCCAACTGCGTCCGCGTCTGCTCGGCCTCTGCTGTCGCCGCCGCCATGCGTGCTTCGAGATCGGCTACGCGCTCAGTGTTGCCGCGCTCCCGTGCCGCCGCTCGCTCCAGCTCGACAGCAGCACTGTTGGCGCGCGTCTGGGCCTCCTGGCCGCCCTTCTCGATCTCGTACCCGCGCTCGGTCAGCGTGTGTTGGCTGGCTTCCATATCGCCAATCTCGCCCGCCGACACGTTGATCTTCTCCGTCAGCTCCGCGATCTCCGCATCCAGTCTCGCCTGCTCGGAGTCCATGTGCGCCATGCGGCTCGCCAGCACAACGCGCAGCTTGGCGCGCAGTTCATCGCGAACCTGCGCAAAACGCTCCGCCTTAGCGGCCTGACGCTTCAGCGAGTTCATCTGACGCGTGACTTCCTCAAAAATGTCGTCTACGCGCGCCAGGTTCTGCTTCGCCGATTCGAGCCGCAACTCCGCCAGACGCTTCTTCGTCTTGAAGCGCGTAATTCCCGCAGCCTCTTCGATAATGGCGCGGCGATCGTGTGGCTTCGAGCTCAGCAGCTGGCCGATGCGCTCCTGTCCGATAATCGCGTAGCTCTCCGGCCCCAGGCCCGTGCCCATGAAGATGTCCTGGATATCGCGCAGGCGGCACAGCTTGCCATTCAGCAGGTACTCGCTCTCTCCCGTTCTGAACAAACGCCGCGTAATGACGATCTCGCCCTTCGCAAACGTCCGCTGAAACTTGCGCCGCCGGATTTTCAGGACCACCGCCTGAAGCCCTTCCTGCGCAGCCTGGGCATTTTGCGCCGCCGCAGTATCGGCCACTTCCTCTTCCTGCGACTGCCCTGGCTGCTCGGCAGCGACAATCTCGTCAGACTCGGCTGCCCGCTGCTTCCGCAACGCCTCCTCGTCCCAGTCGGTCGGCTCCTGGTCGACGGTCACTTCCGGCTCAACGGGGATCGGCCCCTCGTACGACTCGGGATCCACCATGGTCAGGGTCACTTCCGCCATGCCCAGCGGCTTGCGGTCGCGCGTGCCCGCAAAGATGACGTCGGACATGTGCGTGCCGCGCAGCGTCTTGGCACTCTGCTCGCCGAGCACCCAGCTCACGGCGTCCAGGATGTTCGACTTGCCGCAACCGTTCGGACCCACAACCACGGCCATGCCCGTGCCCGACACTGTTAACTCCGTGCGGTCGCAAAAGCTTTTGAAGCCGAGGATCTGGACTTTTTTCAGTTTCAGCATGCAATCTCCATCTAGCCGGGGGTCTATACGGCCGCTCTGCACAACCCATAGGGCAATCAGCTGGGGGAACAATAAACCACGTCAGATTGCCTTTGATTGAGACTCTACGAAGCCCAAAACGCAGGGTCAACCGGTCCAAGGCGGGTTTTTGTGGATAAGAGAGTACAGAATTCAACTTAAGGAAAATTAGGTCTACTTTAGGCTTCTCTTCGGCTTTTCTACCCGAATTGCAGCCCGGTTTTCAACAGGCAGACCCATCGAGCGGACTCAGGTTGGTAACTGCTTACTCTCAGCTATAGCCTTCTGCCTTCATCTGGGGCAGCAATAGCTGAGGCCTGATAGCTGATGGCTGACGGCCGCTTTTATGACTTTTTCCAACGCACGCAACGCCTGCGGGCGTGGGAAACCGGGACGGCTCGCAAGCCGAATGGAGCGCGCTGTTTCCCGGGCCAGTGGCCGTACGGCAATCTCCAGCCGGCCCAGAGAGTCTGCCGCTAGGAACGGAATCAGCGTAGTTCCATATCCGGCCGCCACCAGGTTCACCAGCGTTTCCAATGTTGCCGCTTGCATGGACGACTGCAGGGCGTTACGGGTGGATTTGCCACCGCACGCTTCCAGCGCCTGCGTAGCGAGGCAGTGGCCCTCAGCGAGCACAAGCAACTCGCCGGCAATGGCCTTCTGCTCTACCGATTTTGCGCCGGAGAGCCGATGATCCACTGGCAAGGCTGCTAACAATGGCTCCTTAAATAGCTCAATCTCCGTGATCTCTGGAGCGTCCGTCTCGGTCGCCAGCAAAGCCGCGTCGAGCTTGTGACTGCGGAGGCCCTCGATCAGCGCGCGCGTCTGATCCTCCCAGAGTTCGATCGTCAGGCCTGGGTAGGACTGCCGTAGCGGCTTGAGGATCAGTGGCATGAGGTAAGGAGCCAAAGTCGGGATCACGCCAAGACGCAGAGGGCCGACCAAAGGGTCGCGGGCGGACTGCGCAACGGCCTCCATTTCTCGAGCCTGGGCAAGCGCGAGTCGTGCGTGCTCAAGAATCTGCGATCCCACGGGTGTGAGCTCAACACGCTTGTTGGTCCGCTCCAGCAGCTTCACGCCCAGTGAGTCTTCTAGCTTTCGAATCTGACTCGACAGCGTGGGCTGGCTCACATTGCATGCTTCGGCCGCGCGGCCGAAGTGCCGATGCTCCGCGACAGCTACTAAGTACTTAAAATCCTGCAGGTTCATCTTCGCCCTTCAAGAATTACTTGAACAATGGCGGACGCTATTTGAGCAGCAGCCCTTTCAAGGATAGAGGACAAAAATTGCAGATGCGAAATCTCGTCTGAATTCTCCTTCACGTTCTTCAAACAAGACAAACCCAACGTCAGACGAAGGGAGAGGTAATTGTCCATCCCTTCGTCGTCGGCCCATCGCGATATTGGTAGGCCGCTCACCGGCTGTGACCACAGACACATTACCTAGGGTAAATACGGGGTAGAGTTTCAGCCTGGAAATTCACTTCGATCGCCGCATCCGGCGAATTGACATCGCGGACAACAAAGCGGCGACCGGTCCCCGCATGCAAACCCTTCAGGCTTGCATCGGGAGTGGGGGAGGGGACCGTGTGTATCCTTGCTCGTTTTGTCTTAACTTCTCTCAGACTTGTCCTGGCGGCTACCGCCCTGCTTTATGTCAGTGAGATTCCGTGCGCAACTGCCGATAGTAAGAGCGAAAAACATTTGAATGACTTGCGCAAGCGCGCCGAGCAGGGTTACCCGGAGCAGCAGTTGGAGTTGGCCAAGGCTTATCTCATGGGCAAGGGAGTGCCGCAGGACCTCGAAAAGGCTGCTCATTGGTATGAGATGGCGGCGCGGCGCGGCAATCCCGAAGCGGAGAACCAGATCGCGTACTTTTATCAGAAGGGGATTGGCGTACCAACGGATCCGGTGCGCGCGTTCCACTGGTACCAGCTTGCATCGGCATCGGGGCTGGTGTGGGCCAAAGTGAACCTGGGGGTGTCCTATCTGTACGGAATGGGGGTGCCGAAAAATGCATCGACGGCGCGGCACCTGTTCCAAGAGGCAGTCGGCAACGGCAATGGCCTTGCGGCAGCCTACCTGGGTCACATGGATTACTTCGGCCTGGGCGGACCCGTCGACAAAGCTGCCGCGGATAAGTGGTTTGTGATCGGATCTAAACTGCATGATCCGATCGCCGCGTACAGCCTGGGACTTCTGTACTCGGAGTACGACGACCATTCCAAGGATAACCATAGAGCGGCGGAGTTGTTCCGGTTTTCTGCCCGCAAAGGATACATACTGGCGAAGCATGAGCTTGGGCGCCTGCTTGTCAATCACCCGGAACTGGCGAAGTCACCCCAGGAGGCACGCACTCTGCTATTAGAGGCTTCGGGAGCAGGGCTGTGGAACTCGTCGGCGGTGTTAGGAGCGCTGGCGCGCGACGGTATCGGAGAGCCGGCGGATGCGGGCCACGCGTACTACTGGTTCTTTCTGAGTAAGCTGCAGGGCGGTGCGATTGCAGAGAAGGTCGTTGCGCGCGACGTTAGCGTGCTGGAGCAGGAACTACCTGATAGGGAGCTGGCGAAACTCTCGAAGGAGGCGCAAGATCGCTTCGGGCAGCAGCCGAAGGCGGTGATGTTCCTTAGCCAGCTCGGCGACGATGGAGGGGTTCAACTTCGCGTGCCGGTAATTCTGGATTCGACAGGAAAGACGACTGGAGACTGACGCGATGGGCCCATTGGTCCCAGTAAGTGCTGCCCGCTTTACCACCGCACCTACGGGGTCACGTGTATTGCCACGTCTCCTCGTGGTGGTTAGCAGCGCTCAGCCTAACCTCTACCAGCCTTAGGACTCAGGGAAGCGAGATCGCTGCCGCGATTGCGGGAGTCGCGGCAGGAATGGAAGTCGGGGTGGGGGGCGTTAACCACGCCACCCGCTCGTCTACGAAGGGATGCGTCTAGCAGGGTCCGAACAGACTCCAACTAAAAAATGAAAAGCACCAGTGACATATCTGTTATCGCAGGTACAACGACTGGTATCGAGCCCGGAAAGGTTGTCAGCGTGAAGGGGCGTAAGGAATCTGTGCGAACCATGGTTAACAAAAGAGCCCCTGCCGGTCGGCAGGGGCTTCAGGACAACAGGCCAGACATTCAGAAGGTGAATCTTGCGGCGAACTGAAACTGGCGCGGGCTGTTGACGGTTGAGGTGATTTGCCCGAAAGCATCCACATCGGGGGAGCCCGGGGTCAGGGCCGACTTGGCGCTGGGCACGTTGGGCATGCCAAGCTGCGCATGATTGGTTACGTTGTACGAGGCGATCTCGAGTCGCAGATTCTTCGTCTCGCGGATCTTGAAGTTCTTGTAGAGCGACAGATCCAGATTCTGCGCGCCCATGGTGCGGACGTGATCGAGATAGGCAGGCGCCGTTCCCGGCGTGAACGGGTCAGCCGGAGGCCGGAAGCACTCGGTCGTGAACCAGCGCGATTGCGAGTGCGGCGCGTGAATGCTGGGATCGCAAACCATGTCGGCTCGCTGGTTGAAGTACGCAGGCTCAAGCCCTGAACTAGGCGAGGCGATAGGGATGCCGGTGCTCAGGTAAAGGATGAAGCTGCCAGTCCATCCGCCCAGGAAGCCGTTGCCAAGACCGCCAAGGTCGACCGCGCGGCCGCTGCCGATGGGCAGGTCGTAGGACGCGGTGCCGGTGTACTGCAGATGCACGTCCTGCGGGCTAATTGCCCAATCGAGCTTGAGGTTCTTCCAGTCCTGCGGCGCGCCGGCATGCGAGCCCACGAAGCTGAGCGGAGGATTGCCGTCATCGGTCATCAGCTTTGCCCAGGTGAAGGACGACAGCAGAGTGAAGTGATTCGTCAGCCGCTTCTGCACCTTCGTCTGAAGCGAGTTGTACTGCGAATCGCCACCGGGATAGGCGGAGACGTTCACGCCGTTTCCGCCGCCATAGCTGCCGTTGCCGAACTGGGGATACGGCTGCAAAGCGACCCAGAGAGGAACCATGTCTTGGCCGTAATTGGCATTGGTGGCAGGCAAAATCGAAGCCCACTGATTGGGCACCATCTGGCAGCCGTCTGATCCGTCGATGCAGAGCGCTGTTTGGTACCTGCGAATGGTCTGCAGATCAAGCTGGTTCAGATCGACTGAGCCGAGCGGCAGGAAAAGCCCGCGGCTGCCCACGTAGGCTGCGCTCAGCACGAACCCGTGCGGAAACTCATACTCCCATCCCAGGTTGTAGTTGTAAGTGGTGACGGTGCGCTGGGTGTGCAGCATGGTGTTGATTGACTGTCCGAGGTTGTTGCCGAGCCCGCTGGGTGCCTTTGTGAATGTGGGAACGACTCCGTCAGGGAACGGATTGGTGACCGAATAGGGCACTGTGTAATCGCCTACCCCGCTCGAAAGATTGGTTCCACAGGCCGCCGAGCCGTTGAATACGGTGTTGCCGTCCGCGTTGTAGCAGGTGGACTGCCAGTTGGTGACCGAGGAGAATCCATCGCTATTCTGGGAAGCGCCGCCGACCATATGCGCGCTGGGTCCGTAATAGAACCCACCGCCCGCACGGACGACAAAGTGCCGCGTCGCCTGCCATGCGATGCCCAGGCGTGGGCCGAAGTCGTGAAGGTTCGTCTCAAACGGAGAGCGATTGCCGCTGTTCACATAGACCTCGGCTCCCTTGTACGCAACACCGTTGACGGTGTTGCTCACATTCGGTTCGAAGTATTCCAGGCGGTCGTGGCGCTCATTGCGGCTGCCGAAGATGTCCCAGCGCAGCCCGGCAGTGACCGTCAGATTCTGCGTCGGGCGCCAGGTGTCTTCAACGAACGCTGCGTAATACGGGTTGGACCCTGCGATGAACAGGTCCTTGGTGAAGTTATAGCTTTCGGCGCCGGGAACCGAACCCATGCCGACGAGAAAGGAGGCGAAATCGCTGCCGCCGTTGCCGTTGCTCACGGAGTCATCTGTCGCGGTGATGTCGAATGAGTAGTCGCCGGAGGAGGACGGCGGCTGCCCCACGTTGAGGTAGCGCTTAAGCCATTCAAAACCAGTGCTGATGGAGTGTTTGCCCCATGCCTTGGTGATAGCGGCATTGGCATCGCTGTTTTCGCTGGCGTACTGGAAGGTGTTCCAGTTAGCCGTGCCGCCAATGCCGCTACTCACATCCCAGAAATCAATGATGGGCAGCGTCTTGTAGGTCTGCTCCGCCGCGAGCGAGGCGGGGAAACCGAGTTTGGTGATGTCATAGCCGTTCTGGCGGGGATCGCCGCTCTGGTTCTCATAGTGGCGGGTGAAGGAGTAACGCAGCTGGAGAACGGTTGTGGGATTGATGGTCAGGTCGTCGGCAACCAGGATGTTGCGGCCGTTGGTGACGTTCTGTGCGTAGTTGAGATCCCACATGTTGTTGAACGCGTTGAAGCCGGCGGTGAAAAGGCGGTCGAAGGAAAAGCGCCCGAAGATGCGCTGTTTCTCGCTCTGCTGCCAGTCCATGCGGACGTCGAACCGCTGCGCGTCGAAGGGGTCGGTTCCCGGCTGGAAGAAGTTGTTGATGACTCCTCCCTGCGCGTCGCAGGTGGAGGGGCTGGGCATGTTGCACTTAGAGAAGTTCTGGAGGAACGCTAGCGCCGTGGGGTTGGGGTTGGTGATTTTGTTGCCGGGGAAGGGCTGGCGTGTGCCGTCCGCGTTATCGGGCCGCGTGGGGTCGTAGATGGTGAATGGATCGGCGGAGAAGTCGCCCGTGCGCTCGGCCGTGGTGGGGACCGTAAACCAGCCGGAGCCGTCGTACGACTGCTGCTGGGTAGCTTCGTAATCGCCGAAGAAAAACAGCTTGCCATGGAGAATGGGGCCGCCGATGGATGCGCCTTCCTGGTAGCGATGGAAGTCAGGCGTGCCCGCGCCGCTCTGCTTGTTGAAGAACTCGTTGGCCGCGAGAATGTTCGGCCGGAATACGCCGAAGACGCTGCCGTGGAACTTGTCGCCACCGGACTTGCTGGCGAGGCTGATCACGCCCGCGCCGCCGCTCAGGTACGACGCCGGCGTGTTCTGCGTCTCGACGCGCGTTTCCTCCACAGCATCTTCGGGGAGATCGAGAGCGGGCATGATCGCGCCGGCGTTGTTTTCGGCGATGCCGAGTGGGCTGCCATCGACCATGTAGTAGACCGAGCCGACGATGGCTCCGTTGAACGTGTAGGACGAGACGTCGATGCCGGGGCGTCCGGCAGAGATACTGGTAATCTGCTGCGAACTGGAGGAATTGGGCGCGCCGTTGGCGGGCGTCACGCCGGCGCTCAACTGGACCAGGTCATAGACATTGCGGGTCAGCAAGGGCACGCGGTCGATAGTCTCGGCATTGATGAGCTGGCCGACTGTCGAGTTGCTGGTGTCGACCAGTTCGGTCGAGCCGGTGACCGTGACAACCTCGTTCACCGATCCGACCTTCATCGAAATGTTGACCGTGGTCACCTGGTCCAGCGTGACGGTGACATGCTTCTGGACGACGGTCTCGAATCCGTTGGCGGTGGCGTTCACGTCGTAAGTGCCGGGCGCGAGGGAGACGAAGGTGTAGAGGCCGGCGCCAGTGGTGACAGTGGTGAGCTTGGTGCCGGTGGCGGTGTTGATGATCGTGACTGCGGCGCCGGGAATGATGGCTCCGGTGGTGTCGGAGACGAGGCCGCTGATGCCTCCGCGCCCCGCTTGCGCAAAGAGGGAAGGCGCAAGCCCGAGAAGGATGGGGAGCAAGAGGAGGATTTTGAGAATGGGAATATGTTTTCCTTTTTTGATATGCATTGAGCGCCTCCCGGTGTACTATTCAAACGTTTGAATAGCGTTGACTGAATATAGGTCTCACTCGGATAGGTGTCAAGAAGAAACCCATAAGGATTTGTGAGCGGCCAGCGCCGGATGACAGGCCCGGCGTGGGATGATTGCCAAAACCACTGCGTTCCACATGGGCCAAAGACCAGGGGGTCGGTTGTGAGCCAGAGGAAATCCGGTCACGTCACTTTGCTAGACATCGCTCGCACGAGCGGCTTTTCGGTCTCGACGGTTTCAATCGTGCTGCGCGAGACCCCTCTGTCGCAGAATGTCGCGGCCAAGACGCGGGCTCACATCCGGGAGATTGCGCAGAAGCTCGGCTATCATCCCGACGCGTATGCGCAGTCATTGCGGCGGCGGAGTACACAGACCATCGGAATACTGGCGTTCGATTTGTCCGACCCATTCTGCGTTCCGGTTCTGCGCGGCATCCATCAGCGGCTGGAACAGACCGGCTACCTGCCGCTGACCATGGACGCGCAGGCCAAGCGCGAGCTCTTCGACAGCTATCTGCACATGACGCTGGAGCGGCGCGCCGAGGCTGTCATTGTCGTGGCGAGCTGGGTATTTGAAGAGACGAACCTCTTGGCCGACGTCCGCAAGAACAACGTGCCCATCATCATCCTCGGGCGCGACCTCACCGCGCGCGGGATCAGTTCCGTGCTGGTCGATAACGAGGCCGGCGGGGCACTTGCGACCCGGCACCTGAGAGAGCTGGGGCATACGCGCATTGCGGTGATTCGCGGGCCGCGGCAGATGGTTGACTCCGAGCCGCGGTGGCGTGGGATTCAGAAGGTCGCCGAAGAAGATGGGATCGTCATCGACCCTCAATTGGTGTTCGAGCTCCCCGCACTCGCCGATCCAGCCTCGGGATTTGAAGGCGGCCTGAAAATCGTGCGGCAAATGCTGGCGGCCGGGCGACCGTTCACCGCAGTAATGGCGTTCGATGATCTCACTGCGCTGGGGGTGGTGCGTGGATTGACGGAGGCCGGCTTACGCGTGCCGCAGGACTGCTCTGTGATGGGCTTCGACGATATTCTCCCCGCGGAGGTATCGACGCCTTCGATCTCCACCATTCGGCAGCCCCTGACGAAGATGGGCGTCGAGATCGCTGACTGGGCGTTGAATGCAATCGGAAAGCCGGCAGAGCACAAGCCGAGACTGCACATGCCCGCGCCTGAACTCGTTGCGCGCATGTCGACGGCGCGAGCGCCAGAGGAATAGGTTCCTCTTCAATCGACGTCGATTCGCAAGCCACAATCAGAATGTTCGAATTAGTCGTGGCACATAACTCATGATGAAGAGTTATAGATTCTGCTGTCACGATTCCCACCTGCGACTCCACTGTTAAGCACAACACTCTGATGCATGGTCAGAGAACCTCCCCATAAGGAATGGAAATTTATGAAGAAGCTGTCCTCCGCCCTCGCGGCGGTCGTAGTCCTTGCTGCGCCTATCACAGCCCTGGCGCAGAATAGAGTAGAAACACCTCACCGGATGCAGCCAAACGAGCACGCGCTGAATCTTCCGGGAGCCACCACAATTGATGCGCCTCCGGCCGGATTCGATCCGATAACCGCTTCAGACGAAGAACTTGCCTATCACGGCTTCCCGCCGCGTCCCAACCAGGCCACAGATGGCAAGGCTTATGCGAGCTGGGCGGAAGCGATGCAGCACTCCAAGACTCGCGTAGCTCCGAAGCTGGAGCAGACCAATATTTTCCACGGTCCGGCGCAGATGAAGAAGAATGCGACCCCGGCCGCCGTTGACAGCAATCCCCGGCTTGCAGCTCAGCCGAGCAACACGTACTACTCCAGCAACTGGAGCGGCTATGTTGCGACCAGCGGCGCAACCAGCTACGGCTCCTCTTCCTACTACTACCTGATCAATGACATGGTGGTTCCGATCGCGCAACAGCGGCCAGGCGCCTGCACAGGCGGATGGGCTTACGGCTCTGAGTGGAACGGTATCGACGGCTGGGGATCAGGCGACGTGCTGCAGGCCGGCGTGGAATTCGACGCCTATTGCAGCGGCTCTACCCGCAGTGCTTACTACTCCGCGTGGTACGAGTGGTACCCCTACGGCGAAGTTCGCATCGGCGGCCTGCCCGTCACCGCGGGCGACGACATGTTCGTCGAAGTGTGGCACACCTCCGCGACGCAAGGCTATGCCTACATCGTGAACTACAACACGAACCAGTCGACGACGGTGGGCTTCACGGCGCCTCCGGGGGTTTCTCTGGTCGGCAACTCTGCGGAGTGGGTCGTTGAAGCGCCTACGGTGGGCGGCAGCCTTGCCACCATGGTGGACTACACGCGGATTCCGTTCTGGGATTCCTATGCGTACACCGAGGCCTATACCTTCTACGATGTAGCCTCGTCGACCCCCGTTGACATGGAAGTGGGCACGTCGATCGTTTCGTATCCGGAGTACCTGGGCATCGAAGCGTTCACCATGCACTTCCAATGAAGCGATCTCTTCGCGCGATGTAAGCAGTGGCGAGGCTGACATGCCTCGCCATTTTGCTGCGCTGCGAGAATGTGAACGGTTGAGAGGCGCCCACTCTGCGACAATTTATGCAACCGATATGCCTGATCATCAAGCACCTCTAGACGCGATCCGCACCAGCTATGACTGTATAGCCGACGCGTATGCTGACGCCCTCTTCCACGAGCTCAAGAAAAAGCCATTCGATTGCGATGTACTCAAACGCTTCTCTGCAGCGACGGCCGACCGCGGGCCAGTCTGCGACTTGGGCTGCGGGCCTGGGCAGATAGCGGGCTTTCTGCATGAGTTGGGCTCAGACGTGTTCGGAGTGGACCTGTCTGCCGGGATGATCGAGCAGGCGCGCCGTCTCAACAAGGGCATCGAGTTCCACACCGGCAGCATGCTCGCCCTCGATCTGAAGGATGCGTCGCTAGCGGGCATTACCGCCTTCTACTGCATTGTGAACCTGCCCGCGGAGCTTCGTGTGCAGGCGTTCCGTGAGATGGCCCGCGTGCTGCAGCCAGGCGGAATGCTCCTGCTCACATTCCACATCGAGGGCCCCGTCCCGGGAGTGAAAGAGTTGTTCGGCCGCCCCATCACGATGGATTTCTACATGCTCGATCGTGCCGTTATCGAATCCGAGCTTCACGATGCCGGCTTCGAAATGGTCGAGGCCCTCGAGCGCGATCCCTATCCGCCGCCCATCGAGCACCAGAGCCGCCGCGCTTATCTGTTCGCCCGCAAGCCGGAGGCGTGATCGGGCGCTATCATTGACCCATCCCCGCTTCCGGAGAAAATCTTCGTGACCTTGCGTTCCGCAGTACTTGTGGCCGCTGTTGTTGTGTGTGCCGCCGCCGTCGCCCAGCAGCCCACCCAAACCTGGACAGTCCATCCCGAGTGGGTTCGCGCCCACGAAGACTTTCTCGCCTCTGACGCCCTTGCAGGCCGCGGTTCAGCTACCCGCGATGAGGAGATCGCTGCGACCTACGTGTCCAGCCGGTTTGAGAGCTATGGCCTGCAGCACGCGCCGGGGATGAACTCCTACATCCAGGCAGCTGGCGTCGAGTCCATCGAACTCGATGGCAAAGCGACGCTGACTGCTGGTTCGACGAGTCTGGCTGAGAGCGCGGACTTCGACCTGCTGCTTTCGCCCGGTGAGTCCGCTTCGGGCCCGCTCGTCCGCATCGCGGTCGCAGACGTGAAGACCGCGACGCCCGCCGCGGGATCTGCTGTGTTGCTTACCGGCGCGACTGATCCAGGCGCCGTCTTCCAGGCCTTCCGACAAATCAATCAATCAAAGCCTGCGCTCATTCTTATCGCCGCCTCTCCGGCTCTCACTTCGCTCTACGACATGATGGGCGGCAAGACGCGCACGCCCATCCACCTCGCCGGAGACACCGCACCCGCGCGCAACGGCAATGTGCTCCTCGTGCGTTCCACGGACAAGTTGCCCGCCGATGGAACGACCGTGTCCCTCTCCGTTCACACGCTGCCGCCCACGCCGCGCCAGACCTACAACGCCATCGGGTACCTGGCCGGCACCGATCCGAAAGCCGGAACGATCCTTGTGTCGTCGCATCTCGATCACCTCGGCGTTGGTCGACCCGTCAACGGCGACAGCATCTACAACGGCGCTGACGACGACGCAGCCGGCACCACCGCTGTGCTCGAACTGGCCCACGCGCTCGCTGCCGGCGCACGGCCCCGGCGTTCCATCCTGTTTGTCTGCTACGGCGCTGAGGAACTCGGTCTTCTGGGCTCGCGCTACTTCGGCGAGCATCCGCCGGTTCCCATCTCCGACCTCATCGCCAACCTTGAATTCGAGATGATTGGCCAGCAGGACCCCAAAATGCCCAAAGGCGTTCTCATGCTCAGCGGCTGGGACCGCTCCAACTTCGGGCCCACGCTCAAGGAGCGCGGCGCGCTCATCGGCCCCGATCCCTACCCCGAGCAGCACTTCTTCGAGCGCTCCGATAACTACTCGCTCGCATTGCAGGGCGTGGTGGCGCACACCGCCGCAGGGTGGGGCATGCCGCCCACCTATCACAAGCCTGACGACGATCTTGCGCACATCGACGTCGACTTCATGACGGCAGCAATCCAGTCGCTGGTCGAGCCGGTACGGTGGCTGGCGACTAGCGACTTCAAGCCGACCTGGAATCCAGGCGGATCGCCCCAGCAAGGGAAATAGAAATCGAGGCAACGGGCCTCCGCACCTCGGCCGAACGACGGAACTGCCGGGCAAACAGTGTATTCGTTCTCTTTTCGCATCCAAGCGGCAAGAGGACGGATTTACTGTATGCCGAAATCAGGCTTGTCGCGCCGCGACATTCTCAAATTTGGAGCCGCCGCAGGCGCGGGCTCGCTGGCAGGATCGTTTCTGAGCGGGTGCAGCGCCGCAAACAAGGTTGCGGGTGCACTCTCCGGCTGCGCCAAGGTCACCGACATCGATCACGTGGTCATCCTTATCCAGGAGAACCGATCGTTCGATCACTATTTCGGCAGCTACAAGGGCGTCAAAGGTTTCAACGAGCAGAGCGCCGCGTTCAATCAGCCCTATTCCGGCAACACTTCCAATGCCCCCGTCGGCGTGCTGCTGCCCTTTCATCTCGACATCACCAAGACCAACGCAGCGTGCACGCACGACATCAGCCACGACTGGGTTCCGCAGCACAAGAGCTGGAACAACGGTGCTCAGGACGGCTTCGTTAGCTCGCGTTTGTCCATCAACTCGACCGATGCCGTGATGACGATGGGCTATTACACGCGCGCCGATCTGCCCTACTATTACGCAGCGGCCGATGCCTTCACGCTCTGCGATAACTTCTTCTGCCCAGTCATGGGCCCCAGCGATCCAAACCGGCTCTACAGCATGGCTGCCTCGCTCGATCCCGATGGCACGCACGGAGGCCCGCTTCTCCAGACGCTGGCCTTTGATACCCGCGAGCCCTTTTACGGCAAGATGACGATGACCACCATGCCTGAGCAGTTGAAGGTGCGCGGCATCTCGTGGAAGGTCTATCAGACACCGGACCAGTCGATCGCCAACGGCGCGTTCTCTGACAACATCCTCTCGTATTTCAAGAACTATCAGGACACATCATCGGATCTTTACCACAATGCATTTACGCCACAATTTCCCGCTGATTTCATCTCCGATGCCGCCAAGGGCAATCTGCCTCAGGTCTCGTGGATCCTGGGTTCTCTGATCGATTCGGATCATCCGCCGGCCCCAGCTACCTTCGGTGAGAACACGCTCTCCTTGATCGTGCAGGCTCTGATGGCGAATCCCGCGGTATGGGCAAAGACGGTTCTTTTTGCCACCTATGACGAGAACGGCGGGTTCTTCGATCACGTGCCGCCACCCACTGCGCCGCCTGGAACTGCCGGCGAATGGGTCACCGCTCCAAGCGTGCCCGATCCGAGCGCGTCGGGAGGCATCAACGGGCCCATCGGCCTTGGCTTCCGCGTGCCCACCATGATCATCTCGCCCTTCAGCCGCGGTGGATTCGTGTCCTCCGACGTCTTCGACCACACGTCGATTTTGCGTTTCCTTGAAACCCGATTTGGGGCCGAGGTGCCCAACCTCTCCGCGTGGCGGCGGCAGACCGTAGGCGACATGACGAGCGCCTTCAACTTCGCAAAGCCAGACTATTCGATTCCGAAGCTGCCCTCGACCACCGCGGCGCTGCAGAACGAGCTCACCGAATGCCTCAACAACCTGGCGGGATTTGAGCCATACACATTGCCTTCGCCGCAGCAGATGCCGGTGCAGGAAGCTGGATCTCCACAGCGGCCGAGCGGCGCAAGCTGCTAGAGGGCTGGGCGAGCATCGCGCCGGATCGTTCTCCTGTAGAGTGGAGGAAGACACACCTCTACAGTGTGCGTTCCGGCGCTGCTTTCGTTGACCTCCTCCGTCCAATCCGCCCCGCTGGTTCAGATCCTTCGCGACGCCTTCGGTTTTCCAGCTTTTCGCGCTAACCAGGAAGAGGTGTGCCGCGCGGCCGTAGCAGGTCACGATCTGCTGCTGGTTATGCCGACGGGTTCGGGCAAGTCGCTCTGCTATCAATTGCCGGCACTCGCCCGCGGCGGAACCGCGTTGGTCATCTCGCCGCTGATCGCGCTGATGGAAGATCAGGTGGCCAAGCTTGCTGCGCTCGGCCTCAAAGTGGCTCGCATTCACTCTGGCCTAGACCGATCGGCTTCACGCCAGGCCTGCATCGACTACTTGAATGGCAGCCTGCAGTTTCTGTTCATCGCGCCGGAGCGGCTGCGGGTGCCCGGATTTCCTGAGATGCTCGCCAAGCGCCGTCTGGCTCTGATCGCCATCGATGAGGCCCACTGCATCTCGCAATGGGGACACGACTTTCGTCCCGACTACCGCATGCTGGGTCAGCACCTGCCGCAGCTTCGCGCTGGCGACAACCACTGCCCAGTCCTGGCGCTCACCGCAACGGCCACCACCACCGTGCAAGCCGACATCATCGCGCAACTCGGCATGACCTCGCCCGCGAAGTTCATCCACGGCTTCCGCCGCGACAACCTCGCGATAGAAGTGGTCGAAATCCCAATGCCGATGCGCGCGCAGATTGTGACTGGCCTGCTCAAGGATCCGGCGCGCAGGCCTGCCATCGTCTACGCGCAATCCCGCAAGCAGTCTGAAGCACTCGCGGAAGAGTTGGGCTACCAGGTGCGCGCGGCCGCCTACCACGCTGGACTCGACGCCGACACACGCGAGCGCGTGCAGACCGCGTTTCAGCAGCGCGAGCTTGAAGTGGTGGTAGCGACGATCGCGTTCGGCATGGGCATCGACAAGGCCGACATCCGCACGGTGATTCACGCCGGCCTGCCTGCAACGCTCGAGGGCTACTACCAGGAGATCGGCCGCGCCGGTCGCGACGGCAAGCCGAGCCGCACCATCCTGATGCACAGCTACGCCGACCAGCGCACGCACGATTTCCTGCTTACGCGCGACTATCCACCGACTGAAAATCTCAGCACTGTATTCAACATGCTGAGTGGAGAATCGCGCTCAGTTGACGATCTGCGTGAAGATTCTCGACTAGGTCCTGAAGAGTTCGACAAGGCTCTCGAGAAGCTGCAGATTCACGGCGGCGCGCATGTCGACTTTGGCGGCAATGTCACCATCGGCCGCCCTGCATGGAAGAAGACCTACTCGGTGCAGTCGGCCTATCGCCGCGAGCAGTTCGAGAAGGTGGTGCGCTACACAACCTCCAATGATTGCCGCATGTCGGCGCTAGTGCGGCACTTCGGCGATGTGGAGGACGCGAATCGCCGGTGCGGTCACTGCGATGTTTGCGATCCGGCGGGCGCGGTGCTCCGACTGTTTCGCCGCGCCAGCAATCGCGAGCGCCACCAGGTCCAGGAGGTTATCGATGCGTTGCGTGCCTCGGCCTACAAGACCCCGAAGGGCCTGCGCGGAGAACTTGCCTGGGCCGAGTCAATGGAACGTGACGACTTTGAAGACTTCATCGGAGCGATGCTGCGCGCAGGACTCATCGCAGTTGAAGACGCGGAGTTCGAAAAGGACGGCAAGATCATTCCGTTCCGCAAGATCAGCCTGACAGACGCAGGTTTTGAAGTGCGCGCGACCACGCCCCTCGATCTTCTGTTCAGCGACGGCATTGTCGAAGAGTTCGGCACGGCGCCAACCGCGAAAAAGAAGAAACGCGCGCCGGAGTCATCACCGCCCGGCAAAGCACAGACTTCTGCGGCCCCCAGTTCGCCTTCCGCCAAGAGATACCGCTCCGACGAGCCCGCCCCCATCGAACTCACCGGTGACTCCGCAGATCTCGCATCGCGTCTCAAGGAATGGCGCGCTGCTGAAGCCAAGCGCCTGGGCGTTCCCGCGTATCTTGTCTTGCACGATCGCACATTGAATGCGCTGGCCGCCAGACGGCCGTCTACTCCGCATGAACTGCTCGCGGTTGAAGGCATGGGTCCGTCAAAGGTGGGCCGCTTCGGTGATGCCATCCTGGCGCTCTGCAGCCATTAGAGCAGGCCGGCGTTAGTGTCGGTCTCCGCTCTGCGGCTGTTGTCCACATGCGCAAGAAGAGAATCCCTCTGCGGTTTGGTGGGCCATGCTGCACACATATCCAGTCCACACCAGCGAAAGCAACGGAACAGGATTGCCGATCGAGAAGTTGTGGATATATTTTTGGCTGGGCTGTGTCCTCTCATCCCGGTCGGCGCTGAACCCGCCGATCAGGTGTGCCACCGCAGCTGCGGAGAAAGAACCCTCCGCATACGCAGTTCGATACTCGTACTGCTGATGCCATGCAACTCTGTTGCTTCCGGCAATCACTTCGTAATCCGCAAGCGTTGCCGTCGCAGGCTCGATTTGCGCGATGGTGAACGACGGCAGATTGCCGTTGACGGGCGAGACGGACGCGACCACTTTCACTGGAATCCCGCCGGAAGCGTGCTCCGTTGTCCCCGCGTCCTCACCGGATTCGAGCAATTTGATCTCGTCTTCGTGCGTGTGGCCAAAAATGCCCAGCTTGATCGAATCCGCCTCGCCTTCGAGTGTCTGCGCCAGTCGGTCTGAGGAAAGCAGCATGGTGGGCTTGCGGCCGCAGGGGCCGGAAAGGTGCGCCAGCGTGCCGTAGGCGTCCACGCCGGGAGGAATGTGCGCCATCACCCAGACGTTCTGCTTTGCCTTCCGTGCTTCCTGCAACTGCGCCGCCAGCCAGGCGTACTGTGCGTCCTGGTCGGCGGTGTCAGGCTTCCCGGAGCAGGCTGTGTGTTTGGCGGAGAAGAACACGTCATCGAGGACAATAAGGCGCGTGTGGGTCATCGGTGCCGGAAGCATCACGCTGTAGTTGCCGGTTTGCGCGAACGAGGCGAGCGCCGCCGCGCGCTCCGCGGACGGAAATCGTTGCGTGACTGCTTCTCCAACTTGCTTGAGAAACGTGCTGTTGGCGTCCAGCTTGTAATCCCCGCAGTCGGAGTCGTTGTTGCCCAGAGCCGTATAGATGCGCAAGCCGGGCGCGGCCGCTTGTAGCTGCGCAAGCACAAAGCGAATCGTTTTGACCGTGAACGCGCGATACTCCGCAGCCGTTGCCGCAGGCATCAGCTTTTTGAACTTGCAATCGAAGCCGTGGGCCATCAGGTCGCCGCTCAACGTGATGAACCGCGCGCCCGCAGCATGAGTGCGGATCGCCCTCATGCTGGATTGCAGAACAGGGAAGGATGTATCGATGCCGCGAGCGTGGCAGGCGTCCTGGATCTTATCAAAAGCCTGCTGGCGATTGGGCGAGTCAGGCGCAGAGAGAATCCTCGCCCAGGCGCTGACGGGCGAAGCCGCAAGCCGTGAGACCTTGGCAGGATCCCAGAACGGTTCGAAGTGAATGTCGCTGACGAGGAGAGCCTCGACCACCTTCGGAACCATCGGAGCGGCTTGCGGTCCCGGCTGAGCCCGGCTGAGGCGGGAAACGTCTGCGATCAGAAGCGTACACAGCAAGCATGCGAGGAACATCCACCGTCGGTGGAGAAGGGAAGTGCGCGCTGTGAGAATGGCAGGTCTCCTGGTGCGCCGCCGCGGCCAGCTGTGGATCCGCGACGGCGATTTTGAGATCAGGCAACGCGCTCGATGGTCAGCGACTCGAGCACGACGGGCGTGCGCGGCTTGTCCTGTGGACCCGTGGGCACCTTCGAGATCTTGTTGGCGATGTCCTGGCCCTCCACCACTTCGCCGAAGATGGTGTGATTGCCGGTGAGCCACGGCGTGGCCGCGACTGTGATGAAGATCTGGCACCCATTGGTGTTGGGACCGCTGTTGGCCATGGCCAGCTTGCCGGGCTTGTCGAACTTGTGCGGCGAGCCCTTCGTCTCATCCTGGAAGCGGTAGCCCGGGCCGCCCATACCGGTGCCTGTCGGATCGCCGCCCTGAATCATGAAGTCGGGAATCACGCGATGAAAGATGGTGCCGTCATAGAGCTTGTTCGACGACTTCTCGCGCGTACCGGGATGCGTCCACTCCTTCTTGCCTTCGGCGAGCTCGATAAAGTTCTGAACCGTGACGGGCGCGTCAGCCTCGAAGAGACGAACTGTGATTTTGCCTTCTGTCGTATTGAAGTGCGCGTAGGTGCCTGGTGCAAGTGCCATACTGGAAAACCTCGTTTGCGTGAGAGTTTTGGGGGATGCCGGCGAGCATGCTCACCGGCAGATTGCAGCAGAGCAGGGAACTGTTCAGGGTTGCGGCTTTTCGGCCGGCGCTGTCGCTGAGGGGGCTGCAGGCGGCGCGGGCGGAGGCGGAACAGGCTGTCCTTCCGGCACAATCGTCACCTTGTTCAGAAACACTGGAACGATTGGCTTGTCATTCGGATTGGTCTGCACACGCGCGATCGTCTTCACCACGTTGACGCTCGAATCATCGCACTGGCCGAAGATGGTGTACTTCTGATTGAGCGAAGGCTGCGGCGCCTCCGTGACGAAGAACTGGCTGCCATTGGTGTTGGGTCCTGAGTTGGCCATCGCGAGACGGCCCGGCACGTCGAAGTTTAAGTTAGGATCGAACTCATCGTTGAAGCTGTACCCCGGATCGCCCGTTCCAGTTGCCGTCGGATCGCCGCCCTGGATCATGAACTCCGGAATCACGCGATGAAACTGGGTGTGGTCGTAGTAGCGCTTGCCATGCATCTTCTTGCTCGTCGCCGGATCGGTCCAGTCCTTCGTGCCGTTGGCGAGACCGATGAAATTGGCCACAGCGACAGGCGCCTGCTTCTGGAAGAACTGGCAGGTGATCCGGCCCATCGAGGTATCCATCACGACAGTCGGACCGTTCGGCTGGGTCAGCACAGCCTGCGTAGGCTGAGGCCCATCAGGAAGGTCCTGCGCCGGTTGCGTTGCTGGAGCGCTGGATTGCTGAGCCAATGCTGAAGCGCTGAGCGCCGTCACAAAAAGTGCTGCAATGAGCTGATGTTTCATGCCATTTCCAAGGGTAAATGATGGCCCTGCGGCGCTGCCACCGCTGGAGGGCGCTGTATCCTCTTGCCATGGACAATCCAAGGTTCCCCGCGCGTGCCTTACGCGCTGCTTCGCTTGCCTGCCTTCTCTCGCTCGCTGCCGGTTCCGCAATCAGCTTCGCGCAGACTCCGCCGCCCGCCGCCGATAACAAACCGGCTACCAAGGAAGCGCCGCCCGAGAAAACCGCGCTTCCTCCGCTTCCTCCACCTGCGCACGTTCAGCAGCAGATCACTCTCGATGGCAAGCCGCTCAAGTACACCGTCACTGTGGGTACCATCCCCGTGCGCGACAAAGACGGCAAGACCGCCGGCGAAGTCGTCACCACTGCGTACACAGTCGAAGGCGAGAATCGTCCTGTCACCTTCGCGCTGAATGGCGGTCCCGGCGCCGCCAGCGTCTATCTCAACTTCGGCGCGCTCGGTCCCAAGCACATGAACGCCGGCAACGAAGGCGACAGCCCCTCCGATCCCGTCACACTGACTGACAATCAGGGCACATGGCTCGACTTCACCGACCTGGTTTTCATCGATCCCATCGGCACCGGCTTCAGCCGCGCCAACGTCCCCGAGGATCAGCAGAAGAAACTCTTCTTCTCCACTCAGTCCGATATCGAGTACCTCTCGCGCGTCGTCTACGACTGGCTGGTGCTCAACAATCGCCTCGCCTCGCGCAAGTATCTCGTTGGCGAGAGCTATGGCGGATTCCGCGGCCCGCGCATCACCCAATATCTGCAGTCGCAGCTCGGCGTGGCTCTGAATGGCGTGGTGCTGGTTTCGCCATATCTGAACCCATCGCAGGAACAGAACGGCGATATGTCGCCGCTCCCCTGGATGATGACTCTGCCGTCAATCACCGCCGCACACCTCGAGCGCGAGAAGAAGCTCACGCCGGAAGCGATGGCAGACGTGATTGCGTATACGCGCGGCGAATACGCAACGACGCTGCTCAAGGGCCGCTCCGACGAGGCAGGTCAGCAAAAGTTGATCCAGCGCGTCACGGAGATGACCGGCCTCGATCCGCAGTTCGTGAAATACTCCGGTGGCCGTATCGAAACCGGCGCCTACCTGCGCGAGGTCCACCGCGAGGAGGGCAAGCTCGGCTCCGTGTACGACTCGAACGTCACGTCCTTCGACCCATTCCCGTTCGCGCCGGAACAGCGCGCCAACGATCCCATCCTGGCCAGCATCATTGCGCCGCTCACAACAGCCATGGTCGATTTCGTGACCCGCACCGTCGGTTGGAAGGTGGACGCGCGCTACAACGCCCTCTCATACGAGGTGAACCGTCTCTGGGATCGCGACAACGACCTACGCCGCGGCGCGGTGCCCGAGCTGCGCGAGGCCGTGGCCGCCGACCCCAAGCTCCGGGTGCTCATCGTCCACGGATGGAATGATCTCTCCTGCCCATTCATGGGCTCGGTTCTCACCGTCGATGAAATGCCAGTCATGGGTGATCCCACGCGCGTAGCCGTTCGCGAGTTCCCCGGCGGCCACATGTTCTACACGCGCGACAGTAGCCGCGTGGAGCTGCGCAAAGAAGTGATGGCGATGTTCCAGAAGCACTAAAGAACAGACAAGCTGAATCGAAGGCTGCAACGGCCGCGGAGGCCCAATCCGCGGCCGTTGCTTTTGCGTGGAGAAACCGTCAAATCTCCTATGCTTCCATTGACATTCTATCCCTAGATTACCTATACATAGATTCCATGGGTAAACCTGACCTGCTTCCGGGCACGCTCGACATGCTGATCCTTAAAACCCTCACGCGCGCACCGCTCCACGGCTACGGCATCGCGCAATCCATTAAGCGAATGTCTGACGATGTGCTGACCGTGGAAGAGGGTTCGCTCTACCCCGCGCTGCAGCGGCTCCTGCTGCAGGGCTGGGTGAAGGCGGAATGGAAGATGACCGAGACCAACCGGCGCGCGCGCTTCTACACGCTCACTGCCGCCGGCCGCAAACAGCTCGGTGTCGAAGTTTCGCAATTTGAGCAGATGATCGCCGCCATCGGCCGTGTTCTGGCAGAGCAGAGCTAGCCCTGATTCACCCTGGGTTCGTTCCCCGGAGGTTGTATGAACGTACTGGTTCAGTTTTTCAAAAAGGTCTCGCTCGTGTTTTCGCGCAAGCGCTTCCGCAGCGATCTCGATGAGGAGATGGCCTTCCATCGCGCGCAGGTCGAAAAGGATTTCACTGCGAGCGGCATGTCTCCCCAGGAGGCCCGCTATGCGGCCCAGCGTCAATTCGGCAATACAGCCCGGCTGAACGAGCAGAGCCATGAGGTCATCGGGTTCCGCACCGAGACTGTGCTGCAGGACATTCGCTTCGCTCTGCGCCAGTTGCGCAGGAATCCCGGATTCGGCGTGCTCGCCATTCTCATTCTCGCGCTTGGAATGGGAGCTAGCGTGGCCATCTTCGGCTTCGTCGATGCTGCTCTATTGCAGCCGCTGCCCTACTCACATCCCGATCGCCTGATGGATGTGGGCGAAAGCGCGAACGTCCATCCGCGATCAAACCTCTCGCTCGAAGACTTCCGCGATTGGGCCCGCCTGAATCACTCGTTCTCGGCATTCGATGCCTACACTGGCGGGGGATTTCTGTTGCGCGCACCGGGCGGCGCGGAGCCCGTGCCCGGCGCACGCGTTACCGCCGGCTTCTTCAGAACACTCGGTGTGCATGCCATGCTCGGCCGGGATTTCAATGATGCTGAAGGCCGGCCCGGTGCAGCCAAGGTGGTCATGATCACCTACGGCGCATGGAGGAAACGCTTCGGCGCGCGCCCGGATATCGTTGGTCAAAGCGTTCAGCTCGATACCGACAACTACACCATCGTTGGCGTACTGCCTCGCGAGTTCTCGTTTGCTCCGCGCGGCAACGCCGAACTCTGGGCTCCAATCGCCGATCCCACCTCGTGCGAGCAGCGGCGTTCCTGCCACAATCTTTTTGCCGTGGGCCGCCTGCGCGATGGCATCACTCCGGCGGCCGCGCTGGCCGACCTGAAATCCATCGCTGCGCAACTTGAACGCATGTATCCCGAGAACAAAGGGCAGGGCGCCGCTCTCATGCCACTCTCAGATCAGATCAACGGCAGCATGCGGCCAGTTCTTCTCACTCTTCTGGTCAGCTCTGTACTCCTGCTCCTCATCGCCTGTGTGAATGTAGCCAGTCTGCTGCTGGCGCGATCAGAAAGCCGCCGTCGCGAAGTGGCCGTGCGTGGCGCACTGGGTGCCACTCACCTGCGTCTCATCCGTCAGTTCGTCACAGAGGGTCTGCTGCTTTCGTTCGCCGGCTGTCTGGCCGGTTCTGCCTTCGCGTTCTGGCTGATGCGACTGCTCACGCGGCTCATTCCCGAAACCATCGCGAGCTTTCTGCCTTTCCTTAACCTTGTCGGATTCAGCCTGCACACTGCGGTCTTCGCCCTGCTGGTTGCGGCCGCGGCAACGGCCATGCTCGCGCTGACTCCATCGCTGCGGCTCGGCTTCCAGAAAATCCACACTGGTCTTGCCGAAGGTGGTCGCGGCTCCGGCAGCCGCATGTGGAGCCGCCTCGGCGCGAATCTGGTTGTCATCGAGCTGGCTGTTGCCGTCGTGCTTCTGGTAGGAGCGGGACTGCTGGGCCGCAGCCTATACAAGCTACTCCACGTTGACATGGGGTTCGATTCCTCGCATCTCGCCATGGTGAACGTGAAGCTCCCGCCGAAAGCCAATGAAGCCAAACCTCGCCGCGTGGAGATGTACCGTGCCATTCAGCAGCGGCTGATCGCACTTCCTGGAGTTCTTTCCGTGGGCATCACCAGCGATCCTCCGGTCCAGTGTTTCTGCGACACAGACTGGATCCGCATTGTAGGCAAGCCGTTTAACGGCGAGCATAACGAGGTGGTGGAGCGCGACGTCAGCGCCGGGTACTTTGCGAATCTCAAGGCGCAGCTGGTCCGTGGCCGCCTCTTCAATGAAGATGAAGACAGCTCGAAGCCTTCGGTCATCCTTATCAATGAGGCCCTCGCGCGCAAATACTTTCCCGGAGAAGATCCCATTGGCAAGCGCGTTGGCAATGGCGGGCTCACGCCCGATTCGATGCGCACCGTCATCGGCGTTGTCGCCGACTTCCGCGAGGGCGGTCTCGATGATGAAATGATTCCCGGCGAGTACTTCCCCATTAATCAATCCTCCGACGACAACTTCGTTGTGCTTGTCCGCACAGCTCAGGATGAGGCATCGGTCCTACCTGCCACGGTCTCCGCCTTGCATGGGCTCGACCCCAACATGGGCGTCTATGGCGAGCAAACCATGACCCAAGCCATTGAAGCGACGCAGCCCGCATTGCTTCATCGATTCAGCACGTGGCTGGTGGGCGGCTTTGCTGTGATAGCCCTGGTGCTCAGCGTGGTTGGCCTCTATGGAGTGGTCGCGTACTCCGTCAGTCAGCGCACGCGCGAGATCGGCGTCCGCATGGCCCTTGGCGCGCAGCGCGGCACTGTCTACTCCATGGTGATGCGGCAGGCGGGCCGGCTTACCGCAATTGGCATCGCATTAGGGCTGCTCTGCGCGATCGGCGCATCGCTCGCCATGCGGAAGCTGCTGTTCGGTGTAGCTGCATGGGACGCCCCGACCCTGGCAGCTGTTGCCGGCCTTTTGGCCTTTGCCTCACTGCTAGCCAGCTTCGTTCCGGCCAGGCGGGCAGCATCAGTGGATCCAAGTGAGGCGCTCCGCAGCGAATGAACCGATCTGCCAATCTCGCAGGCTACGATTCCACCGCCTCGGCCATCCAAGCTCCTCAGTGGTTGACCGCGGCCAAGGAACGCAGTCAAACGGTATGCGACATTAACATATGCGGCTTTTGGCATCCCTTCTTTTTCCCTTGCTCTTCCCCGCAATCTCCGGCGCCCAGAATGGATGCCCGGCGAAGGTGAAGGCCATTCCCTTGCGCATGCTCAACGGGCACCAGATGGTTGTTGGAGTTTCGATCAACCACACCGGCCCGTACGATTTCCTCGTCGATACCGGAACGCAGATGACGGTAGTCGACCGTGCTCTCGCCGCCGACCTTCACCTGGTCACGACCGGGAATGCCAACGTTGCTGGAGCCAGCTTCCAGGGTGGCGCGGCGTTTGCGCAGGTCGACTCCCTCCAAGTCGGCGAACACGAAGCCGCCAGCCACGGCGTTGTAATTTATGACATGAAAACTGTGCAGCACGCCGGTTTTCCGTTGCGGGGCCTCCTCGGCGAAGATTTCCTCTCCCGCTATGACGTGCTCATCGATAAATCCCACGCCGTGCTCTGCATCGACGACACCGGCATGATGCTGGAGCGCCTGACCGGCCAGAATCAGCCCCACGCCCGCCCGGGCGTCGAGTCCGGTCCCGTTCGCACAGCCCAGCGCTGACGATCTTCGAAAGCTCCTTCACTCTGATCATCCGACGGCCGAGCACCCGCTCATCCAGGTGCTGCAGTTGCGCTTACGGTACAATGAAAGATGGCGTCAAGGCCGACTTTTTTGCGCCTGAGAAGCGCAACCAGCAAGGAGTTTTACCCTTATGGCGATTCCCGCCACACAGATGCGTCCGGGCATGATCATCAAGCACAACGACACGCTTCACCTGGTCTTCAAGGTGGAGCATCGCACGCCCGGCAACCTGCGCGCCTTCATCCAGGCCAAGCTGCGCAACCTCAAGTCCGGCGCCATGTTCGAGCACCGCTTCCGCTCAGCCGATGCCATCGAGAAGGTTGTCGTGGACGAAATCGCGATGGAGTTCCTCTATAACGACGGCGACGACTACTACTTCATGAATCCCGAGAACTACGAGCAGACCGTGCTCAAGGCTTCCACTCTCGGCGATGCCGTGGAGTACCTCACGCCGAATTTGCAGATCCGCGTCAGCTACCACGACGGCAACGCGGTCGGCATCGAGCTGCCCACGTTCGTCGAACTCACCGTGGTGGAGACCGAGCCCGGCCTCAAGTCCGCGACCGCCTCGAGCGTCACCAAGCCTGCGAAGACGGAAACAGGCCTGGTGGTGCAGGTACCGCCTTTCATCAACGAAGGCGAGAAGATCCGCGTCGACACCAGCGAAGGCGCCTACCTCAGCCGCGCATAGCTTCCCTCAAGCTGGAAAAGCACAAGGACATCCGCAAGGGTGTCCTTTCTGTTTTGCACGGAGTCCCTCATTTGCGGGATGTTAAAAATATTTGACATCCCATTTGCGTCGCGCTACAGTCGTCAATGTCAAATTTTTTTGACATGGAGCTTTGCCGATGCCGAGCCTTTCCTATCGCGAAAAGTCCCTTTACGCATCCCTCGTCGCCGAGCTGCTCGTTTACGGCTCGTACTTCTTCCTTCACCATCAGAACTCGATCAACAAAGTCGCGGGCATGATCGTCGCGGTCATCCTGCTTCAGGTCTTCGTGCAGTTGCTGATCACGCTCTTCACGCGGAACCGGGTCACCGATGAGCGCGACCAGCTTATAGAATTGCGCGGCTATCGCGCAGGATACCTCACCTTCGCCACGCTCATGGTGGTGGGACTCGGTATGATCTGGTTCCACGCCACCCGCACTGACTTCAATTTCGAGGGCAGCCGCGTTGGCCTGCACTTCCTCAGCGCTTTCTTCAGCATGCTCGTGATCGCCGACATCACCAAGACAGCCACGCAGATCGTGTCTTATAGGAGGGCTCTCTGATGCCCGCCATCCGCAATCAGATCCGCGAACTGCGGGGTGCGCGCTCCATCACGCAGCAGGAACTTGCCGATAAGGTGGGCGTCACGCGCCAGACAGTGATCGCCATGGAGCAGGACAAGTACTCGCCTTCACTCGAAACCGCCTTCAAAGTCGCGCAGGCTCTCGGCGTCACCCTCGAGCAGTGTTTCCAGTACGACCCCCACGGCAAGCGATGAGCGACAGATCTCCCGGCAGGTCAACCTCGCTTCAGCGACCAGCAAACCAGCCAATCGGCGGACGTTGCACAATTTGCCAGCAGACCAGCGAAACTACGTGACCTAAAGTACCCGGGAGTACGCCGGTGAGCAAGGGGATACGTCTTGGGGGAACTCGTTAAGTCCGCGAAGCTGTTTGCCAATGAAAACCACGAACGCATTCACGTTGGCGCGATTCCCGCGGTTCGTGATCTCCCCATGCACCGCAAATCCGTGGCGCAGATCGTCTCATCCGTAACAAACGATGAAGAGACGATTGCCGCTGCGTGGCTGCATGACATCGTAGAGGACACCGCGGTCACCATTGGCGACCTCGAGCGCAGATTCGGCTCCGAAGTGGCGCGGGTTGTCGGCGAGCTCACCGTCCCCACGCACGCCGGTTTCCGGAACCGCGTGACCCGGACAGGACTTGCCAAACAACACTTCGCCGGCGCATCCCCAGCAGCAAAGACGGTCAAGATTGCCGACCTCATCGATTCCTGCAGCACTCTGCACAAGACCGACCCCATCGCCCTGATTCCGTATGCGTCGGAAACCAGCGAGCTTATTGAGGTACTCGCGGGAGGCGATTCCCGCCTGCTGGCAAGACTGCAGCGCAACCTCGATAAGTACGCGATCGATTCGCTGCCCGCCCAGAAAGGAGCCGCCGCCCCGCGCTTCCGTCCGTTGGCCATCCCCATCGCCGCACTTCGGGTTTTCGAGCAGGCGATCACCGCGCAGTACGTTGCGGAACCGCTGGTCTCCTTCGATTCGGAGCTGCATCCTGCGGAACTGCACCAAGCCATGACCGTCGCGGGCATTCACGTAGCCGGCCTGCACCGGCATGGAAAGCTGTGGGGGTTCCTCCCGGCCAGGCAGCACAAGTCCGGCGAAACACCGCAAGGAAGGGAATTCGCCAAAAGCCAGATCGTCAGCGGACGCAGCCCGCTGACCGAAGTGACCGACGTTCTCACCCGCCATGACTTTTGCTTTGTAAGTGTGAATGAGAGCATTTCGGGTGTAATCGCGCGTAGCGACTTTCACAAGCCCGCCGTGCGCATGTGGCTGTTCGGCATCATCACCTTTACAGAACTGGAAACCACCGAGCGCATCCGCCAGAAGTGGCCGGAAGACTCCTGGACGAGCCTGGTCTCAGAGCAACGGCTCGAGCGGGCACGGCGCCTTTATGCCGAGCGGCAGCGCCGCAAAGAAGACTGCGACCTGCTCGACTGCCTGCAATTGAGCGACAAGGTCGATGTGCTGTTAACTGACCCCGCGGAGCGTAACGTCCTGGGAATCACCAGCGCGAGCGGAGCGCAAAAGGCCAGCAAGGAACTGGAGATCCTGCGCAACAAAGTGGCCCATTCCCAGAGCTTCGCCGATAAGGATTGGGCGCAGGTGGCGCGCATGGCGCGCCGCATCCATCAGCTGCTGGACGGAGCGTGAACGGGCGGCCGGTGCAGTAGGAGATAATTTGCCTGCAGCCTTCTCGCGTGCCCGGTTGACAGTTTTGCGTACACCGCTGACACGCTCTGTCTGGATTCTTTGACCGGAGACGACCCATGCCCGTTCCCGCAGCGATTGCCCATGCCGCTGAAGAGTTTCGCTATAACAACAACTCCATCAAAAAGTTTGTGAGCGACCTCAGCCACGACGACTGGCTCAAACAGCCGCAGGGCGCCGCCAACCACATCGCATGGATCGTCGGTCATATCATTTGGGCTCGCACCGCCGTGCTGGCGCGGCTCGGCTCCAAGTGGTCGGCTCCCTGGCTTGGCATGTTTGCGCGCGGCGAAAAGGTTGACGGCACTGCGCCCTATCCCTCGCCCGAGGTGCTCACGGCGGCCTGGCAGGAAGTTGCCGCGGCGCTCGAGTCGGCGCTCGAAAATGCGTCCGAAGAGACCGTCAACCAGCCCGCCGCCAACCCGGGCCCTCCCAGCGCTGACGGCAAGATGAGCGGAACCATTCGCTTTCTTTCCTGGCACGAGACCTATCACGTTGGGCAAATTTCCTACATCCGCTGCCTTCTGGGGCACAAAAGCATGATGGGTTGAGTGGCGCGGCCCTGCAAAGCTAGCAGTATTTACAGTTGAGCCCCTGTTAGCAACCTAGCCACAATGGGGTATTCCCGGTGAGGGCGGCGAATACTCCCAGGCCCACATCGCAGCAGATCACAGTCCCCAGAGGGTTGCTGCGCAGCGTGCGTCTCGACGAACCGTGTGGAAGCATCGCGTGATCGAGCAGTGCCACGACGGTGATCGAACGCAACGGTTGGAGTGTGGCTATGCCGCCTCTTCTGGATTTCGCGGCGTCTTTTATCGCCCGGCGAAGAGAGGCAGGTAGACGGTGAGAATCGATCGCATCCTTTGCGTTTTCTCCCAGAAAATGGGAGCAGCGCGTGCGCCATTTGGCAGAGGCAGAGTCCCCTGGCGAGGACTGGGAAAGATAGCTGTCCTTGCATGCCTGCTTCTTGGTGGGCTGAGGCCGATGTTTGCGGACGGCGACGAAGTCGATTCCGACAGGTTGCACGTAAGAGCCAACTGGTGGTTTTCCGCGCCTGGGGGCTACATCAAGAGCGATCTAAATGAAGGCGGAGACCAGATCGATCTGCATCGTGATCTCGGGTTCGGATCCTATTCGACCTTTTCGGGCAATCTGGACTGGAGGTTCGCCCGCAAGCACCATCTGCTTCTGCTGGTAAGCCCGGTCAACAGCACTAGGAAGACCACCCTCAATCGCCAGATCGACTGGCAGGGCGAAACGTACGATGCGGGAGTCACCGTGGACACCGATATCCACTCATTCCTCTATGCGCCCGGCTATCAATGGGACATCTTCCGCAGAAGCCAGTGGTATCTGGCGCTGGTCGCCCAGTTCAATATTCTCGACACCAGCGCGACCATCACAGGCACGGCTACAGTGAACGGGCAAAGCGCTGAGAGAACCTCCAAGGGCTCTGTAATTGCGCCGATCCCTGCAGTAGGTCCGCGCGTGAAGTTCTTCCCGATTCCGGGTTCGAGGAAGTTTGACTTGGATGGTGGAATCCAGGGAATGTATCTGTTCGGCTATGGCGATTTCTGGGCGGGCAGGGCCACGGCGGACTACGCATTCGCTCGGCATTGGTATGTCAGCGGCGGCTATCAGTTGGGAACCCGCCTTAGCGTTCATGGCAGCGACAACCAGATCGGCCTCCGCCTCACGCAGAAGGGCCCCGTCGCCGGCATCATGGCTTCGTTCTGATTTCGGCTTTACTCCCGCGCCCGGCGCTGTAGAGGGTTTGCAGCACCGGGCGTGTTTTTTGTTTCGAGGAGCATTCGCAACCGAGATCCTGGCCCGCCGTCCGATGTCACCCCTTCCAGCGTCCACGTTCCCGCCTCGTCAGCCCTCCTGCCACGACTATTCGTATCAGGGGCCGCCTTCAGGCAGCCCGAATGCCAAAGAGACGATTAGGGGGCTTTACGGGCTGCGGAAAAACTCCACCAAGGCCACTGTTTTGAAGGGGCACGAATTTATTCGTGCCGTTAAGTCCCGCAAATCTGTCCGGCTCAAGCCGCTGGGGGATGTTTTTGCGATGTCGGTAAGGGCAAAAATGAGTTTTTCCGCAGCCTCTTTAGCCCCCGCTGCTGGAAACTCCCGTCGACTGTGGCGTTGTATCGGACGGAGAGCCTCACCGACAACTGAACGCTGGACCCGTGACAGCCATCACATACCGGGACTGCCGAAGTCGCTATTCTTCATCAAGGGCTGCGCTCGATTCACAGAGCGCGGCCCTTTGAGATATCAGCAGGGGGTTACTAGAAAATTAGCTACCCCTCCCCCTGTTTTTACTTCTCCTTATATTCGCTTTTTGAGGGCTATTTTCAAGGCAAACTATTGAAGTAAAAAGCTTAGACGACCTATGGAATCTTATATATATTTTGGTTCCAAATTGGGAATCGAATTCAAAAGGTTACGTTGCAGTAAACAGGCGAACGCGGCGGCTTCGTCGCTCCAGATGCCCGCAGACCTGTAGTTCGCAGGCATCTGGCACTCAAACGCCCCCTAGCTCTTCCCTTCAGGCAGCGTGACCAGTTTGGCTTCGAGCAGCGCCTCGATTTTCGTCAGCGCCTGCAGCACATCCTGCGAGACCGGCGCGTCAACCTGCACCACGGCCAGCGCCTTCACCGGCTGAACGCCGGATCGATCGCGGCCGAGTGCGAAGTTGGCGATGTTCACGCCATGTTCGCCCAGGATCGTTCCGATCTTGCCGATCACGCCTGGAACGTCCAGGTTGCGGCACACCAGCAGATTGCCTTCAAGCGGAGCTTCAACGTCGATGCCGTCGAACTCGAGCAACCGCGGCTGTTCCCCATGAATTACCGTCGCCGTCGCGTGGCTCGCGCCACCGGCCGAGTGCAGCTCCACCGCAAGCAAATTCGCCGCTCCGCCGCGATGCCCATCCTGCTTCTCCTCGTGCACGCGAATGCCGCGCTCCTCCGCGATCGCAGCAGCGTTGATCAGGTTCACGTTCTCTGAGCCTGCGAGCAGTCCGGCAATCGCCGAGTTACGAACAAGCTCCGTCTTCGCATCGGTGAGCAGCCCGCCGTAGAAAAGTTGAGCCGACTCGATTCCGCCCTTTCCAGTCTGTGCCAGAAACGACCCCAGCCGTCCCGCAAGATCGATGTAGGGCGAAAGCTGCACATATTCTTCGTGGCTGAGGGAAGGCAGGTTCACGGCGTTCTGCACCACGCCAAGCTTCAGGTACTCACGCACCTGGCGCGCGATCTGGATGCCGACTGCTTCCTGCGCCTCGCCGGTGGAGCCAGCGATATGCGGCGTCAGGATCACATTGTCGAGACCGGTGTAAGCCGAGTTCTTCAGCGGCTCCTCGCGGAACACGTCGAGCGCGGCGCCGGCTACATGCCCGGACTTGAGGGCTTCGACAAGCGCAGCATCGTCAATCAGTTCGCCTCGCGCGCAGTTAATGATGCGCACGCCCTTCTTCATCGCGGCAAGGGTCTTGGCGTTGATGATGTCCGCAGTCTGCGGCGTCAGTCCCACGTGCAGCGTGAGGTACTCGCAGCCTGCGAAGAGCTCATCGATCGTGACCAGCCGGATCCCGTTCTCGCGCGCAACCGCAGCCGAGACGAACGGATCGCTGCCAATAATCTCGAGACCGAATCCGCGGGCACGCCGCGCGACCTCAAGCCCGATGCGGCCGAGGCCGAGGATGCCGAGAGTCTTACCGCGCAGCTCCGAGCCTTGCAGGGACTTCTTTTCCCACTTGCCCGCGTGCATGGTGCCGTTCGCCGCGGGCACCTTGCGGGCCAGCGCGAGCATGAGACCGATGGTGAGTTCGGCAACGGCGACGGCGTTGGCTCCGGGCGTGTTCATCACCACGATGCCGCGGCGCGTGGCGGCTTCGGCGTCGATGTTGTCGACACCCACACCGGCGCGGCCGATCACGCGAAGCTTCGGCGCCTTCTCCATAAGCGCATCGTCCACCTGCACGGCCGAGCGGACGACGAGTGCGTCGGCATCGGCGAGCGCGGCGGGCAATCCGTCGGGCAGCTTGTCGTGGGTGAGAACTTCCCAGCCGGGCTCGGCCGCAAACACCGCCAGCGTGGCCGGCGACACTTTTTCCGCGAGGACAATCTTCATCGCTTCTCCCTTTTCCGCTGCGGCGGGAGCGTACTCGTCAAAGCGAACGCCCTCCTTCTCGCACAGCAGGTCGAACATGCGAATGACAGCAGCGTGGGGCTTGCCCTCGCCGCGCTCATACTTCCAAATGGAGTTGGGGTGCACGCCCAGCTTCTCGGCCATCTGGTACTGGTAGAGGTCGAGCTTCTTGCGGGCGATGACAAGTTTTTCGCCGAAGGTGAGATCTGCCATATTGAGTTCTCAGTTCACAGTTCGTAGTTCGCCGTTAAAGGACAGTCGTTAGTTCACAGTTCACAGTGACAGACCCCGCGAACAGCCGCTGAGGTGGGAATGCTTAGAACTGTGAACTACGAACTGTGAACTACTTGGAAGCTGCTTCCGCGTAAACCTTCTGCGCCGCGGCTACCGCTTGTCCCCATTCGACTGGCAGCTTCAACGTGTCCTTGGCGATGTGCTCCATGGCACCGAGGAACGCGATGGTGTCGAGATAATCGAAGAAGCCCAGGTGCGCGACGCGGAAGATCTTGCCCTTCATCTCCCCCTGGCCGTTGGCGATGACCGAAGCGAAGCGCGTCTTGAGAGCTTTGACGACGTCGCTAGAGTCCATGCCTTCAGGAACGGCAACAGCTGTGGCCGCAGCAGAGGGAGACGTGGGCGCGAACAGCGTGAAGCCGAGTGCGGTGAGACCAGCCCGAGTGGCCGCGGCGTTCACGATTGCGTTGTTCACGAGCGCGATGCGGCCCTGTTCGAGGTTGCCGTTGGCCTGTCCAGCGATGTAGTCGAGCGCAGCGCCGAGCCCGGCCACCAGCGCAACCGCTGGCGTGTAAGCCGTCTCGCCCTTCACCTGGTTCTTGCGTTCCTTGCGGAGATCGAAATAATAGCGCGGGTTCTTCGACTTCTCCATAGCAGCCCAGGCCTTCTCGCTCACCGAAAGGTAGGCGAGGCCCGGCGGAATCATGACCGCCTTCTGCGATCCGCCGATGAGCACGTCGATGCCCCAGCCGTCCACGTCGAAATGCGTGGTACCCAGCCCGGTAATACCGTCCACAACGAGCAGCGCCTCGGGTGCGACTTCCTTGATGAGCTTGGCCACGCCCTGAACGTCGTGGTTCACGGCGGTGGAGGTCTCGCTGGCCTGCATAAGCACGGCCTTGATCTCGGGCGTGAGCGCCTTCTTCACGTCGGCAAGGTCGAAGGTCTGGCCGTAGGGGGCGCTGAGGACGACAGGCTCGCATCCGTATGCCTTGGCGAGATCGCGCCAGCGTTCGCCGAATTTTCCGGCGGTAAGTACCAGGACCTTTTCGCCTGGCGACGTGAGGTTGGCGACGGCGGCTTCCATCGCGCCTGTCCCGGAGGAGGAGAGCAACAGGACATCGTTCTGGGTGCCGACAAAGACCTTGAGCTGCGCGAGGACTCTCTGGAAGAGGGCGCGGAACTCAGGGGTGCGGTGGTGCATGTCGGCGGCAGCCATCGCGAACTGAGCGGCGGGAAGCAGGGGGGTGGGTCCGGGAGTAAAAAGGCGCGTTTTGCGGATCATGGGCTCTCCTTAGCGGTTGGAGGAGATCACAACCGAACAATCACAGTATACACACGAATGTGATTTATGTGATCGATTGGGCGAGAGAATTTAGAACTGTTCGATCAACTGGGGGAGGGGGGTACCCTCAGGGATTCAGGTTAGGGGAGGGGGCGGGGGTGGGGGAGGCCCGGCGCTCGCCCTTGATCGCTGACGGGCGATTGGTGAAGAGGCGAAATGGGGTGGCAGACGGCATCGGGAGTTCGATTGTGGACCAGATAGGAGAGGCGGGGATGTGCCGGCGATCACAGAAGCAGGTGGAGCAATGCGGGAGCGCGGGTTCGAAGAACCCGCGCTCCCGGTTGATGAAAAATGGCGTTTACCGGTGGGCGCTGCCGTGGAATCCACCGCCGCCCATTCCGCCGTGAAATCCGGCGCCTGGCGTACCGCCGTGGAAGCCTCCTGGCATGCCGCCATGGAAGCCGGCAGAAGGCCGGGGTGCGGCGAAGCTATGGACGGTACCTCCGTGCGGTCCGCTGCCTACCACGAAGCGGTGGCCGTGGTAGGGGTGGCCATAGTAGCCCCACCCGCCGCCATACCATCCACCTCCCCAGCCTCCGCCCCAGCCCCAGCCGAGGGGATAGAAGCCCCAGCCGAACGGGCTGAAGAACGGGCCGGCGCCGATGAAGGTGTAGCCGTAGCCATACGGATTCCAGTACCAGCCGGGGGCGTAGCCTTCGGCGTAGTAGGGGGCCATCTCATTATTGGCCTCTGCGAGATACTGCGAACGCAGGCGACTCCA
This sequence comes from Occallatibacter riparius, assembly GCF_025264625.1. NCBI lineage: Bacteria > Pseudomonadati > Acidobacteriota > Terriglobia > Terriglobales > Acidobacteriaceae > Occallatibacter > Occallatibacter riparius. The sequence continues at coordinate 4,175,745 of NZ_CP093313.1, forward strand.
GTTGTAGAGGTCGTCCTTGTCGCGGTTCTCCTCGATCCCGGTGGTCTTGAGAGTGGCGAGGTCGGACTGCAGTGCAGCTTGATGGTTTCCTTTGACGCTTTTGGTCTTGCCGCCAGCGAGTTCCACGTCCGCCTTGCCGTTGAAGACCATGACTTGGGGCGAAGCGGCGTCGAATTCGTAATAGCCGGTTTTGGCGAGCCGGGTGGTGACGCCGTTGTCGACCACCTGTAGATTGTTCTGCTTGTAGAGTTGGTCGACTTCGATGCCGGCCCGGCCCTTCTCGATCTCTACCTGGGTATTCAAAAGGTCAGCGGAGACGAGCTTCACAGAGCTGTTGTCCGCGACGCGCAGGAAGACTCCGGGCGTGAGCAGGATTTCCGCTTTGCCCGTGCCGGTGGTGAGTTCCTGGCCGGCTTCAAGATTGACGGAGCCGATCTGGTTGGGCGCGATGGTTTGCCCGTCGATGGAAGCCGAGCCTTCAACGTAGTTCACCGTGCCCGGCCGCGCCGGCTGGGCGGGTCTGGATTCGACATTGAAGGCAAAGGCCGGCAGCCCGGCCAGCGCGAAACCAAGTAGCGGAATCGATATAGATTTAAGTTTCATGGCCCTGTATAAACCTCACTCCTTTAGATGGAACAAGAGGCGAAAAGTTCCAGGGCACCTGCGGTGCGGCCACTGCGGCTTCGCCGCCATTCGCGGCTAGGCGAGAAGGGTGGCACCGGCGCGGGCGGCGACAGGTCCCTTATTGCTCGGTGTGTATTCCGGCCAGTGTGGGCTGTTCGGTCCGCTCAGCCACGGTAACTCTCGTCACGGAGATCACGCTGATGTCGTCCTCCTGGCCGAAGGTCTGGGCGGCGTCGGCGATTTTCTCGGCTGTGGGCTGGGTGCGGACCAGTTCGAGCACGCGATCGAAACCGAAGAGCTTGCCCTGCAGGTCAGTGGCTTCGGGCACGCCATCGGAGACGAGCAGCAGGCGGTCGCTGGGGGATAGCTGGAACTTGAGCATCGAGGACTCGAGATTTTCGACGAGTCCTAGAGGAAGGGAGCCTTCGATCTCGACGGGGACTCCATTGAGATAGGGCGGCAGGTGACCGGCGTTAGCGAGAACTACCGCGCCATCTCGGCGGATCCGAAGGGCGAGGCAGGTGGCGCGGGCGTCCCCGCGGCCGAGCAGGCGGCGGTTCAACGCTGCCAGGATCGCAGCCGGCTCGGGATCGAGTTCCGCTGTGCTGCGGATGGCGCCGACGAGGAGAGCGACCAGCATGCCTGCTTTAAGGCCTTTGCCCGCCACGTCGCCGGCGACGATGAGCAGGCTGTCATCGGAGGCGTGGGGAATGATCTGGAAGAAGTCGCCGCCTACCTCGAGAGCGGGGCGGTACTCGCTTTCAATTTCGAACCCGTGAAGCACAATGCGATGCTCGGGCAGGATGACCTGCTGCACCTCCTGCGCCTGCTTCACATCGAGAGCCAGCTGACGCTGCCGCCGCACCGAGAGCAGCACGCGCCGGATCAGGAGGATGAAGATGACGGCGATCAGCAGCAAGTGAGCGATCATGCCGAGGCTGACCTGCATTCCGAACGGGAACCAGTGGGTCCGGACATGCAGAATGGCAAGCTCAAGCTGGAAGCGCGCGATGCCGACGAGCAGGAGCGCGGGCAGGGCGAGCCAGCCATCGCTTTTCTGCTGCTGAATGCCGCGGACAGCGAGGAACACAAGCAGCATAAGGAAGAGAAGGCGTATGTATACGGTGGCGGAGTGAAAGGCCCCACCGACAGAGGCTGGAATCGCGGTGAAGAACAGGTCACGCCCGAGCGCCTCGGAGAGAGCGTAGAGCAGGGTCAGGGCGGCGATGGCGCGAGGCATCCACGCGGGCTGGCGCAGGCGGAACCAGGTCCACCATACGATGGCCCATCCACCGAGGATGAGCGGATCGAAGATAACGTGATGAGCCACGAGTCCAAGGGTGCCGCTGACCAGTTGGGTCCAGGAGGTCAGGCATTGCTCCGCGTCCGCCATCGCCATCACCAGGAAGACCGCGGCCAGCCAGCGGTACGTGACGTCCCTGGGGTCGAACAGGACGAGGCTGGAGGCCATGACGGCTAGCAGGAGATACAGTGCGGCGAGGATTGGCAGCGAGCCGTAACTGCGCACGAGTTCGAGCCACGCGAGCTGGTAGCGTGCGCCGACCGCGTTGTAATCGCCTAGCAGGGGAGGCGAGTGCATGCCGCCCGCATCGGGATCCTCGCGCAGCGTGACCGGCATCATCCAGACGCGAAAGGCCAGCACGCGGGTGCCCGCGTCTGCGTCGTTTGCGGCGGGAAGCGCGAATATCCTGGGCTGCGCGTTGTAGACGATGGGATCACGGCCGCCGCCCGGAAAGCTTCCGAAGCTGCCAAGCAGAGTGCCGTTAGCGAAGACCTGGTAGACATCGTCGACGCCTTCGGGGCCGGAGAGCGCAAGGCGTTCTCCGGGGTGCGCGTTGACCTGGACGCGGATGCGATACCACGCGTAGCCCCAGTAGCCCTTGTGGCCCTTAGCAGTCCAGCCTGGCACGTAACCGGAAAGCCCGGCCATGGGATCGAAGGAGCCGGCCTTGGGCTTCAGATCGACCGTTTCCCATTGAGAGTCGTCGAAGGCGGGCTCGGCCCACAGCGGATTGCCGGTTTTGGGATCAACGGGTGAGTCGCCGACGGTGAACTTCCACGGGCCGTAGAGCGGCACAGCCGCCTGGCCGAGAATGATTTGGAGTGGCTCAGGAGTTTGCGCGCTGGGGAGCGCGGACACCAGTAGAAACAGACAGGGAAGAAGGACACGGCGAATCGTTCCCATGTTTTGACCTCGGGGAGCTGCGACGTGAGCCGGTTGGGAACACTATAGAAGCAACTGCGGATTTTGAATACGAAGAAAGATCTGTAGACCCGGCGTTAGGGATCCAGGCGCTTCACGGCATTTACACTTGGGGTGTTGCGGAGAGTCGTTGGCCGCGAGCGAATTCGATTGGATAGAGAACGAAGATGACGGAAGCAGCAGGACTGGAAGTAGTGGTTACGCAGCACATGGTTGCGGCGATGAAGGCCAAGGACGCCGATCGCACCGGGACGCTGCGGCTGATCAAGACAGCGCTGAAGAACAAGCTGATCGAAAAGCGCAGCGCGCTGACGCCGGCGGAGGAACAGCAGACGCTGGCCACGATGGTCAAGCAGCGGCGCGACTCGATTGAGATGTTCACGAAGGGGAACCGTCCCGAGCTGGCTGCCAAGGAAGCGGCGGAGATCACGGTCATTGAAGAGTACATGCCCAAGTCGCTGGACGAGGCGGGGCTGCGCGCGCTGGTGGATCAGGCCATTGCCGAGCAGACTGCGGAGGCAGGGCAGAAGCCGACTCCGAAGGAGATGGGGCTGGTGATGAAACGCGTGCAGGTGAAGATCCAGGCAACCGGGGCGCGTGCCGAAGGGCGCGTGGTGAGCGAGATCATCAAGGCTGCGCTAGCCTAGCAGATATCTATTACTCAAATGATAAACTGCTGCTAACGCTACGACTGCCTACGGATTTTCATATGTGATTTTTCATATATGCTCAAGCTGCTTACTGTGAGCATGATACAAGAAAAAAGGCGAAGAATGGGAGAAGTAAAAACAGGGGGAGGGGTAGCTAATTTTCTAGTAAACCCATTTCCTTTCTAGTAACTCCCCTTCCGTTCGTCGTTTGCCTAAGGACGGAGCCCAGGCACACCACGACTCACGTGAACAGAGTAGGCGATCTGGATTGCTGAGTCTGTGATGGTGATCACGGGTGAGGGGTCGACCGGATCACTGGCAGGGGTGGTCTTCGCGTAGACGATTCTGTCGGACAGGATGTAATTCGATCATCGCTCCCGGAAAGAGCCCTCTTTGGCGAACCAGCCTAAAGCCGATTCAATGCAGGGTCAATGGCCAGTCATGCAGGCACGAATATCCACTGGTCGCGATGAAAGCGCGAGGAGCGGGGCGCAACTCTGAGTGAGTAGTGCCAACCCCGGGGCCATGAGTGCGCCAACGGCCCGTGGCTGCGTTCGTGCCTGCTACTAAAGAAGGTAGAGAAATATTTGAACCGTGTTTTGAAATGGGCCGTTGATTCAGCCTTGGCCGACGATTAGCTCTCAAGAAATTCAGATGCATGATTGATCGCCCACTGTTCAAAAGAACGGGGTGCTTGCCCAGTCAGGTGAGTCACGGTAGACACAACCCTCGAGTCGTCGAATTCGCCTTTTGCATAAAATCGAAAGATTGCATCCGCAAACTCTTCGGAACTCTGTCTGAGTAGATCTGCAAAGGCTTCGTTGTCGGGCACAAACTGAGCGTGGAGTTTCCTGCCTATTGCTCGTCCAAGAATCTCCAATTGTTCTGCGGGCAGCATGGCGATCGGCCCACTCAGCTCGTACGTTTTGTTCCGCTGTCTCCCGGTCGTGAGGACAACGGCGGCTGCGGCAGCTATGTCGTAAGGATCGATCAACGCGATCGGAATATTCGGAAAGTGAACCCGCACGGGTCTGCTTGCCCGAATATCGGATCGCCAGCGCAAAGCATTCGACATAAAGCTGCTCGGACGAAGAATTGTCCAAGGAATCCCGGATGACATCACGGCGTCTTCAGAAGTCATCCACATCTTCACAATCGCGTTTGAGGATTGCCCGCCGATAATCGAGCGTGAAGACAACAAGACAACATGCTGAACTTTCGCTATGCGAAGCCGGTTGAGGACGGCGGGCATATCGCTGTATCCGCCCAACAGAAATACGCGAGTCACGCCAATTAGCGCGTTGCTGATGCTCGCGGGTTGACTGAGATCTCCGACGGCGCATTCAATGCCACCCGGTACTGCTGAGTTTTCTTTTCTGACGAGGGCGCGAACAGGCGCTCCTGCGGCGTGAAGATTCCTTATCAATTCACTTCCGACGTTGCCGGTCGCTCCTGTTACGAGGATCATTTTTTATCTCTCTGTTGCGGCTGCTTTCAGTATGGAAGAGTTTCACACGCGCACAGATGCTACATGTGTTCTTCATATTAGCGGTAACCCGATCCTTTTTGAAGGTAGGTCGTTATCCCGTGGTTGTGACTCATGCTTTGACGCGGCCACCGTTCGCAGGCCTAGTGAGCGCAGCGGTCTACCCGATCTCTGTCGCAGTTCATGTTGATGAGAGATGTAATGGAGACGGTCTCAAACTGTCTGTGAGTGCATTGGCGATTTACCAGTTATCCAGCTTGGACGAATTTACTACAGTCGGTATTCTTCGCAAAACGGGTCGGCCAGGAGTGGGCGCCCGGCTATAGAGGAGTTCATAGAGATTGAGGGAAACGAGCAAGCCACGAACCGGGATCAAAAGCCAGCCCTAAGCTTCAGGATGGGCATAAGGCGCTCGATATTCCTGGCGCAACAGTGCATTTGCCTCGGAATCTCCGATCACGAGCTGCTTCACAGGATCCCACGCCAGGCTTCGACCCAGTTTCATCGAATTGTTCGCCAAGATGCATGACGCGGTTGAAATGTAGCCCTGCTCGATGTCTGAGACAGGATGGCTACGCGAGTCGATCGAGGCAAGAAAGTTTTGCATATGGTGCCGGATGGCGGGCGCGACGTGTTTCTCGAGTTCCTTTTCAGTCTTATCTTCTGGGTATTGTTCCAATTCGTAGGTGACGTCTTTATGAACAGGCTGTCCACCGCCGAAGGGAATAAAGTCATATCCCATCACGCTTACCTTTAGCGTTCCTTTGTCACCGTAGAATGTAGCGCCCCATGGATACTTCGGATCTGCGGCCTCGCCCCAACTGCGGTGCTGCCACACGACTCGAAGATCCTGGAAATCGAAGGTGGCTGTCTGGGTATCGGAAATGTTGGCCTTGCTCTTCGTATCGACAAAGATGCCACCGGTGGAATCGATCTTCGTCGGCCAGCCCAAGTTGAGCATCCACCGCGTCATGTCAAGCATGTGGACACACATGTCACCCACAATGCCGTTCCCATACTCCATAAATGCGCGCCAGCCGCGGGGATGAACCAGGCTGTTATAAGGGCGCATTGGAGCAGGACCAGTCCAGGCATCGTAATCCAGATTCGGCGGCGGCGCGGTATCCGGCGGATTTGCCGTCGTGCGCATGTGGTAGTAGCAGTAGATCTCGACAAGCGCAATCTTTCCGAGCTTATCCTCGTCAATGAAGCGCTCTTTTGCCTCGACCAGGTGAGGCGTGCTACGGCGTTGCAAACCAACTTGGACGACGCGATTGTGTTGGCGGGCAGCGGCCAGCATGGCCTTGCCTTCGAGAACATCGTGGCTAATCGGTTTCTGAACATAGATGTCCATGCCGGACTTTGCGGCTTCAATCATGTTCAGCGCATGCCAGTGGTCGGGCGTTGCAATCAGCACCAGGTCTAGATCTTTCTCGGCAAGCATCTTTCGATAGTCCGAGTAGGTGCGAGGCCTCTTCCTGGATCGCTGCCGTGCCGCGGACATGTCGGCAGCGTTCGAGAGCATCTGCGAATCGACGTCGCATAAAGAGACGATCTCGACCGGCGATATCTGCACCAAGCGGAACAGATCGGATTTTCCGTACCATCCACAGCCGATCAAACCGACCCGTCGGCGTTTGTCGCGATCGTACTCTTGTGCAGGCGCGAGGGTGACCGCAGCCAACCCGAGGGCAGTGGTGTGGAGGAATTCACGTCGGTTCATAGGGAAGTTGGCAAAGCGGAATCAGTATATTCCTTCTTATCGTTGCGCCTGAATGGGCACGTGGCTGGGAGGATCAGTTTGGCTCAGAGCCCGAGTAACATTGGCGAACGAATGAAGCGATGCCGTGAGAGCGCAAGTGCAGTTGCTGTTGACCAGAAGAGGTCAGCGCGCGGCGGACGTTAGCGCTTTTGACGCGGCTTCCGTGCCATGATGAAAGCACATTCTTAGAGGCATCCTCTCCCTTGCAAAAAGCTGCTCCTCGCTATCACGGGCTCGACACGCTGCGCAGTGTCGCGATTCTGGCTGTTATTGGCTATCACCTGCTGGCATTTCACGGGGACACCGTGCCCGACTGGGCGGTTCCGATGCTGCGCCTAGGGTGGATGGGCGTCGATCTGTTCTTCGTGCTCAGCGGATACCTGATTGCATCGCAACTGCTGCGCAGGTACGCGGCGGGTTCGCGGCCAGGGTTGTGGGAGTTTTATCGGAACAGGCTGTATCGCGTGCTGCCCGCGTTCTTCGTGGTGCTGGGGCTGTACCTCGTGGCGCCGTGGTTCCGGGAGGCGGCGACGAGTGCACCGGCGTGGCAGTATGCGACGTTCACGTTCAACCTGCTGGCGGAGCATCCGGCAGGAAAGAACTTTTCGCACGCGTGGTCGCTGTGCGTGGAGGAGCACTTCTACTTGCTCTTCCCGCTGATTGTGTGGGCGGCGATGCGGAGACCGTCGTCGCGTCGCGGCGTGGCGCTGATAGCGGCGTTTGTGCTGGCGGGATTGGCAGTGCGAGGGTGGGTCTTATTCCATGTTCTGCGCCCGCTGGCGGATCAGGATGGGTTCGGCAACGCGTTCATGCGCCACATCTACTATCCGACGTATAGCCGACTGGACGGGCTGTTGGCGGGAGTTTCGCTGGCGATGGTGAGGACGTTTCGGCCCGAGTGGTGGTCGCTGATGGCGCGGCGCGGGCACATGCTCTTGCTGCTGGGCGTGGCGATTACGGGCGGAGCGGTGCTGTTGTTCGACGGGCATTTTCCGGCGGAGACGGGCACATCTGTGGTCAGCGTGCTGTTTGGGTTTCCGCTGGTGGCGCTGGGGCTGGCATGCCTGGTGGCTTCGGCTTTGAGCACGAATGGATGGCTGCGGCTGAGGGTTCCGGGCGCGCAGATATGCGCCACGCTGGCGTATTGTCTCTACCTGACGCAAAAGCAGATGCTGCACCTTACAGACGCGTGGTTTCCGCGGCTGGGAAGCGTGCTTTGGCTAGTGGTGTACATGACGCTGTGTTTTGCGGTGGCAGGGGTGCTGCACCTGTGCGTGGAGCGGCCGTTCTTAAAGCTGCGCGATCGCCGTAGGAACTTGGGGGCCGCGAGCGATATAAAGGTTGACACCAGCGTTCCCCTGAATTCCTGATTCTGCGGAGAAACCAGCATGCAGTTTGAGAGCGTGAGTGAATCTCGCTTGTCGTTTGTCGTTTGCTTTATCGCGGCTTTTGTGGGATGTGCACCGTTGCTGCAGGCGCAGACTGAGCCTGCCGCGCCGCATACGTTCTTCCGAGTAAAGGCGGCGGAGACGCTGACCGCTCCAGTGAGCGGCCGCCTGCTGCTGTTCCTCAAGCCCGGCTCCGGCGACAAGGAAGTCAGCATCGATGAGTTTCATCCCACCGCGACCTATGTAGCGGCTCAGGAGATTCATGACCTGGAGCCGGGCGAGGAGGTGGAGGTGAATGCCGACCAGCTTGCGTTTCCGAAGGCGTTCTCTGAACTGAACGGAGGGCTCTATGAGGTGCAGGCAGTGCTCGACACAGATCACAACTACAACTATGCGGGGCGCGCGCCGGAGGACTGGATCAGCAATGTGATGGCTCTGGCAGGGTGGAAGCCGGGCAGCACAGCGGAGCCGGAGCTGGTGTTGGACCATCATCCCGAGGAGGATGCGCAGCGGAAGGCGGCCTACGAGAAGCTGAAGGGGACGGCGACTGCAGATGTGGCGCGGCTGGAGGAGTTCGAGAGCCCGGCGCTGACGCGGTTCTGGGGGCGGCCGACGAAGGTAAGGGCCTGGGTGATTCTGCCTCCCGATTATGTGAAGAGCGGCGGGAAATATCCGACTGTGTATTGGACGCATGGGTTCGGCGGGGAGATTGACAGCGCGCTGGTGAGCGGGTTGCGGATCTACGAGCGAATGAAGGCAGGGAAGATGCCGCCCATGATCTGGGTGATGCTGGACGAGAGTTGTCCGCAGGGAACGCACGAGTTTGCCGATAGCGTGAATGATGGGCCGTGGGGCACAGCGCTGACGGCGGAGTTTATTCCGTGGCTTGAGAAGAAGTACCGCATGGATGCGCGGCGCGATGGGCGATTTGTGCAGGGGCACTCGAGCGGCGGATGGGCGTCGCTGCAACTGGAGGTTAACTATCCGAAGGTGTTTGGCGGGACGTGGTCGACATCGCCGGACCCGAGTGACTTCCACGATTTCACGGGAATTGATCTCTATGCAGATCACGCGAACGTGTATCACAGGCCGGATGGCAGCGCGTATCCGATCATGCGCGACAAGGGGCAGGTGCTGGCGACGGCGGAGCAGTTTACGCGGCTGGAGCAGGTGCTGGGGCCTTACGGCGGGCAAATGACGTCGTTCGACTGGGTGTTCTCGCCGAAGAGCGTGAGCGGCGCTCCGGAGGCGATGTTCGACCGCGTGACAGGCGATGTGGATCCGAAAGTGGTTGCGTACTGGCAGGAGCATTGGGATCTAGCCCATGTGGTCTCGACGCATTGGGCGGATCGCGGTGCGGACTTGAAGGGGCGGATTCACGTGTATGTGGGCACGGCTGACACGTTCTATCTGGATGGCGCGGCGCACAAGTTCGACGCGGTGCTCAAGGGGCTGGGGGCGGATGCGCACTTCACGTATATTCCCGACCGAACGCATTTCGATTTGTATGGAGTGGGCGATGACCGGCAGGGTCTGTTCGATGAGATCGGGCAGCAGATGTGGGATGTGGCGCGGCCGGGGAAAAGCTGGAAGAACAGGCAGTAGGGAATAGGGAGTAGGAAGACGTGGCGACGTTCGTGTTGATCCATGGGGCGTGGCACGGGGGATGGTGCTGGCGCAAGGTGGTTCCGCTGCTGGAGAGCCGGGGGCATACGGTGGTGGCGCCCGATCTGCCGAGTCATGGAGATGATCCTGCTTCACCGGTGACGGTGACGCTGGCGAGCTATGCTGAGCGGATCTGCGAAGTCGTCGCTGCGCAGAAGGAACCGGTGATTCTGTTGGCGCACAGCATGGCCGGGGTCGTGATTACGCAGGCGGCGGAGATTTGCGCGGAGCGCGTAAGGGCACTGGTGTATCTGACCGCGTTTCTACCGCGCAATGGCGAGTCGCTGATGACGTGGTCCGAGCAGGATCCGGGGAGCCTGCTGAACGGGAACATTGTGCGAGCGATGGACGGGGCGGTGAATTTTCGCCCGGAGGCCGCTCATGCGGCGTTCTATGCGAACTGCACAGCGGAGGATGAGGCTTTCGCTGTCTCGCGCCTGATGCCGCAAGGAGTGGGTCCTTTCGCGGACACGGTCACGACTACGCCGGAGCGATGGGGAGGCATCCCGCGGTACTACATTGAATGCGTCCGGGACAGGGCGATCAATTTGCCGCTTCAGCAGGCAATGCACAGCGCCTCGCCATGCCGGAAGGTCTTCTCGATCGACACGGATCATTCGCCGTTTTTCTCCGCGCCGGAAGAGCTGGTGCGGATTCTGCTGGAGATTGAAGAGGACTCGGAGCTCGGAAGCTAGGCGAAGTCGCTGGTGCAGATTGGCTCAGAGTCTGCCTGGCGACGAGATGCGAACGTTTGTTGAATGGGAAAGCTCGGCGCGTGCCAGCGACCGAGAGCCGTTAATGCAAGAAGGCGCAGGTCAGAGGACATGGTAGCCTGCGCCATGTAAGCCGAATCAAGTTGATGCTTGGCGGGCTGCACGTAGTCGCGGTAGTACTGCGGGAGTATCTCTGCGGGGATTTGCGCGAGGAGAAACTCTTCGCGTGCGAAGGCGAGTGTCGCGGCGCCAGTGATGCCAGGGCGGCAGAGGAATGCGCCCGTGTGCAGTTCGGCGATCTTGGGGCGAGGGCCGACGAGGCTCATGTCTCCGCGGAGCACGTTGATGAACTGTGGCAGTTCGTCGAGCTTGAGCCTGCGGAGGATGAAACCGAGAGGCGTGATGCGTTCCGATGCTGTGCACGCGAGGCCATGGTGCACAGATGCGTCCGGCTCGATCATGGTTCTGAATTTGAGGATGGTGAACGGCTCTCCGCGAGCGCCGATGCGTGTCTGGCGAAAGATCGCTGGGCCGGGCGACGATAAACGCACTGCGGCCGCGAGGATCAGCAGCAGAGGCAAGAGGATGGGAGAGGCCGCGCAGACAAGGGCTGCATCGAAGACGCGCTTGGCGGGGGAAAGAGACCAGGCGCTCATCTGCATGGTCTCGGCGAGGGCGTGGCCGTCTGACGGCGTTCTGGGCAGCGAGAGTGAAATGGCGTCAGGTTGTGTGAGGGCGCTCAAGTTTTCTTTCCATCCCGCGGATCTTTCGTGCAGCCGCGTTGATTTGTGCTACGGGTTCATGAACTGCAGCAACGCCTTCTCGTCCTGAGCACTCAAAGAGGCGCGTACGCGCATGTGGCGGAGGATGGTTCCCGAAACCGAGGGAGGGAAGCTCTGAGGCGCGTCGTGACAGCGCGCGCAGTTCTGGCGGAAGACGCGCTGGCCGCGGGATTCTTCCTGCTTCGGCATTGATTGCGTGTTTCCCGTGCGAGCGGTTTCGGATTTGGGCGATGGCCCTTTTTGCGCGATGAGCGGCAACAAAGCTGATAGGACGAAGGCAGCGGTAATGACGTGAGGGCGTCGATTCATTTGCTTCTCCATGTGGGGAAGAGGAATCTGTAGATGATTCCGGTTTGCCAGATGTTGCGATTGCCTGCCGATGAGAATTGGCGCGAGTAACTGGTGTTGATTCGGACTTCGTGGGGAAGGTGGTAGTCGAGCCCGAAGTCGGGTTGCTGCGTGTCGTGGGCGGGGAGGCCGTCGTTGGGATCTGGCGAACTGCGGAAGGTCTGCTGCATACGGAAGAGGGGTTCGAAGCCGGCGAGCAAGTTATGGTCGCCGCCGAAACGATGGAGACGATAGCCGGCTTCGACCCAGTAGCCGCGCGCGTGTTCGCCGGTTGCGAATTCCGAGCGAAGGCGGAAGGAAGAGTCGGCGGGCTCCCACCAGAGGTGAACGCCGGAGAAGTTTTCGTGCTTGTCCTGGAGGAGGCGGTTGTAGGAAGCGCCGATTTCAAGATGAGCCGCGGGAAGGTAGACGCTGGCGCGGCCGCCTGACGAGCGCTGCGCGTTGAACTGCTCGTTGGTGCTGGCAGCGGAGAAGTACGCAGCGTAGTCGAGATTGAAGTGTGCATTCGAAGCGGCTGAGCCACGAAGCATTCCGCCGACGCTGTGGGCGGTTTGCATGGTGCCGAGGCTGTAGATGAGTGGCGCGCTCTCGAAGTTGCTGATCCAGATGGGCGTGAGGCGTTCGTTGTAGGTCGCGAAAGGCGTGAGGAACTGGCCCGCGACGACAGTGAGATGCCGGTTGGCGGTGATGTCGGCCTGGAGGTAATCGAGGCCGAGGAAGGCATCGTGGTCGTATCCCTTGCCGCTTTTAGGGAAGAAGGCCTGCAGAATCGTGGCCCGGCTTTCGACGAAGACATGGCTGCCGATGGGTGCGCCCAGCACGGGCGAGACGACCGGAAGGTAAGTAGTGTTGCCGCCATTTGTGCTGGTGACAAAGCCGGCGCCACCGGAGATGAGTGGAACTTCCTGCCCGCGCACCGTCTGCACTGAGATAAGAGCGAGCGCGCACGCGAGGAGGTAGAGGCCCCTGGCGATTCGTTGATTGCGAACATCCTGGAGGAACGATGACATGGGTTCAGGGTCGCGCGGAATGTGCGTACAGGTGTCAGGAGGCGGTCTTGTGAATGTAAGCGGATTGTCACTTCGCTCTTCGCCGACGAGATGCGAATTGCCGCGCATCTCCTGCCGAATCAGCGGCGACAATGTCATGACAATCGGCTGACAGACACATGACACGCACCCGCGGGACGCGAACTAAGTTGAGTACACGATCAACGCTATGAACAGCGCACTTGCCTGTTCGAACCGTGGGAGATACATGAAGAAGCTATCAATCATTTTTGTTATCACTGCGACTTTCGTGGTTCAGGGAATTCGCGTTCAATCGGAGCCGGTTGCGGCGAGCGCATCGGTTGCGACCAGCGCACGCCGCGTGGAGGTAACCGCGAAGCGATACGCTTTCGATCCGGCGGTGATCACGCTCAAGAAGGGAGAGCCGGTCGTGCTGGTTCTGAAGAGCGTGGATGTGCAACACGGCCTGCGATTTCGCGAGCTCAATGTAGAAGTGAAGGTTCCGAAGGGAGGAACCGCGCAGGTTCAGTTCACTCCTGACAAGACGGGCGACTTTGTGGGGCATTGCTTCGTGTTCTGCGGTGAGGGCCACGGGACGATGGCTTTGACGTTGCACGTGGTCAGCTAGATGCGGCTCGCAATGTGGGTTGTACTGACGATTGGATGTATGTGGCTTGGGGGCTGCAAAGCTACGTCTCCGGGAGGAGTCGAGGCACGAACGATGTGGAGCGCGAAGCATCATGTGCTCGTCGGTAATAAGAAGCAGAAGAACCCGATCGCCACGACGCCGGAGAGCATTGCGGATGGCAAGGAAGCGTTCGGTCATTTTTGTGCCGCGTGCCATGGGCTCGATGGGCAGAACACGGGCGTGCCGTTTGCAAGCCGTATGTCGCCGCCGGTTCCGTTGTTGTCTTCGAAAGAGGTGCAGGCGTACACCGATGGACAACTGAAATGGGTGATCGATAACGGTATCTGGCCTTCCGGGATGCCGGGTTCCAAGGGGATTTTGAGTGACGACGAAATTTGGTCGATCGTCGTTTATCTGCGTCATTTGCCCCCGGCGGGAAGCCTGGGCGAACCAGAGATGTACAGCCACTGAGAAAGATGGATATGACGTCGAAGCTCAAACGCGGTTCCAGATCCGAACGGGTTGGCATGCTCAAGCGGGCGGTTGCCGCGGTCTTTGCGATGCCTGGTGATGAAGTGTCAGGAGCACTGAAGGGGTTCGGGGAAGACGAGTGGCAAGCTGCAATGTGGTGGCTCGACATCAGCGGCCTCGCACTGTATCTGCTGGACCTGCTGCACTCGACGGGCGCCATATTCACAGTACCTGAGTCTGTGCGTACGGCTCTGGAGGACAGGGCGGCGCGCAATCGGGCTCGCACGCGTGCATTGATGAAGGAAGCCTCTGCGCTCGCGGGCTGGTTCGATGCGTCGGGAGTGCGATACGCGCTGCTCAAGGGATTCTCGCTGACGCCGGACTCGGTTTCTGATCCGGCACTACGGTGGCAAACGGATCTCGATTTGCTGGTGGCGCGCAGTCACGCAAAAGCTGCGCAGCATTTCATCGCGCGACTGGGCTACACGCTGCACGAGGGCGAGGGGACCCCATCGCTTAGTTTCAAAGCAGGTGTAGCCGGCAAGCCGGACATAGCGAAGATCTATTCAGTGCACTCGCAGCGGACAATCGAGGTGCATATCGCAGACGATGATTCCCCGCTTCTTGGGCGGCGCGATGTGCGTTTCCTACCTGATCTACGTTGTTCGGTGCTTTCCGGCCCCGACATTCTTGTGAAGCAGGGGACGCATCTGCTGAAGCATCTTTGTGCTGAGTTCACCAAGCTTTCATGGGTCTTGGAATTTCGCAGGCACGTTGAAGCGCGCGAAGGAGACCTCGATTTCTGGAACGACGTGAAGGCGATTGCGTCGGGTACGCCGAACGCTGACCTGGGCCTGATGGTAGCGCTGTGGCTGTCAGAGACGATGTTCGGCCCCATGACGGCTAAGGCAATCAAGCACTGGGGAGGGGCCGGCTTGCCTGCTGGAGTGAGAGCCTGGTTGACGCTGTATGCGCAGCGGATGCTGTTTTCCGATGCGATCGCCAACAAGTATTACGCCCTCCTGCAGAAGCAAGTTGCGACTTCCCCTGCGGCTGCAAGGAGCATTCGCAGCATGTATTTTCCATTGCACGTACCGTGGCGGATCATGGAGCCTGCGCCGAACGAGACCGCGCGGGAGCGGCTGCAGCGCTACGTAGTTGAGGCAGGAAATATTTTCAGGCGTTTGCGGTTTCATGTTGTAGAAGGCGCCCGCATGGCTATCGAGTCTCTGCGACTGAGGAGAGCGGTGGCGGGCTTGGAATTGGGAGGAGCCACGGGCAGAGACGCGCGAAGCATGATCTTGTGCACCAGTTCTTCCGCTTTGGAAGTGCCGGAAGGTTGATGCTGATTGGTTTCACCGCTTGTCCGCGGAGTTGGGAACGTGAGCTCACCCTCAGTGTTTCAGCGATCCGGTTGATTGCCGGGAGCGTTCTTCAGTTGGGCGAATCGAGTGAACGGCCCGACCCCATTCTGATTCCCAGCCGTTCCTCGCGGTTTATCGCGCAGAAGTATCTTGAGTTGTACGAGATGTTGGCATGTCGCGGAGATTCGATTTCTGGTATGCTACGGCAACCCCAGGGCGAGCAGGCAATTTGCCGGTAAGAGCGGGTCCCCACGGCTAAATGTAACGGGAATGTCATTTTTGTTGGACTCGTAGATCCTCGCGGCGGTCTTCGAGGGAGAATGGATTCATGATCCGAGACGTGCAGGTCTATTCAAGCGAGGCAAGGCAAGCTTTCCCTTTGCAGGAACTCGGGACAATTCTGATTGTCGAAGACGATCCGCGCATGCAACGTGTGCTGCAGCGAATGTTTTCGGCCGAACAGTATGAAGTTGCAACTGCAGGAGATGGCCAAACTGCGCTGGCGCTGTTTCTGTCGCGCAAGCCGCTCGCAGTTGTGCTGGACCTGATACTTCCTCATATCTCGGGTCGCGAGCTGTGTCAGAAATTCAAGGTAGCGGCTCCGGAGACACCTGTCATCGTTGTCAGCGCAATTTCTGAAGTAGTGGACAAGGTGCTCCTTCTTGAGCTCGGCGCGGATGACTATGTTACGAAGCCTTTCAGCCCGCGCGAACTGATGGCGCGCGTTCAAGCAGCCATTCGCCGCCGCCGGCGCCCCGTGACGTCGACCACGTATCGCTTCGCGGACTGCGAAGTCGATTTCAAGAAGATGACGGTTTCGCGCGCAGGGCAGCCGGTGACGCTGACGTCTCACGAGTTCAAGCTTTTGAAGTTCTTTACTGATAATGCCGAGCGCGTGCTGAGCCGCGAAGAATTGCTTAACGAGGTGTGGGGATATAACTGTTACCCTACAACGCGAACCGTCGACAACCAGATGCTGAAGCTCCGGCAGAAACTGGAACCTGATCCAGCGAACCCGCGTCATCTGCTGACGATTTACGGAGCAGGGTACAAGTTCGTCCCTTAAACGAAATGACCGAGGAAAGTGTTGCCTTGAACCCTGGAGTGATTCCGGGCACGGAACAGAGTGACCAGGGAGTACGAACCCGCTTTCTTCTGATTCTGGCGATGGCGCTCATCACGACGGGCACTACGTTCGTGAGCCTTCTGGCCATTCGCCGTCCCCTTCGTAATCTGATCATCGAGAATGTCTCATCAGACCTGTCGCATTCCGTTGCGACGTTCGAAAATGTTCGTTCGCTGCGAATGACCGCGCTGGATCGCGAGAATGCTCTAATCGCAGACTTGCCTAGCCTCAAGGCTCTGATGACGACGAATGACGAGCCAACCATTGCAGATGCGGGGGTTGAATTCTGGAAGACAAGCGGGAATGATCTATTCGCATTGGCAGATCGCAATGGCGAGATTATGGCGGCATTCGTCGCGGGGGGAACTGCTGATCAGGCGTTTCGTGCGAACCTAAGGGGCTTCCTCTCGGCGCAACAGGGGACCTATTTTGTGAGCGGCAATCGACTATTCGAGTGCTCGGTGCAGCCGCTCTATTTCGGAAGCAGTTCTGAGGGCACTCTGCTGGGGCACGTTATCAGCGGGTTTGCGATCGATCGTGCAGCCGTTGAGACGCTGAGCCGCGCCACCAACGTGGATGCGGTGTTTCTCAGCAAAAATCATCTGCTGGCCAGTTCGCTCGATCCCAAATACGAGAAGGGCGTCTCCAGTATCCCTGCGCGCTCGTCCTCTGACGCTTCCGAGCCATTCACCACGGTGCTCGGCGGGGAAATGTTCCTGGCGGTGTCGCGGCAGTTGTCTGCGGATCCTGCGGCCCCACTGACGCTGGTCGAGTTGAAATCGCTGGAACCGGAAGAGAAGGCAATCCGGGAGATCGATCGCCTGGTTCTGCTGGCCGGCTTGCTCGCGCTGGTGCTTGGCGCGGCGCTGATGGCATTGCTGTCGCGGTTTGTTACGCGTCCGCTGGAGCAGCTTGCGGCCGGCGTGCGGGCTTTTGCCAGCGGCGACAGCGCGCATCTGCTTCCTTACCGCGGCACAAGAGAGGTGCGCGAACTCAGCACCGCCTTTGCAGGCATGCGGCGCGAGATTGTGAACGCGAACCAGGCGCTGCTCGAGTCGGAGCGCTTGGCTACGATTGGGCGCATGGCGAGTTCGGTCTCGCACGATCTGCGGCACTACCTGGCGGCGGTGTATGCGAATTCGGAATTTCTGGCATCGGGCAAGCTGCCGGAAGCGGAGCGCGTGGAAATTCTCGCGGAGATTCGCACGGCCGTGAATGGAACGACGGAGTTGCTTGAGTCGCTGTTGATGTTCAGCCGGACGGGTTCGCATGGCCGACGGAATCTGTACTCTGTAACTTCGTTTGTAGAGAAGGCTGTGTCGATCGTGCGGGCTCATCCCGATGCGGTTGGGGTGGCTTTCTCAGTGGAAGCCGGCGACGGGGCAGAGACTGAAGTTCTGGCCGATGCAAAACAGGTTGAGCGTGCAATCTACAACCTTCTGCTGAACGCGTGCCAGGCGCCGCGCGCGACGGGAAACGCGCCCATTGTTTCGGTTTCAGTTGTCCCGCGCGACGAAGACGTTGTGATCGATGTGGCGGATAATGGTGAAGGCGTTCCCACGGGAATCCGCGATACGCTGTTTGAGCCTTTTGTCAGCGAGGGCAAACACAAAGGGTCTGGCCTTGGGCTGACACTCACTCAGAGTATCGCCGCTGACCATGGCGGCGGAGTGATGCTCGTAAGGAGCCGGCCGGGCGAAACGGTTTTTCGCATGTCAATTGCCCGTGGCAGTTCACGCGCATCCTCAACGTTCGCAAGCCATGCGCGGATGGGGGAGTGATGAGACGCAAGCGCTCTGAAGCAGCACTGATGTGGAAGTCATACGTGCCGGTGGCCACTGCGGCCGCCGTTGTCGTTTTGTCTTTGGCCCCCGGCGCACGTTCGCAGGCAACGCAATCCGCAGATGTGCAGGAGCAGGTGCGCAGAATCAATGACGCGGTGAATCGCGTGCAGGCGCAGATTGATGAGTCACAGCGCGAGCTTGCGGAATTGAAGAGCCAACTAGCTGGATTGCAGGGCGGGACGGCGACAGCCACGTCCGTCGTTACCCAGGAGCAGCCCGCAGCCGCGGAGCTTGCGGCGGCTGTTGCGGGTATTCGCGAGACGCAGGGAATTCACGAGACGCAGCTCGCGACTCTCGATCAGGCGAAGGTGGAAAGCGAATCGAAGTATCCGCTCAAGGTGAGCGGACTGATCCTGATGACTGGCTCCGTCAACACGCAAGGGGTTGACGTGGCGGCTACGCCGACCGTGGCAGTCCACGGGCCGGGCTCCACGGCGGCAACAATTCGCCAGACGGTTCTTGGGCTTGATGCGCAAGGACCGCACTTGTTCGGCGCGACAAGCAGGGCGGATCTCCGATTTGACTTCTTCGCCAGCCCGGGCGGCAATGGTTATGGTGGAAGCACAGCTTTGGGAGTTCTGCGGATGCGCACGGCGCACGCACAGCTTGATTGGCAGCATTCAAAAGCGTATTTCGCGCTCGATCGGCCGCTGATGAGTCCTGATACGCCCACGTCGTTGACAGCCGTTGCGATTCCGCCGCTGGCGTGGTCAGGGACGTTATGGACATGGAATCCGCAGGTTGGCGGCTCGCATGATTTCTTTTCAGATCGAGCGATGAATCTACGTACGGAGGCGGCGCTGATTTTCGTTGCCGATCCGCCGCAGCTTTATGGAACGGCGCAGTCGGGAGGTTATGGACCTCCGAGCACGACAGAGCAATCGCGGTGGCCGGGAGCGCAGGCACGGCTGGCACTGGTGCATACAGGAGAGGGAGAGGGCGCGCACTTCGGAATTGGCGGTTTTGTTGCTCCGCACCTTTTGCCGCAGCCGAAGCGATTCAACTCATGGGCGGTAACGGCTGATTTCAATTTTCCTGTTACGCGCTTCACCCGACTCTCGGGTAGCTCCTATTACGGACAGGCGCTGGGTGGGCTTGGTGAGGGCGCGTTCAAGGACTATGCTGCGCGCATTTACCACAACGAGTGGTATTACCGCGCACTGGACGATATGGGTGGATGGGTGCAGTGGAAACAGCGCGCCGGCGAGCGTCTCGAATTCAATGAGGCGTTCGGCATGGATAACGTTCCGGCGCACCAGCTGCGGCCCTATACGTTCACAAATGCAGACAGCTACTACAATCTTGCACGCAATCGCACGATCAGCGGGAATGTGATTTACAGCCCCAGCGCGTACCTTCTGTTTACGCTGGAATATCGTCGCATTGCGTCGTCATTTGTGAACTCGCCGACAGAGTACAGCGATGTGATTGGACTTGGCACGGGGTACAAGTTTTGATGCGCGCGACACGGCGGCTCGCACATAGATGGGCGGCCGGTTGCATGCTGCTGTCGCCGGTGGTGATCACCGCTCAGCAGTCGCCAACCGAAGAGGTTCACGTTCAGGTGCAGTTGCCGGAATCGCCGACGGCGAAAGGGCACGGACCTGCGACGGTAGTGTGGCTCGAAGCGGCAGACAAACGGTCCAGCGTCCATCCGGCTTCTCCCGGGCGGTTCACTCTGCTTCAGAAGAACCGGATGTTCTCGCCGCATCTGCTCGTCGTCCCAGTGGGCAGTGTCGTTTCGTTTCCAAACGCCGATCCTTTCTTTCATAACGTCTTCTCTTATTTTAATGGGAAGCGTTTCGATCTTGGATTGTATGAAGCCGGAACGTCGAAAGAGATTACGTTCTCGCGCGAGGGCGTGTCGTACATCTTCTGCAATATTCATCCGGAGATGAGCGCGGTGATCCTCACGATAGACACGCCGCTCTACGGCGTGGCCGATTCTTCGGCGCGCGTCGCGATCCGCAATGTGCCGCATGGTGAGTATCTTTTGCACGTATGGGTGGAGGGCCTGATGCAGCCGGCGCTCGACCGAACGATACGCCGAGTCCAGGTAAGCGCTGACGGCACAAACTCAATTACGGTGGATGCAAGAAGCGCGCCTCTGCAGCCGGCGAAGCATCTCAATAAATTCGGTCAGCCGTACGATCACATCACGAGCGCTCCCTACTAGCAACGGGTCCGCCCATCGAATACTTTCCCTACACGGCTCCGGCGTGCTGAGCTTCGGCGGTGCTGGCGCGTTCGCGAATACCGAGGAACAGAAGTGCAGCGCCTATAGCGAATGCGGCATTGGAGAGAAGCACGGACCTGTAGCCGAACTGAACGATGCAGATGCCAGTGAGAGCCTGCGTGCCGGCCTGGCAGAGGGCGCCGCTCAGGTTCTGTACTGCCGAAGCTGTGCTGCGCTCGGATTCAGGGATGCGATTCATCAGAAGGTTGTAGATTCCGGGGCTGCACATGAAGAGCATCGCGTTGTAGGCGAGATAGAAGCCCACAGCGGCGCGCGGCATGGTTGTCGCGCCGATCAGTGCGAGGAAGAGTGCCGTGCCGATCTGGGCGATGACAATTCCTTTGACCAATCCGCGCCGGCTGAACATCAGCGGCGCGCCGAGGACTGCAACGAATTGAGCTAGTTGCGAGGCGGAGAAGATCATTCCCACCTGCACCAGCGGGATCTTGAGCACCTGTTGAAGGTAGATCGCGCCAAATGCGGGAAAGGAGCCCGTGACCACATTCCAGAGCACGAATGGCGGAAGAAAGCGCAGCAGGAAGGGATGAAGGCGCAGGCGCTGACCGGGCGCGGGCAGGCGATCGCGCAGCTTGAGCTTTAGCAGCGGCCAGACTCCTGTAAGGATCAGGCCGCACGCAAGCAGCAGAACGACGCGGATTCCGCTCACGATGGACTGGTGGCTTCCAGCTTTGTGCAGCAGCTCTGGGATGTATCCGCCGAGCAGGCCAGCGAATGTTCCCATGCCGATGCCGGTGGCGAACATGATGCTGAATCCCGATGTTCTGTTACGGTCGTCGGTTAGCGAGGCAACTGCGGGGGAGAAGCAGATGGGCCAGCAGCACATTGCCATTCCGGTCGCGAATGCAAGCGCGATTTGAGCCGTGCCCGACAGAATCAACACGCGAGCGATACACAGCGAGGGCGCGGCGATGAACGAGAACAGCAGGAGCGGACGGATTCCGAGTCGCCGGGCCAGGAAGGTTGCAGGCAAGGTGGCAACGACATTGCCGAGCGTGAGAGAGGCGGCAATGTTGCCGACTACCCGCTCGTTGAAATGCAGATCGGTTAAATAGAGATTGAACAGAAACAAGAACAGGCCGAATCCGAGATCGAAGAAGAATGCCGCCGCGAAGAATGTCCAGAAATCCGGACTGAAGCGGTGGCGGATGCGCTTCCAGCGCGTGAGGCGTATCTCCCGTTTGCGGGAACGAGCAATGACGAGCGACGCCATCAGCATCCCTCGCGCGCAAGGGTTTCGAGCCGTTCCACAGCCCAGTCCAGATCGTTGTAGCGAAGCTCGTAGACGCCTAAACGCAGAAGATCGTCGATTGCTTCGGAATGATTCTGTGCGGTGAAAGGCATGCAGAGTATCTGCTGCATCATGTACATGCGGGCGACCGGCGTGGGGAACGGAGCAAGCTCCTGCGTGGCCACATTGCGCTTGAGGAAGACGATCCTTTGCACATGCGCTGTGTTCGAAGTGGCAATCTGCGCGATGTCGAATGTGGATAGCTCGACGGAGGGCTTGCCCACGCCCGCGCGCTCCATGAGGTCGCGACCGCGGAGTTCAGGGAAGAGCGCTTCAGCAGTAGGGCGAAAGCGAACCTGGCAGCAGTTGCCCACCACGAGGCGATCGTCGCGGCCATGTAGAAGATAACTGCCGTCGTCTGTCACGTAGGTGAAGCCGGCGCGGGCGCAGGCATACGAGAGGGTCGTTTTGCCTGCGCCCGAGTCGCCGCACAACAGAATGCCGGTGCCGTTCAGCGAGACGCACGCTCCATGAATGCCGGTTGCAGAGCGGCCGGAGATGCCGCCCATTGCACACGATTCCAGGAAGAAGTAGCGAAAGTAATCGCGATGGTTCAACGCGGCCGTCGTGATCCACACCAACGAGTAGCCAAGGGAGTGATCGCTGATGGCGAAGTTCTCTCCATCGGCGATGTTGGTGAGAAGGTGATCGCGCACGCGACACACGGGAGTGGGAGGGCAGAGGAGAGAATCAGTGGATGCCACGCCGATGTTGATCTGCACCGGTTCCGTGTCGAACAGTTTTGTGAAGGAGCCCCAGCTCTCTTCTGCGCATGTCAGAACCTCTTCGCAATTGGTTGAAACGGTGACAGGAAATCCAAGAGGGTAGAAAGTCTTGCTGAGCGAAAACGGCGTGCGTGCGAGGGTCGGATCGCCGGTCTCGAGCTGCTCGCCGCGCAGCCAGGCAAACTTGAGTTGTTCCGTACTCAACAGATCACAGGGCTGAGCGGGCAAAGACTGCAGCGAACTCCGCATTTGTGTGGTCCCTTCCATGTTCAGAACTGATATTTCAACGCGATCTGGATGATGCGAGGGTTGTTCGACTTTGTTGTGATCTTTCCGAATGCAGGTCCGAAGTTGACGATGTTGAGTGGGTTCGCGAAGTTCGGTGTGTTCGTCAAATTGAAGAACTCGCCGCGCACATGGACGCTGTGCTGTTCGAGGATTGGGATCGTACGCTCGATGGCGAGATCCATATTGCGCTGTCCTGGGCCGCGCACGACGCCGACACCGCTGTTGCCGAAATCTGTATCTCCGGGGCCAGCGGCGTTCGGAGCAAGTGGAGCATCCGTAAAGCCGTTGGCATCGAGGTACGTGCCGATGACGCGCGAGTACAGTGAGCCTGGCGTGGCGATGCGCTTGCCGCTGAGTTGTGCACGATTCTCAAACGGGTAGTTGCCATACACGGCGCCGGCGCCGAAGTCGAGGACAGTGATGGGCGTGCCGGATTGGAGGACGAGGATTCCTGAGGCGAGCCAGTTGGAGGTCAGGGTGCGCACGAAGGCTGACGAGGTTCTTGCGCCGGGGATGTCGTAGGTGAAGCTGAATACTCCGCGATGCGTGCGGTCGAAGTCAGTGGGGCCGTAGCTCTGACGGGGATTACGCTGATCGTTTGTGAGCAGCCACAGCTCGAACACCTGGCTTCCGGATGAACCGCTTGTTTGATCCAGCGTGCGCGACCAGGTGTAGCTACCGAGGAATTGCAAGCCTTTGCTCAGACGCTTGGTTGCGCTGGCCTGAAGCCCGTTGTAGTTGGAGTCGTACGCGGTGGCGCATTCAAGCGAGCCCGGGGCGATGCCCTGATAGGGCGCGCGCAGCACCACGTTGCCGGCGCTGTTGATGGTTTCGCCATAGACCGGAGCGGAGGCACTCGCAAGCAGCGACTGGTTGAACTCTGCGCAGCCAGCGACGTGGAGCGTGCGCGTGCCGACGTAACCAATCTCGGCGAGCGTGTTCCAACCCATGCCGACCTGCACGTTGAGGTTGTATTCCTGGGTGTAGGGATCGACCATTTTTGTCGAAAGGCCTACGACGGTTGGTCCGCCGCCGCAGTTCGACGTGCTTGGATCGCAGTTCTTGATGGCGGGGATGCGCTGGATGAAGATGGGATAGCTTTCGGCGCTGGGCAGCAGAGGATTGAAGGGCGTGGTCAGGCTGGCGCCTCCATTCTGCGATCCAGAAAAGAGCTGGATGGTTGAGAATGGCGGCTGGCTCACGAGATTCTCGGCGAGGCCGCCAGCAAGGCGGTCGAAGTAGATTCCGTAACCGCCGCGCACGACGAGGTCCGGGTGATTCGAAGCGTGATACGCGAAGCCGAAACGCGGCGATACGTCTGTGTATCGTGTCGGCCATACACCGCGCCTGTCGGTTTGCTTCACGCCCTGGGGCACCGAGTCAGGAAAATTAGATGCTACGACGAAGCCGCTCAGGGTGCCGGTTGCCGGCGCGGTCAGTGTCGCGATGGTTGGGTCGAAAGTGACGAGGCGGCCGTGAATCTCTGAGGGAGGGCCGAAGACTTCATAACGCAGGCCAGCGTTGATCGTGAGGGAGGGGGTGAGTTTGACGTCATCCTGCACGAATGTCGCGAAGTCGGAGTAGCGCTCGTCTTTGCGGAAGATGCCGGAACTTCCGCCGCTTGACGTCACGTTGCTGAGCCCGTTAGGGCTGCCGTTTTGCTGCGCGCTCTGGCCTAGGAGAAAGTCGCTGAAGGTACGGATGTCGAGAAGGCCGGAAGCGGCGAAGGGGGCGTCGATCATAACCTGGTGACGCTTCACCTCGGCGCCGAAGCGGATGAAATTCCTGCGGCGGGTGAGCGAGACCGTGTCCTGCGCGATGTAGCTGTTGGTGCGCTGCGTCTGCGAGGGCGTGCCTGCGTCGCCGATGGTGAAGAGTCCGTCGACGGTGACGCCGGGTGCGAGAATGCCGGGACCGGCGAGCCCGGTGGGCGATTGTGTGCCGACATCGCTTGCGAGGATGGGCGCTTCAACAGAGGACTTGCCATCGAAGCGCATGTATCCGAGGCGGCCGACGTTGATGAGGTTGCTGTTGACGACGTGGGTGTCGGATGCGACGACCATGACGTTCTTGTCGACTTCATTGGTGCCCCATCCGGGCACGTTTGCTGCGTTGGGCGAGAAAGGATTGACGGTCGGCGCGCGCGAATAGAACAGGCGTGCCGACGCGGTGTTCTTATTCGAGAAGCTATGGTCAAAGTCGCCCGTGTATTGGTCTTCGTTGTATGTAGCTGGAGTTGCGTAGGTCGATTCTCCGATGGGCATTTGTCCGGGGTCAGCGGGCAGCAGAATCTGGGGACTCGGAACGGCAAACTGGCCGTTCGGCAGCTTGAAATTCAGCAGTTTCAGCGCCACCGGGTTGATGTTGGAGCCATTGCACTTTAGCTGCGTGCCGCCGGCCGCTGTGGGGTACGCGCAGAACTGCGCACCCAGCGTAGCGGCGCTGCGATCAGACGTGAGCTGTGGAAGAAACGTGGTGAGTTCCGTGCCTACGCCGTTGCTTGAGCGGAGGCCTTGATAGGCGACGAAGAAGAAGGTCTTGTTGCGAAGGATGGGGCCGCCCAGAGCCGCTCCGAACTGGTTCTGCTTGAGTACGGGTCTGGGCTGGCCGGTCAGCTTCGAGAAGAAATCGTTCGCGTTGAGAGCATCGTTGCGCAGGAACTCCCATGCGGTTCCATGGAAGCGGTTGGTTCCTGTTCTGCTCACGACGTCAACGTTGGCGCCGGTGCCGCGGCCGTAGGTCGCATCGTAGTTGCCGGTCTGGACTTTGAACTCCTGGATGGTGTCGGGCGCTGGCACCGCAACGCCGACCTCTTCGCCATCCGATGCGGCAGAGTTCTGCGCCAGGTTGTTCGCGTCCACTCCGTTGAACTGGATGTTGTTGGCGGTCGTCTTACCTCCGTTCGCAATCACATCCTGGGTGCCGCGCCCGGGCTGGGTGGCGTCAGGCAGACCTACCGTGACGCCGGGCGAGAGGGAGAGAATCTGCGTGAAGTTGCGGTTTGAGAGCGGCAGTGCTGTGATTGCCTGCTCGTCGACGGCGCGCCCAAGAGCGGAGCTTTCGGTGGTGGCGATCTGTTCGTTGGCGGTGACTTCTACGGTCGCTTTTGCCGCTGCGAGCGCGAGCCGGATCTCAACGGAGCTTGTTTCGCTGACCACCACGGCGATGGCCTGGGAGCGGCTCTGCGCGAATCCATCAGCGCTGACGCGGACTACGTAATTCCCTGGCGCCAGTAGAGGAGCCTCGAAGGCGCCTGCCGCATCGCTGATCGTGCTGCGAAGCGCATGCGTCGCTTGCTGTTCCACGCTCACCGTCGCGTTCGGCACCGTGCGCCCTGCGGGATCGTAGATCATTCCGCGGATGGCGCCAGTGCCGGGGGCCTGGCTGTTTCCGAGGGCGCTCAGAAGCAAAATGCACGACAACAGGAAGCCACGCTGCCAATCGATCAGTCTCATGGGTCTTGTTCCTTTTCAACGACTGGCGACAGCATACGAAGGGCGCAACCGTCTGTTTGTCAGCGACTTGTCTTTCATTTGTCATTTCGGTTTGGCTGCGAGAGCGGCGTGTTTTGCCGGTTAGAGACCTGGGGCGGCGCGCTTACGACATTCACGGGCATTCGCGCATCTAAGTTCCTGTCTTTCTATCTGAAAGGGGAGTTTACGAATGCCCGAAAAGAAAGCCGATCAGGATCGCAAGAAAGCGATTGAGGATCTTATCAACGACTTGAACGAGGATCTCGCACGCGAATACCAGGCGATCATCGCCTACACCGTCTACAGCAACGTGCTGAAGGGCGCGCAGTGGATGTCGATTGCGGCCGAGTTGAAACTGCATGCTGCCCAGGAGTTGCAGCATGCATTGATCATTGCGGACCAGATTGACTATCTGGGAGGGATGCCTACCAATACGCCGAAGCCGGTGAAGCTGAGCGAGAAGCCCGAGGACATGATCCGCTTCGATCTCGACAACGAGACTGAGACGATCAAGAACTATCGCCGCCGCGTGAAGCAGGCAGAGGGTCTGGGCCACTATGCGCTGGCTGAGCAGCTGCGCACCATCATCTCTCAGGAGCAGGAGCACCAGCACGATCTGGCGACAGCTCTTGGCATCGATGTGCCTGACGTTTTCTGCGAAGGCGCCTAGCGGCGGGATTCGCGGCTGATCTCGTGACGCGCGGGATCAGCCGCGATGATTTTCAGGCCACGCGTGCCTTGGATAACGGCGCATGAGTTCGCGGCGTACCTGCGGATAGAGGCGCTCCCAAAATCCGGCGAGGTCGGTTGTTGTCTGCACCGGTCGCTGATTGGGCGCAAGCAGATGCAGCACTACCGGCACGCGGCGCGGGCCGATGCGCGGAGTTTCATCCATGCCGAAGAAGTCCTGCAGGCGGGATGCGATCCACGGGGTCTTGCCGGGCTCATAGTGGATCTTCACCTGGCGGCCGCCTCTGAGGCGCAGAGTGCGAGGTGCGTTTTCACGCAGGATGTGCGGTTCGAATCGCTGCTCGAGCCACGGCACAAAGCTCGCGCCATCTTTCTTTAACTCGGCAAAGCTGCGGCGGCCCACGCAGAACGCTCTGAAGCTCTGCTGGATTTCCGCAGGAGCAACGCCGGCGAACTCGAGTCGTCCGGCAAGGTCTTCGATGAGGTCCGCGTCGACGAAGCGGCCGATTCCTGCTTCCATGGCTTTGTCTGCCAATAGCGTAGCTGCTGCATCGGCATCTGGCGCGGCGATCGATTCCTGCAGAATTAACTCGTCATAGAGGAGCCGGCTTGCTGCATCTACGCGCTCTGCCTGGCGGTTCCAGATGACCGCTGTTTCGTCGCGAACATGCTCGGGAAAGTAGTCGAGAAGCCACTCGGGCTCTATGCGGGCGAAGAGACGAACCTGCGGCAGAGGCTTCTCGGTGCGGTCCTCTACGTCGAGCGCAACCAGCAGTTGAGAGGATGGCGGTTTGCCGACGATCTCCGCTGCTTTGCCGCTCGCGAGCATGACCTGGTTGCCGCCTTTGTGCTGCGCAACGCGATCTGGAAAGCCAAGCAATACGGCTTGCAGCAGCGGATTGTCGTCGTGCGTGTTGGGCCGGTGCGGCTTGGCGATCCGCAACAGATGCCGCAGTTGCTGCTGGGCTGCACTGCCGAGCGGCTCATCAAGGGCATCGAGAAGATCGTTGTGCTGAACGCGCTCGCCGGAAGCCAGTATCGCAGCAGCAATGCAAGCAGGGCGGCCTGCACCTCGCTCGGAGGCGGCTTCGATCATGCGCGATAAGCGCGGATGGAGGGGCAAGCGCATGAGTTCGCGCGCATCTGCCTCTGTGGCTGCAAGGCGCTCCAGCAGCTTCTCGGCGTGATCGATTGCTTCGGCGGGAGGTGCATCCAGCCATGCGATGTCGTTTGGATCACGAATCCCCATGGCGCGCAGGGCTAGGCACATCTGGGTCAGATCGCTGCGCAGGATTTCGGGAGTATCGAAATCGGCGCGCCCCTGGTAGTCCATCTGGGAGTAGAGCCGGATGACACGGCCTGGCGCCGTCCGTCCGGCGCGCCCAGCGCGTTGGCGAGCAGAGGCTTTGCTCACGCGACCCACTCGGAGAGTCGGCAGGCCGGTCCACGGTGAGTAGCTGGCCATGCGGGCCAAGCCGCTGTCGATTACGGTCTGCACGCCATCGATCGTGATCGAACTCTCGGCAACGTTCGTCGAGAGAATCACCTTGGCCTGTGTTGCGGGAGCCACTGCACGATCCTGCTCGGACGTGGGCAGGTCGCCGTAGAGCGGCAGCAACAGGCGGTTGCATGCGCGGGCAACAGGCTCACATCCCGCGGCGGCTCGGCGGATCTCTGCCGCGCCTGGAAGGAAGACGAGGACCTCGCCCGCATCCGGCTCGCGAAGGACTTGTTCCAACGCATTCCGCACCTGCTCGTGCAGCGGCGCGGCGGAGTAGTCGGTATGTTCGATAGTTAGATCGAAGACCTTTCCGCTTGATTTGAGGACCGGGCAGCCACCGAGAAACTGCGCAACGGGGCCGGTGTCGAGCGTAGCCGACATCACGACAATGCGAAGATCGGGCCGACGCTGTTGCAGCCGCCGCAGCAGAGCCAGGGCGAGGTCGGTTTCAAGATGCCGCTCGTGGAATTCGTCGAGAACGACGGCGTCCACGCCTTCGAGTTCTGGGTCGGAGAGAAGGCGACGCGTCAGCACCCCTTCCGTCAGGAAGTGGAGTCGGGTTTGCGGGCCTGCAATGCGCTCGAAGCGGACCTGAAAGCCGACTGTCTGGCCCAGCTCTTCGCCCAGTTCCCATGCCACGCGCTTTGCGGCCAGCCGCGCGGCGATGCGCCGCGGCTCCAGGACCAGCACGTCGCCGGTGACCGCGTTGAGCAAGGCTGGCGGAACGCGCGTCGTTTTGCCGGCGCCCGGCTCCGCCTCCAGGACGAGGTTTGGCGTGCGCGCGAGCGATGCGACGATTTCAGGGAGAAGGGAATCGACAGGTAAAGGAAGCTGGCGGGAGGCCATCGAGCGCGTCGGCGTCAACAGCCCTTTTTACAGCGAGCCATGATTGCGGCGTGGAGCCGCTCGCGCAACCCGGCAGGCATCTCGTAGATCTGCTGCGAACGGTAGATCTGGATGGTCTTTCGGGTGGTGTTGAGGGTGACTTCGCAGTGATCACAGGACTCGAGGTGCTGCTGCAGTTCCTGGCGCAGCTCGGGCCTGATGGCGTCGTCAAGCATATCGTCAAGCAGGGCAAGAAACTCTGAGCAGGTCATTTCTCTACCCCTTCCGTCCATCGGAGGATGCGGCCGCCCGCTTCCGCTTGAAGTAGCGGGTGAGCCGTTCGCGCAACTGAAGCCGTGCGCGTAAAAGTCTTGATTTCACTGCGGGAATACTCAGTCCCAGCGCTTCGGCGGTCTCCTCTGTGGAGAGACCCTGCACGTCGCGCAACTCGAACACGACCCGGAAGCCCGGGGGCAATCCCTTGATGGTCTTGTCGAGGATCTTGTTGAGCTCGGCCTGGCTGTAGTTCTGCTCCGGATCGGGCGCCCAGTCGGCCAGATCGCGCGGCACGCTGCCCTCTTCCGTCTCGACGTCCTCGTCGATAGAAACCATCTTGCCGGTGCGTCGCTTGCGCAACCGCATCAAGCTCTCGTTGACTGCGATTCTGACCAACCATGTGTAAAACTTCGAGTTCCCCTGAAACTGATCGAGCTTCTCGAACCCCTTCACGAACGTGTCTTGCGTAACGTCTTCGGCGTCCTCCCGGTTCTGCGTGATGCGCATCGAAATCCGGAAGATCTGCCGCTCGTACTTACGGACAAGCGTGTCGTAGGCCGAGACATCACCGGCGCGTACCCTTTCTACCAGGGCAATGTCGGGGTGCTGCTCGTTCTCTGCTATGGGTTGGATGGTCGCCATGCGAGTTGGTTGCGTAATTCCGCGGTACGGTTCACCGCAGGGGGCCGCTAGGTCCATTCTAAAGGACGGAGCTGGGGCGGGCAGGCGCATTCCGGCTGAAATGGGCAGGGAACCCACATCCCAAACCCCGCGGAAGTGACTGCGGTGATGCATGCCGCTGTCATGGGGGACGAAACCGGCATACATTGATTGTATGAGGGTGCTGATTTCCCCATTTTTCCCCTCCAGGCTCGGTAAGGCCTGCCTGGTTGGATTGATTTGTCTGCTGGTTGCCGCGGTCCCCATCTCAGGACAAGGCTCGAGTAGTGCTGGTTCGCACGGTTCTTCGAGTTCGACCAAAAAGAAGCATACTTCCACAACATCCAAGAAGAAGGCGACGGCCCGCAAGTCCCGCCATCGCGGAACGCCGGCGGAACGTCGCGCCCGGACAGCCAGGCTGAAGCAGGCGTTCGTGGCGTCGTCGGAGTTGCGGCCCATGGCCACGCAGCTCCAGACCATGCGCACTCCGGCAGCCTACGCCGGGGTGACGAGTTATGCCCAGCGCCACAGCGGGGATGCGGCGGCGGCGGCGTATCTCTCGCTGGGGCGTGCCTACCAGAACGACAAGCGTTTTGGGGATGCCGTCTCGGCCTTCACGCAGGCCAAAAAGAACGGCGACCAGCTCGACGACTACGCCGACTTCCTGGCTGCCGAGTGCTTGCACGCGCAGCAAAACGATTCGGCAGCCGAGGGGCTGCTGAAGGGTTTCAACAACCGGTATCCGGACAGCGTTTTCGAAGTGGAGGCGCCGGAACTTGAGGCCAACGTGCTGCTGGCCCAGGGCGACCCCACGGCCGCCCAACGCGCGCTTTTGACGATCGCCGACATTGCCAAGGACAAGCCGAACTACGAGCTGACTGCCGCGAAGATCGCGTTTGCGATCCAGCAGAACGATGAGGCTCTGCGGCTGTTTAAGCACCTTTTGCTGAGCCATCCGCTGACTCCAGAGGCGGAGGTGGCGCGCGCTCGCCTGACAGCCATGGGCGCTGAGAGCAGCCTGACTCCCGCCGAACTGCGCAGCCTGGGCGATGCCTATTACAACGCAGGGCGGTACCAGCTTGCGTCAGAGCAGTACCACGCATTGGCACGCAATACGCAGATCGATGCGAACCTGCGCAACAGCTTCGCGGTGGCCGCGGCAGCGTGCGATCTGAAGCTCAAGCGGCTGACCGAGGCACAGGCGCGAGCACTTCCCGACAGCAACGATGACAACGGCGCCCGACGGCTGTATCTGATGATGGAGCTGGCTCGCAGCGCGCAGAATGATGGCGAGCAGCAGCAGCTGGTTGAGAACCTGAAATCGCGCTTCCCGCAAAGCCAGTGGCTGGCAGAGGCTCTGTTCTCCAGCGGCAACATGTATATGTTGCGGCGCGATTATCCGCAGGCAATCAACTACTACTCCTATCTGGCGACGCACTTCCCGTCGAACCACAACTCCGCCGCCGCGCACTGGCGCGCCGGGTGGCTGCTCTATCGCCAGGGGAACTTTACGGATGCAGCGCGTATCTTCGACGAGCAGATCAAGCTTTTCCCGGACGATACGGAACGCGCGGCAGCGCTATACTGGCGGGGCCGGCTTTACGAGATGCAGGACAAGAAGCCTGCGCAGGCCGCGGCGAACTATCGTGCCGTGGTCTCTCGTTACCAGCACTACTTCTATGCGCAAATGTCGCGTGAGCGACTTAAGGTGCTCGGCCAGCCGGAACTGGTGTCGCAGCAGATGGATGGCTATGAGCCTCCACCGGTGCCGCACCTGGTGGATACGTTCCCGGCCGATTCACCGCACATCGCCAAGGCTCGCCTGATCGCGAATGCCGGGCTGAACGAGTTCATCGGGCAGGAACTCGCGGCTGACCCTGACTACGCTTCATGGGGCGCGCTGGCCGAGGCGCAGATTTACGCTTCGTTCGGCGAGACGTATCGAGCGATGCGCTCGCTGAAGAAGGCTCTGCCGTATGCCACTTCGGCGCCTATCAAGTCCATCCCGCTGGCGTACTGGCGAATTCTTTTCCCGGAAGCGTGGTGGGACACGGTGAAGACAGAGAGCGCGAAGAACGGGCTGGACCCGTATCTGGTAGCTTCGCTGATCCGGCAGGAATCAGAATTCAACCCATCGGTGATCTCCTACGCCAACGCATACGGGCTCATGCAGATTGAGCCCAGCGTGGGTAGGTCTCTGGCGCGGCAGGAAGGCATCTCGGGTTTCCAGACATATCAACTCCTGAACCCCGAGACGAATATCCGGCTGGGCACACGCTACCTTCGGCAGATGCTGGACAAGTTCGGTGGCGTACAGGAGTACGCGCTGGCAGCGTACAATGCCGGTGACTCGCGGGTGGTGGACTGGCAGGCAGCCGGACCATATCGCGGTATGGACGAGTTCGTTGAGTCCATCCCGTTCACGCAGACCCGTGATTACGTGCAGGCGATTCTGCGCAACGAGGAGATCTATCGCGGGATCGACGCTGCTGCCGCGGCGCAAGCCAAAATTGGCATCGCTTCGCGTAAGCAGTGATTTTGAGTCTAAGGAAACAAAAGGGGCCGCGGAGAGCGGCCCTTTATCTGCTCCCAAAGTTGAATATCCGACATAGGAACCCACCTCAGTAACTTCCCTGATGCGATTCTGATTGACGAACCGTTCGGCACCGGGCAACACTGTTTTCGACCCGGAGGCGTCCAATACTCCGGGTTGACTCTCGCAGCTGCTCGTGTTGCCTCAACGGAGTCGGAGCGGATCATCGCATCGGCTTGCTCGCATCTCAACCCTTAGGGAGGGCAGGATGTCAGCCGACTTGCAGTTCCTGGAAGAATGGATCCCCGAGAGAATGGACCCCGGCACGGTTTTCGTTCTCGAAAACCAGACCTCGCTGGGGAATGCCCAAAACCCTTACGTCGCCGTCATGTCCTGTCCGCGCTGCGGAACCATGGGGCTGATTACCCGCCGGCAGCTTTGCGGCGGCGAGCCCATGATCTGCGGCGGCGACTTCTGCTCCGCGGAGTACCAGCTTCGCGGCGAGAATATTTGTTATCGCAATCCGCAATAAAGCAGTTGTCGGTTTTCAGTTGTCAGTTTTCAGCCGTCGGCGAATCAGCTTCGCCGGCGGCTCAGTTCAGAGGCGCGGGTTGCCGACCAGTTTCGCAGGATCCGCGATGCGGTCGAAGTCTTCGGCGCTGATGAACCCGCTTTTCACCGCCGCTTCGCGCAGACTTAGATTCTCCTCCATGGCGCGATGTGCAATCTGCGCCGCCTTGTCGTAGCCGATCGCCGGGCTGAGTGCGGTCACCAACATCAGGGAGTCGTTGACGTATTTCTGAACGCGCTCGTGGTCGAGCGTGATGCCTTCCACGCCGAACTCGCGGAATCGATTACAGGCGTCGGTCAGCAGACGCGCCGACTGAAGCACGTTCCAAATCACGATGGGGCGCATGGCGTTCAGCTCGAAGTTTCCCTGCGAGCCCGCGAAGGCTACGGCCGTGTCATTCGCGATTACCTGGATGCACACCATCACCATGGCCTCCTGCTGCGTGGGATTCACCTTGCCCGGCATGATGGAGCTGCCCGGCTCGTTCTCAGGCAGGATCAGCTCGTGGAGGCCGGCGCGCGGGCCGGAGCCGAGCCAGCGCAGGTCATTGGCGGTCTTCATCAGTGCCACGGCGAGCATCCGCAGAGCCGCGCTGGCATTCACCATCGGGTCGAGCGAGGCCTGTGCCGCGAACTTGTTGCGTGCCGTGACGAACGGACGGCCGGTCATGCGGGCGATCTCTTCGGCGACTTTCGTCCCGAACTCAGGCGGCGCGTTCAGGCCCGTTCCGACTGCTGTCCCTCCGATCGCCAGCGGGTAGAGGCGGCTGATCGAATCGTGGATGATCGCCATCGAATCCTCAAGCTGCGCGGCATAGCCGGACCACTCCTGGCCTACCGTGAGCGGCGTTGCATCCTGCAGGTGCGTGCGGCCGAGCTTCACTACGTCGATCCACTCGCGTGCCTTGGACTGGATCACGTCCTTCAGGGCTTTCACGGCCGGAATCAGCTGCTCATGGAATGCGAGCACCGTGGCAATGTGCATCGCGCCGGGGAAGGTGTCGTTCGATGATTGCGATAGGTTGACGTGCTCATTGGGATGAACGGGATCTTTGCTGCCGAGTTTGCCGTCGGCCAACTGAATTGCGCGATTGCTGATTACTTCATTCACGTTCATGTTGGTTTGCGTGCCGGAGCCGGTCTGCCACACAAACAGAGGGAACTCGGCGTCGAGTTCGCCGCGGATGATCTCGTCGCACACGCGGGCGATCAGATTCGCTTTCCATTCCGGCAGGAGACCGAATTCGCCATTGACCAGCGCGGCGGCTTTCTTGACGTAGCCGTAGGCGCGGCATACCTCAATGGGCATTCGATCGGTGCCGATGGCGAAGTGATGCAGGGAACGCTCGGTCTGCGCGCCCCAGTAGTGATCGGCAGCGACGGCGATCTCGCCCATCGAATCGCTTTCAATTCGCTTGCCAATGGCGCCGGTTCCAATCGGCAGATTCTGAATGCGCGGTTCGGATTCGTTCTGTGCCATCGGCCACCTTCTTTCACTTACATCCTAAAGATGCACGCGCAGCCGACGGGGAACTCGAACCTCGCCGCCTGTGATAACTTCGGCCCATGTCGTCTGAACCGAAGCGGCTCAAATTCGACGAGCTTTCCGTAGAGATTTATCCCACCCGCGAGGCCGCCGGTGAGGCCGCCGCGCGCGTTGCCGCCGAAGCACTGATCGCCCTGCAAGAGAGCCAGGCAGACCTCGCCGTCATCTTTGCAACGGGTGCATCGCAGATTGAAACACTTGCCGCGCTGACATCCACGGAAGGCGTCCCCTGGCCACGGATCACCGGGTTTCACATGGACGAATACATCGGTCTTCCCGTCACTCACCCAGCCTCTTTTCGACGCTACATGCGCGAGAAGCTCGCGGACCGCGTGCCCCTGCGGCAGTTCCACGAAATCAACGGAAACGCGCTGGATCCTCACCGTACCGCAGCCGCTTATGCCGACCAGCTTCGCACGGCGGCTCCGCAACTCTGCCTGCTCGGAATTGGCGAGAACGGCCACCTCGCATTCAATGATCCGCCAGTCGCCGACTTCTCTGATCCGGTCGATGCCAAGGTCGTCGAACTTGATCAGCAATGCAAGGAGCAGCAGGTTGCGGAGGGCTGGTTTGAGGGCTTGGCGGACGTTCCGGAGTCGGCGATCACGCTCACTATTCCTGCGCTGATGCGTGTACCGAGGCTGATCGCATCCGTGCCCGGCATCCGCAAGGCAGCCATCGTTCGCCGCGCTCTGACCGAGCCCGTCTCGACCGCATGCCCGGCAACAATCCTGCGAACGCATCCGGGCGCGACCTTGTTTCTGGACCAGGAATCGGCCAGCGAGTTGAGCCAAAAATAATTTTCAAAGGTTGGATGGCAGGATTTCGATTTCGCGCTAGGATATGTACGACTCGACTCGCCAAGTAAGTGACCCTCCGCGCCCGACGTCTCGTGGTTTCGCGTGTGGCCAAGCGCCCGGCCCCGAGGATGGCTATCGCCTTTACAGCCGTTCTTGCGCTGATGACGGTGTTCCTTATGCTGCGGCTCACCAGCCCCACCGGAGGCTCTCTCAGCAGCCGCACCCATCAAACTCGGACGGTACCGGCGACTGCCGCGCAATCGCGCATTGCCTGGACGGACACCTTCGGCGACGGCACACCAGACTTCCTGCGCCTCAACGATGCCGCTGACCAGGCAGCCTTCCGCCGCTGGTTCACGCTCATTGCCGAATACCAGGCCATCCGTCCGCGCAATGAAGTTCCGGCGGAGATCGTCGACTGCGCAAGCCTCCTCCGCTACTCTTATCGCGAAGCTTTCCGCCGTCATGACGAGCTGTGGTTCATGGCCACTGGGATCGAAGTCGCGCCTCCTCCCGGCGAAATCCGCGCGTGGCAATATCCCAACACGCCGCTGGGACGCGGACTCTTCCGTGTGGAGCCCGGTGATTTTCAGGATTCCGATGTTACCTCGGGCGCTTTCGCTGAATTCGCCGATGCCAAGACGCTCGTGGAGCGCAACGCCTTCTTCGTCAGCCGCGACGTGCGCGCTGCGCTTCCCGGCGACTTGCTGTTTTACCGGCAACTCGGCCACTCGTCGCCGTGGCATTCGATGATCGTTGCGCAGGCTGGCCCTGACGCTCGCGTTGTCTACGACACGGGTCCAAACCACGGCGAGGCTGGCGAGCTTCGCCGGGTTGCCATCTCGGAATTGATTGACCATCCCGAACCGGAGTGGCGCCCTCTGCCCGCCAATCCTAATTTTCTTGGTGTCTACCGCTGGAATATCCTTCGAGGAACCCAATGAACCCGCGCAAGCTGGTGGTTTCCGTGCTGTTTCTCGTCCTGTGCGCCGCCGCCGCGGCCAAGGACGCGCCCCGCTCGTTCTCTCTTTCGACCTCGCGCACGTTCTCTCCGGGCGAGAGCGTCAAGATCCAGCTTTTCTCGCGCAATGTTCCGGAGTTCGAATTCCGCGTCTACAAGGTGAACGACCTGGAGAAGTTCTTCGCCGGCCTCAAGGATCCGCACAGCTTTGGCGAACACGGCGAGTCACCCGCCGAGCAGATAGACCAGCGCACGTGGCTTGAACGCATCCACGACTGGAAGGCGCACCTCTGGTGGACGGTGCGGCACTTCTTCCGCGGCCAGTTCACTGACGGCGCGCGCGACACCTTTCGCGAGCAGCAGGGGAAACTCGGCAAGCGCAGCCGCATCGTCGGCGCTACGCAGTTCGCGCAGATCCCGATCCTGAACCAGAGCCAGCTTGTCGCGAAATGGAAACTTCAAACGCCGCCAGCCGTCGTGAGCGAAACGCAGCAGTTGCCGGTCGAGGGGCTGGGCAAGGGCGTGTACCTGATCGAGGCGACGGACGGAACCTACAAGGCCTATACGGTTGCGGTGGTCACCTCCATAGCTGTGGTGGAGCGAGGCGGACAGGGAGCAAGTCTATTTGTCGCCGATCGCAAGACCGGCGCGCCTGTGGCCGATGCCGATGTAGTGATGTGGGCCGGCGGCAAGCAGCAGTCCAGCGGCAAGACGGACAATGACGGCCTCGCGAATCTCACCATGGAGGTGCGCGGCGGCGAGCAGGGCGCCGAGCCCGAAAATGTCTGGATTCTCGCACGCCACGGCGACGACGCAGCGTTGGTCACGCCCTGGGGCTATTCGTTCCATTCGCAGAACAGCAATGATCTGGATGCGTATGTCTACACTGATCGGCCAGTCTACCGTCCCGGGCACACCGTCCATATCAAAGGCATCGTTCGCCGCGATGTGAATGACACCGTCGTACTGCCGCAAGTGCCGTCCGTCACGATGACGATTGAAGGCGGCGGCAAAACTGTCTTCGAAAAGGATCTACCCGTATCGGCGCACGGAACGGTCACCACAGACCTGAATCTGGAGTCCGATGCTGCCCTGGGGTTCTATAGCATTCGCCTCAGGATGAAGGATCAACCGGCTGGCTATGGAGGCTTCGGTTACGGAAACTTCGAGGTGCAGGAGTATAAGAAGCCCGAGTACCAGGTGACGGTGAAGCCCGCCGCGCAGCGCATTGTCCAGGGCAATACCCTGCAGGCCATCATTGAGGCTCGCTACTTCTTTGGCGAGCCGGTGCCGGGCGCGAAGGTGAAGTACGTTGTCCACACTTCAACCCACTA
Organism: Occallatibacter riparius; assembly: GCF_025264625.1. Taxonomy (NCBI): domain Bacteria; kingdom Pseudomonadati; phylum Acidobacteriota; class Terriglobia; order Terriglobales; family Acidobacteriaceae; genus Occallatibacter; species Occallatibacter riparius. The sequence goes on from NZ_CP093313.1 coordinate 4,213,557, forward strand.
CTGGTGGGGCGAGGAAGATGAGGGAGACGACAATGCAGGCGGAAGCGAGGGAGAAGGCTCGTATCCCGAGGAAGACGACACCTACGGCGCAACGGAGCAGCAAGAGCATGAGGGTGTTCTTGATGCGAATGGGCGGCTTGCCATAAGCCTGCCGGTTTCCCTCGATCCCAAGCATGAGGACCAGAACTTCCGCATTGAAGCGCGTGTGACGGACGCTGCTAATCGCGAGGTCAGTGGGCACGCAACTGTGCTCGCCACCTACGGCTCATTCCACATCAACGTTGAGCCGGTCAGCTATGTCGTCCAGGGCGGACAGCCGGTGCGCGTGAAGGTCACGGCGCAGGACTACGACAACAAACCTGTGCAGACCGCGGTTCACCTGGTTTCCACTCTACAGAAATGGGACAGTGTCACGCATGAGTACTCCAAAACGACTGCTGCAACGCGCGATGCAAACACCGGCGCGGATGGCACCGTGCTTGTCGATATTCCGATCGGATCGAGCGGCGACTTCAAAATCGCCGCGACAGCGCAGACTCCCGAGCAGCGCACAGTAGAAGGCGATACATGGGTGTGGGTCTGGAACGGTGCAGGACAGGCCTATCAGGAGAACACGCAGATCCAGATCGTCGCCGATAAGAAGTCGTACCAGGTGGGCGACACCGCGCATCTGCTCCTCGTCACGGGACTGAAGGAGTCCTGGGCGGTCGTCACCGTGGAGGGCAACAGCGTGCAATCGCGGCGCATTGTGCATGGCAGCGGGGATTCCGCCGCTTTCGACGTGCCCATTACCGCGCAGTCGGCGCCCAACGTGGTGGTAACGGCAATCCTTGTCCACGATGACCAGGTGGCGACCGCGCAGAAGAAGCTGAAGGTTCCGCTGACTGAGCGGACGCTTACCATTACTGCTACACCCGACAAGCAGAAGTACCTGCCCGGCGAAACCGGCACATTTGATGTCTTCACGGCCGACTCGAACGGTAACCCGGTTCAGGCCGACATTAGCTTCGGCGAAGTTGACGAAGCGCTCTACTCGGTGCGGCCCGATCAGAGCGGCGACATCGTTGGCGCGTTCTATCCTTCGCGCTACGTCTACCTGCAGACGCAGTCTTCGTTCGAGTTCTACTTCTCGGGCCAGGCCGGCACGAAGAGCCCGCTGCTCGCGGAACTGAACACCGCCGCCGGGCTCTACCATCCGCGCATGTCGCAGGTGAAACCCGGTTCCGATCTCGTAATGCCCAAGGTGCGCAAGGCATTCCCAGACACGGCTTACTGGAATCCCAACGTGCGCACCGGCCCAGAGGGCCACGCGCGCGTGCAGTTCGCGTTTCCTGATGCGCTCACCACGTGGCGCACTACCGTGCGCGCTATGACAGACGATGGCAAAGCCGGCGCGATGATTACTCGCGTGCTGGTGCGCAAGAATCTTATCGTGCGTCTCGCCGCGCCGCGCTTCTTCCGCCAGGGAGATGAGACGGTGCTGCGCGTCATCGCGCATAACTACCTCGAGTCAGCAAAGGAAGTCACTTTCGCGCTCGATATGCAGGGGCTCGACATTATCAGAGGTCAGACGCAGAAGGTTACGATTCCCGCCAAGGGCGAGAGCTATGTCGATTGGCGCGTGCGATCGAAGACTACCGGCACGGCGACCCTCACTGCGAAGGCGCTAACGAATGAAGAGTCTGACGCGCTCGAGATGACGCTGCCCATTCTGCCCTTCGGCGTGAAGCAGCGCGCGGCGGGCACCGGCGTGGTCTACTCCGGCGCAGGGCAGAACCAATGGTCGTTCGCGTATCCGGCACAATCCGATGCAGGAACTCGCGGCTTGACTGTAACGATTGCGCCTTCCGTTGCCGGAACCGTTTTCGATGCGCTCGACTACCTCACCAGCTATCCGTGGGGATGCACGGAGCAGACCATGTCGAGCTTCCTGCCGGACCTCATCGTTTCGGAGGCAGTGGACAAGCTGCACCTCAAGTCGCCCATCGATCCCAAGACGCTCAACGACATGGTTTCCGCAGGCATAGAGCGTCTGCAGGATTTCCAGCATGACGATGGAGGGTGGGGCTGGTGGCCCGATGATCCCAGTCGCGTCTTCATGACTGCCTACGTTGTGAGCGGCCTCGGCCAGGCCAAGGCGAGCCACGAGATCGATAAAGACAAGTTCGACAAAGGCCGCGCCTGGCTGGCGAAGGCTCTCGCCAATCACCCCAACATGGTTCCCGATCTGCGCGCGTATGTTGTCTACGCTCTCGCAACTACGGGAGACGCACCCAAAGAGGCGATGAACCGTGCGTGGACTGATCGCAACAAGCTAACTGATGAAGGCCTCGCGCTCCTCGGCCTCGCTTTCGACGCGGCCGGTGACGCGCGCGCGAAGGAAGCTGCAGAGCTGCTGGAAAAGAAAGCCAACGTGACAGACAGCGATGCCCACTGGGATTCGAACTACGACGGCCTGCTCGAATACTGGTACGACACGTCCAGCGAGACCACGGCTTTCGCGCTCAAGCTCCTTGTGCATCAAAAGCCGCAGAGCGGCCTGCTCAGCAAGTCGGCACGCTGGCTGGCTCAGCACCGCGACGGCGATTACTGGTATACGACCAAGCAGACCGCGCTCGTCATTGAAGGACTCACAGATTATCTTGCTCTCAGTGGTGAACTGGCCAACGAGTCCGATGTCGAGGTCCTCGTCAACGGAACCAGCGTGGGCAAGCGCCACTTCGGCCCCGCGGACGCATTTGGATCGCCATGGCGCGTCAAGCTCAGCGGAGATCAGGTTGCGAACGGCGGCCAAATCACAATCCGCAAATCCGGCAACGGCATTACATACTGGTCCGCGGAGAACTCCTGGTACTCGACTGACAAGCGCCAGTACCAGAAGGGAACTGTCGCGCTCAACATCACGCGCGACTACTACATCCTCCAGAAGAAGCAGGACAAGCCAACCGATCCCATCACCTACGATCTTGCTCCGCTCAGCGGCCCGGTGCACATCGGCGACGTGATCGCGGTGCGGCTCGCTATCGGCGGCAGCAGCTTCAGCTACGTTCTCGCGGAGGACCCGATTCCTGCCGGAACCGAGTTCGTTCCCAATGCAAGCCTCTACACGCTCAACCACAAGCCGGACTGGTGGGCCGACTGGTTTACGCGCAAGGAGTTCCACGACGACCGCGCTGCTTTCTTCAACACGGAATTCAGCGGCCGGCGCGAATACGTTTATCTTCTCAAGGTGGTGAATCCCGGCAAGTTCACCATCAGCCCCGCCGTTGCGGGTCCGATGTATCAGCCCGACACGCAAACCAGCAGCGATCCCGCGGCGCTCGAGGTGCTCCCATGACTGTCCGATTCCTCTCTACTACACGAGACCTCCTCGTACTCGGCGCGCGCCGGCTGCTGGGTGCAAGGCTGTGGGCTGCGCTGCAATTCGTTGGCATCGCCGTTCTCATCTCTATCGGATTGCTCTGGACGCGCATTCCCGAGAAGAACGCGTTTGAAGTAGCCTTGACTCTTTTCGTGCCGTTGCTCGTCGCTGCGGGATTCCTGGCATTGCAGGCCGCCTATCTCCGTTCGCTTCTGCGAGAACCCGCCGAACCGGAGCAGCACGAGGTTTCGCTGGCCCTCGGGGCACTCACGCTACTCCTGTGGATCGCGATCGGATGGATTCTCTGGAACTTCATCGACCGATTCGATGCAAACGACTATCAGTGGGCGATGTATCTCAATTCGCGTTTCGATCCCGATATGCGGTCGCGCATTCTCACTTATGATCACTTATCAAAGGGTTTCGATTACGCTGCATGGTTGCTGCGCTGGGTGCTTGTTCCCGGCGTGTTGCTGCCGCTCGGCTGCACGGCCTTTTACGGCCTTCGGCGCGGTCCCTGGCGGCGTATCCTGCGTGTCTGGATCGCGTGGCGCTGGTGGCTCGTCGTGCTCCTCCTTGCGCTCATTGGCGACGTTTTGCCCAGGTATTTCTTTGTTGGCGACCCCAAGGGCTCGGTACAGGCGCAGGTCTGGCGAGTCATTCTGAAACTGATTGCCGCTTACATCGTTTCGGTGCTCTGCTGGATTCTTGCGCTCGCGTGGTCCGCAGCGCTTGTCATCAGCCCACTGGAAGCTTCACCGTCCAGCCCCGCAGCGATCATTTCGGGCCGCCTCGAAGGCCGTCCATTACCGGTGGGCAATGCCGACGAGAACCTCAGTGGGAACGCCTGATCGCAGCCACTGAAGCACCTGATCGCGTCCGAAGCGATCGACAAGCTTCGCCGCGTAAATCGCCGCTTCACGGTGGGCAGCCTCTGACTGCGCTTCCGTATCGGAATGTCTGAGGCTCGCTTCGACTGTGTCAAAACTGAACGCTGCTCTGCGTTGACGTATCGCAGCGCCCTGGTCGGATGCTGACCACAGTTCGACCAGCCCCTCGCGCAGCCACAGCGGTGCCGCTGGTCCCGTCTGCTGCTCAACCAGAGCATGCAGAAACTCATGCCGCAGGGTTGAGGCTAGCAGATTCCGCGCAGCCAGCGTGCTGAGCGGCTGCGTCGCAATCCAGTCGCCTTCGGCAAACGCCGCTACCCAACCCGGTGCCAGCGTCTCATCGCGAAAGGCGCTGATCGAAGCGAATGCCCGCACCGTAATTGGCGCGCTCGCGTTCAGCCCCGATCGATGCGAAGCCTCTGCGCGGGCCCGTGCCACGTCATTCAGAAACCTGCGATCGTCGCCCTCCAGTGTCTCCAGCAAGAACCCTTCGCCTGCGCGCGCAATCCACGGTTTCCCAGTTGACTCGTCTGCCGCTTGCGCGCCGGGAAAATACTGCGCGAGAATCTCGGCCGCGTTCCTGCCCTTGTCTCCCATCACAGCAGCGCCGCGTTGGCAAAGGCCGACTCCGTGTCCCCATCCGCGGCCGTGGACGTGAAGCCTGTCGCCGTTCTGGCTCACCTCAAACCACGTGCTGGGAATCTTGTTCCATCCCAGTGTTTCGCCAACGGCGATGCGAAAATCTTCCGCCGCCACCGTGGTGCCGTCAAGGCGCACCGTAACCACGCGCCCCGACTCCGCGCGGCGCTCCACCGTGAGGCGCTGCCATCCCGGTGATGACAGGCCCTTCTTTGCAAGCGCGGCCGCAACCTCATCTCGCGTCAATTCCGTGGCCCACTGCTGTCCGGTACCGGTGCACCAGCGATCCACACGCGCACTCAGATAGGGAATTGCAGCAGCCTTCGGCCACACTTCGTTCATCGCAGCGCTATGGCCACCACAATCCTTGTTGAAGTACGCCAGGGCGCGCCTGCCATGAAACCAAAGCGTCTCGCCTGCCGTCTCCAACGTCGCCCGGTGCGCGACCGCCCTGCGCGGCAAAGCTTCGTTCCAGTGCAGCAACTGGCAATGAGTCGAATCGCACACATCATACTCTGCGTGTCCATGAGACTCATGCAGCGCGTACGAGCGCACCACAATTGAGAGCGCCTTCAGCGACTCCATTGTGTCGGCAGGCCCGCTCTCACTCGCCACCACCTGCTCCACGTAGCGCTCCACCGGCAGCGTGACGGCTATGCGCAGCGAGCCGCTGCTCGCGGTAATTGTCACGGGATATGGCAGCGTCTTCGTTTCCCCATGTGCCGAAAGCGTGATCGTGCCTGAGAGCCGTAGCGAGCCCATGACCTCGGTTCGATCCGCATTCGCAAGTTTGATCCGATCGGCGCCATCCACACGAACCACAAGCGGCCTTGCAATTGGCCTGCACGCTCCGTTCCCGCCGACGCAGAGGCTTGCCTTGCCCCCTGTCGTTAAATGAACTTCCTTGTCATGCCACAGCGTCCACATGCCCACATGGAGTGTTGCGCGTGCCGGCGCAGCAATCAGGCGCGGTGCGGCAGCGATTGCAAGAAGCGCACAAGCCCACCCGAGCAAGCCCGCTATCCTCATTTCCGCTCCACGGGCGCGTGCGCAAGCACTTCGCCCGCGACCGCTGCTGCATCGGCTCCATGCCCCACCGGAAGATAAACCACCACGACGAACTCCGGCGTCAGAGCCGGCGTTAGCCCGACAAACCATCCGTGCGTCTGCGGTGAATCGGCGCCCTCGGCCGTCCCTGTCTTTCCCATCACCGACGCCCCGAGAGCCGTTGCACCTTTCGCAATCCCGAAGGTCGCCGTTTTAGCCAATCCGCCTCGTACGGTTCTCGCGGCCACGCTCCCGGCGTTTGCCTCCAATTCCCGAGCGAGCCATCGATACGCCGCGGCCAATTCCAGAGGGGTCACGCGAATTCCATCCACTCCGAGCACCGTGAGCTGCGCCTCTTCAGTTGTGCGCGGTGCGCGGAACTCCGCCGTGGCCTCGCCGCTGGTCAATCCAGTCTGCGCGAGCAAGCCTGGGGTTTGCAGCATCTGGGGAAGCTTGCTCGGCACAACGGCTCGCGCCGCCTGCGCGAAATAAGTGTTGCACGACCACGCCAGCGCCTCCTGCGCATTGAACGGCCGCGCAGAGGGATGCGAGCACGCCAGCCGCCTTCCTCCGATCTCAAGATCGCCGGAGCAGGGAACTCGCTGGTCCGCACTCCACATACCAGCCGTGAGCATCTGATAAAGCACAATGGGCTTCAGCGTCGACCCCGGCGCTGCCAAGGTCCTAGCCGCCTCCTCGAGATGACGCGACGCGACCTGATGCCCATCGCTGATCCGTACCACTACGATCCGGGCCTGTGGTGCTATCCTCGCCGCGGTCTGTATTGCTGGTCGCCATGCGGGATCCTGCTGCTGTGCACAGACGAAGACGTGCGCAGTCAGAATTCCCGCGATCAGAACCGCCACCTTGAGCTTGGAGGACACATTGAGAGTATCCACCAAGCGCCCGCCGGCGGCGACATCGCGCGCCAAACCGGTGCGGCCGTTTCGCATTTCCCCCCGCCGGTTAGAATGATTGAAGATCGGCTGAGCAGACCAAATTGGCATAGAAGCCAGGCCCGGATGGCGAAACTGGCAGACGCAGCGGACTTAAAATCCGCAGGCCGCAAGGCCGTGGGGGTTCAAGTCCCCCTCCGGGCACCACTCTTCCAAGACTCGAAATTATCGAACCTGAAACTCCAAATCCACTGGAACCTGCAGTGCATTTGCCAGGGCGTTCGTCTCGGCGGCCATCCCCAAAATGGAGAGCAACTCCGCATATTGCTCATCGCTCATGCCCTTCGCGCGCGCCGCGGCCGTGTGAGAGTGGATGCAATACTCGCAGCCGTTAATTGTCGAGACCGCGATGTAAATCAACTCGCGGGTAAGCGGATCGAGCGCGCCCGGCGCAAACATCACCTGTTTGAGGTTGGACCAGGTGCGTTCTAGAACTGCCGGTTGATTGGCGAGCGCGCGCCAGAAATTATTGATGAAGTCTGATTTGCGCGTTGTCCGGATGTCGTCAATCACGGCCTTTACGCGGGGGTTAGCTGATATTTCCTCATCCGTCCAAAGCTTCGTAGTCGCCATGCAATCGTGCCTCGCCGTGCATCAGATCCCGGACCTCCGCTGTGTTCTCGCAAATCCATCCACATGCAGAGGCCCTCCGAGATTCAATCACCTGGCAACCCGCACCCGCAAGATTGTCGCTCTCTCTGGCAGTGAAACATGGCGCTCATCCCCATTGAGGCGGCGAGATGGAATCCATTTCTGTTCCTGAAACGTTCCCTCCTCAATCGAGATAAGCTGAGCATCACGCAGAGGCCCATCCAGTTCGCGGAAAGTGACATCGAATCCGGTTCCCATTACAACAAAGTCGTCGGGCGCGAGTTCGATGATCATGCCAGATGCTCTGCCCTTGGCTGGATCGAACGAGGCCGTGAAATCGATATTGGCAGCGAGCCCATCACCCACACGAATCGACTGCTTCCAATCCTCGCCGTTGCCCAGTCCCTGCAACACGGGGTGGAGCTTGCCTGTGAATTGATAGCGAGCGATCGTTGGAAGCATCGGGCGCAGTATTCGGTAGGTGTCTTCGAACCCTGCACCGATCGCCGCTCCCGTCGTGTTTCTCACAACGTCATCGATGCCGAATGGGCTAAAGCCGATGCCGTTGAACTGGCCGAAAGTGGTGTAAGCAAAACCGATGAAATAAGGGTTGAAATTCGTTTCGGGCACGAACAGCGGATTGTCTGGCCGCGTGTATTGAACGGCGACATCGTAGAACTTGGGGTAGTAGATGTCGGGCGCCAGAACGTCGATGGAAGAACCAGCCGCCTTCCAGACATCGAACGCATTGACTGTAGCGCCACCGCTTGGCCAGCGGCCGGCTCGTTCCACGCCTTCAATGAGCCACACATTCACATACATTGGCAGCGGGTACTCGTGCTTGCCGGCACCTGCGACTGTATTGACATAGTTCGAGATCATCCAAGCGCTGAAGGTCTCCGGCGCCAGATCGTCGAAGACCTGCTTCCAATTGCCGGCCTTCGTCGATTTGCTCCAGACCCTGGCCATGGGAGCCGCGAGCTGCTGATGATGACTCTCAAGAGAGCTCAACAACTCCTTCGGTACCGGTTGATTGAACTCGCGGTTGGCCGCATCTGAATAGTCGCGGTCCGTGCCAAGCTGGCCCGGCTCATTTTCCACCTGCATCATGAGGACAGTGCGTTGGGCTTCATCGACGCTCTTGATGTGGCGCATCACTGCGGCGAATGCGCGCGAGTCTGCTTCCATGGCCGCATGGCACAAAGGGGAAACGATCTCCGTCTCTTCACCATGCGAGCCCTGCACGCGTGTGTACTTCTGCTTGTCGCGCTTGACCCATTCGGGCACATAGTGGCTCTCGCCGTTCTTCCACGTGCCGAACCACAAAAACACGAGATGCAGCTCGCGCTTGCGAGCAGCCTCAATCGCGAGATCGACTGAGCTGAAATCGAATTGCCCTTCTTTCGGCTCGATCGCCTCCCAATAAATGGGTACCTCGGCAGTGTTCGAATGCCAGCTGGCGAGCACGTCGAGCGCCTTGTTTAGATCGTCATCGTTCGACGTGTCGGAGTTATGGACCTGGCCGCCAAGCATCAGGTAGGGTGCGCCGTCCACAAGAAGCCGGTAGGAATCGCCATTCTTCTGGATGGCAGGAATGGGCTTGGTAGATTGCGCTCCGCCAAGCACGGGTAAGACGAGCAGCAGACCACACATCAGGCCTGCAGTCTTTATTGATCGTGGAGAGATCATCATCAAGCGTATCCTTCGTAACTCATCAATCATCGGTCGTGGATCAGAACTCAAGCCGCATCGACACCTGGCCCGTACGGTTGCCGCCAAAGTCAGACCCGCGTGCCGAGGTGATCTTGCCGAAGTTCGGATTTGTGAAGTCCAGCAGCGGATCGTTCAGGTTCGTGTGATTCAGTACGTTCGTGAAGGTCCCTTCAGCGCGCAGGAAGACACGTTCGGTGATCTCGATGCGCTTGCTGAGGCCGCCCGACAAGTTCACGGTTCCCGGACCTTCAATATCTCCAACATGCTCGCTGCCAAAGCGTCCAATGGGACTCGACGTCACGCCCACGCCGCAGGCATTGCCCGCGTAGGACGACTCCGTGTAGCCGCTGTTGCTGGGGCAGGCAAACGCGCGCGGGTTCACCCATTGGTTTCTGTTAGGGTGCGCAGGACGAATGTTGCCGACGATATCAGGCCGCTGGTCCGCGCCGTAGAGAATGCCGGATCCTGTACCCGAGGGGTCCGCATTGCTCTGCGGAATATGAGCCGAGAGATACGGACCGGTCTGCCATAGGAAGATGCTGCTCAGTTGCCATCCCCCAATGAGCGCGTTCTCAGAGCGGTTTGCATGCGCGGCGAATGTGCGCCCGTGGCCGAACGGAAGTTCATAGACGCCTGTGCTGATCCATCGCTCGCGCCGCGTTCCGTTCACGTTGCCATAGTCCAGCATCGGGTTATGCAGATAGGTGGTCGGGCTGGAACCGCCGCCGTTTTCTGCTACGAACGACGAGGAGCCAGAGCCGGCATTGTCCGCAAGATTCTTAGCCCACGTGAATGACGACTCAAGCGTGAGACCGTGCTGAGTGCGATGATTGGCCTCCGCCTGCAGAGAGTTGTAGTTGGAGACTCCCCCCGGAAGATGCGAGTTGATCGAGCCCCAGTTCGGGAAGGGACGATCGGTCAGCGGCCGCTGCAACGCCGGAGTCGTGCTCGAATACGACATGTCGTTCAGATCAGGGGTCAGTACCAGATCGTCGGTCTTCATACCGATGTAGGAGACGCGCATTCCGATATCGCCCGGGAACTTGTGATCCACGGAAAGGTTCCACTGCATCGAATACGGATCCTGCCAGTCGATCTTGTCGGCTGTGTTGAAGCTCGACGTGCCGTAGACGGGAGCGGACGATCCGGTGCCGGGGCTGGTATTCGGCCACAGGTAGGCCAGCCCATTCTCGGTCATCGAGTTGAAGTAGTTGAGCGAGGCAGCCTGCAGCGAGTCGGTCATCGCGAAGAAAATACTGCCCAGCAGGGTCGTGTTATACATGCCAAACCCGGCCCGCACCGCGGTCGTGTCATTGTTGAAGGGTCTCCATGCGACTCCCACGCGTGGCAGGAAGCGGTTCCACTGCGAACGCCGCAGGCTGCTCGGCAGATGCGCCTCGCTGCTGGAGAGAACCGGTGTGCAATTCGCAGGAGCGGACGCGTTCGGATCGCCATATCCGCACGCATTGAAGCTGGCGAGGAAGGTCGGATCGAGCAGATCCTTGTGCCCCGCAGGATAGATGACTGACCCAGTGGTGGCCGTGCTCGGATCGAAGTTGCCGATCGCGCCGTACTTGTCGTGATACGCGGGATGGTATTCGTAGCGCAGCCCATACGACAGCGTCAGCTTGGGCGTAACGTTCCACTGGTCCTGTGCGAAGCCGCCGTAATAGGTCGTGGTCCCGGCATTTTTCGGAACCAGCGTGTAATACTGCGTCTCCACCGGGGCGCCGCCCAGCATATCCGCAAACTGTGCCACGCTGCTATTCGGAAGCAGCGCACCCGTCACCTGGCCAGTGAATGCGAACACTTCAACGTTGTTGATGCCGAAGCTTCCCAGCGTGGTGACCGCTTGCATCGAGCGAATATCGGCACCGAGCTTCGCCGTGTGCCTCCCCTTCGTCCAGGTCACGTTATCGGCATATTGATACAGATGGCTCTGCGAAGTGTTGCTGAGGTCACCGGCCTTGACCATCGTCATATTCGGGAACCACAGCGCGGCCATGCCATTGACCGGATAATTCTCACTCACCGGCTGGAAGCCCGCCGCTGCGGTGTAGGGCCTGCCGTCGATCTGATCGCGCAGACCATTCTTTTCAACCGTGAATCCGAAGCGGAACTCGTTCAGTAGAGTTGGCGAAAATACGTATACAAGCGAACTGGCTAGGATCCTGTAGTCGTCGAACGCAGTGACCGACGGAACGTTCAGGTCCTGCGGATTAAGGCTTGTGACGTTCTTGAACGTGTAGCGCGCAAAGCCCTGAAGCTTGTCAGTGAAGCGATGATCCGCGCGGGCGTCGAATTGGTTCGAGTGGTAAGCGCTGTCCCGATTGGCCGTGTAGTTGTAGCCAAGACCTTGCTCCGCCTCAATCACGGTTTTGTAGTTAGCGACGTTCGGCGCTGGGAACAGGCTCAGAAACGGATTCGCCGAAGCGTTGATCGGCGACACAACGTTGCCATCGTAAATGCCCCCGGTCGACGGATTGAACATCCACGTAGAAGGATCCGCCGGGTTGAACGGGACCTCCTGGCTGAAGTCTCCGCTCAGCATAGGCGGAGTCGGCACCAGGTTCTGAATCGTCGATTGCTTCGGGAAGTGGAAGCCCTCATACGTGCCGAAGAAGAAGGTGCGGTCGTGTCCATTGTAAAGGTGCGGAATAACGAGAGGTCCACCGGCGCTGGCCCCAAAATCGTTGCCGATTTTCTGTGGCCGCTCCACGCTTCCGGTGACGGGATCGACCGGCGTGCCGTACGCCACCGCGTCGAAAGTCCGGTTCTGGTGATACCAGAAAAGCGATCCATGCAGCTGATTGGTTCCGCTCTTGCTCACCGTCGTGATCTCGCCCACGGGGCCGAACTCGGCATTATTACTCACACCGTCCACGCGGATCTCAGCAATCGACTCCGTCGAAGGGAATGCGTCCGAGAGCGGCGAGTTGCTGTTGACGTTCTGCGTGGAAATGCCGTCGACCGACGTCTCCGACTGAAACGGAAGCCCACCCTGCACCGAGAAGTTGAGCCCGTTGTCCGACTGCACGCCCGGAAGGGCCTGAACCATGTTCAGCGGACTGGTGCTGCCGCTGGCCCGTGTGTTCACCGGCAAATTCACCACGCTCTGCGTGTCCAGCGAGGAAGCAATCGAGGGAGTCTCGGTTTCGATGGCTCCGGCGGCGCTTGCATCCACCCGGACCTCCTCCTGCGTGCTGCCGATGATCAGCGTCACATCCACGCGAAGCTGCTGGCGCGCCGAGAGCACGATATCCGAAACCCGCTTGGATTGAAAACCATCCTTCGAGATCGCAACCTGGTAATTTCCTGCGGACAGGTCCGTGGCCTGATAGTTGCCGCTCGCGTCCGTTTTGTAGCTTGTCGAGATCCCCGTATCCGTGTTGGTGATAACGACACGAGCATCGATAAGTACCGACTCCCCCTGATCCTTAACGGTTCCAAGGATGGTGGACTGTACGGATTGGGCGGTCAGTGCGACCGAGGTCAACAGGAACAGCAGAATGAGTGCAGAACAGCGCGAACGCCAGCGAAACATTACATCACCTCAACAGAATCACGCTAGAATATATGAGCGATGCTCATGTTCCGTCAAGAGCGGCCGGCTATCCAGGTTTCGATCTAGCGCTTCGAATCGACCGCCACCACTATCTTCCGCCACGCTGGAACGCAGATGGTTGATGTGGAGCAATCAAGCTCGGCTAAATTCAGCAGGCATGGAGAGGGTGCCGTGCCCGGACCGGATCAGGATTCTTTTTAGCAATCGTCGATATAAGCAAGCGACAGATTCCGCCTGCAAATGAAAGCTCATCCCATACCATGGTGTTTTGAGGTAGCCGATGCTGGAATCAGAGGACAGAACACAGGTAAAGCGGATACCCCGCCAGGAGCGCAGCCAGGCTCGATTTGAACAGGTGCTCGAAGCGTCGCTTCGCCTCTTCGCGGCCCGCGGATATGAAAGCGTCTCGATGCGCGAAATCGCGCGCGAAGCGAAGATGCCCATCGCCTCGGTCTACCAGTACTTCCCCATGAAGCTCGCAATCGTTCGCGAGATGTGGAGCCGTTACACGTCCAGCATCACGCAAGCGCTCACCGACGGGATCAAGCGTTCGCTGGCAGAAGGGGAAGACCACTCAGACGAGTTGATCGGGAGCATCGTCGACCGCATGGCGCAGCTTCAGGCCTCCAATCCCGCATTCATCGAGATATGGAGCTGTGTCGCTGCTTCCATGGAACTTCGCGAACTCAACGTAGAAGACACGCTTCACAATGCGCGCTCCATCGCGGACTTTCTGCACAAGATGCATCCGAGTGTTGCCGCCAGCTCGCTCTATGATCGCGCGTTGATCGCAATCGAAATGTCGAGCTCCACCACGCGCCTCGCTCTATGTCTGCCTGAGCCGCATCGGGCGCGCATTCTGCAGTCTCTGAAAGCCGCTATCGCATTGCTGATCAACCCTGCGACGCTCGAAACTCAAACCGGTCCTCCTCGCGGCAAGGCCAAAGCTTCCAAAAAGCCGGCGGTTTCCAATCGAAAGCCTGTCAGGAGATGAGCCACCGCAGGATGCGATCTTTCATCCCCGTGAACGGTGGGTAGCGCGCGTCGAGATCGGCGCGGAATGATCGGTGCAGAACCGCCTTTGGGCGGGAGAATGCTTCGAACGTGTAGCGACCGTGAAACGAGCCCATTCCGCTATCCCCTACTCCCCCAAATGGCAGGTCCGGGACTATCTGACTCACAATCGAATCATTCACAACGATCGTGCCTGCACTCATCGTGTTGACTACTTGGTGCTGAAGTCGCCGGTCTTTCGTGAACAGGTGAAGCTGAAGCGGCTTGGGCCTGCTCCGAACAAACGACAGCGCCTGCTCGAGACTGTCATAGCCAATCACCGGAAGTATGGGGCCGAAGATCTCGTCCCGCAGGACGGTTGCGTCGTCCGGGATATCGGTCAGCACGGTTGGAGCGATGTATCGATCCTTCTCGTCTGACTGCCCCCCGATCACAACTCGGCCTTCCTTCAGAAATTGCTGCAGCCTCGCAAAGTGCGTCGCATTCACGATGCGCCCGTACGATTCGCTGCGCTGGGGATCGCTTCCATAGAAGCGCACTATAGCCTCGCCCAGTGCTTCAATCAGCGGGATGCGCAGGCGCTCCGGAACGAGCACGCAATCGGGTGCAACGCAAAGCTGCCCGCAGTTCATGAAGCGGCCCCAGGCGATGCGCCGCGCCGTGATCTCAATCGGTGCATCCTCTGCAACGATGACAGGATTCTTCCCGCCGAGTTCCAGAGTCACCGGTGTGAGATTCGCGGCGGCCGCCGCCATCACAATCCTCCCAACTCGGCTGGATCCGGTGTAGAAGATCTTGTCGAACCGAAGTTCGAGAAGCTGCGATGCGGTCTCAGGCCCACCCGAGATGACGATCACTGCTTCCGGATCGACGTATCGCTCCAGGTGCGCGGCCATCAGCGTCGACGAATGCGGCGCGCTCTCCGGCAACTTCATCACCGCTGAATTGCCTGCAGCCAGCGCACCGGCAAGGGGTATCAGGATCTGCTGAAATGGATAGTTCCACGTGCCGAGAATGAGTGCAAGACCGAATGGTTCCGGTTGAGTCCAACTCCTCCCGGGCTGCGCTGCTAGCGGCGTGCGCACTCTCCGCGGGCGCAGCCATCGGCGCAGGTTCTTCTGCATCAGCCGAATCTCCGCCCGGACCATCGAGACGTCGGCCATCCGCGCATCTGCGCGGCAGCGGCCTAGATCGGCCTTGAGAGCCTCGAGCATCGCCTCTTCCTGCTCGTCCACGAAGCGCAACAGTCCGCCGAGCTGCGCGAGTCGCCAGGCGAGCGGGCGCACGATTCCGGAATCGACACTCTGCCGCAGTTGGCGCAGTCGCTCGTGAGGAAGACTCACGTCCTGAGCGGCAGCAGATTTAACCGTGGTGGACTCATCCATCTGCATCGTTCCTTGTCTCGCGTCAGGTCAGCGATGGCGTCATCTGCGACTCATCTACGAACCGCATCATCACAATGCCGTAGAGAGCCAGAGCAACTCCGTTCAGCACCAGGGTTGCGGTTGCAACCGCGGCGACGCCCAGAGTCGCGGCCAGCGCAGGGCCGATGCCATTCCCCAGTGTGACCAGTGCCGTGCTTGCAGCAACGGTTCGACCGTGGCGGTCCATGCGAGCGGAGAGCCCCAGTTGGTAGATCACGCACGAAAGGTTGGTGATCGCCTGCACTACGTTCGCCGCAACGTAGACCCAGTGCACAGCTATCGTGGACGCCAGATACATCGCTACAGCATTCGCGAAAAGCAGTCCGAACAGCGTTGTGAATCGGCCGTAGCGCTCCCCGGCCCATGCCGCTCCCATCGCGCCGAACAAAAGAAGCAACGTGGAGACAGCGAGAATCACGCCGATGCCATGGTCGTTGAAACCTGCAGCTCTTCCGTAGAATTCCTCCATCGACCAGAATGCCCCCTGGCCCAATTGAGTGAGGAACACAGCCGCAACAACCAGCAGGGAAGGCAGCGTATTCGTCGACATTGAGGCATGCGCTTTCCGCCTTCTGTATCGCATTCCAGGCAGGCGCAGTAGCAGCGCTGCGCCGATCAGGCCGACAATTAGCAGGCAAATATACGGAGCGCGATATCCCAGCCGGTCAACCATGTAGGGAAGCAAAGCCAGCCAGATCGCTGCATCGAGAATGGAAGAGAGGGTGACGACGGCAATGATCCTCTCCTTATCGAACGCTCGCGACAGAAAGCACGTGCCTCCCGCTCCCACCATACCCGCGCCAACGCCTGCCGCAAGACGAGACGCGATGAGGACCGTCGGCGCGGATGACGTGAGCGTTCCAAGAGCGGCAAAGACGTTCAACGTCGCGCCCGCAATGGCGAGGGACCGCACAGAATGCCGCGATGAGAATGCTGAGAGGACGACCGTGGTGATCGCAGCAACCGCCAGCTCCATGCTCACCAGCAGTCCCGCTGATCTTCCTGTGAGTCCAGCACGGCCCTTCAGCGTGTCAACCAGCACCGGCAGAAGGAACAGGCTCGTTCCGATGACGAGCTGCGCGCCGACAAGAGGTAGTACAAGGATTTGATCCCGATCGCGGGGGAAGAGCGTTCTGAGCATACACACGTTTCTGGAACACTTGAGCCGGCGGATCGTCATCGCCTCGAGCCGGCCACTGCCAATGCCATGATTTAGCAGTTGATCGCCCTATTAAAGAGGGCGCCAAATTGTACTGTCAAGCGCAGCTGAGTTAAGACCTTTTGGCCATTGCGGGAGAATTGACAAAATGTGACTGATGCTCATATTATCCCGATGAGCATAGTGTCCGGGCCCCTAGCCTGGGCTGCAACCGACCGAACCGACGAGGGAAGGACAGGAGCGATGATTGCGCAATCCGGCGAATTCGTTCTTGCGGTCGACCTCGGCACGTCGGGATGCAAGTGCGCCTTGGTTGCGCCGGACGGCACAGTCAATTCCTGGGCATTTCGACCTGTTGCGCTTCACATCGTTGATCAGCTAGGCGCCGAGCAGGATCCGGAAGACTGGTGGAACGCGCTGGTCGGCGCAGCCCGTGAGGCGCTGTCAGCTTTGCCAGCGCAGGCACGAGTTATCGCGGTCTGCTGTTCCAGTCAGGGCGAGTGCACCGTTGCCGTCGACAAATCAGGCAAGCCCCTGCATCGCGCGATGTTGTGGCTCGATATGCGCGGAGCCCAGCAGATCAGGCGCCGAGCAGGCAGCGGGCTCCTCTCCATCGCCGGATACGAGCCACTCAGACTGATGCGCTGGATTCATCGCACCGGCGGAGCGCCTGCGCTGTCCGGAAAAGACCCTGCAGCACACATGGCCTTCATTCAGGAAACGCGTCCAGAGATTTACGAGAAGACCTACAAATTCCTGAATGCTCTTGATTATCTGAATCTCCGCCTCACCGGGCGCTTCGTCGCCACCGTCGATTCCATCTTGACCTCATGGGTAACGGACAATCGCGACATTGCCAACGTCCACTACGATCCCAAGCTGATCCGTCAATCCGGAATCGACGCAGACAAATTTCCCGAGATTGTCCGCTGCACCGATCTGCTCGGCCCGCTCACGCCGGAAGCTGCGCAACAACTCGGTCTGCCGCAATCCACGCCCGTGGTCGCAGGAGCAGTCGACAACTCAGCAGCTGCCCTGGGCGCCGGCACCATCGTGGATGGCGAAACGCACATCTACATCGGCACATCCTCCTGGATCGGCGCGCACGTTCCCTTTAAGAAGACCGACCTCTCCGCGCAAATCGCATCCGTCCCTTGCGCCCTGGACGGCCGCTATCTCGCAACGGCCCTGCAATCCTCCGCCGGCTCCAACCTTTCATATCTATCGAACAAGCTGCTCTTTCCCGACGATGAGTTTGGCACTCCGCAGCCCGCGGATTTCTACGCCGTTGTCGAGCGGATCGTTGCTTCCTCCCCTCCCGGTGCGTGCGGCCTGCTCTACACGCCGTGGATCTTCGGAGAACGCAGCCCGGTCGATGACTCCAGTCTCCGCGCAGGACTGCTCAATCTGTCCCTCCACCACTCCCGCGCCGACTTGATTCGCGCGGTCCTGGAAGGAATCGCGTTGAACACGCGCTGGATGCTGTCGCCCTTCATTCGCTTCCTCGGCCACCCCATCAAGCAGGTAACACTCGTGGGTGGCGGCGCAACTTCTGATGCCTGGTGCCAGATCTTTGCCGACGTCCTTGGCGTACCTGTCCGGCAACTTGTCTCATCGATCCAGGTCAACACGATCGGTGCGGCCTTCATCGGCCATGTAGGCCTCGGAAAAATGAAGTACAACGACCTTACCACCATCACCCGAATCCGTCGCACATACACGCCAGATCCCGCGACTAGAAACCTGTACGACGAGCGGTTCGAAGAATTCCAGCTTGCTTACAAGCGCCTCGCACCCTTCTATAAGCGCATCAACTCGAAGGAGAGTCGACCATCATGACCTTCGAGTCTGTTCGTCGCGATCTGATTGCCGCATGCCTGCATCTGGCCGACAAAGGCTATCTCGCCGGCACAGGAGGAAACGTTGCATGCCGCATCGATGAGGAGCACTTCGCCATCACGCCGTCTGCATCCGACTACTATGCTCTGAACGCAGCCGACATTTGCGTTCTTAGATTGAGCGATCTCCAGCAAGTCGCTGGGGACAAGCGCCCATCGGTTGAGCACAAGCTGCATGCCCATTTGCTGCGTGCGCGGCGCGACTGCGTTGCGAGCATCCACACGCACCAGCCCATCGCCAGCGCATACACATTGCTAGGCAGGGATCTGGAGTTCGATCTTCCTGCGTATCGAGCAGCCCTGGGGCCGAAGGCACTTTGCGTCGGCTATGCTCCTTCAGGTACAGCTTGGCTCGCGTCGAAGCTTCGCAAAAGCCTCCGGCCAGATATCAATGCCTATTTCCTGCGCAACCACGGCGTGGTGTGTTGCGGACCCTCGCTCCGCGAAGCAGCCCAACGAGTCGACATGCTAGAACGCGCCTGCAGCGAGTTCTTCCGCAGCGCAATCCAGAATCGACAGATCTCTGGTGCTGAAGCTTGGACTCGCGAAGCACTGAGCTTGCTTGTCCCGAACCCGGAACTGGAGAACCGACCATGAGTATCACGGCGCCGAACCCGGCTATCCCCTCCGCAAGCTCCGCATACGGCATCTCAGAGTGGCCGGACACGAATGCGCTCTACGCGCGCCTCAAGGAACTGGTTCAGCAGCCGGTCCGTGCCATCCGCCCTGAAAACATGGCGACGGTGCTCAGGTACTTCGACGAAAAATGCCGGCGCTCTAAACAGCTCGCGCGCGCCGCAGCCGACGTGATCCCTGGCGGCATCCAGCACAACCTTGCCTTCAACTATCCCTTTCCCCTCGCCATGTCCAGTGCGAAGGGCGCCTACTTCACTGATGTTGACGGCAATCGCTACATCGATTTCCTCAAAGCCGGCGGTCCCACTCTGCTGGATTCGAACAACGAAGTCGTCCGGCAAAAGGTGCACCAGGTGCTGGACAACTGCGGTCCTGTCACCGGCGTTTTGCACGAGTATGAAGTCAAGCTCGCGCAGCTCGTTTGCGAAGCAATGCCGTCCATCGAGATGTTCCGCATGCTCGGCTCCGGAACTGAAGCCGTAATGGCGGCCATTCGCCTCGCCCGCGCCCACACCGGCCGCAAATGGATCATCAAGATCGGCGGCGCCTACCACGGCTGGAGCGATCAGATGGTGTACGGCATGCGCATTCCCGGCACCGGCCGCAGAGAAGCCGTCGGCATTCCGCGCCAGGCCACCGCATTTATTCAGGAGAGGTTCCCGAACGATCTTGATGCGCTGCGCCGCACTCTGTGGCTCAATCGTCTCCGCGGTGGAACCGCGGCAATCATCGTTGAGCCCCTCGGCCCCGAGAGCGGCACGCGCCCGGTCTATCGCGATTTCAATCGCGAGCTTCGCAAGCTCTGCGATGAGTTCAATGCGTTGCTGATCTTCGACGAAGTCGTTACGGGATTCCGCGTAGGCATGGGTGGCGCGCAGGGCTACTTCGGCGTTAAGCCAGACATCACCGTGCTGGGCAAGTGCCTCACCGGTGGTTATCCAATGGCCGGCGGTATCGGTGGCAGCCGCGATGTGATGATGCTGCTCGCGGGCGGCATCGGCACCACGTCGAAGCGCGCATTTGTGGGTGGTACGCTAAGCGCCAATCCGCTGTCGGCCGCGGCTGGCTACTTCTCTATTCAGGAGATGCAGCGGACCCATGCGGCAGTTCATGCCGGGCGCGCTGGTGACCGGCTGCGCAGGGGGCTTGATGAGATCATCCGCCGTCTCAATCTGCCTTACGTCGCCTACAATCAGGGCTCCATCGTTCACCTCCAAACGTCGGCTGTAATGCTCATGAGCATGCGCAATCCCATCAAGGTCATGCGCGAAGCCACGACACGCAAGCACGTTATGGAAGAAATGGGCGCGGCATTCAGCGCTCACGGAATCATCACCATTGCTGGAAGCCGCATTTACACCGGCCTTGCTGACACCGATGCAGTCATTGACGACGCGCTGAATCGCTTTGAAGACGTTTTGAAACTCGTGTAGATAGGAACTTTGTGCAACGACTGGAGCTTGAGACACACTTGACCGCCGGCTTCCGGCGGCTTGAAGACAAGGAGTTTCTTAACACTCGATCAGATAGTCTGTCGGTTCGAATACCAGGTACAGACGAGATGTTGTTGGCCACCGGCTTCGATAATCTGGATGACCATGCAAGCGCGGTCGAGGCGGCAGATGCATTTTCAACTGAAGCCATTGTTGCCCTGCATAGCTGCATTTACAAAGAGCGCCCAGACGTTGGCTCCATCGCTATCTCGAGCCCGAAAGGTGCGCGGATTCTCGCGCAGAGCGGCGCCAATCTCCCCCCGCTCTTTGACGAACAACTTCGCCATATCGGCCCTCCGGGCGTGGCCCGCTTGGAGAAAGTAGAACTCTGCAGCCAGTTGGTTAAAGATGCTTTTCGCCGGGGGCGCAACGCGGCTCTGCTTGGAGCGGGACTCATCTGTCTAGGCATGACCTGCGAGCGGGCCGTTTTCAACGCGGAGCTCTTCGAAAAGTGCGCTCAGGCATTTGTGATCTCCAGGGCGACAGGCGTCCGCGCGAGCATCATCCCCCGGTGGGTGCAAATCGTCGCCACTCGCCGCCTCAGGAGGGACCAGCGCAAAGCGGCCGCAAGCCTCCTGAACGGCCAAATTCCCGATCAGCTTTCCGCATATTGATCGCATCGGGAACTGTGCATCCTCTGACCTCCGCCCTGGCTAAGCCGAATGGCCATTGACCGTCGATTTATGATGCGTCATATGACCCTCCGCGCTGAGCAGATCTCCAATTATGCAATGGAGTACGTGGGGCGACCGCTTGCTGTCGCGGTCTTCTTTGTGCTGCTCGCGCTCCTGTGGACCTTCGCACTTCAACACATCTTCGCCTATCCATTCATCTTTTTATTTCTTGGCGCGGTCATGTGCAGCGCATGGTTCGGCGGATTCATCGCAGGACTCATCTCCGCCGCCATGTCCACCTTCCTGGTCGAGTTCTTCTTCATGCCGCCGCTGTATTCACTCTCGGTCGGCCCCCAATATCGCAGCTATCTCACCGCGTTCATTGTCTGTGCCATCGCCATCACAGGCGTCAGTGCGGCGCGTAAGCGCATCGAGTCGGCGATTCGATCGTCGCGCGATGAACTCGAAGTCCGCGTCGAAGAGCGCACCGTGGAATTGCAGCAGTCCAATGCCGAAATAAGGGAACGCGAGCACGAGTTGCGGCTCCTGACCGAAGCAATCCCCCAGCAGATTTGGCGAACCGACAGGACTGGTTCCATCGAGTATGCAAACCGTGATCTCCTCGAGTATCTCGGCAAGTCAGTCGATCAACTTGCAGGGGAGAGGTTCTACGACATCATTCACCCTGATGATGTGGCTGCGGTGATAAGTCAGTGGGATGAAGCTCGGCTCTCTACCACGAAGCTCGAAGTGAAAGCCCGCGTCCAAGGCGCGGATGGATCTTTCCGATGGTTCATTCTCCGCGCCAATCCTCACTTCCAGGAGTCCGGAGCCCTCGCTTGTTGGTACGGGGTGCACATTGACGTTGAGGATCAGGAACGAGCCCAGCAGGAGCTTCTCGTCTCTCAGGAGCGGCTATCCCGCTTCTCGCGCACACTGAGCATGGCTGAGTTGTCCGCCGCGATCGCCCACGAACTCAATCAGCCTCTCACGGCAATTCTCACCGATGCGCACGCGTGCCGAAGATGGCTCCAGATGCAACCGCCCAATTTGAGTCGCGCCGAAGCCACCGCAGATCGGATCGTGCGCGACAGCACAAGAGCCAGCCAGGTTGTGAGTCGCGTGCGCTCGCTCTTCAGCAGAACCGATTATGTCCGCGAGCCAGCCGATATGAATGACATCATCCGCGAAATGGCTCGTCTGCTGCGAGACGAAGCCATGCGGCGGAAAATCGGTATCACTCTGCAGCTTTCAGATCCCCTGCCCTCCGTCAGCATTGATCGTGTTCAGATTCAGCAACTGCTCCTGAACCTTGCCGTGAATGGAATGGAGGCGATGGCGGCAGGTGCATCGATCCCGTTCCTGGAGATTTCCACCACCGTGTCAGCAGAAACGGAAATCCAGGTGACGGTCAGAGATCATGGGGCCGGCTTGAACGAGGAGAGCCGAGCGCACATGTTTGAACCGTTCTTCACCACCAAGCAGGGAGGCACAGGCATGGGTCTCGCAATCTGCCGTAGCATCATTGAAGAACACGACGGCAGCATCTGGGCGGAATCCCTCGGCGACGGCACAGCAATCCACTTCACACTGAGGACAACCGCGTGACCGACCCTGGCCTCCAGCCGCTGCTCCAGACCGTGTATCTGGTCGAAGATGATGCGGCCGTGCGAGAAGCCCTCTGCGATCTGCTCGAATCTGCTGGCATGCGAGTGGAGCGCTTCGCATCGGCGGAAGAACTCCTCGCCTCGTTGCATGCGGACATGCCCGGCTGCCTGGTCGCCGATGTGCGTCTGCCCGGGCTCAGCGGAATGGAACTGCAGGCGAAACTCGCCGAAACAGGACTGACCATTCCCATCATCATCATGACCGCCCACGGCGATATTCCCATGGTTCGCAAAGCGCTCAAGGCCGGTGCTGTCGAGTTCCTCACAAAGCCATTTCAAGACAGCGAACTGCTCCAGGCAATCGACCAGGCATTCGCCGTCGACAGAGCGCGACGTCAGGCAGAAGGCATCATGCGCTCTCTTGCCGCACGCTACGACAGCCTCTCCGCACGCGAGCGCCAGGTAATGGAGCTCGTCACCGACGGCATGATGAACAAGGAAATTGCCGACGAGATCAGCCTGAGCATCGTCACCGTAAAGCTATATCGAAAGCAGGTTATGGAAAAAATGCAGGCCGATTCTCTCGCAGATCTCGTGAAAATGCGCCAGAAGCTCGAGTCCCTGGAGAAATAATCCTGCGCCGTCTTGGCAATATCAGTACGCCTCGAACTGATTCAGCGGCAGCCGCACGCGGAACCGCGTATTTCCCGGCTCCGAGCGTACCTCCAGATACCCACGGTGCTTCCGCACCACGCGCATCGCGTGATCAAGGCCCAGCCCCAGCGCATGTCCCGGCGGCTTGGTCGTGAAGAACGGCTCGAACACCCGGTCCTGCAACTCCGGAGGAATCCCCGGCCCGTTGTCGCAGATCTCCACCAGCAACAGCTCGCCCTCAACCCTGCAAACCAGTTTCAGCGTTCGCGGGCCACTCACCTCGGCCATCGCATCCAGCGCGTTCTCAATCAGCGCCGTCCAAACCTGGTTCAGTTCCGCGCCATACGCGCTGATCAATGGCACATTCGCCTGGTAATCGCGCTCCACCGTCACGTTGCGCATGCGCGACTGCAGCATCTGCACCGTGGCATCCAGCCCCGCCGGCACATCCACATCCAGAATCGCCGCGCGGTCCATGTTCGAATACGTCTTGATCGCGCTGATCAAATCAAAGATCCGCGCCGTCGATGCAATCAGAGTTTCCACTGACCTCGTCGACCTGAGGTAGCGCGCAAAATACTGCAGCGTCACGCACGTCCCGTTCGCTTCCAGAATCGTATGCAACTTATCGAGCTCAGCGATCGTGACCCCATGCTCAGCCAGGTTGGGCGCGAGGTCCCATGCATCTTCGCAGGGCAGAGCGTTCAGCCACTTCCGCAGCGCTTCCTCATGCTGAATCAGCTCGCCCGCGTCGCGGTGTTCCACCGGCTCGCGCTCGAAGATGTTGTGTTCCCACTCCTCCACCGCGCGCGTCTGTTCTTCCGTCAGGCACAGATTCACCAGCTTGAACCGGTTCCGCCGATTGGCGCGCAACTCCGTCATCAGACCCGAAGCCGCTCTCTGCGCCGCTGACGCCGGATTGTTCAACTCGTGCGCCAGGTTTCCCGCCAGCTTACCCAGGGCGGTCAGCTTCTCCGCCTGCTGCTCAATGCGCGTCACTTCGCGCACCCTGTCCAGTAGCGTCGAAACCACGCGCTGCGACATGCTCGGAATCGCTTCCAGCATCTGCGGAAAGAGCGATTTGTGCACGATCAGCGCCCAAACCTTGGTCGCCGCCACGCCGTGCCCGCCGAACGTCTTCATCCGCGAGTACGGCAGCAATCCCGTCATCTGTCCCGTGCGCCCGATGAAAATCGGTATCGTTCCGCTGCGCGACCGATGCACATGAATCTCGCCCTTCAGGATCATCATCATCCGGTCGGCCGGGGTCGTCTCCTCGAACAGCACGTCGCCAGGAGACGCAACGACCTCTTCGCCGTGCTGTGCCAGCCACAAGCGGTCTTCAAACGGCATCCCCTGCAGTGGATTGACATGCTGAAGCGCGTCCGCAATCTTTTCGACAGGGGTAGGGGTGGCAGGCGGAGAAGCAATGGACGAGACCATAGGCGAAACCTCCGGGTGGGGACCCACTCTCAGAATATCTGATATCCAGTCAGCCGCCCCTCCCTCATTCGGACGACGTTCTACTCAGGCATCTACGGACGTCCACGAGGGAGATCCGCGCTCTGGTCCGGCACATCGAATACTACCCAGGTAACCTGATGACCTCCCGCAAGGTGTTTCCGGTCTTGGTAGGTCCGGGCTTTAGCACGGACACCTCCAAAGCCGAAGCATCAGGCCTTCAGGCCTTGAGGTATGGATTTCTGAACTGGCAACTGGCCCCGAAAGATTCCTCGGGCCAACCCGTGCCCGTCGCGCGATAGTATCAGGAACGAGGCTTCCTCAAGAGGAAAACAGGCAATGATGAAAACGCTTCCAGCGGTTCTGCTGATCTCTGCTGCATCGTTCCTTGCACCGGCAACACTGCTCTCCGCCCAACCCTCCCCTGCGAGGTGCAACGTGAGCACGAAGGACTTCCGCCTCAGCGGCGGCAACGTTACCTATGCCTTCGGCGTCAATGCCTGTGGCGAACTCCAGCAGGTCTACTGGGGCGGCCGCCTCGCCGACAACGACAAGCTCCCCCCCGCCCGCCGCAACCGTGAAATGGCCTCCTTCGACACGCCCTACACCACCACCCCCCAGGAGTACGCCGGCTGGGGCGAGGGCCTCTTCGTCGAGCCCGCCCTCAAAATCACCTTCGCTGACGGAAACCGCGACCTAGTCCTCCACTACGACAGCTCCACTGAAAAGCCCAACGGCCTCGACGTCGTCCTAAAGGACATCACCAAACAGATCTACGTCACGCTCCACTACTCCATCGATCCTCAGACCGGCATCCTCGCCCGCTCCGCCACCATCGAAAACCGCGAGTCCGACCCCGTCACCATAGAGCAGGCCGCCGCGGCCGCCTGGGCTCTCCCGCACGGAAACTACACCCTGAACTACCTCACCGGCCGCTGGGCAGGCGAATACAACCTCACCCAGGAGCCCCTCCAGCACGGCGCGCGGGTCATCGAAAGCCGCCGCGGCTCCACCGGCCATCAGGCCAACCCCTGGTTTGCGATTCAATCCGGCTCGCCCGACGAGAACAGCGGCGAAGTCTGGTTCGGCGCGCTCGGCTGGTCCGGCTCCTGGCGCATCGTCGTCGAACAGGATCAGCTCGACGCCGTGCGCATCACCGGTGGCTTCAACCCATTCGACTTCGGCTACGTCCTCAAGCCCGGCGAAAAGCTCGAGACCCCTACCTTCTATGGTGGCTACTCCGCCCACGGCCTCGGGGGCGCATCCCGCCTGCTCCACTCCTTCGAGAACCACAACATCCTCCCGCGCACCGCCAAAACCGCGGGCCAGCCCACACCCAAACCGCGTCCCGTCATCTACAACTCGTGGGAAGCCACCGAATTCCGCGTCACCGAAGGCGGCCAGATCGCGCTTGCCGAAAAAGCCGCCGCCCTCGGCATCGACCGCTTCGTCATGGACGACGGCTGGTTCGGCCAGCGCAAAACCGACAACGCCGGCCTCGGCGACTGGTACGTCAATAAGGAGAAGTTCCCCAACGGCCTCAAGCCCCTCATCGATAAGGTCCACTCCCTCGGCATGGACTTCGGCCTGTGGGTCGAGCCCGAAATGGTTAACCCCGACTCCGACCTCTACCGCGCGCATCCTGACTGGGTCCTCAACTTCCCCGGCCGCCCGCGCACTGAGGCCCGCCAGCAGCTCGTCCTCAACCTCGCCCGCACCGACGTCCGCGACTACGTCTACGGCTTCCTCGACAAGCTCCTCAACGAAAACGACATCGCCTTCCTCAAGTGGGACTACAACCGCAACTGGAGCGAGCCCGGCTGGGACCAGCTCCCCCCCGCCGAGCAGAAGAAGGTCTACGTCGCCTTCACCCAGAACCTCTACGGCATCCTCGCCGAGCTGCGCAAGCGCCATCCCAACGTCGAAATCGAGTCCTGCTCCGGCGGCGGCGGCCGCGTCGACCTCGGCATCCTCCGCTACACCGACGAGGTCTGGCCCTCTGACAACACCGACCCCTTTGACCGCCTCACCATCCAGGACGGCTTCTCCTACGCCTACACCCCGCAGGTCATGATGGCCTGGGTCACCGACTCGCCCCACTGGCTCAACAAGCGCACCACGTCGCTCTCCTACCGCATGCTCAGCTCCATGCAGGGCTCGCTCGGCATCGGCGCCGACATCTCCAAGTGGACCGCCGACGATGGCGCCCTCGCCAAGCGCCTCATCAAGGCCTACCACGAAGTGCAGCCCACCATCGTCCAGGGCGACCTCTACCGCCTCATCTCGCCCCGCAACGGCAGCGAGTTCTCCGCCACCCAGACGGTCAACCACGAAAAATCGCAGTCCGTAGTCTTCGCCTTCGTGCACTCCACCCAGGAGGGCAGGGGATTCCCGGTTCTAAAACTGAAAGGCCTCGACCCCGCCGCCCAGTACACCCTCACCGCCATCGAAGGCAAAGCGAACCCGCGCGAACCAACCACCGCCACCGGCGCCTACTGGATGAACCACGGCCTCGAGCTAGACGACAACTTCCGCGGCGACTTCCAAGCCTCCGCCTTCCGCCTCGACCGCAAGTGACACCCGGGACACACGTGACAGGGTGACAAGTGACAGGGTGACACACCATCCCTCACTTGCCACCCCGAGACACAACGTCCCTCACTTGCCATGAATTTGTCATCCTGAGCCAAAGGCGAAGGACCTGCTTTTGCCTTTGCATTTCTTTCTGTCATTCCCGGAGGGAATCTGCTGTTGTGTAAGCGTTCGAAGTTCCCATCTTGACCGGAGGAGAGTGTCCAACAGTCCAACAGGTGTCCCCATATTTTTAAGCGGACACCTGTTGAGTGGTCTAGGCGGCCTGGGAAGATCGGGTCTTGAGATGTAGACGAATTATTTAGGGTATGTAGCGCCTCTTAAGATATACCCGTACTCGAAGACCATCGGCTCCAATGCGATGCCTCCAGTCAGCGGATGGGTACCGTGAAGGTCCAGCGACGAACCGTCTCCGCATTCCCGTTCGCGATGCCCGGCGAACGCCACGCGAATGACATTCTTTACCGACGACGAAAGGGGTGGGAAAATCGTCTGCGTCCCGGCCGATCGCGTACCACCGCTGACTGGTCCGACCGGCATGCAAGCGGCGGCCACTTCTAGTCCATCGGCTTTGATCGTCCCTCGCCAGGTTCCATCGGAATCCTGAAGAAGCGTTGCTTCACCGTACGTGGCGGAATAACCCTTCTCACGCATATAAGCCACGTAAGCGCTATCAGGCATCCAGAATTCCAAGGCCAGATACGGCCGCCCCGGTCCGAGGTTCGCGGCCGGGTCCGATGGCGCAACCCGGGCGAACCACAATGCCGCAGCTCCGTCTTTCGGCCAATTAGGAGTGCGTCCATCAATGATGAAGGTTCCCATCTGAACGATTTCAAGAAATGATATGGCCCAGTTGCCTTGGGCTGGATGCTTGGCCAGATAGTCCGCCGCCCAAGGGATTCCCGCCGTGGCCAGTTCCCTCAGGTTGATAAACCGCAAGCTTTGCGGAAGCTCGCGTTTTGCCACAGCGGGATCGAACACAACATAAGCGACGATTTCCTGCGGCTGACTTACCACCCAGCGCGTTTGAGAACCTTCGGGCAGATTGGGAACTTGGGCGGGCGCTTTTGCCGACAACACGGACAAAACAATCGCGATCGCAAGCAGGACACTGCGCATACACCTTCCCATATTAGGCCTCGTGTGGGCTTTGTTCTACTGATGAAACGAGTACACGGACCCAGTGGGCAACCTCTTGAAAGATCACAAGTGCCCCATTCATTCACGTCTTTACAGTGGATGAGTGGGAAACCACGAACCTCTCCCCGCCGTCTTCGAGGAGCCCCATCACCTTCCACACCAGCCGCAGAAAGTGACACCGCCGGCTGCCGGGCAGCCGGCGGTGCGGAGGTTAAGCGCAGCTTGGTTTCTACTTCTTCAGAATGCCGGTCTCTAACTTCGTTGGTGGCGTGGACTGTGATTGCCCGGGCCGATTCGGAGCGGGAACTGCCAGTGACCCTCCTGAACCCGGCGTAATACAGAACGCGCCGAAGCTCATGGTACGAGTTACGCTTCCGCGGTTCACAACGGCGCATCTCCACGCATTTGCATTACCCGGATCAGGACCGGAGTAACTCACACTCACGTCGAAAACTCCTACGTCGAATGCCGAATAACCGCAGGAACCTGTGAGAGCGATTTGGCCCGAGGGACAACTCTTGACGTCCGCAGCACCATTGCCGGCGGGAACGTCGTAACTGCCAAATACCCATTCATTCCCATAAGCTGGGCCGGCCGGTCCCTGAGGTCCTTGCGGGCCGGTAGCACCCTGAGGCCCCTGCGGACCAGTAGCGCCCTGCGGACCGGTGTTTCCCTGTGCCCCTTGCGGGCCGGTATTGCCCTGGGGACCTGTCGCGCCCGTATCACCCTTGGGGCCTTGTGGACCCTGGGGCCCCGTCGGACCTGCTGGCCCTTGAGCCCCGGTCGCACCCGTATCGCCCTTAGGTCCTTGCGGTCCCTGCGGACCTGCAGGGCCTGCCGGTCCCTGTGGCCCTGTCGGCCCTGCTGGTCCCTGTGGACCCTGAGGGCCGGCGGTGCCCAGCGCGATTTCGAGTTCGGGTTCGTGGCTGGTATCCCAGGATTCCTTGCTGTCGAAGCTCCAATTGCCGCTGTCGGTGGTCTCGAGAGCGAAGCCAGTATTGGGCGACGTGCCGGAAAGCCACTCCTGAACGGCCATGGTTACGTCGATCTGCACGAATTGATCCACGTTGCTGGCATCTAGCCGGATCGGCGTGGTCCCCGGGACCATCCCCGAGGTCGTGGGAGCGTTATTCCACGTGAGATTGGTCTCGGAAAAGGTGTCAGACAGCATGTACACGGCCAGGTCGCCACCTGCCTTGGCACGATTGACAAACAGCCGCAGGGTGGCCTTCTGCACTGTCGCGCCGGCGGGAATGGCGCTGAGATCGAAATGGAGATAGCTTTTGGCGCGCGGGCTCACAGTGAGGGTTGGCTGATAGCCTAAGTTTCTTTCGTCACGGTCCACAAAGATGCTTGCATCTTTGGTCACCGGAACGTTCTGTGCGCTGGCTGCAAGGCAAAAAACCGCGAGGACGGTCGCCGCCACGGAAAGCAGGCGAGAAGCATGGTACATGGAAAGCTCCTGAAGGAGGATAGGAACTACATGGATTTGAGTTCTTGATTCGCGGCGATGGGAAATCGCCCCCAGGGAAGTTACGTCCACTTTTGGGTGCGCTGCGCCTTCATGTCAAGTAAAAAAATCGCGGTGCCCCCTGGCCAACGGCGGGCGCCCGCATCCCGCAAACAGGCTCCTCTACCGCAATGAGGGTGCCCAGGTCCCTCGCCCTTGCGGAGGGGGGAGCGATCCGGGCCCACGGGATCCGAAGCCCCCGTGCATTTCTGACACGGGTGTCATCCAGAGCGAAGCGAAGGATCTGCGGGTATCTTTCAGGTGGATGCCCGTGTCTCCTGATTAGGAGAGCTGCGAAGGATGTGTCTCAAGCATCTGATCCCGTCGACAACCGAGATAGCGTCGCGATTCTCTCTGGCATAAGGGGCGAACCGCTGTCTCCGGCCCAAAAGATGGTAGCTTTGTGCTGTGGCCGGTGAACTAACCGTAGAAGACTAACTACGGACGCAAGAGGACTTCCTGATTTAAAAGATGCGAAGAATTGTGATTACGGGGGCGGTCTTGTCCTCCAAGCAACCATTTTCTAAGTTGCGCAACCATTTTCGGGGCTCGAGCTTCAAATAACTAGCGAAGAGTCGAGAAACTCGACTCAGGCTTTGTCACCCACCTTTCGGCTTAAACTTAGCCGTGCTCTTGCTCATTTCTATTTGAGTAATTACCCCTTCCTGTTCGCGCTTACTGAATTGCTGTCTTGCAGCTTGTTCTTTCCCCGTTCTGTCGATCTTCGGGAGGGCCTCCAATCCATGGCAGCATGCTAATCCGATAAGATTCTGCTCTATCTAGTGCTCGAGGCGTCCCGGATCTATCCAATCTCCGAGTTGCTTCCCCCAAGCGCTCGCAGGATATTTCGGCACTCTCGTGTGCGTAAACCGTGAATGTCGTGCCTAGCCAACCGACTCCTTTCGCAATTGCAGTAATCACTCCGAAGTTGCATTGATTTACCGCCAGCTGCGCATCGTGCGCGGAATGGACGCTCCCTTTCTGCGCCTAAACGCTCCTCGCTCGATCGCCACAGTGTACGAACTTCCACCATCCATACGCCGCGGTGCGGCATTCCCAGGAGGTTTGATTATGCAGCCGAATTGTCTTGTGCAGACTACTGTACCCATCCATGCACAGTTCATCGAGATCCCCATCGACTTGCAACCTTCACGACGTGACCTGACGCACGGAAGGATCTACGTGCGCGGTAAGGACAAAAGAGTCGCGTTTGACAGTCCAGCCAGGCTCAATCCGAGTGCTCGGCGGGTTCTATGTGCCTCATTGTTCGCGATACTCTGCGCGATACTCTGGACCGCGGAGGCCAAAGCTCAAGTCCAAGTGCCAGGCCCCGGAATCATCAATACGGTTGCCGGGATGAATCCTGGGAACGGTGGGTGCAATGGGACGGCAAAGGGCTGCGACATTGGGATTATTTATGGCGTGGCACTCGATAACTCGGGGAACGTTTATATTGCCGGGCAGTTTGCGGAGCTGCTGTGGAAGGTTACCGCGTCTACAGGAGCAATACAGGTAATTGCCGGAAATGAAAATGCCAGTGGTTACGTGGACGGCATTCCGGCAACGCAGAGCAACGTTACCCCCTACGGCGTGAAGGTGGACTCCCAAGGAAACGTGTTCATCTCGGATAACGGAGCTAACCGGATCCGGATGATCTGTGCAAATACGACGAGCCCCATTCATGGAACCACGTGCCCGGCGGCTGGCGATATTATCACCATTGCGGGGAACCGCACCTATGGCTTCTCCGGCGACGGCGGTCCCGCCACCTCCGCGGAGTTGTATAACCCCTATGGCCTAGCGCTGGACAGCGCAGACAATATCTATTTCGTGGATTCAGGGAATAATAGGATCCGGAAGGTCACCGCATCGACGGGCTATATCTCAACGGTGGCGGGAACTGGCACAGGCGGTTACACCGGAGACGGCGGATTGGCCACAAGCGCCGAGTTATGGGGGCCAATGGATCTCGCTATGGATCCCCTGAGCAATCTGTACATTGCTGATTTTAACAACAGTGTGATTCGCAAGGTGACAGCCTCGACGGGCATTATCTCGACTGTGGCGGGAAATGGGACGCCCGGATACGTTGGCGATGGCGGACCAGCGACGGCGGCGGAGCTTAATTATCCGCTGGGAATCGCCAGCGACGCGGTAGGGAACCTGTTCATCACGGACTACTACAGCGACCGGATTCGGGAGGTCTCGGCAGCGACGGGTATCATCACGACAGTCGCTGGGGACGGTACAGGGGGATACTCGGGCGATGGCGGCCAGGCGACCAGCGCTGAAATCGGCAGATCGTACGGAATGGCTCTGGACTCGGCAGGCAATCTGTTCTTCTCCGATTCCCGTAACTACGTAGTTCGTGCGGTCGGTACCGCGCCGGTGCGATTCTCACTTTCGTCTGGGACTTACACCGGTTCGCAGACCGTCTCGCTCAGTTGTACCCCGTCCAGCGGGACGTCCATCTGGTATACGACAAACGGCTATCCCGCCAATACGGCAGCGACCTTGTATACAGGGCCGATTACGGTATCTGCTTCGGAGACCATCCATGCGATCTGTGCCTATACCGGCGTTACAGACATCAACTCCCAGACATCCAGGACCGGCTGGAAGTGCAATGCGCCGCCGGGGAACACCCAAGAGAATCCGAATTGGGTGTGCAATACGAATTCGAACAACGGGACGAGCGGCAGTCTGAGCTGGTGGGATTTCCAAACGGGATCGACCGCCTACCTGGAGGCTTCCACCACAAATTCGAGTCCAACGAACGCCATTCTCTTCATTCATGAAGCACCCACGACATGCGACGGGTGCACGACAATCACCCAACATCTGGTTATTGAGCCGGACCAGGGCACCTCGGTGATCACGCGAAACGAGATGGACATGGAGCACTGCTGTGATACGACGACGGGTGCATTGCACCAGGCCAGCCTGCAATGCAATGGCTCAGTTTGGGAAATCAACGCGTCGGGGAGCTGGTTCCCTACCACTATCGCCTGTAATTTACCTACCAGCAGCCATACCGATGTTGTGTACGAGGCGCATTGGATCAAGGGCGATACCGCTGGCTGTGGCAAGGGCACGGGCTGCATGTACATCGATAGCCTGACCGTAAATGGGACGAAGTATTCGCCGATGTCGAATTACTGCAGTTCCAATCCTCTATACGCGCAATGTGGCGCTTTCGCGATGACTACCCATGCAACCTGGAAGCACTTTGGGGCCGGCAATCAGCACCAAATTGGCTTAAACGGAACCACAGGCTGCGGGGCCAATCCGTGCACGGGCGGCCGACACATCTACACCAACAACGTAACCACCACGATGGGATCGATTGGGATCGCGTCGGCCACGTACACAATTCACTAACTGTGCGGAATAGTCGGGGCCGGAGTGTAACTCGGTCCCCGTGTTCTGCACAGAAATCGACGGGCACCCCCCGGTCCCTCGCATTCGGGATCGGGAGGGAAGCCCAAACCATCACCAGATTGAGGGCGCGGTGCCTTTCGAACAAACCTGGGAATCCTAACCACGACGCGCAAGAGGGACTTCAGAATGTCAGAGACCGCAGATGGCCCCGGTCAAGAGATCGCCAGAAACCTCGGTGCCCCATTCATCCACAGCCCTATCGTGGATGAGTGGGAAACCACGAACCTCGCCCCGCCGTCTTTAAGGAGTCTCAAGTTACACCCACGGGCGGGCGCCTCAGGTCTCCGGTTTTGGACACCTGGGTGGATGCCACGATCCGCCGAACCTCCAATACGCAAAACCGCCGCAGAGCTATTCTCTGCGGCGGTTTCTGCTGATCACTGAAAGCTGATGGCTAATGGCTGTCTCAATGAGCGGCGAACAGGTCCGAGATCAGTCGCACATTGCTATCAGCTGCGTGATTGAGATAGTCCAGTCCGAAACCGGCTTCAACGGTCTTCAACAGCGAGAAGTGGTTGTACTTCACGTTGCTCGTTTTGCCCAGAGGCCCGTAGTTCGTCTCCACCGTGAAGGGAACCTGGTTCGGAAAGGAACTGTAGTCGTTTTCGTCCCAGACAACCACGATAGCGTTGTTGCCGTGCCGCCATGCCGGCGAGTTCTTGATGGCCGGAATCAGAACGCTCAGCGCCGCATCGCCCTGGGCAATCGCATTCTGGTCGACCGAGCAGCCCGTGCCCACTTCGCTCGACCCGCGCCCATGCTGGTCGTGGCACTGGTTGGGCGCAATGAACGCGTAGTTCGGCACGTCGCCGGTCTTCAGGTCGGCAAACAACACGTGGAAGTCAACCATCTGCTTGAGGCTCAGATCGTGATGCCTGCCCTCTTCCACATCCGCGAAGTACGCGAACGGGTTGTGCTTCACCGCATACAGCTTGGGCATCCCGGGCTCGGACTGCGTCACTTCTGAGATCAGACCGTCGCTGTAGTTCACCCTATCTGCGCCATAAGGAGGAAGGTTCTCCTGGTAGGACTTCCAGGTGAGCCCGTGCTCCACAAGCTGATTGGCAATCGTGATTCCCACAGTCGGCGCCGCTGGAAGGGGATCGTTGTAGACAGGCTCCGTCGGTGTGCCTTCGTTGGTCGTATCCACTGCCGGAGTTGCCGCATCCATGCCGGCGCCGGAGATCGGGCAGCTCACCGGGGCAGAGGACTCGTCTACAGGGACCGCCAGCGTCGAAACGCAGTTGGTGTTATGCCAATCCGGCGGATTGTCGTTCTGGATGCCGAAGTTGGAACCCCCCACGGTCTCGAGATAGTTGGTGAGGCTCGGGTGTCCCACCCCGAAGTAGTTATTCGAGTAGTTCACAGTCGGCACGTAGTGGTTGAAGTAGGGCGCATTGGGATTTCCAATAATCTGCCCGACGTAGTGATTCTCCATCATGATGATGAACACGTGATCCAGGTGCGGAATGGATCGATGCTTGTCGTCGTCATGGTCTTTGGCCACGGCCTGAGAAACGGTTAAAGCTGCAATGCTGAGACAGGCTGCTGCTTTCCTGAAATTCATTTCGATCGACCTCCAGATTTGGGGACAGCGGTTGAAATTGGCGAGCCCTGCGGACACACGACACCTGTGCGGTGTCGTTGAAGCACCGCGGTGGACATTCGAAAAATTCGGATCAGGGCCCGACGGGAGAAGTGAGGCGATTGCTGGCCTCAGTACCCGGGCTGAACTATAGGGCCCGAACGCATGGTCATGCGTTAGAGGGCGATGAATTTTCAATCCCCGTTTGACGCAATCGAAAAACCAGCATGAGGGTGCCCCCGGTCCCTCGCATTTGGGGACCGGGGAGGGATGCTTCATCCCCCCGGTAGCGCCGGCGGGTGGGCAGGTGGCCCGGTCAAGAGATCACCCGAAACCTGAGTGCACCATTCATCCACGGCCTTATCGCGGATGAGTGACAGGAATGCAAGGAGCCGTTGAAATCGAATCGCAGTGGACGTCGTTTCGTCGGGGGAATCAACTGCCGGCTGGAGTGCAGGTGGAATATACGTTGAACCGGGTAACTTCCGCGCCCACTCATCGCAAAAGCGCGATGAACGGGGCACAACTTCGGATTTCCGCAATACATTGCGAGGGCATTCGAAAATATGACCGGGCTACTAGCATGCTGAGATTCGATGAGAAGCCGCTAATAGATCTCCTGGACGCTTCCACCGAGGATGCGTGTCGCTTTTGCAGCGGCAGCAGCCTTTCGATGATCACAGGTTCATCCGGCGAAGGACTCCTTGAAATTCGGCACGCGGACGAAGCGGATCCCAAATTGGGTCGACGTTCAGCCAATGTATTCCCACGTTCCTTGAAACACGCGCCTGGTCAAGGCTTTCGATTGCTGCTTCTTCGTGACCAAAAGCTAGCTTCAGGATTGCGATTTGAAGCGCCAACCCGGGTGAAGCACGGTTCTCCAAATCCTCCATCATTTGATTGGCCTTGTCGCGGTACCCGGCTCCCAAGTAACTTCCGCCGAGCAACCCGCAGCCGAATACAGGTGTTTCGATCCTCTCCAAAGTGTCGGCAGCTTGTTTATACATACCCTTCAACAGATAGGCTTCGCCAAGCCATCGCAAGGCCCAGGGATATGTCGGTTCCAAGTCGAGAGCCTGGCGACATGCGGAGATGGCGGAGTCATATTGACGCTGAAACATCCAGTCGGCTCCAAATCCGCCCGCCACAACCGGGGACATCGGGTCGAGCTCGGCGGCGAGCTGCTGGTGAAAATCGGCCTCGCGCAGCCTGCTGGTTGGCGCAAGCACGATACCGGCATAAAACAAATGAGCGCGGGCATCATCGCGATTCAGCGCGAGCCCCTTTCGAAAATGGTGCTCTGCACCCGCCCAATCGTAGTGATGGTATGCACGTATGAACCCAAGAGTGACGTGAGCTTCGCCAAGGCGTGCATCCAAGTGCAGGGCTAATTCCGCCTCACTGGAAGCCCTTCGTGCTTGTTTCTCTGCTGCACCTCCGCCGAAGGCGGCCATCATCGCGCAACAATCGGCCAGCGCCGCATGCACTCGCGCAATCCCGGGTGACCGTACAACCGCTGCCTCGAAGAAATCGGCTGCAATCTCAAGCTCATGCGGCAGCCGCTTATTCCAGTGGTATCGTCCTCGGAGATAGAGTTCGTAGGCCTCAACGTCTCTTGATAGAGCTCCTCTTTGCATCTTCTCGCCCGCACAGACCAAACGTCCTTCGAGAGCCGCTACGGTTTGTCTGGTGATTTCATCCTGCAGTTCGAAAACATCTTCGAGCCGGCAATCAAAGCGCCGCGCCCACAGATGACAACCATCCTCGACGTCGAGCAATTGCGCAGTGATGCGCATGCGCTTGCCCTGGCGGCGAACACTACCTTCGAGCACGGTACGCACCCCGAGTTGGCGCCCGATGAGGCGAACATCCTCCGTTTTGCCCTTGAAGTGGAAGGAAGAAGTGCGCGCGACAACCTTCAGACCTTGGACCTGCGCTAGAGCCGTGATGAGTTCTTCCGTCAGGCCATCGGTAAGAACCTCATCGGTGGATTTGCCACCCAGATTTACAAACGGCAGCACTACGATGGAAGGCGTGCGAGTACTGAGGTGCCCTGAATGCAACAGGGGCTGTGGCCGGCTATTCCACCACTGCTCCAGCTCCGTGCGATATGCATAGACCGATGCTTCGTCTTTATGGTGATGGCGGCGAGCCGGGAGATTCTCCGTTTGTTCCCATCTTTGCGCGGTGCGAACAGAGACCTTAAGGAAGGCGGCAATTTCCTTCCACGAACCGAGACGTTCGTCTGTTTGAGCGGCGACTGCCACGGCTTCACCCCTTTGTGGCATAGCTCGATATGAAGAGATTTTCGAGATGAATTATAGACCCACCTGATTCAACAAGCCGGATTGCATGACAAAGAACGTCACGCCTTCCTGACCAGCAATGTCGCTTGCTGGATTGCAAGATGCGCTTTACGGTAACAGGGCAGGAGGTGCAGTATGAGTCTACGGCTATTCATAACGTCAATTCTGGCCTCGATTGTCTTGCCGGCGGCAAGCGGCGCGATGGCCCAAGTTACCATGTCTCAACATCAAGCACAGCCGCGACCATTCTGGGGCACGATGACGGGAGAGGTAACCTTCGTCATGTCTTCCGAATGCTCGACGCAACCTGTGCAGACAGTCTCCACGAACGAAGGCAGGGTTAGTCACCTCGGGAACAGTACCCTCACGACAGCGCATTGTGCTTCCAGTGACGGAACGCAAGCCATCGATGGACATGCAATCTTCACCGGGGCCAACGGGGCTGATATTAATGCCACCTATACCGCGCATACGGTCGCGGCATCCGCGCAGGTGATCGTGCAGGAGGGTGAACTGACAATCATTGGTGGCACTGGCCGGTTCCAACATGCAGCGGGCCGTGTGCCGTTCACGGTATACATCAGTCCAGTCTCTCCGCCAACTCTTGAGGCGAAATGGCCTGTTCGTTTCGTCTTCGCAGGCACAATTAGCTATTGATTCGGTCGGCGAGGGTACTCTGGCGGGCCGAGTGTGCCGGGGTACCCGATACCAATGAAGCAAATTTGAGGGCATCTCGGTAGGAAACTGTGTCTGTATCCGGTTCTCAATCAGACCATTGACGGTTGGCATCGAACGTCGGGTTGCCCTCAAGCTATTGTGCGATTCAGCTTCTCGGCTTGCGCGCAAGATAGACCGTGCGGCCGCCGCGATGGACGAGCGGATTGCCTTCGAAGAAACGCGCGCCGTCCAAAGATCGTATCCAATCGAAAGCGGCGTTGAGGAGAGTGCGACGGATCTCATCCGAACTCCAGCACATCTCCTCAACGTGCTCTTGCTTCCGTTGCCAGTTCCCTCAGTTTTGAATAAACCAATCCACTGGATGAGGCAGCCGACCCCGCGCTG
Organism: Occallatibacter riparius; assembly: GCF_025264625.1. Classification (NCBI taxonomy): domain Bacteria; kingdom Pseudomonadati; phylum Acidobacteriota; class Terriglobia; order Terriglobales; family Acidobacteriaceae; genus Occallatibacter; species Occallatibacter riparius. The sequence continues at coordinate 4,251,915 of NZ_CP093313.1, forward strand.
TAGGCGCGACGTTCGTCAGCGCCGCGTTTCACATCGGAAACCCAGCCCCAATAGCCTCCCCACCATCGTGACCGCCATCACATACGCAGCAAGTCCAACGTCCTATCATCGGAGAGCCTTTCAGAAGGCAGGGAGTAGTGTCTGATCTCCCAGGTGACTCATTGAAAGATCACAGTAATCTGGGCCGCGCATCACCACAGGAAGGGTAGAAGGCTTGTTAACTAGCATGTAACTGGGGTTACTAGAAAATTAGCTACCCCTCCCCCTGTTTTTACTTCTCCATATCTTCGCCAAAAACCGACCTAATGAACACAAGCAATTAGGCTTGTTGATCTTCCAAATCCCATAGCCTCAAAACAAGTCGTTGTAACATGGAATGCCTGATTGTACTTATCAGTTAATAGGGCTATTCCGCCGACGTAGGTGCCACGTAAGTCTTTCCTATGCAGCACCTTACCCGCAGAACAAAGAGCTCCTGCGCGTAAGCGCAGGAGCCCTTCTGAAACGCCAGCCTTACCGGTTCTTCGCCACTTCCTCGACAGTCACCGGATCGAGGAACGGCATCGACGCGCGAAGCTGCTTGCCCACAATCTCGATCGGGTGCTTCGCCTCGGCATCGCGGAACGCCTGAAACTCCTTCCGCCCTGAGTTCTGATCCGCCAGGAACCGCTTCGCAAACGTCCCATCCTGAATGTCCTTCAGAATGTCCTTCATCGCCTGCTTGCTGGTCTCATTGATTACCCGCGGCCCGCTCACGTAATCGCCCCATTCAGCCGTGTCGCTGATCGAGTAGCGCATATAAGCCAACCCGCCGCGATAGATCAGGTCCACAATCAGCTTGAGTTCGTGCAGCACTTCGAAGTACGCGCTCTCCGGCTGATAACCCGCCTCGACCAGCGTCTCGTAGCCAGCCTTGATCAGCGCGCTCACGCCGCCGCAAAGCACCGCCTGCTCGCCAAAGAGATCGGTCTCGGTCTCTTCCTTGAACGTAGTCTCGAGCACGCCTGCACGGGTGCAGCCGATGCCCTTCAGGTAGCTCAGCGTCAGCGCATGCGCCTTGCCCGTCGCATCCTGGTGGATGGCAATCAGTCCCGGAACGCCGCCGCCCTCAGTGAACACCTCGCGCACGCGATGGCCCGGCGCCTTCGGCGCTGCCATGCCCACGTCGATGCCTTCCGCCGGCGTGATCGTCTTGAAGTGAATGTTGAATCCATGGGCAAACAGCAGCAGCTTGCCTGCGGACAAGTTCGGCGCAATCTCCTCGGCATACAGCTTCGCAGCGGTCTGATCCGGAACCAGCACCATCACCACGTCGGCCCACTTGGTGGCCTCGGCAACCGTTGCTACTTCAAGCCCGGCCTTCTGCGCCTTGGCGATCGATTTGGATCCGGCGGCAAGACCCACCTTCACCTGAACACCTGAATCCTTCAGGTTGAGGCTGTGTGCGTGCCCCTGCGAGCCGTAGCCAATGACGGCCACTTTCTTGGCCTGGATGAGGGAAAGGTCTGCATCGTGATCGTAGTAAGTCGTTGCCATTGCGTTATCAATCTTCCTTTGTCTGCAAGGTTTGCGTTTGAAATTCGTCGGGCTTTACACCCACTGTGAATCCTGCTTCAACTCCGGGATCATCGATCACTAACCACTGATCACTGACCACTGTTTGCTATTCCGGCTCGACGACCGCGCCTTCTTCGGCTTGCTGTGTCTGGCTGGCGCCATCTTCCGGTTCGATTGCGCCAGCTCCGAGTGCCTTCAGAACCCGGCTGGTGTGGTGCCCGCGGCGCATCGTCATCTTGCCGCTGCGGCATACCTCCAGAATTTCATTATCGCCTTCCGTCAGCACCTGGATGAGTCCCTCGATCTTGCTCTCCACGCCCGTCATCTCGATCATCAGCGACTCCGGCGCAAGATCGACTATACGAGCTCTGAACACCTCGACCAGCTCGAAGATAGGCGAGCGTGTATCCTTCGTGGCCGCAACTTTGATCAGCGCCAGTTCGCGCGTGACCGCGGGCGCCCCGGCAATATCGTCCACGTCGAGCACGTTTTCCAGCTTGTACATGCTCGCGCGAATCCGGTGTCCCGCTTCCGCCGACGCCTCACAAACGATCGTCATGCGCGACAGCCCTGGCCGCTCGCTGCGCCCCACCGTGAGCGAGATGATGTTGATGTTCAGACGCCGAAACAGCGACGACACGCGCGTCAACACGCCGGGCTTGTCATCCACGTACGAAACAAAAGTATGAATCATGATCGTCGTCTCGCTTTCTAGATGTCGTCGGGCCGCTCAACAAGCGGGTTCTTGCCGGGACGGCGAATCATTTCGTGCAGTGCAGAGCCGGCCGGGATCATCGGATAAACCGAGTCTTCCTTCTCCACAAGGAAGTTCAGCAGATATGCACCCTTGTGTGCGCGCGCCTCTTCCACAGCGCCTGCGAGTTCACCGCGCGTGCGCACTGCCTTTGCCGCGATACCATGCGCATCGGCCAGCTTCACGAAATCCGGGCTCACCAGCGGCGTCGACTCGTAGTTCTTGTCATAGAAGAACTCCTGCCACTGCCGCACCATGCCGAGATATCCGTTATTGATCACGGCGATATTGATCTTCAGCTTTTCCTGAACAATCGTCGCGAGCTCCGGCGAAGTCATCTGGAAGCCGCCGTCGCCAGCAACCACCCATACTTCCTTGTCGGGGCACGCGACCTTCGCTCCAATCGCCGCGGGCAGTGCGAATCCCATCGTGCCCAGCCCGCCTGAAGTAATCAGCGTGCGAGGATGCTCGTGATGGAAGTACTGCGCTTCCCACATCTGGTGCTGACCAACGTCGGTCACTACGATCGCGTTGCCACCCGTGATCCGCCACAGATCATGCATCACGTGCGCAGCGTACAGATGACCCGAGTCCGGCAGGTTCTTGATATCGCGCACCGCGACGGCGCCCTTGCTGGCATCGATCGTCTTCAACCATGCAGAGCCGTCTCGGCCGGAAATTTGCGGCAGCAATTGTTCCAGCACCTCGGCGAGATCGCCCACCAGCGCAACGTCCACCTTGATGTTCTTGTTGATCTCCGCCGGGTCGACTTCGATGTGAATCTTCTTCGCTTTCAGAGCGTAGGTGCTAGGCGTGCCAATCACGCGGTCGTCAAACCGCATGCCGCACGCAATCAGCAGGTCGGCTTCCTGAATCGCATGATTCACCCAGGACTCGCCGTGCATGCCCATCATGCCCAGGTTCAGCGGATGGGACGCAGGGAAGCCGCCCAACCCAAGCAGCGTGAGCGCCACAGGAATCTGCGCGCGTTCTGCGAGAGACCGAACCTGCTCCATCGCGCCCGATTGCATCACGCCATGTCCAGCGAGAATCACCGGTCGCTTCGCATTGCGGATCAGCTCCGCCGCTTCCTTCAGCCCGTTCTCTTCCACCTTGAGCATCGGATGCGGCCGGTACGGCGCCGGCTTGGCAGCGTCGAAGTCGAACAGTGCGGTGGCCTGTTGCGCATCCTTCGTGATGTCGACGAGCACGGGACCCGGCCGCCCCGAACGCGCAATCTGGAATGCATGCCGCAGCGCCGGCGCAAGGTCCTCAGCGCGGCTCACTAGGAAATTGTGTTTCGTCACCGGCAGCGTCACGCCGGTGATGTCCACTTCCTGGAACGCATCGGTCCCCAGCACCTTGCTCGACACCTGACCCGTCACGCACACCATCGGAATCGAATCGAGCATTGCCGTTGCGATTCCCGTCACCAGATTCGTCGCGCCCGGTCCGCTCGTCGCAACCGCCACGCCAACCTTGCCGGTTGCACGCGCGTATCCATCGGCCATGTGCGATGCGCCCTGTTCGTGACGCACCAGCACGTGCCGGATCGGAAACTTCCGCAGCGCATCATACGCCGGCAGAATCGCTCCACCCGGATAGCCGAAGACGTCCGTAACGCCCTCGCCGACGAGAGTGGCCCAGAGAATCTCCGAGCCCGTCAACCGTGTGGGCGTGGTGATGGCTCCATTGGGGGAAGGCGTGTTGACGTTGGTGTTCATAGGGCTCTCCTTCGTATGACCTACAACTGCACTTCAGACTGCGGCGATCCCGGGCCGCCTTTTCTGATAACTACTCGCGCGTTCTTGCAGAGCGGATAATCCTTCAGTACTGGTTCCACAACATCGTAGAGTCGGTTCGCATCGGGCCCGTAGAGATAGATTGTGGTCACTGAATCTCCGGTCTCGTGACCATCCAACTCTCCAGCGCGATTCGTCTCGATCTCTTCGATCAACTGATCTTCGAGTGTGGCGACGTCATACTTCGCATACACCTCGTCGGGTAAATTCACTCCATCCAGACGGATGAGCACACACTCCTGGGACTTCGGCTGCGCATTCTTTTTCAAGAACTTGTCGAAAATGCCCATCGATCTACCTTCCTACGTCGTCGCACCCTGCGAAGCCGAGTTCACACGGTCCACATATTTTCGGAATACACCCTGCGGCCAGCGCAGCGCCGGTGGCGCAAAGCCTTTGAGCCGTTCCGCCATCTCCGCATCGCTGATCTCCAGCGTCAGCGTGCGGTTGGGAATATCGAAGCGAATCATGTCGCCCTCGCGGACCGCGGCAATCGGTCCACCAACGAATGCTTCTGGAGCAACGTGCCCCGCTGTGAATCCGCGCGTCGCTCCGGAGAATCGTCCGTCCGTCAGCAGCGCAACTGTGTGGCTAAGGTCCGGATGCCCGCTGACTGCGGCCGTGACCTGCAGCATTTCGCGCATGCCCGGCCCGCCTTTGGGACCTTCATAGCGGATCACCAACACATCGCCGGGCTTGATCTTGTCGCCTTGCACCGCCGCGAAACAGTCGTCTTCGCACTCGAACACCCGCGCTGGCCCGCGATGCTCCACGCGATCGGCCGCGGCGATCTTCATCACGCACCCTTCAGGCGCGAGGTTGCCCTTAAGGATGACGAGTCCGCCCGTAGGCTTGATCGGCTGCTCGAATGTTTTGATGACTACCTGTCCCGGCGTCTCTTCCGCCAACCCGGCCTCTTCCGCCAGCGTCTTGCCGCTGATGGTCAGCGTTGATCCATCCGCGTGACCCGCGTCAATCAGTCGCTTCGCCAACAGACGCGATCCGCCCGCTTCCTGGAAGTGCGAAGCCATGTACTTGCCCGCCGGAACCAGGTCACAGATGAATGGCGTACGCTTCGAGATTGCGTCGAAGTCATCAACCGAAAGTTCAATCCCCATTTCCTTCGCAATGGCGATCAGGTGCAGCACAGCGTTCGTGGACCCGCCGCTCGCTGCCACGCTGGCAATCGTGTTCTCCAACGCCTTACGCGTGATGATCTGTGAGGGCCGGCGGTTCGCCCGCACTGCATCCATCAACATGCGGCCAGCTTCCCGCGTGGCTTCCAACTTGTCTTTCGCAGTCGCGGGAACGCCCGACAAATGCATCGGTGAGATCCCCAGCAACTCGCCGCTCATTGCCATCGTGTTCGCCGTAAACTGGCCGCCGCAGGCTCCCGCGCCAGGACACGCATTGGCTTCGAGCGCCTCGAGCCCCGCGTCGTCAATCTTGCCCGCCGCGTATGAGCCGATGCCCTCGAACACGTTCTGAATCGTAATGTCGATCTTCTTGCCATCGGGGCCGTCAATCTTGCCCGGCGCGATCGATCCACCGTAGAGCATCATCCCCGGAATATCCAGGCGGCACAGCGCCATGATGATGCCCGGCATGTTCTTATCGCAGCCGCCGATGCCCACAAGGCCGTCGAACAGGTTTCCACGCGCTACCAACTCGATGGAGTCGGCAATCACCTCGCGTGACACGAGAGACGCCTTCATGCCCTGCGTCCCCATCGTGATCCCGTCGGAGATCGTGATGGTGTTGAATTCCATCGGCGTGCCGCCCGCCTCTCGAATACCCTGCTTCAGCGCATCGGCCACTTCACGCAGATGAACATTGCAGGTGCCGATCTCGGTCCAGGTGTTGGCGATACCGATAATCGGCTTATGCAGATCGTCTTTCGCAAAGCCGGCACCCCGCAGATACGAACGCGCGGCTGCACGGCTGGGACCCTCGGTCAACGGAACACTATTGCGCTTGCCTTCTACAGTCATATCTTCCCTGAATAGCAGTGCTAGCGTCGCTCGCGGTGCTGGCGGAGCTAGTTCTTGGTCTGTGCTGGCTTTGCCGTTCACCTGCGCCGCCAGTGTCAAATTGTCCTGCTAGCGCCGTTAACTCCGCTAGCTCCGCTGGCTTACTTCGGCTGCAACCAGCTCGCTTCATCATGCTGCTTCTCAAACTTGTCCAGCGCATCCGCATGCCGCAGCGTCAGCCCGATATCGTCCAGGCCTGCCAGCAGGCAATACCGTCGGAACCCATCGACCTCAAAGCTCGCCGAGAAGCCTTCTCCGTCGGTCACGGTCTGGTCTTCAAGAGAGACATTGAGCTCGTATTCCGGGATTGTCTGCGCTCTGTACATCAGTTCGGCCACTTGCTCTTCGCTCAACTTCACCAGCAAAATGCCGTTTTTGCCCGCGTTCGAGAAGAAGATGTCCGCGAACGTCGGTGCAATCACGCAGCGAAACCCATAGTCGCTCAGCGCCCACGCGGCGTGCTCACGGCTTGACCCGCATCCGAAATTCTTGCCAGCGATCAGAATCTGCGCGCCCTTGAAGCGCGGATCATTGAGCACGAACTCGGGCACCGGCTCGCCCTCCGGCGTCTGTCGCCAATCGAAGAACAGGAAATCGCCATAGCCTGTGCGCTCGATGCGCTTCAGGAACTGCTTAGGGATGATCTGGTCGGTATCGATATTGGTGCGATCGAGAGGTGCCGCCAGTGATGTCAGAGTTGTGAATGCTTGCATTAGGCAGTTACCTCCTCGCGAACTTCCCAGTTGCGGATATCGACAAAGTGCCCGGCAATCGCCGCAGCTGCCGCCATCTCTGGCGACACCAGGTGCGTGCGGCCCCCACGTCCCTGACGCCCTTCGAAGTTCCTGTTCGACGTAGAAGCGCAACGCTCGCCTGGGGAGAGAATGTCGGGATTCATTCCTAGACACATGGAGCATCCAGGTTCGCGCCAATCGAAGCCGGCTTCCTTGAAGATCCTGTCCAGGCCTTCGTTCTCAGCCTGCGCCTTCACCTGCTGCGAACCCGGCACCACCATCGCATGTACATGCGAAGACACCTTGTGGCCTGCAGCGATCTTGGCCGCCGCGCGCAGATCCTCAATCCGCCCGTTTGTGCACGAGCCGATGAACACGCGATCGATGGCGACATCTTCAAACTTCGTTCCCGCCTTCAGCGCCATATACTCGAGCGCCCGCTCAAAAGACTTGCGGTCCGCCTCGTTCTCGACCTTCGCCGGATCGGGCACCGCGGCGGTCACCGGAGCAACCATGCCTGGGCTCGTTCCCCAGCTCACATACGGAACCAGGGTGGCAGCATCGATCGTCAGTTCGCGATCGAACGTTGCGCCTTCATCTGTAGGCAGTTTGCTCCATTCCGCAACCGCGCGATCCCATGCCTCACCCTTCGGCGAGAAGCGTCGGCCCTTCAGATATGCAAAGGTCGTTTCATCGGGAGCAATCATGCCCGCGCGCGCGCCGGCCTCGATGCTCATATTGCAGATCGTCATCCGGCCTTCCATGCTTAGGCCGCGAATCGCCGAACCCGCATACTCGATCACGCTGCCCGTTGCGCCGTCTGTGCCGATCTTCCCGATGATCGCCAGGATGATGTCTTTCGCCGTCACGCCCGTAGGCAACTCGCCTTCAACCGAGATCCGGAACGTCTTGGGCTTACCCTGCGGGAGCGTCTGCGTCGCCATTACATGCTCCACTTCGCTGGTGCCGATGCCGAACGCCAACGCGCCGAACGCGCCATGAGTCGAGGTATGCGAGTCTCCGCACACAATCGTCATACCCGGCTTGGTGATTCCCATCTCCGGCCCGATCACGTGCACGATGCCTTGCTCGCGCGAATCCACGTCGTACAGCTCCACGCCGAACTCCGCGCAGTTCTTGCGCAGCGTAGCAATCTGCGTGGCCGCAATCTGGTCGACGATATTAAGCCGGCCTTCAATCGTGGTCGGCACGTTGTGGTCCACGGTGGCCACCGTACGATCCGGCCGACGCACTTTGCGCCCCGCCAGCCGCAGTCCTTCGAATGCCTGTGGGGAAGTGACCTCGTGTACGAGCTGCAGGTCGATGTAGAGCAGCGTCGGCTCGCCTTTCGGCTCCGCTACGACGTGCTGCTCCCACACCTTCTCAAATAGTGTCTTTGGAGTACCCATGTTGACCTCGTAATCCTCTTAAACCAGCGTGTCGCGCTTGGCCAGAATCTGCTTCAACGTATCGCGCACCTGCGCACCCATCGCGGTGGTCGAAAGCAGGTTGTAACCCTGCGGATTCGTGCCGCGCATCAGATCGGCAGTCCGCCCGCCGTTCTCGAGCACAGTGCGTACCGCGGTCCGCACCGCCATCGCCTCGGCTTCCAGGCCGGCCGTTAGCCGCAAGATCATCGCACCCGTGAGGATCGCGCCCAGCGGATTCGCCAATCCCTTGCCCGCAATGTCTGGCGCCGAACCATGCACCGGCTCATACAGGTCGACTTTGCCGCCAATCGTCGCCGAAGGCAACATCCCGAGCGAACCCGTAATCACAGCCGACTCGTCCGACAAAATGTCGCCGAACAGATTCTCCGTAAGCACCACATCATAGTTGCGCGGCTGGTTCATCAGGTGCATCGCCATCGCATCCACATACTGGTGCTCCAGCGTCACATCGGGAAACTCCGCCGCTACTTCGTTCACCGTAGCGCGCCACAGTTGCGAGACCTCTAGAACGTTTGCCTTGTCTACGCTGGTCAGCTTCTTGCGGCGCCCCTGGGCCAGCTTGAATGCGATCCTCGCCACACGCGCCACTTCATCCCGTGTGTAACGCATTGTGTTCCAGCTCTCGCCCTTGTCGCGATCCCACGCGCGCGGCTGGCCGAAGTAGAGTCCACCGAGCAGTTCGCGGACGAACATGATGTCCGCGCCGTCCACGATCTCGGGCCGCAACGGGCTATTGACTGCGAGTTCCTTGAATGCAAATGCAGGCCGCAGGTTGGCAAATCCGCCTAGCGCAGCGCGAAGCTGCAGCAGGCCCGCTTCAGGGCGCTTGTCCGGGGGAAGGGAATTGAACTCATTGCCGCCCACCGCGCCCAGCAGAACCGCGTCGCTCGCGAGCGCTTCATTCAGCGTGTCCGCAGGCAGCGGAGTACCATCCTGCACAATCGCCACGCCGCCGATGCGGCGCTCAGTAAACGTGAATTCGTGTCCGCCCAGCGCGGCCACATCCTGCAGAACCGCAACCGCTTCGTTGGTTACTTCGGGGCCGATGCCATCGCCGGCCACTACCAGGATCTTCAGCTTCATTCTGCTCCCGTCTAAAGATGGTCAGGTGTAAACAGTCACAAATGTTTCAGTTGACTTCTTCGTGCACCGGCACATGTCGCCGCGCGCGGATCTCATCCGGCAGGATGCCGATCAGATCCTGGTCGTACACATTCTTCTTGCGGTCTGCAAGCGCCACAAAACGGTAGTACGTGTGCTGCAACTCGTCACGATCTAGCGAGAACCCCAACTCTTCCAAGCGATGCCGGAGCGCGGCGCGTCCCGAGTGCTTGCCCAAAACAAGGTTGGTTTTCGGCACTCCTACCAGGCTCGGCGTCATGATCTCGTAGCACAGCGGATTCGCCAGCATTCCATGTTGATGAATGCCCGACTCGTGCGCAAATGCATTCGCGCCGACGATCGCCTTGTTGGGGGAGGGCTTGAAAGTGATGATGTTGCCCAGCACCTGGCTGGTCGGATAAAGCTGGTCCAGCTTGATTCCCGTTTCCACGTTGTAATAATCAGCGCGGACATAGAGTGCGGCGGCAATCTCTTCCAGAGCCGCGTTGCCTGCGCGCTCGCCAATGCCGTTGATCGTGCACTCTACCTGACGCGCGCCGGCCTCGATCGCCGCCAACGAGTTTGCAGCCGCTAGCCCAAGATCATCGTGGCAATGCGACGACAGAATCACGCCTTGTGCATCGACCGCCGGAATCCTCTCGCGCACATCGCGAAACATCTTCCCGTACTCCGCCGGCGTCGTGTAGCCCACAGTGTCAGGCATATTAATGGTGGTTGCGCCGGCTTCTACCGCAACGCGCACCATCTCCACCAGGAAATCGCGATCCGAGCGCGTCGCATCCTCTGGTGAAAATTCCACGTCATCTACAAGCGACCGCGCCAGGCGAACCGACTCCGCCGTACGGTCCAGTGCCTCCTGCCGGCTGATCTTCAGCTTGTACTCCAGATGCAGATCGCTCGAAGCCAGGAATACGTGAATCCGGGGCCGGTCGGCAAACTGAACCGCCCGCGCGGCCATCTCGATGTCTTCCTGCTTTGCTCGCGCCAGAGAGGCGATCTTCGGCCGCCGAACCGCCTGGGTGATCGTGGCGATCGCCGCAAAATCGCCTTCAGATGCCATTGCAAACCCGGCTTCGATGATGTCCACGCCCAGATCCTCGAGCGCATGGGCCATCGTCAGCTTTTCCTGCGTCGTCATGCTGCAGCCGGGTGACTGCTCGCCGTCCCGCAGAGTCGTGTCGAAGAACGCTACGTGTTTTGTTGTCATAAATTTCACCTGGTGAGGGGAAACCGTTGTTCGAACATCTCTAGTTTCCCCTATTCGCCCGTTATAACGCAAAGTTATTATTTTTGGGGTTCCTATCAGAATCACTTATGCTGAATTGAGACTCCGAGCCTGGTGCTGACACTATGGAACTCAATCAGCTAGAGACATTTCTTGCAGTTGCGGAAGAACGCAGCTTTTCACGCGCCGCAAGTCGCCTGCATCGTACGCAGCCCGCGGTGAGCCAGGTCATCCGCAAGCTCGAGGAATCCCTCGGAGAAGTCCTCTTTGATCGAGCCGCCCGGGACGGATCGCTTACTGCGGCCGGCACGCTTCTGCACGATTACGCGCTTCGTCTGATGGCTCTCCGCCGCGAAGCTACGAGTGCTCTGGGCGAACTCAAGAGCCTCGAACGTGGCCGCCTGCACATGGCTGCCAATGAGTACACCTGCACTTACCTTCTCCCTGCCATCGACGAGTTCCGCCGCGAGTATCCGCAGGTCACGGTAACGGTACAGCGAATGCTGGCCTCCCATATCCCTGATGAACTCAACCTCAGGACATTCGAAATGGGGGTAATTTCCTTTCGCCCCGATCCCGAACAGTTCCGCACGATTGCCGTGTACGGCGACAGCCTGGCCCTCATCGTCAGCCCGCAACACCATCTCGCCGGTGCCGGGCGCGTTTCTATCGCCGACCTCGGCAACGAAAGCTTCATCGCGCACAATGTGGCCTCCCCACTCCGCCGCAAGGTCATCGAAGCGTTCCAGCGCTATCGCACTCCGCTCAATATGGATATTGAGCTGCCGACTATCGAGGCGATCAAACGATTCGTCTCCATGGGCAATGGTGTTGCCCTGATCCCGCATCTCACGGTGGCCCGCGAGCTCGAAACCGGAGAACTGGTCGCCGTCGCCGTTGCGGAGCTCGAGATGAAGCGCGTTCTTCGCCTCGTTCACCGCCGCCACGGAACTCTCTCGTACGCCGCGACTGCATTCCTGCGTACCGTGCGTGCGCTGGCCCGGCGCACGGGACCGCCCTTCTATTACCATGTGGAAAAGTCGGCCTGATCTCGTCGCGGAAAGATGCCTACTGCTCCGACCACGCCATCGCCCGCATCTTTTGTGCTATTCATGAATACACCGTTCAGATTTCTCTGCGTCTAAGGCTTAGTTCATTCCTGCGCTGTGGCGAAGGGGCCGTTCAGGGCATTTACAATTGCTCTGAGCGGGGACCGGCGCCAACCGGTGTACCCGGAATGACAGTTCGTTGCCAGCCGGGACGGTTGGGCAGTCGTGAGGATCAGGAACCGAATGAAGAAGATCGTACTCGTACTATTCCTGCTGGCGGTGTGTGTGGCCACAGGCAGAAGCCAGGAAAGCCGCCAGGATGTCAGCCTCAGCGGCTTCGCGTTGATCCCGCCGTTTGTGGCCTCCTCCACAAACGTCCAGGTTCACTCCAACGCCGCTTACGGGGCCTTGGTCAGCTACCGTTTCATGCTCACTCCTAATAGCGCACTAGAAGCCAACTACGGCATCACGTACCAAAACACCTATCGCTACGTAGTTGGCAACACGAACGTCACCAAGATCCTGACGCGCACGCAGGAAATGTCCGGCGCATACGTCCGTAGCTTCACCTTCCGCAAGTGGAACCCGTTCGTTGAAGCCGGGCCGGCAGGCATGATTTTCCTTCCCATCCGCAACTCGGGAACCACCTCGATCGATGCCAAGCAGCAGACCAACCTCGCCGGCATGTACGGCGCCGGTATCGCATACGAGATCAGCCCTAGCTTCGATATTCGTGCAGAATATCGCGGCATTGTTACAAAGGTGCCGAACTTCGGACTAGGCAGCGGAAACACGACCCAAAACCTCACCACCAATAAGTGGTTCAACCTGTACGAGCCGGTGGTTGGTGTCGCGTATCACTTCTAGAACGTCGATTCTCGATGCGGGCAAGGGATGGCCTCCGCGCCATCCCTTTTCCTTTGCACCGCTTCGTGAGGGATTCGGCGTACACTTGTCAGACGTCTTCGGATTCAGGGGCAATCGATGGCTCATCGCGTCTTTGACGAACAGATGGAAGCGCTCGAAGCGCTGAGCGGCCGCACTCTGGATCCTGACAACGTCCTCTTCATTAAGAAATCCCTTTCCGCCCGCAGCAACTTCCTTGTTGCCAAGGCCGCAAGGCTTGCCGAAGACAACTGCCTGGCCGTGCTTGTCCCCGAACTCATCGCGGCCTTCCAGCGTTTTTTTGTGAATCCGGAGAAGTCCGACCCGCAATGCTGGGCGAAGAATGCTCTCAGCCGAGCGCTTCCCAAACTCGAATGTCGGGATAAGAGTCTCTTCCTCCTCGGATTGCACCATCATCAGATGGAGCCGGTCTGGGGCGGCCGTTCCGATACGGCGGGAACCCTCCGCGCCAACTGCGCGCATGCTCTCGTCGCTTGCGAAGGCATTGCCAACGACGAGCTTCTGCTGCTCCTCATTGACCTGCTCGCCGATCCCGACAAGAGCGTCCGCTCCGAAGCGATCCGCGCCATCGCGCAGATCGGCGAGCTAGCCGTTCCTGTCCTGCGTCTTCGCGCTCTCATCCCCGGAGAGGACCCCGAAGTGCTCTCCGTGTGCTTTCGCGCATTGCTCGATCTCGAACGGACCGCTGGCATTCCCTTCGTGTCCCGTTTTCTCGAATCAGGCGACGATACCGCCGCTGAAGCGGCTTTCGCGCTCGCTGAGACGCACACTCAGGGGGCCCTTGATGCACTGCTCAACATCCACCGCAACCCCGTTAGGCCAATGGCTGACCCTTGGTTTGCCGGTGTGCTTCTCAACGCGATTGCCCTTACGCGGCTTCCCCAGGCGACCGACTACCTGGTTAACCTGATCGAGCGTGAAGATCGCGAGGCGCACATCGCCATCGAATCCCTTGCAAAGCTCTCATCAAATGCTGAACTTACTGCCCGCCTGATCAAGGTCGTGGGAGAAGTAGGAAGTCCACGCCTGTCCAAAACCTTGCGTGAGTACCTGCCCGAAACTGCCCTCTGATTCCCGACAGATTTTCTCGATTGCAGTATGTGTCGGCCGTACTTGACGCCGCGCCTCCACCGTGTTCTCATCCGGGACGATTCAATCTGCAATACTCTTGGGGGACCTATGCGAAGTGGAGGATTCATGCTGGCTTTATTGCTGCTGTCCGGAACTATGATGTGCGCCTGTGGAGGAAACTCCAGCGGTTCGGGGGGAAGCAACCCGCCGCCCACAACCAAACCGACAGCCGCCACGCCGACCATCACTACGGCGAATGCAAAGGGCGGTGCAGTCATCGTGACCCTGGCTGATACGACCAACGGCGCGACCATTCACTACACACTCGACGGTTCTGCTCCCAGTTCTTCGTCGGAGATCTACCAGGCGCCCTTCCTCGTCTCTTCCAGCATCACCGTCAAAGCAATTGCCACAGCCTCTTCCTACACCGACAGCGCCGTTGCCTCGCAGGCGTTCACGCCGAATATTGCATCCGGGACGCTGGTCTGGAGCGACGAGTTTTCCAATGCAGGGGGCACCAACGCTGGTCCGAATGCTTCCACGTGGACCTATGATGTAGGCACCAACTGCTGCGGCAATAATGAACTCGAAACTTACTGCGCTTGGGGCTCGACCGCCGCCTCCTGCGATTCAAATAATCCCAATGCCTACATCGGAACCGACAGCTTCCTGCATATCGTCGCCCGGAACCCATCTTCTACGGTCTACACTTCGGCGCGCCTGAAGTCGCAAGGCCTCTTCAGTTTCATGTACGGCCGCATTGAGGCGAGGATGAAACTGCCTGAATCGCAGGGCATGTGGCCCGCATTCTGGCTCCTCGGCAACAATATCGCCACGATCAGCTGGCCGGCTTGCGGCGAACTCGACGTGATGGAACACATCGACGGCAATAACCCGCCCCTCAATGGAAGTGCGCCAGGATATGACTGGATTGCCGGCTCCGTCCATGGCGGCACGTCAAGCAGTAAAGCGGATGGGACGCAGCAGTATCATGCCGCGGGTTTCACAGCTGCTGAGTGGCATACCTATGGCATGATTTGGTCCAAGGGCAAAATCGAGTATTACGTTGATGATCCCGCGAACATCTACGCCACATTCACGCCGGCAAATTTTTCCGGTACCTGGCCGTTCGATGTGGGCCCTCAGTTCATCATCCTGAACCTTGCCGTCGGCGGCGATTGGCCCGGCGGCCCCAATGCGACGACAGTGTTTCCGGGCGACATGACCGTGGACTATGTCCGCATCTATACCAACTGAAGCGTGCTTGTAAGCCAACTCAGCAGTCTGAAGCGCCCGCCATCGTACCCTCGGCGGGCACTTCACCTTCTGGTCGCTCTACCTAATCTGCTCTCCGTGTTAACATCCGGTTTCGGAGACCGAACCTATGTTGCGTGCCCGGCTAATATTCTCTTGCCTCTTCCTTTCTCTCTCACTTCATGGAGCACCTGCTCAGGATGACGCCGGTCTTCCCCGCGTCGAATCTCCCAACGGCGCAGTCTCCATGATGCTGTTGACGCGTCCCGGCGCGAAAAGCGGCCTGCACTACATTGTTGAATTCCACGGCAAGCGCGTCTTCGATGAGTCCCTGCTCGGATTGAAGTTCGACGGGCAACCGCCACTCGGACCCGGGATGAAGCAAGTCGCAGTCAAGCCGAGCCAAGCCGACGAGACCTATACAATTCCGGCCGGCAAAACTAGCCAGGTCCGCGACCATTACAACGCAATCCGCGCCGATTTTGAGGACGATGCCAACCGTAAGCTCACGGTCGAAATCCGAGCTTACGACGACGGGATCGCATTTCGCATGATCGTGCCCGACCAGCCCGGCCTCAAGCAAGTCCGTCTCGAGAAAGAACTCACAGACTTCCGCTTCAGCAAGGATGCCATGACCTATCCGCTACTCCTCGATGGTTACCAGTCCTCCTATGAAGACGAGTACCAGGCGCGCAATGTGAGTGGTATCCATAACGATTGGCTCATAGGGCTGCCCCTTCTCACGGAAATTCCGGGCGTCGCGTGGGTGGGAATCACCGAGGCTGACATCGAGAACTATGCCGGCATGTACCTGCGCAAGGGTGACGAGCGCCTCGCATTGCGCACGCAACTCTCGCCTCGGATCGACCATCCCTCGATAGCAGTTGAAGGCGACGCGCCGCTTACCACGCCATGGCGTGTGCTCATGATCGCTGACAATCCCGGCCGTCTGATCGAATCGAACATCGTTCTGAATCTCAATCCGCCCTCAAAGATTGCCGACACCTCATGGATTAAAGCCGGAAAGACATCATGGGACTGGTGGTCCGGCGACTACGCCGCCAACGTAACCTTCACGCCAGGCATGAACACTGCCACGCTCAAACACTACATCGACTTCTCCGCCGCATCTGGCTTCCCCTACATGCTCATTGACGCGGGCTGGGCGCTGGCCAATCGCAAATCGCCCGACGATTACGCAGCGGTTGCAGACATCACCAAATTCGATCCCGCTGTCGACATGCCCGAGCTGCTTCGCTATGCGAAGGAGAAGAACGTAAAGCTCTGGCTTTGGTCGCACTGGACGTCAGTCGACAAATACATGGACAAGGCCTTCCCGCTCTTCGAGCAGTGGGGCATCGCGGGCGTCAAGATCGACTTCATGCAACGGGACGATCAGCAGATGGTGGCCTGGTATCGTCACGTCGTGGATCTCGCCGCACAGTATCACCTCATGATTGACTTCCACGGCGCCTTCAAGCCTGACGGCCTACGCCGCACGTATCCGAACCTGATCACGCGCGAAGGTGTCATGGGCAAGGAGTATCTCAAGTGGAGCGCCCGCACCTCGCCCGTCCATAACACCACACTTCCGTTCACACGCATGCTCGCAGGGCCGCTCGACTACACGCCTGGCGCCTTCGGCAATGCGAACCGCGAGACCTTCGTCGGCCGCAACGTGCAGCCCATGAGCCTTGGCACGCGCGCGCATGAACTCGCGTTGTATGTGGTCCTTGAGAGCCCTCTCCAGATGGTCTCCGACTATCCTGAGCGCTACGCAGGTCAGCACGACTTCGAATTTATTAAGCAGGTACCCGCCACGTGGGATGAAGTGCGCGTCCTCGGTGGGCGCCCGATGGAGAACATCACCGTGGCGCGGCGCAGCGGTAAGGACTGGTACATCGGCTCCATTACCAACTGGGATGCCCGCACTGTGCGCGTGCCGCTCGATTTTCTTGGGGAAGGGAAATACACGGCCGAAATTTACGCCGACGCCCCCGACGCCGACCAGAACGCTACCCACACCACATTCAGCACGCAGCCGGTCGATAAGACTTCGATCCTTGACGTGAAGATGGTTTCCGGCGGGGGGAACGCGATCTGGGTTCATCCATCGTCGTAGCGAAGCGGGCCGCCGTCTCGCGCGATCAAATTAACTGTGTGTTGACGTTGAAGCGTGCTGCAACCAAACATTTGCAGGCGCTTCATCCTCCTCTTACAGTGATCGCCCGACAATAACCGCGTGAATCCGCCCATTGTCGACACGGCTACAGTTGAGCCGGCAGTTCCAACTGCCTGCGTTGTTGAAGTTCCTGTTCCCCAGCGCACGTCGCTTCGTGCGCCGATTGGTTCCTCGCCTCGCGTTCACGCGGAAGTCGGGCGCTACCGGTTGCGTCTTGCTGAAACAGCTGAAGATCGGGAAGCCGCATGCCGTTTGCGCTTCCGCGTCTTCAATCTGGAACTAGGCGAGGGCCTCGAAAGCTCCTATGAGACGGGGCTCGATACGGATCCATTTGACAGGTTTTGCGAGCACCTCCTTGTGGAAGACAAGCATCAGGAGAATTCCTCGCGTGCCATTGTCGGCACGTACCGCATGCAGTCGGGCATCACCGCCGCCTTGAACCTTGGCTACTACTCCGAGCAAGAGTTCGACCTATCGCTATACGAATCATTGCGTCCCGAAATTCTAGAGTTGGGTCGCGCATCCATCGACCGCGATCACCGCACGCCGGAGGTTCTGACCTTACTGTGGCGGGGCATCGCGCAGTACGCCACGGATGCGGGGCTCCGCTACCTGATTGGGTGTTCTTCGCTCAATTCGCGCAATCCCGGCGAAGGATGGGACCTCTATCGCCAGTTGGAGAATTACCGCGTCGGATCGGGATCTAGCACGCATCCAACACCTGCTTATGAATGCCCGATGGAGAAGATCACGCGTGCTGACGCAGACAGCATGACTGTGGAAGCGGTCAAGGTTCCCAGGTTGCTCAAGACTTATCTCGCTATCGGCGCCCGCATCGCGGCACCGCCGGCGTGGGATCGCGCATTCGGCACGATAGACTTCCTGACTATACTCGATCTAAAGTTGCTGTCGTCGGCGGCGCGTAACCGGTTCCTGGCGCCGCTCGCACAGTAGACTTGACGCGATGAACCTTCGCACAGTCCGCCGCGCACTCGCGCTCATATGGGCTCTCGCATTCTGCATGGTGCGCCTCGTGCTGATGCGGGTCGGCGGCCCGCTGACCGCGGTGCAGCGTGCGCTCTGGCTGCAGAGCGCCTGCCGCGGAGTCTTGCGCAGCGTCGGCGTGCGTTGCACAGTTAGCGGAACGCCGCCCACGCATGGCCTTGTCGTATCCAATCACCTGAGCTACCTCGATATCGCAGTCTTCAGCAGCGTGATGCCCTGCGTATTCGTCTCGAAAGCCGAAATAGCGAAGTGGCCGTACTTCGGCCTCGCCGCGCGTGCGGGCGGCACTATTTTCCTCGACCGCTCCAGCAGAGCATCCGCGGCTGCGGCCGCCAGCGAAATTGCGGAACGGCTTAGACTCCCCGTTCCCGTGTTGCTCTTTCCTGAAGGCACCAGCACGGACGGGTCAGAAGTGCTGCGCTTTCACTCGGCATTATTCCAGCCGGCCATCGATGAGCACGCGTCCGTCACAGCTGCCGCTTTGCGTTATGTGCCTGACGGCGATCTTCGTGAAAGCGAGTACTGCTGGTACGGAGATGCGGACTTCCTCGCCCACCTCTGGAAGCTGCTCCGGGCACCGGGCTTTTCGGCGGAAATTGTTTTTGGCGAGCCGGCTCTCCACTCCGATAGGCGCACCGCCGCTCTAGCCAATCATGAATCTATAGTGGAAATGCGCGCACATTCGGTCCGCGCGGTTCATGTTCACGCCTGAAGAAGAACTAAACCCATCCTGGCGGGGCGGTCGACTCCCGAATTACCAGGCTCGTCGAGACCAGAAACTCGCGTTGTATCTGTGCTGCGGGTGCAGCTTCTGCCTGCTGACGCAAAGCATCGAAGGAAGCCCTTGCCAAGTCGGTGCGGGACAGCCGGATAGTGGTCAGCGGCGGCAGCGTGAATTCGCAGAAGTCGATGTCGTCCAGTCCAACTACAGACAGGTCCTGCGGTACGCGCAGGCCTTTCATGTAGCCGGCGCGCAGCACGCCGATGGCGGTCATATCGTTCGAGCAGATGACCGCCGTGGGACGCGTACCCAGCGTCTGTAATTTCTCAAAACCAGCAACGCCGCCACGCAGAGTGTGATCGCAGACAATTACGGAAGCTGGATCTACCGGCAACCCCGCTTCCTGCATCGCATTGCGAAAGTCGTTCTCGCGCGTGATTGCCGAGTGTAGTGTGTGAGGTCCGGCAAGAAAAGCGATCTTTCGGTGCCCGAGGCCAACCAGGTGCCTGACCGCTGCCTTGAAGCCGGTTGAGTAGTCCAGCAGGATCGTACTGCTCTTCGGGTCATCCAACTTGAATTCGGCCAGCACCAGCGGGACGTTATGGTGCGCCAGCTGATCAAGCACGGGCTCTTCCTCGCCGAAGGTCAGCACTGCAACGCCTTCCACCTTGCGCTCGAGCATGCGTCGCACGCAGGTTGTCAGGATGGCTGGATCACTGTTTGATGAACTGACAAGGATTTCGTAGCCGTTGGCCACCGCCACTTCTTCGAAGCTCTGGATCAGCTCAGGGAAGAACGGGTTCGTGATGTTTTCCACGATGATGCCGAAGAGCCGGCTGCGCCCGGAGACAAGGCTCCGCGCATGGGTGTTGGGGAAGTAGTTCAACTGCTCAATGGCCTGCCAAACGCGCTTGCTCAGGCGGTCGCTTACAGCCGGCGAACCGTTGATTGTGCGCGACACCGTGGCGATTGACACTTTGGCCAATGCGGCGACGGTGCGGATATCCGCCGCTTTGGCGACGGTCTTGCGGGTTCCTTTCCGGGGCACGCAATCATCCTAAAGCACTTGCGCGCACAGACAAAGGAATCTTTCTCTAGAACCCGTTTTCAGGTCGGATTTCCCAGGCTCAGCCCGAGATCAGCAACCGCAGATCGCGCAGGTTGTGGCCCGTCGGTCCGGTCACAACCGAATCGCCCAGGGCCGTGAACAGCGGGCACGCGTTGAACTCCGCCAGTGATCGCGCCGGGTCAAACCCGAAAGCCTCGGCGCGCGCAATCGTCGTCGGGTCGGAAATGGCGCCCGCAGATTGCGTGTTGCCGTCGATACCGTCGGTGCCAGCGCTCAGCACTGTCATCGCCTCGCCCGGGTGCTTCGCCAACTCCAGTGCGCAGGCCAGCGCGAACTGTTGATTGCGGCCGCCTGCACCCGGCGTGCGATTCAGTGTCACCGTCACCTCTCCCGCGGATACGAGGCAGAGCCGCTGATGCGCAGAGCGGAGAGTGTGGAACTGCTCCAGGAGATAGCGGGCCGCATCGGCATAGTCCCAGTCGTCGCAGCTATTGTCGACCGCCACGAAGTAGCCGGCTCTCTGGGCAACGGCTCGAGCATTCTCAACCAGGTCGTGGCTCGAGAGCAGAATCTCGAAGACAGAGTCGCGAAATGCGTCGTCCTCGTCTTTCATGGTTGCGGCGGCCGTGATCCGCCGCGCCAGCACCGCTTCTGCGATCTTCGGAAGCAGCGGACGCTGCTTCTTGTTTCCCGGCGACTCCGGCATGTCTTCGCGCTCGAAGAATTGGCGTACCTGGGCCGGAAACTTTTCGTTCAACTCGTACTTCGCGATGATGGCGCGTACATCCTCGACCGTGCTGTGGTCCGGCGACGTCGGTCCCGAGGACAATGCGTCCAGCGAACGCAGCGGCACGTCGGGCAGCAGCAGTGACACCTTCAGTGCTTCTGGCGCTGCCATCGCCAGCCGACCACCTTTCACCTGCGAGAAGTGCTTACGCAGTGTGTTGATCTGGTCGATCGGTGCGCCCGACGCCAGCAGCGCCTGGTGGAAGGCGCGTGTGTCCTCCAGGGTGATCGCTGGATCAATCGGCAGGTCAAACAGCGCCGACCCGCCGCCAGAGATGAGGAAGAAGACCAGCGTATCCTTCTTCGCTTTCTTCAGCATTGCCAATGCGGCCCGTGCGGCGGCGAACGAGTCCTCGTTCGGCAGAGGGTGCCCGCCCTCGAAGTACCGAAATCGCCAGTTGCGTCTTTTCGGCAGGACGCTTGAGCAGCAGATGCCCCGCAGTCCCTTTCTCCGCTTCATGCGTTCCAGCAGCACCTCCACCATCGGCCCAGCCGCCTTGCCCAGCGCGATTACGAATACGCGCTTGTAATGCGAGAGGTCGATCGTATCCGGGCCGCTGCCGTCCGGCATCAGGCGATGCAGTACGTTACCTTCGAATCGCAACCGTCGGTCGAAAGCCGATTCGATGCTGCACGCCGCCAGCGCACCGGTGAAAATTTCTGTTGCCGTTGCGTGCAGGTTCTCGAGAGCCGCGTCGCTCACCGGGGTCATAGCGCTTGCTCCTTCAACCAACCGGCCAGGGAGCTCTGCATCAACGCCAGGTGGCCGGTAAAGAAATGATCGGCGCCGGGAACAAGCACCAGTTTTCGCGGTTCAGATGCGGCGGCAATCAGGGTCTCGAGCTCGTCACGCGGAGCGTATTGATCCTGGTCGCCGCTGAGGAACAGCTTGGGTAGATGAAGATGTTTCAGAAATGAATAGCGGTAGGTTCTTCCGGCGGCATGCGTGGGCAGGCCGAGAGCTGCCACAGCTCGCACGGGAGTTCCCGTCTCCGTGCAGGCCTTGAGGGCCATGGCGGCGCCGAAGCTGAACCCAGCGACGATAATCGGCAGCGCGTACTCGTTTTCAAGCCAGTTAAGCGCTGCTAGCACATCATTCCACTCGTCCTTGCCGTCGTGTTCGCCCTCACTCAGCCCGGTCCCGCGGAAGTTGAATCGAAGCACCGGCCAGCGCAGGCCCCACTCAGGCGCGTTCAGTACCTTCATGGCGTGGTAGACAACCTTATTGTGAAGGGTGCCGCCGCCTTTAGGATGCGGATGGCAGACGAGGGCGGCGAAGGGTGCATCGGGTTGGCCCTCGTTGACCACCGCTTCGAGGCGACCTTCCGGGCCCGTGAGGTCAATGCTGCGCAATCGCGCTGTCGCTGCCTTGCGGCCGGCCTTCACGGATGCGCCTAGGCTGGTCATTCACCTTCGATTGTACGCTCGAAAGCGTTTTCATCTGCGAGCGCGGGGCTGACTGCTTCGGCCGAGCTGGTGGGATATTCTGGCATCATCATGTCCCAGAATGCTCCGATCGACCCTATCCGGTTGACCCATCAACTTGTTGACATTGAATCCACTACGTACGGTGAGGGTCGGTGCGGCGATTTTCTGGCGGACTACCTTGCCGGTCGCGGTTGGGAAGTGGAGAAGATGGAGGTTCCGCCTCCGACGGATTGCGCTCCCTGCGGCCCGCGCTGGAATGTATACGCTGGTCCGGCCGGCCAGTCGCCGGACCTAGTTTTTTCGACGCACATCGATACCGTTCCGCCGTACATTCCTTTTAGTGAGGACGAGGAATTCCTCTATGGACGCGGTGTTTGCGATGCGAAGGGCATCATGGCGGCGCAGGTCGCTGCCGCCGAAGCGCTCAGGGCGGACAGCTATCGGATCGGGTTGCTCTTTGTGTCCGGCGAAGAGCGCGACTCCGCAGGAGCCAAAGTAGCCAACGAGCGCCCTAAAGGCAGCCGGTTCCTCATTAATGGGGAGCCGACGGATAATCGCCTGGCGATCGCTTCGAAGGGTGCTCTGCGTTCGATCCTTCGCGCTTCCGGAACTATGGCGCATTCGGCGTACCCGGAGTTGGGCGACTCTGCGATTCACAAACTGATTGAAGTGCTCGGGCGCCTGCTAAAGCTCGATCTGCCGGTCACAGAAGACGTCGGTCCGACGACAGTGAACGTGGGCCTCGTCAACGGCGGCCGCGCTCCGAACGTCATTGCAGATAAGGCGGAAGCCCAGGTTCTGACTAGGCTTGTGGGTGACGGTGCTCCTGTTCGTCAGGCCATCCTCGAAGCGTCTGAAGGACTCGCGGACGTTGATTTCACACTGGAGATTCCGTTTGTCCGGTTGCGCGCCGTGCCAGGTTTGCCGACCATGATCGCCAAGTTCACGACGGACATTCCATGGTTGAGCAACTGGGGCGAGCCGCTGCTGCTTGGTCCTGGATCCATCCACGTGGCGCATACTCCGTACGAGAAGATCGCCAAGCGCGAACTGGTTGAGGCGGTCGACCTTTACGCGAAGGTGGCGAAGCAGCTCCTGGCCGGCTAATCGCACTCAGTCTGCCTACCACGTCAGCTACTCGAAGAGGGGCGAAGCAATCGGGCGCAATGAAGGCGCCTATTCAGCCCGCAGCGCCCTCGCCGGCTCAATCGATGCCGCTCGCCTTGCGGGGATCAATCCTGCCAGCAAAGCCGCGGCTATCAACATCAGTACCGCTCCCGTCAGCACTCCCGGGTCGACACCCTTGATCTCGTACAGTTGCGACTCGATACCGCGTACGCACAGCATGGCCACTCCCAGCCCGATCCCGAGTCCGATCAGCGCCTGCACCAGAGCTCCACGCACAACCATCGCCGTGACCGTGGCGCGGCGCGCACCTAGCGCCATTCGTATGCCGATCTCCGAAGTCCTCCGCGCCACTGCGTAAGCTGTCACGCCGTAGAGGCCCAGCGTGGACAACAGCAGTGCCAGTCCGCCAAACAGCATGGTCAGCCGCGACAGCATCCGCGCCTGGCTGAACCGCTCTGCAATCTGCGCGTCGAAACTCTGGAACTTCACCACACTCAGGTTGGGGTTGATGCTCGCCAGCGTCCGCCGCGCCAGGGTTTCCATGTCATCTACAGGCCGGCTGGTCTTCAGCACGATTGCGCCTGCGTACATGTTCTCGTCCTTGTCGATCGGATAATCAGCGCTCTTCTCCCGCTGCATCAATGGAACGAAATACATCATGTGGTCCTTGAATGTAGCGCTCTCGTAGGCCGTGTCTTCCACCACTCCCACAATTTCCCAGTCTGCGGCCGTCTTCGGGCTTCCCCCAAAGTGCTGTCCTATCGGGTTCTCCCCCGGCTTGAAAAGCCGCCGCACAAACTCCTTGTTCACTACAGCAATCCCTGTCGAGTTCGCCGTATCCTGTGCCGTGATCCCGCGCCCCATCACCACCCTCGTTCCCACCGAATCGAAATACTCCGCATTCGCCTTGACGTACGAGGCAATGAGATTCGGATCAGGCTTTCCCTGCACCACGACGTTCCACCCGTTGTTGTTGTCCTCCATCGGCGTGTAGCTGCTTATCCCCACCTTTTCCACGCCCGGTAATGCGTGGAACCGCTCCTCGATCGTGCGGTAGAGGTCTCCCACCTCGTGCTGGACGTAGCCCGCAGACTGCGGATTGATGTGAACAATGTACCGGTTCACTGGATCGAGTTTCAGGTCGATGTGCTCCAGCTTGTTCAGGCTCTTCGCGAACAGCCCGGCCCCCACCAACAGCACCAGAGATAGTGCCGCCTGAAGCACGACCAATGTCCGCTGCAGCACCGTCGCGCCTCCGGCAATCGTGCGCGCGCCCCGCAGCGCATCCGCTGGCTCTGACTTCGATGCAATCCATGCCGGAGCCACTCCAAACAAAACCCCGGTCACCAACGACAGACCGCATGCAAACGCCAGCACCGCGGTGGAGGGATCAGCGCTGATCGGGTCATTCACCGATCCGGGAAACGCCATCGCCAGCAGCATGCTCGTTCCGGCATACGCCACCGCGAGGCCTGCCAATCCGCCTGCGCCTGCCAGCAGCACGCTCTCCGTCAGCAATTGCCGCACAATCCGCCCGCGCCGCGCGCCCAGGGCGGCCCGCACATTCATCTCCGCCTTGCGCGCCATACCGCGCACCAGCAGCAGGTTCGCCAAGTTCGCGCAAGCAATCAGCAGCAGCAACCCTGAGGCCGCCATGAGCAGGCGCAATTGCCGGTCATTTTGCTCCTGCATGGCCTGGATGCCTGCCCCTCCCGGCGTGAGCACAACATGCTGGTTCTTCAGTTTCAGCTTGCCTTCTTCCGATCTGTAGCGCGGCGTTGTCGCCAGCTGCTGCTGCAGCAGCGTGTTCACCTTCTGCTGTAGCTGAGCCCGGCTCACGCCCGGCCTAACACGCCCAACCATGTAAAGCCATTGAGCTTCCGTCCCGTGCACATAGGTCACATTGGCAATCGGAACCATCGTCTCAATCGGAAAATAAAACTCCGGTGGCGCGTTCCACAGCCTGTCTCCGTAAAACCCCCTCGGCGCAATCCCCACGACTGTCACAGGATGCGTATTCACGCGGATCGTGCCGCCCACAATCGACGCATCGCCGTGAAACCGCGTCTTCCACGTCTCATAGCTCATCACCGCGGCCAGCGGCGCGCCTGCCACGTCGTCGCTATCAACCAAGGTCCGCCCCGCCACCGCGGCAACGCCAAACGTATTGAAGTAATTCCCGGAAACAAACTCGCCCATCACGGAACGCGGCGGATCCTCCGATCCTTCGCGCCGCACCACCACTTGCCGATACGTCCACCCCGCCTGAATGCCTGCCAAGTCCTCGAACTCGGGGAGGTTCTTGCGAAGATACTCATAGGTGTTGGTCGAAAACAGCGAGTGCTCTCCGCTGTCGTGTGACCCCATGCCCACGCAGCAATCGTTGGAGTTGCCCAGACGCAGTAGTGTCTTGGGATCGGCCACCGGCAGGTTCTTCAGCAGCAGCGCATGGATCAGCGAGAAGATCGAAGCGTTCGCGCCGATTCCGAGCGCTAACGTGAGAATCGCGACGACGGTAAACGCCGGAGATTTGCGCAGCATGCGGATGGCATATGTGCAGTCCTGGAGAATCGTTTCGACGAGTGGAAGGCCCTTTTCAGAGGAATAGCCTTCGCGGACTGCCTCCACCGATCCAAACTGCAGCACCGCCTTGCGGCGTGCTTCTTCCGGCTTCATTCCGGCGCGGATGTTTGCCTCTGTCTCCAGCGCGAGGTGTTCCTGGATCTCCTCGCGCAGTCGTCCCGCGCCGTTGCGACGGGCTACGAAATTCGATATCCGTTTCCAGAATCGCCTTAAGAATTTCATTGGAGCTCCTCCGCCCGGGCCGAAAGAAACCGCGCCATGATTTCGGTCGTCTGCTGCCAATCCTGTACTTCGCTCTGCAACTGGCGCTTGCCGGCCGTTGTCAGCCGGTAGTAGCGCGCGCGGCGGTTGTTTTCTGACGCTCCCCAGTCCGAGTCGATCGAGCCTTCCTGCTCGAGCTTCAAAAGCACGGGGTAAAGCGTGCCCTGGTTTACCGCCAGCAGAGCTCCACTGATCTGTTCGATCCGGCGCGCAATCCCATATCCGTGCAACGGGCCCAGGACCTCCAGCGTCTTCAGCACCATCAGGGCCAGCGTTCCCTGTTTTACGTCAGTTTTCTTCATCACTCATCCGACCTTTTGGTTTCCAAAATGAAGATTCTCACATCTCCTTTTGGAAAGCAACAGGGCAGCAGCATGTATCTGGTAGCTAGAAATTTCAGGCGACAGGCGGATTTCGGGTCTGCTATGCTGCTTCGCGCAATAGATCGACTCACCTAAACAACTTCCCTTCGAGGTCAAATCACATGTCAACTACCGTTGCTCCGTCGCCCGCGGACGTTCAAGTCACGCCCGAACGCCTCATGCAGTTTGCCTGGGCCTATTCCGTACCGCTGGTGCTTGAGGCCGCCATTCGGCACCGTGTTTTCGACGTGCTCGACGGCGGCGCGATGAACCTCGACGCGCTTGTGCAAGCCACGGGTGCATCTCGGCGCGGGCTGGCCGCCATTTGCAACGTGCTCGTCGGGCTCAACTTCCTCAGCAAGGACACGAGCGAGGCGTTCTCGCTCACTCCCGAAAGCTCGGCGTTCCTGGTTTCCACGAAGCCTAGCTTCATGGGCGGAATCATCCGGCACACCAGTGAGCAGCTTCTGCCCAACTGGCTGAAGCTCAATGACGTGGTCGCAACGGGCAAGCCGATGCGCGCTGTGAACCAGGAACAGGATGGCGGCGAGTTCTTCCATGAGTTCGTTCTGGACATCTTCCCGATGAGCTACCCACCGGCGAAGGCGCTGGCGACGCACATGGATCACGCGTCGGCCGGTGCTGTTTCGGTGCTGGATTTGGCTGCTGGTTCCGGCGTGTGGGGAATCGCGCAGGCGCAGAGCGGTCCGGCGGTCCGGGTCACCGCAGTTGACTGGCCTGAAGTCATCGATGTGACGAAGAAGACGGTTGCGCGGTTCGGTCTGAGCGATCGCTATACCTTCGTTGAGGGTGACCTTGCCAGCGCTGATTTTGGCAGCGGGCACAATCTCGCGACCCTGGGGCATATTCTGCACAGCGAAGGCGAAGCACGGAGTCAGGCGCTAATCGAGAAGGTCTTCAACGCGCTTGCGCCGGGCGGCACGATCGCTATTCAGGAGTTTCTGGTGAATGCCGATCGCACTGGGCCGCTCAATGGCTTGATCTTTGCAGTGAACATGCTGGTGAACACCGATGAGGGAGACACGTTCTCGTTTGAGGAGATCAGCGGGTGGCTCATCGAGGCGGGATTTGTGGATCCGCGGATGCTGGCTGCGCCGGGGCCTTCGCCGCTGATTCTGGCGACCAAGCCGTAGGTTATTGACGAAGGGATCGAGCGCGCCCGCCGGTCTGACTGGCGGGACACGGCCAGTTTTGGGGTATTTACTGATAAGTACAAAGGCGCATTGTATGTTGCAACGACTTGTTTTGCGCCTATGGGATTTGGTAGGTCGATAAGTATAGTTGCTTGTTTTGCTTAACCCGGTTTTTGGCGAATATATGGAGAAGTAAAAACAGGGGGAGGGGTAGCTAATTTTCTAGTAACTGCAGTGCCTGATTGGTTACTCCCCTCATGCTGTCGTTTTCCGGGCTGGATGCTGGCCCAGTCTGCGCTTTTTGAGCCCGAAAGTCGGTAGACACACAAATCCCCACGCCTCCCAAGATAGAAAGGCGAGCTTTCGGTGTATGTGATGGCGGTCACGAGTGTTGCGGGAACGGTTGTCCGCCTATTCAGGATCGGGTAGAATGAGTCTCGGCTTCGCTTCTTCCGTGGTGTGACGGGCAATCCACCAGCGAAGGAGAAGGGCCATGACAAGCGAATTCCTTTACGAAACCAGCAGCAAGCGCCGCAAGGGCTATCCATCCGAGACGCGCGTAAAGCGCGGCTTTCCGCATCGTCCACGGCGATAAGGAACTGATCGAAAAGCTGGGGCGCAACGATCCGTGTCCCTGCGGTTCAGGACGCAGATTTCAGACGGTGCTGCATGCGATCCGGTCACTACGACGGTGCACAGCGGAATCACTACAACAGATAAAGGCCGGCGATTGCCGGCCTTTCTGTTTGCGCGGCTCTGAACTAGCGCAGGAACGCTTCCGGCAGACCGCCATCGACTGGAATGAGGTGGCCTGTTGTGCAGCGGGTCTTGGGGCTGGCGAGGAACACGATGGCCTCCGCGCAGTCGCCCGGCTCGATGGGCTGATGCGTGAGCGTCCGCTGTGCATAGAAATTCGCCAGCAACCCGCGCAGCTGCTCGTCGTCCATCGACTCGTCAAACGCGATCCCGTACTTGGTGAGGGAGGCACGAACGCGATCCCGAGGGAACATCGTCGATCCTTTGACGACCGTTGCGGGGCTCACTCCGTTGACGCGCACCTTGGGCGCCATGCCGACGGCAAGCTCGCGCACCAAGTGCGAGATCGCGGCCTTGCTCACATCGTAGGCTTCGCTGCCGCGCTTGGGCACAACCGCATTCGCGGAGCTTGTGAGCACCACGGCTCCGTCGAGATCCTGCTCCTTGAACACCTTTCCCGCCTCTTCCGCGAGCAGGTAGTTCGCGGTCACGTTGATCTCGAGCGTGGTCCCCCACATGGCCTGATTGATCACGCCATCCGGAGAGGACGGGAACAGGGCGGCCGTGTTGATCAGGATGTCGACTCCGCCGAATGCGGCCACAGTTGCCTCGAGCGCCGCGCCAATGGTTTCGCGATTGCGAATGTCCACGGAAGTGGCGCGTACGAATTCCTTCGATGCGATGGCGGCAAGTTCGTCGGCGACCTTCTGGGCGCCAGCTTCGTCGCGATCGGCGACGACAACGTGGGCTCCACGCTGCGCCATCTTCAGCGCTACTTCACGTCCGATGCCGCTGCCACCGCCAACAACGAGAGCGATGCGTCGGCTGAGTTCCTTCTCGGGGGGCTGGCGACGGATCTTCGCCTCTTCCATCGCCCAGTACTCGATCTTGAACGCTTCGAGTGGAGGCAGGGCAACGTAGTTTGCGAACGTCTTGAAGGTCGCAGGATCCATACCTTCGCCGCACTGCGGGAGCACATCCTTGACTTCGCCTTCGGCAAGGAGGCTTGCGCCTTCCATCACGTGAATGGCGTTGGTGTAGAACTCGCCCACGATGCGCGCTTCAGTCTTGTTCTTGCCGAAGCTGAACATGCCGAGACCCTGAATGAGAACGACAGTCGGGCTGGTGTCGCGGAGCGCCGGCGAATCCGGTGTGGCGAACTGGTGATAGTAGTCGCGATAGAGCTGACGGTACTCGGCAAGACCTTCTTCAATGTGTTTCTTCAGCGCGCCCAGATCTTCATTCGCTGCCCACGGCACAAACAGGGGCCGAATCTTGGTGCGGATGAAGTGATCGGGACAGCTGGTACCGAGGAAGGCCAGGTCCTTTGCGTATCGCGAATTGACGAACTGGAGGACATCGGCGGAGTCGCTGAAGCTGGCGATCCAGCGATTCTGCGCGCTGACGCGGCCGCGCAGATAGGGAGCAATCGCGATGGCGAGCTTGGCGCGGTCTGCACGCGACTGCACCAGTTCGCCGCCAAAGCGCTCCGGTCCATTCTGCTCGCCATGGCGCGCAATGAACTGCCCAATCTGGTCGATGAGGGTGATGGTGTTGAGATAGCACTCGCGCTGCGTCTGTCCCCAGGTGAAGAGGCCATGGCCGCCGAGCACGATGCCATCGCAATCGGGGTTCTGCTCCACGGCGCGGCGCATCATGAGGCCGAGCTCGAAGCCGGGCCGCTGCCAGGGAACCCACACCAGCTTGTGTCCGAACTCGCGGTTGAACTCGTCCATCTTCTTTTTGCCATTGCCGGAGGCCGCGAGCGCAATGCCCCAGTCCGGGTGGAGATGGTCGACGTGGGGGAAGGGAAGGAAGCCGTGGAGCGGCGTGTCGATGGAGGCAGCAGTGGGGTTGTTGCGGAACGTGCACAGCGGGTACATGGCCACCATGTCGTCTTCGAGGTCCACCCCCTTGTAGCTGCGTTCGAGTGCGAGGAGCTTGTCGAGATAGAGCGTTGCGAATCCCGCGCGCTTAATGCTGCCGAGGTCGCCGCCCGAGCCTTTGACCCAGAGAACCTCGACAGGCGCGCCGGTCAGCGGATCGGTTTCAGTCACCTTCGAACTGGTGTTGCCGCCTGCGAAATTGGTGATGCGCAGGTCGGACCCAAGCAGGTTGGAGCGATAGCGCAGGAGTTCCGGCTCATCGAGACCGGATGCCACACGGTCATCCCAGCGGTCTTCGAGAAAATGCAAAGCAGGGGAAGCGATTGTCGGACTACTCATAACTCTCCTAAGTGGCTTGGTGCTGATTCAGATCTTGGTTTACGCGTAGCTTGCGACGCCGACTTGCCGGCTGCCGCGTTCGCGGGTGATGCGCTCCACATAACCGCTCTCGCGAAGTGCGGCAAGTGGATCGGCAGGAATTCCGCGCTTCTCACGCCACGTGGCGACCATGGGGCGTACATCGCGCCAGAAGGCGCCGCGGAATGTCTCCTCTGCGTTGACCAGTTCGCATGAGGTCTGCAGCGCGGCAAGCTCTTCACGATCGACGAGGGCGGCCTTCACCCACATCTCCTGCGCCGTCGCAACGGTCTGCACCATCGCTTCCAGCTTGCCCTTCAGGTTGTGGCTCTGGTCGATCATGAAGGCGACGTCCATTTGAAGGTCATCGGACTGCGCTGAGTGGATCTCGTGGAAGATGCGGAAGACCTGGTAGGGGTCGATTGAACCGAGCGTCAGATCGTCATCAGCGTAGCGCCGGTCGTTGAAGTGGAATCCGCCGAGCATGCCGGTGTGGAGGAGCCAGGCGACGATCTGCTCGATGTTCTGCCCCGCATAGTGATGGCCGGTATCGACAAGCACGCGGGCCTGCGGGCCGGCCTCGCGCGCGAGGTGCATGGCCATGCCCCAGTCGGCAATGTCGGTGTGATAGAAAGCGGGCTCGAAGGGCTTGTATTCGACAAGCAGCCGCTGCTCAGGAGCGAGGTGCGCGTGCGCAGTGCGCAGTGCGTCTTCCAGCCACTCGATGCGGTTGCGAATGCTCTGCGTGCCGGGGTAGTTGGATCCATCCGCGAGCCACAGGGACACATCGCGCGACCCAAGCTGCTGGCCGAGCTCAATGGACTTGACCATGTGCCCCAGGGCGCGGGCGCGCACTTCTGCCGATGGATTGCACAGCGATCCGTACTTGTACTCCTGGTCCTGGAAGAGGTTCGGATTGATGGAGCCGGAGCGCACACCATAGCGTTTTTCCAGCGCGCGGACGTTGGCGACGTCATGGGGGCTGCCGCTGGGAAGGTCCCATAAGACATGCAGGGCGAGGGTGGGCGTTGCGCCGGTGAGTCGGTTCACTTCGCCGGCGTCGGCGAACTTCTCCTCAATGGTAGAAGCTGCGGCGGCCTGCACAAACTTGCCGAAGCGCGTGCCGGTGTTCGCGAATCCCCATGAGGGAATCTCGATGCGAAAACTGTCGAGCGCTTTGACAGCGCGATCGAATGCAACCGACTCTGACAAACTCATCCTGCCCCCTTCGGGCCGGGCATTCATGCGAGAGATGCCCGCTCTAAGCTGCTAATCGCGAACCACAATTACATTGAGAAACCTGGGCCCGTGCACGCCCTTGATGCGTGTCATTTCGATATCTGCTGTTGCGCTGGGTCCTGAGATGAAGGTTGCCAGCGCCGGCGGTGCGTCACAACGCGCAAAGTATTCAGGCAATGTCTCCACTACCTGCGATGTCTTGAGCACGCACAGGTGCCAGTCAGGCAGGAGCGAGAGGACGCGGCGGCCCTCGGCTGGCCCGTGGTGCAGCACGATTGTGCCGGACTCCGCAACGGCACAGGTGGCTGCCGTGACGACGCCCTGCGTCTGTTCGATCTGGTCGTGCGAGAGATCGTGATCCACTCGCCAGTCGCAGCCGGGAACGAGCCAATCTTCTGGAAGGCCGATTGGTGCGGCCAATATGCTGCGTCCGCTTTTTGCGATCTGTGTGGCGATGGTCGGGATCAGCGCGTCGGGTGTGCACTCCGTGATGTCGGCGTCGTACTCGCGCAGGCGCTCGATGAGGAGTGCCACGCATTGATCGCTGCTGAGCTCGCCCTGCATGCGATAGGCGCGCGGAAGCGATTCGTAAGTGCCTGCATGCGGAGTCGTCGTGGTCGCCGCGCGAATGCGGCCGAGCACTGCCGAACGTGAACGGGTCGCGCTCATGGCTTCGCCTTCCCGTTGGCTCGTGAGGTCCACCATTCGCGGAAGCTCTGCTGGGGAACGCCGCGCAGGTCGCGGGTCATCGTCCAGCGCGCTCCATAGGCTGGCAGGCTGCGAATCCATCCGTCCTTGCCGGTTAGCGGCTTCAGACCGATTCGCATCATGCGTTGCGCGGCCTGGAATCGGCCTGCGCTCGCGAAGACCTTGTTCGCCATGCGCATGCCGAGATACAGAGGATCGAAGAAGCGGCGTTCCTCGTTTCGTTCCTGATCTGTAACTTTGGCGCGTAGGTCGATGAGCACTTCGGGGATGTTGATTTTGACGGGGCAGACTTCATAGCACGCGCCGCAGAGAGAGCTCGCGTAGGGAAGGCTTTGCGCGTACTCCATCTTCATCAATTGCGGGGTGAGAATCGCGCCGATCGGGCCCGGATACACGCTGCCGTAGGCGTGGCCGCCGGTCTGCCGGTATACGGGGCAGGCATTCATGCAGGCCGCGCAGCGAATGCACTTCAGCGTTTGCCGTTCGCGCTCGCGCTGCAGGATGTCGGAGCGGCCGTTGTCGAGCAGCACTACGTGGAACCGCTGGGGGCCGTCGCCCTTGGTTACGCCGGTCCACAGGCTGGTGTAGGGATTCATGCGCTCGCCAGTGGCCGATCGGGCGAGGACTTGCAGCATGATTTCGAGATCGCGGTAGCGCGGGATCACCTTTTCAATGCCTGCCAGCGTAATCATGGTGCGCGGCAGCGTGAGGCACATGCGCCCGTTGCCTTCGCTCTCCACTACGGAGACGCCGCCCGTTTCGGCAATGAGGAAATTCGCGCCGCTGATGGCGGTCGGGACCGTGAGGAACTTCTTGCGCAGATACGTGCGTGCGGCGGCTGTCAGTTCCTGTGGATTGTCGCTCAGATCCGGCAGGTGCATCGTGCGCGCGAAGATATCGCGCACCTGGCTGCGGTTCACGTGCAGCGCGGGGACGACGATGTGCGAAGGCTCGTCTTTGCCGAGTTGCAGGATGATCTCGGCGAGGTCGGTTTCGTGAGGCTCGATCCCGTTCTGCGCGAGGAACGGATTGAGCTGAATCTCGGCCGAGGTCATGGTCTTGATCTTGATGACCTCGCTGGCATTCTCATCGCGCAGGATGTTGAGAATGATCTCGCGCGCCTCGGCTGCGTCGGCGGCCCAGTGGACCACTCCGCCTGCGGCGGTGCAGCGCTCCTCGAACTGCTCGAGATAGGTGCCGAGGTTTTCGAGCACATGCGCGCGCAGGGCGGAGGCTGCATCACGCAGCGCCTGCCAGTCGTCCTTTTCAGCTACCAGGCGGCCGCGCTTGCTGGTGATTACATCCGTCGCGTGGGCCACGTTCTTGCGTAGTTGCGGATTGCGCAGGACCGGGAGCGCCGCTTTTGGGAACGGCGGAGCGAGCTTCGGATCCAGGACGGGATGGATCACAGGACCTCCGCTGGATGCTCGCGGGTGCTGGCGAGAATTTGCGCCATGTGGATGGTGCGCATGGCTGCAAACTCGCGGTGCATTGCGCCGCCGAGGTGCATCAGGCAGCTGTTATCGAGCGCTGTGCAGAACTCAGCGCGGGTAGCCAGGACGTCTTGAAGCTTGGCCGTCATCATCGCGCTCGATACTTCGGCGTTCTTGACGCTGAATGTTCCGCCAAAGCCGCAGCAGCGGTCGAGGTGGTCCAGGGGAGCGAGGTCGAGGCCTTCGACATTTTTCAGCAGGCGGAAGGGGCGGTCGCCAAGTTCAAGAGCGCGCAGGCCGTGGCAACTGGCGTGGTAGGTCACGCGGTGGGGGAAGTACGCGCCGACATTCTCAACCTGGAGCACATCCACAACGAACTCGCTGAACTCATGGACGCGGGGCAGCAGGGCGTCGAAGTCCCGGCGCAGGTCTTGGTTCCCCAATTCGTCGATCAGGGCGGGGTATTGGTCGCGGATCATCGCCACGCAGGAAGACGATGGGATGACTACCGCCTTCGCATCGGCGTAGAGCCGCACGAACTGCTTGGCAAGGCTGAAGGCCTCGCCGCGAAAGCCTGTGTTTGCATGCATTTGGCCGCAGCAGGTTTGCGCGGGGCGGAACTCCACCTCGACGCCCAGGCGCTCGAGCAGTGTCACAACGGCACGCCCGGTCTCAGGGAAAAGCGTGTCGTTATAGCACGTGATAAACAGAGATGCACGCATGACTTCCCAACCATTGTCGCAAAGAAAGCAGGTCCGCGTAAATTCTCATTTGAAATTTTTTATCAACGGGCATTTTAGAGCCACGATTGGCTCAAACTTTTGCGGTAGACCTTGCTGCACAACCGATGCGATACTGCAGGCGCATTACTGGGACACCTTAGAAGTTGTTGATAACGGAAGCGGCAGGACTCCGGATTCCCTGGGTTCATCCTCCCGCGCAAAAGCCATTTCTCCGCCTGGCGGACTGCCTCATTGCACTGAGGTTCTTTCACCACCTCATTATGCGCACGACGGTTGCGCTCGATTGACAACTTAATTTACTTGGGGCCCTTAGGATCCGTTGCTGTCTCTCCAACCACCTCAGCGGCGCGATGCCTCCCTGACGGGGCGCGAAGAAAGGTTTTGGATACATCTATGCGTACACGCTTCCTGACTTGCCTGGCTGCAGGCGTCGTTGCTCTCGCCACCGCTCTCCATGCGCAGGTCTCCTCGGTTACGCCGCGCATTGTCTCGCCGATCGATGACCAGTCGCTGACCATGCTCAAGGGAAACATAGCCCCGGTGGCACGCGCTGAATTCGACAAGGGGAAAGCTTCGCCTTCCACGCAGTTGCGCAATGTCCGGCTTGTGCTGTCGCGCTCACCAGAGCAGCAGGCCGCGCTTGAAACGCTGATGGCCGCACAGCTCGACAAGAACTCGCCCGAATACCACCACTGGCTTACTCCGGCGGAATTCAATCGCCGCTTTGGGGCGGCCGACTCCGATGTCGCTGCGATCACGGCGTGGCTGCAGTCGCAAGGCCTGACCGTTGAGAAGGCGACCAGCACCGGCAGCAGTCTCGCGTTCTCCGGCACCATCAGCCAGATCGAGAACGCTTTTCACCTCTCGATGCACGCGTTCCAACGTGAGGGCATCGACTTTATCGCGAACGTGAGCGAGCCGAAGATTCCTTCCGCTCTGACGACCGTTGTCGCCGGCGTAGCCGGCCTCAGTACGTATGCGCCGAAGCCGCACCTGGTGAAAGGCCGGTCGGGCATGTTCAACCCCGGCAGCGGCTTTGCAGAAGCCAGCTCCCCGGTGCGGTCTCCGCGTCCGGAACTGACGCTGAGCGGGCCCTTTCTGTGGATCACGCCTGCGGATGCGGCGACGATGTACAACACGCCGAACTCATACAATGGCAATTTCTCTATTGCTAACGGCAGCTATACGGGCACAGGCGTCACCATCGGCATTGGCGGCGTGAACGATATCAGTCCCACAACGGTTGTCAACTACCGGAACCGTTTTCTGAATGGTGACTCGACCGCGCCCATCATCACCAACATCGACGGTTCCGCGGTGATCGACCCCCTTGGTGCTACCGACGAGGCTTACATTGACAACGAACTCGCCGGCGGACTTGCTCCGGGCGCTACCATCCACTTCTACACTGCCAATCCAAAAACCGATGGCGGGATCTCTACCGTCATAAACCAAGTCATCAACGACAACTCAGTCGACATCTTCAGTCTCAGCTTTGGTCTGTGCGAAATGGGCTTCAGCACCGCGGATAATCAGGCAAACAACGACGCTTGGAAGCAGATGGCGATGCAGGGAATCGCGGTTACGGTGTCGACGGGGGACAGCGGTGCTGCCGGTTGCGATAATCCGAGTACGCCGCAAGGGGCCGCCACGCCCTACGCCTCTTACGGCTTGCAGGTCAACGGGCTGGCGTCAACGCCATTCAATATTGCCGTAGGTGGAACCGACACTTACGGACTCCTCTCTGCCTTCTCTACTTACGTCAACAACAATCAGAGCGATACAAATTCCTACCGCTCGGTGTTGTCGTATATCCCCGAAGCCACGTGGAACGACTCCACCATGTTTAACGGTCACCTCTCGGGCAATGTGCCCAATGGGTACGATACGAGCCAGACCAACATCGTGGGTGGGAGCGGGGGCGCGAGTTCGTGCTCGACGCAATCCACGACCGGTGCGTGCGTGAGCGGCTACGCAAAGCCGAGCTGGCAGCGCGGCCCCGGAGTACCGAACGACCATGTACGCGATCTGCCGGACGTCTCGCTGATGGCCGGCAACGGCAACAATAACGCGGCGTGGCTGGTTTGCACGGATGACAGCGCCGGCGTCTCCGGGACCACGTACACGAACGACTGCTCAACCCAAGGAGGCAACTTCTACTTCTCGGGATTCGGCGGTACCTCGACCTCAGCCCCTGCGTTCGCTGGAATCCTTGCGCTCGTTCAGGAAAGCCAGGGCGGCGCCGGCCATCGCCTCGGCGGAGACGCTCTGAAGACTTTGTACGACATGTTCAATGGCACCCATGCCTCTGCGGTCTTCCATGACACGACGCAGGGCAACATATCTGTCTACTGCTCGAACGGCACACCCGATTGCAAAGCGAACACGGCTGGGTACAACTTCCTGACCGGCTATGACACGACCAGCGGCTACGATCTGGCCACCGGCATGGGCAGTGTTGACGCAACGAACCTGATCAAGTACTGGTCCTCAGCCATCGGGAGTACAGCCTCCACCATAACGGTGACGCCGTCGAGAAGCTCGATTACGACGGCGGACAGCCTCACGGTCCATGTGACGGTCTCGGGCGGCAGCGGCACTCCGACCGGCACGGTGAGCCTCAGCGGCGGTGGTTACACGTCGTCAGAGGTCGCGCTTGACGGGACGGGCAAAGCCAGCTTCACTGTTCCCGCAGGATCGTTCAGCACCGGCACTGTCACGCTGACGGTTGCCTACAGCGGCGATACGACCTACGCCAGCACCACCGGAACAGGTTCGGTTACGGTGACGCCGGTGCTTCTTACACCCATGGTCACAGTGACGCCGGCCAGCTCAAGCATCTTTGTTGATCAGTCCCTCAGCGTTACGGTGAAGGTTGCAGGAAGCGGCGCGACTCCAACCGGAACCGTTACTCTCACGAGCGGGAGCTACACCTCGGCGGCAACTTCGCTTGCTTCAGGCAGCGCCACCATCACGATTCCTGCGAGCACCCTGGCGGTGGGGAGCGCGACGCTCACTGCGACCTACAGCGGAGATTCGGCGTACAAGACGGCGACTGGTGCGGGTTCGGTTACGGTAGCGGCGCGGGTTACGCCTACTGTGACGGTTACACCGGCCAGCTCGAGCATCTTTGTGAATCAGCCGCTCAGTGTGACGGTAAACGTGGCCGGATCGAGTGGAACACCGACCGGTACTGTAACTCTTTCGGGTGGTGGCTACACTTCCGCGGCAACGACGCTTGCTTCGGGTAGCGCAACGATCAATATCCCCGCGAACAGCCTTACGGTGGGTGCAGTCACTCTCAGCGTTTCCTACAGCGGCGATACCGTTTATGCGACGGCCACGGGCACGAGCTCAGTTACGGTGAAGGCGCTCACACCCTTGACGCCTACTGTTACCGTCATACCGGCCAGCAGCAGCCTCGACCCGTCGCAGTCGCTCGATGTGACCGTCAAGGTGACGGGCGCGGGGGCGACTCCGACGGGGACCGTGAAGCTGTCAAGTGGAAGCTACACCTCGGCAGCAACGACGCTCTCAAGCGGAAGCGCAACCATCACCATTCCCGCGAACACCTTCAGCCCTGTTGGATCGGTGACGCTGACGGCGGCCTACTCGGGGGACAGCGTCTACACCGCAGGAACCGGCACGGGCACCGTCACTATTAATGCGCCGTACTCGATGAAGGCAACCACACCGGCGGCTATCAATGCTGGCGGCAGTGCTACTTCCACGGTCACGGTCACGTCAGATGGCGTGTACTCAGGTACAGTTGCGATGGCGTGCAGCCTGACGAGCTCGCCTGCCGGGGCGCAGCACGCGCCGTCGTGCTCAGTCAGCACTGGATCGTCGCTCACGTTCGACGCCAGTCATACTACGGGGACCACGACGCTGAACATCCTCACGACGGCTCCAACCTCGGCCAACCTTGACCGTCGTGGACTGCCAGGTTTGACCGGAGCGGGCGGCGCAGTTCTGGCGCTGCTGGCCTTCTTCGGAATACCGGCTCGCCGGCGTGCGTGGCGGGCGATGCTGGGGCTGCTGGTACTGATCGCGGCACTCAGCAGCTTGTCGGCCTGCGGTGGCAGCCACGGCAGCACAGGTGGTGGCGGTGGAACTCCGGGCACGACTGCCGGAACCTACACTTTTACTGTGACGGGAACCGGTACTCCGGCTGTTACGCCGGCTCCAACTGCTACGGTCACTCTCACTGTCAACTAACAACGACTCTGCAAAGCAAGCGGCCCATTCCGTGCGGAATGGGCCGCTTGCTTTTTCGAGGGGGGCGGTCGTTTATGCCGGCTCGCCGCTCCAGTCGCAGGCTATTTCGCGCCGTTCGGCTGAACTCTGCTGAGCCCATTCCGCGATTCGTGCGGCGCGCCATGCCTCTACTGCGGGGACGGGCGGCTCGCTGTGCCGCAGCAGCGCATCGCGCAGGCCTTCGTAGAAGCGCCGGTAGTTGCCGGGGATCGTCTCCACTATCTCGTTTACGAGAACGCCGTCTTTCTGGACGGAGAGAGTGCCCCACTGTTCGCGGGGCTCTTGTCCCCATTCGGGCGAATCGATGCGGGTGATCTTGCTCAGTGCCGCTTCTTGCGGGTCGAGACCGGATTTACGGAAGCCGCCCTGCGTGCCACGGAGCACGAATCGGGGAGGTTGCACGGCGGAGAGCATGTTCGACCCCAAGGTCACACGCAGTCGGTCATAGCGCAGGCGGATGGTGAACGCATCGTCCGCGCCGTCGCCGTCGCGTTCGCGATCTACTTCGGCACTCACGCCGAGCGGTTTTCCGAAGAGCACCAGCGCGAGGTAGATCAGGTGTGTTCCCAGGTCGAGCAGAATGCCGCCGCCCTGGGCAGGATCGTTCTTCCATTGCCGCCGCGTCGCTCCGGGGTTCCAACGATCCATCCGCGACTCCACGGAGACGAGACGCCCCACGGCGCCTTCATGGACGAGCTTCTGCACGGTGAGGGAATCTGCATCCCATCGGCGGTTGTGAAAGGGGACGAGCATCACGCCGCGCTCTTTTGCCAGTGCGATCAGTTGCGCAATTTCCGCGGAACTGGTGGCAACTGGCTTGTCTACGACGAGGTTCTTCCCGGCTGCGATCACTTGCCGCGCCACGTCGAAATGCGTTCCGCTCGGAGACGCCACGACGATCAGGTCGAGCGACGTATCGGCCAGCATCTCTTCGACCGTGCGATACACGGCGATTCCGGGATAGCGTTCCGCCGCGAAGTTCGTGCTGCGCTCCACCACGGCTGCGAGCTGCAGACCATCCACGGACGAAATCAACGGCGCATGAAAGACGCGTCCCGCCAGCCCAAAACCAATCACTCCGACTCTGATCATTGTTGTTGTCTCACCTACGCTTCTAATTTGTAACGCGTCTCCGCGAGCCGGTACAGCCGTCGCCATACGAGCCGATTCATTGTGACCACCATCAGTGCGATGAGAATTGTCGCCAGCAGGATGATGGGAAAGCGGCCGTTCTCAGTGGCCGAGCTGATCTCGGCGCCCAAGCCGATGGTCATCAACGTGTGATCTTTGATCTTCGCGTACTCGGCCATGACCGAGGCGTTCCACGCGCCGCCGGACGCCGTGACCATGCCGGTGATCAGATACGGGAAGATGCCCGGGAGGATCAGCCGGGTCCAGCGCTGCCAGCGCGTGAATCGATAGAGTTTTGAAACTTCGCGCAGGTCCGAGGGGATCGACATTGCGCCCGCGATCACGTTGAAGAGGATGTACCACTGCGTGCCGAGCAGCATCAGCGCGATCGATCCGATGCCGAGTCCGCCGCCGATCTTCAACAGGCCGATCAGCAGCACCGGGTAGAAAGCGGAGGCCGGCACGGACGCCAGCACCTGCGCGACCGGCTGGACCACTCGCGCCAGCTTTGGATTGAGCCCGATTGCCACGCCGACGGGAACTGTCCACGCCGCAGAGATGAGCAGAGCCGCATTGACGCGCAGGAAGGTCGCGGCGGCGCCGGCCAGCAGGTGCAGCATCTCATGCCAGGTGATGGTCCGCAGCATCACTACCGCCTGCATGATTGCCCAGACTCCGGCGATGGCCACGGTTGCCGCTACCATCCAGAACGCGATCGCTCCCTTGCGACCCTCTGCGTCATCATCGATCGGATGAACGATTCGGTTCTCCTGCGATCGCGCCAGCCTGCGATAGATCGGCAGTTGTACCTGGGTCCACAGGCGGCCGGGAAGGGAATTGAGCAGAGTCGAGCGGCGCAGCAGTTCGAGCACCGGCGAGGTGACGCGATCGGCTGACTCCACCTGCTCGAATTTGAACTTGTCGCTCCAGGCAATCAGTGGGCGCCAGACAAGCTGATCGGTGGCCACCACGATCAGGATGACGACACCGATTCCACTGAGCAGTTCCGGCACGTCGCCGGAGTTGGCTGCCGACTGAATGTAGCTGCCGAGGCCGGGCAACTGGAAGTTCCGGTCGCCCATGGTGAACATCTCGCACAGCATCAGTGCGAACCATCCGCCTGCGACGGAGACGATGGAGTTCCACACAAGGCCGATTGCCGAGTAGGGCATCTCAAGCTGCCAGAAGCGCTGCCACGCCGAATAGCGATACACGCGCGCGGCTTCCATCATTTCGCGCGGGATCGACTTCATGGAGGAGTAAAAGCTGAACGCGAGGTTCCAGACCTGGCCCGTGAAGATCAGCAGGATCACGCCCATCTCTATGCCGAGTTGATGTCCGGGAATCAGCGACACCATGGCCAGCACCACCGGAGGCAGAAAGCTCAGCACCGGGATGGATTGCAGAATGTCTAGCACCGCGATCATCCATGCTTCCAAACGCGGATTTCGCGCCGCTGTATAGCCGTAAGCGATTGCGAAGATCAGGCTGAGCAGATACGCGATGCCGATGCGGAACATGGAATAGAACGCATACAGAGGCAGCGCACGGGCGGAGTGCGAGATCGGCACCACCGGCGCCGGCGTTCCCAGCCAGTAGCGCGCGATGTGCAGCACCGCGAAGAAGAGCGCGAGTCCACAGAACGCTACGCCCACATCCAGAACGAACGGCCAGGTGCGGACCATGACCAGAGTGCGTGCGAGGGGATGCTGCTGGGTGCTCAATCTTCGACCTCGTCGGCGGCAGCCTCCTCTTCCTGTGCATCCGGCAGCACGAAGCGACGCCGTGACGCGTCGAAATCGAACAGCTCTGCGTAGCGGCCCCAGGTCACAGCGGTTTCAAGCTGGCGCACGCACTCGTCTTCGCTGAATTGCTCGTCGAGCATGTCGAGGAAGAAGTCCTCAGGCACGGTGTGGTCGCTCTTCGATTCGAGCGCACGGCGGATCTGGCGGAGCAACAGCACGTTGGCCTGCGCCGCGTCGCGGAACAGTTCCTTCTGGCGGAGAATTTCAGAGTTGGCGAACTCCGCGCCATTTTCCGTGATGGACGCGTCACCTTCTTCGACCTTGAGGAAGCCAAGCAATTGCGCCGCGTCGACGATGGGCAGCAGGTCGTCGATCTCGAAGGCGAGATCGTCGGCCAGCCGGTAGATGTCGTCGCGGCCGCCTTTGTCCAGCAGCAACTCGAGAAGGCCTGCCATGCCGCCGGGGCGAGCGTGCGGCAGCATCTGGTACTTCATCTGCCGCTGGTCGCGCACCTTCCTGCCGGTCTGGTCGGGAACCTGAGCTGCAGGAACATCGGGGCGAGTGAGCACCGTGTAGATGTAGTCGACAAGTTGTGTGAAAGGCTCTGATTTGCGGTCGCGGGGATGCTGAAGCTGCACGCGGAAGTCGGTGCGGATGTGCCCTGGGTTACGCCCGAGCACGATGATGCGGTCGGCGAGCAGGACTGCTTCCTCGATGTTGTGGGTGACGATGAAGACCGCCTTCGTGGGCATGGTCTTCTTCGACCACAGCTCAAGGAGTTCGCTGCGCAGGTTCTCCGCTGTGAGCACGTCGAGCGCGCTGAACGGCTCGTCCATGAACAGGACTTCGGGCTCGACAACGAGCGCGCGCGCAAATCCGACGCGCTGCCGCATGCCGCCGGAGAGTTCCTTCGGATAAGCCGCCTCGAAGCCATCGAGGCCCACCGTATCGAGCATGCGCATGCTGCGCTGCCGCCGCTCCTCAGGCAGAACTCCGCGCGCCTGCAGCGGCGCTTCCACGTTCTCCAGCACTGTCATCCACGGAAAAAGCGCGAAGCTTTGGAACACGATTGAGACGTTGATCTCGGTCTGGGCGATGGGCTTCTCGTGCCAATAGACCTGACCTGCCGAGGGGCGCGACAGTCCTGTCAGCATGCGAAGCATGGTGGATTTGCCCGATCCCGAGGGGCCGAGCAGCGCCAGAATCTCGCCGGGCACGATGTTCAGATCAGTGGCCGAGATGACCTGAATCCGGTTCTCGCTCGGCTGCGAATAGTATTTTTCTATCTTTTCTGCCCGGATGATGGCCTCACCGGAGGCAATTCGAGCATCATTCTGAAGAGCGGCTTCCTGCATGCGTCGTTCTCCGGTTGTCCTAATCCAGATGCTGCAGAGTTGTTGCGAGTCTAGGATTGTGGGGTTGCAATCAGGTAAAATAAGGACATCCGCGCCCGATCGACCGCGCGGATCCGCAGGTGTCCCCAAGTTGAGCGTATCATTCAGGAAGTGCTGCACAGGTCTGCAGCCTCTGCTGTAGCCTGTTCCAGGCTTCATCATTCCCCTTGACGCGTTCTATCGCACGCTGCATCAGTTGTCTGTCCAGGAGCCTATGCCCGACACTACGAAACCTAAAGTCCTTGTTGCCGACGACGAGAGAGTGATTGCCGACACCCTGGCCATGATCCTGAACCAGAGCGGATTCCAGGCACGCGCTGTTTACTCCGGCGAAAAGGCGCTTGAACTCGCGCCCGAATTCAAGCCCGAAATGCTGATCTCTGACGTCATTATGGGCGACATGAACGGCATTGATGCCGCCATTCGCATTCGTGCCCTGCTTCCCTCGATCAAGATTCTGCTGTTTTCCGGCCAGGCAGCCACGGCCGATCTGCTGGAAAAGGCCCACTCCCAGGGGTACGACTTTGAGATCCTGGCGAAACCGGTTCACCCGCAGGATCTGCTCAGCAAGCTGCGCAGCGTGAATTGAAGGTCAATCATTCGGGCTTCCGCGTACGGGAAGGGCGTGAGAAAGCCACGCCCGGTCTGTCCGCCGAGCCAACCTTAAGGCGAGAGGGCTGCATCTAACAGTCATATTGAGAAGCCCCATGGCTAAACCTAAAGTCCTCATCGCCGACGACGAGAAGCTGATCGCCGACACTCTCGCACTCATCCTTAATCAGGGCGGATTCGAAGCCCAGGCAGTTTATACGTGCAAGAGAGCTCTCGAAGTGGCGCCCGCCTTTCAGCCCGACGTGCTTATTTCTGACGTACTGATGGCCGAGATGAACGGGGTGGATGCCGCGATCCAGATGAGGTCGCTGCTGCCCGATATTCGCGTCTTTCTGCTCTCAGGACAAACAGCGACGGCCGATATGATTGCCCGGTCGAAGGCCGGCACTATGGGCTTCGAGGTCCTGGTCAAGCCTGTGCACCCGCAGGAGCTGCTGCGCAGATTGCACAACGCGGCAGTCCAAGTGCGTAGCGTGGCATAGTTCTTCCTTACATTCCAATCCAGCTGCACCACGAATAGACCGCCTGGTCCCTAAGCGATTTGTGCTACGCTTTGCGCGTGCTCAGCGCTCTGATTTTGGTCATCGTGGGGGCTGCTGCCTGCTCGATTTACCGAAAGAGCTGGAGCGGCCTGGCGACCGGTGCGCTCATAGGCTGGTACGTGTGGTTTGCGTACGCCGGCGCGCAGTGCACGACCTGCCTGCCGCGCTGGACCATTCCAGTCTCTGCGGGCGCGGCGTGGCTCCTTGGGCGGTCGTCCTCTCTTGCCAGCAGAAGATTGATTGACATTCCCGCTGATACGCGTATCTTGGTTGCAACCTCAATCAGCTTCCTCCTCCGCGGGTTACTGTCCTTAGGCTGGATCTTCGGAGCGTTCGTCGTGCTTGCTGTCCTTGTATTTGGCTTCGCTTTGACACCC
This sequence comes from Occallatibacter riparius, assembly GCF_025264625.1. Lineage (NCBI taxonomy): Bacteria > Pseudomonadati > Acidobacteriota > Terriglobia > Terriglobales > Acidobacteriaceae > Occallatibacter > Occallatibacter riparius. Next base: position 4,296,729 of record NZ_CP093313.1, read on the forward strand.
AGGCTGTCCAAACCACCCCTTTGGGAGGATTCGTGTCGGACGACGGAACCATCAATGACTCCAATATCGAGATGATGCCGCGGCTCGCCTTGGGCCTCGCGATTTACCTCGTGCTTAGCACGGTGATCACGGCGTACTCGGTCTACAGTTTGTGGGCATTGCATTCTCCAAAGAAGGTGCCGGCAATCGCGCAGCAGAATGCGCAGACGCAGGGCAAGGGCCCGAAAACGGGAGCGGACGCGTCGAAGACAGACAACAAGGGCGGCGATGCGGGGAACGCCGGTCAGACGAATACCAAGACCGGCGCAGCAGCCCAGGGCGCGGCAAGCACGGATAAGGCAGGCGGAGCGCAGAACAGCGGCGCGGCCGGCGGGAGCGCGGCTAGCAGCGGCGCTGTTGACACCGACAAGCCGGCGGATAAGACAGGAACGCAGACTCAGGACCAAGGGAAGGTCGGGCCGCCGAGCGTCGGAGGAGATGAAAAATATGACCTCATCTTTTCGTGGAGCTGGCTCGGGCTGGGGGCCAAGGAGATCACCGGGGAATCACGACTGCTGCTGCTGGTGCTGTTCATGGGAGCGTTTGGGTCGGCTGTGTATTCCCTCAAATCCCTTGGAGACTATCGAGGTGATAACAAGCTGAAGCGCTCATGGGCGCTGTTCTACATCGTCCAGCCATTTGAAGGCAGCGGCATAGCAGTATTGATGTACCTGGTTGTGCGCGGAGGGTTCCTGAGCGGTACGACAACCGATGTGAATGTGTTTGGGACATGCGCGATTGCCGGTTTGGCGGGAGCATTTTCCGACACTGCTTTCATGAAGCTGAACGAGGTGTTCAATACTCTGTTCAAGCCGCAGGACAACCGCGGCGGCAAGATCGACGGCAATGCCGGCAAGGTTGATGCCAATGCTGGTAAGACCGATGCCAACGCCGGCAAGGTCGGCGGTTTTGCTGTCTCCACTCCTTCGCCGTTGCCGGATGCCCCCGTTGGCCAGCCCTACAGGGCCCAGCTCAAGGCAGAAAATGGCATCGGCAACCTCGTATGGTCAGTGATACCTGCGTTGCCTGACGGTCTGGCGCTAAGCGCTACAACGGGAGTCATCATCGGTACTCCCAAAACGGCGCAGGCCGCAAAGGACTACACCTTCACTGTGAAGGACAGTTCGACGCCTCCGGCGACTGCGATAAAGACGCTGAGCCTGACTATTCACTAGCCGAAGCGAAAAGGCCGCCCGCAGTAACTCTGCATCGCCTGAGGCGATCAGAGTTCGCGGCGGCCTTCGAGCGCTCGGGCCATTGTCACTTCATCGGCGTATTCGATATCGCTTCCGGCAGGCACGCCGGTAGCGATCCGCGTGACGCGCACATTGCTTGCGCGCAGAGCCGATGCCAGCCAGGTGGCGGTTGCCTCGCCTTCGAGCGTGGGGCTGGTGGCCAGAATCACTTCGTCAATTGCGCCGCTCTCTGCGCGCGAGATCAATCCCGAGGTGCGGAGCTGCTCCGGCCCCACTCCGTGCAGCGGCGACAGCGTTCCGTGCAGCACGTGGTAGACGCCCTGGTAGCGCGTGCGCTCAATGGAGCCAATACTGGTTGGCTCTTCGACCACGCAGACTTGCCGCTGATTGCGGACGGGGCTCGCGCAGAAGACGCATGGGTCCACGTCGGTGACGTTGTTGCAGGTGGAGCAGAGGCGCAGATTGGCTTTGAGGCCACGCACCGCGTCTGCGAGCGCGAGTGCATCGTCATCGCTGCCACGCAGGATGTGAAACGCGAACCGCTGCGCGCTTTTCGTACCCACGCCGGGCAGCTTCTTCAGTTCTTCGATGAGCCGCGCCATCGGTTCGGCAAAACGTGACATAGGAACCAGTGATGGTTAGTGGTTAGTGATTCGTGGGTAGTGATGAGGGAACAACTTAGGTCAGACCGGGGATATTCATGCCGCCCAGCATGCCTTTTAGGCTCGACTGGATGGCGTCCTCGGCGTTCTGACCGGCTGCATTGACTGCCGCAACCACCAGGTCTTCGAGCATCTCCACATCGGGATTGGGACCGCTGAGCGCCGCTACCGCCGAAGGGTCGATGCGGATTCTGAGCAACTGCTTCTTTCCGTTCATGGTCGCAGTCACCGCGCCGCCGCCGCTTGAGCCCTCCACTACGGTCTGCTCCAGCTTGTGCTGCATCTCCTCTTTCATCTGGCTGGCCTGCTGCAGCATTTCATTCATCTTGAGTGGATTGAACATGAGACTGCTCCTGATCCCGTTTGTGTCCGTTCGTCTTACTTTGTACGCAGGTCAACCACGCTGCGTACTTCGGCGTTGAAGATTTCTTTGGCGCGCTGCACGAGCGGATGATTGAGCGCCTCTTCCTGCACGCTGCCCGCGAGCGGCGCGGCCATGGCAGGGCCAGATCCCGCGCCGGCTGCCGGGCCTTCGCCTGGAACCACCATGAAGCGCGCCGGGCCGCTGAGCCTTTGCAACTCCTGCCGGATGATTTTCTCTGCCGCAGCGTTCACCGTGAGGCTGAGCATCTTCTTGCCCATGCCGGCAACTTCAATGCGCAGGTTGGCGCCGTCGATAGTCCACGCGCCCGCTCCCAGCAGCGTTGAGGCACTCTGATGGCCGCCTTGTGCGAGCGCCTGCACCACGGCCTGGCGAAGCGTATCGACGTCGGCCGTACCAGCCGAGGGGGCCGCGCTCGGAGCCTTGGCAAGCGATCCTTCCGTTAGCGTCTCCGCAAATCCGGTCTGAGGCGTTGCGGAAGCGGCAGGGAAGGGCGTCATTGGCGAGACGGCCGGAGCTGGGGCAGCCGCGATGGGCGTCGGAGCGATTGGTGCAGCTACGGCGGGTGCTGTCACTGCGGGTGCAACAGCGATCGGCGTTGGTGCCTGGATCGGAGGCGGTTCGGGGATCTCTGGGACCGGCTCCGCCACTGCACTCTGCTTGATGGTCGGCGTCGTTGATGTCCTGTCGCTGCTCGATGAAGACGCTGACGAAGATGGCGACCCGAAGGGTGACGATCCGAACGGCGAAAGCGGCGAGGCAGGTTTGCTGGCGGGTGCCGGTGTTGCCGTCGGAGCTGATGGCCGCGCTACCGGAGGAGTGGGCGCAGAGGCACGCGGTGTCGAGCTGGGCGCCGGGCTGCGCACCGGAGCACCGCTGGCTACGCCGCTCAGTAGCTCTTCAAGCGGCAGTAGACGTTGCGCATGCACCAGCTTCAACAGTCCGAGTTCGAGATGGAAGCGCTGCTCCTGCCGGTAATTCAGCTCGTCAAACGTGCGCAGCACGATCTGCAGATTGCGCGTGAGATCCTCTTCACTGAACAGCAGCGCGGTGCGATTGGCGCGGGCGCGTTCGTCGGCCGAGATTTGCAGCAGTTCGGTCTGCTCGCCGCCCAACTTGGCCATCAGGGCATTGCGCAGATAGCGCACCATCTGCCGCGCCAGCGACGACGGGCTGTGCCCCGCGTTCAGCAGCACGTTGAGCTGTTCCATGAGCTCTGCGCTCTGGCCGGCGGCCACCGCTTCCAGCAGCCGCTCAAAGACCGCGTTGGGCACGGTGCCCATCAGGTCGCGGATCTGCAATGCGGCGAGGATCGCTTTGCCTGCGTCATTGCACGGAGCCGACGCGATGGCCTGGTCCATTATCGACAGTGCATCGCGCATCGAGCCGTCGCCGGCTTCCGCCAGCAGCGCCAGGGCCGCGTCTTCAGCCTCCACGCCTTCCTTGTCGGCGATCATGCGTAGCTGCCCGAGGATGTCTTCGAACTTCACCGCGTGAAAGCTGAAGTGCTGGCACCGCGAGCGGATGGTCTGCGGAATATTTTCCGGTTCCGTGGTGGCCATCATGAAGATGGTCCACTCCGGCGGCTCTTCAAGAGTCTTCAGGATGGCGTTGAACGCGGCATCGGTAATCTGGTGAGCTTCGTCGAGCAGGAAGATCTTGTACTTGTCGCGCGCCGGCTGAACTGAGGCCTGTTGCCGGATCGAGCGGACATCGTCGATGCCGCGATTCGAGGCGGCGTCAATTTCGATGAAATCAAAGGAGTGGGTCGCCAGCTCGCCGGATTCGGCGCCGCCGCCGGAGCAGATCTCGCGACAGCTCATGCACCGCAGGCACGGCTCATGCGTCGGCCGCTCTGCGGAGCCGACCTCGGTGCGGCAGTTCAGGGCCATCGCCAGGATGCGCGCGATTGTCGTTTTGCCGATTCCGCGATGCCCCGAGAAGATGTAGCCGTGGGCGATGCGGTTCTGCGAGAGCGCGTTGAGCAGCGTGCGGGTGACGTGATCCTGGCCGGCCACATCGCTGAACCGTTGCGGACGATATTTTCTGGCCAGAACCTGATAACCCATCCCTGCTCACTCCCTGCGGCCGCTCAAAATTGCGCTGGTGCCTGAGAGGGATTGTATCGTTCTGGCCGCCCGCTAGTCTCAGAGCAGGATGGCTTTCGCGGCGCGCAGCCACCAGGCGCTGAAGGAGATCTGGGCAACGGTAAACTGGCCGGCCGCAAGCAGCGGCAGAGCCAGCATATAGACCCGATGGATCTTGCGATTCACGATGAGGTCGCGGGTCGCGCCGAGGATGACCAGGAAATCGACACCCGCGTAAAACCAGAACCCTGGCAGGATGGATTCCGGGATGCGGCCCCAGGCCGCCGCGGTCAGGATGCATGAGGCGATGTACATCAGGCGGCGGTGGTACTCGAGCTTCTTGCGGAACGCGATGGCCAGGGTGAACGCCGGCGCGAAGCACAACATATCGAACAGAGGAACCGAGGTGCTGATCAGAGCGAGGTTGCCCTGGTGAAGCGTGTTGAACTCAAAGCGGTGCATGGCAATGGTCGTAGAAACGCCGAGAAAGAAAACGGCGATACCGAGCGCGAGGCCGAACCAGCCCAGGGTGCGATGCAGTCGGGTCTTGCGGAGCCGCGCGAGGCCCGTCTGGAGGATGAAGAACAGCACCCAGCCGTAGAAGACCACTCCGTGGAACCAGACGATCAGAGGCGGTTCGATCTTCGGATGAAACAGCTTGTCAGGCACGGTTGTGCTGAACATCCCGGTGACCAGCACCAGAATGAAAAGCGACATGGCGAAGTAGAAGTACTTGTCGAGGAAGCGGACGAGAAGTGACGGCTGGCTGGCCCGGCTTATGGCGCCGGTGTAGGCGGTTGCCATGGAGACCTCCGCAGATGGGGAATGGAGCCGGGGGGAACAGAGCGATGGTAGCAGGACTGCGACTGCGCAGTGAAGGAAATTAAGGTCTCGCCGTCGGAGCGGGCGCGAAGGGATTTCGCGAATCAAAAACAGCTTCTGGGAAAAGGAGTTCCGGCCGCGATCAGGCGGTGGAGACTGTCTCATGAAGACTCACGTTTAGATCGGAATATATATTGGCTGGTCCGGAGGGCAGCGCGAGGCTGAACTCAGGGGCCGATCCTATGAACGTGGTCTTGCGTCTCCTGTTCAAAGGTGGTGATCCGGGCGGGATTGTGACGCGGCCCGGGAAAAATTTCGTGATGGCCGTTAGCTCGCGTCCAGGTGCAGGCTGATGTCGTTCAGCCACTCGGCAATCAGGTCTTCGTCGCCAGTGTCGAGAACGTAGGCATCGTTGAGGAGGATGATCGTCGCCCACTCCACCAGGTCGCGCTCTTCGATTCTGCCTTCGCGCTTGCGGTTCAGCGCATTCTCGAGGTGGCGACGGGTGATGGCGATACCGGGTTCGGGCATCCGGAACCATGTGCGGGCCGCGCGGTGTCCCCGCTGCAGCTCGAACTCGAACACTCCCGTCATCGACGTGCGGAGTTCTTCCACGCTGGCTTCCATCCAGGCAAACCGCCTCAGAACTTCCTGCTGGTGTGCGGTCAGGTACGGGAGTTGAGTTTCGTCAATCATGCCCTTCGTCTCTTCACATCTCTTTGAACCCGTTTCCGGCGCTTGGGTTGTGACCCTCCGGCTAAGCCCTTGCGTTTCTTCACCTCTTCTTGGGAGTACATTGTGCCGCGGCAGTTCTTCGCTCCGCAATTACACTTTTGTTCTTCGTCCCCGCCATCATAGAGGCAGTAGTCGTAGGTGATTTCCTCGCCGGGGACGATGTTGCGGACCGCCGTGATCCACACGCGGCCGTCCTCTTCGTCCGTCTCGCAATTCGGGTCGCAGCTGTGGTTGATGAACATGGCCATGCAGTGCCCGTCGATCACCCTGGAGCCGTCTCCGAGTCCAAACAGATAGGTCACCGGCGAGTTCTCATACAGCTCGTCGGCTTCATCCTTGGTCAGGCGCGGGCCGGTGTACTCGACCACGTGACGGCCCTTGGGAATGCGGGCGGTGGTGTAACAGCCGGCGGCGTGAATGGCAGACGAGCGAATGATCAGTCCCATGCGGATATGCGATGCTTTCCTGGTGGATTGGGTCGCGGACGGCGCGCCCATTTGGGCCTCCAAAGCGCGAGCCGTCTTGTGCATCGTACCATTGGAGAGACGGCAGCAGTCGAGATGAAAACAGGGCGCAGAATGAAGAAAACAGCGGGATTGAGTGCGGTTCTGGCGCTCTCAGTGGTCATTGCGCCGGCATTGTGCCTTGCTGCCCAGACGCCCGCGCCGGCGCAGCAGAATCCTCCGGCTGACAAGCAGCAGCCCGCGCAGAAGCCTGCCGATTCCAACCCCTTCCCTGAAGACAACACCAACGTCCCGGTTCTGCCCAGCGCCAACCAGCCGGCCCCTCGGCGAGCTCCGGAGCCGGCCACGGAGGGCCCCGTCCCGGTTCTGCCGGGCGGCGACCGCGACCCCGTGCGCAGTCCTGATCAGCCGATCGCCGAGACCGAACCGTCGACGTTTTCAGGATCCAGTGCGAGCTCGAGCAGCTCCGCGGACCTCGGTCGAATCCTTGAACCTCCACCTGATGAAGAGACACGCAAGTCTAAGAAGGGAAAGGGCGCTGAGATTCAGGAGCATAAGGAGACGGCGCAGGAAGATGAGAACGTCGGCCAGTACTACCTCGACCGGAAAAACTGGCGCGCGGCTCTGTCCCGCTACCAGTCTGCGCTGATCCTCGACCCCGACAACCCCGAGGTCTACTGGGGTCTGGCCGAGTCGCAGCGGCATCTTGGCGATGCCGTCAATGCCAAGGCCAACTACATGAAGGTCGTCGAGTACGACCCGGATTCGAAACACGGCAAGGAAGCCAAGAAGCTCCTCAAAGACCCGGAGATGGCGAATGCCCCGTCGCCGGCCCCTTCTCACCCCTGAAGCAGATCATCTCAATTCGAAATCACTTCGGCCCGTCCCCTGCAAGAATCGCCTTTACAGCCCGCTTGTCTCTGGCGTAGTTGTTGTGGGCCAACGTTGGATTCTCGATGATCCCAAGCCAGTGGGGCGCGTTCTTCACGGTCCAGTTCTCCACCTTCACTCCCTCCAGGTCGGGCACGGTCCAGGTGAGCAGATCGCTGGGATCGTTCAGGGCCGTGATGCGGGGCGGCGCACACTCCTGCGGCGCATTCGGCTGCGTCTTCAAATGATCGCAGCGCAGTTTGGCCCAAACTTCAAGATGCGTGACGAGGTTGCGGTCGGTGCGTCCATCCAGGCTGGCCAGTTCCAGAAGCCGCAGTTGATTGGCGAAGAAGTAGACTCTCGACGTGCGTTCCAGAACTTCGTGAAAGCGCTCTCCGTGCCCGATGGCCTGATCGCCGGTAGTGTCCTCGCTGGTATCGAGCGCCGCGAAGATCAGGTAGCTTCCCAGGCTGTGCGAGACGATGGTGAATTCGTCATTCTCCGCCACTGGCGCGGATTCGGAGCGATTCTCCGGGTGCGCATCCGACAGAGACTTCAGGATGAGCTGGCGGATTCCGTCGAGGATATACGGGCGAAGCGGGCCGAGCGCCATCACGGCATCGGAGAAGCCCCAGTCCATCAGGCCGGTCTTGAGATCGCGATTGGCGCGCGCGCCGTGTGAAGGCATCTTGAGGAGGGCCTTGGCATCGTCGGGGCTGATCCAGTCGTAGGATCTGAAGCGGTCAGGAACACCGGGCGCCGCTTCGCGCTTAGAACAGGTATTGATTCGCAGTTTATTCGGCGCGACGAAGGATGCATCCCCAGCCACGATCTGGCGGCATTTGAGCGCGAACGTCAGTGGCCACCAGTGCAGCGCATCCACATAAATCACAGGGCCATGCGTGCGTGCGATCTTGTAGTGAGCGGCGTAGGGAGCGGCGGCGCTCCATTCTTCGTTGTTTCGCCACACCGGCTGCCCTAGAAAATCGAGCGCCGGAGGGGCCGCCCCGGGAGCGAAGTAGCCTTCGTCGGCATAGTCCCACGGGCCGACAGGCTCGCCCGCCGGCGTGGTGCAGTCTTTCAGGTACGCGCAGATGCTCTTTCGCAACTCCAGAGAATCGAAGTCGGTTGGCCCGTCGTTTCCGATCCCGTGAATGTAGAAGATGTGGATTTCCTTCTCGGACGAATGGCAGATCCACCCCGCAAGTGAAGCGGCGGGCGCAGCGTGGCAGGCTGCGGTCTCCTGCGCAGCGGCGGAATGCGTATTAAAGACGCAAAGGATGGCCAGCATCAAGGTGACGAGCTGAAGGCGGGTGTCGGACGAGAGTCTCTTTGGATCCGCTGACGATGAACGCATGAAAGGACACCTGAGCCATGCCACACTGTGCGCGCGGCAGAAATGAGACGGACTGCTGGTCGGTTCCTATTATGGGTGGGAGATCTGCCTGGCGAGACTGTCACAAATACGGGACTGGCGAAGGGTTGGGCGCGATCGCTAGGGGCTAGCTATGGATAGAGCTGCAAATATTGCTTGAAGCGAAGAGGGAATCGCCTGGGCGGGACAGAGAGGCGGGAGCACCGGGCGTGAAGCCGCTGCCGGCTTCACACGCGAATGCGGGATTATCGGCGGTTGCGATTACGCGATTCGGCGTTGCGCTTTTCGGCGCGCCACTTGATGGCTAGAAATCCCAGATAGGCCAACTGGATGACCCAGGTCACGGTGTAGGCCGCTACGGTGAACTCGTGGTTGAGAATGGCTCGCTGATCCATATTGACCTCTGCTGTTTCCTCTTCCGCGGCTAAACGCGGCTTTCCAGGGCTTCCTGCTGCTCGCGGCTGGCGTTCTCCTGGTGAAGCCGCTCTGTCTTGTAGCGCAGAGCCAGAATCAGCACGCCCCACGCAAACCATGCACCCATATTCCAAAAGAACGGGCCAAGCATCGACTTATCCATCCCGGAGCCATCGCCTCCGCCAAAGACCGGCGCCGGATGCTGCGTGCGCCACCAGCGGTTCGACATGTACACGATGGGCACGTCGAGCGCGCCGAAGATGCCCAGCACCGCGGCGAGCGTCTGCACCTGCGGACCGGCGGCAAACCGCCGCAGCAGCAGGTAGCTGACGTAGATGAGCCACAGGACCAGCGTCGTGGTGAGGCGGGCGTCCCAGGTCCACCAGATGCCCCATGCGCGGCGACCCCAGATGGGGCCGGTGATCAGCACCACGGTGCAGAACACCACGCCGACTTCAGCGCCAGCCAGGGCCCACGCGTCGGCCTTCTGCGCCAGGTCAGGCTGGCTGCGCCGCCAGGTCAGGTAGCCGATCGAGCCCAGCAGGCTGATGGCGAAGAACACAAAAGCCACCGAGGCGGAAGGCACGTGGTAGAAGATGATGCGGAAGATTTCGCCCTGCATGGCGTCGTTCGGCGCCACGTAGATGGCCTGATAGTAGCCCCAGACCATGAGCGCAACCACAACAACCGCATAGAGGCTGATGCCGAGTTTTTTCATCAGGTTCGGTCCAGTCCCGGCGGCGTGGAGGGACATGCAGCTCAGTCGCGTCCGGGATGTTTCTAGTGTACGTCGAGGATTGCGGCCGGAACTCCACCCAGCGATGTATTGAGTGACTTGAATCACTCATTCGTACACGGCGCATCTTCGCCTTCTCGGATCAGGTTCCTTGATTGCAAGACCTTCAATCGTGCTAAATCTCGCATCGAATCAATAATGTCAAAACGCGACATTGTGGTGATTGGCGGGTCCGCTGGCAGTATCCCCTCCATGCAGGAGCTTTTGCTAACCCTGCCCGCCGAACTGCCCGCTTCTCTGTTTGTAGTTATGCACCTGTCGCCCAGCGTGCGAAGCTACCTGGCGCAGATACTCGGCCGCAACGCACAGATGCTCGTTACCGAAGCGCTCGACGGCGACCGCATCGAAGACGGCAAAGTCTATGTAGCGCAGCCGGATCGCCATCTTCTGGTAGCCGCGGATCATATCCATCTCACGCGCGGCCCCAAGGAGGGCCTCCACCGGCCGAGCATCAATGTTACCTTTCGTTCCGCCGCCATGACTTACGGTCCTCGCGTGATCGGCATCGTATTATCCGGCCTGCTCGACGACGGAGCGGCGGGACTGTGGGATATTGCGCAAGAAGGCGGGATCACGATCGTTCAGGACCCCGACGAGGCGCCGTTCCCCTCCATGCCGCTGAATGCTATTGCCGATGTAGCGGTGGACTACCGCCTCAAGGCGGCCGAAATCGGAAGGATGGTGACAGATCTCGTGAATGGAAGAGCGGAGCCGCGCAGAAGGGAAGCGGCTGGTGCACACGGAAAAGAGCAATTCCTCGGCTTCACTTGCCCGGAGTGCCGCGGGCCCCTTTATACCCGCGAAACCGGAGGGCCGGTCGAGTTCCGCTGCCGGGTTGGCCACGTCCTCTCGCTCAAAACCCTTATCGATGAAGAGAATTCGATGCAGGAGCGCAAACTCTACGAGGCCATCGTAGCCCTCGAGGAAGGCGCAGACCTGGCGGACTTCGCCTCAGGGAAGACCTCCGGCGATGAAGCCGAGCGCCTGCAGAGAGAAGCCGTGCAGCTGCGGAGGCACTCCGCCGCGATCCGGCAGATCGTCGAAAATCGGATGACAGAACAGATGCGGTGAGCGGTTAGCGCCGTGGCACTCCCGGAGCGGTACTAGATGGGCTCAGGACTGGAAGAAAACCGCCGGAGAAACGCTGAACCGCTTGCTGAGTCGCGCGATGTGATCGCCGGTCAGCTTGCGCTTTCCAGCCAGCACCAGCGAAACGGTGCTCTCGGCGCCCAATTCGGGTACCAGGTCTTTTTGCGAAAGCCCGTTCTGCTCCAGCAGAAATCTCAATACGTCTGCAGGCTCCGCATCCGGTACAGGGTACTTCTCGTTCTCATATTGCTCGATCAGCAGAGTCAACAGGTCAATGGCTTCTTGCTCCGCGGCATTACGCCTCTTCCGGGACGTGAGTTCGAACAGCAGCCAGCTCGTGTATTGAGTGACGTGCATCACTCGCGGGACTTGGAGGTCGCGGCGGCATGAGCAGAGAGGATCTCCGCAATCGAGGAATCCATCGAGGCGAGATCATCCAATCCGACCCAGTAATGGACGATCTTGCCATCAGCGCCAACGAGAATGGCGACAGGCACACCCTGGATATCGAGCGCTTTGAAGGCGGTGCCGTCGGGATCCAGCAGGACCGGAAGCGTGACATGGTTGTAGCCGGTCCAGGCGCGGGCGTCTGCCGCCGTGTCCTGGGTGAACGTGAGGACAATAAGGGCGGAGGATTTATAGCGCTGTTGGAGCTCCTGGGCGTGCAATGTCGTGCGATTGCAGGGTGCGCAGTAGCTGCCCCAAAAGTCGAGCAGCACGGGCTTGCCCTTGAGGGTAGCGAGTTTTATCTGAGGACCGGATAGCTGAGCCAACGCGAGATCGGGGAGCGACCGGCCAACCCATTCGGGACGGTCCTTTGGGAGCGTGGCAAATCTGGCGAGGGCCTTGAGGATCGTTTCTGATGGCGGCAGATTGAATGAGAACGACGTCACGGTGCCGGTCCATTCGGAGCCGGGATGATCGGGCATGCTTCGCGTTTCGCGCAGCACTATGAGTGTGGCGGGGTCGATCCAGAAACGCTTGTGCTCGATGGCCGAGTTTGGCTTGAAGGCAGGCGAGTAGTCGTACGTGGCGTCGATGATTTCGCATGAATAGCTGCGGCCGTCCACCGTAACACTTTCGGCGCCGATCTTCTGCGCATCCGTCAGCTTCATTGCGATAGCGTTGTACTGGCCCAGTGGGAGCAATTGAACGGTAAACTTTTGGGGCAGGGGATCCGTCGTCCCGGGGACGGCAAGCGCCTGCTTCATATTGCCCATCTGGCTCAGGACCTGGATGGATGGCTTGCGCAGGTCCAGCGGCAGAAAGGCAGGTTGCGCGCCTTCGGTGTCGAAGTCGTAAGTGACGCGCCAGGAGGATCCGGGCATCAGCGCCGAAGCCGTTCCTTTCACGCTGAAACTGTCGGAGTTGTTGTAGTGATCGGCAACCTGCTTCAGCAGGTCAACGCGCGATTGCGCAGCGAGCGATGAAGCTGCACAGACCAGAAACAGCACCAAGGATCGAACCATGCCGGGGCCCCTCAGAGAACGAACCACGATTATATTCTGATGAGACGTTTTGCTGTACGAGTCCGCTCGGGATTATGTGGGCAGGAAAACAGTCAGGTGATCAAACCCTCGAGGTGATCCGATGAGCTGGCTGGAGCGATTTGTCCGCACTACTTTCGTGTAGTGCGGTATTGCAGGGCCACGCCGGTCGACTAAACGTGTCTCCAAAATGCGAACGCCCCGGTTAGTCACTCCGGGGCGCTTCGTTTCTCCAGTTGGGTACACTGCCTGACATCCACAAACGTAAGACGAACGATTGGGGGTATGTCAATAAGATGCCGCAGTGTTCGCGGTCGCGGACAGCGGAGGGCAGGAGAGTTGAACTCCCAGAGCTGACTAGCCCCTGGCAACCGCTTATCAGGCATTGTCCACTACCCACTGGGGATACCCTCCAGATATTACTATTGCCTGACCGCGAAGAATCTCAAACTTAGCGAGCTAAACGGTGCGACACTCGACACGCAGCTTCGCGACGGTTGAACACTACGCCTCACTCCGCGTGGAAGATCGTATCGAACAGCAACCAGCTCGTCGTGGTAAAGATCACGTCGTAGCCGACGAGCATCTTGATCCACAGGCTCGGGTCGTTTTCGCCGGTGAGGATTGCTTCCGTCGCCATCACCATTGCCAGCAGAGCTGGAATGAAGATCGGAAACAGGATCAGCGACAGGAGAAGCTCGCGGTTGCGGCTGGTCATGGCCAGCGCCGCGAAGAAAATGCCGTTGCTCACCAGCGCCCATGTGCCTAGCGGCATTACAACCGCCAGCAGCCAGCCCTGTCCCGCGACGTGCAGGTTATAGAAGATGAAGAAGAACGGCGCCAGAACCACCTGCACGATGCTGACAAACAGGAAATTCACCAGCACCTTGGCCAGATAAAGCTCTGACCCGGGCGACGGCACCATGCGCTGCGCGTCCATCACGTTGTGCCGGATTTCGCGCGCCCATGCCTGGTTCAGCGCGCTTACGCTGGCGAACATGGTCGCCACGCACAGCACGCCGCCGGCGATATGCTGCGCGAACTCGCCCCGCGGATCGAAGGCGATGGAGAACAGCACCACCACAAGACCCGAGAAGAACAGCATGGAGATGAGCGCATCCATCGAACGCCACTCTATGCGCAGGTCCTTCACGAGATGTGTCCAGAGTGCCGGCATCAGGCGTGTCCCTCCGCATGCACGGCCTTCGTCAGGTCCGCCGTAGCCACCGGCTCGCCGATCGCTTCGGCAGCCTTCAGATAGTCGTCGGGCGAGAGAATCAACTGCGCACCACGGGTGCCCGCCGAGACGCTGATCGTGTCGAACAGAATGGCCGTCTCATCCACGAAGATCGGGTAAGCCTTCTTCGCGCCGAACACTGTGACGCCTCCGCGAATGTATCCGGTAAGCGGCTGCACGTCTTTCAGGGGAGTCATCTCGGCTTTGCGCATGCCGGCAGCGCGCGCCAGTTTTTTGAAGTCCAATTCGGCGTCTCCGGGAATCACCGCGAAGACAAACTCGCCCTTGCCGTCGGTGGTCAGCAGTGTCTTGAACACCTGCTCAGGCGGCATGCCGATTTTCTTCGCTACCGCGATTGCCGACACATCTTCGGGGTCCACTTCGTACTCACGCATCTCGAACGCGATGCCAAGGCCCTCAAGGAACCGCGCAGCGTTGGTCTTCATAGCGTCGGGCTCCCCGGTTCAAAGCTGGCCACGCGTCCGGCCTTGAGCGCCAAGACATAATCCGCGATCGGTGCGGCCAATTCACGCTGGTGCGTCGTGATCACAATGGTTCGGCTGCCGTGACGGAACTGCGCCAACAGCTCCACCATTTGCCGGGCACTCTCCACGTCCATGTTGGAAAACGGCTCGTCCAGCAGCAGCAGCTCAGGAAACGAGAGCAGCACGCGGGCGAGGGAAGTGCGCTGCCGCATGCCCTGCGAGTAGTGTCCCAGAGGGCGCGGCAGATTTGGATCCAGGCCAACCTGTCTCAGTGCTTCGGCAGGATCCAGGCACTCTCGCCCGGGATACAGCTTGGAGAAATAGCGGAGATTTTCCTGTCCGGTGAGTTCGTCGTAGAGCATGGGTGCGTGGCTCATGTAGCCGACGCGTTCGCGCACCGTCTGCGGTTCGCCATGGCCGAACAAGGTCACGGTGCCGAAGCTCGGCCGCAATAATCCGGCCAGAATCCGCAGCAGGGTCGACTTGCCCGCGCCGTTCTCGCCGATCAGCACGTAGCACTTGCCCAGCTCGAGCTCCACACTCACCTGGCGCAGCGCTGCAAAGCTGCCGAACAATTTGGATACATCTTCGACCCGGGCGCATTGGCCCGTGCTTGCTGGGCCGCTCATGCGGTTAGTTGGCGGTCGGCGCCGCTGCCGCAGGGGTCGAAGTAGAAGCTGTCTTGTTGGGCGTCATCGGCTGTGCCTGGTTCGGCTGTCCGGGCTGGCCCGGTGCATACTTGCTGGCGCACTTGGCCTGCAGCTCGTTGGCGTGGAACATGCCGTCGCGCCCGTAGGTGCCCACGGCCAACGCCTGCGAGTCGTCCTTGAACGTGTCCGGCGGCGGCTCCGAGCCCTTGTAGCTCACCTTGAGCACGCGACCGTTCGGGGCTTTGGGATTGTGGCTTTCGAACTCGTTCAGCATGAACGTGACATGCGTGCCGTTCTGCTCAATCGAGCCCGGCTGCACGAAACCCTCAACGCGGAGATTGCTCTTGTAGGCCTTGTCGCCCATTCCGGCCAGCTCGGCGATGGTGACGTAGTAGCTCTTGCTGGACTTGTAGCCTGACGAGGCCAGCCACCCGATGGTGCCGAGGATGATGGCGACCGCAATGCCGATCCGCAGGTTGTTCTTCGAGGATTTCATATTCTTTGTCTTCTACTTCTTACGATACGAGCGACCAGAGGCGGGGTCAACAGTCTGGGGGTGACGCATATCACACCAGTTTGGCGCCGGCGACCTACGAAACCACGCAAGATCTGCATAGTTTGGACGATGAAGAGAGGGAATCGCTGCAGGAAATAGAGACAGGGGCAGGACGCAGAAAGGGGAACTGGAGCGGTACGGATCTACTCGTCGCGTCCGCGGCGCTGGAACGATGCTACGAATGCCGGGGTCAGAAGCATGGCGACGAATGCAATTCCAATGACGAGGTCACGCATTTTGTTCGCTTTCCAAGGGTACAAAGTCACCCTTAGCCGCGCAGGCCCTTCACGCAAGAAGCCAGCTTCCAATTGCCTGCGAGCCCTGAACTACTCTGCGAACGTTAGGTCGTCGATGCTGTGGAAGAAAATAGCCCTTTGGTGCTAGCGGCTGAACCGTTGGTACCGGGAACTAGCTGTTATCGGGAGCTTTACAAGAAGCGAGGCAGAGGGGCCTCGCTTCAGAATCCGAGACTACGCCTCGTCTTCTTTGCTCTCTTTGGCCGAGAACGTGGCTACGACGGCGGGGCAAAGCACCATGCCAATGAAAGCGAGACCAACCAGGAAATCGTGCATTGAAAGGCTCCTTCTCTTCAAAGGCGGACAGCCACTACCGGTTTAGGGGAGATCCGCGTCCTGCTCCCCGGAAAGCTTCCCGTCGGGCCTTGAATGACTCAAGCGTAAGGCCGCAACTGTCCCGAAACAATGCACCTAAGGCGCGTGTCCATTGGCGAATTAAGGTATTCCAATGTAGCCCGAAAGTTGTAGATCGTTCCGCGGGCTGAGACTAGAAGTCGACACCTCGGCAGGCAGAACAAAGGCGGCGTGAGAGTTGAACTCCGATCAGGAGTGTCCCACGCCGCCTTGTTGTCCAGCCGAGATCCGTCTCTACCGCACCCCACTCAGCGTCTGCGCCGCTTTGTCCAGACACTTCGTCAGCACGCCCAGTTGCTGAGTCGCCCGGTTCGGGTCCTTGGCCTCGATCGCCTCGTTCACCCCCGGAATCACCACTGCCGCGTACCCAGTGTACTCGCCCGGCGCATAGATGGTGTGCTTGTACCAGGGCCGATTGGGCAGCCCGGCCTCGGTGACCAGGTCGGCCTCGGCCTGGCGTAGAGCGTCGTTCAGCTTGGCCACGTCGCCGCTCGGATGATCCTCTGCATCCCGCGCCTTTTGCGCCGACTTTGCGAATCGATCAGCAGCCGCAAGCGCTGGTGCGAAATCAAGCGACACCTTCGAGTCTGCCGCCTTCTTCTTTGCCGCATCCAGATAGGACGCGATCTCCCGCGCGTATGCGGCGTAGTCATAGGGCAGCACGTCCGTATTCGCCATGCGGATCGCCTCGAGGCCCAGCACGCGCGCCATCTCTTGCAGATAAACGAACTGCGGATCGGCGTTCATCGTGTACCACGCATAGTTGTCGAACACCGAGTGATACACGCCATACGCTCCGCCCGAGCCGATATCGGTCGACGGCACGCCCACGTGCTGCAGAAACGGCGTGAAGTCTGACCCTGAGCCCAAGTCACCCACGCGCACATCGCCATCATTCGGCGCGTTCGCCGGACGATGCTCGCTGGTGTCGTTGCGGTGCGCTCTCCACGAGTCGTAGACCGTCTCGCCCGAAGTGGGCGAGGGCACGGCCTGTGCCACCTGCCGAACGAATTGCTTGAGACTCGGCACTGCGGCCGCCGAGAAGTTCGGTCCGCTCACGGCCACATCCACGTTGAAGTAGGCTACGGCGTGCTCGAGCTGCTGCGCGTGCTGCTCCACCCACTCAGTTGAGCCAATCAGCCCTTCTTCCTCCGCGTCCCAGCTTGCGAAGACGATGGTTCGTTTCGGACGCCATCCTTCCTTGAGCAGGGCACCGACGCCGTGCACCGACTCCAGCATCGCCGCCGTGCCGCTGTTGGGATCGACAGCGCCATACACCCACGCGTCGCGGTGATTGCCCACGACCACCCATTCATCGGGCTGCTCCGTGCCTTTGATCTTGCCGATCACGTCCCAGATCGTCCGGCGCTGATAGTCCTGCTGCGAAACCAGATGCACCTTCACGCCGCTGGGCCCCACGTGATAGCGGAACGGCAGCGCTCCCTGCCAGCTCTGCGGCACGCTGGGTCCCTTGAGCGCCTTCAGAATCGGTGCAGCGTCGTGATAGCTGATCGGGATCGAGACGATGTGCGGCTGATTGCCTTCGGGATTCACACGCTGCGCATCGGGCAGGTCGGCAGTCGAAGCCACGCCCGGCGTTTCGGGGTCGCCCGGATACTTGAACAGGTACTGGACCGATCCGCGCTGCACGCCGCTGTCCGGACGCCACGGCCCCTCGGGATAGGCATCGCCCTTGAAGAAGCCGTCGTCTTGCGGGTCGCTGTAGATGAGCACGCCCGCGGCCCCGCGCTGCTCGGCAATGTAGACTTTCACCCCGCGAAAGTTCTGCCCGTAGCGCACCATCACGATCTTGCCGTGCAGATCGACGTGCTGCTCTGCCAGATGATCGAAATCTTCGAGACGGCCGTAGTTGGCGTAGACTACGTCGCCCTTCACATCGCCCGAACCCGACGAACCGTTGAAAGGCATCACCACACGCGCATTGTTCTCAAACGGATCGCCCGGAACCTCCTCGCGCTGCGGACCCACCATCAGCGGCTTGCCATCCGCGGTGAATGCTTCAACCTTCACCACCTTGGGCTGGTTCATCAGCACCTTATAGGGGACGATCTCGGTATCCAGCCCCGCGGCGCGAAACTTCTTCGCTACGAACTCCGCTGTCTTCTGGTCCTCGGGAGTGCCGGCCAGGTGCGGCTCCGCGGTCAGCGTCTTCAGGTCCTCGCCCGCGGCCTTAGCGTCTGGCACAGCCAGGAACTTCGACTCGATCTTGGCCTGCTTGCTGAAGTCCGAGTAGCCAAACACGCTCGCAGGCGTGGGAGCAGCGGCAGCCTGAGCGGGAAGCGGGAAGGGAAGCAGAGAGAGGCTCATCAGTGATGCAACGGCGTTCCGCAAACTGATCATTCGGGTCCTTTGCCTGATTTCGGGGGATTCATCCATCCGCAACAGTGTAATGGCAGGGATGCGGCGCAGTGCTTCCGCGGTTTCGTATCTTGCATCCCTGCGCGCGCTGCGCTAGATTCGCAACGGGTCCCTGCGCCGACGCGGCCACCGCCTCTGTCGAGCCCGAGGATAGCTAGCTCCACAGGCGGGTCGATGAGTTCTCAGGTCGCATCGGGGCGAACGCACGCCCCTTCAGGACGTGCTCGCATCACGGCACAACTTGTCACGTTCTTCACCGCGAGTTTCCTACTCGCCTGGGCCGCTTGGATCCCCGTGATCAAGAGACCATCGCTGCCCAGCCAGTTGGCCTTCATTGGATTATTCGCTCCTGCGCTGGCCGGGCTTCTTACGGCTGCGTTGTTCGGGGGTGCGCCTGCCGTGCGCCAGGTGATGCGCCGTTTACGCATCGTTGCATTCCCGCTGCGTTGGGCATTGCTTGCGGCTTTCATCATGCCGGCGATTTACTTCGCCGCCGTCTTGGCTCTCAGGGCGTCCAGGTCTGCCGGAACCGGCGCGCTCTTCATCGGCAACTCACCGCTGTTCATCTTGGCTGCATTTTTGTGGCTCTTGTTTGTGAATGCCGGCGAAGAAATCGGATGGCGAGGCTTCGCGCTGCCTCAATTGCTCGCACTCTATAACCGTCCCGTGCTCGTGAGCCTGGCTCTGGGGCTGATCTGGGGCATCTGGCATATGCCCTTGTACCTGCTGCCTGGCCAGTCCGCATTCCCTTTCCCACTGTTCCTGATATTCACCTGCGTGCAGTCGGTCCTCTACGCGCTGCTGTTTCTGCGCACAAAAGGGAGCCTTCTGCCCGCACTGCTGCTCCACGCCGGAACGGATATCGCGCCTCGCATCTTCCAGCTCACCCTGGTTCCACCGGCCTTCTGGATGGTCGTAGACGGATTGCTGGCCGTAGTGGTGACTGTGTTGGTGGTGGCGCTGCGTGATCAGCGCGTTCCCCTATCCCAATCGCACGAGGATGTTGAGGGCCGTTCCTGATCATCCAGCCCACGGGGTGTGCTCCAGACACTTTTCCGGCCGGAAACCCCCTCGTTGGACTCTCCTCATAAGGCTTCGCTCTTGGCTCGGTTAGGGGCGCTGCGACCCACATCGCTTACGTGCGTTCCCTGGACACATGGCCCCACTCGTGATCGCTATCACGTACGGAATTCAACCTTAGCGCGATAATTTGCGCGGCATAATATGCGGGCCCAGTCTGGGAGAACGATATGACCCCTCGATCTGTTTGTGATCTATCTGATGAAGCTGGCAGTAGCTCAGAACCAGCAGCCCCGGCCTACCAGTCTTCTTCGCGGTTCACCCTTTCAATCGCCGCGTGTCTGCTCATCTGTTTCATGGGTTTCCTGCCGGCCTTTTCACAAGCGCCGGCCGCCTCCCAACCGGCGGTTAAGATCGCACCGCCCGTTCAAACCAAAAAATGGACAGGCGACCTCGACGAGTTGCTGAAGAAACGTGTGATTCGTGTCGGAGTTCCCTATTCAAAGACCCTCTACTACACCGTGAAGGGCGTGCAGTACGGTACTGCCTACGAGACCGGCAAGGAATTTGAAAAGTATCTGAACAAGAAATATCCTCAGTCCAACAAGAACATCAAGGTCCTGGTCATGTTCTTCGTTGTCCCACGCGGTAAGGCGTACGAGAAGCTTCAGGAGGGGAGCCTCGACATCCTGGCAGGCGGCGTCACCATGACCGGCGAGCGCGAGAAGATGGTCGACTTCACCCAGCCGATCTACTCCGATCTGAAAGAAATTGTCGTCATGGCACCCGGAGCGCCGGCTTTGAATTCGCTTGATGATCTGTCCGGCAAATCCGTCTACATGCGCAAGAGCTCGAGCTATGTGGAGGATATCCAGGCCATCAACGATCGCCTCAAAAAGCAGGGCAAAGCGCCCATCAATATTGCCGCCGTACCGGAAGACATCGGCGACGAGGATCTGCTCGACATGGCCAACGCGGGCCTGTTGCCCTATGTCATCGCAGACGACTGGTTCGCAAAGCTCTGGAGCAAGCTGCTTCCCAGGATGCAGGTTCGTGAAGACCTCGCCATCCATACAGGCGGAACATTTGCCTGGGCAGCGCGCAAGAATTCGCCCAAACTCATGGCCGACCTCAACGACTTCTTCAAAACGCACAAGCAGGGGACCGCGTTCGGGCAGGAGCTGCTCGGCCGCTATACCAAGGGCACTTACATGCTCAAGCAGGCGGTTTCAGAGAACGCCATGAAGCAGTTCGAGGCCACCTCCGCCCAATTCCAGAAATACGCGGGGCAGTACCAGATGGATTACCTCCTCATGATGGCTGAGGGATTCCAGGAGTCGGGCCTGAAGCAGGAGGTCAAGAGCCCCGTGGGGGCCATTGGCGTCATGCAGCTTATGCCTGCCACCGGCAAAGAGATGCAGGTGGGAGACATCACGCAGCAGGAGCACAACATTCATGCGGGCATCAAGTACTTCCATCAGATGGAGGAGAAATATTTCGGCAACGAGCCGATGGATGATCTCAACAAGGTGCTCTTCACATTTGCTGCCTATAACTGCGGCCCGGCGCGTGTGAAACAATTGCGCGCGGAAGCCGCGCAGAAAGGCCTCGATCCGAACGTCTGGATCAACAACGTCGAGGTCATCGCCGCGGCACGCATCGGCATGGAAACGGTGACTTACGTATCCAACATCTACAAGTACTACGTCACATATAAGTTGGTCACCGAGCAGATGGAGCAGCGCCGGAAAGCTCGCGAGTCGCTTACAACCAAGCCGAGTTGACTTTCGCGCTTGCGCCGGCTCACGGAAGCTCGTTCACTGGAATCAACCGTCCCCACGGGCCCATATCGAGGTGCTGTGATGAAGACTGTTCGCTGGACCGGCATCGCCCTTCTCTTCTTTCTCGCCGCAAGCTCCATCATCGGCAGCATTCCTATGCTCGCTGATCCGCACGGCAGCCCCTGGAGCATGCAGCAGTCGCTGCTTCAGCACAGCCCCTTTCCGTCCTACCTGGTCCCTGGAATCCTGCTGCTGCTCCTCAACGGCCTGCTGGCGCTGTGGGCTTTGTGGCTCGCACTGGATCAGGCTCCCCGCTACGGCCTGTGGATGGCGTTGCAGGGCTGCGTCCTTCTCGGCTGGCTGATCGCGGAGTGCCTCATGATCCGCCTGGTGGTCTGGCCGCACTACCTTTACGGAGCCATCGCCATTGGCCTCATCTCAATCGGCGTTCTGCTCTGGCGCGATGAGTACCAGCCGGGCGATCTGCCCGCGGCGCCCTTCGGCGAGAACATCTGAAGAATGAAACTGGAGTGGTGGCTGAGCCTCGCCGCAGGTTGACATGTGCGGCACATGCAAATATGCTGAGCACATGGAACGCATGATTCAGGTTCGGAATGTCCCTGAGACGCTGCATCGCGCTCTCAAAACGCGTGCCGCCAGCGCCGGTATGTCGCTTTCCGATTATCTGCTCGGGGAACTTCGGGAGATTGCGGAACGTCCTAACTTGGCCGAATTCCGTGAACGCCTGCATACGCGTAGACCGATTTCCGCCACTCTGGACACCGCCGCTCTCCTGCACGAGGAACGTGCGGCAGGATGATCGTCCTCGATGCCTCAGCCGCCGTCGATTGGCTGCTGCGAACTACGGCAGGACAACGCATCGAGCAACGGATCTATCAGCAACCCGAAACCCTGCACACCCTGCATTTGCTCGATGTCGAATTCGTTCAGGTATTGCGGCGCTTGGTGCGTGAAGGCACCTTGGCTCCAAAGCGTGCGCAGGAGGCTATTGAGGATCTGGCAGCGCTTCGGATTACACGCTATGCTCCCGTACTGCTGCTGCAGCGAATCTGGCGGCTACGCCAGAACCTCAGTGCCTACGATGCATCCTACGTGGCCCTTGCGGAAGAATTGCGTGCTCCCCTGATCACCCGCGACCATCGGATTGCGGCTGCCCCGGGCCACGCAGCCGCAGTCGAGATCTTCTGAGTACGCCTAGCCCACCGGAACCGGCTGCGTGCAATGCGCGCACCGCCGCGCTTCCAGCGGGATATCGCTCAGGCACTCGGGGCATTTCTTGGTCGCCGGCGCCGCGACTGGCTCGGCCTTCTTCATCCGCTGCAGGAACCAGGCCATGGGCATTACTACGCCGAAGTAGACTACCGCTGCGACAATCACAAAATAGATCGTCGCGTTGAGGAACTCGCCAATCTTGATCTCGCCTTTGCCCAAATGGAAGATGATGTATCCGAAGTTAGGCTTGCCCACCGTTGCGGCGATCAGCGGATTAAGAATGTTGGTCACGAATGAGGTGACGATTGCCGTGAATGCCGCACCCACCACGACCGCCACGGCCAGGTCCACTACGTTCCCGCGCAGAATGAAATCGCGAAAGCCCTTCAGCATCGTTTCGCCTCCTTAGCAGCGTACGAAGCAGCCTAACAGCCGATCCACTGTCGCTTCAACCTCTTACGGATAAAAGAAAAGGAACACCGCCATGCTCAGGATCATCACTTCGGAGTACAGCAGGATCAGGACGCCTGCATAATAGAGGCTCCAGGTGCGGTCGGCGCAGCGGATCGTTTCGACCATGCTCCAACAGGCCAGCAGCACCGCCAGGGTCTGCCAGTGCGACAGGTGCATAGTATTCATATGCGGAAAGCCGCTCAGGTACAGGCTGAGGAAGAATGCCCCTATGCAGAGAAGAATGCCGCGCAGCAGTGATCGTTGGCGCAGGCGGAAAATGGATGTGCGGGGAGGCACTATCCCTCCATTATCGCAGTGCGATTGAACCCGGCCGTTCTTGAGGAGCAAACCACTTTCGGAGCCGTGAAATGAATCAAATCCGACGGGAGTCCCATGCAGCCCTTCGATAAAGTTTCCACCGTTACCATTGCCGTCCGCGATCAGGACGAGGCGCTCACCTGGTTCACTCAGATGCTCGGATTCGAAAAGCGTATCGACCAGGTCGGCAACGGATTCCGCTGGCTCACCGTGGCTCCGCCTCAGCAGGCTGAGGTCGAGTTCCTGCTAGCGTCCTGGTTTCCCGATCTCGTCGGCAAGAATCCCACCTGGGTCATCTCCACCCGCGACTGCCAAGGTGGCTACGAAGAGCTGAAGTCGAAGGGCATTGAGTTCGTGCAGTCACCCAGTCCGCGCCCGTGGGGGATCGAGGCAGTCTTCGTCGACCTCTACGGAAATAAGTACGCGCTCGTCCAGGAGTCTGCGCAGGTCCTCACCGACGAAGCCGAATCGAACGCGCTCGGTTTGAAGGGCGTCGCTGTCGGAACTGTCCTCCCTGCGGGCCGGGCATGACTATGATCTCTCGTTCCGCCCGCCCCCAAGCGGGACTACAATAATCGATTCACACAGCAACTCTAAGTTAAGCTGTGAGAATCGCTTCCATGAAGAGCTGCCCCGTCTGCGAAACGGCATATCCCAACGACCTTGCCGTCTGCAGCAAGGACGGAGCCGTTCTCGTGCCCAATGCTGAACGCGAGCCCGGCGCAATCATTCGGGGCAAATACCGCATTGTCCGGACGCTGGGGCATGGCGGCATGGGCACTGTCTACCTCGCCGAGCACATGCTGCTGGGCCGCCTCCGCGCACTCAAGTTCATCCTCGGGAATCTTGCCCACGACATCCGTTTCGTCAAGCGCTTCCGCCAGGAGGCGCAGACAGCCGTCGAGTTGCGTCATCCGAACATCGTGGAGGTCGTTGACCTGGACCAGGCTGAAGACGGCACTCCCTACATTGCTATGGAGTTCGTCGATGGGCCCGATCTGCGCACCGTGCTGCAGTCCGGAGCGCTCCCCATCGACCGCGCTATCGCGATCGCCCGAGGCGTCGCACTCGGCCTTGGAGCAGCTCATGCCCGGGGGATCGTGCATCGTGATCTGAAGCCGGAAAACATTCTCCTTACCGCGCACCGCAGGGACGCAACTCACCCCAAGCTTGCCGACTTCGGCATTGCCGCAATCAATGACGCGGCCGGCGCCATCAGCCGCACCAGCTTACTGCTCACTCCCGAGTACGCCTCGCCCGAGCAGTGGCGCGGCACGGCGGTTCAGCAACTCGACGGCCGCACCGATCTCTACGCGCTCGGCTGCGTTCTCTACGAGATGCTCACTGGCCGCAATCCGTTCCAGGCCGAAGATCCCCACGGCTGGATGCATCAGCACCTGGAGGTTGAGCCGCCGCGCCCCAGCATGGTCCGTCCTGAAGTGGCCGAATGGGCCGGGCTCGACGAGGCCGTACTGCGTCTTCTTGCGAAAAATCGCGACCGCCGCACACCCAGCGCAATCGCTGCGTTTGACGCCCTGCAGGCTCTGCGGCGCTTGCCGCACACGGATGTGGATGATGTCATCGTCCAGCGCACTATGCGCTTCAAGCATCCGGAGCGGCCCGCGCGGCTTGAACGACCCCCGGCTAAATCGGCGCCCTCCACGGCCGCGGCCGATGAGACCGAGCAGACTTCATGGCAGAGGTCGCGCGGGATCTTCATCGGGGTCATCGCTGCCGCTGCTTTACTCCTCGGCCTCGCGATTGCCGCAGCATCGATTCCTGCTGCGACCCTCAACAGTTATGGGCGCAAGCTGGACAGCCCGAGCCATCCCGGGCTTGCCATGATGCTCTACCACGTTGCGTGTTCGCGCGGCAGCGGACAAGCATGCGCGTCCATGGGCCTGGATTATGAAGATGAGGCGGGAGGAGACTTCGACCCTGAGCAGGCCGCCCAGTTCTTTTCGCGCGCCTGCGCCGACGAATATCTGCCGGGCTGCGTAGAAGCGGGCCGCGTCTACGAGCGGGGCCGCGGAGTGCAGCAAAACCTGCCGCGCGCGGTGGAATTCTACTCCCGCGCGTGCACCCTGTCCGATCCCGAAGGCTGCGCCAGCCTCGGCCGCATGTATGAGCAGGGAAGCGGCGTGGACCAGGATTATGGGCACGCTGTCGCTCTCTTCGCGCAATCCTGCGAAAGCGCAAACCGCGACGGCTGCGAAGGCCTGGCGCGCTCCTATCGCGACGGCCACGGCGTTGACCGCGATCCGAATATGGCTGCAACGCTGTTTGAAAAGGCGGAAACGCTGACGCGACGGTGAGGTAAGTTCATAGTGCGCTGTTCACAGCCCGGCTCCCATGAGCCCAAAAGCAATCCGGCCATAAAAAGCACGCTCTGCGCACTGGCCATGGCCGGAGGGTGATGACTGTGAACTGCGAACTAAGAACGCTGAACTGTGCGCCGCCTACTGCGCAGCCATCTCCATCTCTCTGAGCGACTCCGCATACGGCGCACGCAGCACGCCGCGCTCGGTGATGATCGCGCTCACGTACTTTGCCGGAGTCACATCAAACGCGGGATTGCAGATGCCTACTCCGTGCGGCGTCAATTGCTTTCCACCATGATGTGTCACCTCAACCTGGTTGCGCTCCTCAATGGGAATCGCATCGCCGGTCGACGTTTCCATGTCGATGGTGGACCACGGCGCCGCGCAATAGAACGGAATGCCGTGCTCCTTCGCCAGGATCGCCACGTTGTAGGTGCCGATCTTGTTGGCGAAGTCACCATTGGCTGCGATGCGGTCCGCGCCG
The DNA here is from genome assembly GCF_025264625.1 of Occallatibacter riparius. Taxonomy (NCBI): domain Bacteria; kingdom Pseudomonadati; phylum Acidobacteriota; class Terriglobia; order Terriglobales; family Acidobacteriaceae; genus Occallatibacter; species Occallatibacter riparius. Next base: position 4,322,714 of record NZ_CP093313.1, read on the forward strand.
ACCACTACCGCCTTGATCTTGCCCGCGCGCATCAGGCTCGCCGCCATGTTGTCGCAGATCACCGTGGTGGGAATGCCGTCGGCCGTCAGTTCCCATGCGGTCAGCCGCGCTCCCTGCAGAAACGGCCGGGTCTCATCGGCATAAACGTGAATCTGCTTACCCTGCTCCACTGCCGAGCGGATCACGCCCAGCGCCGTACCGTATCCGCACGTGGCCAGGGCACCGGCGTTGCAGTGCGTCAGCACGCCGCCTTCGTCCGGCAGCAGCGCTCCGCCGAATGCGCCCATCGTTTTGCAGGCCGCGATGTCTTCGTCGTACATGGCATGCGCCTCGGCCAGGATGCGCTCCTTGACCTCGGCCATGGAAGCGCCCTTCGAGCGCAAATCGGCAAACAGCTTCTTCATGCGGTCGATCGCCCAGAACAGGTTCACGGCCGTGGGCCGCGTTCCTGCCAGCCGCGCGCAGATCTTGTCGAACTCCGGCGCGAAGCGCTCCGCGCTCTCACTCTCTGAGTGCTGTGCCCCAAGAGCCACGCCGTAAGCGGCCGACACGCCGATGGCAGGCGCGCCGCGCACCACCATCGTTACGATGACGTCTGCCACCTGTTCGTACGTGGTGGCAACCACATAACTCTCCTCGAGAGGAAGCCGCGTCTGATCAATAAAACGGACACCCTCGGGTGTCCACGAAAGCGTAGGAATCATGCACTTCCAGTGTACCTGTTCTGCAATCGGTGCGGGTTCAATCGTCGCCGGCCGAGAGCGGCGGAAGACCTCGCAATCGCAGCACCGCTTCGCGCAACTCATGCGCCCGGCGTGACTTCACCAGCACCTCGCGCGCTCCCAGCGTCCGGCAGATCTCGTGGGTCAGATCGTCCTCTACGATTGTCCACACCAGCACAGGGATCTTCCTCAGCGTCTCGCGCCCCCGGATGTACCGCATCACTTCCTGACCCGAACTGTCTTTGAGCAGCAGGTCGAGGATTACCGCCTCTGGGGCAGATTCGTCTCCACTCTCCACCTGCTTGAGGAACTCCAGCGCCTTACCCGCCGTGTTCACCACACGCGAGGAACGCGCGCCCAGCCGCGACAGGCAAGCCGCGGCCATTGCCAGATCCATGCCATTGTCTTCCACAAACAGGAACATCTGTTCGCTCTCGCACCTCGCCGATTCATCAGCTTCCGACGAGGGTTTGGAAACAACTGAGAGCGATGGGGTTGCAGCGGCCCCCGGGTCTGCGCGGCCCGGGGCCGTCGCACGTATTGCTACTGCTCCCGGATCGCCGCCACAGGATCCGCCCTCATGGCCCGCTGGGCCGGAAGATAGCACGCGATCAGCGACATTGCCCCAAGCACAACCACCACGCCCAGCACCGTCGAAGGATCGTAAGCACTCACTCCGTAGAGCAGATCCCCAATCAGCCTCGTGAGCGCGAACGCCAGCGCCAGACCCAGCGTCAATCCAATCACGGTCAGCCAAAGGCCCTGCAGCAGAACGAGCTTGAGCACATCCGCGCGTGAAGCTCCCAGGGCTATCCGCACGCCGATTTCGTGCGTACGCAACTGCGTCCGGTACGCTACCACGCCGTAGATGCCCGTAGCTGCCAGAATCAGCGCAACCACCGCGAACATGCCCGCAAATGTGCTCTGCATGACCGCGAAGATCCGCGCCATCTGCGTTGTCTCGCGCATGGTGCGCACATCGAACACCGGTATCCCTCGATCTACCCCGCGGATCGCCTCTTCGACCGCTGGCGCCATCTCCGCCGGATTCCCCTTCGTCTTGACCTGGAAGATCGTTTCGTTATCCGCAGACTGGAAGTAGCTCATGTAGACCATGGGCTCAAGATCTTCCTTCAGGAACTGGTGCTTCGAATTCCTCACCACGCCCACCACGGTGAACAGAGTGTGGTTCCACAGCGTGAGCTTCTTGCCGACCGGATCTTGCCCCGGCCAATAGTGCTTCGCGGTTGTCTCATCGATGATCAGCACCTTCGGCGCCTTCTCATCATCGGCGAGTGTGAAATCGCGGCCTTCCACGAACGGAATCCCCAACGTCTCGAAGTACCGTGGCGTGATGTCGGCCCGGCGCACCTCCAGCGAGTCATGCGGCTTCGGTGCATAACCCTGCGGATACGCATCCGCTGTCTTCCGCGTGAAGCTCATCGGAAGCCAGTCCGTCAGCGAGGCCACACTCACTCCCGGCAGCGCCGCCAGGCGGTCGAGAATCTTATGGCGGATCACCTTCGCATCCTCATTCGAATAGCCGGCCATATTCAGGCCCACGGATGCCGTCAGCACGTGCTCCTGCTCGAATCCCGGATACGCCCCGGCCAGGTTTCGCAGCGTCTGCAGAAACAGCCCCGAGCACACCAGCAACGCCAGCGAAAGCGCGATCTGCACCACAACGAGACCGCTAAGCAGATGCCGGTTGCGTGACCCGCCTGAAATGCTCGCAGCCTCATCCTTCAGAACCTCGGCTGCCGGTACCTTCGAGGACCGCCATGCCGGAAACGCTCCGCAGAGCATGCTGGCCGCAATCGCCAGTGCCACGATCCCGATGATCACGTTTTGATCCAGAATCCCGTTCAGCACAATCGGATTGGAAGTAGGCGGAATGAAGAGTGCAAACGTCTTCGCCGTCCAGGAGGTCAGCAGCAGCGCCGCCGCACCCGCGGCGGCAGCAAGAACCATGCCCTCCAGAACCATCTGGCGCACCAGTTGGAAACGCTGCGCCCCCAGCGATTGCCGGATCGCAATCTCACGCCGCCGCGCTACAAAGCGCACCAGCGTGAGCGTGGCCACGTTGGCACACGTCAGCACCAGCACCACGCCCGCTATCGCCAGCAGGATCGGCAGTGTCGCCGCCATGTAGCCGTTGGCCCCGAAGGGCGAGCGCCACATCGGATCGAGCGTGATGGTATTCACGCCGAGATGGTCGTCAGGGTACGCCGCGACGATGCGGCGCATGATCGTTTCGAGATCCTGGTTTGCGGCCTCGCGCGTCACGCCGGGCTTCAGACGCCCGAGTATATTGAGGAAGTTCGCGCGGCGATGCGTCATTCGGTATGCATTCGTCCCTATAGGATTCAGCGTCAGCCACAGATCCTGCCGGATCCCCGGCATGGCTCCGATGAATCCCTCCGGCGCTACGCCAATCACCGTCACGGGGTGCTTGGCGATTTCGATTGACCTGCCTACGATTCCCGGGTCTCCCGCGTAGCGGTTCTGCCACAGCGAATAGGACAGGATCACCAGCGGCACAGCATCCGGACGTGTCTCTTCTTCCGGCCGGAAGAAGCGCCCCAGCCACGGCTTCACCCCCAGCACGTCGAAGAAGTTCGATGACACATTCGCCACATAGACGCGCTCCGGCTGTGCCCCGCCCGTGATACTCAGCCAGTCGTGGTTATAAGCGAGAATCCCGGAGAAGCTGTGGTTCTGCTCGCGCATGTCGCGATAATCGGGATAGGACAGCGGCGGAACCGGCGAGGGGTTCGGCTCTCCGCGCATCAGGCTCACCAAGTCGCCTGTATTGCGCGCCCCCGGAATGGGATGCAGCATGGTGCCGTCAATCCAGCTCAATACGGTGCTGTTGGCGCAGATTGCCACCGCCAGCATCACCGTCGCCGTAACCATGAAGCCCGGATTCTTGCGCAACTGCCGTAACGCAAAGCGAACATCCTGGAGCAGGCCTGTCATCGCAGCCCTCCTTCGGAACTTTGCTCTTGGGGAATCAGAGTATTGCCCCTGCTATTTGCAAGCAGTGCGCCACAGCACGTATGCACCTAACTGTCTGCTGAATCAGTAGATTACCGATAAGAACCGTAGTGCCGTCTTTCCTCCCTCTGTCCGTCTATGCGTGGCCATGTCCGAATCTGAACAGCACCGGCGTGCAGGCTCGCCCGCACCAAGGTGTCACAAAGTCTTCGATTTCACTACAACTCCCTGTATCAAAAGCCTAAGATTCGCGATGGACTTCCCCCTGGGCCCCCTACTTTCCCACGTGAGGTAGCTCTCCATGTCTAGAGTTAAGTCTCCCCTCTGTGTGTATGCAGGCACGCTCCTCTGTTCGTTCCTGCTCGCCTCCACGCCTAATTTTGCGCAACAGCTCGTTCAACATGGCGCGCCTGAAGCGCCGCAGTCCATCATCTCGCTGGCACCCACGCCGCGGCCGCAGGGGCAAGTTCTTGCACGCCTGCCCGGCGACGCCACCTTTCAGCACGCTCCTGCCAACTACCACATCTTCGCTACCGCGAACGTCGGAGAAGATGCAGGCGTCGAGCCCCTCACGCTGAACTTCGCGGCCGCTACAAAGCTTACCCGCATCGAGTCGAAGAACAAGGACTTTGTCGTCGAGCCCGGCGGCACCTGCCATGAGGGCAACAGCTACAGCCGCGGCGACAGCTGCACGCTGATGGTCCGCTTCAATCCGCAGGGACCGGGCCACAGGTTGGGGTTCATTAAAGTCAGCAACTCGGCCGAGGCGAGTCCGATGAGCTTCGGCTTGACCGGCAACGGCTATGCGCCCGTGGTCAGCTTTACTCCGTCGCAGATCACGACGGTGCCCAGCTCTGTGTCAGCGGGCACCGGCACCATTAAGAGCGCAACCAACATGGCCATCGATGGCGGCGATATCCTCTACATCGCGGATACCGGCAACAGCAAGCTCAAGGAGATGGATTCGAGCGGCACGATCGTGAACAGCGCGGCCTCTCCGATTGCGACTCCCGCGTCGGTTGCTGTCGACTCCTTCGGAATCGCGTACACCGCCAACGTCCACAGTGCCACCTACTACTTCAGCCTTTACTACCCCTGGGGATCCGAGACGGCGTATGGATTCGCCTACGCCTCCAGTACCTGCACGGTGAGTGCACCCTGTGCCTTCTCGGCTGTTGGCATGAACTATCCCGCCAACATGAGTATCGACAATTACGACAACCTCTTCTTTGAGGAGGGGACTACCGGAGCGGCCGAGATGCCGGTGACGAACATATCCGGCGGAACAGGTACGCTCAACCTGTGGCATCTGAGCGACCAGTTCTCGTACTCCTCGGGGTCTCCCGGTTCTTTCGCGGTGGATGCCTACGGCGATCTCTTCACCAAGTACAGCTTCCCTTCAGCTGGAACCTGCTTCATCCTCGAGGAGCCCCTGTATAACGCCGAGTACTCGCCCACCGCTAACCGAGTGGCCGGAGGCGTGGCTTGCGGGTTCTCCGGCGATGGCGGACTGGCACGCAGCGCGGAGATCAGCTCCAACATCGGGCAGATTGCCTTCGACATTGCAGGCAATTTGTACTTCGCCGATACCGGCAACCAGCGGGTTCGCCGCATTGATGCCGCCACCGGCATCATCAGCACGGTTGCAGGCAACGGCACGCAAGGGTACACCGGCGATTCGAACGGCGCCACCCAGGCAACCCTCAGCAATCCAACCGGCGTGGCAGTGGATTCGCAGGGGCAGATTTACATCTTGAGCAACGCTCCTTCGGCTGGACCGACCCAGGTTCTGAGGATGGTCAATCGAACCGGGCACTGGGGCTATGCTAGTCAACTGAAGGGAACAACCAGCGCGGCTAAGGTATTCCAATTAGCAAATACCGGTAATTCCACACTGGTTCTTTCATCAGCTCCCTTCTTTGCCGGCACAAATCCGACCGACTACGCCATTGACTCTCCGACTACCGATTGTGTGCTCACTACCGGCTCCACGCTCGCATCAGGCCGCAGTTGCCACGTCGGAATCGTATTCAAGCCTTCCGCTGGCGGTACTCGTTCGGCAGCGCTGGTGTTTCCGGACAACTCGGTAAACGGCTCCAACTCGATCTCCCTGTCAGGCCGCGGCATGCTCTCGCCGACCATGACCATCACTTCCCCTACCGGTGGATCGTCTGTGACATCAGGAACCACTGTGACCTTCGCAGTGAAGGTGACCTCAACCTTGTCCCCCCTCCCGACTGGGACGGTAACCTTCAAAGTGAACGGCAGCACGATTGGTGCTCCGGTTACGCTCAACTCTTCCGGCGTAGCGTCTACCACCTTTAGTGAAGCTTCGGCCAGCACCTACACGCTTGAAGCCGACTATAGCGGCGACGCGAATTATGTGTCTGCCGTCGCCACCGAGAGTCTGATTGTCACCGCGCTCAAGCTTCCGGTCTCAGTAAACCTGGTGCCCATGGCTACCCCCATGTCCTCTTGCGGTTCCGCCAGCTTCTCTGTCCAGGTCTCCTCGACGTCCGGAGCACCACCCACCGGACTGGTCCAGCTGAAGAGCGGATCGTCGGCGCTGGCGTCGGCAACGCTCACGAACGGCATCGCAACGCTTTCTGCTGCCGGGCTCTCGCCGGGTTCGCACTCCTTTGTTGCCACCTACAGCGGCGACAGCCTGCACGAGGCTGCCACTTCCGCGCCGATTACAGTGAAAAGCGGCCTGAACTGTGTCGGGATCAATCCACCCACGATTCGTGTGAAGAGCCCAGGGGTGCAATAGCTTCACCGGAAACAGAAGGGCGAGAGCCGCAACGGCTCTCGCCCGATTTGTTCTTGGATCCTCACCCTCACCGCGCAGGGTAATTCTGCGCGTAGGTGTCCCGCGGCAGTCCCAGGGCTCGCGCCTTGCGTGCCAGCGCATAAGCCTCATCGCGGTCCATCGCGCCGCCAATCGTCACCAGCCAGGGTGCTCGTCCCTTTGCAGAGAACACCTCTGGCCGCAAGTCCGCATGCTTCTGCGACAGGGACGACGCCTTCTTCTGCGCCTGGTCCTGGCGGTTGTAGGTGAAAGCCACTACGCGCCACGGTTTCCTGCTGTCGCTTGATGCTGTCGTCGCGGCGACGGGCCGAGCCGCCGGATGCGCCTGTGCGCCCGGCCTGTCCTGCACAGCCGCCGTGAACGGAGCCGCCCCTGCTGCCGGCGTCGCTGCCGTCGATCCTGCGGATGCAGAGTGCCCCGAACGGTGCACCAGCATCCATCCCAGAAGCAGAACCACCAGTACCAGCACTCCACCGATGGCCAATTTCCGGGGCTCGTGTTGAAGCCCGTTCACCCACGCCTTCCAATCGAACGTGGCACCGTCCGGCCCGGGAAACGGCTTCCGCTCCTCCACATCCCGGCGCCGCGAAGAAATAGGATCCGCCCACGGCTCTGGGCGCGGCTGAAACCGCGGCTCAGCCTTGGGCTGCGATGGAGCCTTTAGCTCAGGCACCGCTTTCGGCTGTGCCTCAGCACTCTTGTCGCTGCCAAGACCGCCGGCTGCTGGCACAACCTTCGCCTCTGCTTGCACCGTCGCGGGTTTCGAGACAGGAGCTGCCGCAGCCGAAGTGGCCAACGGCTTCGGCGCAGCAGACTGAGGCGTCGCCGCCTTCGTTTGCGTGCTCTTCGCCGTGCCATTGGTGCGCTTGTAAGGCGACAGCGCTGCCTGGATCTCCTTCAGCCCCCACTCGCCGCTCATGCCCTTGCGTACAATCTCATCGAACCGGGCAATGAGCATGCCTCCGCGCGGCATGTCCACGGCCCGCGGATTCCCCAGCAGCACCTGCATCAGCACCACCGCCAGGTCGTGCACATCGCGGCGGCGCGCAGCCAGCCCGGCCTCGCCTTCCTTCGTCTCGCGGATACAGTCGCTGCGCAGCTTCACTGCTTCACCTACTGCGTAGATGTTCCGCGCCTCCACGTGCTCGTGGACGAATCCATTGGCGTGCAGTGTCTCCAGGGCTGACGCGATGCTCAGCCCGATCTGCCCCGCCTCTTCACTCGAGAGCCGCCCCTGCTCCAGCACATCTCCCAGGTTCGCGTCCACCCGCTCGAAGACGGCATACACCGCTGTAATATCGTCGGCTTCAATCAGGAATTGACCGAAGCGGTCAATGCACAGAAAGCTGGGGTGGCCCAGCGTCTGCACGCCCCGCCACCGCGCCAGAATCTCATCCTCGTCGAAGTGGCACTCGATAATGCGAATCAGAACCGGCTCGCCGCTCGCATTGCGGGTTTGAAAGAACGCGCTGCGCCCTTCCGTCTGCAGCAGCTTGCTCAATGCGAAGGATTGATCGATCGTTACGCCTTCAAACTCTGTCCACAGATCCATAGGGAATTCCTGCTCTACGTTTGAATTTCTTCTTCAAGGCAGGAGACCCACACGGGCTAAGAATTGCAATCTAGATAACGATCCGAGACGCGACTGCGTGCAAAGCGGCTCTATTTATGGTTCGATTATGCACGATCGGACGTCACTCCAGTGTTGGCGAGTGGGATTCCAGCCAAAAATCCTGCTTGCATTCACAATGCCAGGATGTAAACGCCCAGCCCAATAAATACAAACGGCACGATCCAGCGGCCCCCCCTCAATCCCGTGAAGAAGGAGCGGACGGCGGCCGAGCCATCGACCCGTCACACACCATAGAGCGACCAGTCCGCCATAAACCATCAGAATGAGCAGGAGATGATGGCTGTTGAAACGGAAGAAGGGATGTAAACACCCACGTTGTCCGCACCGTTTGAAGGAGTCACCAGGGCGATCGCCATCGCGGTTTGCTTTGGCCCGAACCGCTCCCGCTCATCCTGGGCCTTCCTCAACCGCAGCAGTTCCTCACACCGAGCACCAGAGGCAGCAGGCCGAGAAAACGAATCCACTGTGCGGGGATCGCGAAGCTGAGCAAGCCGCCCAGGCAGCTCATCAAAACGATCATGGCGAAGCCGAGGAACTGACCCGCGACGATAGGTGGCCCGGGATTCGCCGCGGGAAAAACAATGTGAGAAGGCAAAGATCGTCGACGTTTGTCGCCGCGAAAGTGGTCACGCTCGCGGTCAATACGGAGATTTCCCGGTCCATTCCTCCAAGACTAGCAGTGCGTCTCTGCGCCATTTCCGTTGAATGCAGGCGCTCACGTACATGGGTGCGGTTCATCACTGCCGGGCCCCAGGCGATCAGTATCCACTACGGATAGCACCGACCCCAGGAGCCCATCATGGAAAGTCCTAAGCTCTGCGATCGCGTGCGCGTCCGCGGAGAGCAAAACCGGCGGACCTATATCGTCATTAGCATTGACGAAGAATCCGCGACCGTCGACCTGGTGGCGGCCGCCGGATCGACCCACCTGCTGAATGGCGTTCCTTTTTCCAAGCTCATCAGGCCCGGAGAGCGCTCCGGCTCATAGACGCTGCCACCCTTCCATTCCGCTGCTGACCCGCACTACCCAAATCACTCGGTAATCGTTCCCGTGTGACCTTCCGGGGCGGCCGTGCTGCGTTGGTGCTATTGCCGGGTGTGGTTCATTGCCGTCTAATTGAATCATCCAATAGGACGGGCCCCTTGGGTGCTTTGCTTCGGGTTCTGGGGGAGGGCACGAGGCAGGGCACCCAACAAATTTTAAAAGGGAATACGGGCGCGGGCAGTAAGCCGCGCCCAATTTCGTGTTCAGAGCAGCAGCAATCCGGCACGCTGGCCTGACTGTTCGACAAGAGCCACATGGCGGCAGATCATTTGGAGTGCCCTCCCTCGGGCCTGCTGGGGCAGGACGCGATCCGCTCCAAGCTCGTGACTTAGACCGACTGGCGCTTCTGGTACCTCACGGAAGGCCAATGCTGCTCAGGAACCCATTTCCCATGCGCTGACGCAACACCTACGGAAGCGCCGCACGATTCGCACTGGTAGATCCCCCACTGCTCTCGATTTCTGTTTTTGGTAAGGACGACTTGCAGTTCCTCCTTGAAGCGGCCGTCGCACGGCTTTGCGGGTGTTGGCATTTTTCTCCTGTTCTAAAGGGTTAGATGCGCAGCGCCCGGCGCAGGAGGCGACGGAAGAGCTTTAGTTGGCAGTCTCCTGTCGGAGGAAACACCAACTCGCCCATAACTCTCAAAGAATGTTCGGTTTCAACCCCTCATGAGCCCGCTCTCGCCTGTCTGCAGCGTAGTCCGCGAGAAAGCTCAGCAGTTCGCTGGGAGGGAACGGCTTTGCAAGGACAGGCAACTTGCTCAACTGGCCGGGACGCAGCCTCCGGCTAGTGTCCGGGTGACCCGAGATCAGTAACACGATGCAATCCGGGTAGCGGTCTTCGAGCCACGCGGCAAACTCCACGCCGTCTATTCCGGGTAGCATCACGTCTGAAATAACCACGTCCGGACGGAACTCGGGCACGATCTCGATTGCCTGCTCTGCATTGTATGCGGTGCGCGTGAAATGGCCACGGCCTTGCACAATCAGAGAGAGCGAGTTCGCAATCGTCTCTTCGTCGTCCACGATAAGGACACGAAGGGATTTGGCTTCGGTAGACATAAAGCTCAAAGATTGGGGAATGTGACTCCACTCTAAGTCTAGCGCGAGGCGCCCCGTGCTAGACCAAGGAAAACCCTAGCTAGGCCCTTCGTTCAATAGAGATGCACGCGTTCCCTCAGCGGTAGCCCGACGCACCGCGGCGGGAAGCAGGGCGAAGCGCCCAGGACCCAGCCGCGAGCCCAATCATCACGATCGGGAATGTCATGTTAGCGGGGTCCATCCACCCTGATGCAAGCTGCGATGCAACCGCGCCCGTCAAATCGAAGATCACTCCGGCGTACGCCCACTCCTTGAGTCGCGGGAACCGCGGCACGAGCAGCGCAATCGCTCCCAGGAGCTTCCATATCCCCAGAATCGAAAGGAAGTACATCGGATATCCCAGTCGTTCCATCACGCTGCGAACCTGAGGGACCTGCAGCACATCCCAAAGGCCTCCCAGGGTCAGTTCGAAAGCCACCAGCATGGTGGTCACCCAGTACGCAACCGTGCGAAAGCGTGAAACCGATCCTGCATTTGTGAATTCAGTCATAGCTGTGGTTCCCGATGTCCTCGTCAATTCATTCAGTTAGTGAGCCAGCAGCATGTGGACTTTCTCGACAGCGCTGGCCAAACCATCTTCCGTTCGCATCGCTTGCCCAATGACCCGGGCTCGCTCCCGCATCGGTTCCGATTGCGCTGCGTCGATCGCGCGGGCCAGGACGTCGGCATTCACTTTCGTGGCGCTGCTTGCCGCGGGCGCGATGCCTCGCTGGTGCAACTGCTCGGCCCAGAAAAACTGATCGGCAGCAAACGGCAGAACCACGGAGGGCACACCGGCGCGTGCCGCGGAATGCGACGTCCCCGACCCGCCGTGATGAATTACCAGCGAAGTGCGTGGAAACAACCAGTCGTGTGGAGTGTCACCCAGCACGTAGAAGTTCGACGGCAGACTCAGCCCAGCCTCGGCGCTCCAGCCCGGATAAAAGAGCGCTCGCCGGCCCGCTACCGCGGAGATCACCGCGTCGAGCAACGCGCGCTGATTGATCCCCGACATGCTTCCGAATCCCACATAGATCGGAGCATCGCCGCCGGCCAGAAAGTCCTCGAGCGGCCGCGGCGCTTGCCACTCGGTTGGCGGGTACACCCATTGCCCGCACATCCACACGTTCTGCGGCCAATCCTCGGGCTGCGGGATTAACGTTGGCGAGATGCCGTACAACATCGGATGCCCAAGCCAGATCTTCCGGCCAGGGGCGAGACCCACCGAAGCCCGAGCCTCGTTCGTGGCATGCCGGAAAGCACGCCACAATGCTCCTGCAACCAGACCATAGCTGAAGTGGTTGAGCCAACGGGGCAGGGAGTGTGGCGGTACAAACGGAGACGCAAATGCCGAGGTCGGCGTGAGCGGAATCATCCCGGCACCGATCACCGGCACCGATAATTTCTCTGCTGCCGAAAAGCCGATATAGGCTGCCAGTCCGGCGACGATCAGCCCCTCACACCCCGCCGCGGTTTCGACCACCTGCTTCATCCACGACACGGCGTTCTCGTTCGCCATGCGGGAGAGCGCCTTGGTTGTCGCCTTAAGGCTGTTCCTTCCCGCAGCCACCGTGGAAAGATCACGCTCTGCCTCGATCGCTGTACGAATGTCGCCTGCCAGAGATGCGTGAGGCACGCCGAGCTCAGCGGCGCTGCCCAGGGTTCCGCCATCGGCGAGCAAGGTCACTTCATCGCCGGCATCCATCAGCGCGCGGCAGAGCGCGGCCAGCGGCCTGGTATCGCCTTCGGTTCCGTATGTCAGAACAACCAGTCTCATCCCTTCCTCCCACGCTTCTTCGCAGGGGCGGAAACCTGTGCCGCTCCTTGCAGAAAAACCGCCACCGCGGCGTCCAATTCCCGCCGCAGTTTCAGATCTTCTGCAACCAGCCAGCGGAGCAACGCACCGAGACAAAGGTGGTGGAACAGCACAGCCAGGTGCCTGGCGTCGAAGTCTGCGCGAATGTTGCCCGCCCGCTGGCTGTTGCCGATCAGGTGCGCATACACATCCACAATGTCATTCGGGAGGTTTGTTCCAGAGCTCGGCGCCGGGTTCTGCAATTCCATAAACCGGAAACGCAAGTAGGGCCCGAGGTACTCGCGATTGGATTTGCACCACCGCGCCATAGCATCCATGAGCACTTCCACCGCTGCCGGAAAACCGGCCTCCGGCTCCATGCGCCGCATCAGTGGTTCAAGGTTCCGGCCGAGCTGCTGATGAATGGCGTACGCGAGCGCCGACTCTTTCGTCGGGAAGTGGCTGTAGAGCGTTCCCTTCGCCACGTCGGCCTCTGCTGCAATCTTCTCCATCGTGACTGCGTCAAAGCCGTGGCGCTCGAACAAGCGCATCGCCACCGTACTCAGAAGATCAAGCGTGCTTTGGCGCTTGCGGTCGCGGCGATTGGACTCGTGCGTCTGCATCGATTCAGTTCCGTCCTCACCGATATTGAACGACGTACAATATTGTACAACGTTCAACAAGTCTTCCAGAATCATTTGATGCGCGTGCTGCCCTCCACCTGCGTATAAACTGCGGCATGAAGCCCGAGTGCGTCGGTCCACGACCTCTGCGGGTGCTATACCTCCACAGTTGAAGTGCAGACTAGGATTCCCATGCGGCATTCCGTCCTCACGACCCTCTCCCTGATCGCCACCCTCGGCGCTCCATGCGCCGCCACTGCCGCCGCGCCCGAACGCCTCGAACTGGGACACACCTCAGGCGGTGCCGTCGTCGCTCTCCTCCACGCGGACACGGGCTGGTCCATTGTCATCGACGGCCCCAACGCGCCCCTTCTTTCGCAACCGGAACCCGCGTGCATTGAGGTCTCCGACTCCAGCGCCGGCAGCCCGCAGGAACTCAACGCGCCCTACACTCACGCATCGCGCACCGCCACCGGAATCGAAGCCACTGCTACCATCCGCAGCAGCCCCAGCGTCTCCTTTCTCGTCCGCGATCTCTGGCAGCTTCGCGGTGACGTGCTCTCCGTTCAGCGCACCGTCACCGTTCAGGGCTCTGCCCCCTCGGGCTTCTCCTCAGCCATCGTCTTCTCCGCTCCCAAACTGGCGTGGGATGACGCAAGCTATCTCGCTCCTGGCGTCCTCTACGCCGATCCTACCTACGACGGCGAGCGCTCTCCCGGCGGCACGCTGCTCTACGCGGCCCACCACCTCAGCCTGCGTGAAGACATCCTTCCGGCGCCGCTGCTGGGTCTCTACTTTCGTGGCGGCGCGTCCATCGCCATGCTCGACCCCGCGCCACGCGGCGACACCACCGAGTCCGAAAGCCGTCTGGCTCAACCAGAGATGACCGACGCGCGCTTCCAGTTCGGTTCGCTCAACGTCTCCCAGACGCAAGGCAAACCGCTCAGCTTCGGATTCCAGTACCCTGGTTCCGTGCAGGGCTACTTCTTCGGTCACGGCAGCGCGCCTGTCTTCATGCGCCGTTACCATCCCATTCAAAATGGTTTTACGCAGAGCTACCGGGTTGCGTTTCGCCTCGCGCACAACCCAACTTTTCGCGACTTCAGCCGCGACTCGTGGCGTTGGTCCTGGAACACCCTCAAGCCGCCCATCCATCAAATCGATATCCCCGCCGTCCGCCGCGTCCTGACGGACCACCTCGCCGCGCAGGTCACCGAAATCAACGGACACACCGGCGTGCCCTTCGTCCTCTCCACCGTCGACGACTCCCACAACTGGAACTGGACCATGATCGCCATGGGCTTCGTTGGCAAGGACATTGACTGCGCCGACGCACTTCTCCTCGAAGCCGACCGCGACCCATCGCCCCGCGGACAGCACATGCGCGCTCTCGGCCTCGCCATGATTGCCACGATGATCCAGGGCCTCCCCTCAGTGCCACTCCCCGCCACCGGCATCGATCTCACCACCGGCCAGCCCTGGGATCACATTTGGCTCGCTCCCTGGCTGCGCAATGCGACTGAAGACATGCGCGTGTTGATGCTCGCTTATCGCCGCGAAGCCAAACTCGGCCGCCCTCATCCGGAGTGGCTCGTCTGGGTGCGCCAGTATTGCGATTGGCTCATCCAGCAGCAGCGCGCCGACGGTTCATTCCCACGGCGCTGGAAACCTTCAAGCAACGAAGCGGCTGAGCCTTCCGGAACCGCCAGCTACAACGCGGTCCCCGTGCTCGTCTTGATGTCTGAGATCACAGGCGACGCCAACTATCGCGCCTCCGCGATTCGCGCAGCCGATTACACCTGGACCCAATACGGCAGCCGCGGCCTCTTCATCGGTGGCGCCAGTGACAACCCCAATATCACCGACAAAGAAGCTGGCCTGCTTAGCCTTGAAGCCTTCCTTGCTCTCTATGAGGATTCACACGACGCCAAATGGCTCGACTACGCCCAAGCCGCTGGGGACTTCGCCGAGAGCTGGATATGGATATGGAATCTCCCCATGCCCGCCGACGCTGACAACGCGCAGCTCCATTGGAAGCGCGGCGTCTCCACCGTTGGCCTTCAGGGCATCACCGCGCTGCACGCCGGCGGAGCTGACGAGTATCTCGATTGCGCGGTCGCGCTCTACGCCCGTCTCTACAACTACACGCACGACGCGCACTATCTGGAGGTCACGCGTCTTCTGCTGCACGACACTAAATCCATGGTTGCGCTGCCCGGCCGCCTTTATGACATGCGCGGTCCAGGATGGCAGCAGGAAAACTTCGGCCTCGGACCCGGCCCGCGCGGACGCGGCGTAGGCTCGCATCGCCTGTGGCTGCCCTGGATCTCCGCCAACCACCTTCACGGCATCAACGCGCTTGAAGAGTACGACCCAGCCCTCTTCAAACAACTCACCGCGAGCGCCGTGAAAGACAAAGGAGGGGCTCAATGACTATGCAGCGGTCTCATCGCTCCAGGCGCGTCGGTCTCACGTTCATCCTGTGCGCGCTCTTTGTCGGCTTCACGACCCTCTTCGCGCAGCAGCCCGCACCTACCGGCGACAACGGCCCAGTGCTCGCATCTTCCGAGATCCAGCAGGGCGCCATCCTGCTCCACTTCACCAATGCCGATGGCGGGCTGGTGCTGAAAAGCGCGGGCCGCGGTGCCTTCCAGATCGCCGGCGCTGACCGCGTCTGGTTTCCGGCAGAGGCCCATCTAGTCAACAACATACTCGTAGTCTCCACGTCGCTCGTGCAGCAACCTACCGCGGTTCGTTACACATGGCCCACCGCTGCCGACGCAGTGGTCTTCAACCGTGCAGGCATTCCCGCCGCTCCCTTCCACACCGACAGATAACCGGGTACTCTGCTTTGCGACTGCCTGTCAATTCTGCGAGAGTGAACAACCTGAGTACGCCGAATGTCGCATCTACGTATGCGGAGTAGTGCATGTCTCGGCGGTTTCTTCCCCTCATTTGCTTATTTGCGTTTGCACTCCAGATCGCGGTTATCGTAGGGTGCAGTTCAACTTCCAAATCCATGACGGGCGGCGGAGGCCCAGTCGGCGGACCTATAGGTGGCGCCACTTCGGCGTGCGGCAGTGGCAGCGACGGATATGGGTATAACAACCAGAATGGAACGATCAGCGGCGTCTGGCTGCAAAACCCGAACCCTGGCGAGAATCCGGGCCACATCCAGGTGAATGCAAGCGCACACACGTCGTCTACTTTCACCAAGTGGATGGTCTGCGTGGATGATGAACCGGTGTATCAGACAAACACCGCTACCAACTGGATTTCGCAGGCGATCGATGTGGGCACCGGCGCACACGTTATCTACGCGCGGGTGTGGGATGCCGCGGGCCATTCGAATCGATCGGAAGTAAAGCTGATCCGGGTTGGGCCGGCGCCGTCGAGCAGCACCGTGCTGCCGAGTCCGCCCGCGAACGCGCAGGTGCTGACCGAGATGCAGAACGACAAGGGCAGTTGGGCCATCTGCAGCGACTGTGCGCATGGCACGAACACCACCGGCAAATTCTGGATGAAGCCCGATCAAAGCCAGCCCTCGCGGAGCGGCAGCAGCCTTGAGATGTTTGCCGACGGGCAGGGGTGGACCAACGTGCTGTTCAGGGACACGATGTTGGGCACCAGTTCCGCTACTCACTTTCTGTGGGACTTCTGGGTCTATCACGATCCCGCTGCCGAGAACCACTTCTGGGCATCGGAGATGGATTTCTGGGAGGTGCTGGGAGGCAAGGAGTTCATGATCGGCAGTCAATGCGACTTTGGCGACGGCTACTGGTCTACCTGGGACAGTCAGGGCGATCGATGGGTTCTGAATGGAATTCCCTGTCCGCACTGGTCGGCGGGCTGGCATCACGTGCAGTGGTACATGGAGCGCATCAATTCCACGCAGTATCGCTACGACACTCTTGTGCTGGATGGACAGGCGTATGGGCTCAATCAGACTTGGAACTTCAACGATACGACGTGGCCGGATATGGTCGGGATCCAATATCAGCTGGACCAGGATACGAGCGGCACTCCGCTGCACGAGTGGGTGGACGACGTGACTCTGACGGAGTGGTGAATCGGGCAGCGGGCGGTGTGTATTGCGCCACCCGCCCGTGACCCGTTCAAGACGTGCCTGTTCGAGGCTCGATCAGATCCCACAGGTTTCCGTAAAGATCTACGAATACAGCAACTGTGCCATAGGGTTCTTCTGCCGGCGGGCGGACAAACACCACGCCTTTGTCGGAGAGTGCACGTTAATCGCGCCAGAAATTATCTGTGTTGAGAAACAGAAACACGCGGCCGCCAGTCTGATTGCCGATCCTGGAGCTTTGTTCCGGCGTGACGGCGCGCGCCAGAAGCAGCGTGAAATCCGAGGACTCTGCAGGCGCCACGCGAACCCATCGTTTCGTGTCGGTCAACGGCGTGTCCTCAACAAGCGTGAAGCCCAGCACGCCGCAATACCACTGGATGGCTTCGTCGTAATCTCGTACGACGATCGACATGCTCGCAATGTTCTGGGTCACGACAGCGCCGCCTCGCTCGCTATCTCCACCTCTACGCAATCGCCATCCTTCAGTTGATGCGCGTCGCGCAGTTTCACGTCGGTGGCGATTTCGATGATGGTTCGCGGGTGGTGTCCACGCCCTTCTTCATTTGCGGTGGTGCGAAGGATGAACGCTGGTCTGCCGAATATCGAGCAGGGAACAATGTTCACGGTGACGGTCCCGCCATACTCCGCGGCTTCGAGACGCAGGCTGCCCGCGGGAACAAACCAGGGTTCGTCGAGTTGCAGGTTCAGGGTGCCAGGGAACAGCAGCATTCCCGTCTTGCGCAGGTAGTGATCGCGGAGTCTCTCGATCCAGACCGAGAAATTCCCCATTCCTGATACGACTTTTCCGCGCAGCTTAGGCATGCCAACCTCGTCCACCGATGATAAAGGAACGCTCGGCGAGGGCCGTAGACTGCCACGGGAATGGAGCAGCGGGCCGGCGTCATTCCGGCCCGCAGTAGGGGACAAGCATCGCGCAAGCGTGGTTGGAACAGCTCACCGTCCGGGTCCGCTCAGCCGCGTCGCCGCGTGCGTCACGCAGCCAACGGAGATCACATTGCCGGCCAGGTCAGAATCGGTAATGGTCCCCTTTGCCGTGAAGCTCTGGCCGTCGGGGTTGAGCGTCATGCTGTTGAGTCCCTCGGCGATGGAATGAGGCGTGCCATCCGTGTTGTAGCGGAAGAACCAGTATGAAGCGACGTAGGCGCGCCTCTGATCACCGTGGCTCCAGGTGCCAACGCTGCTTCCGCGCAGGTAGGTGCTGGCTGTCTCGCTGAAGGATCCGTCGCGGCTGAACAACTGCAGGGCGCGAACGGTACGGATGAGATGCCCGTCGTTGCAATCCACTACGGTGACGTGCACATCCCACGTGCCCAGCATAGGATCCATTCCCATGGATTCGCGTTCCTGTGCGTGCAGGATGGTCTGCGTTGTGGCAAGAGCCAGGATAAGGGTGGCAATGCGGAACATCATCTTCGTCATAACGACCTCCGTCTCAGGTGTGAATTTGCGGCGGCATAACCGCCTTCACCCCTTCAGGCGCAAGACCGCGAAGAAAACTGGCATGAGGTCAAAATTTATTTTTCAGCTAGTTCTGGCTGATCCTAGTTATGGCTGATCTGGGACTGGAGCCAGGAGCGCGCGAATTTCCAGTCGCGCATCACAGTCTCCGGCGAAACCGCGAGGACCTCGGCGGATTCGTCCACGCTCAGCCCGCCGAAGAAACGCATCTCCACTACGCGCGCCTTGCGCGCATCCAGCTGGGCCAGCGCTTTGAGCGCATCATCTAAAGCGATCAGTTCGCGGGCGCGGATCGCGCCGATGTCCGGCAGCTCATCCAGATTGAGCCGCTCTGCGCTGCCTCCGCGTTTGGCGGCCAGGCGGCGGCGCGCGCGGTCCAGCAGAATATTGCGCATGATCTGCGCCGAGATCGCATAGAAATGAGCGCGATGCTGCCAGTCGACGTTCGTGATGTCAACCAGCTCGATGAAGGCTTCGTGGACGAGGGCGGTGGCCTGTAGGGTGTTGCCGGCGCGCTCGTTGCGCATGTAGCTGCCGGCTATGCGGCGCAGCGTGCGATAGACGTGCGGAGTGAGCTTCTCCAGGGCCTCGCGATCGCCTCCGGCCCAGGCGCGTAGCAGCGCGGTCGTTTCCGAAATGCTTTCAGTCATCTTGTTTGATTCGCGCCGATTATACCCCGGAGGCACAGGCCCGAACCCTTGCGAAATTGCAAAGAGGCGATTGCAGCCCGTACGTGCCGATCTTATGATGGTTGGCACTCCCCGCGGATATCCCCATGCGACCCGAAGATCTGCGTCAGATCGAAGAGCTGTACCACTCGGCGCGCGAGCGCGGCACTGCTGTGCTCGATGACGTTGCGCCCAGCCTGCGGCGCGAAGTGGAGAAGCTGCTGGCCCAGGACTCTGAGGACGCGGAAGACGCCGGAAAGCTTCTCGATCAAAGTGCGGCGGAACTGTTGATCCAGATGCCCGTCCCCGAAGTGGAGCCCGGCTCCCTCCTGGGGCCCTACAAGATTGAAGCCCCGCTGGGAGAAGGCGGAATGGGGCAGGTCTTTCGCGCCCGCGATACGCGGCTCGGCCGCACGGTTGCGATAAAAATCCTCAAGGAGTGGAGCGGCCGTTTCGAGAAGGAGTCGCGAGCCATAGCGGCTCTCAATCACCCCAACATCTGCACGCTGCATGACGTTGGCGCCAATTACCTGGTGATGGAGCTGATCCAGGGCGAGACCCTGACCGAGCGTCTCAAGCGCGGCTCGCTGCCCCCAGAGCAGGTTGTGCAGATCGGCAAGCAGATTGCCGAAGCCGTTGCCGCAGCGCACAGCCAGGGCATCATTCATCGTGACCTGAAACCCGGCAACGTCATGCTGACCAAAGTCGGCGTAAAGGTGCTCGACTTTGGTCTCGCAAAAACAGCCGCCGATCCCGCGGTGAGCGTTGAGGGAGTGCTCCTGGGTACCCCGGCCTACATGGCTCCAGAGCTGTTCGAAGGCGCGGCCGCCGATGCGCGAACCGACATCTACGCGCTCGGTCTCATGCTGCGCGAGATGCTGACCGGCAAATACCCCGAGCGGATGGACAAAGTTCCGCCCGTGCTGGCCCGCCTGGTGAACCGGTGCATTGAGCGCGACCCCGAGGAGCGATGGCAATCAGTCGCCGATCTGAAGTGGGAGCTCGAATGGGCCGCACTGCCTTCCGCGCCAAGCCAAAAGAGTTCATGGCGAAATCCACTCGCCGGCGTCGCTTTTGCCGCGATAGCGCTGGCCGCGTTAGCTTACTTCATGCTGCGCAGACCGTCGCCCCCGCCGCAGCCGGCGCGCCTCAGCATTGTGCTTCCCGATCGAGCGCGCGCGGTGTCCATGGCTCTCTCGCCGGATGGCCGCTCGCTGGCCCTCGTTCTGGTGAGAGACGGCCGCCAGCAGATCTGGGTCCGATCTCTGGATGCGCTGGAGATGACGCCGCTGGAGGGCACCGATGGAGCACTTCATCCATTCTGGTCGCCCGACGGGCGGTCGATCGCCTTCTTTGCCGATGCCAGGCTGAAGAAGATCGATCGCGCCGGCGGCCCCGTGCAGACGCTGTGCGTTGCGCTGGCCGCGCTGGGAGGCACGTGGGGTGCAAAGGGTGACATCCTCGTGGCCGGCCAGGACCTCATCAAACGAGTGTCACCCGTCAGCGGAGAGGTATCGCTTCTGCCCGAGTCTGCAGGCGTGAGGAGCGGCGCTTATCCCTCTTTCCTCCCGGATGGTGAGCACTACCTGGCCACGCGCGGTGATGGAGTGTGGCTGGGCGCAACGCACACAGCAGACGCGCGGAAACTCGTGCCGGACGTTACGAGCGCGCAGTTCATGGCTCCGCCGCCTGGAAGCAGGATAGGCGCTGTGCTCTTCGAGCGCGGAAACGCGCTCATGGCGCTGCCGTTCGATGTAAAACGGCTGGAGTCGGCGGGCGATGCCGTATCCGTTGCGCAGGAGCTTGCCGGCGGACCCGACCGGTACCGCCTTGCTGCGGGGTCCACCGCCGGTGTGCTTGCGTATGTTTCCGGCCAGCCAACAGGCTGGCAATACGTGTGGCGCGATCGCGAAGGCAAGAATCTCGGCTCGTATCCAAACGCGGGTGCAGTTGCGATGATCTCGCCCGACGGAAAGAAGCTTCTCGGCGAGCACTTTGACGGCGGTGTGTGGGTTACAGAATTCGCTGCAGGAACCGGCACCAGGTTGACGTTTGGTGGTGGGGCCAATCCGGTGTGGTCGCCCGATGGAAAATACATCGCCTACGGCAAAGTCGACGACGGCATCTACCGTAAGCTCGCGAGCGGCGAAGGTGATGAAGAACTGCTGACCAAGGTGAAGAATCTGGCTGCACCCAAGAGCTGGTCGCCGGATGGGAAATACCTGGTCTATGCGCAGATTGATTTCGGCGTCGGCTCTGACCTGATGGCGATCGCGGTCAACGGAGATCGCAAGCCATTTCCCGTGGTGCAAACCGCGGCCGCCGAAGATCAGGGACAGTTCTCTCCTGACGGCCGTTGGCTCGCCTACACTTCCAACGAATCGGGGCAGGGCGAGGTGTATGTGATTCCGTTCCCCCAGTCGGGAGGGGCGAAGTGGCTGGTGTCTCGGGGAGGTGGAGTGCTGCCGCGATGGCGCCGCGACGGCAAGAAGCTTTTCTACATCTCGGCTGACTCGCGCATGATGGAGGTCGATGTGACCACGCGGCCGGTGTTTCGCTCGGGGACCCCGCGACCGCTGTTCCAGACCAACATTGTCGACACCGGAATACGCAGTGGCCCCATGAGCTGGGACGTCGCGCCAGACGGAAACCGTTTCCTGATCATCACCCCCAACGTGGTAGCGACGCCCGCCGTAACTGTCGCCTTGAACTGGAAGGTGGAAGGCGCGAAGTGAGCGCAGGAGAACGCCTGCCCGAGATACCTAAGCTCGATCGTGCAGACCGAAGCTCTTCATGTCGCATCTGTTCTCGCAATCGGTCCATCGGCGGGCAGAAAGATGGAAAACACCGTGCCGTGGTGGCGAGGGTGCGTGGAAGAGCGAGCGTGTATGCTGCCACGATGCTTGTCTATGATCTGTTTGCTCACCCACAATCCCAATCCGGTTCCGGTGGCCGGCTTGGTGCTGAAGAAAGGCTCGAAAAGGCGTTTGCGAACCTCGCGATTCATTCCGTGCCCGGAATCTGCAATCGTGATCCGAACCCCTGCTTGTCCGGTGCGAGCATGCGTACACGCCTGTTCACGGATGATGATTTCTCCACTTTGCCCGACTGCATCCAGCGCATTCCGAAGCAGATTTGAGAGCACCTGCCGGAGCTCCCCGGGATAGCCGCGGATGATTGCATCGCCACGACTTTGACGCTTGATCCGCAGGTCTGGATGAGACAGCCGTGTCGAAAAGAGAGAGAGAACGGAGCCGACGAGTTCTGCCGGCCTTACCGGCGTCGGGTTTGCGCTGTTTCGATGAAAGCTCAGGGTCTGTGTCGCGATGTGCGAAACACGGTTAAGCTCGGACTGGGCCGCAGTCAGGAATTCGCGCGTCCTTGCCTCCATGTTCTGATCGCTCTCGATCAGATAAAGCAGATTCGTAATCGCCTCCAGCGGATTGTTGATCTCGTGTGCGATCGACGAAGCCATACGCCCGACAGCGGCAAGTTTCTCTGACTGACGCAGCGCCGTTTCTGCTTTGAGCTTCGCCGTAATATCGCGGAAAAATACCGCGATGCCTGCTTCGGTCGGATATGCATGCACTTCGAACCACTTGTCCAGCGGCTCGGGATAGTATTCCTGAAAATCGACGCTCACATTCTCAAGCATTACGCGATGATATTGGTGCCAGAATTCACTGCCCACAGCACCCGGAAACTCGGACCACACGGTCTTTCCAATCAGATCTCGACCGTTCGCGATAAGTTCGACAGCGTTGGGATTGAGATACGTAAAGCGCCAGTCACGATCGAGCACAAAGACCGCATCGGTGGTGCGTTCCAGAACCTCGCGGGCGCGGTTCTCACTGGCTCGGACGGCCTCTTCACTCGAAGCGCGCACCTCCGCAATCTTCAAGGCGGAACGGACGCGGGCTACCAACTCGCGGGCTGAGAACGGCTTTGTGATGTAATCGTCTGCGCCGGCTTCGCGGCCCTCCAGTTCCAGTTCCGCGCCGGCGCGTGCCGAGAGCATAATCACCGGCATCCTTGTGATCTCTGGCGTCGAACGTATGCTGTTCAACAGGGCATACCCGTCCATCACGGGCATCATTACGTCGGTCAGAACCAGGTCGGGCCGGCCCCGCTGCATCTTCCCCAACGCCTCTGCACCATTCCCGGCCGTCTCCACGTGGAAAGACGGCTCGAGCAGGCGCGTGAGGTAAAACCGCATGTCCGCGTTGTCGTCCACCACGAGTAGGCGGTGACGTTTCTCCTGCGGGAGCGCAGCAGCATCTCCAAGCAGCGCGTCCGTCACGGGCAGCGCAACGGCAGCGTCGGACGATCCCGATTCCTCGATCCAGCGAAGGGCTTCCATCACGAATCCGTCGAGGCGCGTGGAAACAAGCGCCTTGGGGGGCGCGCTCTTGATCTTCTCAGAATCCAGGTGTTGCGCTCCCTTGCGCAGCCGGACGATGAAGTGCGACCCCTCTCCCTCGGCGCTGGTCACCTCAATGACGCCGCCGTGAATCTTCACGAGTTCGTGGACGAGCGCGAGCCCGATGCCGGTTCCCTCGTAACTTCGCCCCGGTGTGTTCTCGATGCGGTGAAAGCGTTGGAACACCTTCGACAATTCCGATGCAGGAATGCCCACGCCCGTGTCCGTGACGCGCAGTTCGACGCTCTCGGCGTTCTCCGCCAACTCCACCGTCACAGAGCCGGAGAGCGTGAACTTGAAAGCGTTTGAGATTAGATTGAGGACCGTCTTCTCCCACATCTCCCGGTCCACATAGATGGGCTCGGAAAGCGGGGGTGCCTTGATGACCAGTGCGAGTCCTGCTTTGTCGAATGTGGACTGAAATCCGCTCGCCAGCTCTTTCGTCATGAGCGCCAGATCGAGCGGCTCGAATGTCGCCGCCACCCGTCCCGCTTCAATCCGCGAAAAGTCCAGGAGGTTGTTGACGAGCCGCTGCAAACGAATCACATTCCGCTGTGCGAGATCGATGCGCTCAAGGTCCGCTGCCGACATCGAAGCAGACGATGCCAGGTCCTCCAGCGGACTCGCAATCAATGTCAGCGGCGTTCTGAACTCGTGGCTGATGTTGCTGAAGAAAACCGTTTTGGCTCGATCCAGCTCCGCGAGCGACTCCGCTCTGCGGCGCGCGTCTTCCAAGGCGCGGGCATTGGCTAGCCGCCCGGAAATCACCTGCGCGCAGCGCGCGAGGAATTGCTCCATCGCGTCGTCGAACTGCTTGCGCGCATTCACGCCGATCACGATGAATCCGACTGGATTCACGGATCCGCTGCTGAAAGGAATGACGACAGCCTCGTTCGGGGTCTCTGGCCATGGGCCCGCCGGGACCTGTGCGAACCTGCTCTTCAGGTCAGGCACGTGCTGAACCGCTGTGGCCTCCAGCGCGCTGCGTACGGGCCACGGCGCATCTTCGGCAAGCGATAAAGTCTCCGGGCAAATCGGACCTCCCGCAGCAGCCCCCGTCACCGCCTGCAGTGTCGCCACCCCAACGCGTTCGTCCACAAGGTAAATCGCCGCGAACGGAATATCGAGTTGGTTTTCCGCCAGTACCCCCCCGGCGGCCCGGCATACCTCCTCCGCCGTGCGCGCCTGGGGATCGCTCGAGCCCAGGTCGCGAACGGTCTTCAGGCGTCGTTGTTCGAAGACCTGCCCCGTGACCTCCGAACAGGTGACGAAGACGCCGCCGACTTCCCCCAGATCGTCGCTGGGAATCGGGCTGTAGGAGAAGTCGTAGTAGCACTCTTCCATGTAGCCGTCGCGGTTCAGGAATAGAGCCTGGCCCAGCAACGTGGTCTCTTGCCCTGTCTGTAACACCCTCCGGAACATGGGCCCAATAAACTCCCATAGTTCAGGAAAAGTATCTGGGGTTCCGATGCCCAGAGCAGCGGGGTGCTTGAGCTTGCCCAGTATCGGCCGGTATGCGTCGTTGTAAAACTGGATGAACCCCGGCCCCCATGCAATGTACATGGGGTAGCCGCTGCCCAGCAGCAGGCGCACGGCAACCCGCAAGGAACGCGGCCACTGATCTGGATCGCCAAGCTCGGTGTTGCGCCAGTCCAGCTCGCGCATCAACCGAGCCATCTCTCCAGGGCCCGAGAACAGACTGATCCCAGGTTTCTCTAACAATTCCGCTTGCTGTTCCATGGGAGGCTCTGCCTGGTTTCTGGACACCGGATGCACTTTCGGGAAGGAGGAGTCTGCAACAGCGAAGAAGCATGCTCCGCCTGTGGGGGTGGCACTCTAAGATTGGAAGCCAACTTTAGGTCATGAGGTTGCATCGGGACAAGCGCGGAATTCGCCTCTCGGTCCCATGCAGCGGTTCAGTTGCGTTGTAGCCAACTCTGTTTTCAATTACGCACCGATGTGACATGACAGCCCCCGTCAAATGACGCCCGCGGCCAGTTGACGGCTGAAGGCTGATGGCTGACTGCCGCCTTTACTCGCCTCAACCTTGCACGCTCCAAACGCCGCCAAGTAGACTTCTCCCGTTAACGAGAGGTCATTCCCCTGATGAGATTCTTCCCGCTGGTGCTTGCCGCCGCCACCGCCGCCTCTGTCTTCTTAGGATCGCAAGCCACTGCTGCTCAGGAACTTGACCCAGCCCAACTCCTGCATCCATCCAAGGACACGTGGCCCCTCTATCACGGTGACTACACCGGGCAGCGCCACAGCAAGCTCACCCAGATCACCCCCTCCAACGTGAACAATCTCACGTTGGCCTGGGCCTTCCAGACCAACCAGGAGGCCTGGATCAAGTCCTCCCCCCTCCTGGTCGACGGCATCCTCTACTTCACCGTCCCCGACAACATCTGGGCCGTCGACGCCCGCTCTGGCCACATGATCTGGCATTACAAACATCCCAAAGGAGAAGGCGAACACATTGGCCATCGCGGTGTCGCCATGTACAAGGGCTGGCTCTACTTCACCACCCCCGACGCCCACCTGCTTTCCCTCAACGCCAAAGACGGCAGCCTCCGTTGGGACAAGGAGATCGCCGACGTCCACAAAGGCTACTGGTCCACCATGGCCCCCCTCGTCGTGAAAGATCATGTCATCGCCGGCATCGGCGGCGACCTCGATAACATCCCCGGCCTTCTCCGCTCCTACGACCCCGATACGGGCGATCTCCAGTGGGAATGGCTGGCCACTCCACCCGCCGAAGAATCTAAAGTCGGCACCGGCGGCGCAACGTGGATGACTGGTACCTACGATCCCGCGCTGAATCTCCTCTACTGGGGCACCGGTAACCCCACGCCGGTACTCAACGGCACCGTGCGCCCGGGCGATAATCCTTGGACTTGTGCCGTCGTAGCGCTCAACCCCGATACCGGCAAGCTGGTGTGGGGATTCTCCGTTTCCCCCCACGACACCCACGACTGGGACGCAGTGGAGACACCCGTTCTGGTCGACGCCAACTTCCACGGCCAGCCGCGCAAGATGCTGATGCAGAGCTCGCGCAACGGTTACTTCTTCGTACTTGACCGCACTAACGGCAAGAGCCTGCTGACCGAGCCGTACGGTCCCGTCAACTGGGCACTCGGCGTCGATAAGGATGGCAAGCCCATCCCCAACCCCGACAAGGACCCCAAGCGCGATGGACGCCTGATCGCACCCGACGAGGGCGGCCTCACCAACTACCGTTCTCCCAGCTTCGACCCCAAGACCGGCCTGTTCATCGTCGATACGCACTTCAGCTACAGCATCTACTTCGCCAAGCCCGAAGATGGCGCCTACGGCTGGGCCGGCGCCGACTACGACGTGTGGGGACACAGCTACATCCAGGCCATCGATTACCAGTCGGGCAAGATTCGCTGGCGACACGACGTGGGTGATCACTCCGGCGCAGGCGTGCTCACCACCGATACCGGCCTCACGTTCACCGGCGATTCCGAGGGGAACATGCTGGCCCTCTCCACCGCCGACGGAAAGACCCTATGGCACGCGCAGACAGGCGCCGCCATGCAGACATCTCCCATGACCTACGAACTGGACGGAAAACAGTACGTAGTCAGCGGCAGCGGAGGCGTGCTGTTCGCCTGGACTCTGCCTGATACGCACGACACCAAGTAAAGCGATGCAGCAGGAACAGCGGCTTTCAAGCTCTGACAACGTTTACATTTTCCACTGGACGCATCCGCGCTTCAGTCAATACAGTGGTACGCGGTACCTTCCACCATTTTTGCGCCTTCACCCGCGCACCCTCCGCCCAAAGGAGCACGCTTCACACTCGCTATGACTGACGCCCACCTGCATTCCGTTGATTGGCTCATCATGATCCTCTACTTCGTCTTCGTGCTGGGCATTGGCTTTGCCCTCAAGCGCTACATGAAGACGAGCAAGGATTTCTTCCAGGCCGGCCGCGCGCTCCCCGCGTGGATTTGCGGCCTGGCCTTCATCTCCGCCAATCTCGGCGCGCAGGAGGTCATCGGCATGGGCGCCTCGGGCGCCAAGTATGGCCTCGAAACCGCGCACTTCTACGGCATCGGCGCCATCCCGGCCATGATCTTCGTCGGCATCTTCATGATGCCGTTCTATTACGGCTCCAAGGCTCGCAGCGTGCCGGAGTTTCTCCGCTTGCGATTCGATGAGAAGACCCGCGCCCTCAACGCCTGCTCCTTCGCCGTGATGACCGTGTTCTCTTCCGGCATCTCCATGTACGCGATGGCGCGCCTCATCCAGGCGCTGCACGTCTTCGACTCCCTCTTCAACTCGCTTGGCCTGCCGCCCGGAGGCATCTTCACGTTCGCCATCATCCTCTCGGCCATCATCGTGCTCTGCTACATCTTCCTCGGCGGACTCACCAGCGCCATCTATAACGAGGTCCTGCAGTTCTTCCTCATCATCGCCGGCTTTCTGCCGCTGGTGCTGATTGGCCTCAAAAACATCGGCGGATGGTCGGGGCTCAAAGCGGCGCTGCCCGTCGAGTACATGCATCAGTGGCGAGGCGTTCTTCACCCCTCCACCAATCCCATGGGCATCGACATCATCGGCATCGGCATGGGCCTGGGCTTTGTGCTTGGTGCGGGCTACTGGTGCACCGACTTCCTCGTCATCCAGACCGCCATGGCCTCGCACAACATGGACTCAGCCCGTCGCGTGCCGCTCATCGCCGCCGTGCCCAAGATGCTGTTTCCGTTCCTCGTGATCCTTCCGGGACTGATCGCGATCGCGATTCCCACGCCGCACTCAACCACCACCGTCACCCGCGCCGCGGACGGCACCATCACCCACGAAATCCAGGTAGTCTCGCCGCAGGTGGAGCAAGGGAAGGGAATTGTCCCCGCCAAGATCAATCCTGTCACTGGGCAACCCATGCTCGACGCCAGCGGGAAGCCGCTGCTCGACTACGATATGGCGACGCCCAACATGCTGCTGCACTATTTTCCCACGGGCATCCTCGGCCTGGGACTTACCGCGCTGCTTGCAAGCTTCATGTCAGGCATGGCCGGTAACGTCACCGCGTTCAACACCGTATTCACCTACGACCTCTACCAGTCCTACATCCACAAAGGCGCGAGCGACCGGCATTACCTCAAGGTCGGCCGATGGGCCACCGTCGGCGGCATCCTCTTGTCGATTGCTACTGCGTACGCCGCCATCAGCTTCAACAACATCATGGACACGCTGCAGCTCGTATTCAGCTTTGTGAACGCACCGCTGTTCGCCACGTTCCTCCTCGGCATGTTCTCTAAGCGCACCACGGGCCACGGCGCTTTCACCGGTCTCATCTTCGGAACCGGTGCAGCCGTGATTCATCATGGCCTGACTCTGCCGATCGAGGCGCATGTGGGCATTCACGGCGGATGGCTGCACGTCATCCACACGTATCCCAGCGACATGGCGATGAATTTCTACGGAGCCATCTGGGCCTTCAGTGCCAACTTCATCGTTACGGTGATCGTGAGCCGCTTCTCCCCGCCCAAGCCCGAATCCGAACTCGTGGGCCTGGTGCACTCGCTCACGCCCAAGCCGGAAACGAGCCACCTGGTCTGGTGGAAGCGCCCCGAAGCCCTGGCCGTGGCGATTCTCCTCGGCGCCATCGCCCTCAACATCTTCTTCGCGTAAGAGCATCGTCGCCGCAAATCCGGGGTGCCCCATCCTAAGCGCGTACTTTGCGCTTGGGGTGGGAGACCACAGATTTCCCACAGACTCTGTCATCCTGAGTGAAGTAGCGTGAGCGGACGCGGTCGAAGGATCTGCGGTTGTATCCTCCTGTCGTGCCCATACTCCCATTCAAGATCGCGCTATACGTTCTGACCATCGGCGCCGCATTCTTCTGCGCATTTTGGGAGCGGAGACGCAGGCTCAGATTGACCGACGAGCCCCTGGAACTCCAACACCAAGACGTGAGCGATTATGGCGCGCTATACGTCATAAAGGAGGAGATCAGGCGGGAGCGCATTCTGAAGAGCCTGCCTCGAGAAACCCTCGCCAAGTTGAGATTAGTCGGATGTCTCAAATTCCTGTTCCTCGCTGTTCTGGCTATCGAGGTGGTTCTCCTTCAGAGATAGGAGAATTGGCATGTGTCGCAAGCGGCAACTATCGCGGCTTCACAATTCCCGGAAACCATTTCACCGCGTTTTCGTGGTAGATCTTCCGCAGAACAGTGTCCGGGAGGCTCAGCCCCTTCACCTGCTTTCCCTTGTACTCGATCGTGTCGCTGGTCGCGAAGTAGCGCCAATCATTCGCATACACTGATTCGATCCAGCCGAGCGACGATTCCGCTCCCCCTGCATAATCCACGTCGGTTCCATAGATCAGCCTGTCCTGATACTTCGTGATGAATGCGATCATCCTCTCCCGCGGCTGCATCTCGAAGTAAGGCACGCGTGCCGCAATATCCACGGCGAAGTTCGGGTATCGATCCAGGCGCC
The DNA here is from genome assembly GCF_025264625.1 of Occallatibacter riparius. Lineage (NCBI taxonomy): Bacteria > Pseudomonadati > Acidobacteriota > Terriglobia > Terriglobales > Acidobacteriaceae > Occallatibacter > Occallatibacter riparius. The sequence continues at coordinate 4,352,538 of NZ_CP093313.1, forward strand.
TGCCGAGTTCATCCAGGTCCGACTCCATGCTGCCGAGGTGCGCGCCCACCACGCGCAGGTTTGGATTCTGTTCAAGCACATGATCCCGCGCGCGCAGAATCTCCTCTTTCGAAGGCACGCCCTTCTTTCCGTACATATACGCACTCGGGTGGTCCCGGTAGTACTCGTAGTCCGGCGACGCCGGATTCGGCGGCTGCCATCCCGAATCCGGATCGGCAAGATGCGCCACAAGCGTCTTGTTACGCGCAGCAATATCCTGAAAAATCGGCGCGAACACCGGATTGTCGGCCATCAGGTAATGCCCGTTCGCGTCTTTGATCTCCATGCCCACGTTCTTCCAGAGCTTCACCGCAATCGCGCCGTTGTCGAAGTCCTCATCCAATCCGCGGATGACGTTCTTCGCGTAGCCTGGCTGATTGAACGAATACGGATCGAAGCTCGTGCAAAGCGCGGCATATCCATGGCTGGCCCTCACGACGTCCATGGCCTCGCTCCGTTGCCTGCTCAGATCCTTGTGCGTGGGCGACATATCGTCGACAACCAGGATGTCCAGAATGTGCAAATTGAGCCGTTCAAGGAGCGCAACAAAGCCATCCGCCGCAAACACGTGCGCATGCGTATCGATGGGTTCAACCGCGCGAAAGCTCTGCAGCTCGTCCGTCGAAAAGGGACCGCTGGCGATCTTGTCGTGTTCAGATTGTTGCGCGCCTGAACCTGCTGCAAAACTCAACGCGATGAGTAGTCCCATGACTTTCATGGGGTCCCACTATAGCGCACTCTGCCTCGTCGCACCTGCCTGCACTCAACCGCGCCGCAGTCAGCCTACTCCGTCCTCAGCGCCTGCATGGGCTCGATCCGCGTCGCCCGATGCGCCGGCAGCCATGCCGCGGCAAGCGTCATCACAGCCACAACAGCGATCGAAATCGCCATAGCCATTGGATCCAGCGGGCTCAGCTCATACAGCAGACTCTTGAGAATGCGCGTAGAGCCTACCGCCACCGAGGCTCCCACCGTGAGTCCCAGGGCCAGCAGCAGAAGGCTCTCGCGCAGAATCATCCACAGCAGAGCGCCTGAGCGCGCCCCCAGCGCCACGCGGATCCCCAGCTCGCTCGTGCGCCGCGCCACGGAATACGACAGCAGCCCATAGATCCCGATGCATGCCAGAAACACCGCGACGATTCCGAAGAAGCTCGATAGCCGCGCAATCAGAGATTGCGTCGCGATCGATCCATCCACCTGCTCTTCAAGGCTGGTCACGCTGTTGAGCAGAATGTTCGGATTGATTTGCGCAACTGCCGCACGGGTCCGCGAGATAATCTCGCTGCGATTCGCACCGGGAGCATAACGCACCACAAAATTGCCGTAGAACCCGACCTGCTGGGTGCATGGAAAGTACGCGCCCATCAGTGTCCCTTCGTTCAGAGCGGTGTACTTAGCGTCCTTCACGATGCCGATCACTTCAATCTCGCCGGGATGATCCGGAGCCTCCCCAATAGCGAAGCGCTTCCCAATCGCCCAACCGTCTGGGAAGAACCGCCGCGCCATGGTTTCATTGATCACCGCGACCTTTGGTGAAGTCTGTGTGTCGTTCGCCGTGAATGTGCGCCCGGCAACCAGCGGAATGCCCATCGCAGAGAAGAATCCGTTGCCGACGTTGTTGAAGAACACATCCTCACCGTTATGAGGTGTTCGCGTAACACCCTGGAACAGCACCTGGTCGCTCCACCCGCCCTGGTTGAACGTGAAGAACGCAAAGCTGTCTGCCTGCACGCCGGGAATCGTCTGCACGCGCGATTCGATCTGCTCCTGCAACCGCACCGAGCGAATCTCATCGGGCGTTTTGTGCGGCAGATTCGCCGTGCTCGAATCGAGCGAGAACACCAGCGCATTGTGCTTGTCGAACCCAGTATCGATGCTGGCCAGATTGATGAGACTCCGCACGAACAGCCCCGCAACAACCAGCAGCAACACAGACAGCGCCACCTGGCCAACAATGAGCGACCGCGCCAGCGCGCCGCGCGTCGACACCGACGAACTCCCGCGCCCATCCTTGAGCGCCGGCGTAAACTCCAGCCCCGTTGCGCGAAACGCCGGCAGCATCCCAAATAGCAGTGCCGTAATCACCGTGACGCCGAGCGTATACGCAAGCACTGCAAGGTCGGGGTGAACATCCAGCGGAATCGGCTCCGGCCCTGGCGTGGCCATATGCAGCAGCAGCGCGCTCGCCTTCCATGCCAGCGCCATGCCCGCCGCCGCTCCCAGCAAGGCCAGCAGCAGCGACTCCGTCAGCAGTTGCACCACAATGCGCCGGCGCGTCGCTCCCACCGCCATGCGCACCGCAACTTCGCGCGTGCGATTCACTCCGCGCGCCAGAAGCATGTTGGCGATGTTGGCGCATGCGATCAGAAGCACGAGCGCGACAATCGCCATCAGGATCATGAGCGGCGATGAGAACTTTCCGCGCAGCCGCGACACTCCATGTGCGCCCGGCGTAAGCTCCACGCTCGCGTGCGCAAGATCATCCAGGTGCTGTGCGGAAGGCTGCGCGCCCATGTAGCTGCGCACAATCTGCTTGAACAGCACGTTGGTCTCTGAACTCGCCTGTGCCGCCGTCACCCCAGGCTTGAGGCGCCCGATCAGATAAAGCGATTGAAAGAACTTGTTATCCAGTCCATTCCATCCCGGCGAAATTTCCTTCTCCATCGATAGCGGAATCCACAGATCCGCGGGCTGCCCAACGGATATGCCGGTGAACCCCGGCCGCGCAACGCCCACCAGAGTGTAATCGTGCGATTGAATCCGGATGACCTTACCCAGCGCCGCCGTATCCCCATTGAAGTGCCTCTGGAACCACGTGTAGCTGGCTACGGCGACCGGCGCCGCTCCTGCCGTAGCGTCATCGGACTCCCCGATCGTTCGTCCGAGGAACGCCGGTACACCCAGCACATTGAAGAAGCTGCCTGAGACCAGATCGACCTGCGTCGTCTGATAAGCCCCACCCGCAATGGACGCCTTCGTATGAAATTGAGAGCTGCTGATCGCCGCAACGCCCGAGAACGAAACGTCCTTCGCGCGGAAGTCGCGATAGAACGAATACGAGAACAGCCGCCAACTGCCGTCGGGAATGGATCCTGTGCTGCCAGAAGCCCTGCCGTCTCCAAACAGCAGCAACTCCTTCGGGTTCTGCACCGGCAGCGGGCGCAGCAGAATCACGTTCAGCAGCGTAAAGATCGCTGTGTTAGCGCCAATGCCCAGCATCAGCGAGAGAATCGCAATCGTCGTGAAGCCCGGACTCTTAATCAATTGCCGCAGAGCGAAGCGAATGTCCTGAAAGAAATTGTCGGGAACCGACTCCCAGCGCGACGACCAGACCTGGTGCTTAACCGCGCCCGCGCTGCCGACTTCAACACGCGCCGCCCTCTGAGCCGCTTCCCGCGACATGCCGTGGCGCTGCTTGTCCGCAGCCGACGCCTCAACAAACGCGGCCAGTTCCTCATCGAGTTCCCGGTCCACACGGCGCTTGCCAAACAGCGATCGAAGACCACGGAATAAGTTCGTCAGCAGGTTCATTCCCGTTCTCCATGCGGCACTGAGCGTTGTGAAATGCGCAACCGTTGCGCCCATTGCGATCACAGCCTGCGGAATCGTCGCGGCTCGAGCGGCCGCTGCGGACTCCCTCAGGCTTCGAGGATGCGGCGAATCGCGGCCGCCTGGCGGTCCCACTGTTCAGTCTCGCTGGCCAGCGCCTTGCGCCCCTTTGCGGTCAGCATGTAGTACTTCGCGCGCCGGTTGTTCTCCGTCGCGCGCCACTCTGATCGGACATGCCCGGCGCGCTCCATGCGGCTCAGAGCGGGCAGAAGGGAACCGGGGTTGATGCGGAATATTCCCGAAGAGACTTGCTCAATGCGCACGGAAACGCCATACCCATGCATGGGCTCGAGCGCCAGCGTTTTCAGGATGAGCATCTCCAGAGTGCCCTGGACCAGGCCTCCGGACTTCGACTCACTGGATTTGGATTCGCTGGACTTGGCAGCGCCGGAACCGGCGCCTGACTTCGCGGATTCAGACAAGCAGACATTCTCCTCTCGACAATCAAGAGGAAACAATCAGCTCCACTAGATTGTCAAGAGGAAAGTTTTTGGAAGGCACAATTTCATGTGCCCCATCCTAAACGCGCTTTTTGCGTTTAGGGTGGGAGAGCACGAATTCACCTCAGACTCTGTCTTCGCAGTCCCTCGATCACTTCTTCGGCGGGAAATCCTTCAGCAACTTCTGAATCGCCTTATCGGCTTGATCGAAGGCTTTGGACTTCTTGTCCGGATCGAGCTTCTGTTCCACCCATCCCATCCACACCGACTTGTTCGTCGCGCGATCCACAAAATTCAGCTCGACCATGCCCTCAGGCATCGGCTTGCTGCCAACTCCCGGCGGTGCCGTGTTTCCGGGCCAGTCCCCTGGATCGAGAATGGGAGCCTTGCAGTTTGCGCAGTCTGAAGCCGTCGGCGCGTTCTCCAGGCCGAAATCCGTGCCGCCCGTGAGCATCAGCACTAGATCGCCGTCCGTCTCCGCATGCGTCATGCCTTTGGCCGCCAGCTCTTGCTCGATCGCGCCCACAATATGTACGTAGAGCAGCGGATGAGCCGGGTCTTTCGCGGGTTTTTGCACGCTGAAGCTCTTGTACTTTGAAAAATCGGCGGTCTTGTCAAACCCCACCTTGGTCTTCTGCGCAAAGCCCGCAGCAAGACCAAGCGCCACAGTCAAAACCACTACCGCAATCCCACGACCCCGAACGAACACAGGCTCTCCCCTGCGCGGATCATCACGCGCGCAGCTCTCATCCTACGCATCCGCGCATTGGTCGCAACTGCCACTCTGAACAGGGCATCTACCCGGGATTGGCCCCGTCCTCGCCGCGCATCAGCTTTCGGATCGGTTCGTTATCCGCAAATACCTGCCACTCGGCAACCAGTCCGTCCTCGATCCGCGCTCGCACCGCTGCCGGCGTCTGCCACTTGTTCATCAATTTCGAGGTCCCGTCGGGAAGCACCATGGGCATGCCCGTCGCGCGCACGCTTTCGAATCCATGGGAATACGTGCCCCCCGCAATGCCCAGCATCACCACCGCCGATTCGTTTACATACGTCTCTTCAACCTGAAGTTGATAATCGGGAACCATCTGGAAGTAGAGCTTCCAGCCCTCGCGCATGCTCTCGCGCCCGCGCGCCACGTTCCCCAGCGAGTCGGTGAACAGATGATCGGGAGTCATCAGGTTCGCCACCGCATTCACATCCTGCCGATTGATCGCGTCCACAAACCGCTGCGCCACCCCAACCGTGTCCTGCACGTCTCCGCTCATCCGGCGATTCTATCCGCGTTCCCTGCCGTCCGTAACCCGGGACCATCCCCAGCCACGGTAGCCAGGTCCGCATACAACTGTGAGCTGCGAATTACGAACTGTGAACTGCGACCTGTGAACTCTTCTAGAGCACTTTATCCTTCGCCGCTCCCAGCCCCACCAGCGGCCCTGCCAGCGGCGCGAGAATCGCAAGGATGATCACCGGAATTCCGATGAAGATGCCCCACCCAGTCAGGCACAGCATGATGCCGAATACCAGCGCGATCGGCGCTGCAATCAGCCCGAACAGGGCCCCGCTGAAGGCGCCTGTCACTGGAGCGGGCTCATGCTCGTGCCCCGCCGTAGCAATCTCCGCCGTCGGCCCCTCAATCTTCGCACCGCACTGGGGGCAGAATACCCATTCCGCATCCATATGCTCGCCGCACTTCAAGCACCCGCCGTTCATACACACCTCCCGAACGGCCCACAATGCTACGCCCGTCGCACGCCTCAGGATGTGAGCCCCAACACACTCGCACGCTCACCGCATACTGGCACTTCTCTGCCGTCGAGCGTCGCCGTACGGAGCTGATAACCGAAAACCGGCAACTGAAATCAGCTCTACGCGCGTGATCGCCATCACAGACCTGCATCCATGAACGCGTTACCGTACTTCCTGACGGCGGTGGTGTCTTTCTGCTTCATTTCTTGAACACGTTTGGTCGTATGTTTACTAGAAAATTAGCTACCCCTCCCCCTGTTTTGGCTTCTCCCTATGTTCGCTTTTTGAGGGGTGCTTAAGGGGCAAACCATTCAAAATAAGCTGTTTAAGTTGATACAATAAACCATATTGAGAATCCTGAGAATTTGGCGCCAATAGGGCCCAAGGCTAACGAGTTAGTAAACCGTAGGTTCACAAAGCCTGCTCTCCATTCCTGTATCGTGGAATCGCGTGCCGATCCGCAGATTCCGCCTCCTCATCCTGCTTGTTGTGTGTGCTCCTTGGCACGCCGCAACGCTGCACGCCCAAATGCCCTTCTACACCGACGACCCCGCCGTCACGGAGCGCCGCGTGGTCCACTTCGAGTTCTTCAACGAATTTGACGCGCTCCAGTCCTCGCAATACCCCAACCTCAACCAGAACACCGCCAACTTCAAGCTGAACTACGGCTTTGCCCACAATCTCGAAGGCGACATCGACCTTCCGTATCTCTCCATCTACCGCTCTAAGCAGCACGAGACGTCAGCGGGCGTCGGCGACCTCGATCTCGGCCTTAAATGGGGCATCCGCAAGCTCGATACCAAGTCGTACATCCCGGCACTCGGCGCCAGCCTCTACATCGAATTCCCAACCGGCAACGTCCAGCAGGAACTCGGCTCCGGCCTCCACGACTACTGGCTGAACTCCATCGCCCAGGAGCCCTTCGGCGACAAGACCCGCCTGACCGCCAACTTCGGCTACCTCTTCGCCGGCAACACCAGCACCGGCGTCATAGGAGTTTCGACAACGCGCGGCCACGTCTACACCGGCGGCCTGTCGCTGCTCCACGACTTCACGAAAGACCTCACCCTCGGCGCCGAAGCCTACGGCGGACTCGGAGACACCAAGGGCCTCGAAAAAGATCAGCTCCAGTTCCTCGGCGGCGGTTCTTACCAGCTCCGCGATGGCTTCAGCATGACCTTTGCCGTCCTGGGTGGCAAGTACGAGGCCAGCCCGCACATCGGCGGGCAGTTCGGTTTCGCCGTCGACTTCCCCAACGTTTTGAAGTCCCACGACTGAGCACGATAGTCTAAGCAAAGAATGCGGTTGCCGGCTCGGGCGCTGGGATTCTCGTCTAGCTGTCGGATCGCTCCCCAATAACGAGGTCACGATGAAGCATCTGACGATTGCAGCGCTGTCCTTGGCCCTCGCTTCGAGCAGCGCCTACGCGCAGGTGAACGCGGGCGAACAGAAGGACGACCCGAACCTGCCGTTCACCATCACCCAGGTCACCACGTTGAGTCTGCCGTGGCGCATCGCCTTCCTCCCCGACGGCCGCATGCTCATCACCGAAAAGACCGGCGGCCTGCAACTCGTCACCCAGCAGGGTGAAAAGACTCCGGTTACCAATGTCCCCGCGGTGCTCTGGGAGGGGCAGGGCGGAATGCTCGGCGTCTTCACCTCGCCGCATTATGCGCAGGACCACAGCGTCTATCTGACCTACTCCGAGCCCGGCGACGGCGGTTCCAGCCTCGCGCTTGCGCGGGCCCAGTTGAAGATCGGCGACAACACTGCCAGTCTCGAAAACCTCAAGGTGATCTGGCGCGACGGCGAGCGTGGCGAAGGCGGTCAGTTCGGCGCGGCCATCGCCTTCTCGCCGGACAGCAAATATCTCTACCTCTCAAGTGGCGACCGCCAGCGCATGACGCCGGCCCAGGATCCCAACCAGCCGCTCGGCAAAATCCTGCGTCTTACGCTCGACGGCAAGCCCGCTCCCGGCAATCCCATGGCGGGCAAAACCGGCGCAGCCACCGTGCCAATCATCAACCCGCCCGACGACACGGAGAAAGCTAAGCCCGCTCCGGTCGTTCGCACCTACACCTTTCCCGGCCCCAACCTTACGCCCTCGGAGACATGGGCATCCGGCTTCCGCACTCCCTATGGCCTGGCGTTCGCGCCGGATGGACGGCTGTGGGAAGTGGAGCACGGCCCTCGCGGCGGCGACGAGCTCAACCTCATCGAACGCGGCAAGAATTACGGCTGGCCGCTGGTCTCGTACGGACACAACTACAACGGCGTCCCGATCCCGAGTCCCGATACGCGCGCTGACCTCGCCAAGCCCGTCATCTACTGGGATCCTGTCATCGCTCCGGGCAACCTGATGTTCTACAAGGGCGCAATGTTCCCGCAGTGGGACGGCTCAGCCTTTGTTAGCGGCCTTTCAACCGAGGCACTTGTCCGGATCACCTTCGACGGCAAAGGCGGAGCGCAGGCCGTCGATCGTTGGAAAGTGGGCCACCGCGTTCGCGACGTCGAGGTCGCACCCGACGGCGCGTTATGGATGGTCGAGGACGCCAAGCCCGGCGGTCTCTTCCGCCTCACTCCGGTGGGAATGGCTGTCGCGGCTCCGAAAGCGCCGGCCGCGCAGCCGGGAACGCCCGCTCAGCCGCCGAGTGAATCTGCGGCGGCCGGTACCTCGGATGCCGATCACGCAAAGAGCATCATAGACAACAATAACTGTCTGCTGTGTCATCGCATAGGACGCACCGGTGGCGATATGGGCCCGTCGTTAAACGGAGTTGGCACGCGGCGCACGGCGGACCAGATCACGTCGACGATCATGAGCCCGCCTGCCAAAACCAGCGCCGGCACCACTAACCCGATGCCTCCCTATAAGGACAAGATCAGCGAAGAAGACCTGAAGAAACTGGTGGAGTATCTCAGGACTTTGCCGGCTACACCTTAAGCTCTACTTCCGCGGATCGACCAGCGCGGAGTACACAGCAGAGTGCGTTCTGTAGGCCAGCGGGTGGTTGTCGCCGCCGCCCATCCGCTGGATCATTCCGACGAACACAACGTCATTGGTCGGGTCCACCCAGAACCAGGTTCCGGCGGCGCCGTCCCAGAAATAGGTTCCGGCGCCGTCCGGCAGGTTAGCCTCTGCGGGGTCGAACACTACCGCGCCGTCATAGCCGTAGCCGAATCCCGGCCGCATCACGTGCATTCCGATGCCGAACTGACCGGTCATCAGCTCTTTGGGCAGATGGTTCGACATCATCAGCTTCACCGAAGCGGGTGACAGCACCCGCACTCCGTTCAGCTCGCCGCCGTTCGCGAGCATCTGCGCAAATCGGTAGTAGTCCTCTGCGGTCGACACGAGCCCCCCGCCACCTGAGGCGAGCTTTGGCTCTTCGGAATAATCCGTCGGCGGCCCTGCTGCTTCCTGCGTAGGAACCAGCTTCCCCTTGTCGTCGCGATAGTTCGATGCAAAGCGCGAGCGCTTGTCAGCCGGAACATAGAAGCCGGCGTCTTTCATCCCGAGTGGCGCAAAAATGTGGTCGTGCATGAACTGCGGCAGACTCTGGCCTGAATACTTCTCAATGACATATCCCTGCACATCCATCGACATGGAATACTGCCAGCCCTTGCCGGGTTGATACGCCAGGGGAAGCTTCGCCAGCCTGTCGATCATCTCTTGCAGGTTCGCGGCCGCCAACGGCTTGGCTTCCTTGTACAAATCATCCATCTTGCTGTTGCCGAACCCATAGAGAAAGCCAGCAGAGTGCGACATCAGCTCCCGCATCGTGGGCGCGTGCTCGGGGTCCACCAGGATCGGCTTGCCGTCGCCATCAACTCCGTTGAACACCTTCAGATTGGCGAACTCGGGAACGTACTTCGATATCGGATCGGCGGGCAGCCACTTGCCCTGCTCGAACAGGATCATCATTGACACGCCCGTGATCGGCTTGGTCATCGAGTAGTCGCGGAAAATGGTGTCCTTCGTCATCGGCGCGTTGATAGCCAGGTCCTTCACGCCGTACGTGCGGTACTCGACGATCTTGCCGTGCCGCGCGAGGATCGTGACGGCTCCGGCCAGGTGCTTCTCGTCGACTTCGGCCTGGATGATCTTGTGCAGGTTCTCGAGGCGCTCTGTTGAGAAGCCGACTGTCTCTGGCTTCACTGTCTGCATTGAGACAGCATCGCGTCCGCTGCCCTGCGCTGGCGCGTGCGACGCCAGCCCAGACAGCAGCAACGCGACAAACCCGATCTTGCGCATCATCATGGAAATCTCCGTATCTCCGGCCGCATCACTGGCAGGCCCTGGAACCGGGACCGTTATATCAGACCGGACCGGTGAACCCGTTTACAGATGGTGATCTCAAGATAGAATGGCGAGCATGTACACGCTCGCCAAGCAGTTCGCCTTTGTGTTCGTCGCAATTCTGACAGCGAGTTTCGGCACAGCCGCCTTCGCGCAATCGGCGGAGGAGCAGGCGGTGCTGGCCCCAATTCAGGCGATGTTCGATGGCATGGCTAAGCGGGATGCTGCCGCGATCAAGGCGCCCACGTTGCCGGGTGGCACCATGGTGCTGATGCGCGACGGCAAGCCCGCGCAGATGACGTTCGAAGCTTTCGCAGATCGCGTTGGAAAACCCGGCCCCACGCAGATTGAAGAACGCATTCACGATCCCCTGGTGAAGATCGATAACGATCTTGCTGTAGTGTGGGCGCCGTTCGACTTTCTGGTGGACGGCAAGGTCGATCACTGCGGAACGGATCTGTTCAATGTGGTTCGCGTCGAAGGGAAATGGATGATTGCGAGCGTGGCCGATACCGGCAGGAAGAATTGCTCCGCAAAATGAAAGCAGGGCAGCGCGCGATGACCTCCGACCTCTTCCGACTGAATGGCGCTGTTGTGCGAGATGCCGCTGTTGAAGCGTGGTTAAGCGAGCACGACGGCGAGCTGGGAGCGATCGCGCGCCACTGGTTCAGGTGATCCGGACGTGTGGCGACGAGGTGCGCGAGCTTCTGCACGATGGCTGCCCGACGGCCTGCCTGGGTGATGTTGCCTTTGCCTACGTCAACGTGTTCGCGGCGCACGTCAACGTCGGCTTCTTTCAGGGAGCGGCCTTCCTCGATCCGGCGCGGCTGCTTGAGGGGAACGGCAAGCGGATGCGGCATGTGAAGCTGAGGCCGGAGACGCGGCTCAATGCGGAGGCGCTGAGCGAGCTGATTGCCGCGGCGTACGCAGATATCAAGTCGCGGATTGAGAACGGGTAGAGCGCCGGGGCTTTCGCATGAGCAACTGAAAGTGTTCGCGCAGCGCTTTTACGGTGCGGTCGAAAGGATCTACCGAGCCATAGGAACGGGATAGCATGACTCCGCCTTCCATCACGGCGAGGACGTAGGTTGCGAGGGCGTCGATGTCAGTGCCTTTCGGCAGCTTTGCCTCTTCAAGGCAAGCCCGAACGGCGCCGATCCAGCCGCGGAAATTCTCTGCAATGAGTTTGTGAGCAGGCCGGTTCTCGGGGTCGATCTCGAGCGCCAGGCGTCCCAGCGGACAGCCGTATTGCGCATCCGTCATCAGAATGCGCCCGCGATAGCCCTCGAGAATGGCGAAGATGCGCTCGATGGGCCTTGATGTGGCCGCGTATGCCGGCTCGACGATCATGGGGTGGAGCGCGACGAGGTAGCTTTCGAGCACTTCTCGTAACAGGGCTTCCTTGCTGTCGAAGAAATGGTAGAAGCTGCCGGAGTTCACCTTGGAATGGGCCAGCAGGTCGGCCATTGAGGTGCCGGCAAAGCCGCGTTCCCAGAACAGGTAGCGGGCGGACTCGACCAGCCGCTGGCGCGTGGCGGGGCCTGCTCCCTGCAGGAGGGTGGGCTTCCTTACCGTCGAGGTTGGGACTACGTTGGCCATGAGAGAAGACCTCAGAGATTGTTAGGGAACCGCTTGACAAGTCAGCTTACGGTAGTTTACTTGATTAATCAACCAACGACTACTTGAACGATCAACCAAGCGAGGTCTTCCTGATGAAAACTGCTGTACTCGCTCTTCTCCTTGCGGCCGGCATCCCAGCGCATGCGACCTGCGCTGGGCAGCCGGACGATAAGGCGAAAGTGTTGCAAATCGAGCTTTCCATCCCTGCGCCCGTGCACGAGGTGTGGCAGGCATTCACCACCGAACAGGGATTGACCACCTGGCTCGCGCCCAGTGTATCCGTGGATTTGAAACCCGGTGGCGACTGGCTGGTGAAGTTTCCAGGAAGCACTGGAGGAGGGACGATCGTTAGTTTCGTCCCAGAGAAGGAGATTGTGATCAATGCGCTTGCGCCCGACCGATTCCCGAATGTGAGGGTCGCGCGAACCCGCGCAGTTTTTACGTTCACGCCGGCAGGAGGCAGCACGCTCGTCCGTCTGACGCAAACCGGCTGGCAGAGCGGAGCTGAATGGGACGCTGCCTACGAATACCTAGCCGGGGGTAACGCCCAATTGCTCGCGATGCTACACCACCGTTTTGTGGCAGGACCAACTGACTGGCAAAAAGCAATGGCGATCGCGCCGAAGCCCGTCTCCAAAGGAGAGAAGCAATGAACGCACACCTGAACTATTGGGCAGTGCTGGCCGCCGCGGTCTCTGCCTTCGTGATTGGCGGCATCTGGTACAGGGTCTTTTCCGCTGCCTGGATGAAGGCCAACGGGTTTCAATCGGAGCCATCTGGTAATCCAGCGAAGGTTTTCGGGATCAGCTTTCTCTTCAGCCTGATGATGTCGTTCAATCTGGCCAAGTTCCTAGACGCGCCCGGAACGACTGCTACGTGGGGAGCCACGGCGGGCTTCCTTGCCGGCTTCGGGTGGTGCTTCATGGGGATCGGCATCATCTCTCTGTTCGAGCGCAAGCCGTGGAGCTACGTATTGATCAACGGAGGTTACCTGACGGTGGCGCTGACTGTTATGGGGTTGATTCTCGGCGCGTGGCGTTGAAGAGCCGATAAAGCAGGAGGCGACGGGTTCGCAGGCCGAGCACCTTACAATGATTTGAGAAGTTCAGGAGAGGTTCCCTCATGCCGCTTTCCGGTGAAGCAATCCGCTTGATGAACTATATCGACGACGTGTCCGTTACCCTGCGCCGCATGCTGGCGTTCATCCCCACGCTGTCCCCGGAAGAGCGGGCCCGCGTACTCGAGCACCTTCGCCAGTCGAAGCCCAGCGCCGAAGACATCGCCAAGGCCCTCGAAGCGGAATAAAGTCAGCTATTCGCCGTCAGCTCGTCGAGTCCAGTGATCCATCTCGGGGCGAGTTTGGAATGACCGAGCTGAAGGCTTTCTTGAACGCATTTCCAACCAACGCGCCCTCAGTCATCAGCACTCAGCGTAAGCCGGGAAAGAAGCTGGGGGCTGGTGGCTGAAAGCTGCGGCCGTTCTTGATCACCCTCGCCATTATCGGAGCCGGACCGTTGGGCCGCTGGCTTGCACTGGCGGCTGCCCGGGCCGGCTTCCGCGTCTTTTTGGAAGACGTGATGCCCTCGAATCTGCACCACGCGCAGGAGTATCTCCGCCAGGAGCTTTCCGTCGAAGCGCTCGCCGGCGATCCGGCGCAGGTGCACTTTGTTTCCACTGTGGAAGATGCCGTACGCGAGGCCGACCTGGCGATTGACTGCGTCCCCGACGAGCTCGAATCGAAGCTCGAGATTCTGTGGCTGCTGGATCGCATGGCGCCGCCGAAGACCGTGCTGGCAACCCCGACGACCAATCTCTCAATTGAGGACCTGGCTTCGTGCACCTATCGCCCTGAGAAGTGCATTGCGATCGCCGCCTCCCCGCGCAGCCTTTCCGACGAACGGCCCGGCTCGGCGATCCGTCTGATCTCGACCAAGCGGACAGGGCCCGAAGCGCTGGCCCTGGTTAGGAACTTCTGGGAGCGGCTGGGGTTCCCTACGCAATTGAACAGCCCCGCCAACTAGCCCCCGATAGGGCGAATGCCGCGTCAGCGCACCTGCGCCGCGAATAATGCGTGATGCGCAAGGATGAAGAGCGTCCGGTGATCGGCGCCTCCGAAGACGAGTTGCAGAGGCCGCTCAGGCACATCGATCTGCGCGATCTGTTTGCCATCAGGCGCGTAGACGAAGATCTGACCGTTGGCGACATAGACGTTCCCGTGCGGATCGACGGCGACGCTCTCTCCCCCGCGTTGCGCGAACGGCTTCAAGTCCGAAAGCGTCCCGTCGGGCTTCACCGTAGCGCTGTAGGTGATGCCCTCCGATTCGCTGCTGACATAGACGCGCTGTCCCGGTTCGGCGACGAGGAAGCCGTAGGTGTCGAGGTTGTCGCTGAAGCGCCATCCGGAGGTATCGTTGGCCGTGCCTTGCTGGAAGACTCTGCGCGCGGGCAGAAACACGCTGCCATCTCTAGAGACGTATTCGCGCGCAATTGGCGTGGTCGCGTCTGCGGCGAACATCTCGGCGAGCGTGGTGAAGCGCATCGTATCCAAGTTCAACTGATCTTTGAACTCGCCGTTGTTCCACCAATTCACCGGCAGAATGACCGCAGCGTTTGCGTGAGGCTTGGCAGCCTGTGGAGTCAAGACGGTGAGCTCCTCTGCTGAGCTTCCGGGCTTGAGCGTGTACACCGTGCTCCCAGGTCCGGCGGATGAGAGAACCAGGAGATTCCCTGACTTGTCGAATGCCAGATTGACAGGGTCGATCGGGTTATCGCGTTCAATGGTGAGGCCTTCTTTTTCTGACCAACCATAGATGCGCTGGTTGTGATGGTCGACGAAGTAGAGCTTGCCAGTGGAGTCGACCGCTGCTCCCAAGATGGAGTAGAAGCCGTCCTCCAGCTTCTTTAGAGGGGTGCCCCGCGCGAGCACGACGGATGCCTCAGTGTCTGCGGGCCGCTTCGGATCACCAACGATGTCCAGGACCGCGAACTCCCGTTCGCGCACTTCGACATGATGGGTCACGTCTTCAATCGCGTTCTCGTAGGGAAACTTGCTAAGGCGCAGGAAGGTGCCGCAGCCGTTCTGATCGCAAATGCCATAGCCGCTTTCTGCGTTTACGTGAACATTGCGGAAATGAATATCTGACGATTGATAGATGCGAACGGCCGCGGGAAAGGGCGCGCGCGAACGCGTAACGCGATATCCGTGATAATTGGCGATGGTGAGATTGTGGCAGTAGGCGATCTCGAGCGAAAGCGCCTCTGGGCTTTCGCCCGCTTCTTCTTCGGTTTGCGGAGCGTTGATGTCCCAGTTCTCCACGTGATCGAACTTGATCTCGTTGCGCACGTGATGCTCGTTCGAGAGTTCATACACGTGGCCAGGCGTCTTCGTGTTCGACACCACAAAGCCGGCTTGTGCGAAAGTGTTGGGCGTCCAGATGTTGGCGAAGGTGCCGCCACCTCCATCGGCTACCCACAGGCTTGGATACTGTCCGTCCCAGCGCTTGTGCAGGTCAGGATCAGCTGTGTGATTGTTGTTATAAGGATTGCTGCCGCTGCCGTGCCCACCGAGAAAGCGGACATCGTCCATCAGCGAATTTTCTCCGGCCTTCCACAGTACGGCTACCGCACGCGGATTAATTCCGCCGGCGAAGACACCTATTCCGCTGACGATGTTCTCTCCGCCGGAAGGCACGAGAAGCACGGCCTTGGGGGCACCAACGCCCTGGAAGCCCGGTGTCTCATCCATGAGATCGATTTGCGTGAGCGTGGGATGGAGTCCTATCAGCACGCTATCCGGTTTCAGAGTGATCGTGTCGCGGACGATGTAGTGCCCACCGGGAAAATAGAGGACCCGATGTCCGTTGATGGCCTGCTGCAGGGCCGAAGTGTCATCGGATGTTCCATCGCCCTTCACTCCAAGCGTGTGTACATTCACCCACTCGCTGCTTGGCGGCAGGGGCCTGATCGCGGGCGGAGCGGCCGCGGGAAGCGAAGCGAGCGGCGCAGCATCGTACTGCATTCTGATGGAGCCCATTTGCCCCTCGCCGGGCACGATCAAACCGTAGTTGAAGCTCTGCACTTGGTAGGCAGGACCTTTGCCAGCGATTGTCTTGCCGCTCTCGCGCAGCTTTGCGAATGTCGGTGCATTGCTCAGAGTGGCGTTCTCGAATCCGATCTCGGTGAGCGGACTGTTCTCAAGGCTGATGGTGACGACCGGCCCGCTGATGTTCTCGAAGCGCGAATCCTTTACCCAGAGCTGGTCTGGATATCCTTCATCGATATCGATTGCTTTTGGCACGTTTCGGAACGAATCGCGGATCAAGGTCAATCCGACTTCGTGCTCGCGAATGGCGGCTTCGCGCTGGCCATCGAATGTCGAATCAATGAGCGTGAACTGCCAGGCGGGCGAAGTGTTCTCAGTTAGGATGCCGTTACGGCCTGCATAAAAGTGCAGGTCTTCAGCCTCGTTGCCTGCCTGATAGACAGCGGCGAGGCCTGAGCCAATGTGGAAATCCATGTGAGCGAGAAACGAGTGCTGGGCCACATGAAAGCGGACCGCCACTGCTGCCGGATTCCCCTCTCCGATTTCGAAATCGATGTTGCTCATGGCCGAATAGAATGTGTTCGGATTTGCGTCCGCTACGTCGTTGTTCGGAGGAACCGTGCCGGGAGGGGGAAAGGCAATGCGCTCTCCAGCTCGCGGGCGCTCGTGAGGCGTAAGGCCGGCGAACATCACCATCACGCCCATGCCTTTCTGAAAGCCGGGAGTGTTCGGAGGCAGCACAAACACAGGGCGCGTGGCGCCATACCCGATGAGCCGCACGCCCGGCCATAGATAGACCGTGTGCGTGATGGTGTAGCGGGCGGCGGGGACAAACACAATGCCTTCGCGACCAGTGCCTGAGGCCTTATCAATGGCTGATTGCAGCGTGGCGGAGCTGTCGGCTGATCCGGGAGGCGCAACGAGATAGATGGCTTTGGGATCCTCAAGGCGGGTGGTGATGAGAGACGAGGCGAATGCAGACGAGCAAAAGCAAAGGATGGCGACGGCCAGCACAGCTTTGTTCATGTGGCTCCCGGAGACGGTGGTTTCGGGCTGGACTGCGAAGTCCAGCATAACGGACGGCCGCTCGGGTTCACCTTAGAAGGGCTGGTTTCGCGTCGGCTTTACCGTTACGATGATGCGTCGGTACTGCGTCAGGCGCGGCGATCCGTCGTCGGTCACGGCCAGAATGATGTGGGCCACGCCGTCGCCGCGGCACGGGATCATCCCCTTCAGCCATGCAGCCCGACAGGGCGAATTTGCAGTCAGCTTTACCGTCGTGTTGCCATTGCCGGCTATCGACACGTCCGCGCCGTTCACTCCCGAAAGGCCGGCTTCCGGATAGAGGAACCAGTTGTAGGTGAGCTTGTTGTTGTCGGGGTCGCTGGTTCCAGTTGCGTCCAGCGTCACCGTCTCGCCAGCTTTCATTTCCATCTCGATCGGTTCGGTGCCTTCCTTTCCATTCACCACGACGACGGGCTCGTGATTCGCGTGGGCGAAATCTTTGATTGTCCAATCCATGCGCGCAGCAAAGTCATTCTGGTATGCCTCACGCCATCGCCAGATGGTCGCCTGGTCGGAGGTGTGAACCTTGCCGTCTATGCCGGGGACTTCGTCCTGCGAGCTCCTGCGGAAGAACTCATCGCCGCCTTGCGTCCAAATGGCGTGCGTTTCGCCATAGGGCTGCAGGCAGACGTAGCGTCCGCCCCAACCTCCCCAGTCGGGCCGGCGATATGCGTTCAGCCCGTTGTCGATGAGTCCCAGATAACTCGGTGTGTCGCCCTCCATGATGAACACGAATTTGGGATACACCATTCCCAATGGACCCTTGGCGCGAATTTTCTTGTCTAGCCATTCATTTGTGACCAGGCTGGTGTCAGCCCCTTCGCCGTTGCGGTAGTAGATGTCGCCACTGATGCCGGTCCAGGTCGCGGCGTAATACGAATCGCTGTTGGCGCGGCTCGGATTCACCACATAGAAGAGCGATGGAAACTCCTTCCGGATCCACGGCCCCGCGTCATCCTGGTCAGAGATTGAGGAGACTCGCAGTCCCGCGATGATTCGATTCAGTTCTTCAGAACTCACCTCCGCGCGCAGGTCCATCAACGCCTGCGCGAGGGTATTGGCGCCGCCCCAGAGGCAAATCCACAGCGGACGCGAGTCTTGTCGCTTCATAGCCTCCATGAGGGCCCTAGATCCTGCGGAGGCGTTGCCGGCGCCGGTGCCATCCATTCCATACGCCGGCTGACCCGTGTAAACACGCTCATCGAGTTGGCTGGCTTCAGGCCATCCCTTCGCATGAAGCAGGAGGTTCGGACGCACCCGACCAAAGGCCGCGATCAACTGGTGCATCGTTTCCGGATGCGTCGCGGCCTTCTGCCATGTGCTGGTCGCGGCGATGAGCGCCTCGAGATCGATCTCGTCGGAGTACAGTAGCAGGCGAACCAACGACATCTGGTCGTCGGGCTCATTGCCGATGTCGGTAATAATGATCGCCCTAGGCTTGCCGTGGAAGGTGTCCACCGGCTGCGGCGCACCGAACTGGGCGAATCCACTAGCTACAAGCGCGCCCATTGCCAGTGATAATGTCAGCAGCGTTCTGCCTGGCCTGCACATATCTCCTCCCATCGTTTGAAGACGTTGCCATCGCTCATCCGGGCACGGCCCTCAATAGCGCCAGCTGGTAACGTCAGCGTCCTTTGGTGCGGTCTGCTCGATGCGCTGCATGATCTTCGGCACGTACATGGTCTCGTAGTGCAGGCGGCTGTACGCGTTTGGGAGGGATGGATCGCCGTTCCAGCAGTGCTCCGCGCGAGGGCCATAGGCTACCTCCGCATGGGCGGGTGGATTCGCGGCCTCGAGGAAGTCCTGGAGGAGATACACAGCGTTGTTCAGCATGTAGCTATCGTCGTAACCCACATACACATGCAGCTTGCCGTCGAGTTTCGGCTGCAGCTGCGACCATTCGCGCTGCAGTTTGGCGGTGAGATCATAGTGTTCGTGCCAGTATTGCGCGATGGTGTGATCGATGGCGCCTGTTTGTTTGTCGAAGATCGGGGCGGGGTAGCCATCAGCACCCACCGGTGAAAAGACGGCTTGCCAGATATCGTACTGCTCACCAGAGCGGCCGTGATCGCCGAGCGCGGCTTCGTACTGATTGACGCCCCGCTGCGTGATCAATGTGTGGCCAAGGTAGTCGCGCATAGAGGGCTGCTCTATCTGCTTGTTTGCGCCGGGAATGAAATATGCGTTCGCATCCTTATAGATGTCGATGTTGGTGTAGGCGTGGAAGTCGACCGGATCTGGGCAGGCAATGAACGCGCCGTTGTAGTGATCGGGATAGAAAACCTGCGCGGCCATGGCCTCCCAGCCACCGGTTGAGCCCCCGTAGAGGAAACGAGCCCAGCCCTGGCCGATGGCGCGAAATTTCTTTTCAACCGCGGGGATCAACTCGGTCTCGATGGCCTCGCCGTAGGGACCGAGGTTGGCCGAATCGACCGCATAGCTGTCGTCATAGAACGGATTGGCGGTCTGGATTCTTACAACGAGAAATCGCGGGAAATCCTTAGAGATCCAGGTCTGGTAGAGCTTGTACGCCTCCTGCTGCTGGATGCGGTTGTAACCCGCGAGGTGGAAGCGCTCAGAGTAATCGGGCTTGAGGTTCGGGTCAGGGGGAGTAGTACGGAACTCCTCGAACCCATCGTCGAAGTGGTCTTCAAACAACATCAGCGGGAAGCGCGCGTCGGGATGCTGATCGAAGCCCGCAGGCACGAGCACTGTAGCGGCGAGATAGACAGGCCTTCCCCAGAACTTTGTGAGCAGCGGCGACTGAATGCGAATGCGGCGGACAAACTCGGAATCCGTGATGGGCGCGATGGGAGGGATTGCTTCAGTGAGAGCAATGTCGACATCGTGTTCCGGCTTGCCGTTCGTGCCGATTGTGATCTCGAAAGGCTTGCTGTAAAGATTGCCGGGGGCGATGTTCCAGTGCTGACCTTCGCCGCGATCGGGGGCGAGCTTGATCACGCGGCCATCGCCCATGTGGAACGTCTCATACAGGTTCAGCACGGCTTGCACGGTGTATTTGCCCGGCGGAACATCGCCAAGTCGCTGGCGCGGATACGCCGCTGCGGTGTCGTCGACCGTGACGGTGCTGCCGGGCTTGGCGCCGTCGAGCGTGATGCCAAAGATGTTTTGCGTGTTTGCGCCGAGGCTGATCTGCATGCGCGGTTGGGCATTGGGGTCATTCGAGAGCAGCAGGAGCAAGCGGCCATCGATAGGCCCGGGTTGAGCTGCGCGCTCTCCTCCACTCGCAAGTGGCCGCGCATCCTGCGGAATGTGAACGCGGAAACTCTGGGCGTGCAGGTTCAGAGCAGCGTTTAAGCACAATGCGAACAACAGGGCGACGGTACGTTTCGCATGCAGCGTAAGCATGCGAATGAGTGTATACGGGACGGCCACGCATCGGCATGGCCGTCACTCCGGGGCAATCAGTGCTTTCCTGAGCTCAATTCTTTGGCCAGGAGTTCGTATTGGTCAGAGGCGATGTAGTCTACATGGGCGGCTTGCGCGGCCCGCCAGCGGCTGCGTGCGGCCTCAAGCGAACCGAAATTGTAACTGCGGAACCACCCGTTGCAGCTCAGTTCTTTTTCGGTAGCTCCATCCAGCGTGTAGAAGCGAATCCAGAGGCCATTCGCGTGGGCGCGCTCGACAAGCGCGCGCAGACGCGCCATCTTCTCCGGCGTCCACTCCCCGGCATTGGGCTGGCCCGCGGCTTCCACTACACGCCACGGATTGTTCCACCAGCGCCGGTAGTTGTTGGCCTTTTCAGGATCGAGCACCTCGGGCGCCGCCTGCGGATTCTTGCCCTCGGTGTGGATGGCTCCAAAGGCGAGGACGCGCTCGTTGGGCTGTAATTCGTCGTAGAAGACTTTCTGCTGCGCATCAGGTTCTCCGGTAAGAACAAGGATCGGCTTCACGTCGAGAGGCTGGACAGTCCCGAGCGAATCGCCTTTCGGAGCTGAGGTGATCCAGTCCTGGTATTTACGCAACAGAGCGAGCACGCCGGCAAGGTGTTCCGGCTTGTTGTCTTTGAAGTCGAGATTGAGTGTGATCAGCGGCCAGTCGCCGTGATTGCCGCGCTTGAGTGCATCTTCAACAACAGGGCGAACGCGCGCGAAGAAGTACTGCTCCATGGTGGGCTCGTGGCCGGTGACGGGCTCGCCATGCGCGACAACTGACCAGCTTTTGCCCGTAACCCGGTTGGTATACCAGGCGAGGTCCTGCTCGATGGCGACAGGCGTGCCGGCGGAAAGCGCGCGATCGATGCGATCACTCCACCACTCCCAGTAGGGGTAGCAGTTATGCGCATCCATAAGAGTGCGCGAACCGGGAGCAGGTATCTTTTGAGCCACGGCAACCGAGAAAGCGGAAAGAAGCAGCAGGCAGAGAAGCTGATGAATTCGCATCGACGGGAATGTCCTCATTGAACGGCTGGAGAAATATAGATGGGGTTGGAGATCAGCACAAGACTGTTGTTTGAATCGCGCACCTCGGCGCGAAGCCAATGGCGTGCGCCGTCAGACTTCCACGAGAAGGGCAGTGTCTCGGTGCCCAACTCGGTTTTCAGCGGTGCAAGCATTGGCGTCTCGCGCCCATCAAGAAAGAGTTGAACAGATGAGCGTTGGCAGTTGGCGACGTGCACATCGAAGTTGATGACGGCCCCGGCCGGCGCGTGGATTTCATCGCCCATTTTTGCAGGAGCTGAGCCGGGATCGGCAGAGGCGAGTTGGGCGTCAAGATCGATGATGCGATCGCGCGAGCCGGTGAGATCGACGAAGACACGGCCTTTACGAATCCCGTCAAGGATGGCAGAAACGGAAAGCTCGTCAGCTTCGACGACAGTCATCGGCAAGCCGATAACTGTTGCGTCGGGTGCCGCAGAAGGGCCATCGTGGTTGTCGCTGCCCGAGATTGCGATGAGCCGTGCGCCTTGAGAGATATAGCGGTTCCACATGTCGGCGCTCGAGAGCAGAGTCCGGCCGCCATTGATGACTTCAACACTGGTGAGCAGGCTCAGGTCGACCGGCGTTTGCGGCTCCCACGCGCACCCCATGCAGATCTCGCCTCCGGGTGCATCGGCGTGATTGACGGAGGCGATCGCGCCGTGGGCGCGCGCATCGCGTAGCACCGCGTTGACATCGTGGCCGGGCTGCACGCGGTAGTCGATGTATTGGGTGGTTCCGAAAATGTTGAAATGGCCCCAGAAGGTGGTCATTTCGCGGCCCGGGATGAGCAGCAGCTTGTCGAAGTACGGCTGCAGTTCACGCATGGCTTCATACTGCGATGAGGCGTTGTGGTCGGTGATGGCGATGAAGTCGAGGCCGCGCTGGGCGGCGGATTGCGCCGTAAAGAAAACAGGGCAGGGCACACGGTGGCCCGACTGCGAAGGGCAACTGCCATCGCTATGCGCGGTGTGCATGTGCAGATCGCCGCGATACCAGCGTTTGCCGGTGACGAGTGCAGCGGTGGTAAAGCCTGAATCTTCGATAGCAGAGTTAAAGCGGATCTCAGCGCGGTAGGAAGCGGAGACGTTAGGACGGATGTTCGGCACGGACAGAAGCAGCTTCCACTCGCCGGCTGGAATGGGCCCAGGCAGATACGATGGGGTCGCGTCACTCTCGGCGATGGTGAAGTGAGACTTGTTGCCTCCGCTGTTGCCGCGGAAGCGCTGCGGATCGGCGATGCCGAGGTCAAGTGTGGTCTTCTGGTCGCGGCCAGTGTAGGAGAAGTCGACCGAGATACGATGAACGCCCGCAGGAACCTTGAAGGGAACTTCAATATAGGTATGGTTCTGCGCGCCGGTCACGGTACCCTGCAGCACGAGGTCGGGATGATTCTGCTGAGCGGAGAGAACACTTGCGAACAACAGAGCAGGTAATAGAAGCATGAAGCGCAAAACATGCATGCGGAATTGTCCCGTACAGCGAGATGAAAAGCGATCGGGTCCGGGAAAGGCCTTCGCCCGGACCCGATCGGTTATGGCAATTCTAAGTTAGAAGTTGACGCGAATGGCGAACTGCATGACGCGCGGGTCAGCCGAGAGCGATGTGATTGAGGCAACGCTTCCGCTGCTCGCATTGCCACTCGGCTGGCCGAACACCGGGTGGTTGGCGAGGTTGAACACTTCCCAGCGAATCTGCGAATTCACTCGCTCCGTGAACGGAATCGTCTTGTAAAGGGCGAAGTCGAAGAGCTGAGTCTGTGGACCAACAAGCGTGTTGCGGCCCACGTTGCCGATCGTGTAAGCGCCGGGATCGGCATAGGGGGTTGTGAGCCCCGGAGCAGCAGCACCGCATGCGCTGTTCTTCGCGTCGAAGAACCAGCAGGTCTGCTTATGGACGTAGTGCACGGGCGCCACCTGGTTGGGAGGAGCCGTCGCAAAGCCATACGCATCGAGCAGACTATTTTCGCTGGACCACGCGGCCTGGAACGGATGTCCGCTGTAGAACGTGTAGACTCCAGAGGTCGTCCAATTGCCGAGAACCCACGCAGCGGGTCCGCTCGTCAACATGGCTTTTCCTCTGCCGAACGGAAGCTCGTAGACATAACTCGCGGAGATGCGATGCCGCACATCGAAGTCGGCATTGCCGTACCACATGCCGTAGTTGCGTCCGTTCGGGGCGTCCCCGGAGTTGGATTCCAGTTCCTCCGGAGCGTTATCGAGGGCATGCGCATAGGTGTATGCCGCTCGCACGCTGAGGCCGTTGTGCATGTCGCGCGTCAGGGCGGCTTGCAGGCCGTGATAGTTGCTGAACCCGACAGGGTCGAGGTACTCGACCTGGCCGAAGTTCGGATACGGCACCACGCCACCCGGTGATTGAGGCGTTGTGACGACCTGGTTGCCCTGGATCTCAACCTGGTTGTAGTTGCGCAGCACATCGAGGCTGTCGGAATGCGTGCCGACGTAATCAACCTCTGCGAGCCAGTTCGGCGTGATCTGGCGCTGTACGCCGAAGCTCCACTGCTGGACGCGCGGGACGCCGATGTTGGGATTGATAGCTCGAATGTGGAAAGACTGGAGTTGGTTGAAGTCGATAGTGGAGGGATCGAGGAAATTCGATGGGAAACCGACCGAAGGCTTGATGACAGGTGCGACGTTGCTGGCGATCGTTTTGTTGACGAGGAACGGAGGATTCAGCGCCAACTGGTTTTCGCTGCCTACCCGCTCGAGCGCCGTATAGTAGATCCCGTAGCCGCCCCGAACAACAGTCTTGTCGTTCAAGCTGTAAGAGACGCCGACGCGGGGACCGAAATTCGTCTTGTTGGTGTTTACCAGCGCGCGTTCGCTGAGTGAGCCGCCACTCTTGGCGAAGACCAGCGAGCCCGAACCCTCGGGATTGAAGTTTGCCGTTCTGTCTTTGGCCTCAACCGCGGGAGCGGCGAAGTCGTAGCGAAGACCGAGGTTAAGCGTGAGACGCGGCGTCACCTTCCAGTCATCTTCTGCGAAACCTGACGCCATCCAGAGACGCTGGTCAACGAAGAATACGTTCGTAAGCTGCGTGGATGCGGCCGCGCCGAGCAGGCCGTCGGCATACGACAAACCGCCCGTGAAAATACCGGTGAAGCCCAGGTCCCCACGCGTGCCGGGCTCGTCCTGGAAGATGTTACGCATGGGCAGGAAAAGCACTCCGCCGAACTTCATGGTGTGCTGGCCGCGTGTCCAAGCGAATGTGTCGTCGTACTGATAGAGCATGGGTATCTGCCGCTTGGGTAGGAAGTCCGGAGAGCCCAGGAAGGTCTTGTTCGTGAACTGGGTAAGAGGGACGCCCCCGCCCGAAGCGCTGTTGATCGGGATTCCGGGAACGAAGTTGCCGGCGTACTGCGTGAGGCTGTGCGGCTGCTGTTCGGCGTAGGAGAAGTCGCGCACCCAACCGAAACGGAAGTCGTTCACCATGCGCGGATTGAGGACGCGCGTCCAACCGAGCACGACGCTGGCGCCCTTGAGCTGCTGGTTGCCCCAGGC
This sequence comes from Occallatibacter riparius, assembly GCF_025264625.1. NCBI lineage: Bacteria > Pseudomonadati > Acidobacteriota > Terriglobia > Terriglobales > Acidobacteriaceae > Occallatibacter > Occallatibacter riparius. The sequence goes on from NZ_CP093313.1 coordinate 4,377,362, forward strand.
AGAGGTGGAGGTTCCGTCCGCGAGTCCGCCGAAGTAGCCCGGAATCTGACGCGTGCGGTTGAAGTAATTGAAGCGGGCGAAGACGTTGTCCTTTGGAGTGGCTGTCCAGTCCACGCGCGCGTCGTAGCTGTCGTTGAAGTCGGTGAGCGCACCCGTGCGCGAGTAATTGTTGAGCTCTGGGTAGGTTGCGCCGCCGTTCTTGAAATTCGGCTGAGGGAACAGCGCCATCAATGCGGCGACAGACGTGTCGATGCGATCATTCGGAATCTGATTGTTATTGAACGCAGTGCAGCCGCTCTTGACGTTGTACGGAATCACGCAGGTCGTCGGATCGTACACGGTCGGATACGGAGCGACGCCGGCGGCCGCTGCGGCCTCAGGGCTGAAGTCGCCAATGCGCTCATTTGCCAGCGGCACGGTGGAGATACGCGAAACACCCTGCTTCACGCGGGTGCCTTCATAGTTGAAAAAGAAGAAAGCATGATTGCGGACGATGGGCCCCCCGAGGCTGGCGCCGAACTGGTTCTGGTTGTCCTGGGCCTTCTTCGCGAGCGTCTGCTTGGAGAAGTAGTCGAACGCGTCGAAGTACTGGTTACGCACATACTCGTACGCGGTCCCGTGGAATGCGTTGGTGCCGCCCTTGGTATTCACCGAGACCACGGCGCCGGGCGCGCGGCCATACTCGGCTGAATAGGGATTGGTGATGACGTTGAACTCCGAGATCACGTCGACGGAGGGATGGGCAGCCTCGGTGCTGAGCTCCTGCACGTTTTCTGAGAAGGTATTGTTGTCGATGCCGTCGAGGATGAAGTTGTTCTGCAGCGAGTGAACGCCATTCACATTAAACGTGCCGACGCGGCCTGACGACGTGGCGCCGCTCTGATTTGTGTAGCGATTAATCTGCACGCCGGGGACGGTGCGCAGCAGGTCGTCCCAGTTGCGCAGGAACAGAGGCGTGTCGGAGATGGTCTCGTTGCTGACGATTGTACTGATGGAGGCGTCGTCGCGCGAGAGGTCGCTGGTGTTGGCTGTAACCTCTACGCTCTGCTGGGCTGTTCCCAGTGCCAGGTGAACGTCAGAACGGCTGCGGAAGCCGACGTTGATGGTCTCGGATATCTTCTGCGTGGCGAACCCGGGCGCAGCTACGGTCAGTGTGTAGTCGCCAATGGGCAGGTCGGCGAAGAAGTAGTTGCCATCGTTATCGGTTGTAATGCTCCGTTCATATGCGGTGGCTGGATTTGTAAGAGTCAATGACGCGTTGCTCACAACGGCTCCGGAGGGGTCAGTGACGTGACCGCTCAGGGTTCCGGTGTTCACCTGGCCGTGGGCAAAAGCGGATACGAGAACGACGCAAGCGATGAGGGCGAGCAGTCGGACGCGCAATGTTCCAACGGTGCGCTTCGTGATCTCGTACGCATGATTGCGCAGAGTCGTGGGGTTCATCTGGCACTCCTTGGTGGAAGTTTGGTTTTTGTGGAATTGCCGGGGACGGGTCCAGCCTCAGGTTAAGAAGGAGTGGAAACAAGGGGAACGGGTAGGGCGCGAGAATCCCGTGTATACACGTGTAAGTCACTCGCGCAGCTCATTGAAATCAGGCGGCTTTGTACAACGTGAATTTCCTGCAAACGAGCGCGCGCCCACACGGGTTCAACGGGGTGGAATTCATCTGTTGTTTACATGAGGGCTCTATCGTTTAGAAGCAGGAGCAGCAGAGAGCCCCCTTCTTCTGTTGTCCTGCTAAAGACCAAAGACATTTCCCCATATGCTCTCAGCGAAATCTGAAACGGTCTTTGCGGACTCTGCGGAATGGATGCAGGACGACCCCCGCTGGCGCGTGGCGCAGCAGGTGGCGGGTGGCCCGCACTTCGCGCGCTCGCCCTTGCTATCGCGCTTCCTGTTGTATGTCGTGTCGGAAACGCTGGAAGGCCGCCATGCTGCGATCACCGAGCACAAGATCGGCGTGGCAGTCTTCGGCAGGCCTGTCTCCTACCGCACGGACGACGACAATATCGTGCGTAACTATGCGCGGCAACTGCGCAAGCGTCTTGCTGAACACTTTGCCCGCGAAGGCAAGGATTCGCCTATCCGGATCGAGATCCCGGTGGGTGGATATGTGCCGTCCTTCCCCGAAGTGGATATTGCGCCACAAATAGAACAACCCGATGTGGCACATGAAGTGATTCCAGCGAGCGGCATCGCACTTGGCCCGTTGCACCGTCGCCCTTCGATTTCGCGCAAACTCGCGTGGCCATTGGCAGCGCTGATAATCATCCTCGCGGGATTCGTTGTCTGGTTTACTGGTGGCGGCCACACCGACCCGCGCTCTACCACCATTGATCATGCGCATGCGCTGTGGCGGGCCGAGATGCCCTCAAACGGCATTACTTATGTCGTTCCCACCGATGCCGGCTTCAATTTGATGGAGGATATGGCGCATCGCTCGCTCTCGCTGGCCGATTACATCAAGGGCCAGTACGCCGATATGCCGCCGCAGTCCATCGACGCGCATACGAGACAGGATCTCGGTACGCAGCCCTACACGGATTTCGTGAGCCTGCAGGTCGTGTCGATGCTGGCGCGCCGGCCCGAGTACGATCCGAAGCGGGTTCTGCTGCGCTTCCCGCGCGATCTGCGAGTGGACGATCTGAAGAAATCCAGCGCAGTGATCATCGGGTCGGCCGACTCCAATCCCTGGGCCTCGCTCGTAGATGCCAACGCGAACTTCCGCATCGTTCCGCAGCCGGAAATGAGCGGTGCCGCCATCATGAATATGCATCCTGAAGGTGGCGAGCAGAAGACCTATCGAAGTCACTGGGGCGAACCGGCACACGAGACCTTCGCGCTCATCCTTCTGCAACCGAACCTCAGCGGATCTGGGTACCTGCTGCTGATTGAGGGGCTTGACATCGCGGGAACGCAGGCCGCAGCCGAACTGCTCTTTTCGCAGCCCGGTATCGCCCCAATTGTGGAGCGCGCTCTGCGCAAGGACGGATCGCTACGGCCCTTTGAGGTGCTGGTGCGCGCCACCAGCATCCAGTCCAACGCAGCTGGAACCGAGATTGTTGCTTCGCGCATTCATTGAGGGGATTCCAAAGAGTTACGAGTTGGCTGAGCAAACAAAAGGCGAACGGGCTAGAATGGCGGGATGCACTTCCCCGCTGAGCTCTCCTGGGCTCACCCCATTGTCCAGGAATGGTTCGTCACACGTTTTGAAACGCCCACGGAGCCGCAGGTTTACGGATGGCCGAGCATACTGGCCGGCAAGCCGACCCTGATCTCGGCTCCCACTGGGTCGGGCAAGACGCTGGCGGCGTTTCTGGTGTGCATCGACCGTTTGTTCCGCCACGCGCTGGACGGATCCCTGGGCGCGGCAACGCAGGTGGTTTACGTTTCGCCGCTGAAGGCGCTCTCGAATGATATTCAGAAAAACCTGCAAGAGCCTCTGCGCGAGATTCAGTCCCTTGCCTTGGAGCGCGGATATCTTTCACAGGAGATACGCACCGCTGTGCGCACTGGGGATACCCTGGCGCGGGAACGCGCGGCGATGCTGCGCAATCCGCCGCATATTCTGGTTACTACGCCGGAGTCGCTCTACATTCTGCTGACTTCTCGCCGCAGCCGTGAACACCTGCAGCGCGTGGAAACAGTCATCGTGGATGAGATTCATGCGGTAGCCGACGACAAGCGCGGCGCGCATCTCGCGCTTTCGCTGGAGCGGTTGGATGCGCTGGTCTGCGGACGCAATCGTCTTGCTCCAGGCATGTTCTTGACCGGGCAGGCCGCGCCGCCCCAGCGTATCGGGCTTTCGGCGACGCAGAATCCGATCGAGCTGGTCGCGGAGTTTCTGACTGGTAGTGGGCACGAGAGGGCAGAGATTGTGCAGGTGGGCCGCAAACGCCAAATGGACGTGGAGATCGAGGTGCCGACCGATGAGTTGTCGTCCGTAACCTCGTACAAGATGTGGGAGGAGATCTTCGACAAGATCGCGGCGCACACTGAGACGCATCGATCAACGCTGGTCTTTGTGAATACGCGCAAGCTGGTGGAGCGCGTCGCGTTCGCTCTGGCGGAGAGGCTCGGCAACGAGCACGTTGCAGCGCATCATGGATCCCTGTCGCGCGCACTGCGCCTGGATGCCGAGCAGAGACTGAAGAACGGCGAGATCAAGGTGCTGGTGGCTACGGCCTCGCTTGAGTTGGGCATCGACATCGGCAACGTGGACCTGGTGTGCCAGATCGCGACTACGCGATCGATCTCGGTAGCCATGCAACGCGTGGGCCGGGCAGGGCACTGGCGCGGAGCGATTCCCAAGGGAAGGCTGTTTGCTACGACCCGCGACGACCTGCTGGAACAGGCTGCGCTGGTGCGCCGCATGCGTTCGGGCGAGTTGGACAAGCTGGAGATTCCGCCGCAGCCCATCGATATTCTCATGCAGCAAATTGTGGCGGCGTGCGGAGCCGAGCCGTGGGATAAAGCGTCGCTGTTCGAAGTGGTGCGCCGGGCTCATCCATATCGCAAGCTGAGCTGGGAGCAATACGACGAAGTTGTTTCCATCTTGTCGTGCGGCATCGAGTCGAGCCGCGGTCGATACGGCGCCTACCTTCTGCATGACGGGATTCATGGACAGTTGCATCCGCGGCGCGGTGCTCGCATGACGGCCTTGACGAATGGTGGAGCGATACCGGAGACCGCACTGTTCAATGTGATCCTTGAGCCGGAAGGAGTGCAGATCGCCACGCTGGACGAGCACTTCGCCGTGGATTCGAGCCCTGGAGACGTGATCCTGCTGGGCAACACAAGTTGGCGCGTGCAGAGAATCGATCCCGCGGGTCAGGTGCATGTTGAGGATGCACACGGCGCGCCGCCGAGCGTGCCGTTCTGGACGGGCGAAGCTCCGCAGCGGACCGATGTGCTGTCAGATGGTGTGAGCGAACTGCGCACGCAGATTTCTGACATGACTCCGAGTGTCTCGCCGGACTATGTGTCGCTCGCGCATGCAGAAGTGGCTTCGACTGTTGAGTGGCTGCGCGAAGAATGCGGACTGTGCCAGTCGGGAGCACTTCAACTGGTTGGCTATATCGTGTCGGGACGCGCGGTGTTGGGGGCTGTTCCTACCAAGCAGGCGATCATCGCAGAGCGCTTTTTCGATGACGGCGGCGGGATGCAGTTGATTTTGCATGCGCCGTTTGGTGGACGGATCAACAAGGCGTGGGGCTTGGCTCTGCGCAAGCGGTTCTGCCGTGGGTTCAACTTCGAACTGCAGGCCGCGGCTACGGACAACGGGATCAACATCTCGCTTGCCGAGCAGCATAGCTTCCCTCTTTCTGATGTATTTCAGTTCCTGACGGAGATCACGGCGCAGGAACTTCTTGAGCAGGCGTCGTTGGCTGCGCCGGTGTTCAAAACGCGCTGGCGGTGGGCCGCGAACCGGAGCCTGCAACTGCTTCGCAATTCCAAGGGCAAGCGGATACCGCCACAGGTCCAACGGACGAGGTCAGAGGATCTGCTGGCGAGTGTCTTCCCGCAAGCAGCTGCTTGCTTCGAAAACATTGAAGGCGATATTCAAATTCCGGATCATCCGCTGGTTCGCGAGGTCATGCAGGATGTCCTGCAGGAGGCGATGGATCTTCAAGGCCTGCTGGGGGTGCTGCGCGGCATCAACGATGGAAGTATTCAATGCCTGGCGGTGGACACACCGGTTCCGTCGCAGTTTGCGCATGAGTTGCTGAATGCGAATCCGTATGCATTTCTAGACGAGGCAGGATTAGAAGAACGCCGCGCCCGGGCAGTCGCCCTGAATAAGGGCATTCCGGCCAGCGTGCTGGAACAGCCAGGCAAGCTTGATGCCGCGGCGATCGCGACGGTGCGTGATGAGTGCTGGCCCGATATTCGCGATCATCACGAGCTGCACGATCTGCTGATGAGCCTGGTTGCATTGCCGGTGCAGATGGTGGAGACGGAGAAGGCAGTCCACTGGCCCGCATTGTTTGGCAGGCTCCTCTCGGATGGGCGCGCCGACATCATGCGTTGCGGCGACAATGCATGCTGGGTTGCTGCGGAGCGCATGCCGCAGGTCCGCGTTCTGTGGGGTTATGAGCCGGGCAGTCACTCTGAACGAGAAGAGGCGCTGCGCAAATGCGTGCAGGGTTGGATTCAGATATTGGGGCCGGTCACCGCAAATCAGTTTGCGTGTATGTTGTCGCTCGATGCCAAAGAGGTGTTTGCGGCTTTCATTGCTCTCGAAGTGCAGGGATTGCTGATGCGGGGCAGCTTTGAACGGCCCGTCACGACCGATGATCTCGAGACGGAGTGGTGCGAACGGCGCATCCTGCAGCGTATTCACAAGCTCACGATCGGCGCACGGCGCAAGCAGGTTGAGCCAGTTTCACCCGAAGCTTACTTTGCATGGTTGCTGGGCTGGCAGCACATCGCGCCGCAGACGCAGCTTACCGGTGAAGAGGGGCTGCTGGACGCGCTCGCCAGGCTGGAAGGGTTTGAAGCACCGGCGGTGGAATGGGAGAAGAGCATTCTACCGGCGCGTGTAGCGAACTACGATCCACGCTGGCTCGACCGGCTGTGTCTTTCGGGCGCGGTCGGCTGGGGCCGGGTCTCGCCGCACCCGGCATTTCGTGCTGAAGACGGGAGCGGGCCGCGTAGAGTGATTCCGACGAACAGTGCGCCCATCACGTTTTATGTGCGCGACTCGGCCGCATGGCTGGACCTGGCTCTTCGCGAGCATGGAGTGGATCAAGCGAAGTTGGCGAACGTGCTGAGTCCGGCGGCGTTGCGTACGTGGGAACTGCTGCAACAGAGAGGCGCATGTTTCAGTGAAGACATTCAGCGGCTTCTGAATCTGAGTGCGGAAGATGCGCGGCAGGCGCTGTGGGAGCTGGCGGCGGCAGGGCTGGCGGCAGCGGATGGGTTTGACCAGTTGCGATCGATGATTGATCCCGATCGGCGCGCGGCCGTAAGGTCCGCCTATCGCAAGGTGCGGAGCGCAGCCGGGCGGTGGTCTCTATTTGGAACTGAAGCGCCCCTAGCCGCGAATGCGATGGAGAAGGCGCGCTATGACGATGCGGCGGTTGAGTCTGCCGCGCGCATGTTGCTGACGCGGTATGGCGTCGTGTTCCGCGATGTGCTTGCGCTCGAGTCGAACATTCCGCGCTGGGGAGTATTGCTGCGAATGATGCGTCGGCTGGAGGATCGTGGCGAGGTTCGCGGTGGCCGTTTTGTGAGCGGCTTTGGAGGCGAGCAGTTCGCGTTGCCTGAAGTGCTTGAGAGCTTGCGATCGGCAAGAAATGAACGCAGTCCGTTCATGGTTGCGATTGCAGGCTGCGATCCGATGAATATGATTGGCGTGCTTCTTCCTGGAGAGCGCGTGGCGGCAGTGCCGGGGAAGAGCTTCACCTACTCGACCGAGGAGACGCCGCCGCGAGATGCGGCCGCACTACAGATCGTGCATCGCCGAAGGGTGCGCATCGCCGCGCCGCTGAGCATGGAGCGCGTGCAGCGGCTGCCGGAGCGGCAGGTCAGCTTGTTCTGAATCCAGACGCTGGTATGAGCTGAGCGTGATCCAGTTCCGCTGCGTGTTGCGGTTCGTGTGGCACAATGGCTTTTCCGGAGGATCAAGGTGGCAAAAGAATCGAGAGGGCGCGTGGGTGCGGTGTGCGGATGGATCACCTCGGTGACACTGGCGGCAGCCTCGGCTGCTGCCTTCGCGCAGGGATTCACCATTGAGCAGGCGCTGAGCGCGCCATTCTGCACTGAGCTGCGAGCGGCTCCCACAGGCGGGCAAGTCTCGTGGGTGGCGGATATCGGGGGCCGTCGCAATCTCTGGGTAGCAGCGCTGGGAACCGCTGGATCAGCGAAGCAGGTGACGCACTACACCGAAGATGATGGGCAGGAGATTAGCAGCGTCGACTGGACTCATGATGGCTCTTCGCTGGTGTACGTGCGCGGCGGCGATACGGAAGGATTGAATCCCGCGGTGCCGAATCCGGCCGATTTCCAACATGGCGCGAAAGAAGAGATTTGGGTCGTTGACGCGAACGGCGGTGAGCCGCGCCTCCTGGCAGAAGGCCACGAACCCACGGTTTCGCCGGATGGCAAGACGGTTGCGTATGTGTCGAAGGGGCAGATATGGACCGTGCGGCTGGATGATGCGAAGGCGAAGCCCGAGCAGCTGATGGAGATTCGCGGATCGCAGCATGGCTTGCGCTGGTCGCCGGATGGCACGCGGCTGGCCTTTGTGAGCGGACGCGGCGATCACGGCTTCGTGGTTGCGTATTCGCTGGCCGACAAGGCCTGGACCTACATGGATCCGTCGACTGATGGAGATGAGGCGCCAGTCTGGTCTCCCGACTCCAAGCAGATTGCGTTTCTGCGCGTGCCGGGGCAGAAGGAGGATCTTCTGTTCATGGCGCATCGTGAGGCATTGCCGTGGTCGATCCGAGTTGCGGATGCTGCAACAGGAAAGTCGCGCGAGATTTGGAAGGCCGCGGAGGGCGTGGGCAGTGTCTATCGCGAGACGCCCTCGGCGGATCAGTTGCACTGGACGGCAGGCGGCGAGCTTATCTTCCCATGGGAGCGCGATGGGTGGCTTCACTTCTATGCGTTGCCGTTAACGGGAGGAACGGCGCGGTTGCTCACTCCAGGCGGTTTCGAAGTGGAGCATATCTCGCTCAGCGATGATCGCAAGACGCTGGTGTTCGATTCGAACCAGGACGACATCGATCGGCGACATGTGTGGCGTATCGGCGTGGCATCGCAGGCGGGCCCACCGGAGCCGCTGACGCGCGGCGAAGGAATCGAAACACAACCGGTCGTGACGAGCGATGGCGCAGTGGTGGTGCTGCGTTCGGATGCGCATACGCCCATGCGCGCCGCGGCAGTTCATGGACGCGATGTTGCGGATCTTGCTCCGCAGGCGGTGCCGAAGGACTTCCCTGGCGCGCGCTTCGTCACTCCGAAGCAGGTGATCTTTTCAGCGGCCGATGGCATGCAGATTCATGGACAGATCTTTCTTCCTCCAGATCTGAAGCCTGGCGAAAAGCGTCCGGCCGCGGTGTTCTTTCATGGTGGTAGCCAGCGGCAGATGCTGCTCGGCTTTCACTACATGGACTACTACTCGAATGCCTATGCGATGAACCAGTACCTGGCGAGCAAGGGTTATGTGGTGCTCGCGGCGAACTACCGCAGCGGGATCGGGTATGGCATGAAGTTTCGCGAGGCGCTGAATTACGGCGCGGATGGAGCGAGCGAGTTCAACGACGTGATGGGTGCTGGTGTGTATCTGCGTACGCTGCCGGAAGTGGATGGCGCGAAGATCGCAAGCTGGGGCGGGAGCTACGGTGGTTATCTGACCGCGCTGGCTCTGGCGCGTGCATCGGACTTGTATTCGGCCGGCGTCGACTTTCATGGCGTGCATGACTGGAACCTGGAGATGCCCACCTTCGTGCCGTCCTATGATCCACGCGAGCGCGAGCAGATCGCACGCAGAGCATTCGAGTCATCGCCGATGGCGGATGTGAAGACGTGGCGCTCGCCGGTGCTGTTAATTCACGGCGACGACGACCGCAATGTGCCCTTCGCAGAGACGGTGCAGCTTGTGGAGGCACTCCGCAAGCACAAGATAGAGTTCGAGGAGCTGATCTTTCCAGATGAGATTCACGGGTTCCTGCTGCAGCGAAGCTGGATCAGGGCATACACGGCGGCCGCGGACTTTCTCCATCGCAAGCTGAAGACGCCCGGCACAGTCGCGGCACACTGACTCTCGCGAGTTCGTTTGCCGCGATGCGGACCACAGAAATCGTGTCCAAAGGACAAAGTTCGGATGCTTCTGGATCCCCCGCTTGGCGCGCCTCATACTAGGCGCTCCTACTGACCGATGATAAGAACCCCTCCGGCGTAGTTCGGAAGGATAATCTCGCCACCGTCAATCACAGGCGGCATGAACTTGTTGAAGAAGCGGTATTTCGCATCGACCTGCGCTCCAGACCAGCCCCAATCGTCTGAATCCCACAGCTTCTTAAGCATGCGGTCGGCGCCCACGTGCACGGGATCGTAGATGACGATATGCCCTTGGACTACATTCGCGTTCGCGTCTCCACGCGGGACAGCGCATACCAGAAGGTAGCTGTTGGGGTCTCGACCGTTGCTGGAACCTGCGCAGAACCCTCCTGGCATCCCCCCAGGATTGTTTCCGCGCACATCTGCAGATGCGTAGTCCGGCCCTTCGGCGAGGTAGGCGGGTTTCTGCGTGGCGCTTAGCTTCCATTTATGCAACTGCTGATTCTCGCCCCAAACGAAGATTGTCCAAGCGTTCAGAAGTGGATCAAACATGACAACGGGCGGAGCGTGAATGTGCGCAGTGTCTCCAAACGGCAGGAAGTTGAGGTTCTTCGGATCCGGGGGGCATGGATCTATGCCCCGGCCCGGGTCCATCGTGGCCCAGACAGGTGAACCGCCCACCAGCTTTGCGCAGTTTGCGTGTGCGTTCGAGAGGTCGGCGGGCGTGGTCTTTCCCATATTGTCCGCATGCAGACAATACAACAGGCCGTCTTTGCCGCCCCCGCACACGATGTTGAGATCTTTGACGTAAGCCAACCCACCGGATCCCAGATCCTGGTCACTGCGGGCAGCCGCTGACAACTGGGGCCATACCAAAAGCACCGGCTTACCTGCCTCGGTGAGCCGCGCCTCTACCCGGGAGTTGGCCAGCGGCATCGACATTCCGCCTCCAACCGGCTTGACCTCTTCCGATGCCATCGACATCCCGGCTAGTTTCTCCGCGGGTGCGGCATTAGCGGCGCCTGCACGAGCCTGATCAGTCCAAGGACTCCAATGATCGACCACTTTCAGCGAAGCCGCAGTGGCACCGGCGGGGGGAGTATATCGAATTTTGATGAAGCTTTCTCCCCACTGCGACACTCCGTTGAATCCCCCGTTACCGGTCATGGCGTAGCAATCCTGATCGTCATCGCAAGCCAGTCCGCTCCCGGCCATCCATATGCCGGCGCCTTTCCCCTGCGTCGTTGCCATCATCGCCGTAACTTTGTTCGTGGACACGTCGAACGCAAAGCAATAGCCGGAGGACCCATTGGCAGTTTCCTGCACTGATCCCGTGCACTGCAAAACTGTTTTGACGCCGTTGGGTTTGACCAGCACAGCGGAGCTGCGAGCCTTTCGCATCTTGGCATTGAAATCAAGGCCATCGATAAGCACGGGAGGGACCACCTGTGAACCGTCTGCAACGTTCAGGACGAACATGAAGTAGCGCGCCGTTTTCGGATCTCCGCTGTTGTCAGGTGACACCCAGCAGACCTGGTAGTACCGCGCAGTGTCGGGGTCGATCACACCGGTGCTCAGGCAGCCCCATTTGTCATTAATGTTGTGAAAGTCAATCGCTCCGCTTCCCTGGACGGGCGTTCCAAGCGCAACTTGCCAAATTCCTGAACCATCATGCGCATCTACACCGCGCACCACATTGGCCATGCTGGGCAGCACCATGACATCACGCTTGCCGAGTGCCGTTTGCAGACCGGGCAGGATCAGCGGCTGCGCTTCCATTCCGCGCGCATCCCCCACCAGTGGAACAACCGTCACAAAGGAAACACCCTTCTGCTTTACGTTCGCCTGGGTCAAAACCGTTTCCTTGTCGTTCCAGCCCGATCGCGCGTTATCCAAGGATCTCGTCAGCCACGGCTGCATACTTTGCGCTGACGAAACCTTGAAAAGTGATACGAGCAGGAGCGAAAGCAGAATCTTCTTCACTGGATAATTCCTTTGCTGGGGTGGCGAAGAAATAGAGGCCTTTGACAGGCACTCAGTGCTTGAGTTGGACGGTGATAGAACTGAAATTCTTGAATTTGCCCGAGCCTTGGCGACCGCGCGGTCTGATTGGGATCTGGTACTCAACTCCGGCTGGCGCGTACGCTACATAATTCTGCGCGGAGTTATATGCATTGGGAGCGAATGTGAAAAGCGCCCACCCATCCTGATTCGTCCATACGTCCGGTCCGTGCCCTGAGTAGTCGTGAAGGTGCCGACGCGCGCCGAAGGGGGTGTGGACCCACTCGCTGCGATGGTTGATTGGGTCCGAACTGTACCCGCAGAAAAGTCCGCCGCTCCAGGTATTGCCTCCATTGCCGTCGCGGCTCCAGCACAGAAGCGAATCGTCAACATATTCCCAAGCCAGCCGGCCGATAGCGAACGTAGTCGCAAGCCACATCATGTTTCGGATCTCGGGCGCTAGTCCGTACACTTCGTAGTCCTTGGCAAAGATGAGGGCGCCCTTGCAGGGCATCGTCAACGCATCCAGGTAGAACCACAACTTGTTATTCACAACACCGAAAGCCCCGTCGGTATCGTTCGACTCAACGTAGATGTAGGCGTGGTCAGGGTCCCTGAAGCAAAAGCCGTTCCCTACCAGGGATGACAGGGGAGCGCCCTGAGATACCGCACGGTATGCGAAATGCCGCGTGAAGTCCAATACGGGCATTCCAGTCCGTCCCACAAAAGATGCGAGTGTCGCTGGGTCGCCATCATAGACTTCAGCGTAGTTCAATCCAGGGCGCGCAGCTGCCCATGCGGAGATGATGGATGGCGCAAGCCCCTTGGCTTCGTCCAGTCGGAATCCGTCGATCCCAAGCACCTGCTGCTGCCAGTGGCCCGCCTGGATCTTGCCATTCAGCATGTAGCCGTTGGAATGCTGATATGAGGCGATAATTCCATCGTCGGGACCGTCGTTGCCCGCGAACGGAATGTCGCGTGGCTTGGGGGGCGAGAAACAATCTGTGGTCTTGGGGAAAAGAGAGTGGTCGATCTTGCCGTCTGCTCCGCGCTCGTACAGCGGCGCTGGACCGCCATACTGCCGATTCACCCAATCCTGGACGACGAGGATGCCATGCGCATGCAAAGCGTCAATCGCAGCCTTCAAATCGTCGGCAGTTCCCGTCGGGTGCAGAGGCTCCCACTGGCCGACGTCAAGGTCTGTTCGTGGGTCATAACCGAGACTGAATGGATTCTTTGTGTTGAGGAATGGCGGGAACTTTACTGCATTGCAGCCGAATTTAGCCAGTTCCGGCGCCATCGCTTTGATACGTTGGCTAAGTCCCGGCTTCATTGTGCTGTAAGTGGTGTCGTAGATGATCAAAGTCACCTCAAACGAGCCGGACGGTCAGAAGAGTGTAAGAAATCTCGTATCTGGCATGAATAGATGCCGGGTGGCAAGGGAATCGATTTGGTCACTTCACGTGAAGAACAGAGTCTTGGAAATCCGCGGTGCGAGCGGTGCAGGTCCTATTTCGAAGGTGTAATCAATACAAGCGGAGACGCGTGCCGGGGAGAATCAGGCGAGATCCTATGGGGATTCTTATGCCAGGACCGCTAATCGCGATGAGCTTAACAGATGACCTCCGACAGTTCAACGATTTTCTCGTTGGCTTCCATCGTCCATGGCGGGTCTGGAACGGCGGCCCAAGTTGCCAGGTTCCACGATACTGCCGGTAACGTAAATGTAGTCGCCCCGATTCGTCGGATACGCAATCGCATTCGCCGCCGTCTGGGACTGGTTCGTGAGCGTGGTGCTCCTGGCTGGAAAGACCGTGCAGATCATATTCATTGATGTTCGGTCGAACGGCAATGTGGTTTGGGAGAACGGATCGAACCACTCATATACGGTGCCGTCGAGCGGGACGGGATCGTGCTTGTGAACTGGCGATACTAGATCTGATTCCTTGATGCGGCCGGGCGTGATGGAACCGGCCGCTTTGCTTTCCCTTAACGCGCGTCTGCAAGAGTGGCCGCCGGCGTGAGCGCCGGATTTTCAGTGTCAACTTTTAGCTCTGTATGCCTCAGGTCGCGCACGCAGTACCAAGCCATTACCGCAAGCGGAAGCAGTAGCGCACAGCCAAACTCACCGATGAAATATGCGGTGTAGGCCCGTCGAGCCGTAATGGCGTCGAAGAACATCTGAATGGCGGCGTTGTGCGTGGCGTGCGCAATGGCTGTCGGCCATATGCTGCCTGACTTCAGCCGCAGCCAGCCCATCACTATAGCGGACAAGATCACCATCGCGGTGAAGCACGCCACCTGGTATGTCTTCGGGGTTCCTTCGCCTCCATAGCCGCCCCACACGATAGCGGGTAGATGCCACAGAGCCCACACGATTCCGCTTGCGACTACGGCTGCTTGCGGTCCCAACCATCTGGAGAGTTCGGGCACCAGGAACCCGCGCCAGCCAATCTCTTCACCAAGCGAGGCGATCATCGAGGGAAGTACAGAGAGGATGCAGATGAACCCCAGGGCAGCCGCGATCACCAACCATTCAGGTTGTCCCGGCATGCCCAGCGTTAGCCGCGCGCGCGGCATGAACGTGTCTTTGGGCAATCCGCCGAGGCCGGTCAGCCAAACTGATCCGTAGGCAAAGGTGGCATACGAGATGGGGATAAGCCACCCTACCCCCAGCCACTTCAGCTTTGTGGTCCAGCCGATTGCCTTCAATGACCGTGCGGTGATTGCACTGGCTAGCAACGCGGCCACTCCGGGGCACCACATGTACGCCAGGCTCCCCGCGTGCCCAAACACGCCTCGCTTGTCCAGGGTTGATACGGCGATGGTGAGTGCTGTGACTGTGATGAGGAAGATTGCCACTCGGTTCTTTGGTGTTCGGATACCAGGTTTCTGTCCCATGCCCGACCTCCATCCGGCAAAGAGTATGGGTCGCAATACGGGAGCGAGATACGCCTGGTTCCATCGATTTCATTGAACCTGCGCAAAACATCGAATGACATATGACACAGACGGCGAAGCCGAGCCGTCCTTATCCTTCGAGTGAGTCCTCACAAAGAGCGGCATTTCAGATTGCGCATTCTTTATGTTCTCAACACGTTGGCAATCGGCGGCGCAGAGCGCCTTGTGCTCTCGCTGGGCGAGCGCATGGCCGCGCGTGGACATGAGGTGCGCGTTGTGGCGCTTGGGCCGGAGCGGCCGGACGAACTCCCTACACACCTTGAAGTGACACGGCTTGGTATGGACAAGCATCCGGCGCGCGCGTTTTCCGGTGTCACAAAGGGCGCGCGAATTCTGCGCCAGTTTCGCCCCCATATCCTGCACAGCCATAATTTCCATGGCAACATGCTGGCGCGTGCGCTGGTACTCACATGCCGGTCCGCGAAAGTGGTTGCGACTCTGCACAACGAATATGAGGGCGGGAGGGTGCGCATGCTCGCGCTGAAACTCACCGACTTTCTCACCGAGTGCAGCGTTGCGGTGAGCCAGGCGGTTGCAGAGCGCGCCCAGGAACTCCGCATTGTGCCGCCGGAGAAATGCCGTGTCATTTTGAACGGAGTAGACATAGCTTCACTCACTCCGGATGAGCAGCGGCGGGCGAGTTCCAGATCGGCCATGGGGGCGCACCGAGACTTCATCTGGCTCAGCGCGGGGCGGCTGGTTCCGGCGAAAGACTACGGGAACCTCCTGCTGGCCTTTTCGCAGGTGTATGCAGCCGCGCCGGAAACACAGCTTTGGATTGCCGGGGATGGCGACGCCGAGTACGCGGAGGCGTTGCAGATTAAAGCCGCAAACTTGGGCTTGACGCCCGCGGTGAATTGGCTTGGCGGCCGCCGGGACATTGCCGCATTGCTGGATGCCGCCGATGCTTTCGTGCTGGGCTCCGCATGGGAGGGTATGCCACTGGCCATTGCCGAGGCGATGGCGATGGAGAAGCCGGTAGCAGCCACCGGTGTGGGAGGCGTCGGTGAACTGGTCGAGCGCTGCGGGCTCACCGTTCCGCCGCGAGATCCGCATGCGCTGGCTCGAGCGATGCTCAGTATCATGAACACGCCAGCCAAGGCGCGTAGATTCCTCGGACAATCGGCGCGGCAGCGCATCGTGGACCATTTCAACATCGAGCGCAAAGCGGATGAGTGGGAAGCGCTTTACAGGGCTGTCTGCGGTGGGATTTCGTAGTAGTTGAGCAAAGATAAAGGCCGGAGCAAGTGCTCCGGCCTTTGCTGTTTTGCGGATGACTAGAACGAGAAGATCGCCTGCAGGAAAATTCTGCGGACGGCCGCGCCGGAGCTGAACATGCCACCTGCCAGCGTGGTGGAGTGCAGGAAGCTGGACGAGCCAATGGTCCCGTTGGGCCCCCCGTAGTTGACGTTGTTGAACAGGTTCAGAGCCTGCGCGCTGAACGTCAGGTTGTACTTGCGCCCGCTGCTTGTGCCGCCGCCAAACATGCCGTGCGGAGGGCCACCGCCACCGCTGAGGCCGCCAGGTCCGAGGCCGCCTCCCGGAGGTCCGCCGCGTCCGCCGCCTGGACCGCCATGCGGTCCGCCACCATCCATGTGGGGGCCGCCGGCCGGACCGCTGCCGATCTCAGGACCGAAACCGAACCCGCGGCTGATGCGCAGATTGAAGGCAACGCCCGCGGGACCAACGCCGATATTGG
Organism: Occallatibacter riparius; assembly: GCF_025264625.1. Classification (NCBI taxonomy): domain Bacteria; kingdom Pseudomonadati; phylum Acidobacteriota; class Terriglobia; order Terriglobales; family Acidobacteriaceae; genus Occallatibacter; species Occallatibacter riparius. The sequence continues at coordinate 4,393,812 of NZ_CP093313.1, forward strand.
CAGGAATCAGTTGTTCACCCACCGTGGGGTTCTTGTCCATGCAGCCGTAGGGCGTGGAGTAGTAGCGCTGGCTCTTTGTGTCTACGCCGGGATCGCCTGCGCACTCGGCATTTGTCGCCATACCGGGCCGCTGGTTATAGAAGTTGTTCAGCGTGTCTTGAGGCCGCGTGATGTTGAACGGCTTGCCGGACTGAGCCATCAGGAACGGGTTGAAGGTAATCTTCCAGGGCCCGTTGTAATTGGCCATAGCAAAGACCTGGTTGCGAGAGACGAATGTGGCCGGGCCGTAGTCAGCGCCGATGTCGTATGCGTTGGAGGCGTTGGAACCCGCTCCACCATCGCTGTCAGCAAAACCGAGCGTGTAAAAGCCCATCAAGCTGAGCTTGGGAGTCACCCGTCCGTTCACGCTCACGATCATTTGGTTCTGATTGAAGACCGCTTCCGGGAAATATTGGTAGATGTAGCCGCCACTGGGATCGAGTGGGAACTCGTTGGTATCGAAGTTGTACTGGTTCGCGTTGATGGTCACCAACTGATGCGCGCCGAAGGAGTGCAGGTACGTGACGGTTCCGCTGGCCGTCTTGGTGATCTGCCGTTCGATGCTCGCTCCTAACTGGCTCGTGTAGGGAGAGTGATAGCGATTGGAGACCTGGTAACGCACCGGCACTCCCTGACCGCTGGCGGCGGCCCCGGAACTCGAGCAGCTTGTCATGTCGATGGTTTCGAGGGAGGTGTGCGTCGGGTCCGAGTCCTCGCAGGTGGGGCTGTTGAGCACGATCTTGCTCTGCGTCTCGTAATGACGAACATTGAGCAGGTTGGAGGTGGAGAAGCGGTCATAGAACACGCCGAACCCCGCGCGTAGCACAGTCTTGGCTGGCTTACCCTTGCCGCCGTCGAGCGCGTAGGCCATGCCGATGCGTGGCGCCCAGTCATTGTGATCGACGACGTGGTTCTGCGACTCCCAGCGAATGCCGCCCGAGAGTGTGAATCGCTGGTTTACCTTCCAGTCGTCCTGCGCAAACAGAGCGGCATCGAACATATTGGCCTGCGTGGAGGGCACCGTTTCGCTGACGCACCCTCCGTTCCCCGAAGGCGTGCAGGTGTAGCCGGCTGCGATCGGCGTGTATTCGGGATGTGCGGCAATCAGACTGTTATATGTCTGGCCGGCCGCCAGTCCATTCTCCATATTCTTGTACGCGTCCGGATCAGAGAACGTGAATGAACCGTTGTAATTCGAATTCGTGAAGTTGTTGTCCAGGTAGTCGCGAAGCCGTGTGCCGAACTTGATGGCGTGTGCGCCGTGCGAAAGCGTGCTGACGTTCTGTAACTCGAGCCGGGTAGCGTGATCGCGATATGTCTGCGTCGACAGGCCGCCGGCGACAAAGTTACCTGAAACGCTGATGGTGCGTGCCGTCGAATCAGGGAAGTGATTCTCGTTCTGACGTTCGTATTGCAGGCGAGTCTCGTTCACCAGGTGATCGTTTACCACGAAGGCATCGCTGATCTGCACGGTGTGGTCGGTGTTGGTCTCATGCCAGGAAGCCGATGGCAGCGAGCCGGCGTTCAGGTTATTCTCTTCACCCTCCGACCAGAATCCGTAGCGCGCCGTGAGCGTGTTGCGAGCGCCTAACTGCCAGTCCACTCGTCCCGAAATGTTGGTGCGGATACGCTGGTTTGGCACCGATACGTTGTAGGAAGGGACAACGACGTATGTTCCCGATGCGTCAGGGACAACCGCGTCCTGAATCAACCAGGTATTTGCGTTACCGATGTTGCGCCTCTCGCCGGCGATGAAGAAGGACGACTTCTTGCTGATGGCTCCGCTGACGGTGCCGTTGAACATATAGCTGTAATAGCTGGGAATTGTGGGGTTGGCACCGTTTTGGGCGAAGACGTGATTGGTGTTGAAGCTGCTGTCGTTGCCCATGGCGAAGACCTGGCCATGCAGCTTGTCAGTGCCAGGTTTGGTGAGGATTTCGATGCGGCCGTAGCCCAGGCGATCGAACTCCGCCGAGAACGGATTCTGATTGATGCGAATTTCGCGGATGGCGGACTTCGGCGGAAGCTGCCCGCCGGAGAAGCCGTCAATAAAGATCTGGCCGCCATTGGGGCCCGCCGACGGTCCGGCGAGAGCGGACAGTTCGCTCGACAACTCATCAGGATCGTCGGAAAGAGCGTCGAGATCCTTGCCTTTGAGCACGATGGCATTGGCATTGCCGCTGGCTTCTGTGTTCACCGTGGGCGAGTCATCGGTGACGACGACGTTCTGCTGCTCGACCTCGATGGCCATGGCAACATCGATGCGCTTGCTGGCGCCGGCGCCGATGGCGATGATCTGCGACTGGAACGGAGCGAAGCCTGCGAATTCGGCCTTCACCACGTAGCCGCCTGCCTTCAATCCGTGGAATTCATAGGTGCCCGAAGCGTCGGCAGTGGTGGTCGCCACCTCTTTGCCATCCGTCGTCATGAGTGTGACCTTTGCGCCGGGGATCAGCGCGCCGGTGGGGTCAGTGATGTGGCCGTGCAGCGTGGCCGCAGTTGCGGGCTGGCCGGCGGCCGGAGAAGCCTGCGCCTCCGCTGACGGGCCCTGTGCCGATACGTTCACAGCACAAGCCAAGGCTGCGGCAACAATCAAATGAGCGATGCAATGAAGTCGTAAGTACACGTTTGCCTCTTCGATCTACTGCTTCTTTTCGTTCGTCACACTGGACGGATTACTGCGGGCCCGCTGCGGCTTCGGCGCCACCGCCACCTCCGACGCTCCAGTTGGAGAGGAGGTTCCTCGCCTCCGGTGCTGTCAAAAGCGGTTCGACTCCAGCCAGGACTGTGATGGCGTTGACGTCAGATGAGCCGTTCGTGCTTACGACCATCACGGCTTCGCCTTTTTGCAGATCAGTGATCTTGATCGCCGGAGCCATGCTGAGCATGTGCTGCGGATCGCCCGCCCCCGCTGCACCCTGGCCACCAGGTCCGCCACCCCAGCGTGCACCTTGTCCGCCCGGGCCTGTTGTTGGAGGTGCGCCGCCAGCTTGTCCGCCTGCGGGAGGCGTGCTGTTGGGCGCTCCCGGCGCCGCGCCGCGCGATCCGCCTGCAGCCATACCCGCGCCACCGCCCTGCCAGGCTCCGGCTCCTGCGCCGCCCGTACCCTTCAGGTGAGCAGCCAGCGCCTGCGCCGCGCGGTCGGGAATGCGCCTCATCTGCGCGTCGGCAGGAATGTGAATCGTGACCGTCTTCTTTGTGGCAAGGTCCTTCACCACGAGCGACGACGCGTTGGGATCGAGGGACGAGATGGTGCCGGCGATGTTACGGAAGGTGCCGGAGACGACCGCGTCCGCGGCAATTTCAGTGCCGTCGGCATTCTTGCTGCCGCGGGCGCGTAGTTGGTCGCCGGTCTGAATCGCGCTGAGCGGCGCAGGCTTGGCATCAGCAAAACGAATCGAGTCGGGCGGGTAGCGCAGCAGTTGGGTGGAACCGGTCGTCTTAACGGTTACGGTCTTGGCGGTTGGTCCAGCGCCTGATGTGACGGTGATGGATCCGCTGCTGAGATCGACCGATTTGACGAGGCCGGCCACACCGCGCTGCCAGGCGTCATTGTCCTTCTGATGAACCTGCGCCACGTCCGCCTGTTTCATGGCGACGAGCAGGGAAGCTGTGGGCGAGGATGCGCCCGCATCGAGCTTGATGAGAACGCGATCACCCACTGCTACATCGGTGAGCTGGATCGCGGGCGCGGCGTTCAGGTCCTTTTCGCCCGGCGCCAAGCGCTTCAGCGTGGCTGTGTCAGGCACTGCCACCTGCTGTTGCTCACCCGAGTCTGTCTTCACCGTCAAAGTGGTGCCGTTGATCGCAGTGACGGTGCCGACCAGCCGCGAAGCCTGTGCGTGCAAACCTGCTGGCACGCTTATGAATACTGTCAGCGCCGCCATGAGCGCCAAAACCTTCGTGAACGCAATTCGAATCTTCATCGTGTGCGTGTAGACCTCGCCGGGTCAATGTCCCGGTCCTTGGCTGAATCGAGCTTCATTGGGGTAGACGAGACACGGGTCCAAAAGGTTGAACCCTGCGCGAATTGTCTTTGGAGTCAACAGTTTCGACCGTAGCTGCGCCGCCTGGAGAGAACCTTAACGACGAGTGCGAGAAGCGGAGCACGTGGGCTGAAGAGCTAGCTACCCCGCCACTTTCAGAGCGATTTCCTGATACCAAATCTGTCCGAGGATTAAGCCCGATCAGGCATAAGTCACCTGGCCCAGCACCACTGCACGTTTTGCGCCGGTTGCAGCCGGGACATTGCCGGGCAGACGATGCCAGGTCATCCATGCGAGCAGGGCGAATGCCGCAGCCTCTTTCGCTTCGGCGGGCATTCCGAACCCTTCGCTGGTTGCCAACTCACAGCCAAGCGATTCCAGGCGTGAAGAAAGCATCGCCATCAGCGTCGCATTGCGTGCGCCACCGCCGGAGACGATGTAATCGATCGGTCCGCCTTGCATTTTGGCGCGTATGAATCGTGCATAGCTGCGCGAAATCGATTCCGCCGTCAAAGCCGTTGCTGTCGCCAGAGCATCCTCCGGCCGCTTGCTCAACCTGCGGCACGCCTTCAGAAAGCGATCAGCAAATTCACGCCCGAACTGCTCGCGACCGGCCGTGCGCGGTGGCTTTAAGGCGAAGTATGGATCGCGCAACTCTGCTTCGACGACATCGGCCAGCACCATTCCGCGCGCGGCGATCGCGCCGTTGCGGTCGAAGTTCCTGTCGAAGAGTTTCACAGCAAGGGCATCGATGATCATGTTGCCGGGCCCGGTGTCGAACGCCACCGCATCAGCCGCGCCTGCGCCGGCGGGAATCGCCGTAAGATTAGCAATGCCGCCGATGTTCTGGAGCACCCGTCCCCGCTTCGCATTGGCGAACATCACGTAATCGAGCAGAGGCACGAGCGGCGCGCCCTGTCCCCCGGCAACCATATCGGCCGGCCGGAAGTTCGATGCCACCGGCACCCCAAGTTGCTGCGCGATCACAGCGGCCTCGCCCGCCTGCCACGTGCACGCGAACCTCTGTCCTGCGTACATAGCCGTAGTCGCACGGTGATAAAGCGTCTGTCCGTGACAGCCGATGAGGTCCACGCTTGCCTTGTGCTTCTCAACGGTCTTCCTCACGGCGTGTGCGTATTCGAGCCCCAGGCGCCAATTCAACTGAGCGAGTTCCGCGGTTGAGGTTCGAGCCGCGTTCATGGCCTCCAGCACAGCCTTGCGCAGCACGGGCGGGTAGGGAAATCCCTCATGTGCAACCAGCGCGAGCTTTGGCCTGGCGCCCCTGCTGGGCTCAATGCGGATAATAGCGACATCAACGCCATCGGCGGACGTTCCGCTCATCACGCCCGCCACGGTCATCGCGGCCGGCTTCATACGTGTTCCGCCGGAGAGGTCAGCCGCGGCGTAACCGAGTCGCTCTCGCTCAGCTTCGTCACCTTTTCGCGGAAGAGATTCACGCGCTCGCGCAGCGCATCGAACTGCTTCGCCGTGAGGCCCTTCGGGACACCTTTGAACAGCTTCGCGCGCTTGCGCTCTACTTCGGTTGCGCGCTGCAACAGCAGTTTGTGGAATGCTGTCGATTTCTCGGCTTCAGCGATCAGCGCTTCGAAGGTGCGCAGGATCAATTCGACACTGTGACAGATTTCGAGAAGATCCGAACCCACGCGCACCGCCGCGACGGCAGCTTCCTCAATGGGCATGAACTTCAAAATGCCGCCCATCTCCAGGTCGTCGGTGAGGATCAGGCCTCGATAGCCGATTTGCTTACGCAGCACTGTCTCTATCCAGAACCGAGTCGCGCTGGCTGGAACATTCGCGCTTTTGGTCTTCGGATACGCAGCATGATTGGTCATGATCATCGGCATCAGTTTGTGGAGTTCGCGATAGGGAACGAGATCTTGACTCCAGATTTCCTTGAAGGTGCGGCCGATCTCTGGCGTGACGAAGTGCGTGTCTCCAGCGGCGCTGCCGAGTCCAGGAAAGTGCTTCCCGCACCCTGCCACGCCCTCGGATGCGAGACCAGCGAGAAACTCCCGCGTGAACGCGACAACATCAGCCGGTCCCGCGGCGGGAGCGCGGGTGCCCATCACTTCCGTCGAGACGGGCAATGCGAGATCAACGACTGGCGCAAGCGTCGTGTTAAAGCCGAATGCCTTGACTGCGCGGGCAATCAACTCGCCATGTTCGCGCGCCAGCGAGCGGCGCTTCTTGCCGAGCTTTGCGTCGGCTCGTGCCACTGCCTGCGCGGAGGGCATCGGCGCAAGAGCATCGCGAAAGCGGTTCACAGTGCCGCCTTCCACATCCACAAAGCGAGCGCTGTGCAAGGCGCTGAGCCCCGTCGCTTCATCGATGAGCGCTCGCGTCTGTTCAGGGTCAGAAATGTTGCGCCTGAACAACACCACGCCTGCCGGTCGCACCAGGCGCAGCCACGCGCGCTCCAGACCCGTGAGTTCCGTTCCGCCAAGTCCCACAACCAGCAGGCTTCCCGCCGCTCTGCGCAGATTCTTTTCCATATCCTTATTCTCGGCTGTCCTTAAGTTCCTGCTGCAACTCTTCCAGCAGGTTCAACGCCTGCAGCGGCGTAAGCGAGTTGACCTCCAGGGTCTCGATACGATCAACGATGCGCTGCGACAGCGGCGTGAAGATGGTCAGTTGCATTGGCTCTGGATCGGTCTCTACCTGCACGCTCTGCCTCTCCTGCTTCTCGTGCTGCTTCAGGATGCGACGCGCGCGTTCAATGACAGCCGGAGGCAGCCCGGCCAGCTTTGCGACTTCAATGCCGTAGCTCTTGCTGGCCGGGCCGGGCTCAATGGTATGCAGGAAGACGATGCCGCTCGCAGCTTCTTTGACGCCAACACGCAGATTGCGGACCTTCGTAAGCTTTTCCGCGAGCATGGTGAGTTCGTGGTAATGCGTCGCGAACAGGGTGCGCGCACCTGTCTCTGCGTGCAGATATTCCACGGTGGCCCACGCCAGGCTCAGGCCGTCGAACGTAGCTGTCCCGCGGCCCATCTCATCAAGAAGGATCAGCGAGCGCCGCGAGGCAGTGTTCAGGATGGTTGCCGTCTCGGTCATCTCAACCATGAAGGTCGACCTGCCGCGTGCGACGTTATCGCTGGCCCCGATGCGGGTGTAGATGCGATCGGCCAATCCGAGGCGCAGACTGTCGGCCGGAACAAAGCTTCCCATCTGCGCCATCAGCACTAACATGGCGGCGGTGCGCAGATAAGTGCTCTTGCCTCCCATGTTGGGGCCAGTTATCAGAAGAAGACTCGGCCCGTCTCCGCCGGCGCTGAGAAAGATGTCGTTTGCGATGAAGCGTCCTTCGCGCGTCTCCTCCATCCACTGCTCAATAACTGGATGGCGAGCGGCCACAGCCTCAAGCACCGGCTCATCCGACAACTTCGGGCGCGCATAGCGGCGCCCTGCGGCAAGATGCGCGAAACAAGCCAGCAGATCGGCCTCAGCGACCGCGGCAGACGAGCGCCTGATGCGGGTCGCCGCATCCAGTACGAACCGGCGCAGGTCCGCAAAGATTCGCTTTTCAATTTCTATGGATCGATCGTGCGCCGTGAGGATCTTGGTCTCGTATTCCTTGAGTTCAGGCGTGGTGAACCGCTCGGCGTTTACGAGGGTCTGCTTGCGTTCGTAATCCGCTGGCGCGAGCGCCAGGTTGGACTTCGTTATCTCGATGTAATACCCGAACACGGAGTTATAGCGGACCTTCAGCGAACCTATCCCGGTTCGTTGCCGCTCTCGATCTTCAATGGCGGCAATCGACTGCTTTCCGGTCGTCGAGATACTGCGCAGGTCATCCAACTCGCTGTCGATGCCTGCAGCGATGGCGCCGCCATCGGCCATCGTCAGAGGCGGCTCCGCCACCAGCGTGGTTGCGATTCTCGCGGTTACGCCTTCGAGGGTGTCTAGTCGTTTCGCGATCTCACTCCAGAGGGGAGCCTCCATCGTCTCGATAGCCGCGCGCACTCCGGGCAATCTGGCGAGACTCGCTCCGAGCGCGCGAACATCGCGAGGTCCCGCGGAATCGAGCGACAAGCGCGCAAGCAGCCGTTCGAGGTCCATAAGGCCTTCGAAGGCGCGGCGCAATTCCTCGCGACGCAACAGGTCGCCGGCGGCTTCGCCCACGGCCTCGTAGCGCGCCTCAATCGCCATGGCATCTACAAGCGGCCGGAGAATGGTTGCGCGCAGCATGCGCTTGCCCATTGGGGTGCAGCAGGCATCGAGCGTGCGGAAGAGCGTGGCGCGATCGTCCTGACCCTGGAAGAGCGGCTCGATTAGTTCCAGGTTGCGGACTGTGACCTGATCCAGTTCCAAAGCGGTTAAGTGTTCCTGGAAACGCAGCGAATCGATGTGAAGCGCTTCGTTCTTCTGCGTGGCGCGAACGTAGTGCAGCACCGCGCCTGCGGCAATGGCGGCCGCATCGTGGCCCACTAGCCCGAAGCCTTCGAGCGAGCGCACCTTCAATTGGCGCTCAACCAGCGGCACCGCAAAATCATGCGTCCACACCCAGTCATCGACGCGAGTCTTCGTTGCTATTCGTTCAAGTCCGACGGGCGGTTCAGCGCTTGTCGGCAGAAGCACTTCACTCGCTCCCGCCATGAGGATCGCGTCGACTGCCTGCGCCTTCGCGTTCGGGCCGGTGAATTCCGCGGTGCGGAACTCGCCCGTGGACACGTCGAGAAGCGCAATCCCGCAGACCACGGGAGCAGGGCTTGCGGCGCGTCCATTCTTCGCAGCGGATTCCTTGCCGTCGCGGGCTGTTTCAAAGTACGCGCCGAGAAAGTTGTTCTGCTCCTGACCCAGGGCACTGTCAAGCGCCGTCCCGGGCGAGAGCACCTTGATGACCTCGCGGCGGACGATCTTCTTCGTGAGCTTGGGGTCCTCCATCTGCTCGCAGATGGCAATGCGGAACCCGCGCCGCAGCAGTCGCGTCAGGTAGCTCTCAACCGAGTGGTAGGGCACCCCGCACATCGGCACCTGCCGCTCGCGGTCGCGGGCGGTCAGGGTCAGCTGCAACTCGCGGCTGGCAACAACGGCATCATCGTAGAACAGCTCGTAGAAGTCGCCCATGCGGAAGAAAAGCAGCGCATCGGGGTTCTCGCGCTTGGCCGCCGTCCATTGCCGCATGAACGGCGTGAGCTCCGCGGTCTTCGGCGGCACCTCGGCCGCCGGCGCTTCGCTCTCTGGTTCCGGGGAAGTCAGCACAGGAACCTCGGGTTGGACCTCATCCCTGATCACGTTGTTTCCAGATTATCGCGAGGCTTGCGGGCGGGGCGGTTGAATCCAGTGCCGCCTGTGGACAACCTGTCCCGAACTTTTTCGCCGTGCGCGCGATACAATTGCCGCGATTCAACCACATCTTGTTTCTGGCTTCGCATCCGGAGAAACCATCTATGAGATTCCGCCTCGGCCGGTACGTGATCATCCTCACGCTCATCGTCTTAACTGCCGGCTCCTGGGCCAAAGGGCCCAAGCCAGTCACCGGGAAGCAGTTCGATTCGGCCGCCCAGGCCGCGCTGGCAGCGATGAAGAGGCGCGCCGCTGAGCTCAACATCCAGGGCGTCGCCGTGGTCTCGTTCGCACCGGGCGACACCATCCAGGCATGGTCCTCAGAGATGGCCGTTGTAGGCCACATGACCGACCATACCAATGGAGACAAGGGCAACAACCTGCTGGCCATCGCGTATGCGAAGGCATCGGAGATGGCTAATACCCTGAAGGATAGCGGCACCTCGGGCCACACTCCCATGACCGGCGAATTCGGATGGCAGGGTGGCGTGATGGAACAGACCGCCAGAGGTTACATCATTGTCGCGTTCAGCGGCGGCAAGTCTGAAGATGATGTCCAGGTCTCGAAGGCCGGCCTGGCCGTCTTGAAGGCTCGTCTTTGAGGTGGCTGAACAGGCGTCCAAAGTGCTTGACTCATCCGTTTTCAGTACGCGATATTGTCGGAAAACTAGACTCTAGGTGACTCCCAATCCACGTATCGAAAGGATTTGAACAACTACATATGTTCTCGGCTAAAGCTCGGATTCGCATACCTCGCCCCATCAGTAGGCTCGCGGTGACAGCTGCGGCAGGTTGTCTGGTTCTCACGGCTCCGCGCCTGATCAGCCAGGGAGCGCAAGGTCAGAAACTACAGCAGGGAGTCGACCAGATCAAACAGATCCTGTCTAAGGATGGACTCTACACGCGCACCACCAAGTCCGGAGACCAGTACAAATCCGTCATGGAGCGGAAATTCGAAGTGACATCTGCGAATGGATGCCAGATGGTCGTTACATCGAACATCCACGTTCATACAGAGATGCCAGCCCAGAATAAGGTGACCGACCGCAGCTCCGCCGAGGTTTATCATCCGGATTTCTCGGCGTTCAACCCAACCAGTGTGATCGTCGAGGATCCGCAGCCGCCCCAGCCCACCTGGGAGACTACCGGGTATTTGGTTCGAATCGCAATCGAGGCCGGCAAGCCGCCCATGAAGGCATCGACCCGGATTCAGCAGACGAATGAGGAGCATGATCTTCCGCCGCTGCCCACTCTTGCCGTCTACGTCAAAACGCGGGAGCAAGCTGATCGCCTGGCCAAGGCATTCGCACAGGTGGCCACTGCCTGCCGCGCCAATCCTGCGCCCTAATTCTGGCTCGGGCCCGGCCTGACCGGGCCCGAATCTCCCTAACGGAACAGCTTCAGATCGATCCCTTCGCCCATGGCCTTATATCCGGCGTCATTGGGGTGAAGGTGGTCACCTGAGTCGTACAGCGGATTGAACCTGTTTGGATTCTGCGGATCGCGCGTAATTTGGTCGAAGTCAATGACCCCGTCGAAAGTCCCGCTGGTCCGAATCCACTGATTCACGGCCTCCCGAATCTGCTCGCCCTTATCCGTCGAGTATCCGGCCCCGCCATAGGGGGTCAGGGTTGCCCCGTAGACTTTCAATCCGTGCAGATGAGCGGCATCGACAATCTGTTTCAGGCCGAACTCCATCGTCTCCGCGGTGATCTCATCCTCCGGCCCCGACAAGCGCTGGAGCCGCCCAATGTCGTTGATCCCTTCCAGAACAACCAGGTACTTCGCCCCATTCTGCGCCAGTACATCCCGATCGAACCGCGAAATCGCCGATGGCCCGAATCCCTCGTTCAACACGCGATTCCCGCCAATGCCTTCGTTGAGCACCGAAACGTGCTCCATCCCGCGCTCCTGGTTGAGGCGCCCTGCCAGCACGTCGGGCCAGCGGCGATTGGCATTCGCCGTTGACAGCGCCCCGTCCGTGATCGAGTCTCCGAGCATCACAATGGCCTTCGACCCTTCTGTCGCCGGAACATCGACGCCGCTTATGAAGTACCACGAGGTCAGCTTGGTGGGCGAGGGAAGTGTTGCCGCACCAGACACATTACCCTGGGCGATCCAGCCATCCTGGTCCGCGAACCCGTGAAAAGTCTCCGCACGCATGGTCTGTGCCGGGACGTAGAAGCTGATCGCCAGATCCGACAACGGAGCGGCTTCCATCGCCACCGGGTCCGAGTAGATCGCCGCGCCCGGCGCAATCCTCACGCTGGTAGCGCCTCCGAATGTCACGGGATGATCCGTGCCGTCCTTGACAGCCCCGCCCCCCGCGCTCACTGCCACATGGGCATCGCGCAGGGTCAGCGGATCGGGGCTGAACTCATTGGTGAACCGTACCCGCACCTGGGCGCCGCCAGCCGAGATATGAACGATCTCCCGCACCGTTGTGCCGCTGAACACTTTCATGCTCCAGCCTTCGGTCACGCCCATGGGCGAGGTGGCCCACGTCCCCACCCAATGTGTCTGTCCCTGAGCCACGGCAGTCGTAGTCAAAGCGGCCAAAACCAAGCCGCACAAGCGATTCAGCATCTGTTGTCCCTCCGTAAATCGAAGAAGAATTGAATTCTCCGACCGATCACCAGCATAACGGGCGACCTGCGACACTCGCCGCCACCTGTTGCGCCGGAACCCCAGCCTCGACCAAATGAATGACATCGCGGCTAAGGTGATTTGGATCACAGGTATACTGGAGAGTTACGGCTTAACGTAAACAACAGAATGGTTTTGCTTTGGCTAAGAGTGGCGGCGATTCTCTACGCGGGAGCGAGTATCGCCATCTTCCCCGCCGTCCTCCACAACCGGGAGCGCTGGAAGAGCGTCGCCGTCCACCTGGGTGGGCTGGCATTCTTCTTCCACTTCGTTTCGGTTGTCGAGATGCTCGCGCTGGCGCATCGCTGGGTGCCGGCTGGGGTGCGCGAAACCGAGTCGCTCCTGGGGCTTGTGGTCGCAGGCCTGTTCTTCCTGATGTGGTGGCTCTATAAGGCCATGTCGCTGGGCATATTCGCCCTGCCAGTCACATTCTTCATCGTCTTCGTTCCCGCGCTCGGCGTCGAAAAGTACGTCTTCCCGTCCTACGGCGTACGGATGAGCTGGCTCGTCGCCCATGTTGTCGCGCTGATGGCGGCCTACGCGGCGCTCGGCTTCAGCATCGTGGCCTCCGGCATGTACCTGCTGCAGGAGCGGCGCATCAAGTCCAAGGTCAAGCCGGGATCGACCAACGGCCAGACCTCGGTGGAGTGGCTGCCCCCGCTCGACACGCTTGAGCGCATCGCGCACGCCACCCTCCTCTTCGGATTTCCCTGCATGACGGTCGGGCTGGTGATTGGCTCCGTTCTCGTGCAGGAGACCGATCTCGGCGCGGCCTACTTCCGCGATCCCAAGATCCTGGCCTCGTTCATCATGTGGGCTTCCTACGTGCTGCTGCTGTTCTGGCGCAGCCGTGCTGGGCTCCGCGGCCGCAAAGCCGCTTATCTCTCCGGCGCCGTCTTTCTGGTCATGCTGGCCGTTTGGGCGGCCAACCAGTTCAGCCAGGTGCACAGGTTCGGTGCGCCATGAGCTATACCGTCCTGGGAGTGAACCACAAAACGGCCCCCATCGAATTGCGCGAGCGTATTGCCATCAGCCGCGATGAACTGCCCGAGGTCACCCGCGCATTGGCCGCGACACCCGGCGTATCCGAGTGCATGATTGTCTCCACCTGCAACCGCGTGGAACTGATCACAGCCACCGATTCGTCCGAAGTCGACCTCTCGGCATTCCTCTGCAACCAGTTCGGTCTCGACCCTGCACTGCTCTCCGGCCACATCTACCAGCATCGCGATCAGCAGGCCGTCCGTCACCTCTTCCGGGTCGCTTCCAGCCTCGACTCCATGGTCGTCGGCGAGTCGCAGATCCTCGGACAGGTCAAGGAAGCCTTCGCTACTGCGCGGGCCGCAGGCACCGTGGGTTCTGAGCTGGACCACCTTCTCCAGAGCGCCTTCTCAGCGGCCAAGAAAGTTCGTTCAGAAACCGAAATCGGCTCAAACTCTGTATCGATCGCATCGGTCGCGGTTGAGCTGGCACGAAAGATCTTCGGCTCGCTTCAGGGCCGCACGGTGTTTCTGGTCGGCGCCGGAAAAATGAGCGAGCTGGCAGCGCGGCACCTGGTCCAGCAGGGCGCCGGGACGATCCTTGTGACCAACCGCACCATGGAACGCGCGCAGCGGATGGCCGAGCCGTTCAACGGCCAGGTCATTCCGTTCGAAAAACTCTACGACTACGCCGCCGAAGCCGACATCATCATCACCTCGACCGGCGCGCCGCACCACATCTTCCGCCGCGAGCATGGCCAGGCGTTCCTGCACAAACGTCGCAACCGGCCCATGTTCTTCATCGACATCGCCGTACCGCGTGACGTCGACCCGGCGATGAACAAGGTCGAAGGCCTGTTCGTCTACGACATCGACGACCTGCAGCAGGTGGCCGCCGCGCACATTGCTGAGCGCAAGAGCATTGCCGCTGGGGCCGAGGTGCTGGTCGAGGGCGAGGTCGAGCGCTTCCACCAGCGTCGCCGCACCGTCAATGTTGCCCCTGTGATCGTCGCCCTGCAGCGCCAGGCCGAAGAACTGCGGCAGGCAGAGATACGCCGCATTCAATCGCGCCTGGGCTCGCTCACCGCGGAGCAGGCGGCCGCTGTCGAAGCCCTCACGCGTGGCCTGATGAACAAGTTCCTTCATCCGCCCATGCAGGCGTTGAAGCAGGCGGCTCGCGAAAACGATGCGGTTCGGCTTGATGCGCTCTGCGAGACCTATTCGCTGCCGAACAGCCAAGCCGGCCCTGAAGCCGTCGCCGCTCCGGCAGAGCAGTCCAACCGAACTTCCCCGGACGCCCCCGCGCCGGAAAGACAAACCAGCGTGGCAGGTCGCCGATGAACTTACGCATAGGAAGCCGTGGCTCCCAGCTTGCCCTGTGGCAGGCCAACCATATCAAGGTTCTGCTCGAAGGCCAGGGGCATACCGTCGAGATCGAAATTATCAAGACCACCGGCGACCGCCTGCAGGAAGTAACCTTCGCGCAGGTGGGCTCGAAGGGGATGTTCACCAAGGAGATTGAAGAAGCCCTCGCCGAAGGCCGCGTTGATCTCGCCGTGCACTCGCTCAAGGACTTGCCGACGGAGCTGCCGGAGCCCTTCGCACTGGCCGCCACCCCACCGCGCGTCGATCCGCGCGATGTTCTGGTCTCGGCGAAGTACGATAACCTCGCCGCCCTTCCGCAGGGAGCCGTAGTAGGCACCAGCAGTCAGCGCCGCCGCGCCCAATTGAAAGCCCTGCGCCCTGACATCGAAGCCGTCGAGTTTCGCGGCAACGTCGATACGCGTTTGCGCAAGCTGGGCGAGGGCCAGGTGGATGCCATCCTGCTCGCCGCGGCCGGGCTTGACCGCCTAGAAAAGACGGATTGGGTACGCGAGCGCCTCGAGCCGAGTGACTTCTGTCCCGCCGCCGGGCAGGGATCCCTAGGCATCGAAACCCGCAAGGACGACGAGTCCACCATCGCCGCGCTGGCCTTTCTAAACGATCCTCACACGCGCTTTGCCGTGACCGCCGAACGTGCCGCGCTGGCTGCACTCGGTGGAGGCTGTCAGGTTCCCATCGGAATCCACTGCCGCATGATGCAGGCAGGCGATGTGTGGGAGATCTTCGGCGTCGTCGCCAATCCGGACACGGGCCAGACGATCCGCGTCCATAAAACGGCAGTCGCCTGGGGCACAAATCCGCAGGACTTCGGCCGCCTCGCTGCCGAAATGTTGTTTGAAGCAGGGGCCCGCGAGTTGCTGACGAATGCGGCGCCCGTTCCCGGCGCGGCCGACTGACAATGAACCAACCGCTCGCTGGCCGCCGCATCCTCGTCACGCGCGCCCGACATCAGGCCGGCAAACTCAGCGACGGCCTGCGTGCTTTGGGCGCCGAACCCGTCGAAGTCCCCGTCCTCGAAATCCAGCCGCCTCAGTCGTACGCCCCGCTCGACGAGGCGCTCCGCAATCTCACCATCTACGATTGGCTCATTCTCACCAGCGCCAATACAGTCCGCTCAGTGGTCGAACGCACGGCGGCACTAGGCATCTCACCCCGCGAGGGCAGGTTGCCGGAGATCGCGGCGGTGGGAGCAGCCACGGCGAACGCGGCGCGCGACGCAGGACTGGACATCGCCGTTCTCCCCCGCGAGTACGTGGCTGAGTCGCTGGTCGAGGCTCTGGCTGGACGCGTGGCCAATCGCCGCATCCTGCTGGCCCGGGCGGAGATTGCGCGCGACGTAATTCCCGATGCCCTGCGCGCCGGCGGAGCCGCCGTCGATGTGGTTGATGCCTATCGTAACGGCGTTCCAGCCCAAGCGCCGGAACTGCTGTGGCAGGCCCTCGCGCGCCCCATAGCCGCCGCTGCGTTCACCAGTTCCTCCACTGCCTCGCATCTGGCCGAAGCGGCAACCAGGGCAGGCATCGCGTTTCCGCTGGCGGGAGTGCAGGCTGTCTCCATCGGCCCGGTCACCAGTCAGACGCTGCGCGACCTGGGCTGGCCGCCGGCCATCGAAGCCGATCCGCACGACATCCCTGGCTTGATCGCGGCGCTGACGAAGCTCCTTCAGAGGGTGTGAGCAAGGGGACTGGTCCTTGCTCTTGTCTTCCCACAACCGTGACAGCCGTCACGGACTCGATCCCCTGAAAGAGCTACTCTTTACCTAAGGCTGTGCTCGATGCAGGGGGAGCGCAGCCTTCGAAGTTTAAGCGAAAGTTTACTAGAAAATTAGCTACCCCTCCCCCTGTTTTTGCTTCTCCAAATCTTCGCTTTTTGGTCCAAAAATTTGACAACTTAAACAAATAAATAAACTTAGTTAAAGATGAAATTCCATAGGCTCATTAAGGGCCGCAAATCGCGAGTGTAATAAATTAGTAAACAGTTTCCTGCCGAGAGTCTACGACCACCAAGTCTTGTCCTTGGAGTGGCAGAGCGTCTCCAGATTGCAGTCCTTGCACTTGGGGCTCCGGGCAATGCAGACCTGCCGCCCGTGATGAATGACCTGGTGGGAAAAGTCGATCCACTTCTCATGCGGCAGAATCTTCATCAGCTCCTGTTCGACTGCCTGCGGCGAGTCGCCCTTCGCCAGGTCCAGCCGGTGCGCAATGCGGAACACGTGCGTATCGACCACAACGCCCTCGGCCTTGCCGAAGCTCACGCCCAGCACAACATTGGCGGTCTTGCGGGCCGCGCCGGGCACAGTGATCAGCTCGTCCAGTGTCTCTGGCACCTTGCTGCCAAACCGGTTCGTAATCGCCTCCGCCGCCCCCTTCAGCGATTTCGCCTTGTTGTTGAAGAACCCGGTGGTCCGAATCAGCTCGATCAGCTCAGGGATCTCCGCCTTGGCCATCGCCGCTGGAGTAGGGAAGCGCTCGAACAGCTTCGGCGTGACCATGTTCACGCGGACGTCCGTGCACTGCGCGGAGAGAATGGTCGCGACCAGCAACTCCCACGGCGAGCGATGATCCAACGCGCAAACCGCGTTAGGGTACGCCTCATCGAGCGCCTTGAGGATCTCCTTCACCCGCTCAGGTGAGCGATCGCCACCGAGTGCTTTGGTTCGCGCGATAGCTGTCTGCGGCGGCTCGAAAGACTTCTTAACGGCTTTCTTCTGGGCGACTGTTTTCTTAGGCGACTTCTTAGCAGCTTTGCTGACCGGCATGATTGGAGTTTAACCGCTAGGGCGACGCCGAATTGGGGAGTGAAAGACGCAGCGACTCAGCCACCTTGCGCGCAATGTCATCCTGGATAGTGAGCAGATCGCTTTTGGGCTGGTCGTAGGTCTCGGACCAGACGACGAAGCCGCTGTTCGCCCTGATGAGCCGCACGTCCACGCGGATCCAGTCACCGGATTTCCGGAGGCTGCCGTCCAGCACGTAGGAGACGCGGAGACTCTTCGCGATCTCAGCCACCTGCACGTTTTTGTCCTTGAAGTAGAACGAGGACGTGGGCGGCGTTACCTGCAGATTCGGAATCTTGCTGATCTTATCGATCAATTCTTCGGTGATTCCGTCGGCAAACTCCTCGTCCTTCATTCCCTCGGTGAGATCGAGCAGCGGGACCACCGCCAGAGACCGAGCCGGAGCGGTATCAGAGGCATGTGCAGGAGTGGCGCCAATCTTTCCGGAGCGGGAGTGCAGCAACCAGAAAATGACTGCGGCTCCGAGGAGCAGGACAGCGCCGAGAACAGCAATTCCGCGCGACCGATTGGAAGGCCGTGGAGCAGGAGCTGACGGCATACGCGACGAGTCCGCCGCGGGCTGCGAAGCTGCTTCCCGCTGAACAGCAGCGATGAGCCGGTATCCGAGCCGCGGGACTGTTTCAATGTAGCTGGGGCTCTTCGGATCGTCGCCCAGGAGGCGGCGCAGGGAGGCGACGGCCTGATAAACGGAGTCCTGGCTGACGGCCACATCGCCCCAGGCGGCGTTCAGAAGCGACTCGCTGGAGACGATTTCCCCGGCGTGTTCGGCCAGGCAAAGCAGCACGCGCAGCGTACGAGCGTCGAGGCGCGCTCTCTCGGCTCCGCGAGCGATGTCGCCGGACCTCTCATCGACACGCCATTGGCCAATCGTAAGCACTGAGGAAGAGGCGCGGTTCCTTTGGAGAGCGCGCACGCGAGCAGGTCGCTTCGCGGCGCTTCCCGATTGTAACAAGGGGAAAGTTGAGCACCGGCGTCGGATTCAGGGCAATTCAGAAGGTTTCAGATGCGGTTCAGGACTTTGAAGAAGCGGCATGAGTACATGGGTCAGGTCGAGCTTGCGGCCTCGACACCGAGAGGACTCATGAATATGCAGAATGCAAATGCCAGTGTGTGTGGATCGCGTGCACTGATGGCGATTGGGATCGCCGGCGGGATCGCCGGCACGCTCGACCTCACCCAGGCATCGATCCTGTTTGGCCTGGACGTGCCGAGAGTGATCGCGGCGGGGCTGCTGGGAAAAGCCGCAGTGCATGGCGGCACAGGAATGTGGATTCTTGGGGTTTGCCTGCACTATTTCATTGCCATCAGCGCAGCCGGAATGTTTTACGCCGCAAGCCGCCGGTGGACCTTCATGACCGAATACCCGCTAGTATGCGGGCTGCTCTTCGGCGGCGTGGTGGAGGAGGTCATGAACCTGATCGTGCTGCCGCTCTCCGCGCTGCACGCGAGGGGACCCTACGAACTCAGCGACCTGCTTCAGGGACTGGGCGTGCACGCAGTGGTATTTGGTCTTCCCGTAGCGTATTGCATTCGTCACTGGGCTCCTGCTGCCCCGCGCGTGGCGAAAGAAAGCGAGCAGGCGACCATCGTTTAAGGGAACGTCCTGCCCGCTTCGGACTACACCTTGCCTTCCATCCAGCCGTGCAGCTTATCGATCTGCAGCCGCAGAGCGAGGAAGAACTGCCCAAAGAGGGCATACTCGGCGCTGACTTCGTCGAAGCGCATCTCGTAGATCAGCTTCTTGAAGATGATCGGGTCATCGGCGAAGAGGTCTACGCCCCATTCCCAATCGTCCATGCCGATGGAGCCGGTGATGATCTGCTTGACCACGTCGCCGTAGCGGCGGCCGATCATGCCGTGCTCATGCATCATCCGCTGGCGCTCGGGAAAGGGGACGGAGTACCAGTTCTTCTGCTCGTCACGCTTGCGGTCCATGGGATAGAAGCAGAGGTACTTCGCATTGGGCACGCCGGGCCAGAGGCGCGGCTTCATGGCTTCAGCGCCCCGCTGCAGCGAGGTTTCAACTTCGAGGTTCCACTCCGGCGAAAACTCCGGGTATCCTTTGGCCGCCGCGGTCTCATAGGTCTTGCGCGTGGACTCGTACAGCCCCAGCTCGACTACCGACACATAGGAATGGCGCAGGTCCAGAAAGTCATAAAGCGCCGTCTGTGCAAGCTGCAACTCCACACGATTGAGAGCTTCAAAGGAGTTGCGGAAGTGCAACAGAATCAGGTCGCCCTTGTGGCCGAGTTGAGAGAACAGCGCGGTCTGCACTTTCCCCGACGAGTCGCTCTCAAGCGACTGCAGCGCTGCCGTGAAGTCGTTCACCATGCGGGTGCGCTCGGCGGCCGGCACAGCCCTCCACGCCTTCCAGTCGAAGCGGAAGAACTGGTGCAGGGTGCTGGCGCCTTCAAGCGTGAGTGGGACAGGAGGAAAGTCAGACAACGTGCACCTCGCAATGGGTTGAGATCAAAGTCCATCGTAGCAAAGCAGTGGTAGGAGAAATGGGCGTGGAGAGCGCGGCAGCGGCGCTGCGCGATCCGGGACCGCGATCTTCATGGACCTATATACTTAAATCGCGCATGAGCGAACGGATTCTCGCCTTTTTATTCCAGTTTGTCACCCATATCATCGATGCCGGCGGATACGGAGGCATTGCTGCGCTGCTGTCTCTGAACTCCTGCGGTGTACCCATTCCATCGGAGTTGATCCTGCCGTTCTCGGGATACCTGGTTTACATGGGTAGGTTCAACCTGTTTCTGGTGGCCACGGCGGGCGCCGTGGGCTGTAACATCGGCTCCGCGGTCGCGTATTGGATTGGCGCCAAGGGTGGCCGGCCGCTGGTCATGCGCTACGGCAAGTGGGTGCTGATGAGCGCTCATGACGTTGACCGCATGAGCAGGTTCTTCGAGCGCTATGGTTCAATCGCGATTCTGGTCGGCCGCATGCTTCCGATCGTGCAGACGTTTGTGGCGTTCCCGGCGGGCATTGCCAGGATGCCACGCCTGCGGTTCCACATCTACACAACGGTGGGTTCGTTCATCTGGTACACCTGCCTCGCGTGGGCGGGGATGAAGCTGGGGGCCGCGTGGAATACAGATCCGCGCATTCAGCAGATATTCCATCGCTTCCACCTGGTGGTGGAGATCGCGCTCCTGCTGGCCGTGGTTTACTTCGTCTGGTCGCATCTGCGGCGGCGCGGCCATGCGGATGTGGCGTGACGCCCGGCACGTGATTTGAGCCCGTTTCGGGGCGTACACTGACTATTCGCGCAAAAGATCTACGGGACCCATTCTGCTCGTCCCGCACGAAGCAAAAGGAAGGATCAGGAAAAAGCATGTCGACTGAGGTACAGAGCGGCCAGAAGACCGCGCAGAACGCTGCGCCCGCCAAGGGCAAACTGGGTGTGATGGTCGTCGGCTTGGGCGCCGTCGCCACCACCATGATCGCCGGTGTTGAAGCGGTGCGCCGCGGGCTCGCGAAGCCCATTGGCTCGCTGACGCAGATGGGCACCATCCGCCTGGGCAAGCGGACCGACAACAAGTCGCCCCTCATCAAAGACTTTGTTCCGCTCGCCGATTTGAACGATGTCGTCTTTACCGGCTGGGATATTTTCGAGGACAACGTCTACGAGAGCGCCGCGCACGCTAAGGTGCTGGACAACGAGACGCTGCAGCAGCTCAAACCCTATCTGGAAGCGATCAAGCCGCTGCCCGCGGTTTTTGACCAGTACTATGTGAAGCGCCTGCACGGCACGCACGTGAAGAAGGGCAAGAACAAGATGGACCTGGCCAACCAGGTTCGCGAAGACATCCGCAATTTCCGCAAGACTGTAGATCGCGTGGTTATGATCTGGTGCGGCTCCACGGAAATCTTCCTTGAGCCGACGGCAGTTCATGCGTCGATCGAAGCGTTCGAGAAGGGCCTCCAGAACGACGACATCGGCATTGCACCTTCGCAGATCTACGCGTATGCCGCACTGACCGAAGGGGTGCCGTTCGCAAACGGAGCGCCGAACCTTACGGTCGATGTACCGGCGATGATCGAGCTGTCGAAGAAGAACAACGCTCCCATCTGCGGTAAGGACTTCAAGACCGGCCAGACCTTCATGAAGACTGTGCTGGCGCCGGCCTTCAAGGCTCGTCTCCTCGGCGTTTCGGGCTGGTACTCGACCAACATCCTCGGCAACCGCGACGGCGAAGTGTTGGACGATCCGGAGTCGTTCAAGACGAAAGAAGAGTCGAAGCTGGGCTCGCTCGAGTACATCTTCCAACCCGAGCTCTACCCCGACCTCTACAAGGACATCTTCCACAAGGTCCGCATCAACTACTACCCGCCTCGGGGAGACAACAAGGAAGGCTGGGACAACATCGACATCTTCGGATGGCTCGGCTATCCCATGCAGATCAAGGTGGATTTCCTGTGCCGCGACTCGATTCTGGCGGCGCCGATCGCGCTTGACCTGGTCCTCTTCCTCGATCTGGCGCAGCGCACGCCTTCACTTCGCGGCATTGGCATCCAGGAGTGGCTGAGCTTCTACCTCAAGTCGCCGCAGACGCGCGAAGGGCTCTATCCCGAGCACGACCTGTTCATTCAGTTGATGAAGCTGAAGAACACGCTGCGGCACATCCAGGGCGCGGAACTGATTACGCACCTCGGGCTGGAGTACTACGACTAAGCACCTGCACCAAATTGCAATGGAAAGCCCCATCCGGAATGGATGGGGCTTTTCATCTGAGCCAGTCCGTCTCGGTCGCCGGGCGACTCGCTTACATTCCAGTCACCGATCGATCGCTCAGCAGTTTCAGCCCGCGGCCTCCGACGATCATTACGTCATCGACTTCCACGATATCGACAAAAGGGTCTTCGATGTTCTCGGTGTCGATGATCTGGTGCCACGGATTGCCGCTGGGCGACTCCGGCAAGGTGAACTCCACGCCCTGGTAGGAGGCATTCACCAGCAGCAGGAAGCTGTCGTCGATCAGCCAGTCACCGTCTTCGTTCATCACCTGGAGGGTGCGGCCATTGAGCATGAGGGCGATGGCGCGGGCCCAACTGGAGTTCCACTCTTCGTCGGAGACCTCGCTCCCGTTGGCGCTATACCAGGCAATGTCCTTGATGACCTTCACCAGCGAACCGTCGCTGCGCTTGCGAATTTCTCGATCCTGGAAGAACTTGCGGCGATGCAGGTTGGGATGGTCGAGGCGGAGGCGGATCAGGTTGCGCGTAAAGTCGCGCAGGCGCTTCTGCCGGTCATCGAGATCCCAGTTGAACCAGTTCAGTTCGTTGTCTTGGCAGAAACCGTTGTTGTTGCCGTTCTGGGTGCGTGCCACCTCGTCGCCGCCGGTGATCATGGGAACGCCCTGGCTGAGCATCAGGGTGGCCATGAAGTTTCGCATCTGGCGCTCGCGCAATTCATTGATGGCGTCGTCGTCTGTGGGACCTTCCCACCCGTGGTTCCAGGAGTCATTGTTGTCTGAGCCATCGCGGTTGTTTTCGCCATTGGCTTCGTTATGCTTCTGGTTGTAGCTCACCAGATCGTTCAGGGTGAACCCGTCATGGGCCGTGACAAAGTTAATGCTGGCGTAGGGCTTGCGGCCGTCGCTCTGATAGAGGTCGCTGGAGCCGGTGAGCCGGTAGGCGAAGTCGCTCAGCATGCCTTCATCGCCTTTCCAGAAGCGGCGCACGGTATCGCGATACTTCCCGTTCCATTCGGCCCATAGGACAGGGAAGTTGCCGACCTGGTAGCCGCCGTCGCCCACGTCCCACGGCTCGGCGATCAGCTTGACCTGCTCCAGAACCGGGTCCTGATGGATGGTGTCGAAGAACGAGCTCAGCCGGCTTACTTCGTGCAACTCGCGGGCGAGCGTCGAAGCAAGATCGAAGCGGAAGCCGTCCACGTGCATCTCTGTGCGCCAGTAGCGAAGGGAATCCATGATCATCTTCAGCACTTGCGGATTGCGCACGTTGAGGGAGTTGCCGGTCCCGGTGTAATCCATGTAGAACTGCGGGTCGTTTTCAATCAGGCGGTAATAGGTGGTGTTGCAGACGCCTTTCCAGCAAAGCATTGGGCCGTGGTGATTGCCCTCGCAGGTGTGGTTGTAGACCACGTCGAGAATGACCTCGATTCCGGCGGCGTGCAGCGCCTTAACCATCTGCTTGAACTCGCGCACCTGCCCGCCGTGGTCGCCGCTTGAGCTGTAGCGCGACATCGGAGCGAAGAATCCCAGAGTGTTGTAACCCCAGTAATTGCGCATTCCCTTGTCAACGAGAAACCCCTCGTCGATGAAGTGATGAATGGGCAGCAATTCCACTGAGGTCACGCCGAGGCGCTGCAGGTAGTCGATGCTGGACTCGTGCGCGAGGCCAGCGTACGTGCCCCGGAGCTCCTCGGGGATGCAGGGGTTCTTGATCGAGAAGCCGCGGACGTGCATCTCGTAAATCACCGAGTCGGACATGGGGATATCGAGCGGCTCATCGCCTTCCCAGTCAAAGCTGGTGTCGACGACAACCGATTTCGGGACGTCCGCGGCGTCGTCTTCCTCGCTCATCTTGTTTGTGTCGCCTGACAGCAAGTCGTAGCCGAAGACGGCACCTTTCCAGTTCACATCTCCGGCGATGGCTTTGGCGTAGGGGTCGACAAGAAGCTTGTGGAAATTGAACCGCAGGCCGCGATGAGGATCCCAAGGGCCCTCCACTCGAAAGCCGTAGAGTTGTCCCGGCTTGATGCCGTTTACAAATCCATGGAAGACGTGGGCCGTCTTTTCGCGCAGGGTGATGCAGTCGGTCTGGGTACCGTCGGGATCGAAGAAGCAGACATCGACGCGCGTGGCGGCGTCGGAATAAACAGCAAAATTCGTTCCCCTCCGGTGTGCAGTCGCACCGAGAGGGTAGGGCTTACCAGGCAGCAGCGTGCGGCTCATATATTGCTTTAGGATGCAGGGTTTGTTGAAGCTCGTTGTTTCTGCTTGATTTTCAACGAATTGCACCGTCTGACGTGCAATCTTGGAAGGCCCGGTTAAAAGCGCTGAGACCGGTTGGTGAGCACGACGGAGGTTTCCACCTGGCGCTCGGGAATCTGCCAATACTTGCGAAGCAGGCGTTCTTTTTCGTCGTGGCTGACGGTCCTGAATCCGTGGCGTTCGTAGAACCGGATCGCCCAGGTTGCGTCGGCCCATGTTCCGATTAGTACCGGTCCCCGCGCCAGCACACTCAGGCGTTTCAGCATGCGGCCACCGATACCTCCGCGCTGGCGCTCCGTCAGGACGTAAGCGTGGCGGATAAGGGTTACGTCCTGCACGTACTGCAGGCCCATCACGGCGGCAATGCCCCCGGAGTCTTCGTAAATCCAAAACTGCACTCCGGCGGCGATTTCGATGCGCAGCTCTTCGCGAGACATGTAGGGATCGTGTAGGCGGTCGGGCGGAATTGAGCCACGATACGCCTGAGCACCATCGTTGATGACGCTCCAGATGGATTCGAAGTCGCCGCCGTGGGCGGGACGAATGGGGTCGTCATCACGCATAGGCCCAGGTTCCTGTCTCATTGGAGAGTGATTTTTGAATCTATGCCGCGACGGCCGCCGCCATACGCCGCACTGCCAACACGGTAATGTCGTCCTCTTGCCCGAAGGACTTCGCCGCGTCGGCAATATAGAACGCCGATTGATTGCTGAGGTTATGGACGCGGTCGAATCCGAACAGTTCGCCCGAGCTTTGGCGAGCCTCAACGACGCCGTCGGACATCAGGAGCAGGCGGTCGCCTGGATGCAGGTAGAGACGCACTTCGGGGTAGCTCACCTCGGGCAGAACGCCCAGAGGCAGGCCTCCCGGCAGGTTGACTTCCTGCGTATTCAGATAAGGCGGCAGGTGGCCGGCATTCGCCATCACCACTTCGCCGTTGGCCGCGAACCACACCGCCTGGCAGGTGGTGATTCCGTCGCTGCCCGCGAGAACGCGGTTGAGCGATTCCAGGATTTTCGACGGGCTGCGCTCCGCACTGCGACGCAGTGCGCCCATCACCATCGAAACATTCATTGCAGCTTTCAGGCCTTTGCCGGCTACGTCGCCGATGACCACGAGCAGGCCACCTTCAGCGGTGGGCTCGACGTGGTAGAAGTCGCCGCCGACCTCGGCTGCCGGATTGTAGACGGAATCGATTTCGAATCCGGGCGTGTCGAGCTTCTCCTGGGGTATGAGGAGTTCCTGCACATTGCGGGCCGCGGCCAACTCGCTCGAGGCGCGTTCGCGGTCGCGCTGAATGCGCAGGAAACGGAAGAAGATGATGACGACGATGGAGAGCAGGCCGATGAAATCGGCCACGGTAGCGAAGTGAATCGGAATCGGCCCCGCCATCATAGTCAGCGGCGACTGGTAGTTGCGGCCGGTCCAGTCGGCCATGTTGCTTGAGAAGACCGGCTCAAGGACGCCAACGAATTCCAACACAAGAGGGAGCAGCAGCAGCCCAGCCTCAAAGTTGCGGCGCGCCGTTGCAGCGATCAGAGTGATGAAGGAGAACAGCAGCCAGCCGATGATCCAGGCGATGCTGGCGATCACGCTGACGACAAAAATGATGACAAACACGGTGCTGCGGTCGACCACCAGCAGCGACGGGCCCACCACCGCCAGAACCGGCGCGGTGTACCGCATGATCGGGATAATGACGCGCTTGCGCTTGTTCTCCCAGCGTCGCCTCAAATCCAGCAGCGATATCAGGAACTCGAAATATAGATAGGCCGAGATCAGCACCATCTGCAGCGTGTACGAGCCGTAGCGGATTAGATCGAGGCGGGCAGAGCTTCCGGCCAGTTCGAAGAAGGCTATCGGAGCCTGTGCCAGTTCGTGCAGTCCGAGCCACAGATACTCCGTGTGCCCCTTCTGGGTGAAATAGAGCGCCAGGAGGAACAGGCCCAGGACAACGAGCAGGATTGAAATTACCAGGCGCGGGAGGCGCTCGAACAGACTGTGGTTCGTCCAGAGCTCGAGCTGTTCGTTGAGATCGGCCAACGCGCCCAGGTGGAATGTACGGTTCGCGAAAAACGCGGTGTATGTCTTCCACCCGACCGGGACATAGATGCTCCGAACCACCAGCACCAGGTTCGTCTGGGAAGAGGGCACATCGAGCACATACATGCGCGAGATTGACTGGTAGCGTTCGGGATGGTCGTTGTGCGCTCCCTGCGCCTGGATAAGCTTTCCGTTCGCGTAGATATCCGGTGTGAGGCTCTCCGCTCCTCCGATGTTCACGTTGGTGCTGTGGGAGACGGGCAGTTCCACCAGGAGAGCCAGGGGTCCGTGGTTCGGCGCCAATTTAATGTGCATCCGGAACCACACCCAGGGCCGCTTGTGGCCTGGCCCGCGGCGGTCATTGTAATCGGGGTCGGGAGGTTCCTGCTTTGGATCGACTGACCCTGGCGGAGGCGGAGGGGCAGCGGGGCGGTCTTCGTCGGGGACGTCCGCTATGGCATCTTTGGCATCCCGCACCTTCCAGGTGGAGTCGTCGAAATCGGGCTGGGCGGCGTCCTGGTTGGAGGTGATCCCGACCCGCCAGCCCTTATCGAGCACCGCAGGAGAACCCATCGCGGTCGCGTCGAAGATTGCGTCTGATGTGCTTTCGGCGGGCTCCGGAACAGCGGTCGGGGGAGCCGCGTGGCCGTGCGGGGTCAGCAATCTAGCGATTGGGTTGCGGGGACGCGGCTGCGGTGGCTGGGCGAGTCCCAGCACAGTTCCGCAGACCATCGCCAAAGCCACGATCACAAGTCCTCGGCGCACCTAACCCCCTGATTTACCCGTGGACTCCACTTTAATGCAGAAGCTGGCAAGCTCCAAAGAATCAGCTGCGGTTGGTGGTTCATTTGTTAATTTTCAGCCGATCGGATGCCGCGCGCTTTGTGACCGTCCCATCGGCCTTCTGGTCCCGCGTCTCTGGTGCCTGGTCCTGATTGGAATTATTCTTCCTTACGGGTGCCGAACGAGCACATACTAGCGTCTAACAGTTCGAGCGAAGCGGAATGCATAGATTCGTATGCGGAGGTGAGGGTATGACGACTGGTCTTAACAGGTCCCCGAGGTGGGCGGGAACGGTCGCCGGGCTTGCCCTTGCGTTGACGACAGCCGTCTGGTCGCAGTCCGCACCTCCGTCTGACCAGCAAACCGACAAGCAGCAGGCTCCCGCTGCGCAGCAGCCAGCCGCCCAACAGCCCAGCGCCCAGCAGCCCGCGGCGCAGACCGGCGACAGCCAAAGCCAGCAGCAGCCGGCCAGCACCACCGCTGACAAGCCCGCCCCGGGGACGCAGCCGGTTGCCGGTGACGTTCCGGCGCCTCCGCCTGACACGAAAGCCGACAAGAAAGATAAGCACAACAAGAAGAACAAAGGCGACAAGGACGAAGCCTCAGCCAAGGATTCCGACGAGAACGTGAAGGTCGATCCCGACAAGGTGGTTGAAGTCGGCAGCGAGAAGCAAAATGTGAAGCCGGGCAGCAAGGAAGACGTCAATGCTGTGGGCAATCGCGAGATCGGCGGCCGCGGCATGGGCAACTGGTACTCGACGGACTCGGAGATCAAGATGGGCAAGGGCTATGCCTCCGAGATCGAGAAGAGCACGAAGTTCATCACCGACCCGGTGATCACGGAATATGTGAACCGCGTGGGACAGAACATCGTCAAGAATTCCGACTGCAAGGTTCCGTTCACGATCAAGATCATCGATTCCGATGAGATCAACGCCATGGCGCTGCCGGGCGGGTTCTTCTATGTCAACTCCGGGCTGATTCTGAACGCCGATGAGGAAGCCGAGATGGCCGGCGTGATGGCTCACGAAGTTGCTCACGTCTGCGCGCACCATGCGGCACGCGAAATGACCCGCATGAACTACACGCAGATCGGCATGGTGCCGTTGATGATCATGCTGCCGTACACGTGGACCGGATACGGCATTTACGAGGCCACACAACTCGCGATTCCAATTGCGTTCCTGAAGTTCAGCCGCGACTTCGAGGCCGAGGCCGATTACCTGGGCGTGCAGTACATGTATCGCGCCGGGTACGATCCGCAGGCGTTTATCAGCTTCTTTGAAAAGGTACAGGCGCTGGAGAAACGCAAGCCGGGCCTGGTGGCCAAGGCGTTCTCCGACCACCCGCAAACTCCGGACCGTATCCTGCACTCGCAGGAGGAGATCGCGCGCATCTTGCCGGCGAAGGACGAATACACAGTTACGACCTCGGAGTTCGACGACGTGAAGGCTCGGCTGGCGCGGATCGAGAACAAGCGCCGTCTGACCGACACCAAAGACAAGAACAAGCCCTCGCTGCGCCGGGCGAGCACCAGCAGCGATCCGAACGCGCAGGGAAGTGACAGCGGGGACGATCGGCCGACGCTGCATCGTCGCGAGGACCAGCAGCAGTAACTCCAAGTCATAACGTTCAAGAAGCGGGCGAGCCGAATCGGGCTCGCCCGCTTTGCACGCGGTCAACTTTCGCTTGTGCCCGGTTTTCGCAGAGGGTAGTCTGTTCATTAGACCCTCCGGGAAATCTCTCTCTGGCCGCCGATGATCGTGCGGCTATATCTCTGGACAAGGGGGCGCGAGGGTAGTTGGACGGGCTATCTCTATGAAAAAAATAGCGCTGGCGGTTGCTGTCTTTGTATTTATTCTGCTGCTGACCAAGATTGCCAATCAGGTGCCGCCGGCGCCGCCGCCGGGCACCACCTTCTGGCTGAAGGCCCAGCACGTGATCCAGTGCAGTGACACGGAGATCACGATGGTCGATCCGAAGCAGAAGTCGACCCACCTCTACAAGGACAACAGCTGGCCGGATTGCTCGACCTACGACGGGAACTCGGTTCTGGATTTCTATTTGGCCCGGGGCGACAAAACACACTACCTTTCAAGCGAGCAGACGGCCTGGTGGCGCAAGCAGCTCTAGCCGGGCTGGTTGCGATCCAGTACATTTCTGTGATTTCCGTAGTGAGTGG
The DNA here is from genome assembly GCF_025264625.1 of Occallatibacter riparius. NCBI lineage: Bacteria > Pseudomonadati > Acidobacteriota > Terriglobia > Terriglobales > Acidobacteriaceae > Occallatibacter > Occallatibacter riparius. The sequence goes on from NZ_CP093313.1 coordinate 4,422,920, forward strand.
CCCCCGGCCTTGATCTTTCGTTCGCGCCGCGGGCTTGTTCCGTTCAGAGGTGGTCGAGGCGCTCAAAACTCGAACTGGACTGCGGGGAGAGACTGCGTGCCTTCGGTCCGCACGCCGTCGAGCTGCCAGGGATCGAGGCCCAGAGCCTTCAGGATGGTAGGCGCGACCTGGAGGGTACCGACCTCGCTATAGACCGTCTTCGCCTTGAACTCCGGATTCGAGAGCAGCAACATCACGTTGGTGTCATCGTGCGCGAAACCGCCGTGTTCCTCCTGCTTCTTGGTGCTGCCGGTGTAGATCACGCCCACGTTCGGCGTGACGATGATGTCCGGGGTGCGCGGGTCGCCGCTGGGGGGCAGCCCCGGGGTGTTGTAGTTGAGGGCGACGGTGGGGCCGTAGAAGATCTGGCCTGCTCCGATGGCCTGCTTGTTCGCCTCCAGCAACGAGACCGCCTGCGGGGTGTAAGAGGGGTTGGTCAGCCAGAGCAGCGAGACGTCGTCTTCAGTGGAACCGATGCCGGAGCCATTCGGATCTTCTGACGGAGGCATGGCGGAGTGCAACTGATTTGAGATCAGCGTCGCCGGTGACAGGCCGTTGGTACCGCTGTGGCCGGGGATGGGGAAGAACAGGTTGGGATCGATTTGCGGGGAATCTCTTCATCGTATTCTCCTCGTTAAAAAGGGGTTGCAATCGCCAGGGGGGCGAAGTTGTAGTCAGGTTCAGGGAGCAGAGTCTGCGCAGGTGCCGCTGGCTGAAATGCGGGTGACTGCGAAGGGTTGAGCACAAGGCAAGAAGAGAAGAGTTCAGGACGGAACTCCGGGTAGAGAGGCGGGGAGATCGGACTGTTCCCGTCTGCCGAAATATAGGGGCCGGGGAGACGGGCAGGTGTTACAGGACGGTTTCAGAGCGGTCAATTCGTCGTCATTTTGCGGGAGAGCTTTCGGGGCTCGGTCCGAGCCTAGCCTCGGACCCGGCACCATAACCATTACCGACCCATTGCTTGTGCTCTGGCCGGCTCGGGGCCCCACGGCTTGCGTGCGAGAAGCGCGATGTCAGTACGGAGAGTGGGCCGGACCCGGAAAAAACCCGAAAGCCCTTGAACTCCCGGCAAAACCGCGTTATACACAAGAACACCGGCAGATCTGCCGGAATCTCTCGCTCATATCGGAGGCACACTTATGCGTATAGCCCGGTCTAACCTTCTTGTCCCCGAGGTGCGTGAGGTGATGGATATCCGCCAAGCCTCTGATTATTTGGGGATTTCGCCCGACACTCTGTACAAATACGCTTCCGAGGGCTTTGTGCCGGCATTCAAGCTGGGGAACCGCTGGAGGTTCAAGCGCAGCCGGCTGGATGAGTGGATGGACCGGCAGTCGGAGATCCAGTCCGGCGCAGTGGACGTGCAGCCGGAGCAGAAGAAACCGCCCAAGGCGGCGGGAGATTGAATTAAGGTTCGAAGACTTCCACTTTGCCCAACAGGCGGCGAGACTAGAAGGTAGACAGCGCTGCCCGCATGGACGAACAGAACCTCGGACTCTTTCTACAAATCGGTGATGACATTGTTGCCGACCTGGCGCGCGCCGGTTATTTCGCACAGCTTGATGACCGCCTTTGTCCGGCTGATCCCGCTCAGCCGCGGACAGAGTGTATTCATCGGTTCGTGGGGTCGATAGCCATTCTGCGCGAACTGCCGGTGGATCTCTACGATATCGAGCGGATTCTGAATTTCTTTCGCGCCCAGGGAGCGCACTGCGACTGCCAGGTGCTGATGAAGCTGGCGCCGGAGAGCCGGTTTCGGGAGCAGTGCGGGTCGGCGGCGGGGTAGAGGGCCATTCCACTTCCAACTTGCGTAAATCGGTTCTCGTCTTCGTTCGCATCCAAGGGGAGGGAGGAGGGCCTCACATTGCCAATTCAAACCGATGGATCTGCAGCCAATCACATGGTAGTTCGGGCGACGGGCAAGCTCACAAAGGATGAACTCATCCAGTTCAGGAAGGATTTTGAGCTATTTTTGCACGACCGCGGGAAGCTGCGCATGCTTTTCGATGTGACGGAGTTTCATGGATGGGATTCAGTAGGGGCGTTGTGGCAGGAGGCCAAGTTCGACCTCGAGTACCTCTCCAAGGTTGAGCGTTTGGCGGTGGTGGGAGCGAAGAAGTGGCAACAGGCGCTGGAAGCCGCAGTGAAGCCCTTTGCGCATCCGACGACGCGCTACTTCGAGGCCGGTGAGATGCAGGCCGCGCATGATTGGCTGATAAGCAAGTAGCCCTACCGGTTCACATGGCCGTTTCCATCCAGGCGCGGTCGCGCAGGGGAGCGGGCTCTACGAATTTAGTTTTGCAGTCGAGACAGAGCAAGGTTCGACGCAACTCACCGATGGCTGTCATATCCAATAATCTGTGACCTTCGTGTGAGTGGTGGTCCGGGTCTTGTTTAGGATCCTGTAGATATGCCATGCATCACCTCGCGGCGGTGTGGTTCTCATCATCTGAATTGAAGCCGCATGAAGATGGCGTGATGTTTTTTGCAGCTTTAACAGGGAAGCGCTACGCTCATAAGACCGACGTAGTTCAGGTCGGATAGACATTGGGGTCCTTTCAGTCCTTCGTTCCTCTGCTGCGAAAGGAGACTCGATGGAAATTCAGTGCCGTTATTGTTTCTCTTCGGACCTTCATCGCTCTGGTCCTCGCGTTTACGATGTAGTGCCAATGTTGCTGCTATTGCGTCCGGTTCGCTGTCACACCTGCTCGCGCAGGCAGTTCCGGCCGCTCTGGCTTACACGGCGAAAGTCTCGATCGAAGGACAAGAAGGCCGCCTGATTGATAGCCCGGCGGATATCCGATTTTGGGTTCGGATCTCGGAACGGTCCCCAGATCTGTTTCATCATTGAAAAAGCGCAGGGCTGCGCTGTTGCCGGTACCACCGGGCAGGGGTGCTTGTGCGCCTGCGCGGGTGCGCCGCAGCATGATAAAACTAGACGGGTGGAGCACTTACGTCGCATTGGCGCATTGCGCCGCAAGCTGACTCGGACCGGACTTTCGGGGCTCCTGGTCACTCATCTTCCCGATCTCAGATACCTTTGCGGGTTTACCGGCTCCAGCGCTGCCCTGGCAATTACCCGACGCACGGCGCGCATGTTCACAGACGGACGCTACATTGCTCAAGCGAAAGCCGAGGTTGCGGGAGCGCAAGTGGAGATTGTCACGCGCGCTCCAGCGATAACCGCCGTGGAGTGGCTGGCCGCGCAACTCGCGAGCCAGGGAGCGTCGCAACCGGAGCAGTTCGCTGGGTTCGACCCGGTTCACACGACCGTGGCCGATCTGCAGCGCTGGAAGGCCGCACTGCCCGCGAAGCTCAGGCGCAATTTCCTCACGCCGATTGCTGCGCCGCTGGTGGAGCCGCTGCGGCTTGTGAAGGATGAAGACGAACTGCGGATCATGAGCGAGGCCGCTCTGCTGGGGTGCCAGCTCTTCGATCACATGCTGGGATATTTGCGGCCGGGACTTAGGGAGATCGAAGTGGCAGCGGAACTCGAGCACCAAGCGCGCCTGGTTGGCGCGGAGGGGATGTCGTTCGACACGATAGTTGCTTCAGGGCAACGATCGGCCCTTCCGCATGGGCACGCAACTGAGGCGCGTCTGCCGCGACGCGGATTCCTCACGCTGGACTTCGGTATAATCCACGATGGCTACTGCTCGGATATGACGCGTACCGTTTACTTTGGCAGCCCCAGGCCAGAGGAACGCAGGGCATACCAGGCAGTGTTGGAGGCACAGGAGGCAGCCGTTGCGGCGGTGACCGCGGGCGCCATATGCGGCGATGTGGATGAAGCCGCACGAAGCGTTCTCCGCAATGCGGGACTTGCCGAGGCATTTACCCACTCCACCGGCCACGGAGTGGGACTTGAGATTCACGAATCGCCGCGTGTCGGCGCGAATCAGACTACCCGCCTGCAGGCAGGCATGGTAGTGACCATCGAACCGGGCATTTATCTGGAGGGCCGGTTCGGCATACGCATTGAGGATATGGTGGCCGTAACGCGCGATGGAGGCGAGATCCTGACGCCGGCGCCGAAGACCCTCATCGAACTTTGATTGCGTTTTTCTCCGCTCGCTCGAAGGGCGAGAAAAGTTAAGGAACGAATGAAACCCGAAGATATTGATGATCTCAAGCAACTGGTCGAATTCCTCAAAGAGAACCAGGTGGCCGAATTCGAGCTGGACCAGGGCGACCAGAAGATTCGGCTCAAGTTCAAGCAGCCCGAGGTGCCTGCGCCTATTGCGCATGTGATCGCCGGTGCACCGGCGATGATGGCTGCGCCTGTTCCCATGACCATGGCTGCCCCTGCGCCGGCTGCCGCGCCGCCGGCGGCTGCGCCTGCGGCTGATCCTGACGCAGGGCTGCACATCATCAAGTCGCCCATCGTCGGGACGTATTATGGCTCGCCGTCTCCTGGTTCCGCGCCGTTTGTTGCGCCTGGAGACCGCGTGGAAAAGGGCCAAGTGATTTGCATCGTAGAAGCCATGAAACTGATGAACGAGATTGAGTCCGATGCATCGGGTGAAGTGGTGAAGGTGCTGGTGTCGAACGGGCAGCCGGTGGAGTTTGGGCAGCCGCTGTTTGCTGTGAGGACAGCGTAGTCAGCGTGATAGCGGCGTTAGTCGAGTCAGGCTGACGCCGCAGTCGCTTCTTCGACGTACGCCATGGCTAACTCCGCTAAGTCCCGCTGAAGGATAAGAATGTTTCGCAAGGTACTCATCGCCAATCGCGGCGAAATCGCATTACGCGTCATTAACGCCTGCAAGGAAATGGGCGTTCGCACCGTCGCTGTCTATAGCGAGGCCGATCGCAACTCGCTGCACGTCCGGTTTGCCGACGAGGCTATCTGCATTGGGCCGCCGCGTCCGGCGGACAGCTATCTCAACGTGCCCGCGGTCATCTCCGCTGCGGAGATTGCCGACGTTGACGCGATCCATCCGGGGTACGGGCTGTTGAGCGAGAACGCCAACTTCGCCGAGGTCTGCCGCGCTTCGAACATCAAGTTCATTGGGCCTCCGCCGGAGGTGACGCGTCTGATGGGCGAAAAGGAAAAGGCCCGCCAGGCGATGAAGAAGGCCAAGGTGCCGATTCTGCCTGGGTCGGATGGAGTAGTTGCGGATGAGGCCGACGCGCTGCACTGGGCGAAGAAGGTCGGATATCCCGTCATCCTGAAGGCCAAGGCCGGCGGCGGCGGACGGGGCATGCGCATTGTGCGCACGCCGGAAGAGCTGCCGAACCTGTATCACTCCGCGTCGACCGAAGCTGCGAACGCGTTCGGCAACGGCGAGCTTTACATGGAGAAGTTCATCGAGCGGCCGCGGCACATTGAGTTCCAGGTGCTCGCCGATGAGCACGGCAATGTGGCTACGCTGTTTGAGCGCGAGTGCTCGATTCAGCGGCGGCATCAGAAGCTGATTGAAGAAGCGCCGTCGCTGCAGGTGACACCGAAGATCCGCCAGGAGATCGACCACACCCTGCGCCGCTGCCTTACGGAGATCGGATATCACAACGCTGGCACGATCGAGTTCCTGATGGATGAGGACGGCTCGATCTACTTCATCGAGATGAACACGCGCATCCAGGTGGAGCACCCGGTAACGGAACTCATCACGGGCGTTGACCTGGTGAAGGCGCAGCTGCGGATTGCTAGCGGCGAAAAACTCAGCGATATACTGCCAGCCAAGCTGGAGATACGCGGCCACGCGATCGAGTGCCGCATCAATGCGGAGCATCCGGTGAAGTTCACGCCTTCGGCCGGCAAGATCACGGCGTTCAATGTGCCAGGCTTCAACGGCGTACGGGTGGATACGGCGCAGTACGCGGAAGGCGTGGTGCCGCCGTATTACGACTCGCTGATTGCAAAGCTGATCGTGCACGGCAACACCCGCGCCGAGGCGATCGCCAAGATGGAGCGCGCTCTGAGCCAGTTCGTGGTGCAGGGGATCGAGACGAGCATTCCGCTGCACCAGGAAATCTTCCAGAATGAAGATTTCCGGCATGGCGTGTTCGACACGAAGTTCATGGAGCGGTTTCTGGCGGCCAGGAACAGTTAGGCAGATCGGGTCATGAATCTGACTATCGTGCCCGTGTCGTTGATCATCCTAGCTGCCGTTTCCGTGCCCGCCGCTATGTTGATCCCCAGGTCAAGAGCGAAGGGCCGGATGCGGCTCGCGGGCTCACTGCTGCTTGGAATGGGCTTCATCTCCGAGTTTCCTGCGGCGCTGCATGATGTGCCGCCACTGTGGCGGGCTGCCTTGGTTCCGATCGGTGGCCTTTTTTTGGTTTGGGCAGGGATACGGAAATATCGGCGCGATCCTGAGGGCCGCACCTCTCCAGCGCAGATCCTGTAAGACTTCAACAACTCCAGCCCTCAGGCCCGACATCAAACCGCGGTTACTTTCCGTCCTTTCTGCGGCCGTCAGTTGCGCTGGCAGGCAATGTTCAGCTTCAGGTCCAGGCTTCCTGTCACGGCACCGTAAAACTCCGGTGCTGCTCGGGACGCGCTGTTGGTAACCAGCCGACAGTCTCCAGTGTGGTGTGGTTGATCCTTCTAATGGTGCGTGCCATGCACTTTCGTGTACTTAACTATGGGTGTACAGCGTGTCAATCTCTAGAATCACTGGCGAATATAGCCGGTGGCAAAGGTGAAAATATGAGCTTCGAACCTGAGCAACTGGAGATTCTTAGACGTACAGCAGAAGAGGATTTCAAGCGGGATATGGCGGATATTGAGCGACTTCAGCGGCGGCTTTTCGGAGCGGCCATGGTCGCCGCACCACCTGCTGTTTCCACACCGCGAGCTCTCTCGTACGGAAGGCTGGATCCAACAACCCAGCCTTCGTTTGAGGGAATCGCTTCCTCGAGCCTTTGATTTTGTCGGCAGTGATGGACGAATCGGAATGCTCGCTGAGTAGCGACGTTACGATCGCCGGCGAGTGGAGTGTTCAGCGATGGGCCGGCTGCAGAGGTCGCGGTGTGCCGGGCATCGGCTCACTGCGCTCTTCTCCAGCCGATTCCGTAATGACAGCCTCCAGGGCGCTCATATACGTCTGGGCCATGAGAGCGGGGCTCAGTCCGTATTGGGCGGCGATGGCTTCGCATTCGGCGATGTCGTTGGTTTCGAGCGCTTCAAGCCAGGAGAGCAGACATCGCTCGCGCGCCGCGCCGCCGGCCAATGCATCGCAGATCTCCCTGCGCAGAGGCAGGCCAGGGAGAATGGTGTGCATGGGGACCTGGAGCATGGCGGGCAGAAGGCTTAGCATTCCCAGCAAATACATCTCTTCAGAATCGAGGCCGGCAAGCTTCGCGGCGTCAGCGCAGAACCGCGCCCTTGTCTGCGCCATGTGCAGGAGTTCCGAGGACTGATTCTGGTTGAGAGCGCATTGAATGGCCAGTGTGGCGATGCGCCGAAAGACCTTGTCGCCGAGGATCAGAAGGGCCGTCTCGAGGGACTTTACGGGATTTCGGACCGCGCAGAGCGGTGAATTGACGAACCGCAGCACACGGAAGACGAGCGATGGGTCGCGGCTGACGAGCGGGACCAAAGTCTTGAGATCGAGCGGATCCTTGAACAATTCCTGCAGGATCTGCATGTGATGCGCCCGGTCGGCGGGGACGGTGGCGTTGGGAAACAGTTCTGGATGGCAAAAGTAGAAGCCCTGGAAGTACTGCACTCCCGCGGCGCGCGCCTTGCGATACGTATCGTGAGTATGGATGTTGTCGGCCACCACGGTGGCGTGGGTGCGGTAGAGCTGGTTGCACAACAGGTGCCAGTCGGGCGAGTCGAGGTTGGTGATGTCGACCTTAATGTGATGCGCCAGGCTGAGCAGCGGCTCACGCGGGTCGTCGAGCGAGTAGTCGTTGAGGGCGAGACGGAAGCCCATCTCCTTCAGGCGGATACATTCGCGTTCCACCGAGGCGGGTACGCTGTCAAAGCGAGGAATGGCGAGCACGGTCATGTGCGGCGGCAGGCCTTCAAAGAGCGCGGCTTCGAGCGCCTCGGCGCCGCACTGCACGAATCCCCATGCGCCACCGGTGAAGCGCTCGATTCCGAAGAAGGAGAGCACGTCGAGCATGCCCCGCGAGGCGTGGGAGAGGCCGCTCTCCGGGGGAGCTTGGACCAGAGCGTGAAAGAGCAGATCGTAGCCGAACACAGCGCCGCGCCTGTCGAGAATAGGTTGCCGGGCCAGATATCCCACGCGCCGCAGTTCTTCTTCGACATTCTGTTCTGTTGCTATGCTGCCGAATCCCGCCATTTCTTTTTTATCGGCCACCTTCGGCTGAAGTTCAGAGGCGTCCCTCTGCTTGATCTGTTTGGCTTCCCACCTTTGCGCAGGGGATGTAACAATCGCTTGCGGAATCCAACTGTCCCCGGGAGATCTTCTGTACGATGCCTGCTCGCTCTGCGACCCGCTCAGCCCTTGCCTTTCTTTTTGTATCTGGTCTTGTTGTTCATTCATCCGCGCAGAAAAGCGCTGGCGGAAATGCGGACTGGGCTGCTTATAACGGTGGGCTGAACGGCGACCACTATGCCCGGCTGACGCAGATTACGCGCGCGAACGTGCAGAAGCTCAGGCAGGCATGGGTGTACGACACGGGGGAGCCCGGCGGGATTCAGACGAATCCGCTGGTGGTGAACGGGGTTCTGTATGGGTACACGCCAACGCAAAAGGTGATCGCGCTGGACGCAGCGACGGGCAAGTTGAAGTGGAAATTCGATTCGGGCATCAAGGGCAATCAGCCGGTGCGCGGACTGAGCCTGTGGAGTGACGGCAAGGAGAGGCGCCTGTTCGCGGGAGTGATGAACTTCCTGTATTGCCTCGATCCAGGAACGGGGCAGCCCATTACGAGCTTTGGGGAAAATGGACGGATCGATCTGCGCAAAGGACTGCGCGAGCCGTGGCAGGATCAGTCGATTGCGCTGACTTCGCCGGGGGTGCTCTACAAGGACCTGATCATCGTGGGCGGACGCGATCCTGAGACGCATCCTGCGCCTCCGGGGGATATTCGTGCCTTCGACGTGCACACGGGCGCGGTGCGTTGGGTGTTTCATACGATCCCGCGGCCGGGTGAGACGGGCTACAAGACCTGGCCAAGGGATGCGTATAAGACTGCGGGAGCCGCGAACAACTGGGCGGGCATGACACTGGATGAGAAGAAGGGAATCCTGTTTGTTCCGACTGGATCAGCAGTGATGGATTTCTACGGCGGCGATCGGCTGGGAGACGATCTGTATGCCAATTGCCTGCTTGCGCTGGATGCGGCGACGGGCAAGCTGCTGTGGCATTTTCAAGGCGTGCACCACGACATATGGGATCGCGACTTTCCCACGCCCCCGGCGTTGTTCACGATGAAGAAGGATGGCAAGGCCATTGAGGCGGTCGCGCAGCCGACGAAGCAAGGGTGGCTGTACGTGCTCGATCGAGCGACGGGCAAACCGCTGTTTCCGGTGAGCGAGAAGGCGTATCCAGCGAGCACGGTTCCGGGCGAGGTGGCGGCGAAGACGCAGCCGCTGCCGGAGTGGCCGAAGCCGTATGCGCGGCAGCAACTGACCGAAGACATGCTGACGACGCGCACGCCGGAGGCGCATGCGTGGGCGGTGCAGCAGTTCCGGGAGATGCAGTCGGCTGGGCAGTTTGTGCCCTTTCTTGCCGGTGGGAAAGAGACGGTTGTGCTGCCGGGGTTTGACGGCGGCGCGGAGTGGGGTGGGCCGGCGGTGGATCCGGTGCACAACGTTATCTATATCAACGCGAATGAAATGGCGTGGCTTGGTGGGCTGCAGGCTGCGGGCAAGACAAACAGCGCAGGCGAAAAGATTTATGCGGATCAGTGCGCGGTGTGCCATGGCGTGAATCGCGCGGGATCGCCGCCGGATTTTCCATCGCTTGTGGATGTGACGAAGCGGCTGCCGGAGGAGAAGATCGCTGCCACGGTGCAGGGCGGCAAGGGACGCATGCCGGGGTTCCCGGATGTGGCGGGGCAGAGGCTCAAGGATCTGCTCGACTATTTGAGGACTGCGCCGGCGCAGGCGGAAGACAAGAAGGAAATGCAGGCCGGTGCGCACGCCGATGATCCGGAGGGCGCGAAGGTGTACGCGCGCCGATGCGCGATGTGCCATGGCGAGAACAGGCAGGGAAATCCGCCTACGTTTCCACCGCTGGCGGATGTGGGCGCTCGCCTCAATGCGCAGCAGGTTACCGATCTGGTCCACCACGGCAAGGGCCGCATGCCCGCGCAGCCGGTGCAGGGAAGCGAACTGGCCGCTCTGCTGCGGTATCTGAACATGAGCGATGCAGCGGATGCGGGATCAGCTGTGCCGGAGTACACGTTCGCGGGGTACAAGAAGTTTCTCGATTCGGAGGGCTATCCGGCGATTGCACCACCGTGGGGGACGCTGAGTGCCATTGATCTGAACACGGGGAATTATCTGTGGAAGATCAATCTGGGCGAATTTCCGGAACTGGTAGCAAAGGGGATGAAGGACACGGGCAGCGAGAATTACGGCGGCCCGATTGTGACCGAGACGGGGGTTCTGTTCATCGGGGCGACGAATCACGACCGCAAGTTCAGGGCGTTTGACTCGTCAAATGGAAAGCTGCTGTGGGAGACGGTGCTGCCGTATCTGGGGAACGCGACGCCGGCCACTTACACGATCGACGGCAAGCAGTATGTGGTGATCGGGGCGAGCGGGGCACGGGACTCAAAGACGCCGCAGGGCAGTGCGTACGTAGCCTTCAGCCTGCCTTAGACGGGCAGAGGGAGAGTTGCAGCGGATTGGGAAGCCCCTGAGTCTCCGGCTGGGTAGGTCGTCGTGACAGGGGCTTTCCTGGTGCCTAGTGGGTGGCCACGGCGACAGGTGTTGTGCTGGCCGCTGCCGTGCTGGCGGCTGTCGTGCTGGCCGGCAGCTCATTAAGGATCCCTACGATGCCTGTGGAAACTGCCTGACCAACCCTTTGAACCTGATCCGACGTGGGTTGAGCGACCCCAAGCGACTTCAGCACTGCAGAGATGTTCGGAGCCAGAGCAGCGGTTACGGCAGCGGCTTTTTGTGCGCCGGTGCCGCTCTGCGTGCCTGCCTGCGCCGCAGCAGACTCGACCGATACGACCTCACGCAATCCCTGATTGATGAGGGAGGAAACGTTCTGCAGTTGGCTGCCAGTGGCCGGGTTCACGGCGGCGGCAACGCCGGTTGCCACGCCTTCTACCGTCGAAATGGTACTCTGCCCCTGGGCGCTGCCGAGGAAAGAGAACACGTGGCCGGCGTCGTGGACGACGCTGGAAAGAAACGATTTGAATCCCATGAGACGCTCCTTTGCTTCATTGATTTATCGGTGGGACAGTTCGACGCTGCGTGCGCCGCGGAGAAACCTGGCGTACCCTGTAACGGGTCTCTGCGAGCCGGTAAATGCTCCCGCCACCTTCTCAGAAAGCAGGAGGATATTCCCACCAAGGCAAGAATGTCGGCGATCCCCAGATAGAAACAGGAATGCTCGAACAGGTCGTTGGACCGCAAAATCATACACCCACGATTCAGTGGTACGCGACGCAGAAATTGTGACCGCGATCCTGAGGCTAACGCTCGCCGATCGGGAAGCTACGCTGACCTATACCGTGCAGGGCAGTGCTTATGTGGCGTATTCACCGCCGCAGAGAAGGCTCGCGGTTCCTGTCAGCGCGGTTACCAGGCCGTCCCGTAATAGCGCTTAAGCCAGGCACAGAGGCCGGGCAAGCCCGGGAAGAGCGTTCGTTCCGATACGTTGTTTTGATCAAGCATGTCCCGGACTTCTGCTTTTACGGAAGCGTCGATGATGATGCGACGCAGCAGGCCCGGATTGCTCTTGAGGTGCTTCTCCAGGAATGCAGTGTGGGAGGAAGCGCCATTGTTCATGATCGATAGAAGTCCGGACTGACTTGCGATCCGCATGTCGAGCGAAGGAGGCTCCCAAAGCAGCATCAACTCGCCATCGATAGCACTGGAATCAAGCGCATCCAGGGTCCGGAAACTCTGCTCCAGGATTGCTGGCTTCATTCACGCCTCGCAGTAAAGATGCGTCCACACTCCAGATTGCTCCGTCGTCCTTCTTGTACTTATCGTCTCCGCATGCGAAGTGTGCTGCGACGAGCGGGGATGTTGTCCAGTCGAGGCAGCGGGTCGGCAATCCGTTATGCTGGCCGACCGCGAGCATGTACCATTCCGATTTTTCATCGAAGCTTCCTGAACTCGCATATTTTCTGAAGCTTCGCAGCAGAGAACGCTCCACGACCTGGGGTTGCGTTGTGGGGAGCTTCGAGATGCGTTGCAGGCTTGTGTCCAGCGACCAACTGGCAACGTCGACCCCGCGAAAAACATAAGGAGAGCGGAGATGGTTGCCTTCTTCGGGACGCGGCTGAACGACCTCTCTCGAGTGCAACTCGGAAACCAGCTCGAGCCATGACTTGACATGAATCTCTCGGCCCAGGGATGGCATGGGTTACTCCTGAAGCTTGGTCCTGATGACGATACAGCGCATTCCAAGGAAGATTCAAGACTTGACTTCAATGGTCTAAGCAAGTCCATCTTCGAGCGCTCAGTTTCACCGAGTTAGCGAATTGACTTTTGAAGACGCCGCACAAGCTACACTGACCATGCCGCGCCGAAGCAGTTCGCGCGGCGGAGGGCCATCTTCATGGGGGGCATGATCAGCGCCTGGCGAACAATGAGCCAGGACCCTTCCGTAGTGAAGCAAAAAGTGAAACCGGGGACGGCGAAGCGCATGCTTTCCTATGCGCTGCCTTACACCGGCCTGCTCGCGCTGTTTCTCATCGTTGTGATCATCGATGCATCGATCGGGATTGTGAATCCGCTGATCTATCGGGAGGTCATCAACGAGGGCATCCTCAAGGGCAACGCGCCGCTCATCGTTCGGCTCGCTATCATCGTTGGAGGACTGGGGCTTTTCGACGGAGCACTGGGCATTGCGCAGACCTTTCTCGCTTCGAAGATTGGCGCGGAGATCGTTCTCTCGATCCGCAATCGGCTCTTCGCGCACATCCAGAGCATGCCACTGGCATTCTTTACCCGCACGCAGACAGGAGCTCTGGTCAGCCGCCTTAATACCGATGTGCAGGGCGCACGCACTGCGTTCACTGACATCCTGTCGAATGTGGTGGGCAATCTGATCACGGTCCTGCTGATCCTGGGCGCGATGTTCGTTCTGTCGTGGCGCATCACGCTGGGTGCGCTGATACTTCTTCCAATCTTTGTGCTGCCGGCGCGCTACTGGGGACGCAAGCTGCAGGCCATTACGCGCGAGACGTACGACCTCGCCGGAAACATGAACAACCTGATGGTGGAGCGGTTCAATGTAGCGGGTGCGTTGTTGTCGAAACTGTTTGGCCGGCCGGAAGAGGACGCGCGTGTATTCAACGAGAAAGCCCAGCGCGTTTCCGACATCAGCATCAAGCTGGCAATCTACGGGCGGCTCTTCTTCACCGCACTAGCAGTTGTGGCCACCGTTGCATCGGCACTCGCGTATGGATGGGGGGGCGTTCTCGCAGTGCATCACGTTCTGGATGTTGGCACTGTGGTTGCGATTACGGCGCTGCTGGCGCGGCTCTATGCTCCACTTGTCGGCCTTTCGAACGTACAGGTCAGCATCATGACGGCGCTGGTCTCGTTCGAGCGCGTCTTTGAAGTGCTCGATCTGAAGCCGATGATTCAGGAGAACCCGCGGGCTTTGCCGATTCCAGCGGGACCTGCCTCCATCGAGTTTGACCGCGTGAGCTTCCGGTATCCTTCGGCGGCCGAGGTTTCACTGGCTTCACTCGAGGCCGTGGCGGTTCCGGATAAGCGACCCCAGACCACCGTGCTCCACGAAATCAGTTTCCGCATTGAGCCGGGGCAGTTCGTGGCATTGGTTGGCCCATCGGGCGCCGGAAAGACGACGATTACGCAGCTTGTGCCACGCCTCTACGATCCGCAAAGCGGGGCCGTGCAGATCAGCGGCATCGATGTCAGGGAGCTCAAGCTTGAGTCGCTCAACCGACGCATTGGCGTTGTTACGCAGGACGCGCATCTCTTCCACGATACGATTCGCGCCAACCTGCTCTACGCCAAGCCTGACGCGAGCGATCAGCAGATATACGCGGCTCTGCGCGACGCACAGATTCTCGGACTCGTCGAGTCACTGCCCGACAAGCTCGACACCATGGTCGGGGAGCGCGGCTATCGCTTCTCGGGGGGCGAGAAGCAGCGCATCGCGATTGCCCGGCTGCTGCTGAAGGGTCCGGACATTGTGATTCTCGACGAGGCAACGGCACATCTCGATTCCGAGTCGGAAGCGGCCATTCAGCGCGCGCTCGAAACGGCGCTTGCGGGACGCACCTCGATCGTGATCGCGCATCGGCTTTCGACCATCCTGAAGGCCGACGAGATTCTGGTGGTGCAGAACGGGCGGATTGTGCAACGCGGAACTCATGCTGCGCTATTGGCGGAGCCAGGGATTTATACCGAACTTTACCAACGGCAATTCGCGGAGGCCGGAGCTAAAACACATCAGCCCGTTGTATAGCTGACAAACTGAGTGGACCTCGTTGCCTATCCGCCTGTAACCTTGACGCTCCACGATGCCCGAGGCTCTCGTTCCCGCCGATGCAACCAGCCGAGCGATCCGCCATGCACTGCGGCGACTGGTTCCGTTCCTGATGCTGATGTTTGTGGTGTCGTTTCTGGATCGCGCCAATGTGGCGTTCGCCAAGCAGGCGCTGGCCGCAACTGAGGGGATATCCGAGCAGATCTACGCGCTGGGTGCCGGACTGTTCTTTCTGTCGTACTCGACATGCGGATTTCCCAGCAATCTGATCCTGCACCGGATTGGCGCGCGGCGATGGCTTAGCACGCTGCTGATTGCGTGGGGACTGGTGAGCACAAGCACGATGTTCGTCACCGGGCCGGAGTCGTTCTATGCGCTGCGGCTGCTGCTGGGCGCGACCGAGGCGGGCTTTTTCCCGGGTGTGATTCTGTACCTGACGTACTGGTTTCCGAATCGGGTGCGGGGGCGGATGATGGGCTTGTTTTACCTGGGAGTGCCGCTCGCGCTGATCCTGGGAGGACCGCTGTCGGGATTTCTGCTCGACCTGCACGGGCGCGGCGGACTGCAGGGATGGCAATGGATGTTTCTGGTGGAAGGGTTGCTGGCTGTGGGCGTCGGCTTTGCTGCGTTTGCACTGCTTGAGGACAAGCCGGTCGAGGCAGCGTGGCTTCCGGGGGACGAGAAGCGGGCGCTGGTAGAGGAACTGGCGAGCGAGGAGCACGCGCGGCGTTCGGCAGGGCCAGTGGAACTGCTGCCGATGCTGCGCGATCCGCGGGTTCTTCGGTTCCTGCTGATTTATGCGCTGATCCAGACCAGCACTTACGGCGTGGTCTTCTATCTTCCTGCGGAGGTCGCCGGGTTGCTGCATCGGCCAGCGGGATTCATCGTCGGACTGGTATCGGCGATTCCGTGGATTTGCGCGTTGGCGGCGGTCTACTTTCTTCCGCACACGGCTGACGCGCGCTGCAATCATCGCCGAGTTGCGGCGCTTACGCTGCTCATTGCCGGGGTGGCCAGCCTGGTATTCCCGACGGCCGGACCGGTCGTTGGGCTTATCGCATTGTCCGTTGCAGCGTCTGGATTTGTCGCGGTACAGCCAGTTTTCTGGACATTCCCCACGAGCTATCTTGCGGGGCGCGCCGCGGCCGGAGGGATCGCACTGATTGGGGCAGGGAACCTGGGCGGATTCTTCGCTCCCAACCTGAAGGTGTGGGCCGATCGGGCGTTTCACTCGCAGACTGCGGGACTTTATCTGCTGGCTGGCCTGACACTGGTGAATGCGGGGCTGATTGCGACGATGCGCAACGCACCCGGAGATCGCTAGGCTGATAAGCTAACTGCAACGTCAGACCACTCATGATTCAGTCCCCCCGGGAGGAGCTTCTGTCCCCGTCGCGCAAGGGTGCCCTGTTCTACTTCGTCGTGGGCGCGGTTTTGTTTCTACTGCTCGGCTTGCTGGCTCACAATATGCCGGGGCAGCAAAACTGCGATTTCAAGGCGCTCTACACCGCATCCAAGGCTTTTCTGCAACATCATGACCCTTACCGCCAGGCCAATCTGGTGCGGGCCTATCAGTCGCTTTACCCGGGATATCATCCGATTCTGAGTCAGGTAGACACGATCTACGTTAACCTGCCCAGCACGGTGGTTCTGCTTGCGCCGTTCGCGTTGTTGCCGTGGACAGCAGCGCAGGTGTTATGGTCAGCTCTGACGGCGGTCAGCGTGATCTTCGCAGCGTGGCTGATGTGGGATCTCGCATACGTGTGGTCCCCGCGCGTTGCAGGGATTCTGACATTCGTTGTGCTCTCGGGCAGCCAGGCGCTACTTTTCGTGGGCAATCCGGCGGGCCTGGTGATTGGCCTCGTTACCATTGGGGCATGGTGTTTTGTCCGCGAGAAGAATGTTGCGATCGGCGTAGCGTGTATGGCAATCGCTCTGTTGATCAAGCCGCAGGACGCTGGCTTTATCTGGTTATATTTCCTGCTGATCGGCGGGAGGTCGCGGCGCCGCGCATTGCAGACTCTTGCCATCGTGATTCCCGTGGCGTGCTGGGCTGCGATCTCGATCGCACAGATCTCGCCTGACTGGATGATCGAGCTGCGTCAGAATCTGATGACAACGATGGGGCCGGAACAAGTCAACAATCCGCTTGCAACAAGGGTTGATCCTTTGTGGCCAGGATCGATGATCGTGAGCCTGCAGACTGTGACCGGCGTGTTCTGGACCGATCCCCGCATTTACAACGGAGTGGCTTATCTGGTGTTGGTGCCGCTGATCGTGTTTTGGGCGCTGAAGAGTAAGGGTTCGCGGCCGGATCCTGCGCGCGCCTGGATCGCTCTTGCGACTATCGTGCCCCTTTCGATGCTCGCGGGCTATCATCGCCAGCACGATACGCGGCTGCTGCTTCTGGCGCTGCCGGCGTGTGCCATGCTTGCCGCGCGCAAAGACCGCGTCGGCAGGCTGGCGGTAGTGTTTACTTCCATTGCCGCGCTGGCCAGCTCGAACCTGGTGCTGCCACTCTTCGGACATGTGAGCTATGGGTTGCGCGACCGAATGCCCGGCTTGGGCGGAAAGCTGCTTTACGCGATTGTGGGGAGGCCGGTGCCGCTGGCTTTGCTGGTGATGAGCGGCTTCTACTGCTGGCTTCTGCTGAGGCCGGCACTCTTGCGTGATGCGGATTTGAGCGTCGGCCGGATCGAGGAAGATGGGCCGGGTGTGGCGGTGATCTAAAGCGGGCACCTATCGTTTGGCCAGCAGAGATTCGTAGAACTCGACGTACTGGGGAATCACGAGCGTGGTGCAGAAACGCTTTTGCGCGGCTTTGCGGCCGGCGTCGCGCATGGTCTGCAGGCGGTCGGGGTTGGTGAGCAGGGCGAGGGCTCCGGCTGCCATCTCGTTGACGGCGCCGACGGAATAGAGAAGGCCAGTTTCGCCATCATCGATGAGCTCAGGCACGCCGCCAACACGAGTGGCGATGGACGGGACCTTGCAGGCCATGGCTTCCAGCGCCGCGAGGCCGAAGGACTCCAGCTCCGAAGGCATCAGCATCAGGTCGGCCAGGGGGAGCAGCTCGTTAACGCGTTCCTGCTTGCCGAGGAAGTGGATCCTGGAGTGGATTTTGAGGTCGTGGGCGAGCCACTCGGCTGCGGAGCGATCGGGGCCGTCGCCGACGAGGATGAGCTGCGCCGGAACCTGCGCGGCTACCTGCGCAAAGACCTTGACTACGTCGACTACTCGCTTGACGGGGCGGAAATTCGACAGGTGGATCAGAAGCTTTTCATCGGGCTTGGCAAAGCGCGCGCGCTCTGCAGCCCATTTCGATTCGTCTTTGTAGGGCTGGTAGACGTTGCAGTTGACGAAGTTGGGCACGACGGCGATGTCGCGCGTGATGCCGAAGGCTGAGAGGGTCTTGTCTTTCAAGTACTGCGAGATGCTGGTGACGCCGTCGCTCTGCTGGATGGAGTAGCGGGTGATGGGAAGATAGCTGCGGTCGAGTCCCACGAGGGTGATGTCCGTGCCGTGCAGCGTGGTAACGAAGGGCAGTTTGCGGCCGCGATCGGCGAGCATCTGCCGGGCGAGCAGCGCGCTCACCGAATGCGGAATGGCGTAGTGCACGTGAAGCAGGTCCAGTTCGTAGAACTCTGCCACTTCAGCCATCCGCGAGGCGAGGGCGAGGTCATACGGTGGAAACTCGAACAGCGGATAGTTCGAGACGGGAACCTCGTGATAGAAGATTCCGCCGTCGCGGCCGTTGAGGCGGAAGGGCTGCGAGTAAGAGATGAAGTGAACCTCATGCCCGAGGGCAGCCAGCTCAATACCGAGTTCCGTGGCGACGACACCCGATCCGCCGTAGGTGGGATAACACGTGATACCGATACGCATGAGGGTTCCTGAGGCTGCAGTTGCGACGACCACAAAATGGCCAACCGGCTATTTTATGGTTTGATCCCAGAGATTGTAGATTCATAGACCGGTGTGAAAGATTCGAAATCAAGGCCAAGGGCCAGTCTCGAGCGGAACAGTCCGCGTGAGAGGATCCACATCATCGAGCATGGTTCAGGATGGCGCCGGCGATCGCGGTTAGAGGAAGAACCTTGCAGACGCCATTCAGCTTGATGGCTTCTTTGGGCATGCCGAACACAATGCAACTTGCTTCATCCTGAGCGATGGTGAAAGCACCGGCTTGTTTCATTTCCAGCATCCCACGAGCACCATCGTCCCCCATTCCTGTCATGATGACACCCACTGCGTTCTGCCCCGCATAGCGCGCCGCGGAACGGAACAGCACGTCGACGGAGGGCCGATGACGGCACACGAGGGGGCCGTCTTTGATCTCAACGTAATATCGTGCGCCGCTGCGTTTGAGCAGCAGATGGTGGTTGCCTGGAGCGATCAGCACGCGGCCACGCAGGACGGTATCGTTCGTCTCGGCTTCTTTGACAGATACGGCACAGAGTCCATCGAGCCTGCTGGCGAAAGCCCGGGTGAACAACTCAGGCATGTGTTGCACGATCACGATTGCGGGAGAGTCGGCGGGCAGCGCTTCAAGCAATGTTTTCAGCGCCTCCGTGCCCCCAGTGGAAGCACCGACAACGATCACCTTTTCCGTGGTCTTCACCATCGCGCTCGTGGCTGGGGAAAGGACTGCATCGGCGGTCAACTTTGGCTCGACCACGTGCGCGGCGCGCAAGGTGCGTACCCGGGCAGACGCTGCTGCCTTGATTGTCTGGCATAGATTGGTGCGCGAATCCTCGAAGAACTGGCGTGCTCCCAGCTTGGGCTTGGTGACAATCTCCACCGCCCCATACTCGAGCGCCTTCAGCGTGCTCTGCGCCCCCTCTTCCGCGAGGCTGGAACAGATCACCACGGGGATGGGGTGCTGGCTCATCAGCTTCCGCAAAAAAGTGAGCCCATCCATGCGCGGCATCTCGATATCGAGCGTGATTACATCGGGAAGCTGCTGGCTGATGCGCTCCGCCGCTGCAAAGGGATCTCCCGCCGATCCGATCACTTCGATCTCCGGGTCTGACGACAGTATCTCAGTCAATGTCTGTCTCACCACCGCCGAGTCGTCCACGATCAACACTCGAACCCGCTTTGCAGTTATCACCCGCGTTCTCCCTCTCAGCGAGTCCGTCCGTGACGGCGAATGTCCGGAAGTGCTTTCTGTGGCGTAAGTGATCCGCTTGTGTCCAGACGTCGGACGAGAACTTCTCCTGTCTGCGTGTGAAAGGTAAGGTGCATCCCCGTGCTGCGGCCGAGACACGATGCGGAAATGCTGTAGCCTTCCTCTTCCAGTACGCGTATCGCGGAATCGCGATTCAGCATCCCCACGGTCGGCCGGCATGCGTCGCTATTAACGGACAGGACGTCGTTTCCGCCAAAGATCTTGACGATGGTTTCAACGCGGGTTGCACCATGGGAATCCAGCCGCCTGGCCATTTCACGAATGGCAAAATCCACATAGCGGCGGCCAGCGTGTACGTCGATCGTCCGGACTTTGTCGGCAGGGCACCGCGGCAACATGGGATGACAGAGCGCGCCAATCTCGAGCCTCGGCACCAGAAACGTGATGCCCACACATGAGCCCAACAACGTGCGCAGGATCGCGGGCCCTTCGACCAGGTGCGACTCGCCCGGCTGCACGTAAATCTCAGACGTGGATCTGTCAGAATCGGCCATGCAGCCTCCTGTAGAGCGCGGGCGCAACCGGGTCCACCGGCAGATCGAGTTCGTGCAGCGTCTCGGAGTGCCCCATGAACAGATAACTCTCCGGCCGCAAATGCTGGGTGAGCTTTGTCAAGATGCTTTGCTGCGTGGGGCGATCGAAATAGATGATTACATTGCGGCAGAAAATCGCGTCGGCTTTGATCTGGATGTCGTAGCTCGAGTCCATGAAGTTCAGGCGGCGGAACTCGATTGTCCTGCGCAACTCCGGCACTACGCGAACACGGGTCGAGCCCGGCTCGCGGCCGCGCATGAAGTATCTGACCCTGAGCGCGTGCGGCACCGGCCGCACTGTTTCCGTTGAGTAGATGCCGCCGGCGGCCTTCTCCAGCACCACCGTTGAGATGTCGGTGGCGAGAATCCTGAAAGAGAACCCGGAATGTGCGCGCGCATATTCGCTCAACACCATGGCCAGCGTGTATGGTTCTTCCCCCGTGGAACAGCCTGCACTCCAGATGAGGAAGGGCCTGCGATTGCTTTCCTGCGCCGCCCATTCAGGCAGTGCTTGCGAGGTGAGGAATTCAAAATGAGCGGGCTCGCGAAAGAAATCTGTCTTATTCGTGGTGACGACATCGACCAGGTGCACCAGCTCTTCCCTCTGACCGCGGTCGGAAAAGAGATAGTCGCAGTAGGCGCGGTAAGAGTGAATTTCCAGCGCCTTGAGCCGGCGGCGCAAACGGCCTTCCAGCATCGTCTTCTTTTGCGAACCCAGCACAATGCCGGCCTCCTCATAAATGAGTTGGCAGAGCCGGCTGAAGTCTGTGGTCGAGATGCTTTCGTCACGGTTGTGCATAGGGGTAAAAGGGGCGGCAGCAATCGCCGCCCTCTGTGATTCTCCTTAGGCAGCTTCCACGAGTTCCTGGGACGACTCCCGGTTGCGCACGAAAGCGAGTTCCTCAGCCGAGAAGACCCGGTCGATGTCGAGGATCATGATGAACTGCGCATCGCGCTTACCCATGCCTCGAATGAAGTCGCTGCGGATCTGGCTGCCGATGCGGGGCGCCGGCTCGATCTGCTCCGGATCCAGGTCGATGACTTCCTCAACGGAATCGGCCAGCGCGCCGATCACCATCGATTCGGAATCGAGCACCACTTCGACGACCACAATGCACGTGTTGCGCGTGGTCTCGGTCCTCGACATCCCGAAACTTAGTCGGAGGTCGACAACTGGAACCACGCTCCCGCGCAGGTTGATCACCCCGGCCATGAAATCGGGCGTCCGGGGGATTGCAGTGATAGGTGTGAGATCGAGCACTTCTCTCACCTTGGCCACGTCGGTGGCAAACACCTCGTTGCCGAGCTTGAAGGTGAGATACTGCCGCGTCTCTGTGATTTCGCTAACACTCATAGTTTTCAACTCCTCGTTGACCGTGAGACGGGGCGGAACTCGCGAGCGCCGCCCCAGGCAGTCAGTAACGCTCGAACTCTGAATCGAGTTCGTCGTGCTTGTCATTCAGCCGCAGAACCACACCTGCCTTCCCATTCGGCTTGACCGCGGCAACAATGGCGTGGGCCTCCGGCTTCGGCGGCCTCGCGGCGGGCGTGTGGGCCAGCCTTGCCGGTCGCGATCCGTTGGCACGCTGCCTGCGGGCGTCTCCCTCGTCGCCGGTGTGGAAGAAGGAAAGCGCGCTGACCAGTTGATCGGATTGTCCGGTAAGCTCCTCTGTTGTTGAGGCCATCTCCTCGGCCGCCGAGGCATTCTGCTGGATCACCTGTTCGAGCTGCTGCAGAGCCTTGTTGATCTGCTCGGCGCCGGTGTCCTGTTCCTTACTGGCTGCGGAGATTTCCTGCACCAACTCTGCGGTGCGCTGGATATCGGGCACCAGTTTTTGCAGCATCTCGCCCGAATTCTCGGAAACCGTGAGTGTTGTTGATGAAAGCTGATTGATCTCTCCAGCGGCCTTCTGGCTGCGCTCGGCCAGTTTCCGCACCTCGGCTGCAACCACGGCGAAGCCTTTGCCATGCTCGCCCGCGCGTGCGGCTTCAATTGCGGCATTCAATGCCAGCAGGTTCGTCTGGCGCGCGATCTCTTCAATGATTGAGATCTTGTTGGCGATCTCCTTCATGGCTGCCACCGCTTCCAGAACGCTCTTGCCGCTCTCCTGCGCGTCCTGAGCGCTCTTGTTGGCGATCTTGTCGGTCTGCTGCGCGTTATCGGCATTCTGCTTGATGTTGGAGACCATCTCCTCCATCGACGACGAAGCCTCTTCGGCCGCAGCGGCCTGCGCGCTTGCGCCCTTCGACACTTGTACCGAGGCAGTCGCGATCGACTGGCTCGCTGCCGCCACTTCGCCTGCGATAGATCGAATGTCGCCCACCGTGCGCGTGAGCCCGGAGACCATCGCGCTCAACGCCTGCATCAATTTGTCCTGCGCGGAGCGTTCTTTGACTGCAACGGTCAGATTGCCGGCCGAAATCTCCTCCGCCGCCCTTGTAATCTCGTTCATGGCGGCAATCAGTGAGTTCAAGTTGTTCTTGATGGTGTTGAAATCGCCATTGTACGTATCAGTGATCTGCGGCGGTATCTCCCCTTTAGAGATCAGTTCAACATACCGCGCCGAAACGTTGAGAGGTGCGATGACGGCGTCGAGAATATCGTTGACTCCGCGTACGATTCCGCTAAACGCTCCTTGAAATTCTGCGTCCCTGCCGCGCGTTGCGAGCTGTCCCTGCCGTCCCGCGTCGGCCAGGCGTCCCAGCTCCTTGTTGAGCGATTGCAGCACGATGCCGACGTTGTTGACGGCCAGCTTCATCTTCTCGTGGTCGCCTTTGTACGTCTGCGTGATCAGCTCGTCGATTTTGCCCGCTGAAATCTGCGCCAGAATGCGATTGCCTTCGCCGATGGGCAGCAGGATTGCGTCAAGCATGGCGTTTACGCCGTGGACGATCTCGGCAAATGTGCCCTGGAACTGATCGGGCCTGCCGCGCTCCGAGAGCAGACCGTCGTGCGAAGCCGCTATGAGCCGCACCATCTCCTTGTTGAGCGATTGCAGCACGATGCCGACGTTGTTGACAGCCAGCTTCATCTTCTCGTGGTCGCCCTTGTACGTCTGGGTGATCAACTCGTCGATCTTGCCGGCTGAAATCTGCGCTAGGATGCGATTGCCTTCGCCGATGGGCAGCAGGATTGCGTCAAGCATGGCGTTTACGCCATGGACGATCTCGGCAAACGTGCCCTCGAACTGATCGGGCCTGCCGCGCTCCGAGAGTCGCCCGGCGTGCGAAGCCGTGATGAGCCGTGCCATCTCCTTCTGCAGGTTCTCCAGTACTTCACCAACGCGATGCAGGCTCAGGGTGAGAACGTCGCGATCCGATTTGGCTGTGAGCTTGGTTGTCAGGTCACCTGCCGCCACCTTCTCAAGCGCCCCTGCAGCCGATCGAATGTACGCGACCAGGCCTCGAAACGATTCGGCTAATGAGCCGACTTCATCGCCAGAGGTGTATTCGACCTTCTGATTCACATCTCCAAGCGAGATGCCTTTCGCCGCCTCGGCGAGCTGAGCAAGCGGCCGCGAAATGCTGCGTGAGATAAAGATGCCCGAGGCAAGGCCAAAGGTCACACCCCCGATCGTGAGGATCAGCATGAACGTGCGGCTGCTGCGGTATACCTGTTCCGTCATACTTGCATCAGACTGCGCCAGCTCCGACTTCAAGGTGGATAGCGCTGTCAACGCGTTGTCCGCAACGTCAGCCTTCTCGCGCTCCGTGCCCATCGACATGTCTACCGAGGCACGATTCTGCTGAAGCTGATCCTTAGCCGCCATCTCAAGCACCTGGTCCAGCACCTGGTTGCGATCCCGTATCGCATCGTCAATTTTGGCGAGCAACTCTTTGCCTTTATCTGTATGGATGCGAGGCCGAGCGTTTTCCAAATTCTCCCGTAGCTTCTCCTGGTCGGATCGGATGGCCCTTCTGTACCGCTCGCGCTGCTCTGCGGTGCTGGCCAGCAGGAAGTTCTTCTCGTCTCTGCCCACGTAGATGAGATCAATATTTGCTTCCTTCAAATAGGAGAGGCCCAGAGTCTCCTTTGCATAGGAAGAAGCCGCACGTTCAGCGATGTCTCCCATCTTCGCAATTCCAATCAGGCCCACTACGGACGTGATGGCGCCCACCATAACGAAGGCTCCGATCAGCTTCGTCCCGATCTTCATGTTGTAGAACCATTTCATCCCGCTGCTCCTTACGGGCAGGTCGCATTGGCCGGCATTGCGGCTGCGCCATACCCTGTCTTTCGTTCTGAATGTCGGCCGGACCGATCAAGCGCATGAGCCGGCCCACGCCCTTCCTCTGCCTTCTTTGCTCCCTGGTCGCTAGCCGGTGTCGGTGTCCGCAATAGGGGGCGGGTCGGTTTGCGCATACCCCCGTGGTCGCTTCGACAGAATGCTTCGGTCCTCCGAATGCGCCGCTTCCTGGATCAGTCGATCAGGATCGAGAATCAAAGCTACGGTCCCGTTTCCGAGGATGGTGGCTCCGGCCACCATCTGCACCTGCCGGTAGACCCGTCCTAGGCTCTTGATCACCGCCTGGCAATTGCCCAGAATCTGATCGACCACCAGCCCCACGCGGCCCTTGCCGTTATCCAGAAAAATGACCTGGTCGATCTCCGGCCCGCGCAACGGCAGGCCGAAGTACTCGCGCAGCCGGATGTAAGGCACGATCTGCCCGCGCACGGTCGCAAAACGATGGCCATTTGACCTCTCGATTTCCTTGTGCGTCAACTCGATACATTCGAGAGTGCTAGCTACTGGCAGCACAAAGCTGCCGTCGCCCACTGTAACCAGCAGGCCGTCGATGATTGCCATAGTCAGCGGCAGGCGCAGCGTAACTGTGGTTCCTGCCCCGTTTCTGCTGGAAACATCCACGGCGCCGCGCAGGCTCTCCACCTTCTGCCGCACCACGTCCATGCCTACGCCGCGGCCTGAAACATCGGTGACTTGCCTGGCGGTCGAGAACCCGGGTTGAAAGATCAACCCATAAATCTGCGTTTCAGTCAGGTCTGCGTCCGCAGGAATCAGCCCGCGCTCGACTGCACGCCGGCGCACTGCCTCGCAGTCGATCCCGCGGCCATCGTCAGCAACCGAGATAAGAACGTTGGCGCCCGAGTGCTTCGCCGACAGGTGAATGCGAGCCATCGCCGCCTTGCCGTTTGCCACGCGGGCCTCCACCGGCTCGATGCCGTGATCCATGCTGTTGCGGATCAGGTGCATCAGTGGATCGCTCAACTGTTCGATCACCGTCTTGTCGAGCTCGGTCTCGGCGCCCTCGATGGTCAGGTCGACGTTTTTGCCAAGATCGCGAGCCAGGTCGTGCACCAGCCGCCGGAACTTATCAAATGTGGCCCGGATCGGCACCAGCCGCATGTTCATAGAGCTCTCGCGCAGAGCCGAGGTCAGCCGCTCCACTTCCTCGCCCACCGCCGTGAGTTCGGCGTCAACCCTGCGGCCGGCAAGCTCGCTCAGGCGCGCCTGCACCGTCACCAGTTCTCCCACGAGGTCTACAAGCTGGTCCAGCTTGGCCGCGGCAATGCGCAGGCTTGTCGCGTTGTCGGGCTTATCGTAGCTGCGCCGTCCACCCGGTGTCCCTCGCGACTCCTTCAGGACGCGGGCATGCTCGTCGGCATCGACGACTGGCGCGGCGTTCTCGCGCATACCCTCTGCCGACGCAGGCACTCCGACGCTCTCGATCTTCAGCTCGCACGTATCTTCGACAAAAATGAAGACTTCGCGAATCGCTTCTCTTTCCGCCCTGGTCTCAAGATGGATCTCCCAACGCACATAGCACCGCTCGGCATCGAACTCCTCGAGAGGTGGAACGGCTTCCATGCCGGCGCGCACTTTTGCGTGCCCCAGTTCGCGCAATTCTCGCAGCAGCATCCGCGGATTGGCGCCAATGCGCATCAGGTCTGGCCCGGGCGCGAACTGAATGCGCCAGGTCTGTATAGGTCCTTCGGGCGCAGGACTCGGTTCCACCTGCACATCAACCTTCGGCTCCGACCCAAGGTCCCTTTGTGGGCTGCTCTCTGCGCCTGAGAGCCGCCGCACGCTCTCGAGCAAGCGCTCGCGGTTCTCCGACCCGACACTCCGGGCCGGATCTTCCTCCAGCATTGCGCTGATCTCATCGAGCGCAGCCAGCGTCAGGTCGATCAGCTCGGAACTCGTCTCCAGCTGCCCGTTGCGCACCAGGTCGAATGCGGTTTCAAGATCGTGTGTAAACGCGGCCAGGTCCTCAAAGCCGAACATGGCGCCCGATCCCTTAATGGTGTGCAGACCCCGGAAGATCCGCCCGACCAGTGCACCGTCGCCGCGATTCTCATTTAATTCCAGCAGCGCCGACTCCAAATCGGTCAGTATCTCCCGCGCCTCTTCGCGAAAGCTCTGCTTGAACATCTCCGCGTTGGCTGTCGTCGCATGCTTCATGTCTTTGTTCCGATCGTCACTGGTGTTTCCGCCGCCGCGCCATTTCAATCAAACAGACGCAGGCCTTCCATACCCAGGTCCTCGACCGCATCCCGCAGCGCCTTGGGTATTTCTCCGCTGAAGCCAAACTTCACGTTCTTCTGCTCAGCCTTTCGCCTGGCCGCCCACAGGAGCGCCAGCGCTGTTACATCGAGATCGGAGACTCTCTCGAACAAGATCCGAATCGAACGCGCATTCTCGAAGCCGGCCATCAGCATGCTCTTCAGTTCCGCCGCCATGCCAATATCGATCGTCCCTGTTAGCCGGATGAGACACGCATCGCCAGACCTGCTCAGCACCAGCGGCTCCTCGCTGCGCGCTTCGGGCGGTTTCGCACACGTCTCCACTTCAACCTCGTCCGGCATCGTCGTCTCCTTGGCCCCACTCCGCCCGTTCCACAGCAACGCCGTCTGAGGCGCTGCTCAGGTCGATCTCGCCTCTTGATGGGCTGATTCAGTACAGAATGCTGGCTAGATTGTTTATCGGAAATTGAATGCAATTTCGAGGCAGAAAATAGATGGCACCGACAGAGGGTTCCTCATGCGGAAAGGGCGGCCCATTCTGGGCCGCCCCTGCGAAAGCATTCGGCGTCAGAGATTCAGAACAACTCAACCGTGGGGCCGCCGTCATCGCTCTGCCCGCCGCCCGCGATTTCCATGTGCGTGCGGGTCTGGCTCGCCATGCGATACTTGCCCAAATGCGTCGCCAGGATTCCCTTGAATGTCTGCTGCAGCTTGCCGTCCCACGTGGAATCGCAACTGAGTGCCGCCAACTGCTGGAGATGATCCCGCATCTCGCCAAGCGCCTCTTCCACGTGCCCCATCCTTTGCCGCATAACGTCCTGGAATTGAATGTGTCCCAGGGCTGTTGAGAGCCTCTCCACCGATTCGCTGTAACTCAACTCCACATCCCGGATGATATCCAGCAAAAGCTCTCCATTCCGGGAGAACTCGTCTCGCATGGAATCGAGGTCGCTTACCAGGTGACTCATCGCAGCCTGGGACTCATGCTGCTCGAGCGCGAGCCGCGCGCCCTTCAGTTCCGTTTCCACACTCTGCGAGGTTGCGTTGATCTTTGCAGCGATCTCCGTTGCTGCCTGCCTGGTTGACTCGGCAAGTTTGCGTACTTCGGTCGCTACGACAGCAAAGCCCCGCCCGGCGCTCCCCGCCCTGGCTGCCTCAATCTCCGCGTTCAAAGCCAGAAGATTCGTCTGCTGCGCGATCGAGGTAATCACCTTGATCATCGGCGTCAGTGAATTCACGCCCAGTGAAAGGTGGTCGATGCGGTCGAAATTCGCGCGCATCTCCTCCAGTTGCACCTGTTGCTCCAGGTGAACTGCGGCCACGACTCCGCGATAGCGCTCTACCCGGTCGCGCGTCGTGTCGGTAAGCGTGCGGCCGCTCTTCACGGAATTGGCCAGGCGCTGCTGCTGCTCCATCGAGCGCTCCACCAGGCTGTTCATCTGCTCGATGGCGGCCACCACCTGTTGTTCGGACTCTTTCAGGGAATCGCTGATGTGCTCCCGGAGTATGTCCACGTATTCCCGCGACTCGGCTATGTCGGCTCCCGCGGCCCGGCTGGCCGCCAGCACCCGCGAAAGCTCGTCAAAGCGCAGGTTCCCGAAGGCCCACATGTCCGCCACGGCCAGGTGTGCGCCCCGCCAGTTCCACCACTGGATCAGCAGCAGAGGGACAATGAGAATGGACGCGAACAACACGGTGGCGGCGATGAGAACACGAACGAAGTCCCGCCCCATCAGCATCCACAGCGAAGCCCACAGCACTGCCGGCAATGCAATCCCGAGAGCCGTCTGCACCAGCAGGCGGGACTCGATCCGCTTCATCCGCTGGCGCAAAACCTGCTGCTCGGTTTGTGCCGCCCGCTCCTCCACCAACGACTCGCGTGCCACTGTTCTACGCTCCCGGGAGTACTTTGCGGATAACCGCAATCAGGTCGTTGCCGGAAAGCGGTTTCACACACCAGCCTGTGGCACCCGCAAGTTTGCCTTCGTTTCGCTTGGCCAGTTCGCTTTCGGTCGTCAAGGTCAGAATGGGAACAAACTTCATGCCGGGAGTGGACCGCACAGCACGGATCAGATCCATCCCGCCCATCACCGGCATGTTAATGTCCGTCACAATCAGATCGGGCTTCAGCCCGGCCTTGAGTTTGTCCAGAGCCTCACGCCCGTTGCCTGCGCCCTCGGCGTGGAAGCCGTTCATTGTGAGCGTTGTCTTCAGGCTCAATACCATCGTGATTGAGTCATCGACAACCAGAATTGTCTTTGCCATTCCGCTGCCCGCTCTCCCAGTTCACCCATCGGCAGAAAGGAGGGCGTCTTTAAGCCCGTACACCTCCCTTTGGAGGAATGACGGGCGGCAAGGCGCGAAGACGGGTCACTTTGGCATTCAAATCAGAACGCGACCGCCAATGCGCCGGTGGTCAGAGCTCGGCGAATGAGATGAGGCAGCGAACTGGCCTAGCCTGCTGGCGGAGAGAGAGCAGGGCATCGCGCTCGATCTCGCGCGAGGAGAGCAGGCGGGTGTTGGCGTGGGCCAGTTCGGCATCATTGTAGCCGGGATGCGTGACGAGTTCGAACGTGCCGGCGCAGGGAAGCGCGTTCAGAAGAGAAGCGACTCCGCGCCCGTCGAGAGTTCCGGTGGCCAGCACGCCGAGGGCGCCCTCTGTTGTGGTGAAGCCCTCTTCGGTGACGATGCGGCGGAACGTAGCCTCCATCAACCGAAGCGCGCGCACCTGCATGCGACGGACGAGTGGAGCGCCTGGAGTGGCGCGGACGCTCCACGAAGGCTCAAATGGGTTGCGAACAGCGCGGATTCCACAGGCTCGCGCCGCGCGCAGGACCGGCCGAAGCACTCGCGGGAACATATGCGTGTGCTTGTGCGTGTCGATATGGGTCAGGCGGATGCCGCGGGCCTGAAGGGAATGAATCTGTGCACGCGCTTCAATCTCGATTTGGTAGTCGACTTTTCCAGACGCTCCCTGCTGGTAAATGCTGCGCAAGAGACTGCCCAGCGTGGGTTCAAACCGCTGTTGAACAGTGGAAGAGATGTTGGGAATGTCGTGCGCGGCAGAGAGGATCGGCTCGCCATCGACCAGAACCACATGACAGCCCACACCGAGGCTGGGCGTAGCCTTCGCGATCTCGATTGCCTCATCGGTTGCCGCAGCGCGCGCCATCACTGTGGCGCTGGTGAGCACGCCGGCCTGGTGCAGCTCGAGAACAGCGCGGTTGACGCCGGAGGTGAGGCCGAAGTCGTCGGCGTTTACGATGATGCGGGGCACCAGCCAGTGTACCAATCGGGCCGGCGCGCGAAGAGGGGCATCCTCTTTCGCTGGTATGATGATGGAAGGGCCTCCAGGGCCTTCCCACCACGCGTGGGCGGATAGCTCAGTTGGTTAGAGCGCCTGCCTTACAAGCAGGATGTCGGGGGTTCGAGTCCCTCTCTGCCCACCAGGAAACCCTTCACAAATCCTTTTTGCAACCGACAGCGTTAATAGAGCAGACATTAGAAGAACTGCCGTAATCTGCCGCGGGTGACGTTCCGGATTGAGTTGTGCAGCCTCGGTGCTATGGCATGCGCCGTCAGTGTTATTGCTGCAGCTGGTACGCCTGCCTTTAGATTAGGTCATTCAGCAAGTCGGGCCCCATGGATGTCTTGCGCCGGTTCTGGGGGAGAGCACGGCGCAAGCCCCTACAACAACGGCATTCCGGGGGAGACAGTGCAACTCGAGACCAAGTACGTGTATCTTGTCCATCTCGATTCCGAAGACGGATCCAGAAAAGCCGGGCAGCCCGCCGCCGTACGCTTCATCTTCGAACTCCTTGCCCATCAGCGGCCTGCCAGGCTTTCCTGCAAGATCGACATGCGCCGGCCGCGTTTGAGCGACTGCCGGGTCGAATTCAACGACTACGATTCAACAGACACAACGCGGGAACAGGAGCAGCCGGAGGCGTGACTTGCGGGGCAGCCGGTATTGGCCTCCGGCCTGCCTGATCCTAGGCGAGCCAGAGCTCGCGTTCCGCATTACGGCGGGTGACCAGCCCTTGCAGGACTTTGCCACCTGCGTGAACCCACTTCGGGAACTCATCTGCGGCTTCGTCCATCTTGCCCTGATTAACGAGCGTGAGCAGGGTTGAGCCCTGCAGGGCTCCGGATCCGAGGTTGAAGGTGAAGTCCACCAGCGCATCGAACTGGTTCTGGTTGAGCGGGACCCGGACTGCAGCGGCGACCGCATTTTCAGCCCACTTGACATCGTTCTGGAGCAGTTCGGTCGCCTGCTCCTCGGTGAGCCCATCGCTGAAGTCTTCCCCCGCCTTGATCAGGTGTCCGTAGCCGATGGTCGGCTTTCCAACGGCGTCCAGATACACGTGACCGACAAACCCCTCTGAGTCCTTGATGAGTTGGAGTCCCTTGTCTGACATTTCCATGGCGATTCCCCCCAGAGTTAAAGTCTTGAAGTTCCAGGGCAATGGAGGCGACGATCCCCAGGCGCTGTTCCGCCGCTACTTCGTTGCCAAGGAGTTTCTCAAGTGATGTTACACAGTTTCTGCATCTAAACCCTCTTATGGCAAGATGCGGCCTTGTGCTCGTCCGCATAATCTGTGTTCTGGCATTGCTTGCGGCTTCAGTGCCCGGATTTGCGTACTCCCTGCTCACCCACGAACAGATCATTGACCTCACCTGGGACGACTCCATCGTTCCGCTGCTGCTGAGCCGTTATCCCGGCCTGACGCCGGCGCAACTAGATGAGGCGCGGGCCTACGCGTATGGCGGGTGCGTCATCCAGGACATCGGCTATTACCCGTTCGGCCAGGCTTCGCTGTCGAACCTGACGCATTACGTGCGTTCGGGCGACTTCGTCATGGCGTTGTTTCGCAATGCCCACAATGCAAACGAGCTGGCGTTTGCGGTGGGCGCACTCTCGCATTATGTCGGCGACTCGATCGGGCATCCGCTCGCGACCAACCTGAGCGTGCCGATCACGTTTACTGAGCTAGGAGAGAAGTACGGCAAAAGCGTGAACTACGCCCAAGGGAAGGTGCAGCACGTGGAGGTGGAGTTTGCGTTCGATGTGGACGAGGACACGCACGGACGCACGGCGCCGATCCAGTACCTGCGCAAGATCGGCATGAGCGTATCGATGCAGCAGCTGTCCCTGGCTTACTACCAGACCTACGGGGTGTCGATGGACTTCTCGGGGACGCGGAAGCGCCGCGTGAATGAGAAGGCCTACCGGTTCGCCGTGCGGTCGTTTGTGCCTGATATCGCGGATGCAACGGGAATTCTGCACAAGCGCCACATGACCGCCGATCTGGATACGCCCGAGGCAAAGGAGCTGCATGGCGAAATCCACGCCATGTCGGTGGCGAACAACTGGGCGGCGTATCGCCATGGGCCCGGATTCGGCGCCCATGTGTTGGCCGGGCTGATTTTCATCATGCCTCGGTTCGGACCCTTCCGGCTGTGTGCCATCAAGGGGCCGACGCCGCAGGCCGAGGCCGATTACGTGCACAGCTTGATGCTTTCAGTCGCGGCCATGCGGCAGATGCTGGCGCGCTTTACTCCGCCAGAGAAGAGACGTGCGGCGGCTACGGATCCGCCTGCGGTAGCGGAGCCCAAGAACGAAGCTAAGCAACTGGAGAAGAGCCGGCACGCGCAAGCCGTGAGCAAAACGAGGTCCGATCCGCACCATCCGCTGCCCAACCGCGACCTGGATACGGGCGCGGTGGTAAAGCCGGGCGGCTATCCGCTCACGGACAGCACCTACGCCTATCTGCTTCACACGCTGACCAGCCAGCCGACCGTGCCCATTCCGCAGGGGATCAAGGAGGACATCCAGGCCTACTACGCGGACTTGGACGTGCCCTTCGCGACGAAAAAGCATTCCGACCAATGGAAGAAGGTGCTGGCGGATTTGCAGACACTGAAGACCATGCCGACAAGCCCGTTCCCGGAGCCGTTTCCAACCTATGAGGAGGAGCAGGGACAGGAATAGCGGTTCTTCTGGTCAGACCTCGTGTGCGGAAGGCACATGGCCGGGCTGGGGGACCAATTCGGTGAGTGCGATTCCGCCGAGGATGAGCATGGCGCCTGTTGCGGGCCGCAGGCCCAGCCGCTCGCCGAGAACAAGAAAGGACGTGATCCAGGCGAAAACCGGCTCAAGCGTGAGCATGAGCGCGGTGTGGGTGGAAGGCAGAATCGACTGAGCCCAGCTTTGAATGGACAATGCTGCCGCGGTAGCCAGGACGGCGGTGATAAGAAGGGCACTAACTAGGCGCTCCGACCAGTGCAAATGGGGTGGCCCCATTACCGGCAGTGTGACGGCCATGAATACCGCGCACCAACCCACCTGCAACGTTGCCAGGGGTTTGAAGTCGATCTTCGGCGAGAGATGGCCAAGTGCCAGGCAGTGCAGAGCGAAGCCGACTGCGCACCCGAAGGACAACACATCGCCCTTGTTGATCTGCCGGAAGTCGGGGATGGCAGCGGCCAGCCCCTTGGCGCCGGAAATTCCCGGAGCGGTGAGCAGGGCGATTCCGGCGAACGCCACGGCGGCGCCCAGGAAGGCGTTCCAGCGCGGCCTGCGCGTGCCCGGCGGATGCAGCCCCGGAATCATAGAGAAGAGCGGCACCAGCACGACGACCATGCCGGTGATGAAGGCCGATTTCGAGGGTGTGGTCCAGACAAGCCCGAGCGTCTGGAACTGGTACCCCATGGCCAGGCAGAAGCCGACGATTGCGCCGGCGCCAATGTGCCACGAGCGAAGTCCGCGAAGGTACCGGTGATAGCCTACCCCCAAAACGATGGAAGCCAGGGCCATGCGCGCCAGGTTGAACGCGGCCGGCGACGCGTCGGCGAGAGCGTCCTTGACGACCACGAAGGTGGCGCCCCATATGGCAACCACGAACAGCATGAGCAGGTAGGCGCGGGCTTTCATCGTTGAATCCATTATTCCAGCCGAGTCTCGGGGCGGGGCCTACTGGGTAGGTCCGGGCTGTTACTGTATGAAATTCTCTCGATAAAACCACCTTTGTGTCCGCTTTGCATCTGAGTAGAAAGGTAGTTCCTGCACTTAAAGCCGAAAGCCAAGCGGAATCAGGCCCTGTTTCGATTGGGTCAGGCCATTTTATCTACGCATGTAACAAACGGGGACCCTTTAGTTATGCGCTTTTTAAGAGCAGTTAGCCTCAGTGGTTTTCTCTGTGCCGCAACACTAGTAACTCCCTTCCAGGCTCAAACTCAGACTTCATCGCCCGCAGCCTGGGTTTACGTCTCGATGACACCGCCGAACAGCTCCGTCAATGAGATTGTGGGCTACGCGGCGGCGGCCAACGGATCCCTCACGCAGCTGCCCGGTTCGCCCTGGACCGCCGACGTCACCTCTATGGCGGTGAACGGCAAGTATCTGTTTGGCGCAAACCAGAACGGCGTCTACATTGACGCTTACCATATGAACGCGACGAGTGGCGCGCTCAGCCTCTGGTCGCAGACCGATGTGGCGAAGATGAACCCGAGTGACTGCGGCCACTCCGGGGATCTTGTGCTCGATCATACTGGCGCTACGCTCTACGATTTGGATTTCGACGATGATGGCTGCGCCAACAACGACTACCGTTCGCTGAAGATCAACAGCTCGGTCGGCAGCCTGTCGAACCTCGGCACAACACAGGGCAACACCTGGCTCACCTCAACCCCCACCATTCTGGCGAACAATGTTTACGCCTACTCGGCATCGTGCCTGGGCAATATGTACTGGGGTGTGTGGGGTTACAAGCGCCAGAGCAACGGCGACCTCACCGACCTGACGAGCTTCACGCGGACGCTGCCGACGCCCAAGTCGGGCGATTTCTGGTGCCCGTCCAATCCGGCGGCCGATCCGACGGGGCATGTTGCGATTGTGATGCAGCCGGTGGTGGCCGACAGCTTCAGCTCAGACGGCGGCGCGCAGATCGCGTCCTTCACGTCCGACGCCAATGGGAACCTGACTACGACCAACACCGCTGCGCAGATGCCGGTGGGCTCGTTCGGCGCGCCGTTTGCCACTTCCATGTCGCCGAGCGGGAAGCTTCTCGCCGTTGGCGGCAGTGCCGGGCTTCAGGTCTTCCATTTCAACGGAGCGGCTACCCCGACGAAGTACACGGGCCTGCTCGCGAATGTGGAAATCGACCAGATGTTCTGGGACAAGCAGAACCATCTCTACGCCATCAGCCGGCCAGCGGGTAAGCTGTACGTCTTCACCATCACGCCTACGGGGGTAAGCCAGGCGCCCGGATCGCCGCATGCCATCAGCTCGCCGCAGCACGTGATTGTGCAGCCGCTGCCGCTGTATCAGTGAAGAGTGGTTAGCAATGAGTGGTCAGTGTCCAGGGTGCAGGACCGACCACTCACCACTTATTTCACCGCCTCGACCAGGCTCTTCTTCTCATCTAGCTGACTCAGTTCCCACATCAACACCGCGTCCCGCTTGGTGTTGATGGCCTGAGCTTTCAAATCCACGGTTTCGCCGGGCGCGTGGGCCCCTTCGCCTGTAGCGCCCACGCCCGCGAGACCGGGCACCAGGTCGGCGACAAAGGCAATGTCTCCCGCGCCGCGCTTCATGGGATCGAGTTCGGGCATTTCACCGAAACCCAACTCCTTGTTGGCACGATTCAGCAACTTCAGCAGCGCGCGATTCTCTTCCGTGGGAGCCATTGCGGGATACCCCTCACCAAACTCGATTGTTGCGCCCGTTTTGGCGAGGTGTTCGCCCACGATCGCGCGCATCTTCTGTTCCACGCGCTCGGTCTGCTCGTTGCTGATGGTCCGGATGTCTCCGCTGGCATAGGCGGTGGGCGCGACGATGTTATCTTTGCCCGACGCGGTTGAGTTGTTGCCGGCATCATCGACGGTGATCTGGGTTCCGCCCGCCACCATGCCGACATTAAAGGTGAGATTCGGTTCGGGGAGTTTTGTGCGGAACTCGTCAATAATCCGGGCAAGCTCGTAGATGGCGCCGTAGCCCATGTGCTCTGAAAAGATCCCAGACGAGTGACCGGTTTCTCCGGTGCTGTGGACGCGCCATGTGATCGAACTGCGCCTGCTGACGCTGCCGTAGAACACTCCGTTCGATCGCGGAGTGCCTTCGAATTCCAGCGCGACGTCGCTCTGCTTTGCCGCCTCGCGCATGTCGCGCCGAGAGATGGACGCGGGCTCTCCGTGAGCTTCTTCATCGCCGCTGAGGACGACTCGCACCTCGATCTGGTCCAGTACACCCGCGGCCTGCAAGGCCTTCAGTGCGTAGAGCATGTCGACTAGGCCGCCCTTCATATCATTCACGCCGGGGCCGGTGGCGATGTCGCCGTTCACGGAGTACTTCTGGAAGGGGCTGGTCAGCTCGAACACCGTGTCCATGTGGCCGATGAGCAGGATGCGCTTTCCGCACTTGCCCTCGCCTTTGGAACAGGGATGCGTTGCGATCAGTACGCCCGCGCGGCCCACGTTATCGGGAGCGCGATCCATCGGCTTGAATTCCACCTGGAACCCGAGCGCCTTCAGCTCGTCCTCCATAATGTGCGCGACCGATCGCACGCCCTCGAGATTATGCGTGCCGCTGTTGATGTTGACGATGCGCTCGAGGAACGAATTGGCCTCGGATTCGTGCGCATCAACCCAGGCGGCGACGGTGCGATCCACGGCAGGAGGCGCCTGGGCGGCGACGGGTAGCGAGCATAAAACCAGAAGAAGAGCAGGGAAGCTGAGTGTCCTAGAGGCGATCATCGCTCACGAGCATACCATCCGGTCTGCCCGGCGACGCTGCGGGGAGCTTAGATGATCGGCTGACAGCGCGAACTCTGGAAATCGTCGAAGTAGGTGACGAGTGCGCGGCAGATATGCTCGGCGGCGCTGTTTTCTCCCGAGGTCTGGAGCACTTCCGTGGACCCGCCGATGCGCCAGTGATCCCTTCCCTCGTACTGTATGTCGACGAACTCGGGATCAGGCGAGGTCGTCGCCCACAGAGCGTGCAGCCCCGGAATTCCGCCAAGCAACAAGGTGAAGGTGCGCGAATCCCATTCGCGTTCGACGAAGCTTAGAGCCACGTTCTTCAGCACCAGGCTTTTGGGATGGGCTGGCAGTACGCGCCAAAGGAACAGTTCGCCCTTGTAGCGTTTGCCCTCGGCGGTGCTGCGAACAGCCTCCTGCAGATCGATCCACGCGCGCTGGGCCTCGCTGCGGAACATCGCCTCTCGCGCAGCCTGAGTAGACTCGCGGTGTTCCCGGAGTTGATCCGCCATTTCCCTTGTACGCAAAAAGTCTGTAAAACCCATGTGGGGGCCCTCCGGCTACGGAAAACGCGCATGAGCGGGGGGATTCTTGCGCGGGTTATGAATGACTTATTTTAACTTTCATTAAGTTACAGGGGGAGTTACGGGCGTTTGTCGGAAAGGTAATCGGGCGTAACCTCGAAAAGTGACGTTTGAGCGGCGGTGAGAGGGGACCAGCCCAGTTCATCCGTCCGAATCCGGCCAAAGCCAGGCCCAGGGCCGGGTGGCGGCAGAGCTTCTATAATGGAAGATGGCCTAATGTGCGTTTGTAACGTCATTGTCATCCATGCACATGCAGCCGTGATTACGCTCTCTTGAGGTCCTTCATCCCTTGAGCTCTGCCAACGAAGCCATCATCATCCGCGGTGCGCGGACGCACAACCTCAAGAACATCTCCTGCGAGATTCCGCACGGCAAGCTCACGGTTGTGAGCGGCGTGAGCGGGT
Source organism: Occallatibacter riparius (assembly GCF_025264625.1). NCBI lineage: Bacteria > Pseudomonadati > Acidobacteriota > Terriglobia > Terriglobales > Acidobacteriaceae > Occallatibacter > Occallatibacter riparius. The sequence goes on from NZ_CP093313.1 coordinate 4,460,478, forward strand.
CCGGGAAATCTTCCCTCGCGTTCGACACGATTTACGCCGAGGGGCAGCGCCGATACGTCGAATCGCTGTCAGCCTATGCGCGGCAGTTCCTGGAGCGGATTGAGAAGCCGGATGTGGACGAGATCGACGGTCTGGCTCCGGCAATTGCGATCAAGCAGAAGAACACCACGCGCAATCCCCGTTCGACAGTGGCAACGGCGACCGAGATCTACGACTACCTGAGGCTGCTGTACGCGCGCTGTGGCGTGGTGCATTGCATTTATTGCGATGGGCTGGTGCGCCGCGACAGCATGGACGAGATCGCGGAGAGAATCCTTGCGCTCGGCGAAGGCACCCGCATCCAGGCGCTGTTCCCGGTGAAGCACGAGATCACCAAGGCCGAGCCTGAGAAGCCCACGCGCAAAACCAAGGCCGCGGCGGCGAAGGCGGCTGCTAAAGCTGCGGTTGAGTCGCCCATGACCGATGCGCTGAAGGCGCGGCTGAATGAGTTGCGCAGCGGAGGTTTCAACCGCCTCTATCAGCATGGGCGCATCTTCGAGTTTTCGACGCCGGAGAGCCTGCTTGAGATTGATTTCACGCTGCCGGTATTCGTGCTGGTCGACCGCATCGTGGTGGATGCGGAGAACCGCGCGCGCATCGTGGATGCGGCCGAAATTGCGTATCGCGAGGCCGGCGAGGTGATCTTCGAAGAAGTTCCCAGGGATGAGAATGGCGAGCGTAAGATGCATCGGTTCTCCGCGGCCTATGAGTGTGCGAGCTGTCACCGGCCCGGCCGCGAGCCGGAGCCGCGGCTGTTCAGTTTCAACAATCCGTTTGGCGCATGTCCGCGCTGCCAGGGGTTCGGCAACACGGTCGATTTCGATTTGAACCTGGTGATCCCGGATAAGGGGCTCAGCCTGAACGACGGAGCGATCGATCCGTGGAACCGGCCGAAGTATCGCAGCTGGTTCACCGACATGAAGAAGCAGGCCGGCGCGCTGGGCATCCCCATGGACGTGCCTTGGCGCGAGATGACCGACGAGGCGCGCGAGATTGTGCTGCGCGGCAAGGGCAGCAGCTTCGACGGAGTGTACGGGTTCTTCGCGCAGATGGAGCGGAAGAAGTACAAGCTGCACGTGCGCGTGATGCTGTCGAAGTATCGCGGCTATGCGGAGTGCCCCGAATGCCGAGGACAACGGCTCCGCGCCGAAGCGCGCGCGGTGCGGCTGAACGGCCTGAACATCTGCCAGGGCACGGCGCTCACGGTCGGCAAGGCGAAGGAGTTCTTCTCGAAGCTGACGCTGACGCCGATGCAAGCGGAGATCGCGGGGCAAATTCTGCATGAGGTGCGGCAACGGCTGACGTTCCTGGATGCGGTGGGGCTCGAATACCTGACCTTAGACCGGCTGGCTTCCACGCTATCAGGCGGTGAGGCGCAGCGCATTCAGCTTGCGACTTCGTTGGGGTCGCAGCTTGTGGGTGCGCTCTATGTGCTCGACGAACCGTCGATCGGGCTGCATACGCGCGACACGGACAGGCTGATTCGCATTCTGAAAGACCTGCGCGATCTCGGCAACACGATCGTCGTTGTCGAGCATGATCCAGACGTACTGCGCGCCGCGGATCATCTGCTCGACCTCGGGCCAGGCGCCGGCGAGTTTGGTGGCAAGGTGCTGGCCGACGGCGTTCTGGCGGAGATTGAAGCGAATCCCAATTCGCTCACCGGGCGCTATCTCTCGGGGCAGATCACGATTCCAGTGCCATCGCGCCGGCGCGAGCCGGGCAGGGAAAAGCTGGTGCTGAAGGGCGCCTATGCCAACAACCTGCGTGGGCTGGATGTCGAGATTCCGCTGGGGATGCTGGTGGCGATCACCGGCGTTTCTGGCTCGGGCAAATCGACGCTGGTGCACCAGGTGCTGTATCGCGCCGTCGCACGTGCGCTGGGCCAGAGCGACGGAAGTGATCCGAGTGGCGTGTTCAAGTCGCTGACGGGAGTGGAGCGGCTTAATGACGTTGTGCTCGTCGACCAGACGCCGATCGGGCGCACCCCGCGGTCGAATCCGATCACGTATATCAAGGGCTTCGATCTGATCCGCGAGATCTTTGCGTCGCAACCGGATGCGAAACGGATGTCGCTCACCCCGGGGCATTTCAGCTTCAACGTGCCGGGCGGACGCTGCAACACGTGCGAAGGCGATGGAACCGTCACGGTGGAGATGCAGTTCCTCGCCGATGTGGAACTGCCCTGCGAGGACTGCAACGGAACGCGCTATCAGCCGCGTATTCTCGAGGTGCAGTACAAGGGCAAGAACATCCACGAGGTGCTGCAGATGACGGTGAAGGAGGCGCTGCGGTTCTTCGTGGGCCAGCAGCGTTTGCTCGAGAAAATCGCGGTGCTCGATGAAGTCGGACTCGGTTATCTGCGACTGGGACAGTCGGCCACGACTCTTTCGGGCGGCGAGGCGCAACGCGTGAAACTGGCGGCGCATCTCGCGGCCGTGCGTTCGGCGAATGCGAATGCGAAGCCGTCGCAGGCGAGCCGGATCCTCTACATCCTCGACGAGCCGACGACCGGACTGCACTTCGATGACGTATCTAAGCTGCTCACCGCATTCAAGAAGCTGATTGACGGCGGCGGCTCGCTCATCGTGATTGAGCACAACCTGGACGTGATCAAGTCGGCGGATTGGGTGATCGACCTCGGACCCGAGGGCGGCGAGGGCGGCGGACACATAGTGGCAGAGGGAACGCCGGAGCAGATCGCGTCGAATCTGCATTCGCACACTGGGCACTGGCTGGCGAAGGTGATCTAGATGCGGATTATCGAAACCAATTGTCTATTGAGCCTTCACCAGAACCATCGAGGATGCTAGGCCATCGCCATTGGGAGCGGGTACCGCGCCGTTGATCAGTTTCAATGCCCCAGAAGTCTGATCGACCTGAAGGACGCAGATAGCAGAGGCCGCATTGGAGGCATAGAGGTAGGTTCCGGTGGGATCTACCACGAAAGCCGGCACCGGGCTGCAGCTTCCAGGGCCACCGTTGCCGGTCCAGGTAGAGATATCTTTAAGTTGACCAGTGCTGCTATCGATTGAATACGTGACTATCTGGTTGTAATCCAAAACAAACACGAACTTCCCTGAAGGATGCATCGCCAACCCGGCCAGGAAAGGTCCGGCCGCAAAGGCCGCGCCTGGCATGGGCGTCAATACGCCAGTGGTGGTGTTGCGCGTATATCCCTGGACCTGATTCAACGCTGAGACCGCGACATAGACGAAATGGCCCGTGGGGTCAATCACGGGATCGCCGGGACCTGAGAAACTCGGGAGCAGGTAGGGCGACCCCGAAAGCTGCGTCAGTTCCTTCGTTGTTGGATCGATTGAGAACGCCGCGATACCCGCCTGAGGGTGTCCGTTCGCATCGTCGATGTCTGTTGCACCAATAGCCGCATAAACATTGTGTCCCGATGGGTCTACCACCAGCTGCCCGGCTCCGGATGCATTGCCGGAGTCGGGGCCGAAGCTGATCTTCGTTGAGAGAGGCGTGAGCTTTCCCGTCGCCGTATCGACGCTGAACCCAGTTACAAAGGCCTTCCAGGTGGCTGTGGGCATCATGACGTACAGCGCAGAGTTATCCGGCGTGAGGGCCATGAAGCCTGGGTCCATTCCTGCGAGTTCAGGATCCGGCAGGACAAACGGTGACCCGGCTACCAGCGTCAGGGTGCCATCAGAGTTGATTGAGAACGCATTGAAGGCAGGGCCGGCCGCATTATGCCCGCCATTCTGAGCGGCGAACAGGAATTTCGTCGGAACAGTGGCTGCCATGTTGGGAGCACCCTTGACGTTCATCTGCACCGGCGCATTGGGGATTCCGGTGCTGGTGCTCAGCTTGTATTGATCGATGAAAGGATAGCCGCCTGCGTAAAGGTATTCAGTCACGTAGGTCGGTGGCGGATTCCCGCCTCCGCCGCTGCCGCCGGTCTTGGTTCCCGGAGAGGTGCTGCCGCATCCGACTGTGCAAAGGACCAGCGCAGACACCACGCTCAAACTGCCTGCAAAGCGCAACCCAGATGACGTCACGAGGATTGCCACCTCTCTCTCCTAAGCAGCTTACATGACTTCGGATTTGAGTTGGCAGGAATTATTCAGCAAAGTCAAATGAAGAATCTGTCATCTACTCGACGGCGGTGACTTCGCGGTGTGCGTGTATAGAGAGTCAAGCGCCGATGACGACGGCGCTGTCGGCTACGTCGAAGTCGAGCTAGCGGTAGCTGAAGATGTGGACTTCGAGGAACTCACGGGGCACTGGCTGGCGAAGGTGCTCTAGGCACCGTCGCCAGCTCTCAATGGATCTGGCTGATAACGAATCCGTGCGCGTTGGCCTTTTTGTGGCATTCGAAGCATGACGCTCCCGAGTCATGAATTACGTCTTCAGTCTGGCCGTTGCCCATGAAGCGCTCGAAGCGCCATCCCCCGGTGTTTTTATAAAGGTTTGAGTCTTTGATCATCACGTCGACTCTCCTGCGACTGCCTTCGAAGATGATTCCATTCTGTTGCCGAGCCTCGCGCAGTTCGTACACGACTACCGAACCGTCAGCAAAGTTGCCGGAAGCATAGCCATCGACAGCCTTCTGATTGGCGAAGATATGGTGCATGCCCTGTTCGCTCTCAGGTATCGGGCCGCCAGGCAGAATGACGCCGGTTCCTACATGTACCCACAGGCGGAAGTTGTTTGGGTATTGGATGGGTTCAGATGCGTAGAGCAGCCCCATCGCGAGGATGAGGGTGAGCACCATCCATGCGCTTCGCCGGAAGCCAGCCCGAAGAGTGTTGAAAGAAGAATTCGTCATGGACCGATTCTGCCCATGGCGGAAGCACCCGTATTGTAAGAAATTCAACTTTTTACGGCAGCGGTAATCAAGCTGCTGACATCGCCGGACGCCATCCGGCTGTAGTCACGCGGAGTGATGGCAGCGAAGGCGCGGAAATCGTGGATGAGGTGCGCCTGATCGAAGTATCCACAATCAGCGGCAAGCTCTGCCCAGTTCACGGGAACACCCTTCTCGATCCGTTGGAGAAGAGCGCGAAATCGGCGCACGCGGCCGAACAGTTTCGGCGTAAGACCAACGTGTTCCCGGAACAAATGAATGAACCGTGTATGACTCAAGCCGGTATCCGTCTGAATCCTTTGAATGCTCGCCGAAACGCCTTCGCGCGACAATTGATCGACGGCGTACCGGATTGCCGGATGAAGCGGACGGGCCTCCGCCAGCTTCATGTGCAAATAACGTTCGAGCGCGCGAAACTCGGCGTCGATGCCGACTGCGGAGCAAACGTCGTTGAGCAGACGATTCGCGTCGCCACGGTCAAGATCACAGAGCGTGATATCGATGTTGTGCAGCTCATGCGCAGCTACGGGAAAAAACATGCGAGCCGCGCCAGGACGAAAGACAACGCCGATGGCCGGCGAAGACTGAGACGGGTCGATCTGGAACGATCGCGACCAAGGGCCGGCAAGTAAGGGCACTCGAACGCTGCAGGCCTGGTCGTCAATAAAGAAGCATGTGCTCTCCCGTCGCAGGTGAATCACCAGCGCCATTGAGCCATCGGGATAGATCCGCTGTCGCGACGGCTGCAACCCAGAACCTGTTGCACGCCACATGAATTCGACATACTGCGAGAGCGGAAGAGGGGGCCTGTACACGCGAAGTGCCATGCCTCAAATGGTAGGAAGTCGCCGAATCGCGGAAAACCGTTGCGGTTTGAAGCGGTATCCGAGCGGGGTGAAACGGAGAGTGAGACAGGATTTCCTGCCGGTATTTACTGAGTGCCGTCGGCGGGTTCGGCAGCCGGCCGATGGCCCCAAATTGAGTCGAGCACCAGCAGACAGGCACCGATGACGACGGCGCTGTCGGCCACGTTGAAGTCGGGCCAGTGATAGCTGAAGATGTGGACTTCGAGGAAGTCGACCACGGAGCCGTATTCGATACGGTCGTGCACGTTGCCGAGCGCGCCGCCGAAGATGAGCGCCAGCGCGATCGTGGTAAGCGTGAAGCGATGGCCCAGGCGGACCATCGCGATGAGCACGGCAATCGACGCGATGATGGTGAACCCGATCAGTCCCCAGCGCACTAGGTGCGGCGAAGCGGACTCGGCGAACATCGAGAACGCCGCGCCCTCGTTGGTCCAGTGCGAGAGGCGAAAGATGTGATCAATGACCGGGATGGCGCTGCCGAGCGCAATGTGCGCTTCCACCCAGGTCTTTGTCCAGCGATCCGCCGTGAAGACCGCGAGCGAGATGAGCAGCAGCCACGGCAGCCGGATTGCGGAGGTGAGGCTCACGCTGCATCCTCGGCTTTCGGCGGTTCAATGTTCATTTCTTGCAGGGCCTGATGGCAGCGGGTGCAGACGTTCTGCCAGATGCCGTAGTTCGAGACTTCCGGCATAAAGTTCCAGCAGCGGGCGCACTTGTGGCCGCTGGCGGGCAGGGCAGTGACGCGCAGACTTTCGCCAGAGACCACGCTAACCCGCGACACGTTCAGGATCTCTTTGAGGCCGGCAGCGTGCCTTTCGAGCAGCGCAAGCTGCTCGCCTGCTGCGGCGATTTCGAGCTCAGCTTCAAGCCCCTTGCCGATGCGCTTGGCCTGCCGCGCTTCTTCGAGAACGCGCAGTGCTTCATCGCGCACTTCAAAGAGGCGCTTCCACTCGTCGAGCACAGGAGCCGACTCTGACGCGAACACTTCCTCCGGCTTTGGAAACAGCGCGAGATGGACGCTGACTTCGCGGCCTTCCACAGCGGGCAGGTACTCCCACACTTCATCCGCTGTAAAGCTGAGGATGGGCGCAACGAGCCGCACCAGCGTCTCGGTGATCTTCCAGAGCACGGTCTGGGCCGAGCGCCGCGCCGGGTTCGTCGGCGCGAAGGTGTACATGCGGTCCTTCAGCACGTCGAGGTAGAACGAGCTGAGGTCGACGATGGCAAACTCGTTCACTGCGTGATACACGCGGTGGAACTCGAACGCCGCATACCAGCCGAGGATCTTCTCCGTTAGCTCGCGGGTGCGCGCCAGCATGTATCGATCCAGCGGCAATAGCTCGGCTTCTGGCACAGCATCCGTCGCAGGGTTGAAACCGCTGAGGTTCCCCAGCAGAAACCGGAACGTATTGCGCAGCTTGCGGTAGATCTCCGCGCAGCGGGCCATTAGGTTTTCGCTGGCTGCCATGTCTTCGCGGAAGTCGACCGACGCGACCCAGAGCCGTACGATCTCGCCACCCATGCGCTGAGCGATATCCACCGGGTCGACGCCGTTGCCAAGCGACTTCGACATGGCGCGGCCCTGCTCATCGAGCGTCCAGCCGGCAGTAGCAACGTGCGAATACGGCGCCCGCCCGCGCAGTGCAACGCTGGTGAGCAGGGAAGAGTGGAACCAGCCGCGGTGCTGGTCGCCGCCTTCCAGATACAACACCGTCGGGCCATTGCCCCGCTGAAAGGCCTTATATTGTTCGCGCAGATCCGCGTCCGATTCGCAAACTGCGAACCAGCTCGTGCCGGAGTCGAACCACACATCGAGGATGTCGGTTTCCTTGCGGAACTCGGACTTGCCGCATTTCGCGCACTTCGCATGGGCGGACAGCAGTTCCATCGCTTTGGGGGCGTGCCATGCCTCTGCGCCTTCGTCATCGAAGAGCTGAATGATTTTGCGGTTCAGGCCCGCGTCGATGAAGGGCTCGTTGCAGCCCTCGCACATGAATACGGCGATGGGCACGCCCCAGATGCGCTGGCGGCTGATGCACCAGTCGGGGCGCGTCGCAATCATGTTGGTGATGCGCTCTTTGCCCCAGCCCGGATCCCACGTGACCTTGTCGATCTCTTCAACGCTCAACTGGCGGAAGGTCGTCTCGGATCCGTCCTGGCGCTTCATCGGCGTCTCAAGCGAAATGAACCACTGCTCGGTGGCGCGGAAGATGACCGGGTTGTGGCAGCGCCAGCAGTGCGGATACGAGTGTTCCAGGTTCCCGGAGCCCAGCAGCGCGCCGCGCTCCACAAGCATGGCGATGATGACGGGGTTTGCCTTCCACACGGTGAGGCCGTCGTAAGGCGCAGGAGTAGTGTGCGGCCACGCGGCTTCGTCCACGTGGATGCGCCCCGAGGCATCGACACGGCACGTGAGGTCGAGCCCGTACTTCTGCCCGGTGTAGAAGTCCTCTGCGCCATGCGAAGGCGCCGTGTGCACGGCGCCGGTACCGGTGTCGGCTGTGACGTAATCGCCCAGGACCCCGAGGATAGAGCGATCAAGGAACGGGTGCTGGAAGGTCTGGCGCTCCAGCTTCGCGCCTTTGAAACGTGCGATCTCGACCGGGTTCTCCAACTTTGTCGCTGCCACAACACTGGAGGCGAGTTCGGCAGCCACGATGTACACCGGGCCGTCTGCCGTCGCCAGCGCGACGTAGTCGAAATCAGGATGGAAGGCGACCGCCAGAGACGCGGGCAGCGTCCAGGGCGTCGTCGTCCAGATGATCGTATAGACTTCGCGGCCGGCCAGCGCGGGATCGAGGGCTTCGGCCGGTGAAGTCAGCTTGTAGCGCACATACACCGAAGGACTGGTGTGGTTCTCGTACTCAATTTCGGCGTCGGCCAGCGCGGTGCGGTCGTGGATGCACCAGTAAACCGGCTTGAGTCCGCGGTAGACAAAGCCCTTCTCGAGGAAGCCGTAGAAGGCTTCGAGCGTCCGCGCCTCATAGTCCCGCGACATTGTCTTGTAGGGCGTGGCCCAGCGGCCGAAGACACCGATACGCTCGAATTGCGAGGTCTGCAGGTCAATATATTTCTGCGCGTAGGCGCGGCATGCATCCAACACCTCAGCGGCGGGCATTTCGAGCTTTTTACGGCCGAGCTGCTCGTCAACCTTGATCTCAATCGGCAGGCCATGGCAGTCGTACCCCGGAACGTAGGGGGCATCGTAACCAGCCATCGTCCTGGACTTTACGACGAAGTCCTTCAAGCCCTTGTTGAGGGCGTGGCCCAGGTGAATGGGGCCATTGGCATAAGGCGGACCGTCGTGGAGGATGTAGGAAGGGCGGCCCTTTCCGGCCTTCCGCAGCTCGTCGTAGAGGCGCAGAGACGCCCAGCGGGCCAGGCGAAGTGGTTCATTCTGAGGCAGATTGGCCTTCATGGGGAAGGCCGTCTGGGGCAGATTCAGGGTCGCCTTGAGTTCCGGCGCTGCGGGCATCGTTTCTCCGTAAATTCGTGCAGAATCTTCTCTTCCAGTGTAACTGGCGGGAGCGGCGATTCTTCAATGCCGGCCTGGCTGGAACAATTCCAGGCGCTCCGGTCCGATCGGGCCCGATCTCGTTCCGATCCGATCCGGACCAGAATCCAGAGGAAACGGCACCAAAGCTGGCAGAACGGCTAGTTTCGCGTTAGATTGGGCCTAACTCACACTGTTTTTCGGGATGTGCACCCTAACAACTCACAAGGCGGGTCGTCTATTACTTTATGGGAGTTCCTAAGCCTACAGAATATGAGATTCTGGAGCCCGGACAGTCCCCAGCTCGTCCGGTAGACTCGAGTCATCACTCGGAGACTTCCACCTCGTTCGCCGCGACAAGACCGACGGCATTCGAGCATAATGGATCACTAGGCGGGAATGGCAACGGCCATCACCGGCCTGCAGATCAAAGGGGAACAGAATCCGGCGGAATGGCCGGCAGTACATTTATGACACAGACCATTACCCCGTCTGACGTTCCCACGTCGGAAGGTCATGAACTCGATGCTTTCCTCGGAAAAGCGTTTGAAGAGAAGCCGATCTGGAAGGAGCTGTACGACAACGTACACGACGTCTTCTTCCCGCCCAAGCTTCCGCCGCTCGAGCTGACCTCCACACCGATTCCGGTTCCTGACCGCATGGCGGTCAAGACGAACCCCTGGGCCGTAGGTTCGGCCACCGTGATCAACGGCTTGATTCTCGCAATTGTGCTGGTCTTCGGCGCGCGCAAGATCTACCAGGAAATTAAGAAGCCGCAAGTCACCGGCATGTCCAACATCGATATCTCCGACTTCAAGGCGCCCAAGGCAGCCGTGAAGGCCGGCGGCGGTGGTGGCGGCGGTTCTCATGACCTGGTGGACCCGATCAAGGGACACCTGCCGAAGATTGATCCGCACCCGCAGGCTCCCCCGATGGTTCCGTTGATCGAGAAGCCGAAGCTGGCCGTTGATTCCGCGATCAATGTTCAGAAAGACATCAAGCTGCCTGACAATCCGATGCTGCCCATGATCGGCGTGCACAACTCGCCCAACGTGAGCCTGGCCTCAAATGGGCAGGGAACCGGCGGCGGCATGGGCACGGGATCGGGCGGTGGCCTTGGTTCCGGCAATGGAAACGGCTACGGACCCGGATCCGGCGGGAACACAGGTGGCGGCGTTTACCGCGTCGGCGGCGGCATTTCTGCTCCTGTAGCGATCAACGCGCCTGAAGCGGAATTCAGCGATGAGGCGCGCCGCGCCAAGTACCAGGGCGAAGTCATGATCAGCCTCATCGTGGATGCGCAGGGCAACCCACAGAACCCGCGCGTGGTGCGGCCGCTGGGCATGGGCCTGGACGAGAAAGCGCTGGAAGCTGTACGGAAGTACAAGTTCAAGCCGGCACTGAAGGATGGACGTACGCCGGTCCCGGTGATGGTGACAATCGCGGTGAACTTCCGGCTTTACTAAGCAGCGAGTAGTAGAACAAATCCCCGGCGCCTCTTTGAGGGCCGGGGATTTTCTTTGCGCGAATCTTGCTGCGTTCTAGTGGTACTTGCGCAGGACGCCGAGCACGCGGCCCTGGATGGCAACCTGGTTGGCGGGCACGTAGATCGGCTCCATCTCGATGTTCGAGGGCTGCAGGCGAATCGTGCTGCCTTCCGAGTAGAAGCGTTTCAGCGTGGTTTCAGCGCCGTGTACCAGGGCGACAACGATCTCGCCCTGCTTGGCGGTCTTGGTGCGCTCCACCAGCACGTAATCGCCGGAGATGATGTGCTCGTCGCGCATGGAATCGCCACGAACCTCGAGGGCGAAGACATCGCGATTGCCGACCACGTCGTGCAGCGAAATAGTCTCCACATTTTCGCTGGTCTCAACTGGGAGACCTGCTGCAATGCGCCCGGCAAGGGGAAGCCGGTCGCTGGTACGGGTGCGGGTTCCGGGGGGCAGCACGTCAATGGATCGGCTGCGGTTGTGCACACGGTCGAGCATGCCCTTCTTCTCGAGATTGGTGATGTGCTTGTGCACTGTGGCAAGGCTCTTGAGCCCCATGCCGCGTGCGATCTCTTCGAAGGATGGGGAGTAGCCGTTGCGGCCGACGAAGGTATCGAGGAAGTCGAGGACTTCTTTTTGTCGCCTGGTGACAGCCATGCGTGGATTATAGCGAATAAAAAGCGAATCGCAAGGGGAAATCCTGCCCGGATTGGAACCGCTAGTAACGCGGTTGGTTCCGGAATAGTTAGTGTGCTTTGGCGGAAGCCGGGATATTTTGTTTCGAAGGGGGAGTCATGCAACTCAGCGATCACTTCAGTCTCGATGAAATGACCTTCAGCTCAACCGCCGTCAGGCAGAGCATCGACAACACACCACCGCCCGATGTGGTGGAGCATTTGAAGGCAACAGCCGCCGGCCTCGAACAGGTGCGCGCCTTGCTGGGACTCCCACTCAACATTGATTCCGGGTACCGCTGCCCGGCACTTAACCACGCGGTTGGGGGTGTTCCTACCTCAGCGCATGTGACGGGCTACGCGGCGGATTTCGTTTGCCGGAGCTTCGGCGTTCCTCTGGAGATTGTCAAAAAGATCCAGGCCGACGGGACGATTCAGTTCGACCAGCTGATTCAGGAAGGAACATGGGTGCACATCTCGTTTGATCCGAAGATGCGGGGACAGGTGCTCACGGCGCACTTTGTGAACGGGAAGGCTACATATACGCAAGGGGCGTGAGTTGAGAAGCAGTACAGAGAAACAGGGAAAAGGGGATACAGAGAAACAGCGACCCGATCCGCCGAGGGGAGATTCCCTGCTTCTCTGTTTCTCTTCTTCTCTGTGTTACGGCAGATTGCGGACCCAGATGTTGCGGAAGCTGATGGGCTCTGATTTGTCCCCATGGGCCTGCAGCTTGATGGGCGCGCTGTCGTAGGCCTTGTAGAACGGCTTGCCGATGTAGAGCGTCTGACCCTTCAGCTCGAAGTGATTTTCGACGATGACGCCGTTCCAGAAGACGGTGGCGTACGCGGGCGTCTTGACCGAGCCGTCTTCGTTGAACGTGGGCGCGGTCCAGACGATGTCGTAGACGTTCCACTCGCCGGGCTTGCGCGCGGCATTAGCCAGCGGGATCGCCTGCTTGTAGATGCTGCCGGCCATGCCGTTCACATAAGTCGAGTTCTGGTAGGAGTCGAGCACCTGGAGTTCGTATCCGTCGTCCCCCGGGCCGGTGGAGGCGAGGAAGACTCCGCTGTTGCCGCGGGCCTGGCCTGAGCCGGTGATGGACTCGGGTACGCGGAACTCGATGTGAAGCTGGTAGTTCTTGAACTTCTGCTTGGTTTCGATGTTGCCGCCGGACTTCTTGACCTTCATAAGGCCGTCAACCACGTCCCAGGAAGCAGGGCCGTGATCCTTGACGTTGACCCATTCGTCGAGGTTCTTGCCGTCGAAGAGGACGATGGCGTCAGAGGGCGCGGCGCCGGCGTCTTTGGCGGGCGTAACAACCGGGGGAACCGGCTGCCAGATCTCGGTTTCTTCCGGCTTCATCTTGGGCTGAGTGGGCTGTTGGGCGACGAGGGAAGCACTGAACGAGGCGAGGGCCGAAACTGCTACGAGGGAGAAAACCTGATTGCGCGTCATGGCGGGAGTTTAAAGGTTGAGAGTAGGGGATAGGCAATAGGGACCAGAAATACAGGGATAGAGGGACAAAGGGAAGAAGGACAAACGAACACGGTTGTCGGCTTTCGCGGCTATTGCCTGACGCTCGACTCCGAGAGGACAAGTGCCCAGCGGCGGAGGGATTCCAGTGTGAGCTTGCCGTTGGGCGATTCGGCTGCGGCGAGTTGCACGGCGAAGTTGCCGATGGTGGAGCTTTCGACATTTCCGGTTTCGACGGGAAGGCCGGTGTGCTGGGCGGTGAGGCGCGTGAGGAGCTGGTTCTGGCTGCCTCCGCCAAGAATGTGAATGCGGCGAATGGGCCGGCCCAGCATTGATTCGAGACTCTCGATGGCGGACTTGTAGCGGCTGGCGAGGCTCTCGAAGATGAGGCGCGCAAACTTCGGTTCGTTGCCTGCGCAGTTTTCGATCGTCGCACATCCGATCTTGCGAAGCTCATCATTCAGGCGCTCAGGCATATCTCCATCGAGCATGAGCGGCGCTGCATCAACGGGAATAATGCCTGCGCAGTCGCACTCTTCGGCCTGGGCGATGAGCGCGGAGATCTCCCAGGCGCGGCCGGCCTGCCTCCAGCTCTCGAGACACTGCTTGAGGATCCACATGCCATTGACGTTGGTGTGGAAGCAGAATCCGCCGGCGGCTGCGCCCTGGTTGGTGTAGCCGGCTTGGAGGGCCTCTTCGGTGATGATTGGCGAGGAAACGACCGTACCGACCAGCGACCACGTTCCGGAACAGATGTAGGCTGTTCCATCGAGATCAGTGGCGATGCCGGCGATGGCCGACGCCGTGTCGTGGCACGCGGGAACGACGAGCTGCGTGCTGCGAAACGCTGGCAGCTCAGCGACCGGGCCGTTGAGACGGCCGACGATGGTTCCCGTTGAGACGATCGGCGGCAGATGATCAGCGGGAATGCCGAAGAGATCAAGCAGTTGATGCGACCAGTCGCCAGTGGCGATGTCGACGAGGCCCGTGTGCGTGGCGTTAGTGTACTCGGCAACGCGTCGGCCACCCAGACGGTGCAGCACATACTCAGGCAGGTTGACCCACGGAGCATGCGCATCGATGCCTGACTCCGGATCGGCCATGAGCTGGTAGAGGGTATTGATGCGCAGCGGCTGCGCGCCCGCCTTCTGAAACAGGCTGGCCGCAGAAATGAGCTGGTCGGCGCGCTCTTTGGTTGCGATCGTACGCTCGTCCCGATAGCAGAAGGGATTCGCGATCGGCTCCCCCTGGGCCTTGAGGCGGACGTAGTCGACCGCCCACCCATCCACCGCGATCGAAGCCACACCTTCCGGCGCTGCATCTGCCGCTTTGCGCAGACCTTCTTCAAGACCGGCGAAGATGCGATCGAACGGCCATCGAAGCGAAGAGCCGTCATGGGTCGGGCCGTTCGGCAGGCGATGAATAAGCTCGATTTGCGGCGTGTCGCCTCGCCAGCGGAGCAGCGAAACGCGGCAGCTTTCGGCGCCTAGGTCGATGGCGATGCGGGCAGGCTTCGTGGACACGGAAAAGTCGGAGTCTGAATCCACGAGAGCCTGCCTTTCGATCAGAGAGCCGAAGCGGGTTCGCGCTCGGAGCTCTGGTCGGTTCCATTGTGATTGTCGGGGTCGGCGGAGCCCAGAGTCTCCGGCGTGACGACGCGGTGGCGGACGTAGTTATACGGCGGCACGATGTGTCCGCGCAGCAGTGCGATGCCGAGCTGGATGAGGCGCGGGCCGTAGCTCTCGGCTCCATGCGAGACGGAACCGATAATGGCGCTCTTGCCGCTGCGCATCTCGTCGAGCACCTCAGGAATGCAGTCCTGGCCGACGATGGCGATGTCCTGCTCGCGTCCGGCTTGGCGCGCTGCGTCCAGAACGCCGAGAGCGCTCGAATCAGTCGCGGCGGCCACCAGCGTGCGCTGCCCCTTGCGCTGATTGCGCAGAAACTCCGAGACAGCAACGAAGCTTGGTTGGCGCATGCCGCGGCCTTCAAGGCGCAGGAAGCGGTCGGCGGGAACCTGGTCGAGCCGTTCGCGGATTCCCTCAAATGCGCCGGTGATGCGGCTCTGCACAAACGATCCAGCCTCGCTGAAGCCGATGCCGAGTACCCAGTCGACCTTGCCCTTCCACTTGTTGCAGGCGTACTGCGCGAGCAGCGCCCCTGCCTCGTATCCCACTTCGAAGTTATCGACCCCAAAGTAGGTCGCGTTGGGGTGGGGGATGTCGATCGCCACGAGAGGAATGTCAGCCTTCTTGAAGATGTGCGCGACGTGCGGAGCGACATGCTCTTCCACCTGGAACTCGAGGACTAGGTCGACGCGCTCCTTCACGAACTGCTCCGCATTCTTGATGGCAACATCCGGATCGTAGCGGTTGTCGAGCGTGAGCAGCTCGATGCCGGCAGCCGCCGCAGCCGAAGAAACGCTGTTGCCGACAGCAACGGAGAAGGGCATCTCGGCGCTCTGCGCAGCGAAGCCGAAACGCAGCCGCCGCGGTCGCGAGACGAGCCGGTACTGCCCGTTCTGCCCCTGCGCGACATACCCGCGATGCACGAGCGTCTTCAAGATGCGATAGACACTGGTCTTCGAAATCTTGGTCTGCTGGTAGACGTCTTCCAGAGCAACGGGTGCGTTGGTCTGTTCGAGCAGTTCAAGCACGTCGAGCGCCTTGGAGAGAATCGGGATAAGGTAAAGCCGCTTGATCTTAGTTTTCGACAAAACCGCGTTCCTCCCTCCGGCACCGGCCCCCTTGCGTTGCATCCTGCGTGCTCCTTTGACGGCCGCTGGGCGGCTGTTCACATTCCGCGCTGATGCCCTGCAAAATCCGCTTTCGGCGAGGGCTGCAAATAGATATCCAGCAGTCCGCGCATCCAGCGTTACTCGAGAACAAGAGGACTACGTTGTGCCAGAAAGCGCCACAAAAAGCTCTTCAACGGCGACAATCCAGCACTTGGCTTGCAACCAATCCTGTCACTCGCGATCAACCAATGCCGCTTTCAGTCATAACTCCCGGGCGGAGGCCGCGGCCGGGACCGTGGCCCTCATGTTCGCCTGGAAATCATGGCTCCCGTTAATGATAAGGCGATTTACCCGAGCGCGCCTCCACCTGAGAGATAACTGTCGTGAAACATCCTCGATTACTTCGCTTCCGAGCGAACCACAGCTACCGGTCCAATCAGGCCCGAAGGCAGCAGCGGCGATTTCGCCCGGTACGGTTTCACATCGGCAAAGGTGATTTTGGTCGCGCCGGGCTGCTCGTCGCCAATGAAGCGATTCACCCAGGCGTTCACCACCGTGATGACGACATCGTTCTTGCCCGGCTTGAGCGCCGACGTGACATCGATCCGATAAGGCGCATGCCAGACCACACCGAGGTCCTTTCCGTTCACCGAGACTTCCGCTAGGTTCTTCACATCGCCTAGGTCAAGCCAGAGATGCGAGCCCTTGCTGAACCAGTCGGCTGATGCCTGGATCGTTTTGGTGTAGGTTCCCACGCCGCCAAAGTACTTCACGCCGGGATCGCTGCTCTCGTTCCAGGCGGTGAGCGTGTCCATCGTGATGGAGGGCGGCGCGCCGCGGCCAGACTGGAATGCAACCTGCCACGGGCCTTCGACAGAAGCGACCTTCGTCTCGGTCGGCTTGGGAACAGTGTGTGACTTTTCCGCCGTAGCCTTGCGGAAGACCACGAACACGGTGCCCCATGGCTCCAGGTGCAGCGGAACCGTGGTGCGGCCGTCGGCGATGTTGAACGATGCAGGCTCGCTGGTGCCAGTCTCAGCACGCCAGAGTTCCGGCGCCTTGCCGGTCACCCGGAAAGTGGCATCGACTGTAGCTTCGTTGTCGCCGCGATTGTCGACAAAGTAGAGATCGCCGTCCGCCAGTTTGCGATGTACGAACCGCAGTTCGTTATCCTTCTGCGGCTTGGTGTAGTCGAAGTCGGGCTTGAGCTGCAGCGCATCGAACACAGCGGCCAGCGGCTGGCCTGCATAGACCGTGCCCTTGCCCACCTTGCGCACGCCGGTTCCGTCGCCGAAGAGCTCGTTGTTGAGCTTTGAGAATTCAGCGGCATCATCAGAGAGGCTGGGATCGTCTGCAGGCTTGGCGCCGGCGATCACTGCGCCATCCTGCGCAAGCTTGTAGATGGCGCGCAGCACCGGCAGCGACATGTGCTTGCTGTAGGCATCCAGGCCAAGCACCTTGTAGCGCATACCGCTCTTCGTGGTGAGCTGGCCATTCGAGACGCCCAATTCATGAATCAGCCCGTCTGCGTTGATGTAGTCGAAGCCATAGCCGGCTGGAATGTCAGGCGACTTGTCATTGAAGATTGCCGTCAGGTTCGAATCTTCACCGTAGAAGTAAACAAGGTCCGCGCCGAAGTGGCCCTGCTGCAGCAGGTAGCTCGAGCGGGCCAGATAGTTGATCCACGCGCCGGCCTGCTCCGCCCATGTTTCGTTGCGATTGAACCACTGGCCGAACGGCCCAAGCGTAAGACCTGGCTCCTTCGCCGGATCCACCAGCGGCTGGTGAGCCGACTCGTGAATCACGAAGCGGTTGATGCCGTTGAGCAGTTCTTGATCGGCGGTGGGTTTCAGCGTTGCCGGTGACCACGCCCATGGCGCGGCAGCCGCCGTAAGCGATTCAGCCGCAGCAAGGTTCTGCCCATAAAGGTGGGCCACAGACGCGGATTCGCGATCATCCGCGTTGTAGCCAAACTGTTCCTTGTTCACGCCCGGCGTCTGCGTCCACATGGCAGACATCGGGATCTCATTGAACTTCTTCACTTCCATGCCGTCAGCGACGAAGGCGCGGCCGCCTTCATGCGACTCGCCGTAGTGGCCCATGCCGCGCTCGTGCAGCGTCTCTTCAAGCTGCCCATAGTGTTCGTTGGCGATCAGGTCGCCGATAGTCTTACGGAAGTCCCACAGGAAGCGGTCGCTGGCCTCGGCGCTCTCCACCACGCGGCCTGCAAGCACCGGCATCCACGGCGTGGGATCGTAGCCGCGCAGTTTCTTGAACTGCGCAATCATGTTGTCAGTCCAGTTCTGCGAGCCGGCCTCCCAGCTGTCGTTGATGACGTAGCGGATGCCTTTCTTGCCCATCAGCTCGGGACCCACCGTCTCCTTGTAGCTGTCGAGATACTTCTCGAAATAGTCCTTTACGAAGCGGCGATCGAGCTTGTCCACTTCGAGTCCGGTAGCCTCCTTGGTTGCGGGATGGTTCGTAATGCCAAGCAGAGAGTAGCCAAAGCGAAGCACCACCCAATCGCCATCCGGAGCCGTCCAGTTGAGCGTGCCATCCTGCTGCATCTTCGAAGTGAGATCGACGACGTCAGCCTTCTTGATCGCATCGGCCGCGTCGACTGATGGCGTCGCAAATCCGTAGAGGTCTGGAGCAGGTACAAACGCTGCTTTCTCTTCGAACCGGTTCACGCGCGGCGCAGCATAGAGCGCCATCTCCGCAACTTCGTAATCCTTCGGCGGAGGTGGAATCTTGATCCCCAGTGCCGAGGCATCGAAGCCCTCGGCCCAAGCCGGTGGCGGTGGCGGAGCGGTAGCTTTAAAGGTGACGCGGAAGAACTTGGCTGTCACTGCTGCAAACGAAATGGTGTGTTCCGGCGCATCGCCGCCATTGAGACTCACCACAGGCCGCCAGTTCTGGCCGTCGTCGCTCGCTTCCAGATTCTTCTCGGGCGTTCCCACCATCATTCGCTCGATGAAGTTCGGATCCTTGGTCACGTACGAGATCGCGCGGATCGTCTGCGGAGCAGGGAATTCATACTGCACCCACGACACCGAACCTTTGGCCGGGATCGGAATCTTTGTGGTCTTCTCCAGGTCCCCATCACTTAGCACAGCGGCGTCAAACTCGGAGCCGCCGCTGGACGTGATCTTCGCGTGTTCCGGATCGATCGGCACGTCCGACGCTGCGCGGCGATAGGCGATGACCGCTGCATCCGCATAGAACTGCGGCGGATTCTGCATCTCTCCGCCAAATTGCTCATGAATGGCCATGTTCTGGAACGCGCCGGTGTTCGTAGGAGGATGTGGCAGCTTCCCATTGAACGGCTGCCCTCCCTTCACAACCGTCTCGCTCCAGACGTATTTCTTCATCCCGTGCTCAGCGGGAACCCAGGGCCCTCCCGTCTCGCTCCATCCGGGCGACCCGGCAATGGCTTCTTCCATTCCCAGCTGATCAGTCAGCTTCGTGGCATAGACAAAGGCCTGCTTCCAATCGGGCGTCATATAGGCCAGCCGCTTCGGCACAACCTGCGGAGTCTGCAGCGCGGCGTCGAAGTTCTGATAACCGGCGATCCCGACGCGATGCATCCACTCGAGATCGGCCTTGATGCCCTCCTGCGTGATGTTGCCGTTCATCCAGTGCCACCACACGCGAGGACGCGCGCTTTGAGGCGGGTCCTCGAAACCCTTCTTCAAAGGGTCAGTCGTGCTCTGGGCGAAGGCCGCCGCACCAAAGCCGAGCAGAAGAGTGACTGCAGTGGAAACAAATTTCTTCCAAGGGAAGGTCATGGCCTGATTTCTCCTGTGATGATGCGCCGTGCTGTTGCGCTGAGGACCCCTCTAATTACAGAGAAGGAGATTCGAACTGGTTTACCGTGGCGCGATGTCGAGGGAAATATAGGATTCGAAGAGCGACGCTGTCAAGAATTTTAAAATTATTTCTCTATTGGTTTGAATGAGCTAATTGATCCCGGTCTAAACAAGTTCCGGCGCCCTTGAGAGCACCGGAATTGCCGTTGTCAGGCCTTATGGAGTTTTGGAGTCTTTCCGCCAGCTGTGAACCGGAGCCCTAGGGATGGCGGCCCGCGCTGACCTTGCTCGAGTCCTGGCGCTGCGCTGCCGCGTGTGTCTCATAGCTGTTGAACAGGAATTGTCCGCCCAGAACCAGGAGCCATATCCAAAGGGCCAATCGCAGCGGCCGCCGGGGAACCCGCGCACTCAGCATCGTTCCGGCAATGGCCCCAAACGCACCGCCGGCAATCAGATGCAGCAGCAAGCCCGAGTCCGCTCCGTGGCCAAACCAGTGCGCTCCGCTTCCCAGCAGCGATACAAGGAATCCGAAGGCGATGTCCGTTCCCACCACCTGCGCCGGCTCCAGCGCTGTAAGGCTCAGCAGCGCAGCGCTGCCCAGAGCGCCCGCGCCGGCGGATGAGAATCCAACTTCCGCGCCGACCGGAAGCATGAGCCATGCGAGCCAGCGTGTGCGGTCCGGAGTGTTCACCTTCTGATGCATCGGGCGGAACGAGAACAGCAGCTGCCAGCTAGCCGTGGTCACCAGGATCGCACCAAGCAGGCCGTTCAAAAGATTCTGTGAGCCCGCGGTGACAAGGTGCTTCAGGAACAGAGACCCAATCAGCACGCCGGGCGCACCTCCCAGCAGCATCCATCCCAGCGTGCGCCACGCCACGTTCTTGCGCGCCACCTGCGCCGGTACGAGGATCAACTTCACAGCCGCGGAGAAGGTCAGACCGATTCCCACTGCGATGGGCGCAGGCACGCCGAGGAACAGCACCAGAATCGGCACCGTGATGGTTCCGGCGCCGACGCCGGTGAGCGCGATAAACAGCGCGATCAAAAATCCAATGAGATATTCCAATCGATCCTCGCCGACCTTCTATTTGCCTGCTTCGATATGGATGCCGCACTCCACCTTGCGTCCGGCCCACCGTCCCGACCGCGGATCGTTTGGATCCAGCGGCAACGATGTGCACGGCTCGCAGCCAATCGACGAATAGCCGCGGTCATACAAAGACAGCCGCGGAATTCCCAACTGCTCGCATGCGTGCCAGACGTCGCGTGTCGTCCACTCGGTCAGCGGAGCGAGTTTTATCACCTGCTTGCCGCCAGGAAGCGTGAACAGCGCGCGCTCTTCAAGTGCCGCCCTGCTCTTCGCCTGCTCGCGGCGCAATCCCGTAATCCAGACCCGATACTCGGCGACGGCCTTGAACAGCGGCTCCACCTTGCGAAGCTTGCAGCACTGGTCGGGAGCCGATTGATAGAGGATTCCGAACTGTGCCTCCTGCTGCTCGACCGTCTGCGCAGGCAAAAGGTTCACGAGATTCAGGTTCCACTCGCGCGCAATGCGATCGCGATACTCGTACGTCTCCGTAAAGTGATAGCCGGTGTCGAGGAACAGTATGGGAATCGCCGGATCGATGGCGATGGCCAGCTTTGTCAGCAGCACATCCTCGGCCTGAAAGCTGCACGTGAGGCAGACATCTCCAGCGCCGGTGATCTCCTGGGCGAGCGCGCTGCGCACGTTCTCCAACTTCGCGGCTACTTCATTTGCAATCTCGGCTACGCTCATTACAGGTTGGCCCCTTCTGCAGAAACAAAGATCCCTGCACGATTCAGTAGTTGGTGCACCGCCGATATAGCGTGCATCGGCTCGTTCGCATCCAAGCTGACCGATTCCGTCTCCACGCGCGCGGTCAACTCATCGCCTTCGTTTTCGCGGATGAGCAGCGTCAGGATCCCCGAACGCGTCTGCACGTCGATCAATGTGCCGAGCAGTGCCGGCTGCCTGAGGTCATCGTCGAGGCCCACGCGCGCGGACACCACCCCAATGGTGAACAACGACCGCTCAATCGCATTGATGAGTGTTGCCGGACCGCTAAGCTCGAGCACGCCGCCGCGATGTCCCCATCGCGCCTCGCGTTCGCCTGCCGTTACTTGGCCCCACGCATCCGGCGCATCATCGGCCTGCTCGGTTGCCGCGATCCCCGTCACCATGCCTGCGGCCACGGTCCCGTTGGTCTGCGGGTCGATCAGAATGAACGCACCGGTCGCGCGATTCTCCGCATAGCTATCCAGCGCCATCGGCCGCAGTAGCCTCAAGCGGACGGATCCGATGTCGTTCATCTCCAGCGTGGTAGCCAATTCGCGCTCCAGCAGCGCCACATTGGTGCGATGCTCAAGCGACGAGACGACCGCGGGCGCCGTGTGGCTCGTGTGCTTGATCAGGTACTTCCGCCCGATCTCCAACGGACGCGCGTCCATCCACACAACCGACGCCGTAACATCCCGGCTCACCTGCGCCGAAGGCCCCGCCGCAGTAATCAGATCGCCGCGGCTGATATCGACTTCGCTGTCGAGCACCAGCGTCACCGAAAGAGGCGCATGCGCCTCCTTCAGATCGCCGTCCCACGTAACGATGCGCTGCACCTTTGCGCTGCGGCCCGAGGGCTGCACAGTGATCGCGTCACCCACACGAATCACACCCGAAGCAATCTGCCCCGCGAATCCACGAAACGTATGATTCGGCCGAACCACCCGCTGCACCGGAAAACGGAATGCCTCGTCCTGTGTTGCGCGTGAAGACGGAAGCGACTCCAGCACTTCGAGCAGCGACGGCCCTTCATACCACGGCATCGCATCGGTGCGATGAACGACGTTATCTCCTGCAAGCGCGCTCACTGGAACAAAGACCGCCTCGACCGCCGTCCCGGTGTTCTCCGCGATCGTCGCCAGCACTGCGCGGAAGTCCTTCTCAATCGCGCGGAAAGCACCCTCGTCGTAGCCGATCAAATCCATTTTGTTCACGGCGACAATCGCATGGCGCACTCGCAGCAGCGACGCAATATACGCATGACGGCGCGATTGCACCAGCACGCCCTTGCTCGCGTCGATCAGCACCACCGTAGCATCCGCAGTCGATGCGCCCGTTGCCATGTTGCGCGTGTACTGCTCGTGCCCCGGCGTATCGGCAATGATGAACTTGCGTTTCGCGGTCGAGAAGTAGCGGTACGCCACATCGATGGTGATGCCCTGCTCGCGCTCGGCGCGAAGGCCGTCCGTGAGAAGCGCAAAGTCGATCTGGCCCGGAGCTGTTGTGCCCTTGCCTTCAATCGACCGCACCTGGTCTTCATACACCGACTGCGTGTCGTAGAGCAGGCGCCCGATCAGCGTCGACTTACCGTCATCCACGCTGCCCGCGGTCGAAAACCGCAGCAGGTCCTTGTTGCGCTCCAGCTCCAGAAATTCTTCAATAGAGAAGCGTTCGATAACTGCCGTAGCCATTTAGAAATAACCCTCCCGCTTCTTGATCTCCATCGAACCTTCCTGGTCGTGATCGATGACTCGATTCGCCCGCTCCGACGAGCGGAACGAAATCAGCTCGGCAATGATGTCGGGAATCGTCTCCGCATCCGAGCGGATCGCGCCCGTGCATGGCGAGCATCCCAGGGAACGCAGCCGGCACTTCACCATCTGCGGCTTCTCACCGGGCCACGCCACGAACTCCTGCTCAATCGGCAGCAGCGCCTCTTGTCCTCCGCTCAGCGGCCGCACATACATCGGCCGCTCCTTGGCGAAGTACAAATCCACCACCGGAATCTTCTCCTCGTGGATGTACTGCCACACATCCATCTCGGTCCAGTTCGACAGCGGAAACACGCGAATGCTCTCGCCCGGATGGACGCGCGCGTTGTAGAGGTTCCACAGCTCCGGCCGCTGATTCTTCGGGTCCCACTGCCCGCTTCCGTCGCGGAACGAATAGATGCGTTCCTTGGCGCGCGACTTCTCCTCATCGCGCCGCGCTCCGCCAAATGCAGCGTCAAAGTTGTAATGCCGCAGCCCATCGAGCAGCGCCTGCGTCTTCAGCAGTCCGCAGCAGCGCTTCGTGTCCAGCGCAATGGGATTCGTCCCCGCGGCAATCGCCGGCTCGTTGCGCCACACCAGCAATTCCGCACCCACCTGCCGCGCCATATCATCGCGGAACGCGATCATCTCGCGAAACTTGAATCCCGTATCGATGTGCAGGAGCGGGAAGGGAATCGGCCCCGGATAGAACGCCTTCTGCGCCAGCCGCAGCATCACGGACGAGTCCTTGCCGATGGAGTAGAGCATCACCGGCCGCTCGAACTCCGACGCGACCTCGCGCAGAATATGAATGCTCTCCGCCTCAAGCAGCCGCAGGTGGCTCAGGCGCGAAGAATCACTAACTATAGGAGTGCTTGACTGAATGTCGTTTGCGACAACCGGCATTTCGACCTCGTTGGCTTTGGGGATGCGCTGAGGCCGGTACGGCAAGACGAACTACCCGGCTCTCAAGCTACGGGTGCGTCTTGATCAATATGTGCAGGGAGATCAGAGACTAGCGTGTACACCCGTCGAATTGCATCGACAGGCAACAACAACAGAAGCGGCTTTGGGTGGCACGGTCCATCTGTTCGTTTCATCGTAGCAGAGGATTGCCGCCTGCACAATCCTCTGCCACATGCATCTCTGGATTCACACCATCGAGCAAAGACTCACTTTGTTATCAAAATGACGGCGGCGCAGCCATCTCCGGCTTTGTATCGGGCGTGGCCTGCATCGAAAACTCCAGCCGGTTCAATCCCGTATGCAGCTTCGCAATCGGAATCCAGTAATTCGCAACGCGCTCTCCATTCAGCTTCACGCTCGACACATAAACCCCATCTCCATGCCGCGTGACCTCCAGCGTCCGCCCGCCAGTCATCTTCAGCGCGGCCTTCGCGAACATCGGCGTTCCCAGCACAACTCCGCCAACGCCCGGCACCGCCGGATACATCCCCAGCGCGCCCCACACATACACGCCTGACGTCGCGCCCAGGTCGTCGTTGCCGGGGATTCCATCCGGAGTCGCCTTGAATGCCGTGGCCCCGATGCGAGTCACAACCTTCTGCGTCTTCCACGGCTGGCCCGCCCACACATACGCATAGGGCACCACAAAGTCAGGCTCGTTCTCGATGTTGTAGCAGGGCTCGCCCCAGCAGCGCAGCTTGGTGAAGAACCTGTCCAGCCGAGCCGTCGCCGCATCCTTCCCACCCATCGCATCGAACAGCGCAGGGTAGTCGAACGGCACCATGAACGAATACTGCCAGGTATTGCCTTCCTCGAACCCGGCTTGATCCGACGAACTCACATTGTCTTTCCGCTTCGGGGTCGATTTCTCCGCATCGAATTCGGCCAGCCACGTCCCATCGGCATTGCGCGGCCTGATCCACTTCGTTTCCGGATCGATCAGGTTCTTCCAGTTCCGCGACTGATTTCTGAAGCGGTTCGCCGTCTCCTTGTCGCCCAGCGACTCAGCCATCCGTGAGATCGCAAAGTCATCACTCGCATATTCGAGCGTTCGCGAAGCAGAAAGCGCATCCTCGTCGTTGGTCACGTAACCCAGCTTCAGATAGTTCTCAAGGAACGGCCGCTCCTTGTTGTCCTTTGGCTGCGTCGCCTTCGTCACCATCCACTTCAGCGCGGTCTTCGCGTCGAAGTCCCGTGCTCCGAATGCGTACGACGATGCAATCACCGGCGCCGGCGAGTCACCGCCCATCACGTACGTCACGTCGTTCGCCGCTTCCCATCGCGGAAGCTGCCCACCCTGCTCCGCGTCGTTCACCAGCGACTGCATCATGTCGCCCTCGCGCTCCGGCTCAAACAGCGCCTGCAACTGCACCGTATTGCGATAGATGTCCCAGTCGGAAAAGTTTGCGTACTGCGCCTTCTGCTTCCCGCTGACCGTGCGTACTTTTTTGTCGAAACCGATATACCGCCCATCCACATCGCTGAACAGATTCGGCGACAGAAACGAGTGATACACGCCCGTGTAATAGATCTTCCGTTGCTCGTCGGTGCCCCCTTCGACCGCGAAGCGATCGAGCAGTTCGCTCCACGTGGTCCTTGCCTTAGCTCGCACTTGGTCGAAGTCCCACGCGGGGATCTCGCCATCCAGGTTGTTGAGCGCGCCCATGTTGCTCGCAAACGAGACGCCAACCTTCAGAATCACTTCGCGCGCGTTCCCAAAATCCAGCCACGCGCCAGTTTGCTTTCCCAGAGCCGAGTCGGCCGTCCGCATCAATTCTTCATCCTTCCATACAGCCGTTTTCGTGAACCGCTTATTGAACTGTCCGAGCGCATAGATGATGTAGTGCGAGTCTGACCCGCAGAAATGTCCCGCCCGCGAGAATCCTGAGAACTCGTTACCGTTATTCAGCGCGATGCCGTTTTGCTTGAAATCCTTCGAGCCCGAGGGGATCTGCGCCCAGCTCGATCCCGCATTCACCAGCAGCCGCGCCGGCACTCCCTCAGGAAACGTGAACCGCGCAATGCCCGCGCGATCGCTCACCGTCAGCTCCACCCGCACGCCGTTCGCCAGCGTCACTGCATAGTAGCCCGGATGCGTCTCTTCCTTCGCGTGATCGAATGCCGCTTCATAGGCTCTCAAATCCTTGTCCGGGCTCGTCGTCAACTCGCCAGTCACCGGCAGCACGCCGAAGTCGCCATACACGGGACACCCCGCTCCGCTGATATGCGTCAGCGAGAAACCCAGAATCGTCTTCTCGTCGTACTTGTACCATGCATCCTGGTTCGTATCCGGACTCCACTGCACCATGCCGAACGGCAGCGTCGCGCCGGGAAACGTATTGCCGCCGCCCGCCGTGCCAATCCGCGTATCAACCGAGTCATACGGACTGGCGGCACGTGATTGACTCGATGCCGGAACTGCAACTCCAACGAGCCACCAGAGAGCAACCAAGGCCCATACACATCCACGCAAAAAAAGACTGCGCATGAAAACTCCTCCCAGAATTCCCGTCGAATCATACGCCACGCAGCCACGACGGAAGTGACTGCGAAACATCCCCGGACGACGACCCAACGGTTGTGGAACTGGCGCGGCACGCCTATGCCTGTTTCCCGTTGACCCCGCCCCGGGCCAGGAATTACCGTTGACTCTGCGCACGGGGCGCATCCGGTCCGCGGAGAGGGCAAAGCCCACCTGCAGCAGTTCGAGACACACAACCAGACGAATCTTCTTTCTGCCTGCGCTGCGGACACAGGCGATACACGGAAAGGAGATTTCCATGCCAAGGCAGCTTCCGCCACGTGCCAGTCTCGAGCAGCTCAAAAAACAAGCCAAGGGTCTGCTCAAACACCTGCAATCAGCCGACACCGTTGCGCTCCATCGCATTAGTGAGAGCCATCCGCGCTGGAAGCATCTCTCCGCCGAACAACTTGCCGCGTCACAATTCACCCTTGCCGACGCCCAATGCGCAATCGCAAACGAACATGGATTCCCGTCATGGTCGCGTTTGCAGTCTCACGTCAAGATGCTTGAAGCAGCCGGGACCACTGCGGAGATGGTCGCTTCGTTGCGAAATGCTGCCGGAAAGGGCGATCTTGCCGGGCTGAATGCTCTGCTCGACGCGCATCCGGAACTCATTGACGAGCGCGGCGGCGAGGGCGTCAGAACCGCGCTCCACCAGGCCGTCTTCGGCAACCGCGAATCAGCAGTCAAGCTGCTGCTGGAGCGCGGCGCCAATCCCAACATTCGCTGCGAAGGCGATAATGCTTACCCACTCCACTTTGCCGTGGAGAAGAACCGCGCAACCATCATCCGGCTCCTTGTCGAGCATGGTGCGGACACAGTGGGCGAGGGCGACTATCACGAGCTCGGCGTCATCGGCTGGGCCTCCGCGTGGCCCGACATCCCTGCCGACCCGCAGACCGTTGCCTACCTCCTGGAACACGGCGCGCGGCACAACATCTTTTCGGCCGTGGCCATGGGCGACGTCGATGCCGTTCGCTCCCTCATCGCGACCCGTCCCGGCGATCTCGAGCTGCGCATGCACGGGACGAAAATGAAGTCCATGCCCCTGCATCTGGCCGTCATCAAACGTCAGCCGCAGGTGGTTCTCACGCTGCTCGAACTGGGCGCAAACATCGAATCTCTCGACGAAGCCGGGTTTACTCCGCTCGATCGAGCAGCCATCATCGGCGCTTCCGAAATGGTCACGATTCTCACCGCGGCGGGCGCCAGGCTTCGTCTGCCTGCCGCTGCTGCACTCGGCCGCGACGCCGAAGTAGCCCGCCTGCTGCGGCTCGATCCCAATGCGCTCAAGCCCGGCTGCCGCTGGGGCAATCTCATCGTTCGGGCCAGCGAGCATGGGTCCGGCGAAATGGTGGAAACCCTCCTCCGCAATGGCGCGGTCGTCAATGTCCGTGACAACCCCCAGACCGCGATTGACTCAACCGCCGGCTACACCCCACTCCACGCCGCCGCGTGGAACGGCAATCTCCGAGTCATCCCCGTGTTGATGCGTCATGGCGCGGATGTCCGCGCACGCGAGGAGAAGTATCATGGCACTCCTGCTGGGTGGGCCGACTACGCCGGCCAAATTGAGGCGCGCAACATGATCCTTCAGGGCCACATCGACATCATCGAATCCATCCAATACGATCTCGCCGATCGCATCGCGCCCATCCTCGACGAAGATCCTGCCTGCCTCAACCGCACATTCCGCGACTATGGTCTGTTTCCCTGGGACGCTCAGCCATGGCACACTCCGCTGGCCTATGCGGTGTCGCGCGGGCGCGAACAGATCGCGCGCCTGCTCATTGAGCGCGGCGCTGACGTGACCGTGCGGTCGCCCGAAGGCGAGACGCTGAATGAAATCGCCCGGAAGGCCGGTCATGGAGAGATCGCCCGCATTCTCCGGGCGCCCGAAGCGGCAAATCCCTGACGCGGTTCTCGAGAAGCTTCCTTTAGCTCCCCTGTACCTCTGCCGCAATCCTCCGGATCTCCGGCAGCACATCTCCCAGTGCGACCGGCTCCGCACTGCGCGATCCCAGTGCGAAATAGACCCTCCGATACAGCGGATAGAGCTGCTCGTAGACCGCGGCCTGCTTTGGATCGGGCTCAATCGTCGTGTGATCCAGGCATAGCGCATCCTGCGCTTCCTCCACGGTCTTGAACACGCCCGCCGCCACCATCGCGAAGATGCCCGAGCCCAGGCTCGTCGGAACGCCCGACGGCACCAGCACCGGCTTGCCCAGCACGTTGGCATATACCTGGTTCAGCACCGGGTTGTTCTGCGGAATGCCGCCCCCGTTGATCACGCGATCCACGCGTACACCGTGTTCCGCCATTCGCTCCAGAATGATGCGCGTATGAAACGCCGTGCCCTCGATCGCTGCGAACAGTTCATCCTGAGCGGTATGGATAAGGTTCCAGCCCAGAGTCACGCCGCCCAGTTCGGGATTCACCAGCACCGTGCGGTCACCGTTGTCCCAGCTCAGCCGTAGCAGGCCGGTCTGACCCGCGCGATAGTTCTCCAGCCCTTTGGCCAGTTCCGAAACCTTCACCCCGGCGCGCCGTGCAATCGCCTCAAAGATATCGCCCGTCGCGCTCAGCCCCGCCTCAATGCCCGTGTACTGCGGATGCACGCTGCCCGGTACCACGCCGCAGACGCCCGGCACCAGCTCCGCCTTCTTCGCCATCGCGATAATGCAGGTGGAGGTGCCCACCACGTTCACCACATCGCCCTCGCGGCAACCCGCCCCCAGCGCGTCCCAGTGCGCATCGAAAGCGCCCACCGGCACCGGAATCCCCTCGCGCAGCCCCAGCTGCTCCGCCCAGTGCGCGCTCAAGTGCCCGGCAATCGCGTCGCTGGTCGAGTACTCACCGTTCAGCTTCTCGCGCACGCCATCCAGCAGTGGATCAAGCTTCGACAGGAACTCCTGCGGCGGCAGCCCATCCCACTTGGGATTCCACATCCATTTATGGCCCATCGCGCACACGCTGCGCTTCACCTTCTTGGGATCGGTGATGTCGCACAGCGTCGCGGCCACCATGTCGCAATGCTCGAACGCCGAGGCAAACTGCCCCCGCTTCTCCTCGTTGTTCCTCAGCCAGTGCAGCAGCTTCGCAAATCCCCACTCGTGCGAATACACGCCGCCGCACCACTCAATCGCCTCCAGCCCCTCCGCATGGGCCAGCTTCGTGATCTCCTGCGCTTCCTTCTTCGCGCGGTGATCGCACCACAGGTAGTACTCGTTCAGTGGCTGCATCTGCGCGTCGACGGGGATGACGCTCGAGCCCGTCGTGTCCAGCGCGATCGCCTCTACCTGCTCGCCCTTAAGCGCGGCAGCCGCGACAGCCTTGCGCGTTGCGCTGGCCAGCGCGCGCATGTGGTCTTCGTGCGCCTGTGTTGCGAAGTCCGGATCTTCCCGTTTCCGGTGCAGGGGATACTCCTCCACTGCCGATCCCAGCCGCCCCCGCTCGCTGTCCACAATCGACACCCGCACGCTCAGTGTTCCAAAGTCGACACCCGCAACAATCGCCATCGTTCTCGTCCTCTTTCGCTGCTGTCCAGAGATTCTAATGAAGCAACTTAGCCTACGTGGGTAAACGTTTTCCAGCTTACCAGACCGCTGCTTCTCCTGCCAGCAAACTCACTGATAAACCGAGGCCGCCTTGATCGTCTCGCAGCAACTTGCATGTCGATTGGAAAGCACGTAGCTCCTCAAAATCTACATCGTCTCGAGCAGAGCAAAGCGCCATCAATATGGCTCGGAGCCGATGAGACAATTGCGCTAATCTTGGGTTATCCATGGAGATTGACCAACAGAGCATAATGAATGCCCTGAAAGACAAAGGGCCTGAGGCGTGGAGTGCATATCTGCGTCGTTTCGAGGACGACCCCCAGCTTACGTCGCGCCTAAGTATGCAGGTGATCTTCCACTACGCGGCACCTCTCGCCAAGGATCGAGAGAGCCTGGACTGGGGTGAAGTTGCCGTTCGGGCTGCTGAGTTGGAAGCCCGGAACTGCAGCGGTGTTGAGCATGAAAATGCGCTCTTGTGGGCCATGAACCTGAGATCGTGGTTCATCTGCAAGATGGGATCACGCTCAGGCCATTTGGTTTTGGACAAGGAGATTATTCTCCGCTGGATCAGTGAGGGGCTACCCCTCTCGGTCCAACCGGCAAGGGAAAAGGCAGCGCGGTTCGGGGCGACTCTAACAAGAGGAAAGGTCTCCTCCGATTCCAAAGGGACGCAACTGATAGCTGATGATTTACGGCTGCTCCGGCGAATCAAGCACCGTCTCAATGTCGCCAAGGTGCTTCAAGATTGTGGGCAGCTCACAAGTGATCCCGAATTGGACGAATGGTTGGAAATACGCGAACTCCTGCCCTGACGAAGGGCCCTTGCTCCACTGTAGGGGGCCGTCACCCACGACAGGAAAACTCGGCGACACCGGAGCCACGCCGTCACAGGCGCCCCGGAAGGGGCAGCACGAGAATAGCCCCGGCCATGGTCCGAGCAGCGCGAGGACCTGGCCGGGGTTTCAGCGCCACACTCCCCGCGCGCGTCCCGCAAGGACGGCCGATTCCTCCGGATCACATGAGGGCATTGAAACACGAGCCGAACTCGTCGGGACGGAGAACGGCTATTTTCGAAGGAGCCCGATAAGAGGCGCTCATGATCCTCAGGCTCACAACGGGGCATGAAAAATGGCAGCGAATGGCGTCGGGTCAGAGCTTGGCTAGCTTCGAAGGAGGCCGAGGAGCCCCCCTCCCGGAGGGAGGCGCGAAAATAGCCAGGGACGGGAGTCCCGGGGCCAGCCCCACAATCGACCCTCAAGTCCCGTAAGGGACGTCCGATTCTTCCGATCAGATGGGAGGATTAAAACCCGCGCGTCCCATAAGGGCCGCGTCGAAATCCCTCCACCCGCACGCCTCGCCATGACGACAGTGACGGCCATCACTTCCACGGAAGCTACGCGACCCCATCATGAGAGTGTTGGGATTTGTGTGTCTACCGGTTACGGGGCTTTGAAATGATCATGCGCGCACCGACGAATAAGACGCCTGAACGCCCAAAAACGAAGAAATTGTGGGAGTAACTAGTGAGGTACTGGGTTTACTAGAAAATTAGCTACCCCTCCCCCTGTTTTTACTTCTCCATCCATTCGCCGAAAATCGACCTAACCTGCACAATATAAAACGAATATTGATATACATAATCTCATAGCACCAAAACAACTCGTTACAACATCTTATGCGTCATTGTACTTGTTAGTAAACATGCAGAAACGGGCATCCATTTCACTCAGACATCCCCTCTATTTCACGCTGATCCCGCCATCCACATCCACCACCACATCGTCTCCTTCAATCAGAATGGAGTGGATCTTCAGCCGTTCCAGCGATACCTTGTAGCCCGAGGTCGCAGTCGAGTCCGCCAGCGCCTTCCGCAGCAGATCGGCAGCATTCACCTTCATGCTCGTCGGCACCGTATGGCTCAGAAACGGGCGCACGAAGTTCAGCTCCCGCTGATCGCTCACCCGCTCCAGCCTCGCATCCTTGAAGCCCAGCGTCTCGCCCTCACCATCGGGCGCCACGCTCACCTCCGATGTCGGGGCCAGCGAGATTCCCAGGCAGGCACCGCGCAGAGACGTCCCGAGCTTCGCGTGAGTCTTCACCCGCACCAGAATTCGATCGCCGGCGAACGTCACCTTGGGATCCTCTGCGTACACGTAGCACGACGTCGTGGCCGACCCCTTGAGGTAGTAGCGCCCGTCCGCCGCGCTGAACAACTGCTGCTTCAAGGTCCGCTCCAGCGCGTCTCGAGTGATCTTCAGTTCCACCGCATAAGACTGCGCCGTTAGCAGGCCGCAGCACAGCGCAATCGCCGCAGCAATCCGCCAGATTTTAGCCATGAACCCATGCTGCCACGAGAGGGTTCGGCCTTTCCAGACCGCGCAAGTCCATGTTTAGACAGGCAATACCCCTTGCGTACGCTAAATATATGATTTTCAATAAAAAGGGCGATTCAGAATCTCGCGAGCTTTGATCAATTCGCCTCAGTTTTACACGGTTCGCCTATTGATTTCTGCATGAAAAATCCGTAAACTAAGATTCTAGTGACCGACCCTCAGGACCGGACCAGCCATCCCCAGGCGAAAGGCGTCCGAGGCAGCAAAAATTGAATTCACCCCTCTGAATAAGGACACCAAATGGCAAAGCGTCGTGGAAATCCGAATTGGGGCAAGCCGGAGCCCATCGGGCCCGTTGTGCCCACAGTGACCTCCTTCGAACAGATTGTGAAGGAGTTCAAGCTCACCCCGGACCAGTACATCCGGTCCACCCGTCTTCGCGAGTGGGCTCGTCGTAACAAGAACTCCAAGTACATTCCAGAAGCACTCCTGGAAGCTTGGGGCTTCGAGATCGAATCGACGTTGTAGGCCTCTGAACAGTCCCTTCTCAAGCGCCGCCCTCGGGCGGCGCTTTTGTTTGTTCCTTCTTAATTGCCGGCGAGCAATCTTCAGCCTGTCAATTCCGACAGCATCGGCCAGGTAAATGGCAGTCCCGCCAGAATGCGGCATCCTGGAACCCGCGAGGAGATCGCGGCGGCTTCAAAAATCGCCGTTAAGAATGGACCAGCCGATTAGTTCACGTTCGGGGTCGCGTTCTTTGAGGCGCGAAGCCATTCGTAGAAATAGCGGTCGAGCTGTTCGCTCCACGAGTCTGTTACCTGGTCCGTCGTCAGCTCATCCAGCACCCGCACGTCTTCTCGCATCAGGCTCACCACCATGTTCATCTGGTCACTGAAGGCACTGATCCGCGAGAGAGAACTGAGCATGGCGCGAGAAGCCTCGTCCTGCACCGGAAGGTTCTGCTGCATCTCAGCCGCGTCGTGGCTGAATTCGGTGAACAGCTCATAGAAGGCGTGAAACTTCTGCATGAGGGAGAAGGAAAGGTTCGGGGTATCGGAATTCATGGGGTCGGCCCTCCCGGGAAACGAGATGAAGGGAGTCTAGGACGATCCGCGCGGCGCGGATGTGATTTGCATCACGTCCATGCAAGAAACGAAATCTCGAGCCTGTTTCGCTATCGAAGAATTCTGGGCCGAAGCCAAGCTGCACTAGAGAACCGCGGCCATCTCCGCCAGAATCGCCTCGGCCGCCGCAGCCGGGTCAGGCGCCTGCGTGATCGGCCGTCCCACCACAAGGTAGCTGGCGCCGCTGCGCAGGGCATCGGCAGGTGTGGCTATGCGCTTCTGATCACCAACCGCACCGCCGGCTGGGCGAATCCCGGGAATCACCAAAGTGCCCTCGGGGCCCGTCATCGATCGCAACGCGCCCACCTCCTGCGGCGAACAGACGAATCCGCAGATTCCGCTGTCCATCCCCATGCGTGCAAGCAAGGCGACCTGCTCGGCCGGCGAACGTTCCGCCCCAACTGCTTTCAGCTGCATCTCGTCCATGCTCGTAAGTACCGTCACCGCCAGCAGCTGCGGTCCGTTCGTGAAGGCTGAAGCGGCCTCCTGTGCAGCCGTCAACATTACCGGACCGCCGCCGGCGTGGACGGTCAGCATCTTCGCGCCCAGGCTCGCGGCAGAGCGCACCGCGGCTGCCACCGTATTGGGAATATCGTGCAGCTTGAGGTCCAGGAACACTGAGTAGCCCCGGCGGAGGATCGGCTCCAGCACAGCCGGGCCGGCTGCAACGAAGAGTTCCAGCCCCACCTTGAACCAGGTGCACGTGTCGTCCAGCCGGTCGACGAGCACGGAAGCAGCGCGAGCATCCGGCACATCAAGCGCAACAATCAGGCGTTGGCGGGCCGATTCTCTGGGTTCGGAGCTTGGGCGGCTGGCTGCTTTAGACGCGGAGTTATGCAGGTCGAGGGCCATACTTCCATCGTAGTTGAGATCGAATCTCGTCGCCTGAAAAAGATGGCTTCCGCTGTTTCGAGCCGCGCGTCCGCTGCGCCATCCGAGTACCTGAAATGGCCTAGAATCAAGTCAGAGCCGCCTCATTTGCCCGTCTCGTGGAGAGGAGACTCGCTGCCAGGAGCCTCAACTTGAAGACATCGCGGATCGCGTGGCTGATCGTCCTTTTTATGGCAGGTGTAGCCGTCAGCCATGCCGAGGTCCACACCAATGCGTTGAACCGCGATCCGCTGGTGCGGGAGGCTTTCCAGCACTTCTACGACATGGATTATCCCGCCGCGATCGAACGTTTTCAGCGGGTGCACCAGGCCCATCCAAACGATCCTCAGGCGACCGCGTTGCTGCTTGACGCCGAGATCTTCCAGGAGCTCTATCGGCAGGACCTGCTCGATACCACCTTCTATGCCAACGACGGCTTTTTGACCGGCCATCACGCCACCCGGGAAGACCCTACGACACGCGACAAGATCTTCGCGCTGGCGGATGAAGCGGTACATGAAGCTGACGAGCGCATCTCGCACAATCCACGAGACGTAGATGCTTTGTATGCGCGAGGCTGGGCGCGCGCCTTGCGGTGCACCTATGTTGCGATGGTCGAGCGCGGCTTCGCATCGGGATTCCGGCTGGCGAACAAGGCCAAGGACGACGCCCAGAAGGCTCTGCAGATCGATCCCGACTATGTGGACGCGAATTTGGTCACTGGGGTCTACGAGTACGTGGTCGGGGCGCTGCCTCTGCCATTCAAGTTTTTCATTGGGTTTGCCGGTATAAGTGGCTCAAAGAAAACGGGAATGGCGATGCTGCATGATGCTGGTGAGCGGGGCATTGCCAGCTCTGTGGAGGCGCGCACGGTGATCACGCTTTTCCTCCGTCGCGAAGCGAAGTACAGGGAGGCCATCGAAGTTGTAAGGACGCTCGAGGCGCAGTATCCGCGGAATTATCTGTTCGCGCTCGAGGAAGCGAACCTGCGCAAGGACGCCGGGGAAGGCATGGTCGCCGTCGATGCGTACCGGAAGGTGGTCGCCAGCGCTGAAAGGCCCGGCTACTACGCCTCGGCCCGGCTGGAGCTTGCATACTTCGGTCTAGGCGATGCTCTCCGGGGTCAGCGGCACTTCAAGGAGGCAGCCGAGGCCTACGAGCAGGCCGGCTATACGCAGAATGTGGGGCCGGAGCTAAAGGTGCGGTCGATGCTGGCCGCCGGCCAGTGCCGCGACCTGAACGGAGAACGCGACGTCGCGAAGCGCGACTACCAGATGGCGATTGACGCAGGGCCGTCGACCTCGCGGGCAGACCAGGCGCGGAAGTATTTGAAGGCTCCGTACTCGGGGGCGTGAGAGAAGCAGCCGTTGGCCATCCGCGCTCAGGTTGGGCATAGACGCCGCCCGCCGTTCCGCTCCACAATGGAACCGTAAGTCTTCCCGCTCCGTATGAAAGGCTGAGGATTCGAGGGGGTCCGACCAAATGGCTGTCTTTTGTCATCGATGTGGAACGGGTTTGCCGGCAACCGCACGGTTCTGCTCCAACTGCGGCACGACGGTGCTGGTTTCGCCGCCCATGCCGGGACGGCCGCTGATGCGCCCGATTGTGGGCCGGCAGGTGGCCGGAGTTTGTCTGGCGCTGGCTCGGTCGAACGGCTGGGACGTGGGGCTGATTCGCATCCTTACGGTGATCGGGTTCATATTCTCCGGCGGATTCGTCGGCGTGGCTTACCTCGCCGGATGGATCGGGATTCCCGAGGAGCCGATGCCAATGCCTGGCGCGCAGCCGCCGGCCAACCTATGAGCCAGACGTACCGCTCCGACGGAGCGGCGCTGAATTATGTCGACGAAGGCCACGGCACGCCCGTGGTCTTTCTGCATCCGACGCCTTTGGATCACGATTACTGGCGGCCGATGATCGCGGAACTGCGAGGCGTTCGGGCGATTTTACCGGACTTCCGCGGGCATGGAGCTTCGGAACTGGGAGCGGACCTGCCGATTGGCGGATTCAGCCGCGTGCCGGATGCGCCGGTTCTGACCATGAGCCAGCTTGCCCGCGACGTTCTGTCTCTCCTCGACCACCTCTCGATCCAGACTGCAATCTTCGCCGGCTGCTCGATTGGCGGTTACGTCCTGATGGAGCTCTGGCGGCAGGCTCCGCAGCGTATGCGTGGGCTGGCTTTCATCTGCTCCAAGCCGCAGGCCGACGGTGAACCGGCTCTGCAGAAGCGCGCCGATAACATCGCCAGGGTTCGGGCTGAGGGTGTGAGCGGATTCTTTAACAGCGGAGCGAATTCGCTGCTGGGCGCGTCGGCCCGGAGACGGCGGCCGGAGCTGGTGAATGAAGTTCGCGCGCGTATGACCTTGTCGACGGAAGGAGTGGTCGCTGTTCAGGCTGGTCTGGCTACTCGGCCTGATTCGCTGACTACGGTGAAGACGATCACGGTGCCGGTGCTGTCGATTGCTGGTGGGGAAGACGGCGCGGTGAGCGCGGCGGACATGGCGGCGTTCGGGTTGGCGCCGGGCGGATGCGCGTCGCACGTGATTGCGGATGCGGGGCATTTTGCGGCGTACGAGCAGCCCGGGCGCGTAGCTGGATTGGTGCAGGAATGGCTGAACGGTATCGGGCCGACGTAGGCTGCGCAATTTCTGGCCTCAGACGCGGAAGGCTCCGCCGGGAGGCTCATCAGGTCTGCGTCGCTCTGTTTACTTTCGAGTAACTTCGCGAGTCTTGCGCCCAATTTTGGCCTATGAGATTTTGTAGATAGCTAAGTTGCTTATATTTAGTAGTTTAGCTAAAAATTAGGCTCAAAAAGCGAATATAAGGAGAAGTAAAAACAGGGGGAGGGGTAGCTAATTTTCTAGTAAACTTCCGCTTAAAGCTCCGAAGGCTGCGATCCGTGAACGGAACGCAGCCCATGAATAGAAATTAGCTTGATCGGAGATTCCGGTCTGTGATGGTTGTCACGCTCGATGCGGAAATCGGTTGATTGGAGAAAGCATGCCAGCCGCTTTTCTGAAGAGAAGCGGCTGGCGTGTTCCATTTAAAACCGAGGTTTGGATGTCCGGCTTAAAGGCCGAACGTACCTGACGGTTCAACCGGGTTTGGTGGTGGCGTTCCCGACGTGCCCGGGTGACCGCACCGTAGATGGCTACCAGCCGAGGACGTAGGCGAAGATCAGCGGCGCCACGATGGACGCATCCGACTCCACGATGAACTTCGGCGTCTTCTCGCCGAGCTTGCCCCAGGTGATCTTCTCATTGGGCACGGCGCCGGAGTAGGAGCCGTAGCTGGTGGTGGAGTCGGAGATCTGGCAGAAGTAGCCCCATAGCGGCACGTGTTCGCGCTGCAGATCCTGGTGGAGCATGGGGACGACACAGATGGGGAAGTCGCCCGCAATGCCGCCGCCGATCTGGAAGAAGCCGAGCGAGGAGTCCTTGGTCAGGTTGGTGTACCACTCGGCCAGCTCCATCATGTACTCGATGCCGGTGCGGACAGTGTGGACCTTCTTCACGTCGCCGGAGATACAGTGGCCGGCGTACATATTGCCGAGCGTTGCGTCTTCCCAGCCGGGCACGAACATGGGCAGGTTCTTCTGCGCGGCTGCGAGGAGCCAGCTGTTCTTGGGATCGATCTGATAGGACTTCTCGAGCTGGCCGGACAGCAGGATCTTGTACATGAACTCGTGAGGGAAGTAGCGCTCACCGGCCTGGTCGGCCCTGACCCACTCCTGCAGCACCTCATTCTCGATGCGCCGCATGGCTTCCATCTCGGGGATGCAGGTGTCGGTGACGCGGTTCATGTGGCGGGAGAGAAGGCCGGCCTCGTCGGCGGGGGTTAGATCGCGGTAGTGCGGGACGCGCTCGTAAAAGTCATGCGCCACGAGGTTGAAGACATCCTCTTCGAGGTTCGCGCCGGTGCAGCAGATGCCGTGAATTTTGTCCTGGCGAATCATCTCTGCCAGCGAAAGCCCGAGCTCGGCGGTGCTCATCGCGCCCGCAATGGTGACGAACATCTTGCCGCCGTTGTTCAGGTGGTCGACATAGCCCTGGGCTGCATCGACGAGAGCCGCCGCATTGAAATGGCGATAGTGGTGCTTGATGAATTTGGTGATTTCAGACATGACAGATTCCTCACTCTGCTGGAGCGTATTTCCGTTTGGATTGAAAACCGGAACGTCTCTCGCGGATTTTCCTTCCTCACGCGAGAGGCAGCGGGCGCGCTCCTGAGGGCACACCGGTCGGAACTGCTCTAAATAACCTACCACAGCACTGCAGCGACCAAGATGAACGTTGTGCTACTTGCTTTGAGCGAGGAGGGCATTCACCTTCTCCATCACCTTGAACGCGTCGGCGATGTAGACGACGTCGGCTTTGCCGCGTGCCCAGCCGCAGTTGGGGTCGAGGGAGATGGCGCGGCGCTCGCCGATGAATCGCCAGCCGACGACATGCGGCTCCTCTCCGTGGCAGCAGGTGGAGAGGCCTTTGGCGTGGCGTGGCGTTGCGCCGGTCTGGCCGATCTGGTTCATGTGGGTGAGGAAGGGAAGCACGGGCGCGCCATCGGTGCCCTGGTCGACGAGCGATTTGGAACTGCCGAGCGATGCGCTGGTGCGATGAATAAAGTTGAGGATGATTTCGCCGGCTTCGGCAGCGTGGGTTTGGCCGTCGGGCTGCTTCTTGGTCCAGCCGGCGCCGGCGACGAAGAGCAACTCGGCGTCTGGCCGAATCGTTTGCGCGTCCGATTGCGGCGTACGTACACCAGTGACCGTGGTACGCAACGCGGGCAATTGTATGTCGATATGTTCGAAGTTCGCGGTACCGAGCTGGGCGGAGTAGGCGGCGTGGGTGCCGGAGTCGAGCAGCAGGAACCATGGGCGGGAGTCGCGTGTAACGACAGCTTCAATGCGTTGGCGATAGAACCAGCGCGTCGCTTCCGGCTGAGCGGATCCAGCGATGGCGGTGATATGGGTGTCGATTACGCCGCCGAGACGATGGGCGACGCCTGCGGCGACTCGGGCGAAGCGTGAGGACGAGGGCGCAAGGATGATAGTTGCGTTGGCCGCGTGGCAGAGAGCTTCGCATGCTGCGGCGTCGCTTGCATAGCGGGGCTGCGCGAACGCTTTGCCTGAGACAGCTAGCAGGCGAGTTCCGGTGGCGGCGAGTGCGGATGCGGCAGGCGCGGGATCGACGGCGATGATGCCGATGGAGAGGGAGGCGCCGAGACGCGCGGCGAGTTCGAGGCTGGCCGTGACGGCTTCGAGCGAGGCCTTCGTCAGAGCGGAGTTTTCATCTGTGTGCGTGAGTACGAGAATCGAGTCCATCATTCCGCTCCAATCCATGCGACGACCTCGGCAGCGATCTCGTCGGAGTTCATATCTTTCACCACGCGGGTATCGCGCTGCTGTTTCGGCAGGCTCACCGAGACGTATTTGAGGCCGTTGGGGGCGAGAGCGGCCGGCTTCGCTTTTTGCAGTGCGGGCATTACGGTGCGCATGTTGACCATGCCGATCTGCGGGTTGTTGCGGGGCTCGGGCAGGTTTCCGGTTGCCCAGCCGAGCACAGCGGGCGCGCCTGCGCAGACGCTGGCCTGATGCTTGCCGCCTTCCACGC
The DNA here is from genome assembly GCF_025264625.1 of Occallatibacter riparius. Lineage (NCBI taxonomy): Bacteria > Pseudomonadati > Acidobacteriota > Terriglobia > Terriglobales > Acidobacteriaceae > Occallatibacter > Occallatibacter riparius. Next base: position 4,500,422 of record NZ_CP093313.1, read on the forward strand.
GCTCGAGTACTTCGAAGCTGCCGTCGTCGTGCAGGTCAATCTGGTCTACGCCCTGGAACTGGTCGGTGATGCCGAGGCGCTCGCCGACAAGCTGGAGCGTGATGCCGGCGCCGCGGGTGGCAGACTCCCAGCCGCCGAAGAGCAGCAGCTTGTCGCGGTCGAGGCCTTGGATTGCGGTGATGGCGTCGGCGAGCGCTGCGGCGGTGGCATGGGCGTCTGCGAATCCGCCGAGAGGACCATCGATTGGCACGAGTTCGAAGGCGACCTTCTGCGCGATGGTCATCATGACTTGCTGCAGCTTAGCCTTCGGGCCGAGAGAGACGAGCCAGAGTTTGCTGCCCGGGTTCTTCGCGACGAGGTTTGCAGCTTCATAGAGAGCGCTTGCGGCCCAGGGGTCGAGAACGGACGGAAGGACCATTTCGTTTTTGAGGCCGGGGCCGGTCGGATTCGTCACAGGTTCCAGCGTTTGAAGAGGATCGGGCACGATTCCGGCACAGACGATTATGTGGAGAGCGTTTGGCATTTGTCCTCGTTGATGTCAGGTTCTAGTTCTCTGCGGAGTGCAGGCCGCCGCTGCCGGCTTGAAAGGCAATGTTGCTGTGCTCGCCATCCATGGAGTGGCTGCAATTCCAGAGGCATGCGCCGCAGTGTACGCACTTTTCTCGTTCGAAGGTGGGCAGTCCGTCGGAGCCCAGGGTGATGGCCTGGCCGGAACACATGGCCACGCAGGTCTTTTCGTCGCACGCGGCGCATACGCGCAGGTCGCGGAAGAAGACGTGGTCGGCGAAGCCGGGCGACGCCTGCACCTTGCCGCCCATCAGGAGCGCGTCCTGGTGCGTGACCAGGAGCTTGCCGTCGAACTCGATCTCGGGCCAGCCGCGGGCCGTGAGCAGGGCATCGTGGAGCGGGCGACCGTCTTCCATGGCCAAGCGCACCGCGGATTCGCGCGTGAGCTTCTCCTTTGGGTCTTCGGTGCGCCGCATTTGCAGCCATGGGGCCGGAGTTGGGCCCTGCATGGTGACGCGTCCGCGGGTCAGGCCGGTAAGGGCCATGCCGATCAGACCGCGCACCGCGCCCTGCTGGAATCCGCCGCGGGCGTGCTCGGCTTCGCGCGCGCCGTGCTCGACCCAACTTGCGCGGCGGCGGGCGGCGTAAGTGGCGGTGAGGTTCTCCTGGGTGAAGGGCTTACCGGCGCGGAGCAGTTCGATGACCGCTTCTCCTAGTTGCACGCCAGTGGTCCACGCTTCGTCTACGCCGGAGTTGGTGAGCACGTTGGTCGAGCCGGAGCCCTCGCCGATGCGCGCGAAGCCGTCTCCGCAGAGAAAGGGCTCGCCCTGACGCCCTGACTCTTCAAGCGACTTCGCGCCCCAGGAGCGCAGCAGGCCATCCTTCAGATGCCGCCAGAGTGCCGGGTGCTGGATGAAGTGCTGCAGGTAGCGGTAAGCGGTCCGCGAGGGGTCGTGCATCCACGACGGCACGAAGATGCCGACCGAGACGAGGCGGTCAGGATGCGCGTAGAGGAATCCAAAGATCTCGGGCTCTGGGTAGCCTATCGTGTGCCAGATGGTTCCCGGTTCGAGTCGACGCTCGGCTGTTTCGGGCAGTTCGATGACGAACTTCATGCCAAGGGCCCACTCGCGGTGGGCGTGGCCCCGGGGCATGCCGAGCGCATCGTCGATCGCCTGACCGACTGCCCCTACGGGGCCATCGCCGACGACGGTAAGACGTGCCTGCACATCCATTCCGGGCAGGTAGCAGTCTTCGGGAGTACCGTGCTTATCGACGCCCTGATCGGCGAGCCGTAGGCCTGTTACGGCGCGGTTCTCCATCAGAGGAGCAGCGATGGGAGTGCCCGGCCAGATCTGCACGAGGCCGGTTTCCATCACCTTGGACGCGACCCACTGGTTGAACTGGCCTAGCGAGAGCAGCAGCCCGCCGTTTTTGTGCAGGAAGGCGGGAGTCCAGGGGAGCTCAAAGGCGAAGTCTTTGACGCCGGCTGCACGGCTGAGGGCGCGCAATACTGAATCGGCAACGCGCATGCCGAAGGGACGGCGGCTCGCGCCGATGGGATCGAGCAGATAGAGCACTCGCTCGTCGCGCACTTCGGCGGACATGGGGACGTCTTCCGGCTTGAAATCGGGAAAACTTCCGCGGATGCCGCGCGCGCTGGTGACGACGCCGCTGACCGCCGCCGCGAGATCGTCGGCGCGTTCGTAGCACAGTACCTGTAAGGGCATGCCGGGAAGGACGGCGCTCTCAAAAGCGGGATCGGCCGGATTTACGCTCCAGGCGCGGACGAGAGTGGTCAGGAATCCGCCCATGGCCGGGCCAAAGCCCGCGCAGGCTATGTCCACGTCCAGCGTCTGCCGGACGTCCTCTCCCAATCCATCGGCTTGGCTTAAGGCATTCATGTCGATCCTCACTGCTGCGTACCTACGGTGCTTTATTGCGGATAATCGAGTGCTTCGGGAATCATTACGGCGCTGACGGTTTCGGCGGCGCGGTCTTTGGCCAGACGAGAGCCGCTCAGGCACCGCGACAGCTTGTTTTGCATCTGCAGGAAGTCGCTCTCGCCGATGCAGCTGGCGCAGGGGCCGGCCTTGTCAGGATGCGAGCCGTCGGCCTTCAGCACATCTAAGACGATGGAGGTGATGCCGGGCATGGTCTGCTCGAACTCGGCCAACTCATCGACGGAGAAGCACTGGTTGCATCCGGCGTCGTTCCACGAGGGGTGCTTTTTGTAGCCGAAGACGAGCTCGGCACAGATGCGGCCCACCTCGCCGGCCGCTTTCGCGGTCTGGACGTGGCAAAGGTCGCCGAGGAACTGCACGGTTCCGCGTAGGGTATCCGCGAGCGATGCATCGGCTGTGCCGCGTGCCTCTAGTTCGAGTACATCGAGAATCTGGCAGCGCGAGGCAAGTAGCCAGCAGAGCGCGTCGGCCATAGCGAACGTCACGCCCTGGCGCTGGCCGTGATAGAGCTTGTTGCCCGCGGCGTCGGTGACCTTCTGCAGATGATTCAGCGTCCACAACCACATCTGCATCGCGGAGGCGAGCGTGCATGCGCCGGTGCCCGGACGGATTGATGCGATGTGGCGCATCTCGGTGATCCAGGCCCGAAACTGGGCGAGGAATACGGTGCTTGTCATGGTCACGGTGAGCTGGCGCCGCTGCACGGCTTCGGGACCTTCGTAAGTGGCTTCGAGCTGCGCGTCCATCCACTTGGAAGCCAGGAAGCCGGGGCAGTCTTCGGTAATGCCGTAGCCGCCCATGAGGCTGACGGCTTCCCGCATCATGTTTGCGCCGTGGCCGGTATTCCAGAGCTTGGTCGCGGGGCAGAGGACGTTGGCTTCGGCGTCTTTCAGCACATATTGCACCAGCGGATCGGCGGCATATTCCGCGCGGCGTGAGTCGTTCGGCTTCATGGTCAAGAACGCAATCGCGCTTTCTTCAGTGGCGCGCAACGCCTTCATCTCCGAGCGACCGCCGGCGATGCCGCGCTCTCTGAGGATGGCCGTCTTCTGCTTCTCCAGCGGGTCTAGCTCGTCGAAGAGTCGCGCCGCCGCGAAGCCGAGAGAGGCGGCTGCTTCACCGCTGGCCCAAACATCGACCAGGCGATGCAGCGCGTCTTCGCGCTGCTGGATGCCCTGTTCATAGCGCACCGTGCCGGGGCGCGCGCCCTCGGCTCCGCGGAAGCGGGAGCGCTGATAGCGGATCACCGGTTCGATAGCGGAAAGAAGCTTGGCGGCGGTCATCAGGCCGACGGTCACGCGCGTGCGGCGGAAGACCGCCTCAATTACTTCGCCGTGCGAGAAGTTCGGCACGATGACGCCGTCTTTGACGGTGTATCCGCCGACGATGCGGCTGGCGGGTACCTTGAGATTGAAGATGGGATCGCCCGTGGAGGAAAGCTGATGCACCAGCTTCCTGGTCGGCGTACCGGGGTCGAAGGTGCCTTCATCGCCGTCTTCGAGGATGATGACGCAACTGCCCTTGATGCGCGGATCATCGGAGCTTACCGCGGCCGTGACAAAGTTGGCGGTGGCGATATTCGTGATGAAGCGGCCGCGCTTGTCTACGTGCAGCAGCGGCTCTTCGCCGCCTTTCCACTCGGCTATGCGGACCTTCCCGCCGAGCATGCCGGTGTCCACGCCGACATAGGGGATAGGCTCTGTCAGCGCAAAGGCTCCGCGCCATGCCTTGCGGTCTTCACCCGGTTGCGGCGGCGCCGCCAGGCTCATGTAGTGTTGCGCCTGTTCCGGTGTGCCGCGCTCATGGATGGGGGAGAGCGCCAGGAACCCCGCAAGACTGGCTGTGGCCGCGCCGCCGTCTACCCACGCAAGCTCGAAGGCCGAGAGCGCCAACGCCAGGTTCTTCGGTCCAACGATGAATCCGCCCTCTTCCGGCTCCATAAAGACTGCAGTGAGGCCTGCGCGGTCGAAGGCGTCCATCATCTCGTCTTTTAGGGGCGTCCAGTCGTGCGTGTTGCGCTCGCCCGCGGCCACCAGCCGCGCCACTGTTCCGCGTGCCACGCCGCGCGCCGACTGCACCAGCATTTGGAGATCGAAACGATCGGCAAATCGCCACAGGATCGACCTCACCTGGTCGGTTGGCAAGGTAAGCATGGACGCGGTTTCAGGCAGCGCAGACGTGCTCATCAAGGGCTCCTCCATCAGCGGGGTAATTGTGCTTGAGGCGGAGCATGGCGTGATGTGACTCACATCACGTGCGCGGAGACAGGATGGCCGGTTACGGAGTGCCGGAGCGTCAAAATGAAGGAATCCGCGTTACTTCTTTCGTTCTGCGGTCCAGATGCCGTCTGCGCGGCCTTCCAGGGCGACGCGCCCGGATGCGGTGTCGCCGTCGAACCAGCCTGCCAGTCGTGCGGTGAAGGGAACTGGCTTCTCGTTGCCATCTTTCCAGTCGCCGGTAAAGCTCAGTTCCACGTAGCCGTCGCGCCAGCGGCCGGTGACTGGGCGACTGTCGCCCAAGGCGCCCGACCACGTGCCGGAGATGGCAGGGCCGTCGCGATTAAGATCCAGGGTTCCTTCAAACCGGCCATAGTCTGTGCCAAGCGCCACGTGCCAGGTTCCTGCGGGTTCGCCGCAGTTGCAGAGCGGGACGGGGGAGGAGGGCGTGATGCGCAGGTTGGAGAAGTACGACTCTTCGCCAGGGTAGCCCCATAGCGCGATGCCGCCCTTGAGGTCTTCACCTTTAAGGCCGTTGATCACCAGGCTCGGCAGCTTCGACCCGTTCAGAAAAAGGCGCGCCGTGCGGCCGTGAAGTTCGATCTGCACATGAGTCCAGGTCTCCGGCTTCAGATCAGCCCAGGCTTCATAGACCCAGGGCCACTGACGGCGGAGCGGGTACCAGTCATAGTCCGGCTTGGCCACGTACTGCACGGAGTGATTGCGCATGGCCTGATCTTCGGCGAGGGAGTTGCGCGGGCGCAGGTAGAACATGTCGTAGTGGGAGCCGTCAGACCGTGAGCGGAAGGCGAGCCCCGTGAATCCCGGCATGCGAACGCCGGGAGGCGTAGTGATTTTGATGGCGAGGTCCACGTCGATGGCGCCGTCCTGGAGATTGCTCCCATTCACGAAGGCGAAGATGTCGCTCTCGGCAGCCGTGGTGAGGCGCACGGCTTTACGGCCCAGATAGTCGGCGGCCTCAGCCTTGCCGCCGGTGACGGCGAGGGCAGATGCATCTGTTAGCGCAAAGTTCTGCGGGGCGGAAGCGGGCGCCGTCGCGTTGCTCTGCGCCATGCAGCAGCCGAGGGTGGCCGCGAGCAGAAGAAACATCCAGTGCGACCCGTGAGCGAAGCTGCTCATAATGCCTCCTGAAGGATCGTGAGGGGAAAGGTACCACTGAGTTGTAGAGCATTGCGCCTGCCATTGCCAAAAAGATCCCAAGTTCGTCACGAACATCGGCTTCCCGTGCAGGACTGTGTTGCGCTGAGGGGCAAACTGCGTCCGAAAGCGAAGGCGCGTGTTCGTTTTCGGACACGTTGAATCCGCAATCGCGCTGGACGTGATGTACGTCTCGCGCACGGAGTCAGCATGTCCACATTCGGTACATCCGTGTGACTTCCATCGCATACACAAGCGAAAACAAGTGATGAATTTGCGTGGTCATTGTGATGCGAGTCACTGATGTGAAACCACAAAAAGGAGTCTTCTCATACTCGTAACTCACCTTCAGCTCTCGGGCGCGGTGCACGAGCCGGATGGGCAGGCCAATCATGGCTGTGCTTTCCGGAGAAAGACGGCAGAATGTTTGAAGCCGCTCAAAGCAGTTGTTTGTTTTGCAGCAATTCTCAAGAGGCCAGTTCTTCGGATCCATACCAGACTGCAATCCTCCTAAATCAATTTCGAAATCTGAGATCTCTGGCCGGGCGGTTTTCGTTCCTTACCTTGGTGTTTGCGCTTATTGGCCTGGTTGGGGGGACGGCTCCGCCCGCGCAGGCGCAGACGGACTGCCTGGCCTGCCACTCCGACCAGAGCATGACGGACAGCAACGGCAACAAGATTGGCGTGGATGGCGACAAGTTCGGCAAGAGCATTCACGGCAGTCTGAAGTGCAACGACTGCCACGCTGATATCAAGGACTATCCGCATCCTGACAAGCCGGCGAAGGTGCAGTGCACGACGTGCCACAGCGACCAGGAAGCGCAGCTCAAGACGAGCGTGCACGCGGATAGCAAGGAGCACCCCTGCACAAGCTGCCACGGCGATCCGCACAGCGTCTTTCCGAAGAGTGACGTGCGCTCGACCGTATATCCCATGAACGTGCCCACCACCTGCGGCAAGTGCCATAGCAATAACGGCATGGCGCAGAAGCACGGGCTGCCCAGCGTGTATCCGAATTATGTGGATTCCATCCATGGCAAAGCATTGAACAAAGCAGGTCTGCTGGTAGCAGCCAACTGCCAGAGTTGTCACGGATCGCACGGCATTCTGAGCCAAAAGGACCCGAAGAGCCCCACGTTCAAGGCGAATATTCCCAACACCTGCGGCACCTGTCACGCCAAGATCAACATGGAGTACATGGATGGCGCGCACGGCAGGGCGGTCGCCGCCGGCAAGATGAAGGCGCCGGTTTGCAGCGACTGCCACACGGCGCACAAGATCCTGCAGCCAACGGAGTCCGAGTTCCGCATGCAGTCCACGCCGATCTGCGGCTCGTGCCACAACGACAAGCTTTCGACCTACCGAGATACGTTCCACTCGCAACTCGGCTCATTGGGCGGCTACGTGGAGACGGCGCGCTGCTGGGATTGCCACGGGGCGCACGATGTGCGAGGCAAGAAGGATCCGGCGTCGCCGATTCACCAGGCCAACTTGGTGACCACATGCGGACACTGCCACGCCGGCGCGAACGTGAATTTTGTTCAATACCAGCCGCACGCCAACGCGCGCGATCGCAAGCTGAATCCGGCGCTTTATTATGTGCGGCTGTTCATGAACGTGCTGCTGGCCAGCGTCCTCACGTTCTTCCTGATTCACACGATTCTCTGGCTGGTCCGCTCGCGCTATGACCAGGTCAAACACCACGGCGGCAACGGAGGGAACCATGCCTGAACTGGTAATCGAAACTGAAAAGACAACCGAGGAGGCAGGTGCCACCGGCGGATCGGCTACGACGGGCCGCTACTTTCAGCGCTTCACACGGGCGCAGCGCCGGCTGCATGCGGTGCTGTTCTCGACATTCCTGGGGCTCGCCGCTACGGGGCTGCCGCTGCGCTTCAGCGAGAGCCTTTGGGCGCGGGGCGCGGCGAAGTTTGTGGGCGGGTTCGGTGCGATTCTGTTCGTCCACAAAGCCTGCGCGTTGGCGCTGACTGTCGCCTTCCTCATCCACGTGAAGGACATTTTCACGCGCGCGTGGCACAGGGAGAAGGGAATCTTCTGGGGCGCCACCTCGATGGTTGCGAACTGGAAGGACGTGAAGGACATGGTGGGCCACATGCGGTGGATGATCGGCATGGGGCCGAGACCGAAGTTTGAGCGCTATGCCTACTGGGAGAAGTTCGACTATTGGGCGGTGTTCTGGGGCATGATGGTGATCGGCTTCAGCGGTTACGCCATGTGGTTTGCCCCGTTCTTCGCGCATTTTTTGCCGGGCTGGGCGCTGAATGCGGTGCTGGTGATCCACAGCGAGGAAGGGCTGCTGGCGATTCTGTTCATCTTCTCGATTCACTTTGTGAACACGCACCTGCGTCCCGACTCGTTCCCGATGGACATGGTGATCTTCACCGGCGTGGAGAGCGAGGAGGAGTTCGCGCACAAGCGTCCGCTCGAATATCAGCGCCTGAAGGCGGAAGGCAAGCTGGAGGCGAAGCTGGGCCAGAAGCCGCAGAGCTGGTTCGTCAACTTCTCGAAGATTGTGGGCTTCACCGCGATCACGATTGGCGTTGTGCTGCTGATTCTGACGCTAACGGCTTATTTCGGCTGATTCAGGCTCTTGGGTCGGATCGGGGTCCGGCAAAGCGCCGGACCCTTTCTGCGTCTGGGGCTGATTAGGTGAGGGCTGATGGTTAGGGCCGCTTTATGAGAAACTGGATTGAGCGGGATTTTTCCCTTTGGGCTGCATTGTTTGCGCCCGATCTTTTGCTTTGAGCCGCCGCGCTGCGCATCTGCGGTGAAGGCAATCAGCTACATCCAGCCAGGATTACATACGCAATGATCAGTGTCAGCAATGTAACCATGCGCTACGGCGCAAAGGTGCTCTTCGAGGAAGTCACAGTCAACTTTGTCCAAGGCCGGCGATACGGCCTTACGGGTCCCAATGGCTCCGGCAAATCGACCTTTATGAAGGTGCTGACCGGGGAGATCGAGGCGCAGAAGGGCGTTGTCGTCCGGCCCCGCAAGATGGGCGTGCTGCGGCAGGATCAGTTCGCCTTTGACGCCTATCGCGTTATCGATACCGTCATCATGGGCAACAAGCCGCTGTGGGCTGCTCTGGAGGAGCGCGACCGCATCTACGAGAAGCCCGAGATGACGGATGCAGACGGCATGCGGCTGGGCGAACTCGAAGGCATTATCGGCGACGAGGACGGCTACACGGCCGAGTCCGACGCGGCGGTGCTGTTGGACGGACTGGACATTCATGAAGACCTGCACGGCCGCAAGATGAGCGAGCTGCAGGGCGGCCAGAAGGTTCGCGTGCTGCTGGCGCAGGCGCTCTTCGGCAAGCCCGAAGCCCTGATGCTGGATGAGCCCACGAACTATCTCGACTTGGACTCGATCCACTGGCTCCAGGACTTTCTGCAGAACTACAACGGCACGCTAATCACCATCTCGCACGATCGGCACTTCCTGAACTCGGTGACCACGCACATCGCCGATATCGACTACGAGACGATCATCACCTATACCGGCGGCTACGACGACATGGTGATGCAGAAGACGCAGATCCGGTCGACGCTGGAGTCGCAGAATGCTCAGCGCGAAAAGAAGATCGCGCAATTGAATGAGTTTATCGCGCGATTTGCGGCCGGTACGCGGTCCAGCCAAGTCACCAGCCGCCGCAAAGAAGTGGAGCGGCTGCAGACCAACGAACTGGCGCGGTCGAATATCCAACGCCCCTACATCAAGTTCGACCAGGTGCGGCCGAGCGGCAAGCACGTGCTGGAGTTCAAGCACATTACGAAGTTTTACGACGACCACAAGGTGATCGACGGCTTCAGCGCGAACCTGTTGCGCGGCGATAAGGTCGTGCTCATGGGGCGTAACGGCGCGGGCAAGACCACGATGATCAAGAGCCTGCTGGCGAACTATCCCGGCCTGAGCGACCCCGAGTTCACGCTCGACAATGGAACGGTGTTCTGGGGACACGAGGCGCAGGTAGGCTATTTCCCACAGGATGTGGCCAACATGATCGAGGCCGATAAAGAGCCCAACCTGACGGTCGCCGATTGGCTGCACCGCTGGGATCCGCAGGCGCATGTTGAGGACATTCGTGGCATTCTCGGCCAGATGCTCTTCCGCGGCGAGGAGGGCGGCAAGCCGCTCAAGGCGCTCTCGGGCGGCGAGCAGGCGCGGTTGCTGTTCTGCAAGCTCATGCTCACGAAGCCGAACATCCTTGTGTTCGACGAGCCGACCAACCACCTCGATCTCGAATCGATTAACGCGCTCAACATTGCGCTGCAGCGCTATGAGGGAACGGTGCTGCTGGTAACGCACGATCACGACCTGATCGATGAGGTGGGCACGCGGTTGTGGATCTTTGAGAACGGGCAGATCGAGGATTTCCAGGGGCCGTATGCGGAGTGGAAGGGCAAGCACAACTAGAGCGCGGCTGGCGGAGCTAGCGGATACTAGCAAGCGACGTGAACATGCGGGCGGGCTGAGCACTCAGGTGGTGAAGCCCGCCCGAATTTTTTCCGGCTGAGTCCTTCTATCCGTGGGCTAGTTACTTCATAGCGCCTTTCGCATTCCGCGGGTCGTCGGCGGGGTTCACATATTTGAACTCCACTGGACCTTGCCCGAACAGAATGATCGTCGTCTCCTGATCGGTGGTGAAGGCGTAGTGATTCATGTTCGCGGGCATGAGCGCGTATCCGCCGACGGGCATGGTCTTGTTCTGGGCGGAGTCCTTCATAAGCTTGTCTCCCATGCCGAAGGTCAGCGCGCCGGAGACGATCACGACATTTTCGTCAGTGGGATGCGAGTGCGCGGCGATGGCGTAATTGGCTGGGAACTTCAGGCGGATGGAGTACGGGCCGGACGCCATAGGATTGCCCGAGAGTACGGCTATTTGCGCTCCTGGGGGAATCAGGGGCGGGGCGGGACCCCAACTGACCATATCGGGGTTGTCGAGGACGTGCTTCTGCGATTGCGAGTGAAGAACGAACAGCGATCCGGCGCAGAGGACCGCGGATGCCGTTAGGACGCGCGTAATCCCTTTCATGAGACCTCCTGGGGACCGAGTTAACTGCGCGAGGAATATACTGCTCGCGCGTCCCGCAGGCAAGGAGATAGTTGTTGCAGCGGACCCGCCCCCGGATATGCGGCGAGTTGCCCTCCGCTGCTGCCGATAGGCTTTCTGCTTGGGATTGGCGTGACTCGTAGATATACTGGCTGCGACTTCCCGAGGCATCCATGGCGACTACGACTTCCTCTCCTGCCGACCAGGCGCTTGCTGGCATTGTCAGCGGGCCCGAGCCTAACACCATTGCCGATGTGATCGCGCTGATGCAGGCCATCGATGCGGCTCTGGGCAATGATGACGGGCTGAAGTGGTTCAACAAGCTCTACCTGATGGTGACCGAGCAAGTGGACCTGAATCCGCCGGGTGGCGCGTGGCAGAGCCCGCGCTGGCTGGTGGCACTGGATGTGGTATTCGCGCGGTACTACTTCGACGCGATTCGCGGGTACCTGGCGGGGACCGGCACTGCGTCATCGTGGAGCGCGGTGTTCGAGGTGCGGTTCAAGGCGGGTGTCGACCGCATCCAGTTCGCCCTGGCGGGGATGAATGCGCACATCAACCACGATCTTGCACAAGCACTGACGGACACTGATGCGGCGCTGAATGTGATGCCCGCGCTGAATGGGCCGGAGCACGCCGACTACGAGTCGGTGAACGGGCTGCTGAACAACCTGATGCCGGCGACGCTTGAGATGCTGGCTTCGGATGTGTTGGGAGTTATTGCGCAGGATACGGGCAAAGTGGGCCAGCTTCTCGCGTTCTGGAACATCTGCAAGGCGCGCGATCTGGCGTGGGATTTCGCCGGTCATCTGCGGAGTCTGCCGGCGTTCGCGCGGCCATTCGCGATGGATGCGCAGGATGCGGTGACGGGCGCGCTGGGGCGGGCGATTTTGACGGTGGTTTAAAGAGACGTCAACGCTTTCCGATTGACAGCGGAATTGTGGCACTTTGTAATAGACGTGGTGGTGATGGAGTTCACCCTTAACCGCTGTCCTCTCTAGGTGGCTGGACAGATGATGACTCCTGACAGGGATGCTGCTGCGGCAGGGAAGCCTGCGGCGGCAGAACAGCCTGTTCCGAAGTCACGTCCCGGCTGCGACTTCCCTGAAAACTTGATCCGCAACGCTGCGGCTCGATCTGTGCCTGTGTGCGGAGCGGCCTGTTGAAAGGAGACAGCCTTGCAGAAGTATCTGCTGATTGCCGTGGGAGGAGCGCTGGGGTCAGTGGCGCGTTATTGGGTGGGAGCGAACGTCGGCAGCCGCATGGGCATTCGCTTTCCGTATGGAACCCTGATTGTGAATCTGACGGCTTGCCTGGTAATCGGATTCACCCTGACGTGGCTAGGGGAGCGGGTGGAATTCAGCGCGGCGTGGCGGTTCTTTATTCCTATCGGCTTCATTGGGGCATACTCGACCTTCTCGACGTATGAGTGGGAGACGCTGGAGACACTGCGCTCGGGCGCGTTTCTGCTGGCGGGTCTCTATGCCGTGGGCAGCCTGGTGCTTGGCCTCGGGGCGACGTGGTGCGGCGCGGCACTGGCGGAGTGGCTGTAGAGCAGCGGGCCGCGATCGCCGATGCTATCGCGCGTGCCTTGAGCTGGGCCGCGTGATGCCTGAATTGGCTCCGTAGCCGAAGACAATTCCGCGGCCGCCCTGTCCGACGTAGACCAGGTCCCTGGTGCGCATGTCCCCCTCGAGCGAGTTGATTTCACCGAACTGCATCCGAGGGGGGTCGCTGATACGGGTCCAGGTCGCGCCAGTGTCCTCCGATTTGTAGATCGCGTCGGCAGTGTCGCCGGGAGCGCGGCCGTGGACATAAATGAAGGGAGTGCTCGCGTCGTTCCCTTTGCCGAAAGCGACGAAGTCGGCGTACTCGAGCGTGGTCACAGGGACGAAGGTCTTGCCGCCGTCGGATGAATGGATGAGTTGATACATCCAAGGCTGGTTGGAGTTCGGCGCGAACGCCATCCAAACGTCGCCTGCCTTCGCGGGGTTAGGCACAATGCTCGCCTGAATGACCCAGTGCGGGTCCTGTGGCCAGGCGACGGTGCGGTTGGTCCATGTTGCGCCGTTGTCGGAGCTTACGTAGAAGTCGCCGTTGTTGAAGTAGTAGTAGGTGCCGGGAGCGACCTGGTCGGCGGTCAGCACGTCGCCGTTCCACCAGGGATTGGAAAGCTGCCAGGATGCGGGCAGCGGGGCGCCGTTCGATTTTGCGGGGTTCCAGACGACGCCACCGTCGAGCGTGTAGACCGGGCTTGCGTTGTAGGGCGCCCAGACCATCTTCTTCGGATCGTCGGCTGCCATGGCGATCTTGCCCGCGGTGCCTGGAGCGGTGTTGGGAATGTGCTTCCAGGTCAGGCCATTGTCTGCCGTGATGCCGGACATCGGCCTGGCAACGTCGGTCTCGTCCCAGCCGACGAAGACGGCGTTGTGGGTCTGCGAGGCACAGTAGGCAATGCCGGTGCCCTGCGCCACATAAGCGAAGGAGTCGATGGTTGCGGCCGGAACTATGTCACGGCTGGCGTGGCGAAATCCAACCATGTCGGCGACCACGCTCAGCAGGTCTGCGCCGGGGGTGTTCGTTCCGGGCACGGTGACGACGGGCGGGACGATCACCTTCTGAACGACCAGCTCTTCGAGGTTGTTCATCTGCCAGGTCCACTGGGTCGAGGCGGCGGTGATGTCTTCGGTCTCGAGTACGCCGTAGCCGTTGGTCTGCCACACGCGCTTGCTGTTTGCGGGATCGATGACGAGGGCCGCATTGCCCCACATTCCTGGGCCGGCGGGGTAGTACTGCGGTGTGTAGACATCCGGCGTAGCGCTCGGGATTGCGGACCAGGTGGCGCCCTGGTCGCTGGAGCGGTAGATTTTGCGATTGGAGTTTGCGGCGGCAAGTACGGTTCGCGGATTGGCAGGATCGACAGTGACGCCGGCAAAGGCGGCGTTTGCACCGGGCGGCGTAATGTCCTGCCACTTTCCGCCGCTATAACGCCCAACGCCTCCGCTGGTGGCGCCTTCGTCGCCGCCGAAGGCGACGAACAGGGCGCCGTCCGATGCGATGGCGGCACGTTCTGGATTTACTGTTGAGGCGATCTGAGTCCAGGTGGAACCGGCGTCGGTGCTGGCATAAACGCCGCTTCCGTAGACGCCCGCATAGAGATTCAGCGTTTCTCCAGAGGAATTGGTGCCGCCTGACTTGTCGAAGAGAACGAAGGTGACGCCTGGCGAGATTGAGGGCGAAGGCAGCGAGGAGGAGACCGGTTGCCAATCGAACTGGTCGCCGGTGGTGCGGACGCCGCGCCACAGACCATTCTGGCGGCTTGCGAAATAGACGACGCCTGGGTCGCTGGGATCGACGACTAGGCGCTCACCTGTTGTACCGCGATAGCTGTCGTTTGCGCCGATGTAGAGGCTCTTTGCTCCGAGCCCGGTGTTTGCCCACGTGGCGCCGCGGTCGTGGGAGACGAGCACTTCGGCGGGCGTCTGTACATTGGAGCCGCTGAGGGTGCGGCCGTGTGCGGCGGCGATGTAGACCGTGTTGGTGTCGGTGGCGTCGACGGCGATGCTCTCGACGCCATAAATTTCGGACTCGAGGCGGCCGTAGCGGTCGAGGAGGGGAATCCACTGCTGGCGCGTGCGGTCAAAGCGGTACGCGCCGCCGACGTCGGTGCGGATGTAGATGTCGTAAGGCGCAAGCGGATGGATGACGAGGCCGGTGACGTAGCCCATCCCCTGAATGTTGACGCTGGCCCAGTTGAAGCCGTTTTCTCCGGGAGTGGTGCGCGGCGTCGCGACGTGAAAGGCCTGCGTGGCGGAGAGCGAGCCCACGGTTGCGGTTACGGTGAAATCGCCCGCTGAGGTCGCGCCGAGCAGGCCGCCGGATGAGACGGTGGCGGGAGCGCCCGAGCTGACGGTCCAAACGGCTGTCGACGTTACGTCGTGAGAGGAACCGTCGGTGTATTTGCTGGTGGCGGTGAGTTGCAGGGTGTCTCCGATGAGCAGGGAAGTTCCGGGCGCGGAGACGGCGAGGCTCTGGGGTGTTGGAGTTGGCGTGGGCGGTGGAGTCGGCGGTGGGGTGGATCCGGAGCTTGATGCTCCACCGCTGCAGGAAACCTGCGCGGCACAGATTGCGAAGGACGCAAGGAGGGTTGCGGTGGGCGTGAGCGAAGAGCGGCGTCTTGAACGAGAAGGCAGATGAGGGCGCAAAGACCGCAGCGACACGAGGGCTCCCAGGTTGAACCGGAATAACGAGCGGATTATAGTCCGGCGTTACGGCAGTGCCTGTGTTGCCCGATACGATCTCGTCATCCGGGAATGGGAGGGCTCCGGTTTGCATCCAAAAAGGTTGGGGGAGCACTTGCATCGAGTGCGAAACGGGTGTCTAATCCGTCGTTGCCCCTGTGAGCGGGTGGCGGCAGCGGCTGCCAACGCTCGAGCTCGCCGCCCCTGATTACGAGGTGTGGCTGAAGAATGGAGCAGCCATGCTGACGACCGGAAAAGCCTTGAAGGTTACGGTGTATCTGAGCGACGGGGCAAAACACAAAGGCGTCCCGGTCTATACGGGGGTTCTGGACTTCCTGTTCAAGCACGAGATTGCGGGAGCGACGGTGTGCAAGGGGGTGGCCGGATTCGGGGCGGGACACCGGATTCATGCGGCGCACATCCTGGAGCTTTCGGATCATCTGCCGATCCGGATCGAGTTCATCGATACGGCCGAGCGGGTGGAGAAGATCATGCCAGAGCTGCAGCAGCGATGCGGGTGCGGGTTGATCGAGGTGCAGGAGACGAATGTGATCGTCCCGCTGCGTACTTAGCGGGACGAATCAGTGCGCTACTCTGGACCCTGTTTCTCCGAGGTGAACGGGGAGGCGGGCAGACCGTCGGAGTTGTAGAGGTTGCACTGGGGGTTGCTGGCCCAGCCGTAGCGAATGCTGACGGGGGTGGGGACGTCGGGGCTGGAGGCGACGATGGTTTCGCCGTCGATGGTGGCCTTGGCCTGGAAGTATTTGCCGTCGGGACCGGCGATCTCGACGCTGGTGACCTCTGCGCCACCTTTCGCTGTGAGTCCTTTGGCGTGATCGAACCAGGCGCGGATGGAGCTGCCCTCGGGGGTGGCCTGGCGGAACATGGGGCCGGAGTACTCGAGTTCGCGCTCGCCGTAGTTGAGGGCGCGGGCCGCGATGGCCAGGCGATGGCCGACGGTTGCCTTGTCGGTGGGATGGATATCGTTGGGATTGCCTACGTCGATGGCCACGGCCATGGCGGTGTTGCGCTCGCCGAGGGTGCGTCGCTGCTGGTCGCGCACATCGGCCCAGTTGGAGTCGGGGCCGGTGATCCAGTTGGCGAGCTGCACGTAATAGAAGGGGAATGGGCCGATGCCCCACTGGCGACGCCAGTCTTCGATCATGTCGCGCATGACGCGGTCGTAGGTGGGGAAGCGGTCGCTGCCGGCATTGGCTTCGCCCTGGTACCAGATGGCTCCTCGGATGGGGAAGGGGGTGAGCGGGGCGATCATGGCATTCCAGAGGTAGCCGAGGCCGAAGCTCTCCGGGGCGGGATGCCAGGGGAACTGCGGCTCGGGCTTTCCGGCGGCCTTGGCTTCGTCGCGCTGGCGCTGCTCGTCTTTGACATGGAGGGCGGTGTCGTTGGCGTCGTCGATCATTTTGCCGCGGAGGGTGATGAGCGAGCTGAGCTGCGCGTCCTGGCCGAGAGCGGTGAGGCGGGTCCATGCCTCAGCGGGGGTGCCTCCCCAGCTTGAGTCGATGACGCCGACCGGCACGTGCTCGCGCTGTTCGATCTCACGGGCGAAGTACCAGGCCACGGCGGAGAACTGCTTTGCGCTCACGGGGCTGGAGGCGGCCCAGCCGGTGGTAGGGATGTCCTCCTGGGGGTAGTCGGATGCCTTGTCATCGACGATGAGCAGGCGGATCTTCGGGTTATCGGCCTTGGGGAGATCAGTGGCGGCGGTGCTGGCGTGGTCCAGGGCGAACTGCATGTTGGACTGGCCGGAGGCAATCCAGACGTCGCCTACGAGGATGTCACGAAGGGTGATCGCCGGCGACTTTACCTGTGAGAGCCCGTTAGCGACCACTGTCATCTCGAAGGGGCCGCCGGCCGCTCCCGGCTTTAGGTACAGGCTCCAGCGGCCGATATTGGTGGAAGTGGTGGATTTCGCTTCGCCGCGGAAGCTGACGGTGACCTGCTCGCCCGGCTGGGCCATGCCCCAGACGTGCACGGGCAGGTCGCGCTGAACCACCATGTGATCGGAAAGGACTTTGGGCAGAATGACCTGAGCGGAAGCTGATAAGGGAAGCAGGGCGAGAAGGGCGAGCAAACGCAGTTTCAAGACGGGTGCCTCGGGATGCGAATCGATTTGAACTTGTTGGTTCGGTTTTCGTATTTCAAATTGCCGGAAAGGTAACGGTATCAAACCGCAGTGCGAGACGTCCCGGATCCTGATGGCAACTCCGAGGGCCGCTAAGTGTCTATTTCCTAAGAGGCGTTCCACAGAGGGTTCGCAAACCCCTGTATGAATTGCTGATAGGCAGGGTTCACGAGGCATATTCCACTGATCTAAACCGACCGAAACTGGGGCATACTTAAATGGAGGAGACCTCGTTTACTTTGCCCCTGGGAGAGACCTGATGCCATTGACGCGTGTAAGGACGATCTTCTGTGTCCTGTCCGTATTGGTCATCCTGGGCTTCTCTTCTTTGCGCAGCCAGGCGCAAGCCGCCCTGCTGATGGAAGAGCCGTACGGACTGTTTGGGACCCTCAACCCCACAGGCCACGCGGCAATTTACTTCTCGCGCCTTTGCGCTGAGACGCCGGTAAAGCTGCGCCGCTGCGAGCCGGGGGAACCGGGCGCCGTGATTGCGCGCTACCAGGGCATCGCCGGGTACGACTGGGTAGCGATGCCGCTCTACCCCT
Organism: Occallatibacter riparius; assembly: GCF_025264625.1. Lineage (NCBI taxonomy): Bacteria > Pseudomonadati > Acidobacteriota > Terriglobia > Terriglobales > Acidobacteriaceae > Occallatibacter > Occallatibacter riparius. Next base: position 4,518,273 of record NZ_CP093313.1, read on the forward strand.
ATCTGTATGCTGTTGACGACGCGGCCGATGTTCCACTGCGGGTGAATCGTGATGGGGTGCTGCACCTGCGCAGGGCGTACCACGACGAGCACATGCAGAGCCTGGGAGCCAAGGTCCACGAGGGCAACTTTGTGCACGGAGGCTGGGCCCAACTCATCGGCGTTTCTTACGAACGGAAGATATACGCGTTCCGCTTTGACACCACAGAGGAGCAGGACGAAGCGCTCATGGGGCGCCTGAACGACAGCCGGAACCACACCCAGTTCAACCTGCTGTATAGCAACTGCGCGGATTTTGCGCGGGGAGTGATGAACGATTATTTTCCGCACGTGTTTACGCGGACGTTCTTCCCGGATGCAGGCATGACGACGCCGCGCCAGATTACGTCGAAGCTGGTGCACTATGCCAAGAAGCATCCAGAGACCAAGCTGTCTATCTTCGCGATTCCGCAGATTCCGGGCTATCGTCACCTGAGCCACGCGAACATGAGTGTCTCGGGATCGCTGATGACGACGGCATATGCGATACCGATTGCGATTTTCAATCCTTACCTGGCGGGGGGCCTCTTCATCGACTACCTGGTGCGCGGGCGCTTCCCACGGAGCTACGAGCACTGCCCGACCCTGGAGCCGAGCGAGTTGGCTGAACTGAACGACGAGCCGCGGTTCCCGCCCGCTTCGGCGGCCCCGGCGCTGCAATCGCGGGTGACTTCAACAGCGCCTCAGCCGGGGGCTGCGACAATTGAGCCTATCGCACTGAAAGAGGCCATTGGATCGCATGAGTAAGCCCCAGCCGGTACAGGACTTCAAGCACCACGCACGTTTTCATCCGCCGTTCCACTTCGTCACCGGGTTTGCGCTGATGGCAAACGTGGTGTTTGCGATCGTCTATTTCGTGAAGCACATGAGTGTGTGGAGCGGATGGATCCTGGTGATGTCGATCGTGATCTGGATTCCAGTTTTGCTGATCCGCATTTATGCGCTGAAGGTGCAGGATCGGCTAATCCGGCTGGAGGAAAGGCTGCGATTGCAGTCGCTTGCGCCGCCGGAGTGGCACCCGCAGATCTATCGGCTGACGGAAGACCAGATGGTGGGGCTGCGCTTCGCTTCGGACGATGAGGTGGTGGCGCTGGCCAGGCAGGCGCTGGAAGAGAACCTGAACCGGAAGCAGATCAAAGAGCGGATCAGGTCCTGGCGGCCGGATCACTTCAGAGTCTGAGGGCCATCTCGGCATCCGCAGGGTTGCGCTTTTCTGCGCGCCGCAGCACTGGAACAGGCGTAGAATTTTCGGCATGAGGCGTCTGGCTGCAATCGCGATGGTTGCCGCGCTGGCTTTGCCGGTTGCGGTGGTTGCGCCGGCCCGGGGCCAGCGCGCTGGAGCGCATGGCGGATTTTCAGGCGGCCACAGCGTTGCCGCGCCACGATCGTTCTCGCCTCCGGGCGGTGGGTTCGCGCGGGGCGGCGGAGGCTTTGCGCGCGCGCCGATCGGCGTACGGCCGTCGCCGACGATTCCGCGGGCATTCTCGCCTTCCATGCCGCGGGCGTATTCCCCGGCTCATCCCATTGGACTGCGACCCTCGCCTGCGCCGCGGATGTTCAACTACGCGCCTCATCCGATTCAGCCTCGCTTGGGAAGCAATCCAATTCAGCCCCGCATGGGGAGTCATCCGATTTTGAATCGTCCCGGGCCGAGGATGCCATACACGAGGATCGGTCCGGATCACGGGCATGGTCCCTGGAATGGCCACGATCATGATCATGACCACGATCATCATCATCGCGGGGTGTACTGGGGCGGCTATGTGTATCCGTGGTATCCGTACTACGGTTACTATCCGTGGTATTACACGGGGCCGATCTTCACCGGCTATGTTGATCCGTGGCTGTTCACTCCCGATGACGATTGGTACGGGTATGGAAACACCGGCTATGTTGGCGCGCCGTACAGCGATTATGGGATGCAGTCGCAATCCTCGCAGCCGTATCCGCAGGAGTATTACGACACCGATGCTGCGGCCGTGGGCCAGGCGTTCGGCCGAGCGTCCTACTCGGGGCAGACGCAGGTGAGCGGGGCTGGCTCAGCGCCTGCGCCAACGGGCATGCTGACGGTGATCTTCAACGATGGCAGGCCGCCGGAGGAGATCCACAATTATCTTCTGACGGCGGACAGCCTCACCGTGCTTGACTCACACTATCGCCAGATTCCTATGGCGCAGATCGATGTTGCCGCTACACAGCAGGCGAACCGCGCTGTGGGTGTTGATTTCCGCGTGCCCGTGAAGCAGTAGGTTTTCCGCTTCCATCCCAATCAAAAGAATCAGTCTTGCGCGGGATTGGTCGCGGGATGCTTGCTGCCTTGCTGGCTTCGATCGCCGCGCGGGGTTTCTTCGACAGCGTTAGCCAGTGTTTCGGCGTCGAGTTGGTGCTCCTCGCGGTAGTGATCGGCAGACATCTTGCCATCCCACCAGGCGCTGTTCATCGGGTAGACATCGGGGTCGAAGAACACCTGATAGAAGTGCCATACGACGATGGCGAGCGTGGCGAGAATTGCTTCGTAGAAATGGATGGAGGTAGCTACGTCGACCAGCCAGCGCGCCAGCAGATTGCCTACCCAGACTTTCGCCCAGATCATAACGCCGGTGAGACCCATGAGCGCGGTGCCCCAGACGAGCGCCCAGTACTCGGCTTTCTCGGCGTAATTGAAGCGGTCGAACTTGGGCTTCTCGTCGCGGAGGTGAAGGTAATAGAGCATGGCGGCGAGGGCGTCTTTGAGATCGCGCGGGCCGGGAGCAAGGTCACGAAGCAGGCGGCGGCCGTCGCGGAATTTAGCCACATAGAAGGCGTGGTAGACGCCGGCGGCAATCAACGCGACACCCGCAATGCGATGAACGGTGCTGCGCAAATGCTCGCTCATGCCGAGCAGATGTGCGAACCAGGACTCGGGGTATTTGAGCGCGAAGCCGGTGATGACGAGGACGACGAAGCTCAGGAGTAACACCAGGTGCTGCCAACGTTGGTTGGGCGTCATGCGGACGACGGTGACGCTGTGCGCTTTGTGGCGGTCAGAGAGCTTGCGGCGCCAGATGACCAGGTTATGCAGGGCCATGAATCCGATGACGATGATGATCAACGGAATGTAGATCATGCGGACCCAGCGAACAGCGGTCGAGCCGATGTCACCACCGCCACTGACTCCGCCCGGGCCGCCATCCTGCATGTGTACGCGGGTGAGAACAAACTTCTGCGTCACGCCTTTGTGGCACTGTCCGCAGGTGGCGCTGAGGTTGGCGTGATTGATGCTCGAGTGCGGATCGGTGGAGGGGAGGATGTCGTGCACACCATGGCAGCTTGAGCAGTTCGCGGCGACGACCGATCCGCCTTGCGTGGCGAGGCCGTGGTAGCTGTCGAAGTACGTTGAGACGCGCTGGCCGGGAAGGCCGAACTCCTGCGAGAGGCGCACGCCCTCATGGCAGCGGGCGCAGCTATCGCGCGAGACATTGGCGGCGGCGACGGGGGAACTGGAATCGGTGTGGCGCTTGATGGAGTGGATTCCGTGGCAGTCGGTGCAATCGGGGGCCAGCTTGTTACCGCGTGCGATTCCCTGGCCGTGAATACTGGCTGTGAAGGTCTGCTGGACTTGGGAATGGCATTTGCCGCAGGTGGCAGGGACGTTGAACTTATTGATGGATGAGGCCTGGTCGTTCGGCGGAAGGATAGCGTGATCGCCGTGGCAGTCCGTGCAGACGGCGGCCTGTACGGAGCCGTTCTCGACGGCGTGACCGTGAACGCTGTCCTGGTAGGAGAGGAACGGCTGAGCGCTGCGGCCGTTGGACTCCATGAGGAATTTCTGGCCATGGCAGCGGCCGCAGGTTGCAGGTACGTTGCCGTGGCTTATGGACGCTTTCGGATCGCCGGCGCCGGTGACGTAATGCACGTCGCCATGGCAGTCGCCGCAGGTTGCGGCATTCGCTCCGGCCTTAGTGGCTTTCGCGTGAGTTGACTGATCGTAGGCCGCCTGCGCCTTAGAGTGGCACTGTACGCAGGTGATCTTCGCGGGCGTCTTATCGTGGGCGAGGCTGGTGACGTCCTTGTGGCAATCCACGCAGGCGAAGAGGCGTCCGTGAATGGAATGGCGGAGCTGCTTCTGGTCGACGAAGAGGCTGTGCGGCTTTCCGTTCGCATCCGAGCTCAGAGTGGAGTCGCCGTGGCAGGCGAGGCAATCTGCGTCCTTGAGCTTGTGCTGGCCGAAGAGGGTGGATGCTGCGAGGAGGGAAGTAACAATAAAAATCCGCGATAAAAAACGGGCCGCGTTCACGGCCAACACCATGCGCTTTATGGGCTTCCGGCTGCCGTGACACTGGTCACAGGTGCGCAAATGCTGTCTGCAGAACAGAACGGGAGGGTCTCCGTACCTGGACGCGGGGTCAACCCCTCACAACTGGGCGGCATCTAGTGTCCGAGGAGGAGGCCGGGCAGACGAGTCGGCGCGGCGATCCCCTGGGGCCAGATCTAGATTTCAGAACGACTTTTAGACCATAGACCTATTTAGGAGTAGAGCTATATGCGCAAATTACTTCTTGCCGGGATGGCAACAATCCTGGCGCTTCCCCTTACCCTTTCATCGCAGGTGCAGAGAGCAGGCGAAGGCCAGAGCACCTATAACCACGGTGAGTTCGCAGCCTACGGCGATTATTTCCGCTGGGCTCCGTCAGGACACAGCGCGGTTAACTTCCTCGGCCTGGGTGGCCGGGCGGCCTTCAACGTTCATCCGCACGTGGCTATGGAAGGAGAGATCTCGTACGATTTCGAGCGGAACTTCACAACAATCAATAACAGCGGCGGAACGACGACGACGGTGGTAACCGGAGTTCGTCCGCTGACTGGCTTGTTCGGGCCGAAGTTTCAGGTTGGGACCTCCGGGCCGTTCCGCGCGTTCTTGACTGCAAAGGCCGGGTTCATGGAATTCAGCACCAGCAATAAAGGGCCTTCGACAGGCACGTTCACCGGCGCTTTTGACCAGTTCGGCGGGAACTCGACGCACTTCGCTGCGTATCCGGGCGGCGGCATTGAGGCGTTCGCGGGGCCTTTCGGACTGCGCCTTGAAGCGGGCGATCAGATCTACGTAAGCAACGGGATGCACAACAATCTGCGCGTGGCGGTGGGACCGACGATCCGGTTTTAATACCCGCTCAGCGCACAAACATCGGCCTTTCTTCACTTCCAGTTTGCAGATTGGAAGTGAGGAAAGGCCGTTTTGCGTCTGGGGCATTGTTCTTGAGCCATCCCATCTCATGGACCAATCTCACCCGCCTAGTGATCTAAGTCACAGGAGAATGCGGTCCTAGCTTCGTACGCTTAAGTGAAATCAGCCAGGGATACGGTTTCGCGTTGGACCACGCCTGAGGGGCTTTCGCGATGCCGCGCGCATGCGCTGAAGGACACCTTCGGGGGCCGTATTGAAGCGGGTATTTGCAGCACTTGGTTTGACACTGTTGGCGGCCGCAACGCTCTGGACGGGCCGCGTCCGCGCTGGGCAGGAGCAGCAGTCGCCGCTGGTGAAGATGCCGGACGGGAGCGAATTCCTTCCCGAATATGCGCGGCAGCCCTCGATGTTTCGCCCGGCGACGGAAGCGCCGAACAATATTCTGATCGACGCGCCGGTGAATGGAACCATCTACCCGCCCGATGTGATTGCCCCGCAATTCAAATGGCGCGATAACAATCCGGCAGCGACGGTGTGGCGCGTTGAGATAAATTTCGGCGGGAAGGGGAAGCCGATCCGTGTTTCGTCGGATGGCGAGAAGCTGAAGATCCCCGAAGTCGATGCGAGTCTCAGCGGTTATGTTCCGCCGACGCTGAGCCCTGAAGAGCAGCAGATGCACGCGTGGCGGCCCGATGTGAAGATGTGGGAGGAGATCAAGAAGCGCTCCACCGGTGTGAAGGCGATGGTGACGATCAGCGGATACGCGGCCGAGAAATCGGCGCAGCCTGTTTCGAGCGCGCAGGCTACGTTTGAGACATCGCGCGATGCTGTGGGCGCGCCGATCTTTTATCGCAATGTGCCGCTGATTCCTCCGCAGGAGGGAACGACGCAGCGCGGCGTGATCAAGCCACTGCCTGACTCCGTGCTGCCCAAGATTCGCTGGGAGCTGCGGTATATCAACGAGACGCACAATCACCTGATGATGACGAACCTGCCGACGTGCGGCAATTGCCACTCCTTCTCGCGCGATGGCAAGGTGATGGGCATTGATGTCGACGGACCTGCGAATGACAAGGGCCTTTATGCGCTGACGCCGTTGAATAAGGTCACGACCATCAGCAACGACTACCTGGTGCGCTGGAGCGCCTTCAGCGAGGAGGGCGGGCAGAAGCGTTTCGGGTTCATGAGCCAGGTTTCGCCCGATGGCAAATACGTTGTGAATTCGATTGATGTGCCGCGCGCGAAGGGCATGCGCGTTGTCGATCGGCTGTACAACGGTTTTTATCCTTACTACGGGTTTGGGCAGGTGTTCTATCCCACGCGCGGCGTGCTGGCCTGGTATAGCAAGGAGAGCGGCAAGCTGCAGACATTGCCCGGCGCGGACGATCCCAATTTCGTGCAGACATCAGCCTTCTGGAGCCCCGATGGGAAGTGGCTGATTTTTTCGCGTGCCACGGCGAGCAATCCGTATCCGGCGGGCTACAAGCGCTCGCTGTATGCTAACGATCCCAACGAGACTCAGGTGCAATACGATCTTTACCGCATTCCGTTCAATAACGGAAAGGGCGGAGTGGCCGAGCCTGTGCGGGGCGCGAGCGACAACGGCATGAGCAACAACTTCCCCAAGGTCTCGCCCGACGGCAAGTGGATTGTGTTTGTGCGCTGCAAGAATGGGTTGCTGATGCGGCCTGACAGCAGGCTTTACATTGTGCCGTTCGAGGGCGGGGAAGCGCGGGCGCTTGAGTCGAACCTGCCGGTGATGAACTCGTGGCACTCGTGGTCGCCGAACGGGAAATGGCTGGTGTTCTCGTCAAAGAGCCCGTCGTTCTATACGCGCATGTATCTCACGCACATTGACGAGCAGGGCCACGCGAGCCCGCCGGTTGAAGTGGAGAATGCGACGGCATCGAATCGCGCGGTGAACATTCCGGAATTTTTGAATATCGGCGCGAACGATTTGGACCACATTGAAACGCCGGCCATTGATTACTATCGCGAGTTCGATACAGCGCAGCAGCTACAGGACGAAGCGAAATACGCGGAGGCTATTCCCGCATGGAAGGTGGCTGCGGCCAAGGATCCGACGGATGCGCGGCCTTTCAACAATCTCGGTGTGGCGCTGGCTGCAATGGGACAGTTTGATGATGCGATTGATGCGTACAAAAGATCGCTGACGATCAATCCTGAGAGCTCGCAGACTCACAACAATTTTGGCAGTGCCCTGGCCGAGGCGGGCAGGCTCGACGAGGCGATGGAGAACATCCGCACGGCCATCGAGCTGAATCCGGATAATGGCGCGGCGCACGTGAATCTGGGACACATGCTGGAAGTACGCGGCGGCGCGCGCGAAGAAGCGAAGGCCGAGTTGAGGAAGGGAATTGAGCTCGCGCCCAAGCTCTCCGATGGACACAATGTGTACGGCGTGATTCTGGCGCGCGAAGGGCAGATGGACGAGGCCATAGCGGAGCTGCAGACGGCTGTCGATCTCGCGCCGCGCTCGGCTGAGTGCCAGTTCAATCTTGGACGGGCGATGGCGGCGAGCAACCGCTTCGCGGACGCGGTGCCTCACTTCGAGGCTGCGGCCTCGCTCACCGGCGGCAAGGAGCCGGCTATTCTGCAGATGCTGGCCGGAATTTATTCCGACACCGGCCAATATGCGAAGGCGGTGGACGTGGCGCAGCGCGCGTTAGATATCGCCGAGCAGCGCAACGATCGCGAACTCGCGCAGCAATTGCGTGCAAATCTTTCGCGTTATCGCTCGCAGATGCAGACAGGGCAGCAGTGATCCTGGAGTTGTCAGTTGTCGGTTTTCAGGTATCGGCTAAAGGCCACGCTCACGCTAGGCTGCGGTCGTCGTATCGACAGGGATGAAGATGCGGAAGACTGTGCCCAGGCCTTCTTTGCTGCGCACATTGATCGTGGCGCAGGGCATTCCTGTGCAGCAGCTCGAGCGATTCGGGCGAGAGCGCGGATTGGTTGTTTAGCGCGTCTTCGATCGGACCGAGGATCAGCGTGAGCGGCGTGCGCAGTTCGTGGCTCACGTTGGAGAAGAAGGCCGTTTTGGCGCGGTCGAGTTCCGCCAGTGCCGCAGCCCGGGTGCGTTCTTCTTCGTAGGCTTCGGCATTCACGATGGCGGCGGCGATCTGTCCGGCAACGAGTTCGAGAAAGCGATCGTAAGAGGCGGTGAGTTGCCGGTATGGGTTGAGTCCGGCGATGAATACGCCGGCAGGCCGCTCCTGGCCGCGGCGGGTAATGGGAACCATGCGCGCCTGCACGGGAGGCCGGTCCCATACGCCTCGGGGCCGATCGGGGAACAATTCGGCGAGGTTCTCCACCGTCACGGCACGATTGGTCAGGAGCAGTTGCTCGACGGGCCAGGGGAAGTCCTCACTGTCGGTAGGGCTCTCGCGCACGGCGATCTTCTGGCCGAGCTCAACGCCGCTGTGCGCCACGAGGCGGACGCGCGAGCCATCCTCCTCGAACAGGTAGGTGAGGGCGAAGGGCATGTCGCGCTGGTCGGTCAGGCCTCGCGCGATAGCGGCAAAGACCTCTTCGCGCGTGTTGGCGTCAACCAGGGCAGCGCCCAGGGTACCGAGCGCGGCCATCTGGCGCTCGCCGATGACGCGACCGGTGTCTTCCATGACCACGCAAAGCATGCCTTCAATGTGATCGTTGGAGCCGAGCGGACTGTACGAGAAGGTGTGGTAGGTCTCTTCCTGGTAGCCGCTGCGCTCCAGGATCAGGAACAAGGTCTCATCCCACGATGCTTCGCCCGTTTCCATTACGCGCGCGATGCGGGGGCCGATGTCCGACCAGATCTCCGACCATACTTCCGTTGCGGGCTTGCCGAGGGCCCAGGGATGTTTCTTGCCGAGGGTTACGCGGGCGTAGGCGTCGTTGTAGAGAAAAGTTAGCTCCGGACCCCACGCCATCCACATGGGGAAGCGCGAGGTGAGGAGAATGCGAACGGTGGCTTTGAGGCTTTCGGGCCACTTGTCGGCCGAGCCCAGCGGGGTTGTTGACCAGTCGAAGTCGCGCACCAGGTCGCTCATCGGCTGCACCGGGAATTCCATCGCAATTCCGGCATCCGGAGGCACGAACTGGTCTTTCATTGAGGACTTTCTCCTGATTTCGGCCGGCCGCGCTCTTGCGGCGCAAGGACCGAGGTCTAACCAATTCGGGCGCAATGAATACGTGCGGCAGAAGTTAACACAGTGCAGCAATGATAGAAGAGCAAGGTTCGACCCAGGGGGTTGTCATCTTCGACAGATGCACAATATACCCCAATCAGTTGCCTGATTTCCGCTCGGAAAGCAACGAAAGGTAGGCTTCCTCCATCGCGACGCTTTCCGCTTTGGGAAACGAGGTGCCGGCGCGGGTTCGCGCAGGCTCTAGCACCTGCCTCGATTGGCTCCGTTGGGCTTCGGCCATTTATTCTTCGGCCATGCAAGCCCACTTCCCCCCAGGCGATTCCGGGTCCAACCGGCTGGATCATTCGTCATCTTCCTACCTGCGTTCAGCCCGCCATCAACCCGTGCACTGGCATCCATGGGGTGAGGAGGCGTTCGCCCGCGCCAGGGCCGAAGAGAAGCCGATCCTGCTCGATATCGGAGCGGTCTGGTGCCACTGGTGCCACGTCATGGACCGGGAGTCGTACGAAGATGCTGAGACTGCGGCCATCGTCAACAAGCATTTTGTAGCCGTGAAGGTTGACCGCGACGAACGCCCTGACGTGGATTCGCGCTATCAGGCTGCGGTACAGGCCATAAGCGGGCAGGGCGGATGGCCACTGACGGCGTTCCTGACTCCGGATGGGCACCCCTACTTCGGCGGGACGTATTTCCCCCACGACGAGCGCTACGGCCGCCCTGGTTTTCCGCGGGTCCTGGAGACCATGGCGCAGGTGTGGAAGGATCGCCGCGAGGAGGCGCTCGAGTCGGCATCGAGCGTGATGGCAGCCGTGGAGCACAGCGAGACCTTCACGGGACCGACAGCCGAACTGAGCCTAGGCGTCGTGGACAAGATCGCCGGAGCGATGCTGTCGCAGTTCGACGCTCGTAATGGCGGGTTCGGCTCGCAGCCCAAGTTTCCGCAGCCGGCAGCACTCGATCTGCTGCTCGAAATGGCGATGAACCGCGACAACGAGCAGGCCCGCGACGCGTTTCTCACAACGCTGGAGAAGATGGGCTGCGGCGGCACGTACGACCACCTGGCAGGCGGGTTCCACCGCTATTCAGTCGATGAGCGCTGGCTGGTTCCGCACTTCGAGAAGATGCTCTACGACAATACGGAACTGCTGCGCAACTACGTGCACGGGTTCCAGAGCTATGTTCGGCAGGACTTCAAGTCGGTGGCCAACCACATTATGTTCTGGCTTGACTCGAACATGACGGACCGTTTGCGGGGAGGCTTCTATGCTTCGCAGGATGCTGACTACGGGCTCGACGACGATGGCGACTACTTTACCTGGACTCTCGACGAAGCACGTGCCGTGCTTGGTCCGGACGAGTTGAAGGCCGCGTCGGTTTATTACGACATCGGCGAACTCGGCGACATGCATCACAATCCCGCGAAGAACGTGCTGCACGTGAAAATGACGCGAGAGCAAGCGGCGGTGCTGGTCGGTGTTTCGGTGGAGCAGTTCAATCAATTGCTGGCCTCCGCGCGCTCAAAGATGATTGCGGCGCGGGCGCAGCGGCCGATGCCGTTCATCGATCGCACGCTCTATACGGGCTGGAACGCGATGGCCATCACGGCTTATTTCGAAGCTGGACGCGTGCTCCGTAATCCCGCGGCGATCAACTTCGCACTGCTTACGTTGCGGCGTTTGCTGGCAGAAGCGTGGAGCGGCGCAGACCTGCTGAACCACGTGATCGCCTATTCCGATCAGCTTGCGGGCGAGGAGACGCAGAAGATTCCCGGTACGCTGGACGACTATGCATTCACCGTGCACGCCTGTCTCGACGGATGGTTTGCCAGCGGGCGGATGGAGTTCTACCGCGCCGCAATTACGCTCGCAGATGCGATGATCGCCCGCTTCTACGACTCCACTGCTGGTGCGTTTAATGACACGGCGAGCACGGGCGGGACTCTCGGAGCACTCACCGCAAAGCGAAAGCCTCTTCAGGACTCGCCGACGCCAGCGGGAAATCCTACTGCGGCATCAGCACTGCTGCGGCTTGAAGCGCTCTCGAATCTCTCCGAGTATCGCAAAATCGCAGAGACTACGCTGACGTCTTTTGCTGGCATCGTGGAGCACCTGGGCCTCTACGCGGGCAGCTACGGGCTTGCTCTCGAACGCCTGCTTCTCGATCCAGTCCAGGTGGTGATTGTCGGATCTGGCGCTGAGGCAGCGCGGCTCGAAGCGCTGGCCGTGGCGCGCTACAGCGTGAATAAGACCGTCATGCGCATCGGGCCGTTTCGCGTGACGCCCGGAGGTATTCCCGAAGCGCTGGCCCAGATGCTGCTCAACGTGCCGGCGCCGGAAGGGAAGGATGTGTGGGCGATCGTCTGCCGTGGACGGACGTGCCTGCCGCCGATTACGGATGCTGAGGAGCTGTTGAAGGCGCTGGAAGAAAACTGATCGCGCGACGACCTCGTACCCGGGCATCGGGCGGAAGTTACACTGCTGCCAGCACGAAATCGCCCCTCTCAAAATCGCGAGTACGAAGGGGACACAGCCCATATGGACAACACCAGGGTATTCAGGATGTCGTTCGCGAGCGTCTACCCGCTGCTGGTCGCTAAAGCGGAGAGAAAGGGCCGTACGAAAGAAGAGGTTGATGCCATCATCCGCTGGCTCACGGGCTACGATGACGCTACGCTGCAACGGCAAATCGAGACGAAGGTCGATTACCAAACCTTCTTCGCCCAGGCTCCACGTATGAACCCCAATGTCTCGAAGATCACCGGCGTTATCTGTGGCTATCGAGTGGAGCAGATCGAGGACAAGTTGATGCAGCAGATCCGTCACCTGGACAAGCTGGTGGATGAACTGGCCAAAGGAAAGTCCATGGACAAGATCCTGCGCAAGTGATCGAGATCGAGGTGACATCATCGGCCGGCTCAGCGGCCGATATCATCCTTCACCAGTGAACGGGTTCGTCTCCTGGGGCTTTAAAGTGGTTGGATCTGCGGCTTTAGCCGGCTCCTCGTGCGGGGTTCTCGCTGTGGCAAGAGCCTGCCCTGTTTCGCCGAACGAATTGAATACGCGCATGGGGTCGCCGGGCAACATGTGGTTTTGCTCCAGCGCCAGCCTCACGCGGCGCTGAAATTCACGCATGGGCCCGTACTGTTTGGTCGGCTTGGTCTTGAAGATTACGGGGAAGATCAGCTGCGATCCTTTCACTGAATCGACGCCAAGAATCTGCGGATCGGCCAGAAATGCATCCTTGAATTCCGGCTGGTTGCGGACGTCATTCGCGATCGAGGTCAGAATCTCCAGCACCTTGTTTGGATCGGCGGAGAAGTCGACGCTCACATTGATGGTGGCGTTGTTGAAGTCGACGCTCTGGTTGGCCACCGTGGTGATCTGCGAGTTGGGAATGACGTAAAGCGTTCCGTCGCCGCCGCGGACGGTCGTCTTGCGCAGCGTCATGGTCTCCACCGTGCCGGTCAGCCCGGCCACGGTCACCACATCACCCACGTTGAACTGGTCCTCCAGCAAGATCATGGTGCCGTTCAACATGTCTTTGACCAGGTTCTGCGCCGCGAGGCCTATGGCCACTCCGGCCACGCCGGCCGAGGTCAGCAGCGGGCCCACGTTCACCCCAAGAGCCTCAAGGAACTGCAAACCGACGATGGCGAAGATGATCGCAAGGCCCGTGGTGCGGACGACGCCTGCCAGCGTCTTGACCTGCGCCACGCGCACTATGTCTCCGCCGTGCCGCTCCGCCAGGCGGATCATCCGGTTCGTGATGAGCCGCAGAATACGTGCCAGCACGAGGGCAACAACGGCCAGGACAACCAGGTGCGGCAGCTTCGTCCGGACGAAATCCTGGGTGTCGCTCGCCCACTCGTCGAGGACCTTCCCCATGAACCGTCCTTCGGCAAATAGTCCGGTTCTTATCGTAAACAGGGCGAAACCGTGCATCCCCGCTCCCCCTTTTCCCTATCTATATTGATCAAGCGGGAATCCATATGCCCGCGGAAGTAGTTGTTTCGAGGCCAACAGCCGACCAAGCCCCGTACATTAACTGTAGCTGCAGCACCTACTTGCAACTTGATATCGGGTGCCTCTGCCGGGTGACAAAAAAATGACGAGTCTTTAGTCGATTTTCACCCGAGCGCATGTGAGAATGGCTTATCGCGCTTCCCTTTTCCCATGTGTGACTTGCTTATTTCTCCGGCCTCATAAGGAGTCTCCCATGCCAAGCGGCACACCCAGGGGTAATCGTCTCGATGCTCAACGACGCCCGCGTCGGAGTACGTGGTTGCGGGGCGTTGTTCTCGTTTTCGCCACGGCCACTTTGCTCGCCATCGCTCAGGAGGCGCCTCCGGGCAGCCCGGATCGGCCCCTGATCGATCCTGTCCTGAGCAAACCGCCCGACAAGAACGCCCAGATGCAAATGCAGCAACAGCAGCAGACCAAAAAGGCCAGCTATGAGGCTGCGAACACCGAGCGCAGGCGGCAGATCGCTGATGACTCTTCGAAGATCCTCGAGCTCGCCACCGAGCTGAAAAAAGAGGTCGACAAAACGGACAAGGACACGCTCTCGATCAATGTCATCCGCAAGGCTGAGATGATCGAGAAGCTTGCCAAGGGCGTCCGCGAGAAGATGAAGCTCACCGCCGGCGGACCCAGCTAACGTCCTGGTTCTGCGGCAGAGATGGTGGCCATGCGAGTTCAACTGAGACGACAACGAACCAGCACCTCGCAATGTGTATGCGGCCGGTCCGTGCGCGCCTGGCTCCTCTGCCTGTTCTGTGCCGCGTCTCTACTTCCTGCATTTGGGCAGGCAACGCCCACCTCGCAGAAGCCTACTAACCAAGCCGAGCCCAAGCCTTCGACCCTGCTGAGGCCCGACGCCAATCGGCTGCCTGACGCGAATGCCATCATGATGATGCGCCAGGAGAAGGTCACGAAGGTAAAGTTCGAGGCGGCCAACACGGAGCGCAAGCGCCAGTTGGATGAAGACAGCCTGGCGCTGCTCAAGCTCGCCGCCGAGGTAAACGGGTACCTTGATTCGACGGGCCACAAACCCTCACCTGAGTTGCTGCGCAAGATGGAGGAGATTGAGCGGCTCGCGCACAACGTGCAGGTGAAGATGAAGCTCACCATGACCGCGCCAAAGTAAGAGATGGCGAAAAGGAAAAGGGAAATGTTCGAGCATACTTCCCCTGGTTCGAATCGTCGATTTGCAGCTTCGTTGCTTAACGCGCGCCGGGCCTTTGGCTCTCCCGAAGTGCTGGCGCTGGCCGCGTTCCTGGTGCTTCCGGCGGCGGCGCAGAGCCCGGTGATGCCTTCCGGACCGTCAGGACCATCCCCCAACCATTTTGGGCATCGTCAGCAGCCGCAGCCGGAGTCCGAGATAGGAATGGACGGGCGCATCGAGGCAAGGAGAATCGTGCAGCTGAACCTGCTTCGGCAGAAGTCGATCATCTCCGATTCCGAGAAGCTTCTCCGCCTGGCGCAGGAACTCGATAACGATGCCAAAGCTGGTGCATCGGCCCTGTCGCCGGCAGAGCGCATGCGCAAAGCGGCCGAGATTGAGCGGCTGGCGAAAGAGGTTAAAGAGAAGATGACCTACAGCATCGGAGATCCGCCTCAGCCCGCTACTCCATTCGCCATCTATACGCGGTGACCTTGCGGGCTGAACTCGGCAGGCTCCCTCCCTGCCTCGAATGCCTCCCGGGTTGTACAATCACGGGTGGACTTCCGGGTTATGGCACGACCGGAGTCGCGGCTTCCCAAAGCCAGGAAAGTTGAGCCGAGACTACGACTTAAGTTCGTCCCGGTTCAGTTGTGCGCTGGAGAGGTGATCCTCCGAAGCAGGGAATTGAGATGCCGGAATGAGGGAGCAAACGGCGATGGATCTGGCAGTTTCCAGCCCGCGGGGGCTTGGGCAAGAAGAATTGAACGGCGAGCTCAGCCCGCAGGCAATGATCGACATCTACCGGTTGATGTACATGTCTCGCCGGATCGACGATCGCGAAATTCTCTTAAAGCGGCAGAATAAGATTTTCTTTCAGGTTTCCGGGGCTGGGCATGAGGCTCTGCAGGTGGGCGCGGCGCTGGCTCTGAGGTCCGGATACGACTGGTTCCTCCCGTACTATCGAGACCGCGCGCTCTGTCTCGCTCTTGGCATTTCGCCGACCGACATGTTTCTGCAGGCGGTGGGCGCTGCAACCGATCCACAAAGCGGTGGCCGGCAGATGCCCTGCCACTGGAGCAGCAAGCCGCTGCACATCGTGAGCACGTCTTCGTCGACCGCGACGCAGATGCTGCATGCCATTGGGTGCGCCGAGGCAGGTCGCTATTACAGCGCGCATCCTGAGGCCGCCGAGAAGGCCAACGGCGATTACCGCCAGTTCGCCGGCGTTGAGTTCCATGGCGATGAAGTGGTGCTGGCATGCATCGGCGAGGGGTCTACGTCGGAAGGCGAATTCTGGGAAGCGCTTAACACGGCCTCGAACCAGAAGCTGCCGGTTATCTTCCTGATTGAAGACAATGGCTACGCCATCAGCGTGCCGGTGGAAGTGAACACGCCTGGCGGCAATATTTCGCGCCTGGTCGCCAACTTCCCCAACTTCCACTTCCAGGAGATTGACGGGACCGACGCTGAGACGTGCCTGCGTGCCTTCCAGAATGCTGCGCGCTGGTGCCGCGCGGGCAATGGCCCCGCGTTTGTGCATGGCCATTGCATCCGGCCCTACTCACACTCGCTCTCGGATGACGACAAGCTTTACCGCTCGGCGGCGGAGCGCGAAGCCGACGCCATGCGGGATCCGATCCATCGCATGCAGATGCGCCTGCTACGGGACAAGATCGTCACTACGGACCAGATCACCGAGCTCGAGCACAAGTGGGACCAGGAAGTGATTGAGGCTGCTGACGCCGCGCTGGCTGCGCCGCTTCCGCAGATCGACAGCATTTCGAAGCACGTTTATTCGGAAGACCTCGACATTACTGCGCCGCCGTTTGCGAACGAGAACGCGGCGGAGGCTGGTTCGGCTCCCGGCAAGTCAAAGAGCTCGCAGGGAAGCGCGCCGAAGACAATGGCCGACCTGATCAACGCCTGTCTGCACGATGAAATGCGCCGCGACCCGCGCATCCTCATCTACGGCGAAGACGTTGCCGACGCGAGCCGCGAAGGCGTGCTGGGTGAAGCGAAGGGCAAGGGCGGAGTCTTTAAGCTGACTGCCGGCCTGCAGGCGGAATTCGGCGGGGAGCGCGTGTTCAACTCGCCGCTGGCTGAGGCCAATATCGTTGGCCGCGCCGTTGGTTATGCAGTGCGCGGCATGAAGCCGATTGTCGAAATTCAGTTCTTCGACTACATCTGGCCCGCCATGCATCAGATCCGCAATGAGCTGGCGCTGATGCGCTGGCGCTCGAATGGCGCGTGGGCTTCGCCTGTTGTGATTCGCGTGCCGATCGGCGGCTATCTCACCGGCGGATCGATCTATCACTCGCAGTCGGGCGAAAGCATCTTCACGCACATTCCGGGGCTGCGCATTGCCATGCCGTCGAACGCCCTCGACGCCAACGGACTGTTGCGCACAGCGATCCGCTCGGACGACCCGGTGATGTTCCTCGAGCACAAACGGCTTTATCGCGAGACTTATGGCCGCGCGCCTTATCCGGGGCCGGACTTCGCGATTCCGTTCGGCAAGGCGCGCACGGTTCGCTCCGGGACCGACATCACCCTGATCACCTACGGCGCAGTGGTTCCGCGTGCATTGCAAGCTGCGCAGCTTGCTGAGCGCAAGCACGACATCTCGGTGGAGATCATCGACCTGCGCACGCTCAATCCGTATGATTGGGAAGCCATCGCTGAATCTGTCCTCAAGACGAGCCGCGTCATCGTTGCGCATGAAGACATGATGAGCTGGGGCTACGGCGCTGAGCTTGCCGCGCGCATTGCCGATGAGCTCTTCGAAGACCTGGATGCGCCGGTGAAGCGCGTCGCCGGTATGGACACGTTCGTGGCCTATCAGCCGATTCTCGAAGACGTTATCCTGCCGCAGCCGGAGAAGATTTTGCAGGCGATTGTGGATCTGAAGGCGTGGTAGTCCCGGGCCGCCTGCGCTCAGATTGGCTCGTTTCTCATCCTTTCGCGGCGTTTTGCGGAGGATAGGAAAAGAACCGCTCCGATTTCTTTGTGCCTTTTTCTTACGCGCAGCGTCTGTTCCTCAGTCGTCCCGACAAAATAGAGTGCACCCGAGAGGAACTCCCTGGCCCATGAAGCGCGCCAAAGCCGTTTCCGTCATTCTGGCTGCAGGAATGTCGCTTGCAGCCGCAGCCCAAAATCCAGCCGCCACGGCCGCGGGCTCAACGCCGGCTCCAAAGGTGGGCATCATTCAGTTTCAGGCTGCCGTGACCGCGACGAACGAGTTCCAGCGCGACGTCGCCGCTCTGCAGAAGAAATTTCAGCCTCAGCGCGATCAATTGAAGAGTCTGAGCGATGAGATAGACGCGTTGTCCAAGCAGTTGCAGAGTCAGGGCGCAACGCTCAGCGATGCCGATCGTACAGCCAAGGGTCGCCAACTCGACGAGAAGCAGAAGCAGGCGCAACGCCTGGCCGACGACGCCCAGAACGACTACTCGCAGCAATTGCAGGATGTATTTTCCAGAGTGGCGCAAAAGGTGGATCAGCTCGTGCTCGACTACTCCAAGCAGCAGGGCTTCACCGTAGTCATAGATGGGGGCGCCACCGGACAACAGGACCAGACCCCGATGGTGCTGTATTGGGCCCCTTCGACGGATATCAGCAAGACCATTGTGGATGCTTACAACACCAAGTCGGGTGTGCCTGCGCCGCCGCCGGAAACGCCTTCCGCTCCTGCACCGGCGCCTGCCGCGCCCAGATAGCAAATGATCAGGTGATCAAGTTCTCAGGACGCTTGATCGCCGGAGCAGGCTGATCCACTCGAAGGCTCTGTCACTTTGTAACTTTGTCACTCGGACCCTGAGTGGCCGCATCTTCCTTTGCGAACTCCGCGCTCAGCGTATGCTTCTCCCGCGCGATGGGCAGCAGCGTCGGGTAGAACTGAACGAAGGTTGTATCCACGGCGGCGTGCTGCTGGTGGCACGAGTAGCAGGGCGCCTTCTCAGGAATAAGCGTGCCATTCTTGGTTGGCGAATCGAAGTCGAAGAACGCCCACTTGTTGGGGAAGCGCGCCTGGTCCTTCACGTGCACTTCGAAGCCACCCATGAGCTGCTCAGACTGGAACTGTCCTCGAGTATTGATCGATCCTTTGCTGCGCGCCACGCGGCCCTCGAGGACCAGTACTGTCTTGTCGGGCCAAGTTCCTGTGGCAACAAAGCTGCGATATGCCTCGGGATTCACAAACACGTTGTCGAACATGGACTGACCGCCCCCGGTAGCTTTGGGGTTGTAGCTCATGTCGATACCGGTAGTGAGGTAGATCCATTCACGATAATTGGGCGGAAGCATGTCGCCATTGGCGGCGTAGGCGGGCCCGGCCTGCGGCGCGGCATGCGCTACATGTTGTGGCTTAAGCAAAATGAACAGGAAAGCAGAGAGAGCCAGCAAGCACACGCCTCTGGCAAGCAGTTTCAGGCGCACGGGGACCTCCGATGAGTGAACTACGAAGTACACTAAACCCGGGTTCCCTGAGCCAAAAAAACAGAGTGAACTGTGAACTAAGAACCTCGAACGGCTCTTAGAACACTTTCAGCTTGATCGACAGATACTTCTTAGGGTTCTCGCGGATACCCTTCAAAAGCTGATGTGCCTGGTCCAGGGTCTGGTCCAGATTGTCATAGACTGACCGGTTCTGCATCAACTGTCCCAGCGAGCCTTTGCCCTCGTTCAAGCCCTTAAGAACGGCGTCGAGGTTGCCCACTGTGTCATCGAGCTTCTGCGCGAATGCCGGATCCTGGGTGAGTTTGCCGATCGCACCCTTTCCGCTGTTGATGCCTTCCACCAGCTTGTTGGTGTTGGCCACCGCAGAGTTCAGGTTGTTATAGAGCGTCTCATCGTGCAGCAGCTTGCCGGCGGTGCCATGGCCGGCGGCCAGCGACTCCGAGATCATATCGAGCCGGTCCACCGTGGCATTGAGCTTGTTATAGAGGCTCTCGTCCGTTAACAATTTGCCCAGAGTTCCTTTGCCTTCGTTGATCTGCTGCGTGACGGTCTGCAGATTGCCCGCGACTGCTGTCACCTTCTTGTAGAACCCAGGATCGTTGAGGAACATGCCCATGCTGCCGCGATTGGAGTTCAGCGTATCCAGCAGCGTGTTGACCTTGTTCATCACTTCGGTGAGCTTCAGCAGGCTCTGCTGGCTGGTGTCCACCACCTGCTGGATGCTGGGCGTCTCGCGCACCTTGAGCTCGGCGTTATTCTGGGGCACGGAGCCATGCGCCCCTACTGACGTGATGTCGAGATAGCTGTCGCCCAGTACGCCGGCGGACTGAATGGAGGTCGTGGAGTCCGTGTGGAGTCCATAGGCGGCGTTTTCGCCAACCTGCATGGTGACCTCAACCGGAGTGGGGTTGCGGCCCGGCACCACCCGAATGCGGATCACATTGCCGATGGTGACGCCTTCAAGGGCGACAGGAGCGCCCTTCTTCAAGCCCTCCGCGTTGCGGTAATAAGAGCGCAGCGTCAGCTTCTTGGCAAACAGGCCGCCTGTCGATCCCGACATCAGGAAGATCAGGACCACCAGTACCGCCACGCCCACCAGCACCAGGGCGCCGACCTTCAGTTGAGACCACTGAATTTCCTTCCGGCTTGGCACTCCACTCCTCGTGCGGTTCGTCTGGCGTTAACGGTTGCCCCTAACTACAGCGACTTGAGGCGCTTCGCCTTTTGAGGATAGCAGAACTGCCCGCGCCTACCGGCCATCCTCGAGCACCACGCTGGCCATGGCCAGCGTGCCCGTGTGCGTCAATGACAGTGCCGCGTTGCGCACCCCCATCCTCTCGGCACGTTCGGCGGCGCGGCCGTGGAACTGCAATCCAGGGCGGCCGCCCGACTCTCGCACCACTTCGATCTCGAGCCAGTTCACTCCCTGGCTGATTCCTGTACCCAGTGCCTTTGCACCGGCTTCCTTCGCCGCAAACCGGGCAGCGAAGCTTTCCGCTGCATGGCGCTTGCGCAGGCAATAGGCCTTCTCAGCCGCTGTATACACACGATCCAGGAAGCGGTCGCCATAGCGATCCATCGAGTGTTGGATGCGTGCAATTTCAACCAGATCAATGCCTGAGCCGACGATCATTCTGATTAAAAACTTACATCATGGGACTCGGGCGAGCCCTACGCCTGCTTGTCCTTGTGGCTGGAGCAATCCCCGGGCCGGAAAACGGCTTCAAACTACCAATGCATTTCGGACCCAGTTTCGCGCCGCCAGAAACCTTGACCGGTCCTGTTTCAAAGCCGGTCACGCACCGTTCGACTCCGAAACAGCTGTCATGCTCCAGCGCTCTGCTCCGATATAGGCGGAAGTGAGGTTTCAACGTGCTGCGTCGCAATCTGGCAAATTCGACCATTCCCTGGGCACTGGAAATGAAAGCGGTTTCGCAGGTCGAGCCGTCGCGCCTTGTCTGCAGTCTCACGGGGGCCATCCTCGGCTGCGGCGGGTGGGTGCTGAGTCGCGGCGCCAGCGACACTGGCATGGTCAATATGCTGTTCGAATTTGAACGCAATGCTTGCGTGGATATCTATAGCGTGCTCATTGGCGCGGGAATCGAACTCAGCCAGTACGGCCACCTTCGCTTTACTGAGCTGTGCCAGTGCACCCGCAACCAGGGAAGGGAATGCGGCGCGGAGATCGCCAGCGTCGATCTGGAAGTACAGACTTTCCCAGCCGAAGTGCCGGTCCGGCTTTCGGGCAACCAAGCCGCGTAGAGCTGTCCGTCAGCCGACCCCTCTAACCTGCTTCGACCAGTCCGTAGCGCCGCTGCCAGGCTTCTTTGAGCCGCTCGCGCACGCGGGTTCGCTCTGCTTCCGACACATCCGTTCCGGGGTCCGCCACGAAGCGCGCCGCCTCCTGCTTGGCGAGTTCGAGAACCTGCTTGTCGCGAATCAGATTCGCCACGCGAAAATCCGGCAGGCCGGCCTGCTTGGTTCCGAAGAATTCGCCCGGCCCGCGCATCTGCAGGTCGAGCTCGGCCAGCTCGAATCCGTCCTGTGTGCGCACCATCGCGTTCAGGCGCTCCTCGGCCTGCTCACTCACGCGCTCGCCGGTCATCAGGATGCAGTAGCTCTTCGCGGCGCCGCGGCCCACGCGCCCGCGCAACTGGTGCAACTGGGCGAGGCCGAATCGCTCCGCGTGTTCGATGACCATGACGCTTGCGTTAGGTACATCGACGCCAACTTCGATAACGGTGGTGGACACCAGCACGTCGATTTCGCCGCGCTGGAAACGCCGCATCGTCACTTCCTTGTCGTCGGCGTCGAGGCGCCCATGGAGCAGGCCAACGCGCAGGCCGGCCAGCGGACCGGTGCGCAGCTTCTCGTGCATCTCCATTGCCGATTTCAAGCCAGACTTCGCGGAAGGATTCGCTTCCTTCACCATTTTTGGGAAGAGGGTGGCGGTCTTGCCTTTCCTTGCAGCTTTCGGAGGCGAGGGTTCCGTTGACCCTGGTGCGGGCGAGTCCTGTGCGAAGTCGAACTCCGGCTGATCGTCTTTCGATCCTTCAATTACCGGATAGACCACATACGCCTGCCGCCCCTGCTCGACCTGCTTCCGCACGAAATCCCACACATCGTCTGCGCGCTCGTCGGGAACTCGCCGCGTGACGATCGGCGTGCGCCCGGGAGGCAGCTCGTCCAGCACGCTGGCATCCAGATCGCCATAGAGCGACAGCGCGAGCGTCCGCGGGATCGGCGTCGCGGTCATCACCAGCACGTCAGGCTCCGCCTGGTTGGGCTTCTTCATCAGCCGGAACCGCTGCAGCACGCCGAACCGGTGCTGCTCATCGACGACCACGAGTCCGAGCCGATCAAACTCGACCTTCTCTTCGATAAGCGCATGTGTACCGATCACGAGGTGCGCCTCGCCTCGATTGATGAGGCTGCGGGTCGCGCGCTTGCGGTCTTCGTCGAGTGAGCCGGTCAGCAGCACGATGCGGTAATTGCGCGACGACTTCTCCAGCAGCTTGCGTGCGGCCAGAAAATGCTGCGTTGCGAGGATCTCCGTTGGAGCCATGAGCGCGGCCTGGTAGCCGTTCTCCATCGCCACCAGCATGGCCTGCAGCGCGACGATCGTCTTGCCCGAACCTACATCGCCTTGCAGCAGCCGGCGCATCGGACTCGGCTCACGCATGTCCTGCACAATCTCGCCCAGCGTGCGCTTCTGCGCGGCGGTGGGATGAAACGGCAGCACTTCGCGGATTGCCTCGCGCACCTTGTCGGTCGTGGCGAAACTGATGCCGGCGCGCTCGCGCATCTTGCGCCGCTTCAACTCGAGGCCCAGCTCAAGGAAGAAAAGTTCTTCGAAGATGAGCCGCTTGTGCGCCGGCGTCGCCCAGGCCTGCAACGCATCCATGCGCGTGCCCTCGGGCGGAAAGTGCGCCTGGCACAACGCCATCTCGCGATCGGGCAGGCTGAGCCGGTCGAGCATCGCGCGCGGCAGGCATTCGGGCATCGCGCCGCGCAATCCTTCAAGCAGATGGAAGATGACCTTGCGCTGCCAGCGCGAGGCCAGGCGCGCTCCGCCCAGCGATTCATAGACAGGCGTGATCCGCCCCACTTCGAGCATGCGCGTCTCTGCGTCCTCGCTCGCGTCGGGCAGGATCTCGAATTGCGGATTGATCATCTTGAAGTTCCGCGTGGTCCGCGACGGCTCGACCTTGCCGAATACCGCCACCGTTTGCCCGGTGTGGAACTTGCCTTCCAGATAGCCGCCGTGGAACCACATGCACTTCATCGCCATGCGGCCCTGGCCCAGCGTGACCTCAAAAATTGGAGCCTTGCGCGTGCGCAGCAGCGCGAACCCGCGTACCTCGGCGATGACCGAGGCCATCTCGCCCACTTTCAGCTCATCCAGCGAGCGCGGATTCTGCCGGTCTTCGTAGCGAAAAGGGAGGTGATAGAGCAGGTCTTCGGCGGTCCGGATGCCCTTTGCGGCGAGCATCTCCGCCAGGCGCGGCCCGACGCCGCGCACCCACTTCACTTCATCGTCTAATCCGGGCACATAGTGGATGGTAATTGATGCGCTGGTGGTCGGGTGACAATTGAATCACTCCCCGCTCTTCGGCCGACCCGAGAATCCGCTTGCGCTACGCAGTTCATCCGCGTCCATCAGCTTGCCGTCCATCATCACCACGCGCGTATTGCGCAGATCTCCAATGCGGTGCGAAGGATCGCCCTCCACCAGCACCACATCCGCGTTCTTGCCCACCGCAATAGAGCCCGTGGTCTTGTCCGCCTGCACCAGCCGCGCTGGCATGATGGTCGCGGCTTCGAGCGCCTCCTCCGGCGTGAAGCCGGCCGCAACGTAGAGCTCCAGCTCGCGCACCAGCTCGGCGCCTGATCCATCGGTGCCGGCCACAATGGGAATGCCGTCCTTGTGCATAAGCGCAACGAGATCGCTGAGCTTCTTGAAGCTCTTGCGGAAATCCTCGCGCGTCAGGTCCCTGGGCACCGCGAAGCCGCCCGTCCTGAAGCCGCGCTCGGTGGCCGGGGGCAGCGTGCCCACAAACGGCGCATAGGCCGGCGACAGATCTCCATTCTCCGGCACAAACAGCGACTCCACCACCACGAGCGTCGGATCGGCGTAAATGTGCTTCGCGGCCATCGTGTCGAGCAGCGGCTTGATCGGCGCTGCATCCAGCTTCAGGTCCTTTGCGTAGCGTCCAGTTCCGTTGAAGCGGTTGATGCCGTTCGACGTGTCCACTATGTCCTTCGGCATGGCTTCCATTGAGACGAAGTAGATGTGCGTCAGCTCGTCATAACCGGCGGCAATCGCCTCGGAAGGCCGCATTCCCGCGGGAACATGCCCATGGACATGCAGACCGAGCTTGTGCGCCTCTGCTGCGGCCGGAGCCACCCACGCCGGATTGAAGGTGCCATAGAACTTGATGCCGGTGAAGCCCTCGGCCTTGGCTTTCTGAACCGCGGCAATGGCCTCTTCCGGAGACGTCGCGATTGTCCCTAGTTGCGCGGAGTTCGGGCCTTTCCCGTCGATGAGCAGCGAAGGATACACGTGCGGCATCAGCAGGTCGCCGCTCGCCCGGCGCTTGGCGCGCGCAATCGTCAGATCATTGTTGTTGCCGGGGTCGCGCGCGGACGTGATGCCCAGCGACAGAAGAAACGGGCCGGCAAAGTCATCGCTCACGTGCTGGTGCGAGTCCCACAAGCCGGGCACCAGCGTCTTGCCGGTCCCATCGATCACCTGCGCACTCGCGGGCACCTGGGCTGTGCTCGAAGGGCCGACGCTCACGATCTGGCCGTGATCGACTACGATCGTCTGGTTTTCGGCAAATCGCTCCCCATCCACAAAAGCGCGTACGTGCGTGAATGCCACGGGGCCCGCAGGAGTTTTGGCAAGGCGTTTGGCGAGCGCAGGGCTCTGCGCCGACAGCGCTTCGTCCTGCGCGTTCGTCATCGGTACCAGCGCCGATTCATAGCCCGCCGGCAGCACCGCGAGTACGCCCGCTGCACCAAAGAACTTGCCATCTTCCGTAGCCCACATGGGGCTTGGCGACGGCCCCAGGCCGCTGATGGCCCATGCCACAATCTTCTTCCGCTTGGCGCCTTCGCCCACGGTCAGCTCGGTGAGCCGCTCGGCCCGGGCCTTGCCACCAGGCAGCAGCGCCAGCGAGTGATCCGGACTGGCGAGCAGGGCCTCGAAAAACGATGAATCGGAGAACGTGCCTCCCACGGCAACGTAGAAGGCGGAGCCGGGATAGTCGGTCGTGCCCTTGTCCACGGGGGTCTGCCACTTGGCCTGTTTGCCCGAAACTGCAAAGGTCTCGGCCGCGTTGCCGGTGGGCGTGGAGCCGCGTATCTCCAGCGACGAAGGCATGTGGTCGGCCCCAAGCTGGACCTTTTCATCCACTTCCCACGCCATGCCGCGCAGACGCACGCTCGAGCGTGACATCAGGCTGCCGTCCGCCGCAACCCAGTTGTACGACTTCCCGTTTGTGCCGGACGTCGATAGCACCGTGAACTCCCGCGCATCGGCAGGCGGCTTGGCCAATTGCTCCGGAGGCGTCTGCGAGCCCAGTTGCGAAGCCGATCCGCCGATCAAGAACAACGTGGCACACGTGAAAGACAACCGCCAACGGCGCAGCAACCGAAACAGACTCATAGGAGAGACCTCGCAACAGGAGCAGGGATACTTGTGGGTGCGATCATACTATCCGCTGCTGGCGCCGTGAAATCGCGTCATTTGGGTCCCGACGGCCGCACGCAAAGCAAAGCGGGCAGCGTGACGCTGCCCGCCTATCGACCACCCGACCACGTGATCACCTGATCACGCGACCACTATCCCTTACACGCAGCGATCCGCGCCGTCCGCACTTCGGCCGCCAGCACCTTCAGGATCAGCACGGCCACGCCCGGCTCAGTCAGCATCATCTTCGAGAACTCATCGCGCCCAACGAAGCTGACGTCCGCACCCTGCTTGGCCTTGGCGGAGAGCGAATAGCGCGAGTTGCTCACCACAGCCGGCAGTCCCAGCAGCGATCCCGGCTCTGCTTTCATATCCATAACCGCGTCGCCGTCTCGCGTGCGCATGGCGATCGTCACCGTTCCGCCGTGGACGATATACACACCCACCGGATCATCGCCTTGGTAAAAGAGCGCGCGATCCTCCGAGCAGTCGACCGGGATCGAGCGTCCTTTCAGGACCCGGATCAACTCCTCATCGCCGACAAAAGCTGAAGCATCGAAGTTCACGAGAGCCATTCTTGCATGCGCGAAAAGCATGAAAAAGTGAGCTGCGTCACACCTCGATGTTTATTTGGAGAGACGCGGTCCACGTTAGCCAGCCTGACTCGCCGGTCATCGCCTGCAAAATGGATTGCCCGTAGCGTCGCTCCGTCCGGTCAACCACGACGGCGCCTGCGGGCCGAAATCGCTCGCTATGCGCCCGCATAAATTGAAGTCCGTGATGATTCAGAACGGTCCACTGCTGAAGCGCTGGGATGGAGTGAACACGCCTCCACCGCGCAAAGGCCCCAGCCGACCCGCAGCCTGATGAACTAGTCCTGAAACACTGCTGTCCGGCTTGTCACGTTTAGCTCGTGAGAACGAGAGCCGCCCCCGTAGGCTCGCATCATGAAGAAGAAGCTTCCCCCACATTGGCTCGGTGCGCTGGCCATGTGCGTACTTTTGCTCTCGCAACATTCGACGGCGCAAGCCGCAAAGCCGCTCAACGTTAGCATGACCGCGGAACACTGGCAGACGAAGGAGAACGCGGAGTTCCTGCGCGAGCTGGGCTTCTATCACGGCCTCATGCGCCTCAACAGCGGCGATGCCGTGCTCAAAGACGTGACATTCGCTAACGGGACGATCGAATTTGACGTGAATACAGTGGGCCGGGGAGCGCCCGGAATCGCATTTCATCAGCGGGACGACAAGAATTTCGAGCTTTTATACCTTCGCCCCGACCCTGCCTGTCCAGCGTTCAAGGCTTGCATCCAGTATGCCCCGCAGACGCACGGCGTGTTGTTATGGGATCTCTTCCCGCAATATCAAACACGAGCGCCGCTGCGCGAGAACGGTTGGAACCATATCAGAATGGTGATCTCCGGCCGCCGCATGAACGTCTTCGTAAACGATGCCGCAGTCCCCACACTGGAAGTTGGCAGGCTCGAGGGAGACGTAATGATTGGAAGCTTGCGCCTTCAAGGGCCAGCCACATTCGCCAACATGGTGATCACTCCAGATGCGGTGGAAGGGCTTTCGCCGCAGCCGGCCAAAGACGCGCTGGAAGACGACTCCGGCTTGATCCGAGATTGGCGCCTGTCACCCTTTCTCTCGCTGGCGAAAGGCAAGGACCCGGGCTATGCGGAGCTGCCCTCTGCCTCGCAGCCATGGAGAGACATACGCGTTGAGCGGAATGGATTGGTGAATCTGAGTCGCGAGTACGGCCTTCCCGTGACCGGTCGGAACCGCGCCCTGGCATGGGTCACAACAAAGATAAGTTCCGACAAGAAGCGGTCGGCGAATGCCCAGATTGGCTGGACGCGTGAGGTGTGGGTCTTCGTGAATGGAAAGCTGGTCTATGCCGACAAGAATTTCTTCGACTCTGAAGCCGATAGAAAGATTCCTGATGGCCGATGCTCGCTCGAGAATGGAGCCTTCACGCTGCCTCTGGAGGCAGGGGACAACGAAATCGCCGTAGCTATCGCGGACGACTTCTTTGGGTGGGGACTGATGATGCGCCTGGATGACCCGCAAGGAGTTCACCTGGCATCAAGGTGACGACCACCTGACCAACTGCTCACCTGACCATTACCCTTTTACAGCCGCAATCCGTGCAGTGGCCGATCGAGATCTAATCGCATACCAGCGCAGCGCCTTCGGGATACTCCACCTCAGGCTCCGAATCGAGCTCGGCCGCTGCGCCCTCGGCCAGGCGCGTGGTGAAGAAGGTATCCACCTGCTCCAGGACCGCGGCGCCGGTCTTCGCCTGGTAGATGGAGGCCCGCAGCTTCGCCCCGCCCGGCACGCCGTGGGTGAACCATGACGCAAACTGCTTCATCTTTCCGGCTACTTCGCGCACGGCGGCGTTCTTGTCGCCCGCGGAGGCCTCAGACTCATCGAGCAGCATCTGGAAATACGCTCGGATCATCCGGTACCTATCCTCAACGGTCGGCTGATCGTAGCTGCCGGTCGCGGTGTACTGGGCAATCTGGCGGAAGATCCACGGGTTCGCCGGCGCAGCGCGGCCAATCATCACCGCATCGCAGCCGGTCTTCGCGATCATCGCCGCCGCATCCTCAGGCGTGCGGATGTCGCCATTGCCGATCACCGGAATCGACACAGCCTGCTTGATAGCGGCGATCCACTCCCAGCGCGCCTGGCCCGTATAGGCCTGCTCGCGGGTGCGGGCGTGCAGGGCCACGGCGTTCAGACCCTCGCTTTCGGCCATCCGCGCCAGTTCCACGCAGACGATGTTGGTGTCGTTCCATCCCAGCCGGAACTTCACGGTGAAGGGAATCGTGACCGCTTCGCGCACCGCGCGGAAGATCTCGCCGATCCTGGGCAAATCGCGGAGTAGCCCCGACCCGCCATTGCAGCCCACCACGCGCTTGGCCGGGCAGCCCAGATTCAGGTCCACCGTGTCGAAGCCGGTGTCCTGGATGATGCGGGCGGCCTCGGAAAGCGTCTCGGGGTTCGATCCGAAAATCTGTGCCGAAATGGGATGCTCATCCTCATAAAAAGTGAGATAGCGCTTGCGCTTCGATTCGCGCATCCGTGAGAGCCCATCGGCCGAGGTGAACTCGGTCATCAGGAGCCCGCAACCGGACTGCTGATTGGTAACGTCGGCATCAATACCGGTTTCGACGGTTGTCCCTTTATCCCCCTCTGTCCCTGCAGTAAACAAGCTGGCGTGGCGGATGAAGCGCCGGAACACGGTATCGGTGACGCCGGCCATAGGCGCCAGCACGGTCGCCGGGGCCACCCGCACGGGACCGATGCTCATCTCCGCCGGCACACGCGCTTCGGCGGGCATCTCGTGCTCGATTGGGTTGTCCCAGTGCTTCTTCACCGTGAATCCTCTGCCAGCCACTTCAGCTTTTTAGCTCCTAGCTTCTAGCCTCTAGCTCTTTCCGCTAGCGGTCAACCATTTATGGTTTTCGTCCGGCCGTTTCGGGCACAGAAGTGCGATCTGGCCGATACACTCCGCACCACCACATCACTAGCTAGAAGCTAACGGCTACAAGCTAAGTGCTGCTTTCCCCCAAACACGCTAAGGCCCCCGCCGCGGCGGAGGCCTTTGAAAGCCAAATTGCTGATCAGGCTCGGGTTACTTCGCGTCGGCCTTGGCGTACTTGCGGCGGAACCGCTCCACGCGGCCAGCCGTGTCGACCAGGCGCTGCTTGCCCGTGAAGAACGGGTGGCAAGTCGAGCAGATTTCCACGTGAATGTCGCCCTTGTGGGTCGAACGCGTCTCAAAGTTGTTGCCGCAGGCGCAGACAACCCGCACCGGGGCATAGTTGGGATGAATTTTTTCCTTGGGCATCTGTCTTGTAAAACACCTTTCCTGCAGTCTTTTTATTGTATTTGGAACTAAGCGCATTGGCAATTCCATAGATCACGTAGCAACGTGACAAATCTGGCCTATAATGTGGCCGCAATCAAAAAACAGCTGCACGGATGCCGATTCCTCCGACACCGGCAACTGAGGAGATGACCAATGCGGAAACCCTTACTCCTCCTGCCCGCTGTGCTCGTTATGGCCTACGCAGGTTCGCTCGTCTCGCAGCAAAAACCCGCGCACAAGCCGGCACCCTCCGAGGCCGCCCCGCCTGCCACAATCCAGGTCGAGCCTCCCAGGCCAGAGGTCAAACAGATATATAAGAACGACTGCGCCATCTGCCACGGCGATACCGGCGATGGTAAAGGCGATATCGGAAAGACCATGACTCTGGACGATTGGACGAGCCCCACCGCCCTGGCAGGCAAAAGCGATGAACAGCTCTTTAACGCGATTCGCAAAGGGAGCGACGGCAAAATGCCTCCCGAGGATGCTGCGCGGGCTAAGGATAACGAGATTCGCGGGCTTGTGAAATACATCCGCGGCATGGCGAAACCCGGCCAGCCTGCAGCGGAACCGGCAGCGCAGCCTGCCGCAACTCCGGCTCCGGCGAGTTCGTCGCCAACGACTAAGTAACGGAACGCAGTATCCACCCTGGCTGGCAAGGCACCAATGCGCGGCCAGGGTTGGAACCGACATCTTTACGGTGCGCCGGCCGCAATAAACGGCTGGGCCAATGCCTGTGCGATCCCTTTCTCCACCAGCGGCGCCATGATGGCGTACCCCGCAGGCAGCGGATGCACCCCATCCTTGCTCAGGTTCGCCGGCAGGCCGCCACGCTCATCTTTCATCGCCGAGTAGTAATCCACATACACGTAGCCCTTTTGCGCGGCGTAATCCTTCATCCACGCATTCAGCTTCACGATCTTCGGTGCCGGCTCGAGCCCCGGATGCCATGGAAAATCGTAGGCCGGCAGCACCGAGCACAGGACCACCTTTATTTGGTTGGCGCGGGCGAGGTCCGCCATCGACTCGATGTTTGCCTCGGATTGCGCCAGCGTCATTGGGCCAGTATTGCCGGCAATGTCGTTTGTGCCGGCCAGGATCACCACCACCTTTGGCTTCAGG
Source organism: Occallatibacter riparius (assembly GCF_025264625.1). Taxonomy (NCBI): domain Bacteria; kingdom Pseudomonadati; phylum Acidobacteriota; class Terriglobia; order Terriglobales; family Acidobacteriaceae; genus Occallatibacter; species Occallatibacter riparius. The sequence goes on from NZ_CP093313.1 coordinate 4,548,942, forward strand.
TCGATCACATCCTGCCGGAAGCGGACCAGCATTTGCGGCGAGGTCTGCCCGCTGATGCCGCGATTGATGTACGGTTTCGTGGCGAAGTCGCCGCCCGGCTTGTCAAAGTGCCAGCCTTCCGTAATGGAGTCGCCCATGAAGACGACGCGGTTCTCGCCGGCGGCCGGCGGGGGCAGCGCGACGTCGGCATCGTGGAAGCGCTCCAGCCAGCCGAAGTCGTTCAGGAGCTGCTTGTCGTGGGCGGTCCAGTAGGCGTCCGCCGGATGGCCACTAGCCGTTGTTTGCGGAACCGCCTTTGCCGGTGCCGGAGCCTGCGTTTCCGGTTTACTCGCAGGTTCCTGCGCGGACGCGGACTGAAATAGAAACACTGCAATAGCAAGAGCCGCCAATGCGCCACAGACTCGATTCACCTTAACCCCCTGAAAGTTCTGCGCTTCCGATTTTAAGCAACCGCAGCCATTCGTGTGTGGGAACACGCCGTAAAGAGTCTACGTAACTGTCCAGGACCGAAGGGAATGATGGGGGGAATGCTGCGGGCCCGAAGCGTTAATGGGTATCCGGTGCGCTCAAATGCACGGTGAATGACTCTACTTAGAACGAGGCAAAGAACCATTGTTGTTCTTCCAGCCGCTCGCGCTCGGTCCTCGCCGGGCCCATCCGGGCTGAAGAATACGCCGGCGGACACACCCGCAAGGGCTCGTCCGCCGGCCTTCGTCACTGGATGGTGACAGTTGAACTAGTCGAATTGTTCGTCTGCCAAAGATCCTGTGTTCCGGCAGAAGTCTTCAGCTGATTGGTGATCTTCGTTCCGCTGCTACCGATCGCGCGCAGGTACACGTTCACATACCAGGTCTGGCCCGGTTCCAGCCGCGCTTTGCGGCACGTGAGCACGCCTGTCGTCGCACCTATGTTGGGCCCTGTGCATCCGTCGCCGTTGGGTACATACACCCCGGCATAGGACATTCCGGCGGGGATCGCATCCGTGAAAACAACCTTGTCGCTGCTGTCAGGTCCGGCATTAAGAACGCGCGCGTGATAGATCACCACACCGTTCCTCGCAATTGAAGTGGCGCTCGTGGTGTTGGACAAACGGAGATCGGCGGCAATGGCGACCTTCAGGGCGAAAGCGTCGTCAAAACCGGCCATCTGCGTTTGCACGGCATTGGACGTGAGAGGTGTTGTCCCGCTGCCAGTTCCGGTCAGGATAGCGTTCCAGGCTTTGTCGAGTGAGATACCCGCGCCACCACCTCCGCCAATGAAGGACGAATAGTAAAGCCTACGACCATCAGCGTTAAACGCCGTGACATATCCGCTGGAAGGTGTCTTGCCGAATGCGCCCGCGCCGAGCGGAAAATCCGTTGAGCTGGTAAATCCGGTAACGAACGCCATCCCCCAGCTGTTCACGGCGATATCAGAAACTGCGTCGTCGCCGGTTCCGCCCAGGAAGGTTGAGTAGAGCTGAATATAGCCGGAGGCGTCGAGTTTCGTGACGAATCCGTCCGTTGAGCCCCCTCTGAACTGAGACTGGAATGCGCCGGGAGTTGTAGCCAGGCCCAGGCTTGCCGCGCCGCCTATGAACGCGTTGAGGCTGCTGTCCACTGCGATGCTCTTGCCCGCTACCCCGCGAAGAATCGTCGCGTCGCGCAAAGCCTGGCCGTAATTTCCGCTCAGCTTCGCCACAAACGTTTCACAGTCTGCGCCCAGCGTGTAGCAGACCCCGCCATAAGTTCCAAACGGGAACTTGCCCGTTCCGAAGCTCGCGATGAATGGCACATCCACGGTGCTGAGGCCAAGAGCGTAAACGTCATCATAGCGATCGACCGCGATGGAACTGATCTCGGTCGCACCGTCCGGCGTTCCGACATAAGTCGCGAAAATCCGCGAGGCGGATCCGCTGGTGTTGAGATTGAATCGTGCCACGTAGCCGCTCTTGCACCCCGCGCTGTTCATCGGGCACGAGTACTGATATGCCCCCGGCGTAGTGGGCAGATACGGATTGCGTGTGCCTCCGGCCAGGAAGACGTCCCCGTTTGACGCCAGTGCGAGCGCATTGGCATAGGTATCGCTCGGTCCCTCGAACGGCGCTGTTGAATCCATCACGCCGCCGAAGTAAGTGGAGTACACCAGGGCGGAGCCACTCTGATTCAGCTTGGTCAGCGTGGCGCAGCCGTTCCCACTGTGACACACCGTTTGATAGGCATTCGTGGTCACCGGGAATCCGCCCGTTACGGCTTCACCGGCGATGTAGGCGTAGCCATTTCCGTCCACCGCCAGCATTTTGCCAGTGGGCTCATGATAAGGGCTGTAGCCAAGGTCGCCCCCCAGGTAGGTGGAGTAAAGCAGCTGGCCGGAACTCGAAAACTTGGTCACGAAGTCCAGCGGTGTGTACACGCAGGCGATTGGAGTCCACGGGCACTCTGTTTGAAGAGCGCCGCGCGTTACCGGAAAGTCGAACGCATAAGTTTGCCCGGCTACAAAGAAGTTCCCTGCAGGATCCACGGCGGTGCTCAGCCCATGGCTGTACGGCCCACCCTCATCCGCCCAACGGTACATCGGGTCATGCACGCCCAGCAGCGTCCCGTATGCTACCACCGGATCGATGACGAGTTCCTTCCCGGGTGTTCTCGCCGGAACGCTGAAGCTGACGCGATTGCCATCGTTGACCGTGTACATTGCCCTAAGGGCGATTCTGCGGCCGTTGCGCATCTCATAGGCCTGCGGAACGGGCTGCCGCAGCCATTCTTTGTCGCCCCTGAGAATGCTGAGCGCGCCATCCTCCTCCACACGAAGGTGATCGGCGCCCTCGATGATCATTCCTACATCGGAGACTGCGGTCCGGCCCGACAGAATCAGGTCGTATTCCAGTTCTCCGCGCGAGCCAGAGTGATATCGGATATCGACGCCACGCAACGCTCCCTCTTCTCGTAACTCCGAGTAATGCGGAACATTGGCGATCCCGCGCGCCGCGTCCGGGCTGAGGAAATAGTTGCTGCGTCCCGCAAGGGGGCCTTTTGGTGTGAAGTGCGGAGTACCGGTCGGACCGGTCCACCGGAATGTGAATGAGCGCGGCTTCGGCGTCGGTGCATCCTTGGCCGAGATCGGGAAGATATATGTGAGCGATTGCGAAGTGATGAGAACCTGGTGAGACGGACGCTGCACCAGGTAGCTGACCTGCGCCGGGGTCTGGCCCATATTCGGTTCAAAGGCTAAAGGAAAGCTATTGATATCGGGTATGTTCTGCGACGCCCCACTGCACGAGAGTGCCACAAAAGCAGTGAGACATAGGAGTCGGGGGTTGGGCATGGTAGGGCCCTCCTGTGCGCAGAATCATGCGGCGGCATATCCCCGTGGGATGTGCTGCCGGTCACAGAGTGGCCGTAAATTCGATCCGATAAAACTGAGCGGTGGAGGCAAAAGTGCGGGGCCGGCGAACGGCCCCGCCCCCTTGTTCTACTGTGAGGACGTGATCCCTCTGATTTCAAAACCCTTCATGCACTTGAGGTACCGAAGGGTTTCAACCGCGCCGAGACGCGGCTTCGTGGGCCCGGTTCGCGTGCTTGTTTACAAAACCAGCAAACGGTCAAAAAACGCCCGATAGCGTTTGAGTGCCTGCCGGAGATCCTCGGTATTGACGTTCTCACCGCGATCCCATTGTTTCTCCAACTGCTCGCGCTCCGATGCGAATTGCTCCGCGATGCGTTTCACCACGTTCGCCACCAGGCTGTCTGCCTGTTCCACCGCTGTGCGAGGCTCATCCACAAACGAGGTCTGTACCTGGTCCCAGCGCGTGCGGAAACCCTGCAGTTCATTCTGAGCAAACAGCGGGTTGTGCTGTACCGCTGGGTTCGCTGCGGCGGCCATTTGGCCAGCACCCGCATTCGGGTCCGCGACGGTCCTCTCGCGAGGGGCCGACTCCGAGCGCGGAGGCTTGGCGATATCGGCGGTTGTTAATCTCTCGTCGTTCCTCACGCCTTCATTCCTGATGCCTTCGTTTTCTCTTTCTTCATGCCTGATCTCTTCTTTACGAAGCGCGTTTAATGGATTCATGAACAACTCCTCTTGGTGTGTCTGCTGGGGATTTCGGGATGTCGAGCAGTTCGTCGAACAGTGAACGGTAGTACACCATTGCCTGGCGCAGCTCTTCGGTTCCGGCTTCGCCGCGCGCATGGCTCTGTGCAATGACGCGGGCAGAGCGGTAGTTTTGCACAACGCCCGGATAGTTAACGGAGAGGTCGGCCGCTCGCTGGTCGAAATCGGCCATCGGGTAGCCCCGCGCTTCCATTACGCGGTTTACAAGCCTGTCAGCGTCGGTGACGGCCATGGATGGATCGTCTACGAAGCGGCGCTGCACGGCGGCCCAGTCTTCGGCGTAGCGTTCCCGCACCTCCGGTGCCAACTGCTTGATCGAGAAGCGATGCACCCGCTCCTCGCGCTTGATCAGCTCCAGCTCGGCCTTCGACGCATCGCCCCGGCTTTGCACCGCGCGATCGTACTCCGGACCGAAGTGTTCCCTGAGGCGCTGGCTTCTGCGTTTGCGAACCATCACCACGATGGCGGCGATCACGATGATCGCGACCACGACCACAACAGCTACGAGGGTTTTCTGGTCCATCTATCAGCCTCCTCGATTTGGGATGCCGAGGCAGGGATGGGGAGATGCCGCCAGAGTTGGACTGGTGCAACTCGCGCCAGAGTAGACGCTGAGGCAACCATCACGTTTTCCACATTCCCGCGCCGCTTTGCCTCCGCCGCATTTGAGATAGCCTTGAGAAAGATCATGAGCACCTGCCCCATCTGCGACGGCGTCGGCCTGGTTCGCGTCATGTCGCGCGACGGCCGTTGGGTTTCCCGCGCCTGCGAATGCCAGGAGATCCAGCGCGAAGAGCGCCGCGTGATTGCCGCCAAGATTCCCGAGCGCTACCGCGATTACGATCTCGACGGCTACGACTTCTTCCCGGGCATCGATGCCTCGCTGCGCCGTGCGCACCAGACCGCCCGCCACTTCGTCGACGCATATCCGGTTGACACGGCCGGGAAAGGCCTGCTCTTCACCGGATCCATCGGGGTAGGGAAGACGCATCTTGCCGTCGGTGTGTTGCGCCGGCTCATCCGCGACCGCGGGGTCAAGGGCTTGTTCTGCGATTACCGCGAGCTACTCAAGAACATCCAGAACAGCTACAACCCGCAGGTCAGCGTCACCGAACTCGAACTCCTGCAGCCGGTCTTCAAGGCGGAAGTACTGGTGCTCGACGATCTGGGCGCACAGAAGCCGAATGAGTGGGTGTGGGATACGGTCTCGCTCATCCTCAACACGCGGTATAACGACAAGCAGACCACCATCATCACGACGAACTACCCCGACATGGCTCCCGGCGGGGGCGCGCAGACCGATGTAGAGCGCGCGGCCCGCGAGCAGACCCTGGGCGATCGCATCGGCGAGCGCATGCGCTCGCGCATCGCGGAGATGTGCATCGCCGTCGAGATGAAAGGCAAGGACTTCCGGCAGACCGTGAAGCGCGCCAGTTTCGCTTAGGGCCGAGTTAAGCTGCTATCGGCGCAGTTTAAAGAGTTATTCGATCGTAGCCATCGGCAGAAAGAGCCGCCGGTGCGAGTCCGGGAAGCGTAGGAAGCCAAAGCTTGAGTAGAACTGGTGAGCGTTGTCATCCTTGGCATCCACCACCACCGCAGCAGAGGCGACATCCTGGCTGATTTGGAGCGCTCGGTGGAGTGCGTCTACGAGAAGCAACTCCCCCACGCCCTGTCCTCTATAGGCCAAATCACGCGCGAGCCGGCCCAGGAGTGTTGCCCCGATATACGGATAACGTGGCAGGTTCAATTGCTTGACGAGTTTTTCGGGTAGATCGGCCGCGTCGATGTTGTCTGCTGAAAGCGTATAGAAGCCAGCGATCCGCGCGCCATCTTCGGACAAGAGGACATAAACGGCCGCAGCTCGCCTGGCGATGTCCTGCGTAGCTTGCTGTTTCAGGTAGCGATCGAGTACTTCACTGCCGCACGAAAACGTCGCCCGAAGGCTTTTGTGATGGTCTCCGAAGGGCTCGACACTCTTGAACCGTTGCGTAGAGATACGCTACCTCCCAAACACCTGCGCATGCCTTGCGACAGCTTTCCGCAGTCGTTCGTTGGGTGCCGGTGGGTTGAGCAGAGCTTCTACAAATGCGAGCCTGTCACGCTTCGTCAAATCGGCCAGCTCACTTTCGCGCAGAATACGATGAGCAGCCTCCAGGGCGCTGCTGATCACGAAGTCCGACATCTTTCTCCCCTGGACTGCCGCCGCTCGCTCCAGCACGTCCTTGGTCTCCTGCGGAACCCGGGCCTCAAGCCGCGCATTGCGGCGCGCGGCATGGATCGATTGTCTCTTCGGGGAAATGGCGGGCATGGCGACTCCTTCGTCTTCACATAATGTACGGCGATTGTCCGTACATGTCAACAGCCGGATGCTACACTGCGGGTATTCCAGATCACCCTCCATCATGATCTAATGCGAGCAAATCCCGCTCGCCTATGAACGTCCCCTTCCACGCATTCGGTCCGGCCCATCTCGCCGTCATCGGCGCGGTTCCCGCACTCGCGGCGGCGCTGGTTTGGGTGCAAAGACGCATTTCCGCCAGCAACCGCGTCATTCGCTACACCCTGGCCGCGCTGCTGCTGCTGAACTTCCTCGCCTACTACACAAGCTTCGCGCTCGCCGGTGAACCGCTGTTTCCCGGGCACATTCCGCTGGAGCTGTGCGATGTATCGGTGCCGCTGACGATCGCAGTACTGCTCACGCGGAACCCGGCTCTCTTCGATGTGGCGTACTATTGGGGGCTGGCCGGGGCAGGGAACGCGCTCTTCACGCCAAACTACACGCACGCTACGTGGTTCATCTGGGTGCAGTACTTCATCTCACACGGGCTGATCGTGGTTGCGACTCTGTATCTGGTCTGGACCCATCAGGCTAGGCCGCGGCTGGGATCGGTCCTGCGTGCTATGGTCGCGACGAACCTCTACGCTTTGATCCCGGGTATCTGCGACTACCTCTACGGAACCAACTATATGTACTTGCGTGGCAAGCCGCCTGCGCCCACGCTGCTCAACGTGCTCGGCCCCTGGCCGTGGTACATCCTGATATGTGAAGTGCTGGCATTCGGGCTCTTCTATCTCTTGTATCTGCCGTTCCGGCAGGTAGGGGAAGCCGCTACGGAACGACAGGAAGACGGAAAAGGAGCCCAAACAAGTCTCAGCCGTAGCTGACGCGGCTCCAGCTATAGGGTCAGAAGGCCCAGAGGCTCCCGAGTACCAGCAGAATGGCGCCCACCGTTACGCATTTATAGACGGCTTCTTCCGCAGCGATGCGTCGGCCGCGCAAATTGTCCGGCGTGCATTCGGTGGGGACCGGGGATGGGGTGCGGGGAACGGACTGCATTGTGCGCTGCCTTTCTATCGCCCTGCGACGAAAAGTTATACTGCGGCCTCAAAAAACACTTCAACCGATACGGCGTCGGAACAACTTGAAATTCCGTTCTTAATGGCTTAGACGCTGCACATTTCTCAGAGATGCCACAAATTCACGGAACTTTTCCTCGACGTCATCGGCACTTCTCTTCTCACCGACCAGACGACCTGAGTTCTCATTCCGCTCCCCATGAGTCGATGTCAACGTGCTCCGAAGGGAACGGGTGTAGAATCCTGCCGTGAACACTGGTCCTGAGCTCATTCGCCCTGCTGAAGCCCGCGAGCGCAACTGGATGCCGATCATCATTGCGGCGGGTGTCGTTGTTCTTGTGGTGGGCATCGTCATCTTTGTGACGAGCCGAAACCATAATTCTCAAGTTGCCCCGGTCACAGCCGCGGCCGATCCTTATGCTGCCAGTCTGCCCGTCACCAACGTGCAGATGAGCGAATCGGCGAACCTCGCCGGAGGCAAGGTCACCTACCTCGACGGCCACATTGCTAATAAGGGGAGCAAGACCGTCAGCGGCATTATGGCGCAGGTGCTGTTTAGAAACTATGCCCATGAAGTTGCACAAAACGAGTCGCAACCCATGATGTTGATTCGCACCCGCGAGCCCTATATCGATACACAACCCGTATCTGCGGCGCCACTCAAACCCGGCGACGAACGCGATTTCCGGCTAAGCTTCGATACCGTTACACCTAATTGGGATGGCGCCTACCCCGAAATTCGCATTCTGCGCGTCCAGACTCAATGAGTCAGACTAACCACTCCCCTGGCTAATCCCGGAGCTGCAGGATGATAGCGTCTGCCGTGGTGCGGCGCCATGGTCATGGTGCGCGGCCTCGAACACGACAATCCACTGGCAGATGTGACAGAGAACCTGGCGCAGTCCGACGCGTTAACGCTCTTCCCGTAGTTGTTTATTTTGCCAACGAGCTGCGGATTCCCTCGGCGTATCCCTTCACCGTGAAGCCATCTGGGAGACCGTCGATCAGACCGAGGTCGTTGATGGAGTTGTTTTTCCGAAGTGGAATGATCGCTTGATACTCCGCAGAGTTATACCAAGCTGTGGCGGCGTTGCGGTCCGGAAATTCCATCAGCACCACCGCTCCCGGCCATGCACCCTCCAATACGTCCAGCGGCCCCATAGCTAGAAACCTGCCGTGAAATGGCTCGACCGTGGCTTCGACCTTCGCAAGGTAATCAACGGCCTGGGCATTTGGAATGTCGCCTGGAATGCGAAGGTGATTCACCAAGTAAGTTTTCATCGTCTGCTTCCTTTCAAGTAATCATCGGAGCAAATACTATCGACACTCCGTCTGAGTTGCCCCCACGGAAGACCCAATCTTAACCGGTCCGGACTGGCGTCCGACGACGTAAGACAGCGTAAGACAAGGCTGGGTGGCTGTCTTACAGCGGCATCGCGGCGCGTAACGGCGCTCCGACACCCATTTCGCCCAACCTCAAAATTCATAGTTGACACACGCACGCCTCTGCGATACTTTGCAATGTAAAGTGAAACGAGGGGCCCGATGGACGATCTAAATAAGGCGCTCGGAGACATCAGCAGCATCCGGCGCCAAATGGCGCGCAGCACCGAATTCCGCGGCTACGGCCCGGCTACCCTCGCCTCCACCGGGTTCATTGCCATCGTGGCTGCCGTGGCCCAGCAGATCTGGCTGACCGATCCTGCCCGCCACGTCCTCGTCTACCTCGGCATCTGGTTCACTACAGCCGCTTTATCTGCCGGCATTATCGGCACGCAGATGGTCACGCGCGCTTACCGGGTCCATTCCGGCATGGCCGACGAGATGATCCACATGGCAGTCGAGCAATTTCTGCCGTCCATGGGCGCCGGCGGCCTGGTGTCGTTGGTGCTTGTCAATCGCGCCCCCGGCGTCGCGTGGATGCTTCCCAGCCTCTGGCTCGTCACCTTCAGCCTCGGAGTTTTCGCGTCCTGCCGGTTCCTGCCCCGGCTGATGGTGCTGGCAGGCGTCTGGTATCTCGCCATGGGACTGATTACTCTGGGCTTGGGCGACGCGCGCTCCCTCGCCCCCTGGACCATGGGCCTCTCGTATGGAGCCGGCCAGCTGCTGGTCGCTGCCATTCTCGCCCTCAGCACAAAGGAGAATCGCGATGAAAGATAAGCCGAATGAAGGTCGCTTCGCCTATGAGGGCCTGGATCGCACCATTCACGAGCGCGCCCGCCTCAGCCTGCTCACGTCGCTCATCACGAATCCCAAGGGCCTCACATTCAACGACCTAAAGGAGCTCTGCGCACTGACCGACGGCAACCTGAGCCGCCACCTGCGCGTGCTTGAAGCCGCCAAACTCGTTGAGATCGCCAAGGGCATCGACAAGAATCGCTCGCTCACCGTCTGCCGCATCACGCCCACTGGGCGCAAGCGCTACCTGCACTACCTCGAAACGCTCGAGCAGGTGGTGCGCGACGCCGCGCAGGTTCCGATCCCCGCCAGCAAAAAAGATCAGCAGACCGACCTGGGCGGCCTCGCGCCGTCCCGGGCCTGATCTTTTTTTTGCCCGATTACTTTGTGCTGCAAAGTTGACGATTGTAAGACGATCGTAAGACAGCGCAAGACCCAACCCAAATATTCCGAAGAGCCAATTCAGGGAGGCAGTGTGAGTCATAACTTTACATCGCAAAGCGGAGATGGCCTGCACGTCGCCATCATCATGGACGGCAATGGCCGCTGGGCCACGCGCCGCGGGCTGCCGCGTGTCGCTGGCCACCGCGCCGGCGTCGCCGCGCTCAAGCGCATCGTGGAGCACGCACCCGACGTGGGTATCCGCGCCCTCACCGTCTATGCCTTCTCCGCTGACAACTGGGCGCGCCCCGCCGGCGAGGTGCAGAGTCTGTTCTGGCTGATGCGCGCCTTCCTCCGTCTCGAAACCGAACGCCTGCGCCAGAAGAGCGTTCGCATGCAGATCATTGGCCGCCGTGACCGCATTCCTGCCGCAGCTCTGCGTGAAGTGAACCGCAGCGAGTTCGTCACAGCCGCCGGTCGCCGCCTGCTCTTCCGTGTCGCCATCGACTACTCCGCGCGCGATGCGATTGCGCGCGCGGCAAGCTCCTCCCCAGCGCAGGAAGCTTCCGTCTCTGCCGCACGCAGTGCAATGCACCACGAGCTCACGCGCGAAGTCGGCGAAGTCGATCTGCTGATTCGTACCGGCGGCGAAAAGCGCCTGTCAGACTTTCTGCTGTGGGAGTCGGCCTACGCCGAGCTCTACTTCACCGACTGCATGTGGCCCGACTTCAGCCCCGCCGAACTCGACGCAGCCCTCGCTGAGTTTCGCCACCGCGAACGCCGCTTTGGCGCAGTGCCCACCGCAGCCGTCGCGGCCGGAGGCAGTCGATGAGCTTGCTCCCGGGATCGCGAATCAATCGGCCCCTGAAGGTGAAGTTCATCCTGCCCGCGCTGACGGAGGCGACGGATCCCTACTGGCGACCGGTGAAGTACTCGCTTTTCCCGCCGCTCGGCCTGGCCACACTGGCGGCTTATCTCAATGCGGACGACGAAGCCCTCATCGAAGACGAGCACGTGCAACCCCTCATCACAGACGACGCGCCTGACCTCGTCATCATTCAGGTCTACATCACCAATGCCTACCGCGCGTATCGCCTCGCCGATCACTATCGCAGCCGCGGCGCGTTCGTCTGTCTCGGCGGATTGCACGTCACGTCGCTGCCCGATGAGGCCGCGCCGCATGCCGATGCCATCTTCCTCGGACCGGGCGAGCAGACCTTTCCGCAGTTTCTCGAAGATTTGCGAGAAGGGAAGCCGCAGAAGGTCTACACTTCAGGCCTCGGGCGCACGCTCGAGCGCATTCCGCCCATACGCCGCGACCTGATCCGGCGCCAGCTATATCTAGTGCCCAACTCCATCGTCGTCACGCGCGGCTGCCCGCAGCACTGCGATTTCTGCTACAAGGATGCGTTCTTTCAGGGCGGTCGCGGCTTCTACACGCAGCGCGTCGACGATGCCCTGGCCGAGATCGATCGACTGCCCGGCCGTCACCTGTATTTCCTCGACGACCATCTGCTGGGCGATGCCCGTTTCGCTGCATCGCTCTTCAGCGGAATGCGCGGCATGAAGCGCGTCTTTCAGGGCGCGGCCACGGTCGACTCCATCCTCCGCGGCAACCTGATCGAGCGCGCCGCCGAAGCCGGCATGCGCAGCATCTTCGTTGGTTTCGAGACGCTGACGCCGGAAAACCTCAAATCCAGCAACAAGCGCCAGAACCTCGGCCGCGATTACAAAGCAGTCACAGACCGGCTGCACAGCCTGGGAATCATGATCAACGGCAGCTTCGTCTTCGGCATGGATGACGACGGCGACGACGTCTTCAGGCGAACAGTCGACTGGGCCATCGAGCAGGGAATCACTACCGCCACATTCCACATCCAGACGCCCTACCCCGGAACCCGCCTCTACGACCGTATGTTACGTGCCGGACGGATGACGAGCAGCAATTGGGATCTCTTTGATACCAGGCATGTTGTTTACCAGCCGGCGCGGCTCGCTCCGGAAAAGCTCAAGACCGGCTACGACTGGGCCTATCACGAGTTCTACCGCTGGTCGGCCATCGCCCAGGCCGCTCTCCATCACGGCACCGTCAAGCACCAAGCCAAGCACTTCTTTTACGCGGCGGGTTGGAAGAAGTTCGAGCCGCTGTGGGATTTCGTGATTCGCGCAAAGCAGCTAGCCTGGATGACCCCGATGCTCGAAGCGGTCCTATCGCGCGTGACCGGCGGACCAGCCCGGCGATTCAGCCCGCCCGCGGATCTGCTGCCCATCCTGCAACAGGAATCAGCGATTCCCGCACCCGCCGTCCAACGCCCGTAATACGGCGTAAGACAAGCTATTCAAAGAGGCTTTCGCCTCCCGGGAAAACCCGCGCCGCCGGGTAGAAACTACCGCCGCGGGTAAAAACTACGCCCCCGGAACCACGCAAATTTTTCCGTCCTTTCCACCTGCCAACTTGTAGACGCAGTCCCCGTATTGATTCCAAGGTACTTAGATTCGTGCCGCCCTCCCCGCGACTTTGGCACGGGGGTTGCTAACTATAGGGCGAGCAGGCAGAACGCTCTTCCCGCGATCTAACGGCGGAGACCAAAAAAGAAGATTAGAGGAGCTTAGATGAAAGCCCGCACTTTGATTCCTGGCCAATTGGCCATTGTCGCTTTGGCATCTGCGATCGCCATTCCCGCAGCTGCGCAGCAAGCGCAGCCTGCGCCCCCTCAGGACAACCCTCCTTCGGCTGCGCAGTCGCAGCCTGCGACGACCCCGCAAGCAAGTTCAGCGTCCCAAACGTCGCAGCAGCAGCCCTCCCCCGATGCAAACCAGCAGCGGCTGAGCAACAAGTCGAAGGAGGGGTTCTGGGGTCACATGCAGCCCTTCGCCCGCAAGAAGTGGGTGAAGCGGCAGACCGATCCAATCAACGATCGGCTCACTGAACTCGATGAACTGAACGCCAAGAACGCGAAGGATATTCAGGACGTCGATTCCCGCGCACAGGCCGGAATTAAGCAGGCCCAGTCCACCGCAGATGCGGCCAACCAGGCCGCAACCCAGGCCGGTGCACAGGCGCAGACCGCCAGCACCACAGCCCAGGGAGCTTCAGGCCACGTAGACCAGATCAACACCAAAGTGAACGGGCTTGACCAGTATCGTCAGGTCTCCGAAGTCGAAGTGCCCTTCCGCAACGGCAGCACAGTCCTCTCCAAGGACGCCAAGGATCAGCTCGATCAGCTCATCCAGAACGTGAACGGCCGTCAGGGCTACATCATCGAAATGGAAGCGCACACGCCGGGCCGCGGCTCGGTGGGTATCCAGAACTCGCAGCGTATTGCCCAGGTTGTAAATCGTTACCTGGCAGAACACGACATTCCCGTCTACCGCATGCATGCAGTGGCGCTGGGCAATGCCCAGGTCGCCTCAAACACTGGCGCCGACGAGCCGGCAGCTCCGGTTCGCAAATCGAGCGTACACGTGCGGTTGATGGAAAACAGCTTGGCGGCCCAAGGCGCCGCATCACCCCAGGGTGCAGCGCCTTCGACAGGTGCGGAGCGGCCCTAAAACCGCAGCCACTCCCCCGAGGCTATTACCGCGCCTTCGGCTCCCCCGCCGACGGCCGCCAAACAAGCTCTCGTAACAGAGAGAACCAAGGCAACTTGGCCCCCGCCGAAAACGGGGGCCGATTTTTTTTTGTGTCTTACGGCCGTCTCACACAGATGCGGGCGCCGTGAGCTCGGGAATTGAGCGGTTCCCTTGAGTAGCGAACGGGTTGAGGCCTCATCATCACGGCTCCTGCACCCATTCGAGCGCGGGACGATCCTCCGTTCCACCTCAATCTGCCCCGCGTTGATCCACGGGAAAAACGTGTGCCAAGCCGTTGATCGCGTGAACTCCATCCGCAGGAATGGACCTGAAGTCCTGGCTTTCTTCGGACACCCGCAGGCTGCGAACTCACATCTTAACCAGTTGTTCATATGGCGGTCTCCGCCGCCCGGAGGTTTTGTTGAGGATTAGGTTTTTTGCCGCGTCGGCTTCACTTGCATTTTGCGCGATCGTCCTGGGTTGCGGCGGAGGCTCAGGCTCGAACTCCCCGTTTACCGGCGGTCCTACTTCCGGCGGAGGCTCTGTCCCATCCAGCCGTCACGTAGTCGTCGTCATGGAGGAGAATCAGATCTACGCATCGGTAGTCGGCAATGCGCTTGTCTGGCCCAACCTCAACAAGCTCATGATGCAGGGCGCACTGGCGACGAATTACTACGCCAATACGCACTACTCCATCGGCAACTACTTCATGCTCACTACAGGACAGATACTGACCAGAGACGATAACTCGAGGCAGATCTGGAACGTGGACAGTATCGCCCGTCGCATGATCTCGGCAGGAGTGTCATTCAAGATCTACGCTGAAGGCGCGACACAGGGTTACACAGGCGGAAACACGGGCCAGTATGTACTTCGTCACAATCCCTTCGCGTTGTTGAGCGACGTTGCCGATTCTCCGACCACCGCCAGGAAGTACATCTGGCCGTTCACTCAATTGGCTTCTGATATCGCCAGCAATGCACTGCCTCAATTCTCCTTTATCATTCCCAGCATCGCGAACGATGCGCATAGCGGACCCCCCACCCAGGCCGATGCATGGCTGCAGTCGAAAGTGGTAGGACCCATCTCGGGCACACCCGCGTTCAAGGCGGGCGGCGACGGAATCCTCGCTGTGCTCTACGACGAAAGCATTGTGAGCGATACGGCCAACGGAGGCGGCCACGTAGCCGCGCTCTTCTGGGGCCCACTCGTTAAGCCCGGCTACCGGCAGAGCTCCAAGACCGTTTACCAGCACCAGAGCATGCTGGCCACTTGGATGGCCGCTCTCGACCTGCCAAATCCTCCGGGACAAGCCGCAAACGCGCCAGTGATGAGTGAGTTCTTCGTGCAAAAGTAGCCGCAACACCGAGGCCGACGCGACTGCCCTCATCCGGAGCAAAGCTCGGCGCTCCTTTATGAAGCGAGTCACGGGCCTGCATTCTTACGTTCTTATCGTGTCCGGAATGTCCTTTCGCCGGCTGAATTACGGGCAAGACAGCATTTCTGTCACTTTGAGCATCCAATTCGCTTAGAGTTTCCTCCTGCGCGGACCGCGGATCTCCAACTCAGTCGCTGTTTTCCCTTCTCCATGCAAAATGACCTTGGCACAGGCGGCGCTGTACAAATTTCCTCGGGAGTAGAGCGAATCTGCGGGCCCGGCGTGATGGCCGATCTCATCCGCACACACCACTGGATGAGTGCCGGCCTCGGCTGCATTGCGGAGTGGCCCGACGCACTTGTGGTTTTGATCAACATGATGCTGGCAAACCAGCATCCCATGATCCTCTTCTGGGGCGATGGCCTCACCCAGTTCTACAACGACGCGGCCATTCCCATCCTCGGTCCCGACAAACACCCTCAATCCCTCGGCCGGCGTGGCGACGAAAGCTGGGCGGAGGTGTGGCACGTGGTCGGCCACCAGATCGAGAGCGCCCGCCAGGGGACCCCCATCTGGAATGAGGACTTCCTCGCTCCCATCTTCCGCGAAGGCCACGTCTCGGATGCCTGGTTCACCTACAGCTACAGCCCGGTGCGCGATGGCTCCGGCCAGATCACGGGCGTTCTGGTCACCTGCCTCGAGACTACGCAAAGCGTCTTGGCGCGACAATCATTCCGCGCAGAGCAGGAGCGGCTGCTTGCGCTCTTTCAGCAGGCCCCGGCATTCTTCGCCGTCCTCCGCGGCCCCGACCACGTCTACGAATTGACGAACCCTCCCTATCAACGGCTGATCTCCGGCCGCAACGTCATCGGAAAGAAACTGCGAGACGTGCTGCCCGAGGCCGTCGAGCAGGGCTACGAGGATGTTCTCAACCGCGTCTATCGAACCGGTGAGCCATTCATCGGCAACGATGTCCAGTTCACCTTTCCGGCCTTTGCAGATCGCCCTGAAGAAGTCCGCAGCCTCGACTTCGTTTACCAGCCCCTGCGTGAGCCGGACGGATCGGTGTCGGGCATCCTCGTCCTGGGTGTCGACACCACGGAGCGCAAGCGCACGCTTGAGGCGCTGCTCGCCACCGAAAAGAGCGCTGCAACCGTGCTCGAGGCCATCAGCGACGGCTTCCATGTGATCGACAACCAAGGCCGCTTCCAGAATTTCAATCCGGCGGGGCGCGCGATCTACGAGTCGCAAGGACTGGACGCCGACGAACTAATCGGCAGAAGCCTGCACGACGTCTTTCCGGGCATTGAGAATTCTGATACTGGCCGCGCTCTCGTGGAATGCTTGCACACCCACCAGCCCACCACGGTCGAAGGGTGCTACCGCCCCTGGAACCGCTGGTTTTCGGTGCGCAACTATCCCACGCCCGATGGCGGCGTGGCCACCTTCTTCCAGGACATCACCGAGCGCCGCCAGACCGAAGACCAGCTCAGCGAGCAGCGCGAGCGCTTTGAATTCGCCACGCGGGCCGCGCAGATTGGCTACTGGTTCTGCAATCTCCCCTTTGACAAGCTCGACTGGGATGACACTGTGAAGGAGCACTTCTGGCTGCCTCCGGATGCAAAGGTCGATATCGAGCTCTTTTACCAGCGCATTCATCCAGACGACCGCGAACGCACCCGCGTGGCCATTGAAACTTCCATTGCCACCAATGGCCGATACGACATCGAGTACCGCACCGTGTCGCCGGACGGCGCGTGCAAATGGATTCGCGCCATTGGCCGCACCGCCTACAACGAAGACGGCAGCCCCGCGCGCTTTGACGGCGTCACCCAGGACATCACTGCCCTCAAGAAGGTGACCGAAGCTCTCGACGCCGAACGCGCACGTCTGAGCGCAGTGTTCGAAAATGTGCCGGTCGGCCTCCTCTTCACGCTCGCTGACGGCCGCATCGTCAGCGGCAATCGCCAGGCTGAACGCATTCTGGGCCGTTCCTTCTCGCACGAGGGGAGTGAGACGTATCGCGACCTGCACGTGCTGCACGCTGACGGTACGCGCGTCGAGGTCGGCGACCGCCCGCTCACGCTCGCTCTTGCCGAAGGTGGAATCCATCGCGGCGAGTATCAATATGTGCGCCCCGACGGCTCATGCATTTGGGTGGAGATGATTGGCGCGCCGATTCTGGATGCGCAAGGAAAAATCATCGGCGCGGTCGATGCTTTTGCCGATATCGACGTGCGCAAGCGAGCTGAGACCGCACTGATCCGTAGCGAGAAGCTGGCGCTCGTCGGGCGGCTTGCAGCGTCCATCTCGCACGAGATCAACAACCCGCTTGAAGCAGTGACGAACTTGCTTTACCTCATCGAGAACAACACCAAAGACGCCACCGCGCGCAACTTCAGCCGCACGGCACAGGATGAGCTCGCCCGCGTTTCGCACATCGTCACGCATACGCTGCGCTTCAACCGCCAGACCGTGGCCCTGGGCGAGCAGAAAATGTCGGGACTCCTCGAATCATCCGTAGCCATCTACGAAGGACGCCTCAAGAACTCCGGCGTTTCCCTCGACCGCGACTATGCCGACACGTCGCGCGTGTTCTGCTCGGGTTCAGAGATCCGCCAGGTGTTTGCCAACGTCGTCGGCAATTCGTTCGACGCCACCAAGACTGGCGGCCGCCTGGTTCTGCGCACGCGCGATCAGCGCCACTGGCGCACTGGCCAGCCGGGCGTGCGCGTCACCATCGCCGACACCGGCCACGGCATGCCCGAAGAGGTTCGCCGCCGCTTGTTTGAGCCGTTCTTCACCACAAAAGGCGACAATGGCACCGGCCTTGGCCTCTGGGTGAGCCGCGAAATCATCGCCAAGCACCACTCCCGCATGCGCGTGAAGTCGCGCCAAGGCGATCGCAGCGGCACCGTCTTTAGCATTTGGTTCCCGCTGAACGCCGTGGCCCAGCGCACCCCGGAAATCATCGAGCCTCACACCCACGCCGTTGTACATTCAGCGTGAAGGGGAATGGCGTCGCCACTCCCCACCGCATCTGTGCT
Organism: Occallatibacter riparius; assembly: GCF_025264625.1. Lineage (NCBI taxonomy): Bacteria > Pseudomonadati > Acidobacteriota > Terriglobia > Terriglobales > Acidobacteriaceae > Occallatibacter > Occallatibacter riparius. The sequence continues at coordinate 4,566,945 of NZ_CP093313.1, forward strand.
ACGTCTCGCTCATTAAGCTCACGGCATCCTCACCTTGCCAACGGTAGGCCCGCTTTCCATCCGGTCATCGCCGGCAACCCGTCCGAGTGACGCAGCGCACACCGGTTTGCCCCGATCTGCCGATTTTTACCTCCGGCCCTCTAAAATTCCCCTATATGGATACGAAAGCCCAGAACAGCGCTGTCGAAGAATCAATTCTGGACGGCAGCCGGTTTGTGCGCGCCTGCCTGCGCAAGCCCGTCGATCGCACCCCCGTATGGTTCCTCCGCCAGGCCGGCCGCTACATGCAGGAGTACCGCGACGTCCGCAAGCACCACACGCTTGTCGAAATCTGCAAGCAGCCCGACCTGGCCGCCGAAGTGACCATTACCGCGGCCGAAAAGCTCGGCGTCGACGCGGCCATCATCTTTGCCGACCTGCTGCTGCCGCTCGAGCCCATGGGCCTCGACTTCGAATTCCAGGCCGGCGAAGGCCCCGTGGTCCACCACCCGGTCCGCACCGCCGACGACGTGAAAGCTCTCCGCACCGACCGCGCCGCCGACCTCGACTACGTCGCCAAGGCCATCAGCAAAGTCGCCGCGCACTTCAAAGACCGCCTCGGCATCATCGGCTTTTGCGGCGCGCCCTACACCCTCGCCAGCTACATGATCGAGGGCGGCGGCTCGCGCAATTACATCGAGACCAAGAAGCTGATGTACGGCAACACCCTTGCCTGGAACAGCCTCCTCGACAAGATCGTCACCGTCCTCACGGAGTACTGCCGCCAGCAGGTGCAGGCCGGAGCCGACGTCATCCAGATCTTCGATAGCTGGGTAGGTTCGCTCTCGCTCACCGACTACCGCGACTACGCCTTCGAAGCCTCGAAGCGCTTGGTGCGCGCTGTGCAGGGAATGGGCGTGCCCGTGATCTACTTCGGCGTCGAAACAGCAGGCCTGCTCACCGACATGGCCGCAACCGGCGCAGACGTGATCGGCCTCGATTGGCACCAGCCTCTCGACGTCGCCTGGCGCTCGGTCGGCTATAACCACGCCGTCCAGGGCAATCTCGATCCCATCACCCTCTTCGCTCCGGTAGAAATCCTCGAGCAGCGCGTGAAGGAAGTTCTGCGCGCCGCCAACGGACGTCCCGGCCACATCTTCAACCTCGGCCACGGCATCGTCCCAAACACCCCCGTAGAGAACGTGCAGGCCGTAGTGAAGATGGTCCGAGAATTCCGGCTACAAGAAACAAGCCTGTAGCTCGTAGCCGGTAGCCTTGAGCTTCTGGCTACAAGCTGCGGGCTACTGGCCCTGAGCCCTAACCCCTAAGCCCTGTTCCCCAAGGATCCCCCGCATGCCCAAACAAGCCGTGCTCCTGCTAGCCCACGGAACTCCTGAAACCGTCGAGCAGATTCCCGAATACCTGCGCAACGTAGTCAGCGGCCGTCCGCTGCCGCAGCATGTCATCGAGGAGATCCAGCACCGCTACGGCCTTATCGGGCGCAGCCCCCTGACCGAGCTCACCATGGAGCAGGCGCGCCTCACTGCGGCGCACCTCGCAGCGGGCGGCGTCGACGTTCCCGTCTACGTGGGCATGCGCAATTGGCGTCCCTATATCCCCGACGTCGTAAAACAGATGCGCGCCGAGGGCATCGAAGAGGCTGCAGTCATCTGCGTCGCTCCGCAGAATTCCCGCACCAGCGTCGGCCTCTACCGCCGCGCCGTGCAGGCTGAGGCCGGCTCCCTTAGCATCGACTTCACCGAATCCTGGCCGCAGCACCCTCTCCTCATCCAGGCTTTCGCAGAACGCCTTCGCACCGCGCTGGCCAAGCTCACCGCTGAAACCGGCCAGCCTGTCCCAGTCCTCTTCACCGCGCACAGCGTTCCGTGCCGCACCGTCCAGACCCCCGCCGCCAGCGAAGGCGCACCGCGCCACTGGCCCGGCGAAGGCGCCGACCCCTACGCGCAGGAAGCCAAGCACACAGCCGAACTCGTCGCCCAGGCCGTTCCTGAAATCCCGCGCTGGTTCTTCGCCTTTCAAAGCCAGGGTGCCAGCGGCGGTCCCTGGATCGGCCCCACAGTGGAACACACCCTCGACACCCTCGCGGAAGCCGGACAGAAAGCTCTCATCCTCCAGCCCATCGGCTTCCTCTGCGATCACGTCGAAATCCTCTACGACGTCGACATCGCGTTCAAGCAGTATGCGCACGAGAAGGGAATCCGCCTCGAGCGCCCCGAGTCACTCAACGGCTCGTCCACCCTGGCAAGCGCCATCGCCGACCTCGCCCGCCAGGGACTTCAGCGGCTCCGCAGCGGGGCCTAGCCAGCCGTTCCAGCGCAAAACATAGACTTCCCAAAATGAAACGCACCCCCGGTAATCACCTCAGGTGACAACCCTAAGTCCTTGTGCATGCTACAATTTTGATTCCTCACAGGAAACGTAAGCGATACTGTCTTGAGCGAGTTAAAGAGTAAAGAGCACACTTCCGAAAAAGACACCAGCAGCGCAATTGTTTGCCCGACCTGCGGCAGGCAGTCCCTTCGCCGCACCTCGCGCAAAGGATTCATGCAGCGCGTCATCTATTCCCGCTTCGGCTATTACCCCTGGAAGTGCTCTGGCTGCCAGGTCATTCAGCTCCTCAAGAATCGTGGCGCGCGCCGTCGCCGCAAATCCAGCGAGTAGCCCGGCCGCACCGTTCTCTATAATGCGAGGGAACCCCTTTCATGGAGCCCCTCTTGCCCCACTCCAGTTCTGTTTTCCTTCGCGCCGCCGCTGCCGTCTGCGCGCTCGCCGCTCTCCCGCTCACCACCCACTCGCAGGCGAAGACTCCCGCGCCCGTTCCCACGACGTACGTCAAAGCCGGCCACCTCTTCGACGCCACCAGCGACAAGCTTCGCGACAACGTCGTGCTCGTTATCGACGGTGAGCGCATCAGCAAGATCGCTCCGGCCGCTGAAGTCACGATCCCCGCCGACGCCAAAGTCCTCGATCTGTCCAGCGCCTGGGTCCTGCCCGGCCTCATCGACTGCCACACGCACCTTGAAGCGCGCTCCGACAAATACGACCCCATCAACGAGGTCAAGCAGACGCCCTTCACGAACGGCTTCAACGGCGTGGTCAATGCGGCCAAGACCCTCCAGGCCGGCTTCACCAGCGTGCGCGACGTGGGCTCAAGCCCCTTCTTCGCCGTCGATCTTCGCCGCTACATCGATGAAGGTTTTATCCCCGGCCCGCGCGTCGTTGCCAGCGGACCAGCGCTCTCCATCACCGGCGGCCACGGCGACATGAACGGCTTCGCCCCGGCGGTCTCCAACATGTTGTACCCCGCCGAAAAGGACTTCGCCATCGTTGACAGTCCCGACGAGATCCGCCACGCCATCCGCGCGCAGGTCAAGTACGGCGTCGACGTCATCAAGATTCTCGCCACCGGCGGCGTGCTCTCCCAGGGCGACAAGCCCGGCGCCGAGCAGTTCACTTACGAAGAGATGAAGACCGCCGTCGAAACCGCGCATGCCACCGGCCGCAAAGTCGCCGCGCACGCCCACGGAACCCAAGGCATCAAGGACGCAGTCCGCGCCGGCGTCGACTCCATCGAGCACGGCAGCCTCATCGATGCCGAAGGCATCCAGCTCATGAAGCAGCACGGCACCTACCTCGTCGCCGACATCTACAACGACGACTACATCCTCGGCAAAGCAGTCGAGTTCGGCCTGCCCCAGGAGAACGTCGACAAGGAGAAAATGGTCGGCCGCCTCCAGCGCGAAAACTTCCAGAAGGCCGTCGAGGCCGGCGTCAAGATCGCCTTCGGCACCGACGCCGGCGTCTATCCCCACGGCGACAACGCCAAGCAGTTCCACTACATGGTCAAGTTCGGCATGACCCCCGCCGGCGCCATCCGCGCCGCCACGCAGTCCGCCGCGGACCTCATCGACCGGTCCAAAGACATAGGCACGCTCGAGTCCGGCAAGTATGCCGACCTGATCGCCGTTACCGCGAATCCTCTCGACAAGGTCGAAGTGCTTGAGCACGTCGGGTTCGTGATGAAGGGCGGCAAGGTCTACAAAGACGAACTCAGCCCTGCGAAGTAACCTCATCGGAAAGGCCGGCCTTGTCGCGAGCCCGCATCGACTCTCTCGTCTACTTCCTGATCGGAGCGGCGGTGTTCCTCGCGCTGGGCTGGCTGACCCCGCCTTACCCTGACCTCAGCCAGTCCGACTTCAAGGCCGTCTACTACGCCTCCAAGGCGCTCGTTCATCACCGGGATCCCTACCTCCAGGCCAACCTGCTTGAGCTCTACAGGTCCGAGCCGGGAAACACGTCCGCCGCGCAGCTCGGCGCATCGCAGGTCGTCACCGTCTGCGTAAACCTCCCCACAGGCCTGCTCCTCATAGCGCCCTTTGCTCTCTTGCCGTGGACCGTTGCCCACATCCTCTGGTCCATACTCACCGCGGCCCTGTTCCTCTTCGCCGCATATCTCATGTGGACCGCCGGCGTAGACCGCGCGCCCCGCGTCACTGGATTCCTGATGCTGGTGCTGCTCTCCGGCAGCCAGCTCCTGCTCCAGACCGGCAACGCCGCCGGCATTGTAGTCAGTCTCTGCGCCATTGCCGCCTGGTGTCTCCTGAGTCAGAGGCATGTTACCGCCGGCGTGATCTGTCTCGGCCTCGCTCTCGCCCTCAAGCCGCAGGACGCCGGATTCATCTGGCTCCTCTTCCTTCTCCTCCCCGCCTTCCGCCGCGCGGCATTGCAGGCTCTCGCTATCATCGCCGCGCTGGCCATTCCCGCCATGTCGTGGGCCTGGCGCATAGCGCCAAACTGGATCGCCGAACTGCGCGCCAACCTGCTCTCGACATTCGCACCGGGCCAGCTCAATAGCCCTGACAATCCGCTCACCGACCCCGCCGTCCGCGGCCCCATGAACGTGAGCCTGCAGACCATCACGGCGATCTACTGGAGCCATCCCGCAATTTATAACGCTGTGGCGTACGTTGTTCTCGCGGTGCTTCTGCTTGTCTGGCTCACTGCGGCTGTACGATCCATGCAGAACCCATGGCTGCTCCTGGCAGCGATCGTCCCCATCGCCGTCATCACCGGCTACCACCGCCAGTACGACACGCGCCTGCTCATCCTCGCTGTCCCTGCCTGCGCCCTGCTCAGCCGCGCAGGCTGCCGACTCGGACGCCTCGCCGTCGCCTTCACCTTCGCTGCTGCAATCCTCACCTCCGACATCGTCATCCCCGACATCGGCAACCTGACTCTGGCCATGCGCACCGACCACACCGGCCATGGCCGAACCATCCTCTACTCCCTCATCGGCCGGCCCGTTCCCTGGGCCATGCTGGCCCTCGCTGCCTTCTATGCGTGGCTGCTGTGGAACCCGCGAGGAACTAACGTAGTTCAGTGACCAAGACGAAACACCATCGGCAAATGCTTGGCGCTGAAGGCGCGATTGGCCGCACCGCAGGTGCCGTGTGGTATACGTTTTCCCATGTCCCGCGCACACATATTTCGCGCTCTCTATCTGCTCGCCATCATCACGTTCCTCTTCGGCCTTCTCGAGTCCGTCGATGCCCAGGCTGCGCCGAAGGCGCAATTGGCCGCACCGCAGGTGCCACCGATGGGCTGGAATAGCTGGGACGCCTACGGTCTCACCATCGACGAAGCCCAGTTCCGCGATAACGTGAAGGTCCTCGCCGGCATGAAGCAGGCCGGCTGGCAGTACGCGGTCATCGACGAAGGCTGGTACATGCGCGATCCCTTCGCCGCCACCACTGAGAAGCAGCAGTACCTCTACGACCCCAACGGCCTCCTTCTGCCGGTTGAGGCTCGCTTTCCCTCGAGTGCCAACGACGCCGGATTCAAGCCGCTTTCCGACTGGGTCCACTCCCTCGGCCTCAAGTTCGGCATCCACGTCATGCGCGGCATCCCCAAGGAAGTCGTAGACCACAACCTGCCCATCGCCGGCTCCAGCTTCCACGCCCCTGACGCCGCCGACCGCGACGCCACCTGTCCCTGGAACGACGCCAACTACGGCGTGGCCGACAACGCCGCCGGCCAGGCCTATTACGATTCCATGCTCAAGCGCTACGCCGACTGGGGCGTTGACTACATCAAGATCGACTGCATCAGCGACCACCCCTACCGCCCCACCGAGATCCGCCAGGTCGCCGAAGCCATCCGCAAATCCGGCCGCCCCATGGTTCTCAGCCTCTCGCCCGGCCCCACCAATCTCTCCCACGCCGACGAAGTTGCGAAGTACGCCAACATGTGGCGCATCACCGACGACCACTGGGACGTGTGGATGGCGAAGAACAAAGGGCAGGGAAGCGAGTTCCCCTTCGGCCTGAAAGAAGAATTCGACCGGATCGCCGCGTGGAACAAGCACGTGAAGCCCGGAACCTGGCCTGACCCCGACATGCTTCCCGAGGGCAACCTCGGCCCCCACCCCGGCCTCGGTGAGGCGCGCCAATCGCACTACACCCAGGACGAGCAGCGCACCGAGTTCACCCTCTGGGCCATCAGCCGCAGCCCCCTCATCTTCGGCGGCAACCTCACCAAACTCGACGACTTCACCCGCTCGCTCATGACCAACAAGGAAGTGATGGATATCAATCAGCACGCAACCGTCAGCGGGCCTGCTCTGATGCCCATGAACGAAGGCCGACCGGACTTGCAATGGCGCGCCTGGTATGCAAAGAGCGGCGGCAAGACCTACGCCGCGGTCTTCAACCTGGCAGATGAGGCAAAGACTCTCGACGTCGCGTGGCTGAGTTTCCACCTTGCCGACAAACCTCACACCGCGTTCGACGTCTGGAACGGCAAGCAAATCCCAACGGCCAAGACGCTCCACGTGGAGCTCCCCCCTCACGGCTGCGCTCTTTATCGCGTCGAATAGAGGGTTCTGCAACAAGGGCACGGCTTTAGCCGGGCCGAAGCGCCGTCCTGCCTCTACAAGCTTCGTATCAGGGGCTGCCTTCAGGCAGCCCGAAACCTCAGATCAAAGATGATGAGGGCTTTAGCCCCCGCGTCCCGAAACCAACACACACGTGACCGCCATCACCGCCCCAACTCACCAAACGCGCTAATCTCCATCTGTCGTGTGCCCTGTTCAGGATCGTCGCGTGAGTTCTGCGCCGTGGCTTCGGAGGTCGGGCAGAGGCCAAGTAAACATGCACCAGAATTGCAGCATGTTTACTAGAAAATTAGCTACCCCTCCCCCTGTTTTTACTTCTCCGAATTTTCGCTTTTTCGGCCGATATTTTCCGATAAAGTTTACTAATTAAGTAAGTTAGATAGGCTCCATAAAATCATAGATTTTTTAGGCGATGAAACGGCGAAACTGTTAAAAGGTTACTCATCTGTTAATAGACGTTCTGTAGCTGGGGCACGGCCGCCGCCTCCAATCTCGCCAGCTCCTCGAACCCCGCGTCAATATGCGACAATCATCCTTCCGCCTTAAGAGCGCTCCCCGCGAATCTCAGGCGCTGAGTCGAACATGGCCCTTTTGCGTTCCGGTTTCATTGCTCTCTCCAAGAACAAAACCCTTCGCCATTTCATGGAGCGCTCCCGCATGGGAGTCAAGCTCAGCTCCCGCTTCATCGCCGGCATGACCATCGACGATGCCGTCCGCGTCTGCGACTCGGTCAACAAGCAGGGCATGGCCGTCACCCTCGACGCCCTCGGCGAAAGCGTCACCGACGCCGCTGCAGCCCACCGCGCCGCCGGCGTCTATCACAAGCTTCTCGACGCCATTGCCGCGCGCAAGCTCAATGCCAACGTCAGCGTGAAGCTCACGCAGATGGGCCTCGAAGTCGACCGCGGCCTGGCCGAAGGCATCGCCCTCGACCTCGCCAAGCATGCGGCGTCCTTCAACAACTTCGTGCGCATCGACATGGAAGACTCGTCGCTCACGCAGGTCACCATCGACATCGTGCGCCGCATTCACGCCATGCCTGGCCTCGCCGGGGCCATCGGCATCGTGATCCAGTCGTACCTCTACCGCTCTGAAGCCGACATCCAGCAACTTCTCGCCGACGGCATTCGCATTCGCTACTGCAAAGGCGCCTACAAAGAACCGCCCGAGGTCGCCTTCCCGAAGAAGGCCGACGTGGACGCCAACTACGTGAAGCTGAGCAAGGTCCTTCTCGACAGCCCGGTTTACCACGGCCTCGCCACGCACGACGAGAAGATGATCGCCGCGGCTAAGGCATACGCCCGCGAGCGCGGCATCGCCAACGACCACTTCGAATTTCAGATGCTGTATGGAGTGCGCCGCGACCTGCAGCGCGACCTGATCCGCGATGGCTACCGAGTGCGCGTCTACGTGCCCTTCGGCAGCGAGTGGTACCCGTACTTCATGCGCCGCCTCGCCGAGCGCCCCGCCAACGTCCTCTTCATCGCAAAGAACCTGATGAGAAGCTAGAGAAGAGAAGGGCTCAGGTTTTAGGGATTAGAAAACAGCGCCAGCCGCAACTAACCCCTAAAACCTGATCCCTAACCCCTGCGCGCGCAGCGCGCTACTGCACCTGCTTCGCCTTCCCATTCTTCAGATACTCATCAATGATCGTGAGTACCTTGCCGTCCATCTCGCGGGCGATGCGTCCCTGCTGCTCGCCCAGCCGGCCCTGCTGTTCACCGAGCTTGCCCTGTTGCTCGCCAAGCCGGCCTTGCTGTTCGCCGAGTTTGCCCTGTTGCTCGCCGATCTTGCCTTCGATGTCGCCGATGCGTCCCTGCAGGTCTCCCAGCTTCTCTGAGATCTCCGCAAGCTGCTCGCTGGTCACAGTTCCGCCCTTCTGCGCGTTAAGCTTGGCGACCGCGTCAGAGAGCTGCTTAAGTTCCTTGCTCACATCCGGAGTGGGCACGCTGGCCTGCTCTTGCTTACGGCCAAGCTCTTCCTGCTGGCGCCCAAGATCTTCCTGCTGCTTGCCGAGCGCCTCCTGCTGCTTGCCTAGGTCTTCCATCCGGTCCTGCATCGGCTTGAGCTGCGCGAGCGCCGCCGGATCGTCGATCACATACGACTTGCCGTCGCGCTCGAACCAGAGAAAATCTCCATGCGCAACCTGGCGCGCCTTCTCGATCTTTTCCTTCGATCCGTGGTCCCAATTACCGGAGAAGTGCACGCTGTGTTCGCCGCTACCGGTGACATAGGCATACGAATCCCGATCCCCGAAGCTGTAGCCGTATCCATAGCCGCCGGCCTTCAGAGCCATCAACTGGCTTTGGTGTCCGGCCAGAACAGCGAATGCCTGCGACTGCTTCTCCATATCCCGCGCAGCTTTCATCGCCGCATTGAATGCGCCTGGCTTTACGTAGACCAGTGGATAGCCGCCACCCAGCGAGACAACGTCGCTGTCCGGTGCAACCGGCGCTACGGCTGGCACACCTGGTGTCTCAGGCGCGACGGGAGCCACTGCAGGTGCACCCGCAACCGGCGGAACGGCAGTCGGAGCAGCGGGAGCCTGCGGCGCAGTCGCGATCGTTTCCGGCTCCGGCGGAACCGCAATACCGGTACGATCGTCTGCCGGCGGCGGCGGAGGAACCGGCGCTGCGACCTGCGGTGCATTCGTCTGCGCAGCTTGCACGCGGACCAGCGCGGTAGCGGCAAACAACGCGACGGGAACCAGCAGCACGGCGACGGCAATGCGCGCGCGGCCGCCTGCAAATGCCTGACGGAAGCTGCTCTCATTCAGCAGCCGTTCAATGCGAGAGATCACATGCCCATGATTTGCCATGGCAACTCCTGTCGGGATGGGGCGCGGCAGCGCCGCGAATTCGAGAAGAACCTGTGCATACGACGCGTGACTGGCGGCATGATCCAATGCCGCGCGGTCGCTGATGGTCTCGCTCAGGTCAGAGAGTTTGCGTTTGATCCACCACCCCAGCGGGCTGAACCAGAACGCAGCGGTGTAAAGCGAAGCGCACAACTGCACCCAGAAATCGCCCTGGCGCACATGCGAAGCCTCATGCGCAAGAACGATGCGCAGCTTTTCGCTGTCCCACTCGGCGTAGTCCGCCGGCAGCACGATCCCCGCACCTAACGTGATGGGCGATGCGACGGACTTGCTGACCCGCACGCGTAATGTCTCAGGGATCGCGTCGGATGAAACCGGCACAGCCCCGCGCCACAGACGGAGTGCAGAAGCAACTCCGAACCCAAGCCGAAGCAGCAGCGCGAAGCATCCGCCCAGGTAAAGGAGCAGAAGTCCATCCGCAAAGTTCAGCCTTCCCGCGGGTCGCAAGGCCGGCTCAGCGGGCAAGAATCTCTGCGAATCTCCGACGCCTGACGAAATAGAGGGAGCAGGGAAGCGGCTGATCGATGCGCTCGGCGCCAAGGTCGAGGTGTCGTCGGCGGATTTCGTCCTTGGATGAAACGCGAGCGGCGCCGCCACCTGCGTGGAAGCTGCAACCGGCGTGTGCGCCTCAATCGGTTTGGCCTCCGGACGCGCATGCCATAAATTCTGCGGAAGCTGAATCGTTGCACTGTGCAGCACCGGGATGCGCGCAGCCCATGGCGCCAGCCAGGGCATCAGCACGGCCGCAGTCAGCACCAGCATCCACGCGGCCTTCTGCGCCACCACGTTGCGTGTGCGGAATGCGAACAAACCCACACCCACAACCGCCGCCACCAACAACGAGCGTGCCGCCGAATCAACCAGCAGAGCAGCCAATGAAGACGACATCATCACTTCGCCTCCTTGTTCCCAGCCTTCTTTTCTGATCCCTTTTGCGCCGCCGCAATTCGTTCCGCCATCCTTTGCAACTGGCGGCGATCGAGCACCTTCGAATCCACCATGCCCACCAGCAGAGCTTCCACTGAGCCGTCGCAGAACCAGTCGACAATGCGCTTCACGGCACGGCCAGCTACCCGTTCAGGCGACTCCGCCGGGCGATAAATGAATGTGCGATTTTCCGTCTCGTGCGCCAGGTAGCCTTTTTCTTCCAGCCGCCGCAGCACCGTCCGGATCGTGGAATCTTTGAGGGGTCGGTCCAGCTCTTCGCGCACCTGCTCGGCTGATACGCTGCCAAGCCGCCACACGGTAGTGAGAATATCGCGCTCTAGTTCGCCAAGCTCGACCGGGTCATGATTAAGGTGAGTGTTACTCGCCATAGTGTTACTGACGGTAACATATGCCGAAGGTGAGCGCAACTGCCGTTTTTTACGGCTGGATGGTCTTACGCCGCGGATTCCTTCTCGACCGGGCTTACCTCGGGCTTGACCCCGGCAATCAGCCGCACTTCCGCCAACGCATCGCTGAGCCGAGTCCACACCCGGCCCTCTTCGGCTCCGCTGATTCGCTTGGCGGCCTCAGCGGGGTCATCAGGATAATTCCAGATTCCGATCATGATCCGCAGCTTTGCATCGCGCGCACGCAGATTGCTGTAAATGCGATGCGAGCGCGCCAGCCCGAACGGCGGCAGCGCCGAGAGGAGCACAACATCAGGCTTTTCCTGGGCGACAGCTTTGAGGACCTCATCGATCCTGCTGGCAGGCAGTGCGACGGCCTGCACGCTTGGCCCCTCGAATACCTGCGCAGCCATGAGCGCGGCCAACTCGTCCGTCTCGTCGCGCACCGGCACGCACATTACCTTGATCGCGGCTCCATCCCCATGGCTCGCAACCGGCGCGAATGTGCGCACATCCGCGCCGTGATTTTCTCTGAAACCGAGTTCCTCGACGAACTCGCGCGACGCGTGGCGAATGAAACGCACTGACGATTCCTCGAGGTTGCCATTCTGCCGATCTTCTTCCGATTTCACCAGCGCAGGAATGAGCACGCCATCGTAGACCTGATCGAGCGGCATATCGCGAAGCGCCGACTCCAGAATCTCCCCGGCCTCGCGGCCATCATGCGCAAGCAGGCGCTGATAAAAGCATGTCCACTGCTGGATCGACGGCTGATCGCCGAGCATGATGGTCAGGAATTCAAGCGCCGGCATATGACTGCCGATGACGACGAGGCAAACGGTGAGCGGGACTGAAAGAACAAGTCCCACTGGACCCCAAAGCAGCGTCCAGAACGCTGCGGCAATCAGAATCGCAAGCGCCGAGAGTCCAGTGTGCTTGCCGTAAATGTGCGGCTCAACATAATTGCCCGTCACCACTTCGAGAACGAGAAATGTTCCCAGAACAATGAGCGACTTCTGCCACCCGTGAAACACGGCCAGTGAGAGCACCGTAGGGAGTGCGGCCGCTCCCATCCAGCCGATGTATGGCACAAAGCGCAGTATCGTCGCAAGCGTACCGAAGAGCAGCGCATGCGGAAGGCCAAGGAAATACAGAACGCCCACAATCACCGCGCCATAAATCGTATTCACCAGAAGTTGCAGTGAAAAGTAGCGGCTGATCCGCGCGCTGGCATCGCGCATGGCCTGCGTAATGCTGGTCACGTTGCGCTCGCCGGTGAGATGAATGACACGGTTGCGCAGGTCTTCACGCTGCAGCAGAACAAAGAATGTGAAGACAACGCTGAGCAGCGCTGTTGTGAGGGGCTCCAGGATGCCCCCGAGCTGGTCGAGTCTGGCCGGCGCGCGCGAGACTTCTCTCACCTGAATGGGGTGCTCGGGGCTCGCGCCCAGCGGCTTCTTTTCCGCGCTCAGACCCGGTGCCGGATTCGACGGAGTGGCATTGCCCAGGCCCAGTTCATCACCCAGCCGCTCAATCTCTCGCTCGGCGCGGCTGTAAGCTGAGTCGCTCGGTCTGTGCATTTTGGCCATCTTCTGGGCGATGTTGCCGCGATACGTTGGCAGGTCGTTCGCGATGGCCACAAGCTGCGTAAAGAAGATCCAACCCGAACAAGCGAGCAGAGCCGCAAATGCCAAGATGACCATAATGGCGGCGAGCGTGCGCGTGAGATGCAGGCGTTCCAGGCGAGCGACCAGCGGGGCCAGCAGGAATGCAAAAAGAACCGCGAAGGCCAGCGGCAGAAAAAGAATTTTGGCGACATATAGAACAGCGATTGCCACTACGCCGGCACTCAGCAGCCACAGCCGCGAAAGAATGCGCGCACTTCCCGTGCCGTTCATGGGCGGGCTCCGGAATTGAGGCGGCTGGCGGCGTGGCGGTCCGGTCGTGGAGAATTGGAACAGTCTTTCAGTCCACGCGCGGCGCTCGCCTGGGATGAGTTCGATAGGTGCACATACTGTTTAGATGCGACCTTTTCCTCCGAAACGGGCGACTGCTGCGTCCAAATCACAACGGTAGCAACTGGGATAAGCTGATCCGGGGGTGGTCCATGTCCGGCATTTTCAGCAGAATGCGCCATTGCGGCGCCGCAGTTGTGCTGGCCTTCGCCCTCGCAGCAACCGCGGCCGCGCAGCAGCCCAGGCTCAACCCTGCGCTTCCCCTTGAGCACACCGGCAGCGAACCCAACTCGGCAGCCGCCCAGAAATCCCACTACGTAGTGCTGGTCTCGCTCGACGGCTTTCGCTGGGACTACGCAACGCGCGACGGCGCAAAGCATCTGCTGGCGTTGGGCAAGTCGGGTGCGTGGGCGCCTGAAGGAATGTTGCCCAGCTACCCATCGCTGACATTCCCCAATCACTTCACCATCGTCACCGGCCTCTATCCCGGGCATCACGGCCTCGTCGCGAACAGCTTCTACGACGAGGCAAAGATGGCGCGCTACACAATGAGCGACGCCAGCGTCGTCACAGACGGATCATGGTATTCCGGCACGCCCATCTGGAGCCTTGCCGAAAGCCAGGGCATGCGCACCGCCTGCCTCTTCTGGCCGGGATCGGAAGCCGAAATCGCAGGACGCAGGCCCACGTGGTATGCGAAGTTCGATGTCAAGACGGAGCGCTCAGAGGCCGTCCAGCAGGCGCGCATTGACGATGCACTTGGGCTGCTCAAATTGCCCGAAGCGCAGCGTCCCCACTTCATCGCCATGTACTTCTCCGAGCCGGATCACGAAGGGCACGAGTTCGGCCCGGACGCGCCGCAAACAAAGGCCGCCGTGCTCAAAATGGACGCAATCATCGGCAGGCTCAAGGCGGCGCTCGACAAAACGAAACTGCCCATTGACCTCGTTGTCGTAAGCGATCACGGTATGGCGAAGGTCGAAGGCGGCTGGATCAATCTCAGCGACTTCGCCGACCTCGGCAACTTCGAGGCGGTCGGCTCGCTGCTCTACGGCAAGTCGGAAGAGAACCGGGCGAAGCTTTACAACGCGCTGAAGCATGCGTCATCGCAGTTCTTTGTGTATCGCCGGAAGGATGTTCCGGCGGGCCTCCACTACAACGAGAATCCGCGCGAAGGCGACCCGGTAATCGTCGCGACCGGTCCGTATGCCATCCGCGCCAGGAAGCCCGCTGAAGGCAAGCCCGATAATCCTCCGCAACCAGGCGCACACGGATACGATCCACGCACCATGCCGGAGATGAAGGCGAGCTTCTTTGCGACGGGTCCGGATATTGTGCCCGGCAAGACCGTGAAGCCTTTCGAAAACGTGAACCTCTATCCGTGGATGGCGCACATGCTCGGGCTCACCACGCCCAAGTCCGACGGCAACCTTAATATTCTCGCCGGAACGCTGCGCGACAACGGTGGCGAGACGCCTGAACCCGAGCCGGAAACGGCCAAGCCGCAATGAATGGAGTGAACGAACGAATGAGTGTAGTCCTGGGGATTGATGGCGGGGGCACGCGCACGCGCGCTTCGATAGTAGAAGGGGATCGTGTGCTGGCCTTTGCTGAGAACGGGTCGATCAAGCGGCTGCGTGTCGGCGCGGAAATCGCCGAGCAGAACCTGCGTGCGCTGTTGAAGGACGTGTATGCGCAGGCTGGCGTAAAGGGAGTCGCCGCAGCATCGGCCGGGGTTGCCAGCGCCACCATGCCCGGAGTGCCCGAGTGGATCCAGGCCGTGTTCACCGAGTTCAGCGTGGAGCGCTCCGAAGTCGTCGGCGATGAAGTGATTGCCCTTGATGCGGCGTTCAAAGGCGGCCCGGGGATTCTGCAGATCGCGGGCACCGGAACCAACTGCATCGGTCGCGCGCCGGACGGCGGACGCGAGGCGGCCGGCGGGTGGAGTTCGCGCCTGGGCGACGAGGGATCCGGCTACTGGATCGGGCTGCATTCCGTGCGGCGTGCGCTCAATGCCTACGATCGCGAGGAGCCGACGCGCGTTTTGGAAGTGGTAGGCCAGATCTGGGGGACGAACGGCATCGACGAGTTGGTAAATCTGGGCGATTCGACGCCGGGGCCGGACTTCTCGAAGCTTGCTCCAGCAATCAGCCAGCTTGCCGAGGAGGGCGACTCGGTGGCGCTCAGCGTTCTCGATCAGGCGGCGAAGGACCTGGTCGGGTTCGTGCTGCTGGTGCGCGCCAAATTACGAAGAAAGCACAGCTTAGCCGCCGAGGTTCCGGTGGCCTGGATCGGCTCCGTCCTCGGCAAATCGCGGCTGGTGCGAGAGCAGTTCTTCGCCGGACTGAAGGCGGCGGCGCCCGAAATGAACGTGCTCGACAAGGAAGTCGTCGCGATCGAAGGGGCGGTTTGGCGCGCGCAGAGCATGGCTAAGTAGGATTCGTCGGCGTCATCGTGGTCAGTTCTCGCCGGAGAGTTTGCAGTAGACTCCTGCTGATACCAGAACGGGCTGCGCTAGGGAACAGAGCGCAGCCCGTTGTTGGTGGAGGTCATTAACGAGTTGAGCGGTCAGTTTGACGCTTTTCCCGCCTCAGACTGATACCGCACCAGGTCCTCTTTGAGTTCGCCAGCCCCTTCCTGATTCTTCTGCCCTGCCACTACCTGAATCGCTGCTTCCGTTACGCGGACGGCATCATTGGGGCGCCCCAGCTTGTCATAGACTTTTCCCAGTTCCGCCAGACATCTCCAATTGCGGCCCTGGCTAAGCTCGACCGCCTTCTCCAGCGATGGAACCGCGTCGGAGTAATCACCGCGCGCCACCAGAACGACACCCAGATTGAAGGGGTATTCCGCTGAAGACGGGTCCAGCTCAATGGCGCGCTTCAATGGAGCGATAGCGCCCTCCTGGTTGCCGTTCAGATACAAAGACATGGCCAGATGATCGAGGTATTTCGGATTGCGCGGCGAAAGTTCTGCAGCCCTTTGGAACTCCCGCTGCGCTTCACCCTCCCGATCGCTGGCGCTCAGCGCCGTCGCCAGCAAGAAGTGCCCGGAGCCGTCTTCGGGATCAGCCTTTACGGCCTCCTGCAGAATGCTGAGCGCGCCTTGAATGTCGTTGGCCTCAATCATCTTGAACGCCTGGTCAAACAAGCGATAGAAGTCCATCGCTTTGGGCTCGATCTTGTCGATACTCATGCCCGCCGGCAGGTTGATGAACTCGGGAATGTTCACGGCACGATTGGATGCGGTCGTGTCGTCCACAATCACCGCGGGCGAGTCATTGCCATTCTCGTCGATGTGCGTCAGCATCAACTGCGTGTAAGGCCCGCGGCCCTTCGTCGAAAATGCCAGCCAGTGCCCGTTGGGCGAGAAAGTGTGCCACGAATTCATCCGTGCCTGGTTACAGTTCATCAGGCGAGCTTTTCCACCATTGAACGGCACCAAGTAGAGCTTGCTATCCGGCCGCATGAGCAGGCCGTTCCTGTTCTGCACGAATACGATCCATTTCCCATCCGGCGACACCTTCGGGAAGTTGTTGCTCATTCCATTCTCTGAACCGCCCTCGATACGCTCAGGCTTGCCTCCGCGGCCTCCATTAAACGGGATCCGGTAGAGGTCGTACTGGATCTGCGTCTCATTCGGATCATTGGCATACTGGGATGGCTTTGCGCCCGGCGGGAATGGTTCGCGCGCAGTCGCACGGCTGAACACAAGGTATTTGCCGTCGGGCGACCAGAACGCGGCCGTTTGGACGAACTGAGGGTCGTCCGCTCCGGGCAGAGGGTGCATCGACTTGTCGTTTGCGTCGTACCAGGCCAGGATGCCGCGTGTGGGATAGAACACCTGGTTGAACTCGACATTCGGGTAATTGACGCTGTAAATACGGTCGAGAATGCCCGAGACAAACCCGGGATCCCTCCTGTCGTTCTTGGTTGTGTTGTTAGGCGGCCCAATCGACGTGATCACATGCCGTCCATCCGGCGACACCTGCGACATGAAACCAAACCGCTTCACTGCCGACTCACCCGGGCGGACCTCTTCGTTCAACCCAAACGAACTCCACCGGATCACGTCCGAGTTCTGAATGGACATATCGCGGGAGACGCTTGCGAGCGCATACAGACCTTTGTCGTTCCTCGGTCCATCAAGATCCAGGCCCAGCGTCTTCCCGTTCCTCGAAAAAGAATGACAATTGGCGCACGTGTGCAGACCGGTCATCACCGTATGGCTTTCCGGCTGCCCGATATCGCGAATCTGCCATTTGATTTTCGGAAGGGAGCTCACCGGCAGAGGCGAAATGGGGCCATGTTCGCTGGGAGGCGGCAGTTGCAAGGGCACATCGCGGTAGAAGATCGGCGCGCCAACCGGATCGGCCGACGTGGATATGCTCACTTTGGCTTCCGAAACGGTGCGTCCGTCCGCGGACACTCCCTCAAAACTGATGTGGGCAGGAGCCTTCACTGACAGCCGCTTGATCCTGGCCCAGAGCTGCGCGTCGGGCTTCCAGGTATGCGTCGCTGCCTGCTCGGCCGTAAGAGGTAGCAGGGGACCGGCATCCGGATCGGGCTCCCTTGGCTGCATCCGGTCACCGGCCGCCTCAATGCGCAGAGCATCGGGGGCACCTTGCAGCGCGATACGAATCACCCATCGCTGCGCCCCCTCGTTCGAGTCGTGCCACAAAAAAGTGGGCGGCGTGATCTCGGGAGGAAACACAGACCCGTTCTGCGGATAGTCGATCTTGATAGGCGTGGTCGGAGTCGTGGCTTGGCCCGATGCTGCTATCTTCCATGGGCCCGCGCTGCAGACCAGGAATACCGCACAGGCAGCGGCAATCCCCGTCAAAAGGATACGTGTTAGTTTGATCTTCATCGGCTTCCGGCGCGGCCCGGGAGTTCCACGCCGCATTTCAGCATTATCCTTAGCGGGTCTGCAGCGGCTCGGTGATTCAGCTCACATCGAGCGATCTGCCTCGGGGACACGTGCAGCCTCGATTGCCCAGCAGGGGATTGCCTATAAGGGTACGCGGTTAGAAGGTTTGCCGCTAGAGAAATTCCCGTCACCCTGTCGCGAGTATCCAAGAAACGGATTCAGGCTCCAGCTTGACAGCCGGTTTGCGACTTCCGCATGCCGTCTCGCATCCTTAACTGGACGGGCAGGCTTCGGCTCTGCCCGCAATTCCATCGGCCCCGTACAATGAACAGGTAAGCCAACCTCCTGAATGACGGACGACGCGCACAAGACTTCCCCCAAGACCGAACAGATTTCCGTTCCCGCAAACGGGAAGGCGGGGGTGTCGGCAAATGGGCTGGATCCGACTGAGGAGGCGCTGGCGGACCGCGGCAACGGCAAGCTGGATGAGGCCGGCCCGGGTGCGGCCGCAATTGCGCCCGGAGCCGATGCAGCTGTAAGCGGCAACGGCACGGGCTCGGTTCGCAAGGTCGATACGGAGACCAGGACTCTGGCTAAAACTGCGGCGAAGAAGGCCGATGACGACCCGGTCGGGAAGGTGTACGACTCGGTTCTGATCAAACGGCTCGGCCACTATGTAAAGCCGTATTGGGTGCAGGCGGTCATCTCGTCGATTTCCGTGATGCTGAAGTCGCTGAGCGACGTGACCGGGCCCTACCTGCTGAAGGTGGCGATCGACCGCTACCTGGTAAAGGAGCCGGGCTCCGAGCTGACCTGGCTGGGACGAAGGCTGCCCTCCGATCCCTGGCACGGGATTACTCAGCTGGCCGAGCTTTACACGCTGACGCTGCTGCTGGCTTACGGCTTCGAGTTCATCCAGACCTACCTGATGCAGTGGCTGGGGCAGAAGATGATGTTCGACCTCCGTCGCGACATCTTCCGCCACATGCAGCGTCTGCACGTGGGCTTCTTCGACACGCATGCCGTGGGGCGGCTGGTCACCCGGCTGACCTCCGACGTGGACGCCATCAACGAGATGTTCACGGCCGGCATTCTCGCCATTGTGGACGACTTCGTCACTCTGACGATCATGGCCGTCATCATGCTGCGGACGAAGTGGTGGCTGGCCCTGTTGGCGTTCAGCGTACTGCCGCTGATTCTGATCGTGACGAGGATGTTCCGCGATTCGGTGCGCGAGAGCTACAGGCGAGTGCGCGCAGCCATTGCGCGCATCAATTCCTTCACGCAGGAACACATCAGCGGCATGAGCGTGGTGCAGCTCTTCAACCGCGAAGAGCGCGCGTACCAGGATTTCGAAGTCGTCAACAAGCAGCACATGGTCGCGTTCAAAGACACGATCTTTGCCTATGCGCTCTACTATCCCGCGGTGGATTTGCTCAGCACCGTGGCCGTGGCGCTGGTGCTGTGGTGGGGCGGATGGAGCGTGCTGGCACATACCAGCGTAACCGTCGGCATGCTGGCCATGTTCAACATGTATTCGCTGCGTTTCTGGCGGCCGATTCAGGATCTGAGCGACAAGTACAACATCCTGCAGGCGGCCATGGCGGCGTGCGAGCGAATCTTCAAGCTGATGGACACCAAGCCGGAGATCGTTTCACCGGCGAAGCCGAAGAAGGGCAACGGCTCGAATCGGATTGAATTCCGCCATGTATGGTTCACGTATCAGAAGTTGACGGACGAACAGAAGGCGGCGGTTCAGCGTGTGGTGGTAGCGGCACGCGACGGCGCTACCGCCAATGAGGAATTAGCCGCGCTCAAGGACATCGACTGGATCCTCAAGGATGTCTCGTTCAGCGTTGAGCCCGGGCAGACGGTGGCCATTGTCGGCCATACGGGTGCGGGCAAGACGACGCTGACCAGCCTGATGATGCGCTTCTACGAAGTGACCGCGGGGCAGATTCTGCTGGATGGCGTGGATGTGCGCGAGCACGATGTGCAGGAATTGCGGCAGCATTTCGCCGTGGTGCTGCAGGATCCCTTCCTGTTCACGGGGACGATTGCGGACAACATTCGCCTCGGCAATGCCGCAATCACGGATGCGCAGATGGAGCAGGCCGCGCGCGATGTGAATGTACTGGACTTCGTCGAGTCGCTGCCGAACAAGTTCGACCAGCCGGTCGAAGAGCGAGGCAATTCGCTCTCGACAGGCCAGAAGCAGCTCATCAATTTTGCCCGGGCGCTGGCTTTCAATCCGCGCATTTTGATTCTCGATGAAGCAACCTCGAGCGTCGACACCGATACGGAGCTGCGCATTCGCGGTGCGCTGGAGCGCATGGTGGAAGGGCGCACCAGTGTGCTCATTGCGCACCGCCTCTCGACGGTGCAGCGGGCCGATTCGATCCTGGTAATGCACAAGGGCCAGTTGCGCGAGATGGGTTCACATCAGCAGTTGCTTGCGCAGCGCGGCCTCTACTGGAAGCTCTATCAGCTTCAGTACAAGGACCAGGAACTCGGCGTCGGCAGCAGATAGTCCGCACTCTCGCGCCGGCCTGCCAGGCGCCTTCCTTGCCGCCAGGTAAAATCGCCCGTCATGAGGTTCGCCCGCCTTTCCTCACTGGTTGGGAAGATGACGATTGTTTTCCTAACCGCGGCGTACACTTGGTAGTCGAATGAGCAACATGGGCCAGAACGGCGGAGCGTCGGACGCGGCGGCAATTGGGGCGGTGCTGGCGGGGGACCGCGACGCCTATGGCGAGCTGGTCAAACGCCATAGTCGGATGCTCTTCCGGCTAGCCTACCGCATGACAGGCAACGAGGCGGATGCGGACGACGTAGTGCAGGACGCATTCCTCCGGGCCTATCAAAAGCTGGCGAGCTTCGAATCACGGGCGGATTTCGGGACGTGGATTTACAGGATCGCCGTCCATTGCGCGCTGGACAAGCTGGCTAAGCGGCGTGCGGAACAGTCGCGGCGCGTGAGCGAGGAAACCGATCCGGAAGAGGGCTCCATCCAGGTCCCCGATTCAAGCCCCAGTCCGGAGAGGCTGGCGCTGAGTGCGGAGATCGCCGCCCTGCACGAGGTTGCAATGCGGGCCCTTACACCGATGGAGCGAACCGCGTTCACTCTCCGGCACATGGAGGATCGCACCACGGAAGAGATCGCGGCGGCGCTGAACGTGACGCCGAATACGGCAAAACAGAGTGTTTACCGGGCGGTGCAGAAAGTACGGCACCGGCTGACGCAATTGAAGGTAATGGCATGAATCACCTGACGGACGAGGAGCTTGTGGAACAGTATTATGCCGCTGCGGCAGGCGCGGCCACGGCCGATGCCGCTGCTGCTGAAGCTATGGCGGGCAGAGCGGCCGAGGCGGCTGCGGCCAACGCCCATCTGCGAGAGTGCGCGCAATGTGCGGCGGCGCTCGCGGCGCTGGAAAGTGACTTGGCGGTGCTGCGTCCCGTGCGGATTCCGGAGCGCGATGAGAACTATGGCGAGCAGATGTGGGCGCGCGTAGAAGGGGCTCTGCCGCCGCGCGCTTTGAAACGGAGTCCGGCCCTCCGATTCGCGCTCTGGCGCGGACTGGCCTATGCCGCGAGCTGCGGCGTACTGGTGGCCGGTGGATTCTTTGTAGGCCGGGTCTGGGAGCAGCGCCACGCAGTGACGACGGCTCACGTAACAGCGGCTCCGGTCATGGTCGCTCCGCAGCCGAAGGTGGTTGTCGTCGTACTGGGGGATCACCTCGATCGTTCGGAGCGGCTGCTGGTGGAATTGAAGCACGCGAATGGCGATACAGCGGATCTGGCTCCGCTGCCTGCTGAGGCTCGAAGCCTGCTGGCGGCAAACAGGGTGTTCCGCGACGATGCGATGACCGATGGCGATCCGGGGCTGACCAAGGCTCTCGATCACCTGGACCGCCTCTTGACCGAGATTGCCAACCGGCCCGGTGGACTGGACGCGGCGGAGGCTGCCCGTATTCGTGACGAAATGAATGCCGAGGGACTGCTGTTCGAAGTCCGTGTGCTGCGATCGAAGAATCCGCACCGCATGAATACCGTGCGCGTGGTTGCAAAGGGGGGTGCGGCATGAAAGCCAATTGGATGTTGCTGACCTGTGTCGCGGCCGGGCTTGCGCTTGGGTCGATGCAGGCGCGGAGCCAGACGGGCGAGGCGCTTCTGGCTTCCGGATCGATATCGGGGGCGTTCGATGAAACGAACATGCCCGCCACTGCGCCAGATTCCAAGGAGTATGCGGTGGGCAAGCAGGCCATCCACGATGGACGCTGGGCCGACGCCGTCACCATCTTCGGAAAGATAGCCGATGCCGGCGGCCCCCACGCTGACAGTGCCTTCTACTGGAAAGCCTATGCGCTGAACAAGAGCGGCAAGGCCGACGAGGCGATCGGCACGTGCGGCCTGCTGCGCGACGTATTCAGGAAGAGCGGCTGGATTGAAGATTGCGATGCGTTGCAGATCGAGATCGACTCGAGCCGCGGCAAGCCGATTCAGGCCAAAGCGGAACAAAGCGATGAGTTGAAGCTGCTGGCCCTGGCAAGCCTGATGCGCTCGGACCCGGAAAAGGCCACCGCGCAGATCAAGGAGATCGTCGGCGGAGACGCCTCAGAGAAGCTGAAGGAGGGCGCGGTCTTCATCCTCGGCCAGCAGGTACCGGACTCGACGTATCCGCAGATTGTGAGGATCAGCTATCTCGAGGGCGACGTCCGAATCGCGCGCGCCAGCGAGAACGAGAAGTCCACAAAACCGGCGTGGGAAACGGCCGTGATGAACCTGCCGCTCAACGAGGGCGACAGCATCGTTACAGGCAAGGATGGCCGCGTCGAGATCGAGTTTGAAGACGCCTCGACGGTTTATCTTGGCGAGAACTCGGTGCTGAACTGCACGGATATGCATACGACCGGCGGAGTTCCGCACACCGAACTGGCCTTGGTAAGCGGCACCATGACAACGCATCTTGACTCGCTGATGGGCGGCGAGATGTTTCTGATCCGCACTCCGAGCGAAAATCTGCTGGCGCGCTACCCCGAGAAATCGGACCTGCGCATCACCAGCTACATTGACGGCATCGGAATCGCGTCGCTCAGCGGCGGCGCATTGAATGTGACCGGTGCGAACAGAGTCGACATGACCTCGGGCAAGACCGTCTTCATCAGCGAAGGTCATCGGGTGAGCACGGCCGAAGAGGCCGGCAAGGCGCAGGACTTCACTGCTTACGATGCGTGGGTCGCCGACCGCCATGCCGCCCGCACCTCGGCCGAGAGGACCGTGATGCAGGAGGCAGGCCTCCAGAAGCCGATTCCGGGGATCGCCGAGATGAAGGATCAGGGACACTTCTTCGAGTGCCCTCCATACGGCGTTTGCTGGGAGCCGAATGCGCCGCAGGCCAGGCCGGTGCTGGCTGCCGGTCCGACTCCTCCCCCGACGCCGAAAACAGCATCACCTTCGGCAGCCGGACGGCCCGCCGGCGGCACCAATGGCTCGGTGTCGGATTGGTTCCCATGCATGACCGCGTGGTATCCGACAGGATATTTGTACAGCCCCAGTTCTTTCTATGCCTTGGTGGATCCGTACACGTGGGGCGTCTGCCACTCCGGCGAGTGGATTCCCTATAACAACAGCTATGCGTGGGTGGCCGGCACCAGGCGCCATCACCGCATCCCGGTTCGCTGGGTCAAGATCGGTCACGACCCCGTCCCGATTCCCATCCATCCCAGGGATGTGAAAGGCAAGCTCCCGATCAACCGCATAGGCCTTCAACCGGTGAAGGGGAAGGATGGCGGCATTCATGTGACGCCGATCGCGGTGGACCCCGGAAAGAGGATGGAACTCCTGAAGTCTCCTCCAAAAGAGTTCCGCAATCTGCCTCAGCCGGTGCTGGCGCGTTCGGACGCTCCACGAATGCAGATGCTCGCAATCCGCGACAACGCCAAGGCGGGAATCACGGCGCACTCTCCGATCCCGATGACGTTCAATCATCAGCAGGGATTCATGACGTCGCACCAGGTAATGCAGGGTGGCCGTCCGGTGGCGGTGAACGTTCCGGTAGGCCGCGTGGGTGGCGGCGGCTTCTCCGGCGGCATGCCGAGCAGCGGCTTCTCGGGGCGTAGCAGTGGCGGTGTTGGGTTCGGCGCAGTGCAGCACGGTGGCGGTGGCTTCAGCGGCGGCAGTGTCAGCCATGGTGGAGGCGGCGTCAGCGTGGGTGGCGGCGGTGGAGGCCCCGCGATGCACAGCGGGGGCACGGTGAGCGCCCCGAGCGTCTCCACTCCGAGTGCGTCCAGCACGGCCGCACCCGCCAGCAGTCCCCGTAAATAATAGATAGAGAGAAAAGCGGGGTTCCGGCCGCGGCAGGCCGGAACCCCCTTTTATTGCGCGAAGCGCACCGGCCCGGAACGACTCACTGACCCAGGAGCAAACGCTTGGGCCAGTCGGGCATCAGAACTGAAAGGGTCTACTCCCCGGGGGATTCTCCGTTTCCGATGTCCAATTCAGATATCACTTCACTCATCCTGGTCCTCTTGTTGCTTGTCGGGCTCGCGCAGCTGCTGGGCTATGTGTTCGTGCGACTTCGGCAGCCCAAGGTCATCGGCGAGATTCTGGCGGGCATCGTGCTCGGGCCGGCGGTGCTGGGAAGAATCCCGGCTGTCTCCGGACTACTGGCGCACGCCAAGCACCAGGGTAATGTGCTGGACTTCATCTATTGGCTCGGTCTGTTGCTGCTGATGTTTCTTTCGGGCGCGGAGACGCAGCAGTTGTTCTCTCGCGAAGAGCGGCGCGAGGTGAGCTGGCTGGCGATTGTCGGCTCTGGGATTCCGTTTGCCCTGGCGCTGGCGCTGGGGCCGTGGCTCATCCGGCCTTCGCTGTTCGGCCCAAATGGGAACCGCATTTCGCTGATCATTATCCTTGCCGTTGGCGTTGCGGTCACGTCGGTGCCGGTGGTCTCCAAGATCTTCGCCGATCTGAAGATTCTTCACACGCGTTTCGCACGCTTGGTGCTCGGCGTAGCGGTCTGCGAGGACATCGTGCTCTGGCTGGCACTCGCAATCGCGACGGCCATGGCCGGCACCGCAGCCCTCGATCCGAAGAAGATGTCGCTGCATCTGCTGGCAACCATCGGATTCTTTCTTGCCGGGCTGACGATTGTGCCGCGCGCGGTGAAGCGCATCAACAAGGCCGAACACAACGTGCTCGTAAAGCAGTCGCCCACCGGCTATGCGCTGGCCGTGCTGTTTGCGTATTGTGCGGTTGCGGGCGCCCTGGATGTGAGCCTGGTGTTTGCGGCGTTTCTGGCGGGCTTCGCGGTGGTGCACAAGAAGCGGCGCATCTTCGCCGAGGCGCTGGACGCGATCGGCAAGGTCGCTTTCGCCTTCTTCATTCCGGTGTACTTCGCGATCGTCGGGCTCAAGCTCGACCTCGTCCGCGGCTTTGCACTGTGGATGCTGGTTGCGTTTCTGATCGGTAGCTGCGTCGTCAAGATGCTCTCGGTGGGGCTGGCGGGCCGGCTCGCCGGCTTCCGCGGACTCGACCTGTTCAATCTTGCGATGACCACGAACGCGCGCGGAGGCCCAGGCATTGTGCTGGCCAGCGTGGCGTTCGATGCCGGAATCATCAGCTCGCAGTTCTACACGACGCTGGTGCTCGCGGCGGTGCTCACTTCGCAGTTCGCCGGCGCGTGGCTGGAGTTCGTGCTGCGCAAGGGCTGGCCGCTGCTGACGCCAAAGGCCGGCGAAGCAGGCGCGGCGGGACTCGCAGCGGAGACTCCGCGCGCGGCCTGATTCCTGCGCAGCGGCTCCAAGACGCAGACAATCGCAGGAAAAGTCACGGCATTGTAAAAGCTGCATAACCACCGCGGGCGCCAGGTCGTCAAAGCTGCTGGATTCGTGCTAGCATCGGGTCCATCGATGCGCTCCCCCCGGTCGCTCGAAGTGACTGGCGACGCATTGGTTTTCCAGGTTCGCCAAATCCAAAGGAGGCGGACATGAGCCTGCCTAAAGTGACAGTCCTCCTGTCGACGTTGTGTTTTGCGGTGGCACTCCCGGCGCAAACAGCTGAAACGCATACAACCAGTGACAATGCATCCAAGGTTCGCATCGTGCGCCTCAGCGAGGTCAAGGGCGACGTGCAGATGGACAGGAACATCGGCCGCGGCATGGAAAACGCCATCGCCAACCTGCCTATCGTGGAACAGACCCGCCTGCAGACCGCCATGGGCGCCGCCGAAGTCGAGTTCGAAGACAACAGCACCCTGCGTGTTGGCCCGAACTCCATCGTAGAATTCCCCAAGCTCGAGCGCATGCCCAACGGAACCACTGTTTCGTGGGCGCGTGTGGTGAGGGGCACGGCGTACGTCAGCCTGATGAAGTCCTCGATGGCGAACCAGTTTGCGCTGCTCTTCGGCGCGCAGACCGTGCAGCTGCCGCCCGCGAGCCATGTCCGGCTCGATATGGGTTCCGGCGATGCCAAGCTAGCGGTCATGGACGGCTCCTTGAAGCTTCAGAGCGCCACCGGCGAGGTGGTTGTTCCCAAGAAGAAGACAGTCACCTTCAACCTGGCCACGGCCGGCGAATTGAACGTCGATAACCACGTCTCCTCCGGGCCGCTGGATCAGTGGGACAAGGAGTCCATCGGATACCACCAGCGCCTGGCAGTGGCGAGTTCCTACAACAGTTCGCCCTACTCGTACGGGATGAGCGACCTCAATTACTACGGCAGCTTCATGGATGCCAGCTCCTGCGGCATGGCAGGGTCGATGATGTGGCGCCCCTACTTCGCTAGCGCGGGCTGGGATCCATACGCGAACGGCTCGTGGGCCTGGTACGGCAACGCGGGCTACTCGTGGGTTTCGCCCTATCCCTGGGGCTGGACCCCCTACCACTCCGGCAGCTGGAATTTCTGCCCCGGCATGGGTTGGGGCTGGATGCCCGGCAGCACCTGGATGGGCCTGAATAACGTTGCCATGCTTCCGCCGCAGAGCGGGCCGGGCGGCGGCGGCGGCGGCCGGCCGCTCCTTCCAATCCGTCCTCCGTCGAGCGGCGCTCCGTCGCTGATCCCGGTCAGTACCCGACCGCTGGTTCGGTCTGAGCTGAAGTCGGGCGACTGGTTCGAGTTCCGCAGGGATTCGGCCGGTATGGGCATTCCGCGCGACACCCTCGGCAAGCTCGACAAGGTCTCGCAGCACGTTATTACGCATGGCTCGGTGCAGACGCCGGTCTATGTCACTGGACCTGTGATGGGTGGCGGCATGAACGGCCGCGCCGGCGCCGGTCCCTCCAGCGGGGCGATGCCGATAACGACGATTCATCGCGGCAGCGTATCGCCGGGGTTCGGGGAACCGCAACAGCCGTCCTTCGGAGCAGGAAGAGGTGGCTCGGGATCAATGCCCTCAGCGTCTGGAGGAGGAGCGCCCGCGCCGACCGCTCCTTCGCATGGCGCGAGCCCGGGCGCACCCAGCGGACGCCCACGCTAAAAACGCCAAAACATAACGAGGGCCGCGTCGCAATCCGGCGCGGCCCTCGTGTTTTCTGCTGAACAATCCGACCTAAACGATTGCAGGACCCTGCTGGACCACCACGGGGGAGGCGGCCTTCGGCGATTCCAGCGCCTTCGTTGCCATTGCGGCGAGCGCCAGCACCACCGCATCTTCGATAACCGCAGCAGGGAAGTCCCTGCCGAACGCCTCGGCGAGTTTGGAACGCATGGCTGAGCCGCCAACGGTTCCAGCCGCTGCTCCCACGCCACCCACAATAATCGCCAGCGGAAACACCGATTCGCCGGCTGTCACGGCGGCTGCACTGACCGCGCCACTGAGAACCCGCCAGGCAAACGCCGGAGGCGACTTCCGGTCGGGCATGAAAGGCAGCTTGTCGGCCACCATCTCGGCGATCGCAATCAGCGCAAACAAGGTGGTCGCGTCCATGTTGCCGATCAGCTTGGGAGACGAACCGCCTGCGGAGTTGCGGCTTCGGGCGGCGGTTACCGCGGCGGCGGGTGCGGACATCGATCGCAATCCGGCCGCGATGCCGAGCAGAAAAGTAGCGAAGAGAGGCATAAGTCCTCCGATAAGCGAAACCATTATCGCCGAATTACGGCCGTATGGAGGGCGAAGGATCGCTGTTCTCTTCGTCGCTGGATTTTGGAGTGTGCTCGCCCGAGTTCTTTTGCTCTTCCTGCTTGTTCAGCGTGGCGTCCTGCGGTTCGGGCGGAATCTTCATGTCGTAGTGGATCGGATCATCGGGCTGGTCGGGCATCTGCATCTCCTCCCCCTGTGAGATGCGGAAAGCTCTGATAGGTAGGGCGAGTGAAGCGAAAAGGCCGCTTCGCTTATGCGAAGCGGCCCTTCAAATTTCCAACAGCTCTGAGGCTTAGCGAGCAGCGACCGAAGGACGCGTGTCCAGCTTGCCGCTCTTGTAGCCGGCAGCCATCTCTTCGATCGGAATCGCCTTGTAGTCCTGCGCGTGGCCGGCCTGGCCGAACTCGCGCATGCGCTGTGCAACCACCTTGGCCATGGCCGCGCGGGCCGGAGTCAGATAATCGCGCGGATCGAACTTCTCCGGCGTCTCCGCGAACACCTTGCGGATGGCGCCGGTGATCGCGAGGCGATTGTCCGTATCGACGTTGATCTTGCGCACGCCGTTCTTGATGCCGAGCTGGATCTCTTCCACCGGAACGCCCCAGGTCTGCTTCAGGTGGCCGCCGTACTGGTTCACGATGTCCTGCAGATCCTTGGGAACCGACGACGAGCCGTGCATCACCAGGTGGGTGTGCGGCAGGCGCTTGTGGATCTGGATCAGCACATCCATCTTGAGCACCGAGCCGTCCGGCTTTTTCGTGAATTTGTAGGCGCCGTGGCTGGTGCCGATGGCGATAGCCAGCGCGTCAACGCCGGTACGCTCCGCGAACTCGACCGCCTGGTCGGGATCGGTGATGTGCTCCAACCCGGTGCCGCCCGCGCCGTGGCCGTCTTCCACGCCGCCCAGAACGCCGATCTCGCCTTCCACCGTAACGCCGCGCTCATGCGCATAGTCCACCACGCGGCGCGTCACTTCAACGTTCTCTTCGAAGGTGGTGGGAGTCTTCCCGTCTTCCTTCAGCGAGCCGTCCATCATCACCGAGGTAAAGCCCAGCGCAATCGCCGACTTGCAGGTTTCGAAGCTGTTGCCGTGGTCCTGGTGCATGGCGATCGGAATATCCGGATTCAGCTCGGCCGCCGCCTCGATCAGTTTGAAGAGATACAGATCCTCGGCAAACTTGCGCGCGCCGCGGCTGGCCTGGGCGATGACGGGGGAGTTGGTCTCCTTGGCCGCCATCATGATGGCCTGAATCTGTTCCATGTCGTTGACATTGAAGGCGCCGACGCCATAACCGCCTTTGGCGGCTTCGTCGAGGAGTTGCCGCATTGAAACGAGAGGCATTGAAAGTCTCCTTTTCTCTGGTCCAACCGCACGATTCTTGCAGGAAACGAACCCCCGCGGCGGGAACTGCAATCGTCCTTATGGTAACAGAGGCTGACAAGCAAAAAGTGTGTTCAAGAGCACACGCGATCAACCAGGGAAGGGTATTCAGACGTGCCCTGAACCCCACGCATTATCATCCCAGCCTTCCCCCCAAACCGGCACTGTGCACACTGACAGATTGTTTTGGGGAGCACAACACAGTTTCGCAACCGCCGGACGCAACGCTCAACCACCGCCCTGGCCTTGGCGACGGTAGAGATCCAGATCCGTCAGCGCGCCAACTTGCCGTGACTTAAGTAGTGCTCAGGCCATTGAGGAGCCTCAACTTCAGTAACATCTCACGTTCGATGGAGTCCCTTTCAATGGCAGGTGGCCCGGTCATGATCTCCAAATCTCACTCACGCATCGCAGAAATCCGAGGCTGTGCCCCGTTCATCGCGCTTTTGCGATGAGCGGGCGGGGAGCTACTCGATTCAGCGATACTTGGCACGCCCCACAACGGCTAGGAATATTAAACTGATCCCGCTGCTGCCTCCCCGGGGGAATACACATGCTGTCTCGTCGCGGGCAGGTGGCCCGGTCATGATTTCCAATCCATTCCAACGCATCGGATAAATCCGAAGCTGTGCCCCGTTCATCGCGCCTTTGCGATGAGCGGGCGGGGAGCTTCTCGATTCAGCGGGAATGCTGAGGCCATTAGCCGAGGTTCAGATCATCTGGCTGCTTAAAAGAGAAACAGCAGCTTCTTCTTGACCGGTTCTTCTGGAATGTTGAGGGCTGTGCGCGCCATCTGGCGGATCACCTTCGCGATTTCGGACCGGTTCATGGCCTGAGATTCGGCGTTGTTCTGCATGGCGCTCACGGCTTCGTAGTCATTCGGGATCTTCCATCTGGCCTTGCGGGTGAGCGCTTTTGTGATGTGATCCTCTGATATGCCGAGTCGTGAGGAGTCGTATCGGTTCAGCACTACCTCGAGCTTAGGGACGCGGCTGCCGAAGACGTCGCTGATAAGGCGGTTCGAATTGCGGAGTTCGGGGATGCTCACCTGGGTCACGAGGTAAAGCGTGGCGTGGGGATCGAAGAGCGTGGTGCCGGTCAGGTCGAATCGCGAGCCGGTATCCACCACCACGCAGTCGAACTCCTGGCGCGCAACCTCGATGAGCTTGTCCACTGCCGGGGACGGGAACTGCACGGGGGCCATCTTGCCGGGCGCCGGCAGCACAGAGAGTCCTGAGTCGTGCTTCAGCAGAAAGCCCTTGAGAAGACTCCCGTCGAGACGCGCATGATTTTGAAGTGCGTCGATCGTGGAGTACTGGGGTGTGAGCCCGAGGTTCAGAACTGCATCGCCGAGGGGGATGTCAAGGTCGATAAGTAAGACTCTCTTGCCGGATTCCTGTGCGGCCGCGGTGGCGAAGTTGGTGGCGATCGTCGTGACGCCCGATCCCCCTTTCGCCCCCCAGAACACGTTCACGAGCCCATCGGCCACCTTGCGCGGCCGCGTACGCCGGGCCGCGGCCCTGACCAGCGCTTCGGCCACCGCCGAGGGCTGCAGGGGCCAATGAAGAAACTCGCGGGCGCCGGCCCGCATGCATCGCAGCATGAGCTCCTGACTTACGCCGTCTGAATAGACCATCACTGTCGTCTGCGGGCTCAACGCACAGACGTTCTCCATCACATCCAATGCAGCGTCCGGGTTGCCCTCGAAATCGACGATCACCGCGTCGGGGCTCTTTTCCACGATTGCGGGAATCCGTGACATTGTCGGGTATCCCTCTATCTCCTTCGGCTCTCCGCACAAAGGCCCCTGCAGTGCATACAGGAGGTCCGACCGGCGGCGCTCGTTGGGAACGATCAGAACCACAGAAAGGCGCTCGGGATCATCGACCCTCGTCGCCGCGTCGTACCTGAGGTCTTTACCGTAAGACTGCAATGCGAATTCAAGTTCCTGGCTGCTCTCTTGGTGATTGGACATCTTGCCCTGGGCTCCTTCGGCGATGCCCTCTATGCGAACGGGCTCTCTGAAAACGGGGCGTTCGCATCTGTTATCGGCTGATTTCCAATTGAACTGTAAGGTTTCTCCAAGGGAATCACATGCTTGCATTGAGCAGTCGCCTGTTTGACTTTCCCTCTACGTTTCCATTCACGAGAAGAACCAGGTCGCAGGTTCCTGTTTCCAGATTGCTCACTAGCGATATGCTTGGCCAGCGCGCCCCACAACGGCCACAAATATTAAACTAATCCCGCTGCTGAACTCCCCGGGGGAATACACATGCTGTCTCGCCGCGGCTTTTTGAAATCAGGCCTCATCACAGGAGCGGCGGGTCTGCCGCTCAGCTCGTCTTTAAGCGCACTCGACGCGCCGCCCGCACTTGCAATCACAACAACCGATGACCATGCCCGCCTCGTTGAGCTTCCTCCGCGGCTGCAACCGGACCACGCCCCACAGCCCTGGCAGAAGAGCGTGCGCCGCGTGGGCCAGACCAACATGACCGAGCACGATCCCGCGGTGATGGACATCGAGGCGTGGGCCGACTACTGGCACGCGGCAAAGGCTGACATCGTATTCGTGAGCGTCACCGGCATCCTGGCTTACTACCCCTCGAAGGTGCCGTTTCATCGCCACGGAAAGTACCTCAACGGCCGCGACTTCTTTGGCGAATGCGCCGCGGCCGCGAAGAAACGCGGCATGCGAGTGGTGGCGCGCATGAGCCCCGACCTCAACTGGCCGGAAGCGCTCGCGGCTCATCCCGAGTGGGCCATGCGCCACAAAGACGGCTCCGTGCAGCACAGCGGCGAAGAACCGCGGCTGTTCAAGACCTGCATGTTCTCGTCGTACATGGATGACTACATTCCCGCCATCATCCGCGAAGTGAATTCGCTCTACGACGTCGATTGCTTCTACGCGAACGGGTGGCCGCCGCTCGGCAGCCTGCCCGACTGCCACTGCGCCATCTGCAGCAAGCTGCCTGCATCCGACACGCCGGCCTACTGGCGTGCGTTCACTGATCGCGTGCTCGACCTCTGGCAGCGCTATGACGCGCTCGCGAAGGAAAGGAAGAACGACAGCTTCTTCTTTGCGAACTCCGGCGGCAACGTGCGCGGCGGCCCCAACCTCGATCGCCTCGCCAAAACACTGGTCTGGTTCCAGGCCGACAACCAGGGGCGCACGCAGCACGAGCCGGCCATCTGGGGCTGCAGCCTGCAGGGGCGCGTGTGCAATGCGGTGCTCGACGGCAAGTTTGCCGCCAACGTCACAGCGGCGTATTCAAGCAGCCAGCCCGGCTGGCGCAACGCGTCGAAGAATCCGTTGGAAGCGCGCATGTGGCTCAACCAGACGCTGGCCAGCGGCATGGTGCCATACTTCCACTTTGTCGGCGCAGAAAATGAAGACCGCCGCTGGCAGCCTGTCGGCCGCGAATACTTTGACTGGACGGCGAAGCACGACGCGCACCTCACCACGCGCCGCTCCATCGCAAACATCGGCGTGGTCATCGGGCAGGGCACCCAGTTGCTCTATCCCGGCCCGGCCACCGCGCGCAGCCGCAACTACATGCACGAAACGACGAACGGAATCTATGACGCACTCCTGCGCGGCCGCTTCGCATGGGACTACGTGCATGAAGATCGGCTCGACCCGGACCGGCTCAAGAAGTATCGTGCCCTCCTGCTGCCCAACGTAGCGATGCTCAGCGATCGCCAATGCGGGCAGTTGCGGGAGTACGTAAAAGCCGGCGGCTCGTTGATGGCGAGCTTCGAAACCGGCCTGTACGACGAAGACCTGAAGCTGCGGGCGGAGTTTGGCCTGGCCGATGTATTCGGCATCAGCCGGGCAGGCGACGCAATCGGCACCAACGGCAATCCCTACTACGCTCGCATCGAATCAAACCACTCAGGCCACGCAATTCTCAACGGCTTCACAGACACGAACTGGCTGCCCGGCGCTGAGAACCGTGTCCCGCTCAAGCCTGTGGATGATCCAGCCCTGACCGTAGTCCCGGGATTTGTCCGCTATCCGCCAGAACTCGCCTACCCGCCGCAGTCACACACCACCGAGCCCGCCGTAGTACTGCGCGAATCCGGTGCAAGCCGCACCGCTTGGTTTGCCGGCGACGTCGAGCGGTCCTGGTGGATCACCGGCCACGGCGACCTGCTTCGACTCATGCACAACACCATCCGCTGGCTCACCAACGATGAACGCCAGATCCAGGTTGAGGGCCCAGGATTCGTTGAGATGTTCGCCTGGGAGACCGCCCCCGGCTATGCGGTTCACCTGCTCAACTACAACACGCCCGACGCGCAGCATGGATGGCTGCAGTCAATAGAGCCGCTCGGGCCGCAACTGGTCCGTATGAAGCTGCCGCCTGGCGCTCGCGTTAAGTCAGTCGAACTCCTCAGGGCCGGCGATGTGATTCCTCATCGCGTGGAAGACGCCGCGCTACAGTTCACGGTTCCAGTAATCCACGACTACGAGGTCGCAGCCGTCACGCTGACATGAAAACAGTGGGCGGGGAAACGCCGAAGAGGCCATGAAAGGGCACGACTTGACAGCTTGCTGAAAGGCTTCGGTGAGGGGCCTTGTATCGTGGCATGGTGTCAGTCATGCCCCTACAAGGCCACCCCCGACAGAAATCCGTGCAACCGCACGGCATGTTTCAGCCCTTGCCGCCAGAGAGTGCGTCTCTCCTTGCAATATTGTTCTTCCGGAATTCCGGTTCCGATAGGCGTTCCGTCTCGAACGCTACACCGTCTTTGATACGCCGAGTAATGATCGCAATACGTGCGCCAAGTCGCTCGGCTGTATCGATGTCGCCAGTACTGGGCCGGTCCTCATCGGCATTGCTTTGTCCCATCGCGCCAAGCCAGGTTCCCAGCCGGTTCAAGTCGCTGCGTGCGCCGCCGCTCCAGTTGTTACCTGGAAGGTCGCTGACTCCAACCCAGATCATGCCCATCTGCATGGCGAAAATTGAAAGTTGGAGTAGCGTTGTAAGCTTGTCGCCATTTTGAGACGCAGAGTTTGTGAAACCTGCTGCAACCTTGTCCTTCCAACGCTGCTCGAACCATCGCGGCTGGAAAGCCGATTCAAGAAACGATTTGAAAATAGCTGAGGCACTCCCCATGTACGTCGCACAGCCCAGCACGATTCCGTCGCAGCTATCGAGTGCGCTCATGAGGGTTTCGTTCGCATAACGTCCGTTATGTATATCCTCGCCACGGATTTCAAAAAGATTGGCGCTCGCCCCCTCAATGCTGTTAATGCCTTTGGATATTGAGTCCGCGAGTACCTTAGTGTGGCCTTTTCCCGACTGAAAAACTACCGCCAGCTTCACCATAGTGCTCTCCCTAGAAATATTTATTGCGTACGGCTTCCCGCAGTATAGAAGAGCCATTTAAGACCATATTGCTTTGTGCCCATTATCACCGCTGGAGGCCGCGGTGCCACAGCCATCCGGAATAAGCGCAGATCACCCACCTCAGCGACACGCATCCTCATCGCCGCTTGCCGCGCACTCAAACTGAACAGCCTGACTTTCACTGCGCAGTGGCTGCTTAGAAGCCGAACAACCGCTTCTTCTTCACCGGTTCTTCAGGAAGGTTCATAGCTGCGCGCGCCATCTGGCGGATTACCTTCGCAATCCCCGACCGGTTCATGGCCTGAGGTTCGGCGTTGTTCTGCATGGCGCTCACGGCTGCGTAGTCGTTCGGAATCCTCCAGCCGGCCTTGCGCGTGAGCGCTTTGGAAATGTGTTCCTCTGAAAGATCCAGCCGCGAGGAATCGTATCGGTTCAGCACGATCTCGAGCTTAGGCCCACGGCTTCGGAAAACGTCGTTAAGCAGGCGGTTCGAATTGCGCAGCTCTGGAATGCTCACCTGCGTCACGAGGTAGAGCATGGCCTGGGGATCGAACACGGTAGTGCCGGTCAGGTCGAATCGCGAGCCGGTATCCACCACCACGCAGTCGAACTCCTGGCGCGCGACCAGGATGAGCTTGTCAATCGCCACGGCAGGGAATTGCACTGGGGCCATCTTGCCCGGCGCGGGCAGCACAAACAG
Organism: Occallatibacter riparius; assembly: GCF_025264625.1. Classification (NCBI taxonomy): domain Bacteria; kingdom Pseudomonadati; phylum Acidobacteriota; class Terriglobia; order Terriglobales; family Acidobacteriaceae; genus Occallatibacter; species Occallatibacter riparius. The sequence continues at coordinate 4,602,389 of NZ_CP093313.1, forward strand.
TCCCGAGTCGTGCTTCAGCAGAAACCCCTTAAGAAGATTCCCATCGAGACGCGCATGATTCTGCAACGCGTCGATCGTCGAGTACTGGGGCTTGAGCCCGAGGTTCAGAACCGCATCCCCGAGCGGGATGTCGAGGTCGATGAGCAGGACTCTCTTGCCCGACTCCTGGGCGGCCTCGGTGGCGAATATCGTGGCGACCGTCGTCACGCCCGACCCGCCCTTAGCCCCCCAGAACACGTTCAGGAGGCCATCGCCCGTCTTCCGCGGCCGCGTACGGCGCACCGCCGCCCTGGCAAGCGCTTCGGCTACTGTTGACGAATCGAGAGGCGAGTCAAGAAACTCGCGGGCCCCGGCCCGCATGCACCGCACCATGAGTCCCTGGCTCACTCCGCTTGAATACACCATCACAGTCGTCTGGGCGCTCAATGCAGAGACATTCTCCATCACATCCAATGCCGAGTCCGGGCTGCCGTCGAGATCGACGATCACCACGTCCGGGCTCTTTTCAACAATGAGCGGAATTTGTGACGTTGACGGGTATTCCTCGATCTGCTTCGGCTCGCCGCTTAAATGTTCCTGCAGCGCCAGGAGGAGATCGGTCCGGCGGCGCTCGTCGGGGACAATCAGAACCACCGAAAGGCGTTCCGGGTCATCGACCCTCGTTTCCATTTCTTACCTCAGACATTTACTGCAATACTGCAGTGCAAATTGAGTTCCTTGCCCCTCAATGAACAATCTGGCCCTGGGATTCTTCCGTGATGGTATCCATGCCAACGGGCTCTCCGCAATGACGCCTTAGCATCATTCGCCGAAGGGGGCCCTGCCCAACTCAGCCGGCACCCACCGCTTTTTAGGCCCAATTTGGAACACCGTTGCGCCCACATCCGCCTCGGGCTATCCTGAATCGGCCCATCATCCCCACTGGAGGCCACAGTGTCACAGCCATCCCCGGAAATGCACGAAATCACCCACGTCAGCGACACGGCCCTGATGGTCGCGGCTTGCCGAGCCCTCGAAACCGAAGAGCCTGACGCCTTCGCCCGCGATCCCTTTGCCGCCCGCCTTGCCGGCGAGCGCGGCTTCGCCATCCTGAATGGAATGTCGTGGTCGATGATCCTTCGCTTCGGCATGGCTGTGCGTACGCGTTTCCTCGATGAATTGCTGACGGAAGCTCTTGCAACCCATCCCATCCGCACCGTTCTGACGTCGGCTGCGGCCTCGATACCCGGCCCTGGCGCCTCGAACTGCAGCCGGAATTGCGCTGGATCGAAGTGGATTTTCCCGATGTGCTCGACTACAAACACGGCCTGCTCGCCGGAGAAAAGGCCCATTGCCACGTGGAGCGCCTCAGCGTGGATCTGAACGACGCCGCCCAGCGCCGTGCCCTCTACGAAGCCGCCGGAACCGAGCCGTCCATCGTGATCACCGAGGGCGTGCTCATGTATCTTCCGGCTGCCACCGTGGACGCACTGGCCGCCGAGATCCCCAAGGCTTCCGGTGTAACCCACTGGATCAGCGACATCACCACCACCGGTTTCGGCAAAGCGATCCGCGGCGGCCAAACCGTGGAAAGCGGCTTCGAGCACGTCCGCGCCCCCGACGCCCTGGAAGGCGAGCAGATCCTTGATGTCCTGCACACCCGCGGCTGGACGACGGAAGCCATGCGCAGCTACATACGCGATGCTGCCTTCACCCACGACCGTGTGCGCCGCATCTTCGGCGAAAGGCCGCAGTCGGCCCCGCCGCCGTTCGCTCCGGACGACCCCACGGGCATCCACCGCTTCGCGCGCGCCTAGATTCCACCGGGCAGAGACGAACAAATGCGAGAGGTCCGAGTTGGCGACAGTTCACCCGGAACGACACACTGGCGCGATATTTGATCGTTCGTCTGTTCTCGAAAACTTGGCCCAATTGACAATAGCTATTTCGAAAGCTACATAGTCTAAAGGGGCCTCCTGCGTCGGCATCTTTCGATTTCATCCTGAGCCTTGCGCCTTGATTCAATCACCTTAGCCGTTCAGGAGAGCTTGAATGAAAGCCACCGTCCTCTATAGACTCGCCAGCGTTTTGCTGATTGTCTTTGTCGCAGCCAATACAATCTGGCTCGTGTACTTTTGGCACACCGCGGCGACGAACGCCCCTCATTTTCCGTTTGGCCACAGCGACCTCAGTTACGCGCAGGTGGTCCTCGCTCTTGAGGTCTTTGGTTCCCTCTGCATACTGTTTGGAGCATACCTCTCATGGCACCTAGGAGCTATCGCTCGAAGAATGCCACAGGCCATTGGCGCGTTGGGCTGGGCCTTGCTCGCGTTCCAGACTGTCGGCGCTTTTGTGTGTTTGTTTTACCTCTCCGGTTTTGCGTTCCTCGTTGCCGCCTTGATTGCAGTCTGCACGGCCGGGGCGATCGGAAGAACACCGCAGGCATCAGCATAGGGTGTTCCGGGCGAGTGACCCCCATTCGGAAGTAACCCGTTCTTGAAGCCCTTCATTCTATCTTCTGTCGATACTTCGATCTGATATGTGTTCGTGCAACACTCTTTCATGGACCTCCGGCTCCGCGCCTATTGTGCGAATGACTTTGAGTTCGCGCGAGGGCTGTATTTCCAGACAATGCGCTGGGCGATTGAACGGATTTTCGGATGGGACCAGGCTTTTCAAGAAGCCAATTTTGTCGAATGGTTCAAGCCTGACGAAATCAGCATCATTGTGGCGGATGGCGCCGACGTGGGCTGGATCCAGCAGCGGCTCGATGGAGAAGCGATCTTCCTCGGTTCAATCTACATCGCTCCAGCCATGCAGCGAAAAGGCATCGGCACACGGGTCATCCAGGCCACTCTAGATTTGGCTCGGCTTCGGCATCAAGTAGTCACTCTGGCAGTAATGAAGATCAATCCGGCCTTAGCCCTGTATGAGCGCCTCGGGTTTCGCTTCACGCATCAAGACGAACACAAACTCTATCTGCGGGCTGATCCCTCATCCGCTAGTCGTTGCGGTCGAATAACCGCCAATTCGGAAGTGGTCATTTCAGGAGGGCACGGCTTTAGCCGCTGAGGGACGCTTTTGAGCCGCCCGACTCGCCACTGGGAGCTTTCCGCAGCCTCTTTAGCCCCGCTTGTGGTCTCCAATCAGGGCATCACTTCAGTGGTTCCGCAAGAGGCTGATCGTATGAACTCAGGCCGTTAGCCCGGCAGTTCTTCTCCCTGCAAGGAATTCCTTGCGCAGTCCACACACGTGACAGCCATCACGGACGCCCATCGCCGCACCCGCTACCATCCAGAAAGGGTTGCGCTCTTATCAGAAGCGCAGCCCTTCACAGTCTGAGCCAAAGTTTACTAGAAAATTAGCTACCCCTCCCCCTGTTTCGGCTTCTCCTTATCTTCGCTTTTCAGGCGGATTTTTCCGGTAACCATTTGACTAAAAATGACTTAGCTATTTACAAAATTCCATAGGCCCAAATTGGGAACAAAACGCACGAAGTTACTTAGCAGTTAACAGGCAGCGCAGCCAAGTCTCTTCTGTCGGATCTCAAAAGCGAAGGGCCGCTCCCGGAGGAGCGGCCCCTTTAGACGCTTCGTTCGGCAGAACGAAACCTTACAGCTTTTCGAAGAAATCGCAGGCTGAGCACGAAATGTAGACGCCGCCCGGAACGCCGCGCTCGCGGTCCTTCACGCGCTTCACAATGCGCGTCGGCTTGCTGCACTTGGGGCAGTCGGTCGACTTGGTCGTATCCATGACCTTCTTACGGTCACCAGTTTTTGCAATCTTTGCCATAGCTTGGGTGAATCTCCTTCTCGGAATTGTCTCTGCTCACAGGCACCGTCTCCGTGCCGCCAGCCCCAAAAGGAGTTGGCCGCACCGCAGGTGCCCGGCTTCAACGGCGCGGTCAGTATGCTCTTCTCTTGTCGCCTGAAAATGCGGGAGGGAGCGGACTCGCTCCCTCCAGTTTACATCAAGGCGTGATTTTAGGTCCGCATCAGCGTTGCGGTGACGGCTGCTGCTGTGCGGGCGGATTCGCCGGGGGCTTCTGGGCATCCGCTGGCTTATTCGCATCCTCGTCTGCGGGCGCAGGAGTTCGCGGCAGACCGGTAGCATCGGGATAGTCATCGGGCTTCTGCTGCGGGAACTGCACTGGCTTCATAGCGTCGTCGGGTCGCCTGTTCATAACGGCGGGGTCCGGTGTGTCGCCCTCTTTGTGCAGGGTGGGCGGCGGCGCCGGAGCCTGCGTGTTCGGGTCGCGGACCACGTCTCCGAGCGCCACCGTCCGAGTGTGATCATCGGTCGGCGCCAGCGGAGAGCCGTCTGTCCGCATCAGCCCCTCGACTTCATCTTTCTCAAAGATCTGCGGCGACTTGCCGACCGCAGCGATCTCCAGCCGGATGACGCGGTTGCCGTTGATCCGCACGAACTGCACCGGTTTCGGCGGCGCGCCATAGATCCACTCCTCGAAAGGCGTCTGGCCCTCCGTCTCGCGAACCTTGCGGTCAGGCTGCCCCATCGCGAACATCACCATGTCGGTGGTCATGCCCACCATCACATGGTGGTTGAGAATCGCGTCTTTCAGGGCCGGTGGAAGTGTGTCGGTGAAGGCCTGGATAGGCGTCTTCAGATCGAAGGAGATGAGCGGCGACAGGAGCGCTTTGACCTCCTTGTCAGTCAGTGGAGGAACCTGACCCTTGAAGGCGAGTGTCAAGCGGGCACCCTGCGGGTCCTGGCCATCGTCCTGCACAACCGGCGAGGTCATGCCTCCACCGGCGCCGATCTGGATGTGCCGGAGGAACCTATGCTTGGCATCAGGGCCGCCGTTCAGCATCAGGATGATCTTGTCCTTCTCGAACTTCAGGTCGGTAATCACCAGCCGCTCACCCGGTTTCGCGGAGATGCCCTGCTCCGTGACCATGTTGAGATAGGGCTCACCGGCGGGAATCAACTTGCCGTTGGCCTCTATCGTCAGACCCTTGTGGCCCTTGGGGAACGGCCGCATCGCGAATCCCTGCTCAGCCTGCAGCAGGCGGATCAGCTCCAGCCGCGTTTTGGTATCGAGAGGCCCGCTCGGCAACTGCACATGCGTAGGGGTGATCTGCGCGTATCGGCGATCAACCGGAGCGCCGGTCGCACGGCCATGCGTATCGATGGTGATCGCTTGGGAGAACGCCCGAGGCGCCGTTGCGCACACTGCGGCCAGAACCAGGGATCCGACCCAAACCCGGTGAGCTTTAGTCATATTCGGCCTGAGATACGATAACGAGCTCTTCATGGGGTTCCTCCCATGTTGCATCAAGCATGCGCCGCAGGCAGCGAGTGAAGCAAGAGCAAAGCCCAAATTCGCTTTTGTCCGGCTCTGCAGCCCGGTAAGACGGACCTGCAGGTTTGGACTTCCCGGACCCGGCGCGGTTACCGTGAGTTCGGGCCGCGAGCGAACGAATCCAACCCTGAACTCCTTGCGAAGCCGGAGGATGAAGACCGCCATTCTCTCTGCGGGAAGCGATTCAGCCAGGCCTTCAAGCGCCCTTTTGTTCCCGTCCCGAAACGTTACGCGTCTGGCCCACGGTACTTACTGTGAGGACCTACCGCGTGGATTCGTTGCCTGTATTCGGCTCGTCCGGCTCAGGATTCGCCGCTGGAGCTTGGGGAATCATCGGAGCCACCAAGGGCGCGCTCAGCGGGGCAATCTGCACCAGCGGGGGCGGAGCGGGCTCCGACGCGCCCATCGCGTCTTCGTGCTGGCGTCGCGCTGCGGCATCAATGTCAACTGGGATGCCGCCGGGGATGAGCTCTGGCACGTTGTAGCGGTAGTCCAGTTCGCGCGTCATGCGATAAATGACGGGGACAAGAGCCAGCATAACGATAAAGGCCAACCAGCTCGACTCCAATCCAAAGCCGCCGCCTGTTAGCCAGAAGGAGCCGGTGGGGTCGCCCTGCACGACCGCCGAGTGGCTGTTGTCTCCGTTGACCGCAAGGCCGAACAGCAGCGCCCGGCTGGCCTTCCAGCCGAAATTCAGTCCCCAGCTTACCCACAATGCTTGGGTGCGCAGGTATGCAAGCGACAGACCCACTGCCAGGACAAACGAGGTCACGGCGGTCGTTCGCGACGCGCCCGGGGTCATGCTCTCGAGGAATGCGTAGAGCAGGGAAAACCCGAATACCGCGCCCGCCTGCCCGGTGGCGCGCGCGAATCGCTGGAAGGCGTAACCGCGGAAGGTCAGTTCTTCGCCAAGGCAGAGCAGCGCGAAGTATGCGAAGTCGACCAGCAGCCAGCCCCATGAAGAAAGGGAAGGCGAGATAGACACGGCAATGCCGCCAAAGAGGGCCATGGCCGCCACGCATACCGCGGCGACGCCCCAGCCGGCAGCAAGCCCCATACCGAACTCCTGCATGAACCCCGCACGGCGCGGCAAGCCCTGTGCGCTGATGGGCTGAACCTGCCGATTCAGCGAGAAGCCCAGACCCGCAAATCCCAGGAGCAGCAGAAAGACGAGCATGGCCTGCTCAGTGAGCGGCTGCCACCGCTCGCCCACCAACCCGAGCGCGCCGTGATGCGCCAGCGCCCGGGCCAGAAAGTAATAGAACAGCGCAAACAGGAACTGCCCGTAAGCGCGGAGGCGGCTGTCGCGCACCTGAACTGTTGCGGTCGTCATCAGGCCCGCCTTCTCGGCCAAGCCAAATGCACGGGGCTGCCGTTGACACAGGAACTCAAGACAACTGCGAGATGAGCTTCACGACGCGCCAAGGACTAACCTTCCGTGTAGAACTGGGCCATCTTGCGGAACTTGGCCTGGCGTGTCGCGATGAGCTGATCGATCGGCTGTGCCTTGATCTCCGCCAGATGCTTGCGAAGAGCGTCGCCCAGCAGGCTGGCGGCAGCTTCGTGATCGGTATGAGCGCCGTCCTGGGGTTCGCGAATGATCTCGTCTACGCAGCCCAGCTTGGCCACTTCAGGCGCGGCGATGCGCATGGCTTCGGCGGCAAGCTGCTTCTGGTTCGCATCGCGCCACATAATGGCCGCGCAAGACTCCGGCGTAATCACGAAGTAGAGCGCATTCTCCAGGATGAGCACGCGGTCCGTCACCGCCAGTGCCAGCGCTCCGCCCGATCCGCCTTCTCCCGTGATGACCGAGATGGTGGGAACGCGCAGGCGGCTCATTTCCAGAATGTTGCGGGCAATGGCTTCGGCCTGGCCGCGCTCTTCAGCACCGAGTCCGGGAAAGGCGCCGGGCAGGTCGATGAAGCTGATGACCGGCCGGTTGAACTTCTCGGCGATGCGCATGCAGCGCAGCGCTTTTCGATATCCCTCCGGATGAGGCATGCCGAAGTTGCGGCGCACCTTCTCCTTCGTAGTTCCACCCTTGCGGTTGCCGATTACGAGGACTTCTTCGCCGTCGAGCCGCGCCATGCCGCACGCCACCGCTTCGTCGTCGCCAAAGGCGCGATCCCCGTGAATCTCGCTGAAATCAGTGAAGATCCGCTCGATGAACTCCATCGGATAAGGCCGCTCGTTATGCCGGGCTCGCTCGATTCTCGCCCACGCCGCTGAAACGGCCGGCGCTTGCGTTGCACTGCCAGTATGTTCGCTCATCGACACCTTAAATGAATGCGGACGCCGGGGAGGCCGCCCGTCTCTCAAAGATTCTACGGGGCGAGGCTACCTGCGACAAATATATGTCACTTGCGGTGCCGCCCGTACACTGGTGTGACACGCGCGTTCAGCGCGATCCCCATGGAGCGAGACCCCGCCGCATGAGCGCTGCCATTGAATTTCGCGACGTATCGCTTGCCACGCGCGAGGGCCGGCACATTCTCAACGGCGTTTCATTCACTATCGAAGAGGGAACCGTCACAGCGATTCTCGGCCGCAGCGGGTCGGGGAAGACCACGCTGCTGCGCACAGTGAATCGCCTGATTGTGCCTACCGGCGGGGACGTCTTGGTGCGGGGACATTCCGCCGCCGATGCCGATTTGATTGCTCTGCGGCGCGGCATCGGGTACGTCATCCAGGAGACAGGGCTGTTTCCGCACTTCACTGTGGAGCGCAACGTGGGCCTTGTGCTTGAAGTCGAGGGTCGCGCGCGCGCTGAGCGCAGTGAACGCAGCCATGAACTGCTCTCTGCTGTGGGACTCGAGCCTGGCACATACAGCCGCCGCTATCCCCATCAGCTTTCCGGAGGACAGCGCCAACGCGTGGGCCTGGCGCGTGCCCTCGCCGCCGATCCGCCGATTCTGCTGATGGATGAGCCATTCGGCGCACTCGATCCACTGACGCGCGCGGAGATGCAGGATATGCTGCGCACCCTGCTGGGGCGTATCCACGAAACCGTTCTGCTGGTGACGCACGATCTGGATGAGGCGCTCTACCTGGCTGATCGCATCGTTCTGCTGCACGAGGGACGTCTGGTAGTGCAGCTCTCGCCGGATGAATTTGTTCACTCTGCGCAGCCGGAAGTGCAGGCCTACATCCGCGCGTTTCATCGCGGCGAGCGCAACCGCGGCGAGCGCAATGCGGAGACGCGCTCATGACGCGCTTCCTGTCGCAGTACGGATCCCAGATCGGAACGCTCACGCTGGAGCATCTGTGGCTCACGGTAGGAGCAATGCTGTTTGCGACAGCAATTGCCGTGCCCGCGGGGATCTGGCTCACGCGTGCTCCACGATGGGCGCGCCCGGTCATTGGCGTGGCCAATGTGCTGCAGACGATTCCGTCACTGGCGATGTTCGGATTTCTTCTGCCTCTGCCGTGGCTGGGCGATCGCGCGGCGCGCATCGCCATCGTTGCGTTGACGGCCTATGCACTGCTGCCGATTCTGCGCAACACCTATGCGGGGATTCGCGGCATCGATCCGGCGGTGCTCGAAGTAGCGCGGGCGCTGGGACTGACCGGAACGCAACGGTTGTTCAAGGTGGAGCTGCCGCTGGCCGCATCGTTCATTCTTGCTGGATTGCGAACGGCAACGGTGACATGCGTAGGAATCGCAACGATTGCGGCTGCTGTCGGCGCAGGTGGATTGGGTGAGTTGATCTTCCGCGGCGTAGCTTCCGTGGATAATCGGCTGGTTCTTGCAGGCGCCGTGCCCGCCGCGCTACTGGCCCTGCTTGCGGATGGCGCGCTAGGCTTGCTGGAAAGACGGTTCAAGGTGCCGGCGTGAGAATCCTTGCCGCGGCATGCGCTTTCTTGATCGCGCTCACGGGCTGTGCGCCACCGCGTCCTGATCATCCCGTCATCGGCGCGAAAAACTTCACCGAACAGGTCGTCCTGGGCGAGTTGCTGGCCCAGGAGATCGAGGCCAAGTCGAATCTCAAGGTGGAGCGCCGCTTCTATCTCGCCGGCAGCTACATCTCAAACCAGGCGCTGGTCTCGGGCCGCATCGATGCGTACGTGGAATACACCGGCACAGCGCTGACGGCGATTCTGAAGCAACCGGTGGACCGTGACCCCGAGCGCGCGCTTGCCACGGTCAGGCGCCTTTACGAATCGAAGGATCACGTTACGGTTGGTCCTCCGCTGGGTTTCGAGAACACGTTCGCCATGGTGATTCGCGGAGATGACGCGCGCCGCTTGCACCTCGCCACGCTGAGCCAGGCCGCGCCCTATACGCCTCAGTGGAAGCTCGGCGTGGGATACGAATTCGAGCAGCGTCCCGACGGGTTGCCGGGCTTGAGCGCAGCCTATGGGCTGAAGTTCGAAGGCTCGCCGCGCACCATGGATCTGGGGTTGCTGTATCGCGCGCTGAGTGCGCACCAGGTGGACATGATCGCCGCCAATTCGACCGATGGCCCGATACAGGCAATGGGGCTTACCGCGCTAGCTGACGATCGACACTATTTCCCGCCCTATCAAGCCGTGCCGCTGGTGCGCGACGAGGCCCTGCAACGATGGCCGCAGATCCGCACAGCTCTGGATGCGCTGGCAGGGAAGGTGAGCGCGGAAGACATGCGCGGCATGAATGAGGCTGTCGATGGGCAACATCGCGATCCGGCAGATGTGGTGAGGGAGTTTCGCGCACGGAAGGGCCTTTGAAGCCGGAATTCGCATTTGCTTTTCTGGTCTGTCATTCCCGAAGGGAATCTGCTTGTCAGACCTCGGCTTGGCATACCAAGCCCGCTCCCCCAACAGATGTCATCCCGAGGCGAAGCCGAGGGATCTGTGGTTGTTCTTGCTTTTGCTTTCTGACAGTTCCCTGCAGAATCTCCCACTGCCCATCATCCCGTCGCCAAATTAAATGAAAGCCCGCCCAAACGCCTCGGCAGCTTCACGGCCCAGTTCCTCGATGTCTATCTTGGCTTTGCCATGAAAGATGTGGCGGTAGAGCATGGGGCCGAGAAGAAGGCAGATGGAAACGTCGATATCGAGACCGCTGGAAAGCTGGCCGCGCTCGATGCCGCGTTTTAGCGCATTGGCGATGGCCTTGCGGGCCGGCTCCATGATGTTGTGGCGCCACGCGGCGCCGAACTCGGGGTGAGTAGCGGAGTAAGCGACCAGGCCGGGCATCATGCGGCTGCGCAATTCTTCAAATGCGTCAGGCGGACGGCGCGTGAGGATCCAGGTGAGGTCCTCGACAACGTCTCCTGAATCGTACTCGCGGCGTTCGTCAGAGACGCCGTTGACGTAGAGCATGACCTCCATCATCAGCGCTTCTTTGTCAGCCCAGTGGTTGTAGAGGGTGGGCTTGGCGACGCCGGCTTCGCGTGCAATCGCATCCATGCTGGTGGATTCGAAGCCGCGCTCTGCAAACAGGCGGAGCGCGGCCTGAACCATGCGTTGATGTACTTCGTTACTGCGAGTCCTTGCCATCCTGCTAGATTTCGATCTTTGTGAAGCGCCATGCTCCAAAGACGAGGAGGATGACGCCGACGACTACAAGGACTGAAGCGTTCATGGTTGGAGGAAACGCGACATTCGGTGAGCCGAATGCGTGCCGCATCCCGTCGATGCCGTACGACAGGGGGTCGATGCGAGTGGCGTATTTCAACGGCAGCGCGATATCGGTGTTGAGGGGGAACATCGCGCCGGAGAGGAAGTAAATGGGCATGACGAGGAAGTTCATGATGAGCTGAAATCCCTGCATGTCCTGAAGCCCCGAGCCGATAGCCATACCCAGCGCTGCGAACAGCACAGCGATCAGCACCATGAATCCGAGGGCGACGGGAATGGCGGTGAAGCTAGTTGGCCGGAACCCGAACACCAAGCAGAGCACCATGACGAGCACGCCCTGAATGCATGCAACCGTGGCACCGCCGAGCGTTCGGCCGATCATGATTTGCAGGCGAGGCACGGGCGCGACCATCGTCTCCTTGAGGAACCCGAACTGGCGATCCCACAAGAGGCCGAGGCCGGAGAAGATGGACGAAAACAGCACCGACATGCCGATCACGCCCGGTGCAACAAACTGCAGATAATTGCCCGCGCCCGCCCGCTTGAAGATCGGCCCGAGGCCGAAGCCCAGCACGAGCAGATACAGCATGGGCTGGCCGAGTGAGGCGATGATCTGCGCGCGCGAGCGCGTGTAGCGCTTCAATTCACGCAACCACAAAATGTAGATGGCGTTCATGAGTTATCTCCTGTTCTGCTGCCACATTTTGGCAAATTGCCGCATTGCCGCCGCGGGGTCGGCGCTCTCGTCGCGGATGGTGTTGCCGGTGAGCTTCAGGAATGCGTCTTCAAGCGTCTGCGTGTCGGTCTGCTGCTTGATCTCGGCCGGCGTGCCCTGGGTGACCAGCTTGCCGTGATCGATGATGCCGATGCGATGCGCCACGCGGTCCGCCTCATCCATGTAGTGCGTGGTCAGGAAGACGGTTACGCGCTCGGTTTCGTTGACTTTCTTCACGATGGTCCAGAGCTGGTTGCGGCTTTGGGGATCGAGGCCGAGCGTCGGCTCGTCGAGAAACAGAATGCGGGGCGTGTGCAGGAATCCGCGGGCGATTTCGAGGCGCCGCTTCATTCCGCCGGAGAACTTCTTCACCTGATCGTTGCGGCGGTCCCACAGCTCGAACAGTTTGAGCAGTTCCTCGGTACGCTGCTTTCCGATCTTATGGGGCACGTGGTAGAGCACGGCATGAATCTGCATGTTTTCATATGCGGTCAGGTCGCCGTCTAGCGAGGGATCCTGGAACACGATGCCGAAGCGTTGCCGTGCCTGATTTTGGTGCGTTTGCGGGTCAAGCCCATCGAGCTGAATTGACCCGCTGGTGGGCTTCAGCAGTGTGGTGAGCATCTTGATGGTGGTCGTCTTTCCGGCGCCGTTGGGGCCGAGAAAGGCAAAGATCTCTCCCGCCGCCACGTCGAACGAAACATCATCGACGGCGGTAAAAGAGCCAAAGGTCTTCTTCAGGTTTTGGACGCGAATCAAGGAGCCGCCCTCCTGGGTGGAACGGTTGATGGGATTGTGTTGTATGGAGACGTACGAAGTGCGCTGTTATTGTGTCAGGGGATAACTATACCCCACAGTATAGTTATTGACAAGAGCTAAAATTGGCGAATTTGAAGGCGTGGTATGCTCGCATGTTTCGGTGATGCGGATGAAATTGTTTCTTGTCTTGACTTTGTTCATCGCCATGGCTCCTGCTGCATCGGCGGAGAGATGCTTCACGATTCGCGGGCGCGCGGTTTGGTACCGAGGTGACGGATTCTTTGCGATCTGGCATATCGGCACACACCACGAGTTCTATCCAAGAGGCGATGCTTCCATCGATCTGCTATGCAAAGAATTCGATTGCGAGAGCGGTCAGCGCCAACCCGCCTTGTTTGCAGACTTCACCGTTTGTCCGATGGACAAATATGTGCCAGGCGCAGCACAGGCGGTAACTGTGACGAAGGTCGAGCATCCGCGTGTCGTTGCCGATTGGCCTCCAGCTGATACGGCGAAGGAGTATATCGAGAGTTTTGTGGAATGGTGCGGCCCGCCTCGCGCCCCTGGAGAGATCACTCCGAAACGTAACGAGACATTGCGCTTGGCCCAGTGGGATCAAGGTCAGGAATTGCGGAACCTGATCGAACGAAACCCGGGCATCCTTACGCAGTGCGGAGATCTACTTCAAGGCGGCCCCGAAAAAGCAAGGACCACGGGTGTCGAGGAGGAATTCCGGGTAGGAGAAGTTACTCGAAGAGGCGGTCACTATCAGGCGCAGGTTCTTTGCTTCGATTCTCAACATGCCAACGGTACCCTGATGTCGGTAGTCGAATTCCGAAAGGACGCCGACAGATGGCTGATCGACAACTTCCGATACCCCTCCAATGGGACGGATTTGCTCGCGATCCTGAAGGCGAAATCTTCTAGATGATCTCGCCTTCATCCTTTGTGTGGGTTCAGTACTCTTCCGGCGGGCCCTCGGGGTTCACAGGCCCTACCGGTTTTGCGGCGACTGGCTCCTGTGGCTCGAGTTCTTCCGGATCAGGGCCAGCTTGCGGGCCGGTCTTAGGTACGGTTTCCAGGGCTTCTTTTTCTGGCGTGGCTGCAGGTTCCGTTGCCGCTGCAGGCGGTTGCGGCTCCAGGATTTCGTCGAGGCGATAACCTGCGTCCTCAAGCGTGACCAGCGCCTTCTCGATGTCGTCGAGAGTGATGGCTGCTTCCGCGCGATGCGGTGCAGCCGACTCAGCCAGCAGCAACAGCCGCGGCAGCGCCAGCCACCAGAGCAGGCTTTCGTACTGCTCGCGGACCAGGTAAGTGTGATCGCCGGCAACGTGCGCGCCGGTCAGCCAGCAGACGTCAGGATCCGCCCACAAGCCCGGAGGCACGATCAGAGCGTCTGCGGATATCTGCTCCTTTGCCGTTGTTGGCGCGGTTGTTTGCGTCGTTGCGGTTTGGGGCGCGTTTACCTCGACTGGGACCTCAGCCTTCGCCTGCGCGATCTTCCCGACGCCGCTCTGCATCAGCAGCAGCACCTTTACGCGGGCTGCCGCCATCCAGCCGTCTTCATCTTCGAGGCCGAGCGCCTGGAAGGCCTGCGCCAGCGGTTCACGCAAGCGGAGGCGATCGAAAAGCTCCAGTGCGATTGCCTGCCAGTTATCCACGTCAATGGCCTGGGCCAGCACCTGCAGCATGCAGGAAGCCAGCACCGGGCCCCATAACGCGGTGGATGGAACCTCCGGATGATCATTGGGAATCACGCGTCGTGCCGCTGCAGTCCACTTCTGCGGAAACAGTCCTTCGAGAGCGGGCACCCGGGTGGCCGCGCGCAACAACTTGCGCAACACCGGCGCCATCGTAGCCGGATCTGTGGAATACGCCACCGTACGGTTGCCGGCGAGCTTCGCATAGGCGGGCAATGCGGCGGTCTGCAACTCGGCGAATGCCTGCCATGCGCGATCCTGCAAGGCGTTCTGTGCCTTCGTGGCTGGCTTGTTCTGGCCGCTCGCTGCCTGCGCTGCCGGAGCCTCCGCGGCTTCCACCAGCATGTGCACAATCGCAGGATCGAGCGCGCGGCGCAGGGCGTCATGCACCGGCCGCAGCTCAAGGTTGACCAGAGCGTCATCGAGCGACGGCACGCCGCGGCCGCCGAGGATGTCGCAGAGACGATCCCAGGGCCTTTCTGCCGTCGCATGCAACTCGCGCCAGTCAAGAAAGACGTGGCTCTGATAGGCGTGCAGGTTGAGGCGAATTCCGCGCTCGCCCAGTTCATTGGCGCGGCGCAGATATTCGAGGTTGGTAAGCGAATCGCGGAAGGCAAGAATCGAGTTGCCATCCTGCAGGCCCAGGCCTTCCCACAGTGAACGTTGGCGGAGGCCGCCGGCACCCTTATCCGCGTAGGCGGCGGAGATGCGGATGGTGCCGCTCGTGGACCCGTAGACGTTGTTGTAGACCACAAGCGCGCGCTGGTCGTTCACGCGGTTCGAATAGGCGAAGACATTCTCGTCGACAGCGCCGGAGTCGTGGAAGAAGTCATAGAGCAGGAAGTTGTAGCTCTCCGCAAACAGCCAGCGGCGCTTGAGCAGGGGAGCGATCTGCACCTCGTGCCGCTCGATCATCCACTGGTCCGGCGTCTCGTCATAGCGCGGGCGCTGGTACTCCATGCCGTACTTTTCGGTAAAGCCCTCGATCTGCCCATGCCCGAACATCGGCAGCCCGGGCAGCGTTGCCATCATCACCGTCACGCCGAAGGCCTTGTCGCCTTTGCCGTACTGGTCGATTGCGGTGCGCTCGTCGGGGTTCGACATGAAGTTGACGTAGCGCTTCATGATGTCGGGATCGAACTCGAGCGTGTTCTTGAGCACCGACCGATACTTCGCATTGTCCTCGTCGCGCGTCATGACCATGAATGCAGAGTTGTACACGCGGTGCATGCCGAGCGTCCGAACGAAGTAGCCCTCCATGAGCCAGAACGCTTCAGCTAGTAGCAGCGTGCCGGGCACTTCCTGGGCGACACGGTCCACGACTTCGCGCCAGAACTCCTGCGGCATGATGCGATTGAATTCCTCGTCGCTCATGCCGTATTCGGCACGCGATGGGATCGCTCCGCTGGCGCCCGGACCTGGGAACCACAAGCGATGGAAGTGGCGCTTCGCCAGCGTCATGGCGGCATCAAAGCGGATCACCGGGAACAAACGGGCGACATGGAGGATAGTCTGGATGACCTGCTCGCGCACCGCGGGATTGAGATAGTCGAGCTGCGCGGTGTCGTTCCAGGGGAAGCTGGTGCCGTCGTTACCGTGATAGATGTAGCGCGTTTCGCCGGTGTGCTTGTCGCGGCGGCGGAAAACTACGGCCGCATCGGTCTGCGTGTAGTAGTGATCGTCGATCTTGATCTCGACGCGATCGTCGGCGGAGAGATCTGGACCGTTGAAGCTGTAGGCCGGATAAGGCGATTCCCAGCGGCCGATGAACCACTCGGGATGCTCCACAACCCAGGGTGAATCGATGCCCATGTGGTTCGGCACCATGTCGCTGGCGAGGCGAATGCCATGCCGGAAGGCACGATCGCGCAGCGCAACGTAGGCCTGGTCGCCACCGAGGTCATCGGCAATGCGGTAGTCGAAAAGGGAATAAGCGGAAGCAACGGCGTCCTGATTTCCGCACAGCAGCTTGATCGTTTTCGAGGCGCGGCTACGCTCCCAGATACCGATCAGCCAGAGCGTATTGATGCCGCGATGCGCGAGCGCTGCAAGCTCTTCATCCGGAATCTCGCTGACGTATTTGATATGCCGGCCGTACTTTTTGCTCAACTGCGCCAGCCACACCCACGTGCTCTTCGCCATCATCACGGTGGTCGGCATCCATGCGGTGTCGGGCGAGAACTTTTCGTACTCATGCTGCGGATCGCCGAAGGTGATGACCTCGGCAGTCGACGCCAGCGTGGGCCACTGCTGCTCCCCGCGTTCGCGCCGGCGCCGCGCGGCTTCTTCGGCCTCAGCCCGGGTGCGGGCCGCATCGGGGTTGAACTGCATCCAGATGGCCAGCTCTTCTTCACGCAGAATTTCGCCGGCGATCATGAGGAAGCGCTCCATGGCGTCGCCCAGCAGCGGCGTCCACAGTTTCCGAAGCAGTTCGAGTTGATCCTTAAGCGAGTTCGGCGCGCCCTTCGCCGGTGCGCGCAGCAACTCCAGGAGACTAATCGCGGTTGCGCCGGGAATCGGCACCAGCGGACGCGTTGCGAAGTACTCCGGCAACTGCTGCGTCACCTGCTTGTAGACGGTACGCTCGGCCAGCGGCTTGTCTTCAAACAGCTCTGCAAACGGCTTGAACGCTTCGTTGCGGTTAGCGGTCCAGAGCATCAGCAGTTCTTCGAGCGCCGCCTCGCGATGCGCGCGCCCGTTCGTGGATCCGGCGAGCCACTGCTTCGGAGTTTCTTCGCCGCGCATCACGGTCGATCCCGGAAAATGCTCGACGAAGGTGAGCAGCAGCTTGTCCAACTGCTCGGGGCCCACCTGGCCGCCGAAGAAGGCGAGGGCGTCGGTCATCACCTGGCTGTCGTACTGCTCGCGATAGCGCTGCAGCAGCACGTGGCCGGCCTCATCTATTAGCCCCATGGCAAACAGCGCGCCGGCATGCACCGCGCGGTCGGGATACTTCTCCGACTCGCGCACCTGGTTCATGCGGTAGGCGAAGGCGCGGCAGGCTCCCATGTTGGCGAAGACGACGTTGCCGTTGAAGGAAAACAGGGTGTCGGGGAACTGATAGCGGTCGCGTGCACTGCGCGAAATGTGGAATTCCAGCATAGAGGGTTACGTGCTCCCGAACTCGCGTTGCCGGTTGTGGAACGGGCGGCTGCGCCGTCCGTTCAATTCGTACTGGTGATGCTCCTCGACCTTCAGCTTAACCACCGCAGCTTAACCATCGTAGTACCGGGAGGTTAAGTATTGACAAGCGAATCGCGCCGGCCCCGCGCGGCAGGCGGGGTCGATCTCATCGGGTCGAAACCGTATGGATGCGGAATGCGGGGGTTAGGGTCGCTTCGGGCGAGGGAACCGGCGCCCTCGGCGGGAATGCCCGAGACAGGCAGGCGGCCGAACCAGGAGCTGAATTGCCACGTTGATCCGCTTGCCGTTAGACTAGGAAAGTCCCCAAAGCGGAGAGGTGGCAGAGTGGTTGAATGCACCCGCCTCGAAAGCGGACGTAGCTGAAAGGCTACCGGGAGTTCGAATCTCCCCCTCTCCGCCAGAATTGCAGGCAGCCACTGCTCGCTAGTCGCTCGCTCCCGCTTCTGCGTTTTCCCTCCCGAACCCCAAGCTTGTCCTGCCGCTTCAGACAACCGAACTAGTCTTCGCAGCACCCGTCTGACCGCTCAGAACGCTGCGGATCGTGTCCGATCCAAATCCCAGCCCAACCAACTGCCACCAGAATCCGGTCGTGTTTTGATCCGCGGTGGAGATTGCCAACGCGCACAGCGGAACGAGCAAGACTGCACCGAGTTCGAATGTTTCGAAAATCACCCGGCGCACCGAATCTTTCCGCGCCGACTTTCTTCGTGAAGCATTCTCCACCTGAAGGTCGATTTCATACTGATAGATGAGAGGTCGATCCGAGCCCGGGTTCACCGTGACCGGTTTTCCTTCCCAGTAAAAGCGCACTTCGACGGGGCAGCTCCGCAGGAAGCTCTCGAAATAGTGATATACGTCCCAGCCTCTTTCCCGGTAATAGGAAGGCCTCGACTCATCCGACCGCGGGCTGGTTTCCGATGCATCCAAAACCGAGCCTGGTGACGCCGGCGGCAGGCTGTTTCCGGCGTCGCCGGCAGAAGAGGTTGTGACCGGTGCCTTCTCCGGTGTTCCACTCTGCAGCGTCCCGCTTTGGGCGCTGATCCGCCACTCACAGAGAATCTCTCTTCTCGCGGCGGCAGAATTAAAGGTGGGCCGCCTGAAACGTACGGACATCCGGACCCGCTCTCCGGATCCGACGCTTTGGGGATCGAGTTCGATTTGGGCCTCACCGGCCTGGAGCGCTTCAATCAGCGCCCGAGGATCGACCCCTTCCGCGAGTTGCCGAAGCAAGCTTCTCGCCTCATTCAAGTTGTCGAGCGCGGGCGTGGCCAGCCATGTAATGAGGCGGTCTCTGGCTCGAACCCAGTGGTCAGTAAAAGCGGCCGGCGCAAGAAACTCGAACTCCCGAATCAACTCCAGCGCAGAGATCTGCAGGTCGGCGCGCACCGTTCCGATTTCCTCAATCCATTTGCGGCCGTCGTCGCCATCTTTCGGTAGCGATTCGGGAAGAGGGAACGATGACGTCATGGGCTGCAGGTCGATTGGCAGCGTCAGCGTCAAGCCCGCGCCAGCGACAAACTTGAAATGGCCGCTGATGTTCTTCCACCGCTCAACCAAAGAGGTCTGAAATGCGCTCTTATCTTCCTCCGTGGGATCATTGAGAAGCTTGTCTGCCGACTCCAGTGTTTGCTGAATGAGAACCCAGTCCTCATCACGGAACTGAACGCTCTGCAGTGCTTCCGAAGCCAGGTCCAGATGCCGCTCGATGGCTGCGATCCTGGTGGGAGGCGCAAGCTCATTCGCAACCAGCAGGTGCAAACGGTTGAGCGAGGCATCCAGGCGCCTTACGTAATCGATCCGGCGCTTCAGCGTTGTGATTCCTGAAGAGACTCTCTGTTCAACAGAGGTGAATCCAGGGCTTATGACCGAAACAGCCTTCCGCAGCGTGTCCAGGCTGAGACGCTCGACCCTCAACTGCACTCTCAGCATGGAATCCACTTCGTCCGTGATGCCCCGGGTCACCTTCGCGACCTCGATCAACTCTTCGCGAAGCGATCGAAAGCGCCGGTAATTAGGAATGGCGACGCGGAGCAGCACAGACCCCAGAGCGCCAACCAGCAACCACACTGCGACCCAGAGGTAATTCACGGTTCTGCTTCTCAGGCCCAGTTTGAATTCGGTTTCGACCGGAATGTTCTGTTCGTCGATGACCTGCGGGGCCTTATCGCCCCCTGAAACATAGCGAAGCGTTAACACACCCTTCTGCTTCCCGCTTCGCGCCAGTCCCGCTGCCTTATCCACAAACCAGCCGTGAGGCGGCGAAGTTCGCAGCGACACTCCGGCGTACTGCGGCAACGAGAAGGAACTCCATTTGGCCACATCGGCACAATCAGACGATCCGCTTCGCGTTGGCGGCTTCGAAAATTGTTCGACCGAGAAGTCGCAGACATCCGTGCCGTCGAATCTCAGCCGAACGCTGACCGAGTCGTAGCCAATGCTTGTCGGATTGCGCAACACGAAGAGAAGATCCTGATCCTCGGACTGCACCTGCGGAAAGTTGTCGATTGCCAAGCCGGTCTTGATGATGCGCAGGGTATTGATTTTCGTTCCCTGGAAATAGACCGGCACTGTCGAAGTCCCAAACGGAATGCGTCCGCTTATAGTCGCCGTCACCGCCCATTTGTTCCCGGCCTTGAGAGCTTTCTGAACCTGAATGGAAGGGAGGATCTGAAGGTCAGGGGATTCCGTGCTTGCCAGGGGGCCGACGACAAAATCCTCCTGTTTGGGTTCATCCGCCGCTGACACCAGCAGAGTTTTCGAAAACGAGTTGAGATTCGCGGACAGAAGTACCGGCATATCAGGAGGAGTGCTCGCGTCCGATGGAACCGCCCGCGATGGGGCTTCTTGCGCGTTCTGGGCGCTCGCCTGGTGAACAGCCGAAAGCACGAGCAATACGCCAGCAAAGATCCGACACCCTCTGGCCATCGGCACGATCCTCCGATTGATTGGGCATTATCGCGGGGATGATTTGCGATCGAGCGCCAACATATCACAACGGAAGAGGCTCGGAAAACGGTGTTTATCGCCGGTAGTCGCACCGATATGCGCGAAACCATAGGTCGTCAAGTGCATATCGACAGAAGAAGTCCCGAAAGCGCGACCTCCAACAAATGGCCGCACCCCAACGCTGAGTCATCCCGACCGCACCCTGAACGAAGTGAAGGGGAAGTGGAGGGATCTGCGGTTGCCTCTGACGATCCCCAGCCAGCGTTACCTCCGAGTCGGCGACCACGCAGGAGTTACGCAACTAAAATTGCGACATGCCACATATTCGCGTAGAGATTGTAGAGTTTGTGGACTCTGGCCAGCCGGGGTGGGTCGCCTGTACGTTTCGCGATGCGGACGCTAAGCTGCATCGGATCATCGACAAGATACCGCTATTTACGGCAGAGAACCTCTGGAGTGATTCCACATATCCTCAGCCCGGAATAATTGAATGCCGCGTGCTTGAGAGGATACCGAGCCCAAGCGGGAACCTCGTGCGCATTAGCATCGAACCCTACCACTACGAGTTGACAGACGAACAATCAGAGTTCGTGATCAACGAGGCCGACCTTCATCCGGGGAGCGGTTGGCAATGAGCTAATTCGGCTGTTCCGAGCGAGGGACCCCCTACTCTTCCCCTACAATCCGGACCGCGAAGCGGCAGCGCCCCGGAGGGGCAGCGCGATAATAGCCCCGGATGAAGTCCGAGCGCACTGCGCGCGGACGCGAATTCGGGGAAACTGACCCTATACTCCTCTAAGCCCCGGAGGGGCGACAGAAATCAGCCCCCGCAGTCCGCATCGCGGCGTAACGGATCAATGCGGGTCGACGCCGAAAACACAAAGCCCCGGCGGGGGAACCGGGGCTTTGCACTCTGCTTAGGCGGGCACAGTCGCATGGGGGATGCCGCGCCATTCAACTCGATGCGCTTGGGGGAGGAGCATCGAGAACGCCTGCGACAAGAGACGCAGCAACCGGTAGATGGGATGCTCCCCGTTCAAAGATCATCCGCCCGACATATTCATGTCGCACGCGCAGGGTCGCCCCGCGCGGTGCCGGTTTTGGATGACCGGGGCCGTTTGGGGTGGGTTACCCGCAATATCATGTAGCTGCCATGCACACCCCATTTGATCCTGATTGGCTCGACCGGCGCATCAAGGAACGTACAGACCAGAGACTGGCAGACCGGCTAAGGAACAGAGATCCGAACGTCGTGTCTATCGACGCCACCCAGTTCGCCCGGCAACTCTCCGACCTATCAATGACGCTCATGCACAAAGTCGAGAGAGAAGCACCACAGAATGTTCCGCCTTCATTGGTTGTGGACACCGGGGTGATCCTGCGGCAATTGAACGAGACCTACAACCTGATACTGTTTGTTAACGCGGAGGACACTCGCTTTAGACAACCGGGATACCGTCTGCCATACAGCTTCGTCATCCTGCCACTGGTCCGCACCATGATTGATGGATTTTACAACTGCACCGCACTTCTGGATGACCCCTCACGGTGCCGCACGTTTCGCATCAGTGGGTACTACCGAGTCCGTGAGACACTTCTCGCCGATGAGGCTGCCCATGGTCATGATGCGAACTGGACGAGCTATCTGCAGGCTACCCGCACTCGGCTAGAGAACGGCCTGAGAGCAGAAAGCCTGACGCATGCAGACCTCGACAACAAGAGGAACAAGTGGCCGCTGCTGGGCGCGTATTTAGAGAGCACACCAGACACAGCCCACAAGCAGATGCTCCGGAAGCTGACGCTTGGTTTCTGGAAAGAGTATTCATCGATCTCGCATGCTAGCTTTGATGGACTTGCCAGCATGGTTCCCTTCATCTGCCCCGATAAAGTCAAACACGACGAGCGTGAGCTGTTCGATGACGTCGCCGATCGTCACATCGCGATGCATATTGGGCGCACAGCTGGCGTCCTGCTGTGCCTTCTTACGGATATCCAGCACTTCTTCAAATTTGATGGCGCCGACATTGACGGCAGGCTATCTAAGATCTGGGCAGCGATCATACCTATGCTTGAAGTACGCGAACTATTCGACTTCCGGTACAAAGACCTGCTCAAGCACCCATTGCCATAGATGATGCCTAACCAAGGGGTGACTACGAAGAACCGCGAGGCGAAAGCAAGGCGAATATGAAACAATCCTTGTCGAGGCGACAGGGCGATGCAGGAGCGCACATCTGCGGATGCTGCCGTCATCGATGAGAGCACTGCCGAAAGCATTGCCGCGATTGGCAAGCGCAAGATCGTTCACGTCGATATGGACGCGTTCTACGCTTCCGTCGAACAACGCGACGATCCCAGCCTGCGCGGACGCCCGGTGGTGGTCGCATGGAAAGGAAAGCGCTCCGTGGTCTGCGCCGCATCGTATGAGGCGCGACGGTACGGCGTTCGTTCCGCCATGCCGGCAGTGACCGCCGAGCGCCTGTGCCCCGCCGCTGTCTTCCTTCCTCCCGACTTCGTCCGCTACAAGGCGGTGTCGCAGGCTGTGCGCGCGATCTTCCAAAGGCACAGCGATGCGATCGAGCCTCTGTCGCTGGACGAAGCCTATCTGGATGTCACCGAAAACAAAATGGGACTTCCGACAGCTACGCTCGTGGCCAAAACGATCCGCCGGCAGATATGGGATGAACTCCATCTGACTGCATCGGCGGGCGTGGCTCCCAACAAGTTTCTCGCCAAGATTGCGTCGGACTGGCGCAAGCCAAACGGCCTCTTCGTCATTCAACCGCACGAGGCGCAGGCGTTCCTCATGACGCTGCCCGTGGGCCGCATCCCGGGCGTGGGGAAGGTGACGGAAGAGCGCATGGCCCGGGCAGGAATCAAGCTCGTCGGCGACATCTACACGATTCCGTTGGAGGCGCTCGAGCAATCGTTCGGAAGCTACGCGCAGCGACTCTACGAACTGGCCCGCGGGATCGACCACAACCCGGTGGTATCCAATCGCGTCCGCAAACAGATTTCGGCCGAGGATACGTTCCCGGAGGATATTCCTCTCAGCGCATGCGAACCCCACGTCCGCCGCCTCGCAGAGAGAATCTGGGCGGCCTCGCATGACAATAAGCGCGAGGCCAAGACAGTCGTGCTGAAGCTGAAGACCAAAGAGTTCCAGTCGCTGACCCGGAGCATGACACTGGGCGGTCCGGTCGAAAGCTGCGACGTGCTTGTCAGCATCGCCCTGAGCCTCTGCGCGAAGGTGGATCTCCCGGAGAAACAGCTCTTTCGCCTGGTGGGCGTGGGCCTCAGCAATTTCCGCTTGGAACGGGAAACGGATGCGGCGGCCGAAACGTCGGACGAGCCTGCCTTGATTCCATACGATCTAGGCGTGCTGCCGTCGGCGGCAGTCGGCGATACCGACGATCTGTGACGACCGGCACAGGAAAGAAGGTTCATATCCGCGCATAATCGTCCTCCTGCCCTCCGCGGCGGCAAGGGAGAGCTATGCCCATTCGTCCGAAATCCACCCCTTCTCCCTTGTCCCTTTGTCCCTCTGTCCCTTTGTCCCTCTGTCCCTTTGTCCCTCCCGTCCCCCCCCCCGCAGAGCGAGGGACTCGAATCTATCCGGGAGCAGCACCCCCCACCCCCCCACGCAGAGCGAGGGACTCGAATCTATCCGGGAGCAGCACCCCCCCACCCCCCCACGCAGAGCGAGGGACTCGAATCTATCCGGGAGCAGCACCCCCCCACCCCCCCCCGCAGAGCGAGGGACTCGAATCTATCCGGGAGCAGCACCCCCCCACCCCCCCCGCAGAGCGAGGGACTCGAATCTATCCGGGAGCAGCACCCCCCACCCCCCCCGCAGAGCGGCGCGCGCATGGGGCGAAATTTCCACTGAAATATTCGCCGTTTATTCGCCTATACTGGATGCATGTTCAACATCCCGTCAACCCGGCGCTCCGACTTTACGGTTCGCTGCAAGGGTTGCGGAGAGAACATCCCCGCCCCCGTCGAGACCTTGCCTGACACCTGGATCATCGCGGACTGCCCGCTGTGCCGCGAGAAGCGGCGCTACGTGCCGTCCGAGATCTTCAGGGGAGTTCTTTCTGCCCGGCTGGATGCCCGAGCAATGGCGAGGAGGCGCACAGCCTGATGGGCGAGATGAGACGAGCCATCGACCGGGAGCAGCAGGACAGGCAGAAGCTGCGGGACAGGTTTGCCAGCACGCTGGTAATCGCGGCGGCGATCATCGCAGCGGTGCGATTGGCAAGGGAGACTGACATCACCAAGCCGACCCCCCGGCTCCTTTCAGTGGTCGCGGACAGCGTGTCACTGGCACAGAGGATCCTGGACAGGATTGTGGGCTAATCGCGGTACATAACCGCGGGAATTGGCTCCCTGGCGCGCCACTCCTTCCAGCAGGTCCGGATGCCGACAAAGTGGTTGCAGCATTCCGGTTATCATGGCCATTAACTGATTTCATACAGCCTTGAGCGGAATTCCCGGCGTACCGGTGCGGACCGGCTTCGAGGCTTTGTTGCAAGGGGTTGCGCGGGTCATGTTCAAGAGGGTCCTGATCGCGGGTCTTGCCGCACTTGGTTCTTTCGCTGGCTCTTCAGGCTGTACGCACGTGAGCGACGCCAAGCAGAGCCAGTCGCCCACGCCTTTCATCGTCGTCGATCAGTTTGGTTATCTACCGGACGCAAAGAAGGTCGCCGTTGTCCGCGACCCGGCTAGCGGTTTCGACAGTCAAAGGCACTTTGCGCCCGGCAAGGTCTACCAGGTCGTCGACGTGAAGACTGGCACAGTCGTCTTCAAAGGGGCGCCCGTGGCCTGGCACGACGGCGCAGTCGATCCTTCCTCGGGGGACCGTGTTTGGCAGTTCGACTTTTCGCGGGTTGTGAAACCCGGGCGCTATCTCATACGGGACCAGCAGGCGGGGTATGATTCCGTACCCTTTTCGGTGGCTCCGAATCTCTACAAGCCGATCCTGGTGCAGGCCGTGCGCATGCTCTATTACCAGCGCGCCGGTTTTACCAAGGAGGCGCGTTATGCCGGCGCCGGCTGGGCAGACAAGGCGAGTCATATGGGGCCCGGACAAGACTCGGAAGCTCGGCTCTACAGCGCGAAGAGCGATAAGGCGACGGCGCGCGACCTGCACGGCGGATGGTATGACGCCGGGGATTTCAATCGCTATACCCGCTGGAGCGGTGACTATGTGGTGGGCCTTCTTCACGCTTATCACGAAAGCCCGTCAGCCTTTACCGACGACTTCAACATTCCGGAATCCGGGAACGGCATTCCCGATTTGCTTGATGAGGTCCAATGGGAGATTGAATGGCTGAAGCGCATGCAGAACGAGGATGGGTCGCTGCTCTCGGTGATCGGATCCGCGTCGGGAAGCCCGGCTTCGGCGGCTACGGGGCGCAGCTTCTATGGGCCGGCGACGACCTCAGCGACTTATGCGGGCGCAGAGGCCTTTGCCTACGCGGCCAAGACCTACGGGCAGTTTCCGGCCCTCACGGCATTTGCCGATGATCTGAGGGTGCGGGCGATCAAGGCCTGGGGATGGGCCCAGGCCCATCCGCACGTGCTCTTTTACAACAACGATCCGCGCGATCATTCTGTCGGGCTTGCGGCGGGGCAGCAGGAGGTCGACGATTACGGACGCGAGATGGGAGCCATAGCCGCGGCCGTGTACCTCTTCGACCTGACCGGAGAGACGATCTACCGCGACTATGTCGACGCGCATTACCGCGACAATCAGATCTTCACAGAGCATCGCACGCTCGATTTCGACTACGTGCAAACAGCACCTTTGGTCTACTATGCGAGCCTGACTGGGGCGACGCCGTCGGTTTCGTCTGCCATCAAGACCGAGTTTGCCAGAGGGTTTGAAAACGACGGTTGGAAGGCCGCGGAGAGCGATCCCTACCGGGCCCATATTTCAGCGTATGTCTGGGGCAGCAACGCGACCAAATCCAACCACGGGGACATTTTCGGCGATGAAGCGCTTTATGGCCTGGGCAGCCACAGCGCGGCCGAGGCGACGAACGCCGCGGCGGATTATCTGCACTATATCGATGGGGTCAATCCACTCGGCAAGGTTTATCTGTCGAACATGAAGGCGTTCGGCGCGAGCAATTCGGTGGACGGTTTTTACCACACCTGGTTTACCCACGGCAGTGCGCTTTGGGGCAGCGTAAGCGGCTCGAAATTCGGCCCTCCGCCCGGCTACCTCGTGGGCGGCCCCAACCCTGGCTACACCTGGGCGAAGGGGTGCCCGGGCATCGACCGCCACTGTGGGCAGACGCCGCCTTCGCCCCCAGTTGGTCAGGCGCCACAGAAGGCCTATGCAGATTTCAGCGATGGCTGGCCCCTCGATTCCTGGGAAGTTACTGAGCCGTCAATCTCCTACCAGACCGCCTATATCCGGCTCCTGGCCAGGTTCGTTCGGTAGAGCGCCGAGTCAAGCGTGGCTGTTGAACCAATCGATTTCTATCTTGCTCAAGTTTGCTGTGGCGGTGGTGAGAATTTTGCTCGGGGATGGGAATTGGGCGAGAATAAAGCGAAGCAGAAAGTGAAGATATGAGTTTGCCGCGTACGCCCGAGCCACCGTTTATTGACGTCCCTGGAGCACTCGACGAGATTCGCGCGGGGCGGATGGTTGTGGTGGTCGACGACGAGGACCGGGAGAATGAGGGCGACCTGACGCTTGCCGCCGAGTTCGTGACGCCGGAGGCCATCAATTTCATGGCCCGCTATGGGAGGGGCCTGATCTGCCTTACGCTGACGGAGGAGCGCGCCGACTACCTGCGGCTGTTCCCGATGACGCGGCAGAATTCGTCGCGGTTCGGTACTGCGTTTACGGAGACAATCGAGGCCCGCGAGGGCGTTACGACGGGGATCTCGGCTGCCGACCGTGCGCACACTGTTCGTGTCGCGATTGACGAGGAGTCGACTGCGGCCGACCTGGCACGGCCGGGGCATATCTTTCCTTTGCGGGCGCGCCGTGGAGGCGTGCTGGTGCGTGCGGGACAGACGGAGGCTTCAGTCGATCTAGCGCGCATGGCGGGGCTGAATCCTTCGGGCGTGATCTGCGAAATCATGCGCGACGACGGCGAGATGGCAAGGGTGCCCGACCTGATTCCGTTCTGCCGCGAGCACGGGCTGCGGATTCTTACGGTGGCCGAGCTGATCCGGTACCGGCTGCGCCACGAGCGCTACATCGTGAGAGCGGGCGAAACTCGCGTGAATACTCGCTACGGCGAGTTCCGCATGATCGCCTACGAGTCGGAAGTGAATGGTGGGGAGAGCCACATCGCTCTGGTACGTGGCGATCTGTGCCCGGGCGGATGTCCCGCGTTCATTGCCGGGCCGGCAGGAATGCCGGGCGAGGCGAACTATCGGCCGCCGTGCTGCCATGCCGTGCTGGTGAGGGTACATACGCGTTGCACTGCCGGCGATGTTTTCGGGGCTGACTGCCACTGCCGCGAGACGCTGGACCAGTCGATGCGGATGATCGCCGAGGAAGGCTGCGGCGCCATTATTTATCTGCACAACACCTCGCGCGGCTTCGATATTGAGCACTCACCGGCCAAGGCGTTCGAGGCAGGCGGGGTGGTTCCGCCGTCGAAGGTGGATCCGGTGCAGCCGGGGCAGATCATCCTCCACCAGGAGCTGCGGTCGCGCGAAGGCGCCCAGGACCGATCGGGGCGAATACTGCGCGCGATCGGGCTCGGCGGACAGATCCTGTCGGATCTCGGCATTCAGCGGATTCGGTTGCTGTCGAATACGCCGATGCATATCCCCGCGCTGGAGGGGTTCGGGCTGGAGATTGTGGAGCAGGTGCCGATTCCGCTGGAGACGCCGGGCAAGGCTGCTAAAGCAGAGGCGGCGGTTGCCGATCCCTGGTCAGTGATCGAGGAGTAGCAGGTCCCTGGCCGCGAGCCATCAGCCGTCAGCCATCAGTTTGACTCTACTGTGATTCAGATCACCGGGAAGGGTGCCGAGCGCGTCCTTGTGCTCGCTTTTGCACTATTGTTGGTGCAGTGACGGGGGTGGGGGTACCCCTTCGGCTGGTACGGTCGCCCGGTTTGGCAAAGTGGCAGAGTCCCCGGTGGATGCCCGTCCGCTCCATTGGTGAGGGAGGGGGGGGAGGGGGGGTACCGCTCCTGCTCCGTCGCGGTACCGCTGCGATGTCTGCTGGCGATGGCCCGGGGGGGAGGGGGGTACCCCTTTCGGATGGTGGGGTCGCTCGGTTTGGCAAAATGGCAGTGACCCCCGGTGGATGCCTGTCCGCTCCATTGGTGGGGAGGGGGTGGGGGTGCCGCTCCTGCTCGGTTGCGGTACTGTTGCGATGGTCGGCTGGCGATGGCCCCCGGGGGGGGGAGGGGGGTACCCTCGGTCTGAATGGTCGCCCGGTGTGCCGGAGCGGCAGAGGCCCTGCGGCTCGGGAGAGGGAGGGGGCCCCGCTGTGCGCTTGCCGATGGGTTTGGGAGTGGATGTCAGACAAAATGGGCATAACTCTCCCTTGCCGCCGCAAGCAGCAGGAAGCGATTATGCGCCGATGTGAACTCCGGTTCTGTGCTGGCTGTCACGGGTATGAGGACCTGCCAAGTCTCCGGCCACGGCAGGTCGGAGGGTGATGAGTTGTTCGGGAGGTTTGGGTTTGTCAGTGGTGCGAGCACCCCTCCCAGGTCTCCAAAAACGGGAGACCTGGGGTACCCCTCGTAAGCCGACTGCAATGACCGGGGATGTGGGCCACCCGCCCGCGCAGTTCGATGTAGGCCAATCACCGAAATAGGGTGACGCTCTTTCAAAATCATTGGGATATCCACTGCTGCTTGAGGCGCAGATAGCCCTATTCAGTTCGCAATGCTTGAACTGGATCGATGCGCGACGCCCTCCACGCCGGAATCAGGCAAGCCAGCACCGCCACGGCCACCAGCATCGACGCTGCCGCTGCAAATGTCGTTGGATCCAGTGGCCGCGTTCCGTACAGCATCGACCTAAGCAGTCGCGTAGCCAGAGCGCTGGCTGCCACGCCAAAGACGAGTCCCACGATTGCAGGCCGCAGCCCCTCGACGAGGACAAGCCGCAGGAGCTGCGATCGCTGTGCGCCCACTGCGATGCGCAGACCGATATCCGGCGTCCGCTGCGTGGTCAGGTACGAGAGCACTCCATACAGGCCCACCGCCGCCAGCAGAAGTGAAAGCGCCGCAAAGGCGAGCACCAGGTTGGACGCGAATCCCTGGCTCGCCGAATTCTTGCCGAGAATCTGGTCCATGGTCAGCGCGTTGTAGACGGGCAGCTCCGGTTCGAGCGCCGAAATCTGTCGCTGGATTGGCATCGACATCGTGAGCGGATCGGCGGAAGTGTATGCAACGATGGTCGCCTCCGAAGTGCGATCCGGAATGCCGGAGAGAATCGGAAAGTACATTGTCGGTCGAATCGGCTTGGTAGTGTCATTGACCGTGTCGCCGACTTCACCGAGGATCTCGTAAACTTCAGGCTTCGTGTCCCAGTCCACGCGGACATGCTTGCCGACCGGGTCGTTGCCCGCCAGATACTGATCGACGAACGTCTTGCTCACAACGATGTAGTGGTCGTTGCTGAGCCGCTCGTGTTCCGTGAAGACGCGGCCGCGCAGGAGGGGAATCTGCATCACGCTGAAGTACTGCGGGTCGGCAGTGAAAATGGCGGCTTCGTACTGAAGGCTGTAGCTGGGTGCGGGCCGCTCGAGAACACTGAATACCCGGTCAAATGAGAAGCCCGCGCCTGGTGGCACCGAAACTAATGCCGCGCCGCGCACGCCAGGCAGGCGCCGCAGGCGCTCTAGCAACGCCTCGTGAAAGCGCACGATCTTTTCGCGCGTATCGTACTGGATCTCCGGCAGGCCGAACTTCATGGTGATCACGTGATCGATGCGGCACCCGAGATCGGTCGTGCGCAGATGGAGGAAGCTCTTGAAGAGCAGGCCGGCCGAGATCAACAGGACAACAGTAAGGGCGATTTCCACTGTCAGCATCGTCTTGCGCAGCCGCGCCCGCGCGCCGCTCGCGCCCACCATGCGCGTCGAATCGCGCAGCCCCGAAAGCAGACCTCTTCCGGTAGACGAAATTGCGGGCACAAGGCCAGCCAGCAGTGCCGCGGCTGCCACGATCGCCAGCGTAAACGTCAGAACCCACGCATCCACATGCACGGATTCGGCGCGCGGCAGGTTGCGCCAGTGCGCCGCGAGCCAGTAAGTGGAAGCCAGCGACAGCAGCAGGCCCAGTGCTCCGCCGGCCAGACAGATCAGCAAACTCTCAGTCATCTGCTCGCAGATAAGAACTATACGGCTGCCGCCCAGCGCGCCGCGGACTGCAACCTCCCTGCGCCGCGTAGCCGACCGCGCCACCAGTAGATTGGTAAGGTTCAGGCAGGCAATGAGCAGCATGCAGCCTACCGCGCCCAGCAGCACCAGCAGAGGCGTGCGCACATTCTTGGCCAAGTCGTCGATCATCGGCCTCCACCACACGTCTTCAGCTACTGGCTTCGACGCGTTGGCCAGGTGGATCTGATACTGCAGCGCGCTCACCTCGCGCGTCGCCGCCGCTGCGCTCACACCCTGTTTGAGCCGTGCCACTACCGTGCTCTGATGGTCGGCGTGGCCGTAGTCGCCCGGCGAGAAAGTCTGCCAATACGGCAGCCAGAATTGAATCCTTGCATCGGGATACGTAAACCAGCTCGGCAGCACGCCGATCACCGTGGTGGGTTTCGTGTCCAGATGAACCTGCTTGCCGATGATCGACGGATCGCCGGCAAAGCGCCGCTGAAAAATGCTCCACGTCAGCAGCACAACGGGCTGCCCTTCCGGCTGGTCTTCAGCGTCAGTAAAGGTACGCCCCAATACCGGCGACACGCCCAGCAGCGGAAAGAGATTGGCCGTTCCTGCGGCGCTCTGCACAACTTCAGGCAGCTCACTCTGCACGCCTGAGATGATGCCTCCGTAGCCGCGCATGGCGGCCATGTCTTCAAAGCTGTGGGTTTGCGCGCGCCAGTCGCGGTAGTCGCCGGCGGCCACGGTATTAAACCCATCCCCGCGTTGGTCGTGGCGAAAATGATCGTAGAGCATCACCAGCCTGCCGGGATCGCGAAACGGTAGCGGCCTCAGAAGTACAGCTCGCACAATGGTGAACAGCGATGTAGTTGCGCCGATACCGAGCGCCATCACCAGCACCGACACAATCGAGAAACTCGGCGAGCGCCACAACGTGCGTGCGCCATATTTCAGATCGCGCACCAAGCGCTCGAGCCAGTTCCACGTCCAAACGGCGCGCGTCTGCTCGCGAATCACCGTGGGATTGCCGAAGGCGCGCATGGCCGCAAAACGGGCCTCTTCCGCGGACACGCCTCGTTCCCGCTGCTCTTCCTCTTCCAGCTCAAGGTCGCACTGGAGTTCCCTCGCCAGCTCCTCATCCCGCTGCTTCCGGCGCCACCATCGCATATCAGCTCTCCTCGGGCGCAGGCCACATCACGCGCGCGACCGCCTCCGCCATCTGCTTCCACTGCGATTCTTCAACCAACAACTGTTTGCGGCCTCGCGGAGTTAACCGGTAGTACTTGAATTCTCGATTCCGGTCTGGAGCGGTTTCCCACTTCGCAGTGACCCAACCCCTTTTCTCCAGCCTATGGAGGGCGGGATAAAGAGAACCGTGCTGCATCTGAAGGAAATCATTGGTGGTCCGCTGAATGTGTTTCCCAATCTCGTGGCCATGGGCGGCGCCGGAGAGCAGCGTTCGGAGGATCAACATGTCGAGTGTGCCCTGAAGAAGACCGTTTCGTTTTTCCATAGAAGACAGACTACCCTCAACTGTGGGTGATGGTAGACATCCGACCATCGCCCCGTCAAGGACGGCGTTGTGAAATGGCGAGAACCTGCTTGAACCAGGAAGCCCGGGGATGGGCCAAGCCAAAGCCATGGATTGAGCGGCCGTTGATCCCTTCCTGGTTGGCCAAGACGGGAGCCGTTTCGCTTTCGCCAATCGCGGCATCTTAGTCTATAAGCGGTATTTACCTGATGTGGTCGATTTAGAATCGGTAGCGATCTGTTTTGTCTGGCCGCGCAAGCTCGGCGGGGACTCACAAGGTCACTGAACCGATCCATTTCCCGGCGCCGAGTGCATCGGACGCCAAGGAGCCCCATGCCAGCTACCACGAATGACTCATTGCACAAAGGAATTTGCTCTACCGGCCTGCAAGGGCTGGACGCCATCATCAATGGCGGTCTGCCGAGCAATTGCTTCTACCTCGTCCAGGGTGACCCCGGCTCGGGCAAGACAACTCTGGCGCTGCAGTTCTTGTTTGAGGGGCGGCGGCGCGGGGAGCCGGTCTTGTACATCACGCTTTCCGAGACAAGGGACGAGCTCGAGAAGGTCGCTACATCCCATGGTTGGTCTCTGGAAGGCATCCCGCTGCTGGAGTTTTCGGCTATCGAATCGCTGACTCAGCCTGAATCGCAGACTACGGTGTTTCATGCTGCTGAAATGGAGCTGAGCAAGGTGACGAAGTTGCTGCGGGACGAGATTGCCAAACATCGGCCTAAGCGCCTGGTTTTCGACTCGCTTTCGGAGTTTCGCCTCCTGGCCGAAACGCCCCTTCGTTACCGCCGGCAGTTGCTGAATCTGAAGCAGGATCTGGCGAGGCAGGGCAGCACGGTGCTGCTGCTCGACGACAAGATGGACAGCAACCGTATTGGCAGCGACCCGCACGTGCTGAGCCTCACGCACGGCGTGATCGAGATGGAGCAGCTGTCGCCCGACTACGGCAAGTCGAGGAGGCGGTTACGGGTGATGAAGATGCGAGGTGTCGGCTTCAGCGAGGGGTATCACGACTACATCATCGAGACGGGCGGCATTCGGGTTTTCCCGCGCCTGATAGCTGCGGATCATCATGTGGATTTCAAGCAGGAGTCAGTGAGCAGCGGGTGCGCTCCTCTGGACGAGTTGCTGGGTGGCGGATTGGACCGCGGCACAACGGCATTGATCATGGGTCCGGCGGGGACGGGCAAATCCACGCTGGCGCTTCAGTACGCGTGCAGCATGGCAGAGCGCGGAGAGCACAGTCTCCTGTTCACGTTCGACGAAACCCGCCAGACCATGCTGGCGCGTGCGGATGCGCTTGGACTTGGGCTGGTGGAGCACATTCGGAATGGTCTCATCCAGGTGCAGCAGGTCGACCCTGCGGAGATTTCTCCAGGAGAATTTGCGGGGCGAATTCAGGACGGGGTGGAAAAGGGAGCCAGGATGGTCGCGATCGACACGCTGAACGGCTACCTTAATGCGATGCCGGGCGAGCAATATCTGGCCAACCAACTCCATGAACTTTCAGCGTATCTGAATCAGCAGGGTATTCTGACGATCTTTACTCTCGCCCAGCATGGCGTGGTGTCTACTCTTGAGTCTCCGGTCGACCTTAGTTACCTGGCCGATACGGTGCTGAGTTTGCGCTACTTTGAGTCTGCAGGCGCAATGAAGAAGGCAATTGCCGTGATGAAGAAGCGTAGCGGTCGCCACGAGCAAACCATTAGGGAGTTTGCGCTTCGGACGGGAAAGGGTATCCGCATTGGCGGGCCTCTGACGGAGTTCCAGGGCATACTCACGGGTGTGCCTCAGTTTCGCGGCAGCTTAGAACAGATCATGCAGCGTAATGATGGAGAGTAGCCAAGTCGACGAGCGCGTCCTGATCCTCGCACCGGTCGGGAGGGATGGGCCGGCTATGGCGGCATTGCTGATGGGGCATGGCTTTGCGGCTGTGGTGTGCGAGAGCTCGGCGGAACTGCGCGCGAGCATGACGGAAGGGGCAGGGGCGCTGCTTCTGACTGAGGAGGCGCTTGAACTGGCGCGGCTTCCGGAGTTGCTGGAGCGGTTGCAAGCGCAGCCTTCGTGGTCCGAGCTGCCGCTCATCATCCTGACCCATGGGGGCGAGTCCCGCCGGGGACGCCTGCTCGATACAGTGGCCGCGGCAGCGGGGGGAATTTCGGTGCTGGAGCGCCCCATTGGCACAGCCACGCTGGTGCGCGCGGTTGAAGTGGCTGTGCGCAGTCGGCGGCGGCAGTACCAGGTGCGCAACTTGCTCGTTGAGAGCGCCAAGCAGATTGCGGAGCTGAAGGAGAACGAGCGCACAATTCGATTTCAGGAGGAGCGGCTGCGCAAGGTGGAAAAGCTGGCGGCAGCAGGGCAGTTGGCCGCGTCGCTGGCGCACGAGATCAACAATCCGCTTGCGGCGGTCACAAATGCGCTCTACATTCTGCAGAACTATTCGGAGCTGCCGGAGGAGACCAACTCGCTGGTAAATACGGCGGCGAGCGAGATTGCGCGGGTCTCAAGGATCGTGAAGCAGAGTCTCTCGTATTACCGTGTGGACCGATCTCCGAAAGAAGTAGATCTGGCGCAGATTCTGGAGGAGTCGCTGCGCATCTTCGAGGAGAAGTTCCGCAAGTCGGATCTGCAGGTGCGCGCGAGGATTCGTCCGCACATTACGATTCTTGGATTTGGAGACGAGATCCGGCAGGCGATCGACAACCTGCTGCTCAACGCGGTGGAGGCGACGCCCAAAGGAGGGCGGCTTGCGGTCTCGTTGCGGTGGTCGCGGGACAGGAAGGACGAGAGCCAGCCGGGGATCGCGCGGCTGACGATTGCGGATACGGGCCTGGGGATCTCCAGGGAGCAGCGTTCGCGGCTGTTCGAGCCGTTCTTCACGACGAAAGCGGAGAAGGGCAACGGGCTGGGGTTGTGGGTGGTGCGCGGCATTGTGACCAAGCATGAAGGCAGCATCAGGATTTGGAGCTCAACGAGGGAGAGCTGCCGGGGGACGGCGGTCTCGATTCTGTGGCCGCTTCAGCAAAAGGGTGCCGCGGCGGTAGCGCAGCCGGTGAATGTGGTCGCGCACGGGAAGTGATGGGCGGACGCCAGCCATGAGAGCCGCCGGACGCCCGCCGCCCATGAGTAGTAGCGTGCCTCCCGGCAGGACTTTGCTGTGGGCGCAGCGGGTCACCTGATGCCGGCGCTGCCGTTGTGGTGCTCGTCATTCCTCCACAAGCTGCCGGACAAGGTAGGCATCGCGCCAGGAGCTTATCGGTCCCGGCGCGATGGTTCATTGCGGCAGTTCCTAAGTCGATTGCTCCACGGCGAGGGCCGCGGCGGCCGGCGTATCCGTGGCATCCTCGGCGGGCCCGAAGGTCGGAAGATAGCTGCCGAAGTTCAGTTCGAAATCGCTTCGAACACCGTAACCGACGCCACGGAGCTTGGCGCGGCGCGCCTGCGCAGTGGGCCACGCCAAGGTTGGGAAGAACAGGTCGTTACTCGACTGAAGCTCGGCGGCTGTCGGCATTGCGAATCGATTGATCTGAGCCTTTGCTGCTCCGAGGGCTTCGCGGTCGAACGAAGCGAGGCGGCCGACCATGTTGTCGACAAAAGAGTCGAGGTCGTCATCATCGAGCGTGCGGTTGACCCAGCCATAGCGCTCGACGATATCGGCATCGAAATCATCGCCGCTCAGCACGATCTCGAGTGCGCGCGAGCGGCCGACGATGCGCGGCAGCCATTCCAGCGCTCCTCCGCCCGGGACTAATCCGACACCGACTTCGGGATTGCCGAAGATAGCGTTTTGCCGGCTGGCAAAGCGCATGTCGCAGGCCAGGATAAATTCGTTGCCGATGCCGCGGGTGCGGCCGCGAACCTTGGCAATGCTCACGACCGGCGAGGATGAGAGGCGTAGTACAAAATCGCGCCAAAGATCCAGCGTCTCCCGTCTTTCAGCTGCCTTGCCCACGTCGAGGTGAGCGATGAAGAAGTCGGGATTCTCCGACTGGAAGACTATGACTCTAACGTGCGGGTCCGTCTCGATCTCGCTCATGAGCGTCCGCAATTCGTCGATGGTTGCTGGGATGAACATGTTGACGGGCGGATTGCTGAAGGTGATGGTCCAGTGACTCGGGTGTGTGCGGTCGATGTTGAACTGCGCAATTTCAGGCATGGCGCATCTCCCTCCTTTTTAGGGAAGAACTCGGTGCAGTGCGTGGAGTAATTCCGGTCCCGCGGCAGTTGTTCTATTGCGGCAGCGTCGCGCCGGATTGTTCCGCAACCATGTAAGCGGCGTACCAGTCCGCCCAGTTTTCATCTCGCTGGCCCAGGCGTTTCTCATGCTCGCCGTGAGCGGCCTCCGCGCGCCGGAATGCGCCGGCTAAATCGGTGGCCGAAGCGAAGCTCGTGGCTGTGGAATCGATACGGCCGGGGAGCCGTGCTGTGATTTCCTGGAAGATCCAGCCGTTTCCGTCGGGATCGCTGAAGGAGGCGAAGGAGCGGTAGCTGCGACGCTCAGGGTCAGCACCGTTTACCCGAATGCGTCCGAAGAGGTACGGCTCGTCCGGTCCTGCATAGACGTTCTCGCCGCCATGGAACACTTCTCCGACGGCGATGCCGCGCCGCAGAAGATTTTTGCGCGCAGCCTCAATGTCGGTGACGATCAGGTAAAGACCCTGCGCGGAGCCGGGAGCCGCTGCCGTGACATTTTTGCCGAAGATGACGGAGCACCCGGACCCGGGCGGCGTGAACTGGATTACGCGAAAGTCGCTGCCATTGTCGTAGTCGGCATCCAATCGCCAACCGAGCTTCGCGTAGAACTCTTTGGCGCGATCGATGTCGGAGACCGGAATCACAACGATTTCGAACTTCATATCGACTTGCTGAACGCTCGCTACGCCGGCAGCGTCATCAGCCTGGACTTCGTATGTCGCATCTGCCATGTGATTTTCTCCTTTTGTTCATTTCCTTCGGTAGGCCCCAGCAGCGGAGCAAGGGCACAAGAGTGCAACTACCGCTAAAGGCTGAGGTTAGATAAACGATTGAAACCGTATGCTGAACGGTCTGTTTGCTTCCCGTTAACGAGAACTGAATTGATCAGGATTTA
Organism: Occallatibacter riparius; assembly: GCF_025264625.1. NCBI lineage: Bacteria > Pseudomonadati > Acidobacteriota > Terriglobia > Terriglobales > Acidobacteriaceae > Occallatibacter > Occallatibacter riparius. The sequence goes on from NZ_CP093313.1 coordinate 4,639,461, forward strand.
GGCGTTCTTTTGCCGAGGAATTCTGTCAATGCTCAGGCCCTGAAGGGTGCCTCCTCGTGCGGGGCGGCTGGGCGAGAGCGCGTTGTTCGGAAGGGAATCGAGAAATCGGGTTTGCCGATCTCTGCCGGGGGCCCTGCATCTTGCAACTGACGTGATGGCGTGCACGGGAAGCCGAACGTGACCGAGTATAAACCGATGATGCCTGCGCGAGCCAGCAATTACGCGGTTAAAAAGTCACACAGCACGTGGAGGCGAGGTGGACGGTCGAATCGCAATCACTTCGTGGCGGCGGGCTTTGGTGCGACGTAGCCTTTGCGGGCATGGACTTCGAGGCCGGGTTTGGCGAGTTTCACTTCCAGACGGTGATAGGCTCCGTTCGGCTTCACGTCTGCAAGGGAGATTTCGAGCAGGTAGGAGTTCTCTGGAACGTTGGCCAGCATCTCCAATCCGCCCTGGAGATCGTTGTTGTTATGGAAGTAGCGGCCGCCGGTTCCCACCGCGAGTTCCGACATGGCATTCTCGCTCGCCTGCATGGAAGCGAGGTGATTCTGGCCTTGCTGGTTGGTAACCAGCGCCATGGTGGATGTACTGCCGCCCTGGCTGGCATCGAGATTTCCAGCGTAGAGACCACGTGCATCGAGAGCATTTACGACCACGTCGTTCCTTGCCGCGAGGTCCATGATCTCGGACCTCAGGCTCATGGTTTCAGGAGACGGCGAAAGAAATCCGCTCGATACAAGGATCAGCACTCTTTCACCGGAGAGCTTCGTCATCGCGTTGATGACGTTCTCCACGGAGGCAAGCGACTCTCGCGCATCTTCTTCCCCCACAGCGAGGGCACGCGTCGCTGCGGCCATGGCTGCGCGCTGATAGGGATCATTGGGATTGCTGATTCCTGTGTATGGATCCTCGCTCGAACCCTGCGTCTGAATGCCTAAACACTGCCTCGCCTTCTCTACGGCCATCTGAAACTCCATGGCATTGTGGTGGTTCATGATCTGATCCGCGGAGTAGTAGTCGACATCGGGACAGTCGAACCGGTCGTGCTGAAGCGCCTGATGCAAGCTGAGCTTTGCGACGGCGGCCTGCAAGACAGCATGATCGTTGGTGATTCCAGAGTTGGCACCCATGAGCGACACGACTGCCGCGTAATCGTCCTCCGCGAGAGGCTGGTTCAGAAGGCCGTTCGCGGCCTTCTGCACGCGCGGCAAATCGTCGGCTGTCATGTGGCGATCGTCGAAGAGGAAGATCAGAAACCGCTTTCGGTTCTGGGCGGATGGCGGGGCTTCGGGCGCGGGCTTGTCCGGTGAGGTCTTGTCTGGGGTTGTCTCTTTCTCGTTGGTGCGGCTCTCGGTATTCCGCGTGCGCTTGAGCAAGGTGAATCCGGTGATGGCGCGCGGCTTTCCGTTATCGAGCACAACAAAGTCTTGTTTGCCAAGGCCTCCGACAGATCGTCCGGCCTTGTCGAGGACTACAGCCGGAACAAGCAGGGAATTCACGGCGATTCGGAAGGTAGGGACGCTTTCACTCGCCGCATTGGAGGAGACCGTCAGCGGAAGATCGGGAGCTTTCGTGGGCGCTGGAGCAGGCTGCGGCGGAGCAGGTTCTGCTGTGGCTTCGAGTGGTGGAGCTTCGGGCGTAACTGCGGGGGTAGACGGTGCGGGCGGCGCGGGCTTGCTCGTCTCGGCCACTGGTGTTTGCGGCTGCGGGGGTGGCGCTGGCTCTGCTGGCTGCGGTGTTGCGGATTCCGGCGCGGCTGCGCCTGCGGTGTCATTGACGATCCGCGCGCTGGAGCCGAAGCGGTGATAGTTGCTGAAGCGGGTCTCGTTGAGCCACTCCGTGACGCCATTTCCAATCATCGCTTCTGCGTTGGCTTGAGATTCAGAGACTGCCAGGCTGCGCAATGGGCAGATGAACGCGGTGCCTGAAATGTTGACCGGACCGTATTCAACAAGCATCGCCGCACGTTTGAACGGGGCACCCTTGCTCATGTCGGCTTCCATGGTGATGCGGTAGACGGAACCGTCGGCGGGGTCAATCCAGAGGGAGCCATGGTATGCCGGCTTGGTGCGGACGTATTCGATGTTGCTGGAATTGATGTTTGGCCGGAGCTCGATCCCCGAAACGCCGCGCCCATCGCGAGCAGAGCGGGTTCCTTCCACGCTTGTCTCACGCTGAAATGAGCTGATGATCTCAAAATGCGATCCGGAGGCTGGAACCGAGTAGCGGAACACCGCAAGTGTGCCTTTTGCGCCTTTCTCCCAGTGGTTCCATTTCACGTCCGCCGGGGCAGCCTCCGTGAGGATCATGCCGAGCGTGCTTCCGAATTCTCCGCCGGAGACAAGGCCGAACTTCGCTTGCCAAACGGCTGAACTCTGCGTCGCGGGCTGATCGTCCCTCTCGCGGTTTGCGGAGACCTCCGCGCTGGTAGCGCCTATGAGGTGCAGGCCGGAGCGCGTTGGCCAACCGCCCTCCGGCGGCGGTTGAGGCCTGTCGTCGTAGAGATCTATGGTGCGGGTGGCGAGAAGGTTTGGAAGTCCACGGAGCGTGTTCGCGACATAGTGCCGCGTGTTGTCGAGGATGCGCAGTTGTGCGGCATCGTCTGGCGCAGGGTCTGCGGCGATTTCGCTCGCAGGTGCATCCAGGAATTCGGATTGATTGGCGAGGACACGCAGAGCGAGCACAGTCTGCGAGTTCGATGGAAACTGCGCGATGAGCTGCGCGAAGGTGGCCTGAGGGATGCGCTCAGAGAGAGCAGTGTTTGCCAGCCGTTTGGCAATGTCGGAGTCGCGTTTGTGCGCTGCGATGTCCGCTGCCAGCGACTGCTGGAGCTGCGTGACGGTCAGCCGTTTTGGAGCAGCCTCAGAGGACAGCGCCGTGAAGACGAGAAGCCCGAGGAACAGAAACCATCGCAACCTGCGCACGTTGGCATGATACCGCCGAAAGTGATTATTCGTGGCGGAGAGCTTTTATTGGGTCGATGGTGGCTGCGCGGCGGGCGGGAAGCCAGCTTGCCGCGAGTGCGACGAGGACGAGCACCGCGGCCGCACCGGCGAGGGTGGCGGGATCGTGCGCCTTGAGTCCGTAGAGCTGACTGGCGATGATGCGGCCGGATGCGAGCGCAGCGCCAAGGCCGGCGACGATGCCGATGAGGGTCATCCAGCTTGCTTCGCCGAGAACCATGCGCATGACCTGCTCGGCACGAGCGCCGAGGGCCATGCGGATGCCGATCTCGTTGGTGCGGCGTGAGACCGAGTAGGCGAGGATGCCGTAGATGCCGATGGATGCGAGCACGAGCGCGAGCACGCCGAAGGAGACGGTGAGGTCGGCGAAGATGCGCTCATTGGAGAGCAACTGGTCGATCTGCTCCTGCTGGGTGCGGACGTCGACGAGGGGAAGGTTTCGATCTATGGACTGGATGGCGCGGCGCAGCGCGGGCGTGATGGCGGCGCGCGCAGAGGTTGTGCGCACGGCGTAGGTCATGCCCCAATCGACTTCGGGTGCCTGGCGATAGTTGAGATAGAAGACCGGCGGAGGATCTTCGCGAAGGCTGGCGTAGTGGGCATCGGCGCACAGTCCGACTATATGGAAGACGAGCTTATTCTGCTTGTTGTCCGTGGTCGAAAAGGTCTTGCCGATGGGGTTCTGGTTTGGGAAGTACTTTTTGGCGAGCGCCTGGTTGACGATGGCTACCTTGGGCGAGGTTTCGGTGTCGGTGAGCGCGAAGGCTCGGCCCGCAACGATGGGAATGCGAAGTGTCTCGAAGTAGCGCTCGCCGACGGTGGACTCGTTGACGCCCTGCGAATCGGAATCGAGCTTGGCGCCTTCGGGAGTGAAGTCATTGGTGTCGTAGCTGTTGGCGAGAGGGGGCACGCTGGTGAGCGCGACGGACTCGACGCCCGGCTGAGCGGCGATGCTGTCCGTAAGCTGGCGGAAGAGCTGGATCTGCTTCTCTCCGGTGTAGAGCTTAAGCGGAGGGCGGACATCGAACAGGACGAGGTTGTGGGGATCGAAGCCGGGGTTGATGCGGTTGAGATTGATAAGCGTGCGCAGGAAGAATCCGGCGGAGATGACGAGCAGCGTGGAAAGAGCGACCTGGAAGACGACGATGAATTTGCCGGCGAGGCCGCGTTGGCGGCGAGTGACGGTCTGGGCGCGGTCTTTCAGTGTCGTGTTGGCCTGGGTGCGCGTGAGCTGCCAGGCAGGGGCTGCGCCGAAGAGAAGTCCTGTGATGATGGAGAGGGCGGCGCAGAATGCGAAGACGCCCCAGTCGAACCCGTTGCTGATGATGAGCGGTTCTGATGGGCCGGAGAGCATGGCGACGATAGCCTTCTTGCCGAAGGCACCTAATGCCAGTCCAGCAAGTCCGCCGAGCACCGCGAGCAGGAGGCTTTCTGTCATGACTTGGCGGACGATGCGCCAGCGGCCGGCGCCAAGTGCGAGGCGCACACCGATCTCGCGCTGACGAGCCTCAGAGCGCGAGAGCAGCAGGTTGGCCATGTTGGCGCAGGCGAGGAGCAGGACGAGTCCGGAGAGAGCCATCAGGGACCAGAGCGGCTTGGCCATTTGTCCTTGAGCCTGATTGAGGCCGCGGCTGCCATCGTTGACTTCGATGTTGGGGATGGACTCGTTGGGCTTGATGATAGCGGTGGCGCGGATCGCGCTCTTGAAGGCGACGTCGAGTGCCGCGCGGGCTTTCTGTTCATCCGTGCCCGGAGAGACGCGCGCCATGATCTGCATCCACCAGACCTTGCCGCTGGAGAGCAGGGAATCGGCCGTCTGATATGGGTAGACGGCGGGCTGCACGCTGAAGGGCAAGAATAGCTGCGGGGAACTTAGGGCACCTTTCGCTCCTGTGAACAAGGGCGGATTCACTCCGACGATGGTAACGGGAACGAGATTGACGAGGATCGTTTTGCCGAGCGCGGATTGCGAACGGTTGAAGCGATGCTGCCAGTAGGCGTCGCTGATGACGGCGACTGGTGTTGCACCGGCGGTATCGTCGGAAGGGCTGATGGCGCGGCCTTGCTGCGGCTGCACCTGCATCTGCTGGTAGAAATTGCCTGAGACGAGATCGCCCTGGAGGACTTCGGCCTCGCCATCGACCGAGACGTTGAGGCGGCCTAGATTCTTGAATGCGAAGAGATCGCCGAGATCGTGATTCTGGCGGCGCATCTGCTCGAAGACGGGATAAGTGAACGAGGTGCTGCCACTGCCGTCGGGAGTTGAGTGAAACTCACCCCAGGAACTGTGCACAATGCTGTGGCCCTTGACGCGCCAGGCGAGCAGCCGCAATTGGCCGGGCTGCGGAACGTTGAGCTGATCGAGTAGAACCGCCTTAGCCATGGAGAAGATTGCGGTGTTGGCGCCGATGCCGAGCGCGAGGGAGCCGATGGCGATGGCGGTGAAGCTGGGGCTCTTGGAGAGCATGCGGGCGGCGAAGCGTAGATCGGCGCGGAGGTTGTCGATGAAACGCGTACCCCACGCGGTGCGGCATTGTTCACTGCTAGCAGGGATGCTGCCCAACTCGGCCTTCGCGCGACGGAGTGCTTCGCTGCGCGGAACGCCTTTGTTCATCAGGTCTTCGGCGTAGCACTCGATATGGAACTTGAGCTCTTCCTGAACCTGGGTGGCAAGTTGGCTGGGTTTCGACACGGCACTCCACCATGTTCTCATTCGGCTTTGCAGACTCATATCTCCTCCGCCGCAGTGCTGAGGATGGCGCCGATCACGTCGGCCATTTCGTGCCACTTGCGCGTTTCGGCATCGAGGCGGCGGCGGCCGGCGGTGGTGAGGCGGTAGAAGCGGGCGCGGCGGTTGTTCTCGCTCTGGCCCCAGTCGCCGGCGATCCAGCCTTCGTGCTCGAGGCGGTAGAGGGCGGGGTAGAGGGACCCCTGCGGGACCTCGAGGCGGTTGCCGGAGATCTGCTGGATGCGCAGCAGCACGCCGTAGCCATGCAACGGGCCAAGAGATACGGCCTTGAGCACGAGCATATCGAGCGTGCCCTGGAGCAATTCCATGCCCTGATCCTGCTTTTGCGCCATTGGTGGTCCTTCCCTAGATCATCTAGGAAGGACGTTACACGGGTTTTCCTAGACCGTCAAGGAGAAGGTTCGGTTCGGATTTTCCAGGGAATCGGAACAGCAGATTCCCCGACGGGAGTGGAGAAAGAAAGGCAAGAACAACAGCGGGTTCTTCGTCGCTGCGTTCTTCAGAATGACAAAGTGGCGGGGGGTACGCAAAGCAAAGACGGCGAAGAAGACGGGGAACTTACCTGGCGCTGGTCGCGTATTGTGTCGGCAGAGGTACTTTATGGTACACGTGCGTCCAGCTGCTCTTACCTTCGCTGCCGTGGCTCTGCTCTTCGCCGCATCCGTTGCAAGGGCGGAGTCGGACTGGCAGAAGTCCTATGCTGTCAATGGGAAACCTTCGCTGAGCTTCAGTACCGGCGATGCCGCCGTGGAGGTCACGTCGTGCGGCGGGTGCAAGGAGATCCGCATCCGTGTGCAGTGGAACGACCGCAACCCGTCGGACTACAACCTGAATGAGGTGCAGACGGGCGATCACGTGAATTTTGAGCTGCGCGAGAAAGGGCGCATGCACATCGTGATGGGGGTTCACCACGAGCCCCGCGTGTTTGTTCAAACCCCGTCGAGCATCGATCTGGAGGGCCGCACATCGGACGGGGGCCTGAAGGTCGCAGGGCTCAACGGGACGGTGCAACTGCAGACAAGCGACGGCTCGGTTGATCTGTCGGACGTGAGCGGCGCGGTGCGGTTGAAGGCGAGCGATGGCTCGATCCAAATGCGCAATATCTCGGGGACGCTGGAATCGCGTTCTTCGGACGGTCGGGTTCAGATCGACGGCCAGTTCACCGGCGTGCAGGTCCACACCTCGGACGGGAGCCTGGATCTCACGATGGCTGAAGGTACGAAGCTCGGTATAGCCTCGCGCATTGAAAGCTCTGACGGTCGCGTGATGATTCACGTTCCGCGGACGCTTGCTGCCGATCTTGAGGTTCATACCAGCGATGGGCGCATTCAGTGCGATCTGCCGCTGGTCATGGACGGATTCAATTCGAAGAGCGACTCCGGGCACAACCTGCGCGGCCGAGTTAATGGCGGTGGGGTGCCGCTGAGCATCCGCACGAGCGATGGCAATGTGACAATTGCATCGAAGTAGAACGCCTTGCAGGCACACGCGCAAAAACGCATTGGCCCTGTCCACGTGTTGTGGACAGGGCCAAATAGCAGCACTCCCCCGAGGCTTGCTATCGCCAGGCGCCCCAGGCGCTTACCAGCGATAGAGCGCGAGGTTATCTAGATACGCTGTCGAGCTACCGCTCCCGCTGAGCGCGCCGCCGATCTGGAAGTTGGTCAGGATTGTGGGAGCCCACCCCAGCTTGAATGCCGAGAAGACCTTGGCATTGATGCTCTGCACGGCGCCATCGAGCGCAACCGATTGGTAGGTCACGTAGCCTGAGGAATCGCGCGAATACCTGATCTGCACATGGTGCCAGGTGTTTTGCGCCCATTTGGTGGGATTGCACTTGGCTGCCGAGTGAATCCAGGCGTCTTTCGGATAGCTCGCCGAACCTTTGTTCGCGGTGTAGTCCCAGGTGCCGGTCCACTTGCTGCACTGGAATCCGAAGATCACGGTGAGCCCGTTCGACATCACCTGGTTCACATCCATCTCGATGTTGGAGACGGTGGTTGCCGTGTTGTGCAGGAATATCCAACCGTCATAGAGGAAGTTCTTGGCATTCACGTCATCGGCTATGGAGACCGAATAGCGCTGACCGCCGTAGTTCGTGAACGAGGTGAAGAACTTACGCGCGTTGCCGCTCTTGGAGGGCGATCCGGTCATGCTCATGGTGCCGCTGGAAGTGCCAGTAGTGCCCGCGTCGTGCTTGCTCTTCCAACTGCTCAGTGTCTGTAGTGAGCTGACCTTGGTGGCATAGGACGGAGCACTGAGCGCACCGGTGCCGCCGGTGCTGACAGAGCTATTCACGGCAACGGTCACATCGGCTACGCAGGACGCGCCGTTCAGGCCCCAGGCCTTGACGTGCAGCGTGTGCGTACCGGTGGCGGGAGCCGAAATGGTCTTGCTGATGGAGTTGCCGCTGGAAGTGGCGGTGGAGGAACTGCTGTCCCACGAGTAGCCCATGGAGCCAACCTGCTGTGAACTGCAAGCGGAGGCATTGGCCGAAAGGGTGAAGGAGGTGTTGACCGACTCGCCGGCCGTGGGGCTGGCCACCGTTACTCCGGCAAACGCGGGGATCGCGAGGGAGGCGAAGATGGCAGAAGCAAGAAGCTTAGTGAACTTCATAAGGAACCCTTGGGGATGAAATATTGGTGCGGCGGCGAAGGCCCGGTTCCGTGCTGAGACTTCGCTTCTTTCTTGAATCTTGCTAAACAACGCATTTATCGCGCGTCCGCATCTACATAAAGAGGTGCTTGAGCGCTCGAGCTAAGGTGTGGATATTTTCCGACCCACTTTGCGCTTGCACCTGATTGTCGGGCTTGATTGAGCAATCTTGCTCTTGCGGCTCACAAACTCTATTTACTTGGTCCCGGTTCTCCCTTGCCATCGAACCAGGGATGGACACGGCGGAATCCCTTTGCGAATCGATGCTTCGGATCTAGCTATATTGTTGCGGTCCGAATCGTTCGCTAAACTCTTCCGCTCCGGTCTGGCAGAACAACCTGTATGAATGTCCAACACCATCGTTACATCACTGTTGCATTGGGGCAAGCAAATCGGCGAAAAATCTGAGGAATTTTGCTCTTTTTCAGGCATCCCGGAAAACATTACCGGCATCGTGCAAATTCTTCACTGTGGCTGCGTAAGTTCTGCGTAGCACGATGGTTGTAGGCATGGCCTGATCGGAGCAGAGTCTCGGTCCCGTTCCATCTTCTGGCTTGTTCTGTTGTTATGGCTATTTGATTCAAATAATAAGCGGAAGATTCAGCGTAGTACTCGGGATCCGGCGCTGCGTCGCGGGCGAAGATGGTACCCATGGGAGACGCGGGTACGCGGCGGGACTCAATGATGGAAATCAGCTCTTCGAGAAAGCCGCAGCGGACGATCGCAAGCAGACCAGCCCACTCCAACTGGCCTCTTTCGGCTTCGCTCACGAGCTTGTCGCCGAGCACCAGGTCTTCGTTCTGCTTTCCGCGGAGGTTGCGCGAGACATGCTCTGCCCATTGCGGCGTCTTCTCGTCCTGCACTCCGGCGTAGCCGGCTGATGTCTTCTGCCACGCAGCGGCCCCGGAAGAGCGCGGCATCATTGCGCGCGGTGCGGATCAGTTCGATTTCCGCGAGAGGAAGGAGCAGAAGTAGCGCAAGGGCGAGGATCTGCTTGCGGGAGCGGCGGTCTTTGTGTATTCGCTTGGCGCTGCGGACCGATCTCACTCCAAACGGATCTCTGGACACATACGCCAAGTGCGCCGGCCTGTTTTCGTCTCGAGGGCATGCGTGACCACATCGTACATGCAGCCCCGTGCTGTTAGGCTCGAACTAACGCAATTCATTTCAGGACATCATCTTGCCCCGTAATCAATCCAGTTCCGCAGTTGCCTCGGCGAGGCCATTCCAGCATTCCGATTCGAAGTCTCCGCTCCATTGCGGGGCAGTGTCGCTCGAAGCACTCGCGAATAAATATGGCACTCCACTGTATGTGTACTCCGCCGACCAGATACTGGACCGGCTGGGGATGTTTCATGAGGCGCTGGAGGGCCGCGACCATCTGGTGTGCTATGCGGTGAAGGCAAACTCATCGCTTGCGATTCTCAAGCTGCTTGCGGAACATGGCGCAGGGTTCGATATTGTGTCGGGTGGGGAACTGGACCGCGTGCTTGCTGCCGCACCTGAGGCGGCGGGGCGGGTGGTGTTTTCGGGAGTGGGGAAGACTGCAGACGAGATTGATCACGCACTGAACGTGGGGATTCTGGAATTCAACGTGGAGAGCGAGGCGGAGCTGGACCTGCTTTCTGCGCGAGCCGCGAAGCTGAAGCGCAAGACGCGTTTCGCGCTGCGGGTGAATCCAGATGTGTTCGCGGAAACGCATCCGTATATCTCGACGGGGTTGCGCGAACACAAATTCGGTATCGACATCAAGCGCGCTGCCGAGTTGTACAAGCGAGTGAAGGGGAATAAGTGGCTTGAGGCGCATGGCATCAGCGTGCACATCGGGTCGCAGATTCGCTCGGCTGATCCGTTTGGCGCGGCGCTGGGACGCGTGCACAAGCTGGTGCGGCAGCTCAGGCGCGAGGGGATCGAGCTTCGATCGATTGATGCGGGCGGAGGATTGGGGATCGATTACCACGGCGGCAACTCCGATCCTGCGGCGCGTGTGCGCGATTATGCGGTGGCGATCAACGCGGCCCTGGATGGGTTCGAAGGCAGGCTGCTGCTGGAGCCGGGGCGGTTCCTGGTGGCGCAGGCGGGAGCGCTGGTGACACGGGTGCTCAACGTGAAGCAGAACGGGCGCAAGACGTTTGTGATTACCGATGCGGCGATGAACGACCTGATCCGGCCGGCGCTGTACCAGGCGCATCACGAGATTGTGCCGGTGATGCCGCGTGCGGGGCGTGCGCGAGCGGTGGATATTGTGGGGCCGGTATGCGAGTCGGGCGACTTCTTTGCTCGAGATCGGAAGCTTGCGCCGGTCGAGACGGGCGATCTGCTGGCGCTGCTGGATGCGGGAGCGTATGGGATGTCGCAGGCATCGAATTACAATACGCGGCTGCGCCCGGCAGAGGTGCTGGTGGAAGGGAAGCGGGCGCGGCTGATCAAGCGCAGAGAGACTATCGCGGATCTGCTGGCGACGGAGATCCCCTAGACGCCGAACTGCCGCAGATGATGATCGACGTGCTTGTACATGAGGATTGCCCAGTGTTCCGGCTTTAGGGGTCCGAAGAAGGGATGCGGGTACCGGGAACAGCACGCCGGGCCCTTTGTGGCGAAGCTCTCGATGGCTGCGATGAGTTGAGTGCGTTCATGATCGAAATCAGACGGTGCGATATCCGCGCGGAGGAGTTCCGGCGCGGTGGGTGAGTTGCGGCGGAAGGGCTTGTCGTCGCCTAAAACCATCGGCTTGATGAGGCGTCCCAGAACGTTGGCGGGAAAGGGTGCGCGTTTGGGATTGACACTGCCCGTGGCCATGTCAAAGGCGGAGGTGCAGTGCGCCAGCGTCTGCACGACGGACATCTTGCCCCATTGCCGCTCACTATCGGGTTGGAGGCGCAGGATGCGCTGCTTTAGTTCGTATGCCTGGGCAGGGTCAAAGAGGTTTTTCATGGTTTGTTGGTCACCAGCATGCATGCATTATCGCGGACCAGTTTCAAGAGCTTTGTATCATGCGAGGCGGAGCGATTCGGTGGCCCGGTTGCGAAAAGGCATCCTGGCTGGTTGAGCGGGAATCTCGGCCAGTCCATCGCAAATTCCGAATTGCAGCAACTGACCTTCTGAAACCTTCCCGCATCGCCGCCCGTCCCTATATCGTTACCTCCGGAGGAAATTCATGACGCATTTCGCTATGAAGGCGGCGTGTGCTTTGGCAGCCGTAGCGCTGCTTGGGCTCAACCTGACCGCCAAGGCAGATCCACTCACCGTTAAGACAGATCAGGGAAAAGTTCACGGGAAGACTATCAATGGCGACAAGGTCCGGGCATGGCTCGGGCTGCCATACGCCGCGCCGCCGGTAGGCGATCTTCGCTGGAAGGCTCCGCAGCCTGCGGCCAAGTGGAAGGGCGAGCGCGACGCCACCAAATATGGCCCGCATTGCGCGCAGAATCCTGTGTTCGCCGACATGATCTTCCAGGACGACACGAAGAACGGCAGCGAGGACTGCCTGTCTCTGAATGTCTACGCGCCTGCGACGGCGGATAGCAAAGCCAAGCTTCCGGTCATGTTCTGGATTCACGGCGGCGGCTTCTCCGGCGGCGGCAGCAACGAGCCGCGCCACAATGGCGATTTTCTTCCGCTGAAGGGTGTTGTGCTGGTTACGATCAACTACCGCCTTGGCGTTTTCGGATTCCTGGCGACCGCTGACCTGGCGAAAGAGGCAGATGGCGCGGCCGGCAATTACGGCCTAATGGATATGGTTGCCGCGCTTAAGTGGGTGAAGGCCAACATCGGGGAGTTCGGCGGCGACCCGAACAACGTGACGATCTTCGGCGAGAGCGCGGGATCGTTTGCGGTGAGCACTCTGATGGCATCGCCGATGGCGCAGGGGCTGTTCCATAAGGCTATTGGCGAATCGGGAGCAGCGGTTGGCCACGGGCCGATGCCCTACCAGTCGCTCGCGGACCGCGAAGTGAAAGATGCGCAGTGGGTAGCCGGGCTCAACGTGAAAACGCTTGCCGAGCTCCGCGCGATGCCCACGCAGGCCATTCTGGACGCAGCGAAGAAGCCCGGCGTTGGGTTTCCGCCGGACGTGGACGGCAAAGTGCTCGCTGTGCCTGTCGAAGAAACCTACACGGCCGGCAAGCAGGCGCACGTGCCCCTGCTGGCTGGATGGAACGCGGATGAAGGCAGCTTCTTCGCCATGCGCGGGATGACCGTGGCGCAGTGGAAAGAGTCGGCCGAGAAGAATTTCAAGGGTAAGTCCGCCGAGTTCTTGAAGCTCTATCCCGGGGACGACGATGCGCAGGCGCTGCGTTCGGCGATCGATTTCGGCAGCGATCAGTTCATTGCCTTCGGCACTTGGAGCTGGCTGGAGGCGCATCGCAAGACGGGCAACGCCCCGGTGTATCGTTACCACTTCGAACTCGCGGCAACGCCAAGCAAATTCCACCCCGGTACATTTGCTTTCCACTCGGATGACATCGAGTATGTGTTCGGCACGCTCGACACGCGGCCAGGTTGGAATGTCCGCCCCGAGGACCGTACGTTGAGCGATCAGATGATGACTTACTGGTCGAACTTCGCGAAGACGGGCGACCCGAATGGCGGAGATCTGCCGAAGTGGCCGAAGTACAACCAGGAGGGCTATCCGCTGATCCATCTGAACTCGACGATCACGGCAGGGCCGGATACTCTACGCCCGCGGTACGAGTTCCTGACGGATAACATGCCGCCGATGCATTTCTGACCTGAAAGGCTCAGCGTGTTGATGGAGGGCCGCGATGATCGCGGCCCTTTCATTTTTTGCGAGGGTCGAGATTCAGGGAAGCGGTTCCTGGCGGTAGAGTTCGGCAGTGTGGCGGGCGGCGGTGACCAGAGCCATGGCGGCCATGCCGATGGTTGCGAGGAGGCCGCCCACATCGAAAAGCAGCCAGGTGTGGCCGAAGAGATGGGAATATGGGCTGCGCAGCAGGGCCAGGTTGCCGATGATGAGGAGAATGCGGATTTCGGTCGGGCCGAAGATTCCCTGCGACATTTCGAATCGCCCGAGCGCATGGGTAGCGAGATAGCTCTCGGCCGAGAGCACGAGAAACGCGATCAGCATGGTGATAGCAATTTGTGGATGGACCAGGCCGGAGAGCGCCATGCCCGACATGAGCGCAACGGATCCGAGGATATCGACGATGTGATCGACGTAGAAGCCATAGCGCGGGCGCTGCTGGTTGCGAACGCGGGCGAGGGTGCCGTCCATGCTATCGCCGAGCCAGTTTAGGGCGAGGCAGAGGCAAGCGCCGATGAGCCAAAAGTGGTTGAAGCGAGCGAGCGCGTAGCAGCCTCCGGCGGCGATCTGGGCGGCGAGGCCGAGGATAGTGAGTTGGTCGGAGGTGACCCAGCGCGGCGCTCGGCTGGCCATCCATTCGAGTGCGCGCTTTTCTGCGGCTGCTGTGAGCGAACGGTTGATGCGCTGCGCGGCGGTGGCGGAGCCCATGACTGAGACTGCGGAGTGCGTGCTCATCGGCCGCCTCCTTTGGCGAGCTGCGGCGATCTTTTCAGTGCGTCGCAGGTTTGGCGCAAGGTAAACTCGAGCGATTCGCGAGGGACGGACTCGACAAACGGACGCGCCACCCAGCCAAGGCCGGCGGGGATGGAACGTGTGAGGGAGATTGACTCAATCTGGAGGTAAAGGCCGCCGTCGCGTTCTTCCCAGGTCCAGTAGGTGTTGAGGCGCCAGAGGAAGCCGTGTTCCTCTTTCGGCGCGAGGGCACGTTCCTTGTTGGTGCCGGCGTTTTCGATTTCGCGGATCTCGGTGCTGCGCGAGATGCTCCAACCGCCGGTGCGGCTTGGGGTGGAGAAGGTCACATCGTAGGTGGTATCCATGACGACGGTGAGCACGTGCTTCTGCTTGACGCGCATGGTGACGGAGTAGGCGTTGGTGTTGTGGGAGACGACGGCGGAGCGGACCACCTCGGGCGCGTAGATGCTTGTGTAGGAAGGGAAATCGCGGAGGAGGCGTTCGAAGTCGGCGGCTGTGGCGCCAGGGGCGAAGGCGGTGCCGCGCCAGTCGTGGAGCATGGCTCCGGGCGGATCGGCTTGCTTTTCGGGGATGAGCTTCTGGATGACCAGCTCGCCGGCACGGAGGCGATTGTGGTCAGCGGCGGCGAGGGCAGTGTTCTTCGAGGCGTGCTCGGTGGCGAGGCGCGACTCGACGGCGGAGGCGTAGGTGCTGAAGTCCGCTGCCGCTTTCGACGGGGCCTGGGCGTGCGCAGCTGGCAGCGCTGAAAAGAGGAGTAGTCCGGCGGAACCTGCGAGCTTCCGGAGTGTGCGTGTCATACCCAGATCATGCACTTATCGCCTCGTGAGAGCAATGGACGGCGGCTCATGCGAGCGCCCATGTTCCTCACCGGCTAAGTGGCTGTGATTCAGCGAATTGAAGCGAGTTCTCACGGCCGCTTAAGACTCTGGGCGGGGATCAAGGTCGGGTAAACTGTTGATCAAATGTCAGACGGTTCGATTCAACGGCGATATCGGTTCGGCACGTTCGAGGCTGATGCGGCTACGGGTGAGCTGCGCCGTCGAGGAATTCGGGTCAGGCTCAACGCGCAGCCGTTTCAGCTGCTCGTGATGCTGCTGGAGCGACCGGGTGAGCTGGTGACGCGCGAGGAGATTGCAGGAGCGCTTTGGCCCGATGGGACCTTTGTGGACTTTGAGCATGGGGTCAATTCCACGATGAACCGGATTCGTGATGCGCTGGGGGATTCGGCGGCCAATCCGCGGTTTGTGGAGACGCTGGCGCGGCGCGGGTACCGGTTTATCGCTCCGGTGGAGCGGGCGGAGGCGAACGCGGCAGACGGAAACGGCGCGGCGGAGGCTGGTCCGGCGTCGGCGGCCGCTGAGTTGGAACCGGCGCCGGGCGGGATTCTGCCTACGCCGCACGATCTGCCGAAGGCGTCGCGGCCGCTGGTGAACGCGCTGTTCCTTCTGTTTCAGTTGATGTACCTGGGTTTCTATGTGGGCGCGCTGGCGAACCTGGCGGAGATTCAGGATTTGCTGGCGCCTCTGCCGCGCGCCGGCCTGGTCTATCATCTGCTGATTGTGACGGCGGCGATTCTGATCCCGGCGCGGGCGTTCCTGCTGTGTGCTGTGCTGTTTCATGCTCCTGGGTTCAAGAGAAGATTCCTCCGGATGTGGATTTTCCTGCTGGTGTTCGATGTGATGTGGTCGCTCGCGCCGTTTCTGCTGCTGCACCATATCAACTTCGGGTTGGCGCTGGCGTGCACAGCGCTGCTGGTTTATTCGCCGTTTGTGCAGCGGTCTCTGGTGCTGATGGGAGCAGGAGGCGCGGCGCCGGCGGCGGAGAGCTGAAGCCACTGTCCGAATCCGGACGGCTGATCGCACCGGCGAACATTCGGATGGTCTGAGGCCTCAATTAAATCATTTGCTTTCTGCGCGTCGTGTGGTGCGGGGCGTGCAGACGTGTGGGTCGGATCCACGTGTGAGAGGGGAAGACGATGTTTCATCTTGCCACCGATGTGCGATATGGTCTGCGTAAGTTTCTGCGGGCGCCTCTTCTCATCTCCGCCGCCGTGATAACGCTGGCGCTGGGGATTGGGGCGAATGCGGCGATCTTCAGCCTGGTGGATGGGATCTGGATGCGGCCGCTGGCGATTGCCGATCCCGGACACCTGGTGGCTATTCAGAGCCTGAAAGCGGGAGCGACAACGGATTCGGAGCGGACCGATACCGCATCGTCGTTTGCGGAGTTCGATGATATTCGCGCGCAGACGCCGGCGTTTGCGGATGTGGCGGCGGTGGCTGATCGCGGGCTGGTGCTCGAGACGAACGACGGAATCCAACTGCTGTTGGCGCGGGTGGTCAGCGACAACTACTTCGCGTTCATGGGCGTGAAGCCGGAGCTGGGGCGGTTGCCGTCGGAGAGTGAGTGGAAGAACTCGACGACGCCACTGCTGGTGTTCAGCCATGGCGCGTGGCAGAGGGTGCTCGGTGGCGACAAGAACATCATCGGGCAGACGATCCGGCTGAAGGGAGCGCAGGCAGTTGCGGTGGCCGTGATGCCGGCGGGGTTCCGCGGGACAGACCGGATGATGGATCCGCAGGTGTATGTTGCGCAGTCGAGCTGGCTGGCGCTGCACCCGGGCGAGCGCAACCGGCCTCGTGGAGATCGCGAGTACAACGTATATGCGCGGCTGCGGCCCGGGGTGACGCTGGTGCAGGCGAGAGGGCAGTTGCAGGCGGCGAGCGCGAACCTCGCAGCGGCGTATCCGCAGACGAACCAGGGACGGACGTTTTCGGCGGACTGGAATTCGAACGTCAGCGACACGTTCATGCGGACGGTAAGCCTGTTGCTGCTGGGGATCGCGGGAGCGGTGCTGCTGATTGCTTGCACCAACGTGGCGAATCTGCTGATGGCGCTGAATGATTCGCGGCGGCGTGAGATTGCGATGCGAGTGGCGCTGGGGGCGACGCGCGGACAGCTTCTGCGGCAGCTTGTGACGGAGTATGCGCTGCTGGCGCTGGCGGGGCTGGGCGGCGCTTTGTTGATTGCAAGGCAGGTGATTGCGATTGTTCCGGCGCTGCTGCCAACGATGGGTTTTCCGTTGGGCTTCGATTTTCGCATTGATGACCGCGTGATCTTCTTTTCGGCTGTGGTGGCGCTTGTGGCGCTGCTGGCGTTCGGTTTGACCCCGGCGTTGTCTTCTACGCGGCTAGACCCGCTGGCGGCGCTGCGGGCGCAGATGGCTCCGCAGGGGCGATTCAGGATTCCGGCGCGGAAGATTTTCGTGGTGGCGCAGATTGCGATTTCAATGGGGCTGCTGATCGCGACGGGGCTGCTGATCAAGGCGCTGATCCATGTGCAGACGATGGACATGGGCTTCAACAGCGCGCAGAACGCGGTGCTGCTCGACATTGCGGTGCCGGAGGATTCTCCGCGCTACCACCAGATGCTGGACGAGATTGCGACGCGGGCGAGGGCGTTGCCGGGCGTGACGAATGCGAGTGTGGCGCGCGTGGTTCCGTTTCCCGATAACGGCGGCGGAGCGACGCAGGTGGTGCTGAAGCCGGGCGAGGTTGCGTCGCCGACCGCCGGCACGAGTGTCTGGTACAACCTGATCGACAACGAGTACTTCCGCACGATGCAGGTGCCGCTGCTGCGAGGGCGGAACTTCGGGAGCGAGGACGGTGCGAAGACGACGCGTGTTGCGATCCTGAACCAGACGCTGGCGAAGCAGTTGTTCGGGACTGAGGACGTGGTGGGCAAACATTTCCGGTTGGGGCGCAGGCAGCCGGTGGATGTGGAGGTTGTGGGACTGGCGAAGAACGGCGTGTATGGCGATTTGAACGAGGCGCCGCAGCCGTTTCTGTACCTGCCGTCGATTCAGTATGAGTGGACTGACATGATGCTCATCGCTACGACGTCGGGCGATGCAAATGCGCTGTTGCCCGCGGCACGCAAGATGATTCGCGATGTGAGTCAAGACATTATTGTGCTGGAGCCGCAGACGATGACCGATCACATGCAGGTGGCGACGTATTCGAACCGCATGGCGGCGTGGCTGACGACGTCGCTGGGCGGGCTCGCGCTGCTGCTTACCGGGATCGGGCTCTATGGAGTGACGGCTTACGCTGTGTCGCGGCGGACGCGGGAGATCGGGATTCGCATGGCGCTGGGAGCGATGCGGGGATCAGTTTTTGCCTCGGTTGTGCGCGACGGTTTGGTGCTTACAGCCGTGGGAGCTGCGATCGGCGTAGGACTGGCGCTGTTGTTGGGGCGCGGGCTGAGCAGCTTCGCGTTTGGCGTGAAGCCGATGGATCCGGAGATTTTGGCGGTGGCGGCGGCGATCGTTGCAGCTACTTCGCTGGCGGCGCTGGTGTCGCCGGCGCGAAGGGCGCTGAAGGTGGATCCGGTGCGCGCGCTGAGAGACGAGTAAGGCGGAGAACAGGCAACAGGGAACAGGAAATCTCCGACTTTGCTGTTTACTCGGATCTAACATGTGCGATTTAGCACCCAAATTCGGCCTATGAGATATTGTAGATAGTCAAGTCGCTTGTTGTGAATAAGTTATCGAAACATTCGACTCAAAAAGCGAAGAATAGGAGAAGCAAAAACAGGGGGAGGGGTAGCTAATTTTCTAGTAAACTTTCGCTGAAACTTCGAAGGGCTGCGCTCAGTGGATCTGAGCACAGCCCTAGAGTACGATAGCGGCTGTCGGAAGCCGGGTCTGTGATGGTTGTCACGCAGGCGATAGCTCTACGGCCCTTTTTATAGTTGGAGGGAATTACTTGACGTAGTTGCTGATCGTTTCCGTCACTGCGGCGAGAGACAATCCGCTCAATTCCCCGGCCAACTTGTCGTCGGGGTACTCGCGCTGGCCGACGAGTTGAACCGTATCTTCTGGCGTAATGCTTAGAGCGCCTGCAGAGCCGACGGTAGGGACCAGTCGCCCATCGGCTCTGCTAAGGAAGAAGATGTACCGGGCTCCCACAGCGAGGGAATCTGAAAGGTCTCCGTGTAGAGTCGCGACGTGTCCGTTGCTGAACGCGACATGTCCACCCTCGGCGGTGACGGCTATTTGAGAGGCGTTGGTCCCTTTCAAAGACTGTTTAATGTCAAGGTTGAAGGTCGTCTCGATCCGATTCCCGTCCGGGGTCAGTTGACTGGCTTTGCTGGTGACTGACGCAATGACGATCAAGTTGCTTCTTCTGGCAAGAGAATCGAGACTGTCCTGGCCCCACGACTCGTTTTGATTCGTGAACTCAACATCCCCAAATTTTGCGGTGAGCTTCTCAAGTCCGCCCGGCTGACGTAAGAATGCCTTGATCTCTCCAGGTGTCGGCCGCGTCGCCTTCGGAGAACCGGCTGAGGTCTGCGAAGCTGCGGAGCCGGCCATGAGGCCAAAGCTGAGGAAAATAGGAACAACCATGAATAGGCTTCTCATTTTGCTTCTCCTTAATAGCACTCGATACTGTCCAAGTTCAATTCCGCGCTGTCGAATACGCCATCGACGTAGAAGTTGATCGTTCGATAGGTGTAATAGCAGGTCTGCCCCCCCGATAGTGCTGAAAATGAGCCTCCCGTAGGGGTGCTGGAACTGTCTCCTCCCTGCCTGTTTATGTATGTTCGCGTCTGAAACCTGCAAAGCGGGATTGCAACTGCATCGCTGTGCAGGACAGACGTGGTTGGCACATTCGGATTAGTGCAGGCAAAGGGTAACGAGTTCGAGGGATTGTTCATAATTGTCGGGGGGGACGGGTTAGCTCCCGCATCCTTTAACCCGAGAGCGTGGCCGAGCTCGTGAGCTAGGATTGTGGCTCCAACGCCGTTTTGAGCCGCTTGGAGAAAGGTTGGACCATAATTGATTCTTCCGCTCAAATAGTCGTATTGAGCGCATCCGCCAGAGTTCGAATCAGTGCTCGATTTTACCTGTATATCCGGCCCGGCGTCGGGGTTAGGCGGTAGGTAGTCGATTTTGACGAGACTCGTGCTACTTTGGGCATTCCACTGGTTTGCGGCAGCTTGCATGGCGGAAGCTACGTTTTGGTCAGGTGTTGTTGGATTTCCTGACGAATCGACGTATGAGTATGTGATGTGTATGAAGCCGTCGGAGCCTGGAGCTAGGCTGTCGGCTGGATTATTGGCGTTCGTTGCTGCGGGGTTGCAACTTTGCGAGAGTATCGGTTGTACAGCAAGAAGCAACAGGACAATCGGTGGTGCAACACTCCGCAGGGTTCCTGAGAGCGATTGCTTTAGGAGCATGTGAAGGGGCCTTTTGTGGGGATCGAGTTACCCCTGCAACGGTAGTGCGAGTTGATGAGTCCTCAAAGGTCACGAGAGTACGATGTCCAAAAGTAATCCTCGTGAGCTATGTCTCAGACAGCAGTATCCCAGCCGCGGGGCTAACTCGGTAACGGAAGGCATACTTCATCGCCGTTTCGAGGATGTCACCGCTCCTTACTTGGAGAACCCGCTAAGCTTCTCACCACAAAGCACCGGGATCAGAATGAACTCTGAAGCCAAATGGAGATACTTGACTACCCCCAGCGTCCAATCTGAATGATGCTATTCCCGAAAGGTAGCCCCAGATCTTTCGTTGGATGACAGTACAGCAGAAAGGCCGCCCTCGGCGGCCTTTTGCGGATAGAGGATCGCGGAACGGCTACTTGTTCACGCCCGCGGCGGCGGCGAATCCGGCCGTCTGGGGGGCGGGAATGGTGCTGGAGGAGGTGGCCGGAGGGGCGGCGGAGGCTACGTCCTTGGCATTGATAGCGGTAGAGTAGTCGGGGCCAAGTCCGAGCTTCACGAGGGCGCGGGAGTCGGGCATCAGCTTGGTCTGCCAGCCCTGGTCAGCCTGAAACTTCTGCATGGCAGCCTGGGTGGTCGAGTCCCACACGCCGTTGGCATCGCCCGTGAGGTAGTGCTCACGGATGAGCGCCTGCTGGATCTCAGTAACCCGCTCAGCGTCAATGGCTTGCTGCCCGTGAAGTTTGTGGGATTTGGCCGATTTGGCCTTCGACTTACTGTGGCTCGACGACTTGTGGGACGAGGTGTGGTGAGTGGTGGTCGTTGCTGCAATGGCGGGCGCCGCGATCAGGAATGCAGCTGCAAAAAGAGAAATGACTGCTCGAAAGGACTTCATCCTGAGCGCACCTCCAGGTAGAGAATAAAGACTTTGGTTATGGGCGCTTCTCGTTCCACGAAGTGTATCGGAAGAGCCCGGAGTTTACTAGTGTGAAAATCGATTAACCGCGAAACAAATGTGCCGAACCCGGAACACACGGGGCGCATGGGACCCCAGTCCCACACGCCCCTTGAGATGCAGGCTTATTGCAAAGTGCCGCCTACGTAGTTGATTCCGAGTTCGGGATGGCGTGGATCCACGACCTCGAAGACCACGTCATCGCCGGATTTTAGCTTGCTGACGACGGCGTTGAACTGGTCGCGATTGCCGGTGTCCTGCTTGTTGATGCGAATGATCACCAGGCCGGGCTCGAGCCCCTGGAGATCGGCAAAGGAGCCGGTGCGTACGGACTGAACGACGACGCCGGGGTGCTTGATCTTGTTGGCCATTTCCGGAGAGACGTCGCGGACCATGATGCCGAGCTTGCTTTCGCCGGCGTTGCCGCCCTCTTCGGGCTGATCGTTCCGTTGCGGGTTGCCGAGGTCGGCGAAGACCTGGTCGCGGTCACCGATGGTGACGGTGGCGTCCTGGGGCTTGCCGTCGCGGACGAAGCCGAGGCGGATGGAGGAGCCGGGCCGGCGGCTGGCGATCTCGCTGACGAGATCGTCGCCATCCTTAATCTGTCGGCCGTCGATGGTGGTGATGATGTCGCCGGGCTTGAGGCCTGCCTTGGCGGCGGGGCCGTTGGGCTGCACCTGCTGGACCAGCACGCCGTTCTTGAAGCCGTAGACGCGGTTAACCGCGCCACTGAGGCCTTGCTTGAACTGGATGCCGATGGAGCCGCGCACCACCTTGTGGCTGGGCGAGATGAGGTCGTTGTAGATGTCGACGACGGTGTTGGAGGGCATGGCGAAGCCGATGCCCTGGTAGCCGGCGCTCTGGGTGTAGATGGCGGTGTTGACGCCGATGACTTCACCGGCCATGTTGAGGAGCGGGCCGCCGGAGTTGCCGGGATTGATGGCCGCGTCCGTCTGGAGGAAGTGCTGGAACTGGCCGCTGGCGCCGGGCTCGATGGTGCGGTTTTTGGCCGAGATGATGCCGGCAGTGACGGTCTGGGCAAGGGCGAAGGGGCTGCCGATGGCTTCAACCCAATCGCCAACCTGCACCTGCTCGCTGTTGCCGAGCTTGACGGTGGGGAGGGCCGAGGGGGCGTCGATCTTGATGACCGCGAGGTCGGTGGCCTTGTCGACGCCGATCACGCGCGCTGGACGGCCGAGGTCCTGGGAGTCGGGGTCGGTGGACAGCTTGACGTAGATCTTGTCGGCTTTGTCGACCACGTGGTTGTTGGTGATGATGTAGCCCTTGGCGTCGACGATGAAGCCGGAGCCGAGCGACTCGCGGACCTGGCCGCCGCCGTCGTCATCGCCATCAGGACCCTGCTGGCCGAAGAAGCGGTTGAAGAAGTCCTGGAATCCCTGCTGTCCCTGGTCGCCGCCCTGACCACCCTGGCCACCCTGACCGCCGTCCTGATCGTCATCGCCGTCAGGAGGGGCCTGCGGATTGGGCATGTTGCGGCCGTGGAAGCGCCGGCCGGGACGGTTGGCGGACTGCTTGGGCAGTGTCTGGGTGTTGATGTTCACCACTGCCGGTCCGACCTGCTTCGCGATTTTGGCGAAGACGTTCTGGAACTCATTGCTTGGGAGATTTGAGTTGGAGACCTTGAGAGGGGTGGCGTCGGTGGAGCTGTTCTGTTTCTCCTGCCCGCGCACTCCGTGGGCGAGGAAGGAGCCGCCCACAATTGCCACAGAGAGAGTGCTGAGAAGTACGAAGATCGAGGCGAGACGGCGTGTGCGCAGCCGTTCGATAAGCGATTTCATGAATTCGTAGACCTCGTTCATTGCTGAAGGTTCGGTTCGCAGTCCCGATCCTCAGTATAGCTGCTGGAGGATTGACGACGGCCTGTAACGGGAGCCATGAGAGCTGTGCTTAGGTTCGGTCAGACCCGGTGGGGACGGAATAGTCCCTATTAGTTACTTAGACGTAGATGCCGGGCTGGGGGTCGCGGGCCGCATGCTAACATCCGCCCATGGCTTCCCATGGCAAGGTTCTTTCTCTTCTACTGCTTTCCTGCTCAATGACATTTGCCCAGAACGCAACTTCAGGTCAACAAAGCTATCTGGATCGGCTGAACGCGCGGATCAACGGCGGACCAGGCGCATGGACGCCTGAACAGATTACGCGGATGCAGCAGATTCGCGATGCCGCGATGCGCGACCCGTACGCGCTGAATGAGCTGCGGCACCTGACGGACAATATCGGGCCGCGGCTGGCGGGGTCGCCGCAGGCTGAGCAGGCCGTGCAGTGGGTAGCGGCGGAGATGCGTTCGCTGGGTGCGGAGGTGACGCTCGAGAAGGCGATGGTTCCGCATTGGGTGCGGGGCGTGGAAACAGGCGAGCTGATGGCGTGGCCGGGGCAGGCGGCGGGAACGACGCAGAAGGTGGTGCTGACGGCTCTGGGCGGGTCGGTGGCTACTCCGGCGGATGGGCTGACGGCTGAGGTGATTGTGGTGCCGGACTTCGCGGCGCTGAAGGCGCTGCCGGCGGGGGCGGCGAAGGGGAAGATTCTGCTGTTCAACCATCCGTTCGACAAGGAACTGGCGGCGGTGGGGAATGGTGGCGCGGCGTACGGCGGCGCGGTGACGTATCGCGGAGCCGGGCCGATTGCTGCGGGAGCGGTTGGGGCGGTGGCGGTGCTGGTGCGGTCGGCGGGCGGGGCAGACTACCGGCTCCCGCACACGGGGATGACGATGTATGCCCCGGATGTGACGAAGATTCCGGCGGCGGCGGTGACGGCGGAGGATGCCGAGATGCTGGCGAACCTGGCGGCGCAGGGGCCGGTGAAGATGCATTTGAAACTGACTCCGCAGACGCTGCAGGATGCGCAGAGCTATAACGTGATCGCGGACTGGAAGGGCAGCGAGCACCCGGAGCAGGTGGTGATCGTGTCGGGGCACCTGGACTCGTGGGATCTGGGGACGGGTGCGATTGATGATGGCGCGGGGATCGCGGTGTCGATGCAGGCGATTCACGTGTTGAAGGAGCTGGGGATCCGGCCGAAGCGCACTGTGCGGTTTGTGGCGTGGATGTGCGAAGAGCAGGGGTCGCAGGGCGCCGAGCAGTATGTGAAGGATTACAAGGATCAGATCGCGAACCATATCGGGGCGATTGAGAGCGATCTCGGCGCGGATCATCCGACCGGCATTTCATATGAGGGCAAGCCGGAGCTGGGGAAGTTTCTGCGGCCGGTGGCGCAGGTGCTGGACGGGATCGGCGCGCCGCTGCTGGAGAGCGGCGGGTCGGGCGAGGACCTTGCGGGATTGGCGGAGAAGGGCGTACCGAGCTTCGCGCCGATCCAGGACAGCCGGTTTTATTTCAACTATCACCACACGGCGGCGGATACGTTCGACAAGGTGGATCCGAAGCATTTGAATGAGAATGCGGCGATTATGGCGGTGCTGGCTTATGCGCTGGCGGATAGTGGGGCGGGGGCGCCGCGGTAAAGCAGGAAGGCCGCTCCTCAAGGTTCGTGGTCTCCCACCCTTGCGACAGAAAAAAGTCGCAAGGATGGGGCACGGTGAGACAAACACTCGGCCCGGCGTCCCATTGGTGCTAAAGCCGTCTCATCACGGCACTGATCGCACAGTCGATTCAACTAAAATGGGTCTCGTGCGATCCCCCAGTGTTGTTGTGAAACTGCTCTCGTTGCCGCTGCTCGTTGTTCTTGCCGGATGCGGCGGTAAGCCTTCCATTGATGTGCCTGCTTCGCTCACTTCGATCGGGCAGGCGACGCCGGTGAGTGTGGTCGTGCATGACAAGCATGGGGTGAGTAAGGTGACCGCTACGCTGGAACAGAACGGCGCGCAGTATCCGGCGTGGCAATCGAGCGCGGCGACGAAGGATGCCGATTCGACGTTCAACTTCACGGTGGGCGCGAAGACGACTCCACAGCTCAAAGAGGGCAAGGCGAAGCTGATTGTGGAGGCGACGTCTGCGGGGTTCGGGCATGGCTCGGCGCGCGTGGAGCGCGAGGTGAGCGTGGTGACGCAGCCGCCGACTGTGAGCGCCGACTCGGACCAGCACTATCTCTATCGCGGCATGGCCGATCTGGCGACGCTGAATGTCACAGGGTCGTATACGGCAGCGGGCGTGCGCGTGGGAGAGCAGGTGTTTCGCGCATGGCCAATGCCGGGAGGTAAGCCGGGGCTCTTCTCCTTGTATGCGTTTGCCTGGAACATGCCGGACGGGACGTCGCCGGTGGTGTTTGCTTCGAACGGCGCGGGGAACGATGTGACCACGCCGCTGACGGTGATCTTCCCGAAGAAGGAGCAGCCGGTTTATACGCAGCACCAGATCCAGGTGACGGACCAGTTTATGAATAAGGTGCTGGGCGAACTGGATCCGAATGGGACGGGCGATCCGGTGGCGCGGTTTGTGAAGATCAACAGCGAGATGCGCAAGGCGAATAACAAGACGTTGTCGGATTTGCGGTTGAAGACGGCGGATCACTGGCTGTTCTCGCAGACGTTTGCGCGGCAGGCCAACTCGGCTGCCGAGGCTACGTTTGCGGACAATCGCGCTTACATCTATCACGGGCAGAAGATCGATCAGCAGACGCACCTGGGATACGACCTGGCGGTTACGCAGCATGTGGGCGTGGAGGCGTCGAATGACGGGCGCGTGGTTTGGGCCGCTCCGCTGGGTATTTACGGCAACTGCGTCGTTGTGGATCACGGGTATGGCTTGCAGACGATTTACGGGCACATGAGCCGGATCGATGTGCACGAAGGCGACATGGTGAAGCGGAGCCAGGTGATGGGCCTAAGCGGCATGACGGGCATGGCGGGGGGCGATCACATCCACTTTGCGATGCAACTGGATGGAGTGCAGATCGATCCGAAGGAGTGGTGGGATCCGCACTGGATTCAGGATCATGTTGCGCGGCGAGTAGAGTTGCCTGGATTCAGTGTGAGCGCAGCGGCGGCGGCTCCCGCGCCGAGGTCACATCATGCTGGGCACAAGCGGCGGTGAGTTTGTGGGGCTTGATGCACCATCGAGTTACTGAAACTTCTGCCAGCTTTCTTGCGGGCCGTGCGATTCTAGGCTGACAGATTGCGCGGGGCGACGAGAATGATTGTCATCTTTTTGGAAGGCTTGCTGCTACGCAACTGGAGGCTTGCTATGAGATTTGCGCGGAACCGGACCCTGATTGGAACTTTGGCGTTTTCCATGGTTGTTCTGCTCGCTGGGGCGCAGGCGGGTGGGCCGGTACTGCCCGACCCTGGCAATCCGCACATGAGCAAGGATCAGCAACAGCAGCTTGGGTTGCAGGCAGCGGGGCAGGTCTATCAGCAGATGCCGGTGCTGCCGGACTCGAGCCCGGAGACGCAATATATCCGGAAGCTGGGGATGCGGCTGGTTGCACAGATTCCGCCGGATCGCTCGTGGCCGTTTGAGTTCCACGTGGTGGCGCAGAAGGAGATCAACGCGTTTGCGCTGCCGGGCGGGCAGATGTTCGTGAACATCGGGACCATTGAGGCGGCGGCGAATGAGGCGCAGCTTGCGGGCGTGATGGGGCATGAGATGTCGCATGTGTATATGCAGCACTCGGCCAAGCAGCAGTACAAGGCGGAGTGGACAGAGGGGCTGGCGGGGCTGGCGGGTGCGGTGCTGGGCAGCCGCGGCGGGATGGTGGGCCAGCTGGGACAGATGGGCACACAGTATGGCGCTGGCCTGATGATGCTGAAGTACTCGCGGACCGATGAGGCCCAGGCGGATGCGGTAGGCGCGATGATTCTGTACAAGGCTGGCTATGATCCCCGGCAGCTTGCTGAATTTTTCAGAATGCTGGAAGCGCAGGGTGGAGCGCCGCCGCAGTTCCTCAGCGACCATCCGAGCCCAGGTAACCGCCTGGACGCGATCAAGAAGGAAGTTGCGGCGTGGCCGCCGCATAAGTACCTTGGCGACTCTCCTGATTTCGCGCAGGTGCGCCAGCATGCAAAGGGCGTGAAGTCGTATAACGCGCAGGAGATTGAGGCGGGAGCGAAGAACAAGCAGTGGGAGTCATTCAACAAGAGCCACGGTGCGGTGTTCAATGGGCCGCAGCCGGTGAATGGGACTGCGCAGGGAACGGAGCAGGCGCAGGGATCGCAGGGGGCTCCGTCGCAACAGAGTCCAGTGAACGCGCAGAGGGGAACCATAGCGTGGTCGCAGGTTGCGCCGAGCGATCGCTACCAGATGGTGGATCTCGGGCCGATCCATATTGCGCACCCTGAGAACTGGAACGTAATCGCGCCGAAGAAGCAGGGGCAGTCGATCACCATTGCGCCGGCCGCTGCTGTTGCGGGCGATGGCGTGGGCTATGGGGTTGTGATCAATGGCGCTGCACCCAAGCAGCAGGGCATGTCGATCGATGCGCTGACCGATGAGCTGGTGAACACGTTCCAAAGCGGCCAGGCCGGCATGAAGAAGATTGGCAGCACAAGGACGGTGCAGGTTGCGGGCGTCACTGGCCGCAGCGTGCAGATGCAGTCGCCCTCGCCGATTCCCGATGCGAACGGGAAGCCGCAGAACGAGCGGGATCAACTGGTCACGGTTCCGCAGCCGGATGGTTCGGTGATCTTCCTGGTGTTCGTTGCGCCGGAGTCGCAGTTTGAGCAGCTTCACTCGGCGTTCAACAAGATCCTGAGCAGCGTGTCGATCGATAAGGATTAGGCGCGATTAAGCCTGCGGTTTTTCCTTAGTCATGACCGCTGGATTTCTCTTCGGAGAGCCAGTTCGTGTCTGGTCCGCCACGTGACGGATCGCCTGGATTACCAGCTCGGGCGCGTCCTCCTGAACGTAATGCCGGCTGTTGGGCGCGAGCACCTGTTTGATCTCCGGAGACTGCGCCAGCAGCTCTTTGTGGAGCTGCATCTTGAGGTCCTGCTCCATGGGATTTCCGGGGAAACCAGGATCCTTCAGGGTGCCCGTCAACAGCACTGTTGGCACGGCGGGCAGGGGCAGTGAGTTCTCCACCAGCTTGCCGCTTTCCTTTGA
This sequence comes from Occallatibacter riparius, assembly GCF_025264625.1. NCBI lineage: Bacteria > Pseudomonadati > Acidobacteriota > Terriglobia > Terriglobales > Acidobacteriaceae > Occallatibacter > Occallatibacter riparius. The sequence continues at coordinate 4,667,539 of NZ_CP093313.1, forward strand.
TGCTTCCAGCTCGGCCTTCTGCGCAGGGGATGCGGCTGCCATCATCTTTTCCAGCATTTGCTGGCGCGCGTCCCAATCGGCCTTGTCAAGATGCGCGTGAAGCAGCTCGAGCAGCCTTCCATCCTCCGGATCGACCAGCACGAGCCCAGCGATTTCATCCGCATATCGGTGCGCGTAGATCTCCACAATGGCTCCGCCGAGCGAGTGCCCGACCAGCACATAGGGAGGCTTCAGGCCGCTATTTCTCAGGACAGTGTGCAACTCATTCAACATTTGGTCCATGTCCTTCGGGCCCGGCGCGTCTTGCGACTTCCCGAGTCCCGCGCGATCGTACACAAACGTGCGGCTGAACTTCGCCACCTCGGGAGCCACCTTGTCCCAGGTGGACGAGTCTTCTCCCAGGCCGGCCACAAACACCACGGTCGGAGACCCCGATCCGCTCACAGCAGTGAACACTCTGTATCCGCCCGCGTCGATATTGGCGCCGGCCGGCTTCTGGGCGACTGCCAATCCGGGCAAAGCAATTCCAATGGCGAAAAGGACAATGAGGGCCCGAGGGTGCAGAGTGCGCAGCATGGTTGACCTCCTGCAACGACTACGGAGGGCGCGCACGCAAGGTTCCGACCGTGCCCCTCGAGAGCCCGATTTTTGATGCAGAACGAATCGCCGGCTCGGTGAAATCTTCCTTCGATGCTTTGAGAGGTTCGGCCTAGCGGGTATCGCCGAAGGCTACGAAGGCGCCCAGGCCCATCATTCCTATGCCGGAGGCGACTCGCTGATTGCGGCGGAAGCGCGCGCTGGAACGGAGCCGCGTGCCAATGGGCGCAGCGAACGAGACCACGAGCACGTCGGCTGTGGTGTTCAGCGTGACCGAGATGAGCCCGAGCAGCAGGAACTGCACGACGGCGTGACCGAGCGCGGGGTTCACAAACTGCGGAAGGAACGAGAGGAAGAACAGAGCTGTTTTGGGATTGAGAAGCTCTGTCATCACGCCCTGGCGAAAGGGGTGATTCCGCTTGGGAGTTTCTGAGGGCTCGTCCATGGGGACGTTGCGTGTGCGGATCATGCGGAAGCCGAGCCAGACAAGGTAGAGGGCGCCTGCGTACTTGACCACGGCGAACGCTGTGGCAGATGCGGCGAGGACCGCGGAGAGGCCGAGGGCGGCGGCCACGACGTGGATCAATCCACCGCCGAATGTGCCGAACGAGGAGAGCATGCCTTCGCGCTTTCCGCCGGCGAGGGTGCGGGTGAGGACGTAGAAGATGCCGGGTCCGGGCGTGACGGCGAGCAGAGTGGCGGCGGCGAGGAAGAGTACGAGGAGATGCGTGTCCAGCATGTGGGGATTATAGAGGCGGGAGAAAAGTTAGCTGGGAACGCCACAGCAGATTCCCTACGTTACGCGCGTTCCCATTACGGTACTTGTGGCGACGGCTCGTGGGCCTTCCGGCTTCTTATGAATCCTGCTTAACGTTCAAGACGGCCATGTCGATGAAGTCTATTAAGCACATTTGCTTGCGAGAGACTTCATGCGAAAGACACGCGGAAATCGGGAGCTGAGCCGTCGGGATTTCATCAAGACCGTGAGTGTTGGTCTGGGCGCCATGCCCGTTGTTGGAGTGGGCATTGGGACTCTGCTCACCGGTTGCGGAGGCGAGCAAAGCCCGGCGCCAACGGCGTGGCCGATTGCGCGGCCGGTGCTCACCACGGCGCAGCAGCAGGTTCTTCCGGTGGCGGTGCCCGCGACTGCGGGTCCAATCATCCCGGACGATGTGCCTGCGTATGCCGAACAAGGCTACAGTGCGTGGAATATGGGCGGACCGCTGGCGCATGTTCCTCGCCACGATCTTGCGCCGGCTTACAAGGGCGCTCCCAACCAGGCCCGGCTGCTGTATTACTACGCGATGTCAGACATTCACATTGCCGACAAAGAGTCGCCGGCGCAGCCCATTTTTGTCGGAGTAAACGCCGGGTACGGCTCGGGTATGTTGACGGCGTATTCGCCGATCCTGTTGTCGACGACGCAGGTGCTGGATGCGGCTGTGCAGACGATCAACGCGCTGCACGAGGAGACTCCGTTCGACTTCGGTCTCTCCCTGGGCGATGACGCCAACAACTCGCAGTACAACGAACTGCGCTGGTTCATTGACGTCCTCGACGGCAAGGTGATCACTCCCAGTTCGGGCAAACACCTTGGCGCCTGGACGATCGACTATCAGAAGCCGTATCAGGCAGCGGGCATCAATCCGGCAATCCCGTGGTATCAGGTGGTGGGCAATCACGACCAGTACTGGATGGGCTCGGCTATGGAAGATACGAAGACGCGGAACGCACATATTGCGGACACCATCATCAATATGGGAGACGATCCGAAGAGTCATGATTCGGTAAACGGCGAAGGCTACTATATGGGTGTCGTGGACGGCTCGACCCCCTACGGCGATATCGTTGGGGCCGGCGCGGTAAGCGAGTTCAAGAAGCCGCCCGCGGTTGCGGCGGATCAGGATCGCCACACGATGTCGACTGAAAAATCAACCACCCTCGGCTGGATGCGGGAGTTCTTCAATACCAGTTCGCAGCCGGTGGGCCATGGCTTCAAGCAGTCGAATCTGGATAAGGATTTCGCTTGTTACAGTTTTGTGCCGAAGTCGGATATTCCGATCAAGTTCATCGTGCTGGACGATACGGTGAAAGGGGCGGACCAGCCGGATTATGCGGCGGGCGGGCTGGATGATGCTCGCTATGACTGGCTGGTGAACGAGCTGGAGGCGGGCCAGGCCGCCAATCAGCTCATGGTCATCGCCGCGCACGTTCCCATCCTGCCGCAGACTGAGCTGACGGATACCACTCCTTTTCCCGTCTGGCCCGGCCCGGTATACACAGACGACTACGTGCTCACCATGCTGCACAAATATCCCAATCTGATCATGTGGATGGCGGGGCATCGGCACCTCAACGTGGTAACCCCGCAACCCGACCCCAGCGGCGACCCCACACTCGGCTTCTGGGAGGTGGAGACCTGCTCTCTGCGCGATTTCCCGCAGCAGTTCCGCACGTTTGATATTCGCCGCGACCAGGACAACACAGTTTCGATCGTCATCAGTAATGTGGATCCAGCCGTGAAGGCCGGCTCGCCCGCGTACAAGTCGCGCGGCTATGCCATTGGCGCGGCGCGGGTGTATGCCCAGTATCCGCGAACCGACACAACGTCTCATTCCTACAACGCTGAGCTGGTGGTGCAATTGACGCCGGTGATGCAAGGGATTGTTGCGCAGGCAGGAACAACGCTGAAATAAGCGGGTTGAGAGCTGAAGGAAAAGCATACGAGGGTGGCCCGCCCTGACCACAGTCTTAGGTGGTTGGGACGGGTGCTGCCACGTTATCAGTATGCCCTGATGACTGTCGGGGACAAGATGTTTCCAGCCTCGCCGGAACTTCGGTATCATTCGCACCAATCCGTTTCCCCAGCGTGCTTCGTACATCTTGCGGGTCCCCAAATTCCTGCAGTGAGGTCGATCGATGGCGCGCATAGGCGTGTTCTGCTTTCCGGGCACCGGGCACATCAATCCCATGACGGCGCTAGCGCGCACGCTGGAGCGGCGCGGCCACTCGGTTGTGATCTATGGCATTGCCGATACGGAGGCGCGGATTCGGGCGGCGGGGATCGAGTTCATGCAGATTGGCGCGGAGCACTATCCGCTGGGTACGCTGCGGCAGCTCGATGAGCATCTGGGCACGCTGAAGGGGCTGGCCACGTTCAAGTTCACGGTGGAGCGCGTGCGGAATACGGCTCGGATGATTCTGCGGGATGGGCCGGATGCGGTGCGGCGGTCGGGCGCAGAGGTTCTGCTGGTGGATGAGGCCGACATGGGCGGGACCGTGGCCGAGTATCTCGGGCTGCCGTTCGTGTCGATTGCGATGTTTCCGCCGCTGATCCGGGACGCGCGCATTCCAGCGTTTTGTTTTCCGTGGCAGGCGGGGGAGAGCTGGTGGATTCGCTTGCGGAACATTCTCGGGTTTCGGCTTCTGTCGCGGGTGGCTTCTCCGATTCATAAGCTGGTGAACGCGCAGCGGCGGGCGTGGGGGCTTGAGGTTCGCCGGCATGCGGTTGAATTCCTCTCGCCGATTGCGCAGATTGCGCAGCTGCCTGCCGCGCTGGAATTCGATGTGCAGGGGCTGCCGGATGTCGTGCACTACACGGGGCCATTCGTGGATCAGCAGCAGAGGCCGCCGGTCGAGTTTCCGTGGGAGAAGCTGGATGGGCGGCCGCTGGTGTATGCGTCGCTGGGGACGATGCAGAATGGGTCGGAGTCGATCTTTCGCACGATTGCAGAGGCGAGCGCCGGGCTGCCGGTGCAACTTGTGATCTCGCTGGGCGGTGGGCTTGCGCCGGAGAGGCTGGGTGAGTTGCCGGGAGAGCCGATTGTTGTATCGTATGCGCCGCAGCTCGAACTGGTGAAGAAGGCAGCGGTAGTGATTACGCATGCCGGATTGAATACGGTGCTGGAGTCGTTGGCGGAGGGCGTGCCGCTGGTGTGCATTCCGTTGGGGAACGATCAGCCGGGCGTGGCGGCGAGAGTGGCTGCGCGGCGGGCGGGGCTGGTGGTAGAACGCAGCAAGCTCAACGCGAAGCGGCTGGGGGCTGCGCTGGCGGAGGTGCTGGGGAATGCGATGTATCGGGAGTCGGCGGCGAGGCTGAGGGATGACATCCGAGGCGTCGACGGGTTGAACCGGGCGGCGGATGTTATCGAGGGAGCGCTGCGGCTAAAGGGCAAGGGACAGGCAACAGAGATCAGAGAGCGCGTGATGCAGGGGCAGATTCCAGCGCTTGGAATCAGTTTCTATCGGCCCGAATGAAGAGGCCGTGAAGTGCCCGCCGGAGAAACATGCCTCAGGGGCTGAAGCCCCGAAACTCTTATCTGTTCGGTTGTCCGGGCTAAAGCCCGGACCTACCTAAAACTCGGACCCACCTAGATCGCGATGCCGGCGTGGTGGTTGGTGGGCACTTCGGGTTCATGGCTGAGGGGTTCGCCGCCGGCGAGGGGCTGAGCGGGCACGTTGAGTGCGGCGCTGACGGGCAGGAAGACGCGGAAGCAGGTGACGTTGCCGTCGCGGCCGCGGAAGGTGCGGCAGGTGAGGGTGCCGTCGTACTTCTGAATGATGCCCTTGCTGATCCAGAGGCCCAGACCGGTGCCCTTCGTTGACTTGGTGGAGAAGAAGGGCTGGAAGAGGCGTTTGAGGTCGTCGGGCTGAATGCCGATGCCGGTGTCGAGGATGGAGATGGCGGTGCCTTTGCGGTTGCGCGACCAGTCGCTGACCTCGCGCAGGTAGACGCCGAGGGTGCCACCGGTGGGCATGGCCTGTACGGCGTTTCCGATGAGGTTGAGGAAGACCTGGCGCAGCTCGACGGGGAAGCCATGGACGACCGGCGTGGCGAGGTAGCGCTTGGCGAGCCGGATGCGGCTGGTGCTGAGGGCGCGCTCCTGGAGGTCGAGCACGTCATCGAGCAGCTCGGGAAGATTGACCGGGATGGGCTGCTTGGATTCGCGATAGAAGCTGAGCGTCTGGCGGGTGATGTGCGAGACGCGCTGCAGCTCCTGCTCGGCGACATCGGCGAAATGGCGCGCGGTGTCGTCGAGGGAGGGGTGATTGCGCACGAGGTAGAGTGTGTTGGTGATGGCGGCCAGGGGGTTGTTGATCTCATGGGCGATGATGCCGGCGACGCGGCCCATGGCGGCGAGCTTCTCGGCTTCGCGCAGAGCTTCCTGAGCCTGCAGCTGCTCGGTGATATCGCGGCTGACTTCGAGGATGAGATTGCCCTGCTGGGTCATGGTCTTGCGGCACGCCACGACAACTTCGTTGCCGTTGCGGGTCTTCTGAACCAGATTGCCCGACCAGGATTTCTGCTCTCCCAGCATGGATTCGATTTCGGAGCGGGGGACAGGAAATACGGTCTGGAGCAGGCCGTGCATGTCCTGGTGCATCACTTCGTCGCGAGTCCACCCGTAGAGGGCCTCAGCGCCGGAGTTCCAGAACTGAACATGGCCCTCGAGATCGCGGACCATGATGGCCTCGGTGGCGAGATCGAGCAGCTCGGCGCGGGTGCGGTACTGCTCTTCGCGTTGGCGCAACTCTTCTGTGCGCGCTGTTACGCGCTCTTCGAGCTCGGCGTTGAGGACCTCGAGCTGGCGGGTTTTGCGATGGAGTTCGACGAAGACGCTGATCTTGGCGCGCAGCACTTCAGGAACGACCGGGACGGAGATGTAGTCGACTGCGCCGGAACGGTAGCCCTGGATCTTGTCGGAGTCAGTGAGGTGGACGCCGGAGATGAAGATGATGGCGGTCTTCTGGAAGCGGGGATGCTGGCGGATGACGTCGGCGAGTTCGAAGCCGTCGAGGTCGGGCATGCTGACGTCCATGAGGACGACACCGATGTCAGTCTTGAGCAGTACGTTGAGGGCTTCGCTGGCGGTATTCGCCTTGATGAGGTTCTCGCCGAGCTCGGCGAGGATGACCTCATAGCTGAGCAGTTTTGCGGGCTGATCGTCCACCATCAGTATGTTGACTTTGTCGTCAGCTCTCATTCGTTCCCTCGATACTTCCCGGGCATAGATTCCTTATGCAGCAAGCGCCCGACCGCAGTCAACCGCGACCGGATGCGCCGTTTTAATGTGTGAGACCGCGCACGAAGAACCGCGGGCTCAAGCTGCCGCCTAGCGATGCAGCCACATCCGCAGAGCGGAGAGAAGCTGTTCCGTATTGACGGGTTTGGCAAGATATTCGCTTGCGCCGGCTTCGAGGCACTTTTCGCGGTCGCCCTTCATGGCCTTCGCGGTGAGGGCGATGATGGGCAGGCGGCGCAGGGCCGGGTTCTGGCGAATGATCTGCATGGTTTCGTAGCCGTCCATCTCGGGCATCATGATGTCCATGAGGACGATGGCGAGGTCGGGAGTGGACTCGATGATCTGAATCGCTTCGCGGCCGTTGCCGGCAGAGACGACCTGCATGCCGCGGCGTTCAAGCACGCTGGACAGGGCGAAGATGTTGCGGACGTCGTCGTCGACCACGAGCACCTTGCGTCCGGCGAGGGCATCGTCAGACTTGTGCAGACGGTCGAGCATGTCCTGCTTGGGCTTGGGCAGGTCAGAGACGACGCGGTGGAGGAAGAGCGCAGTCTCGTCGAGCAGGCGCTCGGGCGATTCCACGTCCTTGACCACAACGCTGCGAGCCAACGAATGGAGCTGGGTGTCCTCTTCGGCGGTGAGGTCGCGGCCGGTGAAGACGACCACCGGCAGATCCTGCAGGCCGGGTGTGTCGCGCATCTTCTCAAGGACCTCGAAGCCGGTCATATCCGGCAGACGAAGGTCGAGTACGGCGCAGTCATACTGGCCGGAGGAGAGGGATTCAAGCGCGCCCGCACCAGTGTCAACGGTGTCGATGTCGATGTCCTTGTGGCCGAGGAGTTCCTTGATGCTGAGCTGCTCAGCGGGATTGTCTTCGACGACCAGCAGGCGCTTGCGGCGCGGCTGCGAGTAGTCCCAGATGCGGGTGAGAGCAGAGTCGAGGCCCTCAGTGCTGGTGGGCTTGGTGACGAAGGAGAATGCGCCGCGCGACAGGCCGTGATGGCGATCCTCGTCGAGTGTGAGCATCTGCACGGGGATGTGGCGCGTCCGCGGATCCTGCTTGAGGTGGTTGAGGATGGTCCAACCGAGCATGTCAGGCAGGAAGACATCCAGCGAGATAGCGGTGGGGTTGTACTCGCGGGCGAGGGCGAGGGCCTCTGCGCCCGTCAGGGCAGAGAGGACCTTGAAGCCCTTGTCGCGCGAGAGATCGCAAAGGATGCGGGCGTAGTGCAGATCGTCTTCGACGATGAGCAGCACGGCGTCGCCTTCCTGAATGTTGCGGCGATCATCCTCGATGCGCGACTCGGTTTCAGCCGCGGCAACGTTGGTGAGGAAGATGGGAACCTGCTGCTGCGGCGCCAGGCCGGGACGCTCCGGCGCCTTGACGATGGCGGGAGCGGCTGGACCGACGTAGGTCTGCGGCAGATAGAGGGTGAAGGTGGAGCCCACGCCAGGCTGCGACTTGAGCTGGATCTCGCCGCCGAGCAGGGCAGCCAGTTCGCGGCTGATGGCGAGGCCCAGGCCGGTTCCGCCGTACTTGCGGGAGGTGCCGGCATCGGCCTGCTGGAAGGCCTCGAAGATGATGCGCTGCTTCTCGGGTGGGATACCGATTCCGGTATCGGAGACTTCGAAGGCGATGACCGAGCCTGCGCCGGCGAGGAGCGGGTGATCGGGGGTCCAACCGCTGGTGACAGGCGAGATCTTCAGCTTCACGCTGCCTTGCTCCGTGAACTTGAAGGCGTTGGAGAGCAGGTTCTTGAGGACCTGCTGCAAGCGCTTGGAGTCAGTGACGAGGCTGCGGCCAAGGCCGGCTTCAGCGGTGATGTCGAAGGTGAGCTTGCGATTTTCGGCCTCGTGACGGAACGGACGGGCGACGGTTTCAAGCAGAGCGCCGAAGAAGATTTCTTCAGCCTCGACGGACACCGTGCCAGACTCGATCTTCGACAGGTCGAGAATGTCGGAGATGAGGTTGAGCAGGTCGGTTCCTGCGGCGTGGATGGTGCGGGCGAACTCGACCTGCTTGGGCGAGAGGCTGCCGTCGGGGTTTTCGGCAAGTTGCTGGCCGAGGACCAGGATGGAGTTGAGCGGCGTGCGCAACTCGTGCGACATGTTGGCAAGGAACTCGGACTTGTACTTCGAGGTGAGGGCGAGCTCGCGGGCCTTTTCTTCGAGGGCACGGCGGGCCTGCTCAATTTCCTGGTTCTTGCGTTCCACTTCGTAGTTCTGTTCGGCGAGCTGCTGAGCCTTCTGGGCGAGCTGCTCGTTGGTGCCCTGCAGTTCCTTCTGCTGCGTCTGAAGCTCGGTGGCGAGCTGCTGCGACTGCTTGAGCAGGCCTTCGGTCTGCATCGTTGCTTCAATGGAGTTGAGCACGATGCCGATGGAAGAGGTGAGCTGTTCGAGGAAGGCGAGGTGCGAAGGCGTAAACGCGCTCAACGATGCGAGCTCGATTACGGCCTTGATGCGGTCTTCGAACAGAACCGGCAGCACGATGATGTTTTTGGGCGGCGCCTTGAAGAGGCCGCTGCGGATGGGAGCGGTCTTCTTGGGCAACTCGGTGATGAGCATGCGGCGCTTCTCGAGGGCGCACTGTCCGACGAGGCCTTCGCCGGGGCGAATCTCCTGCAAGTGGCCTTCAGGAGTGTCGGCAAAGGTGGAGAGCAGGACGAGGCGGCCATCGGGCTGGTCAGGGTCGCTTTCCATCTGGTAGATGACGCCCTGCTGCGCGTTGACGAGCGGGGAGAGTTCTCCCAGCAGCATGCGGCCGACGACCCCAAGGTCGCGCTGGCCCTGAAGCATGTTGGTGAAGCGGGCCAGGTTGGTCTTGAGCCAGTCCTGTTCCGTGTTTCGATCGGTGGTGAGTCGAAGGTTGTCAATCATCGTGTTGATGTTGTCCTTCAACTCGGCGACTTCGCCGCGAGCTTCCACCTGGATGGACCGGGTGAGATCGCCCTTGGTGACGGCGGTTGCCACTTCAGCGATGGCGCGGACCTGGTTGGTGAGGTTGTCGGCGAGCAGGTTGACGTTGCCGACGAGGTCCTTCCAGGTGCCGGCGGCGCCGGGCACGTTGGCCTGACCGCCGAGACGGCCTTCCACGCCGACTTCGCGCGCCACGGTGGTGACCTGGTCGGCGAAGGTGGCGAGCGTGTCGGTCATGCCGTTGATGGTTTCGGCGAGGGCAGCGACTTCGCCCTTGGCGTTCACGGTGAGCTTCTGGGTGAGCACGCCATTGGCGACGGCGGTCACGACCTTCACAATGCCGCGGACCTGTTCAGTAAGGTTGGCGGCCATGACGTTGACGTTGTCGGTGAGATCTTTCCACGTGCCGGCGACACCGGGTACGTTGGCCTGACCGCCGAGCTTGCCGTCTGTACCGACTTCGCGGGCCACGCGGGTGACTTCGGCAGCGAACGCGTTGAGCTGATCAACCATGGTGTTAATGGTGTCTTTGAGCTCGAGGATTTCGCCCTTCACGTCGACGGTAATCTTGCGGGACAAATCGCCGCGGGCCACGGCGGTGGTGACTTCGGCGATGTTTCGGACCTGCGCGGTGAGGTTGCCGGCCATCGAGTTGACCGAGTCAGTCAAGTCCTTCCAGGTACCGGCGACGCCAGGCACGTTGGCTTGACCGCCGAGACGGCCTTCGGAGCCGACTTCGCGAGCGACGCGCGTGACTTCAGCAGCGAACGAACGAAGCTGCTCGACCATGGTGTTGAGCGTTTCTTTGAGCTGCAGGATTTCGCCGCGAACGTCGACGGTAATCTTGCGGCTCAAGTCGCCGTTGGCGATTGCGGTGGCGACTTCAGCGATGTTTCGGACCTGGGCGGTGAGGTTGCCGGCCATGAAGTTGACCGAGTCGGTCAAATCCTTCCAGGTACCGGCGACACCGGGCACGACGGCCTGGCCGCCGAGTTTACCGTCGGTTCCGACTTCGCGGGCGACGCGGGTGACTTCGCCGGCGAATGCGTTGAGCTGGTCGACCATGGTGTTGATGGTGTTCTTGAGCTCGAGGATTTCGCCCTTCACGTCGACGGTGATTTTGCGGCTCAAGTCGCCGCGCGCCACGGCGGTGGTCACTTCGGCGATGTTTCGGACCTGGCCGGTAAGGTTGCCGGCCATGAAGTTCACGTTGTCGGTGAGATCCTTCCAGGTGCCGGCGACACCAGGCACGTTGGCCTGGCCGCCGAGCTTGCCTTCGGTGCCGACTTCGCGGGCCACACGGGTGACTTCGCCGGCGAAGCGGTTGAGCTGGTCGACCATCGTGTTGATGGTTTCCTTCAGCAGGAGGATTTCGCCCGAGACGTTGACGGTGATCTTCTTCGACAAGTCACCGTTGGCGATGGCGGTTGCGACTTCAGCGATGTTTCGGACCTGGCCGGTGAGGTTGGAGGCCATGGAGTTCACCGAGTCGGTGAGATCCTTCCACGTGCCGCCGACGCCGGGGACGTTGGCCTGGCCACCGAGCTTACCGTCCGTACCGACTTCGCGGGCGACGCGGGTGACTTCGCCGGCGAACGCATTGAGCTGGTCGACCATGGTGTTGATGGTGTCTTTGAGCTCGAGGATTTCGCCCTTCACGTCGACGGTGATCTTGCGGGACAAATCGCCGCGGGCCACGGCGGTTGCGACTTCGGCAATGTTACGGACCTGGCCGGTGAGGTTCGACGCCATGAAGTTGACGTTGTCGGTGAGATCCTTCCACGTTCCGGCGACACCGGGTACCTGGGCCTGACCGCCGAGCTTGCCGTCGGTACCGACTTCGCGTGCGACGCGTGTGACTTCGCCAGCGAACGCATTGAGCTGGTCAACCATGGTGTTGATGGTGTTCTTCAGCTCGAGGATTTCGCCCTTCACATCGACAGTGATCTTGCGGGACAAGTCGCCGCGTGCCACGGCGGTTGTGACTTCGGCGATGTTTCGAACCTGGGCGGTAAGGTTGCCGGCCATTGCGTTGACCGAGTCAGTGAGATCCTTCCAGGTGCCGGCGACGCCAGGCACGTTGGCCTGACCACCGAGACGGCCTTCCGAACCGACTTCGCGGGCGACGCGGGTGACTTCGCCGGCGAATCGGTTGAGCTGGTCGACCATGGTGTTGAGGGTTTCTTTAAGCTGCAGGATCTCGCCGCGGACGTCGACGGTGATCTTGCGGCTCAAGTCGCCGTTGGCGATGGCGGTTGCCACTTCAGCGATGTTTCGGACCTGGCCGGTGAGGTTGCCGGCCATGAAGTTCACGTTGTCGGTAAGGTCTTTCCAGGTGCCGGCAACGCCCGGGACGTTGGCCTGACCGCCAAGCTTGCCTTCGGTTCCGACTTCGCGGGCGACGCGGGTGACTTCCGAAGCGAAGCCGTTGAGCTGGTCGACCATGGTGTTGATGGTGTCTTTGAGCTCGAGGATTTCGCCCTTCACGTCCACGGTGATCTTGCGGGAGAGATCGCCGCGGGCCACGGCGGTGGTGACTTCAGCGATGTTTCGGACCTGGGCCGTGAGGTTGCCGGCCATGGCGTTGACCGAGTCGGTGAGATCCTTCCAGGTTCCGGCGACGCCAGGGACGACGGCCTGACCGCCGAGTTTGCCATCGGTGCCGACTTCGCGGGCTACGCGCGTCACTTCCGAAGCGAACGAGCGGAGCTGGTCGACCATGGTGTTGATGGCTTCTTTGAGCTGGAGGATTTCGCCGCGGACGTCGACCGTGATTTTGCGGGAGAGGTCGCCCGAGGCCACGGCGTTGGTGACTTCAGCGATGTTACGTACTTGGCCGGTGAGGTTGGAGGCCATGGAGTTGACCGAGTCAGTAAGGTCCTTCCAGGTGCCGGCGACGCCGGGAACGACGGCCTGACCGCCGAGCTTGCCGTCTGTACCGACTTCGCGGGCCACGCGCGTCACTTCCGAGGTGAAGATGGAGAGCTGCTGGATCATCGTGTTGACGATGTTGGCGGAGCGCAGGAACTCGCCTTCCAGCGGGCGGCCGTCGACGTCGAGGCGGACGGTCTGGGTGAGATTGCCCTGGGCTACGGCGCCGATGGCGCGGGTCACTTCAGTGGTGGGGCGGAGCAGGTCTTCTACCAGGGTGTTGACCGAGACTTCCATTTCGTCCCAGGCGCCGCGGCGGCGCTCGAAGCGGAGACGCTCGCGGGTCTTGCCTTCTTTTCCGACGGCCTGGCCTACGCGCTTCAACTCAAGAGCCATCTGCTGGTTGGCAGTAACAATCTCATTGAAGCTGTCGGCGATTTTGCCGGCGAGGCCTGTCCAGGTCACGGGCAGGCGAACGCTGAAATCGCCGTCGCGCATGGTCTGGAGGCTCTCAAGGATGGCGGCCATGTATGCCGATTCGGCGTAGCTGCCGTTGCCATTTTGGAGGCCCGCAGTAGCTTCTGAAGGGAGACGATTGGGATCGTCTTGGCCAAGGCCAGGCTGTTCGAACGAAGTAGCCATTTTGTTCACTGCTCCTGCGCAGGTAGATCGGGAGAGGCGCCACACCCAGACGTGAAATGCCTTGAATCCCCAGAAATGCAAGATATTTATCTCAAGGCGTTCTGTGCGTAAGGGAATGCTCTGAATGGGGTTGGATGCACGCAGCGGCCATCCGGTTGTTTCCAGTTTTGAACTTGCGGGGGAGATCGCTCACCGAACCGGTCGAGACTGCTGGTAGAGCCCTATGTATAGATCCAGTGCAGCTTGACGGCACGGGAGCAGCCCTGGGCCGGTGGGATGCTATCCCTTCTGAACCAGACTCGCACATATCGTAGTGCGATTCAACTGGAGGAACAGGAGCTTCAAAGGCGTTGTAAGCTGGTTCGCCGGGCGGATATGGTTAGGACGTGAGCCTTTACTGCGGAGTTGGCGGCGTTGACAGGGAACTAGGCGAGGGAGAGCTGCGGGAGCTGCTGACCGCAGCGCTGGGGAGGATGGGTCTGCGGCAGCGGGTGCTGGCGGTGCCCCCGGACTTGACGCGTATTCACTCGCAGGCTGGGGTGCTGACCCGAATGGCCTATCAATACTATGGCGACCGGCTGGCGGCGGTGCTGCCGGCGCTGGGCACGCATGTCCCATTGAGGCCGGAGCAGATTACGCACATGTTCGGCGACGTGCCGCAGGAACGGTTCCTGGTGCACAACTGGCGCACGGATATCGAAACGCTGGGCGAGGTTCCGGCGGAGTATATTCGCGAGCAGAGCGAGGGCAAGCTCAATTACGCATGGCCGGCGCAGGTGAACAAGCACATTGCGCACGGCGGGTTCGACTTGATCCTGTCGATTGGGCAAGTGGTGCCGCACGAAGTGATCGGGATGGCGAACTACAACAAGAACATCCTGGTGGGCACGGGCGGACGCGAAGGGATCAACCGCAGCCATTACCTGGGCGCGGTGTATGGCATGGAACGCATCATGGGCCGGGCAGAGAACCCCGTGCGCAACGTGCTGAACTATGCGGCGGACCGGTTCCTGAAGCATTTGCCGATTGTGTATGTGCACACGGTGGTGGGGCGGCGGGACGATGGCGAACTGGCTGTGCGCGGGCTCTATATTGGCGATGACCAGGAGTGCTTTCTGCGGGCGGCCGAGCTGAGCGTGCAGGTGAATTTCGAGCATCTGGATGAGCCGATCAGGAAAGCTGTGGTGTACCTCGATCCGCACGAATTCCATTCGACGTGGCTGGGGAACAAGGCGGTGTATCGAACGCGCATGGCGCTTGCAGACGGCGGGGAACTGATCATTCTTGCGCCGGGAGTGCGCGAGTTCGGCGAGGACAAGCGCATCGATGAGTTGATTCGGAAATATGGGTACCGTGGGACTCCGGCGACGCTGGCGGCGGTACGGGATAACCCCGATCTGGCGAGCGATCTGAGCGCGGCAGCGCATCTGATTCATGGCTCGTCGGAGGGGCGGTTCCGGATTACGTATTGTCCGGGTGGGTTGAGCAGGGAAGAGATCGAGGGCGTGGGATTCGAATACGGCGACCTGGCGGAGATGATGCGGAAGTACGATCCGGCGAAGTTACAGCATGGGTATAACCGTGTGGATGGGGAGGATTTTTTCTTTATTGCGCATCCGGGACTGGGGCTTTGGGCGCATAAGTCGCGGTTGAGTCAGTAAATCCGGCATTGCACTGCGATCGTGATCATTACGGGAACCGGCTGCTTGCCTTTGAAGATAGCCGGTTTGAATCTCGCATTGCGCACTGCGTCGATGGCCTTTTGATCTAGGCCTTTTCCGAGCGGGCGGGCCACGCGGACATTCATCGGCATGCCGAAGGCATCGACGATCAGGGTAACCATCACCTCGCCTGAGTATTTGGCCGTGTTGCCGGAACCAATCTCGACGATGGGAGCGGCCGGTAACATGACCGGGGGAGTCACGTCTGGACCCGGCCTGAATATGCCGCCGTTTAGATCCAAGGTAGCATTCGTGTAGATCACCTCGCCCGGATAGATCTCAGTCGGTGAGAGGTGCAGTTGCGGCTGTGAGCGGACCCGAAGGAACGTTGCGCCGGGCGAGCCGGACTGCACCTGCACCGGACAGGCGTCGAGCTTTATGGAGACGGATTCCGCCACCGGCACTGGTGAGCCATTCGATTCACCGGGTTGGAAGGGTGCGGCGGCAAGCGTGCTCAATGCGAGGCTGTCGAGGTCATTGCCGAGCGGGTGCACAAACATGATGTTGCGAGGCGCGCCTGAGACGTCGATGATCGTGGCGAGTTCGATTTCACCGGAGAGCGGAGTTGCGCAATCCGCGGTTGCGAAGCTCGTGGGGAGCAACTCCGGTGCCGTGACGCCATTACCTGCTTTGAAGACCCTGACTGTCTCAGGCTCTGCGACTTCCAGTTTGACGGATTGCTGCGCGGCCGCGAGCGAAAGCGCCGACACTAGAAGCGCCAAAACAAAAAGGCCGTTGCGCATGAGTTGGTCCTGAAGGCGCGGACAGTGTCTCACAGCATTCCGAGTTCCTTCAGCAGGAAGGCGTAGTCGAAGGCGATCTCCTTGAGGTAGTCGTAGCGGCCGCTGGCGCCGCCGTGGCCCGCCTTCATGTTGGTGACGAGGAGCAGGGGATTGTTGTCGGTCTTCAGGGTGCGGAGTTTCGCGACGTACTTGGCCGGTTCCCAGTACATGACCTGGCTGTCGTGCAGGCTGGTCTTGACTAACATCGATGGGTATCTCGCCGCCTTCAGGTTGTCGTAGGGCGAGTAACTCAGCATGTAGTTGAAATACTGCTCTTCGTTCGGATTGCCCCATTCTTCGTACTCGGGAACGGTGAGGGGCAGGGTCGCGTCGAGCATCGTGTTCATGACATCGACGAAGGGCACGTGCGAGACGACGGCGCGGAAGAGATCGGGGCGCAGATTGACGACGGCGCCCATTAGCAGTCCGCCGGCCGAGCCGCCTTCGATAGCCACGCGCGCGGGATCGCCGTAACCATTCGCAGTGAGATGTTCGACGGCGGCGATGAAGTCGGTGAAGGTGTTGCGCTTGACGAGCATCTTGCCGGCGTCATGCCAGGTTTTGCCGAGATCACCGCCTCCGCGGATGTGTGCGTATGCGATAACGATGCCGCGGTCCATGAGGCTGAGGCGATTAGAGCCAAAGCCTAGTGGGAGCGCGTATCCGTAAGAGCCGTAGCCGTAGACGTAGAGGGGGTTCTTATCAGTCTGCCGCTTGTCTTTGCGGTAGACGATGGAGATGGGGACCTGGGTGCCGTCCGACGCAGTGGCATGGATGCGCTCGCTGCCGTAGAGAGTGCGGTCGAATCCACCGGGCACTTCAACCTGCTTGAGTAGCAGCGACTCGCCGGTGCCGAAGTCGTATTCGTACACGGAGCTGGGCGTGACGAGCGACTGATAAGCGTAGCGGAAGGTGCGGGTGTCGAAGTTGCGATTGATGTGCGGGTGCGCGCTGTAGGCCGGCTCGGGGAAGGCAATTTCACCGATGCTCTCGGCGATGGATGTTTTGCGCATGAAGCGCCAGAGCCGCAGGCGCGGCAGGCCGCCTTCGCGCTCGCAGGCGATGTAGAAGCGGTCGAAGAGATCGACATCTTCGAGCATCACGTTCTCGCGGTGCGGAATGCACTCCATCCAGTGATCACGCTGCTCGCGGCCCACTGGGCAGACGACGAGGCGGAAGTTGCGGCCATGGTCGTTGGTGCGGATGTACCAGAGGCCGTGGCGATGATCGATGTAGTATTCGTGCTCGTCCTGGCGCTCCAGGATGATGCGGAACTCGCCTTCGGGCTCGTCCGCGCAGAGGACCCGGCACTCGGTAGTGGTGTGGCTGGCTGATTCCAGGATGATGTATTCGCCATCGCGGGTGCGGCCGGCGCCGATGTTGAAGCGCTCGTCGTCGTCCTGGTAGACGAGGTAGTCGGCCGCATAGGGCGCGCCGCGCATGTGACGCCAGAACTGGAACTGGCGCTTCTGCTCCTCGTCTTCGACGGTGTAGAAGAGGTTGAAGTCGTCGGCGGCCCAGACGACCGAGCCGACGCGCTCGACGGAGCCGGGCAGCAGTTCGCCGGATTCGAGATCCTTGATGAAGAGCGTGTACTGGCGGAAGCCGGTGTAGTCAACGGTGTAGGCGAGCCAGCGGCCGTTATCGGTGATATCGGTTGCGCCAATGGCGAAGAACGGACGACCTTCAGCCATGACGTTGCCGTCGAGGAGGACTTCTTCGTGTGCGCTGTCGTGCGGGCCGTCCTCATCGCCGCGTTTGCGGCAGAAGATAGCGTATTGCTTGCCCTCTTCGGTACGCGAGTAGTACCAGTACTTGCCGTCGCGGAAGGAAACGGAGATGTCAGTCTGCTTGATGTGGCTGAGCATCTCGTTGTAGAGCTGATCGCGCAGCTCCGCCTGCGGCGCCATGTAGGCTTCGGCCCAGGCGTTTTCGGCTTCGAGATACTCGGCGACCTCGGGGTTCTCCTTCTCGCGGAGCCACGCGTAGTCATCGGTGAGGACGATACCGTGCAGAGGAGTTTCCTTTGGTTCCTTGCGGGCGACGGGAGGGGCGGGAAGACTGGTAGTGCTCATGTCTAATCCAGTTTACCGGTTTGACTGCGGGTGGAGAGAACTGTACAGTTCAAGAGAGCGGAGTGTACAGTCCATGGCTGGATCAGCGGCGCAAAAAGTAAGGGTAATTTCGGCATTGAACGCGCGTGCGAACCTGGGCAAGCTCCTGAACCATCTGGAGCAGGAGTCGGAATCTCTCGTTATCGAAAAACGGGGAACTCCTCGGGCAGTACTGATGAGTTTGCGCGATTACGTGAAGATGGCAGCGCCGGAGCCTGAGGTGCTTCGCCTGATAGGTGAAGAATCGAAGCGCAAGGGGACAGATGCGCTAAGTTCTCGGCAGATAGACCAGGCAATCAAGGCAACACGGAATCAGAAGACGCGCTGATGCTGGCGCTTCGGCTGGTGGTGGACACGAATGTTGTGGTTTCGGCAGCACTGAAGCCGGATGGCCTGGAGCGCACAGCTTTTCTGATCGCCATTACGAAACCCGCTCGTTTCTATGTCTCTGAACCCAT
Organism: Occallatibacter riparius; assembly: GCF_025264625.1. Lineage (NCBI taxonomy): Bacteria > Pseudomonadati > Acidobacteriota > Terriglobia > Terriglobales > Acidobacteriaceae > Occallatibacter > Occallatibacter riparius. The sequence goes on from NZ_CP093313.1 coordinate 4,685,663, forward strand.
CCTCAAAGAATATGGCGACGTGATGGCGCGGCCCTGGCTGGGTATCCGGCGGGGAGCGCGATTGCAGCTGCTGGATACGATTCGGAATCGAGCGATCATGATCGCTCCGCGCATTCATCTCGCAGTCAGCAATGATCCGGGTGATAACAAATTCGTGGAGTGCGCCGATGCTGCGAGGGCCGATTACCTGATCACGGGCAACCGGCGGCACTTTCCGCAGTACTGGAAGTCGACGAAGGTGATCACGGCCAGAGAATTCCTAGAGCTGGCGTCGCCGCATCTGTTGCCGTGAGGCCCATCAACGGAACCTGATGACCATCCAAAACGTACAATTGTTAGCGATGAACTCCTCTTATCGCGATATTGCGAAAGGGTTGCGACTGGTCATCGTCGCGACCCTGCTTTTTGCCACCGCGGTGCTTCGCGCCGAGCGGCCGGAAGACCTGCCCCTTCCCACGGACTATGTGAGCGACTTCGCCCATGTGCTTTCGCCCGATGCTGTTACGCGTCTCGATCAGTATTGTAAGCAGCTCGATACGCAGGCCAAGGCGAAGATTGCTGTGGTGACTGTGAAGTCGCTGGACGGGCAAGACTCCGCCGACTGGTCGAATGCGCTGGAAACCCACTGGAAGATGGGGAGCAAGAGCGCCGGCGGTGACCGACTGGTATTGATCCTGCTCGCGGTGAACGACCACAAGCGGCGCATTGACGTCGGGTATGGGCTGGAAGGCATTCTGCCTGACGGAAAAGTCGGCGATATCGGCCGGGAGATGGTGCCGTACCTGCGACAGAACAACTTTGATGCCGCAATGATGACGGCAGTGAAGCACGTGGGGCAGGTTATTGCCGACGACGCAAAGGTGACGCTGGAGGACTCGGGCGACGAGTGGCAGTTGCCGCAACCTCAGCAACAGCAGCATCGCCGAGTGCATCACGGGAATCCACTAGGTGGATTCATTTTGCTGATCATCCTGCTGGTGATTTTCGGCGGCGGGTCGATCTTCCGGCTGCTCTTCGGCTGGGGCCTGCTTTCGGCGCTGTTCGGCGGCGGCCGCGGCATTGGTGGCGGAGGCTGGGGTGGAGGCGGTTTTGGCGGCTTCGGCGGTGGAGGTGGAGACAGCGGCGGCGGCGGTGGTTTTGGCGGGTTTGGCGGCGACGGCGGCGGGTTTGGCGGTGGCGGAGCCGGCGGAGACTGGTAAAAGCAGGCATTAGGGATCAGGCATTAGGCATTAGAAAACCGGGGCTCGGATGAGCCGGAGGAGAACGTACTGTATGCGTCGAGGATCTTTGGTCCTTCTGGTCGTAGTCGGAATCATCGTGATTGCCGGGATGTTTGTTTACGGCAGCTTTAAGAGCGCGCAGAACCAGATGGTGCAGAAGCAGGAGAATGTCTCGTCGAAGTGGTCAGACGTGGACGTGAACCTGCAGCGCCGCGCCGATCTGATTCCCAACCTGGTGGAGACCGTGAAGGGCTTTACCAAGGAAGAGAACAGCGTGTTTGCCGATATCGCTAACGCGCGCGCCGGCCTGCTGAGCGCCAGCACGCCGCAAGACAAGATTCGCGCCAACGGAACGCTGGATTCGGCGTTTGGCCGTTTGCTGGCGCTGACCGAGAACTATCCGCAACTGCGGTCGAGCGATCAGTTCATGCGTCTGCAGGATGAGCTATCGGGGACGGAGAACCGGATTGCCGTTTCGCGCCGGTACTATAACCAGGCAGTGCAGGACTACAACACGTTCATCGGGCAGTTTCCCAACAGCATCTGGGCAAACATTCTGGGCTTCCATCGGAACGACGCGTATTTCCAGGCGAGCGAGGCGTCGCGTACGGCTCCGAATGTGAAGTTCTGACGAGACAGCTTCTAGCCGCTAGCTTCTAGCTTGAAAGGCCATATGGCCTTTCTGTTTTTGTGACGTTCAGGCCGAAGCAGACTGTGTGCGGCTGACGGCCCTCCAGGCCATGAAGCCGATGGCGACGCCGGCTGCGGCGAAGCCGATGGCTGCAGGGACGAAGGATGAGCGGCGGGAGCGCCGCGGATGTTGTTGCGGCGCCGGACGCACGTGCTCAGGTTGGGCGCCCATTCCGATGGCATGGCCCAGCAGTCGCTGCACGCCAGGGATTTGTGTGACTACTCTGATCTGCCAGGGGGCCTTCATAGGGCCGGTGGCAGCGAAGATGCGCGAGAATCCGCGATGCGCAAGCGATTGCGCCCCCTGCGTGATCCGGGTGGGAAGGTCCCGGCGGCGCTGCACTGCGGCCAGTGTGGAGATCCCGGAACGGCCCGCGAGCAGCGGTTCTGCCAGGATGTTGGCGGCGGCGACGGCGTCCTGGATAGCCAGATTGATGCCGACTCCACCGGCGGGCGACATCGCGTGCGCGGCGTCTCCGATGCAGAGCAGGCCTTCGCGGTACCAGCGTCGGAGCCTGTTGATCTGCACGGTGAGGATCTTGACCTGATCCCAGCTCTGGATTTCGTGGACACGATCGGACAGGTATGAAACGATTCGGACGATGCTGGCGCGGAAAGCTTCGAGCCCCTCTGACCGGACGTCGTCATAAGAACCCTTGGGGATAATAAAGCCAGCCTGGAAGTAGGTGGAGCGATTGATGAGGATGAGGGCCCTGCCGTAGTTGACGTTTCCGAGGACTTCGCCGGGATCGTCTGGCTTGCGGCTGATGCGGAACCAAAGCACGTCGATGGGAACGCCCTGCTCGATGACCTCGAGTCCGGCTGCTTTGCGGGTGATGGAGTGGCGTCCATCGCAGCCCACCACAAGATCGGCGCGCACGTGCACCTCGCGGCTTTCGTTTTGCGCTATGACTCCTGTGATCCGGTCGTCACTGCTGAGCAGATTGGTGACCTCGTGCTGCATCCGCAGTTGGAACTGCGGAATATTGCGAGCGTGGCTGGTCAGGAAGTTGAGGAAGTCCCACTGCGGCATGAGCGCCACAAACCTGCATGTGGCCGGCAGGTGGCTGAAGTCTGCCACTCCGAGGTTTTCGTCGCCGAAGTGTAGTCGGGCGGTCTTGATTTGCTGGTGCGGAAGGCTGAGGAACTCGTCGAGCAACCCAAGCTCGCGCAGCACTTCAAGCGTGGAGGGATGGACGGTGTCGCCCCGAAAGTCGCGGAAAAAGTCGGCATGCTTTTCGAGGACGGTGACGGCGACACCGCGGCGTGCGAGAAGATAGCCGAGCATGACGCCGGCGGGGCCTCCGCCTACGACACAACAAGTCGTATCAAGGACCTCAGGTTCCATGGGGAAGGCCTCCTGGGGAGTGGCTCGAAGACACTCTCTGTGGCCGATCGTACTGCGACGTGCTTCTATCCTGTTTGATGCCTTGCAAATAAAAAGGCCATCCCCAAGGGACGGCCTTCTCCGCATAGTTCGGTGCGATTTACTTAAACGAGGCGATGCCGCTGGCTTCATCCTCGTAGATATCGAATACGGTATAGAGCTTGGTCAGCTGCAGAACGTCCTTGACCTTCTTATTGAGGCCGAGCAGCTTGACGCTGGCGCCCTGATTCTTGGCCGTGGTGAAAGCGCTCACCAATTCGCCCAGTCCCGAGCTATCGATGTAGTTGACGTCACCCATGTTCAGCAGGATGGTCTTGGAGCCCTTGCTGATCAGATCGCGAACGGCCTCACGCAACTGCACACTGCCCTCGCCCAGGGTAATCCGCCCGTTGAGGTCCAGAACGGTGACGCCGTCCACTTCACGGGAGCTAATAGTAAGTGCCACGGAAATTCCTCCTTTTGCAGGTACTACGGTTATAGCACTCTCTCACGCAGGCCCGGGGAAACGCATGTGCAAAGCGGCCCTGAAGGCCAGCGGCGCGCCGTTTCCGGTCAGCCGCGGGAGGGTGCTTTTAGCTGGTCGAAGCCGGTGCCGCCAGGTGCTTGACCAGCGTCAGCTCGGTTCCAGGATGCAGTTGACGGAAGTTTACCTCATCCATCATGGAGCGGATGAGAAAGATGCCACGGCCGGTGCCGCGCAGAAGGTTTTCAGGATCGCGAGGATCGGGCAGCTTGGCCGGGTCGAGACCGATGCCCTCGTCAGAGAGGGTGAAGACCAGGTCTTTGCCGGTGTTCTCGAAGGTGAAGGTAACGAACTTGGCAGGATCGTATTCGTTGCCGTGCAGTACGGCGTTGACTGCCGCCTCGCGTACGGCCATGGTCACGTGAAAGGTGGCGTCTTCATCCAGCCCAGCGTCGTTGGCGATCTTTTCCGCCATCCCCTCAATCTCGCTGACGCTCTCCATGGTGGAGGTAAGGCGAATGGTCCGCCGTGCTTCAATCGGCTCGCTCAACAGTTTCCAACCCCGCAATCTTGCCGCGAACCGGGTATGCCGGCCGGCCTTGCTCGTTACAGGAATCCTGACCGAAGTTTCTTAGCTGGAACAGATTGTGTCAAGAAGCAGAAGATGAAAAGGCGGACTCGGAGTGCCCTCTAATCGGGTTACCGAACCAGGTGCGTGCCTGTCCGCGAACCCGCGGAAAGCGGCTACACTCATCCCATGCCGCCTCGTATTACATCCCGCGTCAGTCTCACGGCTCTTCTGGGCACGCCGGTGACGGATTCGCAGGGGCATCTGAAGGGGAAGCTCAAAGACATTGCGGTGGCGACCGGGCCCGATGCGGGCAACGTCGCCGGGCTGGTGCTGAAGACGCGCTCCGGGCTGTGCATTGTTCCTTCGCAAGAGGTGATGGAGACGCCCGCCGGCACCCTGGAACTGCGCAGGCCGAGCGCCCTGGTTCCGCTGAAGGACGACGGCAACTTCATCTACCTGCAGCAGGACCTGGTGGACCGCCAGATCATCGACATTCACGGGCGCAAGGTCGTCCGTGTGAACGACGTTGAGCTGGAGTGGATGGGGCAGGGTTCGGCCCATCTGCTGCGGGTGACCGAAGTGGAAGTTGGGGTCCGGGGCGCGCTGCGGCGGATCTTCAAGGGCATGCTGCCACGCACGCAGATCGAGAAGATTGCCGTACGTTTCACGCCCAAGGTCATCCCGTGGCAGTTCGTGGACGTGATCGAAGTCGATCCGGCGCGACGCGTAAAGCTCCGCATCGAGTACGAGCGCCTGGCCGACATGCATCCTTCGGATCTGGCCGATATCCTCGAAGACCTGTCGCCGGCAGAACGCGAGGCCGTGTTTCAGTCGCTGGATGAAGAAGTGGCGGCCGACACGCTGGAAGAGGTCGATCCCAAGCTGCAGGTTTCGCTTCTCGAAAAGCTGGACGAAGAGAAGATCGCCGACATTGTGGAGGAGATGGATCCGGGTGCGGCGGCCGATCTGCTGGCCGAGCTGCCGGAAGAGCAGTCAGACGCCATTCTCGAAGAGATGGAGCCGGAGGAGCGGCAGGAGGTCGAAGAGCTCCTGGAGTTCGACGAGCGGTCGGCGGCTGGGAGCATGACCACCGAATTCGTCTCGGTGAACGAGAATGCCACAGTGCAGGACGCGGTGCAGGCGCTGCGCAGTTTCGACGGCGATCCGGAATCGGTGACGGAGATTTATCTGCTGGGCGATCGGCGGCTCCTGAAGGGCGCGGTGCCGCTGGCGCGGCTCATCATGGCGCAGCCGGAGTCTCGTGTGGCAGTGCTCGCCGATGCGCGCGTGCTCTCATGCCCGGCGGATCTCAGCCAGAATGCGCTGGCGGAGATGTTCGACAAGTACAACCTGCACGCCCTGCCTGTGGTGAACTCGCAGGGGCGTATGGTGGGCGTGGTCCAGGCCGATCACGTGATCAGCTACCTACGGGAACGCATCTAAGTTTTCCTCAATCGGCACTCCAACAAAATAGTGCGATCCCTGTCACGGCAAAGCCGTTCTGAAAGCGGTATCATCCGTGCCGGTCGAGTTGCGCGGCTCCGCGGCGGTGCGACCGCGCGGGGCCAGAAAAGATGTGCGTCATGCAAGCTACGGTGACATTGGTGGAAGCGGTTATCGCTGGCGGAATTGGCACGATCACCCTGAATCATCCGGAGAAAAAGAATTGCCTGAGCGAGGCGCTGATCTGCGATCTGTGCGCGGCGCTGGAAGAGATGTGGCGGCATGAGGCCAGGGCAGTGATCCTGCGCGCGCCTGCTGGGTCTCAAGTCTTCTCGGCGGGCCACGATGTGCGGGAACTGCCTACGCACGGACGTGATCCGCTCACGTACAACGATCCGTTGCGGCGAGCCGTGCGCGCGATCGAGCTGTTCCCGGCGCCGGTGATCGCGATGGTGGAGGGCAGTGTGTGGGGCGGCGCCTGCGAGCTGGTGATGAGCTGCGATCTCATTGTGGCGAGCGATGACTGCACATTCGCGATGACAGTAGCCAAGATGGGCGTGCCTTACAACATATCGGGTGTGCAGAACCTGATGAATACCTGCGGTATGCCGCTGTGCAAGGAGATGCTGTTTACCGCGCAGCCCATGCCCGTAAAGCGGCTGGCGCACCAGGGCATTGTGAGCCACGCCGTGCCCCGCGCGCGATTGGAAACGGTGACGCGGAGCATCGCCGAGCAGATCGTGAAGAATTCGCCGCTGGTAATCTCGCTGCTGAAAGAAGAACTGCGGCTGCTCTCCGCATCGCACAACCTGGGGCCGGAGACATTCGAACGCGTGCAGGCCATGCGGCGTCGCATTTACGACAGCGCCGATTACCAGGAAGGCATTCACGCGTTCTTCGAGAGGCGCTCGCCGCAGTTCGAGGGTAAATAGCCCGGTGAAAACCCTTGACTGGGTCAACCCGCGTCGGCCATCTGCATCCATGCCAAGGAACCCCGGGCCCCCAGAGAGCAGCAGACCATGGCCAATGTACCCCGCACCCAGTTCCGGAACCGCATCCTCAACCGTCTTTCAGAGTCGAATCCTGAGGTGCTCTCGCGCCTTACTGCACTGGATCTGCCGCTCAGCATGGTTCTGCGTGGACCGGGCGGAGAGGACGGGCAAATCTATTTCATCGAAGAGGGCATGGCGTCGGCAACCGCGCTCTCCAGCCAGGGAAGCTCGATCGAAGTAGGCCTGATTGGCCGCGAGGGGCTGGTGGGTGTTGGCTCGGTGCTAGGGCATCCTGGGCTGCCTCACCAGACCTTGATGCAGGTGGCAGGGCGAGGTTTCTCCATGCCAACGGACCTGTTTCGTGTGGAGTTCGCGAAGCCCGGGCCGGTGATGGCGGCGGTGCACGACTTTCTCTATGCCCAATTGATTCAAGCTTCCCAGGCGGCGTTATGCAACCGCCTGCACCCCACTGAGCCTCGTCTGGCCAAGTGGCTGCTCAATACCTCGGACATTGTGGAATCAAACACGCTTCAACTGACCCAGGAGTTCCTTGCCCAGATGATCGGGGCGGAGCGCTCCAGTGCGACGATAGCGGCGGGCGCTCTCAAGCGCGCCGGACTGATCGACTACCAGCGGGGCCTTGTGGAAATTATCAACCGGCCCATGCTGGAGGATGCAGCCTGCGAGTGCTATGCCACAGTACGCGCTGAATTTGCTGCTATTTTCGGTGGGGATCATGCTTCTGTGGGATAGCCCACAGATTCAAGGCCCACGTTCCCGGTAGAAGAGAAGAAGATACTTATTTCTTCCCGGGTGCTTATGTCTTTTTCGGAGGCCCGCAAGGGCGTTCCAGCTAATTCAAGTGTGCGTGTGCTGCAGATCAGCGATGATCCGGATATCGCGGTACCGCGCGTATTACTGCTTGAGAGTGCTGGTTTTGTGGTAGAACATTGCACAACCTGGCAGGTTCGCACGCTTGGCAACCTGGACAGGTTTGACGTCTTTTTCTTTTGCCAGTCGATTGACCCTCAAAGTGCGGGAGAACTGGCGATCCGGATCCGGCGGGAAGCGCCGCGAGCGCGGATTCTGCGGGTGCGTGCCAAGCGCGGCGACTACGATCATCTGGCAAATTTATACCTGCATGCGCCGACACCACCGGAGGAACTGCTCCACGCGATGCAACTGCTTGTTTCCACGCTTCCGCCACGGCCGGAGCACGGCGAGAGCGTGCTGTAGACGGAAACTCGACAAACCGGGGAAATCTGCTGGCTGCATTGAGGCTTTCCTCTGAGTGGAGCGGGCGTAGTATTCTGTCCGCCATCCTGCGGTTCCCCGGAGGTTCTCATGAAGCTTGCCCCGCTTCTTGCTATGTGTCTTGCGGCCGGCGTTTCGTTTGCGCAGATGTCGATGGCGCCGAAGCCGCCTGCCCTTATGTCCGGGCTGAGCAATCTGCACCATCCTGTTTCGACGACGAATGCCGAGGCGCAGCAGTTCTTCGACCAGGGGCTGCGGCTGGTGTATGCCTTCAATCACGACGAGGCTGCGCGGGCGTTTCATCGTGCCGCTGAGCTCGACCCGAAGATGGCGATGGCGTGGTGGGGCGTGGCGCTGGCGGTGGGGCCGAACTACAACCTGCCCGTGGATCCGGAACACGAGAAGGTTGCGGTAGACGCGATCGACAAAGCGAATTCACTCAGCGCCGCTTCTCCGCAAATCGAGAAGGATTACATCGAGGCTCTGGGGCGGCGCTTTACGCATGAGGCGAATCCCGACTATCAGAAGCTCAATGCAGATTATGCGAAGGCGATGCATGATTTGTCGGCGAAGTATCCGGACGACCTTGATGCTGCGACGCTGTACGCCGACAGCATGATGAATCTGCGGCCGTGGAAGCTGTGGAATGCGGATGGCACTCCGGCCCCGGGAACTGAGCAGATTGTGTCTACGCTGGAATCAGTGCTGCGGCGCGATCCCAACCACATTGGTGCGATGCACTTTTACATTCACGCGGTTGAGGCGTCGCCGAATCCGGAGCGCGCGCTACCCTATGCGGATCGCATTCCGCAACTTGCACCGGCGGCGGGACACCTGGTGCACATGCCGGCGCACATTTACGAGCGCACAGGGAACTACGATGGCGCGCGGGTGCAGAATGTGTCGGCTGCAAAGGCCGATGAAGATTATGCCGCTGCGACAGGCATGATGGGCGTGTACACGATGATGTACTACTCGCACAATCTGCACTTTGGCGCGATTGCGGCGAGCATGCAGGGCCGGTGTGCCGAGGCGCAAAGCCAGGCGGATCGGCTGGCTGAGAATGTCCGCCCGGGCGTGAAAGAGATGCCCATGCTCGAGGCGTTCATGACGATCCCGCTGGTGGTATCGGTGCGGTGCCAGCGCTGGGACAGCTTGCTTGCGATGAGCGAGCCGGCCGCGCAGACACCGGCGCTGAAGGCTCTCTGGCTCTACAGCCGCGGGAGCGCGCTGGTGGCGAAGGGGAAGACCGCCGAAGCGGAGGCGCTGCAGAAACAGCTTGCTGCAGTTGAGAGTGCAACGCCGAAGGAGGATATCTACATGCCGCCGGTGGAGAATCATTCGCGGCAAATCTTCCATATCGCAAATAGTGTGCTCTCGGCGCGCATTGCCGCTGAAAAGGGCGATAAGCAGGAGGCGATCCGATTGCTGAGCGATGCGGTGGCGGAGCAGGACAAGCTTCTTTACGACGAGCCCACCGACTGGTACTACCCGGTTCGCGAAACGCTGGGCGGGATGCTGCTGCAGACCGGCGATAGCAAAGGCGCGGAAGAGGTGTTTCGCAGGGACCTCCAGCTGACTCCGCGGAACCCACGGAGTCTGTTCGGACTGCACGAAGCTTTAACACGGCAGAACCGGAGTTACGAGGCCGGTTGGGTCAAGCAGCAGTTCGACAATGCGTGGCAAGGCGCTGACACTCAGATCAAGGTCGAGGATCTGTAAGTCATCGGTTTGGTTGAATTGGCATGATTGAGGACTAAAGAAACTATCGCCGTCCAGAAACTGGACGGCGATAGGGCAGATTGAGCTGAGTGAGCCGGAATACTGCGTATGTCACAGCCGCTCTGCACTGAGAGGGCCCGCCTCGAGCGGTAAGTCGCGTTATGCCGGGCCCGTTACCGCTGGGGTCTACCGCCGGCTTTACGGTTGTCGCCGCGGAGGTGCGCTTTTGGCGCAGTCCCACGGAAACATTCCGCCCGATCCCACGAGTCGGCCCTTACTACATCCGGCCGGAATGTTTCCTGAAACTCCATCATCCTACCCATAATTTGTTAGATATGTTGTGATCGTTATCACCCTAGTATGTTTACGCAAGACGCGTCGTAAGCCGACCTATTTGCTTGACTTAGAGCATTTAAGCAGATTCCACGCCCGATTTCAGCAGCTAACTCTGGAAAACTCAGCACTAACTCAGATCGCTGTTTGCTGCCGCCAGCAGAAACACAAGCGGCGCATTCCAGTTAATGGCGATCTCATTCATGGAGTAGGCCCGCTCATCGTCGATCCACATTTTCATGGGGGGCTGCTTGGGCAGTTTGTTCGCTACCGGGTCGCCACCGCCGGCATTGGGTCCGCCGGAGAGCAGGCCCGGCCAGGGCGCCTCGATCTTGTCTGCACCACTTGGACGGTGGTGCGGGCGTTGAAAAGGCTTGTGCCCCAGTTGCGTGACCCACGAGACGCCGTGACAGTTGCAGCCGATGAGATAGTGTAGGTTCGCAAGCGCCGCATCTACGGCTGCGCGATTCGGCTTGAGGCGATGCGCCATGAGCAGGAGAAGGGAATCGTTGGCAGCAGCGCTGTTCGAGCCCCACACGTAGTCGGTCAGGCGCAGCGTGTTGCCGTAGCCACTGCGGCTGGAGCGCAGAATCCGCAGCGTCGCTGCTTCTGCCGTGGCTTCCGCAATGCGCGTGCGCAGGAAGCGATTGCTCTTCTCAGCCAGGGCGTAGGACCACCATGCCATGGGAGCCACGCTGCCCCATGTCGCGGTATCGAGCGCTGTCATATCAGGCAGATCGGCCATGAATGCACGGGCGTATTGGTCTTCGCCGGTGGTGCGGAACAATTCTGCGGTGGCCCACAGGATCTCGTCATCGCAGTTGCGGTCGCCGTATTCGCCAGTCGAGATGCCCTTGGGATTGCGGAAGATCACCTTCGGATTCGCGACGGCCCAGGACCAGGCCTTGCGTGCTGCGGCGAGGCAGCGGTCTGCATACGCGGCGTCGTAAGGCTTGAAGCAGCGCGCGGCGATCGCGGCTACGGCAGCCAGGTTCGCTGTGGCGCCAGTGCTCTTGTAGGGCTCTGTGCCCGTGCCGACAACGTAACTGGTGAGGTTGTCCTGCTCAGGCATGATGAACGCGCAGAAGGCTTCGCTGGTCTGCTTATGCCAGACACCGCCATCGGTCGGGTCCTGCATCGAGAGCATCCAGTTGAGATTCCAGCGGATTTCGGCGAGGTAGTCGGGCACCTTGCCGCCTGACTCGGGAATTTCAAGCTTAAGATTGCGCAGCGGCTCGGGGTATAGCTCCCACGCCCACAGCAGAGTCCCAGTGGTGATGCCGGAGTTCACTACGTAACGTCCGTAGTCGCCTGCATCGTGCCAGCCGCCGCTGTTGGCAATCTTGCCGTCTTTGCCGGACGTTTTGTGGAATGCGCCATCCATGTGGCAGGCTTCGTGATGATAGCCATCGCCGAGGTCGACTTTGCAGCCGCAACGTTGGCCGTAGAACGACCGCATTGTCAGGTGCAGGGCTGCGGCGTAGGCGTCCTCGCCAATGACAAATGTGTCGCTTTGCTTTCCGCAGACTTCAAGGCGATACGTGCCGGGATCGGCGAGGGAAGAGAAGTCAGCCCACGCAACACGATCGCCGGAGGCTTCGTCCTGCGCGGGTTCGGTCAGCTTGCCTTCTTTGCGTACGGCTCCACTGGCAGCCTCGACGACGCGAAACGCAGCGACGGCAGGAGCGCTGCCATCCAACACAACCGCCGCCTTCTTCGCATGTTTGGGACGGAAGCCGACCTGGTTGAGCGCGATCATGACCACGCCGCAGGAAGCCCCATGATCGCCGGCCGGCGCAAATAAAGAAAAGCCTCTTGCCCGTTCGGCAAGAGGCGCAGCAAGCACACCAGCAGCAAGAGACCGCAGAAGATGACGTCGATTCATGGCAACAGGATAAAGGTAAAAAGCGATTTAGTGCTCGTGCTTGCCGGGACGCATCATCAAATCCCGCAGCGCCTCGCGTGGGTCCTTGCCTTGTTCGAGGATGAGCTCCATCTGCTCGGCGATCGGCATCTCCACGCGATGCTGGCGCGCGAGCCCGAGGGCGGCGCGCGTGGTCAGTACGCCCTCGGCCACATGGCCGCCGAGCGACGCTAGAACATCGGGCAGCTTGCGGCCTTTGCCCAGTTCCATGCCCACGGTGCGGTTGCGGCTCAACGATCCGGTGCAGGTGAGCACCAGGTCGCCTGTGCCCGAGAGGCCGGCGAGCGTTTCGCGCCTGCCGCCGCAGGCGACCGCGAGACGCGTGATTTCGGCTATGCCTCGCGTGATCAGGCCGGCCGTGGAATTGTAGCCGAGCCCGATGCCTGCTGCTACGCCAGCGGCGATGGCGATGACATTCTTCAAAGCGCCGCCGAGTTCTACGCCGATCACGTCGGAAGAGGTGTACAGGCGCATGGACTCAGACGATGCCTCGCGCTGCACTAACGCCGCGACCGCGCGATCATCGAAGGCCACGGTGACTGCGGTGGGCTGCCCTTCGGCAACTTCCTTTGCGAAACTTGGGCCGCTCAATGCGCCGATCGGAAGCGTGAGTCCAACCTCGGCCACCGACGATGCGATCACCTGGGTCATGCGCAGGAATGTGTTGTTCTCGACGCCCTTGGTGGCGCTCACCAGGATCTGCTCAGAGTGCATCTGGCTGCGAAGCCGCGCGATGGTCGGGCGCAGGAACTCCGAGGGAATGACTGAAAAGAGCAGGTCGGCATGCGCAATCGCGGTGTCGTCGCCTGTGACGACGATGTTTTCAGGCAGCCGGAATCCCGGCAGGAACTGCGTGTTTTCATGCGCGGTGTTGATGTCGCGCGCGAGTTCCGGCATGTGTGCCCACAGGGTGACAGTGCGGCCATTGCGAGCCAGAGAAAGGGCCATTGCGGTGCCCCAGGCTCCAGCGCCGAGCACTACGATTCGGGGAGCGATTGGCAGAACGGTCATTTGTTTTTCGCCGCTCCAAAGCGGTTTTCCGTGCCGGACAGCAGCCGGCGAATATTCGCATGATGTTTGATGATGATCAGCGAGGCAACAGTGATCTGCACGGCAATAAAGAATGCGGGCCGCTGCCCTGAAACCGTAAACCACGCGAACACAGGGAAGCTCGCGGCGCCGAGAATCGAAGCGAGAGAAACGTAACGGCTGAGCGCTACCAGGATGAAGAACACGGTGATGGCTGCGAGAGCGGCGAGTGGAGCCGCATAAAGGAATACGCCAAATCCCGTCGCCACACCTTTGCCGCCTCGAAAACGCAGCCAGACAGGAAACATGTGTCCGAGCACAGCGAACAGCGCCGCGAGTGCTTCAACGTTTCGCTGTGGCCAGGTGGGAATCAACGGCGCGGCGAGATGGGCCGCCAGCATAACCGCAGCGTAGCCCTTCACCGCATCGAGCAGGAAGGTTGCTGCGCCAAGTCCCTTGCCGCCCGAGCGTAGAACATTTGTGGCGCCAATGTTGCCGCTGCCTACGGTGCGGATGTCCTGCTTGCGAAAGATGCGCACGAGCAGATAGCCCACCGGAATGGAGCCGAAGAGGTAGGCGAGAACAGCTATCCAGACGCTTGCAAGGGGCATCACTCAAACGAGTTTAGCAGGCGAAAGTCTGTGTATGACTCGCGTAAGTGCGCATTGCGCTTGCATGGCGAGCTACCTAGTCGACCATCAGCTCGCCGGGCAGAATGGGCCGTGTGCGCGGAAGCTTACCACCCCATGCAGCCATGCCCATGGTGACGAGAGCGCCCGCATACACGATCAGCTTGATGACGGATCCCTCTCGCGTGTGAGCAAGATCAGCGGGCATTGCCTTCCACATCACCAGCAGCAGGGTCTGACCAGTGACTACTGCCCATACCGATCCGTAGAAGTAGCGCCGCTCAGTGCCTTCGCCTTTCGTGGAGCGGCCCACGCGCGGCAAAAGTCCGAGCGCGCCGAGCAGCAGAATGAGAATGCACAGCGGCAGATAGACGTATTGATACAACTGCTTCATCACCCAAACGCCGGTGATGGTGGCGATCAGGAGGCCTGCGAGGTTGAGGATCGCGAAGTTCAGGATGGCGTTCCACGCAAACGTGTAGCACACCTTGCGATAGAGCGGATTGGGCCGGTCTTCATCGAAACGAAGAATGTACGGTGCGGGCTCACAGCCGGGCGCCTGCCCGAAAGCCAACGCGATGCCGGTTCCGCAGAGCACCAGGGCCAGCCAGATGGAGTTGGCCACGCTGAAGCCGGTCGCGAAGAGGCTGAACGTCAGGGGGCCGGGCGCGAGGAAGAAAACCCAAATCCAGATGGGCCAGTGAAGAAAGCGGTAATACGTTTTGTTGCGGGTGCGCATTTTTCGGGCGTCCGCATATTCAACTCTGCCGCTGTATCGCATGGCGGCAGTTTTGCAGAGCGCGAGCGGGCGCGTCAATGGCGCCAATGAGAGACAATGGGAACGGAACACTGACTCACCCTTTGACTGCATGTTCTCACCTCTCACCGCACACATCCTGATCATTGCTATCGTGGCGCTCAGCATCACGCTCATGTTGCTGCGCCCGCGCCGCATTGCCGAGGTGTATTGGATCGGCGGCGGCGCGTTGCTGCTGCTGATCCTGCGGTTGATTCCGCTGGAGCTTGCGGGGCGCGCGATCGCGGAGGGGACGGACGTCTACCTGTTTCTGACCGGCATGATGCTGCTGTCGGAGCTGGCGCGCATCTTCGGCGTGTTCGACTGGGTCGCGTCTGTTGCGGTGGAGCACGCGCGCGGATCGTGCATGCGGCTGTTTACGCTGATCTACCTGGCGGGAACCGTCGTGACGATTCTCATGTCGAACGACGCGACGGCTGTGGTGCTCACGCCCGCGGTGTTCAGTGCCGTGCGGCGATCGAAGGCCGAGCCGCTGCCGAACCTATTTGCGTGCGCGTTCATCGCCAATGCTGCGTCGTTCGTGCTGCCCATATCGAATCCCGCGAACCTGGTGGTGTTTCGCACGCAGATGCCGCCGCTGGGCCAATGGGTCGCTGCGTTCGGGCTGCCATCGCTCCTGTCGATTGTTTCGACCTATTTGATTTTGTCCTGGTACTTCCGCCGCGATCTGGTCTGCGATCTGCCGCGCGATCAGCAGCCGACTAGGCTAACTGGCAACGGACGGCTCGTGCTCGTCGGCATCGTGCTCACGGCTGTGGTTCTGCTGGTGGCGTCAGCAATGAAACGCGACTTGGGGCTGCCCACCTGCATCTGCGCGGTTGCTGTGTCGTGCATCGTTCTCATCAGGGCACGCATAAACCCGATGCGTGTGGTGCGCGATATCAGCTGGGGCGTGCTGCCGCTGGTCGGCGGCCTCTTCATCCTTGTGGAGGCAATCGACTCTATAGGCGCGATGCGGCTGAGTGCCGCAGTCATGCAATGGGCGGAGAAGTTGCCGCCGATTTCCGGAGCGCTGATTACCGCAGGCGTGGTGGGTGTGGGCAACAATCTGGTCAACAACCTGCCGCTTGGGCTGATTGCGGGTAGCACGCTGAAGGCGACCAGCGCGCATGGTCTGATTGCCAACGCGGTGCTGATCGCGGTCGACCTCGGCCCGAATCTCTCGGTGACCGGGTCGCTTGCGACGATCCTATGGCTTATTGCGCTGCGCCGCGAAGGCGTGCACGTGGATTTCCGGGATTTTCTGAAGGTAGGCGCGATTGCCATGCCGATTGCGTTGGCGCTTGCCATCGCCGGGGCTGTGGTGGTCAACGCGCTCTGAGGTCGCTTACATCAACTTGCGGCGAATCAGGTCGAGCGCCTGCTGTGCGGTCCACTCGCGCACGCGCTGGCGCGGGCCGCGGAAATTGCGTTCGAGCACGTCGGTGCGCTGCGGGTCGCTCACGGCGATGTAGACCAGACCAACTGGCTTCGTATCGGTGCCGCCGGTGGGCCCGGCGATTCCGGTAATGCCGAGGCCGATGGTCGCGCCGGTTCGCTGGCGAATGCCCGAGGCCAATGCGCTAGCGACTTCTTCGCTGACGGCGCCGTGCTGTTCGATCAGCTCCGGTGGTACGCCCGCGAATGCAGTCTTAAGCTCGTTGGAGTAGACCAGAGCTCCACCAAGAAACGAGCGTGAACTTCCCGGTATCGCGGTGATGCGTTGAGCGACCAGGCCGCCGGTGCAGCTTTCGGCTGTCGCGAGAGTTGCCTGGCGCAGGCCGAGATAGTAGAGAACGATCTGCTCCAGCGTCTCGCCTTCAGTGGAGTAAAGCCAGTCGTCGAGCGCCTCTTCCATCTTTGTGGCGAGTTCTTCCACGCGCTGCTCGGCCGTATCCATGTCGCGCTTCGCACAGAGCAGCGAAAGTTGAATGTCGCCGTTGTGCGCGAGGATCGTTGTCTCGATGTCGGTATAGGTCGTGTAGATGGGGGCCAGCAGCTTGTCGCATTGCGACTCTGGAATCATCGCAGCCTTGAGCGTGCGCTTAGCGATGAAGCGGGGCGGGACAATCTCTCGAAGTCGCGGCAGGCACTCGGCTTCGAACAGCGGCTTGCACTCGCTGGGCGGCCCGGGAATGAGCATGATCAGCTTGCGAAAGCCCTCGAACGTGACGTCAAGCCACTGGCCGGGCGCGCTGCCGTTGGCATTCTGCAACACGGTTGCGCCGTCAATCACGTCGGCCTGCTTGAGGTTGTTCTCCGGCATAGCAATGCGCCAGGTCGCGGCGCGTGCGTGCAGAGCGGCCACCAGCGGAGCTTCGCGGCGGAGTTCTAGATTGAGAGCTTCCGCAGTCGCTTCGCGGGTAAGGTCGTCTTCTGTCGGCCCGAGCCCGCCCATCAGGATCAGGATGTCGGCGCGGCCAAGAGCGGTCCGAATCGCGTTCACAAGATCCTTGCGGCGGTCGCCGACAATGGTCTTGAAGGCGACGGTCACGCCGATCTCGTTCAACTTTTCAGTCAAGAAGAGGGAATTGGTGTCCTGGCGGAACGGAGTGAGCATCTCAGAGCCGATGGCCACGATCTCAGATTTCATAAATGCAGCTCTTAGCCCTCAGTTTCTAATCGGAACTATCGGGCTAAAACAACGCCAGCCCCTCGACTCCCAAGTCCACATCATAAATGGCCTGGTTGGTCGCGAGCGCGGCGGTGCCGAGCGGGCTGAAGGCGATGCCCACCAGGTTGTTCCCGGCCAGCACTAGTTGCGCCGATCCGTCGCCGCTGACACGCACAATGCCGCGTCGGCCATGCAGGCACGCTGCAACGTAGATGCTGTCGTCAATGGCGATGGCCATGCCCTGTGGCCGGCCCAGTCCGCGATACCACGGCCGGGTGTCGCCGTTCGGCTCGATGGCCCAGATGGTCTCGTTCGAGGAGAGCGTCGGGGCCGTGACGAAGAGCGTTCCTTCGGAATTCACCGCCATGTGGTAAGCGGAGACGCTCGGTTCCAGCGTGGCGTGCACGAAGATCTTGCGGTCGGTATCGATCTTGAAGATGGTTCCGCTGCGGTCGCCCACAAACAGATTGCCGTCGCGGTCGAATGTGGCGCCGGTGGCTACTCCCATGCCTTCGGCGTAGACCGTGAACTCTCCGGCGGCGTCGACGCGATACACATTGCCCTCGGCGCGAGAGCTCACGAACAGGTCGCCGTCGGGATTGAAGGCCAGGCCAGTTGCGTTCAGAATGCCTTCGACGAACGGAGTGCCACGTCCGTCCGGGCTGATGCGCACGATCGAAACCGGAGTGGCTTTCCCGCGCGGGCCGGAGATGGTCGCATAGATCATTCCCGAGCGGCTGACCGCCGGGCTCGTCACCGGATGCAGACCCGAGTTCAGCTCCCGCGCAATGCGTAGCGGGACCGAATTACTGGTGGCTCCGTGGCTGCGGACCTCAACCTGCCCCGTCGTCGCGCTCGCCGGCACTTGGAACATGACGCGCGATGAGCGGCTCATGCAAATGTGTGCGGCGCTTCCATCGACAAGTACAACCGGGGGAGTGGAGCCGCTGGGGCCGAGGTTCGATCCGATCAGTTCGACTTCGCCGCCGGGCAATGCGGCCGCGGGCGTAACGTCGTCAATACGCGGCTCTGAGCTGCCGTCAGCGGCTTGGGGTCGGAAACGAGGCATGTGAAAAGGAGCCATTGCTCTAGAGCCAGATGCGTACGATCGCGGCTACTCCCCAAGCATACAACCCGGCGGCAACGTCGTCGAAGACGATGCCCCAGCCTTCGGGCAGGGCCTCAAGCTGGCGCGCGGGAAAGGGCTTGGTGATATCGAAAAGCCGGAACAGCACCAGCGCGATCAGGCCATGCTTCCAGTCGGCGGGGCTGCCCAGCAGAGCGATCCATTGGCCGGCGACTTCGTCGACGACGACGAACCCCGGATCCTTCCGGCCGCTTTCGCGTGCGGAGATGGTGGCGGCCGGAACGCCGAGCGCGATCGAAAGCACAATTCCGCCGATTAGCGCGATCAACACGGTCGATGCCGGCGCATGAGCTCCCATCGCGAGTGCCGCCCACAGCAGCAGCGCGGCAAGCGAGCCCCACGTGCCCGGGGCCGGCTTCAGCAGGCCTGAGCCGAAGAAGGTGGCGATCGCCCACGCCCAAAGCGTCTTGCGCGTACATGCAGGTGCGGGGGTGGTGCTATTCACGTTCTGTGTCCTTGGGGTGGCCGGCCAGACCGCCCAGATCTTCCAGCACTTCAGGATCGAGCACCGGCGAGCTGATCTTGTAGACACCCATGGCCCACTTGCCTAGATCGATCTTGCGGCAGCGGTCACTGCAGAAAGGGAAGTCCTCGTCCTTGGCTTGGACAAGCATGGCGCACGTGGGGCAGCGAAGAACTTTTGCGGTTTTTTTCTTGGGAGCCATAGGTAAATTCCCGGGTTCGGACTACAGCTATTTTCTCACCATGACGATGATGCCGCTTGCCCACGACATTGCTGCGCTGCGGAAGCGTGTATCCTGCGCGAGCTGTTCCATCAGAGCTGCAGCTTTCTGGTCGTGGCCTTCGGGCCAGGTCGGCTGGGGCAGCATGTCGTCCACGATGTAGTAACCGCCTGGCTTCACCAGATCCAGAGCTTCATCCAGCGCCACGTACTTGCCGGGCATGGCATCGGCGAACACCAAGTCAAAACTGGCCTGCTTCTGCCGCCACAAAAAGCCGCAAGCGTCTACGGCGAGGAGAGTCAGGCGTTTGTCTTGACCAAGCACATCGCGCGCAACCTGCTGAACCTGCTCGTCTGTATCGACACTGATCAGGGTTGAAGCTGCATCCATGCCGTCGAGCAGCCATGCCGTAGCAAGTCCGGTGCCCGTGCCGAGTTCGAGTATGCGGCCGCCGGGTTTGGTCGCGGCAAGCGTCCGCAACAACATGCCGGTGCGCGGCTCTGACGCCATTGCAAACTGCAACTCCTGCGTCCGGGCCTCAATAGCATTGACTGCTGCTGGTGGATTGAGGAAGAGGGTCTCGTTCATGTTCTTTCACTTACATGGGGCCCGAAGTAATCCGCGCCACCAGGTCATAGTCGTGCGCCTCGGTAATCTCCGCGCGATAAAAGCGGCCGCCCTCCAGCGCTTCCAGATCGCCGAAGTCGTTGATGTACACCTTGCCATCGATCTCGGGCGCGTGGAACTGCGTGCGGCCTTCCCAGAGCAGCGGCGTCTCTTCGCTTTCGCCCTCGGCCAGGATCACCAGTTCACGTCCGACCCACTGCTGCTTGGCCTCCTTCGAGATGCCCTGCTGCAGCTTCATCAGCTTGCGCTTGCGGGATTCGATGGTGCGCTTGGCGACTTTGCCGTCGTAGGCGAATGCCCCCGAGCCTTCTTCATCCGAATAGGTGAACACGCCCAGCCAATCGAATTTCGCGGCTTTCACGAAATCCTCAAGCACCTTCACATCTTCAGCGGTCTCGCCCGGGAAGCCGACGATGAATGACGTGCGCAGGGCGATGCCCGGAACGGCGGCGCGTACCTTGTCCAGAGTCTTCAGGAAGATGTCGGCCCCGGCGCCGCGCTTCATCGACTTGAGCACCGACGCAGACGCGTGTTGCAGAGGCACGTCCAGATACTTGCAGATGTTGTCGTGCTTAGCGATCGTCTCCAGCAGCTTGCCTGTGATTCGATTGGGATAGGCATAGAGGAACCGCAGCCAGCGCAGGCCTTCGATCTTTGCCAATTCATCGAGCAGAAGCGCGAGGCCATCCTTCAGGCCCAGGTCCTCGCCGTAGCAGGTCGTGTCCTGGCCGATCAGCGTGATCTCCTGCACGCCGCGCTCGACGAGGCTGCGTGCCTCGGCCACAACCGACTCAAACCGTCGCGAGCGGAACTTGCCGCGCAGGTTGGGAATCACGCAGAACGTGCACGGGTGATCGCAGCCTTCGGCAATCTTGATGTAAGCCGATGCCTTGCCGGTCGCCAAGAGCCGCGGTGTGGTCTCGTCGTAGAGGTAAGTGGGCAGCATGTGCGCCGCGCCTTCCCAATCGTCGCGGGTAAAGCGGCCCTGCTGCTCCCTCAGATCGCCCTCAGCTCTCGCCGGAGTTGGCCGCACCGCAGGTGCTTTGTGGGTGCCTGAGAGCGATTCCTGCCCCAAGTGCACCTCAGCCTGAACGCTGGTCAGGATATTGAACGGCGAAGCCGGCCTGGGCGCCTGCTGCACGCCCGCAGCTTCCAGAATCGACTCGAGTTCGCCCGTGCCGACGACCGCGTCCACCTCGGGAATGTTCTTGCGGATCTCGTCGCGATAGCGCTCGACCAGACACCCGGCAACGATCAACTTCGACGCGCGGCCTTCAGTCTTGTGGCGCGCCATCTCCAGAATCGTGTCGACGGATTCCTGCTTGGCGGAGTCAATAAAGCTGCAGGTATTCACGACCAGGATCTCAGCCTCTTCGGGCTTCCCGGTCAGCCGCGCACCGGCGCGGTCCAGCAGCCCCATCATCACCTCGGAATCGACCAGGTTTTTGGGGCAGCCTAACGAAATAAAGCCCACGGTAGGCGCCGTGGGTGGGGAAACTTTGCTCACTTCTCTATTGTACCGGGAACCTGATTTTATGGGGCCTTAAGCGTCTGGCGGTGTTAGACTAGCTTAAGCTAGCTCATTTGGAGGGGCTCCGTGCAGATTGGCGCGTTTGAAGCAAAGAACACATTAGGCTCACTTCTCGATCGGGTTCAGCAGGGTGAGGAGATTGAGATCACGCGACACGGCAAGGTGGTCGCGCGATTGGTTCCCACCAGCGGAGCTGTTGACCGAGTCGCAGCGCGTGCCGCATTCGACCGAATCCGCGCGCGTGCACCTCAGGCAAGAGTCAAGTTCGATTGGGCGGAACTTAAAACAGACCGCGACACGGGTCGTCCATGAGTCTCGTGCTCGACAGTTCGGTCACTTTGGCTTCTGTCTATCCTGACGAAGCAAGCCACGCCGTACTCGAGGCTTTTGCTCGAGTGATTGCAGAGGGCGCGTGGGTTCCCGCCCTCTGGAGGCTTGAAGTGGCGAATGTGCTGGAGATGGGTGTTCGCCGCGCCCGTATCGATGCAGATTTTCGCGAAGCCGCGCTGCGCGACTTGGCGCTTCTGCCCATTCGGATTGACTCGGAAACGAATACGCACGCGTGGAGCGAAACACTGCGCATTGCCGAAAAACACAGGTTGACCCTCTACGATGCGGCATATCTTGAGTTGGCCATTCGTAGGGCGTTGCCTCTTGCTACGCTAGACTCCGAACTAAGAGGCGCAGCTCTATCTGAGGATGTGGAATTGCTGGGAATGTAGGAGACCTCATGATCGCACGTCACTGGCGTGGATGGACAAAACCTGAAGATGCTGATGCTTACGAGAAACTCCTGCGCGACACTGTGTTGCCCGAGATCCAGAACATTGAGGGGCACAAGGGCGTTCTTCTCCTCCGCAACGACGGGCCCCAGGAGTGCCAGTTCGTCGTGATCAACTTCTTTGAGTCGCTGGACGCGGTGAAGCGCTTTGCCGGCAATGACTACCGGGTTCCGGTTTTTGAGCCAGAGGCAAGACGTCTGCTCTCGCGCGTCGATCCGTTTGCCAATCATTTTGACGTGCGGGCCGCCCACCTGCCGGAATAGCCACTGCTGATTCGGGCCTAGGTCCGATCCAGGTTCCGGTAGACATCCGCGACACATCCGCTCACGTCGTTCTGCAGCGGCGGCGTCGATCCGAAATGGGTGTTCTCGGCCCATTGGGTCCTCTGCAGAAACTCGCCGTATCCGTTGGATTGCAGAGACTTGAGCGATGCGACCGTGATCCGCTTCTTTATCTCGTCGAGCTGCTGCCCGGCGGCTTTGCCGTCTGACACGCGCTCGGCCAGCTCCTCGATAAAGTTTCTCTGGCTCATCATCACGGTGCGGTTGTTCTGCATCGGTCCGTGGCCGCCGAGCACATGCTGAAAGTCTGCCTTGGCAACCTCGTCGATGGTTGCCGGCCACTGCCGCGGATATCCGTCGCCTATATTCGGTACCCAGCAGTGGCTCGCGTCGCCTGTCGCGATGGCACGCAGCTGGGGGCAGAACACGAACACATCGCCAGAGGTATGCGAGCGCCCATGCCACTCCAGGTGCAGATCGAAGGCCGCATCCTGAAGCAGGTGTGTCTTGTCGAACGTGATGGTCGGCAGTTCCAGCGTGAAGTCCTTCATCTCCGCCTGGTAGGCCTGGATGTGACTGATCTCGTCAGCGCAGAAAGCCTTCTCGGCAGCCGACGACGCCTTGCCTGCCCGCTCGCGCAGCACTTCGATCTGCTTCGACATTTCATCGAGCGACTGCTTCAGCCGGTCCATCGAATACTGCGACATGTTCTGCTTTGTGGCTTCGCTGGCGATGATGTCGACCTGCGAACCTGTCTCCTTATAGGCTTGCGTGCCCTGCATGTGATCCCAATGGAAATGCGTGTTGATCACATAGCGAACAGGCTTGTCGGTGATCTCACTGCGAATCTGCTGGATCAACGACGCGGCGGCCGAGGGCTTCGAATGCGCATCGACAACCACCACATCCTTCGAGCGCACAAACACTGCAGCATTGCAGTTAATTACGGTCTGTGGGCGCGCATGGGCGAAGAAAACTCCGTCGGCGGCCTTCTGCAAGTCGAAAAGCTTGGCCTCGCTGGCCGGCGCAGTAGTGCGAGCCCATGCGGCGCGGTGCCAGGCAAGCTCCATCATGGATGCGCCGGTGAGCGTAGTCCCCATCAGGGTGCGCAGGAAATCACGGCGCGTAGGCAGTCGTTCCGGGACCACATGGCGGTGCGAGAGCGCGTGCGAGTGAGGCTGAAGAGAATGCTTGTCGTGGAACTGGCACATTGTCGCTACCTCCGTTCAGGAGATTCTCCGAGGCCCCGAATGCAGACTGCGACAGCTTATTTCGTGATGCCAGCCCCGGCAAGAATTGCTTTTGCGTCCGAGGAATAGGGGCCCTTCGGATCGAGTTGCAGGTACTTCTGATAAGCATCGGCGCAACCCGGCGGCAGAATCATCTTGCCCGAGGAATCCATGGTCGCCTTCGCGACCAGAGCCTGGCCCTTGAAGTAGTAATTGGCAGGGCGAGTCGGATCGAGGGCGATGGCCTGATTGGCGGCTTCGAGTTGTGCGTCAGAGTTGCCCGCCAGGAAGAACACCACCGTTTCGTTGTGGCGGAACTGCGGTGCGCGAGCCGGCAGGGTCTTGACTGCCTTATCGAAGGCGGCCTGGGCCTCGGCTGTTTTCTTTTCGTGCGCGTAGATTTCGCCCAGTCCGGCCCATGAGACGCCTACAACTTCCGGCGTGCGCGAATCCGTAGTGACGACTACATCATCTCCGGCAGTATTGCGCGACGCGCGTGTCGCTGAGGCGGCGACAACACCCGGAGCGTCGGGTTGCACGTAAAAGTTGTCGGAGCGAGCCTTCTGAATGGTGGCCGGGTCTATCCCGAGCGCCGTCATGTAGCTGGTCTTCGCATCGTCGAACTTCTTCAGACCCAGTTGCGCAGCCCCAAGTTCTACCCAGGGCAGGATCAGGGTTGGATTGTCATGGGTGACTTTGAGCATCATGGCTTCTGAGTCTGCGTAGCGGCCCTCCGCAGTGGCTCGGCGAGCCTCGACAACGATTGCGTTAATGCTCCCGGAGACCTTCTTGGTGATGACACTATCGTCGGGTCGGGCAATGGGAGCGAGGGGCGGAGCGGGCTTCGGCAAGGGGGCGCCATTGTCCTGGGCCAGGGCGATAGGCAGCGACGAGCAGACGACTACGAACAGCAGCAATGGGCGGACCATTCATTACCTCTCAGCAGGGCTTTCAGTCGGTGGCGGAAGTATATCCCGATCACAAGGTGAGACAAAGACTGCTCCGGGAGGTTAGTCACAAATTCATCCCCACCTTGAGTGGTAAAATCCATAAGTGCCGGGTCCTACGCGACGTAATCCCGCCAACCCCGCCAGGTCCGGAAGGAAGCAACGGTAACGGGCTAGTACGGGCGCAGTAGGTCACCCGGTACTTTTATGGGCGCAATCGGTGCTATTCGGCCCGTAGCCCAGTGCTTTCATTCAAGGCGCGCTGCGGCATTTCCTGAGTTCGTGTGCTCTCGCCCGCATCCTGCCAGGTCTTCGCTCCCGGATGGTCGCGACGACTTGAGATCATCGGGTTCGGCTATAGTTGCTCAGGAAATGCGATAGCGCCTTTTATCATTGCGATGCGCTGCACCTCAGCCGGCCGCTGCGCAATGACGTTGTAAGGAGAATTGCTTTGAGCCTTTCTGTGCGTCCCGTAGTGGGCCGCCGCGCAAAAATCACCGCGCTCGGCACGTACGTTCCTCCCCAGGTTCTGACCAATCAAGACCTCGAAAAGATGGTGGAAACCACAGACCAGTGGATCCTGGAGCGGACCGGCATTCGCGAGCGCCATGTGCTGGAGAAGGGCAAAGGCGTCAGCGATATCTGCGTGGAGGCCGCGAAGAAGGCTCTGGCCGCGCGCGGCGTTGGGCCTGAGGCGGTCGAGGCCATCATTGTCGGCACCGTTACGCCCGACATGATGTTTCCCTCCACAGCATGCCTGGTGCAGACCAAGCTCGGCGCTCCCCGCGCGTGGGGATTCGACGTATCGGCAGGCTGTTCGGGATTCGTGTTTGCGCTACAGGCCGGTGTGAAACTGGTGGAGAGCGGCGCGCACAAGATGGTCCTGGTGTGCGGAGCCGACGCCAATACGCGCATGACCGACTACACCGATCGCGCGACCTGCGTTTTATTCGGCGATGGCGGCGGCGCCGTGCTGATCGAACCCTGCGAAGAGGGCGAGATCGGCATGATCGACTTCGTCCATGAGATTGACGGCTCTGGCGGTGTGGCTTTGAATCTTCCGGCCGGCGGAAGCCTGCTGCCGTCGAGCCACGAGACGATCGATCAGAAGAAGCACTTCATCCACCAGGACGGGCAGGCGGTCTACAAGTTTGCCGTTCGCAAGATGGCCGAGGCCACCAGCACCCTGCTGCAGCGAAACGGAGTCGAAGGCAAGGATCTCGGATGCTTCATTCCGCACCAGGCCAACAAGCGCATCATCACCTCCACATCCGACCGGCTGGGTATGGATCCGGAGCGTGTGATCATCAACATCGATAAATACGGCAACACCTCGGCCGGAACCATTCCCCTGGCGCTTGAGACAGCCATCGAAGAGGGCAAACTCAAGAAGGGTGACCTGGTCCTGCTTGCTGCTGTGGGCGCAGGATTCACCGTGGGTACAGCCCTGCTGCGCTGGGAGATCTAGCGAACAGGAGCTTTCATAGTGAGAGGCCGCTTTTGCCGGGATGGCGAGAGCGGCTTTTCATTGGTCGCTAGTGAAAGAGTGAAGTAGAGAAGCAGCGAAGAAGAGCCTCATCATTGAATCAACGACCGTGACCGCCATCACTTACACCAGGAATCACAACTTCCTACCATCGCAGGGTCAGTGAAAAGGCAGGGGAGTTGTGTTCGATACCCCTGCAATTCGTAAGAAGCTCGCGGCATGGTAACCACAAAAATAACAGATAAATTGCATGTTGAAATAAATCTGTGGAAAACGTCGCCGATATAACTCAAATATTTCCAACTAAATAACGGAAATATTCAACGTCACAAACTTTCGCCCCTATCCCGAAGAAAAGGCGAATCTGAAGCGAAGATTTCGACGGCCGTTTCGGCAGCAAGGTTAACTACCGAGTAAACACGTCGCCAGCTCCCACATCACTCCTTCACTCCAGCGGCTTCAACTCGCCGAGCACCGTCGGTATGAGCTCCGCCACCGTGGGGTGGATATGGACCGAGTGCGCCAGCAGTGACGCGGGCTGCCGGGCGTACATGCAGGTGGCGATGCAGTGGATGGCCTCATCGGCCCCGGGGCCAATCAGTGTGGCGCCCAGGATGTGCTGTGTATGCTCGTCTACCAGGATCTTGATGAACCCGAAGGTCTCGCCTTTCTCGATCGCCCGCGACACGCGGGTCATGGCGCGCTTGCCGATCAACGCGCGAATGCCGCGTTCCCGGACTTCATGCTCGCGCAGCCCGACATGGGCGAGCGGCGGATCGGTGAAGAGCGCGTAGATGGGCAGGCGGTCCGAGAGGCTGCGCGCAGCTCCGTTGAGCAGGTTGTCCGCGACGATCTCATAGTCGTTGTAGGCGGTGTGGGTGAAGGCAGCGCGTCCGTTGCAGTCGCCAAGCGCGAAGATGTTGTGAACGTTGGTGCGGAGCTGCTCGTCGACGGGAATGTAGCCGCGATCGTCGGTGTGAACGCCGGCGACGGCGAGGTTAAGGTCGTGCGTGTTGGGCGCGCGGCCAATGGCGAGCAGCACGTGCGAGGCCTCGATGTGCGGGGCCCGCTCGTCGCACTTGATGCCGACGTGAATGCTGCCCTCACTCTGCTCGAGATGGATGCATGTGGCGTTGACGGCGATGTCGATGCCTTCCGCTTTGAATACCTCGTGGATAACCGCAGAGGCGTCTTCGTCTTCGCGTGGCGCGAGGCGCCCATGCATGTCGAGGATGGTGACTTCAGAGCCGAAGCGGCGAAACATCTGCGCAAACTCGCAGCCGACGTATCCACCGCCCACGACGGCGAGGTGACGCGGCAGTTCTTCAAGTTCGAGGATGGACGTGCTGGTGAGGTAGGGCACGGTGCCGATGCCTGGCATGTCGGGTATGAGCGGCCGCGCGCCGACGTTGAGGAAGATCTGATCGGCTTCGAGAATGTCGTCGCCAACACGCAAGGAGCGGGGCGATTCGAATGCGGCGTGGCCTTGAATGACCGTGCAGTTCTCGGTGCCGCGCAGCCATTTCTCCACTCCGGAGCGGGAGCGCTCGACGACCGCGTTCTTGCGTGCTTTGACGGCGCGCAGGTCGACCCGGACGTCGCCCGCGGTGAAGCCGAAATCGGGGCCGCGGCGGGCGAGGTGAGCGGCGTGAGCGCTGGCCACCATTGTCTTGGTGGGCGTGCAGCCGGTGTTCACGCAGGTCCCGCCGAAGAGGTGCCGCTCGACCAGGGCTACTTTCTGTCCACCGGTGGCGAGGCGGACGGCAAGAGACGGGCCGGCCTGGCCTGCTCCAACGACAATGGCGTCAAAGGATTGCTTCATGTGTGGCCTCGCGGGGAATGGGGATAGGGCCAAGGAGAATCGTAATTGATCAGGCGAAACCGAGCACTTGCGCTATTTGCGGTCAGCGAGGGGAATACGGACGAGGATAGCGTCATCTACGCGAACGATGAGCGAGGAGAAGCGTGGCTTGCCGACGTTGTCGAGCGCGAGATAGTGCGGATTCTGCGGCTCGACGATGACGCGGAGCGGAGCTTTGGGATCGCGAGGGACGTCGAAGTTGACAACGACGTCAGGACGGCCGTCGCCGTCGATGTCGACCATATCGGAGATGCGCGCGGGCAGGGCTTTGGCGGGTTTCCAGTCAAGCTGCACGTAGGGCTTTTCGCTCTGGAACATGTGCGTGGAGACTTCGCGATGGACCTGGATGGCGTAGGCGCCCATGGGGATTGCACGCACTGCAGGACCGCCGGTGATGACTTCGTCGATTTGCAGCGGTAGCGCAGCCACGCCGCGGCTGAAAAAGCCGCTGAGCCAGAACGGTGTGAGTATCGCCAGAACAAGAGTCAGGGTGGCTCCGGTGTAGCCGAGAACGGCGCGCGGTTTCATAAGCATCTCAACCTCGCAGGACCAAGTGAAGGATGGTGTAGAGTCCGGCGGCGATGATGGTTCCGCCAAACATGGTGGCGAGGGCCCAGGCCGAGTAGAGAAACATCAGGCGGGCGCGTTCGGGATTGGCGTCAGAGCCGGTTCCTTTGATGTGGAAGCTGACGGCATGCCGCGGGCAGGCATCCACGCACGCTCCGCACTTCATGCAACTCATCAGAGCTTCGCCGCGGTCGATGGCTTCGTCAGTGATGGACAAATTGGGGCAGGCATTCTTGCAGAGCAAGCACGGCCGGCAGCGGGTGCGGTCGATCTTCACCGTGAAGAAGCTGATCTTGTTGAACAGCGATTGAAATGCCCCGAACGGGCACCAGAAGGCGCACTGCGTGCGCTTCTTGGTGAGCCAGGGAAGAACGATGACGAGTCCAGCGAAGAGCAGGATGAAGATGATGTTCTGGATGAGGCCGAGAAGATTGCGGGCGGCGATGTACTCAGTGACAGCTTTGAAGGGGCAGAACCAGACGCAGTAGGCCGGCTCAAAAAACGCCAGTGAAAGCAGCACGATGGTGAGCAGCACCGCCCAGGGAACGAAGCGCCAGCGCTTGTCGATGTGGCGGATGCGGGGTTTGGCGGGGATGGCCGCGACTCCCTCTTCAATTCCGCCGAAGAAGCAGGCATAGCTGCACCAGGCTTTGCCGAGCACGATGGCGAAAGCCAGCCACAGCCCGACCATTACGGCGATGCCTGCGCCGGATGCGCCTCCGCCGGCGGCAAGCGAGCCCGGGAACGGAACGGATCGCGTGAGCGCCGCGGGAAGAATCATGGTGGGGATGGGCATGAAGCAGAACGGAGTACGGCCGGCGATCATCTCTTCCATCGGGATCCCCATGGAGCCGCGCACCACGATGAGGTTATGGATGAATTCGACCGGGAAGAGCACCCCGAGAGCGACGAAGAAAGCGCGACGCCAGCGGTAGGTGGTGCGGGTGCGCATCATCGCGAAGAAGAGCGCGGTCATGAAGAGCGCTGTGATGGAGGCGGCGATGAAATAGGCGCGGTTGGTTCCTGTGCCGGGACGAAGGAGCATCAGCAGCGACCAGAGAAGGATCGGCGCAGTGAGCAGCAGGGAGCGGCCGAGGCTTCGGGGGGTGGGCGCGAGGCGGGAGGCGATGGGTGGGTGCGTGCTAGTTGCCATAGAC
This sequence comes from Occallatibacter riparius, assembly GCF_025264625.1. NCBI lineage: Bacteria > Pseudomonadati > Acidobacteriota > Terriglobia > Terriglobales > Acidobacteriaceae > Occallatibacter > Occallatibacter riparius. Next base: position 4,715,028 of record NZ_CP093313.1, read on the forward strand.
TCTTACTCCGGCGAAGAAGGCGATTCCCAGGAAGAGATAGTAGAGGGCGACGAGAGCCATGGTGATGCGCGCCACGGTCACGACGGCTTCATTGCGTGCGACGCATCCGATTGCGGTGAAGGGAATGAACCAGACCGAGGTTCCGAGGAAGAAGAGCGCGAAGAAGGCGAGGGCTTGGAGCATGCTGGCTGATTGCGCGGCGCGGATCCCGGCGGCGATGAAGGGCGGACAGAGGTTGAGGCCCGTGAGGAGTCCAAGTGCGGCTGGACCCGCAATTCGCCCGGCCACGCGCTGAGGTGCCGGATCGCCGATCTGAACCAGCTTGGAGGCGGCGCAGGCGTGCACGGGAGCGAAGTGGCTCGACCACGCGTACCAGAGCAGGACGACGGCTAGAAGCGTATACACCGCCGCCGTGAGAGTGAGGCGAGCGGCGACCGAAATCGAGATGAGGGCGCCGAGCTGCCACGCGATGGCTGCGAAGAGCAAATAGCCGGTGAGGCGGGCGGCGAGGAAGACGGTGAGGTAGTTGGCTGCGGGGCGGATTCCGCGGTTGCCGGCGAGGAGTGTGGGAACGAGCACAGGTCCGCAGGCAGCCAGGCACACCGGGCCGGAGGCGATGCCGAGGGCTACGGCTTCGCCGCAGAGCGCGACTCCGCTTGCGTTTGACACGACAGACCCTAATAGCACCAGGGAACTTGCTGGGTCTGTGACTGGCAATACGTACGCGTGTGTCGAGACCTTGAGCGAGTGCACCATTGCTGTGGGATCGCGCAGCGACACCCGGGAGCGAGCGCCTATACTTTCTTTTTGGTTGTTGATTGCGAGGAGCCTGAATGTCGTCAGCTGCAGTTGCCTTTGCGCGCGAAAACCATGCGCGATTCCTGGATGAGTTGAAGAGTTTGTTGCGGATTCCGTCGATTTCGACGCTGCCGGAGCACGCCGGCGATTGCCGCAAAGCCGCGGAGACGTTGGCCGCGGAGTTCCGGCGGATTGGGATGGAGAATGTGAGGCTCGTCGAGACCGCGCACGAGGGCGGGCACCCGATGGTCTATGCCGATTGGTTGCATGCGGCGGGCAAGCCGACGGTGCTGGTCTATGGGCACTACGATGTGCAGCCGGTAGATCCGATCGATGAGTGGCTCTCACCACCATTCGAACCGACTGAGCGGGATGGGAATGTGTACGCGCGCGGCGCGGTGGACGACAAGGGTCAGGTTTGGATGCAGGTGAAGGCGCTTGAGAGTCTGCTGGCAACGGGCGGACTACCGTTGAATGTGCGGGTGTTGCTCGAAGGCGAGGAAGAGGTTGGCGGCGAGGGCATTGCGGAGTACGTCGCGTCAAAGCCTGCCGATCTGAAGGCGGACTTCGCGCTGGTGAGCGATACCGAGATGTTCGCGCCTGACTTGCCCACTCTGTGCGTGGGACTGCGCGGCATGATCTATACCGAGCTTGAGGTGAAGGGCGCGAAGACCGATCTGCACTCCGGCATGTACGGCGGCGCGGCGCCGAATCCTTTCATGGCGCTGGCGCACATCCTCGCGAAGCTGAAGGACGAGAACGGGCGCATTCTGATTCCGGGCTTCTATGACGATGTGCTGCCGCCGAGCAAGGAAGAGCTTGCGGCGTGGAGGAGCCTGCCGTTCGACGAGGAGCACTATCGCCAGACCGAGGTGGGCTCGAAGACACTTGTAGGCGAAGAAGGCTATAGCGTCCTGGAGCGCACGTGGGCGCGGCCGACCCTGGAAGTGCATGGTATGCCGGGCGGATTTACGGGCGCTGGCGCGAAGACGGTGATTCCGGCGAAGGCGCTGGCGAAGGTCTCGATGCGCCTGGTGCCGAACATGACGCCGGCGAAAGCGTTTGAGCAGTACAAGGCGTATGTCGAAAAGATCGCGCCCGCAGGTGTAGATGTGACGGTTCGGCTGATTCACCAGGGCGATGCGTGTCTCATTCCGGTCAATAACAAGTACATCCAGGCAAGTGTGCGCGCCATGCACGAGGTTTGGGGCAAGGACACTGTGTTCATCCGTTCCGGAGGGTCGATTCCGATTGTGGGTGATTTCGACCGGCACCTTGGATTGTCGAGCGTGATGATGGGATTCGGCCTCCCCGATGACAATCTGCATGCGCCAAATGAGAAGTTCAATCTGAAGAACTTCCGGCTGGGGATCGAGTCGCTGATTCGCTTCCTGGAAGAAGCCGCGGCTTGAGCATTACCTGCGGTGCGGCGTGAGTGCGCTATTGTCGGCCGAAGGGTTCGTACTGGCGGGCGGCCAGTCGAGCCGCATGGGCCGGGACAAGGCTCTCCTCGAACTGGCCGGAAAGCCGCTCATTTTCAGGGCGCTAAACACGCTGCGGAGTGCGGGTCTGCTCGCGAAGATTGCGGGTGCAAAGGCAGACTTGAGCCCTTTTTCATCGGTAGTTCCGGATGAGATTACGGATGCGGGGCCGCTGGGTGGTATCTGCTCGGCGCTCGAAGTCGCGGAAGCCGACCTGATCGCGTTCTTGCCGGTCGACCTGCCGTTGATTCCTGCATCGCTGATTCGAATCCTGATCGAAGATGCAGGTCTGACTGGTGTGGCGGTGACGGTGCCTTCGCTGAACGGATTTGCCCAGACTTTTCCAGCGGTGGTGCGGCGGGAGGCGTCGCGCGTATTAAGGGCGGAACTGGAGGCCGGGCGCTTAGGCGTGTTCGCGGCGTTCCGTTCGTTGGGTGTGCGAGTTGTGCCGGTGGAGTTCGTCCCACTGAGCGATGAGCACGGCTGGCCTGCATATCGCTGGTTCTGGAATGTGAATACGCCGGAAGACCTCGCCAGAGTGGAATCTGCTTTGAGCGCCGGCTGAGGCTCTCATAGGTGTTCGCGTAAGCTGAAACATAGGGATGTCAGATCTGGTCAATTCGGGGAATGGGCTGAAAGCGCGCGCGGCGGAGGTCGCCGAGCCGGTCATCGTGTTCGAGAACGTCTTTATTTCGTTCAGCGGACGGCCGGTCCTGGAAGACGTGAGCTATCACGTCGGAAAGGGGCAGACGCTTTGCATCCTGGGCCGTAGCGGCGTGGGGAAATCGGTTTCGTTGCGGGTTTTGATGGGGTTTCTGAAGCCCGACGCGGGTTCGGTGCGGGTAGAAGGGCAGGAGATCACAGACCTGAGTGAGACGGAGATGAATGCGCTCCGCCGCCGGATCACAATGGTTTTCCAGAACGGCGCGCTGTTCGACTCGCTGACGGTGCGCGAGAACGTGGCGTTCCCGCTGCGAGAGCAGGGGGGCCTGGAAGAAGACCAGATCATGCAGGTGGTTGACCGGCTGTTGGATCTGGTGGGTGCATCGGATGTGGAGGGGCTGCTGCCGGCAAGCCTGTCAACGGGGCGCAGGCGTGCTGTGGCGATAGCCCGGGCGCTGGCGGCGCAGCCGGAGATCGTGCTCTACGACGAGCCGACCACGATGGTTGATCCGCTGATTGCGCGGCGGCTCGGCAGCATTATTCAGCGGCTAAAGAGCCAGCTTGGATACACCAGCATTGTGGTAACTCATGATATGCGGTTCGCGGAGCGGTTGGCGGACCTGGTGCTGTTCCTGCACCAGGGCAAGGCGCACTTCTTCGGACCGCTGAAGGCGTTCATGGAATCTCAGGATGAAGCAATCCAGCAATTTTTGACGCTCGATGCTTACGAACTGCCCATGGATTGAGTAGCTTGCGAGCGAATTGACAGTCGTAACGAAGTTTTCACTTGAAAGCGCGGCACCCGGGGCGCGATCCTGTAGGTGCACTGAACAGCAGTACAGAGAATCGCTCCGAAGCAATGGGCTCTTATATTGAAAGCGAGGAGCGCGGGATCTGCCTCTTTTGAACGTTTGATTTGTTCTCTTTGCTCCTTGGTGTGGGGACCCTCTTCTACGGATCGCGGATCTGGAACGATCGCGTCCCACATAAGCAACAAAGACCGGTGAGAAGAGCTTGGGCTATTTACTGCTGATCCTGCGTTGATGCCGGATCGGTTGACTTAGGTTGCGCCGGGCAAATCAGCCAGTGCTGTTCCTTGATCGCATGAAAAACGAACCAACGCGGCCGATGTCTTTGGCTGAAGCGAGTTGGGTATATGGTTACGTCGAACTCATGGCAGAGAATCGTGGCGACGGTCAGTCCCGCGGAGTGGGCGCAGCAATCGCCGGATGAGGCTTTCGGCGGTTATTCCGCGGGGGCAGCCAAACGTCTGCTTGATCTGAGCATGGCGGGATTGGGACTTGTAGTGCTATTCCCGCTGCTGGCGGTCATCGCGCTTGCGGTGAAGCTGGATTCGCGAGGGTCCGCGTTATTCATCTCGCGGAGGCTTGGAAGGAACGGCCGCGTGTTCCAATGCTGGAAGTTCCGTACCATGACGCAGGACGTGCAGGAGACGCGGCTGGGACTCTGGCTGCGCCGGCACGGGCTTGACGAACTACCACAGTTGATCAACGTGATCCGCGGTGAGATGAGCGTCGTGGGGCCAAAGCCGCTGATGGCATCGGAGTTCCCGAAGGAAACGGCATCTCGCTTGCGGCGGCTGCAGATGATGCCGGGAATGACCGGATTATGGGCTGTATCGGATGCGGAGTCCTCTCCGCTTACACCCTACATCTCGCCCGATGATGTTTATCGCAGGAACTGGAGCATTTGGCTGGACGTGATAATCGTGGCTAGGAGCATGGGCGCGGCGGTGGTTGGCCATTAGGCTTCCGCCCCGGGATTTAGACTGGAAGCGTGAAGATTGCGCTGGCGCAGATTGATCCCACCATCGGTGATTTCACAGGAAATCTTGCGAAGATTGTAGAAGTCAGCCGGCGTGCGGCCGAACAGGGCGCGCGGCTGGCGGTGTTCTCAGAGCTATGCGTCTGCGGCTATTTGCCGGCGGATTTCCTGGAGAAGCCGAGCTTTCTGGAGCGGTGTCGCACTGCTGTGGATGAGCTTGCGGCTGCCACGAGAGAGTTACCGGTAGCAATCCTGGTGGGGGCGGCATTGAAGGCTCCCGAGGGAGCAGGCAAGCCGGCGGTGAATGCCGCATTCCTCATCGACAAGGGCCAAATTCTGCTGGAGCAGCATAAGCGCCTGCTGCCGTTCTACGATGTCTTCGATGAACAGCGCTACTTCAGCGCCGGGAACTCGCAGAAAGTAGTGGAACTGGATGGCGTGCGCCTCGCAGTGAGCGTTTGCGAGGACGCGTGGAACGACAAGAATTTCTGGCCGCAGCCTATCTACTCCATCGATCCCATAGAAGAGCTGATGGCGCAGCACCCGCAGATTCACATCAACATCTCGGCGTCGCCTTACTGGCACGGCAAGCGCGCGGTACGGCGCAGGATGTTATCCGCGATTGCGAAGCGCGATGGCATTCCGGTAATGCTTTCGAACCAGGTGGGTGGAAACGACAGCCTGATCTGCGACGGATCGTCCCTGGCGATCAATGCGCAGGGCCAACTGGTGGCGCAGGCGAAAAGCTTCGACGAGGACCTGTTGATCGTAGATCCATTTACGGCGCCGGGGATCGCCGATCCAGATGAGGACGACACCGAGGGCGCGTATCACGCGCTAGTGCTGGGCACGCGCGACTATGTGCGCAAATGCGGATTCAAGAAGGCGATTGTGGCGCTGAGCGGCGGCATCGATTCGGCGCTGGTGGCGGCTATCGCTAAGGATGCGCTGGGAGCGGAGAATGTGCTGGGTATTGGGATGCCAAGCCCATATTCTTCGCAAGGTTCGATCGACGACAGTAAACGGCTGGCTGCGAACCTGAGGATTCGCTTCGAAGTGATCGGCATCAGCAATTTGTTTAGCGGATTTACCGAGGCCTTGGAACCGTTCTTTGCCGGCAAAGCGGCGGACCTGACGGAGGAGAATATTCAGCCGCGCATTCGCGGAACGCTGTTGATGGCGCTGTCGAACAAGCTGGGCGCGCTGGTGCTGACCACGGGCAACAAGAGCGAAATGGCTGTGGGCTACTGCACGCTCTACGGCGACATGGTGGGAGCACTGGCGGTAATCGGGGACTTGATGAAATTGCGCGTGTATGCGCTGTGCCGCTGGCTCAATCGCGATGGCGAGGTAATTCCGGAGGCGATTCTCACCAAGCCGCCGTCGGCGGAACTGCGGCCGGGGCAGATGGATACGGACTCGCTGCCGCCCTACGAAGTACTCGATCCGATTCTCGAGGCATATGTCGAGCGGTACGAGACGCCCGAAGCAATTGCTGAGACTCACGGATTTTCGCGGGACATCGTCCAACAAGTGGTGCGGCTGGTCGAGCGGTCGGAGTACAAGCGGCAGCAGGCTGCGCCGGTATTGAAGGTTACGTCGAAGTCGTTCGGCATGGGGCGCAGGTTTCCCATTGCCGTGAAGGTTCAGGTATAAGGATCGAGGGACAAGGATTCCGGTGCCGGTTGGTCCTGCTGTGGCGCGCCCCCAAGCAGGGAAGAGATAATAGAAGCATTCGCTCGAAGGAGAAGGATTTGATTCGTCAACTTGGCCGTTTTGCCAGCTTCGCCGCGCTGGCCGTATCCACCACCACATTTGTGGCTGTCGCGCAGCAGGACCAGCCGAAGCAGGTTCCCCCGGCGCCGGCACAGGCCCAGGCACCCTCAGCACCCGCGCCCACAGCCGAGGCGCCCAAGTTTCCCCCGCCGGATCCGAAGAACTTTACGGCCGATAAGCCGACCAAGCAGGACATCGATGCCTTCCTGACGGCAAGCTGGGGCTACGATCAGAATCGCGTGTGGGAGGTGGCCGCGATCCTCAAGACTCCCGTGGAAGGCCTCAGCAAGGTAGTTGTTTACGTGGGCGACAAGACCGGGCAGCAGAAGCCGAGCGCCTTCGGGTTCTTTGCATTGCCTGACGGCAAGCACATTATTGCGGGCGACGACGTGTATCCGTTTGGCGCAAAGCCCTATGTGGAAGCGCGTGCGAAGCTGCAGGCCGATGCCAACGGGCCGTATCGCGGCGCTGCGGAAAAAACGCTCGAGCTGGTGGAGTTCGCTGACTTCCAGTGCCCGCACTGCAAGGAAGTGCAGGCCAACATGGACAAGCTGGCGACGGATTATCCAAAGGCTCGCATTGTCTTCCAGAACTATCCCCTGGAGCGCATTCATCCGCAGGCCAAGCAGGCGGCTGAGTACGGCGAGTGCGTAACCAAGCTCGGCGGCAACCAGGCGTTCTTCACGTTCGCGAATGCGGTGTTCGAGGGACAGGACGGCCTAAATACGGCGGACGGCGCGCAGTTGACTCTGAACAGCGCGGTCACAAAGGCGGGACTGGACCCCGCGAAGGTGGATGCCTGCTCGAAGACTCCGGAGACGGCGGACGCGGTTGAAAAGTCGGTGAAGCTGGCGCAGGATCTCAACATCAACCAGACGCCCACGCTGGTGATCAACGGGCGGCAGGTGCCGATCGGTGCGGTGCCGTACGACATGATCAAGAAGATCATCGACTACCAGGCAAAGATGGACGGGATCGGACAGTAGCGTTTTTGGTCGGGAGCAAAGCCCCATGCCTGGCAGGCGTGGGGCTTTTGCTTTTCCGCGCCCAAAATCACATGCCCATTGAAGGGGATCGCTCGTGGTGAGCATGAGAGCGTACTCGAAGAAGAAGCAGCGAAAAGGCGCATGCATGAAGGCGATTCTGTCGTCTTTCGCGATACCGAATACGTCTATCTTCACAGGTCTCTTCCCCTGCCACGCACGCGATCCGCATCACTCTGCGGACCAGATTTGTGTGACTTGAGACCGTGGGGCTCGCTTGCTTCGATTTCCGAGACTGATGAGTGGTACGCTGCGCGCACTCGGCTGGCGCGCTCTCATGTTGATTGCGTCCACGGTGGCGATCTTGGCGGCCGGAACGGTGCGCATGACTTCCGTCGCTTCAGCTGAGCGGACAGAACCGCCGCCACCGAGCGCCTACGCGGGTGATGCGGCATGTGCGCAGTGTCATGCGCAGCAGGCATCAACTTATGGTGTGACTCCGCATGCGAAGGATTCCGCAGTTGCTGACAAACACCATATTCTCGGCAGTTTCAGCGATGAACACAATGTGCTGCGTACAGCGAATCCCAACCTGATTATCGCCATGACCCGCGAGCCCAACGGATTCTTCCAGAGTGGCATCAACATCAGCGATCCGAAGCATCCCACGGGAGAGGCAGAGCGGTTTGACATCGTCATCGGCTCGGGACGCCACGGACAAACGTACCTGTACTGGGACGGGGATCAGCTCTACGAGCTCCCCGTTTCGTACTCGACCTGGAAGCATGAATGGGCGATGAGTCCGGGGTATCCGCCGGACAAGGTGCATTTCGACAGGCCGGTTGTGCCGCGTTGCCTTGAATGCCATAGCAGCTACTTCCAGTGGTTGAATCCTCCAGCGAATCGATTCGCGAAGGACAGCCTGGTGCTGGGCATTGGCTGCGAGCGGTGCCATGGCCCGGGGGCTCTGCACGTGGAGCGGGAGCGTTCTGCTGCTCCTCCGCCGCGCGGCTCGGAGCAGGAAGCGATTGTTAATCCGGCGAGCCTGACGCAGGAGCGGCAAATGAGTCTCTGCTCTCTGTGTCATGCGGGTGCAGTCGCTCCAATTGGCGCGCCGATGCGGTTTGTGGCTGGCGACAATATCCGCAATTATCTGGAGATTCTGCCGCCGAGTCCCGATGCGCCGGTGGATGTGCATGGCAATCAGGTGGGTGCTCTGGAACAGAGCAAGTGCTTTGGTTCCGGCAAGCTGACCTGCTCGACCTGCCACGATGTGCATCGGGTCCAGGAGAACGCGGATTCGTTATCCAACCATTGCCTGACCTGCCACAAGATGCAGACCTGCGGAACTTACAAGAAGCTGGGCGCGTATATCCAAACGCGGTGTGTGGAATGCCACATGCCGGTGCAGGATTCTGCGAAGATCACCTTCAGTGAAGGCACGAACACGCTGCGCGCCGAGTTGCGCTCGCATCGAATCGCGATCTATAGCGACGTCTCGGAGAGGGTGGAGCGCCGCCTGCAAAGAAAATGACGCGAACTGAAATCGCGTCGTACCGATGGCAGAACTGGGCTACACTGTTGCCGCAGCAGAACCGTGTCCAAGAGGCACCTGAAAGGTGAATGAGCAACATGAAGAATCTACTTCGAGGCGTAGTGGCGTTTTCCGTTTTTATGGGTTCAGTCGCATTGAGCGCGCAGACTGCTGACGAGGTCGTCAGCAAGCACCTTGAGGCGATTGGCGGCAAAGACTCAATCGCGCAGGTAAAGTCGATGTCGATGGATACCTCGGTCCAGGTGATGGGCAATGATGCCCCGTCGAGCATCGTCGTGGTGGATGGTGTTGGCTACAAGTCGGAGACCGACTTTAACGGCTCGAAGATCATCCAGTGCTACAACGGCAAAGGCGGATGGACGGTGAACCCCATGGCCGGAGCGGCTGACCCCACCCCGATGAGCGACGACGAATACAAGTTGGGGAAGGACCAGATCTACGTCGGTGGCGCGCTTTATGACTATGCCGCCAGGGGCAGCAAGGTCGAGTTGGTCTCAAAGGATGCGGACACCTACAAGATCAAGGTGACGCCCAAGGATGGGACCGAGAGTGTGTACACGATCGACGCCAAGACATACTACGTGAAGTCTGTGGCAGGTAAGGCGCCGATGCAGGGGCAGTTGGTGGATTTGACGACGAACTTCTCCGACTACCGCAAGACGGATGGCGGCTTCGTGATTCCTTACTCGATGGATATCGATTTTGGCGGACAGTTCCAGCTCAGCATCACGGTGAAAAAAGTCGAAGTGAATAAGACGATCGATCCGGCGATCTTCGAAATGCCGAAGGCAGCCGCTCCGGCGAGCGCGCCGGCAAAATAGGCGAGTCAAGTTTTCACGTAAACGGGAGGGCTGCCGCGCTGCGGCGGCCCTTTTATTTGGCGTTATCGATTCCCCTGCGTGCGCTCGACGCGGTACATGGGCGTGTGCCCTGCGGCATGAGGGCTGCGCAGCACGTGCGGCGTAATGATGATGAGGAGCGTGGCAGAATTGACTTGGTCGTTCTTCTGGGTGACGTTGTTGAGGCCGGGAATCTCGCTGAGTCCGGGCCAGCCGCTGATGGCACGGCTCTCGGTCCTGTCGATCTCGGCGGCGAGGACGACACCTTGGTTGACCGGCACCGTGACCGCGCCGGTGTAACTGCGGTTGGCCAGAATGGGCACGTTGTTGATGGCGCTCCCAGCAAGGGCGGTGATCTTCATGTCGAGGGTCATGGCCACGTCGCCGGAGCGCAGCACGCGCGGCCGCGCCTTGAGTGTCAGGCCAAGGTCTTCGTACTGGAACTGCGGGATGTTGGAGGCGCCTCCGGTGAAGTTGGCGAGCAGCGAATTGAGACCGCCGGAGGTGCCGGGAAGAGTAACGCCCGCCAGCCCGGAGCCGGCGATGCCCAGGTTCGAGAAGGTCGACGTCATGATGGGATAGCGCGTTCCACTCTTGAGCGTGCCCTCTTCGCCGTCTTCCAGGCGCAGCGTGGAGCTCTGGAGGGCGCGCGACTCCGATGAGTTGAGACTGAGGTTCACCGTTGCGATGGTGCCAGGCGTGACCCCCGTTAGGGTCAAACCTCCACCGAAGACAAAGAAGCCATTCTGAAAGATCGAACTGGAGACCGCCCCGGAGGCGATGAGAATGGCGAGGATGGCGAGTGTGTCGCCCGGCGAAGCGAGCCCGGAGGCGATGATCTGCTGGATCAGCGCCTGGTTCTGCTGGAAGATGGACTGCACTTCAGAAGTGACATTGAATGCGGTGAGCGTTTGCATTGGCTGAATGCCCGTGTTCAGTCCACGATTGTGTGCCAGTTGGATCATGCGTACATCGAGGAGGACTTCGCTGCGGCCTTCGGAGAGATTGTCGAAGGTGGCATTAAAGGCGTTGAGCGTATCCGTGGGGCCACGCAGGACGATGGTTGCAGCGCTTTGATCGACGTTCAACTGGCGCACATCGAAGACATTGCGCGCGATGTTGCCAATCTCTGTCATGTCGTTCGTCGACATGCCGGAGAGGTAAACCGTATCGACTGCATTGCGCTCGTATTGCATGCGATTAGCGACCGTGTTGCGCGCGACCAGCACTCGATGCATGTCGATGGGCACGTAGAACGAATTGCTCATCAGCATGAGCGCGCGCGAGGCCTGGGTGAAGTCGACGTCATCAATATCGAAGCGGACGCGATCGCTGCGCACGGTGCTATCAATGGTGGCGTTGATTCCGTAGGCGGTGAAGACCTGCTGAATAACCTGCCGCGCGCTGCTGTGCAGGTGAAAACTCTGAGTGCCCGGTTTGGGCAGGATCTCGATAGGACCACCCAATGCAGGCGCTCTAGAGGCCAGCTCAAGAGCAGTCGGCTGGCGAATGGCGGCATCGGCCAGGCCGCGCATGCGATCGGCAACACCGGTGTTCTGCGGATCGAGCTGCTGCGCGCGCTCGAGCGCGGCGCGCGATGCGGCGAAGTCGCCCCTGATTTGATTCTTGGTGGACTCCTGAATGAGCGCCGTCACCGCATGGCTCCGCGCGACTTCTGCGGCGAGCGCGTAGTTGGGATTGGTCGGATCCAGTTCGGCGGCCTGGCGGTTGAGCTCCATCGCCTTTTCGAACTGCTGCGCCTCGTAGAGTGACGCGGCCTGCATATAAAGCTTCGTGGCACGGCGACGCTCGGAGGTCGTAGGTAGCTTGGTGTTCTTCGCCGGTTGCGTCTCGGCCGGCTTTGAAGCTGCGTCTGCCGGCGTTGCGGGTGCGGGCGATTGGGCCTGCGCTGATGTGAGCGCGGCCACCAGCACAAGGCTCACGAAGCGCTGAAGAGTGGAGAAACGCGGCTGGTTCATGTGGCGCTCTCATCGTTGCCGCGCGTGTATACCAGAAGATCGGCGAGGGTGGTGGCGCAGGCTTCAGGATGAAGCGCTTGCAGCTCTTCAAAGCTCGACCGGCCGGTGGCAACCGCGATTACGGGAAGGGAATTGGCGTGTGCGGCTGCGATGTCGCGCGGAGTGTCTCCCACGACGCAAACGCGTGCGGTGGGCCCTGCCAGCTCTCTGGCCTTTTGAGCGGCGTGCCCGATCAGCTCGGAGCGCACCGGGAAGTTATCGCTGAATCCGCCGAACCGGAACCACTCGCGCAAACCGGCATGTTCCACCTTGAGCCAGCCGATCACTTCGAGGTTACCGGTGGCGACTCCAAGGAGCTTGCCGCGCGCCGCGAGATGGCGCAGCGCGTCTTCAACGCCGGGCATGCGCACCAGTTCCATCTCATGGCGCTGGGCCGTGACACGGTCGCACATGGCTTCAAGAATGGCCGCAGTTTGCGACTGAAGCACATCTGCTGGAATACCGGCCTGCTCGCACGCTTCGCGCAGAATGCCGGTATCCGTGTTGCCCTGAAGCGCGATGCCTTCGAGCGAAACCTCGAAGCCGAGGATGCGCTGGACGCTGTGGGCAAAAGAGTTGACGTGAATGCGGTCGCGGCTGCGCAAAAGAGTGCCGTCAATATCGAACAGATAGGCGTCCTGCTCGTCCCACATGAAACCGGGGGCGATGGCTATCTGTGGCTTCGGTATGGCTTCTTGAATCCGGGTCTCCATCGAATACGGCGCAGTATCCAGTTTACGGAATGAGACCGGGCTTGTGGGGAAACCGGGACGTGTGGTCCCACCCCGAACGCAAAAAGCAACCTTAGGATGGGCAACGAACGGCGCCCGGTCCCTACAGCAAACAGGCTCGAATTTCCGCAGACGGATCAGCCCTGGCGAAGGCCGTGGCGTATCGCGCTGAATACAGGACGCTCGGAGCGTGGCGGACGCTTGAGGCTGGCGCGCACTTCGGCGAGACTGAGACCCAGCTCAGCCATGGCGCGGCTGAGGGTGTTGCGGTGCATACCCAATTCTTCGGCGGCTTTGCATTGATTCCCGCGATGGGAAATCAGGACCTCGCGGAGGTATTGCCTCTTGAATTCCTTGACAGCATCTTCATAGCGGATTCCGCTGGAATGCATCTGTGTTACCAGGCTGTCCAGTTCTCGTCTCAACTTGCACCTCTCGCGCTTCCTGATAGATTGCCACAACCGCCAAGACTGCACACTGCTAAAACAAACACATCAACTCTGCCCCGGATGCAGCCAGCGCGGAGACTCCGCCTCCCACGCTCGCAATCCGCTACGAACCCGCTCGCCGAGCTCGGCCGGCGTAACGTTGGCGCTCACGTGACATGCTCCGAAGAACATGCGCGGCAGCCGGGCATCTGCGATCCAGTGGGCTTGCGGGAAAAATGCCACAACCACCAGAATGCCGATGATGACCAGCAACGCTCCCTGGAAAAAGCCGAACACAGCGCCGGCAAGGCCGTCGAGCCACCCCAGACCGAGCAGGCGAAGCGTTTTGGCCAACAGGTTTCCGATCAGGCCGATAACGGCCATCACGGCAATTGCGATAAGCAGAAAGGCAATTGTATTCGCAACGGCCGGAATTTTGACAAGCGGCAGAAACAAAGAGGCAACTTTTCCGTAATTCCAGGCCGCAGTGACAAGTCCGAGAATGACACCGAGCAGTCCGCAGACTGAACGGAAGAACCCCTGGGCCAGTCCGGCAAGGACTGCGCACGCCAGGATAATGACAACTCCCCAATCGACTGCCGTCATTCGGCCATGCTCCGCGTTACGCGTAATTCTAAGGTCAGAGATTTAGATGCCGGCCAGTGAGGAGCCGGAACGCCTCGAGGTACTTCTCCTGTGTGCGAGCGGCCACATCATCAGGTAGCGAAGGAGCTGGCGCCTGCTTGTTCCAGCGGATCGACTCAAGATAATCGCGTACAAACTGTTTGTCGAATGAGGCCTGAGCGCCGCCGGGATGCCAGAGCTTTCCATCCCAGAAGCGCGAAGAATCAGGAGTGAGCACTTCGTCGGCCAGGATGATGCGTCTGCCGCCGGATCCGTCCTCGACGGTGCCGAATTCAAACTTGGTATCAGCGAGAATGAGGCCGCGCGACTCGGCATGTGCGGCAGCCTTTGCATAGATCGCCATGGTCAGGCGGCGGAGTTCGTTGGCATCCGCGGGGCCAACGAGCTCGGCAACGCGGTCGAAGGGAATGTTTTCATCGTGTGCGCCGTCCTGGCTTTTGGTCGCGGGAGTGAAGATCGGTTCGGGCAGCCGCGAACCGTCTTGAAGACCGGCAGGCAGCGGAATGCCGCACACGGTGCCCTCGGCCTTGTATTCCTTCCAGCCGGAGCCGGCCAGGTAACCGCGCGCCACGCATTCAACCGGGAACATCGTCGCGCGCCTGACCAACATGGAGCGGCCCTCAAGCTGATCGCGATAAGGCTGCAACTCGGCAGGGAAGTCGTTCACGTCGGCGGAGATGATGTGGTTGGGAACAATGTCCGCGAGCAGGTCGAACCAGAACAGCGAGATCTGCGTGAGGATTTTGCCCTTGCCAGGAATTCCGGTGCCCAGGACGTGATCGAATGCAGAGATGCGATCCGTGGCGACGAGCAGAAGATTGTCGCCTACAGCATAGAGATCGCGGACCTTTCCGCGGCCAAGGAGAGGAACGTTTCCAAGATCAGTTTTGATGAGGGCGCTCAAGGCGGGGCCTTTCGTAAGACGGCTTGAAGTCTCGATTTTCGAGCGGACGGCGGGGTTTGTCAAACGGGCAAATCACCGGCATGTGAGATGGCATGGGCCCGCGCTGGAACGTTGAAGATGCTCATTTTATTCGTGAACAAACCTGTGTGACGGCCGTCACGGATTGATTGGTTACGATAGGCGAAACTCCAGTTGTCAACATGGTTCGAGAGGCGTGTAGTAAGGCCTCTCTAGAGCCGGGCGACACGAGACAGCCGTGGAAAGGGGAAGCCGCAGCTGAGCTCGTTCTAAGGGATCGCCAGTAGCCGCGCACTACCGACCTCCAGTGCCGGCTACTGGTCCCCGTTCGCTATCTTGTGACACGCAAGCGCCTCCGAAGCGACGATTTCCTTCGGAGGCGATTTTTTTGTAAACGTGACGCAAGTGCTTACGAATTCCATATGCTCCTCGAAGTTGCGTCTTAAAGGATGCGGCGCAATCCCGGCACGCGCACGAGTGGATCGGCGACAAGCCAGCAGGCTGCGACCGCGATTGACCCAGTGCATGCCCACTTGATCATCGGCAGCGCAGCCCAGGATCGCAGCAGCAGCGCAGCCCCAACCAGCAGAACTGGATGGATGATGTAAGCGGCATAGGCGCGACGGTCAAGCCACAACCACATAGGCGTCTTCACATTGGTGTATTTGCGAAACGCGAGCAGAAATGCGGCGATGAAACCCCACGCCACGAACGGCTCCCACACTGCCCAAAAGATCGCTGCCCAGGGCATGCCCTTCGCGAAGCTCACTGCCGACCACGTGTCGGGCGTGCGATCGAGCGAGAGATGAATGGGCATCAGCACCCAGAGAAACGGAAGGCTCAGTATCCACCAGCGCGCACGCGCCCATGTAAGCTGGCGCAACCAATCGTGCCGCCATGCAGCCACGCCGACGGCGAACAGAAAGATGTAGCTCGAAAAGAAGCCGATCTGCAGGCCGAGAGCATTTTTGCCGACAGGGTACCGCACGCGAAAGAGCACCGCCACCGCGCCTACCACCACTGCGCTTGCCAGCCACCACACAGACCGCGGAACCGACGAGCTGTCACGGCGCGCCTGATTGAGCGGAGTTCGTGTCAGCCAGCGATAGACGCAGTAAGCAACACTGAACATCAACAACGCCTGGGTGAACCACAGAGGGCCGTTAACGAAATACATTCCCTTCCAGACGCTCAGCATCGTCTGCCAGAAGTCCCGTCCCTGTGCCGTCTGCGCCATGGCAATCGTGAGCGGTCCGAGAAATATGCAGAAAGCGAGCAGCGGCAGGCCAAGGCGCAGGAGGCGGTCGGCGATGAACCGCGCGTAACCCTTGCGCTCCAGCGAAGGCGGTGTGAAGTAACCCGCAAGCAGGAAGAAGAACCCCATGAAGTACGCCTGGCTGGTGAGCACGAACAGCGAAAGGATTTGGCTCGATAGCGCTTCTGAATGCTTCACTTCGAAATAGAACCAGCCTCCGACGCTGCCGTAAGTGATGGCGCAATGAAACACGATCACCTGCATGGTGAGCACGGTGCGCAGGTGGTCAATGTAGTATTCGCGCTGCGGCGGGTTTTCCTGCCTGGCGAATTGATCCCGGATAACTCGCGGTTCCACAATGGCGGTAGTCATAGGATTCTCCGAAGTCCCGGCATTCGAACAAGCGGGTCGGCGATGAGCCAGCAGATCGCGCAGCTAACTGTGCCGGTCACAGCAAATTTGACGAGTGCGGGTGCTGTCCATAGATGCAGCAGAATAGTGATGCCCACCAGGATCGGCGGGTGAATGATGTACACCGCGTAGGCGCGGCGATTGAGCCATGACCAGAACGCGGAAGGTTGGTTGCCGAATCGCCGCATGAACAGTAGCCACGCGGCGATGAATCCCCAGGCCACGAATGGCTCCCAGAGCGCATAGAGAGCGGCATGCCACGAGATGCCACCGGCAAAATCACCCTTGCTGTGCGTGATCTGCGCGACAGCCACGCCGGCAGGCATCAACGGAAGCGCGATTGCGCCGGCATAGATGGCGGTCTTTGCGTTGTTCCAGTTGAGTTGACGGATCCAGTCGTAACGCCACGCGGCGATCCCCGCCGCGAAGAGAACGATATACGTTGCGAAGTAGCCGAGCTGCAGCGAAGCGATGTTCACACCGACGTGAATGAATTGCCGGATCGCAAATGCGCCGATGCCGGTAAGTAGCGCGCTCAAGAGCCATATCCCGGCGCTGGGCACTGGCCGCGGCGTGCGCTCAGCTCCGGCAAGCGGCGCGCCGAACATTGCCCGCCAGCCGCAATAGGCTAGGCAGAAGATGAGCAGGGCTTCTGCAAACCATAGCGGTCCGGGGATGAGAATGAAATGTTGCGCGAGATAAGGGAAGACCTCCCAGAAGCGCCCCGTATCGGCTGCATGCGCGATAGCTGCGGTGAGTGGACCGAGAATCAGAATGAACCCGAGCAACGGCAGACCGAGGCGTGTGAAGCGGTCGCGCAGGAAGGCTCCGTACCCCTTCCGCTCCAGCGAGGCCGGCGTGAAGTATCCGGCCAGCAGGAAGAAGAACCCCATGAAGTAAGCCTGATTGATGGTGCAGAACTGGATGAGCACCTGGCTTGAGATCGCTCGCGAAGGCTTCAGCTCATACCAGAACCAGCCTCCGATGGCTCCATAGGTAATGGCCGTGTGATGCAGAATGACGAAAGCCGTCATGATGCTGCGCAGGCGATCGATGTAAAGGTCCCGAGGGCGGCTCAGCTTGATAGCCGCATCGGCAGCGGCTTCGATTGTGCGTTCTTGCGTGGCTTCCGGCATGAGCCATGATACGCAGAGACGCTTGTGCTGGTTCGAACAGAGCATGAAAAATCCCAGGCCTCAATTGAGACCTGGGATTTTCAGAATCAGGGACGAAACGAGTTAGTACTTCACAATGGACGCGAACGAATCGGGCTTGAGGCTGGCGCCGCCGACCAATGCGCCGTCAATCTCTTCCTGTCCGATGAGCGCTGTGGCGTTGTCGGGCTTCACGCTGCCGCCGTAGAGAATACGCATGTTGGCCGCGACGTCCGAACCTAGCAGGCTGGACACTTCCGCGCGAATGATGCGATGCGCATCGGCAGCCATTTCCGGCGTGGCGGTCTTCCCGGTGCCGATAGCCCACACGGGCTCGTAGGCGATCACGATGGAAGAGATGACCTCGGCAGCCAGGCCTTTGATGCCAGCGAATGCGCCGTTCACCTGAATCTTCAGCACGCTTGCTGTCATGCCGGCTTCGCGCTCTCCCAGCACTTCACCAATGCAGACTACTGGCACAAAACCGTGCTTGAGCGCGGTGTGCAGCTTCTTGTTGACGATGTCGTCAGTCTCGCCGAAGTACTGGCGACGTTCAGAGTGGCCGATGAGCGTATGCGTTCCGCCAATGGCGGCGAGCTGGCTGGCGGAGGTTTCGCCGGTGTAGGCGCCTTCTTCTGCAAAGTGGATATTCTGCGCCCCGATGGCGATACTGGAGCCGCGCGCCGCTTCGACTACTGTGGGCAGCAGCACAGGCGACGGGAACAAGGCGATCTCGTCACGTGTGTGGTCGGCAACGAGAGGCAAAAAAGCATCCACAAACGCCTTGGCTTCGGCAGGCGTCTTGTACATCTTCCAGTTGGCAGCAATCAAGGCTTTTCGAGACATGTGTTGTTGTTCCTCATGTCCGATTTTAGAGGACGGATTCGCGGCGCAGCGTGACGCGGGGCACACGATGAGCGTGTCCCCTGTTTGCCCGATCAGGCGCTAGTGGTGAAACCTGGGCCGCATATGCCAGTGATGCGCTTTGCGCGGTCGCTCCGCGACTCGATTCGTCAGAGTCGTGAGGCCGGCGCCCAATGCTGCCACGATCACAATCGCGATCGATAGAACGGCGAAATGTGCCTGTGCGCGAGTGTGCATAAGTTGCGGAATGTAATTGAGGATCAAATAGGAAACCAGCCACCACAGTCCCAGAACCAGTGCGAAGCTGGCGGCCGAGAGAAGAGTAGCAACGCCTACAATCGTTGCCCGGCGTTTCACGGAGCGCCCCTCAAGGGAATGCCACTTGCCGGGGAAAGCATTGGCATCACGATCCCTTTGTGATCAGTGACTATAGCGCGATCGGAGCGAGGGTTCAAGCGGGCAACGGGCGCGACCGGAGCCATGCTCGGCGCGCTTCCGGTCTGTATTTTTTTAATTCCCCGACGCAATTTGCCGGGTATACACTTACTCCTCCGGGTCATGTTGTTGGACGAAACCGTGATTAAGTTCGGTTCGCCCAGGGAATCCCCGCTCCTTACGCTGACCTTCCTGTTTTGTTGCCCGACGATAGAAACCGGCCCCCTCGCGTCCGAGAGAAGACGGATTTCAACCAGTTGGAGATGAGTCATGCGAATCAATCAGACCTTGCTGGCGGGCCTTTGCCTTCTGGCAACCGCGGCGATGTACGGCCAGACAGCCTCTGTGCAGCGCAACCCTAAACAGAACAAACTGGGTCCCATGAGCTTCAGTTACGATGCTCAGCACGATCAGATCGTGCCGAATGGCATACAGCTGAATGCGCACGCAGCCAACATCAACATCACGCCCACCACCGGCAGGATCGAGGTGACGGTGAACATCAACCCCCAGAGCCACTTCGATAAGGGCACGAAGTTTCACTGCTCGTTGCTCGTAATAGGTGGTGAGATCGACACTACGGATGGCGTTGTCGGCGGCGGAATCGAAACCACTAACTCTGTGGCGAAGAAAGATACCTGCACTCTGACCATTCCGTACTCCTGGACCATCCCGCCAGACTCCGGCGCTTCTTCTGGAATGATCCTTGCGGTCGGCGTATCGGCCGTCCAGGGTGGTGAGCCCGGTCATTCGGGGCACGACGCCGAATGGAACGGCAATGGCGGCGGAATGGTCGTCCGCACTTCGCTGCAGGTAGGCGGTGTGGAGGCGCTTCCGCCTAACGGTTCAACCACCTCGATCACGTTTGAAATTGTGCTGTAAAAGAGTTCGTTCTAGGAAAAGCACCTTGAGAACTTGGGCCCGCGCCTCGAAGTGGTCCGGCCAAATGTATCTACGCTGAACGGAAGGACAGATTTGCCGGCAACTCGATCGATACGAGCGTGCCACGTCCGGGATTGCTGACTACCGTGAAGCGCGCCTCTGTGCCGTAGAGGACCTCGAGGCGCTCCTGCACGTTCTTCATCCCGATGCCGTTGCCGGTGCGCTTCAACGCCGAATCGGGCCGCGCCACGATGCCCACGCCGTCGTCAGCGACTTCGATCATCACCCGCTCGCCCTGCAGACGGCTGCGCAGCGTAACGGTGCCGCCATTGATGCGCGGTTCGAGTCCGTGCTTGATGCTGTTCTCAATCAGAGGCTGCAACAGGATGCTCGGCACCAGCACGTCGAGCGTCAGCGGATCAATCTCCTTTTCGACGCGCAGCTTGTCTGCGCCGAAACGCACCACTTCGATATCGAGGTAGTCGTCCGTGAAGCTGAGCTCCTGGCTCAACGGCACGTAGGTGTCGTGTTCCTTCAGCAGGGCGCGCAGAATATTCGCGAGCTTCACGGTCATTTGTCGTGCCAGCTCGGGTTTCACCCGCACAAGGGATGCAATCGAGTTCAGCGTATTGAACAGAAAGTGCGGATTGATCTGCCGCTGCAGCGCGTCAAGGCGTGCCTCGAGCAGCAGACGCTCCTGCTGCTTGAGCTTGATCTCGACGCGGAGGGTGTTCCATACCTTGAGCACGATTCCGACGACGACGGGCGCGCAGAGCCAGACCAGCACCTGCAACTCCCACCGATTGGTGTTGAGCGCGAACAAGCGCCGAGGATGCATGCGGCCGATCCATTCACGCACGATCTCCAGCACCACGATGACGAAGAGCATCAAAAACTGGCGATCGACGCGCAGCTGGCGCAGGTTGCGCCGGACCCAGCGATAAAGGCTCAGGTCAATGAAGGGCGTGAAGCCCCAGATCTCTTCGCGCTCCACGAAGCGGCCCAGCGTGCCGGCGGCGAAGCCGAGCGCGGCATAGAAGGGAAGCGAAAGGTATTCGCCATGGATCATGGCGGGCCCGGAGAGCACGATGCCGCCCAGCATCGCCCACCACGGGCCGACTATCAGGCCCAGCAGAATTACGGTTTCAAACGAAATGTCGGCGGCCAGAAAGTTGGAGACCGTGGTGCGAACCCACACACCCAAGGTCAGCGGCACTAGCAGGAACGCCAGCAGACCGACGGTTTGGCGGGCGCTTCGCCGCTCGGCGAAAAGCAGACGCTGGAAGGTGTGCGCCCGCGCCAGCGCGCTGGCCACCGACGCGGCCACGCCCAGCTTGACCAGCAGCGTGATCAGAATGAGGGTGTTGGTCACGCTTGTATCCTACCCGCTGGCCGGCCTCGTAACCAATCTACGCAGCCCCGTATGCAACGGCGCCGCACTTGCTGCTTCTTCAAGTGCCGCTCGAGCATCTGTGATGGATGACGCGGCGACAAATCCTTGGGCCGGTAGAATGGGAATATGGAGTTTGAAAGCGTAAATAAGGTGGCACAGGCGGCCTTTCCTACCCGCTGGGGCAGTTTCCAGATCATGGGCTTTGAGGGCATTCTGCCCTCGGCACGCCCGTGCTGCGAGCATGGCGAAGCGTCGGGCAAGCGCGTGGAGGGCCTGGTCGCCCTGGTGATGGGAGACATCCACGGCGCTCCGCCGGTGGTGCGTATCCACTCGCAATGCCTGACGGGGGACGTGTTCGGATCGCTGCGCTGCGACTGCCGGCTGCAGCTTGAGCTGGCGCTCAAGAAGATTGCCGACGAGGGCGCGGGCATTCTGCTCTATGAGCAGCAGGAGGGCCGCGGCATCGGCCTGATGGCCAAGCTGAAGGCCTACGAGCTGCAGGACCAGGGCTTCGACACGGTTGAGGCCAATGTGGAACTCGGCTTTGCGCCTGACTGCCGTGCCTATGAGCTTCCTGCCGAGGTGCTCAAGCTACTCGGCGTTCCAGCGGTGCGGCTGATCACCAACAATCCGGAAAAGGTGGCGGCACTGCAGTCCGCGGGCATTGAAGTGGTGGAGCGGGTCAGTGCCGAAGTCGAAGCGCAAGATACCTTCGAGCGCTACCTCAGGACCAAGCAGGAGAAGATGGGACACATACTCGATTCGATTCCCGATGCGCTGGTGGGCGAGGAGTAGCGCTTAATTGGCTGTGTAGCCCGCCATCCTTGCGCGGCGCCACCATGGCGTGCGCAAGGATGACCGGGAGATGAAGTTCGTTCAGGCTGCCGTGGTGCGGCTGAAGATGCTGCGGCTCCTGATGGATGCCGGCCAGGTGTCCAGGTCGCTGGGCTGCGCGCTGATGGGTGGAATGCGCGGTGGCTGGTGGATGTGACTTATCGGTGGCAACGCTCTGACACTGCTTGCGTCATCCGCATCGATAGGCAGTTCGTCGCAGAAAGGCGAATGCGAGGTCGCATTTGACGCGCTTACGGTCATTGGTTCAAAGAGGTCGACAAAAGCTGACAACTGAACAGGCGTCATGCGTTCTACCAGGTCATGAGCCTGTTGCCTTGCAGGAGCGGGGGGTGGCAACATGGTTCTCTCTCCTGGGCAAACATGCTTGCGCCAGTCAAGCACCGCTGTCAATAGGGGTGTTCACGGGGTCTTCGCGCCAGCGGCGCGGGCCAGCAGTCCGAGCATTGGCAGTGCGACTGCAACGCAATAAAGGGCTCCGAGAGTCCAATTCAGCCACCTCGTGGGGTGATTGATCCAGTAGCAGAGCAGCGCCGAAAGCAGCAGCGCTTGCGGAACAATCTCAAGATAGCCGCGCATCTGCATCAGCACCGGTGTGGTGGTGAAGATGAACCCTTCCAGTGAGCCTGAAGGCGCGGCGAAGGTGCCAAGAATTCCGATGCCGATCAGCATCCATGCCATGCGCAGCCAGCCGTTCTTCCGGCCGAAAAACTGCTCCCGGAACAGGTAGAAGATTGAGGCGAAGAGAATTCCGCGGAAGATCTGCAGCGGCGCACCCAGCATGATCCACAGGGAATCGAACGGGCGCAAGCCTGAGTTGGGCTGGTTGAAGATCTGCTCGTAATGCAGGAAGTGCGCAGCCAGCGCGCCCATCAGCATGTAAGTGACTGTATGGCAGACGACCGTCTTTGCCGCCAAAGGCAGAAAACGGGGTTGCGGCTCTTGCATGGCAACGCTCCGGCGCTTTTGGATTTTGCGAAATCCTAACGTACCGTCCTATGCGCAGCTATGAGCGCGGTCACAATGCGATGTGAGAGGCGACGGTCAGGCTTCGGCGCGCAGCGCCCTGAGCAGCTTGGCTGTTGTAACCACCTGGCCGGTGTGGCGCTGGGTGTGATCGGCCACGTGGATCAGTGCACCGCCCATGCTGGTGGGCAACTGTTTGCGGCCTACACCGCGCAGCTCATCATAATTACCGCCGGCGAGCGTTCGAACACGGGTTTCGGCCGAACTGAACGCGGATTCGAGCTCAGCCAGAAGCTCAGCGAGTGTTTCGGCGCCGGCCTGCTCCGCCTTCATCGCGGCGAGCTGGTCCGGCGTTAGCTGACCGCCTTCGGCATAAGTGAGGATGCGGTCTGTGGAGCGCGCAATGTGCTTGATGTGAAACGACACGGCACTGAGACCCAGCGGCTGCGCGTGGACCTCGGTGTCGGTCAGCCCGTCGGTCCACTTGCGGATGTCGTCGAGCGCAAGCTCAAGCGCGTGCAGCACGGCGCGACCCACGGCCGGAACGTCGGTGTGCGTTCCGCGGAGCCAGGGCTCCGTGTAAGGGGCGGATACGGGGGAAGAATTCATCGGCAACTCTCCGGTACTGGATGGGCGCGGACGCCTCATCCAGTTTCAAGGACGACTTGGCGGTTGTGCAAATTGCAGAAAGACGCGGGCCGCCACTCCACCGCAGCGGGCCCACTCACTCAACCCTGAGCGCGGCGCAGCACCACCGGAATAGTTCTCGGAATGCTCCACGACGGATCAATCGATGGGTCGGAGCCGTCGGGGGCGGGACCGATCGCCGGCGCATTCGGTGCTGGTTGCGCAGGTGTTGGCACGTCCCAGGGAATCTTCACCGATCTCTGAAGTTCAATGCGATCGCCTTTGATGGTGCCCTCGAAGGTGTTCATGCCGGATTTGAAAGCAACCTTGTTGCCGTCGACCAGACCTTCCGTTACCGGCACTGGTACATCGTCGCCGCCAAAGAACCCGCCGCTACCTTCCACCGTACCTGAGAGGCTGTCACCCTGCTGCTTGAGCGTAAAGACGGAGTCGGTCCCGAGGAACTGGGACGCGAAGTCATCGGAGCCTGAGCGCTCCGGCCGCCATAGGCCAGTGATGCCCGCGCCTTTCGGGATCTCGCGCTGCCAAACGGGTATCTGGGGCCGCAGGTCAACACGCTGCGTGGCCACGTTAACGGAACCGGAAGCCAGGCCCGGTGAAGAGGCCTCTACAGAGATGTCTCCCGGTTCTTTGCTTGCCTGCACCAGCGCCATGCAGTATCCCGAGAACGCCTTGCGCGTTGAACCTTTGTCGGGGTCCTGATCTGTAGGATCTCCGTTGCCCACGCCCAACAGCTTGCCTGCACCCGTGACGCGAAACGCAATTTCGTTCGAGGTGATGGGCACAGTGCGACCCTGCCCATCCTGAACTTCCACCGCAACCATCACCACATCTTCGCCGTCTGCGGAGACACTCTTGCGATCGCTCGTCACTACCAGCTTCGCGGCATCGCCGGTGGTTTCGCGTTTCGCGGTCATCACCTGCTTTCCGTCTTTGAAGCCGCGGGCCTCAAGGGAACCCGGCGCGTACTTTACGTTCCACGCCACGTGCGAGTCCTTCTTCACATCTTTTGCGCCCAGGCTCTTGCCGTTGTGGAAGAGCTCCACGCGATCGAGATTGGAGTAGACCCACACCGCGATCTCCTTGCCTTCATAACCAGGCCAGTTCCAGTGCGGGAACAGGTGCAGCACCGGTTTCGCGGTCCACCACGACTGATAGTAGTAGAACGAGTCCTTGGGGAAGCCGCAGGTGTCGATGATGCCGTACTGCGAGCTTATGTTGGGCCAGCCATTCGGCGAGGGCTCGCCACGATAATCGAAGCCGGTCCACACAAACCCACCGGAGAGCCAGGGGCGCGCATTGCAGAAGCTCCACCAGCCTTCCGCGGACGCTCGGCCTGACGTCGTGTAGGGATCGTAAGAACTCACGAATCCCTTCTTGGCATCCGTGATATAAATGCCGCGCGTTCCCACCGCACTTACCGTCTCCGTGCCCATCACCGGCTTTTCAGGATGCTGCTTGTGGAAAGCCTCCGCCGCTGGATCCATGTAGTTGTAGCCGGCCACGTCGCATACCGCCAGACCGCCCGCGTTGATGGCGCCCGTCGGCGCAATCGAGACGGGGCGTGTACCGTCGCAGCGCTTGGCCACTTCCTTCATGGCCGTGAGAATCAGCTCGCCGCGCGGCGTGTTGGCCTGGCCTTCTTCATTGCCCATAGACCACATGAACACGCTGGGACGGTTGCGATCGCGCCGCACCAGGTTCTCGAATTGCGCCAAGCCCTCCGGGTTCGACGACATCATGCGTGTCTCGTCGAATACCAGCATGCCCAGTTGATCGCACGCGTCCAGCAACTCAGACGTGGGCGGGTTGTGCGAAGTGCGCAGAGAATTGCAGCCCATCTCCTGCAGCTTGCGCACGCGATAGTACTGCACGGCGTCAGGCAGCGCGGCGCCAATACCCGCGTGATCCTGGTGATTGCACGTTCCCTTCAGCTTCACCGGCGTGCCATTGAGAAGAAGCCCGCGCAGCGGGTCGAAGGCCGCGGTGCGAATGCCGAAAGGAGTCTCGTATCGATCGACCGCTTCACCGTCCACCTGGATCTCTGTCACGAGTTTGTAGAGGTTGCGTTCTTCCAACGACCACAGCTTGGGACGGTCGACCTTGAACTCCTGGTGATAATCGCGGTCGCCGCCCGCGGGGATCGCAGATGCGGCAGTCACGTCTTTCGCAATGGCAGAGCCGGATGGATCGATAATGGTGGAGACTACCCGCGCCGCGCGGTCGGAAACATCGTCGTTGCACAGTTCGGTGAGGATGGACAGCTCTGCATCCGATGCCCGCACATCCGATCGCACAAACGTGCCCCACTTCTTCACGTGCACCGGATGCGTTTTGACCAGCCACACATGCCGGTAAATACCCGCGCCCTCGTAGAACCAGCCGTCGCTCTCGGTGGCGTCCACGCGGACAAGAAGAACATTGCGCTCGCCCACATGGGCGAACGTGGTCACATCGAAGCTGAAAGGGTCATAGCCGCCGCTATGGCGGCCGATGTAGAACCCGTTCAGCACCACCATTGCCTCGCGATACGCGCCGTCGAACTCGAGCGTTATCCGCTTGCCCGCATCTTCCGCCGGAAGATGGAAAACGCGCCTGTACCAGCCCACACTGGTCTCAGGGAATTTGCGACCGAGTGGATAGAAACCTTTGCTCTGCAGCTCCGGATCCTTGGTAAAGGGCAGTTCTATGGCCCAGTCGTGGGGCAGATTGACCGCATGCCAATCCGTATCGTCGAACGCAATTGCGCCAGCAGGAATGAAGTTGCCAGTCTTCTGGAAGTTGCCCGTCTCAGCCGTGCCGAATCCAAAGTCCTTAGCGGGCTCGTTGGCGTGCCCCAGATGGAACCGCCACCCGAAATCGAGCAGGAGGCGTTCGCGGCCGGCGCCCGGCGTGGGATTCGCGAGCGGCGTGGGAGTCAGAGGGCCGCTTGTCTCCTCAAATGCATGAGTGGCGGCATGAACGGGGTTCGATCCCTGGACTGCCGCAACCGCGGCTGGAGCGATCAAAGAAGATTTGAGAAGGTCGCGGCGTGAAAAGGTTTTCATTCTGCCCTCCGATAACTGCGCTCGCTGAATTCAGACCGCCCTGCTTTGGGGCGAATCCGAGAATTGGAATTGAAAGCGAGCGAAGTATACGTCAGCCCTCGAAAGCTTCGGAAGGGAATTCAGTGATCTGTTGGAAGGCGCATGTGTGCTCTGCTCACCTTTTTAACAAGCAGAGCAGGTCACGCAGGAGCAAGAATCGAATTCGGCAAAGCCGGGATTGTGCGGCGAAACAGCTAGCCCGCGCTCTTCACTCTGACCACCGTAATCTTCGAGAACCCTTCCTCGAAAACAGGCGGCTTCAGCTTTTCGGCCATCTTGCGCATCACCTCCTCGGCAACCATGCGGTCGCGCGAGCGGTTGCGCTCCAGGCAAACTTCCAGCGGCACATCGAAGAACACGGCCTGTACGTCATAGCCGAAGCTCTTCGCCATCTTGATCCACTGGCGACGCTCGTGGGCCGACAAATTCGTCGCGTCCACATAATTCCACGGCATCTTGGCGATCAGCCGCGCGCGGAGCAGGGAACGCAGCGTGGAGAAAACCAGCCCCTGATAGCGCTGCTCCTCCACGTCGTCGAAAAGGATATTGCGCAGCAGGTCGCTCGAGAGCGGCGTAACGCCCCGGCGGCGGAACCAGGTGGTCTTGCCTGATCCCGGCAGCCCGATGGTCAGCACGACATACCCCTTGGGCGCTTGCGCTTGCGGATCTGGCGGAGGCACGGACGGCATCTCCGGCTGGGTTTCTAGCTCTAGCTTGCCGGCCGCGGTGGACGGGTTGTACTCCGGCATCTGCGGACGGGGCGCCCGGGAAGCCGACGACGGTCGCTGCTCCTGGTTGCGCGAGTCGGCACGGGATTCGGAACGCCCTTCCCGGCGATCATCCGGCGAAGACCGGCGGTTTTCCTGAGGGGGCGGCGCTTGGCGCGTCATAGGAGGCTGGTCAAGATAGCTTGGCACCAGCGGCGCCGGCTGATTGGCGGGTATCTCCTGCCCGATTTTGCCCGTTGATTCAGAAAGATTGGGTGCGCGTTTCGACCGTCTTCTCATTCCGCCTTCAACCCCAAAGAGTTACCTACCGGTATAACGCACTGGGGTTAAGCGCTGCAAACTACTGACCTCATTCGACGACCGGCCTCGCCAAGGAACTGTGCATTTTGTCACATCCGGCCGTGTGCTCTCCCGTGCAAACTAGCGTTGAGCGGTTTCATTTGTGGGAACGGCGCGCGATTTAAGCCCCTCGAATTTCTGTACCCGTTGACAGGAATGGTAGGATCAAGGGTTTGGTGGAATTGCCTGCAGGGCTGTCTTATAGCCGCCGAACGCCACGTTTTCAATCCAGTTTCTAACCAGCTTCTTGAAGGAGAACTCACACATGGCAGTGAAGGTTGGCATTAACGGCTTTGGCCGGATTGGCCGCAACGTTTTGCGCGCCGCCCTTGGCAATCCCGAAATCGAATTCGTCGCGGTCAATGACCTGACCAGCCCCGCAACCCTGGCTCACCTGCTCAAGTACGACTCCATCCTCGGCAACCTGCCCAACGAGATCAGCGCGACCGAAGATTCGATCATCGTCGACGGCAAAGCCATCAAGGTATGGGCGGAGCGCGATCCCGCCAAGCTGGATTGGGCTTCGGTCGGCGCGCAGATCGTAGTCGAGTCCACCGGCCACTTTACCGACGCCACCAAGGCGAAGGCGCACCTCGGCGCAACCGTAAAGAAGGTCATCATCTCCGCTCCCGCCACCAACGAAGACATCACCCTCGTGCTCGGCGTCAACCAGGACAAGTACGACGCCTCCAAGCACAATGTCATCTCCAACGCGAGCTGCACCACCAACTGCCTCGCGCCTGTCGTCAAGGTGCTCATCAAGGAGTTCGGCATCGTCAGCGGCATCATGACGACGATCCACAGCTACACCAACGACCAGGTCATCCTCGACTTCCCGCA
The DNA here is from genome assembly GCF_025264625.1 of Occallatibacter riparius. Lineage (NCBI taxonomy): Bacteria > Pseudomonadati > Acidobacteriota > Terriglobia > Terriglobales > Acidobacteriaceae > Occallatibacter > Occallatibacter riparius. The sequence continues at coordinate 4,743,505 of NZ_CP093313.1, forward strand.
CAAGGACCTGCGCCGCGCCCGTGCCGCTGCTATCAACATGATCCCCAGCTCCACGGGCGCCGCCAAGGCCCTCAAGCTGGTCATCCCTGAGACGGCCGGCAAGCTCGACGGCTTCGCCATCCGCGTCCCAACCCCGAACGTCTCGATCGTCGATCTCACCTTCATCAGCGAGAAGACGACCGACGCCAAGGCCGTGAACGCCGCCCTCAAGGCCACCAGCGAAGGCGATCTCAAGGGTATCCTTGGCTACGACGAGAATCTGCTGGTCAGCTCCGACTTCAAGGGCGACAAGCGCTCCTCGATCGTCGACGCGCCTCTCACCAAGGTTGTCGGCCAGAGCGTGAAGGTGCTGAGCTGGTACGACAACGAGTGGGGCTACTCCAACCGCGTCGTTGACCTGATCGGCTTCCTGAACTCCAAGGGGCTGTAAGCGCAGTTCATAGTTCGCAGTTCTTAGTTCTCGGTTTGCGGCCACTTGTCTGGCTATGAGCTGCGAACTGAGAACTGTGAACTCCTTATTTTCGACCTATTCGTATGCGAAAAAACATCAGCGGCACCTCTCCCTACGAACCAACCATCGGCTTCTCGCGCGCCGTCCGCGTGGGCAATACCGTTCACGTCTCCGGCACTGGCCCTGTGGGCGCTGACAACGAAGACGCTGCCGGCCAGACCCGCCGCATCTTCGCCATCGCCGAGAAAGCACTCGCCGAAGCCGGCGCATCGTTCAACGATGTCGTTCGCACGCGCATGTACCTCACCCACACCGAAGACTGGGAAGCCATCGGCCGCGTGCATGGCGAGTTCTTCGCTAATGCTCGTCCCGCCGCCACCATGGTCGTCGTCGCCGCGCTGCTCAATCCGGCGTGGCGCATTGAAATGGAATTCGAAGCAATCATCCCCGATTCCAACTGAATCGGCCAGCCGCCATCAACTGTGAACTGCGAACTGCTCTCAAGGAAGGCATCATGGCGAAACTCACGATCCGCGACATCGACCTGACCAATAAACGCGTTTTCATCCGCGTTGATTTCAATGTGCCGCTCACCGAAGACGGCTCGACTATCACCGACGACACGCGCATTGTGGCAACGCTGCCCACTATCGAATACGCCCTGCGCCACAAGGCAAAGGTCATCCTCGCCTCGCACCTGGGCCGTCCCAAGGGAAAGCCCAATCCGAAGTACTCGCTGCGTCCGGTGGTCGACCGCCTGCGCGAACTGCTCGACAAGCAGATCGGCGACAGCATCAATGTGGCTTTCGCGCCCGACTGTGTCGGCGAAGTGGCCGAAGAAATGGCTCGCCAGCTCGAGTCGCGCCAGGTGCTGCTGCTTGAGAACCTGCGGTACCACGCAGAAGAGGAAGCCAACGACCCTACCTTCAGCCGCAAGCTCGCCAGTCTGGCCGAGATCTACGTAAACGACGCCTTCGGCTCAGCACACCGCGCGCATGCGTCCACTGAAGGCATCACGCACTTCCTCAAGCCCTCGGTAGCCGGCCTGCTGATGGAGAAGGAAATCACCTATCTAGGTAAGGCGCTCGAAGCCCCCGAAAAGCCCTTCGTCGCCATCATCGGCGGCTCCAAGATCTCCGGCAAAATCGACGTCATCCAGAACCTGCTCGACAAGGTCGACACGCTGGTGATCGTCGGCGGCATGGCGTATACCTTCTATCGCGCGCTAGGCGTCTCCACGGCTAAGTCGCTCGTCGAAGAGGACAAGATCGAGCTCGCCAAGGAGACGCTCGCCAAGGCAAGGGCCAAGGGCGTGAACCTGATGCTTCCGCAGGACAACATCCTCGCCGACAGCTTCGCCAACGACGCCAAGACGCAGGTGTGGGATTCGAGCAAAGACTTCCCGGCTGACTGGCAGGGCCTCGACATCGGTCCCAAGTCTGTCGCGGCCATTGAAGAAGTGGTCTCCACAGCGCGCACCATCGTGTGGAACGGCCCCGCCGGCGTGTTCGAGTTCCCGACCTTCGCCAAGGGCACGAACGCCATCGCCAAAGCAGTTGCGGCCAACAAGGCGGCCACGTCCATCATTGGGGGCGGCGACAGCGTAAGCGCCATCAACCAGGCCGGCGTTGCCGACCAGATCACGCACATCTCCACCGGCGGCGGCGCCAGCCTCGAATTCCTCGAAGGCAAAAAGCTCCCCGGCGTAGAAGCACTGACCGACAAGTAGCACATGGCGGTTGGTAACTCGCCCTCAGGGGACCACCAAAAATCGAATCGCATCCGGTGAAGGTCTTGCTGGATGCGATTCGTTTTCTCAACTACTGCCCAATAGCACAGAATAGGGAACGCCACTATCCGGCTGGAGGAATGCATGGGGTATTACACGCGGGTCCTGTCCAAGCTCGATGACTATCCCTCGTTCGATGACTTGAACCAATTCATCCGCTCCGAGCACCCTTCCTGCAAACTGGTGATCGAAGAGGGAACTGAGGACGAGTGGGACTCGCTTCTGCTTTCAACCGATGACGACGTCGAAATCGCGGTGCTTGAGCGCAACCCCGTTGCAGATGGTTCGATCGGCCAGGATGAGATCGCCGACTTCATCGAGGACACACAGGACAGCAAGCCAGAGAGCGGCGTTCTATGGCTGCACGAATTTCTCGTAGAGGTGAAGACCGTCTACGCTTTCCAGCATCTTCAGGGTGCGGACTCTGTCGAAGGTTCGGCAGCCCTTCATGCTCTGCGCTCACACCTCTGGGAGCGTGGTGAATCCATCATCCAGGCTGACCAGGAAGGCTTCACCAACGAAGACGGCTACCACATCGTCTGGCAGTTCTCAGACACAGTTTCCGGTCCTTGGAACATGGCCGTCCTGCAGGATGGCACCTGGCATCATTTCAAGATGGATCTGGGCGATCCCGACCAGCGCGAAGCCTTCCTGAATGGAGAAGTCCCACCCGACGCGGCGACCGTTCAGCTCGCGCGCCCCGGCGAATAGCCGAGCCTCCGCAGTCAGCGGCTACCGCTTACACGCCGCCTTGGCCATCTTCGACCAATCCGGCACATACACCCGCATCGACTTATCGGGCTGTGCCTTGATGTTTCCCGCCACCATCTGGCACCAGTAATTGTTCAGGTAGAACTCGAACGGATCAGAGGGCGTCGAGTCGATCATCGCCAGATCCGAGTCAAACATCTGCTCGCGGCCATATTGCATGGTCCCGCCCCGCATGGCCATGTAGTTCTTCCACGGCCGCGGCTGCAGCTTTGGTGCGCCTTGCCCGAACGTGAGCACCAGGCCTTGCCCCACGATCTTCACCCCGGAAATCTTCGCCCGAATCTGCGGCGGTGGAAATGCCGATTGCGGATCAATCAGGAACGCGTCCTTGTCCACCGAGAGCCCGCGCAGCCCCTTCTGGCTGATCAGGTCATCGAGGCTCATCCCCATCGCGTCCATCAGTCCCTTCACCGGCAGATCGGCGGCCTTGACCTTCTCTACCCAAATCCGAATCCGATTGTCGTTGCTGATCCCCACCGTGGCCCTCGAGCTGAACGGAACGTGCAGCCCTTTCTTCATCGTGCCGCGGATCAGCAGCCGATCGCCCTCCGCCGCGATACGTACATCCTTGAGCTGTGCCTTGGGCGACGCGAGCAGCCACGAGTTCATCAGCGCGCTGAGTTGCGCAGTGCTCATGCGCATCTCCGCGGCATCGGTCGCCACCACAAACGACGATGCATCGTTGAAGCTCACCACCGCATGGCCTTTCGCGGGAAGGAGGCTGCCGCGCAGCCGCACAATGTTCACCGTCAGTTCCGGAGAGTAGCGAAACAGCACGTTCGCAATCTCAATCGACACGCCTCTGTCCGCATCAGCCGAAGCGGCTGGCTGTTCTGTCTCCGCGTCTTCCGGAAGAAGCAGCACAGCGCAACACAGCGCCAGGAAATACAGCACCGTCGGAACGAGGAGCAGAAAACTGCGTAGGGTGAGGAGCATGGGGAACTTTCAGGGTGGCTCGATTAACGGCCCACTCAATGGGATGCGCCGCGACGCCTTCGCGATAGGCAATCCGCCCGAACCTCCGCCTCAGAACATCGCCGCGACGCTGCTCAGTCCCGTGGTATACCGTTAGCTGAGTGAACTTGAGCGAGGTCGCCGCCCGTGAGCTACCAGTCCCACACCCCTGAATCTGTGGTGCACTTCGAGAAGATCGGCCAGATCGCCGTCACCGTCACAGATTTAGCCCGAGCCAGGGATTTCTACCTCAACACGCTTGGCATGCGGTTCCTCTTTGAGACCGGCCCGCTGGTCTTCTTCCAGTGCGGCGACATCCGCCTGATGCTCAGCAACACTGAGGCCAGCCAGTCCCGCGGCGGCACCGTCCTGTACTTCAAAGTGGAAGATATACACGTGGTTTATGAAGCGCTCAAGGCCCGTAGCGTGAACTTCGTCGACACCCCGCACCTCATCGCCAGAATGCCCGACCACGACCTATGGATGGTCTTCCTCAAAGATCCTGACGAGAACCTCATCGGCGTCATGTGCGAGATTCCCCAGCCTGACCGGCCGGAGTTCATGCCGAAGTAGTCTGCGCGGCCGCAACTTTGCGCTGCTTCTCCCGGTCCGCGCGCCACATTGAGAACTCTTCGTTTGCCGTGCGCCCGGCGCGCTGGAACTTGCGCTTGCCCCGCAGATACTCTGTGAATTCCGCATAGTCGTCGTGCGTGCCCTGGGGCATATTCTCCGGTTCCATGGCAACATGCGACGTCTTGGGGCGCTCGAACAGCCATCTGACCTCGAACGGTGCAAGTCCGGGGACCACGTACTGCAGCAGCCCAAACAGCGGCACCTTCTCTCTGCCCAGAACCATTCCGATCATCGCCCCTACAAAGCACAGGTGACCGACGATGGCCATGGGAACCGACATCGATAAGCCAATCTTCTGTACTCCTGTTACTCCCACATGCATGATCAGGTACAGCACAAACAGGTGGTACGAGACCAGCACGGGTATATAGGGTGTCGCTGCACTCGCCGGCAGATAGTTTCCGGCTAAATAGCCCACGCCGGCACAAAGGACATACACGACAAAAGGCATGAATCCACCTTCCGCTAGCCTTAAATTTCAGAACCGTTTGGCTGCTGAGATTGGGTAGCTGTATTTAGCCAACGAAATCCTCCAAACTCAATGACACAAACGGGTCAGCTAATTGCTCAGGGCCCAATTCCGGAACTATGCCGGGCGATTTGAACTTGCTTTCTCGCGAGCGGCCTCGGCAAGCGCGCGCTTCTTCCGGTAATCCTTGAGCCAGGCGGCGTATTCCTGATGGAGCGTGTAGCCGGCTTTCTGGAACTTGCGTTCGCCGCGTCTCATGCATTCCAGGAATTCGCTGTATTCGTCTTCGTTGGCTTGAGGCATCCGCGACTCTTGCACGCTTGCCGAGTGGCTGTGCAAAGTGTTGCTCTCGAACGGTTGAATCGACGCTTTCAACTCCTCTGGGGTAATCAGCGGAGAATTCGCCGTTTTAGTCCTGCGCAGATAAAGGCCTCCCCGAATCGCATTCCAGTAGTAGGGAAGCACCATAAGAATGATCACGATCCGATAAGTAAGATGCGGGTGGAGGAGGATTGCCGACACTCTCTCAAGGATGTACAGAACCAGGCCGGCGATCGCCCATGGCAGGGACAAACGATAAACGCGCCATGCCACAACCGCGAACAATGTCGCATCAATGAGACCCCATCCGTGTGCACCCAGGACTGGGGTCTGTGTGAGGATTGCTGCGACATTGATTGCGCCGGTGACCACTGCAACCAGGCTGGCAGCATAGGCCCCATTGTGCATCGCCTGGGTGGCATTTTGCGGATTCGAGATAGTCGGAAACCACTTGTCATCAAGGCCGTTCGCCATGGAGCGTTCCATTCTAAAAAGGAGATTGCACGAATGTTAGGACGTTCCAGATTGCGCTTAAATGGCGCTTTTGGGGGAGTGCTCCTCGTTTTGGCCGTCCATCACGGCTAGTAACTGACTGGTGACCGATTGCGGTCCGCGCCGCTTCAGTTGGCTGTATGCTCAAGGAATGGTCCGCTTCACAGTGCTGGCTTCCGGTTCCAAGGGCAACAGCACGGTTGTCACCGGCGGGCACACCCGCATTCTGGTCGACGCCGGCCTGAGCTGCCGCGAGCTCTTCAAGCGAATGGCCGCCGCGGGTGAAGACCCTGCCTCGCTCGACGCCATCATCGTTACCCACGAGCACCAGGACCACGTTAACGGCATCGGGGTCACTGCACGCAAACTCGGCATTCCTGTTTATTTCACTGAGGCCACGCACCGCGCCTGGATGCGCTGGCTGACCCCGCGTCGCCAGATGACCTACGCCCAGTGGCTTGAGCAGTGCCGTCAGCAGGCGGCCGCACGCCAGGCTGAAGCCGAGCCGGCAGAATGCGAATGCGACGATACGGAAGCCGAGTCGGCCGAAGCTGCCGCTTCAAAACCTGCAACGGAAGAGACGGCGAAATCCCAGCAGGAAAAACCCGACCCAACGTGGCTGCCCTCTGTGCAGTACTTCCAGGCCGGCAAGCCCTTCCGCATCGGCGACATCGCGGTGAGCCCGTTCACCATCCCCCACGATGCCACCGACCCGGTCGGATTTGTCTTTGAAGCCGAGGGCGTCCGAATGGCCTTGGCCACGGACCTCGGTTACATGCCGCCCAACGTCAAGGCGCAGCTCAAGAAGCTGGATCTGTTGATGTTGGAGTCCAACCACGATCTCGAGATGCTGCGCGACGGCCCATACCCCTGGCAGGTCAAGCAGCGCGTCCTCTCACGGGTCGGCCACCTCTCCAATGATGCCGCCGCAGAATTTCTTGAGTCTGGATACGATGGACAAGCGACTTATGTCATTCTCGGGCATCTCTCAGAGAGTAACAATCTTCCGGAGCTGGCCAGAGTGGCTGCGGAACGGGCCCTCAGTAACCATGCCAGCCTGCTTGCCAATCGGTTGGTTCTGGCGGCACAGGGCGAGCCACTTTCCTCTATCCACTTTTGAGGGAAGAAGTTACAATAGTAAGAGCACGGGCATCACTCTGTACTTTCAGGGGATTGGCGCAGGGCGTCAAGGCCGCAGAGCTTGACGCATACCCTTTGCGAGGCGACTCAACCTTTTGTGTAGGCATCGTAAGCGGGGACAGCCTGGCAGCAAAACCGCGCGTTTGTTTCGCGCTGGGAAAGCGGACTTTCTTCATAGGTGAGTGATTATGGGAAGAACCCGGTGCAATGATCACGTCGTTGGCGCAATTCTCGCCAGCTGGCGCTACGACATCTCAGGGATCTCGCCCGAGATGCGCAAAGACTATGAGCTGCACTTTGCAGGTTGCGCGCACTGCCGCGCGCGGCTGCAATTCCACCGCAGCCTCGACGTCACTCTTGCAGTGCTCACTTCGCTGGCCGTGTTCTTCTTCCTCTTCGCGCTGGCGGTTCTCAAGCACATCAAGCCCCTGGAACACGTCGCTTTCAACGTCTTCGGACTCGACATCGAGGACACCTACCGCATGCTGTTCTCGGCAGGAATTGCGGGTCTGATCTTCAGCATTGTAGCGTTCGCCCTGGTGCTGATGGCGACTCCCGCGCCCACTTACCTGGGCGGAATCGCCGCCGAGCGCGCCAAGGTCATCGAAGAGCGCCTGCCCGCCGCAATCCGTTCGTTGCGTTCCCGCTGACCCATTCTCGACTCCCACAAAGCCGGCTGCTCGTTCAGCCGGCTTTTGTGTTTCTGCCGCAGGAGGGAACCGTCGTCTAGCGCCGTGCGTAAGGCACTTCTATGAACAGGGGAGTATCGCTGGCTCTTTCTGCCGCCTGCGCTCTTGCATCCGTGTCGGCTCTGTGCGCGCAGCCGCGGCCTACCTCGTCCACAGTGAGTGCCGCGGATATCATGGCTCGCGTCGCGGCCAACCAGGACCGCGCCGAGGCCGAACGCGCCCACTATGTCTACGTGCAGCACTCCACCATGTCCTCGCGCAAAGGCAAGACAATCCAATGTGAAGAAATCACCGACTACCGCATCACGCCTTCTGACAATGGCGTGCACGACGAACTCGTCAAACTCGACGGCCGCCTGCGCGTGAACGGCAACTACGTCACCTACCACACCCTCGCCCCTGACAGCGATAGCTCGAAGGTCGAGAACGAGAAGGACTCCGTATCTGTAACCATCGGCGGCGACAGCGCTGATCGCGACATGGTCGAGCACATGCGCGCCAACCTCATGCACGACAAGTCAAAGGACGGCCTGAATACCAAGCTCTTCCCCTTGACCTCGAAGGAGCAGGCCGATTACGCCTTCCAACTGACTGGACAGGAACGCATGAACGGCCGCGACGTCTACCACATCACATTTCGCCCCAAGGATAAGGACGACTTTGGATGGAAAGGTGAGGCGTACGTCGATACTGAGGCATTTGAGCCGGTAATGGTGACCACTGGCATGGCGCGTAAGATTCCCTTTGCCGTGCGCACATTCCTTGGAACCAACCTACCCGGCCTGGGATTCACCGTGATTTACGCGCCTCAACCCGATGGCGTCTGGTTCCCGGCATCGTTCTCTACGGAGTTCAAGATCCACGTGCTCTACTTCTTCCGCCGCGATATCTTGATGAACGCGCAGAACCGCGAATTTGAGAAGACCCATTCAACCTCGCGCATGCTCGACGATGTCACGCCCGTTGACCCCGCCAAGCCGTAGCGGTTGCCAATCCAACTCGCTCTCTTATCTCAGGGCACCTCCTGCGGCAAACTCTATGACGGCAAGAACGCCAGCACTCTTGGTCCATGACGGTTGCGAAGTGCCAAAATGGGAGTTTAGGTTCGGCGCGCTCCATGCCCTCACGTTTCTGGTAGACACATTTTCGAAGCCGTGGCTAGTATCCAGGCACTAATACCGTGCGGGGAGCCTCCCGCTTTCCCGCGCAGTGCTATTTGCATGCGTGGAAAATATTCCCCGTACTCCGACCCATGGCGTTTGGAGTCCGGCACCGCCCCAATGAACTACCGGAATTATCTCCAGGGGAAATGAGTCTCGATAGGACTTGCGTCTATCCCATCAGGATCAGAAGCTGATTATCATCATGCGCAATAAGCGGCAGTGCGCCTTTTGCGCTTTGCGCGGAGTTTTTTCCCGCATCTAATTCGCTCAGACAGTTTTGCGCGTAAAACAGCGCACTCAGACGATCACGGTTGATTGGTGGGCTCCCGGGCTCTGCAAGTCATTTCCCAGGAGGTCAACCCGATGCGCACCAGTGGGCGCTCAATCCTTTTCGCAATGTTTTTCGCGTTCCGCTTACTCGCTCCATCTGCTCTGGACGCGCAGGACGACACCAACAAGGAATCTTGCCGATGGAGGATTCACGAACCAACGATCTCCATCTGCGTGCAGCTTGCAGATCGTTTTCGGGACGAAACGGAACAGCAACATCGCGCCATCATCTCTGATCTGATGTTGCGGATCGATGATTTAAAGAAGCTCGCATTGATCTCAGACGATTTGCGCTGGCTCGTTGAGGAGGGCCACAATGCCAACAACGCTGCCGAACAGGATAGGCGCCTCCAGATAATCGGAAAGACATCCTGGAACCTGTGCCGCAATCGCAACGCGCGTTCCGCCTGTCGAGCGGCGTTCCGCCTCGACAAGGGGAGCGGCGCAAACGACCTGGGGGCGGACGTGGTGCTTCGGACGATGCAGGCGGACGTGTCCTTCTGCATGGGCCTGCTCAAAGGCTCAGGCGTAGCCGACGTCCACTACTCGGAGCGTCTTCAGAAAATTGCGGCCGGCGCTGTTCGTCTGTCCGCTCTGTTCAAGCCAATGTAACTCGGGTCGACGTGCCGCATAAAACGGCGAAGCCGCAATGGCTTCGCCGTTTTTGTTCTGGGGCAGGGAACTAGTTCTTTACCGGCACGCGCAGATCGCCGCCGGTCATCTCCTTCGGCAATCCAAGCTTCAGCAGGTTCAGCAGCGTCGGGCTGATATCCCGCAGCGATCCATCCGTGCGCAGGCGATAGTTGTTCGCCTCCTCGCTGATATAGATCATGGGCACCGGATTCGTCGTATGCGCGGTGTGCGGGCCGCCCGTAACCGGATCCACCATCAATTCAGCATTGCCGTGGTCAGCGGTGATGAGCCAGCTTCCATTGCGCTCCTTCACAGCCTTGTAGATGCGCGCCAGCTGCGCGTCCACCGCTTCAATCGCCTTGATGGTCGGCTCCAGCTTGCCAGAGTGACCCACCATGTCGGCGTTGGCAAAGTTCACAACAATCAGGTCGAACGCTGTATCGTTCACGGCCTTCACCACCGTATCGCCGATCGCCTCTGCTTTCATCTCCGGCGCCAGATCATAGGTCGCCACCTTCAGCGAGGGAACAAGCTGCCGATCCTCGCCCGGGAACGGAACTTCAATGCCGCCGTTGAAGAAGTAGGTCACGTGCGCAAACTTCTCCGTCTCCGCAACGCGCAGGTTGCGCAGTTGGTGCGCTGACAGGATGTTCGCCAGAATGTTGTCCATCGACTCCGGCAGAATCACCAGCGACAGCTCATAGAGCTTGTCATACTGCGTCATGCAAACGTAGTGCAGGCCCTTGGGAATCTCGCTGCGCGGGATGATCTCGTCCAGCGCTTCCCATGCGTCCAGATCGCGCCCACCGTTCTTGTTCAATCCGCTCTCGCGCGCCAGCACGCGTGTAATCTGCCGCGCACGGTCGGCCCGGAAGTTGAAATTGATGCACACGTCCTCATCCCGGATCTGCGCGACAGGCTTGCCGGCGTGGTCGGTGACCACAAACGGAATCAGAAACTCATCTGTGACGCCGTTGTTGTAGCTCTCCTTGATGCGCGCCACGGGTTCGGCATACGCGCCGCCCTCGGCCTTGCCATTCACCATCGCGTCAAAAGCCTTGCGCTCACGCTCCCATCGCTTGTCGCGGTCCATAGCGTAGTAGCGGCCGCTCACTGACGCGATCTTGCCCACACCGTATTCGCGCATCTTCTGCTCGAGCTTTGCCACGTATTCCGCGCCCGAAGTGGGCAGCGTGTCGCGCCCATCCATGAAGGCATGCACAAACACGCGTTCCAGCTTGTACTCGCGCGCAATCCGCAGCAGCGCATACAGGTGCTCCTGGTGCGAGTGCACGCCGCCGTCCGACAGCAATCCAAACAGATGCAGCTGCCGTCCGCCTTCGCGGGCGCGCTGCATGGCGTTCACGATCGCAGGATTCTTTTGGAGTTCACCCGTGCGGATAGCCTCGTCGATGCGCGTGATATCCATCTGCACAATGCGGCCCGCGCCGATGTTCAGGTGACCCACTTCGCTGTTGCCCATCTGCCCGTCCGGCAGACCCACAAAATGTTCAGACGCCCGGATCAGTGTGTTGGGAAACTCACGCAGAAGCTTGTCATAAGCAGGCTTGCGAGCCAGCGCAATAGCGTTGTTGGTGGTTTCAGCGCGATAACCCCATCCGTCAAGGATGGTCAAGACTAGAGGACGTTTCGACACGCAAAGAACCTCGATTCCGAGAGAAGATTGGCACTTTCAGAATAAATGCTGAACCTATTCAGCGGGTGTGAGTTGCAGCACAACCATGAATCGCTTTAGCGGGCACCGCAAGCGTTCCCTCCCGTGACCGCCTCATGCTCACGCGGGAATGTGCCAGCGGGAGAAACTCGAGATGCGAGCAGCAATCGTGCGGATCGGTGTCGGAGCGACCTTATTACCGACCGATATTGGTAGGAACACATACATCGGCTTCTGTCCATGCACAAACAATGAGCGCGAGCATACCCTCCTACTACGGAAGGGTGGCTGCCGGTGACAGCAGCTCGCTTTGGTTCGAGGACACCAAAGGCACTCTTCGGCAGGTCGCCATCCCTGCAGGCAATACCGTATTTACGATCAGTCGCCAGAAATAAGTCACTTGGAGGCAGCCGGTGCGTGGCTGGCCGCATGCTTCCGCTTCACTCCGGCAGCATGCTGCTTGCTACCATGATGTGCGGTGCGCACCATGTGCGCCCCTGCAGGCCTCTGCTCAATCTCTTCCTGCAACGGCGGCAAACCTGCCAGCGCCAGCAGCGCATTGTTCGCGCCTTTGAACAAATTGAAGCCGCGCGTTCCGGCTCCCGGCAGCCCATCCGTTGAGGCAAGAAACAAAGCCGTATGGCTTGCCGGATGAATTGCGATATACGTCAGAAATCCTGCTCCGCCTCCGGTCTTCTCAATAATGTGGAATGGATCGTCGTTCCCGCCCAGGTGCATCCATGCCAGCCCAATTCCTGTCGGCGCGCCCGCATGATCCAGGCCGCTCACCCGCACCAGCTTGGACGCCAGCAGATAGATCCCATGCGCATCATCCGCTTGCGCCGGAGCACCCGCTCCCCCGGCGCCCAGCAGATACTTGAGCCACCTCGCCATATCGTTAGGCGTGGAGTAGAGCCCGCTGCTCCCCATGGTGTTCTCGGTGCTGGTGCAGGGGCCCTGATCGTTGGCGCCCAGCAGCAAGTGGGCACACTGGGTCGCGTCTGGAAACAACGTGGTCTGCTCCATGTTCAGCGGCGTCAGTGTGCGCGATGCCAGTAGCGCGGCATACGGATGGTGCGCTGCATCGGCCAGCGCATCGGCCAGCAGGTCATATCCCGTATTCGAATAGAGCGCCACCGTCCCCGGCGTAGAAAGCAGCCGCTGCTTGCTTAGCCATTCCCATCGCGTGGCATAGCTCGGATACGTAAAATGCGGCGTGCCATGCGGCGCAGTTCCAATCTCACGCGTCAGTCCCGCCGTATGCATCGCCAGTTCCTGCAGCGTGATCGGCTTTTCGCGCTCCGGCACCACCGCATCGCGCGGAGCAAAACGCTGTAGATGATCATCCAGACGCACCGTATGATCCGCCGCCAGCTTCGCAAGCAGATCCGCGGTGAACGTCTTGGTCAGCGAGCAAAGCCGCACCACCGAGTCGCTCTGCGGAACCAGGTGCGATCCTACCGCGGTCTCACCATAACCGTGAAAGTACACCTCGTCTCCGCGCACCACCACCAGCACAAGTCCCGTCGAACCCGTATTCCTATAGAGGTGATCGCCCAGCGCTTGGGCTTCTTTCAAGTCGTGGAGCGAAATAGCCGGTGCTGCCCGCTGCGCATAAATAGGCAGGATTCCGAACATCAGCAACAGGGCCATCAATGCGCGCATGCATGTCCAGTGTAGCGTCGGATGCAAATTAAGCGAATCTTCAGCTTCAACCCAAAAAGAGAAGGGGAGAGCCAAATTCGCTCTCCCCTTCAGCACTCCCGTTCGCTCCACCACAGTTGGCGGCGAAGCCGCAGTCAGCCCCACCGCAGGTGGTGCTTAGTCGTTGTAGTTCAGGCTCTCCAGCCCCAGGAATGCCGCGCCCGAGCCCAGCTCTTCCTCAATCCGGAGAAGTTGGTTGTACTTCGCAATACGGTCCGTGCGGCTGACTGAACCGGTCTTGATCTGGCCCACACCCGTCGCCACAGCGAGGTCGGCGATAAACGTGTCTTCGCTCTCGCCCGAACGGTGGCTCATCACGGCGGTGTAGCCGTACCGGCGGCCCAGGTCGATCGCTTCCAGCGTCTCGGTCAGCGTGCCGATCTGGTTTACCTTGATCAGGATCGAGTTGGCCACGCCTTCTTCAATGCCCTTCTGCAGACGCTTCACGTTCGTCACGAACAGGTCGTCGCCCACGAGCTGAATGCGGCTGCCCAGCTTGTCGGTAATCAGCTTCCAGCCCGCCCAGTCATCCTCGGCCAGACCGTCTTCAATCGACACGATTGGGTACTGCTTCACCCAGCCAGCCCAGTAGTCGACCATCTGTTCGCTCGTCAGCTCGCGCTTGTCGCTCTTCTTGAAGACATACTTCTGCTTTTCCTTGTCGTAGAACTCGCTCGATGCCGGATCCAGCGCAATGCAGATCTGCTCGCCCGCCTTATAGCCGGCCTGCTCGATGGCTTCCAGGATCAGCTCCACAGCCTCGTCGTTCGACTTCAGCGAAGGAGCAAATCCGCCCTCATCGCCCACCGCCGTGTTGTAGCCCTTCTTCTTGAGCACGCTCTTCAGCGTGTGGAACGTCTCCGCCGACCAGCGCAGCGCGTCCGAGAAGCGTTCCGCGCCCACCGGCATGATCATGAATTCCTGAAAGTCCACGTTGGAGTCAGCATGCGCGCCGCCGTTCAGGACGTTCAGCATCGGCGTCGGCAGAATGCTCGCGTTCACGCCGCCCAGATAGCGGTACAGCGGAATCTCCAGCGTCTGCGCCACCGCGCGCGCATTGGCCATCGAAACCGCCAGAATCGCATTCGCGCCCAGCTTGCCCTTGTTCGGCGTGCCGTCCAGCGCAATCATCGTCGCGTCAATCAGCCGCTGGTTGGCCGCATCCATGCCTTCGAGTTCCGGCGCAATCACAGTCTCAACGTTTTCAACAGCGTGCAGCACACCCTTGCCCAGGTAGTGCGTCTTGTCGCCGTCGCGCAGTTCAACGGCCTCATGCTCGCCGGTGGAGGCGCCCGAAGGCACAATGGCGCGTCCCAGCGCGCCGCTTTCCAGAATCACATCGGCTTCAACGGTCGGATTTCCGCGCGAATCTAAAACCTCGCGCGCGCGAATGGCAACAATTTCAGTCATATCTGTCCTCGCAATGCGGTGCAGCAGCCGGTCATTCAACTTGGGACGGCGATCGACGGCAACATCTTCTCCGGCCGCGCTTTGGATTGTGGTCAGAAGATCAAGCCCGGTTCGCATTTCCACGCCATCCCATACATAAAAACGTCGGATATTTCCAAAGGGATTCTAACAAACGACCTCGCGCAACCCCGTGTGGCGTCCGTCACAACAAGGCGCTTTCCCGACTTCGCCTCAGCAGTGCCTTTCCTGATTCGTAACGCATGAGGCACACAGATCCGGGAAGCCATGTGCGCGCGTCTCACAGCACGGTAGCCTTAACTTGAACCAGGTGTCTCCTGTCAAAAAATCCCTATCGCGGGAGAGCAACACTGGATCGGTGGCGGGGTCTTATATACCACGGTGCGCTGCGCCCGCCTCCAAGGAGTTTCTATGCATCGGCCGATTCTGACCTGCGCCTTCCTCGTCTTAACCAGCGCCGCTTACGCGCAACAGCAGCAGAGCCCCTCTGATCCCTACGAGGGCCAGTCGAAGCCGCCCTCCGACGACGTGATCGTCGCTACGCAGCCCGACCAACCTACGCCCCCGAAGGCCAAGCCTCAGGCTGGTAAGCCACTCGCCCCGCCGCAGGCTCAGCCTGCCGAGGTTGTGCCGCCTCCCGCGACGGTCGCACCCAGCGCTGCGCCGCAGCCCTCTCCCGTTGCCCAGTCGGCCGATTCTCCTGATCCTGACGCGAACGGCACCGACGACGGCATCGTGGGCGTCGCCAGGCCGGAGCCTGCCACTCAGGCTCAAGCCCCAGCGCAGTCCTACTCCGCTCCGTCCGACTCACAGCCGGCGCTCATGACCCGCGGCGCCGCGGCTGATCCCGACGGCGACATCGTCCGGCCAACCGGACCAGGCGAGCTTGCCTACGGAACTACCATCCGCGTACGCCTTCTCACGCCGCTCTCGAGCGATAAGACCCAGCAGGGCGACATGTTCCGCACCCAGGTTGCCACAGATGTTCTCCAGGACGGCCAGGTGCTCATCCCCGCGGGCTCAGAGATCAGCGGACGGGTAACCCAGGTAAGCGCAGGCACAAAGCGCAGCCACGGCAGCATCCTTCTCCGGCCTGAAACCGTCACCCTGCCAGACGGCAACCGTTACAAGCTGCAGGCGCAAGTCACCGGCACTCCCGGTTCCAAGACCCGCGTCAATCACGAAGGATTCATCGACCCGCCCTCGCGCCTGAAGAAGGATGCAATGCTCTACGGCGCCGCGGTGGGCACGGGAGCGGGCGTCGGGGCGGTGCTCGGCGGCGGAGTGGGTGCTCTGACGGGCAGCGCCATTGGCGCCGGAGTCATCACATTCCACATACTCAGCAGCCACTCTGAAACCAACCTTGAACCCGGAACCGTCCTTCTCCTCACCCTCAGCAACCGGCTCAATTTGCAGGCGGCTGCCCCCGTGGCCAACCCAACTGGAAATTGAAACGGTCACAACTGCTGCACGTGGGCGGCGCGACCTCAAAGGTCGCGCCGCTTTTCTCGTTGAGCAGGAAATGAGTGCGGTCTCCCAACCGTCTGTCGTGCGGGGTCTCAAAATCCGCGCTCCCCGACGCGAAGCTGTGAACTACAAACTGTGCACTGCGAACTCGCCTCTCAGCACTTCGGGTGCGGATTCTTGAAATCGATCTCCACCGGCAGCCAGTCTGACAGGCGCTTATTCTCGAGTTCCGACTCCGTTGGCCTCGGATTCACGCTAGACCGCTCGAATGCGATCTGAATCTTGACCTTCCCCTTCAGGCAATACGCGCCTAGATAAGCCGCCAGCTCCTCGCTCATGTGGTCCATATAGTCCGCCGGCAGCGCGCCTTCCGCGCCCGGAATATCCGTCGCGCCCATGATCATCTGGTTCATCACCGCGTCGTCTTTTTTGCCGCCCGACACGTCGAACCGCACCGCCACAGCCGCGCGTCTTTCCAGCAGGTCCGGATTGGCCGTCCACTTCACCGTGGGAATCGTGAGCCCCGCCGAGTTCGGCTTCCGCTCCTTCGTGTCGAACGCCAGGCGGTAAGGAAGCCCCTTCCACTTCGGCGTCGCAGGCGCCGCCGCCTGCTTATTTCCTTCGCAGCCCGCTACGAACAGTAATCCGGTCAGGACCAGCAACATGGTCTTCCTCAAAACACCCTCCTCTTTTCAGACGACTCAAATTGTGCAGGAATTTGCGCAACCAGCTTACTCGAAGCCAACCGTATATCGCATCTGTTTCTCATCTGTTCGTGATAACCATCACGGACAGCCCCGCCCGCCGCCTCCGACCATGAACGGCAGAACGAATTTCAGCCGAAATCGCTACGAGGAGGGCCCGTGTTCAACCGGCGCGAAATCCTGATCGGCGCAGCCGCGGCGAGCACAGCTCTCCTCTCGGGTTGCCATTCCCCTGGATCAACCTGGCTCGTCTTCACCGACGACCAGGCCCGCACCCTCACCGCCCTGTGCGACCAGATCATCCCCGCCGACGACTGGTCCAGCGCCTCCCAGGCCGGCGTCCTCACCTTCATTGACCGCCAGCTCACCGGCCCCTATCGCCGCCACCGCACGACCTACCGGCAGGGAATCGAAGCCACCGAAAAGCTCTGCCACGACCGGTTCGGCCTCGACCTCACCGCCGCTATGCCCACCCAGCAACTAGAGATCGCTAAAGCCCTCGAGCACCAAAACTCAGCTTTCTTCGCCCTCGTCCGCACCCACACCATGCAGGGCTACTACGGCTCCCCCCGCCACGGCGGCAACAAAGACGCCGTCTCCTACCGCATGCTCGGCCTTGACTATCCCCTCCTCCGCGGTCGCGCCCAATACGACTTCACCGCCGGACCCAAATCATGAAGCGCGTCAACGCAGTCATCGTCGGAGCAGGCGCAGCCGGTGGAATTGTCGCCAAGGAACTCGCCACCGCTGGGCTCAGTGTCGTCCTCTGCGAGCGCGGCCCCTGGTACACAGCCCACGACTGCCGCAAAGACGATCTCCGCAACCAGCGCGTCACAGCGCTCGGCAACGCCTTCGGCCCTGACGACGATGGCAACCCGCGCGTAATCGTTGACTCGAAGGGCATCCCCCGCGAAGTCCTCCCCTCCGACGGCAGCTACAACAACAACGCCGCCTGCGTTGGCGGCGGAACCCTCAGCTACGGCGCGCAGGCTTGGCGCTTCATGCCCCAGGACTTCCGCATGCGTTCCACCTATGGCGCGCCCGCTGGCAGCTCGCTTGAAGACTGGCCCATCTCCTACGACGACCTGGAGCCCTTCTACGACAAGGCTGAGCACGAAATTGGCGTCTCCGGCGACGTCTCCACCGACCCCTTTCACGGCCCCCGCAAACGCGACCTCCCCATGCCGCCGCTGCCGCCCAACAAGGAAATGGACATCCTCTGGCCCGCCGCCAAGCGTCTCGGCCTCCATCCATTCAACGTCCCCATGCTGCGCAACTCCGTGCCCTACAACGGCCGCGGCCCCTGCATGCGCTGCCGCTGGTGCTGCGGATACGCCTGCGAAGTCGACGCCAAGAACGGCTCCCAGAACACCGTCATCCCCATGGCCCTCGCCACCGGCAACTGCGAGCTCCGCACCGAATGCATGGTCCGTGAAATCCTCACCGACTCGCATGGCCGCGCCGCCGGCGTCTCCTACATTGATTCCCGCGGCAACTCGCGCGAGCAATACGCCGACATCGTTATCGTCTCCTCCGCCGCCATCGAATCCGCCCGCCTGCTGCTCAATTCCAAATCGCGCCTCTTCCCTAACGGACTCGGCAACCGCTACGACCAGGTCGGCCGCAATCTACAGGGGCACCACTACACCGGCGCCACAGGCTACTTTGACTACGAGGTCTACGACGACCTGGGGCCCGGCGTCTCGGTCGCCGTTTGCGACTACAACCACGGCACTCCCGGCCTCAGCGGCGGCGGCATGCTTGCCAACGAGTTCACCCGCCTCCCCTATCAGATGACCGACCGCCTGCCGCCCGGTACCCCCTCCTGGGGACTTGCGCATAAGCAGGCCATGCGCCAGTGGCACAAGCGCGCCATCATCATCATGGGCCCCACCCAGCAGATACCCTCCCCCTCCGCCCGCGTTACCCTCGACCCCAAGGTCCGCGACAAGTACGGTATGCCCGTAGCGCGTCTCGAAGGCAACGTCCACCCCCACACCTTCGAGATCGGCGACCGCCAGTCGGAGCGGGCCGTGGCTTGGCTCAAGGAAGGCGGCGCCATCCACGTCAGCCCCATGAACTGGCACCCCGATACCGTCAGCGCCGGCCAGCACCAGGCCGGGACCTGCCGCATGGGAACCGACCCCCACGCCTCGGTGGTGAACAAGAACTGCCAGCTTCACGACGTCGACAACGTCTTCGTCATCGACGGCTCCGTGCACGTCACCAACGGCGGATTCAACCCTGTGCTCACCATCATGGCCGTCGCCTACTACGCCTCTGACGCCCTGGTGCGGAACTGGAAAGGAACCCGGTTCCGCTCATGAGATTCAGGCTTATCAGCAGCGCCATCGCGGCCTTCTTTGTTGTCGGCATCGCCGTCCTCGTCACCTGGGGCAGCACTCTTTACTACGCCGCCGGTCACGGATCCAACTGCGCCAACTGCCACGAGATGGCCGCCTCTGTCAGCGCCATGCACGCCTCCCCGCATGGCAACGCCCAATGCGCCGACTGCCACGATGTCTCCCTCGGTGACAAACTCCGCCACGTCCGCGTGCACCTCTTTGGCAGCCGTCCCGATGGCGTTCGTCTCCACGAAGCCGACGTCCGCAGCATGATGACCAAGTGCCAGTCGTGCCACCAACACGAGTATGCAAGCTGGCACGCGGGCCCGCACTCCGCCACATATTCCGCCATCTTCACAGACGCCAAGCACAACACCAGCCGCCGCCTCATGGACGATTGCTTCCGCTGCCACGGCATGTACTTCAACGGAGGCGTCCGCGACATCGTCCAGCCTCAAAACACCAGCGGCCCGTGGCACCTCACCCACCCCGAACTGGCCAGCGAACCCACCATCCCCTGCCAGTCCTGCCACTGGATCCACCGCGAAGAAGCTCCGCAGTCCAAACCAGCCGCCCGCATCTCCACAGCCGGCCCCGCCGTCCGCGACTCGCTCGCCTTCTACGACCGCCGCGAAGAACTGCACTTCCGCGCCGCAGCCCTCTCTATTCCCGAGCTCTACGACGGCCCCAACAAATTGAAGATCAGCGCCGACCCGCGCCAGGCCGTCTGTTACCAGTGCCACGCCCCGCGCCCATCCGAGCCCAACTCCATCGCCGCCGCAGCGAACTGGAAACTCCAGGCTGGCTCCGGCGATGACCGTACCCCCATGGGCGTCCATGAAGGCCTCAGTTGCGTCGCCTGCCACAACGGCCACAACGAGAACGCCCGCGCCTCCTGCGCCAACTGCCATCCTGCGCTGTCCAACTGCGGCCGTGAAGTCGAGAAGATGGACACGACCTTCGCCGACCCCAAGAGCACCCATAACATCCACTGGGTAAAATGCGCCGACTGCCACCAGCACGGCATTCCCAAATCCCGCAAATCCGCCCTCTCCCAAGGCGAATAGCGTTCTTGTATTTCGATTTCTGGCCTCTCCCGCGGGGAATCCGCCGTTGCTTCTGTTCCCTGTTGCCTGTTCCCTATTCCCTGTCCTTCGCCAAGTACAATACCCAGATGGAGCCAGACCAGCACATCCTTCCGACCAAACGCGGAAAAAAGGCGGTTCTGCCCGCATGAAGCGCTTTATCGGACTGCTCCGGTTTGGGCTGCCGTACACGTTTTACTGGTTGCCGGGCGTCCTCTTGTTAGCCGCTGTTGGATTCCTCGATGCCCTCCGGATGGCCTTCTTCGTTCCGATCCTGGGCGTCGTTCTCAAGCCCGACAATCCATCCAGCGCTCTGCCGCTCTTTCCCTTCGCTCCCGCCAAATGGCAGTTCGACATCCACCGGTTCTTCCCGCCGGCACTGCACATTCACAACGTGCTCACCGTTGTAGCCTGGGCGCTTGTTGGTTCCACGGTTCTCAAAGGGATTTGCGACTACGTCGGCACCTATCTCGTCAATTACGCCGGCTTCGGCCTCATCACCGATCTCCGCAACCGCCTCTACGAAGTCATCATGCGCCGCTCGGCGAGCTTCTTCCATCGCCACCCCACGGCCTCCATTCTCTCCACGCTGATCAACGACGTAGACAAGGTCCAGACCTCGGTCAGCACGGTTCTCGGAGACTTCCTCCAACAGTTCTTCACCTTCGTCTTCACCGTCGCGCTTGTCATCATGCTCGGCGGACGGCTCAGTTGGGTGCTGCTGCTCTTCGTGCCCGTCGTCATCACATCCGCGCGGCGCATTGGCCGTTCCGTGCAATCGCGCACCCGCACCGGCCAGGACAAGCTCGCTGAAATCCAGAACATCCTTCACGAGACCGTCACCGGCCATCGCATCGTCAAAGCCTTCTCCAACGAGATCTTTGAGATCACTCGCTTCAAAAGCGCTGCGCGCCGCCTCTTCAAAGCCAACCTCCGCAGCGTCCGCATTCAGTCCATCAGCTCGCCGCTCATGGACACCATCGGCTCCATCGCCATCGCCTTGCTGTTGTGGATTGGTCGCAATGAAATCAACCACGGCCGCATGGACGCAGCCGTTTTCATTACTTTCATCATCGCCCTTTTCAAGCTCTACGACCCGGTTCGCCGCTTCGCGTCCTACTACAACAGCTTCCATCAGGCCCTTGGCGCGTCGGCGTCCATCTTCACCTTCCTCGAGCATCGTGACGACGTGAAAGAGAAACCCCATCCCCGCGGCCTGCCCGGCTTCCACAAATTCATCAAGTTTGAGAATGTTGGCTTCTCCTATTCCAGCGAAGATGGCGAACACCAGATCCTCCACAACATCGACCTAGAAGTCCGCGCCGGCGAAGTCCTCGCGCTCGTCGGACCCAGCGGGGCAGGGAAGTCCACCCTCGTCAATCTCATCCCTCGCTTTTTCGATGTCACCTCCGGCCGCATTCTCATCGACAACTACGACATCCGCGACCTCTCTCTCAATTCCCTCCGCCGTCAGATCGCCCAGGTCACCCAAGAAACCATCCTCTTCAACGACACCGTGCGCCACAACATCGCCTATGGCCAGCCCGAAATGAAGTTCGAGCTCGTTGAGGCCGCCGCGCGCAACGCCCTTGCTCACGACTTCATCACCCGCATGCCCCAGGGCTACGACACCGTCATCGGCGAAAAAGGCTTCCGCCTCTCCGGCGGCGAGCGCCAGCGCATGGCCATCGCGCGCGCCATCCTCAAGAACGCGCCCATCCTCATCCTCGACGAAGCCACTTCCGCCCTCGATGCGGAGAGCGAGTCGCTCGTGCAGACCGCGCTCGCCAACCTCATCCAGAACCGCACCGTCGTCGTCATCGCGCATCGCCTCAGCACCGTGCGCCGCGCCAATCGCATCGCCGTTGTCGAAGAAGGCCGCATCACCGCCATCGGCTCGCATGACGAGCTCCTGATCACCTCGCCCACCTATCGCCGCCTCTATCAGCTCCAGTTCATGGAACCCGCCGAAGGCAACGGCGATCGCGGTCCAAATCACGGTCTCGACCAGCTCGAACCCGAACCCACACCACCACAGCTTCTCGAACCCGCTCTCTCTCGCGAGGCGGAGGAATAACGCAAGATGCCTCTCTATTCAATGACCGGCTATGCCCGCGTCCAGGTCAGCGTCCCCATCGGGGAGCAGGCCCAGCTCGGCTACACACTCAGCCTCAAGAGCGTCAATCACCGCTTCCTCGACATCCAGCTGCGCCTGCCTTCCGGCCTCGATGAACTCGAGATGGAGCTGCGCCGCGCCCTCAAGGAAAACCTCGTCCGCGGCCACGTCGATCTCACACTCTCTATCGAGCGCTCCGCCCAGACCGCCGCCGGTTACAACCGCGAGTTCGTTGCCAATTACATCGCCGCGTTCGCCGCCGCGCGCGAAGAGCACGCCCTCACCGGCCAGCCCGACCTCAACGCCATTCTCCGTCTCCCCGGTGCGCTCCAGGCTGACAGTCGCAGCAACAGTGATCAAGATCTCGCCCCGCTTACGGAGAGCGTCAAAAACGAGATCGGCCCGCTCCTCCAGCAGCTCAAGGCCATGCGCGCTCGCGAGGGCGAATCGCTCGAAGCCATCCTGCACGCCTCGCTTGACCGCCTCACTGAAGCCGTTGCCGGCGTCGCGCAGCTCCGTCCTGAGGTCGACCAGCGCTACCAGGAGCGGCTCACGCAGCGCCTCACCACTGCGGTCGGCAATGAGTTCAACCGCCAGCGCTTGCTTGAAGAGGTCGCCGTCCTCGTCGATCGCAGCGACATCGCCGAAGAACTCGCCCGCATGAACACCCACATCGGCCACTTCCGCGAACTGCTCTCCGCCGGCGGCGAAGTCGGCAAGAAGCTCGACTTCCTCCTGCAGGAGATGAACCGCGAAGCCAACACGCTTTTGTCGAAAACCGGCGGCGTCGGCGGCAAAGGCACCAAGATTACCGAGCTCGGCCTCGCCATGAAAGCCGAAATCGAAAAAGCCCGCGAACAAATCCAGAACGTCGAATAAAGACAGCCCCTAGCTTCTAGCCTCTAGCTTTCGTTCGTGCAGTACAAGGATCCTCGACTCACCGGGAACGAGCTAGAAGCAAGGAAGCTAGCAGCTAAGGAAAGCAATGGCAGGCATCCTCTTCATCATCTCCGCACCCTCCGGCTCCGGTAAGAGCACCATCGTCAACGAGCTGCGCAAGCAGGTTACGGGCATCGACTTTTCCATCTCCTACACCACCCGCGCCCCGCGCGGCTCTGAAGAAGATGGCCGCGAGTACCATTTCTGTAATCGCGCCGACTTCGAGCGCATGATCGCCGAAGGCGCCTTCCTCGAGCATGCCGAAGTCTTCGGCAACCTCTACGGCACAGCCCGCCACTCGCTTGAAGACGCCCGCAAGCAAGGCCACGACCTGCTCCTCGACATCGATGTGCAAGGCGCCGCGCAGGTCCGCCAGAAAATGCCGGAGGCAGTCAGCGTCTTCGTCATGCCGCCCAACCCCAAGGTCCTGCGCACCCGCCTGCGCAACCGCAGCCGCGCTGAGGGCCAGGTAAACGAGGCCGAGCTCTACCGCCGCCTATCTGAAGCCAGCAAGGAGATCGAGAACTACACCGGCTATACCTACATACTGGTCAACGACATACTCGACCGCGCCGTGGCCCAGCTTGAAGCAATCGTGCGAGCTGAGCGATACTATCGCAACAGCGAACCGATAGCCGTCCGCTCACGCCGTGTACTTGAAGTTGCAGCGGCCTGTCGCCAGTCCAACTCCCAGGAACGGCTCAAGCCCGTTCTTGAGGCCTTTGGGATAGGCCCCGATTCGAACCAGCAGCAGTTCAATTTCGAAGAGGACCCGGATGAAGATTGAGACTCAGTTCGATTCCAACTACCGTAAAGTTCTCGTCGCGGCCCGCCGCGCCCGCCAGATCCAGAACGGCTCTTCAGCCCTCGTCAACACCCACTCCACCAAGGCCTGCCGCATCGCCCAGGACGAAATCGAAGCCGGCAAGATCGCCTTCGTTCGCAAGGAAGAGGTCCCCGTCGTCAAGCCCGCTGTCGACGAAAACGGCCTACCGATCATCCACGGCTAACTCCTCATCGGAATCCCTTCTCGCGGCGCGGTGGCCATTCGCGCTACCGCTCTGCCTGTCCGTGGGAACCATTTCTGGCCGGCCGCTCTCGATGGCCACCCCGTCGCGGCGCTCTAACTGACGATGCCGGTCACGGCAGATGATCGTAATAACACGCTCCGTTTGTGTTCTGCGCTGGCGGGGTAGGCGGGGATATCCAAGGCGGATTGTCAAAGTCGAAAAACTCCGTCATGTCCATCTGTGCCGCGTCGCGCTTGGTGAGCGAAGGCAGATTGAATCGCGTTTCAATCAGCTTCAGGATCGCCGTTGTATCCGCTACGGTATGCGAGACGTAGTGCCTTTTTGTGAAAGGAGAAACCACGATCAGTGGAATGCGGCCCCCGGTGTAGACAAAATCACAGATCGGGCCGGTCGACCGCGTACACAATTCGCCGGGCTCAAGATCCAAAGGCTTGATACCGTCGGGGCTGGGCTCCGGCTGCGGGGAGACGTGGTCGTAGAACCCGCCGCTCTCGTCGTAGGTCAAAATAAAGACCGAATCTTTCCACGATTGGCTCTGCATGAGCGCGTTGATCAGCGTGGACACATACTGAGCACCACGCTGCACGTTGGTGCCCGGGTGTTCGTCCCGGCCCCATTGCGTTATCTCCGCCACCTGTGGAAGTGTGCCGTTCTTCACATCGCTGAAATACTCAGAAATAGGTGCGATGTGTCGAGGGTATTCCTCAGCCGCCTTCTGGTAGAAAGAGAAGCCCCACAAATCGCTCAGCGTCACCAGACATGCCGGATCATACGGTGGCCCTTTGCAAGCGCTCCCCGCCGGATTCACATAGATCTTCCATGTGATGCCGGCAGTCTCGAGTTGCTGAAAGATCGTCTTGACATCGAGCGCAGACCGGTCGGAGCGATCAGTTCCCAAGGGGTAAACATATCCGCCCGACGTGCCCGCGATTAAATATGCTCGACCTGGTGCAGTATTCGACATCACGGGTTGGAACCATCGATCGGACGTGGCGAAATTCGAGGCCATGAAGTAGTAGTAGTTCAGGTCATCGCCATCGTAGTACCCCATCGCGCGGCGGCCCTCGATATCGTGAAACTGCTTGTAGCGGGCGGTTTGCGCGGCTGACCAGACAAAACCATTCATCTTCGCTGCGTGGTTGCCCACGGGATCGTTGTAATCCCAGTCGAAATGCGATGGACCCCACGCGCCCGAAAGCGATTCGGTGCACTCGGTCTGGTAATGAAACGAAACGATCGGGCGGGCAGGATCCCAGATACAATTGGATGCCGGTGAACTGGGATCGCAACCAGGGAGCGACGGCGGCGCACCGTAGTGTGGCAACGCACCGTTCATTGGATTGAATTGCGGTAGACCGTCGAAAGACTCGTCCGGGTAGCCGTTCTGGGACCAATACTCCCTGAGCGCGCCAAAGTAGCTGTCCAGACTTCGGTTTTCCTCTTCCATGAAGACAATGTGCTTCAACGCTGTAATCGTCTCAGGAGCCGGTTGAGGCGGTTGAGGCGGTTGAGGCGCTTGAGGCGGTTCAGATTCTGGCCTCAAATCAAACGAAGCGCACCCGGATAGAAACAGCGCAAAACTCACCGGGATCGCGCAGATACGCGCAATTTTGGATGAATCCATGTTTTTCTCAGAAAGTCGAGCTAGGTGGCCGGAAACGCGGAGCCCAAGACGGTCATAGGATGCGTGCTTACGATTTAGAGATGTCCGGCCTTCAGATCTCGAACCTTCCGATCAGCAGCCCGGGGTCAAGCTGAACACCTTGAATCGAACGGAGTGACTCCTGATTCGTCAGTTAACGACTCGCACACAAAATCATCGGGAGCTACCACGCGCCTTCTCTTCCTGAAGCTCCACTCCCGCCTTCAATCAGCTCAAGAGCGATCAGCAGAACGTCGTCATGCCCTGCGGCGATCCCCTCAATCGTGGGGCCGGCCACAACGTCCGGAACGATGCCCACCCGCTGCGTTTGCCGATGATCCGGGTAGTACACCCCCAGGCCGCTGATCATCGTGCTCAGGTTTCCTGGCAGTGGGATGCGCGACACGTTCCCATCAGCACCCGCCGTCGTGCTCCCCACCACCAGCGCATTCGGCATCGCCCGCAGCGCCATCGCCGTGTACTCCGCCTGGCTCTGCGACATTTCATCCACCAGGATGATCATCTTCCCGCCATAGTGCTCGGGCCCCGGCTGAATCAGCGGACCCGGCCCGAACCGAAATGCTCCCGGATTGGCAAGCTCCGCGAACGTGAAGCTGACAAAAGGTGTCGGCTTCGTCGCAAAATACTGGCCTATCGCAAACGGCATGAACTCCGAAGGGTAGTTGCGAATATCCACGATCAACCCCTTCGTGCCCTTCGCCTTCGCAAAATAGCCCGGCAAGTCGCTGGCTTTGATGCTCGACAACTTCACATAGGCCACCGATGGCGACAAGAGCTGGAACGTATCTCCTCCCTTATCGTGCGTAGCAAATCCAGCCTTGTCTGCCACTCGCTGCGTTTTGATCGTCTCCGTCTTCCCAGCCCGCGTTACGTCAATCGAAACCGCACCGCACGCTCCCCGCGTAAGACTCGCGGCCATATCCCGCCGCCGCGCCGCTTCATTTGAATCTGCATAGAAGACCCGCCAGTCGGCCACCAACTGTGCAACGGGCGCACCCTCAAGCCTCTCAATGACATCCCCGGCCTGCAGCCCGCCATCGTTCGCTGGCGTGCGATACACAACGGCCTTGTCATTCACAAAGCGCACATCCACGGGCACTCTGCACTCGCCTGTGGGCGGGCGATCCGCGAGAGAACTCCATAGATTCGCGTGCGTGTCATTGGCCGTCGCGATCAGTTCGAACAAGGCCAGCTCATACGCTTTCTTGTCCGCCGCGAGCGCTACCTTGCGAATGGAATGCGCCAGCACTGCGGGCCAGTCCTGGCCTGCAATCTCCCGATCCGGCGCCCAGTACTGCATGATGTTCCACCATCGGAAAAGCGCCAGCAGTTGAAAACCAAAGTCAGCATAGGCCAGCTGCGGATAGGCTCCCTCATGGACAAAAGCAGGATTTCCCACATCTGGAGCCAGCGACACATAGAACTGCCGTCCGCTCCGATTCGCATAGATCTGCTCAAGCGATGCGGCGAGCGGCACTCCAAGCGCAGAGCGGTCATGTATCCATTCGAGCGCCGGCTTCAAACTCAGATCGCCTATCGGCGCAGGAACACAAGGCTTGCATTCACTCACCGGACCCAGCGCCTCAATCCACTTCAGAATAGCGTCGTCTGCCTGCTTTCGATCCGACGCCGCAAGCACCTCCGGCAGCACACGGAACAGGTCGTAGTCCCAGTTGCGCCGTCCGGCGGTAACCGCGGGGTGGTGATATTTCAAAAATCCCCACACGCGTCCCAGCGTGACCAGGTTATCCACCTGCACATCCGAGAGAGCCGTTACCTGAATGCGCGATCCCTTGTCGAACTCTGTGTCCGCCGGAACATCCGCTGCAGCAGCCTTGGCTGCCACCTGCTCAATCGGCTTTCCATCCACGTAGAACTGCAAATCGTCCGCCCAGACTTTGCCGGCGCTTCCGGAAGCGAGCACGCCGAAGTAGAGTTCCTGTGCCTGTGCGTCAAGCGGCAGGGTGATCCGGTACTCCGTCCAATCGTGCGATCCTGTCACCTTCTGCGACTGCATGTTTTCGAGCGCCAGCATCTGCCCGTCGGCATCTTCACGCATCCACAGTCCTGCATAGCCCGAAATATTTTCGAGTCGCAGAGATCCCCGCAGCTCAACCACCCCTCCCTGAAAATCGACCGGAATCTTGCGCGTGATTGCCGAGAATCCATCCGCCGTCTGCCCGTCTCGCTGCAATCGCACTGACCAGCGGCCGCTGTGCGCTACCTGGTCGTCGGCAAAAACCGTCCCCGCAGGGTTCAAGTACCACCCCGACAGCTCGTGACTTGTCTGATCCTCGAATCCAAGGATGGTCTGTACACTCGCGCGGGAAACAGCAACCTGCGCGATTCCAGGAAGATAAGACAACAAAAGGAACGACAAAACGGCACGCACGGTCATAGTGGCCCCTGTCTTTTGCGCTGGAGAACCAACAATTAGACGTTGCAGAACGGCCAAATTATAGGTCAGCCAGCCCGCCGTAACCTGTTGTACGCATCACGCTTTCTCAGAGCCAGGCAGATTTGCCAACAGATGTGCGGATCCCTCGCGATCGCAAGGTTTTTTGCGTCCCAAACCGGCCCTCTCGGCCGATTCCGAATCTAAGTCTCTCGGCCCTGTTTTGCAGCGCTGATATCTGCAACCAAAACAGGGGAGAGAGGCAACCTTATGAAGAGAGCGGTAGTCGTGCTCGCACTTCTTGGCTTTGCGTTTCAGTGTCTGGCCGAGTCCGATCGCGAGAAAGACATCAACCGGCTTGATAAAGCGGCTAGATCGTTGCACGAACTCATGAGTGCACCCGACCAGCGAATCCCTGACCACGTTCTGAAGCACGCCAGGTGCCTGGCAGTGGTGCCACATCTGGTCAAGGGTGGCTTCGTCTTCGGTGGAGAAGAAGGAAAAGGTGTCGCCACCTGTCGCACTGCGACAGGCTGGAGCGCCCCAACGTTCTTCGAGATGGGTGGCGGTAGCTGGGGAACTCAGTTCGGCGTAGAATCCGTGGATCTCGTAATGGTCGTGAGGGGCAGGGAAGGGATGCAGAAACTCCTGTCCAGCAAGTTCGAGCTGGGTAGGGATGCATCGGCGGCCGTAGGGCCAGTGGGCCGGCACTCGTCAGAGAACGTGGACCTGAAGATGAATGCGCTCATCCTTACCTACTCGCACGCCAAGGGCGCCTTTCTAGGCATGACCTTCGACGGCGCTGTGGTGCGTCCTGATAATTCCGCACAGCGCGCAATGTACGGCGCTCGGGGCACCACCAGCAGAGCGCTGCTCGGAGAGATTCCTCCGCCGGCCTCCGCTAGGCCATTCCTGATCGCCGTGCGCGGTGCGGAAGGCCGCGCAGTCGCACACCGGAGCGGAAGGCACGCAAGAACGCACACAAGAGCGTTGCACGAAACAGCAAGCGCCCATTGAACGCCAAGCTGACTTCACGACCGTTCCTTGATCGCACTGAGTGCCGTCAACAACGGTCGTGCACAAACCCGCTCCGAGGCTGATTCCCGGACTCCCTCGCGAAGGGGTCCGCTCCCACCCTGTCACTCACGTCACAGTCGCCCATCCTCCGTCCCGTCGAATCTGCTCCCGCTTTCCTGACAGGTGCAGCGATGAGAGCGAAGTGCTATGCTTTCCGCCTCCCCAAAAGCCCGGCGATATGCGTCGTGCATACGCCTGAGGACAACAACGACGGATCCGGGCCCGCGGCATGTCCTGAAATCCGGGCTCGCGGCAAACACCGACGCAGGGAGCAGTCATGAGTACCACGAGTACTGAGCACAGCACCCAGGCAATCACTCACTTGCGCAAGCCTGAACGCAGCTTCTGGCAGATCTGGAACATGAGCTTCGGCTTCCTTGGAATCCAGTTCGGCTGGGGCTTGCAAATGGCCAACATGAGCGCCATTTATGAATATCTGGGGGCCGAGGCTCACCAGATACCGATCCTGTGGCTGGCCGCTCCCCTCACAGGCCTGCTGGTTCAGCCCATCATCGGGCAGGCGAGCGACCGCACCTGGGGTCCTCTCGGCCGGCGCCGGCCCTACTTCCTCGCTGGAGCGATCCTCAGTTCGCTGATGCTCGTTCTCATGCCCAACAGTTCTTCCCTCTGGATGGCGGCCGGCATGCTCTGGATCCTCGATGCCTCCATCAACATCAGCATGGAGCCTTTCCGCGCTTTCGTGGCCGACATCCTGCCTGAAGGCCAGCGAACATCCGGTTTCGCCATGCAGAGCCTGTTCATCGGGCTCGGCGCAGTCATAGCGTCCGCGATGCCGTGGCTGCTCACCAACGTCTTTCACATGCAGCAGGCCGCAGGAGACACGCACGCCATTCCCACCACCGTGCGAGTCTCCTTCTACATCGGGGCAGTCGCATTCATGGGCGCCGTCTTGTGGACCATCTTCACCACAAAGGAGTATCCGCCCGAGGACGTCGACGCATTTCGCAAAGCCAAAGCCCGGAAAGCGGGGCTCGCGGCCAACGCAAAGGAAATCTTCGCGGCTATCGCAGAAATGCCTCAGACCATGCGCAGGCTCGGCCCCGTGCAGCTATTCACATGGTTGGGACTGTTCTGCATGTGGCTCTACTTCCCGGTTGCTGTAGCTCGTAACGTATTCGGCGCAGAAGACCCCAGCTCCCCGCTTTACAAGGAGGGAGTGGAATGGGGTGGCATCTGCTTTGCCCTCTATTCCGCCGTCTGCTTCGGCTTCTCGTTCATATTGCCAATCCTGGCTCGGAAGCTCGGACGCAAATCTACGCACATCCTCTGCCTGGTCTGCGGCGCCGCCGGCCTCTCGTCAGTGGCCGTGATCCACGACAAATACCTTCTCCTGCTCACTATGGTCGGAGTCGGTATCGCTTGGGCCAGCACCCTGTCGATGCCCTATGCTCTGCTCGCCGCCTCTCTGCCGCCGCAGCGAACCGGCGTCTACATGGGGATATTCAATTTCTTCATCGTGACGCCGGAGATTCTCGCGTCTCTCTTCTTCGGATGGCTGATGCTCCACCTTCTCAACAACAACCGGATCCTCGCAGTCATTGCGGGTGGCGGGTTCATGCTTGTCGCTGCAGTACTCATGCTCCGCGTAAACGATCCGCGAATCCTTAGTGTGGAGGACGTCTAGAGCAGACTAAGATTCTCACCATTGGCAGGCCGGCGCCCATCCTTGACGCCATCTTCTCGCATCACGGATGGGCAACCTTCGACCGAAATCTCACCTACGCCGCAAATCCACCATCAATCAGCAACGAAGCGCCCGTAATGTATCCGGCCTCCGGACCCGCCAGGTACGCCGTCATCGCCGCAATCTCATCCGCATGTGCGTAGCGTTTCATTGCCAACAAGCCAAGCATGACTTCTGCAAAAGCCCCGCTCGCCGGATTCGCCTCCGTATCCACCGGCCCCGGCTGAATATTGTTCACCGTGATCTTCCGCTCGCCCAAATCGCGCGCCAGCCCCTTCGTAAAGCTCGCCACCGCTCCCTTCGTCAGCGCGTAAATCGATCCGCCCTGGAACGGCATCCTCTCGCTGTTCACTGACCCGATCGTGATGATCCGCCCACCGTCCGGCATATGCCGCAACGCCTCCTGGACCGCCGTAAAAACACTCTTCACATTGATTGAGAGCGCCCTCTCGAAATCATCTGCCGGATAGTCAGCGATCGTTCCCAGCGCTAGAACGCCCGCGTTGTTGACCAGAATGTCAATCTTCCCAAACTCCTTCGCCGCCTTCTGCACCGCCTCCCGCACAGCCGCTTGGTCCGCCGCATCCGCCTTGATCGCAATCGCCTTGCCGCCGTCCTTTACGATCCCGTCCACAACCGCCTGCGCCCGATCTGGTGAAGAACTATACGTGATCGCGACCGCGGCCCCTTCTTTCGCCAGTCGCTTCGCAATGGCCGCGCCAATTCCGCGCGACGCCCCCGTAACAATCGCCGACTTTCCCGCCAGTGTCGCCATTCTCATCTCCTCCAACTCGTCTCTTATTTCTGGAGCCACCCGTAAAGCAATATCGATTCCGCTTATTCTCAAGCCTGAGTTTCAGTTACGTTGTGGAATTCTTGCGAATTGTTGGTGGCCAGATCGCATTTAAGCGCTGACTTGCTCTCTCGCTGCCGCGCCAACTCGCTGCTAGAATTCAGCTATGCGCGTAACCGTTGGCGTCTCAGGAGGCATCGCTGCCTACAAGGCCGCAGAGCTGGTCCGCGAACTGCAGCGTCAGGCTCTTGAAGTTCACGTAGTGATGACAGAAGCTGCCTGCAAGTTCGTGCAGCCGCTCACCTTCGCTGCACTCAGCGGGCACAAGGTCATCACCGGCCTGTGGGACGACTCCGACTCCGCTCAGGGTTCCTACGAATCCTCCATCGAGCACATCGGCGAAGCTCAGTGGGCCGACGCCCTCGTCGTCGCCCCCGCTACCGCCGACACCCTCGCCAAATTCGCCCACGGCATCGCCGATAATTTCCTCACCACCATGTACCTCGCCACCAAGGCACCGGTCCTCGTCGCTCCCGCCATGAACGTCAATATGTGGGAGCACCCGGCCACTCAGGCAAATCTCCATATCCTTCGAGAGCGCGGCGTCAGAGTCATCGACCCCGGCACTGGCGACCTCGCTTGCGGCATGGTCGGCGCCGGCCGCATGGCCGAGCCCGCCGCCATCGCGGAAGCCGTCCTCAACATCCTGGGCCCTCGCCACGACCTCGCCGGCGAGACCATCCTCGTCACCGCCGGAGGCACCCGCGAAGCCCTCGACCCAGTCCGCTTCATTGGCAACCGCTCCAGCGGCAAAATGGGTTACGCCATCGCTGAAGCCGCCCAATCTCGCGGAGCGAAAGTCGTCCTCATCAGCGGCCCCTCCGCGCTCTACCCCCCCTCCCACGTTGAGCTTGTGAAGGTCACGACCGCTGACCAGATGCGCAACGCCGTCCTCGAGCACCTCAACGATGCCAGCATCGTCATCAAGGCCGCCGCCGTCGCCGACTACCGCCCTGTCGTCGTTTCCGATCAGAAGCTCAAGCGCACGGGCCCCATGACCATCGAGCTCGCGCCCACTGAGGACATCCTCGCGGAAGTCGCGCGACGCCGTCGTCCCGGCCAGCTCATCATCGGCTTCGCCGCCGAAACCGAAAACCGTGTTGAAAACGGGCGCGCCAAGCTCCTCCGCAAGGGTGCCGACGCCATCGTCATTAACGACGTCTCCGGCGACCGCACCGGCATCGACTCCGACCTGAACGCGGCCACCTTCCTTACCCCCTCCACCTCCATCGAGATGCCCGTCATGACCAAGCGCCGCCTGGCCGACCGCATCCTCGACGAAACCCTGCTCCTCCGTCGCCCCAAGCCGCTTGTTGTCGAAGTCGAAGGAGTGAACCCGCAGGACAAGGTCCTCCAGCAGTCCCTCACACCCGCTCGTCGCCCCGTCATCGTGGAGTAGCCGGTGCCCGCCCTCGATCCCGCAACCCAGCAGGCCCTCGCCGCGCGCCTCCGCTTCTACCGCGACCTCGGCCTCACCGACTTCTACCGCCGCCCCCTCGACCCTGCGCTTCTGGAATCACTCGCATCCGAGCCCACAGCTCCGGGTGCCCCCGGTCCCTCGCACTTGGGGACCGGGGACTCTCCAACCCAGCCCGAACCTTCCCGTGCCCCATCCTTACCGGCAGCTTCATCGCCGGAAAGGGTGGGAGACCACGAACCCCACCCCATCGATGTTCAGGAGTCCGACATCCCGCCCCGCAAGCCCATCGCCGCCCCGCCCGCCGTCGCTCCCGCGGTCACCGACCCCGCCGAAGCCCTTCGCATAATCCGCGACGAAATCGGTGACTGCACCCGCTGCGGGCTCCACAAGGGTCGCAACAAGCTCGTCTTCGGCGACGGCTCTCCCACGGCACGCCTCATGTTCGTAGGTGAAGGCCCAGGAGCCGATGAAGACGCACAAGGCCTCCCCTTCGTCGGCAAAGCCGGTCAGCTCCTCAACAACATGATCACGGCCATGGGGCTCAAGCGCGAAGACGTCTACATCGCCAACGTGGTCAAGTGCCGGCCCCCGCAGAACCGCACCCCCGAGCCCGACGAAGCCAACACCTGCTCCCCGTTCCTCTTCCAGCAGATCGACGCCATCCGCCCCGAAGTCATCGTTGCCCTCGGCGCCACCGCCGCGACGTATCTGCTCGGCCAGCGCCAGCCTCTCGCCGGTCTCCGCGGACGCGTCCACACCTGGCGCGGCAGCAAGCTCATCGTGACCTACCACCCCGCCTTCCTGCTCCGCGACCCGCGCCAGAAGAAGGAGGCCTGGGCCGATCTCCAGATCGCCATGCGCGAACTAGGCCTGAAAGTAGCAGGTAAATCCTGAAGCTCTCTACCTCTTCCACGCCGTCAGGAAATCCCTGATCGCCTTCTCGCTGTATCCGGTATTCCCGCTCTCCAGCGTGTTCGTGTCCACCGACTTCAGCAGCTTCCCGTCACCATCCAGAACAAAGATCCATGGGTAACCCGGAATCGCCGGATATTGCGATAGAAACGCCACGTTTTCGTTATTCCCGCTGAAGTTCACTTTCAGCAGCACGAACTCTGCATCGCGAGCCGACCGCACATCGGCATGCTCCAGAAAGAACTTGTCCAGGATCTTGCACCACGAGCACCAGTCGCCGCCCACTTCCATCAGAATGCGCTTGTGGCCAGCCGCGGCCTGCGCCTGCGCCGCCGCCAGATCCTTTGCTGGATCGCGCTTTGGGTCGTACGCGCTTGAAAAATCCTCTGGCGCAGTCAACACCGCCTTCGGCTTTGGCCTGTCGTACGACGGCACAAACGGCTTGCCATCGATCGGGTAAAACACTGTCTGCGCCACTTCAACCGGTTGCCCGTCCACATGGTATGGCTTGTACTTCCACTTGTTGATCGCGTTCTCCAGCGCATCACCAAGCTGCGTTGAGAACACCGCCAACTGCCCACGCTGCACCTTCACGCTGCCATCTTTCAGAATAACGATGGGCACCGGTATAGCACCGCGATAAGGAAAGGTGGGGGCCATCCCCAGCGACGCTGCCACCTCATACACCGACTCCGGCTTCGGCATTCCCGACTCCACCACGTAAGGCTCCGGTACGGCACCCACCGGCGGCTTCACCTCTGCCTCACTTCCCGCCGGCAGCGCCTCCAGAGCCGACACCTTCATCTCTGCCAGTAGTCTTCCTTGCTGAATCACTTTGACGTTTCGCGCCACCGCCTTGCCCTGAAACATCTGCACATCGTCGAACTGAACCGTCGTATCCCCCGCCACCGTCAGCCGTAGATGCAGATCCGTGTCGAAGCACGTCGTCGCGAAAATGAAGTCCGGCTCATCCGTGTACCGCGCGCCGTCCACTACCGACGCGCAGTTCAGGGTCACCCCCTCGGTGGTCGTGCGCACTGCCTTCATCTCGTAATCAGGCTTGACGTTCGCTGCCTGATACAACGGCTCGATCACCGGACGCGTCACCCGTAGCAGTAGGAAGTGATAGCCCTGCGGACGCATGCCGCGCTTTGAAGTGAATCGCTCGGTGCGCGAAGTGCTCCACTCGGTGCCCGTGGCGCCTTCATCGGAACTGGTGTAGGTCCGCCGCCATTGGTAGGGCCCCGCGTGCCACTCCTCGACGCTCCCGCTCACCAGCTTGGGGCTAGGATCATTGCGCATCTGGTAGTCGATCTTGATATGCCACGGCGCAAGATTCTCGTCGGCGAGGGCATTCGTCTTCAGCCCCGCCTGCAGCAGCCTGTGCGCCAGCCCGTTCAGCTTCGCATTCGTCGGCGGCAGGTGGGCGTCAGGCCCCGTTGTTGTTGTCGGCGTATTCGATCCGGCGGCCGCGCCGCCATTCGGTCCTGAAGCAGTCTGTGCGACCACAACTCCAGTTGGTAGAAGAACGCAGAGAATCCCCCGCAGCAAAGCAGAAGTAAATCCAGCGCACATGAAAGGCCCCTTTGATTGTTTGCGGGCCATTGTTTCACGTTCGGCTCATGCTGGAAAGTGCACAGGCCACCTCAACGCCGCGCTACAATCCGCGACGCAATCAGCAGCGGCACAATCGCCAGCCACGATGCCACCGGCACCGCGAGAAACGCAAATGTGGTGTGGCGGCCTGGTCCGCTCATCGCTGCCGCTCCATAGATCCCCAGCGAGCAGACCATGATCACCAGCGCCGAGCCGCGCATCGAGTTCGCAATCCCCGTCGGCACTCGCTCCGCGCTTCGTTCCGCAAGCAACAGACCCGCGAACGGCGACAGCACCCACACCGCGAACAATGCCCTCAGCAACACGGATGCATTATGCCGGCCCGCATACACCGTGAAGCACAGCGAACCAACGGCGCCGACCCACAATCCTGCGCGCACCATCGCGCGCAATGTTTCGCCGGCCTTCATCGAGCGTTTCGGCGAGTTGCATGCTCGCTCAGCGTGTCATCCCGCCACAGCGCCACTCCGCCCAGCAGGCCGGTCTCATTCGACACCACCGTCACATCGTCCGGCAGCTTGAACTCGATCTTCTTCGTGTTCCCGCCGCCCAGGTAGAGACGATCCCAATTGAACGTATTCCGCAACTGATCGATCATCTCCAGCACGTACTTGTTCCAGCGCTTCTTGCCGTACTTGTCCAGCCCGCGCCGCCCAATGTAGTCCTCGTACGTGAACTTCTTCCACGGATGATGCCCCAACTCCATCGCCACCAGCCGCCCGGACGTATACACGGCATTTCCCATGCCCGTCCCCAGCGTGATGACCATCTCGATCCCATCGCCCTTGATCGCACCATAGCCCTGGATCGCTGCGTCGTTCGCCACGCGCACCGGCTTCTTCCAGCGCTTTTCCAACTCGAGCTGCAAATGGAATCCACTCCACGTGGGGTGCAGGTTGAATGCGCTCATCGTCACCCCGCGCTTCACCACGCCAGGAAATCCCACCGACACGCGATCGAAGTTCGGCAGCAACTCCCGCAGCTTGTCGAGCTCCTTCATTACCGCGTTCGCCGTTGGAATCGCCGGCGTCGGTATGCGCTCCCGCTCACTCACCGGGTTTCCGGCCGCGTCCAGCAGCATGGCCTTCAATCCCGATCCGCCAATGTCGATTGCCAGGGTGATTGGTCCGAGAGATTTCGTCGAGAGTGCCTGCGAGGCAGCAGTGGGCTTGGCCGAAGCTTTAGGTTTCATCACCCGGAATTGTATCGAATGAGGGATAGGGAGAGGCGAACGAGGGAGAGAAAAGTAATCGCCTTTGCCTTTGTTTTTCTTTCTGTCATTCCCGGAGGGAATCTGCTTTTCGTCTTTCTGATGTTGGAACTCCGCCCTTGCGGCTTCTTTCTGCCGCAAGGGTGGGAAAGCACGACCGCATTACGGCCAAGAATGGCGGCGAAGCCGCAGTTGGCCGCACCGCAGGTGCCTACTAAACTGGACTTTGCCCTTCATGCCTCTCTACTGCGAAGTCGCGCTGCCCGTCCCGCTGGACCGCACCTTCACCTACGCGGCCCCCGACGGCCAATATCCGCAGCGCGGCTCCCGCGTCATCGCCCCCTTGCGCAATGAGAAGCTCATCGGCGTCGTCATGAGCGTCAGCAACACCGCGCCTGCCGACTTCGAAGCCCGCTATCTCGAAGCCGTACTGGATCAAACTGCAGACCAGAGCCTCGAGTCCAGCGCCGAAGCCGAACCGCTCCTCAGCGAAGCCCTTCTCTCCCTCGCCGAATGGATCGCGCAATATTACCTCGCCCCCATCGGCGAAGTCCTCCGCGGCATGTTGCCTCTCATGGCCGAGGTCAGCCGCACCGTCTACTACCGCATCACCGACCTCGGCCGCGACATCCTCGCCAACTCGCTCGAAAACCAGTCCGGCATCCCCTTCGCGAACAAGACCGCCAATCCGCGCAAGCCTGCGAAGAACGACAACACCGGCGAAGAACAAAACACGCCGCGCCGCATCCTCGAGCGCCTCGCCTCCGGTGATCCCGTCAAAGTCTCCACGCTGCGCACCGCCTCCGGCGCGTCTCTCTCCGATCTCGCCGCCCTCGTCCGCAAAAAATGGATCGCGCGCGAAACCGCCGCCGCCGAGCGCGACGCACGTCGCACCGAGCGCTTCGCCGTCCTCATTCCTGAAGCGCGCCTGCCCGCTCTCTCTACGAACCAGCAAGCCATCCTCGCCGAGCTCGCCGCCTGCGGTGGCGAAATCCCCATCCTCGAGCTGCGCAAACGCGGACTCTCCAATGCCACACTGCAAACCCTCGTCCGGCGCGGCCTGGTCCGCATCGACGAACGCGCTGCCGCCTTCCGCCTCGGCGGCATCGAGCGCTCCAGCCCGCCCATCCGCCTCAACGAGTCGCAAACAGAAGCACTCGCCTCCATCGCTTCCGCACTCGGCGCATTCCACCCCTTCCTGCTTCACGGCGTCACTGGATCAGGCAAGACCGCAGTCTACCTCGCCGCCATGCAGCGCGCGCTCGATCGCAACCTTGCCTCCATCCTCCTCGTCCCCGAAATCGGCCTCACGCCGCAGACCGCCGGCCTCCTCGACGCCGCCTTCGGCAGCAAGGTCGCCCTGCTTCATTCCGCACTCACGCCTGAAGAACGCAGCGAGCAGTGGCGCCGCATACGCAACGGAGACGCGCCCATCGTCGTAGGCACGCGCTCCGCAATCTTCGCGCCCGTGCCCCACCTTGGCCTCATCCTCGTCGATGAAGAGCACGACCAGAGCTACAAGCAGGAAGAGACCCCGCGCTACAACGCACGCGACGTGGCCGTCATGCGCGCCAAGTTCGCCAACGCCGTCGTCGTCCTCGGCTCCGCCACGCCCTCACTTGAAACCTGGCACAACTCCGAGCAGTCGAAGTACAAGCGCATCGAAATGCGCGAGCGCGTCAATCAGCGCCCGCTGCCCGAAGTTGAGCTAGTCGATATGCGCGGCGAGTTCCAGCAGACCGGCCAGGAAAATCTCTTCTCGCGCTCGCTTATCCAGCAAACGCAGGCCGCCCTCGAACGCGGCGAGCAGGCCATCATTCTCCTCAACCGCCGTGGCTATTCCTTCGCCGTCATGTGCCGCGCCTGCGGAGCCAAGCTCGAGTGCCAGAACTGCGCCATCGCCCTCACCCATCACAAGCCGCCCGCCGAAGGCGAGCTCGCGCGTGAAGGCCAGCGCCTCGAATGCCACTACTGCGGCTACCGGCGCACCGTTCCAGCGCGCTGTCCGCAATGCGACTCCGAGCACCTCTACTACCTCGGCGCAGGCTCGCAGCAGGGCGAAGAACGTCTCACTGAAATCTTTCCCACTGCCCGCATCGGCCGCATGGATCGCGACACCGTGCGCGGCCGCCACGATCTTGAACGCCTGCTCTCCCGCCTGCACTCCGGCGAAATCAATCTCCTCGTCGGCACGCAGATGATCGCCAAAGGCCACGACATCCACGGCGTCACGCTCGTAGGCGTCGTTGGTTGCGATCACGCGCTTTCCATGCCCGACTTCCGTGCCGCCGAGCGCGTCTTCCAGCTCATGACCCAGGTCTCAGGCCGCGCCGGCCGCGGCGAACTCCCCGGCCGCGTCGTCGTGCAGACCTACCACCCCGACCACTACGCCATCCTCGCCGCCGCCAAGCACGACTATGCCGCCTTCATCGAGAAGGAACTCAAGTATCGCCGCTGGATGCACTACCCGCCCTTTGGCGTCCTCGCCAACGTGCTCATCCAGTCACCCAAACTTGAAGAAGCCGCCAACTGGTCTGCGATCCTCGGCAAATGGTTCCAGCAGACCGCCCCGCAAGGCGTACGCGTGCTGGGCCCGTGCACCGCGCCGGTCGCGCGCATCAAGGGCATCTACCGCTTTCACCTGATTCTGAAATCCGTCTCGCGCCAGACACTCAACGGTGTCCTCCGCAGCATGCTCGCCCACGCCGACACCGCCAACATCCCCCGCCGCAACATCACCGTAGACGTAGACGCCCAACGCCTCATGTAACGAGAGGCGCCTTCGTCAGCCCAGTAAGCGGAGTGAGCGGCGTGCCAGTTCCCCCACAGCGCTGTCATCCTGAGCGAAGCGCAGCGGAGTCGAAGGATCTGCAGTTGTCTATGCTCTTGCTTTTCTTGCTGTCATTCCCACACCGACTGCTGTTCCGGCGCCAACTGAATCTACTGCGCCGGCGGCTCCCCCGACTCCGGCACAATCCTCAACTCTCCCCGGAACACCTGGTATTTCTCGAACCGTATGTCATTCACCGCCGTCACAGGGAATTTATCCACCACCTTGAAGACTTCGTAATTCGTCTGCGTCCAGTTGGCGGCGTGAGTTGCGGGTACAAGCATGGTCGAAATTCCCTTCAGAGGAAGAAAGTAGCTCTTGCCTCCTATCTCAATCGGGCCATACTCCACCACGATTCCCGCCCGCGTGATCGGTGCATCCTTCTCGAGCTCTGCCATGATGGTGAGGCGTACAACCTTCCCTGTCTCCGGCTCGACCGCAATCTCACCGTGATACGGTGGAACGGCTTCAAACTCGTTCATTCCGCCGCCGGGCCGCATATAGCAGCACCACTTCAAGTAATACGTCGAGTCGTTCTTGTCGATCGCAAACCGAAGGACCGCAACTTTGCCCGCCGCGCTCCGTTCCCAGCGGCTCCAGCCCACCTTCGATTCGACGATGTCGCGCATTGCGTGAGCGAGGAGCGGCCCAAAGATGCCCTGCATCGTCAGCCCCATTCGCGATGGACGAAAGGTGGCTGCCGATTCCGGATCTTCAGTCACCCAGCCTGCAGGACCGTGCGATCCGCCCCAGCGTTGGTCCTCTTCGGCCTCCATCCAGCCGATGTACTGCACCTGCGCGCTGTTTCGATCGAGAAGGTGAAACACTCCCGGTGTGAAGTATTCCGGGATATTTGCATTCGGAACGTTCTTCGTGTCTTGGAATCGGGTCGTCTTCCGCGTCGCGATGAAGTTCGGCAATCTCTCCGTTTCCCGACCAACAAACTCAACGGCGCGCGTGAGAATCTCACCCTGCACCTTCATCTCCGGAGCGGGATCGGTCGGTATCTCGGCGGCGGGTGGAATCAGGAAGGCCGACGCGTCGGCCAGCGCCAGCAGTGCCATGCGCGACTTATCACCGGGAAGTGCGGCGCTCATCCGTTCAAGCCTGGCAGTGCTCAAGCGTTCCGTGAGCGTAAAGTTCGACAGCCGCGTTGCAATTTTCTTGTCTGAGTCTTTGTGCCAGCCTGACAGTCGCTCCTCGAGCCCTTGAACGCTGACCTTCTCCAGAGCAACAGCCGGAATTCCAATCAGCAGAACGCACAGCAGCAAACCGACCCTTCGCATAAAGGCCCCTCGGATCTACTCATCGGAACGCGCCAGAATCATACCGCAACTGCAATCAAGAGCAACGCTCACGACCGCGCCGGCTTACCGCGCACACGTTCACCCAACTGACGTCCCGAGCCACGCTGCGGTTATTGCGGAGGCTCCAACACTGCAGAATCGGCCAGCTCCGCCAGCACAGCCAACCCCGCTGCTACCACTGCGTCACCTTGAACGGATCAATCCCAGTCAGTTGCGCCAGCCACGCGTTATCAAACGGAACCGGCGTGAACGTCAGGATCAGAATGAGCAGCCCCACCCAATCCGGCAGCACGCGACTTGGCTCAGCGGCTCTTACGCCGGCATCTTCGAATGCCGCATGGCCGAATCGTCAGCATGAAGAGGGCGCCGTTCGCAGTCGTGGTGAGGACGCTGCCCGCCAGCAGCAGGAGAGGAATCCCATGGCACAAACGCTTTGCGCGCACTCGTGGACGGGACGCCCATCCTCGGCAGACGGAACAGCTTCGCCGCTTATTATCCGCGTAGAAGGCACGCCCAGGCACACCCCTGGCACCCCAGTTTGGTGGGCTCTTAGAACCGGCTGCTGGCCCAACCTGGTTTATTCGCCGTTTGCAGGTGTGCTGCCGCCGGAGCTGTCGCCCTCCAGCGCGTGCAGGTCTTTGCCCGGCTTGAATCGGACCGCCTTGCCCGGCGTGATGCTGACTTCGGTCCCCGTGCGCGGATTCCGTCCAATGCCCGTCTTGCGCGCCCGTACGCTGAACACGCCAAATCCCCGCAGCTCGATTCGTTCGCCCGCTGCCAAAGCCTGCTTCAAGCCTTCGAACACCGTATCGACGGCCGCTTCTGCCTTGGTCCGAGGCAGGCCAGTGCGCTCAATCACATGATGAACAATGTCCTGCTTAATCAATGGGGAACCTCGCAATAGCAATTTTCAACCGCACGCTTCAACGCCTTCGCTCGTCCGACTGCTTCGTGCTGGGTCCGGAACGATCTCAGCTCTCGCTGAAATCGGTTCTGAGCTGCCGCTCAAGCGCTCTACCTTAGTGATGCTACAGGTTTTGCGCCGTTTGGGGAACTGCCGAATTTGATCCCTTGCTCGATTTTCTTCCCATTCCTACGTCCCGGCCCCAGCCAGCTCGGTCCCGCGTTGTCTTTGACCGCTAACTCCCGTAGGATGAAAGCACCGACGGTTATCAACCTGTGAAAGCCATTTGACGGCGAACCGGATTACCGCAGCATCCCGCCCTCACAGGCCCACAGCCGCAAAACGTTGCATTTCTTGACCCAGCTCTAAGTTACCCAAATGGCCGAGGCAGGTTCCCAGTTCAGCCTGGTACGGAGTAATGCGTGTCCATAGATAGAACCCCGCAGCCGATTCGCATCGGCGTCCTCGCCGGCGAGGAGATCCGTCTCCAGGGCCTCACCATGATTTTCGAACAGGCCCCCCCTCCCGATCAGCCCCGCCTCCTGCCCGTCTTCGATACCCTCGAAAAGCTGCTTTCGAACCCAGAGGTTGAATACCTGGTAGTCGATCTCAACTCCGCTGACGGCGGCTTTCACACCCTTGAAGTCGTGCGCCGCTCCCGTCCCGCTATGCGCCAGATCGTCATCGGCCCCGACGACGACGACAAGGTCCTCGAAGCCATCATCGCCGGCGCTCGCGCCTACCTCTACTCCTCCGCCACCCCCGAAACCGTCCGCATGGCCATCGACATCGTCGTGAGCGGCTCTATCTGGGCCCCCCGCCGCCTGCTCTCCCGGCTCATCGACGAACTTCTTGGTATTAGCGGCAGCAAGGTGATCGCACCCGGTGCGCAACTTACCGACCGCGAACGCCAGGTCCTGAAGTTAATACTCGAAGCTAAGTCGAATCGCGAAATTGCAGAGGAGCTCGAAATCGAGGAACGCACCGTGAAGGCCCACGTAGGCCGCCTCATGCGCAAGACCGGCGCCGAGAACCGCATCCAGCTGACCACCCGCGCTATGAACCGTTCCCTCCTGCCGGAAGGCCAACACCCCCCTCGCTCCGCCGAAGAAGACTGACCCCCCACGTCTGCTCCTCATCTTGAATCTCCCTGGCGTGCTTCAGCTGTCCGCAAGTCGGTGAAAAGATAACCTTGTCATCCTTAACCGCGGCGAAGGATCTGCTGTTCCCATTCAGCCAACGCGTTCCCGGGAAGCAGGGAAGTACGCATTTTGCGCTGGAGTCCAAGAACCCGCCTAAACCTGGTGGATACCCCGGTTACCTTTGCGGTAACGGCATGGTTACTAAAATCCATTGTCC
The DNA here is from genome assembly GCF_025264625.1 of Occallatibacter riparius. Classification (NCBI taxonomy): domain Bacteria; kingdom Pseudomonadati; phylum Acidobacteriota; class Terriglobia; order Terriglobales; family Acidobacteriaceae; genus Occallatibacter; species Occallatibacter riparius. The sequence goes on from NZ_CP093313.1 coordinate 4,787,086, forward strand.
TTCCGTACTCTTGTTACAAATACCCATCCCCGCGAAACTCATGTCAGAAACAACGCAGATCTGGGGAAAGGAGTTCTCCGGTACGCCGAAGAACTCCTCTTTTTTTTGCCCCGCCACCTCGATCGCGTTTTCCTACTCCCTACTTCCTAATCTCTATTGCCTGCTTTGTCCGCCCCCTGCTGCTTAATAGCTCTCTAGATACCACCCCCTCCCTATTCCCATCACATGGCGGTAGCCTGAAGCAGACAGGACGCCCCGTCCGCGACTTCCTCGCGCCGTTTGCGTCTGTACCTGCAACGCCCCGCCCCTGAGCGGGCCGAAAGGATTTACGAATGAAGAAGCTGCTTGCAACTGTTTCCCTGTGCCTCCTGCTCTCCTGCACCGCCTTCGCCGCTTCTTCCCGCGAGGAGCTGCAGGCGCGCGTTGACTCGGCCAAAGACGTTCTCGATGCCATCATGGGCGCGCAGGACAGCAGCATCCCGGCCAATATCCTCCAGCACGCCACCTGCGTCGGCGTCGTCCCTGGCCTCAAGAAGGGCGCCTTCGTCTTCGGCGGTCAGTACGGCCAGGGCGTCGTGACCTGCCGCACCGGCCATGGCTGGAGCGCCCCCGTCTTCATCCGTATGGCAGGCGGTTCCTGGGGCCTTCAGATCGGCGCGCAGTCCACGGACCTCGTCCTCATCGCCGTGAACAAGCAGGGCTTCCAGGATCTGCTCCGCAATAAGTTCAAGATCGGCGCTGACGCCGCAGCCGCGGCCGGTCCCGTCGGCCGCAACGGACAGGCCGCCACCGACTGGAAGATGAACGCCGAGCTGCTCACCTACTCGCGCAGCAAGGGTCTCTTCGCCGGTATCGATCTTGACGGCACCGTAGTCAGCCAGAACACCGACGACACCCAGCTCTACTTCGGCCGCGAGCTCGGCGCCGATCAGATCCTCACCGGCACGGTCGACGTCCCCGTAGGCGCAGTACCTTTCGTCAAAGACGTGGCCCACCACTTCGTTGCCGCCAAGCGCGGCGAATGATGATTTTCGGCCTGCACGTCTCGAATCGATCGTAGATTCGTCATCCTGAGCCGCAGGCGAAGGACCCGCTTTTCTGGTCTCCGTTCCTCCTAAGACCAACCGTGCCCCATCCTGTCGACTTCTTTCTGTCGACAGGGTGGGAAAGCACGAACCTGACCGCTCGGTTTTGCTCTTCTTTCTGTCATTCCCGTCAGGGAATCTGCTTCTTCTCCCAGCGTTCCGCAGCAATTACACTTGATCTTTACGCATGCAGGAACGCCTCGAATACTGGCTGGTCACGGCCGTCGCGCGCACTCTTGGCCGATTGCCCCGCGGTATCTCCCGCATCCTCGTCCGCATCCTCACCTTCACCTGTTACATAGCGCTGTCCCGCCTCCGCCGCGTCGGCCAGCGCAACCTGGATCTTGCCCTTCCCAAACTCCCGCCCAACACTAAGAAAAAAATCCTGCGCCACGTCTACCGCAATCTCGGCTGGCAACTCGTCGAGTTCTGCCGCATGCCCCGCTACACGCCCGAAAACACCCGCAACTGGATCCGCACCGAGGGCCTCGACCATTACCTCGCCGCCCGCGCCCGCGGCAAAGGCGTGCTCATTCTCACCGGCCACCTCGGCGCATGGGAGCTTTCCAGCTTCTACCACTCCCTCATGGGGTACCCCATGGGCATGGTCATCCGCCGCCTCGACAACCGCGTCCTCGACGAGTACGTCAACGGCATCCGCTGCCTCCATGGCAACCGCGTCCTCCACAAAGACGACTTCGCCCGCGGCCTCCTCACCGCCATGCGCTCCGGCCAGACCGTTGGCATCCTCATGGACACGAACATGACCCCGCCCCAGGGCGAGTTCGTCAAGTTCTTCGGCGTGACTGCCTGCACCGCCTCCGGCCTCGCCCGCGTCGCGCTCAAAACCGGAGCCGCCGTCCTCCCCGGCTTCTGCCTCTGGGAAGAGAAGGAGCAGCAGTACGTCCTTCACTTCGGCCCCGAGCTCGACTTCACCCGCACCCCCAAACCTGAATCAGCCCACGAAGCCGACATCCTCGCGCTCACCCAGCAGTGCAACGACGTCCTCGAATCCTGGATCCGCCGCTACCCCGACCAGTGGCTCTGGATCCACCGCCGCTGGAAAACCCGGGCGCCAGGAGAAGCTGGCGTGTATTGAGTTGTATTCCGAGAGGCCACACTAGATCAAGCGGATCAAGGAATCGGATGAAAGAGAGATTCAGCAGCACCTCGCGCGGTCAAAGGGCGTCTCCGTCGATGACGCCGTTGTCCACATGATCTGGCTGCCGTATGAGTAGATGCGCTATATCGAGGGCGACAGGCACATCACTGGTGGTTTTACGAGAGAGTTCGTTTCCGAGCCTTGGTACTACTGGTATTCATCGATTGCGCGGGAGCTTTTCACGCCCAAGAGGTGGGTGGTTTCGCTGACCGATCCGGTCTGCTGGGATAACGAATCTGATCCTATCCCAGAGGAACGCCTGACGTTGACACTTAACCGAATTGAAAGGGCAGTCCTCAGCAGGGGAAAGCGATGCCGGATTGAGGTCGTCGATGGGGATGACCGAGTCACTATTCGTCAGAAATAACGGTGCGGGCTTGGGTACTCATCCCGTCAACGCCGTAATCTTGTAGTCGAATGAAACTCAGCGACCTAATCGAACGCCTGGGCGGCACACTCGCGCAGGGCAGCCCTGACCACCGCCTCCGCGGCGTCACCTCACCCTCCCGCGCAGGCGCCAATGACATCGTCTTCGCCGAAGACTCCGCTTCCGCCGAAGACGCCCTAGCCAGCAAAGCCGGAGCCGTCGTCCTTCGCAAAGGCCTCGTCGGTTCCTACCCCGCCGCCAAATGCGTCGTCGAAACCCCGCAGCCCCGCCTCTGGTTCGCCCGCGCCGCCAAGCTCCTCAAGCCCGCCCTCCCCGTCGGCGGAGTCCATCCCAGCGCAGTTATCGGCTCCAAGGTCCAGCTTGGTGAAGACGTCACCATCGGTCCCTGTGCCGTCATTGAAGACAACGCCCACGTCGGCGCACGCACCCGCATCGAAGCGGGAGCAGTCATCGGCCGGTGCGTCGACATCGGCGACTACTGCCACATCCACCCACGCGCCGTCCTCTATCCCGGCACCACACTCGGCAACTGGGTCGTCGTGCACGCCGGTGCAGTCCTCGGCGCCGATGGCTTCGGCTACGTCCGCAACCCCCAGAACGGCGCCTACACCCAGTTTCCCCAGCAGGGAACCCTCGTGATCGAAGACGAAGTCGAAATCGGCGCCAACACCACCATCGACCGCGGCGCACTCGCCGAAACCCGCATCCGTCGCGGCGTCAAAATCGACAACCTCGTCCACGTCGGCCACAACTGTGACATCGGCGAAGACGTCATCCTCGTCGCCCTCACCGGCATTTCCGGCTCCAGCACGGTAGGGAAGTCCGCAGTCCTCGCCGGCCAGGTCGGCATTGGCGACCACGCCCACGTTGCCCCCGGAGTCATCCTCGGAGGCCAGTCCGGCGTCTTCAACGGCAAGACCGCCGCCGCCGAGCCCGGCACCGTCCTCTACGGAACCCCCGCCCGCCCCCTCAAGCAGGTCCTCCGCGAACAAGCCGTCCTAGCCCGCCTCGCCAAACGCTCCAAGCCGAGCGACCGTAGTAACTAACTGTGACCTACGAACTACGAACTGTGAACTTTAAAGCTGTCTCAAAGCGCGACACTCCACACCACCGTCATTAAAGTCCCCGCCCCACCCGCCGATAACCTCCCTATCCGCGAAGGGAGGACCCCCATGGACATCGGCCCGGTAAACGCCATCCGTCCCGTCCAGGCGGTCCGCCCTTCGCCTCCTGGTTCCGGCAACAACCCCGACCTCACCGGCGTCTTCGCCACCGAGTTCCGTCACCAGCAGCGCGACGACTCCTACTCCCCCAGCCGCAACCCCTCCCGCGGCCTCGAAGACGAAGACGACGACCTCGACCCCGAACCAGCCAACGAAACCACACCCGAGTTCAGGCTATCCCCATCCTCCAACTCCATCAGCTTCTTCGCCTGATATTCCCCGTCGCCCGTTTTTAGGCAACAATAGACAAGTGAAGCGTTCCGGCACCGCCGATCTCCCCCTCCACGGCGGACGTGTCCCCCAATGGCTCGCCACCCGCATGACCGAGCTCGGCACCGCCATCACCGAGCAGATCGTCCTCCACTACGGCCCGTCGGAATTCCTCTCCCGCCTCAGCGACCCCTTCTGGTTCCAGGCCTTCGGCGCCGTCATGGGCATGGACTGGCACTCCTCCGGAATCACCACCTCCGTCATGGGTGCGCTCAAGCGCGGCCTCAACCCGCGTCTCTCCGAACTCGGCTTCCAGATCTGCGGCGGCCGCGGCCGTCACTCTAAGCGAACCCCCGATGAACTCCGCGACTTCTCCGCCCGCAGCGGCCTCGACGGCAACACTCTCGCCCGCACCAGCCGCCTCACCGCCCGCATCGACAACAACGCCATCGCCGACGGCTTCCAGCTCTACCTGCACACCTTTGTCATCCACACCTCCGGCGAGTGGTCCGTCATCCAGCAGGGCATGAACGACGCCACCGGCCTCGCCCGCCGCTACCACTGGCATTCGCCCGCGGTGCGCGACTTCGTCCACGACCCGCACACCGCCATCCTCGGCCGTCCCCAGGGCGAAATCCTCAACCTCGTCGATTCCCGCGCCACCTCTGCCCAGCAAGCCCTGCTCACCATCGCCGGCCAGCCCGTCCAGGCCTCAATCGACGAAGCCCGCCGACTCGTCATGCCGCGCCATCACGACGTTCGCGCCGAAGATGTCGACCTCAAGCGACTCGGCGCAGTCCTCGCCGTGGCGCACGAACAGGACCTCCGCGATTTTGCCTCTCTGCTTCTGGTCGAAGGCCTCGGTCCGCGTACCCTGCAGTCGCTCGCTCTCATCGCGGAAGTCGTCCACGGCGCGCCCAGCCGATTCTCCGATCCCGCGCGCTTCTCCTGGGCCCATGGAGGCAAAGACGGGCACCCGTTCCCTGTGCCCCTCAAGACTTACGACGAATCCCTCGCCGTGCTTCGCCGCTCGCTCGACGCAACCCGTCTCGGCCACACGGAGAAGTCAGAAGGCTTCCGGCGCCTCGACAAGCTCACTCGCGCCGTCGAGCAGAACCGCGATCCGCTCGCCGACTTCACCGCCGCCCTCGAGCACGAGCGAGAGATCTCACCCTCGCTCAACGGCCGCACAGTATTCGACGACCGCCGCAGCGCGCGCCGCAAGCCCGCCGATCCGCAGTTGCCGCTATTCCCTGCTCAAGGCTTCGACACGACATAGCGGCGCATGAGCGACTCCAGATCATCCCACACGTACGCATGCTCCATCAGCGGAGCGCCGCCAATCTCGATTTGCTTGGCGCGCACAAAGTGTGCTCCCAAGCGCGTGTAGAACGTCTTCGCCGGATTCCTCGCCAGAACCCACACCGCCATCTTCCGCAGTCCGCGACGCCTAAGCGCGTGAGCCAGTTCGCGCACCAGGTCCTTCCCGATCCTGGCCCGCTGCTCCTCCTGCAGCAGGTACACAGCGTAGAGCTCTCCATCGCATTGTTGGGTGCGGTCCCTGCATCTCCCGCCCATGATGAATCCAACAATCAGCCCCTCGCGTTCGGCTACGAAGGTGTCGTAGTCACCCCCGAGAAGATCCTGCCACAACTGCGTGCGGTCTGGCTCGTCCAGAGCATCCAGGTAAGCATCGGGAACGATTCCCTTGTAGGTGGTGCGCCAGCTCTGTACATGCACGTGCGCGATCCCAGCCGCGTCGTCCGGCTCCGCCTTACGAATGAGGATCATGGTACCGGTAATCTAGCACCAATTCTGCGCCAGCTCTTGTGACGTTAGTCTCTCAAGTGTGGTGACCTGAGCACCTGATCACGATTACCAGGTCAGCCTGATGACCCGACCATCTGACCACCTGATCACCCGATCACTTAGCCAGTAGCACTAACCAGTGATCACTCGTACCTAAGCGCCTCAGCCGGCAGAATCCGCGAAGCCGCCACCGACGGATACAGCGTAGCCAGCAGCGACACCCCAATCGACACCGCCGCCACAATCACGCCATCGATTACCCGCGGCGCAAATGGCAGCGTGTCGATCGAGTACACCTCGGCCGACAGATGAATGAAGTGATAGTGCCCGCCTGCCCACGACGCGATATACCCCATCACCAGCCCCGCCAATGTGCCCACCACAGAGATCAGGAAGCCCTGCAGCAGAAAAATCCTCCGCACCTGCATTGGATCGACGCCGAAGCTCATTAACACGGCGATATCGCGCGTCTTCTCCATCACCATCATGGTCAGCGCAATCAGAATGTTCAGCGCCGCCACCACCACAATCAGCGTGATGATGATGAACGTCACCACCTGCTCCAGCCGCAACGCGCGGAACAACTCGCGGTTCTGTTCCATCCAGTTGTTGGTCATGAAGCCTTTGCCCGCGGCCTGCTCAATCGCGCGTCCCACCTCCGGCGCGCGGTTCAGGTTGTCGACCTTGAAGCTGATCACGCTCAGCAAATCCGGCTCATCGAACAGCCTTTGCGCATCCGCCAGGCGTATAAAGCCCCAACTCGCGTCGTACTGATAAAAGCCCGAGTGGAAAGTCCCCGCCAGCCGGAACGGCACCATCTTGGGTATCTGCCCATACGGAGTCATCTCGCCCTGCGGACTGATGAGAATAATGCGATCGCCGATCGTCGCTCCAACTGTCTCGGCCAGGTCTGATCCCAGCACAATCGGCTGCAGATCGCCTGGCTTCGGAGTAGTTCCTTCCGGCAGCGGCTGCAACGCCGCAACGGACCCCGGTGTCGCCTGCTTCAGCAGGCTGCTCACCGTAATCTCCTGGTCCGGCAAAACGCCCTCAATCAGCGCACCGCCATCCCGCGCTCCCCGCGCCACGAGTACCTGCTCATACAATCCTGGAGAAGCCGCCGTCACATGCGGTACCTTCCGGAGCCGCTCCAGCAGCGGCCGCCAGTCGCGGATGCCGTCGCCCTCCACGCGCATCAACTGCACGTGTGCACTCGTGTCCACCAGACGATCCTGCAGGTCGCGCCGCATCCCGTTCGTGATCGCCAATGCGATGATCAATGCCGCCACGCCCGCAGCCACGCCGGCAATCGAGATGGACGTGACCACGCCCACTACCGCCTGCCTGCGCTTGGCCCGCAGATACCGCGCCGCAACGAACAGTTCAAACCGCATCGTTCAACCTTTGTCGGATCATCAACTGAGTTGTCATCCTGAGCGAAGTTGGCGCGCTTTTCGCCAACGAAGTCGAAGGATCTGCGGTTGTTTGTTCTTCGGATCGCTCCATCATCAGCTCCGGAGAATTTACTTCCCCTCGCCCGCCGACATAAACACCGTCTTCGCCAACCCCACATTCTCATGCCGGTCATACACGCGCACCGCTAACAGATGCTCGCCCGTCTTGCCATTGAACGCGGCCTCCGGAATGCGGAAGTCATAATGCTCGCGCTTCGAATCCGACAGCGCGCCCACCGGCTCCACATACTGCCACGGACCCGCATCCAGCGAGTACTCGGCCTTCACCACCGCCGACATCACATCCTCAGCATCGAACGTCACCTGTGCTGCGCAAGGCGCCTTCGCGCACGGAGCCGTCTCTGCGGCGTGCAACGCCGTAATCACCGGCGGAGTGGTGTCCACTTCAAATCGGTCGCTGATCTTCTCGCCCATCAAAGCATCGGCCGGTGTATGCGAAGGCGCATCGCTCGCAACCACCCTCATCTGGTACCCGCCGTCGGGAATCAGCGTCTGGTCGAAGCTGTATGCCTTCTCCGTAATGTTGTCCTTCAGCAACCGCCACACGTGCTCGCCGTCCCCGCGCAGATAGAGCGCATACGTGAGGTCGTCGCCGTTGTCGTCATGCGCGGCCCATCGCGCCGTAACTGCGGTCCGGTCCTTCGTTGCCGTAATCGAACTCGCCGCGCTGCCGCCATCGAATGAAACGCTCGCCGCTGCCTGGTTTGAGGGCAGGGAAATGTTCACCGTTTGCGCCTGCCCGCTCTGCTGCGCCTGGGGCGTCATCCGCGCGCCTGGAACCACAACCACATCCTCAACCACCGGTGCGGCATTCACCGCGAGATAGTTCACACCCACGCCGCTCAGCGTGCCGCCCTGGTGCAGCACAGCCTTCCATTGCAGAAAACGTCCCGCCGGCGAAGCCACCGTGCCCGCATTCAACGGTTGCCAGTCACTCCAACCGCGCACCGGCTGCTCCACATTGCCGCTGCGTGTCATCAGGTCATAGCCCGTAGACCCCGGCTCAATCTCCACGCGTCCGAACCGCGCCAGCGCGCCGGCATCCAGCACATCGCTCAGATACTCGTGCTTCTCCGGTGCGCCAAACTCAACCATCTTGCCGGTGTTTCCTGTCGCAATCAGAATCGCCCCGTGCGCTCCCGCTGTCATCGCCAGACCCTGCTGCGCATCCAGATGCCCCACATCGGCGTAATCCCCGTTCTCCTGGATGCGGAACACGCGCCCGCGATTTCCCGTCAACGCCAGCAGCCCGTCCGGCCGCGCCGCCAGCGCATACACAACCTCATCCTTGCCCGTCCATATCTTGCGCGGTGCCTGGCCTTCCTTCAGCGCGTAAACCTCCGTGCCCTCGGGAGCAGACGTGCTCGCATTCGCCGCCTGCAGCGATCCCGGCTGCACCACCGTGAACGTCACCACGCCCGTACCCTGGACCGGCAGCGGCGGCAGCGGATTGCGTGACTTGTCCCCAACGCTCGCCGCGTAAATGGTTCCATCCGCACCAATCGCAAGCGCCGGAATCTCCCTTCGCGGCGCGTCGAACAGCACGTATCCCTTGCCCTCGGGACTGATGCGATACACCAGCCCGCTGCCATCCGACCCCGCAATCAGGTTGCCCTTCGCATCCCATGCGAGGCAGCGAATATGAGGCTCATCGCTTTTGAAGAACAGCTCCGGCGTCGCGCCGCTCTTGGCCGCATCCACGCGATACACAGCCCCCGGCCCACCCGTTGCGATATACAACCGCCCCCCTGAGTCGAACGTCATGTCCCAAACGTAGTGCGACTTCGACTGATCCTTCGCGGCCGACTTATCATCATCGCCTTCAGCCTTCGCAGCTTCCGCACCCGGCACTTTCGCAGGATCGAAAACAACTGTCGCGCTCGCCTCATCCTGCTTTGTCGACGCGTTCGCGCTCAGCTTGTACACCTTGCCGCTCGGCATCGTCGCAGCGTACAGCGCGCCATCCGGCCCCAGCCGCACCGCCTGCACGCTCAGGTCTTTCGTTTCAAAAAGAGTGAACGGCTTGCCGTCAGCGCCCACGCGCAGCACCGTCGCCGGTGAGCCGGTTCCCAGGTACGCCGTCCCATTCTTGTCCGCGGCCACAGACCAAACGAACGTCGAAGGCGTAGTCGCAATCTCTTTTAGTCCCGGCCCCTCGCGCAGACTGCCATCGCTGGCCAGAGCCACACCCTGCGGCGTGCCCTTCTCGAACTCCTCCAGGCGCGACTGCGTCCACAGATGAGTCCCCTGCGCCCTGGCCGGCGTCAATCCGGCGACACAGGCAAGAAAGGCCGCACCTGCGGCCACCACAATTTTGTAAGGAATGCGGGTGAGACGGGCTGCTATCACCATGCTGCTGTTGAGTCTACTAAACGGAAGCGGCACGCTGCAGGAAGCCTCGGAGTGAGTTCAGGTGATCTGACCACCTGTACACCTGATCACCGGGCGCGTCAGCGCCCGCCCCGGAACTGAATAATCCTCCGCCGATCGCGCTTGCTCGGCCGGCGCTCCGGCAGAGGCATGAACTCCTGCATCGCCTTCCGCTCCGCAGCAGCCTTCTCGCGCGCATCCTTGCTGGCATCGGTTTCGCGATACAGCGTATGCGCCACCGCGGCGGGCCCGCGCATCTCGCTCAGCCCCAGCACCTCGACTTCGTAGTCGCCGCCCTCAGTCTTGATCTGCAGCATGTCGCCGGCCTTCACATCGCGCGCCGGTTTGGCCTCTGTCCCATGCGACTTGATCCGCCCCAGATCGCAAGCCTTCGCAGCCATCGCGCGCGTCTTGAAGAACCGCGCCGCCCACAGCCACTTATCCATGCGCACAGAAGTCAGCGATGTATTCACTAGCGCCTAATCCCTAATGCCTGCTTCTCTCAGTTGGAGAGCACCGCCCGATACCGAACCTTGTTCTTCTTCACCCGCTCGATGGCCTCATTCACCTTGCCCATCGCGAAGCGTTCGGTCTGCGCCTTCAACCCATGCCGTGCGGCCACATCCAGCATCTCGCGGATACGGTGCGGCGGCCCGATCGGGCTTCCCGTAATCGTGCGCACACCCGAAATCATCGGGAACGCATGCACACTCACCGGCGCCGGCGGAACACCCACAAAGCACAGCGTTCCATTGGGCCGCAGCGCCTGCATGTAAATGCTCCAGTCTTGATCGGCGTTCACCGTGCTCAAAATGAAATCGAACGTACAGGCCAGGTCCTTCAGTGCCCTTGTCTCGCGCGTATTCACAAACCGGTGAGCTCCCAGCGCGCGCGCCTCTTCCTCTTTCGCGGCCGACGTCGAAAACGCCGTCACTTCCGCTCCAAACACCTTCGCAAACTGGATCCCCAGATGCCCCAGTCCTCCAATGCCGATCACGCCCACGCGCGACGAAGGATTGATGCCGTGACTGCGCAGCGGATTGTAGACCGTGATCCCCCCGCACAGCAGCGGAGCCGTGTTCTCGCTCTCCAGCGCCTCGGGAATCGGCATGACAAACCGGGCGTTCGCGCGCACTCGGTCCGCATAGCCTCCATGCCGGCGGACACAGGTAGCCTCCGACTTCAGGCAAAGGTTCTCCAGGCCCTTGGTACACCACTCGCACTCGCCGCACGAGTTCGACTGCCACCCCAGCCCCACGCGCTGACCCATCTTCAGGTCGCGCACCTCGGAGCCAACCAGCTGAATCTTCCCTACAATCTCGTGCCCCGGAATAAACGGAAACTGGCTGATCCCCCAATCGTTCGAAATCAGATGAAGATCGCTATGGCATATGCCGCAATGGGAAATCGCAATCTCTACTTCGTGTGCCCCCAGCGGACCGGGATCGTAACGAAACGGCAGAAGTTCGGCTCCTGCTGCGTGAGCTGCTAATCCTTGAATATTGGACATGTCTCTGGATCCTCACTGGGGGTTTAAGTGTGCGGGATGGCCGCGGCTATCCTGGCCTTCCTTAACACAAAGCCACACTGCTCAAAAAAACTTAACCGCTATTTGTATGCCTGTACAGCAGAACCAGATTCATGTCCCACCCGACGGCGCTCAATTCAGGTTACCCCGGAGCACGAATCACTCCGCACGGGCGAGCGCGACAAGCCTTCTCTGGTTTTGCTTTAGTCTACCCCGCCGCCCGGTTCAATGCGGAGATTAAGTACCTGGAACCCCGACAGCACTCCTCCCGCCGCCGCCGCCGCCGCCACCTGCGCCGACTCCCCATTCAGCGAAACATCCTGCGCCGCCCGCATCGGCTCCAGCGCATTGGCCATCGAGATCGGCACGCTCGAAAGCGTCTGGCCCTGCATTCCCGCCTGCGTCTCGGGCACCAGCAGGCTTACATACACCCGGTCCTGCGGATGTTGATTCCGCGCTTCCGCCAGCGCCGTCTGCATGTCTGATGGCCGCGGTATCATCTTCGGCTGCGATAACGTCCTGTCCAGCGTCCCCGCATCCGATACCAGCACCCGCACATTTCCACCCTGCAGCCGAGCCGGAACCTTGAACGAGATCCGCACATTCTTCTCCGGCTGCTGCCACGGCCTGAGGGTCGCCTCCACCGTCACCGTATCGCCGGGGTGCACAATATTTCCCGACGTGAACCGCGCCGAAGCCAGTTCCACCGACGCCCGGTGCGGGATCGCCTCCACCTTGAGATTCACCCCCCGAATCGCGCCAAGCCGCGCTCCATTCGTATAGAGCTTCTGGAACCGATCTGCCGACAGCAGCGCCGCGGCAAGCTGCGGAGGCAGTCCCTCCGACCCCCCAGCCCACACATCCACCGGTGACGCCGGATATCCATCCACGTCGATCGTGCCCGTCACGTGATAGCTGTTATCGGCCCCGCTCTCATTCGTCTGCAGCAGAACCTCGTACATGCTCACCAGCACGGCCTGCGACGTGAGGGAAGGCAAGTCCAGCACCTCGATATTGAGGTTGCGCGTCTTCTTCCCGGAGTGCACCGCTATGTGCACCGGAATCGTCTGCGCAGTAGCGCCCAGTACTCCCCGGATGGCCGCATCGCGATCTTCGGTAAATGCGCCAATGCGCTCGCCCGTATTCACGATTTTGAAGGCGTTCAGCGGCGATGCCAGGGTAGCCACCACCTCGGTAGCAGTCATCGGAAGCGAAACCGGCCCCGCCTGTTGAAGGGGATGCCCGCAGGCCAGAAGCTGTTTGAGGTCGACATAGGTAACGGTGCACGTCGCCGCAATCTCCAGGTCGCCCCCCACCAGCAGCGCGCTCACCGCCGATCCCGGAACGATGCTTGCCGCTGCAGCAGCTGAAATCTTATCGGACTTAGACGTCCCTCCGCCTCCGGCTGCAACCGTTTCCAGCCCCGTGCCCTCCATCTTCTGCTGCCACAGCTTGATCGCCTCGGGATGAAAACCGCTCATCACCAGTGGCGTCTCCATTGGCAAAAAGGCCGGCTCCTCGCCCATCGGCCCGGTGTCCTTCTTCCGCTGCAACTCGGCCACGCGCGTCTGCTCGCCCACCGGGATATCGCGCACCTCGAGCATCTGTGCAATCGGCGTAATGCCGGCAATGGGGTCCTTGCTGAACTGCCCGATCCGGTACGAC